>CBDATQ010000001.1:0-2357536 GCA_965199955.1 Spirochaetia bacterium | reverse complement strand
ACGAGAGCGGGATCTCGCAGTATCGCGAGGGACTGAATCGGCTGCTCGCCGCGGAGCTTGCGGTGCCGTACCGGTCGCTGCCGGAGGCGCTGGCGCTGCCGGGGGTGGACGTGGTCGTGAGCTGCGTCGACGTCGAACGGCGCGCGCGCGTGGCGCAGGCGGTGCTGGCGAGCGGCAAGCATCTCTTCCTGGACAAGCCCTTGGCCGGCAGCGTGGAGGACGCGCGCGGCATCGCCGATGCCGCCGATGCCGCCGGGGTGGTCACGCAGATGCTCACCACCGTGCACAGCCCTTGGGCGCAGGAGGCCAAGGCCGCCGTCCGCTCGGGGACGCTGGGCCGGATCGCAGCCGTGCACGCCGACATGCTGATGGCCAAGGGCCGCCCCGGCACGGTGCCCGAGGGCACCGTCCGCCGCGAGCACGGATCGGACGGCACCTTCACCCACGTCGCGGCGAAGCGCGAGCTGTTCGACATGGGCGTGTACCCGGTGGCCCTCATCCATTGGCTGACCGGCCGGCGCGTCACCTCGGTCCGCGGCGTGACCGGCAACTACTTCTTCGCCGAGCATGCCGGGCTGGGGATCGAGGACTACGGAGCGCTGCTGCTGACGCTCGACGACGGCACCGTCGCCACCGCCTGCGCGGGACGCATCGGCATGCCGTGCCACCCGCAGGTGGGCGAGCGGCGCGTCACCCTGGTGGGCGAGGAGGGGCTGGCGACGTTCGCGGGCTCCGAGCCGCACATCGAGATCTACAACACCGAATCGGTCGCGACCACCGCCCCGGTGCATCCCTACGACCCGATGCAGATGTGGGCCTCGACGATACGGGAGACGCAGCCGCCGCCCAGGGACCGGCGGGTCTCCCTGGACCGCGACGAGCGTTCCGACATCGAGGCGTTCCTGGACTGCCTGGACTCAGGCGTACGTCCGGAGGTGACCGCCCGCGACGCCCTGCATCACGTGGAGGTGCTGATGGCCGGCTACGAGTCGGCGGCTTCGGGTCGGCCGGTCAGGATCTGACCGCTCACCAGTAGCTCATCGCGCGTTCGAACAGTCCCCGCAGGTCCGCTTCGTCGAAGGGGCGGGGGGAGAGCTTGGTCACCCGGTGCTGGGGCAGCGTGCCGCGCACCAGCGTGTCGACGTCGGCCGGCGTGTAGCCCACCCCGGACAGGCCGTTGGGCATGCCGGTGCGCCGCATCAGACCGATGATCGCGTCCGCCGTCGCCTGGCCCGCGGCGTCCGGGCTGATGCCGGTGACGCCGGCCCCCATCAGCGCCGCCGCCCGCAGATGGCGGTGAGGGTCGGCTGCGGCAGTCCAGCGGAAGACCGCCGGGGCGTTCAGGATCACCGACATGCCGTGCGGGATGAGTGGATGGTCGTCGGGATAACCCTCCGGGTGGAAGTCGCGCACGTTGCTGGACACCGGATACGACATCCCGTGCGGGAGGTGGACGCCGGCGTTGCCGAAGCCTACGCCTGCAAAGGTGGCGGCCAGCAGCATCTGCGCCTGCGACGCCGCGTCCCCGTCCATGGCGGCCGGCAGGTTGGCGGCCACCATCTCGATGGCGCGGGCCGACCAGACGTCGCTCATCGGGTTGCTGCCCTGGTACGCGGGCCGCAGCAGGGCCGGATCGTCCGGCGCGGGCCGGCGGGTGTAGGGCAGGGCGGTGTAGGACTCGATCGCGTGGCTGAGCACGTCCAGCCCCGTGCACGCTGCCGCCAGCGGCGGCAGCGTGCGGGTGTTGTCGGGATCGACGATCCCGACCGTCGGCTTGAGGGCGCGGTGCGCGATGCCGGTCTTGGCGTGCAGCTCCTCCAGGTCGAAGATCGCCACGCCAGTGGTCTCGCTGCCGGTGCCGGCGGTGGTCGGCACCGCGATGAGCGGTTTCAGCGGGCCCGGCACCGGCCGGCCGCGGCCGATGGGCGCATTGACGTAGTCCAGGAAGTCGGCCGGATGGGTGTGGTACAGGTTGGCCGCCTTCGCCGTGTCGATGACCGAGCCTCCGCCGACCGCCACGAAGCCGTCGTAGCCTCCGCGGTCCGCCGCCCGAACCGCTTCCCGAAAGGAGCGGTCGGTGGGCTCGACGCGCACCCGGTCGTACACCGTCCAGGCCACGCCGCTGTCGTCCAGGGAGGCCAGCGCGGCGGCTACCTGCGGCCCGTCCCGGAGTCCGGGATCGGTGAGCACCAGCACCCGCGCAAGCCCGAGGCGCCGGGCTTCGAAGCCGGTCTCGGCGGTGGCGCCGGGACCGAACTTGATGTTGGCCGCATCCAGTGTGACGATTCGCTCGAACTCGGTGGACCGGGGCACAGCGCGAACCATGATAGCGGATCAATGGCAGCGCAGCAGGCCGCTACGCACGTGGGGCCGTCAACGCGGGCGGTGCCGATGCCGATAAGCGACACAGGCCCGTCGAGTGCGTGCCGATCCGCACGACCTCCCTGGAGTGAGTCTGCTTGAAACACAAGAAGGCACCGAAGAAGCGTTCCTCTCAGCTCACGTGGGTACGTGCTGCCGGAATCGTGGGAGCCGGCGCGCTGGCGATCGGTATCCTGTTGGTCATTCCTCCCGGAAGCGGCACCGCCCCGGCTCCGCTGGCGGCGCCCGCCACCGAGCCGGCGTTGCCCGGCCTCGACCTTCCTCTGGCCCCGGCGCCCCGGAGCCCTGCCGCGCCGGGGCATTCCGCCGGCCGTTCGCACCTTCGCACGCCGCGCCACGACGGACCGCCGATCCCACTGGCGTTCGTGGTCGATGACGCCGGCTACAACATGGCCGACGCCGAAGCCTACCTGCGCTTCCCCGGCAAGCTGACCGTCGCCGTGCTGCCCCAGCTCGTCTACAGCGAGCAGGTCGTCGAGCGCGGGATGCAGGCGGGCAAGGAGGTGATCCTGCACCTCCCGATGGAGCCGAACGGACCTTCCGACCCGGGACCGGGTGCGATCAGGGTGGGCTACGACCAGCCCGACGTGATCAGTCTGCTGGAGCGCCACTTCAGATCCGTGGTCACGCGCGGCGCCAACAACCACATGGGATCACGGGCCACCGCCGACCCGCTCATCATGGACACGCTGATGGCGTACCTGAAGCGGACCGGCCGGTTCTTCCTGGACAGCCGTACCACCGCGGAATCGGTGGCCGAGGAGGCGGCCATGCGCCACGGGGTGCCGTTCCTCAGCCGCGACGTGTTTCTGGACGTGCGCGTCGACGAGGCGACGGTGAGCTCGGCGATCGACCGCGGAATGGCGATCGCCCTGGAGCAGGGCAGCGCGATCCTCATCGGCCACGTGACCAACCGCGTGGTCCTCTCCGTCCTGGAACGGCGGCTCGCCGAGATCGAGCAGGCCGGATTCAAGCTGGTGTATCTGTCCGAACTGCTGCCGCAGTGAGGGCTGCCGGAGCAGTGAGGGCTGCCGGAGCAGTGAGGCCCAGCCTGGTCCTGGGCATCGAGACATCGTGTGACGAGTGTGCGGCGGCGGTCGTTCGCGACGGGGCCGCCATCCTTTCCAACGAGGTGGCGTCCCAGGTCGAGGCGCACCGTCCGTTCGCCGGGGTCGTGCCGGAGATCGCCTCGCGCATGCACATCGAGTGGATCGACGCCGTGGTCGCCCGCGGACTGGCGGCGGCGGGTTGTACTCTGGCCGAGATGGACGCCCTGGCGGTCACCTGCCGACCGGGGCTGATCGGGTCGCTGCTGGTCGGGGTCTCCTACGCCAAGGGGCTGGCGCTGGCCACGGGCAAGCCGCTGGTCGCCGTGGATCACATCCGCGCGCACGTGTACTCCCCGCACATGGAGCGGGACATCCGCTACCCGTACATCGCGCTGCTCCTGTCGGGCGGGCACACGATGGTGATCGACGTACAGGGGCTCGACCGCTGGGAGGTGCTCGGCGCGACGGTCGACGACGCCTGCGGCGAGGCGTTCGACAAGGTCGCCAAGTATTTCGACATCGGCTTCCCGGGCGGCGTGGCCATCCAGCAGCTGTCCGAGGAAGGGGACGCCGAAGCCTATCGATTCCCCGTGCCTTCGATTCGGTCCGGTCCCGGCCGGTTCGACGTGTCCTACTCGGGCCTGAAGACCGCGGTGATCCATCAGCGCAACCAGTTTCGCGTCGATCCTTCCGCGCCGGAGCGCGTTGCGGACGTCGCCGCGTCCTTTCAGAAGACCGCGATCGACATCGTCGTCGACCAGGCGATCGCCGCGGCGCGCTCGCGGGACCGGAGCCGGATCGTCGCCGCCGGCGGCGTCGCCGCCAACCGCTACCTGCGCCGGCGACTCGCGGACGAGCCGGCGTTCGAGGCGTTCTTTCCCGGCATGGCGCTCTGCACCGACAACGCCGCGATGATTGCCGGTCTCGGCTACCACGTGCTGCACCGCGACGGCCCCACGGACCTGTCGTTCGGCGCCGCCGCGCGCGTCGCCGGCTTTCGTCGAGCGGGGTAAAGGCCCCGACGCCGTCGAGAGACGCCCCAGCCATACCCCGGCCACATTCTGCCAACCAGCGCTTCGGGTTGGTTGACAGAATATAGATTATCGGAAGATACGGGGCGGCGTCGGAGTCACCGGCGGCGCCTGGCGATGGACAGCAGCCAGATGCAGAGCAGCGAAGCGCCGCCCGCGGCGTACAGGTTGACCGTATTGACGTCAGTGAGCCGTTTGAACACGCCCGCGAGAAGCTGGTCGGCGATCCCGCCGAGGACGGCGCCGACCAGTCCGACGACCAGCGCTCCCCAGAAGCGGCCGGGCATCTCGCGCCTCAGCACGTAGAACATCAGGATCGCGCAGCCCAGGGCGACCGCCACATAGGTCAACGCGACGTTCAGGTACGCCAGCACCTACTGCAACGGCAGCGCCAGCTCCACCCGGTCCACCCGAAGCGGAGCGCTGTACAGCCGCTGGCCACGATCGAATCCGTAGCTGACCGCGTACGCGTGGAGGTAGATCACGCCACCGGCATCGGCGATCGCAGCCGCGGCCGCCTGGCTGACGTCGATGTCCGCGGCTTCATAGCCGTCCACGTCGGAGAAACTCCTGCACTGGCCGAACTCGTCCGCGACGCCCCGGCGGACATGGATCTCTCCGGAATGCCACGACAGCCGGAGAAACGGATCGGTGTCGGTGGTGCCCGTGAGCCGGAACACCGTCAGGTCCAGATGCACGGTGTGATCCGGCTCCGCGTCGGTCGCCCGGATCAGCGGCGGGCGACCGGTGTCGCAGGATCGGCCGTCAGCCGCTGACAGACGGCCGAATCTGGCGCGCAGGTCTTCGTGGTGAAGCGGCTCCGACGGAGCACCTTCGTTCGCCGTTCGTATAGTATAATATATTTCATACCCTTGGAACGGGGGCTGTACGGAGGAGCCGCAGAAGCTCAGCACGCCGGGCGTCCCCGCGGGACAGCGTTCCGGACTCGGCAGTGTCGACGGAAACGGCAGGCCGCACGCCGCGATCAGACCGCACGCCGCGATCACGGTTGCCGTCGGTACCCAAGGGAGCGGATACGTGTCGGACCCCGCCCGGGTACGGGGATCAGCTTCCGTCAAGCGCGCCGGAGGCCCGGAGGTAAATCACGCGATTGCGGGCCAGCAGCGACCAGCGGCTGAGGGGGTACTTCGCCTCCAGAGCGACGTACGCTTCGTTCGCCCCGAGAGGATCGCCGCGTTCCTCCTCGAGCCGCGCCACCGCGAACAGCGCGCGCGGCGCCAGCGTCGCTTCATTCGGGTACCGGTCTGCGACGTCGCGATAGAACCTCTCGGCGGTATCACGGTCGCCGAGCTCCTCGTACGCGACCGCGGCGTTGCTCAGCGCCAGCGCGGCCAGGTAGCCGGTGGACCGGTCGGCCAGCTCCTTGAATCGTTCCGCGGCCTCCTGCCACTCTCCGCGCTCGGCGTACCGGGCTGCCACGAGCTGCAGCGCCCGCCTGCCGGCGTAGCGTCCGCGATGGCGCTCGGCCATCGACTCCAATTGAGGGAGCACTTCGCTGTCCAGGCTCGCGCGTTCTTCTTCCGACGCGATCAGCCAGCGTTGCTCGATCTCTTCGATCAGCTCGGTCGATCGCTCGATCACCGCCCGCCGCTGGTCGGTGACCACCACGATCGCGATCAGCACCACCCCCACGGCTGCCAACAGCACCAGCAAGGGCACCCGGAACCGGGTGATGACGTGGCCGACGGCTTCGTCTATGCGAAAGGGCTCGCGTTCCTGCGCTTCGCTCATCGATTCGAGATCTCCAGTTCCTTGATCAGGCGCGACAGATACGTGCGCTGTATGCCCAATGAACGGGCAGTAGTGGTCTGATTCCAGCCATGTGACTCAAGCGCCCCACGAATGAAGCGGCGCTTGTACGCGCGCACGGCATCCTTCAGTTGCTTTCCATGGTACGCGTCGCCGGACTGGTCCGGCAAGGCGCCGTCGGTGCCAAGATCCAGGTGCCGAGTGTCTATCACCGAATCGGCGGCGATCACGGCTCGCTCGATGACGTTGGCGAGCTCGCGCGCATTCCCCGGCCAACTGTGTCCGCGCAGCGCAGCGAGCGCCGCGGCCGTGAACTTGAGCGGCCCGCGGCCGGCGGTTGCGGAGGACCGCTTCAGAAAGTGCTGCGCCAAGGCGGTGACGTCGGCCGGCCGTTCCCGCAACGGCGGCAGGTAGATCGGCAGGACGTTGAGCCGATAGAACAGGTCGCGCCGGAACGCCGCCCGTTCCACCTGGCCCTCCAGGTCGACGTCGCTCGCGGCGACGATGCGCGTGTCCACCGTCCGCGCGCCGCCGTCCACCGGGTAGATCCGGCCGTGCTGCAGGACGCCGAGGAGCTTGGCCTGCATGTCCGGGGACAGGCCGTCCACGGCGTCCAGCAGGATGGTGCCGCCAGCGGCGCGTTCGAGACGGCCCGTCCGATGCATGCCCGAGGTCGGGGACGGGCCGCCGTCGGCACAGCCGAACAGGTCCGCGTCGATCAGGTCCGGGGGAACGGCAGAGCAGTTGATCTCCTCGAACGGGCCTGCCCGCCGGGCCGAGGAGGCGTGGATCAGGCGGGCGAACAGCGCCTTCCCTACCCCATGTTCACCGAGCAGCAGCACCGACAGGTCGGTGGTCGCGGCGCGGGTGGCCACATCCAGCTTCGCCCGCGTCATGCGATCGGCAGCGACGATGTCCGGACGCATCATGGCATCCGGCTCGTGGAGAGCACGGCACGATCGAGCCAAGGCCCGTGGGGACGCGGCATCATGCTCGTCGCCTGCGCGCTCTATCCTACCCCGGGTTCTTGCGGCGAATCAGGTCGCCCAGCGAAACGGTGTCGTCGCTGCCGTCGGTATGTGCGTACCGGACCAGCTCCTCACGCTCCTGGCGCCGCTGCAATTCGCGGACGGAAAGCGCGAGCCGCTGACTCTGTGGGTTGATCTCGAGCACGATCGCCTGGATCGGATCGCCGACCTTGAGCGCGTTGGAAGCCTCTTCGAAGGAGGTCTCGCTGGAGGTAAGGTGGTTCTTGCTGATCAACGCCTCCAAGTCGCCGTCGACGGTCACGAACACACCGAAGTCGGTCTTGCGGCTCACCGTTCCGGCAATCTTCGAGCCCTTCTTGTAGGCACGGGCCAGCGTCGTCCACGGGTCCTCGGTCAACTGCTTGAGACCGAGCTTGATGCGGCGCTGGCGCGAGTCGACCATGAGCACCATCACCTCTATCTCATCGCCAACCTTGACGATCGTCGACGGGTCGGCAATCCGTTCGGTCCAGGACATGTCCTCGACGTGCAGGAGTCCGTCGATACCGTCCTCAATGGCGAGAAACGCCCCGAAGCTGACCAAATTGCTGACGCGGGCGGTGATGCGCCGGCCGACCGGATAGCGTTCCGGAACGTCGTCCCACGGGTTGGCAAGGAGTTGCTTGAGGCCGAGCGACAACTTGGCGTGCTCCATGTCGTACGCGAGGACCTTCACCTCCATCTCGTCGCCCGTTGCAAGGATCTCCTTCGGGTGCCGAACCCGCTTCACCCAGGTCAGGTCCGAGACGTGCACCAGCCCCTCGATGCCGTCGGCGATGGCCACGAACGCCCCGAAATCGGTCAGCTTGGTGACCGTGCCGTGTACGGTATCGCCCACCTGGAACCGCTCTTCGAAGGTCGTCCATGGATCTTCGGTGAAGTGCTTGAGGCTGAGGTTGACCTTCTGCGCTTCGCGATCGAGCCGGATGATCTTGACCGTGAGCTGTTGGCCGAGCTCCACAAGATCCCGCGGCGACGCGACGTGACCCCAGCGCATGTCGTTGACGTGCAGCAAGCCGTCGAAACCCCCGAGGTCGACGAACGCTCCGAACGAGGTGAACGACTTGACGACGCCGTCGACGACATCGCCGATCTCGGCATGGCTGTAGAACTGCTCCCGCCGATTGCGGATCTCCTGCTCCAGCCAGTCGCGACGGTTGACCACAACGTTGGCGCGGCCCTTGCTGAAGAGCTGCTCGATGAAGAATGACGTCTGCAGGTTCAGATAGTCGTCCTCGTTGCGGACGCGCATGATGTCCACCTTCGAGAACGGCACGAATGCCCGAGTGCCGGCGCCGAGGTCGACCTCGTAGCCACCCTTGATCTTGCGGCGGATGATTCCCTGGACCGGCGTCCTCTGCTCGGCGGCCTCCCTGAGCGTCCGCCACAGGACCTGCTCCTCCGCTTTTCGCCGGGAGACGATCACCTCTCCGGAACGGCTCTCCTTGCGCAGCAGAACCACGTCGACCGACTGCCCCACTGCCGGCATCTCCGTAAACTCCGAAGCCGGTACCCGGCCTTCGGACTTCAGGCCAACGTCGATGTAGACCGTCTCCGGTCCCACCTCAATCACCTGTCCGGTCAACAATTGGCCTTCTTCCACCGGCTGGAAGGAGTTCACGTACTGCTGCTGCAGACTTCCCTCGGCGGGACCGGCCTTGGCCCGATCGTCTCTATCACTCACAAGACTGCTCGCTACGACTCAATCGCGCCATCGCGCGTGAGGGACTATTTTGGCACATGAACTCGATGGAGAATACAACAATTGGAAAATGCGCGGCCGAACGCGCGATTCACGTTCCGCGCCGCACGACGTACTCCACCCTGTCACACACCGCGACGGCGGTCAAGTCGGTGGTGTCGACGCGGACTGCGTCGGCGGCCCGAGCAAGCCGGCCCCATGCCTTTGCCCGGTCGGCGGCGTCGCGCCGGTTGATCACGGCGGCGATGGCATGGAGGTCGCCGCCGTGCTGGCGCTGCCGGCGGCGCGCGCGCTCGGCGGGCGCCGCATCCAGGAACACCTTCGTCTCCGCATCGGGGAACACGACCGTGCCGATGTCCCGGCCATCGATCACGCAGGGAGCCAGCGTCGACGCGGCGTGCAGCAAGGCGTTGATGTGCAGCCGCAGCGCGCGCATCGCCGTATGCGTGGGCAGCCAGCGGGCTACCTCGGCGCCATGCAGGAGCCTGCTGTCGACGGGTCGGCCGGCGGCGCTGACGCCCTGGACATCGATGGACAGATCGGCGGCGGCCACAGCCGAAACCACGGCGGCCTCCCGGGCCGGGTCCCCGCACTCGCGCAGGGCGATGGCCGACGCCGCCCGGTAGAGCAGGCCGGAACTGATGTAGCGGTAGCCCAGACGGTCGGCCACACAGCGCGCCACCGTGGACTTTCCGGCGGCCGCCGGACCGTCTATGGCGACGACCGTTTTTCGAGCCGTAGGAACCATGCGACTTCGTCTTCGGAGAGCTCTCGGTGGTGACCGGCGTCGAGAGCCCCGAGTCGTATCGGGCCGATCCGTATGCGATGGACGAGGCCGAGCCCGATGCCGGCGTCGGCGAAGACGCGGCGGATCTCGCGGTTTCTGCCGGTCGACAGCGTGAGGAGCGCCGCATCGGGGGCACGGCGTCGGTAGTCTTTCAACCGGTAGTGCTCGCCGTCCACCCAAAGGCCGTTGCGGTAACCGTGCAGGAGGTCGTCCGGTATCGCTGCCCCGCCGGCGGTCCGCACCAGGTAGTCCTTGTCCACCCCGTAGGACGGATGAGCTGCATGCTCCGCGAACTGCCCGTCGTCGGTGAACAGCAGCAGGCCGCTCGATCGATAGTCGAGCCGGCCGACGCTGAAGAGCCGGGCGCCATGCCCGGCCACCCCTCCATGCCCGGCCACCCCTCCGTCCCCGTCGACCAACTCCACCGCACGCGGTCGTCCCTGCGGGTCGTGGGCGGTGCAGACGAACCCGGGCGGCTTGTGCAGGGCAAGGTAGCGGCTGCGCCGGGCGAGCTTCACGAGAACTCCGTCCAGGCAGACGCGATCGCCGTCGGAGACGGTGAATCCGAGTCGTGTGACCGGGTCGCCGTTCACGGTCACGCGGCCGGCGGTGATCAGTTCGTCGGAGGCGCGGCGGGAAGCGACGCCGCCGCGCGCGAGGTAGAGGTTGAGCCTCATGTCAGGTTCGCCGGAACCTGCTCTCTTCCACCCTGTCCAGCTTCGGCAGGTCATCGATCGTCTCCAGACCGAAGCTCTCGAGGAATCGGTTGGTGGTGCCGAACAGGGTCGGACGGCCCACCGAGTCCTCCTTGTACCCGACCGCGCGAATCAGTTGCCGGTCGCTCAGCAGCCGGATCATCGCGTCGGCGGAGACCCCGCGCATCGCCTCGATCTGGCTTCGCGTCACCGGTTGCGAGTAGGCGACGATGGTAAGGGTCTCCATGGCCGCACGCGACAACTTCCTGCCGGAGTCGGTGCCGTAGTGATGACGCAGCCGTTCCCATAATTCCGCCTTGGGCATGAGCGAGTAGCTGTCGGCGACGCGGGCAACCTGCAGGCCGAATTCCGGGGCCGCGTAGCGCTGACGCAGCACCGTCAGGGCGTGCTCTATCTCCCGAACGGGCAGGCCGGTGATCCGCGCGAGCCGCGCGGGCGTCGCCGGATGGCCTTCCAGCAGCAGGGCAGCTTCGACGACCGGCGCGCTGCCGGCGGGGAGATGGCATCCGTTCGATCCATCGCGTTCGGCAGCGGCATCCTCCTGCCCGCCATCCTCCTGTCCGACGGCCGCGGGCGCGACATCCACCGCCGTCGTGCGCGCGTGCCCGTTGCCGGAGCCGTTGGCCGGCGCGGAGACCTCCAGGTGCACGCCGTTCGGCGATCTCCCCGGGGGGACGGGGACGCGCGGATCACGAACGGCGACCGCGTCCCCGCCGGCCTGCGGGGAGGTTCGGTCGTCGGCGCTCATCGCCTGGCCACCAGCGAAATCTCGGCGAACGGGGTGTGCTGGACAACCCGGGCCCGCCCGGCCTTGACCACTTCCAGGATCGCGAGCAGGGCGCAGACCAGCTCCACCGCGGATCCCATGCCGATCAGGACGGCGAACCTCACGCGCTCCTGGCGGTCCAGCCGTTCGCGCAGCAGCGTCACCTTCTCCGCCACGGTCACGCCGTCATGCAGGTCGAAAGGCACGGCATCGGCGATCCCGGACCGCAGCTCGCGATAGACTTCGACCAGCTCGGCGATCGATCCGTCCATCTCCGCGTCGTCGTCCTCATCTTCCAGGGCCTCCTGCGCCGTGTGGACGCGGCGTTCCGGCTCTATGTGCCACTCGCGCGGCTCGAAGCGCTCGGAGAGTGCCTCACCGAGCAGGCGCAACCGCCGGTACTCGATGAGTTGCTCGACAAGCTCGGCGCGCGGGTCGTCTTCATCATCGCTTCCGCCTGCGGCACTGCCGACCGGCAGCAGCATCCGCGACTTGATATGCAGCAGCGTCGCAGCCATGCGGTAGAAGTCGGTGGTCCGCTCCAGGTCGAGGTCGTCCGAGGCATCAAGCACTGCCAGGTACTGTTCGGTGATGGCGGCGATCGGGATGTTCCAGATGTTGATCTGGGCGCTCCGCACCAGGTGCAGCAGCAGGTCGAGCGGCCCGTCGAAGTCGCCGAGCCGGTAGCACATGCCGCTCCCGGTGGCGTCGCCCGAGTATCGTTCGCTGATCGCTCCCTCCCCTCCCCGGACGAGCGGCCACTGGAAGCTGGCCGTCAGGCCTCCTTCGCGCCGGCACTGTCGGTCTGCGATGGTTCCGCCTGCGGCGCCGCGTCCGGAAACAGCAGCGCGCGTACCTTGCCCTCGATGGCGGCGGCCTTCTCCGGCTGCGCTTCGAGAAACGCCTTGGCGTTCTCCCTGCCCTGGCCGATCCGTTCCCCGTCGTAGGAATACCAGGTTCCGCTCTTGTCGACGATATTCTCCTGCAGAGCCGCCTCCAGCAGGCTGCCGGAAGAGGAAAGGCCGGTGCCGAACATGATCTCCAGCTCGGCCCGGCGGAACGGCGGCGCGACCTTGTTCTTGACCACCTTGATGCGAACCCGGTTGCCGATCGCGTTTTCCCCGGTGCGCTGAATGGTTTCGATCTTGCGCACTTCCAGTCGCACCGACGAATAGAACTTCAGCGCGTTGCCGCCGGTGGTGGTCTCCGGGTTGCCGAACATGACTCCGATCTTCATGCGGATCTGGTTGATGAAGATCAGGCAGGTGCCGGACTTGGCGATCGTGGCGGTAAGCTTGCGCAGCGCCTGGCTCATCAGCCGGGCCTGCAGGCCCATGTGGGAGTCGCCCATCTCCCCTTCGATCTCGGCCCGGGGCGTGAGCGCGGCTACCGAGTCGACGACCACGATGTCCACCGCGCCGGAGCGCACCAGGGACTCGACGATCTCGAGCGCCTGCTCTCCGTTGTCGGGTTGCGACACCCACAGCTCGTCGGTGTCCACGCCTAGGCCCTTGGCGTAGACCGGGTCCAGGGCGTGCTCGGCATCGATGAACGCGGCGATGCCACCGGCGCGCTGCGCCTCGGCGATCGCGTGCAGTGCCAGCGTCGTCTTGCCGGAAGACTCGGGGCCGAAGATCTCCACGATGCGGCCTTTCGGATAGCCGCCGACGCCGAGCGCAGCATCGAGCAGGATGGCGCCGGAGTGGATCGCCGGGTGATCGCGCTGGGCGCTCTGCTCCCCCAACTGCATCAGCGATCCCTTGCCGAACTGTTTTTCGATCTGCAGACGGGCTGCGTCGAGCGCCTGCCTCCGTTCGGCGTGCAGGGTGTCGCGGGTGCCATTGCCGGTCGAACGCGCGCTACCGGTCGAACGGGCCCTCAGTGCGGATTCGGAACGGTTGGCCATGGGCTTGCTACTCCTTCCCCGGGTCAGGGACCGGGCCTTCGCACACAGATACGCATCCAGCCGCCGCCGCGCTTCTGTTCGGTGGATTGGAGCGGCGTCGATAATCCGCCAACGTGACTCTCCCAGTGTCACCGCGAGTCTACCGGGACGAGGCAGCGCCGGTCAACGCCGCCCGGAGGCGCTCCCGGGCGGTTCCCGCTTCCAACCCTCAGAACGTCCGGCGGGAGTCCAGGAGGATGGTGACGGGTCCCTCATTGCACGACTCCACCTGCATGGAGGCGCGGAAGACCCCGGTGTTGACCGGCAGTCCGGCGGCTCGGAGCAGGCACACCAGTCGCTCGTACAGTTGGTTCGCGCGGTCCGGATCTTCCGCCTGCGTGAACGACGGACGCCGGCCGCGCCGGACGTCGCCGGCCAGCGTGAACTGCGATACCACGGTGATCGCGCCGCCTGTCTGTGCGACCGAACGGTTCATCTTCCCGTCATCGTCCAGGAATATGCGCAGGCCGGCCGTCTTGTCGGCGATGTATGCAGCATCGGACTCGCCGTCGCCGCGCTCGACACCCACGTAGAGCAGCAGACCGGCTCCCTGGCTCCGCGGGGCTTCGCCCGCGGGGCGCACGGCACAACGTGAGACGCGCTGAACGACCGCTCTCATCGTTCACCCGCCCCTGCCCGAGGTTCCTGCGCCACGTGGCGTCTCCGCCTCACGCCGCGCCGGCGCGGGCATCGACCGCCGCCCGGATGGCGCGAATCTCGTCGGCAGGCACGGTCGCCCGCCAGATCGCCGACCCGATCACGGCGACGTCGATGCCCGCCGCAACGGCAGAGCCGACGTTGCCGCGATGCAGGCCCCCATCCGTGGAGATCCAGAACGAGTGGCGTGCCCGGTGCCGGCGCTCCGCGAGTTCCCGCGCCTTTTCCAGACACGCCGGAATGAGTTCCTGGCCGCCGGCGCCGGGAGGTACCGTCATGACCAGCGCCAGGTCGATGACGTCGAGCAGCGGCTCCAGGGCTGCTGCCGGCGTGGGCGGCGAGACGGCGATCCCGGCCCGTATTCCCAAGTCCCGGATCGCCTGCAGGAGCGCCCGTGGATCGTCTCCGGCGTCACGGCACGCTTCCAGGTGCACGGTGACCAGGTCGGCGCCTGCATCGGCGAACCGGGCGACGTGGCGCGCCGGTTCCCGCACCATCAGGTGCACGTCGAAGGGCAGCCGGGAGCGGGGACGCAGGTCGGCGACCAGCTTGGCGCCGAAGGTGATCTCGTCGACGAAGCTGCCGTCCATGACGTCGAGGTGCAACAGATCCGCAGGCGCCTCCTCGACGGTCGCCAGCGCCCGCGCCAGATGGCCGAAGTCGGCCGATAACAGCGACGGCGCCACCCGCACCCGATTCGGTGCCCGCCGGACGTCCATGGCGGCATCGTAGCGCCGCTGCGCGGGCGTGCACAGGAGGCACGAGGATTTGACCTCGAGACCTCTCCCGGCGCATACTTGAACTCATTCGGATGGCCGAGCGGCAACTCATTTTTACGGCCAATGAAGTCGCACATCTCGTCAATCGCGCGGACGCGTGTTTTCGCGAAGGCTCCTTCGCCAAGGCGATCCGTGTGCTGGAGCGAGCCCTGCGTCTGGACGCCGGGCTCACCAGCGTCGCGTCGGCGTTGAAGTGCGCGACGTTCTGGCAGGATCGCGAGGCACGCCTGGCTACCATCGACGACCCGTACGAGCGGGCCGAGTACCTGGAGCAGCAGTGGGAACTTTTTCAGCCGTTCGCCGGACGCTTGGAGGATATGTCGGAGCGCACGTTGTTCGACATCCGGCGGTATGTGATGACCGAGTGCCTGCGGGGATACCGCAACCTCCTGGAGGCGCATCCGGAGCGGGAGGACGCAGACCTGTTGCTGCGCATCGGCCGTACCTACAAGGGCTTGGGCAACTACGCCAGTGCCATCGAACACCTGGAGACCGCAAGCAGAAAGCAGCGCCGTTCTCCGGAGATCCTGGCCGAGCTGGCGGACTGTTACGGGCTGGTCAATGAAGACCGCTTTTCGCGGGTGCTGTTCCGGGAAGCATTCTTCATCGGAGCCGAGTCGATCCAGCTCGAGCGGCTGGAGGCACCGGTCATCCGGCGGCTGATCGTGACGATGGAGCATGCCGGCCGGACGCGTCAGGAGATCGCCTCGTGGCTGCCGGTATACGCCACGCTCCACGGCGTGTTTACGGTGAAGCGCGAGCTCAAGCCGCTGGAGCTGGGACGCCTCAAGCAGACCATCTTCGCCATGGAACGACAGGTCGCCGCAGGCGATGCGCCGCCGGAGGTTGCCCCGGGACTGCTCAACCACTACTTCTGGCTCATCGACCATTTCATCGTGACCGGCGAAGCGAAGCCTCGCGTCCGCGAAGTGCTGACGAAGATCCGCGATCTGGACCGCCAGGTTCACGACGAGTACGTACGATAGTCGAGACGACAAGACACCCTCTGATGGGGAAACAATGCCGGTGCCACATGGAGGCGCCGAAACCGAGGTAAGCATGACTCCTACCGTGACGGATACACCGACAGGGACCGCGGCCGATGGCGCCGCCGGCAGCCTGACCACCAAGGTCACCGAGCTGCTCAATCAGGAAAAGTGGACCCGAGCTGCGCTGAACAGCTACGTGACGTCCAACTTCGTCGAACTCGACAACCTGCTGGAGGACGCGAGGAAGGAGGACTGCGAGACGGAGCTGTTGGAGCTCTGCGAAGAGCACCTGCGCAGCAATCGCAACAGCATCATCGCTCTGTACCTGTCCGGCATCGTGTCGATCGGCCGCCGACTGGTGGACGACTCCAACCTGGTTCTGCTGGTGAACATCTTCACCGACAATCACAAGTGGAATATCGTCGAGTATCTGTGCAATCGCATCCTCGAGTTCGGAGAGAACCGCTTCGCGCTGAGAACGCTCGCCGAGAGCTACGACAACAAGAACGAGGAAGCGGCGAAACTCGAGGTGTACGAGCGGCTGATACGCGTCGACTACGAGGAGGCGGACTTCGTCAAGGTGCTCGCCCGCAACCGAGAGCAGGCGGGCGACATCGGCGGCGCGGTCAATTACTACCGAAAGGCGCTGCACCGTTATATCAACAAGCGGAACTACGCGAACATCAAGGAGGTGTGGGAGCGCCTGATCGAGCACCGGCCGGACGATACGGAGTTCTATCTGCAACTCGAGCGCAAGGTCGCCCGCACGGTCAGCGAGGAACGGGCCGTGGCGCTTCTGGAGGCGCTGTATCCCCACTACTACGAGAAGGAGGACTGGGACACCACCATCGAGATTCTCAAGCGCATTCTGCGCTATGAGCCGAAGAACACGGAGGCGCGCGCCCAGATCGCCGAGGCGTATACCGAGAAGCACGCCGGCCACAGCCATCTGGACGAGTACCTGCGCATTTCCAACCTGACTCAGGCGTGGCGCAACGCCCAGGAAGCGATCGCGGACTTCGAGAAGCACATCGCCTTCGACGCCGGCAACTTCGTGTTCCACCGCAGTTGGGGCATAGGGCGAATCTCCGCGATCGACGATGATGAGATCACCGTCGACTTTCCCAAGAAACGCAACCACCGGATGTCGCTGAAGATGGCCGTCAGCGCACTGAAGATCCTGGCCAGGGGCCACTTCTGGGTGCAGAAGGCCACCACCTCCCGCACCAGGCTGCGGGACAGCGTCAAGAGCGATCCGGCTGCGACCCTGCGTTCCATCATCCGGAGTTTCGGCAATCAGGCCGACATGAAACGCATCAAGATGGAGCTCGTCCCCCGTATTCTGACCGCCTCGGAGTGGTCCAAGTGGAGCACGGCGGCGCGACGCATTCTGAAGACCGACCCGTCCTTCGGCAGCCACGAGGAGAAGTTGGACACGTACGTGGTGCGCGACACCCCGATCTCCTACGAGGAGAAGATGTTCAACAAGTTCTCGGCGGAAAAGTCGTTCTTCGGACGGGTCTCCATCCTGCAGGACTACCTGCAGAACGCCAGTCCCGACTCCGAGTACTTCAGCGAGATGTTCTCCTACTTCAGCGGGTTCCTGAAGGCGTACACGGTGGCCAACGATCAGGTGATCGCGAGCTTCCTCCTGGTACAGCAGATCGGCAAGAAGCATCCCTACCTCGCCACCGATGTCGACCGGGAGTTCGCCGACCTGCTCGGACAGGTCGACGATCTGGAGGAATTGTTCCTGGCACTGGACAACACTGAGCTGCGCAAGGACTTCCTCGCGCACGTGCGCGAGGAAGTCGCGGACTGGCCGGCGGTCTACTCCCGTTTCTTCTATCTGCAGCCGAGCCGGCTGCTGGTGGACGCCCTCATCAACAACAAGGAGTTCGATTCACTGGAGCGGATCGTCGCCAAGGTGTTCGAAAGCTATCGCGACCTGCGCGAGCCGTTCGTGTGGCTGTTGCGCAACTGCGAAGACGAAGCCTGGTTCACGAGCGTGGCCGCCAGGCAGGAGAAGTGCCTGACCGCGCTGATCCACCTGCTCGATCTCACCTACCGCGACATCGAGAACAGGCGCGACGTCTCCGCCGGCCGACGCCTCAACAAGCAGATCCACGGCTACCTGTTCAAGGACGGCAACCTGCTCCGCTTTACCCTCCTGGCAGACTTGGACACGATCACCCGCGTCCATTCGATGGTCGCCGACATCGAGCACCTGGATCCGTCGATCAAGATCCGTCTCAAGGAGAAGATCACGGATCGGTTTCCCGAGTTCGAGTCGGTCGGCGAGCCGCTGGCAGTGGAACGCACGCGCGCCGGCCTGTTGGTCACGCGCGGCGGTTACGAAACCAAGCAGCGCGAGCTTCGCCACCTGATCGAGATGGAGATCCCGCTCAACTCCAAGGAGATCGGCTTGGCGATGCAGAAGGGAGACCTGCGCGAGAACGCCGAATACAAGGCCGCGCTCGAGAAGCAGGAGCTGCTGAAGGGCTCCGCGTCACGGCTCCAGGAAGAGCTGCAGGAGGCACAGATCTTCGACTCCGGTCAGGTCGACGATCAGACGGTGTCATTCGGGACCACGGTGCATCTGACCAACGTCGCCACCGGCGATAACGAGCACTTCACCATCCTCGGTCCGTGGGAGTCCGACCCGGCGAGAAACGTGATCTCGTATCTGTCCCCGCTCGGCGCCGAGCTGTGGAATCATCGCCCCGACGATGTGCTGCAGTTCACGATCAACGAGAAGCCGTTTCACTATCGGGTGGACAGCATCGAGCGGGCCGAGGCTCTGCACTAGGCCGCAGTCCCTCTCTCCGAGGCGTCAGGGCTCGGGGTGGTGTCCGGGACGTCGCACGGCGAGTTGCCGAACGAATGGCAGGCCGACGAGCCGGTACAGCACGATCGTGACCAGCGCGGCCGCCGCGACCACGCCCATGAGCAACGCCACGTGCTCCACGCCGGCTGGTCCCTCTCGTGGATCGGGCAGCCGGGAGGAGGCGATCCACATGAGGGCGCCTGCCGGCGCCACCCCGGCCGCCACCTGCACCGCACCCCGTGCTAGCACGCTCCACGCCACGAGGCGGGACGGCAGCGCCAGCAGCAGCGTCCCGGCCGAGAACGCCGCGGAGTTGGCAAGGGCGAGCCCGGCCACTCCCAGCGCCGTCTCCTTCCACCACAGCGACAGGGCCACGTCGACGATCGCGACCACGATGGCGGCCCGCAGAGCCCGGCGGGGAGCGTCCAGCGCATAGCAGAGGCGCTGGAGAAAGGTGAACACGCCGACGCTGGGCAACCCGATGGCAAAGCCGCGCAGCACGGCGGCGGTCAACTCGGTAGCTTCGGCGTCGAAACGCCCGCGCTGCAGGGCCGCATGGACGATGGAGTCCCCGAGCAGGAGGTACGCGACCGCTGCGGGCACGAGGAGCGCGGCAAGCGTCACCAGCCCGTCCGTCGCGCTGCGGCGCAACTCCGTGGTTCGATTGTCGGCCGCCATCTCGGCCAGTCGCGGAAACGCGGCGGTTACCACGGACACCGACAACACGCCCAGCGGCAGTTGGAAGAAGACCACCGCGAAGAAGAGCGCGCTGGTGCTGCCATCGCCGAGGCCGCTGGCCAGCAGGAACGAAACGTACTGCATGGCCGCGAACACCAGCGCTGACGCGACCGCCGGCCCCCAGCCGCGCAGGATCCGGCGCATTCGATCGTCGAACCGCAGGCGTGGCACGATGCTGAAGCCGCGGTGCAGGAAGGCCGGCACCTGGAACAGGAGCTGAAGTACGCCGCCTGCCAGGACTCCGGCGGCAGCCGCAAGGATACCCCAGCGCGGCGCCAGGACAAGAACGCTGGCGATCACGCCGACCGAGAACAGCAGCGGAGCGAGCGCGGGCACCACGAACACGTTGCGTGCGTGCAGGGCGCCCATGAGCACCGCGGCCGCCCCGGCCAGTGCGGCGTACGGCACCATGAGGCGGAACAGCCCGACGGCGCTCGCCATTTTCTCCGGTTCGGGAAAGGCGACGAGGACGCGCGTGATCGGCGCGGCGGCGATCACGGCGACCGCAATCAACGGCACGGTGACGGCGAGCTGCAGGCCGAACGCCGACCGTACCAGCTCGACCTGCGCCCGCGGATCGCGGTCGCGGGCCAGAGCCGGTACCAAGGCGGCGGAGAAGGCGCCCTCGGCCAGAAGACGGCGCAGGGTGTTGGGGACCTGGAACATGACGGTGAAGACGTCGACGGTGCCGCCGGCTCCGAACACGGCGGCTAGCACCGCCGCGCGTACGAAGCCGAGTGCCCGGCTGGCCGCGGTACAGGCCATGAGCACGGCCGCCGTCCGCTCGGTCCCGCCGGAAGCGGCGGCCCGGGCGGTCTGACCCGTACTCACGGGCGTTCGTCTGCGTTCGACCGATCCAGGTACCTGTCGAGAAAGCCGCTCTTGAAGGCGGCGAACCCGCCGCCGGCGATCGCCTCTCGCACGGACGCCATCAGCGCCGCCATGAAGGCCAGGTTGTGGTAGGTCGTCAGCACCGCAGCCATGATTTCGCGCGCCTTGAACAGGTGGCGGAGATAGGCGCGGCTATGTGCCGCGCACACCGCGCACGCGCACTCGGCGTCGAGAGGATCGTCACGAAGGGAGGCGCTCCCGGTGCGCAGCGACAGGGTGCCGGCACGCGTGAGCGCCAGCGCGTTGCGCGCGACCCGCGTGGGATACACGGAATCGAACAGGTCCACGCCGTGCTCGACTCCGCACAGGATCAGGTCGGGGCTGCCGATGCCCATCAGGTACCGGGGCCGCTCCGGATCGAGCAACGGTGCGGTGTGGGCGACGGTCGCTTCGAAGAGGGCAGCAGACTCCCCTATCGACAGCCCGCCGATCGCGCTTCCGGGCAGGTCGAGTGCCCGGATCTGTGATGCCGACCGCGCGCGCAGGTCCGGGAACAGGCCTCCCTGCACGATGCCCCAGAGTTGCTGGTCGGTCGTCGTGCTTCCACACCGCCACCGTGCGGCCGCCCGGGCTGCCCAGCGTGCGGTAAACTTCGCGGCCTGCTCCGCTCCGGCGTGATCGACATCCGCCGCCGAGCACACGTCCAGCGGCATGATGACGTCGCTGCCGAGGGCGGTCTGGACATCGACGACCGATTCCGGGGTCAGCCGGTGCCGCGATCCGTCCAGGTGCGACCGGAAGGCCACTCCATCATCGTCCACGTTGCGCAGGGGCGCCAGCGAGAATACCTGGAAGCCTCCCGAATCGGTCAGCAGGTTGCCCTGCCACGCCATGAACCGGTGGAGTCCTCCGTGGCGGGCAACCGTGTCGGCGCCGGGACGCAGGTAGAGATGGTAGGAATTGGCCAGCACCATCCGGAAGCCCAGGTCGAGCAGGTCGCGCGGCCAGACCGCCTTAACCGATGCGTTCGTCCCTACCGGCATGAACGCGGGGGTGCTCACGGTTCCGTGCGGCAACGTCAGGCTGGCCGCGCGGGCGGCCGAGCGCGTGTCGCGTGCGTCGATCCGGAAACTCACGTGCGCGCCCGCCACAGCATGACAGTGCCCAGCACCAGAAAGACCATGGCCGATAGTGAGGCGCCGAGCAGTGGCGGTATCACATCGGTCTTGGCCAGGATGTGGGCAACCATCTGCAGGACGAAGTAGCCGACCGAGCCGATCAGGGCGATCAGCATGCTGGCCAGCAGCACGTTGCGCCGCAGCATCCCGCCGACCGCCGCGGCGATCACCGACACCACGAACGGCGTGACGGCGAATCCTGCCTTGGCATACAGGTCGGTCTGCGCCGACCGATAGGGCAGTCCCGCGCGGCGGAGCGTTCGCACCCACGTCCAGCCCTCGCGCAGGGTCATGTCGGCCACGTCGCGGGATTCCTGGCGGAAGGTGTCGGGGCCGGGTGCGTAGTGGTCGGACGACTCGGCGATGCTCTCCTGGATCAACCGCTCTCCGGCAGCGTCCCACCGATAGTGCCGGACGTCGTAGAGCATCCAGCGGTCGTCCATCCACTCGGCGCGCGCGGCGTCGGTGCGGCTGACGAGCCGGCCGTCCGCCGTCCGCACGACGACGGTCAGCCCGCGCAACGCTCCTTCACGGTCGTTGTAGTAGTCGGAGCGGTACACGCGCCGCCCTCCCTCGTCCAGGACCGTGACGTCCGTGTTGTTGAGAAACAGCGAGTGGCCGACCGCCGCGCGGTACCGCTCGTTGTAGGCGCGCAGGGCGGGCGTGCCGATGCCTTCGTCGAAGGCCAGCAGGCCCGGCGATGCGATCAGGCCGACCAGGAGCAGCGGGCTCATGAAGCTGCGCAACCCGACGCCCGCGCCGAGGACGGCGATCAGCTCGTTGCGGGCCTGGATCGTACCGAGCGTATACGTGATCGCAAACAGCAGCCCGATCGGCACCGCGAACCGGGCGGCCGTGGGCGCGTACAGTGCAGCGATGCCGGCGATCTGAGCGACGCTCACCTCGTTGGCGGCGAAGGCCGAAAGCTTCGGATACAGGTCGACCAGGAGCAGTATCAGCACGAAGAAGGCAGCGGCCGCCGCGAACACGGGCAGGAATGCGCGCACCAGCATGCGTTGCAGGATGTTCATCGGGCGCGGTTCAGCACGGCGATCGCGCCTGCGGCCACCAGCACGACGGCGTTCGGCAGCCACACCGGCAGGGCCGGTGCGAAGCCGGCGCGCAGCGAGGTCGTCTCGCCGACGGTCAGCAGCGTCCAATAGAGAAAGCAGAGGCAGATGCCGACCAGGAAGCCGAACGTTCGCCCCGACCGCCGTGCAAGCAGGCCGGCGGGAAGGGCAAGAGCCATGAAGGCAAGGCAGGCCAGCGGTAGCGCGTACTTTTTGTGAAGCTCCAGCAGGTAGGTATGCACGGTGCGTTCCGAGGCCGTCCGGCGCAGGCTCCGCTCGAATCCGGTCGTGATGGCAGCGATCCGGTCGCGCTCGTCCGGCAGGCGTCCGGGGTCCGCCGCGACGGTCCGCTCGGCTGCGGCCACTTCCGCGAGCAGCCGGTAGCGTTCGCTTTCTCGTGTGTCGGCGCGCTGTTCCCCTTCGGTTTCCAATCGCACCTGCATGCCCCGGATCTCGCGGCGCAGGTCGACCGAGCTCATTTGGTCCGGGCCGGCGGCGCTGAGAGCGCCGCTGACGTCGCGGAGCAGAATGTTGTACTCCATGGAGTCCGCCCGCAGGTACTCGTGCCGCGTCTCGTCGATGTCCGCGACGTGGGAGAACACGTCCTTCAGGTGCAGCGATACGACACTGTCCTGGGCGGTGCTCTCCGCGAAGGAGGCGCTGCCGGCGATGATGAGCCTTCGCTCGCCCGTGGCCGTCCGGTCCAGGATCAGGGGCACCTCGATGGTACCGCCGTCGATCGCTCCGGTCACGATCGCCATCCCCTCGTAGCGCTCGACGGCGAACGGCTCCAGCTCCACCGACGGATTGGTGGCGAGCATGCGGCGGTAGGTCCGGCTGAACTCGATGTTGCTGGCCGGCAGCAGCAGATCGTTGAAGACGAACGACAGGCCGGACAGGATGACGCCGGCGGCGGCAAGCGGCAGGAACAGGCGTCGCAGGGGGATGCCCGCTGCCATGACGGCGATGACCTCATTGTCGGCCGAGAGGCGGCTGACCGCCATCAGCGCCCCGAGCAGCGTCCCGAACGGAACCGAGTAGAAGACGATCAATGGCAGGGAGAACAGCATCAGGCGCGCCACCTCCCCGATCGGCACCTGGTTCGCGAAGATCTGCTCCGCGGTGACCAACAGGACGTTGGCGACGAACACGAAGAAGAAGAACAGGAAGGCGACCAGGAACGCGGACAGGAACTCGCGCGCCACGTAGCGCGATATCACGCCGAACAACGGCCTGCGCTCCTGCCATCCACCGGCAACGCGCTAGTACCCATCGAACTGATATCGACGGGTGGCATGGGTCGCTACACGTGCCTCAGGCGCGCTGGACCAGCGCTCACAAGGCCGAGTTCCGTAGCACGCACCCCCCAAACTAACAGTTTGATGGGTGCTAGTTGGAAGCGGCGTCGGCCGCGTACTGCAGCGAGTCGGCCAGCACGGCGACTCCGCATCCCTGGGTCCCGAAGTACGCGAACGGCCCGGCCTGAGCGACCGCCCTGATTTCGTTGGCCCCCATGCCGTGCCTGGGCGGGCAGTCGACGACCGCGGTCATGTCGAAGTGAGTCCATCCGCCACCATTCAGGGCGTACCGGTACGCGCCTCCGCCGTGGGTCCCGAGCAGGACCGTCCCGGGCGCGACCGCGACGGCGAGGACGAAGTCGTCGCCCAGAGAACCCGACCCCTTGGTGAACCGGGTGACCTCGTCGCTGTCGGGATCCCACCTGAACAGCCCGTTGCCGTGGTCGCCGACCCAGAGCCGCCCGGACTCGTCGAAGGACAAAGCGTGTATGTTCTTCGCCCCCGCGGCCCACAGGCGATCGACCCGGCGCACTCGTCCGGTCTCCAGGTCCATGACGGCAACTCCCCGATCCAGCGTGCCGATGTACAGCGTGGAGCCCCGTCGCAGCAGCGCCTGCACGAATCGGACCAGCGAGCTCGGGTCTTCGACCTGTGTCCACTCTCCATCCGGATCGTCGGCCAGCCAGAGCCCCTGGCCCAGGGTCCCGGCGGCGATGCGTCCGTCGATTCCCTCCAGTGCCCACACGTTGGGCCGTCCGCTCCCGCCGACGCTGAACCGTTCGACTCTCCAGAGGCGGCTGGTCGCCTTCGAGTACACGGACAAGCCCTCGGCGGTGCCCAGCCACACCCAGTTTCCGTCTACTTCGATCGCGCGAATGGTGTCGGACAGTTCGCCTCCGGTGGTGGCGCCGGTGAAGCGGCTGGCGATACCGGTGTTCTGCGAATACCGGGCGACACCGCCGTTGGAAGTGCCGATCCACACGTCGTCGGCATCCACGGAAATTGCCGTGACGTTGCCGTCCGGAAGCCCCAGCATCGCCGGGGTGATGGTGCTCCACAGAACGTCCCGAACGAGACGGTCATAGGTGCGGCGATCCGCCGGTTCGAGTGCCGTGGGCTGGACGACCTGCAGGGTCAGGTACGCGGCGGCGGCAAGGTCGTTCAGTTCGTAGAGAGCCAGCTCGGCCGCCTGAATCCGCACCTCATCGAGGCGGCGCCCCGGGATGTCGGCCGGCTGGAGGCGCAGCGCTCTCTGCAGCTCATCCAGTGAATCGGCCAGAAGACGGTCCCGTCGGGCGAGCTCTGCCGCCGTCACCGCAACCTCGAAGTGAATGGCGTCGGAGGTCTGCGGGTGGGAGCGGGCCTGGTCCAGGAAGAACCGGGCCCGAAACGGCTCCGAGACCAGCGCCGCCTGGGCGGCGAGCAGCAGCGCTTCCGGAAGGTGTCTGCTGGCGGGGGTCTGGATGCGCATCGAGCGCACCACTCCCAGAGCGTCGGCGTAGTCACCTCTCGCGAACGCAGCCTTCGCCTCCGCCAGCGCGGCGACCGGGTCCAACGTCTGGGCGGACGCCGCGCTGGCGGCCAGCAGGGCGATCGCGACCAGCTTGACGCGGATGGCGGGGTTCCTCAGCGGCGGCTCAATCGGACGGCTGCGGGTCGACATCATGGTCAATTGGGTCCCCCCCGTACGCTACAAGTGCGAAGGCATCGGTGTCCGCGACCAGCCCGGCCATGGCTTCCAGCTCGTCGCGGGCAACGCCGTGGATGTACGACTCCATCTCTTCAAAACTTAATATCGGCCCGAACGTCTGCCGTTGGTACACCATTCGGCGCATACGCGCCTCCATGTCCTCGCGGGCGAAGACCAGGGCGCCGCGCAGATGGCTCATCGCCTCATCCACCTCCTCCTTTCCCGGCGGGTGGGCGCGCAGTCCGCGCAACTCGGCGAGCAGACCGTCGATGAGCTCCTCGCGAGCCTCCGGTACGCAGTTCGCGAACACCGACCACAGCCAGAGATCGCTGAGGTGTGTCCGGAACGAGCCGATGGAGTAACACAACCCGCGTCGCTCCCGCAGGTTCTGGAACAGCCGCGAGCTCATCGACTCCCCTACCAGGGTGCTGAGCAGGGTCAGCGCGTAGTAGTTTCGCACCGTTCGATCCACGGGAAGTGGGCGGCCGGCGTACAGGTAGGTCTGATGGCACCTGTCCTCGTGCCGCCAGACCCCCGCGTGATGATCGGGCGAGCACCGAGCCGCGGGCGACTCCGCCGTTTCGTCCAGCACTGGTTCGTCCAACCACCCCGCCGCGGTTCTCTGCAGCGTGTCGTCTATCGCGGCGACTACCTCTTCAACGGCAACGCGGCCCGCGACCGAGACGACCAGCCGCGACGGATGGAACCGTTCCCGAAAGAAACGCAGCAGCCGATCGCGATCGATCTCCGCAACCTCATGTACGTCGGCGGCGATACGGCGTGAGAGGGCGTGCGAGCCCCAGAGCCGTTCCACGTACGCCTGGAAGGCGCGCTCGTCGGGTGAATCGTCGGCCGCATGTATCTCGTTGATGACTACCTTGCGTTCTTTGGTCAGTTCGGCGCTATCGAGCGCCGGAGCGGTGGCCATGTCCGCCAGCACCTCGGCCGCGGCGGGCGCAGCGTCTCCGGGAACGCTGCAATGCAGACAGGTGGTCTCGCGGTCGGTGAAGGCGTTGATCGAGCCCCCGACCCGATCGATGTCGCGAGCGATCCGGGAAGCCGACCGCGTCGGCGTCCCCTTGAAGACCATGTGTTCCAGGAGATGACTGCAGCCGTGCTCGTGGGCACGTTCGTCCCGGGACCCGTGGCCGTACCAGAAACCCAGGGCCGCGGTGCCGGTGTGTTCGACCGGATCCACCAGCAGCGTGGCCCCAAGGCTCAGTTCAAACTCCTGAATCAATCCGATGCATGCTCGTCGTCAGGTCTCCGGTCGTCAGGGCTGCCCTGGCGACGCGGTCCGCGCCCGCCTGACATGCTCCTCGACCGGGGCGGACGGCCGTCGCGTCCATCCCTGCGTTCGCGCCCATCCCTGCGATTGGGCCCGAAACGCTCTCTCCTTCCCGGACCGGGGCGACGGCCTCCGCCGCCGACGCGGTCGCGCAACGGATCGCCGACCGGCCGCGATCCCGGGGCGCCCGCGAAGTTCTCGACATCCGGGCCCACGGCGTCCAGCGTGGCAAGGTTCAGGCGGCCCATGCGGTCGATCTCGATGAGCTTCACCTGCACCTCGTCACCCAGCTTGACCACGTCCTCGACCTGGCCGACATGGTCGGCGGTCAGCCGGGAAATGTGGCAGAGACCTTCCTTGCCCGGGAGGATCTCCATGAAGGCGCCGAAATCCATGATGCGGGTGACGCGGGCCGTGTAGGTCTTGCCGACCTCCGGCTCCTCAACGGCCTGCTCGACCAGCCGCTGGGCGCGCTCGGCGCCTTCCTTGCGGCGGCAGTAGATGGTCACCACGCCATCGTCCTCGATATTCACGTCGGCCCCGGTGGTCTCGGTGATCGATCGGATGTTGGAACCGCCGGAGCCGATGACGGCTCCGATCTTGTCGACGTCGATGCGCATTGTGATGATCTTCGGCGCGAAGTCCGATACCGCGTCACGCGGCCGGTCCATGGTCTGGCGCATGATCTCCAGAATCTTGAGGCGGCCGGCGCGCGCCTTGTCGAGCGCTTCGCGCAGGAGCTCGGAGCTGACGCCCGCGATCTTGATGTCCATCTGGAACGCGGTGATGCCCTGCTCGGTGCCGGCGACCTTGAAGTCCATGTCGCCCAGGTGATCTTCCTCTCCCAGAATGTCGGACAGGACCACGAAGCGGTCGCCGTCGGAGATCAGCCCCATGGCGATGCCGGCGACCGAGCGCGTGATCGGCACACCGGCGTTGAGCATGCTCAGCGTGCCACCGCACACCGACGCCATCGAGGATGAACCGTTGCTCTCCAGGGTCTCGGAGACCACCCTTACCGTGTACGGGAAGTCTTCCTTGCTGGGGATCACCCGTTCCAGCGCCCGCTCGGCGAGGTGGCCGTGGCCGACTTCCCGGCGCCCGGTGCCCAGACGCCCGGTTTCTCCTACCGAGAACGGCGGGAAGTTGTAGTGCAGCATGAAGTGCTTCTTGCGGTCGACGTCGGTCTCCAGCGCGTCCAGGATGCGCAGCTCGTCATTGGCGGTGCCGAGCGTGGTGACCGCCAGGGCCTGGGTTTCGCCGCGCGTGAACAGCGCCGCGCCGTGCGCCCGCGGCAGCACGTCGACCTCGCAACTGATGTCGCGGATGTCGTCGGGCGAGCGCCCGTCCGTGCGCACGCGGTTGTCCAGGATCGAGGTCCGCACCACGTCGGTCTCGATTTTCTCCAGCAGCGCTTCGACCGCATCGCCGCCGGTATCGCCGATATGGTCGGCGAAATGCTCGAAGGTGTCCTGCTTCACTTGTCGAATCGCGGCGTAGCGCGCTTCCTTGCCCTTCACGAAGCAGGCTTCCTCCATTCTCGGACGCACCCAGGAAGCGATCTCGGTCTCCATCTCCGCGCCGGCGACCTCGGGCAGCGGCAGCTTCTCCCGGCCGCCGAGCTTGGCAAGGCGCAGTTGCGCGTCGCAGATTTCGACGATCACCTCGTGCGCCCGCTCGATGCAGGAGATCATCGTCTCTTCGTCGGCTTCCTGGGCACCCCCTTCGACCATGGTGATGCCGTCGCGGGTGCCGGCGACCACGATGTCGAGCTGACTGGACTCGATCTGGTCGTGGGTCGGATTGATCACGACATCGCCGTCAAGGACGGCAACCCGGACGCCGGCGACCGGTCCCTCGAACGGTACGTCGGAGACGGTGACCGCCGCGGACGCCGCCACGATGGCCAGCACGTCGGGGGGGTTGACCTGATCTGCCGAGATCACCGTGGGAACCACCTGGATGTCGCGGCTGAACGACTTGTGGAACAATGGCCGCATCGGCCGGTCGATCAGGCGAGACACCAGGATCTCACGATCCCGAGGCCTGCCTTCGCGGCGGAATATCGACCCCGGGATCTTGCCCGATGCGTATGCCTTTTCGTTGTACTCCACCTGCAGGGGGACGTAGTCGAGCCCCTCGATCTCCTTGGCGGAGCAGCAGACCGTCGCCAGGACGGCGGAGCCTGCGTATTGCGCATAGACCGCGCCGTTGGCCTGCTTGGCCAGCCGACCGGTCTGCAGTGTCAGCGTCTCGGCGCCGACCTTCAATTCTACGGTATGTGCCATGTTACTTCCTTGCGCCGCGGCTTTCTGCGCAGCGCCGTGCCGGGTGACGCTACTTCCTCAGGTTCAGCTCTTTGAGCAGATTCCGGTACGTGTCCGCGTCCTTGCGGCTGAGATAACCCATGAGCCGACGCCGCTGCCCGACCATCCGCTGGAGGCCGTGGCGCGAAGCGTGGTCCTTGGGGTGTGTTCTGAAATGTTCGGTGAGTTGCGTGATCCGGCGGGTAAGCAGCGCTACCTGCACCGCCGAAGCTCCGGTATCGGCATCACCTTTTCCGAAGTCGGTTACGATTTCCGTTTTCTCTTCTTTGGTCAATCCCATCCTGTCCTCAATGTATCCTGTCTCAATGCTATCCTGCCTCGATCCGGGCCCGTCCGCCTGATCCGTCAGGATTCCCGTCGTGCAAAACGAATTCCGCTCAACGGGCCAATCGCTCCGTGATCGACCGCCCTGTGAACGACTATCCGGTCGCATTCCACCGCGATCAGGGCGTCCCAACCACTCGATACACTGCCACCCGATGCGCTGCGGGCGAACCCCGAATAGCGGCCCGGTCGGGGCAGGAGCTGTGTCAACGACGAGGCCGGAAAAACCAAGCCGTCCCCCGTGCAGTCGGGTGAGACGTGCTCGACATCCAGTTCATAATCCCCTCCGAGCATGGACCGTACCACGGGGAAGTCTCCGCTGTCGATCGCGTGCCGTATGCCGCTGCTGCTCACTTTCGCTCCGTCGCTGCCCCGTCCGTCTTGAGTGCCCTGTGCGTCCGCGTTTTGCGACTCCTCGCGGACCAGATTCACCACTTCCAACCCTACTCCGTGCCGGTGCAACAGTCGATGGAGCTGTTCGGTATCGGTGTCGCGTTGTTGTCCACACCGGAAGTCCCGCCCAACCACGACGCCGCGAACGGCGACGCGGCGGAGCAACTGGGTGACGAACTCTTCCCCCGTAAGTTTACTGAACCTGAGGGAAAAGTCAACGACGATCAGGTGGCGGATGCCGATCCGCTCCAGTGCGCGTTCCTTCTGACGCCGCGACAGGATCAGTCGTTCGCTGGTCCCGAACAGCACCGAGCTGGGCAGGGGATCGAAGGTCAGCACCGCGGACGCGTCCGCGCCGTGCGCGAGCACGCGTTGCAGCAGCGCTCGATGGCCTCGATGGAGGCCGTCGAACACGCCCATGGTGAGCACCACGCCGTCGTCGAGCGGCCGGTCGGCCAGTCCCTGCCAGTCGGCGACGGTCACCCGGGCACCTCCGTCATGGGTGCGGCGCCGCGCTGATCGCGGGCTTCCGCCGCGCCGCCGCCCGGCCGTGCTGCCAGAACGCAGCGATAGCGGTACTGGGGGCGCGAACGGGTGCAGCCGCTGCCCGGCACGGAGAGCCGGTCGTCCCCTGGCTCGATGACAGCGAGCAGCTCCCGGCCGCTGAGGAGCGCACAGAATCGCTCGCCGGACGGTGCTCCCACCATGAACGTGGACTCCGGCTGCTGTCCGTCGCGGACGCGCCGCGCGCCATCGGGCGTGACCTGTCGCAGTTCCAGACTGTCGATGCGGTGCAGGAAACCGGACGGAGGGATGACGTCTCCTTCGCCCGCGGCGTCGACCGGCGCGGCGGCCTCCACCGAGAAAGCACCCACCGAGAGCCTGCGCAGTGCGGTCAGGTGCCCACAGCTTCCCGCGGCCAAGGCGAGGTCACGGGCAAGGGAACGCACGTAGGTCCCCTTGCCGCAGATGACCTCGATCTCCACCTGGGGCAGGTCCATGGCGATGATCCGCAGGCTGTCCACGTACACGTCCCGTGCGCGTGGTTTCACGGGGAGGCCGCGTCGTGCGCGCCGTGATGCGCGTTCGCCGTCGACGTGCACGGCGCTGTAGGCGGGCGGGACCTGACGCATGCGGCCGACGAAGCCCGACAGCGCATCGTTCAGCGCTTCGGGTGTCGGCAGGTTCCTTCGCAACTCTACCGGCCCCTCCGGATCAAGCGTGGTCGTCTGTTCGCCGAGGCGGATGGTCGCTCGATAGCGCTTGGGCAACTCGGTAATCAACCAGCTGATGCGGGTCAGCCGGCCGACCATGGCGATCAGCAGACCGGACGCGAACCGGTCCAAGGTGCCAGTATGGCCGATGCGACGGGTCCCGAGCACTCGTTTCAGGCGCCCGAGCGCCGCGAAGGATGTCATGCCGGAGGGCTTGCTCAGAAGGACCATCCCGCCGCCCTGCGGCACGTCTGCCACGTCCGGATTCCGTCTGACCGACACGTCTCGCGGTCCGCGTGTGTTCCAGGCGCGTGTTCTAGGTGAGGTTGCGAATCTTCTGCAGTACGCGAAACCCGTCCGCCACCGAAGAGTCCGCCACGAAACGCAGCCTTGGCGTTTCCCGCAAGCGGATACGGCGCGCGAGCTCCGCCTGCAGGTAGCCGGCGGCGTGGTTGAGCGCGTCCGTGGCAGGTCCGACAACGGGAGCTTCGCCGTGATGGGATACGAACACGACGGCGTGCTTGAGGTCCCGGGAAACCTTGACCCGCGTCAGGTTCAGCAGGGGATCGATGCGCGGGTCGGCCAGCCGTCCGCCCACGATCATCTCGCCCAACACTTCGCGCAGCAGTCGGCCGACCTTCTCGCCCCGCTGGTTCGCCATGTTCCCCTCCGTCCCTGCTCTACCTACCGGCGCCGACGATGCTCGGAGCTTCCGGTCTCAGAGCTTCTTTGCTACCTCTTTCGTCTCGAACGCTTCGATGCTGTCGCCCAGCTTGAGATCATTGAAGTTCTCGATGCGGATGCCGCATTCGAACCCCGACTCCACCTCGTTGACGTCCTCCTTGAAGCGGCGCAGGGTGAGGATTCTTCCTTCGTACACCTGCGCTCCGTCGCGGACGACATGGACCATGGCGTTCCGGCGCACGTGTCCGGAGGTAACGTGGCAGCCGGCGATCGTGCCGAGGCGGGAGATGCGGAACAGCTCGCGCACCTCGGCGACGCCCACCGACTCGGTGAGCACCTCGGGCGTCAGCATCCCCTCCATGGAATCGCGGATTTCCTCGACCGCTTCGTAGATCAGGTCGTAGCGGCGAATCTCGATCTTCTCCTGGTCCGCCAGTTCCTGCGCCTTCGGTGTCGGCCGGATGTGGAAGCCGATGATCAACGCGTTCGACGCGGAGGCCAGCATCACGTCGTTCTCGTTGATCGCCCCTGCCGAGGAGTGGATGACCGTGAGCTTGATGTCGTCCGTCGACAGACGCTCCAGCGCGGAAACCAGCGCCTCCACCGATCCGTGCACGTCGCCCTTGGCAACGACCTTGAGCTCCTGTACCTCCCCTTCCTTGATGGTCTCGTACAGGTTGTCGAGGGTGATCTGGCTGACCGATCCGGCCTCCCTCACCTTGCGCAACTCCTGCCGCTTGTCACCGACGGTGCGGGCGGTGCGCTCGTCGGCGGTTACCTGAAACGGGTCGCCGGCCGCGGGCAGCCCGGAGAAGCCCAGTATCTCGACGGGCAGCGACGGCGTGGCTTCCTTCACCGAATTACCGAGGTCATCGAACATCGCCCGCACCTTCCCGGGATACACCCCGGCGATGAACGGGTCGCCCGAGCGCAGCGTGCCCCGTTCGATCAGCACCGTGCCGACCGTGCCGCGACCCAAGTCGACCTTGGACTCGATCACGCGGCCTTCCGCGCGGACGTCGTACGGCGCGTGGAGCTCCAGCAGTTCTGCCTGCAGAAGGATCGCCTCCAGCAACTCGTCGATCCCGGTCTTGGCAAGCGCGGACACCTCCCGGTACAGGGTGTCGCCTCCCCACTCCTCCGGGACCAACTCGTGGTCGGAAAGCTGCTGCTTCACCCGTTCGGGGTTGGCGTCCTCCAGGTCACACTTGTTGACCGCCACGATGATGGGGACTTCCGCCTCGCGCGCGTGCGATATCGCTTCTACCGTCTGCGGCATCGTGCCATCGTCTGCCGCTACCACCAGCACCACGATGTCGGTCACCTGGGCTCCTCGGGCGCGCATGTTCGTGAACGCTTCGTGTCCGGGGGTATCCAGGAACACGATGCGGCCCTGAGTGGGCGAGTCGCGGTCGATGGAGACCGCGTATGCGCCGATGTGCTGGGTGATGCCGCCATGCTCCTGGTCGGCGACGTTCGCCTCGCGTATGGCGTCCATCAATTTGGTCTTGCCGTGGTCGACGTGGCCCATGATGGTCACGATCGGCGGCCGCGGCCGGTCGTCGGCGTCGCCGGGTTGTTCGGATTCGATCACCGTCTCGTGGTACAGCGACACGACGTTGACGGTGCAGTTGTACTGCTCCGCGATTACCGTTGCGGTATCCGAGTCAATCTGCTGGTTGATGGTGACCATGCTGCCCATCTCCATCAGCTTGGCGATCAGGCTGGAAGCCTTGAGGTTCATCTTGCGCGCCAGCTCGGAGACGGTGACCTGCTCCATGATGTCGATCTCGCTCGGCACGGCCGCCGCTTCGTCCTCGCGGCGACGCTGCTGTACGAGCTTCTCGGCGTGTTCCTCGAACCGTTCGCGCGAGTATTGGCCGCGCCTGCGCGGCTTGCCCCTCGACCGTCCCGGCCCTCTCCCGGGAGACGGCGGCGGGCCCGATCCTCCTCCCGGACCCATCGGTGGCCTTCCCGGTCCTCTCCCCGGTTGCGGTGGCCGGAAGTTGAGCGGCCGGTCCGGCGTGCGCCGGACCGGCCCGCCTGGAGCTCCCCGCTGGCCGGGCGGACGCAGTCCCTGCGGCGGACGAAAGCCCCGTGGTGGCCGGAATCCAGGAGGCGGCGACGGCCGGTCGGGCCGCTGGGTGACCGGCCGCGGGTCGCGCTTGGGAAGCTGAAACGGCTGATGCAGCGGATCGATGCGCGGGCCCGATTTCGCGGGGGCGGCCGGCTGCGCCACCGGTACCTCCTCCTTGCGAGGCTGGGGCTTGGGTGGCGCAGGCGACTCGGGCGGCGGCGGGGGTGTCGCCGGGCGCGCCGGTACCTCGATCGGACGCCGGCGGATGACGACTTTCCGCTTCACCGGCGGCCGGGCGGGCTCTGAGTCGCTTGCGGCTTGAGGCCCGGGCCGCTTCTTTATGAGCGTTACCTTCGGCTTGGTTTTGCTCTCCGTTTCGTCTTCCGGCGTTCTCTGCGCGCCCTTCTCGTTCTTCTCCGCCATGTCTCTGCTGTCCGCCCCCTACTCGTCGCCTTCCGGCGGTTCCTCGATGATCACCACGTTCTCTTCAAGCAGTTGCCGTATCCCCGCCACGTCGTCCGGGCTGAGACCGGGCACGCCGGAGAGCTCGGTCTCCGACATCGACATGAGAGCTTCGGCCTCCTGGACTCCGGCTGCCGCCAGCGCATCGGTGACGCGCTGCTCGAGCCCCAGTTCCGAGACGGCGGTGATCTCCTCGACCTCTTCCACCACGTCGATCTCTTCGGCCACGCCAGCCTCTTCCACCGCGCCGGCCTCTTCGGCCACGTCGCCGGCTGGTGCAGCTTCCGCGACCGGCACGTCGGCCTGATCGGCCGGCGGCGGAGCTTCGTCCCCCGGGTCCACCTCGTCCTCTTCGACGATCTCCACCGTCTCGTCGAGAAGGTTGCGGATCGTCGAAATGTCCTCGGAGGTCAGGCCGCGGGTGGCTGCAAGCTGGTCATCGGACATTTCGACCAGATCCTCGATGCGTTCTATGCCCTGCTCGGCCAATGCCGCCGCGATGCGTTCGGGAACTCCCGGCAGCTCCGAGATGAGGTCGATCTCCTGCGCCTCGTCTTCCGAGAACAGCGCCGCCGCTTCCCGTTTCTGCTCTCCGCCCAGATCCATGTCCGCGACCTGGGCGCGGGTCTTGACGTCGATGTTCCAGTCCACCAAGCGGTTCGCGAGCCGGACATTCAGTCCCTGGCGGCCGATGGCGAGCGAGAATTGACCATCGTGGACGACGGCCAGGGCATGCCGTGTCGCGTCGTCCACGATGATCACTTCTTCGACCTCGGCCGGCTGCAAGGCGTTCCTGATGAACACGGCAGGATCGGGATCATACTTCAGAACGTCGATCTTCTCGCCTTCCAGCTCCCGGACGACCGCCTGGATGCGCGCGCCACGCATGCCGACGCAGGCGCCGACCGGATCCACGTCATCGCGGGTGGAGTACACGGCCATCTTGGTTCGGTAGCCGGGCTCCCGGACCATCTTGTAGATCTCGATCGTGCCATCGTAGATCTCCGGCACCTCGAGCTCGAAGATCTTGCGCACGAACTGCGTGTGCGTGCGCGACAGGATGATCTGCAGGCCGGTGGGGGTCTTCTCCACTTCGTAGATGAGGGCGCGGATGCGGTCGTTCGGCCGATAGACCTCCCGCGGGCTCTGGTACTTTCGCGGCATGATGCCTTCCGCCTTGCCCAGATCGACGAAGATGGCGCCGTTCCGCTCGCGCTGGTGGTATCCGATGATCATCTCACCGACCTTGTCCTCATACTCCGAGTACAGCGTGTCCTTCTGGATCTCGCGAAGCGTCTGTCGAGCGCGCTGCTTGGCGCTCTGGATGGAGACGCGATCGAAGTCGCGCGGATTGATCTCGATCAGCAGCTCGTCGCCGATCTCCGCCTGGTCGTCGTAACCCAGCGCGTCCTGCAGCCCGATCTCCGTGACCCGGTCGTCAACCACGGCGACGATGCGCTTCTGCGCAAAGATGGTGACATCGGTGGCGTCATCGTTGAAGCGGATGACGGCGTTCTCGGACGTGCCGAATCGGCGCTTGTAGGCTGCGAGCAGCACGTCCTCGACCGTCTTGACGATCAGGTCCTCGGAGATGCCGCGGTCCTGTACCAGTTGGCGGATCGCCAACGCCATCTCACTGGACATCGTTTCGGTCCCCGTCCCCAGGTCCGTCGTGATTGCTTCGGTCAATCATGTCTTCGCTCAACCGTCCCTTCCTGATCCGTCCTGTCTCGATCTCTTGCTCTGCCGTGCCGGTGTGAAGCGTTACTATACCGTCTTCGGCCGACAGGATGACGCCCCGCACCCAGTCGTCACCCACCAGTACCGCCACCGTCCGTCCGCGGAAGATCGCGTACTCGTGCGGCGACTTGAGCTGGCGCTCGGTCCCGGGCGTACTCACCTCCAGCCGGGCGTCTTCGGCGCCGGGCACCAGTGCCAGCCGATAGCGCACGGCCCGCGCCAGCTCCGCGCAGTCGTCCACCGTCATCGCGCCGGCCCGGTACACCACCAGGCGGACCAAGCTGCGCCGCGCGAGGCGTGCGGCGTCCAGCTCCACCAGGGCAAAGCCGTACGAACGTACCGCCGGCTCCACTTCCGAGCGGACCTGCTCGGCGAAGCCGCTCAACCGCACGCCGTCGTGCTGTCGCGCCGCAGGTTCCGCAACGGACGGCGAGGCGGCCGCTGCCGCGTCGCGATCGCCGCCGGCGCCGTACTGACCGGCGCCGTTCCTCACCTCCCCGGACAACCTGTCACCTCCCCGGACAATCCGGACTACGAGGCCGACGCGAGTCCCGCGACCCACGCCACCGCCTCAGGCACAAAAAAGGAGTCGAACCCATCGACTCCCACCGATACAATCCTGCCAGAATCACCGCTCCGCGCGGCTTCCCGGCGCATGATCAAGGTAGAGCGGATCGGGCGAGCCGGTCAAGGCCGGGGGGTAACGGAGCGGCGGCTCAGCCCAGCGCGACGGTCACCACGCGGGTTTCCCGCACCCCACAGCGCGCCAGCACCAGAGCACATTCATGCGCGGTCGCTCCCGTCGTGAACACGTCGTCCAGCAGTATGACCCGTTCCGGCAGCGGCCGGGTGGTGGCGGGACGGATGCGGCCGGCGACGTTACGCGATCGCGCATCGTAGTCGAGCCGCTTCTGGGGCGGCCCCGTGTTGCGGCGGAGGGCGTTGTGGACGGTGCAACCCGTCCGGCGGCGCAGACTGCGCGCGATCAGTCCGGTCTGGTCGAATCTCGTCGACGTCCGGTGCACCGGGCTTCGCGGTCGAGCCGGGACCGGGATGACGTGACTGTCGCCCGCCACGAGCCCGGCAGAGTCCAGGGCGCAGGCGAACAGGTCGGCCAGCCGCGTTCGCGCCTTGAACTTGTAGTGGTACAGCAGGCGCCGGGTCGCGCCGGTATAGGCGAGAAGCGATGTGTTGGACGCGAACGCGTAGTCCCGGTTCCGGCACCGGGTGCACCGGTTCGTCTCCGACATGAGCTGGCGGCTGCACGTGAGGCACCGGCGTCCCGTGATCACCTCCAGCCGCGACCGGCAGGCAGCGCACACGGGAGCGCGGTAGTCGCCGGCGCACGTCAGCGCAGCGCCGCATGCCAGGCAACGTTCCATGAGCGCGTGCGTGATCAGCGCTCGCAGCGCGGAGCCGCATGCCGCGGTGCCGTTCACCGGACGCGCCGCTGCCACTCGTGCAGAAGGTTGAGCGCGTCGATCGGGCGCAGGATGCCCAGGTCCAGCCGGAGCAATTCGTCGATGACGGCAGCCCCGCGCACCGGCTCCCGGCCGCCTGACGGCCGGCCGTCAGGATGAGGGGCGTCGAACAGAGGCGGTTGCGACGGTGCCTCGGTCTGCGCGGGGATTCCTGTCGGCCGCGCGCGGCCCGCCCCCAGCGAGTCTTCGAGATACCGTGCGGCCAGATCGCTGACGCTGCCCGGGATCCCGGCCATGCGCGCGACGTGGATACCGTGCGAGCGGTCGGCCGGCCCGTCCACCACCGTCTTCAGGAACACGACGTCGCCGTCGCGCTCCATGACGGCCATCGACCGGTTCACGAGCCGGGGATGCTCCAGTGCCGTCAGTTCCCGGAAGTGGGTGGCGAACAGCGTCTTGGCGTGCACGGTGGCAAGCAGATGCTCCAGTACGGCACGGGCGATCGCCAGCCCGTCGTCGCTGCCGGTTCCCCGGCCGATCTCATCCATGATCACCAGGCTGGTCGGGCGCGCCAGGCGCAGTATGCGCGCCGTTTCGGCCATCTCCACCAGGAACGTCGATTCCCCGCGTGCGATGTTGTCGCTTGCACCGACCCGACAATAAACGGCGTCGACGACTCCGAGGCGGGCCTGCTCGGCGGGCACGAACGAGCCGACGTGGCTCATGATCGCGATCAGGGCCGCCTGCCGCAGATAGGTGGACTTGCCGGCCATGTTGGGTCCCGTCAGCAGCACGACCCTCTCCGAGGTCCCCAGGTCGATCCCGTTCGGGATGAAGGTCCCGCCCGGCAAGGCTGCCTCCACCACCGGATGCCGGCCGCCGCGGATCTCCAGGACGTCCTCGTCTACGAACGTCGGACGGGTGTAGCCGAGCTCGGTGGCAGCCTGCGCCAGTGACTGCACCAAGTCGATCTCCGCGACCGCGGCGGCCCGTCGGAGCAGCGCTGCCGACTGCCCGGCGACCCGTTGCCACAGCGCGACGAGGCCCGCCCGCTCCAACTCCTCACGGTCAGCCTGCGCCCGTCCGATGCGGGCGTCCAGGTCCATGAGCCGTTCGGTCGTGAAGCGTTCCGAGTTGGCAAGGCTCTGCCTGCGGATGAAGTGGTCGGGCACTCGGCTCAGGTTCGGTCTGGTGATGTCAAAGAAATAGCCGAGCACGCGGTTGTGCTTCAGCCGCACCGACGCGATGCCGGTTTCCGTCCGCACCTCGTCCGTGTACTGCGCAAGTTCCCGCTCGGCCGCCTCGGCCGCGTCCTGCCGGCGGTCCAGGTCCGCCGAGTGTCCGGCCCGGAACGCCGTGCCCCCGGGCGTGTCGCACAGGGCTTCGAGCAGGGCTTCGAGCAGCGGCCGGAGGTCTTGGTCGTGAGCGCGGAGTGCCGCGGCCAGCCGGGGAACGCAGTCGGTCAGGAGCTCGGTGACGGTGAGCGCGCACTGCAGGCAGGTGCGGATCGCCAGCAGCTCGCGCGCGTCGGAACGGCCCATGGAGATGCGCGCCGTCAGCCGCTCGAGATCCCGAAAGCGGTCCAGCTCCGCGCGCAAGCGGGACAGCAGTACCTGGTCGCGGAACAGCGCTTCCACGTCGTCGAGGCGGCGTTCGATCGAGTCCCGATCGCGCTCTGGCGCCAGGATCGACCGACGAAGCAGCCGTGCGCCGACCGCCGTCCGCGTGCGATCCAGGGTCGCGAGCAGGGTGTGCTCGCGACCGCCGTCGAGGAGATTGGCGGTGAGCTCCAGATTGCGTTGCGTGGGCTCGTCGATGCGGAGATGTGCGTCGACCGCCTCCACGACGAGGTCGTCGAGGTGGGGAGCATCGTGCAGGGCGTGCTGCCGGATGAAACCTACCAGAGCGCCGGCGGCCCGCACTTCCGCGTCCGTCCGCCCCAGTCCGAACGAGCGCAGGTCGATCACGCCGAACTGGCGGCACAGGATCTCGTGGTTTCCGTCGGCGTCGAAGTGCCAGTCCGGATATCGGTTGAGCACCAGGTCCGGCCGTTCCGCCAGCACGCGCTCCGCCGGCGAGCCGGCGTCCAGCAGGCTCTCCTGGACGATCAGCTCCCGCGGTGCCAGACGCTGCATGTGGTCGCGCAGCCACAGCTCCGTCTGGCTGGGCGGCAAGCGGGTGGCTCGCAGTTCGCCGGTGGAAAGATCGGCCCACGCCAGCGCCAGGGCCGCGCCGCCGTCGGCCAGCGCCGCCAGGTAGTTGTTGCTGGCGTGGTCGAGCAGGCGCTCGTCGACGATCGTTCCCGGGGTGACCACTTCTACGACCCGCCGCTCGGTCAGCCCGCCCTCGGGAAGCCCGACCTGCTCGCAGATAGCCACCTTGCGTCCGGCCCGCAGCAGCTTCGTCAGGTAGGTCTGCGCGGCGCGATGGGGAACGCCGCACATCGGCACGCCGTTACGTTTTGTGAGCGCGATGTCCAGGATCGGCGCGGCCTGCTCCGCATCCTCCGCGAACATCTCGTAGAAGTCCCCGAGCCGAAAGAACAGGATCGCACCCGGCTGCGACGCCTTCAGACGCAGATACTGCCCCATCATGGGGGTCCGTCCGCTCATCCGCTTCAAGCGTACCCGTGCTCGAGGTAGTCCTGCAGCATGAGTGCGGCCGCCATGCGGTCTATCCGGCCGCGGTCGCCCTGGCGCCTCCGGCGACCGATCGCGGTGGCTGCGGCGCGGCTGGTGAACTGCTCGTCCCACGTGCAGGCGGGGATCCCGCCGGCGGTCAGCTTCTCCGCAAGCCGTTCGGCGCGCACGCCGAGCGGCGTCGGCGTGCCGTCGGTGCGAACCGGATGCCCGATCACGATCAGCCGAACCTCGTGTTCGCCGCAGGTGCCAAGGAGTTCGTCGAGCAGCGCCGCTTCGGTCGTGGCCGGCAAGGTCGCCAGCGGAGAGGCGATGACCCCAGCGGGATCCGACAGGGCCAGGCCGATGCGCCGCGTACCCAGATCCACGCCCAGGAGCCGCCCCCGGGCGCTACGAGTCTGTCGGATGTGGCGCGTCAGCGACATATCCGACGGTGGCGGTGGCGAAAGGTGGGATGGGCCAATAGCGGAGCTTACGGCGACGATATTGGGGCGCTAGCGTCGGGCGGCTCGCCGGGCAAGCTCAGCTATGACCTCGTCGGTCAGGTCGACGTCGGTATCCCAGTGCAGCACGTCGTCGGTGTCAAGAATCACCGTGTAGCCAAGCTCCTCTGCCACGTATCGGAGCGCGTCCGCCAGCTCGCCGATGAACAGGTCCGATGTCGTCAGGTCTTGGTACATGCGTTGCAGTCGGTCGTTCATCACGCGCACGTACTGCGACAGGTGATCCTTCATGTCGAAGACCTGCTGTTCGAGCCTCAGCGCCAGACTGCGGCTCCCGTCCTGCCGTGCGCGGATGAGATCCAGCTCCAGGATGTGGATCTCATCTTCGACTTCCTCTCGCTCGGCGATGACTTCTGCACGCCGTGCCTGGTAGGCCCGGAATGCTTCCGACTCGAGGTAGAAGGCGCGCACGATCCTGTCGAGATCGACGACGCCCATGCGGGTGATCAACTCCTGGGCGGTCGCGGGAGCCGGCAGCGCCAGCAGGGCGGCGACGAGGGCACACGCCGCAACGCGCATCTGTCCTCGCCGTTTGCGCATCATCATCCGAGCCGCTCCGGCCAGCGTGGCGACGCCCGCCCGAGGACCGCCGGGAACCTGCCTCAGAACGTGTCGCCGCCGAGTCCCAGGACGAGATTCATGCCACCCAGCGGGCCGCTGCTTTGGGTGCCGGGCGGGTCACCGAGTCGGCCGTCCTGGAACGCGAACGGCTTGGCGAGGTAGAGCCGCAACGGCAATTGCGGCACCGCGAAGCGAAGGCCGAAGCCGGCGCTGAAGTGAACGTCGTCGAGCGACGTGTTGCCGATGGCGCCGCGGTCGTCCCACAGCAGGGCGGCGTCCAGGAACACGACGCCCCAGATGATCTGGGGATCGATCGGCACCCGCAGCTCCAGCTTGTTGTCCCACAGCGCCTCGCCGTCGAGCACCGGCTCCCACCCCCGGCCCACGCTGGTTCCATCGATGATCAGAAGGTCTTCCTGACCCAGAACCTGGTCCCAGCACAGTCCCGGATCGCCGTCGTTGACGGCGCCGCAACTGCGGAGCTGGGGAAGGATCACGGAGAAGCCGGTGTGGCCGGCGAGCACGACTCTCAGGTCGAACACGTCGGACACCGGTAGCTCGAACAGCGTGGCGAAGGCTTCGGCCTGGCTATCGAGGACGATGAAGTGCCGGTCTCCGGACAGCGGCCCACCGGTCAGGGTGACGCGCTGGCTCAGCAGCGTCCCGGCGGTGGGATTCAGGAAGAAGTCGCGCCGGTCCCATGCCACGCCCGTCCAGAGGCTGTTGACCACGCTCCAGCGCTCGAACTGGTCGCGGATCGTCTGGTCGAAGGGCCGGTTGACCTGTGGGTCGTAGACCAGGAACTCGAGGCTGGAGCCGAATCCGCCCCGCACGATGACGCGGCCGAGCAGGGTGTCGAACCGGTAGCCGCTGGAGACCTCCGCCGAGATCGCGAACGTGTCGTACTGCATGGTGTACTGGTCCGGGATCAACGTGCCGGAACTGTAGTCGTCCTTGGAGACGTAGGGGTCGGGCACGGCCTGCTCCGACTCGGCGTCGGTGAACACCGGGTGGAGTATGTCCTGCGCGACGCCGCGGACCACGGAATGCTCGCCGCCCAGGGTGATCCCCGCGGACCACGGTTGACCGAGGAGCCAGGGCTCGCGGAAGCCCAGCGACAGCGCCTGACGGAGTTGAGACGCCGACAGGTCCACGCTGACCGTCTGCCCAAGTCCGCTGAAGTTCCGCTCGGACCAGCGCACGAAGCCCGAGAGCGGGAAGTCGCCGCCGGAAAAGGTGGCTCCGAAGCCGATGTCCGCGGTCGTGCCCTCTTCCACGGTGATCTGCACGTCCATCAGGCCCGGTGCGCTGCCGGGGGGGGTGCCCGGCTCCACGGACGTGAAGTACTGCAGGTTGTACAGGTTCTGCAGACCGCGGACGATCTCGGTGCGGTTGAACACGTCGCCGACCTCGAACGGCAGCTCTCGGCGCAGCACGTGCTCCTGCGTCTTGACGTTGCCTTCGATGGTGATGTTCTCGATGTGGGCGCCGTCGCGCTCGGTGATGGTGACCTCCACCAGGATCTTTCCCTGATCGTCGTCGCGGATCAGCTCCTGATCGAAGCCGTTGAAGATGTAGCCGTTCTCGTAATAGAGGTCCTGCACGCGCGCGAAGTCGGCTTCGACGGTATCGAGGTTGATCGAGCGGTCGGGGCGATGGCGCACGAGCGCCTGCAACTCTTCGTCGGTGAACACGCTGTTGCCCTCGAATCGCGTGCCCGCGTACTGGAACGTCCGTCCCTCGCTCACGTGCAGGGTGAGGCTGATCAGATCCTGGTCTCCGTCGGCGTCGTGCTCGACGCTGCGCTCGACCCGGTCGATGGAGGCGTCCACGTACCCGTTGCTCCGGTAGTAAGAGATCAGGCTCTCGAGATCTCGCTGAAAGGCGCGTTCGGAGAACAGACCGCGTTGTAGCAGTGCCCGTTCCCGGGTCTCCATCTGGCTCCGCAGGGTGCCTGCCGAGGCGAACTCGTTGCCCACGAAGTCGATCGCGACCACGGTGGTGCGGATGCCTTCCGTGATGGAGATGCGCACGGTGACGCGATTGGCGGCCGCGTCAGGGACGACTGTGGCCTCGACCCGAGCGCTGACGAACCCGTCCGCCTCGTACAGGTTCCGGATCGCGTCCAGATCCTCCTCGAGCCGGCCGGAGTTCAGGATCGTATCCGCTTCGGACGCCATCACGTTCAGTATCTGTCCTTCCCGGATCCGGCGCTCGCCCTCGATGACGATGTCGTCGATGGTCGGCCGCTCCCGCACCGACAGGAGTACGATGACCGTCGATCCCTGCTCGTCCCCCTCTTCGGCGTCCGCCTCTAGACGTTCGAACAGCTCCGTCGCGTACAGCGCGCCCTCCATCTCGAGATACAGTTCCAACTCGAAGGGTTGCCCTAGGTACGGGTCCACGATCGGGCGAAGCTCGGCTTCGTCGACCGTCTCCAGGCCGAGGAACTCCACCGTTCTGATCGGCTTGCCGAAATACCAGACTCGTGCCGGTTGTTCGGACTGCTGCTCCGGCTGCTGCGCGGTGCCCGGCACGGCGGCGAGCAGGACGGCCAGCGCCGGCAGGGCGCGGATGATGCGCCGGGGCGTCGAGCGCGTGCGCATCAGTAGTTGAAGCTCCATGACAGCGACAATGCGCTGCCGGTCTGAAACGGGTCAGTGAGGGACGGCAAGACGGACCACTCCAGGAGAAAAAATGGCGTCGCCCATTCCAGGCTGAGCTCCAGGTCGGTGCGCAACTCGGGTACGGGCGACACGGTGTCGGATTCTACCCGCACGAGCGCCTCGAAGAACAGGTCATCGCCAAGATACTTGCCCACGACGATTTCCGTGTTGTCGAGCAGGTCGGGGCTGGAGACGCCGAGTGGGGTGCGCAGCAGGTTTTCCACGAGCTGCGAGCGTATGCTGAACAGGTCGAGTCCGAGTGAGTCGCGCAGCGCCCGCTCCATGGGGCGGACCACTCCAAACTGCGTGGCCATGCCGCCGGCCACAGCCAGCAGGTCGATGTCTTCGTCCGCCGTGCCATCGGCGAACGGCCCGCCCAGCATCGCGCGCAGTTCGGGCAGGGGTCGCGCCGGTTGGGAGCTGAGCCGCACGGTCTGTGGGCTGAGCGCGCTCAGCGGCGAGTCCGCATCCAGGTAGATCGACAGCGTGCCGTCGTCCGGGCTTCGCTCGCGAGTCTCGGCCCGGACCGTGACCATCGGATCGAAGCGTCCTCCGTCCTCGGCGAATGAGACCAGTCCATCGCGCAGTACGAAGGTGCGGTTGAAGAAAAACAGCTCGCCACGGCGGATCGCCACGTCTCCCACGACCGAATAATCGCCGCTGAATCCGTCGTAGCTGACCGCAACCGTCTGACCCACGTCGACCAGCGCCTCCAGGATCGGCAGGTCGTCCGAAGGCCAGGTCAACTCGACGCCGCGGCCGGTGGTGACCGCAAGCTCGACCGTCAGCGGTTCCCAGGCTGGGGCCGAGCCGCGTCCTTCGTTGTCGATGAACACGCGCGCCGGGTCGGCCTCGACGGAGCCCGCGATGTGGGTGGACTCCCGATCGCCCGTGATCTGCACGCCGCCCCGGGCGACGCCCGTGACGGAAATCGGCCCGAAGCGATAGTCGACGGGAACCCCGTCCCCGTTCGCGGTCTGCACGCTGAAGTCATAGGCGACCGGCGCCCACTGCCCGAACCGCACTGTCCCGTTCACCACCACCGGGGCGACGCCCCGTTCCGGGCGTGTGCGCCTCACCGTGAGCTCCCGGTTGGCGGCAGCCACGGGAAACGCCAGCGGTCCGACGCGTTGCGGGATCAGCGTCGACTCCAGGACCACGCCGGTCGCCTGCAGGGTGCCAAGCATGGCGGGGTCGTTGATCGGGCCGTGGAGGCGCACGGTTCCGGCGGCGGAGCCGGCGAGGACCGTCACGGCCGTGGTGTGAATGAGGGTGTTGAGGAGTGTCAGATCCAGCGCCGCGATCGACAGGTCCGTGGACAAGTCGCTGCCGGACAGCGTCCCCGACGCGCTGCCCTGGAGCGGCAGTGGCGCCGAAGCCTCCACTGCGAAGGTTCCGTCCGTCGCGATCCTGCCCGAGAGGCCGTCAAGAGGGCCGCCCGAGAAGGCGAGCCCATCCCCCTCCCACCGGACCGCGGCGTCCCAGGACGGCTTGCTCAGGCCGCCGACCGTCACCGCGGTGGCCGCGACGGTCAGGACGGCTTCCACGGGCAGGGACCGCTCGGGGGCCGGACCCGCGGCGAACGATGCCGTCCCGGTCACGGCCAGATCGAGCGACAGCGGTTGCCCCAGGTACTCGCCCTCGTAGCGTCCTCCCAGGCCTACGGTTCCGGTGCTCGTATCGATGCTTCCGGCTACTCCGCGGATCCGGTGGTCCCGGAAATCGGCCGCTAGGTCGTCGATGACGATGCGCCGCCCGTCATACGTGCTCTGCAGCGCCAGCGTCACGTAGTCCTCACCGAGGGGGACGTCATCGGACATCAGCTCCGCGGTGATCAGCGGCTGCGCGAGGGACCCGGTGATCCGAATTCGGCCGGAAGCGGTGCCGGGGATCGGCAGAGGCACAAGGCGATCCAGCCGCAGGAGGTTCACGTCGACGCCGACGTCGAGCTGGCCGGGAGCGATCGAGACGGCGGCGTCGTAGCGTTCCTGCCCGCCCTCCAGCAATACCTGACCGGCGACGCGGAATCCGTCGTGCGTCGTTACGTTCAGAGTGCCCTTGCCGGTGAGGTCCTGCTCGCCGAGCGCGAAGCGAATGCGGTCGGCGCTGAGCACGTCAAGGTCGTAACCGAAGTCGATCTCCAGGCGGGCCGGGAGGTCGCCGACGGTCAGGCCGCGCAGGACAAGCCGTGAGTCGTCCAGGGCGACGCCGGCGGCGCCCAGATGCGTCAACGCATCCGCACCGCCGCCGCCCGGATCGAGACTGCCGAGGAACGCCGACGGGCGCTCTATGGTGCCGGCGAGCACGGCGTCGGCCGTAACGTCGTCGCCCAACGCAGCAAGCGGATAGCCCTCGATGCTCAATCGGAACGGCGCGGGCCTTCCCTCCTCCGTTTCCACGATGCGCTCCAATACGTCCGCCGGCCGCAGTTTCTCATCCGGCCACATCTGCACTATCAGCCCCCACGGCCCGCGCACGGTGACTCCGTCACCTGTCTCCAGGCGGATCGTGCCGGCCGCCCGCTCGCCGTCCATCTCGATCTCCCCGGAGAATGACATCCGTTCGGCGTCCAGCGTGGCGCTGCCGATGGCGCGAGTGGAAGGGCCGACGACCAGATCCAGATCGGTAATGTCCAGCGACCGTTCCGTGGCGACCGCGTCAAAACGGGCGCGCAGGGGACCGTCCCTCTGGACCACGGAAGCCGCCGAGACCTGCAAGGCCAGCAGGTCGGGCCCGACCGACCCTTCCAACTGTGCGCTGACGACCAGCCTGTCGGTCAGGTCGGAAGCCTCCGAGTCGTCCGGGTCCGCCGGGCGGAGCAGACCGTACAGGACGCCTGCGTCCACGTTCTCGAGGTCGACGCGGCCGGCGAACCCAGGCCGTGGCCCCAGGGTGACGGACCCGGTCACCGCCACCGTTCCGTCGGGTGAGGCGGGCGGGATCCCGGTCAGAGCGATCCGCAGAGATGGCGAGGCGGTGGCCGCCGTGCCGTCGGACGCGGCACCGGAAAGAGCCACGCGACCGGTCAGTTGCGTCACCGCCACATCGCCGATAGCCGCTGCGCCCTCCTCCAGCGTCAGCCGCCGCTGCTGCAGGTCGGCCTCCACCTCGGCGCTCGCGTCGATCGGTCGGCCGTCCAGATCCAGGCCCGTCACCGCCAGCCGGCCGACCGCGACTCCGGTGCCGGTGTCGATCGTGCCGTCGTAGCGGGCGGCGGCGCCGGCCGAACGCAGCACGAGGGGCGCGAACGTCGCGATCTTCCCGTCGCCGTGCACGGTGAGATCCACCTCCACGGGCCCCGGCGGCAACTCGCCGAGAGACGCGGGAGGAGCGACGAAATCGATGTCGGCATCGTAGCTTAGAACGCTGGCGGGGCCGGCGATGATCGTGGCCGTTCCGCTCACGGTCGTGTCGAACCAGGGACGCAGGTGGCCGAGCGGCCCCGCGGGCCGAACGACACCCAGCGGGTGGAGCTGCTCGGCCCGCAGGTCGGCGCGGATCAGCCGTCGCTCCGGGTCGATCCAGACCCTGAGCACCGATCCGCGATCATCGGGCAGCGCCGTCAGGGAGATCGTCGTTCCGTCCCACGCGGCCTGTACCTCGAGGGCGGGCAGGGTGCCGAGGTTGCTCTGCACGTCGCCGACGCGAACCGTCGTCCGCGAGGCTTCCCGCCCCGGTCCCAGGCGTCCGTCGACGCGGATCCTGGTGTCCAGGGTCGCTTCGTGACCGGCCACGCCGGCGAGTGCGGCATCCAGACGGGCGCGCGCGTCGACGATGCGCACGCCGTCGCCGTCCGGTTCCAGCCGCAGGGACAGCTCGCGCAGGTCCAGGCGGTCGGAGCCCGCTGTGATTGTGACGCGCGCATCGGCGACGGTCAGTGGCCACGGCAGAACCGATTGCTGCACGGCGCCGTCGGCGGCGGCGCCGACCCCGCCGAGCGCGGCGGAGACCGGGCCTTGGTCGCGCGGCAACTGCAGGTTCGCCACCACGCCGGTCAACTCGACCCGGCTTACGGCGTCCACTGCGCTACGCGTGCTCAGCAGCGTACGCAGGGAGTAGTGAACACGCAGGCGGCGCGCCGACAGCAACACGTCACCGGAAGCGCCGAGCAGCTCCAGGTCGCTGACCTGCAGTGCGCGCAGCGCGGACCGGGAAACCTCGCCGGTACGAATCCGTGCTCCGAGCCGGTCGGCCACCTGCACGGACACCTGCTCTCGCAGGCGGCCGACCATCCGGTCCAGACGGTCGCGCGCATAGCCCAGGCCGAACACGACGGCCGCGAACAGGGCGACGAACACGGTGATCTCGATCGTGACGATCGCCGCTCGGGGAAGCCGCCGCCGCTGGCGAGCCCTCATCACCGACGGCGCGGGTCAAACGTGATGGGCACCCGGAAGGTCGTGTCGGGTGCGCCGAGCTTTGCATCGAAGCGGCAGTCTCGCGCCACCTCCGTTGCAGCGAAGTCGATCGACGGGAAGACCGACTCGTCGTCTTCCTCGATCCAGGCATCGGTGACCAGCCCGCGCGCGTTGACCGTCATGTGGACCATCACGGCGACGGCGGTTCCTTCCCGTGCCATCCGCGCCGGGTACCTTCCGTCCTTCAGGTATCCGGAGACCTCCGGGCACTTGTGCGTCCGCTGCGTCTCACCACCCGCCTCGTCGCCCGGCCCCGACGACACGATGGGGCGGTTCAGCGCCGCGTCGGCCAGACCGATCGTGTCGTCCTCGGTGGGACCGGGCACGGTCAGGTCCGAGGTCCACGCCGGCCCGGTGTCCGCGTCCGGCTTGGGCACCGCGGGCGCCTGATACGGCGTGGTCTGGACGAGATCAGCGGCGGCTTTGGCGGCCGCTTCGCGGGCCAGCGCAGCCAAGTCGACCTTCGGCTCCGGTTCCGGCTCCGGCGGCGGTTCAGGATCGGGTTCCGGCGCAGGTTCGGGTTCGGCCTCGTCTGTCGGCTCCGGTTCGGCGGGTTCCGGCTCCGGGGGCGGCTCGGGCTCGGGCTCGGGTTCAGGCTCCGGTTCAGGCTCCGGTTCAGGTTCAGGTTCAGGTTCCGGCTCGGGCGTCGGCTCGGGCGTCGGCTCCGGCGGTGGCTCAGGCTCCGGTTCGGTCGTTGGCTCGGGCTCGGGCTCGGGCTCGGGCTCGGGCTCGGGTTCAGGTTCGGGAGTCGGCTCGGGCTCCGGTTGGGGCTCGGGCTCCGGTTCGGGTTCCGCGGGTTCCGGCGCAGCGGCCGACTCGGGCTCGGGCTCCGCTTCCTCCGCAGGCTCGGGACTTCCGGCTGGGGCGCTGTCTCCCGGCGACTCGGCGACGATCTGCACGGCGATCGGCGTTACGACGGGCGGCGTCAGCACCGACAGGCGCGACGCGACGATCAGCAGGATGAGGTGAACGGCCACCGACACGGCGAGCGACGCCGGCCGGCGCTGGCCTCTCACGCGGATTCGGGGTCGGTCAACAGAGACAGCTTGAGGATTCCAGCGTCTCGGACCGCGCCGAGCACGTCGACCAGGACCTGGTACGGAATAGTGGCGTCGGCATTGACGTAGACGGCGAGTTCGGGGTCGCTCTCATGCTTCTCGCGCAGCACTTCGACCAGCTCCTCGGCGTAGAACGGCTCTTCGTCCACGTAGATCAGCCCGGCGGCGTCGATCGTGACCATGATGGCGCGGCTGCCGGACGTGGCGTCTCCCGGTTCGTCGGGAAGATCGACCGGGATCTGCGATGTCACCGCGAACACGGCGTTGATCATGAAGAAGATGACCACCAGGAAGATCACGTCGATGAGCGCCGTCAGCGGCGGGGCGGATGACACGCCCAGATCGCTGCCGGTGACCCGGATGGCGCCCCGGCGGGTCACCGTACCTGCTCGGCACCGTCGCTGACGGCCACCACCAGCGACTCCAGCTCGGAGGTAGTGACGTTCAGTTCCGAGGTGCGTCTCTTCACGTAGTTGGCGTACATGTGGTGAAAGAACGTCGCCGGCACGGCGACGCCGAGCCCGGCGGCGGTGGTGACCATCGCCTGCGAGATCCCCTGCGTCAGTCCGCCCATGTCCGCCGTGGCGACGCCTCCCATGCCGATGAAGGCGGCGATCATGCCGACCACCGTTCCCAGCAGCCCCAGGAGGGTGGCCACGTTGGCGATGCTGCCGAGCGGCGCGACGTTGTGCTCCAGGTCGGTGACGACCTTAAGCAGGGAACGCTCCAGCCGGCGGTGCGCATCGCCCGGGTCCGCCCCCTGGGCGTCCAGACCGACGCGCGCCAGCGTCGCTTCCGGCGCGATGCTCGATCCAAGCGTCTCCTCCAGGCTCGTCGGCGGCTCGCCGCCAAGGAACGCGGTCAGCGCCTGCTGGATCTGCGGAGTGGGTCGCGACTGCAGGAAGTAGATCGCCCGCTCGATGATCAGGTAGAGGGCTGCGACCGACAGCAGGCCGATCGGCCACAGGAATATGCCGCCGCGCAATAAAAACTCTATCACTCGTCTCCCCCGTTGCTCTGAGCGCTGATGTTGTCGCGTGCCGTCGCGGAATGAAGGATGCCCAAGGCGTGCATTTCCGGGATCGGAGGCTCGCCGGGCGCCAGGAAGAATGGCAGCCAGTCCGAGAATGCGGACAGATCGATGCATACCGGTTCGATCACCGGCGCGGCATCACTCACGTCGCACCCTGTCGGGTGCGGCTGGAACGGTAGCGGCTGCAATTCGACCCGCGGCACGGGTATGCTGCCGCCGGGCAGAACCGGCAATGGCGGAACGATGATGATCGCATCCTCGCCGGTGATGACGATGTCGGGCACACTCAGGGGACTCGCCCCGGACACGGGCGCTTCCGCCTCCTGGCCCGGAACCGAAAGCGCGACCAGCAACAGCGCCAGGATGGAGACACGGCGGAGGTGCCCGGTTGGTGTCACGGCGATCGGTGCGATCATGATGATCGGTGAGATCATAGCGTGATGGACCGAAGCGGCAACCGGATCCTGCCGCGATTCGTTGCGGTCGAAGGCCTCGACGGTGCGGGCACGACGACGCAGGTGGGACTGATCGCCGACCGCCTGCGCGCGTGCGGCGTGCGCCACTTCCGTACCCGCGAACCCACCGATGGGCCGATCGGCCAGCTCATCCGCTCGCTGCTGGCGACGCGCCAACCGGTGTCCGGCAGAGCCTTCGCGTTGCTGTTCGCCGCCGACCGGGCCGAGCACTGCCACGGGGCCGGCGGCATCCTCGATCGCCACGCTGCCGGAGACGTGGTGATCAGCGATCGCTGCATCGCATCCAGTCTGGCGTACCAGAGCCTGGATGTCCCTGCAGACTTTATCGAGACGGTCAACGAAGCCTCGCCCCTGCCCGGCCTCGTGGTGTTCCTGACCAGCCCGGTCGAGCTCTGCCAGGAACGGTTGCGCGGCCGCGATCGAGTCCCGCAGCGATTCGACGCGGCCGCGACACAGCAGCGGGTGCTCGCCGCCTACGGGCATGCCCTGGATCGGTTGCAGGCGCGCGGGGTGATGGTTCACCGGGTCGACGGCTCGGGCAGCCCGGAGGAGGTGTTCTCCCGGCTGTGGCCGGTCCTCGGACTCGACTGATCCCGTCCAGGCGCGCACCGCGAGGGCATCCTCCAATGAGACCAACGGCGGCGCGTTTCGTTACAGTGCCCGCCCGTTACAGGATCAGCATGGCGTCGCCGTAGGAAAAGAACCGGTAGCCACGCGACACCGCCTCCCCGTACGCGGACAGGAGCCGCTCGCGGCCGGCGAGGGCCGCCACCAGGGCAACCAGGGTCGATCCCGGCGTGTGCAGATTGGTCAGCAGGCGCGTGACCACCCGGAACCGGTAGCCGGGCCGGATGAACAGGTCGGTGCGCCACCGGCCGGGCGCCAGCGCTCCGTAGCGGTCACCGGCGGCGGCCGCCCGTGACTCCAGGGCGCGGACCACCGTGGTGCCGACCGCGATCACGTCGCGGCCGCCGCGACGCGCCGCCTCGATCGCCGCCGCCGCCGGACGGCTCAGCGCCGCCGACTCGGCGTGCATGCGGTGGTCCTCGAGGCGCTCGGTGCGGATCGGCTGAAACGTTCCCGCGCCGACGTGCAACGTCACGCGCTGGACGTCGATTCCGCGCGCCCGGATCGTCTGGAGGAGCTCCGGAGTCAGGTGCAGCCCTGCGGTCGGCGCCGCAGCCGAGCCGAACTCGCGTGCGTACACCGTCTGGTAGCGGGCGTCGTCCTGCGCGTCCGGCGCACGCTCGATGTACGGCGGAAGCGGCATCGCGCCGTTGCGTTCGAAGTAGTCCTCCCCGACCGGCGGGTCCAGCTCCAGCTCGCGCTGATCGCCGTGGACGGCAGCGATGCGCGCCTCGACGTCCTCGGGCAGGAACAGGCGCTTGCCTACCCGCTGGCGCCGCGCCCGGCGCGCCAGCGCCCGCCAGCGTCCGGGGCCGACTTCTTCCAGGAAGACCAGCTCCACCGCCCCGCCGTTCTGGGAGGATCCGAACACCCGCGCCTTGCGTACGCGCGAGTCGTTGAGCACCAGCACGGACCCTGCGGGCAGCAGCTCCGGAAGGGCCGCCATGGTCGTGTGCCGGTTGTCGGCGCGGGACCGGTCGACGACCATGAGCCGCTCGGCGCCGCGCCTCCCCGCTGGCCGCTGCGCGACGAGCTGCGGCGGGACCTCAAAAGAGAAGTCCCGGACGAGCACCGGTTCCCTCCTGACTGCCTGCGGCTCCGCCGACATGGCGAACGGCAAGATCGGTCACGACGCGGCCGCGGGCGGTGCGCTTCAGGAACCCGCTCTGCACGAGAAACGGCTCGTACACGTCCTCCACCGTGTCCGCCGTCTCCCCCAGGGAGATCGCCAGCGTCTCCACGCCGACCGGACCGCCCGCGTAGCGTTCGATGATGATCGACAGGATCTCCCGGTCGGTACGGTCCAGCCCGTACCGGTCGATGCCCAGCGCGCGCAGGCCGCGGTCGACGATCGCACCGGTCAGGGTGCCGTCGCCCCAGACCTGCGCGTAGTCCCGCATGCGCCGCACCAAGCGGATGGCCACGCGCGGCGTGCCGCGGGAGCTCCGCGCCAGCAGCGGCCTCAGGTCCGGCGCCATCTCCATGGACAACAGCGAGGCCGTGCGATCGACGATCTGCTCCAGCTCCTCCTGGTCATACAGGTCCAGCCGCGCGGTGATCCCGAACCGCGAATACAGCGGCGCGGACACCAGCCCGGTCTTGGTGGTGGCGCCGATCAGCGTGAAACGGGGGAGCGAGATCTTGATGGTGCGGGCGCTCGGCCCCTCGCCGATGACCACGTCCACCTCGTAGTCCTCCATCGCCGTGTACAGCAACTCCTCGATCGGCGGCCGAAGGCGATGAATCTCGTCGATGAAGAAGACGTGGTGGCGGCCCAGGCCGGTCAGGATCGCCACCAGATCCCCGGTCTTCTCCAGCGCCGGCGCGGAGGTGCTGCGGAACTCGACGTCCAGCTCATTGGCGACGATCGCCGCCAGGGTGGTCTTGCCCAGTCCCGGCGGTCCGGAGAAGAACACGTGGTCGAGCGCTTCCGCGCGATCGCGGGCAGCGCTGACGAACACGCGCAGATTCTCCCGCAACTGCTTCTGGCCGATGAATTCGTGCAGCGCTCGCGGCCGCAGCCGGACCTCGTCCCCGTCGCCCGAGCCCGCTCCGGGCGACATGATGCGGTCGCTCACCTCCCGGCGCCCAGGATCTGGATGGCCGCGCGCAGCAGCTGCGCCTCATCCGGCCTGCTGTCGGACCGCTCGGACTCCTGCATCGCGGCAGCGACCGCCCGCGCCGCTTGACGCTGGTTGAAGCCCATGCCCGTGAGCGCCCCGATCAGCTCGGTCTCGACCCCGGAGGACACCTCGGCCGGCGGCAGCAGCTTGCCGCGCAGAGCGAGGATGATCTTCTGCGCGCTCTTGGCGCCCAGTCCCGGCACGCGCGCCAGGGCGTCGGCGTCACCGGATTGCACGGCGGCGCGGATGTCGCCCTCGGTCGCCGCCGACAGCATCTTCGTGATCAGGCGGGGTCCGACGCCGTTGACCTGCATGAGCTTGAGGAACAGCTCCCGCTCGGCCGCGGACGCGAAGCCGTAGAGCTTCATGACGTCTTCGCGATGGTGCATAAAAGTGAACACTTTCGCTTCGAAGCCCGCCTCGGGCAGCGCGTCCGCGGTGCTGCCGGAGATGGCGAGGTCCCACTCGACCCCTGCCAGCGTCAGGTACAGCCGCTCGCGGTCCTTGAAGGTGACCGTGCCCGTCAGGCTGTTGTACATCTACTCGGGTGCTCGCTCGTCCAAGGGTGAGGAGTGAGCATGACACACCGCGACCGCCAGCGCGTCAGCCGCGTGGTGAGGCAGAGGCTCGTCAGGTCCGAGCTGAAACAGAACCCGCACCATCGCAGTCATCTGCTGCTTGTCGGCGCTGCCGTGGCCGAGGATGGCCTGCTTGACGCGCAGCGGCGTGTGTTCGCCGACGGTCACCCCTGCGTCGGCCAGGCACATCAGGATGACACCGCGCGCCTCCGCCACCGGCAGTGCCGAGCGCACATTACGGGAGAAGAACAGCGACTCCACACCGGCCTGGTCAGGGCGGTACCGCTCGAGAACGGCGGCCAAGGCGTCGCGAATCGCCAGCAGCCGCCCGCCCCGGTCCTGGGCGGGCGCCGTGGTAAACGCTCCGTGCGCGAGGTGGCGCAGGCGGCTGCCCTCGACCTGGATCACCCCGTACCCGGTAGCGGCCAGTCCGGGATCGATGCCCAGGATTACCGCCAAATGTGCCCTGACTGCCGCCGAAGCTGCCCTGACCGCCGCCGAAGCTGCCCTGGGCTCAGTCGGCGACGAGTGAGGGCTCCGGGAGCTCGACGTTGCCGAGTTCGAGGTTGCTGGCCACCGACTGCACGTCGTCCAGGTCCTCGATCAGCTCGATCAGCCGTACCGCGGCCGTTGCCGGCTTCGGCGGCAGCTCCAGCGGCGCGTCGGCCACCCAAGTGATCTCCGCCCCGGTCGTGGCCAACTCCGCCGTCTGGATCGACTGCAGCACGACGTCGAAATCGGCAGGTTCGGTCAGGACTTCGATGATGCCGTCGTCGGCGATCACGTCGAGAGCACCGGATTCGATCGCGACCTCCATCACCTGGTCTTCGGAGTGCTGCTCGCCATCGACGGCCACCACGCCGCGCCGCTTGAAGAGGTAGGACACGGAGCCTGCGTCGCCGAGGTTTCCGCCGTGCTTGGACAGGGTGTTGCGGACCTCCGCGGCGCTGCGGTTCCGGTTGTCGGTGAGGATCTCGATCAGCATGGCCACGCCGCCGGGACCGTACGCCTCGTACAGCAACTCGTGGAACTCGCTGCCGCCTGCCTCCCCGGCGCCCTTCTTGATCGCGCGGTCGATGTTGTCGGCGGGCATGTTGGCCGCGCGCGCCTTCAGCACGGCCTGCCGCAGCCGCGGGTTCGCGTCTTCGTCGGAGCCTCCCAGACGCGCGGCGACCGTCACTTCCTTGATGAGCTTGGCGAAGAGCTTGCCGCGCTTCGCGTCCGCGGCGCCCTTCTTGTGGCGTATCGAGTGCCACTTGCTGTGTCCTGACATCCCCTGCCCGGAGCCAAGGCTACCAATCGGAGCCGATACCGGTCAAATCGGACTGTGCTTGCAGACGATGGCCGAGCTACCGCCCCAATATCGTCGCCTCCGGCTCCGCTATTGGCCCATCCCCACCTTCCGCTACGGACTCCGTCGGATATGCCGCTGACGCGCCACATCTGACAGACTCCTAACGGATCGCCGCCCAGCGGGTCGGCGGCCAGTAGTGGAACATCGCCTTGCCGAGCACCCGCCGGAGCGTCACCGGTCCGAAGTAGCGGCCGTCCCTCGACTCGTCCCGATTGTCGCCGAGCGGAAACACCGTGCCGGACGGCACCACCCAGCCCCGCTCCCGGAGTTGCCACTGCCGGGCGGAATTGCGGTCGGTCGGGTCCATCTCCACCTTCGTGCGCAGCCGCCACTGGTCCCTGAACACCGGGTCCGCCATCCCGTCGCGTCGCTTCCAGCGGTTCAGGTCGACGCGCTCCTGCTCGGTCAGGGGCAACCCCCCCTCAAGCCTGGTCTCTGTCGTCACGCCGGCCTGCAGGATGTCGTAGTCGATCAGGATCGGGCTGCGCCGCGTCGTGTAGTCGAGTCCGAACGCAGCCTGCAACGTCGCTTCGTCGCTCCATCCGTCGGCTCCCGGAAGCAGCACCTGCACCTCGCCCCGGCGCAGGCGGATGCGGTCCCCGCCCACGCCGACCGCGCGCTTGATGAGGATGTGAGGCTTGGCGTTGCCGTACTGGTCGCGGTCGATGTCGACCATCGACAGCGTCAGCATGTAGATGATGCGCTTCAAGATGTCCTTGAGCGGCCCGATCGGCTCGTAGGTGGGATTCTCGAAGATGATCACCTCGCCGCGCCCGGGGCGCCGGGGGCCGGGAAGCTTGACCTGCCCCGGCACCAGCTCGGGTCCGTAGACGAGCTTGTTCACGAAGATGCGGTCGCTGATCTCCAGGGTGGGGCGCATCGACTGCGAGGGGATCTTGTAGGCCTGAAACAGGAACTGGTTGATGACCAGGACGATGAGCACCGCCGAGCCGATCGCGTCCAGCCAGTCGACCACGGGATTGCGGCGGCGATGACGCTCCCGGCGGCGCAGTTTCCTGCGGCGGCGGCCGGTGAGCAGCCGCTCGGTGCCGCGCTGCAGCGCCGCGCTCCATGTCTGCCACCCGGAGCCCATGCGTCCGGAGCGAGCCTGTGCAGCGGCCACGGCGGCGAGCCTACTTGCCGTCGGTAGAGCGGGCAAGCCGCGTCCGACAACGTGCTTTGACACCGCGAGCGGCGCCGCACCATGCTGAGGGCGCATTCCGCTCGATGGTGAACGTCACAAGAACCGCACGGTGGCCCATGAGGGCGGTTCCGTACCGCAGATCGCGTATCCCGGAAGATCATCGCGCCCTGCCCGGCGTTCGCCCGGAGTCACGATGAAACGAGACCGGCGGCCGCCGGCCGCGCGCGCCGCAGCGCCCGAGGCCGCGGACCTCGAACGCGCATCCCAGGTCCGCCTGCGCCGGCTCCTGGGGATGTCGCCCGGCACGTACCTCACCGGCATCTACGCGCTGATCCTGCTGCTGGCGCTGTTCCTGGTGCTGGCGTATCCCGGACTGCGCGCTCCCGGCGGCCGTATCGCGGTCACCGCCACTCCGCCGAACGTGACCGTGTGGTTGGACGGCCGGTTCGTGGGCACCACGCCGCTGTCGGTGAAGGCCGGTCCGGGGATGCACGACCTGGAGCTCACGCGCGCTGGATTCGCCGCGGCACGGCTGCAGGTCGACGTGGCGCCGCGAGTCATCGGCACGTTGATCGTTCGCAACCGCGCGTCCGCTCACGCCGACCTGGAGCTGGTGGACGCGGCCGGCGTGGCGCGTCGAAGCGTCGCGGAGTTCGGCGGCGCATTGCACGTGACCGGAATCATCGAGGACGCGGGACGCGCCCTGGCGCGAGCCGAACCGTCCGCTCAATACGCATTTCTGCGGGACGTCGTGCCGTTCGTGGACCGCCGTCAGGCGCTCGGTGCGCTGGTGCGCGCCGCGGCAACCACCGCCGCCGGCGGCGGGCCGGTGACGCCACAGGCCGCTCGCGGCCTGTTCGACCGGTTGTTGCAACTGGATCGCGACTATACGGGCCTGCCGCTGTGGCTCGCCGCCGCCGTTCCGAGTGATCTCAGGCCGCGTGTGGCGTCGCAGCGCTGGTACCACGAGCGTGGTGAGCGCTACCGGCGTGCCGTTGCCTCCCACCTTTCCCCCGATCCGGCGGCGTCGCAGGACGCCGTGACGATCGGCGGCATACGCTTCCGGCCGATCCCCGGCGGGACGCTGCTCATGGGGGATGACGTGGACCGCGGCGTGCGCGCGGACGCCGCGCACGATCATCAGCCGCACCTGCGCGCGGTCGCGCCGTTCCTGATGGCGGAGACCGAGATCACCAACCGTCAGTTCGTACGGTTCGTGGCCGACGTGCCGCGCTGGTCGCCGCAGGCTGCCTCCGGGCTGGTGAGAGAAGGGCTGGCCGAACCGACCTATCTGGCATCGTGGTCCGACGGAATTCCGGCGCCCGGAACCCTCGATCAACCGGTCACGCACGTGTCCCACCATGCTGCGGCCGCGTTCGCTGCCTGGCTCGCCGCGCGCGTTTCGTCGGATGGCGCCTGGCCGTACGGCGACATGATCGTGCGCCTGCCCACCGAAACCGAGTGGGAGTGGGCGGCGCGGGGAGGCCTGTCGGGCCAGCCCTATCCCAACGGCTCGGGCACGGGCGGCGCGCGGCTCGCGCGGACCCGGGTCGGTGGCACGCAGGTCCACGGGCCCGGCCCCGCCCCGGTGTCCGAGCCGAACGGCTACGGAGTTCGCGACCTGCTCGGCAATGTCTGGGAGTGGACGGCCACGTGGTACGCGCCGGCCTCCTATCTGCTATGGACGGGGGACGATCCGGTGCAGCCGTTCGCCGGACAGCCGCGCGCCGGCGCCGAGCGGGTCGTACGCGGCGGCTCCTGGGCGAGCGAGCGTGACCTGATCCGCGTCTACTCGCGCGGAGCGCAGGAGCCGGCGTGGGCGACCCCGTACCTGGGGTTTCGGGTCGTCATCGCCCTGCCGGAAGCGCCCGATGGCTGAGCAGGCCGGCCCGCGCACGCTGGCGACCAACCGGCGTGCATTGCACCGGTACCAACCTGTCGAGCGGCTGGAGGTGGGCGTGGTCCTTTCCGGCACCGAGGTCAAGTCGATGCGCGCCGGGCGGTTCGCCTTCGCGGACGCGCACGGGCGCGTGGAGAACGGCGAGCTGTGGCTGCATGGACTGCACATCTCGCACTACGAGCACGGCAACCGCTACAACCACGAGCCGGATCGTCCGCGCCGGCTGCTCGCCCACAAGAAGGAGATCATCGCTCTCCGCCGGCGCGTGTCCGAACGTGGATTGACCCTGGTCCCGCTGCGCTTCTATACTGTGCGTGGCTTGGTCAAGGTCGAGCTGGCCCTGTGCCGGGGCAAGCGCGACGTGGACAAGCGCCAAGACATACGGCGCCGGGACGACGAGCGCGAGGCGCAGCGGGCGCTGCGAACTCGCCGGTGACGAAGCGGCGCACGACGGGGGTGAACAGCCTCCACGGGGGTGAACAGGGCTCGACTGGAAGAACGTCTCGCAGGTTGCAGGTGGAGAGCCATTCTCCTAAAACATGGCACCTTTTTTAACTGCCAACAACAACCTGGCACTGGCTGCCTAAAGTAGCAGCCACGGGGTTTCGGGAGCGCAGCTCTGAGCGACCGCCACCCTGTTGCAAATCAGGGCTCACCTGACGGCAGGCCCGCGGGCCGTCGGGAACACTACAGCTGGATTGGATGGGACGCGGCCGCCGGCGGCCTCACGTCCACATCGACAATGAAGCGCCGGACAAACCTGTAGAAGCCTGCGCGGTGCCTTTCAGGACGCGGGTTCGATTCCCGCCACCTCCAATCGGCATCCGTCAGCGGGAGGTGCCCATCAGGCAGTGTGCTGCCTCAGGCACCGTGTGCATCAGGCACTCTGCCGCTCGCGGCTCGGAACCGCGGTCGTGCCCTCTCCCGCCGTGGGCCGGATCAGACGGATCACGCCCAGCACGCCGCCGATCAGGCCGGCCAGCGCGAACACCGCCGCGTAGTCGATGAACGGGATGCGTACCACCTCGGCGAGCCGTTCCCAGCCCAACGCGCCGTACACGGCCAGGACGCCCGCGACGTAGGCGGCCAGCACCAGCCCACGCACCCAGCGTGGCCAGCGGAGCCCGTGCATCTGAGTGATCACGAAGATCCCGCCGAAGCCGAAGGCGAACATCGGCCACATGCCCTCGCCCTGCATGATCGCCACCAGCGTCCCGTGCGCCAGCACCGACACCTCAAGGAACAGCGTCCACCACCGGTTCAAGTGCGCGCGGGTGAAGAACAGGCTGCCCTGCAGCAGCAGCAGGAACATGTACAGGAAGCCGATGAGGTGGCCGCTGGTGGCCTCCGTCGGGTGGTACCAGAGCGTGTAGACGGTGGCCCAGGCGAAGTAGTAGCCGTGGTAGCGCCGCGCCACGGAGATGACCCGCTTGGGGAAGCCGATCGTCTTCCCGAAGAACAGGCCGCGCCGCGGGTTCTCCATCAGCAGCACCCAGACCAGCATGAGCGCGACCGATCCCAGCGAGCTCCAGATGGAGACGTCCTGCGCAAGGCCGTCGTACCAGAGGTGCGTCTGAACCACGCGCAGGGCGATGAAGAAGCCGTTGACCCCCAGGGCCAAACCGTTGGCCAGGCGCAGGGAGCCGCTGTAGCGCGGCGTGCCGCGCCCGATCGTGCGCTGGGCGTAGAAGATCACCGCCCAGAACGCTACCTGGTGCAACAGGTAAAACCCCCAGGCGGTCAATCTGCTGGCCAGCGTGGGGTCGATGAGCTTCCAGTAGTACCATGACGCGCCGGCGTCCTCGGCGTGCGGGATGTCGGCCAGCCGGCCCGCGAGCAGCCAGATGACGGCCGTGTAGGCGACGCTGAACAGGACGCCCGCGGCCAACGCCCGGTATGCCGGAGCAGGTGTCGTCGTTCGGGCGGGACTACCTTCCTTGATGTACATAGGTTCTACCGGGAATGTCGGCCGTTTCTCTGTCGCCGGCAACGTGTCTATCGACGCCCGCTGCCCAACGCACTCGCGGCGATGGTCGCCAGGATGCGGGCCGCCGACGGCCGGACCTTGCGCCGGTACACCACCAGCGGGTCCTCGCGGATGCGATCCGCGGTCCAGCGGTACATGTCGGACGCGGTGCGGATCGCCACCCGCGGACGGCGCGGGATGAAGTGGAAGCTGGCATCGGCGGCTCGCTGCCAGCCCAGGTAGCGGTCGATCTCGGCGCGCACGAAGCGACGGAACGCCGGCACGTCGCGGTGCGCCTCTTCCGGGTCCAGGCTGCGCAGTCCGGCGGCGGCCAGCTCCGTGGCCGGCAGGTAGGTGCGGCCGAGCTCCAGGTCCTCGGCGATGTCCCGGATGAAGTTGATGTACTGCATGGCGCGTCCGAGCATCCGCGCCGGTGCGTACGCCTCCTGCGGCAGCTCCATGATGGCCGCCATCATCAGCCCGATCACCTCCGCGCTTCCGTACATGTAGGCCACGGTGTCGTCGACGGTCCGGTAGTCGGTCTGGCGCAGATCCTGAGCCATCGCGTCCAGGAACGCCTCCGCCCACTCGTCGCGGAATCGCTTGCGGACCGCCAGCTCGACGAAGGAGTCGATGACGGGGTCGCCGTCCGCGCTGCCGGCGGCCGCCGACCCGTAACGCTCCCGGAAGCGGTCGAAGCCCGCGGCGTCCTGCCGGCCGGGCGGCTGGTCGACGAAGTTGTCGGCGGTGCGCACGAAGGCATAGAGCGCGAATACGTCGTCGCGCAGCGTCTGCGGGAAGGCGACGCTGGAGAAGAAGTAGGTCCTGCTGCCGCGGCGGAAGATGCGGGTGAGGCGGCGGTCAGGCATCGTTGTGCCGTGCGGCCGCCGCCACGATGCGGTCGCGCGCGATGGTGGAGGCGATCAGCGTCATCGGCACGCCGATGCCGGGCGTCGTGTACTGGCCGGCGAAGAACAGGTTGCCGACCCGTCTGCTTTGCAGCGCCGGGCGCAGAAAGGCGGTCTGCCGCAGCGTGTGCGCCAGTCCCAGGGCGGTGCCGCGGAAGGCGTTGAAGGTGGCGGTGAAGTCGCGGTGGGTGAACAGCCGGCAGACGCGGATCGAGTCCTCGATCCCCTCCCCGATCGTCGTCTCCAGCGCGAGCAGCATCAGCCGCCGGCAGCGCTCGCGCGCGTCGTCGTCGTCCCGCAGCCCGGCCGCCGCCGGCATCATCAGGAACAGGTTTTCGCTCCCTTCCGGCGCCACCGCGGGATCGGTCAGCGACGGCCTGCAGACGTACAGCGCGGGACGCACCGGCCACGCGGGCCGGTCGAAGATGCTCCGGAAGTGCTCGTCCCACCCGTGCTGCAGCAGCAGGTTGTGGTGAGCCAGCGCCGGCACCCGCCTGTCCAAGCCGAGGTAGACGATACACGCCGACGGCGCCACCACGCGACGGGCCCAGTAGCGTGTGGAGTAGCTGCGCGCCGCGGACGGCAGCAGCGCCTGCTCGACGTGGTGGTAGTCGGCGTTGGCCAGCACCACGTCCGCGGGGTAGCTCCCGGAGGCCGAGTCGACGGCGGTTGCCCGCTGCCCGGCGAGCCTGATGCCGGTGACCGGCGAGTCGAAGACGAACCGGGCTCCCTGGCGTTGCGCCAGGCGGTACAGGCCGCGCGCCACGCCGTTCATGCCGCCCTCCGGATACCACACGCCCAGGTTGAAGTCGGCGTGCGCCATCAGCGCGTACAGCGCCGGCGCGCGGCTCGGCGAGCAGCCCAGGAAGACCAGGTTGTAGGTCAACAGCTTGCGCAGCCGGTCGTCCCGGAACGCCCGCGCCACCAGCCGGTCCATGCGGCCGAACAGCCGCAGGCGCATGCCGTGGAGCAGCAGCTCCCGGTCCAGGACATCCCCCACGCCGCGATAGTCGCGGTACACGAAGCGTTCCATGGCCACCCGGTACTGGTACTCCGAGCGCGCCAGGTAACCGCGGAGCGCGTCCGCGCCGCCCCGTTCGACGCGCTCGAACAGCGCCAGGTTGCGTTCCAGGTCGGCGGACACGTCGGTGGGCGCCCCGTCGCCGAAGAACACCCGGTAGGCCGGATCCAGCCGCGTCAGGCCGTAGTAATCGGTCGGCACGCTGCCGAAGCGGGCGAAGAACCGCTCGAACACGTCCGGCAGCAGGTACCAGGACGGGCCCATGTCGAACGAGAAGCCGCCTTCGCGATGGAGCATGGCCCGGCCGCCGGGCTGCCCGTTGCGCTCCAGGACGGTCACGTCGAACCCGTCCCTGGCCAGCAGCGCCGCGGCCGCCAGCCCGCCGAAGCCCGCGCCGATCACCACTACCCGCTTCATCGGTTCGTGTTCAGGGCGGAGCCACGTGCTCTGACTGGCATGGATACTGCCGCCGGGACGGAGTCATACGAGCCTCACCGGCAGGCCCTCGCCTCTTCCCAGGGCCGCCTGCCTGCCGTCACCGGTCACGAACAGGTCGACGCCGAGCAGGCCGGCCGCGGCGACGTGCAGGACGCCGAGCGACCGGCATCCGAGCTCCGGCGTCCGCGAGGTCAGTGGGCTTATGACCACGGGTCCTCCATCAGGGGCGGGCCCGGATCGCCGCCCAGGACGGTCGACGCGAAGCTCTCCTCCAGCGCGCGTCGGCCAGCTCGATCGTTGCCAGGTAGGCGGCGCGCAGGCTGCGGATGCCGTCCTCGTCCGGATGCCGTGCCACGCTCTGGAACTCGACCCCTGCCAGTCCGGGCCGGGTGGCGAGGTCCGTCGGCCTGAACGGAGGATCGGGCAGAGCATCCGCGTCGAAACGCCGGTAGTACTCCCACGGCGGATCGTAGGGCGGATGGGGATCGAAGATGTTGAGGTTCAGCAGCCACGGCCGCGCGTGCGGCCGGCGGATGAACTCGATTGCCGACTCGGCGCACCACGTGGAGTGGTGCAGCTCGACCGGCACATTGTCCGCCGTGGGCGCCGGCGGCAGAAACTGGGTGATTCCGTGCTTCCGGTCGGCCGCCCGGCCGAGCAGCGCCGAAGGGTCGTGCCCGTGCTCTCGCAGCCAGGCGTGATAGGAGCTGCCGTCCTCTGCCTGCCGGTCCGGCCGCGAACAGTAGCGGACGAAGCCGTCCCGCACGAGGCGGTCCAGGCACGGAGCGTGAGCGTGGGCATGCCCGAGCGCGCCCACCGTGTCGTGGCGCTGCTGATCGGTCGTTATCCACAGGATGTTGGGACGGCCCGGTCCCGGCGAGGCTGGTGTGCCGCACGGATATCGCTGGTCCGGCGACCGCCGAGTCTGCATGGTGCGGGCGGACTCCTTCGGGGTTCCGTGGGGCCTCTGAGATCAGCCGTGCAAGCTGCCGCCGCCCGGAACCACGTAGCCTAGCAGGACGGTCACCAGATAGGCGCCGAGCAGCGCGAAGCCGAACGCCTTGCTGAACTGGCCCGTCCCGGTGCGGCTGATGCCGAACCGCAGCACCAGCACCACGAACAGCATCGACGGGAAGAACAGGTAGAAGAATTGCGGCGGCACGGCCAGTCCGCCCGTCGTCACCGCGGCGGCGGCGCCGCTCACGAACAGCACATTGAGCACGTCGGCGCCGAGCACGTTGCCGATGGCAAGCTCGCCGTGTCCTCTGCGCACGGCCGTGACCGCGGTCACCAGCTCCGGCAGTGACGTGCCAAACGCCACCAGCGTGGCGGCGATGATCGCGTCGGGAATCTGCAGGCGGGTCGCCAACTCCTCGACCGCCGTGATCAGCACGTTCGCGCCTACCACGACCATCACCACGCCCAGCGCGAGCAGCGCCAGCGCGCCGAGCGGTGTTGGCGCCGCGGCGCCGTCCTCGTCCGCGGCATCTTCGGAAGCTCCGCCGGGTGCGGTGCGCGACCAGGAAATCGAGCGCCACAGGTACAGGCCGAGCAGCACAAGGAAAAGGATGCCCACGGGCTGCGGCAGGCGGCCGCCGTCGGTGAACATGCCGCGCAGCGCCAGGTAGGGCACGCACACCAGCACCAGGAGCAGCGCGCTTGCGACCTGGATCCAGCTCTGGCGGCTCACCAGGCGCCGCTCGGTCGGCACCCGGCCGATCAGGATCGCCAGCCCCAGGATCAGGCCCGTGTCGGCGATGATCGAGCCGACGGAGTTGCCGAGCGCCAGCCCCGGCGCTCCCTGCACGGCGGCCAGCACACTGACCGCGGCCTCCGGCAACGTGGTGCCGACGCTGACCACGGTGGCTCCGATGAGCATCTTCGGAACGCCCAGGCGCCGCGACAGCGACACCGCCTGATCGACCAGGATGTCGGCGCCCTTCGCGAGCACCGCCAGCGACGCGACGATGGCGACGAGCAGGCCGATGAGCGGAGCGTCGGCGGCGATCCCGGACAGCAGGGCATCCAGGGTGTTCACTTCGGCGGGGTGCTGTTCGTTGATGGCCGTACCATACTAGCCGGCACCGTCGAAGGCGAAGGGCCGTCGCCGGACCGACCGATGGCCGTTGCCTCAGTACCCCTCCCGTGCAACTCTGGCCGACAATGGACAGCCATGCACCTATCCACGCGACCGTGTCAATCGGCGGATGGGACGGCCACCTGCAGAACAACACCCTGGTGTGGGCGTTCACGGAGATCCATTTCTTCGAGGAGGAGTCGGAGGACCCCTACAGGAGCTACGTCTATCCGACCGCATGGTGTAACCCGGACTGCCACTACGACACGAACGTTCGTCACCGGTCGTCGCATGGAAGGTGGGAAAGCCTCTTCGCAGAGTATCGGGATCGTCCGCTCTATCTCGAAAGGGACAGGGACGATCCTGACCTGGCCAGGATAGTGATCACGTTCGTGCCGAGCGTGGACTGATGCCACCGTCGGCGCGGCGTGGGATCCCGCGGTGCGGTGTACCCTGCCCGCGACGCTCGGAAGGGTTTGAAACATGGGTAGGCTGATCGGCGGCTGTTGTCTGATCGCGGTGGGGCTGTTCGTGCTGCTCGGATTCACGCAGGCCGACGTGCAAGGAGGGACGGCCACGGTCGTGGCGCTGCTGATCGGGGCGGGCCTGCCCGTGGCGGTCGGAGCCTGGCTGATCGCCGGGCATTTCGGCGCCGGGCGGGTCCGCGGCGAGCGGCGTGAGGCGCTACGGCGTGAGACGCTGGAGGCGGAGGTGCTGCGCCTGGCGGGACGGCACGCCGGACGGCTCACCGCCGTGGAGGTGGCCGGCGAGCTGGCGGTGTCCCCGGCGGCGGCGGAAGAGGCGCTGCATGCGCTCGCGCTGAGAAAGGTGGCGGATCTCCGGATCACCGACTCGGGCGTGCTGGTGTACGTGTTCCACGACGTTGCGCACACGTCCGAGAAGGATCAGGCGAGGAGGCTGCTGGACCCATGAGCGAGCCCCGCTGGCCCTGCCCGGTCTGTCTCGGGGTCAAGATGGACAAGGTGCGGATGGACGGATCCGCCGCGCACGGAACGCCTGACGGCCAGCCCCTCATCCTCGATCACTGCAACCGCTGCGGCGGCATGTGGTTCGAGCTGGGCGAGGTCCAGCGCCTCCGCCGCCAACGCCCCGAGGCGCTGCGGGCCCGCGTCCCGGTCCGTGACCGGAAGCACCGGGCGCAGTGCCACTTGTGTCGAGCCTTCCTGGATCGCGACAGCTCCGCCTGCGGAGCGTGCGGCGCGAACACCCAACTGGCGTGCCCGGCCTGCGAGCGACCCATGCTGCAGGTGCCGCGCGCCGGCGTCACGCTCGACATCTGTACGAAGTGCAAGGGAGTGTGGTTCGACCACCACGAGCTCGAAGCGATCTGGCGGATGGAGCGCGGCCGCGTTGTGGCTCGAAGGGACGGGCGGGAAGGATTCGACGTGGTCGCCGAAGCCCTGCTCTGGACGGGCCCGGACGTGGCGTTCGTCGGAGCGGTGGGCGCGGCACAGGTCGCGGACGCCGCGGCCGAAGCGGCTCCCGCGTTCCTGGAGGGGGTGGCCGAGGCGGCCGGGAACGTGTTCGAGTCCCTGGTGGAGATCGTGACCGGCCTCTTCGAGTGAGGTGGCACCATGTGCGCACGAAGTGCGTACCGCAGCCTATAGGTCCACCAAGAGAGACGGCACGGCGGTTGCGGCAGCGGATCGGCGTTGTGATGAAATGGGCCATCGCTTGGAGTTCATCACTCTGACGGCCGTGCGATCCGGCGAGGCGCGGCTTGCTCGATGGGATGAGGTCGACCTTTTCCGGCTGCGTCTGGTCGGTGCTACCGGAGCGCATGAAGTCGGGGCTCCTGCATCGTGTCCCGCTCTCCCGGCAAGCGATGACGGTGCTCGATCAAGCGCGCGCTGTCGGGCGGCGACCCGGAGGCGCTGGTGTTCCCCCGTCGATGACCGGCAAGGCGCTGTCCAACATGACGACTTCCAAGCTCCTGGGCGAGCTGGGTATTGACGCCACCAGCACGGCATGCGCTCGGCGTTCCGTTTGTGGTGCGCGGACAGCGGCGTTGACCGGGAAGCGGCCGAGGCGGCGCTTGCTCATGTTGTCGCGGGCGTGGAGGGCGCCTATCAGCGTTCGGACCTGTTCGAGCGTGAGGTCCTGTCAATAGGTGTGTAAACGAGTCAGGCAGCGTCCCGCTCCTGATCTTCGATTCGAATTCCGTCTCGGTACTCGGCTCCCACCCACACATCTTGAAGTAGCTCCGGCGCGTTCAGCTTCCGGAACTTCGTCTCGGCCACCAACAGCATCTTCCAGATCACGGCGGTGGCGTTGGCTACCTTCTTGAATCGCTTCGCCGCATCGGTCCGTAACCTCAGCGCCGCGAACGGCGACTCGATCACATTGGTCGTCCGCAGGTGCCGCCAGTGAGCTCGTGGATACCCGTAGTAGCTCACCATCCGCTCCCAGTCCTGCGCGATCAACTCGGCGGCTCGCTGCAGCCCCTGGCCACGCGCCCAGCTCTGGAACGATCCTCGACGTTGCTCAGCCTCCTTGAGCGTCTCGGCGTAGGCGATCTTCTTCAGCTTCCCCTTCGCTTCCTCCTGGGAGCGCTTCGGCACCTGGTCCAGCACGTTGACGATCCGGTGATTCCAGCACCGTTGCTCCTCGGCGTCCGGATACACACCTCCCGCAGCGCCGCCTTGTCCTTCTCCAGCCCCGCTTTCACGTACAGGCCGTCGACCCACAGGTACACCAACTCCAGATCCGCCAGGCTGCGTTCGTGCCACGCGGCCGCCTCGGCGTGCCAGCGGTCCTTCACCCGCGCCACCGTGCTCGCCGAACAGCCCCCGCAGGGCCAGCTCGAAATCGCCCAGCGCCAGCCCGTGCAGGTACAACTGCGGCAGCACGTCGGTGACCTCAGGCGTGCGCCGCGCACACAGCGGCAGCAGCGCGCTCTCGAACCGCTGCTCCAGCCCGCGCACCCGCGGCCGACGCACCGTCACCGTGCCGGCCCGTGTGGTCAGCTGCCGCGGCTTGCCGTAGCCGTTGCAGTAGCCGCGTTCCCCTTCATCTCGGCGACGGTAGCGGGCTCGGCCAAGAAACTCTGCGTCACCTCGTCCTCAAGCAATCCCTGCAGCCACTGCTGAACGTGGCGCCGGGCCATCTCCTCCATGGCCTGCCAGCACGCGCTTGACTGGGTGCTCTCCTTCGTGACCAATCTCTTCCACGGCGGTGTCCTCCTGACTTTGTGGTGATTTCAGGATTCTACAGGGCGCCGCCTTTTTCGTTTACACACCTCTTGATGGTAGCTCGCCGCCGATCGAGCTCTCACTGATCGCATGCGCCATCAGTGCCCGGCCCTGCACCACGGCGATGGTCTGATCCGCGACGGCCCGCTGGAAGGCGCGCACGTCGGCGGACCCGGCCGCGGTCGCGCTCGCACCCTGCCCGCGACAGTGCACCAGCCACACCGTGCAGATCTCGCGCGACGGCTCGCCCGGCCGGTTCAGATCGTGGGCGAGGTAGTCGGCCTGATCCGGCACTGGAGAAGGGACGGCAGCGCGGCAGGATCGACCCGTTGTCTGCCGGGGTGATCGCCTGCTGCTTGGCCGAGCTGCAGAGCGCGGCCGGGGCGAAGTCGAACGAGATCCCGATCGAGCTGTGGGAGACGCAGAGCGTCGAGCAACGCGACGGCGAGGAACGCGCCATCACCCCGGCGCCGGGGACGGTAGTCGGGCTATCACCGACGGACGCGGCATGATCGAAGGCTCCGGGCGCCCGCCCGGCTCCGCTTCATCCGCGCGGAGCTGTCGATCCTTACGAACGCATCCATGGGCCGGCCCTTGGTCTGTATTAGCGCGAGACGTGGTAACAAGCGCGATAACCGGCACGGCCGCAACTCCTATAAGTATTTCTGCCTATAGAGTTGCGGCCGTTCTCGGCATAGCCCCTAGGGGAATCGAACCCCTCTTTCGAGAATGAGAGTCTCGCGTCCTAGCCGATAGACGAAGGGGCCGCAGTCTCTGGATGGAAATATGGGCAACCGGGCCCAAAAGATCAAACGGCCGGTCGGTGTTCGCCGCGCGGTGGTCCGCCCGGCTCGGTGACGGTAGCCTGTTCCCATGGAGACCTACGAGCGGTCGACGGCGCTCCCCCACTCGGCCGCGCGCGCCTTCGCCTGGCACGAGCGCCCGGGCGCGCTGGATCGCATGCTGCCGCCGGGCGAGCGGGTCGAGACGCTCGAGCGCACGGGGACGATCCGGGACGGCGACCGCGTCACCTTGCGGGTGCGCATCGGACCGTTCAGCGCGCGCTGGACGCTGCAGCACGAGGGCTACCGGCCCGGCGTGGCGTTCGAGGATCGGCAGCTCGCTGGTCCCGGGCGCTCGTGGCATCACCGCCACCTGTTCCGCGCCACCGGGGAGTCGGTCTGTGAGCTGACCGACCGGATCGAGTACGAGCCGGGCGGACTCTCGGCACTTCCGGGTCGCGCGTGGCGGGGGGAGAGGCTGGAGCGCATCTTCCGATTCCGCCACGAACGGCTCCGCCGCGACCTGGACCGCCACGCAGCCGGGCCGGCAGAGCCGCTGCGCGTGCTGATCACGGGCGCGTCCGGGTTGATCGGCGGCGCGCTTACGCCGTTTCTGCAGACCGGCGGCCATGAGGTGGTTCGGCTGGTGCGGCGTCCGCCGGCGGTGCCTGGCGAGATCGCCTGGGACCCGGCGGCCGGCCGGATCGATGCGGGGGCGCTGGAAGGCTTCGACGCGGTGATCCACCTCACGGGCGAAAGCATCGGCGCCGGGCGCTGGACCGCCGCGCGGAGAAGGAGCATTCGCTCGAGCCGCGTCGATTCGACCGGGCTGCTCTGCAAGGCGCTCGCAGGGCTCGAACGGCCACCGGCGGTGCTGGTGTCGGCCTCGGCCGTCGGCTACTACGGCGACGTGGACGGCACGGTCGACGAGTCCGCGTCGGCCGGCGACGGCTTCCTGGCCGAGGTGACGGCCGCCTGGGAGCGGGCAGCCGATCCGGCGCGGGCGGCGGGCATCCGCGTCGCGCACGCCCGCCTTGGTCCGGTGCTCAGCCCCAGGGCCGGGATGCTGCAGCGGCTGTTGCCGGTGTTCCGGGCCGGCGCGGGCGGCGTGGTCGGCAGCGGCCGGCAGCCGATCAGTTGGATCGGGCTGGATGACGCGGTCGGCGTCCTGCACTTCCTGGTGAGCAACGGGCAGGCACGGGGTGCCTTCAACGCGGTGGCGCCGCGCGCGGCCGCCAACCGGAAATTCACGCGTACGCTGGCAGGCGTGCTGCGCCGCCCGGCGTTCGCGCCGGTGCCAGGCATCGCCATCCGCGCGTTGTTCGGGGAGATGGGCGAGCAGCTCATCCTGCGCGGACAGGACGTGGTGCCTGCACGGCTCACGGAGCTGGGCTTCAGATGGCTGGAGCCGGCCCTGGACGGCGCGCTGCGCTGGGAGCTCGGCATGCCTGCGGAGAACGACTGACGCGCAGGCGCGGCGGCGCTACTCCAGGCGAAACACCTCCTCCAGAAACCGGATCGGCTTGGCCTCCTCGAAGTCGAACGATCCCTCCACCATCGCTGGTGAGCGCGTTCCAGCGTTGGCACGCCTCGGACTCGGCAAGGTAGCGGAACGCCGCCTCCACGTCGTCGCACTCGAAGGTGTAGAAGAACCGGTTGCCGTCGCGGTAGATGGAGTAGTCGCTGATGCCGGCCGCGGAGTGCTCGCTCATGATCTCCGGCCACGGTTCGGAGTGCATGCGCACGTACTCGTCGATCCGGTCCGGCTTGATCCGCCACGTCCACGCGTATCTCATGCGGCCGAGCATCGCAGATCGCCGGGAGCGCGTCAGGACGCAACGGGAGGTTGCGGAACGCCGACCAACCGATGTTCCATGCGTCGCATGGGTACCCACGCATTCACGTTAGGCATCTTCATCGGCGAGCTGCCGATTCCGGACTTCGACCGTGCCCTGGAACGGGTGCGGGCGATCGGCGCGGAGCACATCCTGGTTCACTCGCTGGGGGCCGAAGGACCGGTCGGCGAGCTCACCGACGCGCAGGCCGACCGTCTCGGCAAGCGCCTGGAGGCGCACGGCGTGCGGCCCCTGCTGTTTGGCGGCAACGTCTTCAAGGAGGTGCACTTGGCCGACCTCGAGATCGACACGATGGCCGAACATCCACAGTTCAAGGATCACTTCGCGCGGTTGGAGCGGGGCATGCAGATCGGCGCCCGGCTCGGCTTTCGCGACGTGTGCACCTTCACCCTGGCCTGGCCGGGCGAGTACACCGCGCAGGGCCGCGTGTCGCCCACGTGGCCGATGCGCTGGGCTACGCGCGGCGGCATCATCGGCAGCGCCGACATGGACAAGCTGGAGAAGGCGTTCACGTTGATGCTGGAGGCGGCCGAGCGCCACGACGTCAACCTGGTGCTGATGCAGATGCCGTGGAATTACACCAACACCACCGGCAACTTCCGGCGCGTCGCCGAGCGGCTGGCTTCACCGCGCATCAGGGTGATGTGGGGACCCGCCGACAACGTCAACTGCGGCGAGTCGGACACCGCCACCGTCGGCTTTCGCAACGTCCGTCCCTACGTACACGGCCTGCACATGAAGGACCTGCGCGTCAATTGCGGTCCGGAGCTCGACTTCACCTACTGCCCGATCGGCCAGGGCCATACCGACTACGAGACCGTGCTGCGCAACCTGCACGAGCACGGTTGCCCGGCCTTCCTGTCGGTCGCCAGCCACTACCTGCCGGCCGGCCGCGATCCCAAGGATCCGGACGCCTGCGAGGAGGCGCTGCGCGCCAACTTCCGCACGGTCTCCGAGCTGGTCGAGAAGGTCACCGCGTGACGCGAGGCGGCTTTGTGGTGTAGGAATCCGCTATCCGCATCGGCATCATCTACGGCGGCCGCTCCGCAGAACACGACGTTTCACGCCAGTCCGCGTTCAATGTCCTGAACGCGGTCGACCGTTCGGCGCACGAAGTGGTGGTGCTGCGCATCGACCGACACGGCTCGTGGCGGCGCGAGGACCCGGACGCGTTCCTGGCCCGGACCCTGCTCGCGGACGAGCGCGGAGCGGTCCCGACCGGGGGAGACGAGCTCCCCCTCGGGTTAGGCGATCAGCCTGTTCCCGTCCCGGCGCGCCCGAGCATTTCCGCTCCCGCGGCGCTGCAGACGCTGGACGTGGTGTTCCCGGTGCTGCACGGGCCCTACGGCGAGGACGGGTCGGTGCAGGGGTTGTTGAAGACCGCGGGGATCCCGTTCGCCGGACCCGGCGTGCTGGCGGCCGCGGTCGGCATGGACAAGGACGTGATGAAGCGGTTGCTGGCCGGCGCGGACATCCCGGTGGCGGATTTCCGGGTCGCGTACGCGAGCGGTCCACGACTCTCTTGGGATGCGATCGCAGGCTCCCTGGGCTCGCCGGTGTTCGTGAAGCCGGCCAATCTGGGATCTTCGGTCGGCATCCGCAAGGTGGCGGATCCGGCGGCGTTTGCCGCGGCGGTCGAGGACGCGTTCGCCTATGACACCAAGATCGTCATCGAGCGCGCGATCGCCGGGCGCGAGATCGAGTGCGCGGTGCTGGGCAACGACGATCCGATCGCCTCGGTCGCGGGCGAGGTGATCCCGCACCACGAGTTCTACAGCTACGAGGCGAAGTACCGGGACGAGGACGGGGCCGAGCTCGTGATCCCCGCCGACCTTGAGCCGTCGGTGAGCGAGCGGGTCCGGGAGATGGCGCTCGCAGCGTACCGAGCCCTCTGCTGCGACGGTATGGCGCGTGTCGACTTTTTTCTACAAGAAGATGGTTCGCTACTGGTGAACGAGTTGAATACGATTCCAGGGTTCACGCGTATCAGCATGTATCCGAAATTGTGGGAGGCGTCGGGGCTTCCGTATGGCGAGTTGATCGAGCGGTTGTTGGAGCTTGGGATCGAGCGGTACGAGACGGAGCGCGGGCTTCGTTGCGACTGACCGGGAGGGCCGGAGGACGGGAACTGCTCTGGGCAGTTCCCGTCGGATTACTTCCCGTCGGATTACATTGCCACCAAGTCCTTGATCTTCATCAGGCGGCTGATGTTGCCGCGTTCCAGCTCTTGAAGCTTGGCGCTGATGTACTTGATGGTGTCGGCCTGCTGCGGGATCAGCACGTACTCCAAGGCGTTCACGCGGCGCCGCGTGCGCTCGATCTCGTCGGCGACCAGCTCGATCGTCTTCTCGATCTCGGCCAGCTCGACCATGCGCTGCAGCGTCTCGCGCAGGGCGCCCATGGCGTCATCGAGGTCGCTGGTGGTCTCGTCGATGCCGTAGGAGATCATGTTGCCTTCGATGGAGAAGTCGAAAACCGGCACGTGCACGTTCATGATCATGCGCTCGCGCATGGCGAGGCGCGCCTCGCACTCCGGAAAGGCCAGGGCCGCGCGGTAGAGCGGAGCCGGCATGGACGCCGACGCCATGATGAAGCGCTTGAACAGCTCGGCGATCTCCGCGTCCACTTCCCGGCGCAGGACCTGGTAGCGGCGCACGATCTCGGTGAAGTCCTGCAGCAGCCCTTCGAGCTTGTCCTTGAGCAGCTTGTGGCCCCGCTCCGCCACCACCTGTTTCTTCTTCAGGCGAAGGAGCTCCATCCTGTTCGGACTGACCGCGATCGCCATTGGCTGCTCCCCTTGCTCTCCGCTGCCGAACTATGCGCTTGCCGCCGCGGGTTCGGGCTGATCGGCGTCCAGGTACTTCTCGATGTACTCGGTGTCGACGCGCTTCAACTCGCCTCTAGGCAGCAGGCTGAGCAGGCGCCAGCCGATCCGGAGCGTGTCTTCGATCGAGCGGTTCTCGTAGAAGCCCTGGTTCACGTACTCGCGCTCGAAGCGGTCGGCGAAGGTGACGTACTGGCGGTCGACCTCGCTCAGCGACGCCTCGCCCAGCACCACGGCCAGCTCGCGCATCTCGTTGCCGCGCGCGTAGGCGGCGAAGAGCTGGTTGGCGACGTCCTGGTGGTCCTCGCGCGTCTTGCCCTCGCCTATCCCCTTCTGCATGAGCCGCGACAGCGACGGCGACACGTTGATCGGCGGCAGGATGCCCTTCCGGTAGATCGCCCGCTCCAGGAAGATCTGGCCCTCGGTGATGTAGCCGGTCAGGTCCGGGATCGGATGGGTGCGGTCGTCCTCCGGCATGGTCAGGATCGGGAACTGCGTGATCGAGCCGTGCTTGCCCTTGATGCGGCCGGCGCGCTCGTAGATCTGCGACAGGTCCGTGTACATGTAGCCGGGATAACCGCGGCGCCCCGGCACTTCCTTGCGGGCCGCCGACACCTCGCGCAGCGCCTCGCAGTAGTTGGTCATGTCGGTGAGAATGACCAGCACGTGCATGTCGTGCTCGAACGCCAGGTACTCGGCCGTGGTCAGCGCCACGCGCGGGATGGAAATGCGCTCGACCACCGGGTCGTCGGCCAGGTTGATGAACAGCACCGCCCGCTCGATGGCGCCGGTGCGCTCGAAGTCGTCGCGGAAGAAGTTGGCTTCCTCGAAGGTGATGCCCATGGCCGCGAACACGACCGCGAAGTCGCCGGAGTCGCCCAGCGTGCGTGCCTGGCGGGCGATCTGCGCGGCGAGCTGCGAGTGCGGCAGGCCGGAGCCGGAGAAGATCGGCAGCTTCTGGCCGCGCACCAGCGTGAAGTTGCCGTCGATGGCGGAGATGCCGGTCTGGATGAACTCCGACGGAAAGTCGCGGCTGAACGGATTGATCGGCGACCCGGAGATGTCCCGGAACGCCTCGGGCACGATCTCTCCCGAGTCGTCGATCGGCTCACCGATGCCGTTGAGAATGCGGCCCAGCATCTCGCGCGTGACGCGCACGCGCATGCTCTTGCCCAGGAAGCGCACGGTCGCCTCGCCGGTACCGATGCCCTGCGACGATTCGAAGAGCTGCACCAACGCGCGGCCAGTGGAAGCCTCCAGCACCTGGCCGCGGCGAATGCTGCCGTCGGCAAGCTCGACTTCGGCCAATTCGCCGAACTTGACGTCCTCTATCTTGTCGACGATCAGCAACGGGCCTTCCAGCCCTTCGACGGTACGGTACTCGCGGATCATCTGGCCCCCTCGGTCGCCGCCAGCCCTGCCCCGGTCGCGGAACCGGCACCGAGCGACGCGATGTCCTGCTTGATTTCTTCCTGAAGCTCGTCGAGCGACTCGCGCTCATGCTCCGGGACGAACTTCATGCGTCCGATCCTCTCACGGATCGGACGTTCAGCGACGGCGTTGACGTCGACGCCACGGTCCAGCGCCTCCACGCCGTGCTCGTGAAAGCTCAGGATGGTGCGCAGCATCAGGCGCTGCTTGTCCAGCGACGCGTAGGTGTCCACGTCGTGGAAGGCGTTCTGCTGCAGGAAGTCCTCGCGCAGCGACCGCGCCGTCTCCAGCACCAGCCGGTCCTGTGGGGACACGGAGTCGATGCCCACCAGCCGCACGATCTCCTGCAGGTCCGATTCCTCCTGCAACAGGCGCAGCGCCTCGGCGCGGTCGGATAGGAACGCGGGCGACACTTCCGTGTCGTAGAAGCGGCCCATCGCGTCGGAGTACAGCGAATAGGATGTCAGCCAGTCGACCGACGGAAAGTGCCGGGCGTAGGCCAGCCGCGCCTCCAGCGACCAGAACACGCGTACCTCGCGCAGGGTGCCCTGCACGACCGGGTCGGATAGGTCGCCGCCCGGCGGCGACACGGCGCCGATGACCGACAGCGAGCAGAGCTCCTCCGATCCCATCGGGATCACCTTGCCGGCGCGCTCGTAGAACTCGGCGATCCGCGACGACAGGTAGGCCGGGTACCCCTCCTCGCCCGGCATCTCCTCCAGGCGGCCGGAGATCTCGCGCATGGCCTCCGCCCAGCGGGACGTGGAGTCGGCCATCAGGGCCACGTCGTAGCCCATGTCGCGGAAGTACTCGGCCAGCGTGATGCCGGTGAAGACCGACGCCTCGCGGGCGGCGACCGGCATGTTGGAGGTATTGGCGATCAGCACGGTGCGCTCCATGAGCGGGCGCCCTGACTTGGGGTCGGTCAGCTCCGGGAACTCCAGCAGGACGTCGGTCATCTCGTTGCCGCGCTCGCCGCAGCCCACGTAGACGATGATGTCGGCGTCCGCCCACTTGGAGAGCTGGTGCTGGACGACCGTCTTGCCGGAGCCGAACGGCCCGGGCACGCAGGCGGTGCCGCCCTTGGCCAGCGGGAAGAAGGTGTCGACCACCCGTTGTCCGGTGACCAGCGGCGTGTCGGGGTTGACCTTGCGCCGGTATGGCCGTCCGATGCGGACCGGCCAGCGGTGCGCGAGGCGCAGCTCGTGGGTGGTGCCCAGCTCGTCGGTCAGCGTGCCGATCACGTCCTTGACCGTGAACGAGCCGGAGCGCAGGCCGCTGAGCGTGCCGGACATGCCGGGAGGCACCATGATCCAGTGCTTGACGATCTCCGTCTCCTGAACCCAGCCGAGCCGCTGCCCGGCGGTCACCTGCTCGCCGCTGTCGGCGGTTGCGTTGAATTCCCAGATGCGTTCCTGATCGATCGGGGGCGCCTCGATGCCGCGCGCGATGAACTCGCCGTGGTCGCCGGCGATCACGTCCAGCGGGCGCTGGATGCCGTCGTAGATCTGCTCGATGAGGCCGGGGCCGAGCTCGACCGAGAGCTGCGTGCCGGTGCTGGCCACTTCCTCGCCCGGGCCGATGCCTCCGGTCTCCTCGTAGACCTGAATCGACACGCTGTCGCCTTCGATGCCGATGATCTCGCCGAACAGGCCCGCGTCGCCGACCTTGACCACCTCGTACATGATCGGGTTGTCCAGGCCTTGCGCCTGCACCAGTGGGCCCGAAACCCGCGTGATGATCCCAGCCATTTCCTGCTTCTCCCTCTCGTTGGTGTGCTGTGTGTCAGCTCGCGCCGAGCAGATCGATGCCGATCGCCCGTTCGACGGCATGGCGGATGCGCTCGTAGCCGATGCCGCGGGTCCCCGACTGATCGGGGACGATGATGATCGCCGGCACCGCGCCGGTCTCTATCCGTTCGATGGCGTCGAACAGCGGCTCGGCCAACTGCTCGGTGATGAAGATGATCGCATACTCGCCGCTCCGCGCCAGTTCGGTCAGTACGGACAGTGTCTGCGCAGGATCGTCCGGGTCCTGCGGGAAGCCCCGCACGCCGCCGGCCGCGAAGCCTGCCACGGTCGACGCGTCGCCGATCATGGCGATCTTGTAGCTCGTCTCAGAACGGCTGGCCATGATCAACCGAATCCCAGGTTCAGGCGGGCGGCCTGTGCTTCGTTCGACAGCTCGCGCAGCGCGCCCAGGCAGGCGATGCGGAAGCTGGCCAGATCGTTGAGTTTGCGGCGTACGAAGTAGTAGGCGTACTCCAGCGACGCCGGCGCGTAGCGGGAGGCTCCCAGCCGCGTGGTGAGCTCGGTCTGCAGCCGCAGGATCGTCTCCCGCGTGCCGGCGCCCTGGCCCAGCGCCTGCACGGCGGCGGTGAGCAGCGGGCGGGCGAAGACGCGCATCTGCGCCCACTCGCCCGTGGGGCTGTCGAACAGCTCCTGCAGCCGCGCCTGCTCCGGCAGCCCGTGCGATCCCCAGCGGACGACCCGCCACGGAAGCCCGGCGTCCTTGCCGCGCATGATCGTCTCGGCCACGGCCAGGTCGCTCCAGTCGGCGAGTACCGCGGCCAGGGCGCGCGACCGCCGCGCAGCGATGTCGACCAGCAGCAGGCTGCGCGAACGGTCCATCGCCAGCTCCAGTGCCTGCGGGGAGCGGTCAGCGCCGTAGTAGGCGGCGAGGCCGGCCTGGATGGCGGGCAGGTAGTGGTCCGGCACGCGGGCGGTCGAGAGCTCCCCCACCTCGGCCAGCACATCGTCGTCGACCAGCGCCGTGGGCTGATACAGGCCGGTCGACTGCTCGGCACGCAGGTGGCCGAGCAGCGCCGTCTTGAGATTGTGCAGGTCGAGCGGGGCGGCCACCAGATCGGCCAGCTCCGGGACCGGCGCGTAGTCGGCCACGACCTTCCAGAGCTCCGCCATCTCCTCGGTGGCGGCCCGCTCGATGCCGGCGTCCGTAGGGTCGGCCGCGACGACCTGGGCGAAGCGGCCCGGCGGCAGCGCCGCGACCACCTCGGCCATGCTGCGTGCCGACACCAGCTCGCGCGCGAGGGACTCGTCGCCCAGCTCGCGTTCCCGGCATTTCAGGAGGCCGGTCAGGAAGTTGAAGTCGCGCTCGGTTCGCGGCATCGCTCGCTCAGGCGCTCCCGGTGGATTCCGTGCCGAACAGGACCTCGGCCGCATCGATCTCGGTGTCTTCCTGAAGCTCGCTGAACGCCTGATCCAGCGTGCAGTTGAGACGCACCTCCGGACGGCCCGCAGGGCCGCGCTCGATGATGAATCCGGCGCGGAACCTGCCTTGCTCATCGGCCAGGGTTACGCCGTGGTCGGCCAGCAGGCCGCTCAATTCGCCGGCGAAGAGGTCCGCTTCCCGCCGCGAGACGACCAGCCGGTCGCCGGGCGTGGCGTGCTCGCGGAGTTGGGCTTCCAGGTAGGCGCGGTAGGCGTCCCCGGAGCTGACCTGATCCCACGCGTCGCGGTAGAGGTCGTCGATCAGCCGCCGGCGCAGCGACACGAGTTGCTTGTTCTGTTCCAGCCGCGCCCCCGACAGCCGCTGCCGCAGCCGGTCCTCGGCCTGCCGGTTCTCGCGCTCGCGCCGCTCCTCGATGGTGCGCGTGAGCTCGTTCAGCCCCGCCCGATACCGTTCGTCGTAGTGCTCCTGCGCCGCCTGCAGCGCCTGCTCGCCGCGCTCGCGCGCCGCGGTCAGGATCTGCTCGACCAGGTTGTCGCCGGCCATCTCAGACAAAGGACGGGATGGCGACCTGCAGGATGATCAGGGTGGCGATCAGCGCGAACAAGCCGAAGGTCTCCACCATGACCGGCAGGATCAGCGCGCGCCCGAAGGTGTCCGGCTTCTTGGCCACCGCGCCCATCGACGCGACCGCCACCTTTCCCTGCCAGATCGGCGATATGAGCTCGCCGAACATCGCCGGCACACAGGCCGCGAACACCCACAGACCGCTCTTCAGGTCGAGGTCGACCAGGGCGTTGCCGCTGAGCGCTTCGAGCTTGAGCAGTACCAGGATCGCTACGACCAGCCCGTAGATCGCCTGCGTCGCCGGCAGCGCCTGCAGGATCAGCATCAGGCCGAACCGGTCGGGATCTTCCGAGATGACGCCGCCGGCCATCTCGCCGGCCAGGCCGACGCCCACCGACGATCCGTATGCCGCCAGACCGGCGGCCAGGGCCCCGCCGAGCAGGGCGATCGCAAAGCCGAGAGAGATCTCCATCCGTGCCTCCTTAGGTCACCGATTCAATATGGTGTCGATGATTCGATAGTGCTTGGCTTCGCCGCGCAACGGGGCGAACGCACGTCCTCCGCCCTCGAAGTACCGCTGGAAGGACTCCAGGTAGTTCAACCGCAGCGAGTGTACGAAGGCCCCCAGCATGCTGAGAACCAGGTTCAGGACATGGAACAGGACGATGATGAGTACCCCGATGAGGACGCCAATCACCATCGCCGCACCACCTCCGGCGGCGAAGAACAGGCCGCCCATCAGGTTGCCGACCTGGCCGATGAACGCCGATGTCAGGGCCAGGATTCCCAGCCGCATGTAGGACAGGACATCCGAGAAGAACGCCACCAGGCCGTAGTAGCCGACGATCCCGTACAGCGAAAGGATGCCCGTCAGCACGCGCGTGATGCTCCCTCCCTCGCGGATGCTGAAGAGGATCACCGCCACCGCGGCCGCCGCCAGCAGCACCGTGGAAGGAACATCCAGCGCGGACGCACCGGCGGTGCGCACGGCGATCCAGAAGATCAGCGCTACCAGGAGGGCCAGCCACGTCCCCCGCTCCAGTACGGCGTCCAGACGCTGGCCGGACTTCCAGAAGTCGACCACCCCGGCGACGATCGAAGCGAGCTGGAGGAGAACGCCGACGCCGATGGTGAATGCCATCAGCTCCGTGATCTGCTTGGTCGGTGTAATCAGCGGCAGGAACCCCAGGATCTTGCCTCCTTCGATGCCCGGGCTGGCGCCGAAGAAGCTCCAGGTGAGCACGCCCACCACGATCGCGGCGATGCCCGTGATCACGAACATGCGCAGGAACAGCCTGGTCTCGCCGGCCGACTCGTAGCGGCGCATCAGCCACAGGCAGAGGAGCACCTGCAGCAGCCCGTAGCCCGCATCGCCGAGCGCCACGGCGTAGAACAGCGTCATCGCCACCGCCACGAACGGGGTCGGGTCGATGCCGAAGTACCTCGGCATGCCGAACATGCGGATCAGGAATTCGAAGGGTCTGATCAAGGAACGATTGTTCAGGTCGACCGGCGGATCATCGGCCGGCTCCGGAGGCGAGAATCGCGCCCGCGCCCCCGGGCAGGTCTGGGAAAGCACGAGGCGCAGGGGGGCCGCGTGTTCGCTGCGCACCCAGCCGGTGAGGACCGCGGCGCGCTTCGTGTAGTACAGCCGGCGCCGTGCGTCCTGTTCCGCCCGCTTGCCGGACGCGGCATCGGCGTGCGCCAGGATCGCGCCGCGGTAACGCTCCGAAGTGGTCACGAACCTGCGCCGCAGCTCGGTGAGCTGGTCGTCGATCTCCGCGATGCGGGCGTCGATCGCGCGCAGCGCGGCTGCAGGGTTCAAGTCGTCCCCGGGCAGGTCGACCACTTCGCCGCGCAGGCGGCGCAGGCCGTCCTGGGCATCGGTGAGCTGCTCGTTCAGGACGGCCAGCACCCCGTGGCTGTCGCGCTTGCCGGTCGAGACCGGGGCGTAGGCCGCCGACGGTCCGAGCGCCCCGTCGCCGACGGCAGCGGCCAGGGCGTCGGCGTTGCCGGGCATCCGCACCGGAAGCAGTGTGGTGTGGCGGCCGGTGGACAGGTCCGCCAGGCTCGTGTCGAGCGGCTGCCAGGGTTCGAGGTTAATCCGGCGCTGCCGCAGGAGCGCCTGCTCCGAGAGCAGCTCGTCGTAGTGGGCGAGCTCTGCGCCGAGCCGGCCGCGCAACTCGGCCACGTCGACGCTTTCGACCAGGTGCGTGACCTGGTCGCGTGTCCGGGGCGGCGGCGAGCCGAAGAATTCCTCCAACAACCCCTTCTTGACGGGTGCGAAGCGCTGGAAGAGCTGCAACAGGAAGTCGATGTCGGCCTGACGGCCTGCCGCGCCCGCCTGCGCCACGGGCGCCTCCGCTTCATGCTCGGCGAGCTCTTCATCGAGCCCGTCGTGGATGTCGTCGACGTGCAGCAGCCCGGAGCGCTCGAGTCCGGACAGAGCGCTGTCCAGGTCGTCCTTCGGCAGGACGACCTCCACCTTGGTGAGGTCTGCGATGGCCACGCGCGGACTACCGCTGTATTCGCTTCAGGATGAGCTGCAGTGCCGCGTCATGGCGGCTGCTCGCGGAGGTTTCCGCCGCTTCGCGCTGCTGACGCCCGGAGGCGACAATCGTTTCCCGTTCGGCATGGAACTGGCGATCGAGCTCCGCGGTACGCCGTTCCAGCTCGCCATCGAGCTCCGCCGTGAGCTCCTGCCGGCGTTCGTCGAGTCTGTCGCTCACGGAGGCAAGCAGCTCGGCGGCTTTGGTACGGTAGTCCCGTTCGATGCTCTCGGCGTCTTCCTCCGCCTTTTTCACGTCTTTGAGAACGTCCATCGTACCGAGCTCCAGTGGATGTTTTGCCTAAAGGGAAAATATCAGGCGATTGTACCGCGACAGGCGGCTGGTTCCCCTAATATGGCCCATCGCATGCCCTTGCGTCAACCCTACCACCGGACCGTCAGATCCACCGGGCCGGCCTCCGTCAGGTAGTCGGCCAGCGACCGCGAGAAGCGCGCGGTGCGGCGGTCGGCGTCGATCGTTCCCCCGTCGGCCGCCTGAATGTCGCGGGGCGCGACCACCACGAACGTCACCCGCGAGTCGCCGGCAAGGTCCTGCACGAGCTCCACCATGCGCTCGTCCGGCGCGTCGCGGGCGGGCCGCGCGGGCACCACGCGCTGGGACAGTTCCCCGCCGCCTGCGCCCGTGGCAGTGAAGGACACCGGCAGGTCCGTGAACCCCGGGACGGCGCGGAGCGCGTCGATGCTGTCGAAGTCGATCCGGGCTTCGATGCGCACCTCTTCCTCCTGGTCCATGCGCCGGAACCGGCGCAGGCGGACGCCGTCCGCGCCGGCGAGCGACGCCTCGAAGTCCGCCCGGTCGATCGGCAGGGGCACGGCTGGAACGCCTTCGACCGAGTCCATCAGGGTGGCAGCCTCCTGCGGGACGCGATAGCTGAGCTCTAGGCGGCCGGCGCCGTCGCGCCGCATGACGAAGCGCATCTCGATGTCCACGCACGACGTGAGTGTGACGGCCGCCAGACACACGGCCGCCAGGGGGCGCAACGCGCTCACCGCGGCGCTCCGTCGGTGCGCTCTGCAAGCGTCAGGTAACTCCGGCGGCACACCCAGGCGTCGGTGGCCGCGTAGCGCTGCTGAGCCGGTGTCAGGCGGCGTTCGGCCCAGTTGGACACCTGCGCGCTCTTGGAGATGCGGATGCCCAGAAAGTGCGCGGCCTGCCCCCGCACGCTGGAGGGGGAGAATCCCGCATCGCGCACGATGCGGCCGACGTCGATCACTCCGCGGGGCTGTACGCGGTAGAGCTTGCGAAGCGCGCGCAACTCGTCGGCCGGCGCCTGCGCGGCCTTGACGATCCGTTCCGACTCCAGGAGGGCGCGCAGCGGCGGCGGCACACCCGCCCAGCGAAGCTGCACCAGCACCGCGTGTTCCTCGGAGGCGAGCTGCAGGACGGCAACCGGATGCCGCTCGCCGCGCCGGAACGAGGGGCGGGTCTCGGTGTCCAGCCCCAGCACGCCGGCGCCGTCGAAGGCCGCGAGCGCATCGGCGACCGCCTCGGCCGAGTCGGCCACGTGGATCGTGCCGGGAAACCAGCCGAGCGGCAGGGCCGCGATCTGCGCCTTGTCAAGGGTGCGGAGCGGCGGGCGGCTACCGTCCGCCGGGGGCATCGACCGGGAACCGCAGCAGCTCGACGTCGAAGATCAGGTAGGCGCCCGGCGGGATCCTCGCCTGGGGGACGCCGCGGTCTCCGTAGCCGAGCTCCGGCGGCACGATCAGCGTGCGCCGCTCGCCCTTGCGCATGTCCTGCAGGGCTTCCTGCCAGCCCGGGATGACGCGGTTGACCGGGAACACCGCAGGCGTGCCGCGCTCGCGCGAGCTGTCGAACACCGTGCCGTCCAGCAGGCTGCCGACGTAGTGAACCTCCACGTAGGTCTCGGGCCCGGGCCGTTCCTCGCCCTCGCCCGCTTGCTCGACCAGGTACCGCAGTCCGCTCTCGGTCACCGTGGCGCCGGGCCAGCGGCGGCGCACCTCGGCATCGGCGTCCGCACGGGCGGCGGCCGCACGCTCGGCGGCCTGTTCCGGGGCGCTGCCGCGCAACTCGTCGAACATGCGCTGGTCGACCCGAAAGCCGTCAGCCGACGGTCCGACGCGGAGGATGCGCAGTTTCTCGATCCTGTCCCCCTGGCGGATGGCGTCGACCACGTCCTGACCGGACACGACGTAGCCGAACACGGCGTGGCGATCGTCAAGCCACGGCGTCTCCACGTGGGTGATGAAGAACTGGCTGCCGTTGGTGTTGGGACCGGCGTTGGCCATCGAAAGGGTGCCGGGTCGGTCGTGGCGGAGCGACTGGTCGATCTCGTCCGGGAACTGGTAGCCCGGGCCACCGCGGCCGGTGCCGGTCGGGTCGCCGCCCTGGATCATGAATTCGTCGATCACGCGATGGAAGATCAGTCCGTCGTAGTACGGCCCCGCTTCCTTGCCGCTGAACTCGATCGTTGCTTCCGCCAGGCCGACGAAGTTGGCGACCGTCAGCGGCACCTTCTCGTGCTCCAGACGCAGGATGATCGTCCCGCGGTTGGTCGCCATCTCGGCATACAGGCCGGGTTCCAGGTCGCCCGCGGGGCTTCCCTCATCTGCCTGGCAGGCGATGGCCAGCAGCGCTGCAAGACCGGCGCCGCCGATCCGCGCCGTCAGGCGCCGGGCGCCCGGGGTTCGATCGCTTGAAGTCGGTTTCGGGTCGTTCACGGGCGCCATTCTACGTCAGACGTGCCCGGCCGTCGCGTCCGCCGGACGCGACGGCGTCGTACGTGATTGACGGCGAGCGGAGGCATCCCCGACCCTGCACGAAAGGAGTCCTGTGATGCCGCTACTCTCCGGGAAGGTTGCCGTCGTAACCGGCGAGCGCGGATCGGCCGCGCCATCGCCTACGCCGCCGAAGGGGCGGATCTGGTCCTCGCCGCGCGCAGCGCCGCCGCGCCATCGCGGTTCCCACGGACGTTACGCGGCGTGGGGCGGTGGACGACCTGGCCGGCGCCGTCCGGACCGCGTTCGGCCGCCTGGACATTCTGTTCAACAACGCGGGCGGGGGGCTGGAGCACAAGGGCATTCTGGACAGCGACCCGACCTCTGGGTCGAGGACGTCACGGTCAATTGCGTCAGCGCCTACCTGGTGTCGCGGGCGCTGCTGCCGTTGATGGTGGAGTCCGGGGGCGGACGGGTGATCAACGTGGGCTCGGGCATGGGCCACCGGCCGACGGCGAACGGCTGCGCCTATCACGTGGGCAAGGCCGGCCTGTGGATGTTCACGCGGTGCCTGGCCGAGGAAGTCTGGCAGCACAACATCACGGTCAACGAGCTCATTCCCGGCCCCGTGGCCACGCGGCTCACGGCCTCCAGCGGGCCGCCACCCTACTCCGACAGCGAGGTGATGAAGGAGCCGGAGGACGTGGCTCCGCTGGCGCTGTTCCTAGCCACCCAGCCGGACCACGGCCCGACCGCGCAGAGCTTCAGCCTGACCCGCCGGTCGATCTGACCCGCCGGGCCGCGACCCTGGTATGATTCGGAATGAAAGCGTGGGACGACGCGTGGAAGACCGTGGCAGGCCGCGCCTACTGGTCGAAGCCGGATCCGCTGGTGTCGGAGCTCATCCCGCGGTGGCGGCGAGACGGCGTGCGCACGGTCCTGGACCTGGGCTTCGGCGTCGGCCGGCACGCGATTCTGTGCGCCAGGGCCGGACTCGAGGTCTACAGCCTGGACAGCAGCCCCAGCGGGCTGGACTTCGCGAGCGCGTGGGCCGAACGGGAAGGGGTGCAGGTGCGGCTGCAGACAGGCGACATGGCGGCTATTCCCTTTGTTGACGGGTTCTTCGACCTGATCCTCACCTGGAACGTGATCTATCACGGCACGGCGGAGGTGATCCGTCGCACCGTCGCCGAGATCGAGCGCTGCCTGGTCACCGGCGGCTCCCTGCTCTGCACGCTGATCTCCACCCGGCATCACCACGGCCGTGGCACGGAGATCGAGCCGGGCACCTTCGTCGTTCCCGGCGAGACCGAGAAGAGCCATCCCCACCACTACTTCGACCGGGAGGAGATCGACCGCTACCTGCCGGCGTTCGACCTCGTGCGGTGCGAGGACGTCGAGCAGGATGGCCCCGGCGGCTACCACTGGCAGGTGCTGGCGCGGCCGCGCGACAACGGATAGCGGCGGCCGTCAGTCGCGGTGGGTCAGTCGTGGCGGAGAGCCGCCGCCGCGGGCTGCGGCGCGCGGATGCCGGCGGCGACCACGGCGGTCACTCCGGCGATCACCGCTGCGGCCACGAACACGGACTCGTAGCCGAGCGTCTTCCAGAGCACCCCGCCGGCCAGCGGCACCGTCATGGAGAAGACGTGGTCGATGGTCACGCCCATGGACAGGGTCGGCGACAGGTCCGAGCGGCCGGGCGCCACGCTGCCGGCGTACACCGAACGCGCGGAGCCCGCGAAGAACAGCAGGTGGTCGAGCACGTAGGTGGCGCCGACCACGACGATCGCCACGCCGGGGACGAACAGGTGCTCGGCGAATCCGTACAGCAGGCAGACCAGCAGCAGAACCAGCGCGTCCACGGTCAGCGTCAGGCGCGGCCCCACCCGATCGATGACCGCTCCGATCAGCGGCTGCGTGACCAGCCCCGCCCCCGAGAACAGGAACCAGAGCAGCGCCACGGTGCCGAGCGGCTGCTCGTACACGGTGACCAGCGTCCACAGAGCGAACGTGATGAACACCTGCTTGCGCACCCCGAACAGCGCGCACAGCAGGTAGTAGCGGTTGAAGCGGCGCTCGAACCGCAGGCGCCGGCGCGTGCCGCGCACGTGCGGTTGCCCGCGGGTGGCGGCCGTGATGAGCACCGCGGCCGCCAGCGAAAGCGCCGCCCCGGCGATGAAGTAGGGCCGGTAGCCGACGTCGAGCAGCCTGCCGATAGCCAGGATCGCAAGCGCCGCGGCCAGCGCGGCGATGGTCCGCCAGAAGGCGACCCAACCGAGCCGCCGCCCGGCGCCGGCCAGCCCGCCGGATTCGATGATGATCGACTGCTCCATCACCATCGCCAAGTGCATGCCGGCCGAGTGCACCATCACCAGGCCGATGAGCGGGAGCGCCGGGGCCAGCCCGGCGATCGAGTCCGGAATGACGCGCGCGGGCAGCAGCGCCAGCGCCGTCATGCCGACCGCGGTCACCGTCGCCGCCAGCGCGAACAGGCGCCGCTCGGTCGCCGCCCCCAGCAACACCGCGTAGAACACGACGGCAAAGCCCTGCGACTCGCGCGGGAACTCCAGGAAGCTGCGGAAGCCGGCGCCCATCCGGAACTGCCCGCGCAGGTAGTGCGGGAAGTTGATCTCGAACAAGGTCAAGCCCGCGGAGAACAGCGCGAAGGCGCCGATCAGCAGCACGAAGCGCGTGCCACCCACCTCGGCGCCCAGAGCGCTCAGAGACCGGATCCGGGTCAAGTGCGGGACTGCGAAGGGGACGTGGGCTTGCTACGGAATCTCGCGCATACGCGCGCGAGCGCCGCATCCGGCCACCGAAGCCCAAAGGCGGGCTTGGCCCAGGAGCGAAACACCGGCCGGCGAAGCCGGGAGCTGAGTATCGCGGAAGGTTGGGGCGGGGGCTGGGCCAAAGACGGAGCCGAAGGCGACGACTGCGGGGCTAGGTGAGATCGACGCTGGCGGCGCCCACGATCTCCATGGTGACCGGGTCGTGGACGATGCAGATCAGGGACGCCATCGACAGGTCCACGTCCTCCGGAACCTCCAGCGCGAACGTGCCGCTGGTCTCCCGCCCGATCCGTCCCAGGTCGTGGTGCGCGCGGACGACCTCGTCATGGCGCAGCGTCTTGCCCCGATTCTCGCCGCGCGGCACGTGGTTGCCGAGGCCGCGCTCGACGACGATCAGCATCATCGCCGCCCGCCGCGGCGCGTCGCTGACCGAGAAGGAGACGTCCAGGGCTCGCTCGGCGAGGCCGGCGCTCAGGGTCACCTCCGCCTGCGCCGGCTGCTCCAGCGCCATCTCCGCGTGGTCGAACACGAGCTGCCGCCGCTGCGCGGGCCGCACGATGGTGGTGCCGTTGACGATGATCTGCGGCGTGTAGGGCCCGCGCTGGCCCAGCGCGCGGGCGTAGCGCCGCTGCCGCTGCGAGTGCTCTGGGTCGCCGAACGGGTCGGGCCAGCCGAGCCGGTCCCAGTAATCGACGTGCCACTCGATCGGGATGATGCGCAGGCCGGACTCGCGCGCGTGGGCGCTCAGGTCGCGCAGCACCGCCTCCGCGCCGGGGCACGAGTTGCACCCCTGGGAGGTGAACAGCTCCACGACCGCGAACGGCTCGCCCGCGACGGCAATGCCGGCGGGAGTGAGCATGGCGAGCGTGACGATCAGGGCAAGCAGGGTCTTTCGCATGCGGTCAGCCTCCGCTTACGGCCGGTACGAACAGGATCGTCTCGGCCTGGTCGATCCGTCGCAGCGACGCCGCGCGAATGTTGTCGGCGACGATGTCGCCGTCCACGGCCACGGCCGACGTCAGCCGCAGCTCCCGGCCGAGGCCGGGAAACTGCGTGTCCAACTCGTCGATGAGGGCGCGCACCGTCGTGGCCGAGCTCTCCACCTCGCCGACGCCGCCGGTAAAGGTCCGGAAGCGAGCCGGAATCTCGACGCGCACGCCGCTACGCCCGATCCCCGGCCTTACCCGGCCGCCGCAGCCTGCGGAGAGCGGGCCTTGGCCTTGATCTCCGCCAGCACGCGCGGCGGCGACATCGGGCAGGCGGTCATGCGTACGCCGACCGCCGCGTAGACGGCGTTGGCGATCGCCGCGAGCGGCGGCACGATCGGCACCTCGCCCACGCCGCGCACCCCGTAGGGATGGCGGGGATTGGGCACTTCCACGATCACGGTGTCGATCATCGGCAGGTCCAGGGCCACCGGCATGCGGTAGTCCAGGAAGCCGGCGTTCTCCATCACGCCGTCGTCGTTGAAGACGTACTCCTCGTTGATTGCCCAGCCGATGCCCTGCACGGCGCCGCCCTGCATCTGTCCCTCCACGTACGAGGGGTGCAGTGCCTTGCCGGCGTCCTGGCACACCGTGTAGCGGGTGACCAGCACGCGGCCCGTCTCCGGGTCGACCTCGACATCGGCGATGTGCGTGCCGAAGGCGGCCGCCGCGCCCGGCGCGTTGAGCGAGCTGGCGGCGGTGATCATGCCGCCGGTGGCGTGCGCCTCGGCGACGATCTCCTTCAGCGTCAGCTCCTTGCCCTCGCCTGAGAGAACTGCCTTGCCGTCGGACCACTCGACCTGGTCGGCGTCCACCTCCCAGATCTTGGCCGCGCACTCGCGCATCTGCTTGATAGCGTCGCGGCAGGCGTTGGTGACCGCCCAGCCGGTGGCGTAGGCGACGCGGCTGCCGCCGGTCACGCCGGTATAGCCGACCGACTCGGTGTCGGCCACCTGCGGGCGCACCTTGTCGACCGGGATGCCCAGCTCCTCGGAGACGATCATGGCCATCACGGCGCGCGAGCCGCCGATGTCCGGGCTGCCCTCGCCGACCGAGGCGGTGCCGTCTTCGTTGATCTGCAGTGTCGCGGAGGACAGTCCGCCGGCGTTCATCCACCAGCCGGCGGCGACGCCGCGGCCCTGGTTGGGTCCGAGCGGGGCGCTGTAGTGCTCGTGGCCCTGCGCCGCCTCCAGCGTCTCAACGAGGCCGATGCGCGGCCATTGCACGCCGGTGGCATTGGTGATTCCCTCGACGGCCGCGTTGCGCAGCCGGATGTCCAGCGACTCGATACCGAGCTTCTCGGCGATCTCCTCCAGGATGGTCTCCGCGGAGAAGGTGGCGTTGGGTGCGCCCGGCGCCCGGTAGGCGGTCGAGCGCGGCTTGTTCACGCAGACGTCCCAGCCTTCGATCTTGAGGTTGGCCAGGTCGTATGGCGCGAAGATGCCCATCATGCCCGCGCCCACGGCCGAGCCCGGGAAAGCGCCCGCCTCGTAGGCCATGTAGGCATAGCCGGCGGTCAACGTGCCGTCCTTCCTGGCGCCGAGCTTGCAGCGGATGTAGGAGGCCGGCGCCGGGCCGGAGGCGCGGAACACCTCGTCGCGGGTCATGACCAGCTTCACCGGCCGGTCGGACTTGCGCGACAGGAGGATGCCGACCGGCTCCAGGTAGACGGTGGTCTTGCCGCCGAAGCCGCCGCCGATCTCGGCGGGCAGCACCTTGATCTGGGAGATGTCCATGTGCAGGAGCTGCGCGGACAGCTCGCGGATCATGAAGTGGCCCTGGCTGGAGGCCCAGATCGTCACCTGGCCGTCCTCGCTGGTGCGCACGACCGCGGCGTGCGGCTCGATGTACCCCTGGTGGACGGTCTCCACGGTGTGCTCGCGCTCGATGACGACGTCGGCCTCGGCGAACCCGGCGTCGATGTCGCCGAGCTCGTAGATGGAGTAGCTGGCGATGTTCGTGGGCCGGTCGGGCGGATCGGCCAGGCCCTTGGTGCGCATCGATTCGTGCAGTACCGGCGCGTCGTCGCGCATGGCGTCGCGGACGTCCAGGACCGGTGGCAGCACATCGTACTCGACCGCCACCGCCTTGGCGGCCTCTTCCGCCTGCCGCAGGGTGGTCGCCGCCACGGCGGCGATCGCGTGCCCGTGATAGAGCGCCTTGTCCTGCGCCATCACGTTGCGCGCCAGGTCGGAGAAGTCGGCGGGCGTCTCGCCCGACTCGGCGATGCCGACTGGCGGCGGCGGGAAGTCGGCGCCGGTGACCACGGCCTTGACGCCGGGCATCGCCTCCGCCTTCGAGGTGTCGATCGAGAGGATCCGGGCGTGCGCGTGCGGGCTGCGCACGAACTTCGCGTGCAGCATGCCGGGCAGCGACAGGTCGGCGCCGTAGTTGGCGTGCCCGGTGACCTTGTCCAGCCCGTCGTGACGGACCGGCCGCGTTCCCAGGACCTTGTACGCGCCGTTGCCTTGGGAGCCGTTCTTGCCGTTGGTGTCTGCCATGTCTCTTGCCCTCCTACCCGGTTACCGCTGCGGCCTGCTGCACCGCGCGGATGATCTTGTCGTAGCCGGTACAGCGGCACAGGTTGCCGGCCAGCCAGTAGCGTATCTCCTGCTCGGACGGATCGGGGTTGCGCTCCAGCAGGTTCCTGGCGGCGACGATGAAGCCCGGCGTGCACACGCCGCACTGCAGCGCCGCGTTCTCCAGGAACGCCTCCTGCAGCGGATGCAGCTTCTCGCCGTCGGCGACGCCCTCGATCGTGTCGATGCTCTTGCCGTGCCCTTCGGCGGCCAGGACCAGGCACGAGCACACGATGCGGCCGTCCATCACGACCGTGCACGCCCCGCAGTCGCCGGTGGTGCAGCCCTCCTTGGTGCCGAACAGGTGCAGATCCTCGCGCAGCACCTCGGAGAGGCTCTGATGCGCCTCGCACAGGAACTCCGTCGGGTCGCCGTTGATCGTCGTCTCTACGTGGATCTTCGCCATCTTCTTCTCGTTCCTTCTCTCTCGCGTGTCAGATGCGCGCCCGCGCGCGGTCGCGCGCCACGGCCGCGGTGCGTCTGGTCAAGACCTCGGTCACGTCGTGCCGGAACTCGGCGGTGCCGCGGCGGTCGCCGATGGGCCGTGCCGCGGCGGTCGCCCGCCGTCCCGCCTCGGCCAGCGCTTCGTCGCCAAGGTCCGTGCCGACCAGGGCCGCGCCCGCTTCCTCCGCGATGAATGCCGTGGGAGCGACCGCGCCCAGCGCGACCCGCGCGGCCGTGCAGGTGCCGGATGCGTCCAGGGCGACGCTCACGCCCACGCCGACCACGGCGATGTCCATCTCCGTGCGCGGGATGAACCGCTGGTAGGCGTCGGACGAGCCGGCCGGCGGCGTCGGGATCCGGAAGGCGACCAGCATCTCGCCGGCCGCGAGCGAGGTGGAGCCGGGGCCGGTCGGCACCTCGGCGACCTTGACCGTGCGCGTCCCTGCAGGCCCGGCGATCACCGCCTCCGCGTCGAGCGCCATCAGGGACGGCACCGTGTCGGCGGCGGGGCTGGCGTTGCACAGGTTGCCGCCCAGCGTGGCGCGGCTCTGGATCTGCGTGGAGCCGATCAGCTCCGACGCTTCGACCAGGCCGGGAAAGGCCGCGCGGACGTCGTCCCGGTCGGCGAGCGCTGCGCAGGGGACGGCGGCGCCGAGCTGCAGGTGGTCGGCCTGCAGCTCGATCACGTTGACGTCCGGTATGTGCTTGATGTCGACGTAGTGCTCCGGGTAGGAGCCGGTGATGCGCACCTGCACCATCAGGTCGGTGGCGCCGGCCACCACGCGGGCCGACGAGCCGTGCTCGGCCAGCAGGGCCGTCGCCTCCTCGATGGTTCGCGGTGCCGCGAACTGTGAACTCGTACTCAACGCTCTGTTCCTCTTGGTCTCTGGTTCTTTCTCTGTCCGGCCTCTCGCGCCGAGTCGAGGGCCCGTGCCGGTGCATCTTACTCCCGGAACTGGGTCTCGTACAGCCGCTGATACAGTCCGCCGTCCACGCTGAGCTCGGCGTGCGGGCCGCGCTCCACGATTCGCCCGCGGTCCAGCACCAGGATCAGGTCGGCCGCCAGGATCGTGCTCAGCCGGTGGGCGATGATGATCGAGGTGCGGCCGGTCACGACGCGGCTCAGGGCCTCCTGGATCAGCGCCTCCGAGCGGGTGTCCAGGTGGCTGGTCGCCTCGTCCAGGATCAGCACGCGCGGGTCCTTGAGGATCACGCGGGCGATGGCCAGCCGCTGCTTCTCGCCGCCCGAGAGACGGTAGCCGCGCTCGCCCATCACGGTGTCGTAGCCGGCCGGCAGCGCGGCGATGAAGTCGTGGATATTGGCGGCGCGGCATGCGTCGGCGATGCGCGCTTCGTCCGCGTCGGGCGCCGCGTACAGCAGGTTGGCGCGCACCGAGTCGTGGAACAGGTAGGGCTCCTGGGTCACCATGCCGATCTGGGCGGCCAGCGACTCCATGGTGAGCTCGCGTGTGTCGTGGCCGTCCAGCAGGATGTGGCCGCGCGTCGGGTCGTAGAGCCGGGGGATCAGGTAGGTGAGCGTGGTCTTGCCGGCGCCGCTCGGCCCTACCACCGCCACGCTCCGCCCGGGTTCCACGGAGAAGCTCACGCCGGCCAGCGCCCACTCGCGCGCCTGGTGCTGTGGCGTCGAAGACGGAACGGCCGCCGCGCCCGGCCGTTCCGGTCGCGGCACGCGCCCGCGGGAGCGACCCGGGCGCGCGCCCCTCGGTCCCTGCCGGCCGGCACCGGGGCCGTTGCCAGCCCGCCCCATGCCGGCGGGCCGGGCGCCTCGCGCCGGCTGACCCCCGGAGGCTGGCTCGCCCTCCCTCGCCGTGAACGCCATATCCTCGACCCGCGCCGCGCGCCGCGCCTCGGTGAGCAGGAGCTGATCATCGCGCTCGTAGCGGAAGCTGACCTCCCGGAACTCCAGCTTGCCCTCGGCCCGCTCCAGCCGCCGCGCGTGCGGCGACTCCTCGATGTCGACCGGCAGGTCCAGCACCTCGAACACGCGCTCGAAGCTCACCAGCGACTGCGCGACCACGACCACGACGTTGCTCAGCGAGCGCAGCGGCCCGTAGAGCTGCGCGAGGTACGTGCTGAAGGCGACCACGGTGCCGATGGTCAGGCCGCCGCGGATGTGCAGATGACCGCCGACCAGGTAGACCCCGGCCGTGCCGACCGCGGTGGCGATCCCCATCAGCACGAAGAAGCGGCTGCCGATCACGGCCTGGCGGATGGCCAGGTGGCGCACCCCCTCGGCCTGCTCCCCGAAGCGGCGCTGCTCCTCCTGCCGGCGCCCGAACAGCTTTACCAGGACCAGGCCGCTGATGTTCAGCGTCTCGCTCATGATGGCGTTCATGCGCGCGTTGCGCTCCATCGACTGCCGGGACACCTCGCGCAGCGCCTTGCCGAAGCGGCGTCCGAGCAGCAGGAAGACCGGCAGCACGGCCAGCCCCAGCACGGTCAGGCGCCACTCCAGGGCCAGCATGATCGCCAGCGTGCCGGCCACCTGGATCAGGTTGGTGGTGACGTCCACCAGGGTGTTGGTGACCGCGCTCTGGGCGCCGATGACGTCGCTGTTGAGCCGGCTCATCAGCTCGCCGGTCTTGTTGCTGGTGAAGAAGCGCATCGACATGCGCTGCAGGTGGGAGTACAGCGCCGTGCGCAGGTCCAGGATGATCCCGGAGCCGATCGTGGCATCCAGCTTGCGCTGCCAGATGCGGATCACGGCGCCGGCCACGGGGATGGCTATCAGGCCGGCGGCCAGCAGGTTGAGCCGCGCCGCGTCCTTCGCAGGCAGCGCGGTGTCGATGAGGTCGCGCACGATCAGTGGCGTCAGCAGGCCGAGGCCGATGGTCGCGCAGATGCTCGTGAACAGCAGGATAATCCTGCCGACGTACGGGCGCGCGTAGGCGAGCACGCGGCGCAGCAGCGCTCGGCTGATCTGCGGGCGTGCCTGCTCGTCCCCGTGGCGGAGCAGGTAGCCCATGCCGCCGCGGCCGCCGCCCCCGCCGAACATTCCGTACACGCCGCGATCCTACTGCGGAATCAGGGTGCCGGCGCGGTGAGGGTGTGGCACTCGGGAGAGAGCGCGAATTCGCCTTACACTGCGCTGCCCTCCGGGTACCATGGCAGCGTGGCGGACGAGATCGCGGAAGAGCAAGTCCTCGAATTCCTGGAGCGCTTCGAGAAGGCCCAGGGAACGCAGGACTTCGACCGCGTCGCACCGATGCTCCACCCCGATGCCCTGTTCCGATTCAACGATGGTGACTACCGGGGGATCGAGGCCGCGCGCGGCGCGTTCGAGCGCACCTGGGCCCATGAGATCGAAGACGAACGCTACCGCCTGTCCGACGTCGAGCTCCTGCACGTCGACGCAGGCTCGGCCACCGTCACGTTCCGCTTCCACTGGTCCGGAGTCGGCGACCACGGTCCCTTCCACATCGTCGGGCGCGGCACGAGCGTGCTGGTCCGGCACGGCGGAGCGCTCAAGCTCCTCGTGGAACACTTGAGCCGCTGAAGCAGCGGATTGACGAGTGACGCTCTCGCCGGCACGTGGGAGGCATGGCTCGCCGTCGACTCGCGTCAGACGGTCAGGGCGCGGTCCCGCGCGGTCACCTCGTACGTCGCCTGCACGCGGCCGTCCTGGACCGCGTAGAATTGGCGGTGCAGGGCCACGCACGGGCAGACGTGCCTGGGTATCACGTAGTGCTCCTCGCCTACCCGGAAGCGCAGGTCGGGGGCGACGGCCAACAGCCAATGCTCCTCGTTGTGGATCAGCGTGCGCGTACCGTCGATCGCAAGGAAGCGGCCGCGCTCGCCCGGCGGATCGGCGGCGATCGCCTTGTTGCCCAGGTCGAAGGTCACGTACCCGGGGGTGGAGGCGCTCAGCACCCGCGTGAACAGCAGCCCGGCGAACTCGAAGGTCAGGTCGGGGAGCATGTCGGCGTAGCCCAGGTCGTGCAGGAAGCAGGTGCCCGGGGACAGGTCCGCGTCCGCGTGGCGGGCGTGGCAGGCGAAGGTGGGCGTGCCGCCCATGATGCGGCGCGGCACCGGCAGGCCGGCCGCCTCGATCGCCGCCTGCAGGGCCTTGATCGCGGCCGTCCCCCGGTCGCAGGCGGCGATGCGCTCATCGCGGCTCCGCTGGTGGTTGTGGCCGTCGTAGCCGTGCAGGCCGGCGGGCTCAACCCCCGGCAGGTCGGCGATCAGCCGGTAGAGGGCGATCGCCCCTTCGCCGCCGGGTGCGATGCCGGTACGGTGCATGCCCAGATCCACGTCGAGCATGACGCCGATCGTCGCGCCGGCCGCGGCGGCGGCCGCGGACACCGCGTGCAAAGGGCCGGGGTCGTCCACCAGCGTCGAGAACCGGGTGCCGGGGTGGCGTCGTGCCAGCTCCGCCAGCCTTCCGGGATTCGGTCCCAGGAGCTGATAGGCGACCAGCACCTCCGGCGCTTCCACGCACGCCAGCATTTCCGCCTCGGCGATGGTCGAGCACTTGAATCGGCAAAAACCGCGCCGCATCAGCCGGCGCGCCAAGTCGGCCGACTTCTGGGTTTTCATGTGCGGCCAGACCCGGTCCGGCGATCCCGCGATGGCGATCACGCGATCGGCGTTGCGGTCGAATCGATCCAGGTCGATCAGCAGTGCCGGGCTGGGCAGTTCCCTCGCATCGTGGAGTCGGTAGTGCATGATCGACCTCCCGTCGGGCTACGGTCAGGCATCGCGGTGCAGGACGATGCCGCGCATGCTGTGAAAGAGCGTCTGCAACCGCTCACACTCGGGCGCGGCAAGCGCCGCCCGCGCCAGGATGTCGCGGAGGAACACGCGCAACTCCTCCGGACCGGCCTGGCGAAAGAAGTCTATCCCGACCAGCAGATCGAGCAAGGGGTCCAGGGCGGCATCGACCTCCGGAAGCGCGACCGGCTCGTAGTAGCGGGCGGGGAGGTGCCGCCCACGGGCGCGGAACAGCTCGTAGGTGACGATCTGGACGGCGTGGGAAAGGTTCAGGGACGGGAAGTCGGGATGGGTGGGGATGGACAGCATGCCGGTGCAACAGGCGATCTCCTCGTCGCGCAACCCGGTCGCCTCGGTGCCGAAGACCAGCGCCGTGGTGCCCGGACCACGGGCGGCCAGATGCTCGGACAGGTGGGAGAGCAGCATGGGCGCCTGCTTGCGGCGCTTGCCGCGGCGCCGGCTGATCGCGATCGCGTCGTCGCAGTCGGCGATCGCCTCCGGAAGCGTGTCCGGTCGCCGCGCGGCATCGAAGACGTCGGCGGCGTGCACGGCGGCCGCGCGGGCGTCGGCGGGATCGAAGTCACCGGCGACGATGGAGAGGTCGCCCAGCCCCATGGTCTTCATCGCCCGGCACACCGAACCGACGTTGCGGCCGTCGCGGGGGCCTGCCAATACCAGCCGGACGTGTCGCTCGGGTGCGGTCATCGCGCGGCGGCCACGATGCGTCGCAGCGCCTCGAACTCCTCGAAACAGTCGCCGCACGCCTGCAGGTGCAGGTACACCAGCGGCAGCAGAGCGCGCACGTCCTTGCCCGCGGCATGCATCTCGGCGAACACGTCGAGAAAGTCGTGGACCTCGTCGCAGTCCAGCTCCTCGTCACGCGTGATGTCCAGCGCTGCGCGGAGCGCGTCGCGAGCCAGGCGCGTCATCTCGTCGTGCAGCGCTGCGGCCCGGCGCGGCCGGCGCGCGGGACGGCCGTGCGCGGCCTTCAGCTCGCGATACGGATCGCCGCTAGGCACGGGCATTCCTTCCCCTCCTCCCTTGTCATCGGTCCGTCAGAATGCCGCCAGTATGTCGTCCGGGCTGATACCGTCTTGGAGCATGCGGCGCCGCAAACGCTTACGTGCGTCGTGCAAGAGTTTGTAGAGAGCGTTGCGATTCATGGACATGCGCCGCGCGACCTCCTCCAGCGGCATGCCCCGGAGAATGGCGGCGGTCATGGCCGTGCGCTGCTTGTCGGTGAGGTCCTCGCGGATATAGCGCAGCACCCGTTCCAGGCTGGCCGCGCGTTGCGCGGCTGCCTCGGGACCGACCGACGGGTCCGCCAGCGCACGCGGGATCGACTCCCCCTCCGAGGACACGAGCAGGGTGTCGAGCGACACGTCGTCCCAGCGCTTGCGGCGCAGCTCTGTAAGGGCGACGCGGATGGCGATCTTGTGCGCCCAGGTCACGAAACGGCTCTCCTCGCGGAACGAGTCCAGGCTGGCCAGGATCTTGACCAGCGCCTCCTGGGCGAAATCCTCCGCCTGCTCGGCGAACTCGCGCCGCCGCATGCCGCGGCTGCCGAGCAGACCGCGCCGCAAACCGGCCACCAGGATCTGGTGAAGATCCGCGATCGCGGCCGACCGTTCCGGCGATTCAGGAGCGAGCGCCGCGAGCCACTCCGCGTTGCTTCGCTCGGCCGTGGACGTCCGCGGAGCCATCGCACTTCAATAGTAGGTCGGAGGCGCCCGCCCGCCAACCGTGCCGAGGACAGCGAGCTGTCGTCGCGCGCTACCGCGGCGGCTCGCTCCCGGCCAAAGACCGGCCTTGAGGGCCGCAGCCTCTCCAACGGCGGCTTGGTGCACGCACCTTGTACACTTGGTAAGAGAAATCCAGGCGTCCTGTCGCTCGCCGGGCGACGAGCCGACAGCAGTCGGAACGCGACGGCGCGAGGGGTCCCTGCTTCATCGTTCCTCGCCCGTCGCTCTCCGGTCAGCGTCGGCGATCGACCAGTCCTCGCTGTCGAGACCCTCGACGCGGGAGAACTCGCGGCTGTTGGCGGTTACCAGCACCAGATTGCGGGCGCGGGCCTGGCCCGCGATCAGCAGGTCGTACGGCCCGATCGGACGGCCAATCGCTTCGATCTCGCTGCGGATGGCGCCAGCCATGCGAGCGTCGGCCGCGTCGAACGGAACGATCTCGAACTTCATGCGATCGAGCAGATCCACGTTGCGCAGGGCGTGGCGGCTCTTGTATGCGCCGTAGTAGAGTTCGTAGGCGACGGGCGCCGGCATTCCGATGTCCGCCGGGGCGCAGCGACGGATCCTCTGCAGGAGTTGAGGCGATGTCTTGTTGAGCACCGCGATGCACGCATTGGTGTCCAGCAGATAACGCATCACCCGAACGCGCGGTCAAGCTCGGGACGAGGTTCGAGTTGAGGCTGGTTCCGCCCTTCGGCAAAGAAGTCCGAGGAGAACCGGCCCGCGATGGCATCCAGCCATCGCCAATCGTCCGCGATGGGTTCAAGCACGACCGCAGCACCCTGCTTGCGGATCCGCACCTCGTCTCCCTTCATGCGAAACTCCTTCGGCAGCCTGACAGCCTGAGACCGGCCGGACCAGAAGATCTTGGCGGTCTTCACCATATGAGTCCTCCATCGCGACAAAGATTGATCATTGATATATATCATCCGGCGGCACCTGTCGACCTGTCAGAGGGTGTCCCCCTTCCGCGCCCCGTGGTCCCGGTTGCTGGGGACTTGGCGGACGACGATCCTGCACTCACTACGGCATGGAGCATCAATTCGGCCCCGCTCGCGAGAACGGCAGCTCCCCATGGCGATGCCGATGATGGGCATGACAGAGCAATCGGAGATTGTCGGGCTCGGCCCCTCCTCCCCTCGCCCAGGGCCAGATGTGGTCGATCTGAAGCAGATGACGGGAGGTGCAGCGTCGCCCGATCGACGGATCGATGTATGAGCACCGTCCGCCATCCTGCTCCCACACGGCCCGCTTGACCGCGGCGGGGACGACGCGCCCGGTGGGTGCCGGCGGCCGGCATCGCCGGGATCCGTTTGGTTCGGCTTCGAGGGAGCCGCACCGCCGTCCGCCGCAACGCACTTCGCCGTCGAAACAGCCTCGGCCGGTTCCGGCGAGGTTCCGTTCTCCGCCGGCGGGCCGTCGTGGACAGGCTGCGCCTCCCGCTTCGACGCCGAAGGGGCGCCGGCCGTGGCCGCAGCGCGCTTCGCGGCGGCGGCTCCGTTGCTGCCGGGATGCTTGGCGGACTCCGCATGCGTGGTCCGCTTCGCCGCCGGACCACCGGTTGCCCCCGGCCGGGTATCGGTGCCGGTCGATCCGCGCAGGCGAGGGTCGCGGCGCCGCAGCTCATCCTGCACGAGCCGGTTCACCAGTTGCCCGTACGACATCGCTGGGTCGACGTGGGACAGCAGGGACCTGAGCTGATCCAGCCCGTGCCGGCACTCCCGGTCGACGACCACCGTGAACGTCCAGGTGCCGTCGCCGAGCGCCCGCAGTTGCTCGCGCGGCGACGCCAGGTTCGGGTCCACCGATGCGAGCAGCTCCTGAAGCTGATCCTTCCCCATGAATAGACCGGGGACCTTGCCTGGTACAACCTGAGCAGGCCGGCGGTGAAGAACGAACCGGAGGTGCACGCGCCGTCGCCGGGCACTGGCGGCGACGGGCGGCCCGGAAAAAGACCCCCCGACTACTCCGTTGCCGGAGAGAGCACCCATGGCGCTCTTGTCATCGGGGAGGGACCTTTTGAGCCGAGGCTTATGCGGGACGAAAGGGGCGTCAAGCGCTCTGCTGCGGCCCGGTGACTGGGCACGACGTCTCAGGGTGCGGCCGCGCGCGGTGCGCATCCGCCCCATGACCCGGAAATGGGGCTCCTGCTGCACCCCGGGAATCGTCACCCTGGCCGCCGATCTAGCCGACCAGCAGCCGGGCTTTCAGGACTTCGTCATCGCCCATGAGCTGCTGCACCTGCGCGTGCCCAACCACGGCCGGCTGTTCAAGGCACTACTGACCGCCCACGTGCCGGCGTGGAAGAGCCACGACCTGCAACGCCGGCGGGGCATCTCGATCGTCCCGGACCAGAGCCGGATCAGCTCGGAGAGTCAGGTCTCGCACGACTCGGAGGTGGCAATGATCCGGGCTACTACTGCATGCGCTCACGACATCGATGACAGACGGAGACCGCTGCCGCGGTGGACGGCGAGGACATTCTCGCCCCACTCGCCGCTCTGCAGGAGGACCTCGAAGCCGTAGGACTCGACTTCCTGCCGCAGCCGCGGACCGTTGCGATAGCGACGGGCCGGATAGAAGCGCGCACCGGCGACGGTGATGGCGCCGTCGATCTCGACCCTCCCGTCGCACGGCCAGTAGCAGAGATCGGTGTCCGGGTCGTACAGGCAGTCCTCATCGAAACCGTCGAACCTCCGCCCCGTTGCGCGGTCGACCGTCTGCCAGTCCTGGTGGTGCCGGTCGGCTTCGTACATCGCGGTGCTGCCCACGTAGTAGCCGCGAAGGGCGAGCCGGGCCTTGACGGCACGGAATACCGCCTCACGGTCCGCGTCGAGGGCGATGCCCTGCAGGCAGTAGCTGTCGACAATCAGGTCGTACACCGGCCCCGCGTGCGGGACGCGCGTGACGTCCATGACCTCGAAGGTCACGTCGACGCCGAGCTCCGCGGCGCGACTACGGGCCTGCTCGATCGCTTCCGGGATCAGGTCGATCCCGTGCACCCGGAAGCCGTGATCCGCCAGGAACAGCGCGCCGGGCCCCACCCCCGTTCCCAGCTCCAGCGCCGTGGGCCGCTCCCGGTCGAACCGGAGCCGGGGGATCACGTCTTTCAGGAAAGCGCGTGACGAGAAATCCTCGCAGTCCGTGGTCCCGTACTTCGCCACGGCCCTCGAATCGACTACGCGGTCGGCCACTCTCCGGTAGCGGGCGGCGTTCTCGTGCTCGTAGTTTTTCACCCCGCTACAGCTCGTCCAGCAGTGCCGCGAGCTTGCGGACCGTGTTGCGGTTGCGGATCGTCACCCGCTGGTAGACCGGAAGGGTCGGCAGCTTCATGAACGCGGACCGGGTGATGCGGTCCTCCGGCGCCGACCAGAACACGACGCCCGGACCGGCGGCGATCGCGTCGATGTCCGGCCTGGCCGGCGGCAGGCCGGCAAGCACGTCGTCGGGCGTCGCGTCGGCCAGCGTGAAGAGCGCGTTGTGCCGGCAGGAATCGTCCCGCCCCCACGCCGGCGGCGCGGCCGCGAGCGCGGCGGCGTAGCCGGCATACGACAGGACGACCGAGCGCGCGGCGTACGTGAACCGCTCGGACAGCCCCTGCTCCACCCGCGCGTTGAGCTCTGCTACCTCCGTCGCTGCCGTACGGAACAGCACGTTGCCGCTCTGGATGTAGGTGCGTACCCGATCGAACCCGAGGTCCTCGAAGCAGCGGCGCAGGTCGTCCTTGCCAATGAGGTTCTTGCCTCCCACGTTGATGCCGCGCAGGAGCGCAAGGTAGCGCTCAGACATCGGCCCACCTGGCCGGCCGGCAACCGATACGCAGCGGCTCGGCCGCCGGATCCGGGCGGTCCTCCACCACGCCGGCGACCAGCGGCCCGAACACGCCGCCGAACTTGAAGGCGTGGCCGCTGCCGGCGCCGGCGACCACCAGGCGATCGGTTCCGGGCACGCGGTCGATGATGAAGTGCGCGTCCGGCGTCATCGTGTACAGGCAGCTCCGCCCGCACGCTCCCGCTGCGCCCGCCAGCGCCGGCAGGCGCCGCCGCAGCATCGCCTCCGCGTCGCCCGCGAACGCGGCGGTGCCAGCGCGGTCCACTTCGGCATCGACCGCCGGGCCGAGCCGGTCGCGGGCTACCTTGACCGACCCCTCCCGCAGCAGCGGGAAGCCGTACCATTCCTCCCCGCCCGGCTCGGCGCCCCAAGTCGGCATCCGCGGGTAAGAGAACGCCACGGGGTCCGGAGCGGGCAGCAGCAGCATCTCCTGGAGCGTGACCGTCAGCGGCCGGGCAAGCTCCGGCAGGAGTCGTCCGATCCAGGCGCCGGCGGCGACGACCACGCGATCGAACGCCTGCTCTGCGTTGTCGGCGCGCACAGTCACCGCCCCGGCCCGCTCCTCGACGGCCGCAACCGGCGTGCGCTCCCGTACCGTCACGCCCGCGTCGTCCGCGAGATCCACGATCATCCGCACGGCGGCGGCACTCTCCAGGTAACCGCCCCACGGGTCGTACACGCCCACCTCGTCGGCGGCGACCGTGAACTGCGGGAAGCGCCGGCGCAGGGCCGCCGTGCCCAGCTCCTGCACTTCGACCGCGCCCCGGCTGCGTAACAAGTGCACGCTTTCATACATCGGCGACCCGGGGCCGGCCTCGCGGAGAATGCTCAGGTGTCCGGTGCGGTGCAGCACGTGACGGCCGGTCTCCCGCTCCCACGCGTGCCATCGATCCGCGGAGCGCTCGACCAGGTCGACGTAGCCTGCCTTGTCCCCGGTGTACCAGACGCGGCGGATCGCCTTCGACACGTCGGTGGAGGCGGCGCGCGGCGCCGGCACCGCCTCGGAGTCGAAAAGCGTGACCCGGTGGCCGCGCAGGCCAAGCTCCAGGGCGGCGGCGGCACCGAAGATGCCCGCTCCGACTACCGCGACCGTCATGGCCGCTACGCTATCACGTCAGCCTGTCACCTCAGGCGGTGTTCATTGCCCGCAACAGCGCCCCGAATCGTTCCAGCGCCTCCAGGTTGTGCGCCGGCAGGTGCAGGTCCACGAACGGCAGCGCCGCCTGCAGGCCGCGCGTGCGCGGCTCGAAGCCGGGAGAACCGGCCAGCGGGTTGAGCCAGATCAACTGCCCGCAACTGCGCTGCAGCCGGTCGATCTCCGTGCGCAGCAGTGCCGCGTCGCCGCGGTCCCAGCCGTCCGAGATCAGCACGACCACCGCGCGCTCCGACAGGACGCGCCGCGCCCAGCGGTAGTTGAAATCGCGCAGCACCTCGCCGATTCGCGTGCCTCCGCCCCAGTCCAGCACGCGGTCCGACACCGTGCGCAGCGCGTCGGCGATGCGGCGGCCGGTCAGCAGGCGGGTGATGCGCGACAGCCGCGTGCCGAACACGAACGCCTCGCCACGCTGCAGCCCGCGCGCGGCGGCATGCACGAATCCCAGCAGCGCGCCGCTGTAGCGTTCCATGGAGCCGGAGATGTCGCAGATCAGGATCAGGCGGCGCGGGCGGCGCTTGCGGCGGCGCCAGCGAAGCCGGGTGAGCTCGCCGCCCGAGCGCAGGCCGCCTCGCAGGGAGCCGCGCATGTCGATCAGATGGCCGCGGTGCGCCGGACGCGTGCGCCGTGCCGCTCGCAGCGGCAGCTCGACCCGTATCGTGTCTATCAAATCGTACATCACCCGCAGCTCGGCATCGTCCATGGAGCCGAAGTCCTTGCGCCGCAGGCGCTCCGTGGCCGACCAAGTCAGGGTCCGGTCGGAGCTGTCCGACTCCTCCGAGCCGTCGGTGGCCGTCGCCGCCTCGCCGACCACCGTCCGCTCCAGCTCCACCTCCGGCGGCGGCAGCCCGTCCCGGTCGGGCAGGCGCCGGTGGCTCCAGAATCGGTCGAAGGCGCGGTCGAAGCGCTCGTGCTGGGTGACGCTGGTGGTGAACAGGCTGCGGGCGGCGGCGCGCACGTCGTCGCGCGAGCGGACGCCGATCGCCTGCATCGACTGCAGGAAGGCGGTCACGTCGTCGGCGGCGACGCTCAGGCCCAGGCCGCGCAGCACGCGCGCGAACAGCAGGGCCGAGCGCGGCAGGTGCGGCGCGCCGGTCACCGGAGCGATGCTCAGGCGCTGATGCGCGCCTGCTCGATCAGGCCGGGCACCGAGCCCCGCACCGACTGCACGTCGTCCTGATACTTGAGCAGCACGCCCAGGGTACGCTCCACCACGTCGGCGGCCAGCTCCTGCTCGCCGAGGGCGCGCAGGGCGTGCAGCCAGTCCAGGGTCTCGGCGACGCCGGGCCGCTTGTACAGCTCCTGCGAGCGCAACTCCTGCACGAAGGCCACCACCTGGGCGGACAGCGCCTGCGACGCCTCCGGGATGCGGCGCTGCACGATGCGCAGTTCCTTGTCCAGGTCCGGAAAGTCGATCCAGTGGTACAGGCAGCGCCGCTTGAGGGCGTCGTGCACCTCGCGCGTGCGGTTGGAAGTGATGATGACCACCGGCGGCTCGCTCGCCTTGAAGGTGCCGATCTCCGGCACGGTCACCTGGAAGTCGGAAAGCGCCTCCAGCAGGAACGCCTCGAACTCCTCGTCCGCGCGGTCCAGCTCGTCCACCAGCAGCACCCGGCGGCGGCTCACCGCCGGATCGACCGCCTGGAGCAGGGGGCGGGCCAGCAGGAACTCGCGGGTGAAGATGTCCGCGTCGGCGCTCGCCTCCCCGGACGCCTCCAGCATGCGGATGCGCAGGATCTGGCGCGCGTAGTTCCACTCGTACACGGCCGTGGACACGTCCAGGCCCTCGTAGCACTGCAGCCGGATCAGGTCGGCGTCCAGGATCGACGACAGAACCTTGGCGATCTCGGTCTTGCCGACGCCCGTCTCGCCCTCAAGGAACAGCGGCCGGTCGAGCTGCACCGCCAGGAACACGCAGGTGGCCAGGTCGCGGTCCGCGACGTACGCGCATCGCTCCATCGCTTCCTGCACGGCGTCGACGCTGTCCAGCGCCGGCACCGGGTCAGCCAACGGCACCGTCTGCCGGGTCGCCGGCTGTGCCGGCGCGGTCGCGGGCGGCGCGCAGCGCGCGGCGGGCGTACACGCGTGCGAGATGCGTGCGGTACTCCCCCGACGCGAAGGTGTCGGCCAACGGCTCCTCGACGAGCAGGCAGTCGCCGACCGCCTGCTCGATGGCGGAGTCGTCCAGGTCGCTGCCGACCAGGGCCGCGGCGACCGCGCCGGCGTCGAGCGGCACCTCCGTGACGCCGTTGAAGCACAGGCGCGCCCGCGCACAGCGGCCGTCCACATCCAGCTCGACCACGGCGGCGGCGCCGCAGACCGCGAACCCGGAAGCGGGATGCTCGAACTTCAGGTACACGGAGCCGGCGCGCGGACCGGGCGCCGGCAGCCGCAACTCGGTGAGCACCTCGGCCGGCTCCAGTGCCGTGGTCAGCAGGCCCTGGAAGAACCCGGCCGCCGGCACGTGCCGCGCTCCGTCCGGACCGGTGGCGCGGAGCTCGCCGTCCAGCGCCAGCAGCGCCGCCGGCAGGTCGGAGGCGGGATCGGCGTGCGCGACGTTGCCACCGGCGGTGCCGTGGTTGCGGACGATCGGGTCGCCGATGCTCGCCGCCGCTTCCGCGAACGCCTGCCAGCGGCCCGTCACGTCGGCCGACGTCGCGACGCGGTGGTGGGTGGCAAGAGCACCGACGGTCAGGCCGTCGGGCCCCGCGCCGATGCCGTCGAGCGGCAGGCGGCCGATGTCGACCAGCACCTCCGGCTGCGCCAGACGCAGCTTCATCATCGGCAGGAGGCTGTGGCCGCCGGCCAGCAGCTTGGCGTCTTCATGCTCGCCGAGCAGCGCGACGGCCGCATTCACCGACTCGACGCGGTGGTACGCAAAGGCTGCCGGGTACATGTCAGCCCTGCTCCGCCATGACCCCGGCAGCGTGCCGGACGGCCGCGACGATGTTGTGGTACCCGGTGCAGCGGCAGAGATTGCCCTTGAGCGCCTCCCGCACCTCCTGGTCGGAGGGATCGGGGTTCTTCTGCAGCAGGTCGACGCATGCCAGGATCATGCCGGGCGTGCAGTAGCCGCACTGCAGGGCGTGCTGCTCCCAGAATGCCTGTTGGAGAGGGTGCAGCGTGTCGCCGTCGGCAAGCCCCTCGATGGTGGTCACCGCGCGCCCGTCGGCCTGCGCGGCCAGTTGCGTGCAGGCACGCACGCCGGCGCCGTCCAGCAGCACCGTGCAGGCCCCGCACAGCCCGGTCTCGCAGCCGATGTTGGTGCCGGTGAGGCCGGCCTGCTCGCGGATGAAGTGCACGAGCAGCGTGCGCGGCTCCACCTGCGCCCGGTGGACACGGCCGTTGATCGTGATGGTGACCGACACCGGCTCCGGTCGGCCCCGTTCCGGCTGGGCAGGGTCGCTCACGCGTCGCTCCCGCCGGACTCGCCCGCCACGCGCTCCCGGATGCTCTCGGACAGCCCCTGCAGGGCGTCGCGGACCAGGGAGCGCATCGAGCTTTCGACGAGCCGCTGGCCGATGCTGGCCAGGCGGCCGCTGATGCGCGCGTCCAGGTCGTAGGACAGCACGGTGGCTTCCCCTTCCGCGCGCAGCCGGAAGTCGGCCTCGCCGGTGACCACGCCGACCGGGCCGCGGCCGATCGCGGTCATGTGGTAGGAGACCGGCGGCCGCACGTCGGACAGCTCGATGGAGCCCGCGAAGGTGCCGCGGATCGGGCCGAGCCTGACGGCCCACGACGCGTCGAAGTGCGTATCGTCGATCCGTTCCAGCCGGTCGGTGCCCGGCAATGTCGAACGCAGCACCTCCGGGTCCATGAGCGCGTCCCACACCTTGTCGGGAGGGGCCTCGAAGGAGAATTCGCCAGTCAGTCGCATGTACCAGTCAGTCGCATGTGAGTCGGGGTGGGCCCCAACCCCGAGCCGGCGGCACGGTGCGTGAGCCTGCGTGACCGTATGGGCGCTCGCTCGCTCCTGTCAACTCGACCGCGACGGGCGGTCGACTCCTCCGGTACTGTCCGGGTGCAGATGCGCGACATCGAGGCGGCCGTGCGCCGTTGGCACACGGCCGGGACGCGGTTCGCCCTGGCGCGCGTGGTGGCCACCTGGGGCTCCGCGCCGCGCCGGCCCGGCGGCGCCATGGCGGTGACCGCCGACCTGCAGGTCGCGGGGTCGCTGAGCGGAGGCTGTATCGAGACGGCCGTCATCGAGGAGGCGGTGCGCCTGCTGGCCGGCGAGCGCGCCCCCGGCCGCCTGGAGTACGGCATCGAGGACGAGCGCGCGTGGTCGGTCGGGCTGTCGTGCGGGGGCAAGCTGTCCGTCTACCTGACGGAGCCCGAGCCGGAAGTGTGGGAGGCGATCCTGGACGGCCTGCAGCGGCAGCGGCCGGCGGTGCTCCTCACCAGACTGCACGACGGAAGCGCCTCGCATGCGCTGATCGACCTCGACGAACGGCGCGTGCGGGCATCCGCCGGTGACGACCCGTACGGCCCCGACACGATGGCCGCTGCCTGCGAGTTCGCCGTGGCCGAGCACGAAAGCGCGTTGATCCAGGTAGCCGGAGTGGATACTTTCGTACACGTCCTGCCACGGCCCGACGAGTTGATGATCGTCGGCGCGGGCCACATCGCCGTGCACCTGGTCGCCTTCGCGCGGGAGCTGGGCTTCCGCACGGTCGTGGTCGACCCGCGGCGCGTGTTCGCGGCCAGCGAGCGCTTCGCGGCCGAGCCGGACGAGCTGTTGGCCGAGTGGCCCGACCGCGCGCTTGCCGGCAGGCCCGTCACCGAGAGCACGTACGCGGTGCTCCTCACCCACGACCCCAAGATCGACGACGCGGCACTCGGCCGCCTGTTGCCGAGCCGTGCCGCCTACATCGGCGCGCTCGGCAGCTCCCGCACGCACGCCAAGCGGCGGCGGCGCCTGCAGGAGGCGGGATTCGACACGCAGGCCATCGACCGCATCAGAGGCCCCGCCGGGCTGGCGATCGGCGCCGTGTCGCCGGACGAGATCGCGCTGGCCATCATGGCGCAGGTGATCGAAGCCAAGCGCACCATGCGCGGCGCCGCCTCGTCCGGCCCGCGTGATAAGGTTTCCTGATGGCCGAGACGACCGCCACGCGGCGGCGCAGCCGGCTTCAGGACCGCGTCTACCTCATCATCTTCGAGTCGGATACGCCGACGGGCAGGGGCTTCGACATCCTGCTCATCCTGTCCATCGTCGGCAGCGTCGTGGCCGTGATGCTGGACAGCGTGCCCAGGATCGAGCAGCGGCCGGAGGGTTGCTGTCGACGGCGGAGTGGGCGTTCACGATCCTGTTCACGGGCGAGTACGTGCTGCGCCTCTACTCGGCTCCCCGCCGGCTGCGCTACGCGCGCAGCTTCTTCGGCGTCATCGACCTGCTGGCGCTGGCGCCCACCTACCTGGGCGTCCTGGTGCCCGGCGGCCACTACCTGCTCGTGGTCCGGGTGCTGCGCGTGTTGCGCGTGTTCCGCGTCCTCAAGCTCGCCAAGTACGTGGCGGAGGCCGAGCTGATCGTGGCCGCCCTGAAGGCCAGCGGCCGCAAGATCGCGGTGTTCCTGTTCGCGGTGCTGTCGATCGTGATCGTGGTGGGGTCGCTGATCTACCTGATCGAAGGCGAGGACTCGGGCTTCACCAGCATCCCGCAGTCCATGTACTGGGCGATCGTCACGCTGACCACGGTCGGCTACGGAGACCTCTCGCCCGCAACTCCCTTGGGCCAGGCCCTGGCGGCGGCCATCATGATCCTGGGCTACGGGCTGATCGCCGTGCCCACCGGGCTGGTCAGCATGGAGGTCTCGCTGGCGCTGAGCCGCCACCAGAAGCGCCTCTGCCCCGAGTGCGGCACCTCGGAGAGCGATCCCGACGCCAGGTACTGCCGGCGCTGCTCGGCGGGCCTGGTCTGAGCGCTCGCGAACGCATGGGCTCGCCCGATCACAGGCCGCTGGCGGGGATCGTCGTCGTCGACATGACCAGGGTGCTCGCCGGGCCGTTCGCGAACATGGTCCTGCGCGACCTGGGCGCCGACATCGTCAAGGTCGAGCCGCCGGCGGGAGACGACGCGCGCGGGTTCGGCCCGTTCCTCCCCGGCGGGGCTTCCAGCTACTTCGTCAGCCTCAACTGCGGCAAGCGCTCGATCGCGCTGGACCTCAAGAACCCGGCCGGGCGCGAGGTGTTCGCCGACCTGCTGCGCGCGGCCGACGTGCTGATCGAGAGCTTCCGTCCGGGAGTGCTCTCGCGGCTGGGGTTCGACGACGAACGGATCCGCGCCCTCAACGACCGGCTGGTGTACGTGACCTGTTCCGGATTCGGCTACACCGGCCCCGACGCCGGCAAGCCTGCCTACGACATGATCATCCAGGGCCGCTCCGGCCTGCTGTCCATCACCGGCACCGAGTCGGGTGAGACGGTGCGCGTCGGCACGTCGATCGCGGACATCGTCAGCGGCCTGTATGCCGTGATCGGCGTGCTGGCCGGGCTGCTGAGGCGGGAACGCGGCGCGGCACGCGGCAGCGGTGCCCGCGTCGACATCGCCATGCTCGACAGCGTCGTGTCCGTGCTGGAGAACGCCGTGGCGCGCTACCAGGCGACCGGCGTCGAGCCCGGACCGCTGGGGTCGCGGCACCCGTCGATCACGCCGTTCGAGACCTTCCGCACCGCCGACGGCCAGATCGTGATCGCGGCTGGCAACGACCGGCTGTTCCGGCGGCTCTGCGAGGTGCTGGGCCTGCCGGAGTTGGCATCCGATCCGAGGTTCGCCGCAAACTCCGCCCGCACCGACCACCGGGACGCCCTCAAGGCGGCCCTGGAGACTGCCCTGGCGCGGCGTGGCACCGGCGAGTGGACCGCCGCGCTGGAGGCGGCCGGCGTGCCGGTATCGCCGGTCGCGGGCATCGGCGACGTGTTCGCCGACCCGCAGGTGGCGGCCCGCACCATGCTGGTGGAGGCCGCCGGCACGGACGGGTTCCGCGTCACCGGCACACCGATCAAGATGGCCGGCGTCGACGATCCGGCGGTCAAGCCGGGCGCGCCTGCCCTGGGCGAGCACCGCGAAGAGATCCTGCGAGGACTGCTGGCCTACTCGCCGGAGCGCGTCAGGAACCTGCACGCCGCGGGCGCCTTCGGCCCGGCCCCCGCGGAGCCGTAACGGCCCCGCGGGTTACCCGCGTCCCAGGCGTCGGTCCCCGTGCGCCAGTCACTCCTGGTACGGGCGGGGGGCGGCCGGCGGCGGCCCCAGCCCGTGCTCGGCCCGCCAGCGCACCAGCGGGTGGCCCCGCTGCTGCTGCGGAAGCTCGACCGGGTGTCCATACACCGCCGACTCGAATGCGGCCATGATCATCTCCAGCGAGTGCGTGCCCACTTCACCGCTCGACTCGTGCTCGTCGCCCGCATCGAGCGCGCGCACGTACTCGTCCACGAACGCCAGCTCCATGCCGTGGCGAAGCTCCGGCGTATCGTCCCCGCCGCCCAGGGGATTCTCCCTGGCGCGGTCGCGGAAACGGGGTGGCGACGTGCCACGCGACGCCGTGCTGGAGCAGGATCCTGCCCTCGGTGCCCATCAGCTCCACGCCCATGGACCCGCCGCTCGCCGCCGGCAGGCGGTCATGCATCAGGGTCAGGTTCACGCCGTCGGCGAACTCCAGCTCGGCAGACAGGCGTTCGCCGCCGACGGTGCCCATGCCGTTCGGTGACGGCACCACGTCGTCGGGCGTGATCGGCCGACCGTCCGTGCGCAGGCTTGCGGTAACGCGCCGGCAGCGTCCCAGGAACGCCTGCGCACCGGGTCAGCAGATGGCAGCCGATGTTCATGATGCCGTAACCGCCGTAGTAGCCCTTGCCGCGCGCGGCGGTGGATCAAGTCGCCGACCAGTCCGTCCGCGACCGCATCCGCCGCCGCCCGCGCTGCCGGGCTGGTGCGGCCCTGGTGATGGACCGCGATCCGCACGCCGCGCTCCCGCGCGCGGCGCCGGACGGCGTCCGCCTGTTCCAGGTCGACGCAGATCGGCTTCTCGACGTCGAGGTGATACGCCCCGTGGTCGAGCACACGCATCGCGAGCGCGTAGTGGAACTCGGTGCCGGTTGGGATCACCACGATCTGCGGCTGGACGGCGTCGAGTATCGCCTCCAGGCCGGTGAACCGGGCGGCCACTCCCAGCGTGTCTCCCAGCGTCCGCAGCCGCTCCGCGTCGAGGTCGCACAGCCCGACCAGCTCGGTGCGGGGGTGCTCGGCGTAGGCCCGGCCGATGGAGGTGCTGCGGTGGCTGCAGCCGATCCGCGCCGCGCGATAGACGGCGGCTATCAGGACTGCAGCCGCGCCAGCGGATGGCCGCGGTCGACCAGTGGCACGGCGACCCGCGCACCGGCAATCTGCGACGCGTACACGCCGTGGATCATCTCCAGGGCCGCGCGCGCCGCGCGCGCGCTCGACAGAGGTTCGGTGTCGGCGTCGATCGCGGCGATCAGGTCCTCGATCGCCAGCCGGTTGCCGTCCTTGTGGAGCTCGCCGGCTCCCAGGTCCAGAGGGTCCCAGCCGTCGATGCCGTCCCACGGCGCCCAGTGGTCGTGGCGGGCGATCACGAAGTCGTTGCCGGCGCCGCGCATCGCCACGCTGCCGCGGTCACCGATCAACTGCAGGCTGAACCCGCGGCCGTCTCCGGGCTGGTTGGCGCGCGAGGTGAAGCTGCCGACGGCTCCGCCGACGAAGCTGTAATGTCCGGTGACCGCGTCGCCGGCGATCAGGCCGATCGGCTCGGTCGCCTCGCGCGCGTCGCCGGGGCCGATCTCCCGGCCGCCGGCGGTGACGTGGCCGGAGATCCATGCGACGTCGCCGGCGAAGTGGCGCATCGTGTTGAACACGTGCGTGCCCAGCACCAGCATGTCCTCTCCGCCACCGCGCCGATCCTGCTTGCCGGTGCCGCGCAGCTCCAGGAGCGTGCCGATCAGGCCGTCGCCGACGCGCCGCCGCAGCTCCTGGAGCTGCGGCAGGTAGACGTTCTGGTGGGCGACCGCGATCTTCACCCCCTTCGCGTCGGCCGCGGCGATCACGCGGTCGGCGGTCGCCAGGTCGGCGGTCATGGGCTTCTCGCAGTAGATGTGGCACCCCGCGTCGATCGCGGCCATGAGCAGCTCCTCGTGGCGGTCGACGTAGCGCGGGCAGACCGCGACGATGTCCAGCGATTCGGCGACCAGCATCTCCCGGTAGTCGGCATAGGCATTCGCGGCGCCGATCTCCTGCCGGGCCGCGGCCCGGCCGGCGGGGTCCGGGTCGGCCACCGCCACCGGCTGCACGCCTTCGACGTCCCGAAAGCCGAGGTGCAGGCCGTGGCCGAAATTGCCGCGCCCGGTGTGCCCGATCGCGCCGACGCGGAAACCCACTTGGGTACTCATGGCGCCGAGTATACCCTCGGCCCCGGAAAACGGTGAGATCGATGGAGAACGAAATGACAGGAGATGGGTCCTTTGGCGTGGCGGTCAAGGCGGCGATCGTGGACGGTCCGCGCCTGCTGGTGCTCTACAAGACACGCGAGGAGGCCCTCGGCGATCCCGATCCCGACGTGCGCGTGGATCTGCCCGGCGGCCGAGTCGCGTTCGGGGAGTCACCGACCGATGCGCTGCGCCGTGAGGTCGCCGAGGAGACCGGTCTGCAGGTCGAGGTGGCAGGGCCGGTCTCGACCTGGCACTCCGTGCGCGGGCCACTCCAGCTCGTGGGGATCGACTTCCTGTGCGAGTACGTCGCCGGAGAAGTGGTGCTGAGCCACGAACATGAGCGGTTCGCGTGGCTGACGGAGGAGGAAGTGGCCGACCTGCACCCCGAACGGCAGGCGGAATTTACTGCGGCGTACCGGTGCGCGCGTTCGCCCGGCGAAGCGCTGTTGACGGTCGAGCCCTCGGCATGAGCGCGCCGTACCGCTACCTGGGCCGTCCGCGGCCGTTGATCGACGGCCGCGCGAAGGCGCTCGGCGCCACCCGCTACGCCGCCGACGTGGAGCTCGCCGGCATGCTGCACGCCCAGCCGGTGCTGAGCACCGAGGCGCATGCCCGGCTGCGCGCCGTGCATGCCGCGGAAGCACGCTCCGTACCGGGTGTGGTTGCCGTGCTCACCGCCGACGATCTGCCGGTGACCGCCGAGCCGACGACGATCCGGCAGGAGTTGGTGCTGGCACGCGAAATGGTCACCTTCGCGGGGCAACCGGTCGCTCTGGTGGTCGGCGAGTCGGCGGCGGCGGCCGCGGACGGTGCAGCGCTCGTCGAGGTGGACTACGAGCCGCTGCCGCCGGTCGTCGGCGTGTCGGCCGCGACACAGGGCGGGCCGCCGTCGGCAGACGGCGAGTATGTCCGCGGCGACGTCCGGGCGGCGCTGGAGGCGTCCGCTCACGTCGTGAAGCGGACGTGCCGCACGCCATTCGTGCACCAGGGCTACCTGGAGCCGACCGCGGTTGTGGCGGCCCCGGATCCGGACCTCACTCCCGGAGTGAGCGCAGCGAACCTCACTCCCGGAGTGACCGTCTATTCCGGCTGTCAGGGTCAGTTCGACGTGCGCACCCGGCTCGCCTCGATCCTGGAGCTGCCTGCCGCCGCGGTCCGTGTCGTGCCGATGGCCGTGGGCGGCGGCTTCGGCGGCAAGGGAGGCGTGATCGATCCGCTGGCCGCGGCCGCGGCCCTGCACCTGAACCGTCCGGTGAAGCTGGTGCTCGATCGATCGACCGACCTGGCGATCACCACGCCGACCCCGGCGATGTCGATCGAGCTGGAGCTGGGCGCCGACCGCCACGGCGAGCTCACCGCCCTGCGCGTGGACATCAGCCTGGACAACGGAGCATTCCCGAACGGCATGGGAGGCGGCATCGCCAAGCGGCTGGCCGGGTGCTACCGGATCCCGCATCTTGCCATCCGCTGGCGTGACGTATGCACGAACGTGCACGCTACCGGCGCCTACCGCGCGCCCGGCGCGCCGCAGACCACGTTTGTGCTGGAGACCGCGGTCGACGCCCTGGCCGCCGCGCTGGAGGTGGACCCGCTGGAGTTCCGCAAACGCAACGTGGTGCGGGCCGGCGACCCGCAGCCCGACGGCACGCCATGGCCCGCGGGCGGCCAGCTCGCCTGCCTGGAAGCGGTCGAATCGCATCCGCTGTGGCGGTCCCGCCACGAGGCCGGCACCGGCGGCACCGGGCTCGCCATCGCCGGATGGATCCCCCTGGTCGACCCGTGCGCGGCCGCCTGCCGCGTGGATCCTGACGGCACCGTGGTGGTGACGATGGGCGCGGTCGACATCTCGGGCGTGTACTCCTCGCTCGTCCTGGTGGCGGCCGAGGAGATCGGCGTCGACCCGCGGCAGGTCCGCGTGCAGATCGCCGACTCGGCCTCGGCGCCGTACGGGCCGAGCGCCGGCGGCAGCAACATCGCCTGCTCGGCGGCCGATGCGGTGCGCACGGCCGCCGCCGCCGCCCGGCGTCAGCTCCTGGCCCAGGCGGCCGACCACTTCGAGGCCGCCGTGGAGGACCTGGAGATCGCCGACGGCGCCGTGCGGGTCGCGGGGGTGCCGGACCGGACGATTTCCGTAGGCGCGCTGGCCCACGCGGCGCAGAGCGCGGAGTCATCCCTGCCCCACCGGCGCGGACCGATCCAGGCCAGCGGTCAAGCCGCCGGGCCCGGCGGCGCCGCCGTGTTCATCGCGCACGTGGTGCGCGTCGCCGTCGACCGGGAGACCGGCCGGGTGCGGCCGACCGACTACCTGTCGGCGCAGGACGTCGGCTTCGCGATGAATCCGCTGCTGGTGGAGGGCCAACTCCACGGCGGCGCCGCGCAGGGGCTGGGCATCGGCCTGCACGAGGCGCTGCGCCACGACGACGACGGCCAACTCCTGACCGGCACGCTGATGGACTACGGCATGCCCAGGGCCACCTCGGTGCCGCCGATCACCACCCACCTGCTGCAGCGGCCCTCGCATGGGCCATACGGAGCCCTCGGCGTCGGCGAGCCGCCGATCGTCGCCGGCGCGGCGGCCGCCGCCAACGCCGTCAGGGCCGCCACCGGCGCGCAGCCGGCGTCGCTCCCGCTCGACCCGGAATCGGTCTGGGCGGAAACGGTTCGGCGCGCTGCCGGACCGCCGGGGTCTACCAGATCGACAGGATGATGCCCACGATCGGGTAGGAGACCAGCCGGTAGCCCAGGTTGATCAGCACCAACGCCCGCGGCCGTCCCTCGAACGCGCCGTTGGAGACGATCGACGTGCCCGAGAAGGCGATTGCCAGGACCAGCGCCGCGACGATGCCGCCGCCGACCCCGGAGACTCCGGCCGCCTGGAAGACGATCGCCAGCACCAGCGAGGTCAGGATGGCTTCCGCCATCGCGGCCACCAGTGCCGGACTGGAGCCTGCGGCGCGCATTTCCTCCTCGGTCTTGCCGAGCGCCGCCATCCACGCCTTGCCGAACAGGAACGGCGCGTACCAGGCGAATCCCAGCGCCATCAGCACCACGGCCGACACGGCTGCCGCCACGTAGTTGATCGCACCCAAATCCATCGCCGCCATCGAATCCTCCTTGCCCCTTTCGCGCGGACTTCCGCCTCATGACGGGGCGCCGGTCACGGGCCGACCGGAGCCGCGGACGCCTGCGACAGCCGGATGGTGCCCCACAGCACGACCAGGCCGACCCCGACCGTCGCCGCCACCGAGCCGGCCACCGTCCAGGTGTTCCAGGCGTCAATCTGCTGCTGTCGGTTCGCCGTCCCATCCGACATCGCCTCCCACCGTTCGGCCTCCAGGTTGGCCAGCCGCGCACCCGCAAGGCCGCCCGCCACCACGCCGATGCCGGCTACCAGCAGCGGCCAGTAGTCCCTGACCGGCTCCGCGGGTGGCGTTGTCCCCGGCAACACGTGCGCGGGCGCAGCCTCGGACGGCTCGTTCGTTTCCGCGGGCGCTTCCTGGGCGGCGGCCGGCGTGCCAAGCAGTGTGAGGACGACCACCGCCGCGATCAGCCGCCGTCCCAACGTGCGGTCCACCGCCGCGACGGTAGCGCAACCACCGAGCCGCGCCAAGGCACCCGATACGCTGCGCTGCGCCGCGCCAAGAAGGTATGATTCTGCCCGCATGTTGCAGCGACGTCTTGGCCGCACCGGGCTCATGGTGTCCGAGCTCTGCCTGGGAACGGCCGGCTTCGGCGCGCAGCCGTTCGCCGACACGAGCGATCCGGTGCTCGATGCCTTCGTCGAGCGCGGCGGCACCTTCATCGATTCCGCGGACATCTACGGACCGGAGGTCGGTGCATCCGAGGCCGCCCTCGGTGACTGGATGAGGCGGCGCGGCAATCGCCAGGCGCTGGTGGTGGCGACCAAGGGGGGCTCGCCGACCGGCCCGCACCCCACCGACCGAGGGCTCAGCCGGCGACACCTGCTGGCGGCCGTGGAGGAGAGCCTCCGCAGGCTCGGGACCGACTGGATCGACCTGTACCAGACGCACTGGCCCGATCCCGATACGCCCGACGAGGAGACGCTGTGGGCGCTTGACCAGATGGTACGCCACGGAAAGGTCCGCTACGTGGGCTGCTCCAACGTGTCCGCCTGGCGTCTCGCGCACGCGCTGGGCATCAGCACCGCGTCCCACCTGGTCTCCTACGCGAGCGTGCAGCCGCACTACAGCCTGCTGGCCCGTAGCGCCTTCGAACGCGAACTGGCCGACGCCGCCGTCGCGCTCGGCGTCGCCGTGTTGCCGTACCGGCCGCTGGCGCGCGGCATCCTGACCGGCCGCTTTCACGGGGGAGACATCCCGGCACCGCGCTGGCGCAGCGGGCCGCATGGCTACGACCTGGATCCCGTGCGCGCCTCCCACCTGGTGACCGAGATCGGCAAGATCGCAGCCCGCGACCGGCACACGGTGGCGCAGACGGCGCTCGCCTGGCTGTTCTCGAAGCCCGGCGTCACCGCTCCGGTGATCGGCGCCTCCACCCCCGAGCAGGTGACCGAGCTCGCCGGCGCGGCCGGCTACCGGCTCTCCGCGGAGCACCTGGAACACCTCGACGAAGCATCAGAATGGGAATCCTGAAATAGGTCGTTGCCTAAGTGGCCGGCTCCTGCTAAACTGGCCGCGCGATGGGAAAAAGACTCTATATCGGGGGCCTGCCGTTCAGCGCTACCGATGAAACGCTATTCCAGCTGTTTGCACAGCATGGCAAGGTTGAATCCGCCGAGGTGGTGACGGATCGGTATTCCGGTAGCTCTCGTGGCTTCGGATTCGTGGAAATGGGCTCGGACGAGGAAGCCGCCGCCGCGGTTCGCGGATTGAACGGTGCGGAGCTCGATGGCCGGTACCTGACCGTGGAGGAAGCGCGCAGCGCGCGTGGCGACCGCGGCGGAGGCAGGCGCGGCGGAGGCGACCGCGGGCCGGGAGGCGGAGGCGGCCCCAGACGCTGGTAGGTCTCCCTCACCGAGGACGGGCGTTACCGCGGACGGCATTCATGCTCCACCGGGTGGCATGAACGCCGTTCGTCATCAACTTCGCAACTCTGTCTCCAGCGCGGTGCAGGCGATCTCGCTGCATCGCATCCAGGTGAATCGGCCGCCGTAGTGGCGGCCGATTCGTCTTAACACCTCATCGAGGTCCCGGAGACCGGCAGCCCCGTCCGGATCAGCTCCGGGATGCGGCCGCTGGTGCCGTCCGCGCTGATGACGGCGTCGATCGCGGTCCTGCCATGCCACGAACGGGTCGCGGGGCCGGCCACTCACGTCCATGTGCATGAAGTACCACGTGAAGGTGCGCTCGTTTGTAGCGCACCATCTCCGCCACGCTGGCGGTGGCGATCCACTCATCCTCGTAGCGGTGCAGCAGCCGGTCATTGTCGATGTCGTACGCGGCAAGGTGCGTGAGGATTTCCGCCGTGATGTCGAAGCGGAAGGCAAGACGGGAGCGGACGATGTCCAGGAACCGTTCCAGGTCGGACGGGGCCACGTAGCTGACCCGGCGGTCGATGCGCCGGGCCCCTCAGACATGATCGGTGCTCGGCGTGGACAGCAGGACCGGCAGCCGGTCGCCCGCGACCGCCGTCACCCGTTCCGGACCGAACAGCGCCTTGACGAGCATCCGGCGCGACAGCACTTCCTCGCCGTCCGGGCCGCTCAGCACGAACCGGTCACCGCGCGTGTGCACCGTCACGTCGTTCAGACCCAGCTTGCGCAGGATCTCGGCCGGATCGATGAGCTGCAACATGTGCCACGGCGCGCGCGTCACCGGGATGCCGATCCGGTCGAGCAGCGCCACCAGCCCGGTCTGCTGCGGGATGACCTCGACCTGCAGTTCGCTGGTCAGATCGACGCGCTCCTGGTCGTCGCGTTCGGTCGTGGATCGCCCTTGGTTGACCGCATCCACGAGGGCGTAGACGGCGCGCAGCAGCGCCGCCACAAGTTCCGGCTGCCCGCCGTGCTCCTTGACCAGCCGTGAAGCCGGCTGCACCACCGCGTACGCGACGACCCGTCCGCGCCGCTCGGCGACGAACAGCTCGGGCGACGTCCTGCCCACGATGACGGGCACGTCCTCCTCGCGGCGCACCGTTCCCGCCCGGTCGGTGGAATGGATGCGATGGAGGTCGGCGGCATACCGGTCCAGTCCGGTACGGACCTCCAGACCACGGGGGTCGGGCAGCAACCCGACGTTGCCGCGGTTCAACTCGTAGCTGAGCAGGCATCCGCCGTCCTCGAAGCCGAAGCGGCGATACCACTCTGGCACACCGGCGTCCAAGTGTACGAGGTCTCGTCCGGCGGCGCGCGCGCGCCTCGATATCGCGCATCAACAGGCCGCCGAAGCCCCGTTTCCGCCAGTCGGGATGGGTGGTGGTGCAGTTGACCCCCACCGTGTCGAGCACCGCGCCGCCAGTAGCGATACGCATGGGCAGCGTCCCCACCGACGCGCGGAGGCCACCGTCGACGCGGATCACGCGGACGTTGTCGAGGTTTTCCGTCCGATAGATGTGTGGGTAGTCCCGCTCGATCGACGACGCTCTGCCGCGGGACACGCGGAATACCAAGTTGGCCAGCGCGAGTAGCTCGGAGCGTTCCTCTGGGCGGCAGGCGCGTGGGCCGTCGATCCGCGATCTCATGCTCGGCAGAAGTTGTTGTATGGGCCCCGCGGCGGCGCTCGAGAAACGCCCTTTCCACGGACATCGCCGGCGAATTCTGCCCGGTTCGGGGCGTGCGCCGGCGCTACGAGATGTCCCGGTCCTTCACCGTCTTGCGCCGATCCTTGCGCGCCGCTTCGATCGCCGCGTCGCAGACTTCCTTGACCTTGCTCGACAGTGCGTCGATGGCCGGTGCTGACGTGTTGAATCCTGCTGCGGACTTGATATAAGATTTTACCTTGGACGCGACTACCAGGACCTCGTTCGACATGAGCAACCCCCTCTGGGTATCTGAGCTGCGGTTTACCCGGTCTTGGGCCCCGCGATCCACACGAGTGTAGGACGAGTTTGTCGTGCATGGCAACGCCATGCCGGAAATCTCGATAGAACGCTCGTTCCGGGCAGTCGCGCGACTCTATCGGGGATCGCCCGTGCGCTTTGCGATCCGCTGGACGCTCCACACGGCGATCGCGGCGGCGGCGGAGCCTATGACGGCGCCGAGGGCGTCGGCGGCCAGGTCGTGCAACTCCGCCGTCCGTCCGGTGAGCGGCTGCAGCACTTCGATCAAGGCCCCGAAGCAGACGGCGGCCAGCGCAGCCAGCGCAGCCGCTCCGATCGGCGCGCGGGACTTCGCCCACGCGATCGCGGTCAGGAACGCCAGCACCGTCCAGGCCACGAAATGCAGCGCCATGTCGATGCGCGGGACGGTGCGGCCGGGGTGACTCCACGGCACCAGCGTGGCCACGACCAGCGCGGCTGCGTACAGCGACACACTCACCCACCGCATTGAACTCATGTTACCCTGCACCGCGGAGCGAAATGATGGAACAGGCACCACTCGGGCGGACGGGACGGACGATCAGCCGCATCGCGCTGGGGACGACGACGTTCGGCCGGGAGATCGACGAAGAGGAAACACGGCGGATCCTGGACTATGCCGTGGAGCACGGCCTGACCCTGCTGGACACCGCGGAGGCGTACGGCGGCGGCAACGCACGGCTGTACCGGCGCGACGTGATGGGCGTGCAGGACGTGCGCGAGACGACCGGCGAGGTATCGAGCTCGGAGCGCATGATCGGCACCTGGATGCGCGATCGGGGCGTGTCCGACCAGGTGACCGTGCTCACCAAGGTGTCGAGCGGCAACTCCCCCGACAACATCGAACGCGCCCTCAACGCCAGCCTGGAGCGGCTGCAGCTCGACTCGGCACCGATCTACATGGTGCACAACTACGACGACGAGGTCCCGCTGGACGAGACGATGGACGCGCTCGACCGGGCCGTGACGGACGGCCGCGCGCAGGCGCTGGGCTGCAGCAACTTCACCGGCGCACAGCTCCGCGATGCGCTGGCGATCAGCGCCGCCAACGGCTACGCGCGCATGGAGATCGTGGAGAACATCTACAACCTGGCCCGCCCAGAAGAGGAGCGGGACAGCATGGCCGTGTGCGCCGACGAGGACGTCACCTTCCTGGCGTACAGCCCGCTCGGCGCGGGGTTCCTGGCCGGCAAGTACACGGCCGACCGTGATGCCCTGCCCGAGCGCACCCGCTTCCACGTGATTCCCGGGCACTGCGACGTGTATTTTTCCGAACGGAACTTCCGCGTTGTGGAGAAGCTCCGCGCGAAAGCGGCGGAACTGGGCGAGTCGATGGTCTACCTGGCCGCCGCCTGGGTGGTCGCCAATCGCGCGGTCGGCAGCACGCTGTTCGGCGCGCGCACGACCGCCCACCTGGACAATGCCCTGCGCGCGTACCACGAGGGGCTCCCCGTTGAGCTGCACGCCGAGATGTCCACTTGGGACTGAGCGACTAAAGCTCGGTGCGGACGGCGCTCCGCGGGTCGCTGACCAGGTCGCCCGAATGGTAGGTGCCGGCCAGGCAGCGATCCCGCCATGACACGCTCGCGTCGTACAGGTTCGCCTCGGCGTCGATCGTGTTGACCAGCGCCGCGGGGCGATGCCGCGGTGCGCGGTCGATCACCCACCCCTCCTGGTTGACCACGAAGCTCGGCCACGCGTAGCGGCGCGCGCTGTTGGTCGCGCTGACCGCGAAGAAGTTGCTGGCCGCCGCCGCCTGCAGGGTGACCGGCACCGACATCAGGTAGTGGGCGTCGCGGTCGGCCGTCATGCCGGCGTTGTGGAACGACACCAGCATCAGCTCCACGCCGCGCCGCTTGTACTCCCGGAACAGCTCCGGATACCGGTAGTCGTGGCAGATCAGCAGTCCGCAGCGCACGCCGTCCACGTCGAAGGTCGTGAAGGCGCTGCCCGGGCTGTAGTGCTTGAGGTCCTGGTCGCCGCAGTCGATCCGGTGCAGAACATCTTGTCGTAGCGGTCCACGATCCTCCCCGACGGATCGATCACGTACAGCGAGTTGTGCGGCCGGTGGGAGCCGGTGAGGCGGTGGTTGCAGCCGATCACCACCCACAGCTCCAGCTCGGCCGCCAGCCGCGCGATCGACTCCATGGCGCCCCGCACCGCGTCCCAGTCGAGCCCGTCGCCGCTGTCGACTTCCACTCCGAGGTACCCGGAGACGCATGCTTCCGAGAAGTGCACGAGCCGCGCTCCGCGCCGCCGTGCCGATCGCATCAGCCGTTCGACCGCAGACCGGTTCGGCTCCACGGCGGGTTCGATCACGAACTGGCAGGTCGCGATGGTGAGTCTGGCCACGGCGCGGATATTACCGGCGCCGCGGCTGCATGCCCACCACCGGCACGGCTGTATGTCCCGCGGCCTTGGAGACCGGACCCCCGGCGCGTACACTCGCGGGCGATGTCCCTGCACGCCGCTGCGCGGCCGATCGACTTCACGCCGTCTACCGGCGTCCCGGTCCCGGATCCGCTGGAGCGCGGCGCTGCCGCCGTCCTGGGCCCGCTGCGGGGGGCGTTGCTGCTGCTGGAGGACCGGGCGCAGCGGGTCGCGTGGCTCAGCCTCAACGTCTGCTACGTCACCGTAGAGCTGCAGGAGGCCATCGCCGACGCGGTGCGGACGGCCGCCGGCATCGCCCCGGACGCGCTCGTGATCGCCTGCACCCGCAACCTCTCCACGCCCGTGCCGTTCCCGGACGTTGCGCGCGGGCTGCAACACGATCGCTTGCTCGACGGGATCGCGGCCGCCGCCGCCGCGTCCGCCGCGGACCTGGCGCCCGCCCGTGTCGCGTTCGCGGAGGGGAGCTGGCCGCGGCTGCAGTACAACCGCAAGGGGGTCGCCGCCGACGGCACCACGTTCTTCCGGCGCGAGCCCGATCGCGTCGCCCGGCCGCAGCCGGTGGGACTGATCGATCCGCGCCTGGCCGTTCTGCGCGTGGACCGCTGCGCCGACGGGCGCCCGATGGCGGCGGTGGTCCAGTACGCGGGCGACCCCTGCATCGCCACCTCCCTGACCGACCCGGTCATCAGCCCGGACGTGAACGGCTACGCCTGCATGGCCCTGGCGGACGCGATCGCACTGGAGTTCCCGGTGCTCTACCTGCAGGGCGCCAAGGCCGACGTCGCTCTCAAGCACATGTTCGCCGGCGACGAGGTGGCGCGGACCGAGGGGCGCCTGCTCGGTTCGTGCCTGAAGGAGCTGGTCGACGCCGCACGTCCCCTGCCCGGCCGCACGCTCACGACCGGTGCCGTGACCGTGCGCCTGCCGTTGCGGGAATTGCCCGGGCCGGAAGAGTTGGCCGCCGCACGGGCCGAGCTGGATCGATTCTTCGCCGCCGTGCAGGAAGCCGACCTGCAGGCGACGCGGACCGGGCTGGGCTACAACCTGCCCGACGACACCTCGCTCGAGTTCCGGGAGGCGTACCTGCGGCGCATCGAGGACTGGGTCGCGTGGGCCGGGCGGGCGCGCGAATCCGATGCCCCGATCCGGACGCATGTCGATCTCCGCCTCCACGGTCACGGGGTCGGCGGCTTCGCGCTCGTCGCGACCTGGGCCGAGGTGTTCGGCAGCATCGGGCTGTCGGTACGCGAGCACACGGCTTCGACCCGGTTCATGTTCGCCTGCTGTTGCGGCGCGGCGTGGCCGGATGACCCCGGAACGGCGAGATGGGCGTATATTCCCGGCGCACGCGACCTGGCCGGAAACGAGTACATGAGCGCCTTCTACCGCCACACCCGGTACCTGACCCAGTACCGGGAGCCTGCCGGCGATCTGCTGATCGCTCCGGCCGCGGAGCTGGTCGATCGGATGTCCCGCGGCGACGGCGATGGCGGCGGCGCCGATGAACGATAGCAGCCCACCGGCCGCGGAACGGCGGTTCCGCACCGCGCGCACGCTGCGGCTCGGCACCTTTCACATCGGCTCGGCGATGAGCGACGTGCTGGTTTCCAGCGTGCTCAACCGCGTCCTGATCAGCCACTTCGGCTTCATGGCGTGGCCGGTGGCGCTGCTGCTCGGCCTGCGCTACCTGCTGTCGCCGTTGAGCCTCTGGGCCGGCGCGCGCAGCGACATCTCCGCGGCCGCGCCGTACGGCCGCACCCGCTTCATCTGGGCCGGCCGCGCGCTGATGATGATCGGCCTGGGGCTGATCGGCGTCAGCCTGGCATGGTTCGGCAGAGGCCAGGCGCTGGTCGGCTGGCTGATCGTGATCGCCGGATTTCTCTCCTACGGGGTCGGCGGCCTGATCTCCGGAAGTCCCTTCCTGGCGCTGGTGCGACACTCTGCTCCCGAGGAGAAGCAGGGCATGGCCATCGCGATCGTGGAGACGGTGCTGATCGCCTGCTTTCCGCTGGCGGCGCTGGGCTTCGGCCTGCTGATGGAGCACTACGAGCTGCGCCTGTTCTGGCGCATGGTGGCACTCACCACCGGCGTCGGCGGCCTGTTCTGGCTGGTGTCGATCGCCGGCGTCGAACGCCGCGTGCAGGCGGAGTTGCGCGCCGCGGGCGAGCCCGTGCAGCCGCACGACCGGCCGCTCCGGGAGCGCCTGCGCATGTTGCTCGGCGACCGGAGCAAGATCCGCTTCTTCCTGTTCCTGTCGGTGGCCGCCGTGGCCGCGTGGCTGCAGGAGGCGGTGCTCGAACCGTTCGGGGCGGAGGTGCTGGAGCTCAGCCTGGGGCAGACCACGCGCCTCAACACGGTGTGGCTGGCGCCCACGCTGCTGACGCTGGTGGCTAGCATGGCGCTGTGGCGCAACCGTCCCCCGGAGCGGCAGGGCGGCATCGCCGGCGCCGGACTGTGCTTCATGGCGGCCGGCATGGCGCTGCTGGCGGCGGCAGCGTTCGCGCGCATGAGCGTGCTGGTCATTACCGCGCTCATCGCCTATGGTGCCGGCTTCGGCGTGTATACCTTCGGAGGGCTTTCCTTGATGGCGGCAATGACCACGGACCAGCAGGCCGGCGCGGAGCTCGGCCTGTGGACGATCGCTCAGGTGGTGTTTCGCGGCGTCGGCATCAGCGCCGGAGGACTGATCCGCGACGTGGGCCTGGTGCTCGGCAGCTCGCCGGCGGTCGCCTACGGCGTCGTGTTCGCCATCGCCTCCGCCGGCATCGTGGCGGCAGTCGCGATCCTGACCCGGGTCGCCGAGGGTCTGCGGGCGCGGCCGGGCGGTGCGGCGGCGCCGGTGGCGGTGAGCTGACATGGCCGGCGAACGGATCGTCTTCGGCTGCATCGCACACGAGACGAGCGCCTTCAGCCCGGTGCCGACCACGCTGGCGAGCGCCGAGGAGCGGTTCGGGTACGTACGAGGCGATGACCTCTTCACGGACTTCCGCGGCAGCAACACCCCGATCGGCGGCTTCATCGAGGGCGGCGAGCATCACGGCTTCGAACTGGTCCCCACGATCTACTGGGAGGCGCATCCCGGCGGGCCGCTGCCGGCCGCCGACTTCGCGCGTGTGGTGGACGACCTGGTCGAACGGATCACCGCCGCCGGCAGCATCCAGGGCGTGCTGCTGGAACTGCACGGCTCCATGATCGCGGAGGGCGAGGACGATGCCGACGGCGCCATCCTGCGCGCCGTCCGGCGGGCGGTCGGCGCGCTGCCGATCGTCGTCCAGCTCGACATCCACTCGAACGTCTCGGCGGAGATGGTCGAGCTCGCCGACGGCATCATCGTGCGCGAGACCTATCCGGAGATCGACCAGGCCGAGCGCGGCCGCGAGTGCGCCGACCTGATGGCGCAGGTGCTGCGCGACGGCGTGCGGCCGGCCATGGCGCTGGCGCCGCTGCCAATGATCTGGGGCAAGAACCAGATCACCGCGCATCCGCCGATGAGGCAGGTGATCGAGCGCCTGCACGAGATCGAGGGGCGCCCCGGCATCCTGTACGCGTCGATCTCCACCTGCTTTCCGCTCGCCGACGCTCCCCACGTGGGCTCCTCGGTCACCGTGATCACCGACGGCGACCAAGCCCTGGCGCAGCGCAGCGCCGACGAGCTGGCGGAGTGGATCTTCGCGCGGCGCGCCGACTGGCAGATGGCCGTCCCCACGACCGCGGCGGTGCTGGACGAGATCGGCGGCACCGGCCCCCACCCGATCGTGATAGCCGACAGCAACGACAACTGCGGCGGCGGCTCGCCCGGCGACAGCACCGGCATGCTCCGAACCTTCATCGAGCGCTCGCTGGAAGATGCCTGCGTGCTCTACATCGTCGACCCGGCGGCGGCCCGAACGTGCCATCGCGCCGGAGCGGGAGCCACGCTGCGCATGGCCCTGGGCGGCAAGTCCGATCCCGCGCAGGGCGAGCCGGTGGAAGCGGAATGGCAGGTGGTGGCCGTCTCCGACGGCGCCTACACCTACGACGGCCCCATGCTCGCCGGCCTCTCCACCACCCTCGGGCCGTCCGCGCACGTGCGCAGCGAAGGTGTGCACGTGATCATCGTCACCTACCGCGACCAGCCGTTCGACTCGGCGCTAGCCCGCAGCCTGGGACTCCAGCCGCGGCGGATGCGCTACATCGGCCTGAAGTCGACCGGCCACTTCCGCGCCCACTTCGAGCCGTTCGCGGGCGTCATCCGCACCGTGAACGAGCCGAGCGTCCACGACCCAACGCATATCCGCTACCGCAACCTGGGCCGCCCGGTGTACCCCATCGACCCGATCTGAGGTACGCTCGGGACACTCTGATGTCCCGAGCGCGAAGACATGGTCGGTCGCCGCGGCGGCCTTGGCCAGCCTGCTGGCGGGGACGAACTTCGGGGTCGGTAGCGGGGCGATGATCGCCCTCACCGTCTTGTGGACCGGTTCCCTATCATGCTCCATAGCCGGCTCCTTCCTTGCGGGAGTCGCGTGGGCAACCGCAGCGCTCGTCAACTTCCGGTCGTTCATCAAGGGCTCGGCCGCTCCCCCGCCCCTGCGGTGGCGCGACCTAACCGCTCCCCGCCCCCAGCGGTAGCGCCCGGCTGATCGAGCGCCCATCGGCAGCCATGGTACGCGTGCGCCACCGTTGGAGGACGCTGGCAGCGGCCGCCGGCGTGGTCGCGGTTGCCGCGTCGCTTGCCGCGCAGTCGGGCTCGGCGCCGGCGCTTCCCGTCGAAGTGCTTCATGCGCCGGACACGCTGGCCCCGGGTGATCCGCTGAGCACCCACGTGACGAGCGCCGCGCCGCTTGTCGAGCTTGAGCTCGCGGTGGAGTTGGAGGACGGAGAACGGGTCGTCGGTCACGGGTTCGCGGTTCGCCGGGGACTGGCCGGAACGACCTGGGCGGCGGTGCTCGGGATCCCCAGCACCGCGCCCTCGGGCTCGGCGCGCCTGACGGTCTCCGGGCGATTCACCGGCAGCGCCCCGGAGGAGGCTGCGCGCGTACTGCACGAGCAGTCGATCATCATCGACGAGCGCGAGTTCGCGGTCGAGGAGATCGCGCTGAACACCAGTCTCTCCAACCTGCGGCGCACGACCGACCCGCGCCGCAAGGCGGAGTCGTGGGATCTCTGGCTGCTCCTGAACGCGTCGCGGCCGGTCGAATGGCCGCACTACGGGCCGTTGCGGCTGCCGCTGGGCGACGTGCGGCGCACGGGCGGCTTCGGTGACCGCAGGCTCTACCGCTATGCCGACGGCAACACCGCCACCACCATCCACAACGGCGTGGACTTCGGTGTTCCGACCGGCACGGTGGTGGCCGCCGCCGGCGGCGGCACGGTGGCGATGGCCCGCGAACGGATCGTCACCGGGTTCACGGTCGTGATCGAGCATCTGCCCGGGGTCTACTCGCTGTACTACCACCTGGACGACCTTGCGGTGCGGGAAGGCCAGCGCGTGTTCGCCGGAGACCCGATCGGCACCGTCGGCAGCACCGGTCTGGCCACGGGACCGCACCTGCACTGGGAGGTGCGCGCCGCCAGCGTGGCCGTCGACCCCGACCTTCTGGTGGCAGCACCGCTGGTCGACCTGCCGGACGCGTCAGAAGCTGCCGATGCCCAGTGAGGCGCCGGACGAGGCCCGTCAGCCGTCGGCCACCTCGAACGCGGTCACGTTGCGCGTCTGGTGGCTGAACTCCACCCCGATCAGGTGGATCGGCTCGCCCCGGCCGAGGTACTTGGCCGCGTAGTCCCGCTCCTGCAACTGAGCCAGCGCCGATCCCGGCGCCGACAGCTCCACCACCTTGAATTCGAACAGGTACACGTGCCCCCGGTCCGCACCGTCATGTCCAGCCGCCCGTGGCTGCTGGACTCCTCCACCACCTGCACCAGATGGCGCAACAGAACGCGGTTCAGGCTTTGCCGCACCTCCCGGTTGGGATAGCCCAGCCGGGAGGTGCGGCATGCCGCCCAGCTCCTCCTCGCCCGTGATCGTCAGTAGCCGGTCTGGAACAGTAGCGCCTCGGTGCCGATGCGTTCGACGTCGAACGCCGACAGCAGGTCCTCCGTGCTCATCATTTCGTTCAGCGACACGGAGGCGATCTGGCGCTCGAGCAGGGTGTCCACCAGAAACGCGGGCGTCCCGGTCTCGAACCAGTGCGCCTTGAACTCGCGGCTGTCGAACAGCAACAGCACGTCGTAGGGGTTGTACACCTTGTCCGCGCCGCGCCAGCGGTAGCATTGTACCAGTCGCGGACCCGCTCCCGGTCCAGGCCGGCCAGTTCCGGCGCGAACACCGCATCCAGATCCCCCTCGGTGTAGCCGCAGATCGCCGAATAGCGCCGATCGAGGGTGAGGTTGTTCAGCTCCGAGAACAGCGCCTGATTGCCCTCGAACACCTCCTTCAGCGTGTCCAGGATCAGGCTCTTGCCGAACCGCCGCGGCCGCGACAGGAAGTAGTGCTTACCAGCGTGCAACAGTCGTTGGATGTACGCCGTCTTGTCCACGTAGTAGCAGTCCAGCTCCCGCAGATCGCGGAACGTCTGCATGCCGATCGGCAGCCTGCGCCTGACCATCGATTCAATCGTACCCCGCACTCGATACCGCACGCAGCGCACCCGGCCGGCGATCGACTCGTACGAAATCCATGCGAACGGATGTTGACAAGAAAAGACGTATGTCTGTCAATTCGACAATCATGCTCGACGCCGATCGGCCGCGGTCACGATCCTCCGGACGCAGGCGCCGCATCTTCCTGTTCGTGCGTGACCGCATCCTGGCCGGCTCGCCGCCGACGACCCGGGAGGTGCAGGAGCACTTCGGCTTTCGCGCCGTGCAGTCCGCGCGAGAGCACCTGGAGGCGCTGGTGCGCGACGGGTTGCTGGACAAGGAGCCGGGCAAGGCGCGCGGCTACCGGTTGCCGGCCGGCTCCGGCCACCCCACCGTCCTGATCCCCCTGGTGGGCCGCGTGCAGGCGGGCGCCTTCACCACGGCGGTCGAGGATCCGGAGGGTTTCGTCGCGGTGCAGTCGTCCTCGGCCCGTAGCGAGCTGTTCGCCTTGCGGGTCCGCGGAGACAGCATGCGCGATGCCGCCATCCTGCCGGGAGACGTGGTGATCGTGCATCGGCAGGACGCCGCCCGCTCCGGCGACATCGTCGTCGCCCTGGTGGAGGACGACGCGACAGTGAAGCGGCTGAAGGTGCGGGCTGGCAGGATCGAACTGCACCCGGCCAACCCGGCGTTCGATCCCATCACGCCCGCCCCGGATCAGGTACGGATTCTGGGCAGGGTGATCGAGGTGCGTCGCTATCTGGAGGGATCGGCGCCCGTGGGTTGACGTCGGCGGCGACATCCGATCCAATAATAGACAAATGTATTATTATAATAATATATTTGTCTTCGTACCATGTTCAACAGGTATGCCCGCACTGCCCTGCAGATCTGCGGTAATCCCGTACGCAGCAGCGTCCTGAACGGACAGCCATACCGGCTGATGCGCGCTGCGGATCTCGCGGTCGATTCGGGAGCACCCGCCGCTGACGGACAGACCGGAGCCCGGAGGCAGACCGGCATCTGGGGACCGGCAGAGCTGGCGGGCCGCCTCTGCGAGCTCTGCGCGGCCCCGCGGCAGGTCCATCTGACGCTGGCCTGCGCGATCGTCCGTGAGTTCCAGCGATCGGCAGAGCCCACGGCCTGGGTCACGGTCAGCCCCGACCTCTTCTTCCCGCCCGACCTGGTGCGGGCCGGGGTCGACCTGGCAGCGCTGCCGGTCGTGCAGGTACCCGACCTGCGCGCCTCGGTCACCGCCGCCGAGCGCCTGACCCGCTCCGGTGCGTTCGGCCTGGTCCTGCTGGAACTGGACGCCGGCCGGTTCATCCCGACGGCGGTCCTGGGTCGCCTGATGCGCCTGGCCCGGCAGCACGACACCGCCCTGCTCTTCCTCACCACGCCCGGGACCGAGCTGGGATCGCTGGTGTCGCTGCGCGGCCGGGGCGCGCGCTGTGCCACCCCGCGGCACGACCGCTTCCGGTGCCGCATCGACGTGATCAAGGACCGGCGGCGGGGGCCGGGACGATCTCTGGACACCACCTACCGTGCGCCGTACTGCGTGTGTTGACGTCGGCTCGTTCCTGCTGCAACTGCTGCTCCGCCGTCATCCCGACTGGCATGACCGGCCCGCGGCGGTCGTCAGCGAGGACAAGCCGCTGGGCATCGTGGTGTCGGTGAACCGGCGGGCGCGCGCCGCCGGGGTGCGGGTGGGAATGCGCTACGCCGCGTCGCTCTCGCTAGCTTCGGACCTGCAGGCGGGCACCGTCGGCCCCGGGGAAGTGGCAGCCGGCATCGAGCTGATCATCGACCGCCTGCTCTCCATCAGCCCCTTCGTCGAAGGGGCCGGTTCGGGAGCAGATGCGGAGCCGGATGCCGTGTTCGCGGAGCCGGGCGTGTTCTGGCTGGACGTGTCCGGCCTGCAGCGGCATCACGCATCGCCCGCGGCGCTGGCCCGGACCATCCGGCGCAGGCTGGGCGAGTTGCGGTTCGACGCCACGGTCGTCATCGGCTACACGCGCATCGGCACTTTCCTGCTGGCGCGCGATGCGCGCCGCGGCTGGCTGGTGGCACGCGATGCCGCCGCCGAGCGCAACGCCGCCAGGCAGGCTCCCCTGGAGCGGCTGCCGCTGGATCCCGAAGCCCGTGACCTGCTGGAGAAACTGGACGTCACCACGGTCGATGCGTTTCTCAGGCTCCCCTACGCGGAGGTGCTGCGGCGCTTCGGGGGCGAGGCGGCTGCGGGTCACCGCTCGGTCCGCAGTGACCTCGAGTTGCCGGTGCAGGGCGACGTCCCGGCATCGCCGTTCCTGCACCGGAGGCGGCTGTCGCATGCGGAGACCGACGCCGGGCGCCTGCATCGTCACGTCGACGCCCTGCTCGATGCGCTGCTCGATCGCCTGCGGAAGGAGGACCGGGCGGTCGCGGCGCTGCACCTGCGGCTGTTGCTCGAGGACGGATCGCACCGCCACGAAATGATTCGTCCCGCCGCTCCCACCTGCGAGCGGCGTCCGCTGGTAGACCTGATCGAACTCCGCCTGCCGGCGCTCGACCTGAGCGCCGGGGTCGATGAACTGGCCGTCGATGCCGAACACGTGAGAGCGCACGCGGATCAGGCGACCCTGTTCCGGACGCTCAGGCAGCGTGATCCGGCGGCCGGGTCGGAGGCGCTGGCACGCATCCGCGCCCAGTTCGGAAATCATGCCGTGGTCCATGCCGTGCTCTCCGATGAGCATCTGCCGGAAGCGCAGTTCCGCTGGCAGCCGGTGGCAGAGGTCGTGCTGCCGCGGCCGGATGCGTGCCGCGGCCGGGAGCCGACGGCGACGGGGTGGCTGGTGCGGCGGATGCTGCGGCAGCCGTCCGAGGTGCCGCCGCCGAGGTCTGCCGTCTGCGGCCCCTTCCTGATCTCCGGCGGCTGGTGGCACGTCCGCGCCGCCCGGCTGCCGGGCGGCGTCGACCGCGCCTACTACATCGTCCGAGCCCGGAACGGCGTGCTGGAGTGGGTCTACCACGACCGGCTGACCGGACGCTGGTACCTGCAGGGGTGGGTGGAGTGAGCGACGCCGCTCCTTCGTACGTGCCGCTGTGGTGCAAGAGCAACTTCTCCTTCCTGGAAGGGGCCAGCCACCCGGAGGAGCTGGTGCGGCGCTGCCGACAGCTCGGCATGCCCGCGCTGGTTCTGGCCGACCGGGACGGGGTGCACGGCGTGGTGCGCGCCCACGTGGAGACCGCCGCCGGCCAGGCGGCCGGCACGCGGACGCCGCGGCTGATCGTCGGCGCGCAGATCACCGTCGCCGACGATCCGGGCGACCTCTCCGCCCCGACGGCCGCGCTGCTGCTGCTGGCGCAGAGCAGGGCCGGCTACGCCAACCTCTGCCGGCTGATCTCCGCCGGCCGCCTGCGCTGCGCCAAGGGTGAATGCTGCGTCGGCTGGCCGGAGGTGGCCGAGCACGCCGCCGGCCTCATCGCGTTGTGGCAGGGGCGCCGTCTGCTGGCCGCCGAGGACGAGGAGCTCTGGCGGCGGCGTGCCGCCTTGCTCAAGGAGGCGTTTCGCTGCCGGTTGTACGGACTGGTCACGCGCCACCGGCTACCCGACGACCAGCACATCGAGCAGCGGTTGACGTCGCTCTGCGGCCGGCTCGCCCTCCCCCTCGCCGCCTCCACCGAGGTGCTTTACCACCACCGCGGCCGGCGCCCGCTGCAGGACGTGGTCACCTGCATCCGGCACCGCACCACCCTGAACGGCGCCGGTACCCTGCTGCGCCTCAACGGCGAGCACGACCTCAAGTCGCCGCGGGCGTTCGCGCGCCTGTTCGCCGACCGCCCCGAGTTGGTGGCCGCGACCCGCGAGATCGCCGACCGCTGTCCCTTCTCCCTGGCCGACCTGCGCTACCGCTACCCTTCCGAGCGGCTGCCGACGGGCCACACCTCCGCCGAGTGGCTGCGCTCCCTCACCCTCGCCGGCGCGCGCAAGCGCTACGGCGGGGAGGTGCCGGCGAAGGTCGCCGCGCAGCTCGATGCCGAGCTCGATGTCATCGATGAGCTCGACTGCTGCGGCTACTTCCTGACCATGTACGAAATCGTGCGTTTCTGCCGCGAGCAGGAGATCCTCTGTCAGGGGCGCGGCTCGGCCGCCAACTCCGCGGTGTGCTACTGCCTGGGGATCACCGCCATCGACCCGGTGCGCATGCGGCTGCTGTTCGAGCGCTTCCTGTCTCGCGAGCGGGCCGAGCCGCCGGACATCGACCTGGACATCGGCCACCGGCGCCGCGAGGAGGTGATCCAGTTCATGTACCGCAAGTACGGGCGTGAGCACGCGGCCATGGTGGCCAACGTGATCCGCTACCGGGCCAAGTCCGCGATTCGGGACGTGGGCAAGACCCTGGGCCTTCCGGCCACCTCGCTGGATCGGGTCGCACGGCTCGTCTCCCACCACGGCAGCGACTTCCCGTCGGAGCTGTCCGGCGCCCTGGCACAGGCCGGCCTCGACCCTCAGGTCCCCGTCCACCGCCTGCTGATCGCGCTCACGGACCAGATCCGCGACGCTCCGCGCCACCTGTCGATCCATCCCGGCGGCTTCCTGCTCGGCAGCGAGCCGGTCACCACCCTGGTGCCGATCGAGAACGCCGCCATGGAGGGGCGGACCGTCATCCAGTGGGACAAGTACGACGTGGAGGCGCTGGGGCTGTTCAAGGTGGACCTGCTGGGGCTCGGCGCCCTCACCCACCTGGACCTGGGGTTCGAGCTGATCCGGCGCCACTACGGACGTGACTACAGCATGGCCACGGTGCCGTTCGAGGACCCGGCGGTGTTCGACATGGTCTCGCGCGGCGACACGGTCGGCGTCTTCCAGATCGAGAGCCGGGCGCAGATGTCGATGCTGCCGCGCCTGCGGCCGCGCACCTTTTACGACCTGGTGATCGAGGTCGCCATCGTGCGGCCCGGCCCGATCACCGGCGGCATGGTGCACCCTTACCTGCGGCGGCGGAGCGGCGAGGAGCCGGTGGAGTACCCCCACCCCGCCCTGCGCCCGGTGCTTGCGAAGACCCTGGGAGTGCCGCTGTTCCAGGAACAGGTGATGAAGCTGGCGGTGGTCGCCGCCGACTACACCCCCGGAGAGGCCGATCAACTGCGCCGCGACATGGCGGCCTGGCGCCGGTCGGGCTCCATCGAGAAGCACGGCGAGAAGCTGATCTCCCGCATGGAGGCCAAGGGGATCTCCCGCGAGTTCGCCGAGCGTGTGTTCGACCAGATCCGCGGTTTCGCGGAGTACGGCTTTCCGGAGTCGCGCGCCGCCAGCTTCGCGCTGGTGGCGTACCTGACGGCGTGGCTCAAGCGCCACTACCACGACGTGTTCACCGCGGCGCTGCTCAACGCCTGGCCGCTGGGGTTCTACGCGCCTGCGACGCTCGTCGACGACGCCCGCCGCCACGGCGTGCAGGTGCGGCCGGTGGACGTGACCCGCAGCGACTGGTACTGCACGCTGGAGCCAGTGCCGTCCGGCCCTGAAGGCCGCCGGCGCTTCGCGGTGCGGATGGGTCTGCGCTTCGTGAAGGGGTTGGCGGAAGCCGACGGCGCGGCACTGATCGCCGAGCGTCCGTTCACGACGGTGGAGGAGATGGTCGAGCGGGCCAGGATGCCGCGAGAGGCGCTGACCCGACTGGCGGAGAGCGGCGCCTTCGACTCGCTGGCTGCCGGGTCGGGGCACGGCGCCGCGCGGCGCCGCGGCAGTCTATGGCAGGTGCTGGGCGCGGTACGCTGGCGCGAGCGAGCGACGCCCCTTCCCCTCCACGTCCCGGCTTTGGAGCCGGCCTTCACCCCGCTCGATCGCTTCGACACCATCGCCTGGGACTATGGAGCGTCCGCCCACAGCACCCGCGGGCATCCGCTGGAGCCGTTCCGGAGCCGGCTCGCCGAGCGTGGGTTGCCCGATGCCGGTCAGGTCGCCGCCATGGCGGACGGACAGCACGTTTCCTACGCCGGGCTGGTGATCTGCCGGCAGCGGCCCGGCACCGCGGACGGAGTGGTGTTCATGACCCTCGAAGACGAGGCCGGCTTCGTCAACCTGGTGGTATGGACCACGGTGTTCCAGCCCTATCGCTCGCTCATCCTGACCACGTCCTTTCTGGGAGTGAGCGGCAGGATCCAGGCTCGCTACGACGTGGTGCACATCGTCGCCGAACGGTTCTGGAAAGCGGAGCTGCCGGTGGAGCCGAACGCCGACCGGCCCGGCGGTCCGCTGCCCCGCGCGCGTCAGACGATCCCGCTCAAGAGCCGCGACTTCCACTGACCGTGTTCGCCGGCAGATTGACGATGGATGAGACGCATCGATAACGTACCAGCATGGGCGTCTTCCGGACTGGCTGCACCGCGGAGAATCACACCGACCGTTCGAATTCGGTTCGTATCGCCGGATTGCTGATCGACACCGGCAGCGAGTACTCGTGGATTCCGAAAAGCGATCTGGAGAGCATAGGCGTGGCTCGGGAGAAGATGAATCTCCGGTTCGTGATGGCGAACGGCGAGATGATCACGCGAAGCGCCGGGTTCGCCATCCTGCGCGTCCCCGAGGGCTTCACCATCGACGAAGTCGTATTCGCAGAACCCGGCGATCTCAGTCTGCTCGGCGCTCGCACTCTGAAAGGGATGAACCTGTCGGTGGATCCTGCGCAGAAAAAACTCGTAGCCTCGGGACCACTGCCGGCAGCGTTATCGACATAAGGTACGTACTCGCACCCACTGAAGGGACCGTCCGTCCCATCGCTTTCATGCTGTCGCGGATACTTGTGCCGGGATGCATCAACGGCATCCTCCGACGGGTCATTCGTCCCCCTCGAACGGATGTACGAACAGGCCGCTGCGCAACTTCGGCTCGATCCAGGTGCTTTTCGGCGGCATGACCCCGCGGGCATCGGCGACCGCCAGCATCTGCTCGACGGTCGGGGCGACGAGCGAGACCCCAACCGCGGCCTCTCCCGAGTCGACCAGCCGCTCCAGGCGGGTCACGCTGTCGCGGCCCCCCACGGGGATGAACCGGTCGTCCGTGCGCGGGTCGCCCACGCCTAACAGTGGCCGCAGGACGGCGCGATGCAGCCGCTCCGCATCGAGCGATGTGACCAGGCCGGTGCGCTCCTCCTCGGGCGGCCCCAGGTGGAGCTGGTGCCAGCCTGAGCGCAGCCGTATCGCGAAGCTGCAAGCCTGCTTCGGCACGGGCTCCGCGGGAGAGACCAGGTTGCCGATCTCGCCCAGGCGCCGCCGCAGCTCGCCCTCGTCACGCTGTGGGCCCAGGCCGCGGATCGCCCGGTTGTACGCCAGGATGCGCAACTCTCCGGCAGGGAAGAGCACGGCCGGGAAGTAGTCCGAAGTTCCGCCCGCGGCAACGCGCGCCGCTGCTGCCGACCGGTGATGGCCGTCCGCCACGTAGCAGTGCGGGACGTCGGCGAACGCGGCGACCAGCGCGGCCGCATCCGGGGCGCGCCACACCAGATGGCGCACCCCGTCCCCGTCGGTGGCGGCCAGCAGCGGCTCGCCGCGGGCCGACCGGTCCAGCAGGTCGCGCATGCCGTGCGGCGCACGGAAGGTGAACAGCACCGGCTCCGGATGGGCGCAGAGGGCGCGCATGTGGCGCACGCGGTCATCCTCCTGCGCGGCGCGCGTACGCTCGTGCGTGCGGATCAGCCCGCTCCGGTAGTCGGCGGCGCGCAGGCTGGCGACGATGCCGGTCTGCCGGTGCGTCCCGTCCTCCATCCGGTACAGGTAGAGTTCCGGCTGCTGTTCCCGGACCAGGACGCCATGCTCCTGCAGCCCGGTGAGGTTGCGGCGCGCACGGTCGTAGACCTGCGCATCGTGGGCGTCGACCTCATCCGGCAAGTCGATCTCCGCGCGTACCACGTGCAGGAAGTTGCGCCGGTCGCCCTTCGCCATGGTCGTGGCCTCGTCGCGGGTGGGAACGTCGAACGGTGGACAGGCCACTGCCTGCGCCTGGTCCGGCGCAGGCATCCACGGGCGGAACGGAAGGATCGTCACGGGCAGATGGGATGATGCCTGATCGGCTGCCGGCGGAACAGGACCGGCACCTACCGGACCGGGGCATAATGGCTGCGTCATGAACGAACCACTGCGGATTCTTTCCATCGGCGCCCACCCCGCCGACATCTTCGATCAGTCCGGCGGCACCATGGCCCACCACGTCGCGCGCGGCGACTGGGTTGGCTGCGTGGTGCTCACCCACGGCGCGCGCGTACACGACGAGGTCATCAGCGAGCAGATGTTCCACCGCGACGCCATCCCGGAAGCGGACGAGCTGCGGGCCACCATGCAGGAGCGCGCCGGCGTCAAGGAACAGGAGACGCGCGCCGCCTGCGCCGCGCTGGGGGTTGAGCATATCGTGTTCTTCGGCGCCGACGACGCCGTGCTGCTGGTCACGGAGGAGGTCGTGCGGCGCCTGGCCCGCGTGCTGCGCGAGCTCCGCCCGGACGTGGTGCTGACCCATTTCCCCAAGGAGGACGACGGCATCACCAGCCCGCACGCGATCGCCGGGCAGATCGTCATGTACGCGCTGCGCCTTGCCGGCAGCGTCGATCCCGGCGACACCAACCCGCCCCACCGGGCCGCGCAGGTGTTCTACTTCGGGATCGGCGCGGCCTCCACTCGCCACGGCCTCTGGGACCAGACCGGCGGATTCGCCTGCGACGTGTTCGTCGACATCACCGACGTGGCGGAGAAGAAGCTGGCCACGCTGGATGCGCTGGTCAGCCAGGGCTACGGCGGCGCCTACGCGCGCAAGCGGATCGAGACCTCGGACGGCGCGTTCGGGCTGGCCGGCGACTGCGCCTATGGCGAGGGGTTCATCTCCCGCAACCCCACCACGCACTACTACCTGCCGGTCACCGATCACGCCCTGCGCCAGGCGCGCGCTTCCGACCACGAGGTGATGGAGTCCTACTCGTACAAGCTGCCGGTGTGAGCAGACGCATCGCCGAGTCGGCACAAGGGCGAACATGAGCATCGAGCGAGACTTCGACGTTTCGATGATCGCCGGCTTGGCGCTCAGGGAACAGATCCAGCAGAACTACCGCCCCGTCATCGGCGTGCACAAGTGGTTCGCGCGGCGTCCGGGCACGTTGTTTCGCGGTTTGATCCTCGCCGAGTTCGGGGACGGTGCCTTGCAGGACACGTTCTTTGCTGCTAACGACCTCGCCGGCCGCCGGATCGCTGATCCGTTCATGGGCGGAGGAACGCCGCTGATCGAAGCCAACAGGCTCGGATGCGACGTGCACGGATTCGACGTCAATCCGATGTCTGCCTGGATCGTTCGCGAGGAGATCCAACATCTCGACGTGGCGGCGTATGATCGCGCCGCAAGAGCGCTCGTTGAGGAGCTCCACGAGGAGATCGGACAATATTATCGCACGTCCTGCCCGCTATACGGCGACCCGGAGGTTGCCGTGAAGTCGTTCCTGTGGGTGAAGACGATCGCCCGACGCCGAGGATCTCGCGCGGGCCGAAGGGGCCGGCGAGCGCTGGGAGCAGCTCTCCGCGAGTTTCGTCCCCGACGAAGCGATCCCGCCCGGAGACGAAACCGACCGGCTGCATCGCTGGGGAAACACGCGCTACTGCGATCTGTTCAATGCACGTCAGCTTCTCGGTCTGGAACTGAGTGCTCGCCTCGTTTCATCGTCCCCAACGAGTTCAACCCGCAGATCGTCATCGAGGCGAAGCTCACCGAAGATGACGGCACGGCACGCGACAAGGTTACGCGCGTTCAGCACCTCGGCTCGCTCAGCACCAGAGACCACCCCCTGGATCAGCCCGCATTCGACGTTGTCGCCTGCATCGCCGGCCGCGGCTTCGGGGTGCGCCGCGAAGACATGCGCAAGCTTCTGCTCGCAACGCGTGGCAAAGTCTTCACCCTTCAGAACATGCGACAACTCGTCGAACACACCCGTCTCCGGGAGTTCCGATCACGGTAGCCGATACGGACCGAACTTCGTCGAGTTCCTGTGAATTCGTTGGCGGCGTGTGCCCCTTCCGGTCGCCGCGTTCAACCGCGCAGGGACCGGTCGGCGTCGGCCAGCGCGTCGCCCAGCACCTCCGCCAGCACGGCGCACTCGTCGGGACGGCCCACCGTGATGCGGACCGTGCGGTCGAGCGGCGGCGCCTTGGCCTTGCGTACGAACACGCCGTGGCGGATCAGCGCGTCGAGCAGCGCGTCGGCGCGGGCCGCCGAGCCGGTGTCGAAGTTGACGAAGTTGGTCCCGGACGGAAGCACCGTCAGGCCGTGGTCCGCGGCGATACGCGCGTACTCGAGGCGGCCGGCCTGCACGGAGGCGACCACGCCGGCGATGAAGTCAGAGTCGCCCAGCGATGCCAGCGCCACCTCCTGGGCGATGCGGTTCATCCCGTAGTGGTGACGGATCTTCTCGAACCCCTGCCACGCCTCCGCGGTGCAGAGCGCGTAGCCGACGCGGCCGCCGGCCATGCCGTGCGCCTTGGAGAAGGTACGCAGGCGCAGCACGCCGGGTCCGAGCAGCCCGGCCGGGGGGATCGCCGCGGCAGGAGCGAAGTCCGCGTAGGCCTCGTCCAGGAGCAGGACCATGCCGGGCGGCACGCGCTCGACCAGCCGCTGCACGTCGGTCGCGTCGCGCCAGGTGCCCGCGGGGTTGTCGGGGTTGGCCACGTACAGCAGGGTGGCCCCACTGCCGATGGCGGCGTCCAGCAGCCCGTCCAAGTCGACGCGGTCGTCCCGGTAGGGCACGGTGATCAGCCGGGCGCCGTAGCCGGCCACATGGAAGGCGAACGTGGGATAGGAGCCGGCGGTCATCACGGCGGCCCGCTCGGCGGCGAAGGCGCGCACGGCCAAGCCGAGCAGGTCGTCGATGCCGGCGGCGATGGCGATATTGTCGGGCGCCACGCCGTGGGCAGCGGCCAGCGCGGCACGCAACTCGTGGTTCTCCGGGTCGGCGTACCAGGATATCCGTTCCAGCGCGGCCATGCCGACCCGGCGCGCGATCGGCGAAATCCCGAACGCGCTCTCGTTCGCTCCCAAGCGTGCGCGAAACGGCCCTCCCCGCTCGCGCACGAGCGCCTCGGGCCCAACGAACGGCACCAGTGGCGGCAGCCCGGCAAGGATCGGAGTATACGGCAGCCCCTGATCAGCCACGTCTATGGATCAGGCCGGGCTGGCGCTCAGACTCCTGAAGCTCACCATGCGGCCGCTTTCCTCGTCGTAGAGGTTTTGTCGGAAGCATCTGATCGTGTCGAACATGGTCAGCACCGGCGCCCGGATCATCAGCGGATGTGACCGGTGGCACCGCGGCAGGTAGTAGTAGGGGATCCTGGGATCCAGGTGATGGATGTGGTGGAAGCCGATGTTGCCGGTGAACCACTGCAGCACCGCGGGCAGCCGGAGATACGAGGCGCCGTCCATGGCCGCCCGGACGAATTTCCAGTCTTCGTGCCGGCGCCAGTACACGTCCTCGAACTGATGCTGCATGTAGAACAGCCACACCCCGATCAGCCCGGCGAGCCCGATCATCGGCAGGTAGACCAGCACCACGTACCGCCACCCGGCGAACAGCAGCATCGCCACGATCATCGCCGCGACCCCGAGGTTGGTGAGCAACAGGGAGCTTCGTCCCTTCCCCTTGGTGATCTTGCGCGGCAGGCGATGGTTGAGCACGAAGCTCCAGATCCAACCGAACAGCAGCAGGACCAGCGGATTGCGGTATGCGCGGTACCCTAGGCGCGCCCATCGTGAGCGGCTCCGATACTCGGCCACCGTGATGGTCTGGATGTCGGTGTTGGTGCGACGGTCGAGGTCGCCGGAGCTGGCGTGGTGGATGGCGTGGTTGTGCGACCAGTCGCGCAGCGGCGTGAGCGCCAGGATCCCGGTGAGGTGGCCGACCAGGCCGTTCATGCGGCGGCTGCGGAACAGCGTGCCGTGGCCGGCGTCGTGCATGATGATGAAGTTGCGGATGTTGAACCCGGCGGCCAGCACCATGAACGGCAGGCACAGCCAATAGGAGATCGGCATCACGATTGCCGCGGCGGTCATGCAGGCGACGAACGGCACCACCGAGTTGCCCACGTTCCACCACGTGAGAAGAGTCGAGGGCTTTCGGTACGGAGCTATGGCGTCACGAAGCGATCGGATTTCATCCGCGCCCCACCCCTGTGCGCCGGAAGCCGGCGCCGCGGAACTCATCTGCACCGGACTATAGCGAATCGCGGGCGTCGCGGCTACCCGTGGTCGCGGGCAGGTGTATCATGCCCGCGTGACCGACACGAAGGTGACCGTGACCTCGCTGCGGTCGGTGCTGATCGATCCTCCGCGAAACCTCGACTTGGTGCGCCGGGCCTGTGCCCACGCGGGGCGCGACGGGGCGTGCCTCCTCCTCTGCCCGGAGCTGCAGCTCACCGGCCACGGCGCCCACGACCTGATGGCCGAGAACGCGGAGCCGGTGCCGGACGGCCCGATGAGCCGGGAGCTGCTGGCACTGTCGGAGCGTCACGATCTCTGCCTGGTCGTGGGACTGGCGGAGTTGTCGGGGGCCGTCGTGTACAACTCGATGCTGGTCGCCGATCGCGGCCGCTACCTGGGCGTGCAGCGCAAGATTCACCTGTCCAACGACGAATACGTCCACGACGTGGACGTCATCCTGGCGCCGCACGCCGCGCGGCGCGGCGAATGGCCGGCCGAGCCCGACGACGAGTTCCTGTGGGGCATGATCGAGCGCGTACGTGCTCATCTGCAACGTCGTCGGCCCCGCCACCGAGGGGCTGCGGGGAGTGGTCGCCAACCACATCGGCACCGTCCTGGCCGTGGCGCCGAACGGCGACGTGATCCACGAGACGCAGGTCGACGTGCTGGAGGACGAGATCGTCACGCTCTCACTTTCCGCGAGCGCCCGCGCGTTCAACCGCGGCCCGACTCGGAGCCGCCGCTGGGGCACCAGCCTGCGCATCCTGGAGCAGGCGTTCGCGTATCGGCGCGACCGCCTAGGCGGCCGACTCCAAGAAACCATGAACGAGGTGATCCCGTGAAGCTGGCACTCTCCGTACGGGTGGCCGAGGGGTTCGGGGACAAGCGGCGGGCGACCGCCTCCCTGGACGATCTGGCCCGCATCGCGACCGACAACGGCTATGCCGCGCTGTGCATGCGCGCGTCCCAGCTCGGCACCCACTCGCCTCCGGACCAGGTCCGCCGCGGGCGGCAGACTCTGGACGCGGCCAGTCTCGCCGTGTCGATGGTGACCGGCGACTTCCCGATCCCGGAAAACGACGACGTGCATGGACCGGAAGCGCTGCGCGATATCGGCCCGTACCTCGATCTGGCCGAGGCGTTGGGCAGCGACCTGTTGAGGATGTGCATGAAATCAGACGACGACATCCCGCACGCGCAGCGGGCCGCCGATCAGGCGGCAGAGCGGGGTCTGCGCCTTGCCCACCAGTGCCATACCCGCAGCCTCTTCGAGGAAGTGGACCGGTCGCTGGACGTGCTGTCCGCGATCGACCGCCCCAACTTCGGGCTGATCTACGAACCGGCCAATCTCGACCACGCCGGGCAGGAGTACGGGGTGCCGACCATCCGCCGTTTCGCCCCCCACATCGTCAACGTCTATCTGCAGAACCATCGCGTCCATCCGCAGGGCGCGGACTCGATGGGCACCTGGTGCCGCGGAGCGGTCCCCTTCGATCACGTGCCGATGTGGGAGCCGGGGCTGCCGTTCGGCGCCATCCTGGCCGCGCTGGCCGATGTCGGCTACGACGGCTACGTGACCGTGCACCAGGCATTCGCCAGCCTGAGCGGACCGACCGAGGCCGCGGCCCGCACCGCCGACTACCTGCGGTCGATCGCGCCATTCGATTGATGGCCGCCGCGCGGCCGCTCGGCGTGGGCGTGCTCGGCGCCACCGGCAACATCGGACGCAGGTACCGCGCCGAGCTGCGCGGGATTCCCGAGCAGGCGCGCATCGTGGCGCTCTGCGCGCGCCGCCGCGAGCGGCTGCAGCGAGCGCGGGACGAGGACGGCGCCGTGCTGATAACCACCGACTGGCGGGAGGTCGTGGCCCATCCGGAGGTCCAGGTGGTGCTGATCGCTACCCCGGATGACCAGCACCTGGAGCCGGCCCTGGCATGCGCCGCGGCCGGCAGGCACCTGATCTGCGAGAAGCCGGTGGCGCGTACGGCAGCCAAGGCCGTGGCGATCCGGGAGGCGTTCCGCCAGACCGGACTCGGCCACTTCGTGCCGTTCTGGAGCCGCTACGAGCCGCCGCTCGCACGCGCGCGGGATCTGATCGCCGGTGGCGCGGTGGGGCGCGTGCGCTGGTTCACCTATCGCCGCCACATGCCGCGCACCGCCGGGAGCGCGTTCACGTGGCGCGACGACGCTGCTGTATCGGCCGCCGGCGCAGTCGCCGACCTGGGCGTGCACATGATCGACGTGCTGCGCTGGATGCTGGACCAAGAGCCGCGGCGCGTGCTGGCGCACGGCCAGGTGCTGGAGTCCTCCAAGCCGTACGCGGGCGAGCTCGACATGCAGGAGGCGCAGGCCCGCACCGAGGCGGACGACGCGCGTCGCCCCTCCGCCTGGGACCACGGCACGGTGCTGGTGGAGCTGTCGGGAGGCATCGCCGGCGTGCTGATGACCTCGGAGTCGGCGCGGGTGCGCGGCGGCCTGTCGCCGGAGCTCGAGATTCACGGTGAGACGGCCTCGCTCGCCGCCGACTCGACGACCGGACGGATCGAACTGCTGCGGGGCGACGGAACGCCGCACGTGGAGACGGTGGCGACCGACGCCGGCGTCAACCGTTTCGGCACCTACGTCCTGCCGGCGCTCCGCGAGCGGGCGGCAGCGCCAGGGGCTGCATGCGAGCATCCGGGCCTCGACGACGGCGCGTACGCCGCGAGCTACGTCGACGCCTGTCTCAAGTCAGCGGAGACAGGATCCTGGGTGCCGGTGGAGACGTGGCCGTAGCGGCGATGCGTCGCGCTTCTATCCTCGCCCGAACAGAGGCATCCCCGTGGCCATCACGGTGATGAACGGCACGTTCGCGTCCAGCGGCAGCGACGCCATGTAGAGCACGGCGTCGGCCACGTTCTGGACGTCGATGCGCGGCTCCGGCCGCACCGACCCGTCCGGCTGCAGCACGCCGTCGTTCATCCGCTCCGTCATTTCCGTGGCCGCGTTGCCGATGTCGATCTGGCCGCAGGCGATGTCGAACGCGCGCCCGTCCAGGGCGGTCGAACGGGTCAGGCCGGCAACCCCGAACTTGGAGGCCGTGTAGGCGGCGGCGTTCGGCCGTGACACCTGCGCCGAAACCGAGCCGTTGTTGACGATGCGGCCGCCGCGCGGGCGCTGGCTCTTCATCAGCGCCATCGCCTGCCGCGTGCACAGGAAGGTGCCGGTGAGGTTGATGTCGATCACCATCCGCCACTGCTCGACATCGAGCTGGTCGGCAGGGACCGCGGCCGTGTTCGTGCCGGCGTTGTTGAACAGCAGATCGAGCCGGCCGTGGTACTGCCGGATCCGGTCGAACAGCGCCGCGACCGCGTCGGCGTCCGTCACGTCCGAGGGCACGGCGATCGCCCGGTCCGGGCTCTGAGCCCGCTCCACGGTCTCGTGGAGCGCGGCTGCCCGCCTTCCCGACAGGTAGACGGCATAGCCGTTCGCGCACAGCGTCAACGCCGTGGCGCGCCCCACGCCGCTGCCGGCGCCGGTCACGAGCGCGATGGGGCCGCTCACGACCCGCTCCCGCGGGAACGGTTCACAGAGCCGTGCCGCTGCTCTACGTTGTGCATGAAGCTGTCCTCTGGATGGCTGTCCGGTGGTTCGGAATGTTGAATGACGATCACGTGATGCACTTTATCGCCTTTGGCTACGTGCCTCTACGCGGGCTGTTCAGCCGCGCGGAGGCGGCTGCCTTGCGCGAGGAGTTCGACCGCCTTCTGCTCGAGGAGTTCCCGGACTTCGACGGCTCGCAGAGCAGGGACGTCGCCCGCATCTGCGAGCACGGCGAGCGCCACGCGGTGCTGCTTGCCGACGAGCGGCTGCTGGACATTCCTCGCAAGATCCTCGGCCACGACTTCGTGTACGAGGGATCGGCGGGCCACGGACACGTGGGCGACACCCCATGGCACGGTGGCAGCGGCGTGGTCACCTGGGGGCTCCCGCACATCAAGGTGTCGCTGTACCTGGACGACCTCACTGCGGACAACGGCTGCCTCCGCGTCGTGCCGGGCGCGCACCGCAACTACCTGCGTTTCGTGGACCCGCGCTGGTCGCAGGCTCCCGACTACTACCTGCCGCTGCGCAACCGCAACACGACGGAGGAGTTCCGGCCGTGGGGGCTGCGCCCGGACGAGGTGCCGCACATTCCGTTGGAGTCGAGCCTGGGCGACGTGCTGGTGTTCACGGAGGACATCCCGCACGCTGCCTTCGGGGGATCCGGCCTGCGCGTGCAGCTCGCCATCGCGTTCATGGCCAACCCGGTCAGCGCCGAGCAGCAGGGGTGGCTGAAGGAGCGCCAGGCCTCCTCAGACGGAGAGCTCCGGCCGCCGCGCAGCTTCATCGAGTGCGACGATCCCCGCATGCGAAAGATGGTGCAGCCGCTGGTCGACCTGGGCTTCGAGCCCCGCGACTGAGGGGTTCCATCTTCCCCGACTTGCCCTTGAAGCGCCGAATGCGACACGCTCCGACGGCAGCATGTCCGTGACGACCGAACCGGCCGCGGCTGCGCCGACTTCTCCGGAGGCACTGGCCGCTCTCTTGTGCGATGTCCTGCCTGCGCAAGGCAACTGGAGTGACGATGCCTATTTGTGGTTCACCGACCACACCAATCGCCTGATCGAGTTCACTGACGGCCACATCCAGGAACTTCCGATGCCGACATCCATCCACCAACTGGTGCTCCTGTTCCTCTACGACCTGTTCCGCTCGTACGTTCAGCCCCGCGGCGGCGTGGTGGTGGCGGCCTTGCGCATGCGCATCCGCCCAGGAAAGTTCCGCGAACCGGACCTTCTGCTGCTCCTGGATCGCAACGACTCTCGTTTTTCGGGATCGCTATTGGACGGGAGCTGACCTGGTCGTAGAGGTCGTCAGCCCGGACAACCCGGGCGCGACCTGGTGGAGAAACGCGCGGACTACGCCGAAGCGGGCATTCAGAACGAACCGCGGTAGCACTCCGGGTCGATCCGCACGCCAATCACGCTGGCGCCTGCACGCCCCAATCCGGAGGCGATCTCCGCTCGCAGGTCGGCTGCGGTGGCCACCGTAGCCGACGGAATTCCAAACGCCGTGCCGATCCGGGCGACCTCCGGGGCCGGAAACTCGGTCCCGAACGGCTGCGCGCCTTGGCGGCGCTGGTGGGCGCGGATCAGGTCCAGGGCGCCGTCGACCAGCACGACCATCAGCACGGGCGTCTCGACTTGCGCCAGGGTGGCGAGCCCGCCCGCGCACATGAGCAGCCCGGCGTCTCCGGTCAGGCAGAGCACCGGCTCATGGCCGGTCAGCGCCGCGCCCGCCGCTGCCGCCGGCCCGAACCCCATGGCGGACAGGCCGTTCGAGACCAGGTAGCGGTTGGGCAACTCCGCGTCCCACTCCAGCGCCGCCAGAATCTTGTGCGAGCCGACGTCCGTGGTGATCACCGCGTCGTCCGGCAGCACCGCCTGCGCTTCCATGAGCACGGTCTGCGGGGCGAGCACGCCGGAGGATGCGCGGGCGGCGGCGGCGTGGCTGCGGCGCCGCCGCAGTTGCCGGTAATGGGCAGCGCGATCCACACCCCAGTCGCTCCGGCACTCCGGAAGCCGCTCCGTCAGGTCGGCGAGAGTTGGTCCGAGCGGTCCGATCAGCGCCTGCTCGGCCGTCGCGGCTCCGATCTTGTCGTGCCACGGAGCGATCCACAGCACCGGCGCCTCGACCGACCACGGCAGCACCACCTCCACCACGTCCATGCCGACCGCGATCACCCGGTCCGCCTCCGCGATCAGGTCGTAGCCGGGGTCGGTGCGGGTCAGCCCGATCGTCTCCGAGCCGAGCGGATGCGACGCCGGAAGCGCCCCCTTCGTCTTGGGAGCCGCGAGGACCGGCGCGCCGATCCGCTTCGCGAACGCACGGAGCTCCGCGTAGGGGCCCTCCGGCTCCAGCCCCAGTCCCACGACGATCACCGGCCGCTCCGCGGCAGCCAGGCCGGCCGCCGCGCGGGCGAGGTCTGCCGGCGCTACCGGCAGCGGTCCATCGTCGACCGCGGGTGATGCTTCGTCCCGGTCCACCTGCTCCGTCCCGCGCCCGGCCACGTCGTTGGGAATCTGCAGGTGCACGGGGCCCGGCATCCCGCCGGTGGCGATGCGCAGCGCATCGCGCACCGCCGTGGCCGCCCCCTCCGGGGTGATGTCCAGGGTCGCCTTGGTGATCGGCGCGAACAGCCGGTGCAGGTCGACGAGCTGGTGGGTGTGCCGGTCCTGCAGGCTCGGCGCCATCTGCGCGGTGAGCACCAGCACCGGGCAGCGGTCCAGGAACGCGTGCGCGACGCCGGCGACGCAGTTGACCGCCCCCGGCCCGAGCGTCGTCATGCATGCGGTGGGCTTGCGGGTGAGCTGGCTGGCGGCACCGGCCATGAAGGCGGCAGCGTTCTCGTGCTCGGTCAACACGAACCGGAGGCCCGCCTGCCGCATCGCCTCCATCAGTCGGACGTTCTCACCTCCCGGCAGGCCGAACACGGTGTCGATGCCGGCCGCCTGCAGGCCGTCGGCGACGGCGCTTGCAACCGTGACGCGATGCGCGATGATCGTGGACATGCAGCACAGCGTGATCTATCGCGACCCGGATGCCTACTCACCCTGGCCGGTGCTGTGGCCGCTCCCCGACGGCAGCATCGGCGCCGGCGTGGTCACCTCCCCGATCGGCAGCCACCCGGGCGCCAGCACCTTCGGCCGCTTCCTGGCGATAGCGTCCGACGACGGCGGGCGCACATGGCAGCCGTGCGACCATCCCGCGCACCCAGCCAACTGGCCGTTCGGCACCGCGGACGAGCACATGGACCGCGTCGCCGTGGTGCTCCCGGATCCCGGCGGCGACACCTTCGTGACCGTCGGCGCGCACGGGTTCGAGGCCTGGGACGCCGGCCGCCTCGACGAGGCGCGGGCACAGCGCCGCTGAGTGCGCATGCTCCCGGAACGGCCTGACCGCATCGCCGTGCAGTCCCCGCTGCTGGTGTCGCGGCGCTCAACCGATGGCGGCAGGACTTGGGAGGCCCGCGAATGGAAAGTGCCCGGCGCACGGGGCTTCTGGTGCTCAACCGCGGCGTCGTCATGCATGACGGCACGCTGGTCGTCAGCGTGTACACCCAAGACCACGACGGCGACGAGCGCCCGGTACGTGCTGCGCTCGGTTGACGCCGGCCGGACGTGGCGTCTGCACGACCTGTGCGCGAAGGCCAAGGCCGTGCCGGCCAACGAGACCGCGCTGTGCGAAGTCTCGGCAGGCAGGCTCATCGCCCTCACCCGAGGCGACCTGGGACGAGGTGACCACTACCTGCTGCAGATGTGGTCCGACGGCGGCGGCAGAACCTGAACGGAGCCCATCAAGACGCCGATCTGGGGACACCCCGCCCACCTGCTGAAGCTCGCCGACGGCCGCATTCTCTGTACGCACGGCTACCGCCGCCCGCCGATGGGCGTGCGCGCCGTCGTCAGCGACGACGGAGGCGAAACCTGGGATGTCGCCGGAACGGTCGTGCTCCGCGACGACAGCACCGGCCATTCCCCTCATCGGGGAGAAGGCACCGGCGTCGACGACGTGGGCTACCCGGTTTCGATGCAGCTACCGGACGGCGACATCCTGTCCGCCTACTACGTCACCCACTGCGCAGCCACCGTATGGCACCTCACCACCCATGCGATGTGATCGTCCACCTCCGCTCGTCTCCTCGCCGACCAAATCTCGACTCCAATGGACCGTACCATCTGATTTAATACTATAATTGGAGGTATGGGAGAGGGAATCGTATTGACGGAGGCCGAGCATCGCGAACTCACCAAGCGCGCCAGGAGTCGCACTGGGCGAGCCGAAGACGCGCGGCGCGCGCGACCATCCGAAGGTGCGGCTGCATTTCACGCCGACCTACTCATCGTGGCTGAACCAGGTGGAGCTGTGGTTTGCGAAGATCTCGCGCGACGTGATCACCCGCGGAGTGTTCAGTTCGGTGGCGGATCTGAAGAGCAAGCTGATGAGATACATCCGCGAATACAACAAGAATCCGCGGGTCATGAAGTGGCATTACGTTGATCCATCACGCCACATCGGTGCATGATGAGCGTTACAGTCCACTAGTGTTGCTCCTCCACGATCCTGCCTACCCCCGGACACTTTGCAAAGCGACAACGATACCCCTTGCTCCCACATTCACCGTTGCCGTCGTCGAACGGGTGCATGCGGACGAACCAGGTAATGGAACGCAGCTGCGATGATGATCGGATGCTCGCCGGCGGCTTTCTGCCGCTCGACACCGGTCGAGGAGATCGGTCATCGCCGGCTTCACCTGCTCCGGCGGCGTGAAGTAGTACATCTCCCCGGTCGAGGTCTTCACGTTGTTCGGGGTTGCCTTGTAGTCGCCGAGGACGATGGGTCGCATCGTACGGCGGCCGCCAGAGGTCATGGCATCGGTCTCGTACGGTTCCTTCAGCAATACTCGGTGGGGACTGCGGATGAAGACTTCGGTCAGCACGGTGTTCCTTGACCGCACGCTCGATGGCCTTGACGGCGTCGTCATGCCCCTGGATGTCGAGATGATCGCGCATCGGTTTGCCGCGCGCGGTAAGGCCATGGAGGATGAGGCTCCGGGTCTCGCCGAGAGTGAGAGAGTTGCCTTCGACGGCGTTCGAGTGGTAGTCGGATTCGATCCTCAGCTTCTGTTCGACCCTGGCGACCACGGCTGAAGGAAGAGGACGGAGTGCATCGAGTTCGTCCTTGAGCCGGTCGACTGTCTCCAGGATGCTCGAAGCCATAGACCCTCTCTTCCGTCGAGCTTAGTGGATCATCGCCAAGTCTTCGAAGATCGGCTGCATCTCGCGAGAGTTGGCCATCGCCTCCATTTCGGAGTCGGAGGGGCGCTCGCCCGGTGACTCCGCGGCCTGCAGCAGCAGGGGTAGCAGGTCGAGGTCGGCCATCGCGTTGATGAACGCGGGGGCGTAGCTGAGGGCGTAAGCCACGGCGCGGGCGATGTCCTCCGGCACTTCCAACGGCTCGTACCAGGGACCGCGGGAGCGTTCACGCCCACCCCAGGGCCGACGCGCGGTCGACTTGATGAGCTGCACCGCGACACCGCGGTCGTCGCACAGCGCCTTGAGCGCATCGAAGTCGGCGCGGTAACGCTGGTCGCTGGCCATGATGAAGTTCATGGGCAGCAGCACCGAGTCGAACGGGAAGCGTTCCAGGCTGCGCAGGTGCATGCGCGGCGCGGCGAACCCATGCCCGGTCACCCCGATGAAGCGCACATGGTCCTGCTCGCGCTCCTCTGCCAACGCCTCCAGGGCGCCGCCGGGACCGAACGCGGTGGCCCAGTCCTCTTCCGCGGTCAGGCTATGCAACTGGATCAGGTCGATGGTGTCGGTACGCAGGCGGCGGCGGGAGAGCTCCACCTGGGCGCGGGCGCCCGCGGCGGTCCGATCGCCGGTCTTGGTTGCCAGGAAGAAACGGTCGCGATGCCGCTCCATCCAGCCGCCGATGAGGGTCTCCGAGTTGCCGCCGCCGTAGCCGTGCGCCGTGTCGACGTGGTTGACGCCGTGCCGGAACAGCAGTTCCAGGACGCGCTCGGCGTCAGCCTCGGTCGAGGTGGGCTTGAAGGCAGCGCCGCCGAACAGGGTCAGCGTGCTGTGGTGTCCGGTGCTCCCGAACGGTCTGGTCGGAATCATGATCGCCGCGTATGATCCCACCGATGTCTGTCAGCGTCGAGTTCGTGGGCCACGCCTGCTTCCGCATCTGGATCGACGGCCGTCCGTCGATCGTCACCGACCCCTACCCGCCCGCCAGGCTCGGGTTGCCGCCGCTGGAGCCGTTGGCCGCCGACACGGTCATCGTCAGCTCGCTCACCGACGATGCTCATTCGCACGTCGAGCTGGTAGCCGGCAGCCCGCGCGTGATCAACGCGCTGGACGTGGCACGCGGCCAGGAGGCGTCCGTCGGCGGCGAGCAGGTCGCCACCGTGGAGGCGACCGAGGCGCGCGACCACCCGCGCGGGCCGGAGGACAACGCGCTGTACTCCTTCAAGGTCGGCGGTCTCTGGCTGATGCACATGGGCGACGTGGGCTACGAGCTCACCGCCGACGAGCTGGCGCCGTTCGCGGGCAAATGCGACGTGCTGTTCGCGTTGGCCGGCCAGCGGCTGACGCCGAAGTTCGCGGAGCTCGACCGCATGTTCCGTGTGCTGGCGCCGCGCTGGATCCTGCCCATGCACTACGAGCTGCCGCCGCTCGGGTTCGGCATGACCACGGTCGAGGAGTTCCTGGCGGACCGCGCGGACGATCCGCTGGTGCGGCCGCGGCATCACACCGTCGAGTTGCCGCTGCCCGCCCTCAAGGAAGGCCATCCGACCATCGTGGTCCTGGAGCCCTCGGGCTATACGCCGGACTGACCTGCCGAGGGCCACGCCTGCCTTGTACTGACTGCATGGTGCGCTGATGCTCGACTACGGCTCGGCCTCGCTGTTCAACACGTTCGGCTACCTGCACCTCTCCGGCTTCTTCGCCTCGGACGAGGTGGAGCGCCTGTCGGCCTGGTTCGATGCGGCCATGCAGGCGACGGCTCCGGACGGCGACGGCAGAAAGACGGTGTCCGTCCCGCCGTGGGGCGCGCAGGACGACTTGGGCCTTCGGCTGCTGACCGACGAGCGCATGGCCGACATTCCCGCCAAGGTGCTGGGCCACGGCTGGCTGCCCATGCACGTGCGCTGCGTCAGGCTTGGCGAGGACCTGCCGTGGCAGGGAGGCGGCGAGCTGATCCCCTGGCCGCTGCAGCACATCACCGTCGCCGTGGCCCTCGATCGTGCCGGGGCCGAAGACGGGTGCCTGCGCTTCGTGCCGTGCTCGCACCGCAACTACCTGCGGCTGCTGGAGCCGCGCTGGCAGAAGGCGCCCGACTACCTGTACGGGCTGCGGAATCCGAAGATGCGCTGGGACCACAACGCCCTGGGCGTGACCGACGAGCAGGTCCCCGCCTTCATGGCCCCCACCGAGCCCGGCGACGTGGTGGTCTACACGCCGGACGTCCTGCACGCGGCGTTCGGCGTCACCGAGCCGCGCCGGCTGATCGAGATCACGTACGTGGCCGAGCCGCGCACCGACGCGCAGCTCTACTTTCTGCGCGAGCGCGACGCCTGCTCTGGCGGCGAGTTCCGGATGCCGCCGGCGGTCGCGGCCAGCGCCGACCCTTCCCTGCGGGACGCGGCAGCTCGGTGGGCGGACCTGGGATTCGACCCCGCGTAGGAGTGGCATCGTGTTGACGAGCGATCAGGTCGACCTGTTCCAGGCGTTCGGATACCTGCACCTGAAGCAGGCATTCGATGCCGAAGAGACCGCGTTCATCCAGCGCGAGTTCGACACGGCCATCCGCCGCGCGTTCGGCACGAAATTCCCGCGGTGCCAGATCGCCATCGCCTTCCTGCAGTTGCCGTGGCGGGAGGACCAGGTGGTCCACCTGAAGTCTCGGGCGGCCGTGCAACCGGAGGGCTGCTACCAGCCCCGCTCCCTGCTCACCCACCTGGACCCGCGGGTCCGGGCGATGGTCACAGGGCTGCAGGAGCTCGGCTTTCCCGAGGGCGGACTGGACTCATGATCGGAACCGAGAACGTCGGGCACTTCATCGCCTTCGGCTTTCTGCCGCTGCCCGGCCTGCTGTCGCGTGATGAAGCGCTGGCGATCCGCGCGGAGCTGGAACGGCTCGGTCACGAGCGCGGCCAGATTCCCGGTGACACCGCGACGAAGAGTGGCGGCATCGGCGACGTGGCCGTGATCGGCGAGCGGGTCCGGGCGCTGCTGCTGGACGAACGGGTGTACGACATCCCGGCCAAGATCCTGGGGCACGACTTCACGTACGAAGGCTCAGACGCGCAGTGGCACGTCGGGGATACCCCGTGGCACAGCGACAGCGGTGTCGAGCAGAAACCGCTCGTCTCGATCAAGGTCTCCCTGTACCTGGACGATCTGGACGAGACCAACGGCTGCCTGCGCATCATCCCCGGCGCCCACCGCAACCTGCTGCGGTGGATGGACTCCCGCTGGGGCGGGGTGCCGGACTACCTCTTCCCGGTGCGCAACCGCACGCTGCAGGACGAGCTCCCGTGGGGAATCAGCCCGCAGGAGGTGCCGCACCTGCCGCTGCCGTCACGGTTGGGCGACGCGTGCGTGTTCACGGAGGATCTCCCGCACGCGGCCTTCGGCGCGAAGGGAGTACGCCGGCAGCTCTCCTTCGCGTTCATGGCCAATCCGGTCGCCGCGCACCAGAAACGGTGGGTGAAGTACCGGAACGCCATGGGCCGCGGGATCAACGCGCCGCGCGCGTTCGCGGAGTCCGGCGACCCGCGGCTGCGCAAGATGGTCGCGCCGCTGCTGGAACTGGGTCTGGAGCCGCTGTAACCGCCACACTACCGCTATGGGCACCTCTCGTATCATAGATAAAGTATGATACAAGCGGTATGACACGACCCGTAACATGAAGCGGTTCGTCTTCGTCCGTTGCTCGCCGCCCATCTCCGTCGCTAACCGCTGAGCCCCACGGGCGAAGCACCACAGCCGCCGCACCCGTGGCCTACTGGAATGCCTCGCGGCCGATCTGCTCCAGCGAACCGGGCTGCGCCGGCGTGCTGGACGCGGAGTCGTAGGCGAACACGACCACCCCGCCTACTCCCCGCGTGCGAGCATCCTCGATCTGCCGCAGCGTCTCACTTACCGGGTTCTTGTAGGCCCCGACTCCCACCCAGACACGTTCGCGTTCGCCGACGGAGATCCGCGCCTCCTCGACCCAGGCGCCGAACTGCTCGCGATCGGTCGTGTACGCCATCGGCACCGCCACGTCCAGGACGCCGTCGGCCAGCCAGCTCCACCAGTCTTGATACCGCTTCACGCGAGCCTCTTTCGGGTTCGGGACCAAGGCCGCGGAGACGACCAGTTCCGGGCGGACCTCCTTCACGGAGCGGTAGATGCGGCTAACCAGCATCGATACCTGATCGCGCCGGAACTGATCCCACAGATCACCCAGAGAATCTGCCATCGCGAACGGGTTGGAGCCGGACGCCGCCACCAGGTCGGCGTAACGCTGGCTGGACAGGTGCGGCCTGACCCAGCCGCGGAACCGGTCGAGCGTCCCGCGCGAGTAGTCGAACTCCCCCGACGGCAGCCGCACGTAGTCGAAGTGGATGCCCTGCAGGTCGTAGTTGGTGGCCAGCTCCAGCCAGACCGCCTGCACCCGCGCCTGCACCGCCGGATGCGAGGGACTGGACCAGAGCCCGGTAACGGTCTGACTGTTGGCCCGTGCGTGCTCGGTCAGGCGCCGCAGGTAGCGGGGATCGCGTGGGTTGCGTATGTAGAGCTCCCGGCCCAGGCTGCGGGGCACCGCCAGCCATTCGGGGTTGGCGTTGACCAGATGCAGGCGACTGCGCGGCAGGTCCTGCAGCCCCCACACCAGATAGGTATTCACCCACGCGTGCACGTCCATGCCGCGCGCGTGCGCTTCGTCGATCACGAGCTGCAGAGGGTCGAAGGCCGGGTCGTCGGGCAGGGACTCCGCCCGCGGCTCCAGGCTCGATGCGTACAGGGCGTCGCCTCGGCCTCGGACCTGCACCAGCAGCGTGTTGAAGCCGCCGGCGGCGGCCGCTTCCACCATCGTTCGCACCTCAGCGGGGCTGTCGATCGAGTGGCGGATCACCCAGAGCGCGCGCACCTCGTCGAACCGGCTTGCCCAAGGGACAGCCTCATCGGGCGGGTCGGACCCTGCCGGCGTCACGGTCACCAGCGCCACGGCGAGCCACGCCGCGTGCCGTATTATGCGGGCGGTCTTGCCCAACTGTCGGAGTCTGGACATAGGGCTACTCGGAGCTGCCCGCGACCTCATGGTAGATGTCGGTGCCGACCACCTCGCTCCAGCGGTCCAGCACGCGCCGCCACACCGGCCCGGGCGTGCCGTCGCCGATCGGAACGCCGTTGAAGCGCACCACCGGCGCCAGGCAATACGGCGTGGTGGGCACCCATGCCTCCTCCGCGTTGATCGCGTCGTAGGTCTGCAGGTCGTCCTCCATGAAGCCGATGCCAAGATCGGCCAGCAGCTCGGTGAGCACCGTCAGGCTGATGCCCCACAGGATGTTGCGCCGTCGCGGAGACACCACCTGGCCGTCCCGGTATATGACGAAGTTGGACCCGCCGGTCTCGGTGATGTTGCCGTGGATGTCCAGATAGACGGCCATCGCGGCGGGGTCGATCTGGTGCGCCTGGTAGTCGCCGATCCACATGTGCAACCGGTTGCGGTTCTTGATCTTCGACGAGAGGCACTCGGGGGGCCAGTGGCGGTTGGAAGGCGTCACGCCGTGCACCCCCCGCGTGAACATCGGCTTCCAGAGATGGAACGGCATCGGGAAGGTGTGCTGCACGTAGGTGGCCGTTCTGTGCTTCGGCAGCGCCGCGGCGCCGGCGTAGACCGGGTTCTGCCCCGCCGTCACGTAGTAGATCACCCCGAGCTCCGCGCCGCCGGCGACCTGGCGGTTGTGGTCGATCAGCCGGCGCGTGACCTCCATCGACTCCTCGGCGTCGATCGGCGGATCGATGTGAGCGTACCGGCACGACCGGTACAGGCGGTTCACGTGGTCGGCCAGCCGATAGGGCTCGCCGCCGAAGGTGCGCAGGAAGTCGGTGACCGCCGCTCCCAGCACGATGCCCAGGTCGTAGACCGGCAGCTTGCACTCCTCGGTCGGAATGAACTCGCCGTTCAGGTAGGCGAGCGGTCCTGCGTGGTCCACGGTCACGTTCGAAGCCCGAAGGCTATGCTGGAGTCGGGATGTGTCATGTCCCGATCATGCCCGCTTACGCCGCCGTAGAGGAAGGAGCATGAACGCTTACGACCCACGGCGCACCTCGCGCGCGCTGACGCTGGAGTTCCTGTTCCAGAACCTGTTCAGCTACGCGACCGAGGGTGTGGTGTTCACGGGCCTGGCGCTGTGGCTGGGGGCCACGACCATTCAGATCGGCCTGCTGGGCTCGATCGGAGGCTTCGGGTTCGCGGCCATCCTGGTCGCGCCATGGCTGGTGCGGGCGGCGCGCGGCTCGCGGCGCATCGTCATGATGACGGTGTACGCGATCCGGCTGTGCAGCCGCGTCGGCATCCTGTTGTTGCTGTTCACGCGCCCGCCGGACGCGGTGTGGTGGCTGCTGGCGCTGGCCGGCATCGCCCGCATCGCGTCCGCGCTGTACGCGCCGTTGAGCCGGGCGTGGATCTCCGACGCCATCCCTCCTGCGGAGCACAGCCGATTCCTGAGCACCCGGCTGTCGGTCGCCATGATCGGCGCGGTGGTGGCGCCGCCGCTGGCCGGCGCGCTGGTGGACGCGCTGCCCGGCACCGCCGGCTTCGCGCTCGCGTTCGGCACCGGCCTGCTGTTCGGGACGGTGGCGCTGTGGCTGCTGGCGTCGGCGCATGACTCCGCCGCCGGGCAGCCGGCGCGCCAGTCGATCCGCGGCCAGGTGGCGGGCTCGCTGCGGTTCGGCCCGTTCCGGCGCATGTATCTGTTCCAGACCGCGACGGCGTTCGCCGACGGGCTGGGCACCTCGTTCCTGGACATCCTCTACCTCAAATACCTGGGCCTGTCGTTCTTCCTGATCAACGCGTTCCTGGCGGTGTCGAAAGCCGCGAAGGGCCTGTCCGCGTTCGCCAACCGGTGGCTGCAGAAGCACCACGAGCCGCTGCCGCTGTTCCAGGTGTCGGTCGTGATCAGCGCGCTGATTCCCCTGCTGCTGATCGGCGCCACGCCGGGTGCGGCGGTGCTGGTCGCGGTCGCGCTGATCCTGCAGGAGGCGGCGCGGGGCATCATGAGCCCGGCGGAGCAGACGCTGATCATGCGCTGGGGCACGCGGGGCGATCAGACCGGCGACTTCACGCTGATCTTCTTCAGCCGTGGAGTGGTGAGCGCCTTCACCCCGCTGCTCACCGCTGCGTTGTTGCGCAGCGTGTTCGGGCCCGACGTGCAGGCCGAAACGATCGATCCGCGGCCGATCCACCTGCTGATCGGCGCCGGCGTGGCCCTGAAGCTGCTCGCGCTGCTGCTCATGCCGCGGCGGGCCGACGCCGCCGTGCGCGGCGGGGCGACCTGAGCCCAGGAGCCGGCGCGGTGCACCTCCGTATGGGGTACGATCCACGGACGGCCCCGGCATGCAGCAACGCACGTATCTCCTGCTCCTCCACGACGCCGTGCGCTCGCATATCGCTGCCCTCGGCAGCCGTCAGAAGGAGCGGCTGCGCGAGAAGCTGGAGTTCCTCCGGCACGGCATGTGGGATGCCGGCGTGCGGGTCAAGAAGCTCAAGGGGGGCCGCTCCAGCTTCGAGGCGCGGCTGACGCGGGGCGACCGTATCCTGTTCACGCTGGGTCGCGCGCCTGCGGCGGGCGTCGCGGGCGGCGAGGTGAGCGGCGCCGGCGACACACGGATCTACGTCTGGGGCGTGGTCAAGCACGACGACGTCACCGCGGCGGAGCGGCGCATCGTTGCGGCCAATGCGCCGTTTCTGGACTTTCGTCCGGACGAGTTCGAGGATCTCCCGGAGCTGGTGCTCGACGATCTGCCCGAGGAACGCCTCGGCGTGCCATTCGAGCGCCCGTTCCCGGCCGCATCGAGCCACGGCCGCACCGATCAGCCCGGCGGCCATCCGAACGGCAGCGCCCCGGACGCGGGGCCGCAGCGCTGGCTGGTGGTCGACGACGAAGAGTGGCGCCGCATCCTGGAGACGGAAGACCCGGATGGCGTGCGCCTGTATCTCTTTCTGACCGGCGCGCAGGCCCGTCTGCTGCACAGCGAGCCGCCCGTGCTGCTGTCCGGGACCGCGGGCAGCGGCAAGACGACCATCGCCGTCTATTACCTGCTCCGGCACCGCGCGTGCCAGCTCGCCGGCAGTGCGATCGACACCGCCGCGGTCGGCGACGGCGCGGTCCACGACGGCGAGCAGGCACGCGCGCACGATGTGCATGCCGATGCACAGGCTGCCGCGGACGCGGCCGCCAGCGAGCGCGCGCTGTTCGTCACCGGCAGCCCGCACCTGAAACGGTTCTCGGAGCGCATCTACCGCGGCCTGGTGGCGGCTACGGAACTGGCGGACGCCCCGGACGCGGCACGGTTCGCCACCTTCTCCGAGTTGCTGGAAGAGATCCTTCCGGCCGACGAGCATGCATCCGCCGCACCGCCCGCGGGGCTGCGGGAGTTCCACGCCATCGTCCACAACCACCCGAGCGCGGCCCGCTACGACGCGGAGCTGGTCTGGGAAGAGATACGCTCGATCATCAAGGGCGCCAAGCCGCCGGTGAGCCGGCGCCGCTTCACCGAGCTGGCCGATCGCTTCGCGCGCTCAAGGGCTACCGGGCGCGAGCGCGCGGAGCTCGCCGAGTACCTGGTGCGCTTGGGCAACCTGGAGCTCGGCGACAGGCTGGAGGCGGAATGCGCGCGCAAGACCTCGTTCCGGTCCCTGCAGGATTTCGCCGCCGGCGTGCGCGATGTCGGCGGCGCCCGGCACGCGGAGCAGACCCTGGTGCTGGACGCGGCGCTGCGCCTCCTTGACCGGCAGGCCGACCGCCTGGACCAGCCGCTGTTGACCCTGCGGGAGTACGAGAGCCTGGGCCGCAAGCGGGCGCCGAATTTCCGGTTCGACCGCCGCGACATCTACGGAATCGCCGAGTATTACCAGGACCGCCTGCAACAAACCGCCCGGCTCGACGAGATCGACCTGACCCGTACCGCCTTGCAGCGGCTGGAGCAGGACGACGACTCGTTCCGGTATGACCTGGTCGTATGCGACGAGGTGCAGGACTTCACCGACATGCAGCTCGCGCTGCTGTTTCGGCTGGCGGCCGATCCGCAGCGCACGGTGCTTGCCGGCGACCCCAAGCAGATCATCAATCCCAGCGGGTTCCGCTGGGAGGAGGTGCGCGCCCGCTACTACGAGCGCGGGTTGCGGGTCCCGGAGGTGATCAACCTCAGCGTCAACTTCCGCAGCGTGGGCAACATCGTCGCGTTGGCCAACGAGCTGCTGGAGCTGAAGCGGTCGCTGGTCGGCCTGGCCTCGGGCGAGATCGCCGAGCGCTGGACGTTCCGCGGCCGGCCGCCGCTGCTGGTGGACGGCCTGGCGGAGCCCGAGCTGCTGAGCACGATGAGACGGGCGGGTGCGGGTCAGGTGGTGCTGGTCCGCACGCCCGCCGAACGCGACCGCCTGCGCGCGGCCCTCGGTACCGAGATGGTGTTCACCATCAACGACGCGAAGGGGCTGGAGTTCGACGGGGTGCTGCTCTGGCGATTCGCCGAGACCGCGGGCTCGGCGGCCCGCTGGCGGCGCATCGCCCGGGAACACCGCCTGGAAGCGGCGGAGACGCCGCGCATACGCCACGAGCTCAACCTGCTGTACGTGGCCGTGACGCGGGCGCGGAACACGCTGGTTATCTGGGACGGTCCGGTAGCCGGCCCGGTCTGGTCGGTCGACCAGCTTGCCGAGCACGTGCTGCGCTCCGCCGACGCGGAGGCTCTCAGCACCGTCTGGCAGCGCGTGTCGAGCCCGGCCGAGTGGGAGGCTCAGGGAGATTACTTCTTCGACCGCGAGCACTTCGCGGCCGCCGGGGAGTGCTACCGGAACGCCGCCGCACACACCAAGGAGGCGCTGTCACGCGCACACCACCTGGAGCGGGCGGGAGACCATCGCGAAGCCGCCGACCTGTTCGTCGCCCACGGCCAGCCGGAGCGGGCGGCGCAGAACCTGGAGCGCGGCAACGCCTGGCGCGACGCGGCGCGGGTCTGGCGCCGCGCCGGCGAAGACCGGCGCGCCCTGACCTGCGACGCCCTTCACTTCGAGGGGTCGGGACGGTACGTCAAGGCCGCCGCCTGCTGGGCGAAGCTCGGCGACACGGAGCGGATGCTGGGCAACTGGGAACGCGGCGGCGAGCACCGCCTGCTGGCCGACCACTACCTGGGCCTCAAGAAGAGCGGCAAGGCCGCGCACCATCTCAAGCTGCTCGGCGACCATGCGGAGGCGGCGCGGCAGTATCGCCATGCCGGGATGATCGACTACGCGGCCCAGGAGTTCGAGAAGGACGGACAATACGACAACGCCGCTCCGCTGTACCGCCGGCTGGACGACGTGCAGGCGTTGCTGCGCTGCATCCTGAAACTTGAGGACTACCACGAGGCGGCGCTCGTCCATGAGAAACACGACGATCTCGACCAGGCGATCGACTGCTTCCGCAGGCACGCAGCCGGCTCGGCCGCCAACCGGCAGGACCTGGAGCAGCGGCTGGAGGAGATCGCGGGCAAGCGGCCGGGGGTCAAGGAGGCCATCCGGCTGGCGGGGCTTGGACGGAACCGGGAGGCCGCGGAGATCTTCGAGCGCCGTGGCGGCCACCTGCCGCAGGCGTTCGAGCTCTACCACGAGGCCGGAGACCACGCCGCCGCCGCTGCCTGTCTGGCCAGCGACAACCGGCACCGTGAGGCAGCGCGTGAGATCGCCCGCACCGGAACGCCGGAGAGTCTCGGGCAGGCGGTGGAATACCTGGCCGAGTACCTGCTGGCCAACTGGGACCGGCGCCGGGAACGGACCGAGCAGGTGAGCCGCTCGGCGCGCCGCCTGAGCGCCGCCGGCGAGCACGAACGCGCCCTGGCCCACTGGCTGGCGCTGCAGCGGGTCCACGGCGACCGGGTCGCCGCGACCGTCGTGGACGGGGCATGTGACCAGTACGCACGGCTGGAGCGCCATGAAGAAGCGATCCGCTACTTTCTGGACCACGCGCGAGCCGGGCCGGCCGCCGCCTACCTGGACGCGCGGCCCGACCTCGTGCTGCCGCTGGAGTTGGTCGAAGGCATGACGCGAGGGCAGCGCTCGCAGGTCACGCTGTGGACGCTGCCCGACGACCGCCTGGAGATCGTGCTGCGCCTGCTGCACGGCTGTCTGCAGCGCGGCGGCGAAACAGATCGACGCGACCGGATCGCCGCCATCCTGGCCACGCTGCCGAAGCAGTACGGCGTCACCTCACCGCTGTACGAGGAGCTGAGCGAGATGCTCGTCGAGTTGCGCCTGATCAACCCGATTGTCTCGCTGCTGTCCGTGATCTGGGCCGAGTCGGAGGACGACCGCTACAACGCGCTCTTCGCCCGCCTCCGGAAGGAGGTGGCGGACACGGGCGATCGCGAGTTGCAACTGTGCCTCCGGATCATGGAGCCGGAGATCTTCGACAACGAGCTCGGCGATCTGCAGCCGACAGAACGGAACTATCTGCTTTTCACGCACAGCCCGACCCGCTATGCCGAGGCGGTCGAGATGCTGCGGCGGCTCGGCGACGAGGAGGAAGCGGTCAGCGTGTGCCGCCGCCAAGGCGACGAACGGCTCGCCGAACAGATCCTGGGCTCCGCGGGCGAAGAGGCACGGGAGTCATGATCCGCACACGCCGGTTGCGTCCTTGCCGTCCAGCTCTGCGAGCGTGAATCTCACGCTCACGATCGAGTGTCTCTCCTTCCCCGGCCGGTACTTGATGTAGGTGGTCGCCACGAACGTCCCGTCAGGAAGAAGCTCGATCGCAGGATATGACGCGTCGGCGCCGGCGTGGGTTCGCAGGAGCTTCGCGCTGTAGTGCCCCTCCCGCCCCATGACGACGTCGTCGTACGTACCGATCCAGGCGACCAGGTCGCCGGTGTCCGGGCAGCCCGGTGCGGTGTTTCGCATGGTGACCACCAGCCTCCCGTCGTGGGCATACCGGTGCTTGGGTCGGTCGCCGGTGAGGCCGAGCGGCAGTTCCCTCGGCTCCGACCAGGTTGCCCCCTCATCATCCGATGTCATGAACAGGGAACGATTCATCGTTTCCCACCGCCCGCCCTTGTCCCCCATCAGGCAGAGGAGTTGCGAGCCATCGGGCGAGCGGACGATCTCGGGGTTGATGGGGATGTGAGGCGGGATGTCCAGAACGATGTCCCACGGGCTCCAGGTGAGCCCTCCATCGGAAGATACGCTCTGAGCGATGCGGTTCCCCTTGTGTCCCGCGGGCGTCAGCCGGGCGTCTCTGTCCACCGCCCTGCGGATGTTGCTCATCCCCAGGAGCCGTGATCCGCCGTCCACGGGCTCGATCGAGCAGAACGGCATGACGCACTCCAGGCCGTTGGACGCCATGGGCGACCAGGTCGCGCCGTCGTCCGCCGAGTGCGACTGCTGCATGGTGTTCTCCGTCGGAGGTTCCCCGGCCGCTGCCTGACAGCCGGCGAACACGAAGAGGCGAGCATGGCCGTCCGGGGCGACCAGACGATAGATGGTCGGGGCATTGCGCACCCTGCTCCAGCTCGCGGGGACCGGCAGTAGCTCGCTCCACGTGAGGCCTCCGTCCGTGCTCTTCTTCAGCGGCCCGCACTGGCCCGCGTGCTCGTAGGTCCACACGGCATACAGCGTCTTGTCGTCCGGCAGAAGCACCGTGGTCGGCGCGCAATGATAGACCGCCTCCGTCCCGTGTGCAACGAATACGTGCCGCTCCGTCTCTTCCGAAATGTCGATGAGGGGAATCTGAAGACCCATTTCCGTTGCTCCCGTGCGCATGAAACAGGAGAGCCCGCCACGGCGGAGGGCTCTCCGGGTAGCGATCGTGCTCGCTCGCTCGTCGCTACATGTCCTGCTCGGCCAGACTGACCAACAGGGTCTCGAGTCCGGCGTCCATCATCGACTGCACGTAGTTGTCCCAGTCGGCGTCGATGTCCACCTGACCGGTGATCGCCTTCCAGCCCCACTCGTGCTCGATCGTGCGCACGTTGGCCGCCAAGGAGCGTTCCTCCTCCGACCACGTCGGCCGGAAGCCGATGCCCGGGTTGACCGTCTGGTTGTCCTGCAGGAAGGTCTGCAGGGCGTGGCGCGGCGGGTTGATGTAGACTTTGTCCACCGGCTCCACGATCTGCGGAATGATCGTCAGCATGCGCACGCCGAGCATCGTTCCGGTGGCGCTGTCCTTGCCCGATCCGGTGCCGGGAATGGAGACCCGGTAGCCGTTCGCATCGAGCTCCCACGTCTCACCCTCGCGGCCGCCATAGTGGTTCTCGGCGTAGACATCGGCGTCCGCGTAGATGTCCTCCAGCATCTGCATGATCTTCACGACCTTTTCGTCGCTGGCGTCGATCCCGAAACCGGCGGACGAACCGGTCGGGTCGCGGTACCAGGTGCCGCGCCCTCCGGTCGGGCCCACGGGCGTGATCGTGTAGACGATCTCCACGTCGGGATGCGCTTCCCGCAGGGCACCCCACGGTCCCGCTTCGTACTGGGACATCCAGGCATCCAGCTCCGACCAGGCGCCGAATTCGTCGTTCGCCATCGCCCGAATCACGTCGGCGCGTACGGCGGTCGGCGTATCGGGATGGATGATCTCCATCTCCCACCAGCGGTTGACGAACTTGAGGGCTTCCCGGTAATTCGGGTCGACCATGGAGTAATAGCCCTTGCCGTCGCGCACGTCCCACGTGAACAGGCGAACGCCGTATGAACCGAACACGTTGGGCAGGATCGTGCTGTCCATGTTGGGCCCGTTCTTCCACACCATGTAGCCGTACGAGTTCTTCTGTCCGTCTCCGTCAGGATCCTCGTTGCGGAACTTGAGGAGCAGATCCTCGATCTCCTCGATCGTGTCCGGACCACGGTAGAACTCACGGTCCGCCACCGGCTCCGGCTCCACGCCGACCGCTCGCATCCAGTCGGCGCGAAGGCCCATCACCTGCCCGGTCGATGCCATCGACATCGCCGACGGAATGAGGTAGTTCGTTCCGTCGTAGACGGTGGTGCGCCACTTCGTGTCGCCCAGGTAGTGCTCCACCTGCTGCATCCATCCGGGCATGTGCTCCATGATCAGGTCCTGCGCGATCGACCTGACGATGCCCGCGTCGATCCAGGACGCGTTCCTTGCCCAGACCGACAGGTAATCGGGAATATCGCCTGCCGCGATCCGCACGTTCCTGGCTTCCCCATCGTACGCGTCGATGTCGTACCAGGGCTCCAGGTCCACATCGTACCGCTCTTCCAGGAAGAGCTCGACCCAGCTATCGGGCGCCAGGGTCGTGCCGCGGGCGGTGAACGGTATCATCGAGATCGTGAGCCGCTCCTCCGCTGCCTGCTCTTCCTGGCCTTCCGCGAACACCGGCGTGGCCGCCACCATCAGCAGCGTCGCCAGCGCACACAGTCGCACTGCGCTTCTCATCGTGTCCCTCCTCGGGAAAATGGATTGCCCCTTGCGGGGCGCCGACACCCCGAGCCCGGGGTGGCATGGCCGTGAATGGGTCCGAACCGCACCGCAGTCATCCCTTTACCGCTCCCAGCATGATGCCTTTCACGAAGTAGCGCTGGATGAACGGGTAGACCGCGATGATGGGTCCGATGGAAATGAACAGAAGGGCCGCCTTGACGGTTTCCGCGGTGATGTTGCGCACCTCGCGCTCCTCGAACAGTTCGAGCTCCGAGGTCTGGTTCTCCACCAGGACGCGGCGGAGCAGCACCTGCAGGAGGGTCTTGTCCTTCTCGGGCGTGAATATCAGCGGAAAGAACCATTCGTTCCAGTGCGCCACCGCCGCCCATAGGGCCACCGTCGCCACGACCGGCGCGGACAGCGGGACGACGATGCGAAACAGCACGTCCGTCAGCGTCGCGCCGTCGATCGTCGCGCTCTCGGTGAGCTCGGCCGGAATCTCGCGGAAGAAGTTGCGCATGATGATGATGTAGAAGGCGTTTGCCAGCGCGGGAAGGAACCATACCAGCCGCGAGTTGAGCAGCCCGAGTTGCTTGTACCAGAGATAGGTCGGCATCAGGCCGCCCGAGAAGAACATCGTGAAGATCATGAAGAATGTGATGATCTTGATGCCGGGCAATGTTCGGTCCGCCAAGCCGAAGGCGGCGATGAAGCTCACCAGCAGGATCGACCCGGTGCCGACGATCGCCTTGTACAGCGAGTTGAGGTAGGCCGTGCCGATGATCCCGCTCTCGAACACCTTTCCGTAGTTCTCGAGCGTCATGTCGCGGGGCCAGAGCTTCACCCGGTCCAGGATGGATGCTTCCGGCGTGTTGAACGAGTCGACGAGCAGGTACCAGAAGGGATAGACGATCGACAGGGCGAACGCCACCATCCCCACGTGGATGACGGCCACAAGCAACCGGTCCGCGAGCGTCCGCTTCCCTGACCGGCTCGCGGTCAGCCGCGCGAAAGCCCCGGGCGTGGCGGCGGCATCACTCATGTCAGGGTATAGCTCCCCGCGTGCCCCAGCCTCTTGACGAACCAGTTCGCCCCGACCAGCGCGATCAGGCCGACCACGTTCTGGAACAGTCCCGCCGCGGTCGCGAAGCTGTAGCGGAAGTCCTGGAGTCCCATGCGATAGATATAGGTGCCGATGATGTCACCGACCTCGTAGACGAGCGGATGGTAGAGGTTGAAGATCTGATCGAAGCCGAGCTCCAGCACGTTGCCGAGCTGGAGCAGGAACATGATGACGATGACGAACGTGATCGACGGCACGGTGATGTAGCGCATCTTCTGGATACGGCCCGCGCCATCGATCTCGGCAGACTCGTAGAGCGATGGGTCGATGCTCGAGATCGCGGCCAGGTAGATGATCGATCCCCATCCAATGCCTTTCCAGATGTCCGAGACCAGTATGATGCCCAGGAACCATCCCGGCCGCTGCAGGAACAGGATGGGCGTGTCCATGCCGGCCAGCTCCGCCAGCAGGTTCATCGGTCCCTGTGCCGAGGTGAGCGGCCTGATCAGGCTGGCCACCACGACCCATGACAGAAAGTGCGGCAGGTAGCTGATGGTCTGCACCACGCGCTTGAACCGCATGTTCACGATTTCGTTGAGCAGCAGCGCGAACAGGATGGGCATGAAGAAGGCGATGCCCATGCGCAGCACGACGTTGATGAACACCGTATTGCGCAGCACCCGAAGGAAGTCGGGAGCGGTGAACAGCCGCTCGAAGCAGGTCCACCCGGCCCACGGACTGCCGAACAATCCGCCTGACACGGTGAATTTCTTCCAGGCCAGCACGAGGCCGGCCATCGGCACATAGCGGAACACGAAGAACAGCACTATCGCCAAAGCCAGGAGGAGATAACGCTCCTTGTACTTCAGAAAGGTGGCAACGAATCCCCGTTTGCCGAGCGCGTACCCGGACACCAGAGACGTGCCGGTCTCCGACATGTCTCACCCATGCTTCGGCGTCTGCCGACCGCTGTCAAGCTTCCCACCCACCTGCCCGGTGGCGCCCGAAGTTTCGCCTTCGCAGTCTGCCACTCGGCCGGGCCGCCCCCAGTGACGTGTTCCGACGACCCCATCACGTGAGTCCGCTGACGCATCACTCCGGACTGCCCGTCGAGCAAACACATTCAACACCTTCTCGCTCGCCGGCACCGTCGCCTCGCTCCCGCCGATACGGCCGACGTCCTCGTCCCGCAGCCACCGTCTCTCCTTCGGCATCTGCCACCATGCCCGAGAGCGATCTCGGCCGCGGGGCCGCTGCCTGCCTGCGTCCGGGGTGGCACTGACGGACGGGCTTACGGCATGGCGTCCGTCGATACGCCGCTCAGTACCGTGGACGTTGCGTTGACGCAATCCTCGAAGTCTTCCGGAGAAGGCTCCCCCGATTCAACTACACCCCAAGGCGTGAGGAGGGTCACCGACGCAACACTCGGAGTACTTCAACAGCGCCACCCGCATCCCCACGCACCGGCTGCACATCGTCACCGCGTGGGTGCCGCTGGTGCTGCGCCGCGGCGACCTGGCGGTGTTCTCCAACCTTCACCTACCACTGCAGCGAGCTGAACCGCACCCGCACGGTGCGCTGGAACGTGGACCTGCGTTACCTGCCCACGCCGGAGCCGAACGGCGCTGCGGAGACCGACGGGCTGGCCCGCGACTACCTGCGGGATTCGGCGAGACCGAAGGCCGGCTGCAGCCCTTCCCGGTGTGCAGCGCCGACCCGAGCGTGGTGCCCACCTCCTTTCACGACCACGTCACCCGCTATCAACGAGGAAAGATGGATCCATGAGTGACTCCGCCCTGCCGATGCCGCTGATCGACCTGTCCGGCGCGTCCGAGCGACACGTGATGATCGACGCGGGAACCGAGGAGACCTACTGCTGCAGCCCGACCACGGCGCTGATGCCGGACGGCAGGACCATATTTCTGCGCCTTCAGCTACGAGCACGGCGGCCGCTGTGGGCCGCTCGCCAAGAGTACCGACGGCGGCCTGACCTGGAGCGGGTTGCTGCCGGTGCCGGACAACTGGGGGACGGTGCAGAACTGCCCGACCATCTACCGGCTGACCGACCCTGCCGGCACCGCTCGGCTGCTGGTGTTCGCGCGGCGCGCCGGCCGCCAGCTTCGTGCCGGCCCGGAGAACACCATGCACCAGGCGCACTCGGAGGACGACGGCCGTACCTGGACGCCGATGGCCTCCAACGGGCTGGAGCGCGTGATGCCGTTCTGCTCGATCATGCCGATCGAGGGCGGCGCGCGCCTGCTGGGAATCACCAACATCCGCCGCGACGAGGACCCGAACAACCGCAAGCCGATGACGCCGAGCGGCCACGTCGGCAACCGCATCGCGCAGAGCATCTCCGCAGACGGCGGGCTGACCTGGAGCCGCTGGCGCATCACCCTGGACTGCCCGCCGCGCATCCCCGGCGAGCCGGAGCTGATCCGATCGCCCGACGGCCGCCAACTCCTCTGCCTGCTGCGCGACAACACCGGCCGTTGGGAGTACACCAGCCGCTCGCTCTACATCACCTCCGACGACGAGGGCGAAACCTGGTCGGAACCGCGCGAGCTGCCGCTCGGCCTCACCGGCGATCGCCACCGGCACCGGGTCTCACGCGACGGGCGCCTGCTGACCAGCCACGCCGGCCACGACGGCTCCTACTCGTCGATCAAGCTGCTGCCCGACGACACCTTCATGGTCGCCACCTATGTCAAGTACCGGCCCGGGCCCGAGCGGCAGTCGATCGTCAGCATGCGCTTCAAGCTCCCCGAGCTCGACGCCCGCCTGTAGGGAGCGGCCTCCCTACCCGTCCCGCACGGTCAGCGTGGCGGTGAGCAGGTCGTGCTCGGCGTCGCGGCCGATGATCACCGCGAAGCCCCCCGGCTCGACGATCCACTCGCCGTCGGGCCCGTGGAAGGACAGCTCGTGGGGGCCGAGCGGCATGCGCGCCGTGCCGGTCTCGCCCGGGGCCAGGCGCAGGCGCTGGAAGCCGCGCAGCAGCCGGTACGGCCGCGCGACCGAGCTCACCTCGTCGCGGATGTAGAGCTGCACCACCTCGTCGCCGGCGACATCGCCGGCGTTGGTGACGTCCACGGACACGGTCGCCGTCCCTTCCGGGGGGATGACGGCCGGCTCGACGCGCAGATTCGCGTACTCGAACCGCGTGTAGCTCAGCCCGTGGCCGAACGGATAGCGCGGCCCGGTCGGCAGGTCGACGTAGGGGTGCCGGCCCGCGCGGATCCAGCGGTAGTAGTGGACGGGGACCTGTCCCACGTGGCGCGGCACCGACACGGTGACCCGTCCGCCCGGGTTGTGGAGGCCGTAGAGCACCTCCGCCACCGCCGTGCCGCCCGCCTCGCCAGGGTAGCCGGCGTCGACGATCGCGGCGGCGTGCTCGGCGATCCATTCGATGGTAAGGGTCCGGCCGTGCACGAGCACCACCACCAGCGGCACCCCGGTCTCATGCAGCGCTTCCAGCAACTCCTGCTGCAGGCCCAGCAGGTCGAGCGTCGCGCGGTCGGAGCTCTCCCCGCAGTCGGACTCCGAGGTACGGCGGCCGCTCCACACTCCGTCCTCCTGCACGTGCTCGGCCGCGCTGGAGCCGCCCACGACCGCGACCACCACGTCGGCGTCGCGTGCGGTCTCGACGGCCTCCGCCAGCCCCGACCGGTCGAGAGAGCGGATGCCGCAGCCGCGTGCGTAACGGACGTGCGTGCCGGACGGAGCCAGCCGTTCCAGGCCCTGCAGGATGGTCGTGACCGTCTCCGGCGGGTGCGGTGGGCTGAGGTCACCGAGCTGCACCATCTCGTCGTGGGCGTTGGGGCCGACCACGGCGACGGTCCGCACCCCTTCGCCGAGCGGCAGCGTGCCGAGGTCGTTCTTGAGCAGCACGATGCCGGCGCGCGCCGTCTCGTGCGCCAGCTCCAGGTGGGCAGGCGTGCGCGACGCCGACGCCGCAAGGGAGCGGTCGACCGACGAATCGTCGAACAGCCCGAGCCGGAACTTGACGCGCAGCACGCGGCGCACGGCCCGGTCGATGTCCTCCTGCTCGATGAGCCCGGCGTCGAGTGCCTCCGGCAGCACGCTGTACATCGCCGTGCTCCCGTCGCCGTCGTCCCGTTCGTCCATGACGCCGTCGGGCGATGCCTGGTCGGTGCCGGCGCGCAGCGCCAAGGCCGCGGCCTGGACCGGGTCGCCGGCGACCCGGCACTGGATGATGAAGCGCACCGCCCAGGAGTCGGTCATGGTGAAGCCGTCGAACCCCCACCGCTCGCGGAGCAGCTCGGTGAGGAGGTGGCGGCTGGCCGCCGCCGGCACCCGGTCGTAGGTGGCGAACTCGACCATGATCGCCTGCGCGCCGGCGCGCACCGCTTCGCGCCACGGCCACAGCGACACCTCCTCCATGTCGTGAGCGCCGCGGCTGGTGTCGGAGAAGTCCAGTCCGCCGTCGAAGTCGCCGGCGCCCGGGTAGCAGCGCAGCAGCGCCGCCATGGTGCGGTCGGAGCGCAGGTCGTCGCCCTGCAGGCCGCGGACGAAGTGAACGCCGCCCAGCTCGCCGACCAGGTAGGGGTCCTCGCCGTAGTTCTCCTCGCTGCGGCCCAGGCGCGGGTCGCGGATCACGTCCAGGTCGGGCGCGAAATTCAACGTCTCGCCGCGGCTGCGCGACTCGGCGGCGATGGCAGCGGCAACGCGGCGGTTCAGGTCCCGATCCCAGGTGCAGCCCATGTTGCGCACCGCCGGGAAGATCGTCGCCTGCATGCCCTCGTGGCAGCGGCTGTTGTCGTTGCCGATCGTCACCGGGATGCCCAGCCGCGTGTGCTCGCGCACGAAGCGGTGTATCTGGTTGACCAGGTCGGCGCATTCCTCCGGGCTGAGCGCGGCCTCCGGATCGATGCCGATGAACGGGTCGGCGCGCAGCAGCAGGCCGATGTTGCCCACAGGCGGGTCCGAGAGGAGTCCGATCAGGCTGTCGCCCATCTCCACGCCGCGATCGGTCCGGCGGTAGAGCTTGTCCGGCCTGCCGATGTCGGCGCGAAGCTGCATCACCTTCTCTTCCAGCGTCATGCGCTGCAGGAGGTCCGAAACCCGCTCCTCGACGGGACGCGCCGCATCCCGATACGGCGCGGATTGCAATTCATCCATGCGGCAATCATAAAACGATCACGGCGCGCGGATCGCGCGATGAAGGCGGGCACCGATGAAGCTGCTGTTCATGGATCGCGAGGATGTCTTCAACACATGGGGGCACGTCCGGTTCCGCGGGGCGGTGCTGGAACGGGTGGCGGAGCTGGGGCCCGACCCGGCGGTGAGCCCCGACTTCACTGTGCGCTGCTGCGTGCGGCAGGACGGCTCCTACGTCGTCTACGCCTGCGACGGCGGCCGCGACCACAAGCCGCGGCAGGTACAGGGAGACGCCGTAGTCGAGCATGCCGTTGAGCGAGTTGATGAGCACGAACCAGAACGGGTAGAAGACCAGCAGCGCGAACAGCGCGAATCCGGCGTACACGGCGACGTTGAAGGCCGCGTCGACCGGCGACAGCGTACGCACGCGTGCGGACGGGACGCGTAACGACGCCACGTCAGAACAGCCCCTTGCCGGTCAGCCGCCAGCTCAGCCAGTTCGCCGACAGCAGCAGGAGCAGGTTGACCACGTTCTTCATCAGCCCGACGGCCGTCGCGAACGAGTGGCGGCCCTGGTCCAGGCCGATGCCGACGAGGTGATGTTCAGCATCTTGACCAGCCGGCCGCCGCCGTCCACCTCGGCCGCCTCGTAGAGCTCGGCGTCGATCGAGGCGATCACCGCAAGGTAGATGATCGCGCTCCAGCCGACCTCCTTCCACAGGTGCGACAGGACGAACACCGGCCACACGTAGCCCGGCCGGTTCAGGACGTCGGTGGGCGACTCGATCGCACCGAGCGCGAACAGCAGCCGATTGAACGGCGCGTCGGGAGTCCGCAGGAAGAACGTGATCATGATGCCGCCAAGCACCACCCAGGAGATGAAGTGCGGCAGGTAGGAGATCGTCTGGGTGACCAGCTTGAACGGCCGGTTGCCGATCTCGTTGAGGAAGATGGCGAACAGGACCGGCGGAAAGGAGAGGAATACCAGTCAGCAGCGCGATCGCGACCGTGTTGCGGAGCACGATGCCCACGTTCGGGCGCTGGAAGAAGTCAATGAAGTGCTCGAACCCGCCGTCCCTGGCCCACGGGCTGCCGAGCACGCCCTTGAACACGTTGAAGTGCTTGAAGGCGATCAGGATGCCGTACAGCGGCAGGTAGTTGAAGACGATCACCAGCAGCAGGCACGGCAGGATCATGAGGTGGACGTCGCGCTGTGCGTGGAATTGCCGCCACCACGCGGCGCGCCGCCCGGAGGATGAGAGCGGGCCGGCGTCCAGCGCCGGCCCGCTCAGTCGATCGGAGACAGGGCGATCGGAAATGGTCCGCTCAGCGATGGGCCGATCAGTAGTTGTACTTCTCGATCAGCGCATCGAAGTCGATCATGTGCTGGGTGTTGAGGTCGTTGAGGACGCCGACGCCCAGCTCCTCCACCCGCGCAAGCAGTGCCGCGTAATCGCCTGCCACGTCATCTGACTGCAGGACGATCCGGGTCACGCCGTCGCCGAGCACCTCGCGGATCGCCGAGTAGATCTTCAGCTCCTCCGAGTCGGTCTCGTAGTTGACCGGGGCTGCCTCCGCGGACACCGACGTGTCCTGGAAGTTCTCCAGCGCCGGCTGTATGACGTTCAGCGCCTCCACCATCGACTTCTGCTCCTGCTGCCGCTTCACCATCGCCCAGAAGTCGTCGCGGAACGCGCCGTGCCAGAGGTTGAAGTTGTACTTGAGACCGGCCACGGTCCGGTCGGCACGGTACTCTTCCTGGATCGCAGGCTTCATCGCCGGCCACCCGTCCACGATGTCGTGATGGACGCCCTCCTCGCCGAACTGCTGCAGCTACTGGAAGTACTCGGACATCAGGTAGGCGACGTAGGCGGCCGCGCGCAGCGTGTTCTTGATGTCCGGGTACTCGCCGGAGGCGATGAACAGGTTCAGCCCTTCCGGCCCCCAGCCGGCGCCGGGCCGCAGGTCGACGGTGACCCCGGTGTCCTCGCGCATCTCTGGCGCAGTCAACTGTCCGGGTTGTCGGTCACCTCGGGAAACGGCCAGCCGCCGTCCACCCAGATGTTGACGGTGATCGGCTCGTCCTTGAACGCCTCCCAGGGCTTCTGAGGGTCGAAGTCGGCGGGCAAGGCGCCGGCTGCCTCCTCGGTCGGCGCGGCGACCAGCAGGGTCGGTACGGCCAGGGGCCAGGGCCAGTACGAGGGCGAGTGGCTTGTTCTCATCGCACTCCTCCGTTCGGAAACTCGTCTTCGGCGGTGCATAGTCGCCGCGTAGCGTCGTCTCGGTCGGAGTTGCGCGTCGCCACGCGAGCACATACGCCGGGAACCGAGCGGCCTTGTCGGGTGGCCGCGGATGGCGGTCAAGGTTCGGCCGGCGGCGACGGTTGCGCAACGCCGTTCGGCGTCACATGATCGTGGACGGTTCGACCAAGGACGACCCTTGCCGAGGAGGTTTTGGCATGCTGACAGCGCAGCAGATCGAACGGTTCCACGCCGACGGCTACCTGCTGGTGGAGGACGTCATTCCGCCGGAGCGCTATCTCGACCCGGTGATCCACGAGTACGCAGGCGTGCTCGACAACCTGGCCGACGAGTTGTACCGCGACGGCGAGATCGACTCCACCTTCGCGGACCTGCCGTTCGACAAGCGGGTGACGCGGATCTACGCGGAGACCGGCCGCGCGCACGCCCAGTACTTCGACTTCTCGCTGCCGTTCAGTGACGTGACCGAGAAGACGCCGTTCTGGGCCGGCCAGGCGGTGCTCGACGCCCTGACGGCGGAGCCGGTCCTGGACGTGATCGAATCGCTGATCGGCCCGGAGATCTACTCCAACCCCGTGCAGCACGTGCGCATCAAGCCGCCGGAGCAGTACCTGCCGAAACACAACGGCAAAGCCGTGCTCGCCGCCACCGAGTGGCACCAGGACAACGGCGTGGTCACCGAGGATGCGGACGAGACCGACATGCTCACCGTCTGGTTCAGCCTCACCGACACGCCGGTGGAGATGGGCTGCCTCAAGGTGGTGCCCGGCAGCCACCGCAACGGCCTGTTGACGCACTGTCTGAACCACCCCGGCCCGGGCGCGAGGAGCATCCCCGAGAAGCTGTTCGAGACGGAGAAGACCATTCCCCTGCCCACCAGGCGCGGCGACCTGATCTGCTTCCACAAGCAGACCGTGCACGGCTCGCTGGCCAACGTCAGCGAGGAGGTCCGGTGGAGCTTCGACCTGCGCTACAATCCGATCGGCCAGCACACCGGCCGCGAGGCGTTTCCCGGCTTCGTCGCGCGCAGCCGCAAGGCCTCGCACCTGGAGCTGCGCGACGGCGATCAGTGGCGGGCGAGCTGGGAGCAGGCACGGTCGCGCATGGCCACCATCAACCAGGGCGGGCAGACCGACGTGCCGTTCGGCCGCTGGACCGAAGGCCATCCCGACTGCGCCTGAACGAGCGCCGGAAACGCCAAGGAGCGCCCAGAACCGCACCTCGCGGTCGGTTACCTGGTTTACCAAGTTCGTTCCGCGCGCAGGTGGTCGGTCGGCCGATGTCGGTCGCCGCTCTCAGGAAAGGAGAAACCGGATCGCGGCGGCTCGGCTCGGTCGAACGTCTGCATCCGGCAGATTCTCAAGCAGCCAGTCGCGCGTAAACCGGCGGAGCAACGACCATCCGGCAACACGCAGCGCTTCGCGCGTGTACTTGCGGAGCACTTCGGGCCTGCGTAGGAGGATCGGGAGCCGGTCCTGCGGGAGGTGCTTGAGAATGCCCGTGATCACGGGGACACGGAGAACGGTGCCGTCACGCCGCCGCACGTCTGCCGTCGAAGCCCGTTCGACATAAGGCAACGACCGCTTCAACGGTTTGCCTCCTTCAGCCAGGACAGCAGCAGGTCTCTCATGGCGGAAGCATGCCGCGGATCGACATCCTCGTACGACGAGAGATCCTGCCGGATGCCACCGTCATCCCACGCCAGCAGCCGTTCCGAGAGCAGCAGGGCATCCTGGCCTGCGACCACTTGGCGAATGAAACCTTCGAGCTCGGGGCGAAGGGTCAGCGTGGCGCGAAGATCGACCAGGTCGCGCGCCTCGGCACGCTCTACGAGGCACTGTACCTTGTCCTCCACATAGCGGCGCAGGGTAATCCTGCGGAACGCCGGCGCCAGCGTAGCAGCGACCAGCTCGGAAGGATCCGTATCCTGAAAGTTGGAGAGCACTTCCAGGGTGATCTTCTCCCCCGAGTCGAGCGTCAGCACCCCCCGAAACGCGGACCCGAACTCGTCCGGAACCTGCAGGACCTGGAAGCGGCCCTCGAATATCGGACGAGTGTCTGCCATCGCCTGGCGCGTGTGGAAGTCCAGATCGAACGAGCGCCGGTGATGCAACTCCTCGGCGGCGATGCAGGAAGTTCCAGTGCTCGCGGAAGAACCCCTGGAAGGCGGTCAGCAGTCCGGTGAGGTTCAAGGCGTCGTCGGTATCCACGTACCAGGCAGGGTCGTGCGGCAGGTACTCCTGCGTGGTCCAGGTGAGGTCGCGCGGGATCACCTCGCGGTAGATGGGGTTGGCGATGCGCACCGGCGTATCGCGCGCCACCAGTCCCAGGTCGCGAACGTACTGAAGGTCGTCCGGGCGGATGGTTTCGGCCGCGTCGCTGCCGCTCAGCAACGGGGCGATCACCCGCTTGACGCGTTCCTCCTGCAGCTTGTCGGTGAGCTGGTCGAGATGGGTCTCGCGACGCAGGATGATCCGCTCGCGGGCGGCGTGGATCGCCTCGGCCGTGATGACCCGGCTGCGGTCACGGCCCGCTGCGTCGGCGAAACACGCCTCCTGGGCCAGGGCGTTGACCAGCCACGGCTGGCCGGAGGTCAGCGCCCATGCCTCCTGCAACGCCGCTTCGGCGAACGGCTGTCCGGTCTCGGCGGTGTGTTGCGCGACCAGATGCCGTCCGTCTCCGAGAAGTCGCCGATGCGCAATGACGCCGCCTTGACGTTGAACGCGCTGCCGCCGGTGATGACCGTGTTTTCTGCGGAGGAACGGATGCGGTAGTCACGCACGTCGCGGACGCCGCACAGGATCACGCTCTGCGGGAAGCCGTCCGGACGCTCGTCGTACCCGGCGCGCAACTGGCGCAGGACGGCGATCAGCGTGTCGCCGTCCTGCGTGTCGATCTCGTCGATCATGAGCACCGTTGGCGTGGGGTCGGCCTCCGCCCAGCGCACTAGCACTTCCTGCAGCGCCCCCTCCAGGCCGAACGTGGTCAGGACGTCGGGCCAGAGGCGCGCCAGGGACTCGTCCCCCAGGGTCCGGCGCGTCCGCGTCCCCAGCGATCCAAGGATGGCTCGCATGCCCCGCTCCACGTTCTCGCGTGCCGTCTGGCCGGACTCCACGTTCACGTACACGCAGCGGTAGGCGCCCACGGACCCCCCGTTCAACAGGTCGCGCAGCGCCAACAGGGCGGAGGTCTTGCCGGTCTGCCGCGGTGCGTGCAGCACGAAGTAGCGCTTGTCCCGGATCAGCGCCAGCACCTCTTCCAGGTTCACGCGCTGCAGCGGCGGGATGCAGTAGTGATCGGCGGCGACGACCGGCCCCGTAGTGTTGAAGAAGGGCATCTCCGCTGAGTGTCGCCTGTTCACATGGCTGCCGTCACGAACGCCACGAGGCGAATACGGCGTTCGTTCCGTCGGACGCGTCGGACTGCGATGAGGCGGCGGGCATAGGGCCACGGAACGCGAAAGGAGCCCGCAGACGGTCCCGGCTCGGCCGCCACCTGTTTTACCAAGTATTCCCGATCGAGGACCTATCTCAGCATGAAATCGGCGATCCGTTCGCCGATCGCCATCGACGTGCAGTTGGTGTTGGCCCGCACGCAGTCGGGCATGATGGATGCATCCGCGATCCGCAGCCGGTCGACGCCGTACACGCGGCCTTCCCGGTCGACGACACTATTCGGGTCGTCGGCAGCTCCCATGCGGCAGGTCGACGAGACGTGGTGGCTGGTGGCCGTAGTGCGCAGGAGCCAGTCGTCCAGGGCCGCGTCGCTCGCCAGCTCGGCAGGGGTGGGATGGATCACCTCGTCCACCAGCGGCTGGAAGCTCGGGCGCCGCAGCAGGTCGATCGCGATGCGGACCCCTTCCCGCATCCGCTCCCGGTCCACGGGCGCGCCGAGCAGGTTGTAGTCCAGCTCCGGGGGATCCTCGGCGCGCGGCGAACGCAGGCGGACGCTGCCGGCGGAGGCGGCAAGGTAGAGCGCGGGCACCAGGTGGAAGCCGATCGCCGCCGATCGCGAGCGCGGGAAGTATCCCTCCGTCTTGGCCCACCCGGTCGGCAGCAGGATCATGTCGTTGCGCAGCGGCGACCCCGCGGCCGTGTAGCGCAGCGCGGTCTGCAGCCGCGGCGCCGTGTCGTCGTGGCGGTAGGATTCCGGGGTGCGGGCGGTGACCGACACCTGCGGGTGGTCGCGCAGGTTGGCGCCGACCCCGCGCAGGTCGCAGACGACCGGCACCCCGACCTGGCGCAGGTGGTCGGCCGGGCCGATGCCGGAGCGGAGCAGCAGGTGCGGCGTGCCGATCGCGCCGGCGGCCACGACGATCTCGTCGCCGTACACGGCCTGCAGCTCGCCCTCGCCTGCTCCCGGCCCCCGCAGCACGACCCCTGTCGCCCGTCCGCGCTCGATCAGCAGACGGTGGATCAGGCTGTCCGGCAGGATGGTCAGGGTGGATCGGCCGCGGACCGGGGCCAGGTAGCCCATGGCGGCGCTCCAGCGGACGCCGCCGATGCTGTTGAACGGCAGCGGGCCGAACCCGGTCGACTGCGGCGCGTTGTGGTCCGGGCAGGCGTCGTAGCCGGCATCGCGGCAGGCGTCGAGGAACGCCTGCTGCTCCGGGCGCAACTCCGCCTGCGGGAAGCGGCGCACGGGGATCGGTCCGTCGCTGCCGTGGTACGGGTCGCGGAAGTCGTGGTCGGTCTCGACGCGGCGCAGGCTGGGCAGCACCTCGTCGAAGCTCCAGCCGGGACAGCCCGCCTCCGCCCAGCCGTCGTAGTCCTCCGGCACGCCGCGCAGGAAGATCAGCGCGTTGACGGCGCTCGACCCGCCGACGATCCTGCCGCGCGGCACGAACATGTCCGGCTGGTGGCGGGTGGCGCGCGCCCGGTAGCCCCAGCCGAACCTCGTCTCGTACCCGAAGGCCAGCGCCCAGGCGTCGCGGTGGCGGCCCCAGCCGTAGCGGATCTCCTGCGGCAGGTTCCCGGCCGGGAAGTCGGGACCGGCCTCGACGAGCAGCAGCCGGCGCCGGTCGTCGCGGCTCAGCCGGGCGGCGAGCACCGACCCGGCCGCACCGGCGCCGACGATGACGGTGTCGTAGTGCGATTCGCTCGCCGTGCGGGCGCTCATCCGGCCGGAGCCAGGTCCTCAGCGGTCAGGTGAAAGGCCTTCAGCACCGGCTGCGGTCCGCCGGTGTTGATGGTCCGGAAATCGGCGCTGGAGTAGTCGGCCACGACGATGGTGCCGTCGTCGGCCTGGGTCCAGTCGCTGTATCCCGAGTCGGAGGTGTAGTCGAGGACCACCACGCGGTCGCGCTCGAACTGATCGGGAAACCCGGTCGCGCTGTCCCAGGACCAGTCGATCGAGTAGTCGTCGGGGTTGTGCACGCGCGCGCTCGCGTTGCGCCAGCGGGAGGTCAGCGAGCCTCCGGAGCCGAAGCGGACCACGCGCTGCCGCAGGTCAGGGTCGTCGCTGGCCAGGGCGACCTGACCGTCCACCAGCAGGCGGCAGGCGTCGGGGGTGCGCTCCAGGCGGTAGCGGTGGAAGCCGCCGGTGTCCATCTCGCAGTGGCTGGCGCCGCGGCCCTGCCACGGGGTCGCGTCCTCCAGGGAGCCGGTCTCGTGCCGTTTCGTCGCGAACTGCACCAGCCGCACGCAGCCGTCCTCGACGCGCACGCCGAAGCCGGCCGACAGCAGCACGGCGCCGCCGCCGCGCTCCCGGCTCAGCTCGACCTCCAGCGAAACCTCGGCCTTCGAGGTCATGGCCGGGTACAGTGAGAATTCGACCTCGTGCTGCCGGCCGCTCTCGGTGCGGCACACCATCACGCCGTCCTCCAGGCCGCAGCGGTCACGATCGCAGAGGTAGGAGGTCGGCTGGAAGCCGAGCTCCTCGCCCGGGTCCCACATGAACGCGCAGCTCGCCGGCGTGCCCCAGCGGTGGCGGTAGGTGCACAGCAGCTTGCCCGAGCGCAGCGCGCGGACCACGGTGCGCTGCCCGTAGATCGGCGACAGCTCCGGGGTCTGCCAAGTGCGGCCGCCGTCGTAGCTGCGGACGAAGCGGCTGGGCTGGCCCAGCTTGCCGCCGGAGAAGCCGATGCGGGTCACCGCCAGCAGGTGCCCGGGCTCGACCTCCACGGTGCCGACCTCGGCGTCGCCGTGGTACGGAGCATCGGTCACCAGCCCGCCGGGTGCCCAGGTGCGGCCTCCGTCGGTGGAGATGACGGCCTGGTTGCGGTAGTAGATGTCGTTCCAGGGCTCGGGCGGATCCTCCATCGCGGCGAACCGCTTGGACTCGGTCCGCGTGTACAGCAGCGTTCCATCGGCCAGCTCGGTGATGTAACCGGGCTCGCCGCCGACGTCGTCGATCCGCACCGGATCGCTCCAGGTGGCCCCGTGGTCGTCGCTCCAGAACAGGTAGTTGGCCATGCCGCGCGGCGGCCGCTGCTGCCAGCGGGTCAGCATCGGCCAGTCGGTGCCGCTGGTGCGTTGCCCCTCGTCGCAGACGATCACCAGCCGCCCGTCGGACAGGCGGCTGAGCTGCGGGGCGACCCAGCAGGCGTGGTGCTCCCAGACGTTGCGGTCCGAGATGGAGCGGTGCTCCGACCACGTCCGGCCGCCGTCGCGGGAGCGGGCGGCCATGATGTGCGTGTACACCGCCGTGTGCGAGTCGGACAGCCGGTAGGTGGCGACCAGGCCGTCGCCGGTGTTCTTGATGCCGGCGACCGAGTGGTACCACCCGAGCGGGTTCGGGCAGGGCGGCAGATCGGCGGTCGTGGCGGTATTGTGGTCGGCGATGATGTACTTCCGCGATTCGGGAACGGTACGCATGGGGATGGTTGTAGCGAGGAGGTCCGCGGCCGGCAACCGGCCCCCGGTGCAGGGGGGCGGGGCATGATCGACCGCTTCACGGTCGGCGGCTCCGAGTTCGCCATCGCGCGGGAGCTGGGCTGCAACGTGTTCTCCTGGGTGGTGGACGGCCGCGACGTGTTCCATCGGCCCGGCGGCTTCCCGGAGCGGGGGCTCCCCTACGCCGGCGGCAATCCGCTGCTGTTCCCGGCGGTGGGCAGGACCTGGGACCGTTCGGTCGAGCCGCCGGCGGCTGACGGCTACCGGCTCGCCGGTCATGAGGCGCCGCTGTCGATGCCCATTCACGGGTTCCTGGACCGCTGCCGGATCGGCCCGCCGCAGGTCGACCGGTCAGCGGAATACGTCACCCTGATCTATGCCGTCGAGGTCACCGATGCGTTGATGCGGGCGAGCTATCCGTGGCCGGTCGCGCTGCGCCTGGAGCTGTCCCTGACGGCACGCCGGGTGGAGATCGAGCTGTGCGTGCGCAACCTGAGCGACACTCCCGCACCCTACGCGTTCGGTGCGCACCCGTACCTGGCGATCTCCAACCCCGGCCGCGATGGGGTGTCGCTCGCCCTGCCCGCCTCCCGGGCCGTCGAGCTGGACCCCGAGATGCTGGTCCCGTCCGGAGCCACGCGAGCGCTGGCCGAAGCGTTCCGCCTCGCCCCAGAGACGAGCTACGACAACGTGTTCACGGACCTGAGCGGCGCGGAGGCGGTGCTCACCGATCGCGGCGCCGGCCGGCGCATCGCGGTCGGCTACGACGGAGCGATCACGCAGCTCGTGATCTACTCACCGCGGGCGGCGCCCTTCGTCTGCGTCGAGCCGTGGACCGCCGGACTGGACGGCTTTTCCCGCCTTGCGGACCCAGTCTGGCGCGACGCGTCGCCCCTTCCTCTGCTGGCCGCAGGCGCCGAAGCGCGAGTCACCGTAAATATCTCCGTCAGCAAGTGCCGGTCCCGTCCATAATCCTGGCTTCGGCAAGCCGTCTCGGTCAGCGAACGGCAAGCAGGAGGGCGGGGTTGTCTCGGGTCATCGTGTCGATGTCGGTTTGGCTGACGCCGGCGGCGCGGAGAGCGGGGATGACACTTGCGAACAGGTAGTCGAAGCCGCGCCCGCCGAACCGATGAAGCTGGGAACGGCGGCAAGTGTCGGTGGACACCAGCAACCGGCCGGCGTGGCCGGCAGCGCAGAGCGTCGCGATCCGCCGGGCACGGAGCTCGTCGGGTGCCAGCTCCTCCCAGCCGAACATGTCGAACTCCAGATACACTCCGAGCGCCAGCAGAGCATCGTAGTAGTCCAGGTCCAGCGCATCTTCGTCGTGCAGGTGTGCGTCGCAGTGGCCGATGATCACCCGGGCCGGATCCGCGCCGGAGTCAACCAGCCAGCGCGCCTGCGCGACCCCTCCCCGTCCCAGGCTGGCGTGAGTGGTGACCGCCAGTCCGGTGCGCCGCTGCGCGTGCGCCGCGCCGGCGAACAGGTCGCGCTCCGACGCGTAAAGCGTGTAGCGCCGCCAGTTGGCGTGGCCGGATTCGTTGTGGCTGGCGATCTCGCCGATCAGGCCGCACCCTTCGACACCCCGCTCCAGGTAGTCGGCGACCACGCGGGCAGGACGGCCGCGCACCTCGTCGGGCTGCGTCCAGGTGTCGTAGAGCCCGAGCGCGGAGACGACCGGCACCCCGGATGCCTGGCTCACGGCACGCAGCGCCGCCACGTCGCGCCCCAGCCCGAGGGGCGTGACGTCGCAGATCGCCCCTCCGCCCGCCTCGCGGAAGCGCCGGCATTCGGCGGCGGCCAGCTCCACGTCCAGGCAGGTGTTGTCGGCCCGGCCGGAGTGGACGGAGACGCTGTGGATCAGGTGCTCGTGGGGCAGGACCACGCCCAGGTCACGGGCGTCCACGCCGCCGGTCACCGTTCGGACCCTAGCCATCGAAGCGGAAGCGGACTGCGCGTACGTGCGTCACGCCCTCGACGGTCGCGTAGTGAACCAACAGCACGGTGCCGTCGTCGAGCAGCGTCAGGTCCGGTGTGCCGAAGGTGAACCCGCCGAGCGCAGCCCAGATACCTGCGCCATGGCGCACGCTGGCTTCGCTCTCCGGCTCGGCCACGGTGCGTTCGGCGGCCGCGTCCCACATCCGTACCGAGGCATCCTGATCCCAGGTGTCGCCCCCGTCGTGGGAGACGTGGATCAGGATGCCGTCCGGCGTAACGCGCCGATTGCTGGCGGCCACTACGGGTCCGCCCGGCAGCGCGAGCGGAGCCGTCACCTGCCCTTCGAGGCCGGTGGGTAGCGGTCTGCTCCAGGTGCGCCCGCCGTCCTCGGAATGGCAGCGGTGTACGTCGATCGTCGTCTCGTCAGAAGCCCGGAACGTCCACAGGAGCAGCAGGATGCGCCCGTCGTCGAGCTGCGTGCAGTGCCCGTCGCACCAAGCGAGAGTCCCGCTGTCGTCGACCGCGCAACGGACGAATCCCCCGAAGCTCCGGCCGTCGTGCCCGGCACTCCCGGAACCGCCCCGGCGACCTCCAGCGGCATGCAGATCGTCCCCGCTGACCGCTGGAACGGCTTGGTGCCAGGACAGGAACCGGCCGGCGCGTCGTCCAACACTTCCGCCGCCGCCCAAGTGGTGCCGCCGTCCTCGCTGCGGGTGAGCAGCGTGCGGACGGGCAGATCGCGCGCTTCGTCCGCGAACATGTAGGTCCCCTCGCTCAAGCCCTCGACCACGCCGAAGTTGGCGACCAGCGCGCCGCTGCTCGTCTGCAGCAGGCCGGCCATCGACGGCACGCGCGCGGGGCCGTCCGCGGCGGGCGAGCCGATTACCCGGCCGCCACGGTCCAGCACCACGACGAGTTCGCTCCAGATCGCACCACGGTCGGCGGAGCGCTGCATCAGGAACCGGCCGTCGGCGCCGTGTTTGTCGCACCCTTGCCGGTAGAGGGCGCACACCGTGCCGTCGGCCAACCGGGTCGCGACCGGGTACGCGCACACCGAACTGCGGTCGGCGGCCGCCAGGTTGGGCGACACAGGGGCGTCGCCAAGCACGGTCAGGCTCACGGCCGCTGCAGGCTGTCGAGCACGTCGCCCAGCTCCGGCGGCTCGGTGCGGCCCTTGAACGGGGCCAGGCGCTCGTAGATCTCCGCGGCCGCCGCGTGAAACCCGCCGGGCAGGCCGGACTCCGCGAAGGTCGCCGCGATCTCGTGCATCTCGCCCACGAACCGCCACGCCTTGAGGGCGCTGTCGGCGGCGCGCTTGTACGCGGAAGCGGTCAGATCGTCTCCCCACTGCCGTTCCAACGCGGCCCGAACTCCTTCCTGCTCGGCCAGCGCCAGGATCGCCGCGAACAGTGCGGAGGCGCCCTTGGTGTTGGCCGCGTAGCACATCTTCAGAGCGGATGCCGCGCCGATGCGGTCGGAGAGGACCACCGCGTGCAGGGCGTCGCGCGGAAAGCAGGCGGCTACCTGTGCCGCGGCAGCGCCCGACAGGTAGAGCCACGTGCGCGGCGGTCCGTCGGTCGGAGGACCGCCGACGATACCGCCGTCGACGTAGGTCGCGCCGGCGCCGGCGATCGTCGTCTCGACGGCGCGGGTGCGGCCGGGCGAGATGGCGTTGCAGTCGGCGTAGACACCGGTGAACCCGCAGGCGGCCACCTGTCCGGCGACCTCGGCCGCAGCGTGCGGGGGACAGATCGACAGGATCACCTCAGCCTGCTCAGCCAGCGCCTCAAGGGTGGCAGCGTCGTCCAGCCCGGCCTCCGCCGCGCGCTCGCGTGACTCCGGCGACCGATCCGCGGAGACCCACAGGACCCGGTGCCCGGCTTCGACCAGGGCGCGTCCCACCGCGGAGCCCATCTGGCCCGGATGCAGCAACCCGATTCGTGTGTGTGCCATGAACGGAGAGCGTACCCCACACGGCCGCGGGATGGTGGGCCCTGGTTCGTCGGCGCTATAGTGCGCCGGTCCTATTTCGTGCCCGGCGTTGCCAGGGGCTGCCGGGGCTCAGGGAGAGCTCAATGATCCAGCATCTGTTGTTCGTCTACGGCAAGAACCTCAACCGAGCCGAGCTGCTCGTCGACGACCTCACGGACGAGCAGATGGTCGCTCAGCCGTCGGGAGTCATCAATCACCCGGCGTGGACGCTGGGCCATCTGGGCGTCACCTCCGACGCGTTGGCCGGCATGCTTGGACTCCCGTCTACTTTTCCGGACACATGGAAGGAGGCGTGCCGCATGGGGTCGATCCCCAGCGGGAACGCCGCCGACTTTCCCGGCAAGGTGGAGCTCCTCGAACAGCTCCGCGCGCAGCACGAGCGCGTGTCCGAAGCGATGGCAGCGGTCGATGCCGAACGCCTGCAGCAGCCGACCCCGCCCCGTCTTCGCGAGCGCTTCCCCACCGTTGGGGACTTCGCCGTCGCGCTGATGACCATGCACGAAGGGCACCATCTGGGCCAGGTGGCGGCGTGGCGCCGCGCGATGGGGTTGGGATCGGCGTACGGTTGAGTTGAAGCAGGAGCTGCCCTGCGCCTGCGCCCCGTAGCCCGTAGCGGCGTCCTCAACCGGCAGGGCGGTAGCCGGCGGCTCGGTAGCCGAGCACGGCGCAGTTGGTATACTGTCGGCTTGGCGAGCCTGTTCGGCCGATTCTTCCGTTACCTGCGCCCCTACCGACCGCTCATGGCGGGGGCGTACGCCGCGATGACCGCGCACACCGCCGCCCTGCTCGTCATCCCGGTGTTCGTCCGCTGGATCGTCGACTACGGGATCATCGCCGGCGACCGGTCGGTGCTGATCCGCTCGGTCATCGTGCTGGTCGCCCTGGCGGGCGCGCGCGCGGTGTTCGGATTCCTGCAGGGCCAACTAGCCGAGATGGCCGCCCAGCGGCTCTCCTACGACCTGCGCAACGAGCTGTTCCTCAGGCTCGGCGTGGTGGACATCGCCTTCATCGAGCGGATGGAGACCGGTCAGGTCCTGCAGCGCGCGATCCAGGATGTGGAGCGCCTCCGGTTCGTGGTCAGCAAGGCGCTGCTGCGCGTCCTCGACGCGGCGGTGCTGTTCGCGGGGACGCTGGCGTTCATGGTCGCGATGAATCCGGTGCTCGGCGCCGCGTCGCTGATCCCCGTGCCGTTCCTGGCGATACAGGCGTTCATATTCGGCAAGCAGCAGCGGCCGCTGGCGTCCCGGCTGCAGCAGCAGCTCGGCGTGATGACGTCGGCGTTGGAGCAGAACCTGCAGGGCGCGCGGCTGGTCAAGGCGTTCGCGCAGGAGCAGCGGGAGACCGTGCGGTTCCAGCGGCAGGTCGATCGCTGGTTCGTGATCTCGGCTCTCAACGCCAAGCTGAAGGCCATACACACGCCGCTCCTGTCGCTGATCGCCAACCTGGGCCTGGTGGTGGTCGTGGGCATCGGCGGCCTGATGGTCGTGCGCGGCGAGAGCCTGGGGCTGCTGGTGGCGTTCACGACCTACCTCACGCAGCTTTTCGCGCCGGTGCGCCGGGTCGGGGCCATGCTGCCGATGATGGTGCAGGGGCTGGCGTCCGCCGAACGCGTCGCGGAGATCCTGGACGCGCCGGATGCCATCCCGGAGGCCCCGGACGCCGGGCCGTTGCCGCGCGGCCGGGGCGGGGTCCGGTTCCGGGACGTCGGCTTCTCGTTCGGCGGGGAGGATGGGCCCGAGGCGCTCTCCGACATTGATCTGACCATCCCCGCCGGGAGCAGGCTGGCGGTGCTCGGCGCCACCGGTTCGGGAAAGACGACCCTGATCTCGCTGCTGCTGCGCCTGTACGACCCGACCCGCGGCGTGATCGAGATAGACGACATCGACATCCGCGGGGTGGCGATGGCATCGCTGCGCTCGCAGATCGGCGTCGTGCTGCAGGACACGGTGCTGTTCGCGGCCACCATCGGCGAGAACATCGCCTTCGGCCGGCCCGACGCCTCGCAAGTGGAGATCTCCGCGGCGGCGGAGGCGGCGCAGATCCGCAGCTTCATCGAGGGACTGCCCGAGGGCTACGACACGCCGGTGGGCGAACGCGGCGTCACCCTGTCCGGGGGGCAGAAGCAGCGCATCGCCATCGCCCGCGCGCTGCTGACCGATCCGCGCATCCTCATCCTCGACGACGCCACCTCCAGCGTCGACGCCCGCACCGAGGGCCGGATCCTGTCGGCGCTGCGCGACTCCGCCGGCGCTCGCACCATGATCGTCATCGCTCAGCGCGCCAGCACCTGCAAGGACGCGGACGCGGTGGTCGTGCTCGAGGAAGGCCGGATCGCCGCCTACGGCACCCATGAGGAATTGCTGGCAGGCTCGCCGCTCTATGCCGCCATCTTCGCCTCCGCCGGAACCGCAGCACCGTTACCCGCCCCAGCCGGGCGCGACGGCGACGGACGCCTGTCGGCGGCCGCTCATGCACTGAGGGGAGCGCCCCGATGAGCACTTTCTCGACGGGCGCCGGACCGATGGGCGGCGGACCCAGATCCACGCTGGCCGCGCTCGCCGGCGGCGAGGGCCGGGCGATCGATCCACACGTGATCCGCCGCCTGACGGCCTACCTGCGTCCCTATCGCAGGCACATGGCCGCCGCCTCGCTCGCCATGCTGGTGGTCACCGCGCTGAGCCTGGCGGCGCCCTGGCTGATCCAGCTAGCCATCGACGACGCCATCGCCTCCGGCGACCTCCGGAGCCTGGCGCTGATCTCCGGCCTCCTGGTCCTGACGTTCCTGGGCACCTACGCCGCGCACGCGCTGCAGACCTACCTGCTGTCGTGGGTCGGCCAGAGGATGCTGGCCACGATGCGGGCGCAGCTCTTCCGCCACCTGCAGCGGCTGTCGCTGCGCTATCACACCGAGCACCCGGTCGGCGTCACCATCTCGCGGGTGATCAACGACGTCGCCACCATCAACGAGGTGCTGTCGCAGGGGCTTGTGCAGATCATCGGCGATTCCCTGGTCCTGATCGGCATCGTCGTGGCCATGCTGATCATGAACACGGAGCTGGCCCTCACCACGTTCGCGGTGGTGCCGGTGATGGTGGTCGCCACGCTGATCTTCTCCCGCCTGGCGCGGCGGGCGTTCCGCGCCACGCGGACGGCGATCGCCACGATGGTCGGCAACCTGGCCGAGGCGATCGGCGGGATGCGCGTGATCCGGGCGTTCGCGCAGATGCCGGCGGCCGCCGAGCGGTTCGAGCGGCGCAATCGTGACGCGCGCGATGCGCAGCTGCGGGCGTTCTCCCTGTCCATCGCCTTCACGCCGTCGGTGGAGTTTCTGGGGCTGCTGGCGACGGCGGCGGTGTTGCTCTTCGGCGGTCTGGCGCACGGCCGGGACGCGGTCTCGATCGGCGTGATCGTCGCCTTCCTGGCCTACGTCAGCCGCTTCTTCCAGCCGATCCAGGAGCTCAGCCAGCTCTACGCCTCCATGCAGTCGGCGATGGCCGGCGGCGAGAAGGTGCTGGAGTTGCTGGACACGGAACCGCGCATCCTCGACGCCCCCGACGCCCCGCCGATGCGGCGGATCGACGGCCGCATCGAGCTGCGCGGCGTCTCCTTCGCCTACGAGCCCGATCAGCCCGTGCTGGAGGACGTCGACCTGACCATCGAGGCGGGTCAGACCGTGGCGCTGATCGGCGAGACCGGCGCCGGCAAGACCACCATCGCCAACCTGATCGCCCGTTTCTACGACGTCACCGACGGTGAGGTGCTGGTCGACGGCGTCGACGTCCGGTCGGTGCAGCAGCGCACGCTGCGCGAGCAGATGGCGCTGGTCTCGCAGGATCCGTTCCTGTTTTCCGGCACCATCGCAGACAACGTCCGCTTCGGCGCTCCGGCGGCCTCCGACGAAGCGGTCGTCGAAGCCGCCCAGGCGGTCGGCCTGCACCGCTTCGTGGAGCGGCTGCCGGACGGCTACGACACCGAGATCCTGGAGTTCGGCACCAATATCTCGGTGGGTCAGCGCCAGCTCATCGCCATCGCCCGCGCGCTGCTGCCCGACCCGCGCCTGATCGTCCTGGACGAGGCGACCTCCAGCGTGGACGTGGTGACCGAGTCGGTGATCCAGGCCGCGCTGCGGCGGCTCCTGCAGGGCCGCACGGCCATCATCATCGCCCACCGGCTGAGCACGGTGCGCGCCGCCGACTGCCTGTTCGTGATCAAGGACCACGGGATCGCCGAGCGCGGCACGCACGACGAGCTGACGGCCGCAGACGGCGTGTACGCCGATCTCTACCGGCGACAGGACGGATCCGAGCTGCCCGCCGGCTGAAGTCCGCGAGGCTACTCCTGGCGAGCACCGGCCGCGGACACGGCACCGATCACGAACACCAGCACACCGCCCAGCAGCACCACGCCGACCGGGATGGCGATCGCTGCCAGGCTCACCCGCGAGTAGGCAAGCGCCCAGGCCAAGTACGCCAATGCAATGCCCGCCGCCACCATGATGCCGCCAACCCGCATCAGGATCAGCGGCACGCGGGGAGCGTCGCTCACGCCGGCAGCACCAGCAGGCTGCGACTGGACACCGGCAGCCGCTGCGCGCCGTCCAGGCCGTCCAGCTCGATCAGGAACGCGGCACCCGCGACGCTGGCTCCGGTACGCTCGATCAACCGGCACGCCGCCGTGGCAGTGCCGCCGGTGGCCAGCACGTCATCCACCAGCAGGATCCGCTGCCCTGGGCCGCAGGCATCCGCGTGCATCTCCAGCGAGTCGGTGCCGTACTCAAGTTCGTAGTCCTGACGCAGCGTTTCGCGCGGTAGCTTGTCCGGCTTGCGCACCGGAATCAGGCCTACCCCCAGCTCGCGCGCTACTAGCGGGCCGAGCATGAAGCCGCGCGCCTCCACGCAGGCGACGGCGTCGATGCGGTGGTTGCCCGCAGCCGCCGCGAAGGCGGCGGCCATCCAGGCGGCGATGCGCAGCGGCAGGTCGATCTGGCCGAACACCGGCGTGATGTCCCGGAAGATGATCCCCGGCCGCGGAAAGTCCGGCACGTCGCGGATCACCGCCTGCACCGCAGCCGGCAATGCTTGCTCACTCACTCTCATTCAACGTGGTAGAGTCCAGAAAATGGCACGGGCGTCAACCATTGATCTCATCACGGTCGGCAACTACCGCTGCTTCCGGGAGCAGCAGGTAGCGCGACTTGCGCCGCTCACCCTGCTTGTCGGCGAAAGACAGCACCGGAAAGACTTCCTTCCTGGCGCTGATCCGGGCACATTGGGATCTCGCTGCCATAGAGACCGTTCCTGACTTCAACGACTACCCGTACGACCTGGGCGCATTCCATCTCGCCCTCGCCGAACGTACGACCCGATGAGACGTTCGCGCGATCCCGAAGGAGAGTATATTCCGACCTATCTCGAAGCAATATCTCGCCGTACAAATCAAAGTGGCAAGAACTGAAACGTCGTATCGAGACATTTGGTCGGGATTCCGGATTGTTTGACGAAATATCTATGAATTCACTTGCAAGGCGCGATGGCTCACCGTTTCAGGCACAAGTCAAGAAATACGCCCGAATAACAAAGCTCAAAAAGCCGGCTACAAACCTGATAGATGTGGGCTATTAAGTGAGCAAATCGCTTCCTATTATGACCGATATATTGCGTGATGACGCACCGTACATCTGCCTGTTGCAGCAACCCGAAGTCCATCTACATCACCTGCGCAGGCGGCGCTTGGAACGCTGTTCTGTTCGACTGCAAGCTCGATGCAATTGATCGTCGAGAACCATAGCGATCATCTGATCGACCGAGCACGCATGGACATACGCGACAAGAAGACCGACTTGAGGGCTGAGGACGTTTCGATCCTGTTCTTCGAGCCCAACGATCTTGACGTGACGATTCATTCGCTTCGGCTGGACGACAACGGCAACGTGCTCGATGGTCCCGCCGACCTATCGACAGTTCTTCATGACCGAGATGCAACGGTCTCTTGGGCTCTGATGTGTGCCATCGTCGACAACGACGTCCGCCCTGAGGTGTTTGGCCAAGAACAATCCGACCGAGGAGCATTGCTGTTCGACTGGTTGACGAAGGGCGCCGGCAGACTGGTCGTGGGCGGCCGACTCCGGCACGAGCTCGCAGAGTATGGCAGGTTCTGCGAGTGGTTTCGCGAGGCTGTCCAAGCTGGCCGTGCCAGGATGATCCCGGACTCAAGTGTCGCACTCGAAACTGAATCGATCCGTTCACGCGGGATCTGCAAGTCCGATGACCATCATATCATCGCGCTTGCCAGGGCGAGCAGTGCACGCCTGCTTTTCACCCAATGACGGGAGTCTCGAGAATGATTTCAAGAACGCCGCTTTGGTCGCGAGCCCTCGAGGCAAGATCTACAAGAGCGCCGACCACAGGCATCTTCTCAATCGACGGGATCTCTGTCCGTCCGCCTAAGCGATCAGCCTACGGGCGAGCTGGCGACCGATCCAGGCATTCGAGGATGCCCGCGCAGACCGTGTAGGAGTTGGCGGCCGCGCGGCGCAGGAAGGCGCCGAAGTCGGCCGGTGCGGCGGCGTCGGCCTTGTCGGAGACGGAGCGGATGATCACGAACGGCACGCGGTTGACGGTGGCAACCAGCGCGATCGCCGCGCCTTCCATCTCCACGACGGAGCCTTCGAGCTCGCTCAGCCGGTCGCGCAGCGCGGCATCGGGATCGCTGACGAACTGGTCGCCGGTGAGAATGCGGCCTGCTACCACGCGTTGGCCGTCCACGGGCGTGGCGAGCGCCAGATCCACGAGCCGGGGGTCGGCCCGCAGGATGCGGTAGTCGGTGTAAGGCACCTGGCCGAGCTCGAAGCCCAGCGCGGTCGTGTCCAGGTCGTGCTGGACGCAGTCGCGACCGACCACCACGTCGCCCAGGTCCAGGCCGGCGCGCACGCTGCCGGCGATGCCGGTGACGATCATGTAGTCGGGCCGCACCCGCTCGATCGCCCGCTGCGCGACCATGGCCGCGAACACCTTGCCGACCCCGGTGCGCATCAGCACGGTGTCGACGGCGCCGACCCGGAAGCGGAAGGCCGCGAACGGCGTCCCCTCCTCTACGGGCTCCAGATCGTGCGCCCCGCGGAACGCCTCGATCTCCTCGTCCAGCGCGGCCAGCACCGCCACCACGGGCATGGGCGAAACCTACCGCATCGCCCCTCGCCGGACCACCGGCGATCCGGTGTACCTTTCGCCCATGCCCAAGTCCATGGTCATCAGCCCGGAGGAGGTTCGCCGGCCCGGCAGCCTCGAAATCGATCCGATCCCGTTGAACCGGTACCAGCCCGACATCGCCACAGAGCGCGTGCGCTGGGGAGACGCGGCGCTGGTCGGCGCCTATCGCGACATGATGCTCATCCGCCAGTTCGAGCGCATGCTCGACAGCGTCAAGACCACCGGCGGCTACGCCGGCGTCGACTACGTGCACGAGGGCCCCTCGCACCTGTCGATCGGGCAGGAAGCCGCCGTGGTCGGACTCTGCCTGCCGCTGGCCCGCGAGGACTTGATCTTCGGCTCGCACCGCAGCCACGCGGAGATCCTGGCCAAGTGCCTGCAGGCTATCCGTCACGCCGACGGCGCCTGTCTGCAGCGCATCATGGAGGAGTACCTGGACGGCGACATCCTGCGCGTGGTGGAGCCGGCCGCGAAGGACCGGGAGGTCGACGACCTAGCCATCGATTTCGTCGTGTACGGCTTCATGGCGGAGGTGTTCGGCCGGCGAAACGGTCTGAACCGCGGGCTCGGCGGCTCCATGCACGCCTTCTTCGCACCGCTCGGCAGCATGCCGAACAACGCCATCGTCGGTGGCTCGGCCGGGATCGCGGCCGGCGCGGGGCTCTTCAAGCGGGTCAACCGGCGCCCCGGCATCGTCGTGGCCTGCGTCGGCGATGCCTCGGCAAGCTGCGGACCGACCTGGGAGGCGCTGAGCTTCGCGGCCATGGACCAGTACCGGACCCTCTGGGACGCCGATCTGGGCGGCGCGCCGCCGGTGATGTTCAACTTCATGAACAACTTCTACGGGATGGGCAGCCAGACCGCCGGCGAGACCATGGGCTTCCAGGTGCTGGCCCGCATGGGCGCAGGCGTCAATCCCGAGAACCTGCACGCAGAGCGGGTCGACGGCTACAACCCGCTGGCGGTCGCCGCCGCGGTGGACGCCAAGCGCGAGCTGCTGCTCGCCGGCCGCGGCCCGGCGTTGCTGGACACCGTCACCTACCGCCTTGCCGGGCACTCGGGGCGCGATCCGGGTACCTACCGCACGCGCGAGGAGATCGAGGCGTGGGAGGAACGGGACAGCCTGCGCAACTACGGCGACTACCTGGACGAGGGGGGCCTGCTCGACGCTGCCGAACGCGAGCGCATCGAGTCCTGGGCCGTCGACGTGATGGAGCGGGCGTTCCGGCTGGCGGCGCCGCTCGACAGCTCGCCCCGATTCGGCGGCGGCGCGCAGGAGATCGAGGCGGTCATGTTCTCCGCCCGCCCCACCGAGGCGATGGCCGCGGGCGAGCCGGAGCTCACCGTTCCGGTGGCGGACAACCCGCGCGTCAAGGCGCTGGCCAATCGTTCGCGCTCGGCCTTCGACGCCGACGGCAATCGCCTGCCCATCTCGCAGGTGATCACCATGCGGGACGGCCTGTTCGAGGCGCTCCTGCACCGCTTCGCGGAGGACCCGACCATGGTCGCCTACGGCGAGGAGAACCGCGACTGGGGCGGCGCCTTCGGGGTCTACCGCGGGCTCACCGAGTCCCTGCCCTACCACCGGTTGTTCAACTCGCCCATCTCCGAGGCCTCCATCGTCGGCAGCGCCATCGGCTACGCCATGAGCGGCGGGCGCGTGGTGGTCGAGCTGATGTACTGCGACTTCCTGGGCCGCGCCGGCGACGAGGTCTTCAACCAGCTCGCCAAATGGCAGGCCATGTCGGCCGGCGTGCTGTCGCTGCCGATCGTGTTGCGCATCGCCGTGGGATTCCGCTACGGGGCTCAGCACTCGCAGGAGTGGTCGGCCATGGTCAGCCACATCCCCGGCCTCAAGGTATACTACCCGGTGACCCCGTACGACGCCAAGGGCATGCTCAACCTGGCGTTGCGCGGCACCGATCCGGTGATCTTCTTCGAGAGCCAGCAACTTTATGGGGAGCCCGAGGTCCTGCACGAGTCGATACCCGCCGGCTACTACGAGATCGAGGAGGGCGCTCCGCACATCCACCGGCAGGGCGACGACCTGACAATCCTCACGGTCGGCGCGAACCTGTACCGCGCCCTCGAAGCCGCCGAAATCCTGTCGGAGCGTCATGGGCTCGAGGCGGAGGTGATCGACGCCCGGTTCCTGAACCCGCTCGACTACGGCCCGATCGCGGAGTCGGTGCGCAAGACCGGCCGCATCCTGCTCACCTCCGACGCCTGCGAGCGCGGCAGCGTGCTGCACACGATGGCCACCACGATCGGCCGCCTGTGCTTCGACGACCTGGACGCGCCGCCGGTGGTGCTGGGCGCCCGCAACTGGATCACGCCGCCGGTGGAGCTGGAGTCCGTGTTCTTTCCGCAGGCCGACTGGATCGTGGACGCCATCCACGAGCAACTCCTGCCGCTGCCCGGCTACCGGCCGGCGACCGACCAGACCCTGGGCGAGCTCAGTCGGCGCAGCGCTGCGGGTGTGTGAAGCGAACCTCACTCGAAGAGTGACCGCTCGGGACTTCAGGAGTGACCGCCGACACGATCCGCGCGATCCGCTTCGAGGCCCCGTACCAGGCCCGCGCCGTCACCGTGCCGGCGCCAGCCGAACCCGCGGCGGGCGATGCGCTCGTGCAGACCCACTCCGTCGGCGTGTGCGGCACCGACGTCAGCGCCTATCACGGCACCTTTCCGTTCTTCGACTTCCCGCGCATTCCCGGCCATGAGCTGGGCGTCGAGGTGCTCAGCGTCGGTGACGGCGTCACCGCGGTCGCGCCCGGGGACACGTGCAGCGTCGAGCCCTACCTGAACTGCGGGGACTGCTACGCGTGCGGCAAGGGCCGCACCAACTGCTGCGAGCGGCTCAGCGTCATCGGCGTCATGCAGGACGGCGGCCTCTGCGACCGCTTTACGATCCCGGCCGGCAAGCTGCACCGCGCCTCCGGTCTCACGTTCGATCAGCTCGCGCTGGTGGAGACGCTGACCATCGGCTGCCACGCCACCGCGCGGGCCGCTCCCGGCAGCGAGGACCGGGTGCTGGTCATCGGCCTGGGGCCGATCGGGCTGGCGGCGCTGGAGTTCGTCCGGCTGCGCACCCGGCACGTGACGGTCATGGACCGGTTGCCGGCCCGGGTCGAGTTTTGCCGCGACACGTATGCCCCGGCGGGAGCCGTCGTCGCCGGCGACGGCAAGGAACCGGAACGCCTCGGCGAGCTGTCGGACGGCCGCCTCTTCGACATCGTGATCGACGCGACCGGCAACCCGCAGTCGATGGCGGCGGCCCTCACGTACGCCGCCCAGGGCGGCACCGTGGTCTTCCTCGGGCTCACCCGTCAGGAGATCTCCTTCCCGCAGCCGGAGATGCACCGCCGGGAGCTCACGCTGCTCGCCTCCCGCAACGGCCTCCCCGGCGACTTCCGGCAGGTGATCGACGCCATCGCCTCAGGCACCATCGACACCGGCCCGTGGATCACCCACCGCATCGCCTTCGACGAGGTGGAGCAGCGCTTCGGCGCGCTCACCCGCCCGGAGGCCGGCGTGCTCAAGGCAGTCATCGCCCTGGGCTGACGCCGGGACCGTAGCCGGTGCCTTGCCGCTCGCTCTGCGCCGCGTAGGGGTCTGCGGGCAAATCGGTGATGCTGACGTAGCGGGACAAGTCGCGCAGCGCGATCACGGTGTAGCCGCCGTCAGCCAGCCACTTCAGGTAGTCGCGGAAGGTCTGCGGCTCGGTGGACACCCACGGATGGCGCAGGTCCGGCACGCCGTGAAAGGTGATCACCGCGACGCGTCCGCCGTGCGCCTGCCGCGCTGCCCAGGTCAGAGTGTCCAGATCGGTGGCGGGTCCGTAGGCGGCGGTCGTGGGCACTAGCAGCGGGTGGTCGAAGCGCGGGTCGTATGCCGGACCGCAGCCGCCGGTCTCGTACGCCTCGGCCGGCGTCGGCTCGCATCCGCAGCGCGCCCAGGCGAAGCCGTGCCCGGCCAGCACCGTCACCGCCTCGGCAGCGGTGTGGTATCCGGGATAGCAGAAGGTCTGCGGCCGCGGGATGCCGAACGCCGCGCAGCGGCGGTCGATGTGCTCCACCTCCGCCTGCAGCTCTTCGGGCTCGAGGGTGCGCACGTCGCGGTGGCCGCATGCGTGGTTTCCTATCTCGAAGCCGCGTTCGTGCAGCCCGCGGATCTCCTCCCAGGTGAGGTAGTAGTCCTTGTCCTCAAACCCCAGCCCCTCGGTGATGTAAAATGTCCCCCCGAAGCCGTATCGCGCCAGCAGCGGGGCGACGAATTCGCCGTTGGAACGCGTGCCGTCGTCGAAGGTGAACACCACCAGGCGGTCCGGAATCTCAAGCTTCGGGGTCATTATCCACTGCTTTCGCCGGAGTGGCTTGCAACGGCGGCGCCGGGCAGCTATCACCCACTCATGGCAGAGATGATGAGCTGGCGCGACCGCATGCGCGGACGCAACGCGGCTCCGGTGGTGGACCATCCCGGCCTGGCCTGGTGGCGCGAGGCGCGCTTCGGGATGTTCATCCACTGGGGCCTGTACGCCATCCCGGCCGGCGTCTGGGAGGGCGAGGAGGTTCCGGGCATCGGCGAGTGGATCATGTTCCGCAGGCGCATCCCACGGGAGACGTACGCGGCGCTCGCCAAGCGATTCGACCCGGTGCGGTTCGACGCCCGCGCGTGGGTGGAGCTGGCGGTGCGGGCCGGGATGCGCTACCTGGTCATCACCTCCAAGCACCACGACGGGTTCGCGATCTTCCGCTCGCCGTGCTGCCCGTACAACATCGTCGACGCAACGCCGTTCGGCCGCGACCCGCTGGCAGAGCTGGCGGAGGCGTGTGCCGAGGCCGACATCAAGCTCGGTTTCTACTACTCGCAGGACCAGGACTGGCACGACCCGGACGGGTCGCGCAACGACTGGGACTTCGACGAAGGCGGCAAGGACTTCGGTGCCTACCTGGAGCGCAAGGTCAAGCCGCAGCTCCGCGAGCTGTTGACCCAGTACGGGCCGATCGGGCTGATCTGGTTCGACACCCCCTACACCATCAGCCGCGAGCACTCGATCGAGCTGCGCGACCTCGTGCACGGCCTGCAGCCCGACTGCCTGGTCTCCGGCCGCATCGGCAACGACGTGGGCGACTACGGCAGCTTGGGCGACAACCAGATCCCGGCCGGTCGCGTGCGCGCCGACTACGAGACGCCGGCCACCCTCAACGACACGTGGGGCTACAAGACCACCGACCACCACTGGAAATCGGCGTCGACGCTGATCCTGCTGCTGATCGACCTGGCCAGCAAGGGCGTGAACTACCTGCTCAACGTCGGACCCACCGCGGAGGGATTGATTCCGGAGCCCAGCGCCGAGCGGCTCCGTGAGATCGGCGGCTGGATGGCCGTCAACGGCCAGGCGATCTACGGCACCGCCGGCAGCCCGTTCCCGTATGAGCACGACGGCCTGCGGATGACCTGCAAGCCCGGCCGGCTGTTTCTGCACCTGCTGCAGCCTCCCGAGGCTCCGCTGGTCGTGCACGGGTTGCGCTCCGGCGTGACCGGCGCGGAGGTGCTGGGGCTGGATGCGCCGGTGGAGGTCGCGCAGGACCGCACCGAGGCAGGCGAGGTCGACCGGCTGACGCTTACCCTCCCCGACCTGAGCGCCGCCGAGCACGTGCCGGTGGTCGCCCTGACTATCGACGGCCATGCGAAGGCGGACGCGCTGACCGTCCAGCAGCCGGATGGCGACATCCACCTGCACGCCCACCTGGCCGACGTCAGCCTTGGTCCGGACTCCACGCTCGAGATCCTCTCCAACGGCCTCACCGCCGGCTGGATGGATACCGAAAGCGTCCTGTCGTGGCAGGTCCGCGTCTGTCGTCCGGGGACCTTCGCGGTGTCGGTCATCGCGGCGCCCATTCACGACACGGAGGAGGTGCCCCCGCACGGCGTCGAGGTGTCGGTCGGCGGCAGCCACGGCGAGGGCCGCACGGCAGGGCGGAACGCCCCGGGGACCCTGAGCGATACTGAGCGCGCCGCCACGCCGCGCTCGCAGTACTTCCCGGAGTTCAGGACGCCGATCGGCCATCTGACGATCGACGCACCCGGCGTCCACACCTTCACGCTGCGCGCGATTCGCATCATCCCCGGTACCCTGGACGGCGTCACCGTGTTCGGCGCCGTGCTACGGCCGACCGGATCCGGGACAGAGTCGTGAAGCTGGGCTACAGCGCCATATTCTGGCAGGAGCCGGACCTGGACCGCTGCCTGGCGGAATTGGCGGAGGCTGGCTGGGAAGGCTGGGAGTGCCGGCTGCCGCTCGACTGGCTGGGACCGCCGGCCCGGGTGCGGCGCGTGTGCGCGGACGCCGGGGTGCCGCTTGCCGTGTTCACCGCCAGCGGCGTCCCCGAGGACCGGAGCTTCAGCAACCGCGAGCTGAACCGGCGGCGCATGGAGTTCGCCGCCGAAGTGGAGGCCGACTGCTTCATGTTCATGACCGGCGGCAAGCCGTCCGGCCGGGCGGTGACCGGCGCCGACCTGCAGGCCGCGGCCGAGGCGGCCGACGAGTGGGCGGAATATGGGGCAGCGTGCGGCGTGGAGCTGAGCTACCACATCCACACCAACACCCTGGTGGACTCCGCGGCCGACTGGCGTCGCTACCTGAGCATGCTGCAGCGGGCGCAGCTCTGCATCGACGTCTCCCATGCGCAGCTCTGGGGCGTCGATCCGGTCGCGTCGATCCGGGAGTTCGCGCCGCGGCTGAACTACGTCCACCTGCAGGACTACCGCGCCAGCTCGCGCGATGCGGACGGCACCTACCAGCCGGTGTGGTGCGACGTGGGAGAGGCGGAGGCGGTCGACTTTCCGGCGGTGCTGGCGGTGCTGGCCGAGTTGGCCTTTCCCCGCTGGGTCACGGCCTGCCCGCGGAGAGGCGACGATCCGCTGACCGAGGCTCGGCGCAGCCGCAAAACGCGCGACTACCTGCGCGGGCTGGGCTACTGAAGCGAGCCGGGAGCGTGTCGGACGGCCTCCCCCGGCGAGGCATGCTGCCTGTTGTGACGCACCAGAACCCGTGTTATACTCGCCTCCGAAGAGTTGTGGACGCCGCCCTCGCACCAGCTTTGTTTGGAGGTGATTCGATGAGACGTGTTTTTTCAGGATTGTTGCTGATGCTGCTGCCGCTCGGCGCAGCGTTCGCAGAGGACGTCAAGCTGGGAGTGATCCTCGGCTACACGGGGCCGATCGAGTCGCTGACGCCGTCCATGGCAGATGGTGCGGAGCTGGCCATGCAAGAGGTCAGCGACAGCGGCGCACTGCTTGGGGGGCTGCAGGTCGTCTCCGTACGGGGCGATTCGACCTGCATCGATTCCGCTGCCGCGGTCGCGGCGGCCGAGCGGCTGGTGACCGCGGACCAGGTCAACGCCATCGTCGGCGGCGACTGCTCGGGCGTGACCATCGCCATGCTCCAACAGGTGGCGAAACCGAACGGCATCGTGATGATCTCTCCGTCGGCTACCTCTCCGGCACTGTCGACGATCGAAGACGACGGACTCTTCTTCCGGACGGCGCCCTCCGATGCCCGGCAAGGCGAGGTGGTCGCCGACATCCTGCAGGAGATGGACATCCAGGAAGCGGCGATGACCTACACCAACAACGACTATGGAAAGGGACTGGCCGACAGCATCGCCGCCAACTTCGAGGAGCGGGGCGGGACGATCACCATCAACGCGCCGCACGAGGACGGCAAGGGCGACTACGTCGCCGAGGTGGCCGCGCTGGCGGCGGCCGGCGGCGACATCCTGGTCGTTGCCGGATACATCGATCAGGGCGGCAAGGGCATCATCCAGGCCTCGCTTGACACGGGCGCGTTCGACCGGTTCTTCCTTCCCGACGGCATGATCGGCGACAGCTTGGTGGAGGCGATCGGCGACGACCTGAACGGTTCGATCGGGACGGTGCCCGGCACTGACAGCCCCGGGGCCGCGAAGCTCGGCGACATGCTCGAATCGGCCAGTCAGCCGTTCGTGAAGGAGTCATACGACGCGGCCGCCCTGATCCTGCTGGCCATGCAGGCGGCGGGCTCGACCGACAGCGGCGATTTCAAGGACCACGTCATGGCGGTCGCCAACGCGCCCGGCGAGGAGATCTTTCCCGGCGAGCTCGCGAAGGCGCTCGGCATCCTCGAGGCCGGCGGCGAGATCGACTACGTCGGCGCGTCGGCGGTCGAGCTGGTCGGAGCGGGCGAGAGCGCCGGCAACTACCAGCAGATGGCGGTCGAGGACGGCGAGCTCGTAATCGTCCGCTTCCGCTGATCACCAGAGCCATGAGCGGGAGACGGCGGAGCCGTTCCCGCTCATGAGCCCGCCGGGATGATCCCTGACCGGATGATCGCCGTACAGGACCTGCACATGCGCTTCGGCGGCATCCGGGCCGTCGACGGCGCGTCGCTCACCATCGAAAGCGGCGGTGTCACCGGCCTCATCGGTCCCAACGGCGCCGGCAAGACCACTCTCTTCAACGTCATCGCCGGTATGCACGTGCCGACCTCGGGTCGCGTGTACCTGGACGGCGAGGACATTACCGGACTGCCCCCACACGGGCTCTTCTCGCGAGGCGTGCTGCGCACATTTCAGATCGCGCACGAGTTCTCGACGCTGACGGTGCGAGAGAACCTCATGACCGTGCCGGGCAGCCAGTCCGGCGAGCGGCTGCCCAACGTGTGGCTGCGGCCGCGGAGGATCCGCGCCGAGGAAGCGGCGCTGCGCGCCAGAGCCGACGAGGTGATCGAGTTCCTGAAGCTGGACGCCGTGGCCGACAAGCTGGCCGGCAACCTGTCGGGCGGGCAGAAGAAGCTGGTCGAGCTCGGCCGCACCATGATGGCCGAGCCGCGCGTCGTCCTGCTCGACGAGGTCGGCGCCGGCGTCAACCGCACCCTGCTCAAGGAGATCGCCGGGGCCATCCTGCGGCTCAACCTGCACCGCGGCTACACGTTCTGCATCATCGAGCACAACATGGAGCTGATCTCCCTGCTGTGCGATCCGGTCATCGTCATGGTGGAAGGCAAGGTGCTGACGCAGGGCTCGGCCCCGGAGGTCCAGTCCGACGAGCGCGTGGTCGAGGCTTATCTCGGCGCGGGCACCGTGACCCGGGAAGGGCGAACCTGAGTCGGGCATGAGCCTGTTGACGGGCGAGGCGCTGACGGGGGGCTACGGCGGCCCCGACATCCTGCGCGGCTGCTCCGTCGCCGTGGACGCGGGCGAGATCGCCGTCGTGGTAGGACCCAACGGGGCAGGCAAGTCGACGGCCATGAAGGCGCTGTTCGGCCTGCTGAACCTGCGCGCCGGCACCGTGCGCCTGGACGGTGAGGACATCACCGCGCTGGCGCCGCAGGCGCGGGCGCGCAAGGGCATGGGCTTCGTGCCGCAGACCGAGAACGTGTTCCGGTCGATGACCGTGCAGGAGAACCTGGAGATGGGGGCGTTCATCCGCGATGACGACATCGCCGGCACCATGGACGAGGTCTATCACCTGTTTCCGGTGCTGCGGGAGAAGCGGCGGCAGGCGGCGGGTGAGCTGTCCGGCGGCCAGCGCCAGCAGGTGGCCATCGGCCGCGCGCTGATGAACCGGCCGCGCGTGCTGATGCTGGACGAGCCCACGGCCGGCGTGTCGCCGATCGTCACTCAGGAGCTGTTCGAGCGCATCGTCGACATCGCAGAAGGCGGCGTCGCCGTCCTCATCGTCGAGCAGAACGCCCGAGCGGCCCTGGAGCTGGCCGACACGGGATTCGTGCTGGTGCAGGGCCGCAACCGCCACACCGGCGCGGGGTCGGAGCTGCTGGCGAACCCGGAGATCCGCCGCTCCTTCCTGGGAGGCTGACCGGTGACGGACCTCGTCAACGCGGTCGTGCTCCTGGCCAACTTCGTGCTCGTGCCGGCCACGGCCTACGGCTGCCAGCTCGCGCTCGGCGCGCTCGGGGTCACGCTGGTGTACGGCGTGCTGCGCTTCTCCAACTTCGCGCACGGCGAGACCATGGCGTTCGGCGCCATGGTCGCCATCCTGGTCACCTGGCTCCTGCAGTCCGGAGAGGTCGGCCTGGGTCCCCTGCCGACGGCGTTGCTGGCCCTACCCGCCGGGATCGTGGCCGCCGCCGGCCTGTGCCTGCTCACGGATCGCTGGGTCTACCGCTTCTACCGGCGCAAGAAGGCGGCGCCCGTGATTCTGCTGGTCGCCAGCGTCGGCGTCATGTTCGTGATCAACGGGCTCATCCGCTTCCTGATCGGCCCGGACGACCAGGTGTTCACCGACGGCACGCGGTTCATCGTCAGCGTCCGCCAGTTCAAGGAGGCCACGGGGCTCCACGAGGGACTGGCCATCAAGACCACGCAGACGATCACCGTCGCGGTGACGGTCATCCTGGTGCTCTGGCTGTTCTGGTTTCTCAGGACGCGGACCGGCAAGTCGATGCGCGCCTACTCGGACAACGAGGACCTGGCACTGCTGTCGGGCATCAACCCGGAACGGGTGGTGGCGGTCACCTGGATCATCGTCGGCGCGCTGGCGGCCGTGGCGGGTACGCTGTACGGCCTGGACAAGAGCTTCAAGCCGTTCGTCTACCTGTCGCTGCTGCTGCCGATCTTCGCCGCCGCGATCGTCGGCGGCCTGGGCAGCCCGCTCGGCGCCATCACCGGCGGCTTCGTGGTGGCGTTCTCGGAGGTGCTTCTGACCTACCCGTACCGGAAGTTCCTGACCTATCTGGGACCGGAAGACTGGCGGCCGGACGGCCTGGTCCAGCTGATCTCCACCGACTACAAGTTCGCCGTCTCGTTCTTCATCCTGGTCATGGTGCTGGTCGTGAAGCCCACGGGCATCTTCGGAGGCAAGTCGACGTGAGCGACCGAGCCGGCCCGTGGATGGCGCGAATCCCCCGCAAGCCCGTCCTGTTCGCGGTCATGGCGGCCCTGGTCTGCCTGGTGGGGCTGGTGCAGAGCTGGCCGCTGGCGCTGGCGATCCTCAACCTGTGCCTGATCTCGGCGATCATGACGCTCGGCGTCAACATCCAGTGGGGGTACGCGGGACTGTTCAACTCCGGCGTGATGGGCTTCGCCGCCCTCGGCGGACTGGCCGGCGTGCTGGTGTCTATGCCGCCGGTGACCGCCGCCTGGCGCGCCGGTGGTGCCGGCGTGCTGGTGGCGCTGGGGCTGGCGGCCCTCACCGTGATCGCCGTGCTGTTTGTCCGCCGCCGTCTCGGCACGCCGCTGTACCGGCGGCTGGCGGTGGCGTGCCTGCTGATCGGCGGCGGCCTGGCGGCCCGCGCGGTGTTCGCGCCGGCGGTGGAGGCCATCGAAGCGATGGAGCCCACCGTCACCGGCTACCTGGGCGGGCTCGGCCTTCCCATCGTCCTGTCCTGGCTGGTGGGCGGTGCGTTCGCCGCGGGGGCGGCCTGGGTCTGCAAGATCAGCCTCAGCCTGCGCTCCGACTACCTGGCGATCGCCACCCTGGGCATCTCGGAGATCATCGTCGCCTTCCTCAAGTACGAGGAGTGGCTGACGCGCGGCGTGAAGAACGTCAACGGCCTGCCGCGGCCGGTCCCCTACGAGATCGATCTGCAGAACGCGGCGTGGTTCCAGGAGTGGGCATCGACGCTCGGCATGTCGCACGTGGAGCTGTCGTCGATCGTCGTCAAGCTGTGCTACGCGGGCCTGTTCCTCCTCGTCCTGGTCGTACTGACGTGGCTCTCCGAGACCGCGCTGCGCTCACCGTGGGGCCGGATGATGCGCGCCATCCGCGACAACGAGACGGCCGCCCGCGCCATGGGCAAGGACGTCACCGCCCGCCACCTGCAGGTCTTCGTGCTGGGCTCGGCCGTGATCGGCATCGCCGGCGCCATGCTGACCACGCTCGACGGCCAGTTCACGCCCGCCTCCTACCAGCCGATGCGCTTCACGTTCCTGATCTGGGTGATGGTGATCGTGGGAGGCTCGGGCAACAACTGGGGCGCAGTGCTCGGCGGCTTCCTGATCTGGTACGTGTGGATCCAGGCCGAGCCGGTCGGCCTGCGCCTCATGGAGCTGGCCACCTCCGCCCTGTCAGAGGAGAGCGCGCTGCGGGCCCATCTCCTGGACAGCGCTGCCCACATGCGCCCGGTCGTCATGGGCCTGGTCCTGCTGCTCGTGCTGCGGTTCGCTCCGCGCGGCCTGATCCCGGAAGAGCGGCGATAGGGCGGGAAGACCCGCTCAGGGCATTCCAGATGCGGCCGTGGACGGGAGCAACAGCCGGCCTCCTTCGATCCGCTCGGCCGGCTCGATCAGATCGGCGCGCCAGCCGACCTCGTGGACAGCGTGCTCCAGCGGCATGGCACCGTCCACGGCGGCCGTGACGTGAGCGCTGGCCAGCAGCGACACCGGTCCCGACGGGCTGTGCAGGGACACTCCCCCGCCCCGCCCGACCGCCGACCGGCCCGATCGCGGCCAAGTCGGCGGACGCCGATGTCGGTTGCACCGGCTCCTCGAACCAGCCACGTCGAGCGTCGCGAGCTCGCGCGCGACGGCGGGCGCCGCCTCCGCCGAGAAGCGGCTGTGACAATCGACCAGCAGGCGCGCGTCGGCGCCGATCGCGCGGCGTACCGCCCGCACTCTTGCCAGGCCGGGAAGGGCCTCACGGAGCATTCGGTTCACGGGCGACGCCAGGGAACCCTCGTCAAACGGCGCGCACTTGAGCGTGCGGAAGCCTTCTCGCGCGGCGTGCCCGGCAGCACGCTCGAAGTCGTCGGGTGTCCGGTCCGTGGCCCGCAACCCCCGGTTGATGTTGGCGTAGAGTTCTATGGCGTCGGTGTGCCCCGCGCCGAGGAAGCGGTGCAGGCTCGCGCCGGCGGCAAGCACTGAATCGTTCCGGAGCCGTTGCCTCGTGAGTTGCAACAGTCCGTCGATCCGTGCTTCACCGGTCACATCGACGCCGCGTAGCGCCTCGACCATGCCGGCCAAGGCGTCGATCACCTTGCACGGATCGCTGGACAGGGTGGGTTCGACCGTAGTGGCGGTGCCTTCGCCGTCGCCCAGCACCGCGAACGTCCAGGTCGTGTGCGGGGTGGCCGTGACCACCACGACCCGCTCCAGGTGGACGCGCATGCCGTTACCGTCTCTTACGTTTCGGTGGACAATCGCGTCACCAGCAGGTCCACCGAGCGGGCGATGGCCGATTCCACCCACCCCGCGAAGGGTCCCGGCAGGCCGTACTCCAGCATGCCGGTCGTGCCCTCGTAGTCGCCCTCGGCCAGGACCCGCCCCGACGGGATGTAGGCGAGCAATACGTGGTTGTAGCCGGCCACCCAAGTGCGGTTCCAGTCGTACGCGGCACGGAAGCGCAGCGAATAGTCCACCACCGGCTCGCCGGCCAGGGCGATCACGAGTTGTCCTGAGCCGAATCGCCAGGCACGGATGGGATACGGGCAGTGATCCCGCAACGACCCGTCCCGCTCCAGCAGGCCGAGTTGATGCCGGATGGCGCGCCGCTCCACATCCGATCCGTCCGGCCCCAAGGCCTGCAACGAATCCTGCAAGGCTTGGCGGCCCGGAGGATCCTGCAGCGACAGCAGTGGGTCGTCAGCGCCGGTGGCAAGCGGACCGGTGACGGGCGTCATGGCGCCGTATCGGCCCTCCAGCACGTCCTGCACCGCGGCGCTCAGAATTGCGCCGCAGCCCGCCCCCAGCCCCTCCCGCCAGCGCGGCAGCGGATTGATGTCGCCGCCGCACCCGGCCGCGAACATCGCCGTGGCGCCCGGACAGGCGGCTTCCAGGGAGCTCTGCGCGTAGCCGGCGTAGTCGCCGTTGATCCGGTAGTCGTACACGGCCGTGGTGTGGCAGGCGTAACCGAACACGATGCCGCGCAGCGCACCGTCCGGCCCCCGCACCGCCAGCACGGGGACGTCGTGGTCGACTGCCTGCGGGCGATGCAGCGTGTCGGCGCCGCGGGCGCGGCGGCGGTTGACCCCGAATCCGGCGAGCCCGAAGCCCATGCTGAGCTCGGCCGGCGCCAGGGCCGCCAGTGCTTGGCCGACCACGCCGACGATGCGCTCCAGGAGCTGCTCGGTGTAACGCGCGACGGTCGCCTCCTCCTCCGGCTGCAGGTCGAAGTACAGGTGCAGCAGGTCGCCGACCATCGGCCCGCTGTGGTTGTGCGAGCTGCCCAGGATGACCTGGTCCTGAGACAGGCCGTAGCGTTCCTGAAACCGCCGCTCCAGCGTGTCCGCCATGGTACGGCTGTAGCCCAGGATGTCCGCCGTGATCCAGACGCCGGTGTGGCCGGCGGCGTCGCGCAGCGCCAACGCCTTGGCGTAGATCGGATGGCTCACCCCCTCCGAGGCACGATCGCGACTGGCCCAGCCGGCCATGCGGATCGGCCCGGTGGGAGTGATGTCCGTAGCGCCGATGCCTGCCTGCAGCCCCGATGCCGGGCCGCGTTGCGCCGAGCCCATCGCGTGCCGCCTCAGCGGACGATGCGCGCCGAGCTGCCGCCGGCCAGGGTGCGCACCTGGTCGAGCGTCGCCATGGTCGTGTCGCCGGGGAACGTCGTCAGCAGCGCGCCGTGCGCCCAGCCCAGCCGCAGGGCCTCATCCGGGGACGCGCCGCTCATGAGCCCGTAGAAAAACCCGGCGGCAAAGCCGTCTCCCCCGCCGACCCGGTCATAGACATCGAGCTGGCATGTCGGGGCAGTGACCGTCTCGCCCTCCACCCAGGCCACCGCGCTCCAGTCGTGTCGGTTGGCGGAGTGCACTTCGCGCAGCGTGGTGGCCACCACGGAGATGTTCGGGAGCTCCGCGGTGACGCGATCGATCATCTGCAGGAACGCGCGCGGGTCCAGCTTGGACGCGCCGGTGGCCTCCGGCCCCGCGATGCCGAGCCCTTCCTGAAGGTCCTCCTCATTGCCGACCAGCACGTCGACATTGCTGACGATCTCTCGCAGCGTGGCATGCGCGGTGTCCGCGCCGCCGGCGACCTGCCACAGCTTGCCGCGGTAGTTCAGGTCGAAGGAAACCACTGCCCCGGCAGCCTTCGCGGCCTGCATCGCCTCGATGATCACCTGCGGGGTCGTATCCGAAAGCGCCGCGAAGATGCCGCCGGAGTGCATCCAGCGGACCCCGTCCCGCATGATGCCGGACCAAGCGAAGTCGCCGGGCTGCAGGCGGGCGGCCGCCTCGTTCGCGCGGTTGTAGAAGACCTCCGGCGCGCGCACGCCGGCGCCGCGGTCGCTGTACACGGTCGCCATGTTCGGACCGCGCACGCCGTCGTGCGCGAAGCGCTTGTAGAACGGCCGCACGCCCATGGCGCGCACCGAGCGGTCGATCAGGTCCCCGATCGGATACGACACCATCGCTGCGGCGACGCCGGTGCGCATCCCGAAGCAGGATGCGAGGTTGGCGGCACAGTTGTACTCCCCGCCGGAGACGTGGATGGAAAGCTCCGACGCGTGCGGGAACGGGATGACGCCGGGATCCAGGCGGTGGACCAGTGCTCCGACCGCCAGGAAGTCGAGCGCGCCGGAATCGGGGATCTTCAGCATGCGGGTTGTGCTCCTTGCCGCCGATCATGACCGAGCCGACCCGCCTCGGAAAGCAGCCCTGCGTGCGGGTTGTCAGCCGAGGCGCGCGTCGCGCATCGTCCGCGCATGGATCAGATCATCGACACCCACACCCACTTCTTCGATCCGCACCGCCCGCAGGGCGTGCCGTGGCCGCCCTCGGACAACCCCGACCTGTATCGCACCACCCTACCCGAGCACTTCCTGGAAGTCGCGGCTGGCCACGGCGTCACCCACACGGTCGTGGTCGAGGCCAGCTCCTGGCTGGAGGACAACCAGTGGATCCTGGACCTCGCCGACGACGCGGAGCTCACCGGGCACACCGCGATTGCCGGGTTCGTGGGCAACCTTCGCAACGACGCCGACTTTCGCAGACATCTGGACCGCTTCAGGGCGCATCCGCTGTTCCGCGGGATCCGTCTGGGCAACGACGCGGTCACCGGCCGCGGCCGCGCGACGCTGGTGGATACCGTGCGCGAGCTGGTCGCCCGTGAGCTCGCTCTGGACGTGGTGCCGGGAGCGCCGGAGCTGCCGGCCCTGATCGATCTGTGCGACGCCGTGCCGGAGGCGCACGTCGTGATCGATCACGTGGGCCAGGTCCCCATCGACGGTTCCGCGCCCGACCCCGCATGGTGCGAGGGCATGGCCGTGCTCGCCCGCGCGCCGCACGTGTACTGCAAGATCTCCGGCCTGGTGGAGAACGCCGTCACGAAGCCGTCGCCGGCCGACGTGCGCTTCTACGAGCCCACGCTGGACGCCCTCTGGGAGCGTTTCGGCGCCGAACGGCTGCTGTTCGCCAGCAACTGGCCGGTCTGCCGCAGGGGCGGCCCGTACGCGACGGTGTTCGCACTCGCGCAGGCGTACGTCGAACGGCACGGCCCTGAGGCGGAGGCACGCGTATTCCGGGAGAATGCGATTGCGGCATACCGCCTGCCGGAGCCGCGTTCCTAGCGCCCGCGGGGTCTGCCCGCTATGCGGCCCGGTACAACTCGATTCCGGTCCGGAGCGCCGCGGCACCCACGGGAATCCTGCCTCCGAAATCTCCGCGGCGCTTCTCTCGGCCATGGGTCATCACGCGCTCTCGCCGGCGTAGCCAGCCGTGCACCGGCTCAGAAACCCTCGCGGGTGGCCCAGGCCTTGATGAGGTGGCGAGCGATGGCGATGGGGCCGGGAACGGTCAGCCGCTCGCTCTGCTCCTCCAGCGCCAGCAGCACCTCCTGCCGGTCGAACCAGCGGACATCGGACATCTCCTCGTCATCCTTGCGGATCGTCGTGCTGGCTGCCTCCGCCAGGCAGCCGATCATCAGCGAGCACGGAAACGGCCACGGCTGCGAGGAGTGGTAGCGGATGTTCTTCACCCGGACGCCGGCTTCCTCCATCACCTCGCGGGCCACGGCCTCCTCGATCGATTCGCCCTGATCGACGAACCCGGCGAGCGCGGAGTACATGCGCAGGCGCGACAGACGCCCACGCGACTGGCCGAGCAGGCAGCGGTCGGTGGCGGCGTCGCCGACCACGGTGATCACCACCGGATCGGTGCGCGGGAAGTGCTGGGCGCCGCACGCGGTGCATTCGCGAACCTGTCCGCCTCGCTTGCTGTCGGTAGGGCCGCCGCATACCGAGCAGAAGCCGTGCCGGGCATGCCAGTCGAGCTGTGATCGGGCCTGGGCCAGGATGCCGGTCTCCGCGGCCGCCAGCACCGTCCCCGCCGCGCGGCAGTCCTCGAAGCGCCAGGGCGGGTCCTGCCCTTCCGCCCAGGCCACGGCAGCGTCGCAGTCGGACACGTCCACGGCGAAGTGCGCGACACCCTCCAGCATGCCAAGCAGCATGGGCCGGGCGTCCGGTACCACTGACCGGAGCTGATCGGTGCGTAGCCAGCCGAGCCGCGGATGGGGGTGAGCGCGGCGAACCTCACTCGAAGAGTGATCGGTCACCAGCACCTCGAGTTCTCGGAACGGCAGGAATCTGCTGGCGTCGTCGCGGGCAACGGCTTCGATCCAGGCCTCGTCCCGGCGCTCCTGCTCGCCGCGGTCGAGGGGATTGCCCGCGAACCTGTGGAGGTGCCTCACGATTGGCAGCTCGAACAGGTGGCCATCACAGCACTATCAGAGGAATCCGGACTTCGTCGGGGCTCATGCCGCCGTGGATGCCGACGTTCCGCAGCCCGAAATCCTCCTCGGACTGATGGTAGCCCACGCTCAGCGGTTCCGGCGTCACGCCGATGTAGTCGCCGAAGCGCCGCCGTGCCTGATCGCTCAGCGGCTCCGGGCCGAACAGCCGCATCTCCTCCGCTTCGTCCAGACTGAGCACGGCCATCCGCCCGCCGCACCGGTCGGCCAGGCGCTCGACCAGCTCCGGACCCCGGCCCGGCCGGACGTGGAAGTGGGGCGTGCGCCCTTCCCCGCTCGGCAACGGCGCGCAGGCAGTCGAGCAACGGGTCGCCGTCGAAGATCGTCACCTTCTGGCCCCGGTTCAGGTCGATCAGGCCGTGATCGGCCGTGAGCGCCATGCGCGTCCCGTCTGGCAGCGCAGCGGCAAGCTCCAGCAGCATGCCCTGAAGGTCCTCCAGGAGGCCGCGGGCCTGCGTGCTGGCGACCCCGTGGTCATGGCACAGGGTGTCGTAGTGAGGGATGTACCAGAAGGATATGGCGCGCGTGCCGCGGCGCTGCAGCCGCCGTGAACGGCGCCGGATCCGCTGCGCGGCCTGCCGCAGCGACCGGTACCCGCGCGCTCGGCAGCGACCGCTCAGGTAGCGGTCGGCGTACCCCGGCTCGTCGAGCGCGGCCATGCCCATGCCGTCCGCCAGCGCTTCCTCCACCAGCCCCGCCTGCGCGGTCATCTTCGAGTGAGGTTCGCTTCGTTCACGCCTCGAAGACGACGTGCGAGTTGCGCGGGATGATGCGGGTGGGCGGTCCGTCGTCCCCGAAGGCAGCCGCCCACGCGGCCGGATCGTAGTCACGCGCAACGAAGCATGCATAGTGCGAGGGACAGGCGATGCCGACCCGGCAGCGTTTCGCCATGCGCACGCAGCCGTCGAAGTACGGGAACTCACCCTCCGTCGGGTGGTTGGTCAGGAACGCCACCGTCGGCTCCAGCGCCGCGACCGGCGCCGTCAGCGACTCATGCTCGGCGAAGGTGTTGATCGGATCGCCGCTGAAGTAGAGCCGATGCCGGCCGGCCTCGACCACGTAGCCCAGGTGAGGCGTGTCCGGCGGGTCGATGCCGGCAGCCGGATCGCCGCCCGGCGGCTTCGCGTAGACGACGTTCACCGCCATGGTGCCAATCTGCACGCGGTCGCCGGCAGTGACCGCCGTGCATTGCGCTGGCTCGATGGATGTCCCCTCGACGATCTGGTCGATGGACTCGCGTGAGCCCACGTAGCGGGCGTCCGGCGTGGCAGCGTGCAGTCTTCCCAAGATCTCGGGGTCGGTGTGGTCGCCGTGCGCATGGGTGAGGAGCACGAAGCGGGCCGGCCACTCGGCTTCATCCATCGGGGGCTCGCCGTGGATGAACCGGTCGGCCGGGCGATCGTGGGGCGCGTACGGGTCGACCAGGGTCAGCGTGCCGGCGGCATCGCGGATCGCGAAGCTGCTCTGCTCGAACCAGTGAACGGCGGCGGCGCCGTCGGGGACGTCGTGTTGCGTAAACGGATGCATGGGGGACGCATACCATGTGCCCCGGCCGCGGGCAACGGGTGATCACTCGCGCCATCGCCAAGGAACGCACCTTGTCCCCGGACCTGCTCTCGATCGCCAGCTACAAGCGGCAGGTGATTCGGCTCGGGCCGCGAGACCCCGGTGGCGAGTCTCTGGAAGGCACGCCCTGGGAGCACGCCTGGCACGACGCCTGAGGCAAGCCCGGCGATTACTCGAGCGCGCTCCAGCGTGAGGGCGCGATGCCGGCGCTGCTGCGGTCCAGGTCGTCGGGGCGGTTGGGGACGTCGTAGTCGATGCGCCGGGTGTTGGGGTCCCGGAAGAAGCGGCGCGCCGCAGGCGGCAACGGCGCGAGTTGCGCCTCGTTCCACGGGTCGACCTCCGTCACCGGTCCGGCCCAGGCCGGCCGGTAGCCGATCGCCAGCATGCGCCGGTCGCGGTCGGAGAAGTTGGGGAAGTTGCCGTGAAAGACCTTCTGGTTGATGACCACGGCGGAGCCTGCCCTGCAGGTCACCATCACCTCCTCCTCGTGGCGGAGGAAGCGGTTGTAGGGATTGGCGTCGAAGTGCACGGACAGGTGCGAGCGCGGCACCAGCTTGAAGGGCGAGCACTCCGGGGTGAGGTCGTCCAGGTAGTACAGCACGCGCATCAGCACCGGCGAGCTGGACAGGCTGCCGAAGATGCGCGAGCCGTACGGCTGCGCGTCGGTGTGGATGGCGATGCCGGGGTGGCCGGGCTCGCAGAGCTGGTAGGCGATGGACGTAAACAGCACCTCGTCACCGAACAGCCGCTCCAGGAACGCGATCGTGGCCGGGAGCGCGATCGTCTCCATCGTCGCAGGCAGATCGTGGCCGAACAGGTCGTCCGCCGCCTTCTTGTGCGGCGAGTAGTCCGTCTCCGTGAGCGGCAGCGAGGCCGCCTCCTCGCCGATGGCGCCGATCTGCTCCGGCGCGAGGAGACCGGGCAGGACCAGGTACCCCTCCAGCTCCAGGTGGCGGATGCGGTCGCCGGTGCTCAGCGCGCTCCAGTCGTCGACGTCGGGACGCCGGGCGGCCGCGATCTCGGTGCGCTCGTTGGTGTTGCGGGTATCCATGGTGTCCTCAATCGTCCACGACCGATCCGTCCTCGTGCAAGCGCGTCACGAACGGCCGCGGGCGCGGCGGAATCCGCTCGGCTCCCGGCGCCAGATCGATACCGATGCCGGGTCCGTCGGGAACCAGCAGGTAGCCGTCGCGGACCGTGAGCGGCTGCGTGACGATGTCGCGCTTGGGAGACTGCTCCTCACTGGTGGGCAGCTCCTGGATCGCGAAATTCGGGATCGAGGCGGCAAGCTGCACGCACACGGCGGTGCTGACCGGGCTCAGCGGATTGTGCGGCACCACCTGCACGTGGAACGCCTCGGCCAGGGCGGCGATCTTGCGGGCGTGGCTGATGCCGCCGACCATGCAGACGTCCACCCGCGCGAACTGCACGGCGCCGCGCTGCAGCAGCGCCTGGAACTCCCAGATGCTGTGCAGCCGCTCGCCGGTGGCGATGGGGATGTTGACGCGGCGCGCCACCTCCACCATCTCGTCGAGGTTGTCCGGTGTCACCGGATCTTCGTAGAACATCGGGTGATAACCTTCGATCGCGTCGGCGAACACGACCGCCTCCGCGGGCGTGAGGCGGCGGTGGATCTCGACGCACAGGTCGACCTCGGTTCCCACCGCTTCACGGCAACTGGCAACGGTCTCGATGGCGTCGGCCATCTTGGCGGCGTGCGTTCCCGGCGCGTACGGCTTCTCGCGCGGCACGTCGTAGAAGGGCGACAGGTGGCCGACGGCGGTGAAGCCGCGCTCCTTGGCGGCGACGCACGCGCTCACCAGTTCCTCCCGCGTCTCGCCGAACACATGGTAGTAGACCCGTGTCCGGTCCCGGCAGCGGCCGCCCAGCAGTTGATGCACGGGCACGCCGAAGTGCTTGCCGGCGATGTCCCACAGCGCGATGTCGATTGCGCTCAGGGCGCCCATGACCGCCGCCCCACGGAAGTGCATGGATCGATACAGGTACTGCCAGTGGTGCTCGATCCGAAGCGGGTCCTGGCCGATCAGGTACCCCCGCCAGCGCTCGATGACCGCCCCGGATGCCTCCAGATAGCCCCAGGTGCCCGACTCGCCCAAACCGGTGATCCCTGCGTCGGTGTCCACGAGGGCGTACAGGTAGCGGTCGACGTGCAGCACGCGAACCGCCGTGATCTTCATCTGCTTTCAGTCCTGGGACGCAGTTATTGCGTCTTCCTGCATGCAATAGTAGACGGCCACGTGCGCCCGGCGTCCAGTCCCATGGCCGCGCGAGCCGCTGATAGGGTCCGGCGCCCTCGATTGCCGGTGGCGGGGCGCCGTTATACGTTTTTCGGCATGATGGCGACGGTGCAGCGCGTCTTCACCCCCGGGACGGGCGCCACTCCGCCGGCACTCACCGGGCGCGAGCACGAGCAGGCCGTGCTGACCCAGTGCCTGGCGGACCTGCTCGGCAACGCCTCCCCACCGCACGACGTCGCCCTGATGGGACCACGCGGCAACGGCAAGACCGTGCTGCTCAACTGGTTCAAGCGCGCCTGCCGCGATCACCAAGCGGATGTGGACGTCGTCACCTTGACCCCGAGCGACATCACCACCCCTGCCGCGCTGCTCGATATGCTGGCGCCCCCGTCGACGATGGCGAAGCTGCTGCCCCGGAAGGTGGGCGTGGCGGCCGTCGGCTCCGTCGAACGGGCGCCGCCGTCCGGGAATGCGAGGAACCTGCGGGGAGAATTGACGACTCGCTGCCGCAGGAAGCCGCTCGCCGTACTGCTCGACGAGGCGCATACGCTGGACCTGGAGGTAGGCCGCACGCTCCTCAACGCCAGCCAACAGGTGCGCGACGAAGCGCCGTTCCTGCTGGTGCTTGCCGGCACGCCGGGGCTGCCGGAGCATCTCGGCACGATGAACGCCTCGTTCTGGAGCCGGTTGGGCGAGGGGCGGCTTGGCATCGGCCTGCTGAGCGACGCAGCTGGCCGCGCCGCCTTGGTCGAGCCGCTGGCGGCCCACGGTGTGAGCATTGACGCCGACGCGCTCACCACTGTTGTCGAAGAGAGTCAGCGTTATCCGTACTTCATTCAACTCTGGGGCGAAATCCTGTGGAAGCGGCATCTGGCCACTGGCGCGCGCCGACTCACCGCCGCTCACGCTGACGCCGCGCGGCCTGACGTGACGGCCAGAGTCACGGACTACTATCAGGACCGCTACCGCGAACTGGAGACCCGCGGCCTGCTGCCTGCGTCCGCAGCCCTGGCGCCGCTGTTCCAGGCCGGCACCGGCGCCGCCGCTTCCGATCACGCCATCGACACAGCCCTCGCGACGACCGGCGCCGACCCCGCCGACCGGCTGGCGGCGCGCGATGCGTTGCATCGGCTAGGCTATGTTTGGAGCCCGCCGGGCCAGTTTCCGCCGGTCGTCTGGGTCGCCGGCATCCCGTCGTTGATGACGTACGTGCTCGACCGGACCCGGTAATTCAGTCGCGGATCCCTTCGGCGATCGGCGTCGCCAGTGCCGAGAACACCGGCAGGACTCCCATCAGGCCGCCCACGCCCGGCGCGGCCGCAACCCCGACCAGCATTGCCGCCGGCGAGATCACGCTGCCGCCCAGATCGGCCTCGGTCACGCCGCGGAAGATCGGCACCACCAGGTCGGTAAGCGGACCGGACAGGAACAGGCTCAGGGCGACGCCGACCGCCGCCGCGAGGCTGACCATGATGAGCGATCGGGCCACGAACTCGCGGAGCATCGCGCTCTTCGTGGCCCCGAACGCGCGGGCGATGGCGATCTGGCGGGTACGGCCCAGCACCTCCACCAGCATGATGCTGAGGATCCCCACGCAGCCGGTGACCAGCAGCACGAACCCGAGCAGGTTCACCACCAGCGAGAAGGTCCGCACGGTCGAGCGAGCCTCCTCCAGGTCGGCGCTGCCGCCGCCCGGCTGCCCTTCCCACACCACCACGGCCACGTCGTCGCCGTACTGCTGCGCCAGCGCGGCGCGCGCCTGGCTCTCGATCGTGTCGAGCTCACTCCCCTCCACGAGCAGTGCGATGCGCGACATCAGGAATCCCTCCATGAAGTCCACGGCTTGGCCGGGTACCGTCGCGGTCGCCGGCACCAGCATGTCGGCTACGCCGTAGGCGCGGCGCTGCAGCTCGCTGGGGTCGGCGAATACGCCGCCCACCGTGATCGGTGGCGACAGGAGATCGCGCAGCATGGCCACGACGGCGCCCTGGAGATCCTCTCCTCCCTGAATCGAGACATCGGGCATCGGCGGCCGGACGGTCTGACCGACCGCCTCGACCGGCGAGCCGAACAGGAGCTCGGCCAGCGTGGCGCTGAGCAGCGCGTGCCGTTCCCCGGTGGCCATCGCCGCCGCGGTGATCGGCGATCCGAGCAGGAGATCGAGCCCCATCACGTCCAGGTAGGACTCGCCTACCCCCAGCACGCTCCTGACCTGGTAGGTGCCCCGCTCCGTCTGGAAGTCCGTCCAACTCGTCTCCGTCACCGGGCTCGCCGCCCGTGCGCCCACCACGCCGTGCAGGAGCGCAGCGGGTGCGCGCCCGTCGAACTGGAACGGCTTCACCGACTCCAGGGCCCCGGCCTCGTCCCACCGCGCATTGGCGACCATGACCACGCGCCCGTTCCGTTCCAGGTTCTCCGCGATCAGCCGGTTGAAGGCGGTCGAGATCGACAGCGCGAAGATCAGGACGCCCACGCCCAGCCCGACCGTCGCCAAGGTGATGGACGACTTGAACGGCGAGCGCGCCAGGCTGCCGAGGATCGACCGGAGCGTCCGCATGGCCGGATCCTGCTCGTAGCGGATCGCGTCCGCGGCCGGCATCCGTGCCGCCGCGGCGGCCGGCAGCACGTTGCTGGCGGCGACCACGGTCCACGCGGCGGCGACGCCGGCGACGACCAGTCCGGCATGCAGGGCGCCGAAGCCGATCGTCTGCTCCATCAGGCGCGACAGCAGCGCCGCCAGCCCCAGGCCGGCCGCTCCGCCAACCGCACCGACGATGAGCGCCTCCAGGAAGAAGACGGCGAACACCTGCCCCATGCTGGCACCCACCGCCTTGAGAATGCCCGCCGAGCGCTGCCTGCGGACGGCACGGCCGTAGAAGATGTTGGTCATGTTGACCGCCGCGATCGTCAGCGCCGACAGCGCCAGAAAGAGGATGATGGTGACCAGGCGCCGGTAGCGATCGGCCGTCGACTGCGCCTCCGCCCGCGGGATGCCGATCGACACGGCGCCCTCTCCTTAGGCGGCTGCGAAGTGACCGGCAAGCTGCGCACGCGCCTCGTCCAGGTGCGCCGGGTCCGCGACGGTGAATCGCAGGTTGGTATTCGTGCCCGCAGTCTTGATGGCGAACTCCTTGACTCTGTCCGCGGCCTGCAGCGCTGGCGTGAACACCTGCTCGTCCACCTCGGTGCCGGTCGGAGCAAGGACAGGCGGTTCATCGACAACACCTGTCGGTCCAGTGCCGCTCCGTCCTCGAACAGGGTCGCGCCGAGCTGCGAGCCCAGCACCAGGACCGGTTCGCCCCGCGCCATGTCTGCTTCGGCGAACAGGCTGCCGGCCGCAGCGGCGAGACCCCGCGCGACGAAGAAATCGGGCGTGATTTCCATCCCGTGCAGGTACTCCAGTTGCGGCTGCGGGCCGTCGGGTGCGGACACCATCGACTGGGAGAAGCCGGTCAGATCCTTGGCCGACAGGAGTTGCTTCGCGTCGTCTCCCGACACCACCGCTCCCTTCGTCACCGTGCCCCCCATGAGAGCCGTACCGGCACCGCCGGTGGCACCCGCCGAATCGGCCCGCGTCGCCGAACCGAGCTTCGTGGCATCGGCCGGCCCGGACGTCGAAGACGTGGCCGGCATGACAAATACCTGCACCGCACCGGTCGTGCCCGCCGGCCCGGCTGACGCCGCCGACGTTCCCGCTGGGCCGGCGGCGGACTTTGCGATGTCGGTGGGAAGCGGGATTTCGCCGAGCAGGAACCCGGTCGGGTTGGACAGGTAAGCGTACTGGACTGCCGGGGCCACCGAGCGCGCGCGTTCCAGGTCGTCGACACCAAGGACCAGGTCCGCAGCGCCGCGCATCCGCGCCGGCAACGCCATGGTGGACGTCTCCGCGCGCGTGGACACGACGATCTCGCGGTAGCGGGGCGACGCCAGCAGCTCCTCCGACTGCGCCCGCGTGGTGCCGGCAAGCGTGACGCCGGCTGCCGTGGCGCCGACGGCGAGCGCCACGCCGAGCGACAGGAGCAGCGACTCGGCCGGCCGGCCGAGCAGCGCGCGCACGCTCATGCGCAGATCCTCTCGGAAGATCACGTGACTTGGCGGGCGTCTGCGATTACGACGGTCGCTTCGCCGTCTTTCCGTGGGAGCTCCTCGTCCTTGAGGAGCTCCTTCAGCCGTTCCTTGGCCTTCCGGATCACGCGCGTCTGATCGGCGATCTTGTCGAAGAGGTCCCTTCTTGCCTTGACGCCCTCCGTGATGAGGAAGGCGGCCGCCTCCGAGCGGCTGCGGGTCAGGCCGCACTCGACCAGGTCGTCCAGCCTGTCCAGGCTTTCGTTGCTGACTCTGACCATCACGACGTTCGACCGCTTGCCGCGAACCGATTCGACCGTCTCGTCAAGGTCTTCGAGCATCGCGGCGAGCGTGCTCTTGTGGAGGCCAGTGACGCCGGCCTCCTCAAGCTCTTCGGCAATCCGGTCTACGTCGACCTTGAAGACACGGGGGCGCTTCCCGCCCTGCTTCCCCTGCGATTCGTGCTTCCTGCTGTCTTGCTCCGCTTTCATGTGCTTACCCACCGGTCCTCACGGGACCGTCACTTGATCTGGTCAGCGTCCGTGATGATCACGGCCGCCCCGCTGCCTTGTTTCCGCGGAAGCTCCTCATCCTTGAGCGTCGCTTTCAGCCGGTCCTTGACCTCCCGGATGATCCGCGTCTGCTCGGCGAGCTTGTCGAGGCCCATGAACCGGCCTCCGAAGGCCCCTCGGCAATCCGCTCCGCGTCGACCCGGAAGATGCGCGGCCCCTTTCCATCGGGCTTCCCCTGAGATTCCGACTTCGAGCTGTCCTCATCCATCCGCACTACCCTTGCCGAACCTGGAATTACATGTAACGGTAATGACATCATGCGCACTGCGTCAAGAAATTGCGCGCGCACTCGGGCTTAGTCGCGAATCCCTTCGGCGATGGGTGCCGACAGGGCGGAGAACACCGGCAGCGTCCCCAGCAGCCCGCCGATGCCGAGCGATGCCGCGACGCCTGCGACGACCGCAGCCGGCGTGATCACCGGGCCGGTCATCTCCATCTCTGTCACGTCCTGGAAGATCGGTACCACCAGATCGGTGAGCGGCGCCGACAGGAACAGGCTCAGCACCACGCCCAGCACCGACGACGCGCCCATCATGATCAGCGATCGGGCGAGGAATTCGCGTACGATCGCCGCTTTCGTGGCTCCGAACGCACGGGAAAGCGCAATCTGGCGCGAACGGCTCAGCACCTCCACGACCATGATGCTGAGAAGGCCCACGCCGCCGGTGGCCAGCAGCAGGACCGCGAGCAGATTCACCACCAGCGAAAAGGTTCGTACGGTAGACCGGATGCTCTCCAGCACACCGTTGGCGTGAGACGGCTCCCCTTCCCACACCTTCACGCCAAGATCGTCACCGAACCGGGCGGCAATCGCGGCTCGCACCTGGCTCTCCAGAGTCGCCAACCTGCCGGTCGTCACGCCGATCACAAACCGAAGCTGCGAATAATACGTGGCCCGGCCTCCCGTTCCCTCCGCAGGAACCAACATGTCGGCGACGCCGTAGGCTCGGCGGCGAAGCTCATCCGGGTCCGCGAATACCCCGCGCACCGTGTACGCGCGCGAGAATCTGTCGCGAAAGAACGCGTCATCGTCCGGAAAGCTGCCTCGAATCTCGATGCGGGGTACGGCCGTCTGCAGCGGCTGACCCAACGCTGCGACCGGGGACCCGAACAGGACCTCCGCCAGCGACGCGCTGACGAGAGCGTCGCCACTTCCGCCGGTGAAGCCACTGCCCACAACCACGTCCAGATCCATGATGTCCAGGTATGCCTCCGAGACGCTGAGCACACTTCGAATCTCGTACGTGGCATCCCCGACGATGAAGGTGGTCAGGAAGGCGGAATCGATCTCGGTCGCCGCCGCGACCGAGTCGACGTCCTGGACCAGCGTATCGATGATCTTACGTACGTCATCAGCGGGAATGCCGTCGCCAGGTTTTTCGTCGGCCTCGGGGCTGCTGACCTGGACCATGACGACCCGGCCCGAGCCGTCCAGGCGTTCGGCGATCAGCCGAGCGAACGCGGTGCTGATCGACAGCGCCAAGATGAGCACGGCCACCCCCAGACCGACCGTCGCCAGCATGACCGAAGTCTTGACGGGCGAACGCCCCAGGCTGCTCAGCGCCGACCGCAGCGTGCGCATCGCCTACTCGTAGCGGATCGCGTCCGCCGCCGGTGCGCGCGCCGCCGCCGTCGCCGGCACCACGCTGCAGGCGGCGACGAGGATCCACGACGCCCCCACTCCCGCCGCGATCAGGCCCGCATCGAGTCCCCCCAATCCGAATTCCCGCGCCAACAGGTGATCCAGCAGCATCGCAAGCCCCACGCCGGCCGCGCTGCCGATCGCTCCCATCACCAGCGCGTCCACCAGGAACACGACGAACACCCGCGTACCGGCGGCTCCCATCGCCTTCAGGATGCCGGCCGAGCGCCGCCTGCGCAGCGCGCGGCCGGAGAAGATGCTCGACATGTTCAACGTGGCGATCAGCAACGCCGACAGCGCCAGGAGCAGGATGACGCGGACCAGGCGCCGGTAGCGGTCTGCTACCGCGCGCGCCTCCGCGCGTGGGTCGGTGATGTTGAGCGTACTGTCGCCGTAGGTGGCGTCGAAATACGCGGCCACCTGCGCGCGTGCCTCGCCCACCAGCGCGCGATCGGCAACCGTGAATCGCAAGCTGGTCTGATCGGGCCCGAACCTGGCTATTCCACCGATCCGTTCCGTCCCATCGCCGGACGGTCGGTAATTCTCCCGCAGGACGCCTGCTGGAACGAACGCCCGCTCATCTGCGTCGGTGCCGCTGCGCTCCAGCACGCCGACGATGTGAAAGCGTCGAAAGTCCGCCACTATGTCGCGGCCGAGCGCCCGACCATCGTCGAACAGTGTCGCGCCAATCTCCGAGCCGACCACCATGACCGGCTCGCCGCGCTCCATGTCGGCCGGGGTGAACAGGCTGCCGTCCGCGGCCGCCAGCTCGCGGGCGGCGAAGTACTCGGGCGTCACCTTGACCACGGAGAGGTCTTCGAGCCGTGGCGGCGGGTCGCCGATCGCCTCGACGTGGTAGAACTCGCTCTCGGCTAGGTATGCGTACTGCACCGCGTCGGTCACCGAGCGGGCTCGATCCAAGTCCTCGAAGGTCAACTCGACATCGGGTGGGACAAGCCGCGCCGGCGCCTCCGCGGTCGTGCTCGTCATCGTCGTGGTGACGACGATCTCTCGATGGTGGAGCGACGAGAGCAGCCGGTCGGAGATTGTCGCCGCCGCGGCTGCCAGCGTAATTCCGGTTACCGTCGCCCCCACCGCGAACGCGACGGCTACCGCGAGCAGCACCGACTCGGCCGGCCGGCCGAGCAGCGAGCGGATGCCGAGGCGCAGGTCCTCGCCGTGGATCACTGGTCGCGGATCACTGGTCGCGGATCCCTTCCGCGATCGGTGACGACAGGGCTGAGAAGACCGGCAGCGTACCGAGCAGCCCGCCGATGCCGAGCGACGCCGCGACGCCCGGGACGACCGCAGCCGGCGTGATCACCGGGCCGGTCAACTCGACCCCCGTCATGCTCCGGAACACCGGCATCACCAGGTCGGTAACAGGCTGCGGCCGCGGCCGTCAGCTCGCTGGCCACGAAGAATTCGGAAGTCACTTTCCTCCCGTCGACATCTCGTGCTGTGGCGCCACGTCGCCGATCGTCTTGAGACGGAAGCTACTCCATTCGTTGACGCATTCGACGTAGGCGTCGTCGGCCTTGTCGTTGGGGGTGTCGGCGCTGGCCGTTCCCACGGTCACCAGTGCGGCGCTGCAAGCTGCCGCGAAGGCCACGGAGAATAGTCTCGATCGGTTCATACAAGCCCTCCACAGGCTAAGGCCGCCTCCGGGGCGGTTCCAAGAGACGAAGTGTCGTGCATCGCCACCCATGACGCTATCCTCCGTGACACGGCCCGCTGGTCTCCCCCAATGAACGACACGCGCGCACGCCGCCCGCATCAGGCAAGAGCTGATTTTCCCTTGCGCAATGGCCGAGTCGGCGCGGCGCCTCGACGCTCATCGAGGCGATGGACATGGAACGGGAGGCCCTGGTTCCCCGCCCAGGGCCTCCCTGAATGGTAAGCACGACAGGAAGTGCGCTCACCCGGCCGTTAGCAGTCCTCGTCCCAGGTGGTGACCGTCACCGAAGACTTCCTGGAGGTCGACACACAGATCTTCTTCGGCGGGAAGCACACCTTGACGTCTCCGACGCCGATGCAGACTTGACAGGTCGTGCAGTATTTGGTCGTGGTCACGGACCACTCACGACGCTCGTATCTGCACACTCCCCCTTCCAAATCCTCGAAGACCAGCGTGGTCACCGAATGATGGGTAGTCGTGGTCTCCGGCGGGTGAACCGTGCAGCTCAGCCCCGTGCGGTTCGCGTACCCATGCTCGGCGAATACGTCGGAAATCTCCGCGATCTCCGCGTCGCTGAGCCCGTCGACGTCCTGCGGGACCGCGACGAACGCGGCACCCACGAGCAACACGACGGCGAGAAGCAACTTTGACAACATAGCTGTCCTCCGCTCTGCGAGAACATCCGCTCCGGGGCGGGTCCAGAGGCGATGTGTCCGCTCAGTAAATCCATGGCGATACCCTCCGTCCCCCGGCCGCATGTCCGGCCCGCTGGTTCTCTCAATGAACGCGCCGCTCCTCGACTCTACCACGCAGCCACGCCCGTCGGGTAGAGCGGGGTAGAACGCTCTTCAGCGAGGACAGAATCCTCAGCGATTAACTGTCCACCAGACCGGGACAGGTCCAGGTTGCGAGGGCAGCACGTTTTCCGCCTCCAGCGCGATGGCGCCGCGGCGGGTGTCGTTGGCCACGCGAAAGCTCCGGTCATGCCGTAACCGGTCGGCGTCGTCGTGGTCGCGCCAGGCCCTGGCCGAGCAGCAGCAGGCTTGTGCGCAGCAGATCGGCCAGCGGATAGTTCAGACATCACGTATGGGACGTGTGGGAGAAGGGCTCCGAGACTCGAAACGGCAGACGCTGTCGCGCGCCAGACGCCACCCCCACCGCGAAGCGGTTCAGTTCAATTGCCGATATGCGGGGTTCATTATTGCCGACGCTTGTCCGGGCCGCCGCCACTATGGGTCGGCCGGGGTTGCCCTCGATCCGCCGCGCGCCCGGTACAGATCGACGTAGGCGCGAGCCGAGGCCTCGGACACCCGGAAGGAACGAACCGGCCAGTACCCGAACGCATCGTGGATGCGCAGGTTGGCGTGCAGCAGACACTCGACCGGGTCGCCGACCATCGGGAACGCCGGGTTGTCGCGTCTCGATTCCAGGCTCGTGGCAAGCAGGTTGTCGTACTTGTGGGGGCTCACCAGGTAGCTGCCGCCTCCCCCATTCACGTGCAGATAGAAGGCATGACTGGAGGTCACGGCCGCGTGTGCCATGCGCTCCAGGCCATCCACGCTGCCCTGCTGCTTGCCGCCGTTGGCAGGATGGAGGATCAGGCGGGCTCCGAACATGGCCGGCAGCGTCCAGGTATCCGGGTAGCGCGCGTCGTGACAGACGTGGAGGCTGACGGGCACACCGTGAACGTCGAACTCGTTCAGGCTCTGACCGTGCCAGAAGTCGACCTCGCAGGAGTGGATCTTCGGGCAGTCGGCGAGAATATCGCCGTCCGGGTCGTAGACGCGCGATACATTGTAGCGAATCACGCGGTCGGGGTGCTCCGGATCCCTGTCCCAGACGGGCAACCCGACCACCAGAAACGGAGCACCCGGCAACTCGGCAAGGAACCTCCGCAGCTTGTCCTCGGCCTCCTTGACGGGCTCGGGATTCTGCGTCACCTCGTGCTCGGCGAACAGGCCGGTCAGGCTCGTCTCGGGAGTCACCAGAAACTGGATCCCCAGCTCGGCCGCCTGCCGCGCACCCCGGCAGATGGCCTGCAGGTTCGCCTCGATGGAAGGCTGGTTGAGGACCTGGTAGCCGCCGACGTGGAGGTACTCCGGTACGGGAGGCTGCTCTCCGTAGAGCACGAAGCGGCGCGCCAGGATCGTCTGGTTGCACACCGCCAGGCGCACCCCCATCTCGGGAAGCACGTCCTGACCGGGTGAGCGGATCACGCTCCGCGCGTCCCAGAACAGCTCCATGTCGGACAATCCGATCAGGGTGCCGCCGCCGTCGGTCTTGCGCAGGCGCAGCAGGTGGTCCCGATCCGGGGCGATGTCGATCTTGACGGAGGCGACCGGCTGACCAAGGCGCCAGTCGCTGGTCCACAGGGCGAGCGTCGACGCGGCGAAGTCCACCACCGCGACGGCGCGCTCCGCCCCGCCGAAGTACCCGAACTCCAGCGTGCCGCGCGCATCGCCTTGCGTCCGGAACGTGAGCTCGATGGCGTCGCCGTTCCAGGTATGGACGTCCGCGGCCCCCACCGACACCGCTTCGTCACCCGTGGAACGCAGGATCGCTCCGCCGGGCACGCACTCGACGCCGTCGGCCGCAACGGGCCAGACCCATCCCGGATAACTCCTGCCGTCGAACGTCATCTCCTGACGGATATCCATCCTCGGACTCTATATCATCGTGCCGATGAACGGCCCGCGGCAGGAGACGAGTACGCCGGCGTCTGGGACACGGCCCAGACCAGGGAGAAGATCGAGCGTACGGATCAGGACGTCGCCGTGCAGGCGGCGAAGCGGGGCTTCCTGGCCAATAGCACCGGCGACTCGTGGCATGGGGAACAACCCGTCGAGCTATCGCATACGGGACGTCGCCGGCAAGGTCGGCCGCGACTGCCGGTGCCACGCATGGCAGGTCGCGCTTGCGGGGCGCACCTTGATCGGCGAACGGGTCTGGGACCTGATGCGCCTGATCGACTGGTCGCGCTACCCGAGGTGGCCGAAGGCGGCGTGCTCATGCTCGGCAATTCCGGCGGCGGCATGCGACGAGCGCATCGACGTGGCCGTACCCTGCTGCGCGTTCAACGACTACATCAGTCCGCGCGGCACCAGGAACGCGTTGCGGAACCGGCCCCGCGGGTCGAGCGCCCGGGCGGCGTCGCGGAAGCGCTGCATCGACGCTCCGTAGACCTGCTCCAGGTACTCGCGCGGATACACGAAGAGCTTCCCCCAGTGTAAGCGCGCGCGGTATGGAGCGAGCGCCTCTTCCAGACGCGGAAGCACCGCCCGCACCGCCTCCCAGTCGTTGCGCCAGGAGAAGTGGATGGCCAGCGAGTCGCGCCCGTGGAAGGGGCTCAGCCACAGCCGGTCGGCAGCCACGGCGCGGATCTCGGTCAGCAGCAGCGCCGGCCTGATGTGGGCACCCAGGCTGGTGACCGTGTCGATCGCGGCCGGTGCATGCGCCGCGGCTGGAAGCGGACATTTCCGGCCCAATTGGCGATCATTAGGGCGAGATCCGATGACCGCCGCCGACCCGTTCGAGCTGTTCGACCGCTGGCTGGCCGACGCGCGCGCCGCCGGCGCGGTGCTGCCGCAGGCGATGGCGCTGGCGACCGCGGACGCCGACGGCGTGCCCGACGCCCGCATGGTGATGGTGCGCGGATCCGGACGCGACGGCTTCGTGTTCTTCACCGACCGCGAGAGCGCCAAGGGCGAGCAGCTCCGCGCCAATCCGCGCGCGGTGCTGCTGGGCTACTGGCGGGAACTCGCCCGGCAGGTCCGCGTGGGCGGTCGAGTCGAGGAGACGTCGGCGGCCGAGGACGAAGCGGCGTTTCGCGAGCGGCCGCGCGACGCGCAGATCGCCATCGCGTCGTGGCGCCAGGGGACGCGGATCGACCACCCGGCGCTGCTCCACACCGTCGTGATGAGTATCGAGGAACGCGTGCGCAACTTCGATGTCCCACGGCCGGCGCGCTGGGGAGGCTACCGCCTGCTCCCGGACCGGTTCGTCTTCTGGGAGGAACGCCCGGACCGGCTGCACCGGCGCGTGGAGTACCGCCGTGCGGAGAACGGGTCGTGGGAGCGCAGCTTGCTCGCCCCCTGAGGAGACATCCCCCGACCTGTCGATCACTCGCATCACTCGCGTTCGTGGCATGCTGCCACGGAATGGCGGACCGGTTCATCGTCGTCGGCGCCGGCATCTTCGGCGTCACCGCGGCACTGGAGCTGCGCGCCCGCGGCCACGCGGTGACCCTGCTCGACCCGGGCCCGATCCCGGCGCCACTGGCCGCCAGCACCGACATCAGCAAGGTCGTACGCATGGAGTACGGCCCCGACCGGGACTACATGGCGCTCATGGAGGAAGCTCACGCCGGCTGGCTGCGCTGGAACGAGCGCTGGACGGCGGACGGCACCGGCCCGCTGTATCACGAGAGCGGCGTGCTGATGGTCACCCGCGATCCGATGGCGCCCGGCGGCTTCGAGCACGACAGCTACCGTACGCTCCTGGACCGCTCCCACCGGCCCGAGCGCATGGACGCGGCTACCATCACCAACCGCTACCCCGCGTGGAGCACCAGCCGCTTCGTCGACGGCTTCTACCATCACAAGGGCGGCTACGCGGAGAGTGGCAAGGTAGTCGCTGCGCTCGCGCGGCGGGCACTTGGCGAGGGAGTCACAGTGCGCGAGGGCACCCGGATGACGGCGCTGATCGAACGAGCCGGCGGCGTCCGCGGCGTGCGCACCGACCAGGGCCAGGACCTTGAAGCCGACGCCGTGGTGCTGGCCACCGGCGCCTGGGCGGGCACCTTGCACCCACCGGTTTCGGGCGCGATTCGCGCGAGCGGCCACCCGGTGTTCCACCTGCGTCCCGCCGACCCCGTCCTGTTCCGGGCTGAGCGGTTTCCGACGTTCACGGCCGACGTGGCGCGCACCGGCTACTACGGCTTCCCGGTCAACCCACAGGGCGTGGTCAAGATCGGCTCCCACGCGCTCGGCCGGCCGATCGATCCCGACGCTCCGCGCCACCTTGCAGCCGGCGCGGAGACGCGCCTCCGCAGCTTTCTTCGCGACACCTTTCCGGCCCTGGCTGACGCTCCCGTGGTGTACACCCGCCTGTGCCTGTACGCCGACACGCAGGACGAGGACTTCTGGATCGCACGCGACCCGGGACGGGTCGGACTGACGGTGGCCGGCGGCGGCAGCGGCCACGGATTCAAGTTCGCGCCGGTGCTCGGCGGATTGATTGCTGACGCGGCCACGGACGTGGACAACCCCGCGCTCGGCAGATTCCGGTGGCGTCCGGAAGTCACCCTGGCGCACGGCACCGAGGCAGCCCGCTGCCACCTCCCCGAAGTGGACGAATAAGCGGCCGGAGGGTCTCGGGTCCGTTCTCGACGTAGCGCTCGCGGCTCGTGGAAGACCCTGTGCTATGGTCGAGGAGATGGACGTGCAGGAAGCGGTAAGAGCCGCGAAGGATTACATCACCACGCTCTACGCCGACGAAGGCGTCAGCCGCGTCGGACGATGTAACGATCGGGTTCTTCCGGTCGTTCAGCGACCAGCCGCTGGCTCCACTTGCCGCGGCTTTACACACCGACCCGAGACGACGCTTACAAGATCGTTCGCATCGACGACGAGAACGGTCAGGTGATCTCCGTGACTCATCGGGCCATCGACGATGGCGAATGATCACGCACGCGAGACCGGCGTGCTCGTCGACGCCAATCTGTTGGTGCTGCTCGTGGCAGGCGGCACGGACCGGCGCCTGATCGCGAAGCACGGGCGCCTGAGGGAGGTCACGACTGACGACCACGATCGCCTGACCGACCTGATCATCGAGTTCGGCAGGGTAGTCGTCACGCCGAACACACTCACGGAGGCATCCAACCTGCTCGCTCAGCATGGAGATCCCGAGCGGTCACGCTGTTTCGGCACGCTCAAGGTCCTGATCGAGGCTACGGAGGAGGTCGTCATCGCGAGCGTCGACGTGTCGCGCAGCAGCTCATTCCACCGGCTCGGACTTACCGATGCCGCGCTCCTGGAGATAGTCTCCGATGCACGACCGTTGGTCACCGTGGACGTCGATCTCTATCGAGCCGCCTCCAGGAAGGCGCCTGACGCCGCGCTGTACTTCAAGCATCTGACGGCCATGTGAGCCGTCATGCTCTTTCATGACGATCTGACCGACTTCATCGCGCAGCAACGGGCGAACCTGCACAAGTGGGAGACAGCCAATATCCCTGAAGTCGGCGTCATCCGCGCCGTTCTGGGGCCGAACGACGACCAGGACATGGCCAGCAATCCCGGTGGCCATTCGGTCACGCAGCAGGTCGACCGGCTCGCCGTCGACTGTCACGGCATCACGGGAGACCGTCACCGCGGCCTCACCAGACCCTCTACCGGGCGGGAAGCACCGCTCTACAGGGAGACCGGCACGGCCATCGTGAACCGGCGCCAGATCTTCGCCGTCTCCTCGTACGAATGTCACCTGTTGACCCGGAGTCTCGGTGTGAGCATCACCCCCGGGCTGCTTGGAGCGAACGTCGTCATCGACCGGGATGACGGCGCCGATTACTGCATCTCGGAAGTGCCCCTCAACACCTATTTCGCGATCGCCCCCGCGAACGCCGCCGAACTTCCGCGCACCCCCATCGCGACGCTGATTCAGTACCTGCAGCAGAAGGGCTGCAGCCGTACCGGGCGCGCCATCACCAGGGAATACGGAGATGCCTCGCTGACGAAACGGTTCGTCGCCCATGCCGAGCATCGGCGCGGGATTCTCTGCAGCGTGGAGTACCCGGTCGATGCGCCCGCCTTTCTCGAACGCGGTCAGAAGGTGTTCTTCAGGTTCCCGATGGGTGCCTGCTACTGATCAGTCCAGGACGCGCCGCCCGCTCTCGTACGCGCGCACCCAGTCCCAGTCGATCTCCACGCCCAGGCCGGGGCCGGTCGGTACCGGCACGTGCCCCCGGTCGTCGATGGCGTCGAGCGCGTCCGAGTAGTCGGCGTACAAGCCGGCATTCCGGGCCGTCGGAACGTTGGGATGAACGAGCCCCAGCTCGTAGTAATTGGTGTTGCGGATGGCCGCCATGCACTGCCGCTGCGCGGGTCCGGGCCCGTGGAACTCGATGTCGATGCCCAGCGCCTCGGCGGTGTGCGCGAGCTTCACCACGCCGGTAATGCCGTCGTAGCCGACGTCGCCGCGCACGAAGTCGGTGGCGTCGGCCAGGGCGAAGTCGATGTGAGGCTCCAGGGTACGCACGTGCTCGGTCATCAGCAGCGGCGTGCGGATGAGCTGGCGCAGCTTGCGGTGCGCGAACTGCGAAATGCCGCCGTCGCGGAACGGATCCTCGTACCAGTAGTAGCGGGCGTCGTCACAGGCGTGGCCGACCTTGACCGCGTCCGCGAAGGTGCGCAGCTCGCAGGCGGGGTCGAGCATCAGATCCATCTGGTCGCCGACCGCACGGCGCACGGCCAGCACGTTGTCCACCTCGCGGCTCACCGGCCCCTGCCCCCAGCCGTGGATCTTGAACGCCGGGTAGCCCATGTCCCGGCACTGCACGGCGAAGTCCGCGAACGCCTGCGGGCTGTCGAGGCCGCCGTTCTCGTCGCCGTGGTAGGTGGATGCGTAGCACGGCACCGACTCCTTCCACCCGCCGAGCAGCCGGTAGATCGGCTGGTCCAGCAGCCGGCCGGCCAGGTCCCACAGGGCGATGTCCACCGGCGCTACGCCGATGCGGGCATTCTGGCGCTGGGCGCGCTTGATCTCGTCGTAGATGAACTCGCGCTCCAGCGCGTTTCGGCCCTTGAGGAACGGCCACAGGCGAGGAATCACCGCGATGTCCACCGGTTGGATCCCGGCACAGGAGCCCGAGATGCCGGCGTCGCTGTGGACCACCAGAATCGTGCCGCCGGCCTGCAGGCGCGCCCCCGGGACATATACCTGGTTAAACATGTGGTAGTCGGTTCCCAGCTCGCGCTGCTCGTAGGAGAAGTCGATCAGCTCCAGGGAAGTGATGATGGGGTCTGCCATCGCGCTACCCCGCGTACTCGAAGGCCGGCACGCCGCGCACGCCCGGGACAGCCCGGAACAGCGATCCGGCCAGCGGCTGCCCGGCCAGCTCGGTAGCTGTCAGCCGGTACGAAGCCGAGGTGATGTAGAGCTGATCCAGGTCCGGACCGCCGAACGCGCACGAGGTCACGCAACTCACCGGCAACTCGATGGTGGCCAGGTGCTCGCCGGTCTCCGGGTTGTAGCGCTTCACCGCTCCGCCGCCGAAGATGGCGATCCACACCATTCCTTCGTCATCCAGGGTCATGCCGTCGAAATGGCCTTCACCGTCGTGGCGGCACGTCACCCGCTCGTTGGCGATCGCGCCGGTATCCAGGTCGTAGTCGAAGGCGCGAACGTCGTTCTTGACGGTGTCGATGTAGTACATGGTGCGCGCGTCGGCGCTCCAGACGATGCCGTTGGAGATGCTGATGCGGCCGAGCTTCCAGGTGACCGTCCCGTCGGTGTCCAGGCTGTACAGCGATCCCTGCTCCTGCTCGCGCATGCCGTCGAAAGCCATGGTGCCGGCCCACAGCCGCCCGGCCGGGTCGCACTTGCCGTCGTTGAAGCGGTTTCCGGGGATGTCGGCCTCCGGGTCGGCAATGGGCGTCATCCGCTCGGTCTCCAGGTCGAGGAAGGCAAAGCCGTTGTGCAGGGCGACCACGACACCGCCGGCAGTCCGTGGTACAACCGTGCCGACGGCCTGCAGCAGGTTGATCTCGCGATTCTCTCCTGTCTCCGGGTCGTAGATGAACAGCAGATGACCCAGAATATCCACCCACAGGAGATGCCGGCGGCGCGCATCCCAGATGGCTCCCTCGCCCACCAGGCATCGGCGATCGACGATCACTTCGACCTCACTCATGTACGTGCCCTCATTGCACCGTCGGTTATAGCACGGAGGCCGCGGTGAACGCCGCGACGCAGCGTGAAGCGCTGATCGTGCAGGGTGGCTGAGAAGGTCACGAGCCCGGGAAGGTGAGCGAGGTGTTCCGGCAGGTGCTGGAGCGAGAAGGCTTCTCCGTCACCGCCTCCGACCGCCTGGAGTCGTTGGGGATGCAGGGCTGATGGGCCGGATCCACCTGCTGGTCCCGATCTGGACCATGGGCACCATCGACAGGGAGCAGGTCGAGGCGGTTTCCGCGGCGGTGGCCGGAGGCGTCGGCATGGCCGGCTGCCACGGCGGCATGTGCGACGCCTTTCGCAACTCCACGCTCTGGCGGTTCATCACCGGAGGCACCGGGTCGACCACCCGGGGCGGGGACGGGGTCGAGTACACGGTCAACGTCCGCGCCTCGTCCAGCGGCATCACCGACGGGATCGCTGACTTCGCCGTGTGCTCGGAGCAGTATTACCTGCACGTGGACCCGGCGGTGGAGGTCCTCAACCTGACCGTGCCGGGCGCGCACGCTCCGGTGAACCTGGCGGCGATCGAGGCCGGCAAGCACGTCTACTGCGAGAAGCCATTTGCCGTCGACCCGTCAGCCGGGGCCGAGGTGCTGGCCGCCGCGCGCGAGCGCGGACTGCGCGTCGGCAGCGCGCCCGACACTTTCCTTGGCGCCGGCCACCAGACTGTCCGCGCGCTGGTCGCCGCCGGGCGCATCGGCCGCGTGGTGGCGGCGTCCGCGATCTGGATGAGGCACGGGCTGCATCGGCACCATCGCCCTGAGCTTCGACGTGTGGCGGCACTCCCATCCGCGCCTGGAGCTGTACGGCACCGCGGGCAGCATCTCCGCCCCGGATCCCAACGGCTTCGGCGGACCGGTCGCGGTGGCAGATCCCGGCGGCGAGTGGACGGAGGTACCGCTGGGCGCCGGACCGACCGAGAACGCGCGCAGCATCGTCTGGCGGATATGTGCATCGGGCTGCGCTCCGGGACGCCGCATCGATGCAGCGGCGAGCTCGCGCAGCACGTGCTTGAGGTGATGGCGGCGTTCGACCGCGCAGCGGCCGAGCGCGCTCAGATCCCGATCGACTCCCGGCCCGGCCGCCCGGGGTGACGGGACGGTCAATCCCGGTCGATCTCAAGACCCTGGCGAGCACCCCGGCTCGGAAGGCCATGGTACCCGCGTCACGCCGCTGCTCACTGCTGCGACCGGGCTTGGCGAAGAGCTGCCGCGGTTAGCACATTCGTGCCCAACGCATGGACCAGCAATTCCGCAACGACCAGATTCGCAACGCCGCGATCATCGCCCACGTCGACCACGGCAAGACCACGCTCGTGGACGCGATGTTCCGCCGTTGCGGGATGTTCCGGAAGGGACAGATCGTCGCCGAACGCATGATGGATCGCATGGACCTGGAGCGGGAACGCGGCATCACCATCACCGCCAAGAACTGCGCCGTGCGCTGGCGCGGCATCAAGATCAACATCGTCGACACACCGGGGCACGCCGACTTCGGCGGCGAGGTGGAGCGGGCGCTTTCGATGGTGGACGGCGCCATCGTGCTGGTGGATGCGGCCGAGGGACCGTTGCCGCAGACCCGCTTCGTCCTCGGCAAGGCGCTCAAGCTCGGACTCCATCTGATCCTCGTCATCAACAAGATCGACCGGCCCGACGCGCGGCCGGCGGAGGTGGTGGACGAGGTCCTGGCACTGCTGATCGACCTCGACGCCCATGAGGACCAGCTCGATCTGCCGATCCTCTACGCGGCCGGCCGGGACGGCGTCGCCAAGACCGCCGTCGATGGGCCGGAGCAGCACCTGGACGCGCTGCTCGATGCCATCGTCCGCGAAGTCCCGGCGCCGGTTGCGGATCCCACCCAGCCGTTCCGGATGCTGGTCTCCGACCTGGGGTATGCCCACCACCTGGGACGGCTCGCGATAGGCAAGGTCCACACGGGGCGGGTGGCGTCGCGCGATCGACTCACCCGAATCGGCACCGACACGGAGCAGTCGCTGCGCGTAACCCGCATCCAGGTGTACGAGGGCGTGTCGCTGGTGAGCGCCGAGTCGGCGGAGGCCGGCGACATCGCGGTGCTGTCGGGGATCGACGAGATCCACATCGGCGATACCGTTTGCACTGCTGACGCGCCCGTGCCATTGCCCCGCCTCGTGGTGGACGAGCCGACGGTATCGATGCGCTTCGCCAAGAACACCTCCCCGTTTGCGGGCAAGGAAGGCAGCATCGTGCAGATGAGCAAGATTCGCGACCGCCTGCACCGCGAGACGCTGCAGAACGTCTCCATCGAGATCGAAGAGGTCGAGGGTGACGACAGCATGCTAGTCAAGGGGCGCGGCGAGTTCCAGCTCGCCATCCTCATCGAGACGATGCGCCGCGAAGGTTTCGAGCTGTGCGTCGGCCGGCCACAGGTGATCTTTCGCATGGAGAACGGCAACCGCCTGGAGCCGATCGAGCATCTCACGGTCGACTGTGGCGACGCCTACACCGGCATCGTCACCGAGAAGCTGGTGCGCCGGAAGGGGCGCCTGCAGGGATTGTCCAACCACGCGACGGGAAGAGTTCAACTGCAGTTCCGCATCCCGACCCGTGGGCTGATCGGCTACCGCCCCGAGTTCCTCACCGATACACGCGGCACCGGCATCATGAACTCGTACCTGGCCGGATACGATCCGTACCAGGGTGACTTCAGCCCGCGGCCCACCGGCTCGCTGGTCTGCGATCGGCAAGGCGCGGCGGTGCCGTACGCAATCTCCAATCTGGAGCCGCGCGGCAGGATGTTCGTCCGCCCGGGAGATCCGGTCTACGCGGGAATGATCGTCGGCGAGCACAATCGCGGCAACGACCTCTATGTGAACATGTGCAAGATCAAGAAGCTGACCAACATGCGCGCCGCCGGGAAGGACGATGCGGTAACGCTCGCTCCCGTCACGCCCTTTGCCCTGGAGGCCGGGCTGCAATTCATCCGCGACGACGAGATGGTGGAGGCGACACCAAGATCGCTGCGCCTGCGCAAGACCACACTCAACGGGCAGTAGCCCCGGGCGTGGCGAAGCACTCGATGACGTGCGCTGCTGCCGTGCCGGCCGAGACGAAGGGGAATTCTCGCCGGCTCAGGCGAGCTCCAGCTCGCGCAGGCGAACGGCATCGCCGAGGTGGAACCCGTCGGCGACCAGGCGGCGCTGCAGTTCGCGGCGATCCACCCCCTTGACCGTGGTGTCCGACTCGATCGCGAGCGTCGGCGGCCACTCCGGCCGCCTGACCCATCACCAGCGGCCGCGCGCGCATACCCGTCGGGTCGTGACCGCGGCGGATGTAGGCAGCGCCGCGCCCGACCACCAGCAGGTTGTCGACGCCCTGCGGCAGCAGACAGCGATACGGGACGTCGCAGCCCTCCACCGCCCCGGCGTGTGGCGGCCGACCCTCGTGGATGTTCAAGAACAGCACGTCGTCGAAGCGCGCGCCGCGCTCGTGGTCCTCGACCGTGACCGTGTATTCGCCGTCGATGCAGGGTCCGCCGCGTGCGCCCACCACGGGCGACAGGTGCAGCGCGTAGCAGCGCTCGCAACCCGGCGCGCTCCGTCGCAGCCGATCCGCGCACTCCATCGCGAACCGCCTCACCTGCGTCACATGGTTGCTGTCGCCGGAGTCGACCGCGCCTTGCAAGGTGATCGACACCCCGAGCACACCGTCCATCCGGCGTCCGGCTGAGGCCCGCAGAGTCACCTCGCCTCCGCCGTCGACGTGTGCGTGCTGCATGGGTGGCAGCCTGGCGTTGATTCCGGTCCGGTTGAGCGCGTCGGCGCCTGAGGCCCAGTCGACCCCGAAGCCCTTCAGAGCGAGGCGCGCACGTCGTCCAGCCAGCTCCTCGCCTTGGTCGCGCCCTCGGTGAGGATGCCGAAGTCTCCGGTAGCCAGCACGAACAGGAAACCCTCGCGCAGGTGCTGCTCGGCGCCCGGGCCGCCGGTGGCGATGCCGGGAAACCGGCCCAGATCAAGGCAGATGTCACGCACCTGGAGCTGCATGCGCGCCTGTTCCTCCTGGCCTACGGACGGGCCGAGCGACTTGCCCAGGTCGCTCGGCCCGATCATGCAGCCGTCCACGCCGTCGACGGACAGGATCTCCCGCGCGGCGGCGACGGCCTCTTTCGTCTCGATCTGCACCATCAGGCAGATCTCGTCATTGGTCGCCTGGCCGTAGTCGGCGTCATAGGTCAGGTAGCCGGTGGGCGCCCCACTCGACCGCCGGCCGCGCGGCGGATAGCGCACCGCCTGAGCAGCGGCCTCGGCCTCCGCGACCGAGTTGACCATGGGCACGACCACGGTGAGCGCCCCCCGGTCGAGGACGCGGCCGATGGCGGCGTAGTCGTTGCCGACGACGCGCACGGACGGGGTCGCCTGACCCAGACAGATGCGATGAAAGGCCTGCAGTGCCGTTTCGTCCGTCCACATGCCGTGCTGCATGTCGACCTGCACGAAGTCGAATCCGGCCAGGGAGAAGATCTCCCCCGCCAGGGGATTGCCCAGCGCCAGCTCCGCGCCGACCACGGGCGATCCCGCCTGCATCGAGCGCTTCATGGTGTTCGCTTTCATGGTTTCACTCCGCGGTGGTGGAGCCGTGGCCGGGAGCGAACGCCGTCTCGGCATCCACCCCCGGTCACGATCCGATCAAGTTCGAGGATCGATCAGCGGCGGTCGCCGATCTCGCTTGCGAACCGCGTGTGGGCCGCCTGGTGCAGCTCCACGTAGCGGTCGATCTTCATGGACTTCATCTGCTCGACGTAGTCGTCCCACTCCGTGTCGATGTCGCCGGCGCCGGTGATCCAGCGGGCTTCATTGCTCTGCCAGAGCGTGTTGATGTCGGTCCGCAGCTCGTTGACCTCGGTCTGCTCCGAGTCCGTGAACTCCGGCCGCACCCACTGCTCGGCCGCCTTGTAATCGATGTAGTGAGCGTAATAGGCGTCGTACAGCAACTGCGAGCTGGCGTCCATCGCCAGCCTCACACCGTAGTCCTCGGCCCGGAAGAGTGCGGGGATCGCTCCGACGGTGGAGATCTTCTGCCGCCGTTCCGCGGGGATCTCCTGCGGCGTCCAGACGCCGTCGATCAGCTTCACCCCCTCGGGAGCGATGCCGAACATGCTCTGCACGCTGTTCTCCAGCGTATAGAAGCGGTCGACCCACGCCATCGTGTGCTCGGGATACGGGTTCACGTCGGTCATGAACCAGACGTGCTTGATCGCCAGCCGGCCGGGATGGACCCAGATCTCGGGCTCATGGCCCGGGGCACGGAACGGCGGTATCGACTCGAACTCGGCGCGGCCGTCGGTACCCTGGTAGCCGCGCACCGCGATGATGAATCCGTACACGTTGCCGGCCGGATCGTCGACCTTGGCGTCGAAGTCCGCCCGCGACTGCGTGAAGCTCTCCGGGTCAATCAGCCCCTCGCTGTACAGGTCCGCGAAGTAGGTGACCATCTCGCGATAGGCGTCGGTGATCGGGGCGAAATACGCCGTGCCGTCCGTGATGGCGATGCCGTTCTTGGTGGGCATGCCCCAGATGCCGTACATCGAGCGCAGGTGCTGGGCGTAGCCGTCGGTGGCCATGTAGCCGAACGGCAGCTCGTCGTCCGCGTCTCCGTTCCCGTTGGCATCGTTGTCACGGAACGCGATCAGCACATCGCGCAGCTCGTCGGTGGTCGTCGGAACGTCCAGTCCGAGGGCGTCGAGCCACTTCCGGTTGATCATGTAGTTCTGTTCCAGGTAGTGCGATTCCTGGAACTGAAAGCGCGCCAGGTTCGACAGCTTGCCCTCCGGATTGAGCATGTAGGCCAGCGACTCCGGCTTCTCGGTGAAGATCTGGTCCAGATTGGGGGTGTACCCCTGAAACAGGTAGGGCCGGAGGTCGGCGACGACGCCCTCCTGCAATAGCCGGGCGATGAGATTCTTCTCGAGACCGGCGGTCCCGAGCATCAGGTCGGGATAGTCGTCGGCGGAGAACACGATCGTGATCTTCTCCTCGTTCTCCATCTCCACGAACTCGAGCGTCACCCCGGTGGGCTCCGCCCAGCTCTGCGCCCAGAGGTTCTCCTCTGCGCTGCCCCACCGGCCGGAGTTCCACCCTGCCTGCAGGGTGATGCCCGGTTGCACCGGGAACACCCCCGGCTCGGTGAGCTCGGCGGAGCTCATGGTCTCCTCTTCGCCGGCGGCGAACAGGAACGCGGGGCTCACCAGCAGCATGGCGATCCCCAGAAACGAAACGAGTGCCTTCTTCATAGCACCCTCCTTGATGAAATCGGGTCCCTTCACTCGGGACCCGTGAGCGCAGCGAACCGCCCCGAAGGGGCCGCTCACAAGCGGCTGAACGGGCATGGCGGTCGGCGTCATCCCTTGATCGAGCCGACCATGATGCCCTTGACGAAATGGCGTTGAATGAACGGATAGAGGATCAGCAGCGGCGCGATCGCCACCACGATGATGCCGTAGCGCAGCAGGTCGGCCAGGATCTGCCGACGCTGGATCTCCTGCGGTGTATAACTTTCCAGACCCTCTCCCCCCGACAACAGCTCGTTCAAGATGAGCAGCCGCCTGAGCACCAGTTGCAGCGGGTACTTGTCGGAGTCGTTGATGAACAGCAGGGCGTGGAAGAACGCGTTCCAGTTCTGCACGACGTTGAACAGCACGATGATGGCGACGATCGCCTGCGCGAGCGGCAGCGCGACGCTGGCGAAGAACCGGGAGTTCGTGCACCCGTCGATCTGCGCGGACTCCAGCAACTCCTCCGGCACGTTGCTCGCGAAGAACGTGCGCGCCACGATCAGGTTGAAGACGTTCACGGCGTTCGGCAGGATCAGCGCCCACGCCGAATCGTTCAGGCCCAGCCGCCGCACCACGACGTAGAACGGGATGATGCCGCCGGTGAAATACAGGGTGAACACGAAATAGAACATGATCAGTCCCCGGCCGCGCAGGTCCTTGCGGGACAGCGCGTAGGCGGCGGGGATGGTCAGCATCAGCGATACCGCCGTCTGCCCGATGGCGTACACGACGGAGTTGCGGTAGCCCTCCAGGATGTTGCGGGTGCGGAAGATGTAGGAGTACCCCTCGACGTTCAGCCCGCGCGGCCACAGGTAGACGTGACCGGCGGAAACGAGCGTCGGCTCGCTGATCGAGGCGATCACGACGAAGTACATGGGATAGACGGTCACGACCAGGATGACCGCCAGGATGGCGACGTTGACCCCGTCGGTGACGCGATCGGCCTTGCTGCGGAAGTCTACCACCGGATGAGCTACCAGAGGGAGGTCTGGCCGAAGTGCCGGGCCAGACGGTTGGCGATCACCAGTAGCGCGAAATTGGCCACGGTCTCCAGCAGCCCCACGGCGGTCGCGTAGTCGTACTGCGCCTGCTGGATCCCCGACCGGTACACGTAGGTCGACACCACCTCCATGGTCGTGATGTTCAGGTTGTTCTGCATCAGCAGGACTTTCTCGAAGCCGATGGTCAGCAGTTGGCCCAGGCGCATGATGAACAGGATGACGATGGTGGGCGTGATCCAGGGCAGGTCGACGTGCCAGATGATGCGCAGCTTGTGCGCGCCGTCGCAGAACGCCGCCTCGCGAAGCTGCGGGTCGACGGCCGACAGCGCCGCCAGGTAGATGATCGCTCCGAAGCCGGCGGTCTGCCAGAGCTCGGACATCACGTAGAGCGTGGGCCCCCACGAGGGGCTGGCCATGAAGAAGATCGCCTCGCCGCCGAGCAGCTTGATGAACGAGTTGATCACGCCGATGCGCGGACTGAGGAATACCGTGAGCATGCTTACGACGACCACGGTCGAGATGAAGTACGGTGCGTAGGTGGCCATCTGCACGGCTTTCTTGAAGTGACGGTTGCGGGTTTCGTTCATCATCAGCGCCAGCACCAGCGCGATCGGCCAAGTCGCCAGGCTGTACAGGGCGATCACCACCGTGTTGCGGATGACCGGCACGAAGAACGCGGAGTCGAAAAACCGCAGGAAGTGGGCGAAGTTGTTCCACTCCGGTGCGGACCGCCCGGTCCGCAACGAGAACCCGTCGGTGAAGGCGATGCTCAGGCCGTAGATCGGCAGGTACTTGAACAGGAAGATGTGCACGACCGCGGGGAGTATGAAGACGTACAGCTCCCAGGATCGGCTGAGGTAGCGCGCCGTCTCGTACAGGCGGTCGGTCAGGGCGGTCCGCGTCAGCGCGGACGTGGCCCCACCCGGGGGCGATCTGTCAGTACTTCTCATCCAAGGGGACGCGGCCGCTCGATCCGGCGTCCGGCCGGGGCCGCGGCCACAGCACAGCTACCCTACTACTCATCGGCAGGCTCGGACAGGTCCCGCGGAACCGACCCCGGAGAGCAGCGTGACGCGGCCTGAGGCGGCCGACCGCCGCGGCGTCCGGACGGGCGTGGCCGCCATGCTGGCTGCCACCGTGGTATGGATGATGATCCCGATCCTGATCAAGGTCGCTCTCCGTTCCTTCGATCCGATCGTGATCTCCGCGACGCGGCTGCCGGTGGCGGCGGTGCTGCTGGCCGTGCTGCACCGAGCGCGAGGCGGACGCCTGCGCGACCTGATGCCCTGCAGCGGCTGGCACCTGCTAGGGGGCATCGCACTGGGCGTCAACTATCAGCTCTACGCACTCGGCATGAGCCTCACCACGGCCGGCGCCGGGACGGTGATGATCCAGGTGCAGATCGTCACCCTGGTCCTGCTGGCGCGCTGGGTCCTCGGAGAGCGCCTGTCCGCGATCAAGCTGGCGGCGATCGCCTCTGTCATCGCCGGCGGCGGGCTGCTCCTGGCCGCGCCCGGCGCCCTCGACGAGCTCACGGCGTCTTCCTATCGGGCCGGCAATCTGGTGATGATCGCCGCCTCGGTCGGGTTCGGGATCTACGGACTGGTCAGCCGCGCATTGGCCGGCGGCTCCGGCCCGGGGCGCGGCGCCGCGCTGAAGATCGCGGTACCGATCCTGGCGATCGCCGGCGCCGTGAACCTGTGCCTGCTGCCGTTCGCCCGCCGGCCGGATTCGGTATCGCTCGAGGCGGCGGCCGCGCTGGCGGCGCTGGGCGTGATCGGCACGGCGGCCAACTACGCGCTGATGACCGTCGCCTTCCGGCGCCTGTCCGCGGCGACGGCGGGTACCATCACCGCTTTGACCCCGTCCGGCGTGATCGTGCTGGCCGCGCTCACCCTGGGCGAGCCGGTTCCGCTGTCCGTGGTCGCCGCAGCCGCGATCGTCACGTCCGCCCTGCTGGTCTTCATGCGGGACGAGCGGCGCGCGGCCGAACCCGCGCGAAAGCACGCCGAGCCATGATCCCGGGGTGACTCAGACGGTACCGCCCTCGTAGCGCAGCAGCCCGCGCCGGAATACCAGGGCGGACACCAGCGCGGTTGCCGCCACGCCGGCGCCGAACCCGGCCACGTGCCAGCCGAGCCCGCCCCAGAGCACCGACGCCGGCAGCGCCGCGCCTACCACCGCGGGCAGCAGCACGGTCGCGGCCACCCGCACCGCGGCCGGAAGGACCGTCGGCGGATAGCGCGCCAGGTTCAGCGCCTCCAGATAGGGCATCTGCAGCCAGTCCACCTTCTCTATCCAGAACGCCAGGCACATCACCAGGAACCAGAGGCTGTAGTTGCCAACCACGGCCACGAGCAGGAGGGCCACATAGCCGGCCACGCCACCAGGTGAAGGCCATCCCGCCTCGGCGGTGGCTCCGGCGGCGACCAGGAAGATGCCGAGCACGGCGGGTAGCGCACTCATCACCGACAACCGGCGGCAGGAGACCAGGAACCGCGTGTTGACCGGCATGAGCAAGTCGTAATCCAGTTCCCCGTTGCGGATGCGGTCCTGGAGACGCGGCAGGTTGCGGATGAACAGCGCATGCACGATCGCGCGGACGATCTCGAAGGTGCCGGCCAGGGTGAGGATCCGGGCGTACGTCCACCCTTCGATCCCGTCGGTCCGGGTGTAGATCAGGCCGTAGAACGCGACCGACAGCGCCAGGCTGGCGATGCCCTCGCCGGCGCGCGCCAGGAAGGCGCCGCGATACGCCGTGTCGGCGCGCACGCTGGCATTGAGCACCGCGGCAGCGATGCGCGCGGACCTAGGCGGCGACATTCGTATACCGGCGCAGACCGGCGCGGGTGAGCGCCCAGGCGGCGGCCAGCAGCAGCACCGCCCACACCAGTTGGCCGACGAGCACGGGATGCCCGGGCGTGCCTCCCGCCAGCAGCGTCGCCGGCGCGAAGACCAGGTAGTAGAACGGCGTCAGCGCCATGACCGCCTCCACCCGCCCGCCGAGCAGGTGGAGCGGGATCAGCCGGCCAGACAGGACGCTCGCTGCCAACTGTATGGTGAAGTAGACGCCTGCGACGTCGTCGATCCAGAACGAAAGCGCCGACACGGCCACGGACAGCAGGAACCGCACCACGAAGGCACCGCAGAGCGCCAGGAGCGCGTAGCCCAGATGCCCGGCGCCCAGCCAGTTGCCGGCGAGCAGCACGCCCGCGGCGAGCAGCACCAGGCCCGGTCCCTTGGCGATGATCTGACCGGCGCGCATGCCGGCGGCGGTCCCGAACCAGACGATGCCCAGCGAGGTTCCGCCAGCGCCTCCAGCTCGACCTGGCCCTGCTGGATCCGCCCCGCCAGCCCCCACTGAAACTCTCCGGTGTCCGTCAACTGCTCCACCAGGCCGGCGGCAAGAAAATACGCCAGCAGGGCCGGCCGTTCGGAGCCGCTGCGCGCTCCCAGGATCGACCACCAGACGAACGCGAGCATCAGCGTCGGCAGCAGCGACATGGCGATGCCGATCAGGTAGTCGGCCCGGTACGTCATGGACTGCGTCACCAGCGCCTTCGTCAAGCTCCACGTGACTCGCGGCGCCCCGCGCACCGCACCGGCCATGCGCCGCAGTGCGCTCATCCGAGGTTCCGGTACAGTTCTGTCAGCGCCTCCTCGGCGCTCGGCACATCGGTCCGCACGTCCTTCACGTCGCGTCTCGGTGACCGCCGCCAGCACGCGGCGGAGCGCCTGCGGATGCACCGCCAGCTCCAGCTCGTCCACCGTGTCCCGGATGACACGGGTGTCGCCCCACGGCGCGTCGCTCAGGCGGCGGCCCCTTGCCTTGATGCGGACGGACTCACGCGCGGCGGCGACCACGTCCTGCAGCATCCCGTCGTACACCAGGCGGCCCTCCCTGATCAGCAGCACCCGCCGGGCGATGCGGGTGATGTCGGCCAGGTTGTGCGAGGTGAGAACCAGCGCCGCGTCGCGTCCCAGGCCGTCCGGGGCATCGCTGCCCAGGAAGTCGTGGAGCGCCTCCCGCGTGCGCTGGTCCACTCCCACGGTGGGCTCGTCCAGGAACACGACGCGCGGCGCGTGCAGGAGCCCGCCCATCAGCTCCAGCTTGGTGCGCGTTCCGTAGGACAGCTTCCGTACCTGAGTCTTCAGGTCGCCGGACACTCCCAGCAGCTCGGCCAGCCGCGCCGTGCGGCCCGCGTGCTCGGAAGCATCCAGACCGTACAGCGCGTACAGCAACTCGAAGTTGTCGTTCGCGGTGAGCTCCGGCCACAGCCGCACGCGGCCCGCCAGAACCAGGCCCATCTGCCGGCGCACGGCGATCCGTCGCCGGATCGGCTCCGTGCCGAGCAGCTCGACCTGTCCGGCAGTGGGGCGAAGCAGGCCGCACATCAGCTTGACCAGCGTGGTCTTGCCGGCGCCGTTGGCCCCCAGCACGGCCACGCGCTCCCCCGCGTGTATCGAAAAGGACACTCCGCTCACCGCCCGCACCGTCCGGTAGCGGCGGTGGAACAGGTGGCGCAGCGTGCTGAAGCCGCCGCTCGGCTTCTGCGCGACCCTGAAGTCCCTGGTGACCGAGCGCGCCTCGACTACGCACGAGCTCATCGAAGGCACCTCCAGCTTGATCCGCCCCGGTCTCGGGGCGAACGGCCAGAATGCCATGGCGGGCGCGGCAGGTGCAACGGCGCGCCCCGAAGTCGAGTGGAGGATTGCGCTCAGCCCAGTCCGATGTCCCGGAGGTACTCCCTGGTCCGCTTGGCGATCGGGAACGGCGCGCCGGGCGCCGGCGGATACATGTCCTGCTCCACCACGCCGAAGCCGTCGTAACCGATCCGATGGGCGACGTCGCGCAGGCGCTCGAAGTCGACCTCCCCCTCCGACGGTTCGCAGAACATCCCCTGCCCGACCGCGGTCGCGAACGGCGTGCCGTCGCGCAGCACCTGCTCCCGCAGGTCGCCGCGGATGCTCTTCAGGTGCAGGTACGGGATACGCTCGTGGTGCTTCTCGAAGAAGGCGATCGGATCGCCCCCGGTGTAGGCGTCGTGACCGGTGTCCAGGCAGAGCATGACCGCCGGATCGGCGTCCGCCAGAAAGCGCTCCATCTGCCGGTGGTTCTCCACGTGCGTATCGGCGTGCGGGTGATACACCACCTGCAATCCGTAGCCGGCCGCGCGCTCCTGGGCGCGATTGGCGGTCTCGATCAGCCGCGCCCACGCCGCGTCGTCCAGCTCCCTGGGACGCTCCAGCTCACCCGTTTGCAGGTTGGTGTAGGCGTCGTCGATGAGGACGACAAAGCGCGCACCAAGCTGGTTGAACGGGCCGGACACGTGGTCGATGTCGCCCAACACCAGGTCGGCGACTCCCTCGTCCTCCAGGTGACGCATGATAAAACCGCCACAGAGCTTCAAGGAGCGCTTCTCCAGCTCCTCCTGGAGCACGCCGGTATCGGTCGGCAGGTAGCCGATCGGACCCAGCTCCGTCCATTCGTAGCCGGCCGCGGCCGCCTCGTCCAGGTACTGTTCCCAGGGGGGTTGCTTCGGGTCCGCCGGAAACCAGACACCCCACGAGTCCGGCCCCGTCCCTACGGTAATCGCCATATGCGGCGATTATAGAGCGTCGCCCGAGCAAGCCACCACGCCGGCGGTTTCAATCCGCCTCGATCCAGAGCCTCTCGACTCCGCGCAGCGCCACTCCCTCCCGGTACTCCGGTTCCATGGCCAACCGCATGGACGAATACCGATCCAGAAGGCTCGCCAACGCCGTGCGGGCTTCCATGATCGCCAGGGGACCTCCAAGACAGTAGTGCACCCCCCGGCCGAACGACAGGTGGCTGTTCCCGCGCCGGCCAACGTCCAGCGACTCGGGATCGTCGAACGCCTCCGGATCGCGGTTCGCCGCGCCGAGCACGGAGATCACCACGTCGCCCGCGCGTATGTGCTTGCCGCCGACCTCGACGTCCTCGCGCGCGGCACGCCCGTCGAGCTGCACGGGGCTGTCGTACCGGAGAAGCTCGTCCACCGCCGAGTCCAGCAGCCCGCGGTCTTCCCGCAGACGCTGGAGCTGCGCGGGATTCCTCAGCAGTGCCAGCACGCCGTTGCCGATCAGGTTTCGCGTCGTCTCGTTCCCGGCCACGAGGATCAGGCGCATCACCGACAGCAGCTCCTCGTGCGTCAGCCGGTCCCCCGCTTCCTCCGCCGCCAGCAACGCGGTCACCAGGTCATCCCTCGGCTCGCGGCGCCGCTCGGCGATGATCCCCTCGAAGTATGCGGACATCTGCTCGGCAGCCTGCCTGATGGCGTGCACCTGTTTCCTGCCAAGGATCGGATCGACGGCCAGCGCCCCCGTGTTCGACCACTTCTCGAACACGCCCATGTCTTCCGATCGCACGCCCAGCATTTCCGCTATCACCGTGACCGGCAGCGGGTATCCCAGCGCTCCGACCACGTCGAAGCGGCGCTGTCCGGCGACCTCGTCCAGCAGCCGGTCGGCGATCTCCTGCACGCGCCCCCGAAGTTGTCGCACCGCCTTCGGCGTGAACGCCTTGGACACCAGCGCCCGCACCCGCGTGTGCTCCGGAGGATCCATGTCGAGCAGGCTCAGCGGTATCGTCTTCACCAGGACCCGGTCGCTGCTGCAGAACCGCTTGTCGTCCCGCAATACCCGCTCCACGTCCTCGTACCGGGTCAGCGCCCAAGCCTTCACCAGCCTCATCCGGTGCACGGGATCCTTGCTGCGCATCTCCCGGTAGATGGGATACGGATCTTCCCTCAACCGCGGCGACAGCAGGTCGTAGGCGACGCCCGATTCCCGCCTCTCCCATGCGACCAGCAGCCGTGCGACTGTCGATTTCAGCCACTCGCTCATCTACCCCTTCCTCCTTCGGACGCTGCGACGCCGCGCACCACCACGGTACTGCCGCTCTCCAGGGAGCGCAACGCGGCCTCCGCCAGCTCCAGCGCGCGCCGGCCGTCGGCGAACGTCACCGACGGGGCCCGGCCGGTCGCCACCGCATCGATGAAGTCGGCAAGCTCGGCCTGATAGGAGGCCGCGTAGCGCTCGATGAAGAAGTGCTCGAGCGGCGCCGGGGATCCGGCGGCATCCGCCGTGAACAGCCGCGCTTCGTCCTCGCGCCGGTTGCCGGAGCAGACCATGCCGAGCGCACCGTGCACCTCCAGCCGCTGATCGTAGCCGTACGCGGCCTGCCGTGAACAGTTGACGTGGCACTGGCCCCCGGACTCGGTCGTCATCATGACCATGGCAGTGTCGACGTCGCCCAGCTCGCCGACCGCGGGATCCACCAGCGCGCTACCGATGGCCGTGATGGACGTGGGCTCCTCGCCGAGCACGAAGCGGGCGAGGTCGAAGTCATGGATCATCATATCCCGGAACAGCCCGCCGGACACGCGCAGGTAGGCCGGCGGCGGCGGCTCCGGGTCGCGGCTCGAGATGATCACCTGGTGGATGGCGCCGACGGCGCCGCTCGCGGCCAGGTCTCGCACGCGCCGGTGGGTCGGGTCGTAGCGGCGGTTGAAGCCGATCTGGATCGGCACCCCGGTATCCCGCACCGCCTGCCAGCACTGCTCCACGCGCTCCAGGCTCAGGTCGATCGGCTTCTCGCACAGCACGGCCTTGCCGGCGGTGGCGGCGGCGATGATCAGGGGCACGTGCGTGTCTGTCGAAGAGGCGATGAGCGCGGCATCGATGTCGGCGCCAAGCGCGGAATCGACATCCGCCGCGGCCGCAGCGCCGTGGCGCCCGGCTACCGCAGCCGCCATGGCCCCCACCGGATCGTAGACACGCACCAGCCGGGCATCCGACCGGGCGGCGAGGTTGGCGGCATGCATCGCGCCGATCCGCCCCGCTCCCAGGAGTGCGAAGTTGACCATGGGCCGATCATAGACCGATCGGGACGGCCTTGACGCGGTGAGACGCCATCCACGTTGCCGTGATGACTTAGACGGCATCCCGGGAGTCGATCGCTGCACCCCGGATGCCGTTCCGGCCTGAGCTCCGGCTACCCGCCCAGAAACAGCCGGCCTACCCGCTCGTCCCGCAGCAGGTCGTCGCCCCGTGCGGCCAGCGCCAGGTCTCCCGACACCAGCACGTAGCCGACGTCCGCGAACGCCAGCCCCTTGCGGGCGTTCTGCTCGACCATGATGATCGTCTTGCCCTCGTGGTCGCGCAGATCGGCCAACAGCTCGAAGACCATGTCGATGAAACGCGGCTCCAGGCCGATCGACGGCTCGTCCACCAGCAGCACGTCGGGGTCCATCACCAGGGCCCGCGAGATCTCCAGCAGGCGGCGCTCGCCGCCCGACAGCACGCGCGCCGGCTGCGCGCGCCGCTCGGCGAGGCGCGGATACTTCTCCAGCACGCCGCCGACGGCAGCCCGCGCGGCAGCCCTGTCGCTCATCAGGTAGGCGCCCATCTGCAGGTTCTCTTCCACGGTCATGTCCGGAAACACGGAGTTGTCCTGGAGGATGTAGGCGATGCCGGCGGCCCGCAGCTTGTCGGTGGCGGGCATGCGAGTGATGTCGCGGCCTTCCTTGCTGATGGTGCCGCCCATGATCGTGTTCAGGCCGTAGATCGAGTGCAGGACCGTGGACTTGCCGGCACCGTTCGGTCCGATCAGGCACAGCGATTGCCCGCGGCCGACCTGCAGGTCCACGCCGTGCAGGATCTCCATGCGGCCGTACCCCGCCACCAGGCCCCGGACGCTCACGAAGCCGTCCCCGCCGGCAAGCTCGTCCAGCGTCTCCCTCGGAACGCCCCGCTCGATCAGAGACGCGCTCTCGCGCGCCACCTGGTCGACCGATACGACTTCGCCCAGCTCGCCTGCGCCGTAGCCGGAGACGCCGCCGCCCGCGGTCGAGCCGGTGTCCGTCATTGCGAGCGCAGGTACGCGTCGAGGACGCGTGGGTCGTTGCGCACCTGCTCGGGCGTGCCGGACGCGAGCAGCCCGCCGTGGTCCAGACAGTGGATGTGGGTGGCCAGGTTCATGATCACGCGCATGTTGTGCTCGATGACCAGCAGGGTGACGCCCATCTCAGCGTTGGCCCTGAGCAGCCGGTCGATCACGCCGTTGATCAGGGTCGGATTGATGCCGGCGGTCGGCTCGTCGAGCAGCAGCATCTTCGGAGCGCGCATCAGCGCCATCGCGAACTCCAGCAGCTTCTGCTGGCCGAACGACAGGCTGCCCGCCACCTGGTCGCGCAACGCATAGAGTCCGGCGAACTCCAGCAGCGAATCGGCGCGCTCGGTCACGGCGGCGGAGAACCGGCGCAGCAGCCGGCCACCGCCCGCCGTGAGGGGCGCGGCGGACACCAGCATGTTCTGCAGGCAGCTCATGCCCCCGTAGACGCGCGTCTGCTGGAAGGTGCGGAGCAGGCCGAGCCGGGCGATGCCCTGTACCGTCATCCGCTCCACGCGGGCGCCGTCGAAGGTCACCGTGCCGCCGTCCACGGGGTGATGCCCGACGATGCAGTTGAACAGCGTGGTCTTGCCGGAGCCGTTCGGCCCGATCAGGCCATGCACGGCGCCGGCCTGGACGCCGATGGTGATGTTGCGGTTGGCGGCGACGCCGCCGAACGACTTGCTGACGCCGTCGACCTGCAGCAGTGCGCTCATGCGCCCCTGCCCGCGTTCAGCGCGATGTTACCGCGGCGCTCCCGGAACCAGCCCAGAAGGCCGTCGGGCAGGAACATGACGATTACGACGATCAGCGCTCCCATGGCGACCCGATGCCAGCCCAGCAGATAGGTCCAGAACAGCTCCTGCGTGACGTGGAAGACCATCGCCCCGAGCACCGGCCCCCACAGCGAGCCGCGTCCGCCCATGATCGCCATCAGGATCATCCACACCCCGAACGTGGCGCCGGCGAACGCCGTGTCGAGCGGATCGATGAAGCCGATGAAGTTGCCGTAGGCGCCGCCGGTCAGGGCGAGGAAGAACGCGGCCACCGACCACGCGACGACCTTGCAGCGGATCGTGGGCAGCCCCATCGCCTCGGCCTTGTCCTCGTCGTCGCGGATGGCATTGAGCAGCAGCCCGAACCGGCGGCGATACAGGACCTGCAGAACGACGAAGCAGATGACCGCCACCGCGAGGAAATAGACGGAAAAGAACCGATTGTGGCTGCCCAGCGCCTCCGGGAACAGGGGGGTCACCAGTCCGGAGCCGGCGCCGAGCCAGTCGATGCCGCTGACGATCTCGCCCGCGGCGACGCCCAGTCCCAGGGTGCCGACCGCGAAGTAGTGCCCGCGCAGCCTGAGGATGCTCGATCCCAGCAGGACCGCCAGGGCCAGCGCGACAACCGCCCCGATCGCCACGCCGAGCCCCAGCCCGCCGAGGTACTGGAGCGGCTCCGGGCGCAAGGCGGCGCTGGCGGCGACCTCCGCGAACTGGTCCGCCTCGAAAAACAGCGCGCGCTGCACCACGGCGCTGGCGTACATTCCGGCGCCGAAGAACACGACGTTGCCGAACGAGTTGTATCCCATCTGGCCGCCGACGATGTCCCAGGTCAGCGCCAGGGTGACCAACACCCACAGCATCGCGATCTGCGACTGGAATTGCGGCGCGATGAACGGTCCCGCGATGCCGACCGCCAGCAGCGCCAGCGGTCCGACGTGGCGCAGATTCATCGCAGCACCTGCCGCCTGCGGCTGAGCAGATAGCTGCGCACCAGCAGGATCACCACCAGCAGCGAGAACACGAACGCGGTCTGGAACTCCACGCCTAGGCTGAAGCCGGCGAAGTTCTCCGCCACTCCCAGCGCGGTGCCGGCCACAGCCACGCCGGCGACGTTGCCCAGCCCCGCCAGCACGACGATCATGAACGACCGTACCGTGTAGGTGATGCCGATGAAGGGATGGATCACCCACACCATCGCCACCAGCGCGCCGGCGACGCCGCACAGCGCCGCGTTCAGGGCGAACGCCAGCGCGTAGACGCGATCGGTGCGCACGCCCACCAGGCGTGCCGCGCGCGCGTTCTGGGCCGTCGCCCGGATCGCCCGCCCAGCCCGGCTGCGCCGCAGGAACAGCACTAGCAACGCCGCGGTGACGAGCGCCACCGCGAACGCCACCAGCTTGATGTTCCCCAGGACCACGCGGTCGCCGAGCAGGAACGTGGAGCCGAGCCCGGCGTTGGCGGTCCGCAGGTCGGCGCCGAACACCTGGTTCATCAACTGCTGCAGGACGATCGTCAAGCCGAATGTGGCCAGCAGCGACACGAACAGGTCGCGGTCGACCATGCGGAACACTACCGCCCGGTACAGCGCCCAGCCGACCACGAATAGGACCGCTCCCGAAACCGGAATCCCGAGCAGCGGATGGACGCCCAGGGTCGACAGCAGCCAGGTGAAGTAGCCGCCCAGGATGACCAGCTCTCCCTGCGAGACGTTGATGATGTTCATTACGCCCCACACCAGCGCCATCCCGTAGGCTGCCAACACGAAGATGGCGCCCACCAGCAGCCCGTCAAGGAGGAGCTGCACGGACAGCGATCCCGACTGCAGCAGCAGCGGGCCGCTGCGCGCGGCCACCGTCTCGGGAACCGGTGCCGAGCCCGGGCGCGGGAAAGCCAGCTCGTCGGAGGCCCAGTCGGTCGGCGCCACGACCCGGTACTCCCCGTCCTGGATCTGCAGCAGCACCATCGGCTTGGCGATGTTCTTGCCGGTCTGGTCGAAGCGGATGTTGCCGTAGAAGGTCTGCATGTCGGTCGCGGCCAGTGCTGCGCGCACCGTCTCGGTGTCGAACGATCCGGCGCGCTCCAGGGCGTCGGCCCAGACCATGACGGCGGCGGTGGACTCCGCGGCCTGGTACGGCGGGACGTAGCCGTACTCCTTTTCGAACCGGACCGCGTAGTCGGCGGCGCTGCCGAACAGGCCGTCGCGGTAGGTCAGCGTGGGCGCCCACTGGGCCGCGCACAGGATGCCTTCGGCCGCGTGGCCAAACTGCTTCGTGTCGGTGATCTGCGCCGACTCGCAATGCGTCATGGCGACCATCGGCGCCGATGCCCGCATCTCCTCGGCCTGCCGGACCAGCAGGGCGGCGCCCTTGGAGTGGCCGGATACCAGCAGCACGTCCGGGCGCAATGCCTTGACCTTGAGCAGCGTCGCCGCCATGTCGTTCGCTTCGCGGGGCAGCTTGTCGTCGATCACCACCTGCATGCCGTGCCTCCGGGCGTCGTCGATGACGCCGGCGCGGATGTCCTGCGAGAACGGATCGTTGGCGGTCGCCACGGCGACCCGAAGGGTCGCGGGATCCCGTGCGCCCGCCGCGGCCTGCTCGGCCGCCAGGTTGATCGCCTCCTGCAGGTACTGCTCGGAGGTGGAAAGCACCGCGAACAGGTAGCGGTAGCCCTTGTTGAACAGCGCCCGTGAGGCGCCGTTGCCCTCCACCATCGGCACCTTGTGCTGCTCGGTGATCGGCGCGATGGCCGTGGTCAGCCCGGAGCTGTAGGGGCCGAGCATGAAGCGGATGCCGTCCTGCCGGATCAGGCGCTCGGCCAACTGGGCGCCGCGGGCCGGCGTCGACTCGTCGTCGTAGCAGAGGATCTCCAACCGGTACGCCTTGTCCGCGACGACGACGCCGCCCCGCTCGTTGATCATCTTGACCGCCAGGTCGTACCCGTTGCGCGTGTGATGCCCGGCGGTCGTGTACCGGCCGGTCAACGAGACCGCCGCGCCGAGCACGATGGCGTCTTCCGTGATGCGGGCGAACACGGTTGCGGGCAGGAGCACCAGCGCCGCCAGCACCAGCGGGATCGCTCCCGGCGTACGAGGACAGGTATTCCCGATCCGGCGTTCCATGAAAGTCTCACCGATAGCAGCAAGACGACGCCGGGCCGTCAAGGAGTATCCGGTTGGCGAACCGGCTCGCACCGCGCAGACTGCGCCACGTGGATCTGACCGGGTGCGTCGCCGTCGTGACCGGAGCCAACTCCGGCGTCGGCAGATCGGCCACGGAGCTTCTGCGTGCGGCCGGCGCGGAGGTCACGCTGGTGTGCCGCGACCAGACGCGCGGCGAGCGGGCGCTGAGCGAGATCGAACGCTCTCGTCCCGGCTCCGCCGCCACGCTGGAGCCGGCGGACCTCTCCTCCCCGGATTCGGTGCGCGGGCTGGCCTCCCGGTTGAACGATCGGCTCGATCGCATCGACATCCTGGTGAACAACGCGGGTCTAGCGCTCGACCGCCTGCAGACCACGGCCGAGGGGTTCGAACGGACCTTCGCCACCTGTCATCTAGGCCACTTCCTGCTGACCACTCTGCTGCTGGACCGCCTGCGCGGAGGGGGCCGGATCGTGAACGTCAGCTCGATCGTCCATCGTTCCGGCGACCTGCTCCGTGCGCCGCTGGACGACATCGCCCGCGGCCGGGCGTGGAAAGGCGGTTTCCAAGCCTACAGCGATGCCAAGCTGGCCAACGTCCTGTTCACGGTGGAGGCCGCGCGACGCTTTCAGGATCAGGGGATCTGTGTCAACGCCCTGCACCCCGGCGCGCTGGCCACGAACATCTGGAACAGGTACCACGGCGTGCCCGGCCTGTTCATGCGTGCGCTGGCGGTCGTCATGCGCAATCCCGAGATCGGCGGAAAGGCGGTGCTGGAAACGATCCGGCGCTCGGAACCAGGCGAGGTGTCCGGCCGCTACTTCCACGTCACGGCGGAACGCAGACCGCAGCCACAGGCAGAGAACCGCGACCTGGCGCGCGACCTCTGGGAGCGCAGCCTGACCTGGGCCAGCCTGAATCGATGAACGCCTCAGCCGATGGCGACCAGCTCTTCCTCGAGGTCGGCCATCTGAGCGCCGCCGCCCAGATCTTCGGCGACGCCCTCGCCGCTCGCTCACCTGCCCCAGGCTGAGGAACGTGTAGCGGTCCGCGACCAACTGCGCATGGATCTCGTTGTGGGTAATGAGGATGACCGCGATGTCTCCGCGGCTCCGCACCCGCTTGATGGTCTTGAGGACCTCGAGCTGCTGCCTCTGTCCAAGGGAGGAGGTCGGCTCGTCCAGGATGAGCACCCGCGCCCCGAAGAAGATGGCGCGAGCGATCGCGAGGGCCTGCGTTCGACGCGTCGACGAAGCCGGGACCGGACGGGATGTTCGCGCCCGGAAGCAGACCTGCATTCTGGTTGTAGAGATGCAGCACGATGATGGGCATGTAGCCCTGCAGGCACTGCTGCTGCTCGAGCCCGGAGTTCATGGTCCGGAGTTCATGGTGATGACCGGGATGCCGGCTTCATAGCACGGCCCCCCACAAGGCAGGCAACGGGTCAGTAGTGGTAGCGCTGCAGGGCGGCTTGGTCCCGTTCGTACTCGGAGCGCAGGGTCTGGGTTACTTCGCTGCGGCTCACCTCGGCCGGGGCGACGTCCCACCAGGTTCCGGCGCCCGGCACGTAGCGGTGCTTCTCTATCTCGGCGACGATCACGCAGCTCCGCCGCTCGGAACGCGCCTCGCGCACGGCCGCCCGCACCTCGTCGGGAGTGGTGCAGTGGAAGCCGCGCGCTCCCATCGCCTCGGCGATCGCGGCCATGTCGACCGCCAGGTACTCCCCGTCCAGGCGGTGGCCGTCGACGCGGGTGCGGAACTCGGTGCCGAAGGAGTGGCCGGCGCGCGCCATCTGCAAGCGGCGGATCACCTGGAAGCCATGGTTGTCGGCCACGACGACCGTGATCTTCATGTCTTCCTGCAACGCGGTCATGAGCTCCATGGGGTTGAGCAGGTAGTTGCCGTCGCCCAGGTACACGTAGACCTCGCCTTCGGGCTGCTCCATGCGGACGCCCAGGGCGGCCGGCATCTCCCAGCCCATGCAGGAGAAGCCGAACTCCAGGTGGCACCCGGCGCCGCCGGTGGTGTCCCAGAGCTTGAGCAGGTTGCCGACCGGTCCGCCGGCGGCGGCAACCACGGAGTCGCCGTCCTGCGCCTCGGCGTTGAAGGCCTGGATCAGCTCGCCCTCGCCCATCGCCTGGCCAGCTTGCGGGGCGTAGGCGTCGGTGGCCTTGACCTCCTCCCATTCGGCGTGGAGCTTGGCGAGCTCCGCCGTGCGGTGCGTGAGGTCCACGCCGCGCTCCCGGCAGGCGGCGGCCAAGGCGGCAAGCGCTTCGCGCGCGTCGCCGACGACGGGCAGCGCGCCGTTCTTGAAGGCGTCGTGGGCGTTTACGTTGATGCTCACGAACTTCACGTCGGGGTTGTGGAACAGGCTGTTCGAGGCCGTGGCGAAGTCGCCTAGGCGGGTGCCGACGGCGATCACCAGGTCGGCCTGCTCCGCCGAGCGCGCGGCCGCGGTCGTCCCCTCGACGCCGTGTCCGCCCAGCGACCACTCACGCGGGCCGCGGTAGCAGCCCTTCCCGCCGAAGGTCTCCGACACCGGGATCCCCAGCATGGCCAGATCGGTGAGCGCTTCCCACGCCTCCGAGTAGTTGACGCCGCCGCCGGCGATGATCATCGGCCGCCGCGAGCGCTCGATCAGGCGCGCGGCCTCCGCGATGCGGTCGGCGACCGGTGGCGTCCGTTCGATCCGCCATGTGCGCTCCGCGAACAGGTGCGACGGGAACGGGTAGGCGTGCGCCTGCACGTCCTGGGGGAGCGCGATCGTCACCGTACCGGTCTCCGCCGGGTCGGTGAGCACGCGCATCGCTTCCGGCAGGGCGGTGAGGAGCTGTTCCGGCCGGGAGATGCGGTCGAAGAAGCGGCTGATCGGCCGGAAGCAGTCGTTGACGCTGACGTCGCCCGCCAGCGGGTGCTCCAGCTCCTGCAGGACGTTGCCCTGGTGGCGGGTGGCGTAGTAGTCGGACGCCAGCAGCAGCACCGGCAGGCGATTGATGGTGGCGGTGGCGGCGCCGGTCACCATGTTCGTGGCGCCGGGGCCGATCGAGCTGGTACAGGCCAGGGTGGCGGCGCGCCGGGTCGCCTTGGCGTAGCCGGAGGCGACGTGCACCATCGACTGCTCGTTGCGCGCCTGGTAAAGCGGCAGGTCGGCGCCGACGGAATCCAGCGCCTGGCCCAGCCCGGCGACGTTGCCGTGGCCGAAGATGCCGAAGATCGCCGGTACGAGCCGGCGGCGGCGGCCGTCGCGCTCGCTGTACTGGACGCTCAGGTACTTGACGACCGCCTGGGCGGCGGTCAGTTGTTCGGTTGCTGCCATGACTCGATCATAGATCGGCATGCGCCAGCGCGGAATTGATGCCGGCCGGTCGGGCTAGACGCGGGCCAACGCCTGGGTGGCCTGCTCCGGGGAGGTTGCCGCCTTGAGGCCGTCCAGCGCCTGAGGGTTGCGGACGAAGCCGGCGATCGCGGACACCAGCTCCAGGTGTGGCTCCGGCGGCTCCGGCGGCGAGAGCACCAGGAAGATCACGCTCACCACGTAACGGAAGCCGCCGCCGAACCGGAAGGAGGTCCCCGGCGGCGCGACGCCCAGGGCGGTCACCGAGCGCGGCAACCTGTCGATGCGGCTGTGGATGATGGCGGCGCCGTGGCCGACCAGCGCCGCGCGCAGCACGGGCTCGTGCAGCAGCCGGTCCAGTACGCCTGCGGCGTCCGGGATCTTCAGGTCGGCGGCGACCGCGACGAGCAGGCGGCTGAGCGCGTCGTCATCGGTCTCGGCCCGCAGCGGAGCCAGGATCCGCGGCGCCGGGATGGTATCGGCCAAGTTCATCGACACGCGGCGGCTTCCCTCATGCCGGGACGGGGACGGGCGCCACCGTCTCCCACGCGCCGGAGTCGACCGAGCGGTCAAACGCAGCCAGCACCTGGCCCACGCGGTCCGCTTCCGCCAAGCCGGGCTCGCGCTGTGTACGCTCCACCACGGATTTCGCGAACTGCGCCGCCTCGACCACCTTGAGGTCCTCGTAGCTCATGCCCAGCGCCGCGCCGGGATTGAAGTTGGCGAAGAACGGATGCTCCGGGCCGGCCTGCACCCAGACCGTGCCGTCCCGCTCCGGCGTGCCGTCCGGCAAGTAGAGCTGGAGCTCGTTCATGCGCTCGAAGTCCCAGAGGATCGTCCCGCCGGTGCCCGAGATCTCGAAGGCGAGCTGGCACTTGGGGCCGTTGATCACCCGGCACACCTCGTAGGTCCCCTGCGCGCCGCAGGCGAACTGGACCAGCGCGCTGCCGTAGTCCTCGTTGGTGACCGGGCCGGCGGGACCGCCGCGCCTGACCGAGAAGTGCGTTCCCTCGCCCGGCGTCGGCAACGGCCGCTCGGCGATGAACGTGTGCCGGTTGGCGACCAGCCGCTCCACGGGTCCGGCCAGCAAGTGGGCCAGGTCCGCGACGTGCGACATCAGGTCGGCGACCGCGCCGGAGCCGGACTGCTCGCGGTCGAAGCGCCACGACAGCACGCCGTGCGGGTCGCGCGCGTAGCCGACCAGGAACCGGCCGCGGAAGTGGGTAATCGTCCCCAACCGTCCTTCCCGGATCAGGCTCAGCGCGTACTGGACGACCGGCGCCCAGCGGTAATTGTAACCGACACCGCTGATGACACCGGCCGCTTGCGCCGCAGCGGCGATCGCCGCCGTCTCCGCCGGGCTGCGGCCGACCGGCTTCTCGCAGAAGACGTGCTTGCCCGCCTCGATCGCCGCCAGTGCGACCGGCTTGTGGAGGGCGTTCTGGGTGGTGATGTTGACCACCTCGACCTCCGGGTCGGCGATCGCCTCGCGCCAGTCCGTGGTGGCGCGCTCGAAGCCGGCCCGCGCCACGCCCTCCTGCGCGCGCGCCCCGACGTTGTCCGCGCACACCACCAGACGCGGGTCGATGTCCAGCTCCGGGAAGCGCTGAGGCACCAGCCGGTAGCAGCGGGCGTGCACGGAGCCCATCCAGCCCATGCCGATCACGGCGACGCCGATGCGGCGGCTCACCGGCCGCGCTCCAGTCGTCCGGCGGTCCCGGCCGCCTCGGTCGATAGCGTGCGTGGGTTCATCGCGGTCGAACTCCTCAGGTGTCGAGGGGTAGCTTTCACTCTACCATCGGTACCGCATGGTTAATGCACGAGCGTGAGTCTGCACTCTTTCCATAACGTGGATCTGGACGCGGGTCTGCGGCACTTCGGACTTGCCGCGTTCCGCCCGGGACAGCGCGAGGCGATGGAGTTGCTGCTTGGCAGCGGTCGCCTGCTGCTGGTGGCGCCGACCGGGGGCGGCAAGAGCCTGACCTATCAGCTTCCGGCGGCGCTGCTGCCGGGCACGACCGTCGTGGTGTCGCCGCTGATAGCCCTCATGCACGACCAGGTTGCCGCCCTGAAGCAGCGGGGCGTGTCGGCCACGTATCTGGCCGGCACGCTGCCGGCTGACGAGGTGCGACGGCGGCTCGGCATGATCGCCGCCGGCCGCTGCAAGCTGGTGTACGTGGCCCCGGAGCGGCTGTCCTCCAACCGACTGCGCTCCGTGCTGGCTCGCCTGGAGTGCCCGCTGGTCGCCATCGATGAAGCGCACTGCATCAGCTCCTGGGGCCACGACTTCCGCCCCGACTACCTGCAACTGGGGGAGCTGGTGGAGATGCTGCCGCGGGCACGGGTGTTGGCCTGCACCGCCACGGCGACGCCGGTGGTGCGCGACGAGATCATCGAGCGCCTCGGCCTGTCGGCGGACACGCCGCAGCTCATCCACGGCTTCGCCCGTCCCAACCTGGCGCTGCGGGTAATCGAGGTGATGACCGGGCGGGAACGGGAACGGCACGTGGACTCCGTGCTCGCGCAGACGCTGGGCGAGCCGGGACGGCAGGGCGGGACGGCGATCGTCTATGCGCCGACGCGCCGGAGCACGGAGGAGCAGGCACACCGGCTGGACACGCTCGGGTGGCGGACGGCGGCGTATCACGCCGGCATGGACGGCGGCCGGCGCGAGCGCGTGCAGCGCGCGTTCATGGCCGGTGAGTTCGACGTCGTCGTGGCCACCAACGCGTTCGGCATGGGAATCGACCGGGCCGACGTGCGCTGCGTAGCGCATCTGGCACCCCCGGGGTCCTTGGAGGCGTACTACCAGGAGGCGGGGCGCGCAGGCCGGGACGGCGGTCCCGCTGTCTGCGTCCTGATCGTGTCGCCGGGAGACATGGCGCTGCGCCGCCACCTGGTCGAGCGCAACGGCGACGGGCAGCCGGTGGCGCAGGAGGTGGCACAGCACCAGTGGAACCTGTTCCTGGAGTTGATGCGCTGGGCGGAGGGCGGCGCCTGCCGCCACGACGCCATCCTGCGCTACTTCGGCGATGAAGCGGAGACGCTGGCCGGCTGCGGGCGCTGCGACGTCTGCCTGCGCCTGGCGGAGCACGAGGAGCAGGATCCCGAGCAGGCCGCGCTCGTGGTCCGCAAGGGACTGTGCGGTGTCGCGCGCATCCACGGCCGTTTCGGCCTGACGGCGGCCGTGAAGTTGCTCAAGGGAGCGTCCGACGAGCGGCTGCGGCGCGCCCGCCTCGACCGGACGCCCACCTTCGGCACGCTCGGCGACCACACGGAGGAGTGGCTGATGCGGCTGCTGCGGCGCTGCGTCACCGCCGGCTGGGTCGACTTCCACGGCGGCGACCGGCCCGTGGCGGTAGTTACGGCGGAAGGCCGGGAGGTGATCCATGACCGGAGGCCGGCCCGCCTGCTGCTGCCGCCCAAGCTGCGTGCCCGGTCATCCGTCGGAGACCGACCGGCGCCGCGGCGTCCGGGCGGATACGAGAACGCCGACACCACGGTGGAAGAGCTCGACGAGGCCGGGCTCGAGCTCTTCGAGGCGTTGCGCGCGTTCCGCATCGAAGAGGCGCGCCGTCAGCAGGTGCCGCCCTACGTCATCGCCAGCGACCGCACCCTGCGCCACCTCGCCGTCCTCCGCCCCGACTCCGCAGCGACCCTGGAAATGGTCCACGGCATCGGCCCCGCTAAGGCGGAGCGCTACGGCGAAGCGTTCCTTGCAATCGTGAAGCGGCGCTCCGGCATGTAGCGGGACGCTCAACGGTGACGAGCCAACCACATCATCGACTTGGCACGCGCGCACGAAGGCTGCTCGCCGTCGCTCTCCTCATAGACACGTGAGGATAATTGCACCCTATAACGTTATAGGTGTATAGTACGAGTGCACCCACTAACCCGAGGAGGACGTGATGATCGCAAAGTTCTGGAGGAAGAGTACTTATGATTCTGTCCTTTTCGGACGCCGACACCGAAGAGCTCTTCGTCGAGGAGCGAAGCCGTAGGTTCGCTGACATTTCACGAGTCGCTCTGAGGAAGCTCATCCAGATGAACCGAGCCGCCGAACTCAGGGACCTTGCGATCCCGCCCGGCAATCGACTCAAGGCCCTTAGTGGTCGGTCGCGGGCGTTCACTCCATCCGTGTCAACGGCCAGTGGCGTATCGTCTTCCGATGGACCGATTCCGGCCCGGAGCGAGTCGCAATCCTCGACTACCATTGCATTGATGATGGCTTACGCGGTCAGGACAAGGACGCCTTTGGCCGCGGGGCCTCGTCGACTTGGAGAACGTCATTCGAGAACCAACCAACATGGACATGATGATGAACGATCCGATCACGCCCGGTGAGATTCTTCTTGAGGAGTATCTCAAGCCGATGGGCATCTCGCAGAATGCGATGAGTCGCGCGATCGGAGTCGCGCCGCGCGCGATCAACGAAATCGTCCATGGCCGGAGGTCGATCACGCCGGCCATGTCCATTCGCTTCGGCGCCTTCTTCGGTCAGTCGGACCAATTCTGGCACGGCATCCAGGTGGAGTGCGACTTCCGCAGGATCGCCGTGGACAAGCGCCGGCTCACGGCCGGGATCAAGCCCGCGTCCTCACTCCAGAAAGTATCCTGACACTCTTTCCGCCACCGCCATCTGGTAGCCAAAGCTTCACTTAGGCGGCTCGAGCAACCGGTCGAGCTGACCGCTCTCGCGCAAGGAGTCGACGATCTGCTCGAACAGCAGCCCGTTGTCGCGCGCCACGGTCCGCGCGTGGCTGTGCCCGGCCGGGGCCGCCCGCTCGACGCGGAAGGTCGGCACCACGCGCGGCGCGCCGTCGGCGGGCACTTCGCGGGTGGTCGCCGCCAGATTGAACGCGCCCGGGACCTGCTCGTCCTCCACCCATGCGGCCAACTCGTGCAGGTGCGTGGCGAGCAGCGAGCGGCAACCGAGCGCGACCAGCACGCGGACGATGTCCAGCATCAGGTAGGCCGCCTCGCCCGGACCCGTGCTGGTGAAAGTCTCGTTGGACAGCAGGATCGCGCTCGGGGTCATCCGGGTGAGGATCGCGCGCAGGCGCGCCGCCTCCTCCCCGAAGCGGCCGCTCTGCTGGTGCGGCTTCTCCTCCGCCTGGTAATGGGTATACAGGCCCGAGGCGATGCTCATCTCCGCCTCCCGGGCCGGGCAGAACAGCCCGGCCTGGAACAGGACCTGGGCGAGTCCCACCGCCTGCAGATAGACCGTCTTGCCGCCGCGGTTGGGGCCGGTCAGGACGGCGACCCGGTCCCGCTCGCCGAGATCGACCTCGCTCGACACCACCTCTTCCCCGCCGGTCAGCGCGAGCGCGGCGTTGTAGCAGCCGTCGATGCACAGCACACGCCGCTCGGTATCGGCCACTCGCGGCAGGCAGACCGGGAGCCTGCGGTCCTGCAGGGCGTGCGCGAGCTTCGCGGCGGAGGCGAACAGGATCAGCTCCTCGCTCGCGCGCGTGATGAACCCGGTCGGCAGCTTCGTGAAGGCGCGCAGGTCGCCGGCGAGCTGCCTGGCCGCCCGGTCGAGGACCTGCGCCAGGTCGTCGAGCAACTCCCGCACTAGCGGTCTGGCGTGGCCGGGACGCAGCAGGCTGTGCAGGTCGGCGATGCCCCGGCCTTCCGCGGAGGCCGTGCCCAGCACCGTGGACATCAGCTTCGATCCCTTGAACCGCTCGGAGTTGATCGACAGCAGCGTCGCTTCGACCGGCCGCAACTGTGCGTCCAGGTTCACTCCGATCGTCACGCTGGCAAGCCCGCGCACGTCGGCGAGCACGTCGGTCAGGAAGCTCAGGAGTTGCTTGTGGGCGGGCGTGTCGCGGATGCGGTCGAGCAGCTCCGAGAAGTCGCGCCAGACCGGACCGGCGTCCCCGGCAGCCGCGAGCGCATCGGCCAGCGCCTCACTGGTGGTGACGTACAGCTCCAACTCACTGAGGTGGTTGACCACTCGGTACAGCGCGGCCCGATTGTCCATGGTCGTGAGCGGGCCGGCCAGGATGATGCGTTCGGCTGCCTCGCGCACCACCTGTTCCAGCGGTGAATGGGCGAGGATCGCCTGCAGGACCGACTGCCGGTGCCGGATCTGCTCAACCGTGCTGAGCTGCGCGCCGAGCAGCCCGGTCAGGTGGCGCTCCGCGGAGCCGTGGATGGCCATGGCGCGGACGACTTCGGCGAGCTGCAGATCCTGCCGCGTCTGGGCCGGCAGCTCGTGCACGGTCCGTTCCGGCTCCGGGGCGTCCCACAGGAAGCTGAACCGGTCCAGCTCCTCCTGCGCGGGGCCGGCCGGCGCGTCGCCGTCACTGTGGCGCAGCGCGCGTGCCTGCTCCCTGACGCCGCTCGAATCGGCCAGCAGGTTCTGAGCGACGGCCCGCTTCTGCAGCTCCCGAGAGGCCAGATCGACGAGTTTCCGGAGACCTGCAGCTTCGTTCTGGCCCTCGCCGCCGGGAGCAGAGTTCAACTCCTACGACTCCTGCAACGCGCTCATGAAGCGCTCGAACCGCTCCAGATCGCGCAGGACCAGCGGGTGCGCCTGGGAGAGCTTGGCGACCAGGAAGTCCAGGCGGTCCCAGTCGTACTCCAGCTCGAAGTAGTAGCGTTTGAAGTGCCGGAACTTCAGCAGCTCGAAGAGCGGTGAAAACGCCGCCTGCGACACGGCTGCCGCCCTTACGCCGTCGATCTCCAGCGTCATCTTCTGCAGCAGGTCGCTGTGCCAACGTTCAGGGTCGAGGTTGTTGTCGAAGTGTTGGGAAATCCTCTGGAAAATCGTCTCAAGGCACGTGTAGTAGTTCTCCAGGATGCCCGCGACCATGAGCGCCGACATCGGCGTCTTGCCGAGCTGTACGATCTCGTTTTCTAGCGCGCTCTGCAGCGACCGATGAACCGCCACGAGCCGTTGCCGGTGCGCCCGGATCAGCGCGGCGAGCTCACGAATCGCGTCGCTCATGGACCAGCGCGCCCCGCGCACGGATGCGCTCGGCGACGTCGGCCGGGACCTTTTCCAGCTCGACGACGTCGACGGGCAAGTCCGTTCCCTCGATGGCGATGCCGAGCGCCGCAAAGAACTCCTCGGGTCCGGCTATCCCCTCGACCGCTATGTCGATGTCCGAAATCTCGCTGAAGCGCTCGCGGTCGAGCAAGGATCCCCACTGGTAGATCCGGCTCGGGTTCACCTGCGCTGCGATCTCAGCGATGATCGCCCCCGCGTCGCGGGTGGCCCGGGCGAAGCGCGCGTCGATGCGGGCGCGGCGGCGCTCCTCCTTGTCGGCGAGGAATGCCCGCACCTGATCCAGATCGACCCCGAACTGCTCGGCCACGGCACGGAGTATAGCCGCTCGCCGGCCCTTGACAGGCCGGGCCGCCGCCCTACGATGGAACGCGTGCTGACGCGCGTGCGCCTCAACGGCATGTGGGCCGGTCAGCCGGTGCCGTGGACGGACGACGACCGCTTCCGCGTGCGCGATCCCTACCCGTCCGCCACTCCCGAGCACGTCCGCGAGCTCCGCGCCTGGATTGCCGAGCACACTCCGGCGCTCCTGCGGCTGGACTGAGGAGGACCGGCCACCCATGCGCGTCGACTTCGCCGGCCGCGCCGTCATCGTCACCGGCGGCACCGGCGCGCTCCGCGGCTCGGTCGTCCGGGGCTTTCTGGATGCCGGTGCGCGCGTGCTGGTGACCTACGTGGCGGAAGGCGAGGTGGCCCCGTTCCGGCGTCGGTTCGCAGACGCCGCCGATCGCGTGGAGCTGCACCGCTGCGACGTGCGAGCGGCGGCCGACGTGGAGGCGCTAATCCGTCAGGTCCCGTCCGGAGCATTGCAGGCGGTGGTCAACCTGGCCGGCGGCTACCGGTGGATGAAGGTCGCGGACGCGGACGACGCGACCCTGGAGCACCTCCTGGACCTCAATCTCCGCACCACCTTCGCTATGTGCCGCGCGGCGGCGCCGGCGCTGGCGGCCGCAGGCGGAGGTGCGATCGTCAACGTGTCCGCCCGCGCGGCGCTGCGCGGCGAGGCCGGCAACGGCGTGTACGGCGCCACCAAGGCGGCGGTCCTGGCCCTGACGCAGTCGCTGTCGGAGGAGCTGAAGCGCAACGGCGTCAACGTCAACGCCGTGTTGCCGAGCATCATCGACACGCCCGCCAACCGGAAGGCGATGCCCAGGTCCGACCCGGCGGCGTGGGTGGCGCCGGGGGAGCTGGCCAACGTGATCGTGTTCCTGGCCTCGGACGCCGCCGCGGCGGTCCACGGCGCGGCCATCCCCGTCTACGGACTGGCCTGAGCCGGCGTGGAGGGGCCGTTCCAGCTCTCCTCCAGCGTGGTCGGCGATCCGCGGCCCGTGGTCTTCCTGCTGCGCCGCATCGAGACGACCCGGGCATACGCCCACTACCGCGGCCTCGTGGGGCGCACGCGGCGCGAGCCTGGGATCGGCCCTGGCCCGCTGGGGCGGACCCGGCTATCGGGCCTTCTGGTTCGAGCATGCGGACTCGGACCGCGACGCCTTCGAGCGCGAGTGCCGGCTTTGGCATGAGCTCGACGGGGACACGGGAACGCTCGACAACGACTGCCACCCGCGGCCCGACGGCGTCAGCGGCGGGCACTGTCCTCTCTGCGCCGTTCCCGCGCCGGCCGGAGCGGCCTGATGTCCATGTGGCTGCGCGACGCGCAACTCCGCGGGCTGCAGCGCGCCTTCCGCAAGCCGGTGGAGTGCCCGGTCCCCACGCAGGTGGTGTCGAGCGGCGAGTGCCTGCCGCCCGCGCAGACGCGCCGCCAGGCGCAGGTCGAGTGGCTGCTGCAGCGCGACGCCACCCGCGGCCAGTCATCTTCGACGTGCACACCCATCACGTGCACGACGACTACCGCTGGGAGGGGCAGCTCGCCGCCGCGCGCGGCGACCTGTTCGGCGGCACGCCCTGGAACCCCGACCTGGTCGGCCAGGAGCTGGACCTCAAGTACTACAAGTTCGATTACTACCTGAAGGACATGTTCTTAGACAGCGACACCACTCTGGCGTTGCTGTCCACTGGTGTGATCTGGCCGAGCGTGCCGCAGTACTTGCCGGCCATGGACCGGGCCGCCGCCGAGCTGAAGGTGGATGCCTGGAAGGGCTACACGATGGGCGACGTGCTGGGCGCAAGCCCGACCTTCGAGCACCCGTGGCGGATGGACGACGAGGACCTCATCTACCCCGGCTACGAGAAGGCCATGCGCCACGGCGTGCGCAACATCTGCGTCCACAAGGGGGTGCTCCCGGCCGACTACGAGCGCATCCCGACCTGGCGTCACGCCACCGTCGAGGACGTGGGCAAGGTGGCTCGCGACTGGCCGGAGCTCAACTTCCACATCTACCACGCCGCCCTGCGCATGTGGTGCGACCTGCCGCCGGTCGTGGCGGAGTTCGAGGACACCGGCCGGCTGCCGTGGATCGACGAGCTGGCGGAGATCCCGGAGCGGTACGGCGTGACGAACGTGTACGCCGACGTCGGCCTGTCGTTCGGGGCGCTGGCGGTGAGCGAGCCGCGGCTGGCGGCGGCGATGCTGGGCAAGCTGATCAAGGGACTCGGCGCCGATCACGTCCTCTGGGGCACCGACTGGATCTGGTTCGGCTCCCCGCAGTGGCAGATCGAGGCGCTGCGCCGCATCGAGATCCCGGCCGACCTGCCGGACAGGCACGGCTTCGAGCCGCTCGGGCCCGCGGACGGGCCGGTGAAATCCGCCATTTTCGGCGCCAACGCCGCGGGCCAGTACGGGATCGATCTGGATGCCGCAGGACTGCCGCTCACCGACTACGCCGGAGACGACCTGTCTCGCCTGAAAGAGGAATACTTGGCGGCCGGCCACCAGCGCGACAACCTGTTCTGGGGCTGGATCCGTACGGCCAACCCGCAGGAAACGGGGAGGTGAAGAAATGGGCAAGAAGCTGACGTGGCCCTTCGAGGACCACTACAAGTGCTCGATCGGCGGCGAGCGGCACCTGTTCGTCGACGACGCGCTGGTCTACTGGACCCAGCACCCCCATCTGGCCAAGCGGGACGAGTGGAAGTTCGGCGGCGGGTCGATCATGCATCACGGAGGCGGCGGCGATCGCGGCCATGGCCGAGGCGCACGGCGTGCGCTGCACCCCGCACGTCGCCTGCTCGTCGGGGACCGGCGTGGGGCTGGCCGCCAACATGCACGTGCTGGCCACCGTGGCCGACCCGCCGTACGCCGAGTACGACCTGTACGACGACAGCCCGCTGCAACGGGAGTTGCTGAAGGACCCGCTCCGTGCGGTGGACGGCGTCATCCGACTCCGCGACAGCCCCGGCCTGGGCGTCGAGCTCGACCCGGCCGCGGTCGAGCGCTACCGCGTCGAACTCTCGGTATGAAGACTGTGATCTCGCTTCCCGACGAGCTGTTTCATGCCGCCGAGCGACTTGCCAGGGAGTCGCGACGGTCCAGAAGTCGGCTCTACGCCGACGCGCTGGCCGACTACCTCAGGCGACACGCCTACGACAGCCTCACCGCCGCCATGAACCGGGTCGTCGATCAGTTCGGTGAAGACGGCGCCGATCCGGCTCTCACAGGCGCCGCGCGCCGGACTCCCATGCGCTCGGAATGGTAGAGATCGTCTCCAGGCGACTCGTTTCTGACCGAGCACGTCGGCCGACTGCCAGGAGGCGGTCTGGTTCAGGTGCTGCAGGGCATCGACGTCGTGCTCGGCCGCTGATCAGAGCTCGGACCGTCACGAGCGGCGGGCAGGCGTATGGACGTCTGCTCGCCGCGGTCGATGCGGTCGCCGCCGGCCGTCCACGGTCCGACGCGAACGAACAACTCGACCATGACGCCGGTCTTCTCCAGGTCCCACGGGTCGGCCGGCGCCGCGTCGCCGCGGTTGCGCACCCGCGCGCGCAGGGTCACGCGCTGTCCCTCGTACGGTTGCTCGGGGTGCCAGCTCAGCGAGTGGTTCTCCCGCCAGCGGTGCACGATCTGCGCTCCCGGTCCGACCGCGGCGGCCGTGAACCGCACGTGGTTGTACCCGCGCCGAAGCGCCGGCAGCACGCGTGCGTGGTACTGGATGCCGGCGACGATGCGGATGGAGCTGACGCCGACCTCGTGGCCGGCCACCGCCGCGCTCATGCGCAGGCGGATCCGCAGCTCCTGCGGCTGCGGCGGCGGGTGCTGGCTGCCGTGGTGCCGCGGGATGACCGGCCCCAGGTCCACCGTGATAAGGAGCGCGCCCGACCGCGCCACTTCCGCGAGCTCCCCGCCCGCGACCGCCGCCTCCACGGCTACCAGGTCATCCGGCGCCGTGCGCACGGCGTACAGCTCCAGCCGGCCGCCGACGATGCGGAGCCCCGCCGCCTGCCACAGGGCCGGGGCAAGAGCCGGTTGACAGTGCTGCAATAGCCGTATCCGTACGCGTTGACCAGCTCCAGGGGATCCGGGGTTGCGTGCAGGGACATGCGGTAGGTAATCCGCCCCACCAGCGCCCAGATGGCCCACACCTTCTCTGCGTCGGTCATGCCGGGGCGCGCAACGCTTGCGGCCAAGCTCTGCAGCGAGCCGGTGTCCCGGCCGCCATCCACCGCGACCCAGCCCGACGCCATCGGCCCGACCAGGGTCAGCTCGACGTTCTCCGGGTCGGTCAACCCGTCCACGTCGATGGTGTAGTGCGTCTCCGCCGCATCCAGCGGCTGCACGTGGCAGCGCTCGACCGGAGCGACGTCGAAGCCCGGCAGGCCCGCCCCGGCAGAGTCCGTCACCGGAAGAGCCGGCCGTGCTCCGCTCCGCCCCTACGCAGCCAGCGGCCCGACCACCTGTCCGTCACCTTCGAACACCACTCGCCACGACCCGCCGCTTATCGAGCGCGTGGCGGCGTCCATGTAGCAGACGCTGAACGCCCGGCGCGGGATGTCGGTCGAGTTGGTCCCGGAACGGTGCAGCGTCCAGTTGTGCAGCAGCACCGCCTCGCCCGCTTCCAGCTCCAGGTGGACGGTCCGGTAGTCCGGGTGGCCCGACTCGATCTTGCCGTTGAGCTCGTCGCGCTGCCGGTCCGTCAGGAATCCCGACCCCCCGCTCGGATTGATCAGCCGCCGGTGCGACCCCGGCACGATCTGCACGCAGCCGTTGGCGATCGTGGCCGGATCCAGAGCGATCCACACGGTGACCTTGGGATCGCGGTCCAGGTCGGTCCAGCGATCCTGATGCCACACCAGGTCGGAGCCGCCCCTGGCCGGCTTGTTCATGAACATCGCCCGCATGCAGGCGACCGGGCGCCCCTCGCCGTACACGCGCCGGCACAGGTCGGCGAACAGCGGACGGGTCAGGTAGGCGTGGAACAGAGGGTCCAACTCCAGGTCCTGGATCTTGCGGTACGCCAGCGTCGGCAGCTTGTGGCCCTTCCTCTGTCCGCTCAGCTCCGCCGGCGGATTGGTCGACGGCTCGAGCTGCATCATCATCTCGTCGTAGGGCGCGTCCGCGGTGCCCAGCATGATCTGGTCGATCCGCTCGCCGAGGGCCGCAAGCTCCCCCTCGTCCAGCAACCTGCCGAGCGGTGCGTAGCCGTCCGCACGAAAACGCCGCATCTCGTCGGCCGTGATCATCGCCTCGTCGCCTCTCCTCATGCCCTTCTCCTCCTGAACCTGTTTTACCTGGTATCCTCGGGATGCTGCCCCACGTGCAGCACGCGGCTGCCGATCTGCGCCTGATCCAGGGTCACCGTCAGCCAGTGCACGCCCGGCGCACGGAACGCGGCCCCCGCCATCGGAACACGAGCTCCACGTCGGTCGCCGGCGTCCTCACCTGCACCTCCTCGTGCGACCGCACGATCACCGAACCGGTATCGTCATTGACAACGTTGACCGTCACGTCGTGCCGGTCCTTCGCCACGTTGCCGAAGGCGATGTACACGTACCACGTCGGCGCGACTGTCGGGAACTGCGGGAAGTTGAAGCTGTGAAAGATGCCGATGAGCCCCTTCTTGCCGTTGTTCTCCTCGATCGCCTTGTCGGGGAAGACGATGGCACGCAGGACGATTCCCACGTGCTCAGTGTGCTCCGCTCATCAGTCGATGGGTACCACGGGCCGGTCGACCCAGTATCGTCGCCTCCGCGGACCTGTTCAATACCGCGGCGCACCCGAACCCTCCGCCGGTTGGCCGGTCTCACAGGATCGGATAGCGTGCCGCCATGGACACCGTCTCCGGCGGGCTGCGGGCGGAGGACGTGGCGCGCTTCAACGCGTTCGGGTTCCTGGCGCTGCGCGGCCTGTTCTCCCGCGCGGAGGCCGAGGCGCTGCGCGCCGAATGCGAGGAGCTTACCCTCGCCGAGAACCCAGGCTGGGACCGGACGTCCGCCGCCGGCGTCAGCGGTCTTTGCGCGAAGGGCGAGCGTCACGCCCGGCTGCTGGACGACGACCGGCTGTACGACATCCCCCACAAGCTGCTGGGCCACGACTTCCTCTACGAGGGCTCGGCCTGCTCCTGGTACGACGGCGACACGCCCTGGCACGGCGGCAGCGGCGCGGTCACCTGGACGGTTCCGCACATCAAGGTCGCGCTCTACCTGGACGAGTTGGGCCCGGACGACGGCTGCCTGCGGGTACTCCCCGGAGCTCACCGCAACTACCTGCGCATGATCGACGACCGCTGGTGCGACCCGCCCGACTACTTCCTGCCGGTCCGCAACCGCAACACGCGCGACGACTTCCGGCCGTGGGGACTGGCCCCGGAAGAGGTCCCGCACGTCCTGCTGCCGACGCGGCCCGGCGACGTGCTGGTCTTCACCGAGGATCTGCCGCACGCCGCGTTCGGTTCCGGCGGGCTGCGCGTACAGGTGGCGCTGTCGTTCCTGGCCAGGCCCAGCACCCCGCAGCAGATCGCCTACCTGCACTCGCGCTCCGGCTGGGGCGGCCCCATCGGCGCCCCCCGCGCCCTGCTGGAGTCCAGCAGCGAGCGGTGCCGGCGCATGGCGCATGGGCTGGTGGACGTGGGCCTGGAGATCCTCTGAGCGGGGCCGGCTCCCGTTACCCGAGCATCAGCCGCCGGCACACCTCGGAAAGCTTCTCCAGTTCGTCGATCGGCATCGACTCCTGGTTGGTATGGATGTCCAGGTAGCCGACCGAGATCACCACGGTGGGCAGCCCCTTGGCGTTGAACTCGTTGGCGTCACTGACACCACAGGTGGTGGCGCGCCACGGGTCCAGTCCGGCAGCCCGGATCGCCGCCTCCGCGCGCCGCACGGGCGCATCGTCATCGCCGAACCGATAGCCTTCCGTGCCGCCCTTCGACTGCACGTCGATGGTGCCGCCGAATGCCTCCGCGCCCTGCCGGCAGCACTCCACCAGCGCGTCGCGGTGCGCGCGGAACTTCCCCCGGTCCAGGCTGCGCACCTGCAAGGTCAGCGTGGCGTCCGGCGGAATGATGTTGGCCGCCTCGCCGCCGCTCAGCACTCCGGCGTTGGCGGTGGTCTCGCCATCGACACGGCCGAGCCGCATGCGATCGATCGCCCGCGCGGCCATCTGCAGGGCGCTGCGGCCCTCCTCCGGCTCCGTGCCGGCATGCGCGGCACGGCCGTGGAAGGTGACGTGGAAGCTCTCCGCCGTCGGACCGGCCATGATGATGCCGCCCACCGGGCCGTCCACGTCGGGCACGAAGGCCATGCGCGAACGCACCCCGGCCACGTCGAACGCCTTGGAGCCGACGTGACCGACGTCCTCGCCCACCGTGAACAGCACCTCCACCGGCGGATGCGGCTCGCCGGAGGCCGCGATCGCCTCCACCGCCTCGACGATCGCTGCCACGGCCGCCTTGTCGTCGGCGCCGAGCACGCTGGATCCGTCGGTGTGCACCGCGCCGCCGCGGATCACCGGCTCCATGCCCGGCGTCGGCCGCACCGTGTCGGTGTGCGCGCACAGGAGCACGGGTTCCTCGTCCGCCCGCGTCCCCGAACCCGGCCAGAAACCCAGGACGTTGCGGTGCGGGTCAACGCTCAGGCGGACCCCGGCACCTTCCAGTTTGGGCCGCAGGGCGTCGATCACCGGATCCTCGTAGGGGTGATAGCTGTCGATGCGGAGAATCGTCAGGAAGGTGTCGAGCAGTCGTCGGGAATCGATCATGCCGCGACGGTCCGTCAGCCCGGGCGCTCGTGTGCGCGCAGCTCTGCGAGCCCCGCGGTGACCCCTTCGGTGCCCAGGGCACCCAGCGAGCCCATGTTGATGAACCGGTACCCTTGGTCGTAAGCCTCCCTGGAGGGCTCGACGCCCGGCCACGTGATGCCGGCCGGTTTGCCGAAGGCACCGACCCGCGCCGGGAACTCGGCGATGAACGCCTGAACCTTGGGATGCTGGGGCTGCCCGATGACGCCCATCGACGCCGAGAGGTCGGCCGGGCCGGCGAACACGACGTCCACGCCCTCGACAGAGGCGATGGCATCCAGGTTGGCGATGCCCTCGGGGCTCTCGATCTGCACGATCACGCAGGTCTCGTCGTTGGCCGCCGGCAGGTAGTCGTTCCAGCTCACGTCCATGTAGGTGGTCCAGGTCGGCGTGATGCCGCGCGATCCCTGCGGCGGATACTTGGCGTACTCGACCGCGCGCTTGGCCTCGTCCTCGGTCCCCACCTGCGGCACCATCACCGTGCTGGCGCCGATGTCGAGCGCCTTCTTGATGACGCTGGCGTCAAGGCCGGGGACGCGCACCATGGGCACGACGCCCTTCTGCCGGCACAGGATCGGCGACCAGCGCACCTCGTGGACCCCGTACGGGCGATGCTCCAGGTCGATCCAGAGGAAGTCGGGGTCGCAGTTGATCGCGAGCTTGGCGGAGTATTCCGATTCGTCTATCGCGCCGACGCCCCACGCCGCCCTGCCTGACGACAGCAGCTTCTTGACGCGGTTCTCGAACGCCGGTCGCGCGTTCCCATCAGAGTTCATGACGCGCGCAGTGTGACGGCAGCCGCCTTGGGCCGCCACCCTACAGGCGTGGGGTACTGCTGCGCGTTCCGGGTACGGTTCAGCACCCCCTTGACGCGGTTGGCTCGCCATGTCTACGGTGATATTTTGATAGGTCAAAATGTAATGTTCTGTGTGCAAAAAAAGGACGCGGGCCGCGCCATGCTCATGACGGTCCTGGCCGCGGTGCTGCTCACCGCCTGCGGGGACCGCTCGAAGCCGGACGATGCGTCCGCCTCGCCGACCGAGGCTGAAGAGGAGCGCACCTACCCGTTCCGGATCACGGCCACCACCGGCATGGTCGCCGACACCGTGCGCCAGGTGGCCGGGGATCGCGGAACCGTGGTCGCGATCATCGGCGAGGGCGTCGATCCGCATCTGTACGTGCCGACCCGCAGCGATGTGGCGGCGTTGATGGAAGCCGACATCGTCTTCTACTCCGGCCTGCTTCTCGAAGGAAAGATGACCGATGCCCTCATCAAGGTGGCCGGCAGCCGGCCCGTGCACGCCGTCACCGAGCTGGTGGACGAGTCGCTGCTGCTGCAGCCGGAGGACTTCGCCGGCCACTTCGACCCGCACCTGTGGATGGACGTGTCGGGCTGGACGCACGCCGTGACGGCGGTCACCAAGGCGCTGGCCGCCTTCGACCCGGATGGCGCGGACGGTTACCGGGAGCGTGCGGCGGCCTATACCGCAACCCTCGGCGATCTGCACGATTACGCGCTCCAGGCCCTGGGCTCGATCCCGGAGCAGCAACGGATGCTGGTGACCGCGCACGACGCGTTCAACTACTTCGGACACGCCTACGGGCTGGACGTCGCCGGCATCCAGGGGATCTCGACCGAGTCGGAGGCGGGGCTCGACCGCATCAACCGGCTGGTGGACCTGCTGGTCACGCGGCGCATCGCGGCGGTGTTCGTAGAGACCACCATCGCCGACCGCAACGTCCGCGCCCTGATCGAGGGGGCGGACGCGCGCGGCCACACGGTGGTGGTCGGCGGCGAGCTGTTCTCGGACGCGATGGGTCAGCCCGGCACGTACGAGGGCACCTACGTCGGCATGCTGGACCACAACATCACCACCGTGGCGCGGGCGCTGGGGGGCGATGCGCCCGAGTTGGGATTCCAGGGGCGCCTGTCCCACGCGGCGACGGGGCCATGAGACACGCGCAGAACGGGCTCGGGACCGCCGACAGCCCGCTCGCCGTGCGCGGCCTCACCATCTCCTACCGGCGTCGTCCGGTGCTGTGGGACGTCGACGTGACCGCCCGTGACGGGGCGATCACGGGCATCGTCGGCCCCAACGGCGCCGGCAAGAGCACCCTGCTCAAGGGGGTGCTGGACCTGGTGCCGCGAGTGTCGGGATCGGTGAGCATCTACGGCAAGCCGTACCGGCGGCAGCGGCCGCTGGTGGCGTACGTGCCGCAGCGCGAGAGCGTGGACTGGGACTACCCGGTGAGCGCGCTGGACCTGGTCGCCATGGGCCTCTACCGGTCGGTGGGCTGGCTGCGCCCGGTGCGCCGCGCGACGCGCGAGGCGGCCCTCGCGGCCATGGACCTGGTCGGGATGGCCGACTACGCCGGCCGCCAGATCTCGGAGCTCTCCGGCGGACAGCAGCAGCGCCTGTTCCTTGCCCGCGCGCTGGCACAGGACCCGCGCATTTTCTTCATGGACGAGCCGTTCGCGGGCGTCGACGCGGCCACCGAGCGCACGATCGTCGATCTGCTGCAGCGCCTGCGGCGGGAAGGCAAGAGCGTGTTCGTCGTGCACCACGATCTGCAGACGGTCGACAGCTATTTCGACGACCTGCTGATGCTCAACCTGCGGGTGGTCGCCTACGGGCGGGTCGCCGACGTGTTCACGGACGACAACCTGCACAAGACCTACGGTGGACGGCTGACCCTGCTGGACCGTGCCGTCGACGCGCTGGGGCGGCGCGGGAGCGGCGCGTGAGCTACCTGCCGGCCTGGGAGCAGGTGCTGCGCGTGCTCACCCTGAGCGACTTCAACACGCGCGTCGTGGTGGTCGGTGTCGGCATCCTGGGCATGGCGGCAGGAATCGTCGGCACCTTCACGCTGCTCCGCAAGCGCGCGCTGGTGTCCGACGCCGTCAGCCACGCGACCCTGCCCGGCATCGCGGCGGCGTGGCTGGTGATGGTGGCCCTCGGCGGAACCGGCAAGTGGTTTCCCGGCCTGCTGATCGGAGCCGCCGCGGGCGGATTGGCAGCCATCGCGGCCGTGATGGTGGTGCGCACCGTGCTGCGCCTGCACGAAGACGCCGCCCTGGGCATCGTGCTGTCGGTGTCCTTCGGCGTCGGCATCACGCTGCTCGCGATGATCCAGCAGATGCGGCGCGGCTCGGCCGCCGGGCTCGACTCCTTCATCTACGGCAAGACGGCGTCGATGCTGGTCTCCGACGCCCTGCTGATCGGCGTGATCTCGCTGGTGCTGGTGGTGGTCGCCGCCCTGCTGTTCAAAGAACTGAACATGTTGTGCTTCGACGCCGACTACGCCACTTCGCAAGGATTGCCGGTCGGGGTCCTGGACGTCCTGATGCTGGGGCTCGTGGTGGCGGTCACCGTCATCGGACTGCAGGCGGTGGGCCTGATCCTGATCGTTGCCCTGCTCATCACTCCCGCCGCCGCCGCGCGCTTCTGGACCTACAACCTGCGCAGGATGACGATCCTGTCCGCGCTCATCGGCGCGCTGGGGGGCTTCGTCGGAGCCGCGCTCTCGGCGCTGGTGCCGCGCCTGCCGGCCGGCGCGGTCATCGTCGCGACCACCGCGGTCGGCTTCGTCATCAGCGTCCTGTTCGGTACCCGCCGCGGCCTGCTGCGGATGCTCATCGAGCGCCACCGGAGCGACCACCGGATCCGGCGCGAGCACCTGCTGCGGGCGGCGTTCGAGCAGGTCGAGGGGCGGCTCGGCGCCACCCCCAGCCGCGCCGATCTGCAGGCGGCCGCCGTCGACCGGGCGCAGTTGGCCGATCGCCGCGGATGGACAGGGGGCGCGCTGGCCGCGGCGCTGCGGGTCGGGCGCCGGGACGGCCTGCTGCAGCCGGCGCCGCTCGATCCGGACTCCGTGCGGCTGACGCCCACCGGCGCCGCCCAGGCGCTGCAACTCGTGCGCAACCACCGGCTGTGGGAGCTGTACCTGATCCGGCACGCGGAGGTGGCCACCAGCCGCGTGGACCGTGGCGCCGACCGCATCGAGCACGTGCTGGAACCCGACTTGGTCGCGGAGCTGGAAGCAGAGCTCGACGGCCAGGCGGAATCGGTCGCGGTCGCCGCCAGCCCTCACGAGCTGGCCATTCCCCGCGAGCCGGGGGGCAGCGACGCGTGACCTGGACGGCCCTCGACACCGGCATCGTGGTGGTGGCCGCCGTCAGCGCCATGGCGTCGGCGCTGATCGGCAGCTTCCTGGTGCTGCGCCGCATGAGCATGATGGGCGATGCCATCAGCCACGCCGTGCTACCCGGCATCGCCGTCGCGTTCCTGGTCACGCTCAGCCGCGATACCGGCGTGATCGTGATCGGCGCCGCGGTCGCCGGCGTGCTCACCGCCGCCTTCACGCAGCTCATCCACCAAGTGGGCAACGTGGACCGCGGCGCGGCCATGGGCGTGGTGTTCACCACCATGTTCGCCGTCGGCCTGATCCTGATCGTGCGCAGCGCCGACTCCGTCCACATCGACGTGCACACGGTCTTCTACGGCTCGGTCGAGCTGGCGCCGCTCAACGACGTGGTGGTGGCCGGCGTGCGCATGCCGCGGGCGCTCCTGATCCTGGGCGCGGTGTTCGCGGCGGACCTGCTGTTCGTCGTGGTGCTGTTCAAGGAGCTCAACCTCACCTCCTTTGACGAGGATTTCGCGCGCTCTATCGGCTGCAACGCACGCCTCATGCACTACGGGCTGATGGTGATGGTGGCGGTGACCATCGTCGCGGCGTTCGAGAGCGTCGGCAGCATCCTGGTGATCGCGATGCTGATCGTACCCGGCGTGGTGGCAAGCCTGTTCACCCGCCGGCTGTGGTCGCTGCTGGTATTCGGCCAGGGGGTGGCGCTGGTCTGCGCCGTCGGCGGACACGTCGGCGCGATCACGGTGCCCCGCTGGTTCGGGCTGGTCGACACCAGCACGGCCGGCATGATGACCGTCGTGGCCGGCGTGGTGGTGGCAGTGGCGCTGGTAGCGGCCCCGGAGCGCGGACTGGCGGCGCGTGCCCTCCGCCTGCGTGGTGCCCGGCACTCCGGAACGACGCCCGAGGGGCGCGGGTCAATCGACGACCGGATGCCGCCTGCCGCTCAGGCGCCGCGCCAGTCGAACACGACGCCCAGCATCTCCTTCTCGCGGCGGTAGGCCATCTCGTAGGCCTGCTTCATGTCCCGGTACGGCATTCGGTGGGTGATCAGCCGCTTGGGTGACAGGCGTCCGTCGGCCATCAGCGACAGCACGTGCGCGCATGAGTTGTTCCACGAGAAGCGCTCAGGTTCGTCATGCTCACCCGGGAACCGGTAGCCGGCGCTGCCGTTGACGGCGATCAGCGAGATGCCCTTGTCGTAGAACCAGTCGAGCACCAGCGGGTTGAAGTCCAGCTTCTCCTCGCCCCGCCCCAGCAGGCTGACGATGGAGACCCGGCCGCCGTTGCGTACCACCTCGACGGACGTACGGTAGGCCGGCCACGGATTCGCGGTCAGGATCACCAGGTCGATGCCGACCCCGTCCGTGAACCGGTCCAGCTTCCCGGCCAGGTTCGGGTCGGAGGACAGGAACGCCTCGTGCGCGCCCATGCGGCGCGCCATCTCCATGCGCACCGGGCTGTTGCCCAGGGCGACCACCCGCGCCCCGAACAGCGGTCCAAGCGCCACGGCGCCGAGCCCCAGCACGCCCAGGCCGACCACGGCGACGTTCTCGCCCGGCTCGAAGCCCGCCTTGCGGTAGCAGAAGGCGGACAGCGTGTAGAGGTGCGACCACACCGCGTCCTCCGGGTCGACCCCCGGCGGCACCTTGGCCAGGTGGCCTCGCGCGTCGAACACGTGCGCGGACGCATGCCCGTGGCGGTCGGCGACCCGGTCCCCCACCGCCACACGCGTGACGGCGCTGCCGACCGCACGCACGACGCCCACGCTGCTGTCGCCGACCGGACGCGGATACTCGATCGGCTGCATGCCGTAGTCCGCTCCTTCGTAGTTGCCGCGGTCGGTGCCGATCTTCAGGGCCGACACCTCGGTGTCGACCAGCACCTCGTGCGGGCCGAGGCCGTCCGGGTCCAGCTCTACCGGCTCGATGTGCAGGTCGCGCGGGCCGTGCAGAAACGCTTGCAGTGCCGTCACTCAGTTCACCTCTTGTCGGTGGGGATACCACCCTCCGCCCCCCGGCACGATCTGGCCGCGACGGACGGTGGCGGCCGCACGCAGGCAGCGCGTTGCGATGCGGTCCGTGCCCATGCTGTCGGTCAACACGAAGCGGCCTTCGCGGTCGTCCAGCACGGCGATGTCCGCGCGCGTCCCCGGCCGCAGGGTGCCGATCTCGTGGTCGCGGAGCAATACCTTGGCCGGGATGAGGGTCGACCGCTCGACCACCTCCTCCAGCGACAGCCCCAAGTGCAGAAATTTGGACATGGTGGTAGGCATGTCGAACACCGGGCCGTTGACGTTCAGGGTATGCAGGTCGGTGCTGATGGTCTGCGGCAGGAACCCCTGCGCGATCGCCGCCTCGGCGACCTCCCACTGGAAGCTCCCGGAGCCGTGGCCGATGTCGAAGATGACGCCGCGCTCGGCGGCCTCGCGGACGGCGGGCCAGACCCGGTCGTCGGGATCCAGGATGCGCTCGGAGCCGCCCTTGAAGCAGTGCGTGATGCAGTCGCCGGGCTCCAGCAGCTCCACGATCTCCGGCACCGGCATCGGCGTCTCGCCGATATGCACCATCAGCATCGTGCCGGCCTCGCGCGCCGCAGCGACCGCGTCCCTGAGGTTGGCCCAGCCTGCGTCCCCCGTGCCTATCAGGCGGCCGGTGGCGCGGATCTTCACGCCGACGGCGACGCTGGGATGGGCGCGGATGGTGGCCACCACGCCCTCGGGGTCGGCCAGCGCGCGGTCGAGCAGCTCGCCGGTCCGGTTGAAGGTGGCCAGCCCCAGCGCCGACAGGTGAATGAGCGCCAGCACCTCGGTCTGCGCGGGGACGATCACGTCGCGCAGGAAGCCGGGGAAGTTGTGGCTGCCCGAGCTGCCGGTGTCGAGCATCGTGGTCACCCCGCCGGCGGCGCACAGCGGATCGGGGTCCAGCCCCAGCGTGGTGTGGTCCCGGTAGGCGTGCACGTGCAGGTCGACCAGGCCTGGCATCACCAGCCGGCCGCGTGCGTCGATCACGTGGCGGCCCTGCTCGGCCGGTATGTCCGGGCGGATGTCCGCGATGCGCTCGCCCGCGACCGCCACGTCGAGCCGGCCGCGCATCCGTTGCGACGGGTCGATCACCTCTCCGCCGGCAATGAGAACGTCGTACTTCACCCTAACTTCCTCCCGCGCCGAGTATGGTGCACCGACTCCCGTTCAGAATCCGGCGCGCTTGTCGACGATGTTCTCAAGCGGCTGACCCGTGAGGTAGCGCTCGAGCTGCTGCAGCGCGAAGGCATGGACCTCCGCCGGGCGATGTTGCGAGTAGCCGGCGCGGTGCGGCGTCAGCACCAGGTTCGGCGTGGTCCACAGCGGGCTGTCGTCCGGCACCGGTTCCACCTCGCACACGTCCAGCCCCGCTCCGGCGATCCCGCCCGCGTGCAGGGCCGCCATCAGCGCCGGCTCGTCGATGATGCCGCCGCGGCTGACGTTGACCAGGTAGGCGGTCGGCTTCATCCGCGCAAGCTCCTCGGCGCCGATCAGGTGGTACGTCTCCGGCACCAGCGGGCAGGTGACCGCCACCGCGTCGGCGCGCGCCAGGAACGCGTGCAGGTGCTCCCGCGTCGGCGGCAGCACCTCGGCGACGCCGTCGGGGGCCGGCCCAGCGCTCTTTACCGGGTCCAGCGCCAGCACGGTCATCTCGTAGCCGGCGGCGCGCTGCGCGGTGTGCATACCGAATCCCCCCAGCCCGATGATCAGGAGCGTGCCGCCGCTCAGGGACATGACCGTGGCCTGTTCCCAACGCCGGGTGGACGCCGCGTGCACGACGCCGCGGCTCAGAGCCAGCAGCAGCGCCCACGCGTGCTCGGCGCCCTGCGCGGCGTACTTGCCGGCCATGTTGGTCAGGGTGAACGGCAGTGCCGCGGCTTCCGGGGACAGCACCATGTCCAGGCCGGCGCTGAAGGAGTGCGCCCACTGCAGGTTGCGCGCCGCCAGGAACACGTCCGGCGTGAGGGTGCCCATGGCCACCTCGACCTCCGGCGCCGCCGCCAGCGCGACCGCCGGATCGTCGGTGTGAGTCACCTCGTGGCCGCCGTGGCGCCGGGCCACGGCATCGAGCTCCGCGCGTTGCGCGGCGGTGAAGGAGAAGCTGACAAGGATCTTCATGCTGATACCCCAGGGCGTTACGGTTTGAACTTGGCCTGTTCGTTCGACTGGCCGATGCCTCGCACGACGGGCTCGGTCAGCCATCGCTCGGCCGCTTCCGTCAGGTACGGGGTGCCGGTTTCGGCGCCGAGCCGGTCGAAGAAGTGCCAGCTCGCCGTGGCGGGAGCCGGGCCGTTGTCGCGCGTCAGCTCCTCGTGCGGACAGGCGTACACGCGGCAGACGTCGGCCGAGCCGTCGCCCACCAGGTAGTCGCCCACGTAGCTGACCCAGGGCAGGTCGCCGCCGAGCTGCGGACGCGCGGCGCTCATCAGCGCGTCGATCACGTTGTCGTCGTCGGTGCCAACCCGCTTCATGGCCGGCTGCGCCGCCCCGCCGGGCACCGCTGGCGACCCGTCCGGCCCGTCCAGGACCAGGAACCGGTCATCCTTCTCCACCAGCAGCCTGGTCTGTGCGACACGGCCCTCGATGCGGTTCTCCAGCAACTCCGCGCCGGCGTGGTCGAACAGCTCCGCCGAGTGCTCGCGGAACAGGTAGGGCCCGCAGCCCGGCGGCGCGCTGCGCGCCCGGTACTTGTTGTAGACGCCGAAGCGCAGCGTCTCGGAACGGTTTCCGAACGCCTGGTGCCACGTGAACATGTCCATGAAGGCGACCTGTCCGCGCCGCAGCCTGGTGTCCTGGAACGGCCGGAGCTGGTCGCCCCGCGCCCGCTCCACGTGCGTGATCCGTCCCCGGCGCGTCAGCCTGGGGATCTTGTGCGATCCCGGTGACACCAGCAGCGGGCCGATCTCCTCGGTGTAGTCGACCAGCGGCACGATGACGAACAGCCAGCGCATCGAGGAGCCGACCGGCCGGTACGGCTTGTAGTCGCAGTGCGCGGACTCGTGCGTCCCCTGGTAGTCGCCGCCGGTGCCCTGGCTGCCGGGCGGCATCGCGTAGATCACGAAGGCGGAGATGCGGATCTCGTCCTCCAGCAGCTCGGAGACGGCGGCCGTCACCTGCGGGTGGTCGACCACGCGGCGCACGTCGGCCAGCCGCAGGCTGTCCTCGGACAGGGTGTACTTGCCCGGATCCGGAAAGTGCCTGCCCACGCCGATGTGGCGCTGCGTCACGAACTCGGAACGGACCGCATCGGCCAGCCCGTCGATCTCGTCCTTGCTCATCAGGTCCGGCACGACCAGGAAGCCGTCGTCGCGGAAGAGGGCGATCTGTGCGGGGCTCAGGACTCCCATGTGAACACCACCTTGCCGGTCGCGCCCGCGTCGAACACCCGGAACGCCTCCTCGGCCTGGTCGATCGTATAGCGATGGGTGATCAGCTCCTCCAGCGGGATGTCCCGCTCCAGCACGTGATCGACGATCTCCTCGAACTGGCCCAGGTTGTAGATCCAGGATCCCATCAGGGTGAGCTGGCGCATGATCATGCCGCGGAACGCGTCAAGCTCGAACGGCTCGCCGACGCCGATCAGCCCCAGCCGCGCCCACTTGCCGGCGGCCGCCACCATCGCCTGCTGCGCCCGCGGGCTGCCCGAGTAGTCGGCGGCGGCGTCCAGCCCGCGTCCGCCGGTCATCTCCAGCAGCTCGGCGACCGCGTCCTGACAGGAGGCGTCGATCACCCGCTCGGCGCCCATGCCTCGCGCCAGGCGCAGCCGTTCCGGCTGCAGGTCCAGCCCGACCACGCGCGCCCCGCGCGCGACCGCGAACGCGACGGCGCACAGGCCCACCGGGCCGAGCCCGAAGATGCCCACGGTGTCGGCGCCGGACGGGTCGATGCGCTGGATCGACTGGTACGCAGTGCCGCCGGCGCAGGAGAGCACCACGGCGCGGTCGAAGCTCAGCGCATCCGGAATGCGCATGCAGTTGCGCGCCGGCGCCAGCGCGTAGTCCGCGGACGAGCCGTCGTGCACGGACCCGTAGCCCGTTCGCTCCGGGCAGAACATCACCTCGCCCCGGCGGCAGTAGCCACAGCTCTCGCAGCCGACGTGCTGGTAGACGGTCACCCGGTCACCCGGCGCGACCGAGGTGACGTTGGCGCCGACCGCCTCCACCACCCCGCACGGCTCGTGGCCGGGGATGGTGTCGGGCGACCCGTTGAACGACTCGCGGAACTCCACCAGCTCGTCCCAGCTCTTGCGGTAGAAGTGCATGTCGGTTCCGCAGATGGAGGAGGCCGCCATCCGAACCAGCGCCTGCTCGGGTCCGGGTTCCGGAATCGGCAACTCGCGAACCTCCAGTCCACGGTCCCCGGTGAAGACGACGCCTTTCATCGTGTTCCTCCTCGCCCCACGCTGGGTTGCCTGCCCGGCACAGGGTAGCAAATACTGGGGCGGCGCACCGAGACGCTCGATCCATGATACTCGACGACCGACAGCTCGCCTTCTACCGGACCTTCGGATTCCTGCGCTTCCCGGCGCTGTTCGCGGACGAGGTCGGCGAGATCACCGCCGCCTTCGAGCGCATCTGGGCCGCCAGCGGCCGCGTCCACGACCACCGGGAACGGTCGATGCTCATCCCGTTCGCGGACCGGGACGAGTACCTGTGCGGCCTGCTGGACGATCCGCGCATCGACTGCGTGGTCGCCAGCCTGCTGGGGCAGGACTACAACTACGCGGGCAGCGACGGCAACTACTACGTCGGCGACACCAACTGGCACTCCGACCACGACCTCGCGGATCCGTACCACTCGCTGAAGATCGCCTTCTACCTCGACCCCGTGGACGCCGGTTCAGGCTGCCTGCGCGTGTTCCCGGGGAGCTGCCACGCCGGCGACCGTTACGCGGACGGCCTGCACCGGGCGGTTCCCCTCACCCTCCACGCCCGTAGCGACGAGTTCTGGGGCATGGACGGCAGCGACCTGCCCGGCTACGCCATCGCCTCGACCCCCGGCGACATGCTGCTGTTCAATCACAAGACCAAGCACAGCTCCTGGGGCGGCGGCACCGAGCGGCGCATGTTCACCTACAACTTCGAGGAGCACATGGCGGGACCGGCGCTGCCGCACTTGGTCGAGCTCCTGACCGGCTCCGTCAAGCGGTCCGGCATGGTCTACGCGGAGCCGTTGCTGCGCACCGCCGGTCCCGATCGCATGCGGCACCTTGCGCAGCGCCTGCAGGTCACGCGAGAATACGGACTCGACCGTGCCAACGGAGCACAAGCCGACGGAGGCCAGACGCCATGAAGAATCCCGTAGTTCACTTTGAGATTCAGTCGCAGGATCCCGGCGCGCTGCACACATTTTACGGCGAGCTGTTCGACTGGAACGTCCAGCAGCACGAGGCGATCGACTACGGCGTCGTCACCACCAAGGACGCGAATGACCCGGCCGGCATCAACGGCGGTATCACCGGCACCCAGGGCGGTCCGAACTGCGTCACCTTTTACGTACAGGTGGACGACATCGAGGAGCGGCTGCGGAAGGCGGTCGAGCTCGGCGCCACCGTGATCATGCCGGTGACGACGATCCCCAAGACGGTGACGTTCGCCCTGTTCGCCGATCCGCAGGGCAACTGCATCGGCATGGCAGCCAGCCAGATCCCGGACTGAGCCGGCCCAGCCGGGCTACCCCTGCGTCGCCAGCCGGTACTCCTTCGTGTCGGCCAGCCCACCTATACGGATGGCGGTCGATGCCGTCTGGTCCTTCGCGTCATATGGCCAGTAGTAGAGGCTCACGCCGGCAAAGTCGGGCGCCGTTCCCAGGGCATGGACCACGGAGCCTGCGCCCTCCCCCGTGTGGTCGATGACCGCTGCCAGCGGCGTGCCGGCCGCCTCGAATCCGGCACGCCAGCGCCGCCAGTGGTCGATGTCCTGACGCTGGCCCTTGGGCGCGACGATGATGTGCTCGGCCGGGCAATACGGTGACAGCCCCAGCTTCTCCAGGACCCCGATGACCTCCCATCGTGGGTGCGTCGTGACGATGCTGACCACGTACGAGTCCCTCATCGCCTCCAGCTCGTCGATGGAGAGGCGGCTCGTGGCGTCGAGGTAGCCTTCCCTCAGTTGGCGCTGGGTCTCCGGTATCGAAGGCAACGCCGCCGCGGCCCGTGCGCTCAGGGCGATCACCTGCTTGCTCATCGCATCCGCAGCCTATCGGCCGCGGGCAGCGCGGGCAACAAAAGGGAGCCGGTCCCGTGGTACGATCCGCGGCTCTCATGACGGCCACGGTGACGGGAACTCACGCGGGAATACGGGTCTGCGACATCACCCGCGAGTTCAAGCGCCAGCGCCGCCGGCCGGGGCTGGGCGGCGCGGTGCGCGGGCTGTTCGCGCCCGAGTACGACGTGCTCACCGCGGTCGACCGCATCTCCTTCGACATCGAGCCGGGCGAGGTGGTCGGCACATCGGCTCCAACGGCGCCAGCAAGTCGACCACCAGCAAGATGCTGGTCGGCATCCTGGTGCCGACCAGCGGCGAGGTCTCGGTGGGCGGCACCGTCCCCCACCGCCAGCGCATGGCCAACGCCCGCAACATCGTCGTGTTCGGCCAGCGCACCCAGCTCTGGTGGGACATCCCGGTGTCGGACACCTTCAAGGTCATCCGCCACATGTGGCATTCCGCTGCCGGATTACGAGCGGGCGCTGGCGCGCTTCGCCGACATCCTGGCGACCGACGAGTTCATGGACGTGGCGGTGCGGCAGCTCAGCCTGGGGCAGCGCATGCGCGCCGACTTCTGCTGCGCGATGCTGCACGACCCGGACTTCATCTTCCTGGACGAGCCGACGATCGGGCTGGACGTCGTGGGCCAAGGAGCACATCCGCCAGTTCATCCGAGAGGCCAACCGCACGCACGGCAAGACCGTCATCCTGACGACGCACGACATGGGCGACATCGAGAAGCTCTGCGACCGCGTGATCGTCATCGACAAGGGCCGGATCATGTACGACGGCGACCTCGATGCGCTGAAGCGGCGCTACGCGGCCGACAGCGTGTCACGTGCGGGACGCCGCCGATGTCTATCTCGAGCAGTCGAGACGGTTCGCGTTCGACGAACCAGCGATGAATGTGCATCAACATCGTCTTCTGACCTGGAAACGGTAGCAGATCGATAGCCCGGCCGATGGAAGTCCAGCAATACTCGCTGTGTTCCTCGTTCAACCTGACGGTAGCCTCCGAGTCAACGTATGCAACGAAGATCGGGGCGACCCAGATCGAATCCGTTCCGGTTTCGTAGAACTGCTCGCAGAGATCAGCGGAATAAAGGCGACTGGGCACCAGTGCAGTCTCTTCCCTCATCTCGCGCAGCGCAGCCTGCCACGCTGTTTCGCCTGGTTCTATGGAGCCGGCAATCTGGCACCACTCTCCCGCGTTGCTTCGGGTTCTGCGCATCAGCAGAACCTCGTGTCCTCTCGTGGTCGCGCGTAGTGCAACGACCGCTACTCCTCTCATTCCGAACTCCCTTGTACTGAACGATCACGAACCGGTCTGTGTCACAGTACCTTTCGGAAATACGTCGCCGACTCCTCGTAACCCACCGCCCGGTAGAACTCGGCTGCCCGGCGGGTAGCCATGGCGACGAGCTTCGCTCCGCGGGCGGTTGACCATCTCTCGAACGCCGTCATCAGCGAACGTCCGGCGCCCTTCCTCCGATGGGAGCCGCTCACCATCATCTCTTCAACCCATGCGACCCTGCCGTTCGCGAAGAACGTGACATGGTCGAACCCGAGGCAGTAGCCGACCACTTCCTTGTTGTCTTCGACCACGAGCAGCAGCGCATGGTCATCCGTCAATACCTGTTGATACGACGCCCTGAACGTCCGTTCCTCAACATCGAACGAAGTGGCGAGGTCCGAGGCGAGAGAGAATACCCGGTCAACGTCGCCAGGAGTGGCTCCTCTGACCTGCATCACGGAACCAGCGCCCTGCCGACCGCGAGGCGGCGATAAGCGTTGCAATGGTTCCGTGAAGCCGCTGACATTAGACCTTTCGCAATTCGAAGACGATGGTATCTCACAGCCACGCCGGGATGCACCCCGTGCGTGAGGCGAGGAGACGTCATGGACAACGTAGACGCGAGTTCACCGGCGGCATGAGTCGCGAACGACACAATGAGCTCGGCCAGGTGGTGGGTTTCCCGCTACCGGACTGGCAGCCTCCCCCTCTGCCACCGCACGAAACAGTCCAGGGTCACTGGGCAAGGCTCGATCCGCTCGATCCGTCGAAACACGCCGCAAGCATCTATCGGGGCGTGAGCATGGATCCCGAAGGTCGGAACTGGACGTACTCTCCGGCCGGTCCGTTCTCCTGCTCGGGCGACTTCGTGACGTGGCTGAGGAGCATCGCCTCGCGCAACCGCGACACCGCCTGGTACTCGATGATCGACAGCGAGTGGGAGGCCGCGAGCCAAGCGTTCGAGGAGTGGCTGGACCCGGCCAACTTCGATGACCGTGGCGTGCAGCGCACCAGGCTCCGCGAGGCGATGCGGCAGATCGCCACCGCCCGCGGGTAGCGGGGCTCGGGCGTCGCCGTTACCCTGCCCCGCATGGTTCGCATAGGAGTCATCGGGGCGGGAAGCATCGCCCAGGGAAGCTGCAGCGAGTTCGCCGATCATCCCGAAGCCGAGATCGTCGCCGTGGCCGAGCCCAACGCGGAACGGGCCGCGGAGTTCACACTGCGCTACGACACCGTGACGCAGGTGGTCGAGGAGCCGGAGCGGCTGCTCGCCATCGAAGAGATCGACGCGGTCTACATCGCCGTGCCCAACAACCTGCACGCGCCGCTGTCGGCCTTGTCGCTGCAGGCCGGCAAGCACGTGCTGCAGGAGAAACCCCTGGCGCTGAGCCGGGAGGACGCCGAGCAGACGGCCGCCGCCGCGCGTGAGGCGGATACCCACTTCATGCTGGGCATGAACCAGCGCTTCGCGCCGGAGGTGCAGCGCGCCAGGCAGCTCATGAAGGCGGGCCGGATCGGCCGCGCCTACCACTGCAAGGCGTTCTGGCGGCGCCGATCGGGGATACCGCGAATCGGGAGCTGGTTCACCCGCAAGGAGATTTCGGGCGGCGGCGGACTGCTCGACATCGGCGTGCACATGCTGGACAACGCCCTCTTCCTGCTCGACAACTTCCGGCCGCGCTCGGTGTCGGGGGCGACCTATACCGAGTTCGGCAACCGAGGGCTCGGCGAGGGCGACTGGGGGATGTCGGAACGCGCGAGCGGACAGTTCGACGTGGACGACTTCGCCACCGCGGTCATCAAGCTCGACGGCGGTGCCACCGTGCTGCTGGAAGTGGCCTGGGCCATGCACCTGGACCGGAGCAACGACATGAACGTGGAGCTGTACGGCACCGAAGGGGCGATCGACACGTATGGACGGCGGCTCTGCAGGCAGGCGGCCGACGGTTACCACGTCATCCAGTCACCCGACGCGGGCGAGCTCACCTACCCGCACGCCAGCCGCATGCACCACTTCGTCAACATCATCCTGGGCCGCGAGGAGCCCTGCGTCACGCTCGACCAGGTGCTCAGCGTGCAGCGCGTGCTCGACGCGATCTACCGGTCGGCCGCCACCGGCCGGGAGGTCGTACTCGATTAGATGGTATGCCCTCTCCCTGAGGAACGGGCATGCCGGCTCATGTGGTGTCGGCGGCCGTGCCACGCCGATCGCGCGGCATCCCCATCGGGACAGCGGTGATGTCCGTGAAGCGGGCGAAGTCACGATCCTCGGAGATCAGCGTGTCGACCCCGTGCTCGATGCACACGGCAACGAGTTGTGCGTCGAAGACGACATTGCCGGTCGCCTGAGAGTCGGTCAGTACCTGCTGCAGGAGCGACCAATACCGTGCGCCCGGGTTCAGGACGCTCGTCGACGGGCTCTTCAGCACCTCGGCAAGCGTCAAGACAGCGTCATCGACACCCGTGGCCGGATCGAACACCCTCGGATGGGTCACGATGCGCAGGAACTCTCCGAGACAGAACACCGGCACTCCCCATGGCGTGTCTCCTTCGGCGAGGCTGCTTACCAAGGACACGGCCTGATCGTGTTTCGGCATCTCTTCCCGGTGGTAGTGGACCAGCACGTTCGTGTCGATAGCGGTCATCGCCGTTCCATGGCACCGTACAGGGAGTCGCGATCGTCGACGTCGACGCCGGGCAGCAGTCGTCCCCGCGCCGTGATCACCTTCAGCTTGAACGGCTTGCGCGGCTCCGGAGCCAGGTAGGCACGCAGGGCCGCTTCGACAACCCGCGTCAGTGTCACGTCGTCCTGCGCTGCCTTCACCTTCGCTGCCCGGTACACGTGCGGATCCAGGTCCAGAGTCGTCCTCATGCACATGAGCATATCATATCCTCACATTTATGCAGGTCGACGGTGACGAGAAGCTCGCGCGGGCCCCGGGCTCCACGCCCGTATCGAATTGGCGTACTGCTCGTGAGCTCCTCAGACGATGCGGTTCGGCAACTCCCTGCCTTCCAGCCCGGCCAACAGGTTCCTCACCGAGAGGTCGGACATCGCCTGGCGCGTCTGCTCGGTGGCGCTGCCGAGGTGGGGGATGACGATGACGTTGTCGAGCTCCAGGAGTCGATGGTCGCGTGGCAGCGGCTCGGGCTCGGTCACGTCGACGGCCGCGCAGTGGAGCTTGCCGGCCCGCATCGTGTCGAGCAGCGCGTCGTGGTCGATCACCGCGCCGCGCGCGGCGTTGACCAGCACCGCCGAGTCTTTCATCAGCCCCAGCTCCCGCGCGCCGATCATCCCTCGCGTCTGGTCTGCCAGCGGCATGTTCAGAGCCACGAAGCCCGACTGCGCGAGCAACTCGTCCAGCGTGACATAGCGCGCGCCGAGATCCGCCTCGGCCTTCCGGTTGCGGGTGCGGTTGTGGTAGAGCACCGTCATGTCGAAGCCCAGCGCCCGCCGCGCGACCTGGTAGCCGATGTTGCCCAGCCCGATGATCCCCAGCGTCTGGTGGTGCACCTCCTGGCCGAGCATGAAGCTCGGGTCGTATTCCAGGAAATTCGGCCCGCGGGCGAAGTGGTCGCCCCTGACGATGTTGCGCGCCCCGGCCAACAGCAGCGCGAAGGTGATGTCGGCGGTGGCCCCGTCGAGGACGTGGGGCGTGTTGCCCACCGGGATGCCCCGCTTCTCCGCCGCCGCCAGGTCGATGTGATCGCAGCCGACGCCGAAGTTGCTGATCACCTTGAGCCGGGGGGTGTCGTCCATCAGCCCGGCCGAGACCGTGACGTGCGCGTACGTGTAGATCCCGTCGATCTCCGGAAGCTCGGCCCGCCAGGCGTCGTCGTCGGAGCGCCAGCGGACGACCCGGCACCGTTGTGCGATCATCGGCACGATCGTGCGGTAGGGCTCTACTTCGGCCATTACCAATACGTTGTGAGCCATCGCCATTTCCGTGCTCCTACCAGTCGCGTGAATCGGGCACGTCCAGCCACGCGCCTCCTCGCTCGATCGACTGCTGGCTGACCAGTCCGGGAAGCGTCATGTCCATGGCCGCGTCGATGCCGAGCTCCGGCTCGGTGCCGTCGCGCACGGCGTTCACGAAGTCCAGCATCTGGATCAGGTCGCCACCGCCGTGCCCGGAGCCGCGAGCGGCCTCGCCCCACACCCGCCAGCTCGCAGGCAGGAATTCCTCGGCCAGGTCCTCCAGGTCCCGCCACTCGGTCCCCTCCGAGCGTGCCCGTACCCAGATGCGGTCCCGCTCGCCTTCCGCCCGCGCGGACTCGTAGCAGCCGTCGGTGCCCTGCAACTGGTAGTTGTGCATCGCGTGCGGGCGGTCCGACAGCATGTCCACCCGTACCTTGACCAGGCCGCCCGAGCGCATCTTGCCCAGCATCACCGAGGAGTCCTCGGCCTCGTACTGCCGGCCGTCGTGGTCGAGGTAGTGCTGGCCGGTGCCGGCGCAGGAGACCTGCGCCACGCGGTCGCCGGGCATCCAGCTCAGCAGCGGGCCCAGGCTGTGGGTGCCGTAGGTGATGCCGTTGATTCCCTGCTGCCAGCGCCGCCGCCACGGCGTGGGGTTGGACTGCGGCGCGCCGCGCAGCTCGTGCAGGTACTCGCCGTCGCCGAAGTAGACGGTGCCGAACAGGCCGGCGGCGACGATCTCCTTGACGATCTGGTTCTGCCGCATGCAGATGTAGTTCTCGGCCATCATGTAGGTGCCGGAGCTGGCCCGGCACGCCGCCGCCAGCCGCCGGCATTCGTCGATCGACACGGCCGCCGGCACCTCGGAGACGACGCTCACCCCGCGCTCCAGAGCCGCGATCGAGTGCTCGGCGTGAAAGGGCATGGGGGTGCCCACGATCACGGCATCGAGCCGTACCTCATCCAGCATGTCGCGGTAGTCGGTAAACGACCGCTCGGCGCCCAACTCCCGCTGCACGTCCGCAAGCGGCTCCGCGCGGGTGTCGCACACCGCCCGCACGTCGACGTCCAGCCCCTCCTGCACGCGCAGCAGGCGGCCGCCGCGCCCGGCCGCTCCGATCACTCCGATGGTCAACCGTTCGTCCATGCTCAATCCCCCTGCTCTTCGGCCGCCCAGTTGCCGGCTCGCTCGACGGCCCGCGACCACGACGTGCGCAACCCGGCGACACGGTCCTGCGGCAGCGACGGCTCGAAGCGCCGCTCCGCTCGCCAGTTCCCGGCCAGCTCATCGATCCCCTGCCAGTACCCGACCGCCAGGCCGGCCAGGTACGCGGCTCCGAGCGCCATCGACTCCGTGACTTCCGACCGCATCACGGGCAACCCGGTCACGTCGGCCTGGAACTGCATCAGCAGGTCGTTGCGAGCCGCGCCGCCGGTGAACACGCTGCCCTCCAGGGCGTAGCGCGACTGTCGATCGGTCGAGCACGCGATCGTGGTCAACAGACCCCGTTCCGAGGGCTGCGGCGCCGTGCCGGTGTGCAGCAGGGCGAAGCGGCCGGTGCCATAGGTGGTCTTGACCGAGCCGCGGTCGGTGCAGAGCTGGCCCATCAGCGACTGCTGGCCGCCGTCGATTCCGGCGGAGCGCAACGCCTCCACCGCGAACGCGGCCTGGGTCTCCCAGATCTCGCCCGCATCCTGCTCGACCCATCCGGGCTGCGGAAAGTGCTGCGTCGTCTCGCGCTGCGCCGCCGAGCGGATGCCACCACCACGGTCGAAGACGATCGCCCGCGAGCTGGTCGTGCCCTGGTCCAGTGCCATCACGTACATGGGGTCAACTCCGCCGGTCCGGGCTTCGGCGCCGAAACCGACCGTCACCCGGTCCTCGCTCACCACGACCAGCCGGTCCGCAGCCATGTGCCTGGGCATGAACACCTCCGTGGGCGCCGCCGACCGGCGGCCGCGCCACAACACCAGGATAAAGCGTCGGTCGGCGAGCAGCGACGGCCCGTCCTCCGTGGGCTTCAGCGCCAGCCAGCGCAGCTCGTTGCCCGCGCGATCGCGGGCGCGCGCGTTGTAGGCGAAACTCAGCAGATCGCCCTGGATCCTGCGCGGATAGGCTCGTTCCACCAGGTACGGGTCCACCCCGTACTCGGCCTCCTCGCCGGCGACCACCGAGAACGAGTGGATCCCCGACTCTTACTGCGCTGCCGACAGCGGCGGCGTTCGAGGTTCAGCCGGTCGCCGCGGCGGGCGCCGGTCGCGTCCAGCCCCACATGCGCGGCGCCGATCATGCGCGCGGGGCCGGAGCCGTGCCTCCTGTCACGCGCGATTGCCTCCTTATCCGTCACGGCACCCCCGACCGCTTCCGGCGGCCCTGAGGCTCGCCTCCCGCTCATCCTCGCGGTAAATTGCCGGGACATGGACCGGGAGGGCCTGCTCGCTCACATCCGGGCTACCCACTTCGCGTCGGGGGACCGGGATCGCGCCGTGTCCGACGCGCGCCGTATCGCGCGCTTCCTGGAGCAGAACGGCGCCCGCAGCGTAGTCGGCATCGGGTCCGCCTTCGATCCCGAGCGGCCGTTCAGCCACCGATCGGACATCGACCTGGTCGTGGACGGGTTGCCCGCGCGACGCTTCTTCTCGGTATCCGCGCAAGCAGCCGCAATGACTCAGTTCCATCTGGACTTGACCCCCGCAGAAACGGCCACCCCGGCGCTGCTGCGCGTGGCAAGCGAGCACGGGACGAGACTGTGACTCGCGAAGAGACGCTGCTACGGCGGCTCGCCGTGGAGATCGAATCCGAACTGGCGAACTTGGGACAACTCGAATACGAACTTGCCGCGGCGCCGAACCCGGCGGACACCTACTCGCTCCGCGCTCACGGATCGATCCTGCATGACTTCTACACCGGAGTCGAACGTATCTTCATGCGCATAGGAAGCGAGTTGAACGGCGGTGTTCCACGGTCGCCGCAGTGGCACCAGGAATTGATCCGGAACATGGCCCTCGCCATCCCGGAGGTCCGCCCTGCAGTGATCGATACCGATCTCGCCGGGAAGCTTGGCGAGCACTTGAGGTTCCGGCACGTGTTCCGCAACGTCTACGGCTCGGTCCTGGACCCGGCCCGTATGCAGTCACTCGAAGAACAGATGCCCGCCACGCTGGCCGCCTTCCGCGACCAGATCGAGGCGTTCCTGGCCTGGATGCTCGGCCAACTCCGGGTCTGATCGTTCCGTTCCTGCCGATGGGCGATACGCCGCAACTGCGGATGGTGTGGCCGGCGTCGCGGCTCGGCTCCGTGCCGGTGTCCGCGCCACCGACGGGCTACACCATTCGCACCTACCGCCGCGGAGACGAGCCGCGGTTCTACGAGCTAATGGAGCTGGCCGGTTGGCCGGGTTGCGACGCCGAACGGCTGTCCTACTCCCTGAACTGGATTCTTCCCCGCGGCTGATACCTGGCGGTACACGCGGCCAACGGGGCAGTCGTGGCGTCGGCGATGGCGCTGCACAACTACAAGGGTACCTATCCGTGCTGGGGCGAACTCGGCTGGCTCGCCGCCAACTCGAATCACGCCAACCAGGGGCTGGGCTTGGCGCTCTCCGCGTGCGTGGTACGCCGGTTCGTGGCCGCCGGCTACCGGCTCATTCACCTGCACACCGAGGAGTTCCGGATGGCGGCGGGCCGGCCGAGCACCAGGATTACTCACTTCGAGCGAAGCCACGGCGTCCTCCAGGCTACCATGCGCCGCGATGGCTCTACCCGGCGCGCGGCGACGAATCGACGTGGCCGAGCGGCGCGCCCGCTTGGCCTCACGCCACAGCTTGGCCGCTCCGGCGCCGGATGTCCCGACGGCGGCTGCCGATCTGGTCGGACTTCATTCCAGCGACCCGGTCAGCGTGTATCTGAGCGCATGGAGCCGCGTGGAAGGGTTCCAGGTCGCCGATCTGGAGGAGGCGCTCTACGACCGCCGCTCGCTGGTGCGTCTGCTGGGGATGCGCCGCACCATGTTCGTCGTGCCGTGCGACCTGGCCGCGGTGATCGACGCCGCCTGCGCGCGCGCACTGGCGCCCGCGGAACGGCGCCGGCTGCTCAAGCTGATCGGCGATCAGGGGATCGACCCGCACCCCGATCGGTGGTTGCCGAGGGTGATGCAGCGGACGCTCTCGGCACTAGGCGAGCGGGGCCAGGCCACCGCCAAGGAGCTCACCGCCGACGTCCCCGAGCTAACGGCACGGCTCAGTTTCGGCGAGGGCCGCACGTGGGCCGGCACGGTGGGTCTGTCCACGCGGCTGCTGTTCCTGCTGGCGACGGAGGCGCGCATCGTCCGCGGGCGGCCGCGCGGCACGTGGATCTCCAGCCAGTACCGGTGGGCGGCAACCGCCGACTGGCTCGACGGAGGCCTGCCGGCCCTGGAGCCCGAGGCGGCCTGCACGGAGCTGGTACGCCGCTGGCTGACCGCATTCGGACCGGGCACCCTGACGGACCTCGCATGGTGGACCGGGTGGTCGCAGCGCCAGACCCGCCAGGCGCTGGCGGCGGCCGGCGCGGTCGAGGTCGAGCTGGAGGCCGGCACCGGCTACGTGCTTGCGGAGGACCTGGAACCCGTAGCGCAGCCGGACGGCTGGGTGGCGCTGTTGCCGGCCCTGGACCCGACGGTCATGGGCTGGAAGGAGCGCTCCTGGTACCTGGGCAACCATCAGGAGCTGCTGTTCGATCGCAACGGCAATGCCGGTCCCACCGTCTGGGCCGACGGCCGCATCGTCGGCGGCTGGGCGCAGCGCGCGGACGGCACGATCGCCGTCGAACTGCTCGAATCGGTCTTACCAAGTGTACAAGGAATGATCGCCGCAGAGGCCGAACGCCTGCGTAGGTGGCTTGCCGGCACGGTGATCACACCCCGCTTCCGCACGCCGCTGGAGAAGCGATTGACCTCGACTCCATAAGGAGATAGCTCATGCCTTCCCGCTTTCAGGAGTTCCCGTCCCGAACGATCCACCTGGACTTTCACACCGGTCCGCACATCCCGGACGTGGCACGCGACTTCGACGCGGACGCCTTCGCCGATCGCTTCGTGGAGGCCAGCGTCGACAGCGTGACCGTGTTCGGTCTCTGCCATCACGGCCACGCCTACTTCCGCACCTCGCACCCGTGCCGCCACCCTTCCCTTCCGGACGGCCTCGACCTGACCGGAGCGCAGATCGACGCCCTGCACCGGCGCGGCATCCGCGCGCCGATCTACCTGTCGGGACAGGTGAACGAGTACGCGGCGGACGAGCATCCGGAGTGGGTGGCCTTGGATCCGGAAGGCCGGCGGGTGAAGCGCCTGCCGTCGGACACTCTGCCGCGGCCGCCCGACGCGCTCAACGCCGGCTGGCAGATCCTGGACATGTCCAGCCCCTACCAGGACTACCTGGCCGAGCTGATGGAGGAGGTGCTGGGCCGCTACGCCCCGGTGGACGGCATCTTTCTGGACATGTGCTGGGACCAGCCGAGCGTCTCCAAATGGGCGCTCGCCGGCATGGCGAAGCGCCGTCTGGACCCGAGATCGGAAGCCGACCGCGACCGCTACGCGCGCGAAGTCGCGATGGCCTACATGAAGCGCTTCTCCGGCATGGTCGAGGCCGCCGCCGGCGGCGCTGACCACCTGGGCATCTGGTTCAACTCGCGGCCCAAGACCAACCTGCACGTCGAGAAGCGGTTCCTGCGCCACATCGAGATCGAAGCGCTGCCGACCGGTGGCTGGGGCTACGCCTACTTCCCGTACGTGGCCCGCTTCGTACGGCCCCTGGGCCTGCCGACCCTGAGCCACACCGGCCGCTTCTTCAAGAGCTGGGGCGACAACGCCGGCCTGAAGCCGCGCGCGGCCCTGAAGTACGAGTGCTGCCAGATTCTGAGCCAGGGGATGACCTTGGGCGTGGGCGACCTGCTGCACCCGCGCGGCGTCCCCGCCCCCGCCGTCTATGACCTGATCGGCGACGCGTACCGCTACGTCGAGCGGTGCCAGGAAGTCGCGGCGGGCGGCCGCCTCCAGAGCGAGGTCGCCGTGGTGGTCGACCCGGAGCTGGGCGACCGCCCGGGACCGGCGGGGCTCGGCGCCACCTGCGTCCTGCAACAGCTTCGGCTGCAGTTCGACGTCGTGCCGCCGACGGGCCGGCTGCAGCGCTACCCCGTGGTGATCGTGCTGTCCAACACGCCGGTGGACGAGGCGTTCCGCGCGGCGCTGAGCGACTACGTGGCAGGCGGCGGCGCCCTGGTGCTGTGCGGCGCCGCGGCGCTCGACCCGGACGGGTCACCGCTGCTGCCCGAGCAGGGAATCGAGACGCGCGGGCCGAGCCCGTACCGCACCACCTTCCTGAGGCCGGCGCGCGCGGTGTCGGACGGGCTGGCCGAGTTCGACCATGCCTTCTACGAGCCCGGCTTCCGCATGGTGCCCGGCGGCGGCGCGCGGTCGCTGGCGCGCGTCGTGGAGCCGTACTTCGAGCGGTCGCACGACCGCTTCTCCGGGCACTCCTATACTCCGCCCGGCCGGCTCTCGTGCTACTCCGCGATCGCCCTCAACCGCCTGGAGTCCGGCGGCGCGGTGCTCACCGCATCGGCGCCGTTGTTCGCCGCCTACGGCCGTCACGCCGTCCCCGAGCACCGGAGCCTGATCGGCAACTGCCTGGCACTGCTGCTGCCGCGCCCGCTGCTGCGCGCGCCGGACGCGCCGAGCGTGCTGGAAACCACCGTGGCCAGAAGGGGTGCGGCCACCACCATCGTGCACCTGCTGAGCTTCGCCCGCGAACGGCGCGGCGACCTGGACATCGTCGAGGACGCACTGCCGCTGGTGGACCAGCCGATCTCCATCCGCACCGACCGTCCACCCCGGCGCGTCGAGCTCGCCCCGCACGGCGAGCGGCTGGACCACGAGTACCGCGACGGCTACGCCATGGTGCGCGTCACCCTGTGCGACGGCCACGGCATGCTGGTGTGCCGATGATCACGATGCGCTCGGACTGGTGGAACGCGGACTCCTACTTCCCGTGGATCGACCCGCTGGTGGAGGCTGCGTTCGGCGCCGAGATCGACCTGCACTGGGACCTGTACCTGCGGACCCACGCCCACCGGATGCAGCACGGACCCGAGTGCGAGGCCTACCCCAGCCCGCCATCCCGCGCCCCGCTCTGGGCGATCCTGGCCGAGCAGATGCCGAGCCCGCCCCAGGTCGTCCTGGAGACTGGCACCGGCATCGGCTACGCGACCGTGCTGATCGCCGAGGCGTTTCCCCACTCGCGTCTGTTCACCGTCGAGCGCGACGCGCTCCATCGACGGATCGCCGAACAGACGTTCGCGCACGTCGGCGTGGCCGACCGCATCACCATCGTGCCTTCTATGGAAGAGGCGCCGATCGATCGCTCGGACCTGGTGTTCGTCGACGGACCGGTCGTGGACTCCGAACGCCTGCGCGCGGACTGCCTGCTGATCGACGACGCTGTGAAACGCACTTTCCGCAGCGCTGCGATCGAGGCCCTGCAGCCCCTGCGCGAGCCGACTGGCGACCTCGATGCGGAGCTGCAGCTTGCTCGCCAACGCTACCGGGACGCCGCGGCCGTGCTGCACACAGCCGGGTGAAGGCTATCGCTGCGTGGCGCTCAACGCGCTCTCGCCCACTCTCAGGGTGACGCTGGCCAGTCCGTTCAGGCCGGCGATGACGCGGTACGTCCTGCTCGGCGAGTCGAGCTTGGCGGGCATGTAGCGGACCGTGGGCGGGAAGTAGGCATACAGCGCCGTGTGCCGGGGCCGGTCTGAGTGGTTCGGGCCGGAGCCGTGCACGATGTTGCTGTGGAACAGGACGGCGCTGCCGGCCTCCAGCGGTACGTCGCGGAGCTGTGACAGGTCGACGTCCTCGCGGTCGGTCTGCGCGGCATCGTCGCGGCGGGAGATGTTCCCCCACTCGCCGACCGGCCAGCGGTGGCTGCCGGGGATCACGTGGATGCAGCCGTTCTCGGCGTCGCTGGCGGAGATGGCGATGCTCACGGTCACCAGCTCCGGCGGCTCCAGCGGCCAATAGGCTACGTCCTGGTGCAGTCCGTGCTGCGATCCGTGGCGCGCCGGCTTCAGCATCAGCGTCGACCGGAACAGAAGCAGCTCCGGGCCGAGGAGCTCCGACACGACCGCCACCATGCGCGGATTGCGAGCCATGTCCCCGAACAGGCCGGAGACCAGGTCGGTGCGCTCGATCTTGCGCAGCACGGGCCGGCCGTGCTCGGAGCGCACGTCGGTGTGCGGCTCGAACTGGAACGTCGCCTCTCCGGGCGGGCTCTCCTCGCCTGCCGCAAACTCGTGCAGGCGCTCGATCTCCTGCTGGGCGGCGTCCACGTCGTGGGGTCCAAGCACCTCGGGAATGACGAGGTACCCCTGCTCCTGATGCGCGGTCATGTCGGCGGTCAGATCGAGCGGCATCGGCACGTCACCTCGCGCCACAGTACCGCCGCGGCACGAACGGGATCAACGACCACTCGCACGCGCACGCGGGAGCGATTGTCGCTCTCACAGTGACCAATCAGGACTGAATTCTCCTTCTGTGAAGGACAATTCGCGCTACTCCAGGCCGGTCCCCTCGGGCAGGTCGCCTTCGATGATCTCCACGCGCAGGTTGTCGGGCCCTTCGATGAAGGCGACCCGCAGGTGCGGGCCGACCGCGGCCGGCTCGGTGTGAAAGCGGGCGCCGCGGCGCTTGAGGTCGGCGATGGCGGCGTCGTAGTCGTCGGGACGCATGGCGAAGTGATGAATCACCGCGTCCTCCGGGGTCGTGTCGGGATTGGTCGGCGCGCGGTGGAAGACGTTGACGAAGGTATCGTGGAACCCCAGGTGGGTGATCTTGGTGCCCTTGAACTCCCCGATCCACAGCCGGCGCGCATCGAACATGCGTTCGAACCAGGCGACCGTGGCGTCCAGGTCGTTGGTCTGGAGGTGGACGTGATCGTACGAGTACTTCATCCGTCTACGGTACCACGCCCGCCGGGCGCGTCAGCGCAGGCCATGCTCGGCCTTGAACGACGGCCAGCGCTCCTTGAGATCGAAGAACGCCTCGAAGTCCTCGCAGCCCAGAAATGGGTTGGTCCGCCGCTCCATGCCGATCGTGGACGCCGGCCGGCAGCCGTAGTCGTGCCCGGGCCAGACGGTGACGTCGTCGCCGGCGGCATCCAGCAGCCGGTGCAGGCTGTCCCACTCCGTGCGGGCCGCGTCGCGGCCGGAGGTGCCGCCGACCTTGCCCACGAACAGCAGGTCGCCGGTCAGGGCGAAGCGCTCGTCCGGCTCGAACAGGACCAGGTGGTCGTCGGCGTGGCCGGGGGTGTGGAGCGCGCGCAGGCGCAGCGCGCCGACCTCCAGCACGCCGCCGTCGTCCAGGCGATGGTCGGCGTTCGAGCCGAAGGCGACGAGCGGGGCGCCGGTGAGCCTGCGCGCCTCGTCGTTGCCGTTGGTGTGGTCGGCGTGGCCGTGCGTGTTGACGACGTAGGCCACCGACAGGCCCTGCGCGGCTGCCCGCTCCACCACGGCGGCCGGGTCGAAACTCGGGTCGACGATCGCGGCCACCCCGGCCTCGCGATCACCGACCAGATAGGCGAAGTTCCGGTCGCCGCCGGTCCGTATCTGCTCCAGGATCAATCGCATCGCACCTTCCCCACCATGGCGCCGCCATTGTGGCACACTGAGGCGCCGGCCGTTACCCGGACGACACGGCCGCATGCAGGAGGAACAGATGTTGAAAGTAGGGATCGTCGGCCTGGGAGGCATCTCCAGCTCCCACTTGCAGGCGATCGCGACGCTCGACGACGTCGAGGTGGTGGCGTGCGCCGATCTGCTCGAGGAGCCGCGCGAGAGGGTCATGAAGGCGTACGGCGTCGCCAGGGGCTACGCCTCGCATACCGAATTGCTGGCCGACGACGAGGTCGAGGCGGTCGCCATCACGCTCGGGCACCAGCTTCACCACCGGCTCACCGTCGATGCCTGTCGCGCCGGCAAGCACGTGATGGTGGAGAAGCCGATGGCGCTCAACCTCCAGCAGTGCGACGAGATGGTCGCGGCGGCCGAGGAGGCCGGCGTGAAGCTGATGGTCGGACTGACCCAGCACTTCGGCGGGCCGGCGATGAAGGCCAAGGAGATCCTGGACTCGGGCGAGATCGGGCCGGTCGTAACCGCGGTCAGCTACATGTGCAAGAACTGGAACCACGCCACGCGCCGTCCCCAATACCGCAGCCGCTTCCACGGCGGCGGCATGTGGATGACCAACGGCGTGCACGTCGTCGACCGGCTGACCTGGGTGATGGCCTCGCAGGCGCTGTCGGTGTCGGCGGCGATCGGCACCCGCGCCCACTACCAGGCGGCCGACGACACGTCCACGGTCTTCATCCGCTACAAGAACGGCGCGGCCGGCATCGCCATCGCCGTGGCGTACGCCGACGGCGCGCCCACGCACGACTGCATCATGTACGGCACGCAGGGATCGCTGCGCTTCGCAAGCGGGTCGGTGCAGATCGGCAAGGACAACCAGTGGACGGACGTACCGTTCGAGACGCCCCCGGCCGGCATGACCGAGCAGTGGCGGGCGTTCGTGGAGGCGATCCGGCTGAACATCGAGCCGCCCGCGCACGGCCAGTGGACGCGTCACATCATGGAGATCCTGTTCGCCGCAGAAGAGTCCGCTCTCACCGGGCGCGAGGTGATGCTGTCCGCCGGACCCGCCTGGGAAACGCAGCGCTCAGGCGTTCCGGTTTCCATCCGCCACGGCTGGATCTGAGCCGCCCATGGCCCGCACGTACGACGCGATCGTCATCGGCACCGGGCAGGCCGGTCCCAGCCTGGCCGCCGCGTTGGCCGGCGCCGGCATGGACACCGCCATCATCGAGCGCCACCGCTTCGGCGGCACCTGCGTCAACGTGGGCTGCATTCCCACCAAGGCGCTGGTGGCCAGCGCCCGCGCCGCGCACGTGGCGCGCCGGGCAGCCGACTTCGGCGTCGTGATCGGCGGCGCGGTCGGCGTGGACATGAAGCGCGTGAAGGCGCGCAAGGACGCGATCGCGCAAAAGTCCGAGGTCGGCGTCGAGCGCTGGCTCCGCTCGCTGGCCAACTGCACGGTCTACCAGGGGCACGCGCGCTTCGCGGCGGCTCACCGGGTCCGCGTGGGCGACGACCTGCTGGAAGCGGAGCGGATCTTCATCAACGTCGGCGCACGCGCGTTCGTGCCGCCGTTCGCCGGGCTCGACCGGGTCGACTACCTGACCAACTCGACCGTCATGGAGCTGGAGGTCCTGCCCGAGCACCTGATCATCGTCGGCGGCGGCTACATCGGGCTGGAGTTCGCGCAGATGTACCGCCGCTTCGGCAGCGAGGTCACGCTCATCGACACCGGCGACCGCCTCATCAAGCGGGAGTCGCCGGACATCTGTGCGGCGGTGACCGGGATCCTGGAAGCCGAGGGCGTGAACGTCCGTCTGAACGCGACGTGCATGGACGTGGGCCGGGACGGCGACGCGGTCACGGCCACCCTGGACTGCGCATCCGGGGAACCGGCCGTGGTCGGATCGCACCTGCTGCTGGCGGTGGGACGGCGCCCCAACACCGACGACCTGGGCCTGGACGCCGCCGGCATCGAGGTCGACCGGCGGGGGCTGATCCCCGTGGACGACGGGCTGCAGACCGCCGTCCCCGGCGTGTGGGCGCTGGGCGAGTGCAACGGCCGCGGCGCCTTCACGCACACCGCCTACAACGACTACGAGATAGTCGCCGCCAACCTCCTGCACGGCGACCCCCGCAGCGTCGCGGACCGCATCGACTGCTACGCGCTGTACGTCGACCCGCCGCTCGGCCGCGTCGGCATGAGCGAGCAGCAGGTCCGGGAATCGGGCCGCCCGGCGCTGATCGCCACGCGGGCGATGACCCGCGTCGGCCGCGCCGTGGAGAAGGGCGAGACGCAGGGCTTCATGAAGGTGCTGGTAGATGCCGGGACCGAGCGGATCCTGGGCGCCGCCATCCTCGGCGTCGGCGGCGACGAGGTCATCCATTCGATCCTGGACGTGATGTACGCCAAGGCGCCGTATACCGTGATCCAGCGGGCGGTGCATATTCACCCCACCGTCGCCGAGCTCATCCCGACGATGCTGGCGGACCTCGAACCATTGGAGGCCTGAACATGTGGACGGAACGAGAACTCGCCACCTACCGAGAGGACGGATTCCTGGTGCAGCGGGGCGTGATCCCGCCGGATCGGATCGAGGAGCTGCGCGCCGCGGCGGACGCGGTGATGGCGGAAGACGCCGACAACCCGGCGGAGGTGCACGTGGTGCGGGAGAAGAGCGGACCGGTGCGCTCGGTGTTCTGCGCGCACCGCAGCATCGAGCCGTTCCGAGACCTCTGCCGGTCGGAGCCGGTCGCCGGGCCGGTCAAGCAGATCTTCGGTGACGACGCCTACGTCTTCCACAGCAAACTGAACTACAAGGAGTCGTTCGAGGGCACCGTGTGGCTCTGGCACCAGGACTACGGCTACTGGCGCTACGACGGCGTCGACGACCGACTGACCTCCGCGCTGGTGATGCTCGGCCCGAACACGAGCGCGAACGGCTGCGTCATGCTGATCCGGGGCTCGCACCGCTGGGGCGTGCTGGACCACTACAGCGACGAGGTCACCACCAGCTACAAGCAGTGGTGCATCACGCCGGAAGCGCTGCGCGAGCACATCACCGACGAGGCGATGATCATCCCCATCGAGGGTGAGGCCGGCGACGTCTGCTTCTTCGACTGCCGGACCGTGCACGGCTCGAACCACAACTTGTCACCGACGAAGCGCTACAGCCTGATCTACGCGTTCGCGGCGATCGACAACGTGCCGGACGGCGTGGAAAACCCGCGCCCGGACTGGGTCGTCGCTCGTCAATTCGAGCCGGTCACCGCCAGCGTCAGGGAGCCGGCCACGGCCACCTAGGCGCGGCCTCCCGCGGCATCGGGCGGGGATCGGCCCATGACCTACGCCGTCCTGTCCGACATCCACGGCAACCTCGAAGCGCTGCCGGCGGTCGAGGCGGCACTGGACGCCCTGCCGGTCCGTATCGACGCGTACCGGCTTCTGGGCGATCTGGTCGGCTACAACGCCGACCCCGCCGCGTGCCTGGAACGCGGGCTGGCGATCGCCCGACCACTGCGTCCGCGGCAACCACGACAAGGTGGTGGCCGGCATCGCCAGTGACCGCGACTTCAACGACATCGCGCAGGCCGCGGCGCGCCGTCACCGGCGGATGCTGCCGGCGGCCGACCTGGACCGGCTGAGCGACATTCCGCAGGGGCCGGTTCAGGCGGCACCGGGGATCGTGCTGTGCCACGGCTCACCTCAGGACGAGGACCTGTATCTGCTCGACGGATACGACGCGCGCGAGTCGTTCCAGGCGCTGGGCAACGGTCTCCCTGATACCGATGTATGTTTTTTCGGACACACCCATGTGGCCATGATCCTGCAGCAAGAGCGGCCGAAACGTGCCGCGGGCGCGATCGGGACGCCGGTGCGCGGGGTGGTGCCTGCTTCCGGAGACTCCCTGACACTCGACGCGGGCAGCCGTTACCCGATCAATCCCGGCTCCGTGGGCCAACCCCGCGACGGCAACCCGGACGCCGCGTTCGGGGTGTTCGACACCGGACGGAAACGCTTCACGCAGTACCGCGTGCCTTATCCGGTGGAGGTGGCGCCGCGCAAGATCCGGGCGCTCGGCCTGCCCGAACGGCTCGCGGAGCGACTGGCGATCGGCCGCTGAAGCCGGCTCGGCGTCAGCGGATCATGCCGCTTTGGGGACCCCGGAGTCGGCGAACAGGCTTCGCAACTCCTGCCGGAGGCCGGCGCTCACCGGACGTGCCGGCGGACGCGGGGGGCCAGCCGTCAGTCCGACCTCCTCCATGGCTGCCTTGATGAACGGCCCCTCCCCTTCGGTCTCCTCGCACACCTTGTGCGTCCACTGGTCCCAGGGCCAACTGAAGCCGGCAAGCCGGGCCACCGCGGCGTCGTAGTCCTTGCGCTCCAGGAGCTCCCAGAGCGACAACGGGTACTCGGGCCAGAAGTTGCTCTGGTGGGTGATAAAGCCGATGGCGCCCAGCAGGTGCGCCCACACCGCCATGCCCAGGTTGTCGATGATCGCCAGGCGATCGGCGAACCGGTGCAGGCCGGTGGTGTACTCGCTCATGGACGACGATGACCACTTGAGCGCGACGACACCGGGCAGCCGCGCCAGCCGATCGACCGTGCCGACGTTCATGTTCGGCGTCGTCCACCAGTTGTTGTAGATCATGATGGGCAGCTTGGTCTCCTCGCTGACCGCTTCGAACAGGTCGAAGATGTCCTGCGCCGGCGGGGGGTAATAGGAGGGAGACGAGAGCTGCCCGAGACTGGCGCCAACCCGGTGGGCGTAGTGCGCCAGCTCGATGATCTCCCGCGTGCCGTCGAACTGGATGCTGGCCGCGACCGGGATGCGGCCGGCCGCCGCTTCGACGCTGGCGCGGATGACCTCCTTGCGCTCCTCCATGCTCAGCATCGGGAACTCGCCGCCGGCAGCGGCGACCAGCAGCACCCCCTTCCCGGTCGCCATCCCGCGGTCGAGCATGAACGCGATGTTGTCGCGCAGCGCATCGAGATCCAGGTCGAACCGAGCGGTGAAGGGCGTCGCCACCGACACCATGGGGCCGCGGAACAGGTCCTTGGCCTCTTGAATATCCATCATGGCTCGATCGTAGCGGACTCCGACACGAGGCGCAGCAACCGGCCGCGCGTTTCATCATCGCAAAACGACGCCGCGATCGCCGCGTGTGTGCAGGCCAGCAGTTCCGCTCCGGAGAAACCCAGTTCCGACGCGATCGCGTACTCGCGCCCGATCGTGGTGACGGCCTTCACCGGATCGTCAGTGCAGATGGTCACCGGGATCCCTCGCTCCACGAAGCGGCGAATCGGGTGATCCTCATAGCTCTGCACGGCTCCAAGCATCACGTTGCACGAAAGTGGACATTCGATGGTGACGCCCCTTTCGGCGATTCGGTCGAGCAGGCGCGGGTCGGATCGATAGCTGGCGGTCCACCTACACCGGCATCGTACCCGCTGAGCACGTGGCCGGCCTGGACTACGAGGAACGGGAGGAGCGCTGGCATCGCATCCTTGCGGACGAGCGGCAGACCGCCTTCGTCGCCAAGGATCGGGACGGGCGGATCATCGGGTTCGCCTCCGGCGGACCGGAGCGGAGCGGCGCTCCCCCGGCGAGCGGGACCGCATCGTGTTCGGACGATCCGCAGATCGCCTCCGAGGGATCGGAAGAGGCCACTCCTGAGTACTCGGCCGAGCTCTACGCGATCTACCTCTTCGAGTCCGGTCAGCGGCAAGGTGTGGGAAAGCGGCTGGTGGCGGCGCTCTGCTCGTGGTTCCTCTCCCGAGGGTGGCGCTCGATGCTGACCTGGGTGCTCACGGACAATCCGTCCCGGAACTTCTACGAGGCGCTGGGCGGTGCCGAGGTCCGAGTGGAGACGATCACGATAGGCGGCACGGAGCTGACGGAGGTCGCCTATGGCTGGAGCGACATTGTACCGCTAACGACCGGCCCCTGACGCGCACGACTGGTCAGCCCGACTCCGGCTCGACTCCCAGCGACTCCAGGACCACCTGCAGCGCCCGTTCCGCGTCGATCCGGTAGCCGACGTTCGCGTTTGCCGGGTCGCCCCGCAGGCCGCGGCGCTGGTCGACGACGGTCATGCCGCGGGTGAGCGTGCCGTCGACCTCGACGCTGACCGCGCGCGGCGCGGTCTCGATCAGCTCCGGGTGCGTAACCGCCAGCACCGCACAGGGATCGTGCAGCGCCGCTTCCCGGAAGCCGGTCAGCGCCGCGATGCGTCCGTGCAGGTCGTCGAACACCTGCGCGGCGAAGCCGGCCACCGGTGTCTCCGCTCCACGCAGCCGCTCCGCCACCGCGTCGGTCGTCATGACCTGGTGGGTAAGGTTGAGCCCGCACATGGTGATATCCGCGCCGGAGCGGAACACCCGCTCGGCCGCTTCCGGGTCGGCGTACACGTTGAACTCCGCGACCCGCGTCACGTTGCCCACGTCGGTGCTGCCGCCCATGAGCGCGATGCCGGCGATCCGCTTTACCCACTCTGGGTCGCGCTCGATCGCCAGCGCCACGTTGGTCAGCGGTCCCATGGCGACGACCCACACGTCGGGGGCGGCGGCGTCCAGCAGGAACCCGACCCCGTCGTCACCGGCCACCACCCTGTCGTGCTCCATGCGGGTCACGTCGCCCAGGCCGGACTCGCCGTGGACGTGCGGAGCGTGCTGCGGCTCGCCCACCAGCGGCCGCACCGCGCCGGCGTGCACGGGCGTATCGACGTCGAGCAGCGCCGTGAGCAGCAGCGCGTTGGCGGTGGTGGCGGCAAGCGGCACGTTGCCGCTCACGGTCGTGATGCCGTCCACCTGCGCGTGCCGGTGCGCGAGCATCAGGGCGATCGCGTCGTCGTGCCCGGGGTCGCAGTCGATGATCATGCGTCTCATGGCTCTCCCTCCATGCCGGCCGCTTCAGTCGATGATCGCCGCGCGGACGGCGTTCTCGAAGTCCTGGACCACACCCTGGCTGCCCTGCTGCACCATCAGCACCGCCGTGATCTCCAGCTCCGGGTCGGTCCAGGTCGTCGTGCCGAACGCCCCGCCCCAACCGACGGCCCCCCGGCCGCGGCTGCTCTTCGCGGCCGCCGGGTCCAACAGGACCGCCACCGGAGTATCCGAACCCCCAGCCCGACTGTTTGCCGTTCTGCCCGAAGAGCTCACATCCGCGCCGCGCAGCATCTCCGGCGCTTCGGCATCGGCCGGCACCCTCCCCTCGGTCCAGGGCGCCGTGCAATCGCAGGCCGCCTCCAGCAACTCCATACCGCACGCGGCGATCGGCTCGGGCACGAAGACGGTCGGTCTCACAGGTCGCCGGTCTCCCTGAGGTATGCAAGCTGGCGGACGATCTGCCGGTCGCGGCGTTCCGCCACCTCGGCAGCGTCGCGGCCGGACCAGTCGTGGAAGCCGGCACCGCTCTTGGCGCCGAGTTCGCCCCGGCCGATCCGGTCACGCAGCGCCGGCAACGGCTCGCCTTCGTTCGACAGGGACTCCATCAGGTAGTCGTGGATGGCGCCGATCAGGTCGAGCCCGACCAGGTCCATGTTCTCCAGCGGACCGAGGGCGGGCATCCGCAGCGCGAACGTCAGGCGCGCCACCCTGTCGATCTCCTCGGCCGTGGCGACCCCTTCCTGCGCCAAGTAGATCGCTTCGCGCCAGAGCGCGTGCAGCATGCGGTTGCCGATGAACCCGGGGATGTCGCGGTTGACGCGCACGGGGATCTTGCGGATCGAGGTCATCACCTCGCACACCCGGTCCATCACGCTGTCCGGCGTCCCTTCGCCGCGGACCACCTCGACCAGGGGCATCAAGTGGGGCGGGTTCCAGAAGTGCGTGCCCGCCAGCAGCTCGGCGCAGGCGCCGCGGCGCCCCAGCTCCGTAATGGGGAGCCCGCTGGTGGTGCTGATGAAGATCGCTCCGCGCTCCCTGGCGACCGCGAACCCGCGGAGCAGGTCCCCTTTGCGATCAAGGTCCTCGACGATGGCCTCCATGATCAGATCGGCGCCCCGGTCGAGCTCCGCCGGCTCCCCGGCAGTTCTGATCGCGCCCCCCGCCCGCAACGCGGGACCGACGTGGCGCTCCGTCCAGTCCTCCAGGGACGCCGCCGTCTCCTCGACCCCGGCGAGCCGCTCTGGGTCCCGATCCCACACCAGAACTTCGTAGCCGCCACGCTTGAAGGCCACGGCCGCCGCGGCGCCCATCTGGCCGGCGCCGCAGATCCCGACCCGGCTGATGCCCGCCGCGACCGTCACGAGCCCGCGGCCCGCCTGCGCGGCGCGGCGGCGACGCCCTCCATGCCGCCGGAGATGCGCAGGATCTCGCCGGTCACCCAGGAGGAGTTCGGGTCGCAGAGGTTGGCGACCGCGAAGGCGATGTCCTCGGGCTCGCCCCAACGGCCCAAGGGAATCGCCTGCCGGATCCGCTCGATCATCTCCTCCTCCGTGATCCCCAGCGTCTGGCAGCGCTGCGCCATCACCCGCCGGTTGAAGTCCGTGTACACCGGTCCCGGACAGATCGCGTTGACGCGGACGCCGTACGCAGCGAGCTCCAGCGCCAGCGAACGCGTGAAGCCGATCACCCCGGCCTTGGCCACGTTGTACGCGGCGACCCACGCAGCGGGGTTCTGGCCGTTGATCGACGCCAGGTTGACGATGCACCCGGACTCCTGGCGCTCCATGATCCGCGCGGCCGCGCGGCAGCACTTGAACGTGCCATTCAGGTTCACGTTCAGCACCCGTTCCCACTCCTCGTCGCCGAGCTCGACGACCGGCGCCACGTTCTGGCCCAGCCCGGCGCTGTTCACGAGAATGTCCAGCCGCCCCTGCGCCTGACGGACCTCGGCGAAGAAACCGTCCACCTCGGCGGTCGACGTGACGTCCAGGCGGGCTGCTGCCGCGGCCAGTCCGTCGCCGGCGATCGCGGCGGCGACCGCCTCGGCCTTGTCTTCCTGCAGGTCAGCGACGATCACCGTGGCGCCACGGGACGCGACGGTCTCCGCGATGCCCCTTCCCAGCCCCTGCGCCGCGCCGGTGACCACGGCGACCTGCCCCGACAGCGTCTGCGGAGAGACGGGCTTCGGATCAGCCATAGCCGTAGAGCCTTCTGGCGTTCCCGCCGAGGATCGACGCGCGCTCGGTGGCGGTCAGCCAGTCGAGGCCCTCGCGCATCAGGCGCAGCTCGTCGGCCAGCGGCGGCCAGCCATGCGCGACGCGGAGGTGGCCGGGATAGCCGGTGCCCCACAGGCAGCGGTCGATGCCGAACGCGTCGATCCCGCGCTTGATCACCGCGTGCAAGTCTCGGTACGGAAACTCCACGTCCGAGCGGCTGTGCACGTCCGAGATCGTCAGGAAGACGTTCTCCCGCTCCGCCAGGCGGAGGACCGGATCGTAGTCGCGCCAGCCGTCCGCGGCCATGTCCGGCTCCGGGTACATCAGGTGATCGATGATCCAGGTGATGCCGGGATGGCGGCGCGCGGCGTCGGCGAGCTGGTGCGCGTTGGAGACGCGGTTGTGCACCTTGACGATGCCACTGCGGTCCTCGATCGCTCCGAGAATCAGCCCGGCAGGGGGCGATGTGAGGATCTCGGCGTCCGAATAGTAGTCGGGATGGAAGCGGAAGCCTCGCATCCCCAACTTGTCCATCCAGTGCCCGACCAGGTCCGCGCTGCCCGGGTCCAGAGGATCGATCAGGCCGATCGAGCGCAGCCGGCCCGGATGCTTCGAGGCCGCTTCGGCGACGTAGGTGTTGTCCCAGGTCGACCAGCTCGTCTGCACCAGCACCGCGGCGTCGACGCCGTTGGCGTCCATGTCCTCGATCAGCAGCTCCACCGGGGCCGCTTCCTCCGGCAGCGAGGTGAACGATGACGCGGTCGGACCGATCGGCGCGACCGGCGGCATCTCCCAGACGTGCACGTGCGTGTCGACGATCATGCCTGTCCGATCATGGTTGGCGCTCCCCGTACTCTACCCGGACTTCGCGCACGCGGGGGGTGCAGCCGCCGTTCGGCAGGCGCGTGACCCGCTGCTCGCTGAATCCGTCCGGACTGTTCCAGTACACGAAGGACTCGCCCACGTGATCGCCGAAGATCTTGTGGTTTGCGATGGCGATGTCGACGCGGCCGTCGCCGTCGAAGTCGGCCGCGAGGCAGCCGGCCGACGAGTGCGCGCGCAGCCGCGTGAAGTCGCCGGCGCGGAATCCCGTGTCGTGATTGCCCCAGTAGATGACCGCGTCCACGTCCCGGTCGACGGCGCTCTGGTAGCCGCAGCTCAGCAGGTCGGGAACCCCGTCGCCGTCGAAGTCGGCGACCGCCAGGCCGTGGCCGCAGTTGGACGGGAGCTGCGTCTGCCGGTCGGCGCGCAACCCCTCGGGCCCGTTCCAGAAGACGTGGTTGAACGAGTCGTGCGGCTGGCCGGGGTTGGGCTTGCCGCCGCCGAGCAGGAGGTCGGGATAGCCGTTACCGGTGATGTCGTGCGCCACCGGATAGCCGGCGCTGAACGAGGTGGGCAGGACCCATGCTCGTTCAGTGCTGAACCCGTCCGGGCCGCCGCGCAGGATCACGCAGCGGTTGCGCCAGGCCGGCGCGATCGCCAGGTCGATCCGGCCGTCGCCGTCGAAATCCCCGGCCGCCACCGCCAGGGCGTTGCGGCACGCGAGCCGCAGCGGCGGGCCGAAGCCGCGTTCCGGGGTGACCGGCACCAGGAACTGCGTCGCCCCGCCGGCGACGAATACCAGCGGTTCGGAGCCCAGGTCGACGGCGATCGCCAGCGGCGCCACGGCGCCCACGCGCTCGGTCTCGGACAGCTCCTCGGTTTCGGCAAGGTCAACCGGCGCCCACCCGTCGGGAGCGGGAACGTCAGACCAGCACTCCGGATCGGTGCCGACGGCGCCGCCCCAGTAGATGCGCGGCGGCCGGTCGGCCGCGGTCACGATCAGCTCCGCGCGGCCGTCCCCGTCGAAGACGCCGGCAGCCACCGACGTGCAGCGGTGCGCCGGCAGCACGGTCTGGTAGCGCTCGCTCAGGCCGTCCGGCGATCCGAAGTAGACGTTGGCGTTCATGCGGCCGGCGTTGCCGCTCTTCTCGTTGCCGATGATCAGGTCGGCATGGCCGTCGCCCGAGATGTCAGCCACAGCCGCGGTGGGGCTGCCGCCGGCGGGCAGCTCGGTGCGCTCGCAGGCGCCGAAGACGTCCCCGTACACGCAGGCCGGCGGCGCCTCCAGGTGCCCCTGCGCGTTGCAGAACAGCAGGTCCGCGTAGCCGTCGCGATTCAGGTCCAGGTGATGGATGCGCTGCAGCAACCCGGCCCGCGACACGTAGAGATTCTGACCGGCATTGCCGAAGGTGCCGCGCCGAAACGCCGCGAAGCCGCGGGTGACCCAGACGCCGTTCATCTTGACAACGGTAGAACTCTACCGCATTCTCGAAAGATGAAACAGAAGGTCGGGACGCTGCTGGAGGAAGACCTCGTCATGGAGGTCCGGCGCGTTGCGGCCGAGGAAGGCAGGCGCATCAGCGACGTGATCAGCGAAGCGCTCATCGGATACCTCGCCGAGCGGCGACCCGACCAACAGCGGGCGATGCGGGCGTACCGCGTGTTCTGCGAGAGCCCGATGCCGGTCGAACCGGCCGACCTGCAACTCATCATCGACGACGATATGCTGGCCCCGTGACGGTCGAGGCGATTCCCACGGGGTCGCGGTGCTGCATCGACGCGAACATCCTGATCTATGCGGCAGCAGGATACTCCGAACAGGCACAGGCGTTGCTGGCTCGCTGCACGCAGGCGACGATCGTCGGCATCCTGCCCTTTGCGGCGCTCCTGGAAGTGTGCCATCGACTCATGCTCATCGAGGCGCGAGCGACCGGGAAGCTTACGGGCTCCAACCCCGCGCGCAAGCTCGCCTCGCGCCCCGAGCTCGCGCGGCGGCTGCACGTCTACCGAACCAAGCTGGACGCCTTGCAGGACATGGGACTGCGGATCGCACCGCACAGCCGCGCGGACTTTGACCGAGCGCTCGACCTGCAATCAGAGCACGGCCTGCTCACGACCGACTCCGTCATTCTCGCGACGGCACTACGCCTCGGGGCCGACCACCTGGTGACCACGGACCGAGCCTTCGGATCCGTCCCTGACATCGACGTTCTGATGATCGACGATATCGACACTCGGGAAGCAGCCGCGCAGGATTGATGTTCATCGCGCAAGACGCGCTGGACTTCTCCCAACACGTCGTCTTGAATGAGCGGAACGGCATGCTGGAGCCACGCCACGTGGACCTGCGGGTATTCGCCATTCAGGGCGCGGACGGCGAGGTCACGGTGTTCCCCGGCGGCCTGCCCCGGGTGGCGCTGGAAGGCAGCCGCATCACCAACAACTCTTCGGGGGGACTGTGCAAGCCCACATGGGTGCTCAGCTAGCGGCACAGACGGTCACGGCGTCGTATATCTACGCAGCGCACTACGGTTACTCCGACCGGGTCCTGCACAACGACAATCAGCTCCGCATCTTTCCCCTTGCCGACGCGTCCCAGGAGCCGATGGGCCAGCAGATGTGGACCCGGCCCGAAGGCCGCTCCGTGGAGTACCGGGACCGCTTCGGCAACCGCGTGCAGCGCGTCCGCATCTTCGCGCCGCACGACCGCCTCGTGGTCGCCACGGCGGGACGGATCCGGCTGGCTGATGCGGCGCCGGCGCCCGAGGACTCCGCCTTGGCCGAGGTCACCGATCTGCCGGACGGCTTCGACTTCGCGTTCAGGTCGCCGCTGATCGATCCCGAAGGCGTCGCGGCGGTGTCGCAGGAGGTCGCTGGCGACGCCGGCTCCCTGCTGGCGGCGGTACGTGCGACCGTCGAGTGGGTGCACCGCGAGATCGGATACCGGCGCGGCGCCACCGGGGTCACGACCACTGCCGAGCAGGTGCTGGCAACCAGGGAAGGAGTGTGCCAGGACAAGACCCACCTGGCCCTGGGCATGCTGCGCGCGCTGAGCATCCCCTGCCGCTACGTCAGCGGGCTGCTCACGGGACAAGTGGGAGAGACCCACGCCTGGCTGGAGGTGCTCCATCCGCGGTCCGGCTGGGTCGCGGCCGACCCCACCCGTGGCGTCCTGTTTCCGCCCGCCAGCGACTACATCAAGCTGGCCGTCGGCCGCGACTACTCCGACGTCTCGCCGGTCTCCGGATCGTTCCTGTCGAAAGGCGCGGCCACCGAGTGCGCGGCCATTTCCGCGGTGCGGTTTGCCGACACCGAGACCGTGTTCGATGATGCGCTCGAACTGCTTTCGACCGCCTACGTGGTCAGGAACGGCGCCTGACCGTCCGTCCAGCGAGCGCCCACCTCGAGCGTGGCAGCGCTGTCGGAGTGGATCTGCTCGACCTGGTTCCACTCCGAAACGCTCTCCGAGGAAGAAGTCTATCGGCGCTTCTTCCAGCAACAGAAGTAACCGGGATCGGCGCGTGCCGTCTCCCGCAGCATACGCGCGGCCGCGACTTCTGCCGTCAGCTTGGCGTATACCTCGTCCATGGAGACGTCGGCGCCCGAGCCAGGTGCAAAGCCGCAGTCCGGGTTGAGGGTGATCCGCTCCGGCGCGACGAATTGCAGCGCCGCTTCCACCCGCTGCACGATCTGAGCAGCGGTATCGATCTGCCCGGGCGTTACGCTGACGCAGCCGAGACCGATCTGCAGTTCCTCCCGCAGATCGCGCAACACCTGCATGTCGCCGGCCTCCGGAGTGGTGAACTCCAACGTCAGGTGCTGCGCTTGCAGCCGATTGAGCTGGGCAACGTAGGCGCGTAGTCGCCGCGATGGCTGCGCTCACCGCGCGCACGGGCACCGGCGCGCCGACAGAGGTGCACGGCGGTCGTCACGTCTGCAGCCATGGCGTGATGACCGCTCAACACCTGGTTCACCATGTCCACCGAAAAGTCGGCCGCAGCGTCGGGATCTTCGTAGCCGGCCCGGACGTCGGGATCCACGAACAGGCACAGGTGCGGGTCGTCGATCTGAATCACATCCGCCCCGGCGTCACACACCAGTTCCACCTCGCGTCGCAGGATCGGCACGCAGTCGCGCACGAACTGCTCTCGCGTGGGATACGCCTGCGACGAGCGCTGCGCATCCCACATGCGTTCCCCGAGCAGCGCCGGTGCCGGCAACGTGGCTTTCACTGCACGCGACGTCACGCTCTTGAGAAACGCAACCTCACGGGCGATGAACCCCGTCGCTTTGGGCGCCAGCCTGTCTACCACCACCGTCCATGGGCGACCGTCGGCAGGGTTGGCCGAAAGCTCGAAGCCGTGGGCCAGCTCCGCAATCACGCCGATGTAGGACCGGCGCCGCCACTCACCGTCGGTGACGACGTCGAGACCGGCGTGCTCCTGCATGGCGACGACGTAGCGGACGGCGGCGTCCATCCGCGCGCCGTAGTCCTCCGCGGCAAGGGACCCGGAGGCACCGATGAGGTCGCGAACGAATTGTGGTCGCGGCACGGAACCTACCACCGAAGTGGGAAACAGGAAGCGCTCGCGATGGTCACCCACGCGCGCCACCACCGTCCCAGTGCGCGCGCGCCAGCTCGAAGTCCTGCTGGGTGTCGATCTCCACGTACTCTCCGGGCGTGTCGACGTGCGCGATTGGCACGCCCTGTTCCAGCATCTCCTGGTACAGATGGATGAGGTAGGCCTTCTCGAATGACGGCGCCTCTCGGAAGCTGGCACCGGCGTAACGGCGCCGGCAGCGATGATAGTGCTCTCTCAAGAGCGTGGCTCCCGAGCGGGAGAACTTCGAGACGCCTGTGAACTCGCCGTACGCGGCAGACTCCCCAATGTCACGATGGATGCGCGTGATCCGTCCATCCGCCGCGATCACCTTCTCGGCGTCGTCCGCCGGGTGGTCAGTGCGGTATCGGTAGCGATCGGACCACTCCGTGTCCACGACCAGAGCGATGTCGCGGCAGTCGTTCATCACCCGCCGAATGACCTCCGGGGTAAACAGGATGTCGGAGTAGCAGCAGATGAATGGCCCGTCCATCAGATCCTCGGCGTGCATCAGGGAGGCAAGGATGTTGTTGCGCTCCCAGTTGGCGTTGGTTCGGAACGTGAGCCGGGGATACGCTGCGCGGACGACGTCGATCCTGTAGCCACCGATGAAGCAGACATCGTTGATGCCGTTGTCCTGGAAGGCCGCCAGCACCCAGTCGAGTATGCGCTTCCCGCCCACCTCGGCGAAGCACTTGGGCGTGTTCTCCGTGGCAGGCATCAAGCGACTGCCGCGGCCGGCTCCGATGATGATGCCGCGCGTGCCGGGGCTCATGGCTCCATCCGCGCCACCGACCGGCCATAGCCCATCGGCATCGCCGACGTCTCCACGGGCCGTGTCATCCCTGGAGGAACAGCCCCGGCACGAACGGATGGGGAAGGAAGGGATGGTCGGGCATCACGCGCACCGTCGCGGCCACCCTCCCCGTCTTCCGGCACATCGCGCTCGCGCGGTAGGTCGCCGACTCCCCGTGCCGTTCGATCAGCTCCATGGGCGTGCTCTGCCCGTCGACGATCTCGTCGTCGCCCGGCTGAAGGTCGATGCTGCCGGGCAACGCGCCATGATAGAGCGCCACCTGCACGTCGGACGGCTCCAGTCCGCCCAGCCGGATCCGCGCGGTGACGTCCAATGAGTCGCCCACCTCCAGCATCGCAGAGCTGTCGGAGTCGAGTTGCTCGACCGCGATCCCCGGCCAGTGGTGGTGCAGCCGCTGCAGGTGGCCGGCGAGCTCCACGGCGTCCCGGTACCCCGAGTCGTGCAGCCGGCGGGCGTGCGCGAGCGCCGGTTCGTAGAGGTTGCCGTGATACTCGGCGACCATGCGCTGCGCGCTGAAGTGCTCGCCGATCACGGTCATCGAATGCCGCATCTTGGCGATCCACGCGCGCGGCAGGCCGTCGATGCTGCGGTCGTAGAACATCGGGATGACCATGTGCTCCAGCTCCGCGAACACGGCGTCGGCCTCCAGCTCGTCCTGGATGTTCTCGTCCTGGTAGGTCTCGCCTGAGCCCACGGACCAGCCGATGTCCGGGCTGTACGCCTCGTCCCACCAACCGTCCAGGGTGGACACCATCAGCGATCCGTTGACCGACGCCTTCATGCCGCTGGTGCCGCTGGCCTCGTGCGGCCGGCGCGGGATGTTGAGCCACACGTCGCAGCCCGCGACCAGGTAGCGCGCCACGTTGATGTCGTAGTCGTCCAGGAACACCATCCGGCTGCGCAGGTCGTGCTCGGTCGCGAACTGGACGATGCGCCGGATCATCTCCTTGCCCTGGTGATCGTTGGGGTGCGACTTGCCGGCGAAGATGATCTGCACCGGCTGCTCGCGGCTGCTGAGCAGCCGCACCAGGCGCTCCGGCTGACGGAAGAGCAGGCCCGGGCGCTTGTAACCGGCAATCCGGCGCGCGAATCCGATCGTCAGGGCGTCCGGGCGCAGCGCCACCTCGGCCGCCCGCAGATCGGCCTCCGCGGCCCCTTCGCGCCGCATCTGCGCCACGATGCGCCGGCGGGCGAACCAGATCACCCGTTCGCGTCGCCGCTCGTGCGTCCGCCACAGCTCCTCGTCGGCGATGTTGTCCACCTGCCGCCACACCGCCACCTCGGGCGCGTGCTTGGCCACCGCCGGCCCCAGGTAGCGCACCAGCAGCTCCTGGACGTCATGCGAGATCCAGCTCCGCAGGTGGACGCCGTTGGTGATGTGGCGGATCGGCACTTCGTCCGCCGGCACGCCCGGCCACAGGCTGCGCCACATGCGGCGCGACACCTGGCCGTGCAGCTTGCTGACCCCGTTGCAGTGCGCGGCCAGGCGCAGGGCGAGCGGCGTGAGCCCGAACTGGCCGTGCGCGTCGCCGTCGTGCCCGATGCGGCCCAGCGACAGGAACTCGTGCTCGTCCAGCCCCAGGGCGGAGCGCAGCGCTCTGGCCTGGTCCAGCACCAGGTGCGGGTCGAACGTCTCGTTGCCGGCCGGCACCGGCGTGTGGGTGGTGAACACCGTGGTGCTCCACACCGCCTGCAGTGCCTCGAAGTAGCTCATGCCGTGCTCGTGCATCAGCTCACGGACCCGCTCCAGGGCCAGGAACGCCGAGTGCCCCTCGTTCATGTGGGTCACCGCGACCGGGATCTCCAGGGCGCGCAGCGCGCGAATGCCGCCGATGCCCAGCAGCAGTTCCTGGCGCAGGCGCATGCGGCGGTCCGACACGTAGAGCTGACCGGTGATCTCGCGCGTCGACGGGTCGTTGGCGTCGATGTCGGTGTCGAGCAGATAGAGCGGCACGCGTCCCACCCGGACGCGCCAGATGCACGCATGCGCCCGTTCTCCGCCCAGATCCACGGTAATCGTCACCGGCTCGCCGTCTGCAGAAGTGCACAGCATGAGAGGCATGTTGTAGAAGTCGTTGGCCGGAAAGCTCTCGAGCTGGTGGCCGTCCATGGTGACGCGCTGGCGGAAGTAACCGGTGCGGTAGAGCAGCCCCACGCCCACGACCGGCAACCCCAGGTCGGAGCAGCTCTTCAAGTGGTCGCCGGCCAGCACCCCCAGGCCGCCGGAATAGATCGGCAGGGTGGCGTCCAGGCCGAACTCCATGGAGAAGTAGGCGACCACGGCGTCGCGAGGTCCAGAGTACCACGGATCGGCCTGCAGGTAATCGTGGTAGTCGGCGATGACCTGGTCCATGTGGGCGAGGAATGCCTTGTCCCGCTCCATCTCGTGGAGCCGCTCCTGCGGCAACTCGCTGAGCAGCCGCAGAGGGCTCTGCTGGGCCTGCTCCCATGCGTCGGCGCCGAACCGCATGAACAGGCGGATGGCGTCGAAGTGCCAGGTAATCCAGAAGTCATGGGCCAGATCGGCCAGGGGCGCCAGGCGCTCCGGGAGGTGGGGCTTGACGGTAAAGGTGAGTCGGTTTGTCATTCGTGACCCTCGCAGCGGAACGGCTCCGAGACCGTATCCAGAGTGCGTATTAGTGCCAGGAACGCGCTCGGCCGTCCACCGTCTGGCGCATCTGGCCTGCCGGTGGTACTCATTGACCACGGTGCACCGCTCTCCCGGGCCGTCCAACACCCGCCGCGGCCGGCCGGAGCCGCTGGGCGCGACCCGTGCTCGACGGCGCCACGCAGTTCGCGCTGTTCAGCCGGCATGCCACGGCCGTGACCCTCCTGCTGTTCGACGACGCCGGGAGCGCCGCACCGAGCGCACGGATTCCACTGCACCGCACCGGGGACATCTGGCACCTGGTCGTGGACGGTGTGGGCCCCGGCCACGCCTACCTGTACCGGGTGGAAGGTCCCCTTGCGCCCGCGGCCGGTCACCTCTTCGACCCGCACGCCCCGCTGTTCGATCCGTACGCCAAGGCGTTCACCTGCGCCCTGCCGCCTCGCCTTCGCGCGACGGACCTGCCCGCCGACGGCCCCCGCTGCCTGGTGGTGGACGATGCCTTCGACTGGGGCGACGACCGTGCGCCACGCCATCCGCCCGCGCGGACGGTGATCTACGAAACCCACGTGCGCGGATTCACCGTCCACCCCTCTTCGGATGTGGCGCACCCCGGCACGTTCCGCGGCCTGGCCGAGCGCATCCCGTATCTGAACGAGCTGGGCGTGACCGCGGTCGAGCTGCTGCCGGTGACCGAGTCGGACGAGCACGCCCCCGGATCGGCTTCGGGTGAGCCGCTGGTCAACTACTGGGCCTACAACCCGATCGGCCTGTTCGCCCCCAAGCGCCGCTACGCCGCGGGAACGGAGCCGGGCAGCCAGGTGAGCGAGTTCAAGGAGATGGTCAAGGCCCTGCACGCCGCCGGCATCGAGGTGATCCTGGACATGGTGTTCAACCACTCGCCGGAGCGGGGCGCGGACGGTCCCACCTTCTCCTACCGGGGACTGGACAACAGCGTCTATTACCTGCTCGACCCCGACGATCCGAGCCGCTACCTGGACTTCACCGGCTGCCATAACACCCTCAACTGCAACCATCCCGTGGTCCGCGAGCTGATCATCGACTGCCTCCACTACTGGGCCGTGGAGATGCACGTCGACGGCTTCCGGTTCGACCTGGCCTCCGTACTCGGACGCGACCGGTTCGGCAACCTCAGCGCCAACACGCCGATCCTGGAGCGGATCGGCGAGGACCCGGTGCTGCGCGATACCAAGATCATCGCCGAGGCGTGGGACGCCGCCGGGGCCTACCAGGTCGGTCAGTTTCCCGGCGAGCGCTGGGCGGAGCTGAACGACCGCTTCCGCGACGACGTACGCCGCTTCTGGCGTGGTGACGGCTCTGCCGCGGCGCTCGCCACGCGGCTGACGGGAAGCGCCGACCTGTACGGGGACGACGGCCGCCGGCCCGTCCACAGCATCAACTTCGTCACATCGCACGACGGGTTCACCCTCCGGGACCTGGTCAGCTATGCCGCCAAGCACAACGCCGCGAACGGCGAGGACAACCTCGACGGCAGCGACCACAACCTCAGCGCCAACTACGGTGTGGAGGGCCCCGCCGACGACCCCGAGATACACGCGACGCGGCTGCGCCAGAGCAAGAACCTGATGGCGACCCTGTTCCTGTCGCTTGGCACGCCGATGCTGCTGGGCGGCGACGAGATGGCGCACACGCAGGGCGGCAACAACAACGCCTATTGCCAGGACAGCGAGGTGTCCTGGCACGACTGGACCCTGCACGTGAGCAACGCCGAGCTCGCCCGCTTCTGCCGCGAGGTGATCGCGCTGCGGGCCCGCCACCCTGCGCTGCGCCGCGACACGTTCTATGAAGACGATGGCTCGGAGATACGCTGGCTGGACCCGCGCGGTGCGTATCCCGACTGGAGCAGCGGGGAGCCCCGGCTTGCCGTGTGCCTGCACGACGAGGCCTTGGACCTCTGCCTGATCCTGAACGCCGCCGAGGAGCCGTGCGAGTTCGCCGTCCCCGCCGCGTGCTGCGGCGGCGCGTGGCGTCGGGCGATCGACACGGCGCTGCCGTCGCCGCACGACATCTGCGATCTCGGCCAGGCGCTGCCGATCACTCCCCAGGAGGTCTACCACGCGGCCCCCCGCTCCCTGGTGCTCCTCGCGGCCGCGTCCGGCGAGTAGATTGCGCACATAATCATATAAAGGAGCTGAGTACCTGCAAGGATCTGGCGTACCGGCCGCGCGCGGCCGGTACGCCAGATCCTTGCCAAAGGCGGGGTGGGCCAATAACCGGAGCCCCGTGGGCTCCGGTTATTGGGGCGGGAGATTCGCTGCCGGGATCGTCTCCTGCAGGGCGTGCAGCTCTTCCAGGTAGCGGCGGGCGGCGCCGTCCCAGTACACGATGTTGCGCCGCGCGTTGTTGCGCGCGCGGCGGATCTGCGCGGCCGTGGCGTGACGGAAGAACCACGTGCAGCGCGCCATCGCGTCGAGGAACGCGTCGGCCTGGTAGTCCCCGAACAGCACGCCATACCCGCTCACGGTCGAGCCCCGAAGCTGCAGCGGGGTCACCGTGTCGCGCAGGCCACCGGTGGCGTGCGCGACCACCAGGCAGCCGCAGCTCATCGCCTCGAGCTGGGAGATGCCGCCGGGCTCGAACTGGGACGGCATCAGGAACGCGTCGGCGGCCAGCAGCGGCAGGCTGATCTCCTGGTAGCCGATCCGCGTGGCGACCGCGCCCGGATAGAACTCCATCAGGGCGTGCATGCCGGCGGCGAGTTCCTCGGCACGGTGGTCGTTGGGCGCGATGGGACCTCCCAGGATCGCCTGCACGCCGAGGTTGCGGAAGATCCCCTCGGAAGCCTCCAGCAGGATCTGAAACCCCTTCTGGTCGCTGACCCGATGGATCATCACGTACAGCACCTGGTCCGGATCGACCGTGAGCCCGTACTCGAGCTGCGCCAGCAGCTTGGTGCGCATGCGGGTGACCTCGTCTCGCCGCGCCTGGCTGCGGAAGCGGACGGCGTCCGGGTCGTCGGCCAGCAGCTCCGGGAACCGCCGTTCGAGCTTGGCGCGCAGCAACGGGTCCTCGGCGATACGCGCGCGCAGCCGCGGGTACTGGTGCTCCTCCAGCCCGGAGCGCGACAGGCGCTGCCGCACGCCGCGCCGGAACCCGCGGGCGATGCCGTTGTTGATGCCGATCACGTCCTCCAGCAACGGCTCCAGCCCGTCGCAGTTCTGCTCGATCTGCCGCGCGTAGGAGGGGCTCACGGTGAACACCCGGTCCGCGAAGCGGATGCCGGCGGCCATCAGGTTGAACAGGCCGTCGTCACGCGGATCCGTGAACTGCGATACGTGGTGTCCGGGGAGGTTGAACAGCCCGAACAGATCGGTGCCGTCCTCATAGCGGCCATAGCAGTCGAAGTACTGCCAGCCGCCGTTGTGGATGACATGCACGAAGCTGGTGCGCGCAAAGGGTTCTGCATAGTGCGGATCGGCTCGGACGATGCCGGTGAGCAGGCCGGCAGCCGCGTCGTTGGTGGCGACCACCAGCGGATCGAGGTCGAAGCTGACGATCACCTCTGCCGCCGCCCGCGCCAGGCCCAGGCGACGGCGGATGCGCTCGTTGGAGCGATAGCCCCAGTACAGCCCGTCGAACAGCTCGTGGTGGTCGAGCAGGTAGTAGGTCACGCCGTCGACCTCGCCCGAGTGCACGCCCACCTCGTAGCGCTCGTCGCCGAGCTGGAAGCTCACGTTCGTGCCGCTGTAGGTGATGCCGTAGCGGTCGATCGCCGCCTGCATCTTCTCCACCGCGCGCGGCTCGCCGGCGCGGTACAGCGGCGTGATCACGTACAGCCGCTCCCCCAGGCGGGCCAGCTCGCGCGGCAGCTCGCAGGTCACGTTGGCCAGTCCGCCGCTCTTGGAGAACGGCTCCGCCTCCGCCGACACGAACACCACCGGGCGGCTGCGCAGTCCGTCCAGCACCCGTGCCAGCAGCCGGGAGCGCCGCGTGCGGCCTTTCCCGGGGGCGGGCAGCCTGGCTCCCTCGCCGCCGCGGCCCAGGCCGCCTTCCCGGTAGGCGTGAAACAGCACCCGCTTCAGGCCGAGGACGACGGCGTCGTGCTCGGCGTCCTCGTAGAGGGGCAGCAGCTTCTCGTCCAGAAACCGTCCCAGACCGCCACGAGTCGCCGCAGCGCGCGTGATCTCCCGGTACGCGAACGAGGGGTCCAGCCGCTCGCGGGACGGCGCGTCCTGCAGGCGGTCGAACGAATCGCGCAGGAAACGCGGATACCCGGATTCGGCCGTCCCGCCGCCCAGGTCGTCGTCGGCGATCCGGTCGATGCGCAGCAGCTTCACCCGCTGCCGGTAGCTCACGGAGGTGGTCAGCGTGGAGTGTCGCAACTCCTCTCCCGTGTAGTGGGCGTAGCGGCGGGTGACCGGCGAGTAGGTGGGATCCGCCACCACGTAGCGCCCGGCGGGATCGATCGAGCCATCCAGCGAGGAGGCGGCGGCGCGCATGTCGACGCTCACCGTGGCGCTGTCCGCCGAGAAGCTGCACACGGCCAGCCAGAGTCCCTCGGGGGCGGGCTTGATCACCGCGGCCACCTGGGGATGGTCGGTAGGCACCAGCATCCCGCGGCCCGGGTTGCGGCGGTGGATGGCGTACACGTCGCGGAAGATGCGCTCGACGCTGCGGTCGGCGGCGTTGTCGAACCGGTTCCAGTCGACGTAGACGTTGTCCGGAAACACCTTCCACGCCTCGCCCTCGGCGTTGCCCTCGAAGTCCATCACCACGTTGCTCAGAAACGACGTAAGCGTGAGCACGGGCCGCAGGTTGTCGCGGCCGAAGGTGTTGACCGGGCGGCGCTCGTCATGGTTGCCGAACAATCCGATCAACTCGGTGCCGGGCGGCAGTGCGCCGCGGTAGTGCTGGTCGTACAGGTGGTAGACCTCGCCGACCGCGGAGGTCCCCTGGGCGATGCGCTCGCAGATCTTGAACAGCGCCGAGTTGTACGAAACGATGCCGACGCGGCTGAGGTACTGCTCACGTCCCCAGTACGCCTCGGCAAGGTGGACGTAGAAGGGCTTGCCGGCCGCATGCGCGGCCTGCTCCATCTCGCGCATCAGCAGGTAGTGCAGGGGGCTGGCGATCAGGTCCCGGCACGCCGAGTCGAAGAACCCGGTGGTGACATAGTGGTCGTCGACCCGTTCGTTGACCACTATGGTGCCCTCGACCTGCTCCTCGTCAGAACGGGGGCCGGCCGGCACCGCCGGGGCATTGTTGCGCTTCATCATGATCGGCAGGGCGTGCGAAATGTCGCAGCGCACCCCGTCGACGTCGAACCGGTCGATCAGGGCGCGCACCGAATCGACCAGCCACTCCCATACCGACAGGCGCCGGTAGTTGAGCAGCACGCCGTCGTTCCAGCTCCCGTAGCGGCCGTCGGTCGAGGAGCGCGCGACCAGGGTGCCGTCGTCGTCGAAGCACTGCACGACGTCCTCATCCGGCACGTCGTCGTGCACCCTTCGGTTGAGGTGCGGGATCACGTCCAGCAGCACCTTGATCTCAAGCTCGTGGGCGGCGGCGACCAGGGTCCGCAGGCCGTCGTTCCCGCCGAGCGCCGGCTCCATCTCGGTCAGGCTCTCCGGCGCGAACGGCGAAGGCGAGGTTGCGTGGCCGGTCCAGTCCTCGCGGTTGCTGCCGCGTTTCTGCGCGCCCAGCACGTAGATGGCGGTGAACCCGTACTTGCGCTTGATCTCCGGGAGGTGCGCGGCGATGTCCGCGAACGTGCCCTGGCGGATCACCTGCCCGTGCTCGTTGTACACCAGTCCCGGATGCTCGACGTCAGCCCAGTAGGCGCGGGTGTGTCCGTGGATGTCGGGAAAGATCTGCAACACCAGCTCGCCGCGGAGGTCGGGCAGCACGTTGATGCGCCCGCTGCACTCGGCGTCCTGAACCCACTCCCGGCGGCCGCTGTCGAATTCCCTCGCCACGCAGAAGTCGTAGTGCCCGAGCTCGTCGAATCGCCAGGTGGCGGTGTGCGGTGATCCCGGCGACGACCGGGCCAGATCGACATCCACGTAGTCCAGGTCCGCCTCGCTCGGATAGCGCCGTTGGCCGCGGCCCCGGTAGATCCGGAGCCGGTACCGGCCGCGGCTGCGCGGGAGATCGAAGCTGAAGTGGTGCTCCGTCCCCTGCATGGCGGTCAGGAACGTCCGCGCAAGCGGAGCGGCGAATTCCTTGGGGGCGAGCATGCGCTCCAGCAGCAGGTTGGCGTGGTTGCGCACCTCGTCCAGGTCGTGCCCGGAGGCGGCGACCAGCAGCCGCATCACCTCGCGGCGCACCGAATCGCCGCCGTACGCCTTGGCGCGCTGTGCGGTGCGCTCCAGGCGGCGCATGGCGGACACGCATATGGCGGGGTCGAAATCCAGCGGCGCGTCGGCCCGCCGTGCGTTCAACTGGCGCAGCGTCGCCTGCCTGAGCGCCTGCGAGAAGCGCATCGGCCGCCGCTGCCGCTCCGGCTCGGGCTCGGCCGGCGTCAGTCCCGCGATCGGCTGGCGCAGGACGCCGAACAGGCGTTCCAGGGCCTCGCGCCTGGGCGCGTCCAGCGGCTCCACGTGCGAGTAGCCGGTCTCGATCGCACGCTCTTCCAGCCGCAGGATGGAGAGCAGCGCTTCCGGCACCGTGCCGCCGCGATCTACCTGCTCCGCGGCCAGCAGGTCGAACAGGCGCAGGCCCAGGTAGATCGTAGGCTGACGCAGCTCCAGCGGTCCCTGCCCGACTCGCGCGACGACGCCGGTCTCCCCTTCCTCGTAGAGGCAGGTGGCTTCCGGCGCTTCCCTGATCAGCACGAATCGCCGCCGTTCGAGCGTCTGGCGTCCCTCGCCGCCGATCGCGGCGATCGCTTCATGCGTGAGGCGGACGGCGGCATCCAGCCGTTCGATCAGCCGCGCGTCACGGTTGAATCGGTCGGCGGTCGTGGGGCTCTTCGTCGCCGCCGCAACCGCCTCAGCGCGGACGGCAGCCGTCCGCTCCGCGTGCTGCTCCGGGACAGCGGCGCTCCACTCCGTGTCCGGCAGGAAGGGAAACGCCCGCTGCTCCGCGAACGCGCGGGCGACCGCCGCCCGCACGGACGTATGGTCGATGCCGGCCACCGTCAGCGGCGTCGTCAGACAGCCGCCGACCCCGACGACTTCCGTGGCGCCGGGCATCATGCGGCCCCGGCGCGGGGGCGTTCGCGGAGGCGCATGGCGGTTCCAGGATAGCCTGTCCCCGGACGGTCGGCCAACTCGGACTGGGCGTTCCCCTGCGTTACCGTACCGTCCCCGGAATCCTGGACATCCCTGAACCGACCCGACTAGGATTCACCCCATGAAAAGCGTGATCAGGACCGTCGCGGCGGCGATCGCCGCTCTCACCGTGTGCGCTGCCGGCGCCGGCGCCGAACCGGTCAGGATCGGCGTGCTGCTGCCTTCCTCGGGGGTCTGCGCCGGACTCGGCGGCGACCAGACGCTGGCCCTGGAGCTGGGCTTCGACGAGTTCGGCCGCGAGGTGGCCGGTCGCCCCATAGAGCTGATCCATGCCGACAGCGAAGCGAATCCGGGCACCGGCCTGGCGCTGATCAAGAGACTGGTCCTCAGGGATGAGGTGGACATCGTGGTGGGCATCATCTCCTCCGCGGTGGCCGGCGCCGTGCGCGACTTCGTGCACAACGCCGAGGTGCCGCTGATCGTCACCAACGCCGGCAACGACGACCTCACCGGCCCGCTCTGCAGCCCGTGGATCCTGCGCTCTTCATTCTCCAACGCGCAGATCAGCCGCGAGATGGGGCCGTGGATGGCTGCCCGGGGCTACCGAAACGTGTTCCTGATGGCGTTCGACTACGCGGCGGGACACCAGGCCATGGAGGCGTTTCGCTCTGGCTTCGTCGCCGCCGGAGGCACCGTCATCGGCGAGGAGTATCCGCCGCTGGGCGAGACCGAGGACTTCGGCCCTTACCTGGCGAAGGTGAAGGCCGCGAACCCGGATGCGGCGTACGTGTTCTTCGCGGGCGGCCCGGCGATCCAGTTCGTCAAGGAGTGGGCGGCCTTCGGGCTGAAGGACGAGATTCAGCTCGCCGGCGCCGGCTGGCTCAACTCCGCGCTGTACGTCAACGCGCAGGGCATGGACGCGGAGGGAACCCTGGGGATCCTCAACTACGTGCCGTCGATCGACACGCCGGCGAACCACGTCTTCCAGGAGAAGTTCCGCGCCGCGCACGGACGTGACGGGTCGGAGTTCGGCGTCGCCGCCTACGACAGCGCCCGACTCATCGTCGAGGCCCTCAGGGCCACCGGCGGCGACACCGAGGACAGGGCGGCCCTGGTCGCGGCGATGCGCGACATCCGCTTCGACGGCCCCCGCGGACCGTTCCGCATCGATCCGGCAACCAACAACGTGATCCAGAACGTCTACATCTTCGAGGTCCAGGCCCAAGGCGACGGCGTCGCGGCGGTGGTCCAGGACATGGTGGCCGACGTCCAGGACCCGCCCAACGGCTGCGAGCTGTAGCAGACCAGGGGCTGATCCTCTCGCGACGCACGTTCACCGCGTCGGATCCCGTGCACCTGTTGTACCTGGTAATTCGCGCGGCGGGGTAACCGTGCTCCTTGATCCCGGGTTCCTGATCGTCCAGACCCTCAACGGGCTGCAGCTCTCGGCGCTGCTGTTCCTGCTGTCGATCGGGCTGTCCGTGGTGTTCGGGCTGATGAACTTCATCAACCTGGCGCACGGAACGCTGTTCATGGCCGGCGCCTACCTGGCCCTGAGCGCAGTCCGCGCCTTCGAGTCCTTCTGGCTGGCCCTGCTGCTTGCCCCGCTCGGCGTCGCCCTGATCGGAGGACTGCTCTACCTGGTACTGCTGCGCCACATGCAGCGGGCCGACCCCATGAAGCAGGTGCTCGTGACCTTCGGCCTGATCTTCGTCGGGATCGAGACGGTCGACATCATCTGGGGATCGCTGCCGCACATCATCGACGTGCCGGCGCTGCTGTCCGGCCGCGGCTCCGTGCTGGGACAGGTCTATCCCACCTACCGCCTGTTCATCATCGCCCTGGGCGTGGCTGCCTTCCTGCTGCTCTACCTTGCGCTGGAGCGCACCCGCGTCGGCGCCATCGTGCGCGCCGGCGTGGACGACCGCACCATGGTGGCGGCGCTCGGCCTCGACATCGGCCGCGTCTTCTTCCTGGTGTTCTGCTTGGGGTGCCTGCTGGCCGGAGTCGCCGGCGTGATCGCGGCGCCGGTGCTCGCCATCGCGCCGGGGATGGACATGAAGGTGCTGATCCTGGCCCTCATCGTCGTGGTGCTGGGCGGCCCCGGTAGCCTCAAGGGCGTGGCCCTCGGCTCGCTGATCATCGGCATCGCCGACACCTACGGCCAGGTCGTGCTTCCCGAGCTGGCGCGGGTAACGATCTACGCCCTCATGGCCATGATCCTGCTCATCAAGCCGGCCGGCCTGATCCCGGTCCGCGGCGGAGAGCAGTGATGAACGGTCGCGACCCCCTCCAGCTCCCGGTGGCGGGAGTCCTCGCGGGCATCGCCGTCGCCGCCTGGTTCGGGGCCGGTTACTTCGGAATGGAGCTGTTGGCCGAGGTGGCGATCCTGGCGATCTTCGCCATGAGCCTCGACCTCCTGGTGGGTGCCGCCGGCATGGTCTCGCTCGGACACGCGGGATTCCTGGCGCTCGGCGCCTACGCCACCGCCGCCGCCACGGTCCTCTGGGGCTGGCCGCCGCTCGCGGCGGTGGGGCTGTCGGTGGCGGCCGCGGCGGCGATCGCCGTGGGCGTCGGCTTCTTCGCGGTGCGCCTGACCGGCGTGTTCTTCATCATGATCACCCTCGCCATCGGGCAGATGGTCCATGCCTACTTCGTCAAGGCGCGGGTCTTCGGCGGAGACAACGGCATGGCCGGCACGCCGCGTTTCGATCTGGCCCCGCTCGGGCTGGACTCCGGAGATCCGGCGGTGTTCGCCGCCGGAGTCCTCATCGCCGCGCTGCTGGTCTACCTGGCCCTGCTGATCCTTCGCCGCTCTCCATTCGGCATGATGCTCACGGCCATTCACCAGAACCCGGGCCGGCTGGCGTCGCTCGGGTGCCCGGTACGGCGCTACAAGCTGGCAGCCTTCGGCGCCGCGGGCGCGGTCGCCGGTCTGGCCGGGGCCCTGATGGCGCAGCACACCGGCTTCGTGTCCCCGGACCTGGCCTTCTGGACCCTCTCGGGCGAGGCGCTGATCATCGTCATCCTGGGAGGCAGCGGCAGCCTGATCGGCGCCGCCGGCGGCGCGGCGCTGTACATCGTCCTCCGCAATCAACTGAACGACGGCGCGTTCTGGAAAAGCCTCTCCCTCCCGCCGGAGATGGCCGATCACTGGCAGCTCATCATGGGGCTGTTCTTCATCGCCGTCGTCCTGCTGGCCAGGGACGGCCTGTACGGGCGCCTCACCTGGGCGATCCGGCACGCGGCACTGGCAGTCATGCGGCGGAGAAGCCGAGCGTGACGTGCGACGCGCTGCAGGCGACCGGCCTGTGCAAGGCGTTCGGGTCGCTGCAGGTGACCGACCACGTCTCGCTGCGGCTCCCGCCGGGCGAGCGGCGCGGGCTGATCGGCCCCAACGGCGCCGGCAAGACCACGCTGTTCAACCTGATCACGGGCGAGCTCGACGCGGACGCGGGCCGGGTGTACGTCGGGGGCCGCGACGTGAGCGGAGCGCCGCCCGACGTCCGTGCGCGGGCCGGGTTGGCGCGCAGCTTCCAGCGGAACAACCTGTTCGGCGACCTCACCGTCAGGGAGAACCTGGCGCTCGCCTGCGCGCTCAGGCACCGCATCGGTCACGTGTTCTGGCGTCCCGCGCGCCGATTCGCCACGGTGCGCGATGAGGCGGAAGCGCACGCCCATCGGCTCGGCCTTGCGCAGCATCTGCCGGTACCGGTGTCCACCCTGCCCTACGGCACCCAGCGCCACCTCGAGATCGGACTGGCGCTGGTGCGGGAGCCGACGGTCCTGCTGCTCGACGAGCCCACCGCCGGGATGAGTCCGGAGGAGACGGCCGGCATCGTCGAGCTGCTGGCTTCGCTGCCCGCTTCCCTGACGCTGCTCATCGTCGAGCACGACATGGACGTGATGTTCGAGCTGGCCGAGCGGATCACCGTGCTCGACTATGGCCGCGTGCTGCTGGAAGGCACGCCGGCCGAGGTGCGCGGCTCGGCGGAGGTGCGCAGCCGCTACCTCGGGGGGCGTGACTGATGGCGGACCCGCTGCTGTCCATGGAGGGGGTGGACACCTACTACGGGCGAAGCCACGTCCTGCAGAACGTGTCGCTGGAGGTGGCGGGCGGCAGTGTCGTCGCGCTGCTCGGACGCAACGGCGCAGGAAAGTCGACCGCGCTCAAGTCGATCATGGGCATCGCCGCCGCGGCGCGCGGCACCATCCGGTTCGCTGGCGAGGCGATCGAGCGCCTGCCGCCGCATCGCGTCGCGCGGCGGGGAGTCAGCTATGTACCCGAGGAGCGCGGCATCTTCGCCTCGCTCACGGTGGACGAGCACCTGAACCTAAACCGGAACCGGCGTCGGGGCACCGGCCGCCACCGCGTCCCGGTGGAGGACCTCTACGAGCGGTTCCCCCTGCTGGCCGAGCGGCGCCGCAACCGCGGCAACGAGCTGAGCGGCGGCGAGCAGCAGATGCTGGCCATCGCGCGCGCCATCACCCTGTCACCGCGCCTGCTGATCCTGGACGAGCCGACCGAGGGGCTGGCGCCGATCGTCGTCGAGCGCATCGCCGGAATCGTCCACGACCTGCGGGCGGCCGGCATGACGATGCTGCTGGTGGAGCAGAACTACCCGTTCGCCATCGGGCTTGCCGAGCACGTCTACGTGCTCGGCAAGGGCCGCATCCGCTGGCACGGCACCGCGGCGGAGCTTGACCGGAGTCCCGACGTCAGGGCGACGTGGCTCGGCGTGTAGGCTTGAAGGAGCTCAGCGGTAAACGGATCGCCGATGGCGGACGCGAATCACGGTCACGAGCAGCCTGTCATCGACGATCTGATAGATGATGCGGTAGTCCTGAACGCGAATGCGCCAGAATGGCGGCCTGCCAGCTTGCGGCATCCCGATGGCCGAGGGTTGGTGCTCAGAGCATCGATCGCTGTGACAATCCGTGTCCTGAGGGGATCGTTGATGCGCTTGAGGTCGCGCCGTGCCGCTGGCACGAATTCAATCCGATACACCGAGCTCCGTCTTGACCTGCTCCCAGGGGATCTGTTCCGAGTCCTGCATCGCTTCTTCGATCGCCTTGAGGTCGTCCTGCTGCTCGAGCTGTTCGACGAGCTCTTCGTAGACATCGATCGGCAGCACGACGGCAACCTTGTTGCCGGCTTCATCAAGGACGAAACGGGGTTCGGTCAACGCCATGGTTTTGATCCTACTCGCTCGCACATCCGTCTGTCCTGCTCCGCCCCCGAATCCACACCGCCGCGCAGGACAGCGTGACGAGGTGGGGCGACCTCCTTAAGCTGAAGACATGATCGCGTTCTGGGAGCGGGTTCACGGGCACCTCGGTTCGGGCAGCCGGGTGTTCGTCGCCTGCGTGGCCGCACATACCCGCGGCTCACCTGGGACCACGGGCGCCAAGCTGCTGGTCGCCGATTCGGGAGAGCTGTTCGGCACGATCGGTGGTGGTGCCATGGAGCACCGTTTGGTCGACCAAGCGAGGGCGCTGCTGCAGTGCGGCAACTATCGGCCGGCGAAGCAGACGCTGGTGCATAGTGAGAAAGCGTCCGGTGATCAATCCGGCCTGATCTGCGAGGGAAGCCAGACCAACATCTTCTGCGTGCTGGACGGACCACGCGACCTGGCCAGCGTGCGCACCATCGTGGACAGAGTCCGACACGATCAGAGCGGCTGGATCGAGATCGACGACGCCGGCCTGCGGCTGGCGGAGATCGGAGCCGGCTTCGACGCGCCGCGCGTCACCTTCACGGAGGCGCATGGCGCCTGGCGGTACCGGGAGGACCTCCTCAATCGGCGCCGCCTCGCGATCGTCGGCGGCGGCCACTGCGCAGCGGCGCTGGGAGAAGTGATGTCGCCACTGGGCTACCGGGTGCGGGTCTTCGACACCCGCACGAACGTGGTCAGCCGAGACCACGAGACCGTGGTCGGTGGCCTTTCCATCGTCAGGGACTACGACCAAGCAGGACCCTCGATCGCCCATCCAGAGTCCACCGCCGTGGTGGTGATGACCGCCGACTACCGTACCGACGTACGCGCCCTCCTCGGCGTCACGGCCCTGCCCTGCCCGTTCGTCGGCTTGATGGGCGGCAAGAAGAAGATCGAGCGGATATTCTCCCTCCTGCGGGAGGAAGGGGTCTCCCCGGAGACGATCGAGCGCATCCACGCTCCGGTGGGTCTGGACATCGGCAGCCAGACGCCGGAGGAGATCGCCATCAGCATCGCCGCGCAGATCCTTCGCGAGCGCAACCGCCGGTAGCAGGCGATGGCGCCGAGCACTCGGTTCATTCTCAACGACCGGCTGATGGAGACGTCCTTGCCGGCGGGGCTGCTGCTGCTGGACTTCCTGCGGAATCGCGAGCGGCTGACCGGCACCAAGGAAGGCTGCAAGGAGGGCGACTGCGGCGCCTGCGCCGTCCTGATAGGAGAGCTTGCAGGCGACGCGGTCCGCTACCAGCCGGTCACCTCTTGCCTGGTGCCGCTGGCGGAAGTGCACGGCCGGCACGTGGTCACGATCGAGGGGTGCAACCTGGAAGCCGGGCTCACCCCCGCGCAGGAGGCCGTCGTCGAGCACGGCGGCACGCAGTGCGGGTTCTGCACGCCCGGCATCGTGGTGTCCCTGCACGGGCTGATGCTGGACGCAACCAGGGGGCTCTCCCTCGAAAACGTGAAATACGCCCTGAGCGGCCACCTGTGCAGATGCACCGGCTACCGCTCGCTGAAGGACTGCGCCGACACGCTGGCCCGCCGGATCGGCAGCCGGCTCGACGGGACCGGCGGCGATCGAGTAATGACGATGGCCGCGGCGGGAGCGATCCCCGCGTACTTCACGACCATCCCGGAGCGGTTGCGGGCGCTGCAGGAAGAGACACCTGCACCCGACGCCGATGCAGAGCCGGAGGTGCGCATCGCCGGCGGCACCGACCTGTACGTGCAACAGGGCGAGGAAATCCCGGACCGCCGCGTCGAGGTGCTCAACCGGCGGCCGGCGCTCAAACGCATTCGCGTCCGCGATGGCGAGCTCCGCGTCGGCGCGCTCACCACCTTCGAGGAGTTCGGCGCCGACCCGCGCGTCGTCGAGGCGCTGCCCCGCATCGGGGCGTTCAACCACCTCATCGCCTCCTGGCAGATCCGCAACCGCGCCACCCTGGCCGGCAACATCGTCAACGCCTCCCCGATCGGGGACTTCACCGCCCTCCTGCTGGCCCTGGACGCGCGCGTCGTGCTGGACGACGGCGGCACGCGGCGATCGGTCCCGCTGCGGGAGTTCTACCGCGGCTACAAGCAGATGGACCTGCGGCCCGGCGAGTTGCTCACCGAGGTGGCGTTCGCCGATCCGGCCGCCGCCCAGGTCAATTTCGAAAAGGTCTCCAAGCGGACCTGCCTGGACATCGCGTCGGTCAACAGCGCCTGCTCGATCCGCTGCACCGGGGACACCATCGCCGACGCGCACCTCAGCCTGGGCGGCGTGGCGCCCATCCCGCTCTACCTGCGCGAGACCTCGCAGGCGCTGCGCGGCCGCGCCCTGGACCTGGAAACGGCGTGGGAGGCCGTGCGCATGTCCCAGCAGGAGATCGCGCCGATCACGGACGTGCGCGGCTCGGCCGAATACAAGCGCCTGCTGGCGCGGCAATTGCTGATCGCCCATTTCGTGACCCTGTTTCCCGAGCGCTTCGCCGTGGAAGCGTTCTACGCCCGGGGCCTGTCGTGAACCACCACATCGACTCCCACCTGCACGTGCGCGGCGAGCCGCAGTACGTGGACGACGTGCCGCCCCCGCCGGGGATGCTGCACGCCGCGGTGGTCGGCTCCCCGAAGGCGCACGGCACCATCGTCCGGCTCGACACCGCCGCGGCGAGCGCCGCACCCGGCGTGGTGGCGGTGCTCACCGCCGCCGACATTCCCGGCGTCAACCGCTTCGGCCCGATCATCGAGGACGAGGAGCTGCTGGTGGAGCGCGAGGTGTGCTTCATCGGCCATTCCATCGCCCTTGTCGTGGCCCGCACGGCGCACCAGGCGCGGCAGGCTCGCGACCTGGTCGAGGTCGAGATCGACGATCTGCCGGTGGTAGTCGACCCGCGCGAGGCGTTCGCGAACGGCGACCTGATCCATCCGCCACGCACCATGGCGACCGGCGACGTCGCGGGCGCCTGGGGCGATTGCGACGTGGTGGTCGACGGACGCTGCGAAATCGGCGGCCAGGAGCACCTCTACCTGGAGACGCAGCGCGCCCGCGCCGTGCCCGGTGAGGATGGAGCGATGCGGGTGTTCTCCTCCACCCAGGGGCCGGCAGCGGTACAGCACGTCGTGTCGGCCGTGCTCGGCCGGCCGATGCACAAGATCGAGGTGGACGTGAAACGGCTCGGCGGCGGCTTCGGCGGCAAGGAGGACCAGGCCACCCACTGGGCGGCGATGGCCGCGCTGGCCGCCGCGGACCTGGACGCGCCGGTAGAGCTGGTGCTGAACCGGCTGGACGACATCCGCATGACCGGCAAGCGCCATCCCTACTCCGCCGACTTCCGGATCGGGTTGACCGCGGACGGCAGGATCCTTGCCTACCAGGCCACCTTCTTCCAGAACTCCGGCGCCTTCGCCGACCTGTCGCCGCCGGTGCTGGCGCGCACGCTGTTCCACGCCACCAACGCCTATTTCATCCCCAACGTGCGCGTGACCGCCGCGCCGTGCCGGACCAACCTGCAGCCGCACACCGCCTTCCGCGGCTTCGGCGGCCCGCAGGGCATGTACGTAATCGAGGCCGCGATCGCCAGGGCCGCCGACGCGATGGGGATCGAGGCCTCCGCGATCCAGCGCGCCAACCTGCTGCGCGACGGCGACGTCTTCCACTACGGGCAGGTCGTGGAGCGAAGCCGCGCCGAGCGGACCTGGGACGAGCTGGAGTTGGCGTTCGACGTCGATGGGATCCGCAGGCGGGTGACGGCGTTCAACCGAGACAACTTCGCGATCAAGAAGGGCTGCGCCCTGATGCCGGTCTGCTTCGGCATCTCGTTCACCAAGACCCACCTCAACCAGGGCAACGCCCTGGTCCACGTCTATGCCGACGGCAGCGTGAGCGTGACCACCGGCGGCATCGAGATGGGCCAGGGCATCAGCAGCAACGTCGCCTCCGTGGTGGCGCGCACCCTCGGCATCTCACGGCGGCGGGTACGCGTCGAGAGCACCAATACCACCAGGGTCGCCAACATGTCGCCGAGCGCCGCCAGCGCCACCACCGACCTGAACGGCAACGCGGCGATCATCGCCGTCGAGGCCATTCTCGACGGCATGCGTGAGGTGGCGGCGCGGGAGATCGGGAGCGCCGACCCGGCCACGATCACCGTCTCCGATGAGCAGATTCGAGTCGGCGGCGAGCCTGCGGGCATGAGCTGGACCGACCTGGTGGGCCTCACCTACCGCGCGCGCAAACGCCTCTCGGCGCACGGCTACTACACGACCCCGGGACTCCACTACGACGAGGAGCGCGAGCACGGCCACCCCTTCGCCTACCACGTCTACGGCACCGCCGTGTTCGAGGTGACCGTCGACTGCCTGCGCGGCACCTACGCGGTCGACCAAGTGAAGATCGTCCACGACCTCGGCCGCACCATCAATCCCACCGTGGACCTGGGCCAGGTCGAGGGCGGCCTGGCCCAGGGCATGGGCTGGATGACCATGGAGGATCTGCGGTGGGACGCCGAAGGCCGTTGCCTGTCCCACGCGCTGTCCACCTACAAGGCCCCGGACGTCTACTTCATGCCCGACGACATGGCCGTGAAGTTCCTGGAGCCTGCGGACAACCCCTACGGCCCGCTCGGAGCCAAGGCGGTCGGCGAACCGCCGTTGATGTACGGCATCGGCGTCTTCTTCGCCCTTCGCAACGCCATGAAGGCCTTCCGCCCCGATGCCGAGCTGACCCTCGACGCCCCCATGACCCCGGAACGCGTCCTGCTCGACCTGCACCGGGGAATCGTGGCACGCGACACGCCGATTGCTCCCGATCAGCCCATCGCGGTGAGAGTCATGGAGTAATGGTCGTGCGATTGCTCGCGACGAGGGCGGAGAGGTCGCGGGCTCATGCAGTCATGGGTCGGGCGTATACCAGACGGATGCCCTGGAACTGCACAGAAGGCGTCACGGCAAAGGCAGCCATGGCCGCGTCCACGTAGCGTATGACCGGGAGCAGTGGGATATTCCGGTGGATCTCACGAGCGTTCGGTTACTGCGCCCTCTGGCGCAGGTGCTGGAGGTCCTGTCGCCATCGACACGGCTGCGCGACCCCGTGCTCATATCGCCTCATGAGGGAAGCCGGCTAAGGTCGACAGCAGTGGCTGCGCGCGGATCCGCAAGCGGCCGGCCCGGAGCGGGCGGCTCAAGGAACGTCACACTCTCGTAGTGGTCGTCCAGCGCAATGAACGTACCATTCTGCTCCGCCCATTTCCGCATGCCGCGGTTGCAACTGTGTCGCCACGAAAGAACTTCGACGCGCCAGCCGCGGCGTCGCATGCGTTCGAGGTCCGCGTGGAAGCCGACGCCATCGTCGAACCCGCTGCCGTCGCCCGTAAGCATGACGACTATACCGGGATCTCCGTTGTAATCGAAGGCGTCGCGCAGCATCGCCGTCTGCAGCGCCTGATCCACTCCCTGTTCCCGGTGGTGCATCTCACCGCGTTCGAGCAATTGAACGGTCACACCCTCGTTCTCCATGCGGTTCCAGACGTATCTCAGCTCGGGAGGTATGGAGCCGACGGCGATTGCATGCTCGATCGAACGATCGGCACACGCCAGTGTCAACAGATTCTGAAAGTGGATACGAGTCCGGTACCGGGCCGCTTCCCCCTCGCGCTCGATGGCCACCTGTTGTGCGCTGATGAATATGTTGGAGTTGTCCCAGTAGACGAAGACCCGTTCCATGTCGTTCTCTCCGCTCGGTGAGCGAGGATGTTCCGATGCTGCCACGGGGTCAAGGGACTGCGCGCTACCATGATGGCCGCACCAGCTACTCCCATCGCGGCCGCTACCACACCCTGGTGGGTCTCATCGACTTCGACCCACACCGAACTGGCGCTGCAGGCAAGCGTGAATCTAGGCGACGAGTCGCTGGAGGATGTCTGGCCCGGAGTGCTGGAGCGAGTGGGCCCGGGCAAGGTGCTGTGGCGCGCGTTGCTGCGTTGGAGCATGGCCGACCCGCGTCCGCTGGTGTTGCTGATCGACGAGATCGACGCGCTGGTGGGGGACACCCTGCTGGCCGTGCTGCGGCAGTTGCGCACCGGCTACGTCGACCGGCCGGCGCGCTTCCCGCACAGCATCGTCCTGTGCGGGGTGCGCGACGTGCGCGACTACCGCATCCACTCGATGGCCGAGAACCGCATGGTGCTCGGCGGCAGCGCCTTCAACATCAAGGCCAAGTCGCTGCGGCTGGGCGACTTCTCGGAGCGGGAGGTGTGGGCGCTGCTGGCGCAGCACACGGCGGCGACCGGGCAAGCGTTCACGGAGGAGGCGTTGCGCCTGATCGTGGCACGCACCGCCGGGCAGCCATGGCTGGTGAACGCGCTGTGCCGGGAAGCGTGCTTCGATGACAAGGCCGGCCGCGACCGCTCCCGCCCGATCACCGATCAGGCGATCCTGGAGGCGCAGGAGCGGCTGCTCCTGGCGCGGGTGACCCACCTCGACAACCAGGCGGACAAGCTGCGCGAGGAGCGCGCGCGGCGGGTGATCGAACCGATCCTGGCCGGCGCCCGACCGGCACGCGTGGACCTCCGAGGACGTCGCCTACGCCTGCAACCTGGGGCTGGTGGCTCAGGAGGCGGACGGCACGCCGCGCATCGCCAACCCGATCTACGCCGAAGTGGTGCCGCGCCATCTGAACTACGCGGTGCAGGCGGGGTTGCCGCAGCGGGTGGCGTGGTACGTGGGCGCGGACGGGCGGCTGGACGTGGAGGGGCTGATCGCGGCGTCCAGGCGTTCTTCCGGGAGCACTCCGAGCACTGGGTGCAGCGCTTCGAGCGCTACCATGAGGCCGGGCCGCAGTTGCTGCTGCAGGCGCACCTGCAGCGGGTCGCTGGCGGCGGCGGACGGATCGAGCGGGAGTACGCGCTCGGCGCGGACGCACGGACCTGCTGATCGTGTGGCCGCAGGGCGGGCGCGAGCGGCGGTTCGTGGTGGAGTGCAAGGTGCGGCGCGGCGAGCTGGAGCGGGCCGTCGCGGAGGGGCTGAAGCAGACCCGCGTCTACGTGGACCGGTGCGAGGCCGAGGCGGGCCACCTGATCGTGTTCGACCGTCCGCCGGAGCGGACCTGGGAGGAGAAGATCTTCCGCCGTCCACCGTCCGGAGACGGCGCGCCGGTCACGGTCTGGGGCATGTGACGCGGGAGGAGGCGTCAGACGAGCACCGGGATGTGGGTGAAGCGGGAGACGTCGACCAGGCCCAGGTCGGAGATGCGCAGCTCGGGGATCACCGCCAGCGCCAGCAGGCTGAGCTGCATGTAGCCGTTATTGAGCGCGCGGCCGCACTCAGCGAGCGCCCGCATCACGCGGGCCGACTTCTCGGCGACCACGCCGGCCGGCTCGTCGGACATCAGCCCGCCGATCGGCAGCTCGACCAGGGCGGTCAGCGTGCCGTCGCGCACCACGGCGACGCCGCCGGCGACGTCGACCAGCGTGTTCGCAGCCTGCGCCATGTTCGCGGCGCAGGTCCCGGTCACCAGCAGGTGGTGGCAGTCGTGGGCGACGGTGGTGGCCACGCCGCAGACGGCGTCGAAGCCGAAGCCCTGCACGAAGCCGTTCACGACCCTGCCGGTCCCGTGATGGCGCTCCACCAGGGCCAGCGGCAGCACGTCCTGCGCCGGGTCGGGCTGCACCCGGCCGTCGCGCACGTCCAGGTTCGCGGTCAGGTGGCGGGTGGCGGCATGGTTCTCGATCACGCCGATCACGTTGGCGGTCACCCTGCCCGTGCGGCCGCCGGCATCCACCGCGAAGTCGCCGGCGACCAGCGGCCGCGGCACGCGGATCGAGCGGCGAAAGCGTTCCTCGTGCTCCCAGGGCGGCAGCTCGATGAGCAGCCTCCCCTCCTCCGCCGCCACCTCGCCGCGGGCGATCACCGTGCCGGCAGCGAACTCGTCGAGGTCCTCCACCAGCACCACGTCCGCGTAGCGCCCCGGCGCCAGGCATCCCAGATCGCGCTCGACGCCGAAGTTCTGTGCGGTGTTGATGGTGGCCATCTGCAAGGCGATCAGGGGGTCGAGGCCCAGCCCGATCGCGTGCCGCAGAACGCGGTCCATGTGGCCGTCGGCCACCAGCGTGCCGGCGTGCACGTCGTCCGTGCACAGGATGAACTGGCGCGGGTCGAGCCCCTGCTCCGTGATGGCTGTGACCTGCGCGGCCACGTCGTACCAGGCCGAACCGAGCCGCAGCATCGGCCGCATGCCGCGGCGGGCGCGCTCGACGGCGTCCACCTCCCGGGTGTTCTCGTGATCGTCGGCCGGGCCGCCGGCCAGGTAGGCGTGAAAGCGCCGGTCGAGCTCCAGGCTCGGGTAGTGGCCGCCGATCGTCTTGCCGGCGCGCATGGTGGCGGCCATCTCGGCGTGCATCTGCTGATCGCCGGCGACCACGCCGGGGAAATTCATCATCTCGCCCAGGCCGACGATCCCCGGCCAGGTCATCGCCTCCTGCACGTCCTGCGGCGTGATGCGCGCCCCGGGCGTCTCCAGCCCCGGCGCGGACGGCACGCAGGAGGGCATCTGCACGAAGACGTGTATCGGCGCGGCCTCCGCCTCGGCCACCATCATGCGCACGCCGTCGAGGCCGAAGACGTTCGCCACCTCGTGCGGGTCGGTGAAGATCGCCGTGGTGCCGTGCGGGAGCACAGCGCGCACGTACTCCGTGACCGTGCACATGCTGCTCTCGACGTGCAGGTGGCCGTCGGTCAGGCCAGGCACCATGAAGCGACCTTCGGCCTCGACCACGCGGGTGCCGTCGCCGATGCAGTAGCCAGCGTCCTCGACGATGCAGGCGATGCGGCCCCGGCGCACGGCGATGTCCATGCCGGGCACCGCCTCGCGCGTGAGCACGTTGACCCAACGCCCGCCGCGGATCACCAGGTCGGCGGCGGCCCGTCCGGCTGCGACGTCCACCAGGTCCGTCGCCACCGCGTGCCACGGTTCGCGCTGCGTCACCGCAATCCCTACTTCCAGTCGCCGTCCGACGGCCAGATGTTGTAGCTGCCCGCGCCCGCGCCGACCGGCCGCTCGTCCATCCAGTCCTTGACGGTGTCCCGCCACTTCAGGAAGTGCGGGGTTTTCGTGTGAGCCTGGAAGGCCGCCTCGTCCACGTACACTTCGTAGAGCCAGATCCGGTTCGGATCGGTGCCGTCCTGGACCACGTCGAATCGCAGGCAGCCCGGCTCGTCGTTCACGGAGCCGCGCGCGTCCCCGAGCATCGCCTCGATGAATTCGTCCTTGTGCCCTTCCTTGATCTGGATGGGGGCGACGATCACGTACATGCGTTCCTCCTTGGCGAACGTTGCCGTCAGGAGTTTGCCGGATCGCCCGCCGGCTCGGCGAGCCATACCCGGCAGCCGGCGACGTAGGTCGCGCGCACCGCACGGTCGTCGCCCAGGATCGCCAGCGCGAACAGCGTCTCCTCCAGGTTTGCCGACAGCTCGTTGCGGGAGGCCAGCACCGGCGTGGCGGCAGGGTCGAGGACGACGAGGTCGCCCCAGCGGCCGGGTTCCAGGCATCCGATCTGATCATCCAGGCCGAGCCGCCGGGCGTTGCCGCGGGTCGCCAGGTGGAACAGCTCGTGCGCGGTCGGCCGGTAGCCGCGCAGCATCGCCACCTTGTACGCCTCGCCCATGGTGTGCAGCATCGAGTAGCTGGTGCCGCCGCCGACGTCGGTGGCCAGGCCGACGCCGACCGGGCGCGTCCCGTTCCTGAGGCGGCGGAGGTCGAACAGGCCCGAGCCCAGGAAGGTGTTCGAGGTCGGACAGTGCACGACGGTCGCGCCGGCTGCGGACAGGCACGCCTGTTCGCGCTCGGAGAGATGGATGCCGTGCGCGAACAGGCTGCGGGCGCCGACCAAGCCGAAGCGATCGTACACGTCGGTGTAGTCCTGCGCCCAGGGGAAGTCACGCGTCACCAGCGCGATCTCCGGCTCGCTCTCCGACAGGTGCGTGTGCACGTGGCAGCCGGGGTGGCGGCCGGCCAGCTCTCCGGCGGCTCGTAGCTGCTCCTCGCTGGAGGTGACGGCGAAGCGCACGGTGATCGCGTAACGCAGCCGCCCGCGGCCGTGCCAATGCTCGATCAGCGCCTCGCTGTCCTCGACCCCGCGCGCCGGATCGTCGCACAGCGCCGCCGGGGCGTTGCGGTCCATCATGGTCTTGCCGGTGACGATCGCCATCCGGCGCCGTTCCGCCGCGGCGAACAGGGCCTCTGTCGCGCCGCGATGGACCGTGGAGAAGACCACCGCCGCGGTCGTACCGTGCCGGATCAGCCGATCCAGGAACACTTCAGCCGCCGCGCACGCATGCGCAGGCGCACGATAGCGACACTCCTCCGGGAAGGTGAACCGCTGCAGCCAGTCCAGCAAGTCGTTGCCCGGCGCCGCCAGCATCCGGTACTGGGGGAAATGGATGTGGGAGTCGATGAAGCCCGGCAGCACCAGCGCCGACCCGTAGTCTTCCGAGGCAAGCGAGCGAAAGCGGTCGGGCATCTCGGCGGCCGGACCGCACCAGGCGATCCTGCCGTCACCGCCCACGACGACCGCGCCGTACTGATGAAAGCAAACCGCATCCTGCGATCCGGCGCGCGCCGGGTCGTCGAGGTAGCTCAGCACCGCACCGCGCACGACCCGCCCGCCGGCGGCGGCGCTCACGGCACGATCCGGTCTTCGATGCGGAAGCGGAGGATGCGCTCGACGTTGGCCAGCGCCGTCGCGCGCTCGGTCGCGGCGTCGTTGCCGATGCGCTCCTCGAAGGCGGTCAGGATCATGTCCTTGTTCGCGCCCTTCACCGCGAAGATGAACGGGATGCCGAACCGGGCGCGGTAGCGGGTGTTGAGGTCGGCGAAGCGCTCGAACTCGTCCGGCGTCAGGCGGTCCAGCCCGGCCCCGGCCTGCTCGCGCCGCGACTCCGCGGCGATGTCGCCGCCGCCGGCGTCGTCCGCCACGGCGGCTCGATCGGCCAGGTCCGGGTGGGCGCGGATCAGCGCGAGCTGAGACGCCGGCGGCGCGGCGCGCACCGCGGCCACGAAGGCCGCGACCACGGCTTCGCGGCCGGCGAACGGCCGCGCGGCTGCCACGCGTTCGGCCACCCAGGGCGAGTGCTCGGCGATGTCACCGAATCGCGCAATGAACGCCGCGGCCTCGAGCTGGTTGACCGCGGCGACGGACAACGGCGAGGGATCGATTGCTGACATTGAGAAGGGCCGTCCCTCTCATTATCGGCAGGTCATGGACGCGCAATCGCGTTCACGACGCCGCGGGAGAGACGGCCCCTTGGGTGGGCTATCGACCCACAGGCGAAACTCCGCGCTGCGACGCTAACCGGGCAGCTTGTCGTCGACGCCTTGCACGTACCAGTTCATGCCGAGCAGCGTGCCGTCGTCGAGGACCTCGCCCGCGCAGATGACCATCTCGCCTTCCTGGTTGTGGATCGGGCCCTTGAACGGGTGCAGCTCTCCGGAGGAGATCATCGCCTCCGTCTCCATGGCCAGCGCCTTCACCTCGTCCGGCATGTTGGTATAGGGCGCCATGCGCACCATGCCCGGGGCGATACCGTCCCACGTGTCCGTGGACTCCCAGGTGCCGTCGAGCACCGCCCTGGTGCGGGCCACGTAGTAGGGAGCCCATTCGTCGATGACGGCGGTGAGTTGCGCGTTCGGGGCGAACATGATCATGTCCGACGCCTGCCCGAAGCCGACCACGCCCTGCTCCTCCGCGATCTGCAACGGTGCGGTGGAGTCGGTGTGCTGGGTGATGATGTCCGCGCCTTGGCCGATCAGGACCTTGGCGGCGTCCGCTTCCTTGCCGGGATCGAACCAGGTATTGACCCACACCACCTTGAGCTTGAAGTCGGGATTGATCGTCTGCGCGCCGAGCAGGAACGCGTTGATGCCGCGCACCACTTCGGGGATCGGGAAGGACGCGATGTAGCCGGCGACGCCGCTCTCCGACATCTGCGCGGCGATCTGGCCGATGATATAGCGCCCCTCGTAGAAGCGGGCCGAGTAGGTGGACACGTTGTCGGCCCGCTTGAAGCCGGTGGCGTGCTCGAACTTCACGTCCGGGAAGTCCGCGGCCACGTTGATGGTCGGGTCCATGAAGCCGAACGAGGTGGTGAAGATCAGACCGGCACCCTCACGGGCCATGCGGGTAATGGCTCGCTCGGCATCCGGGCCTTCCGAAATGTTCTCCACATGGATCGTCTCGACGCGGTCGCCGAACTCCTCCCGCACTGCCAGCAGACCGTCATGGTGCTGGTACGTCCAGCCGTGATCGCCGATCGGGCCGACGTAGACGAACCCGACTTTCAGCTTGTCCTGGCCGAACGCCGCCACGGTCAGCATCAGCGCCAGCGCGACGATGAGCAGTCTCTTCATCATGCTCTCCTTTCGGGGTCGTTCCCCCTGTCGATGATGGATGGCCGGACGCGGCGACCTACCGATCGGGCACGAACGGCTGCCCAATGCAAGCAGGGGTGTTCGCCTTCGTCAAGAAACGGTTGCCGGAGATCAGCACCAACGCCGCGATGGTCGCCAGGTAAGGCAACGCCGAAAGGAGTTGCGACGCCACGGCGATCCCCACGCCCTGCGCCCATAGGCCCATGATCCACACGGTCCCGAACAGATAGGCGCCGATTGCGACGCGCCGAGGCGCCCAAGTGGAGAACACCACCAGCGCCAGCGCGATCCAGCCCCGGCCTGCCGTCATGTTCTCGATCCACTGCGGCGTGTAGACGAGGGAGAGGTAGCCGCCGGCCAGCCCTGCGCAGGCCCCGCCGAAGGCGATGCAGGCGTAGCGCACGGCGATCACCCGGAAGCCCAGCGCGTGGGCGGAGTGGTGGTTGCCGCCGGTCGCGCGGATCACCAGCCCGATGCGCGTGCGCGCCAGCGTCCAGGCGACCAGCACCGTGATCGCGATCGAGGCGTATACCAGGGGATCCTGGCCGAACACCACCGGCCCGATGAACGGGAGATCGGTGAGCACCGGGATCTGGACGTTCGGGAGCCTCACGCCGGGGAGGCCCGTGAAGTTCTCGCCGATCATCCCGGCGAGCCCCAGCCCGAACAGAGTGAGCGCCAGCCCGGTAGCGACCTGGTTGGTTACCAGCGTCTGGGTCAGGTAGGCGAACAGCAGCGCGATGGCGATGCCGGCGCCGAGCGACACGGCCACGCCCGCCAGCGCCGATCCCGACATGTAGGCCGCCGCGAAGCCGGTCACGGCGCCCATGATCATCATCCCCTCGACGCCCAGGTTGAGGACACCGGAACGCTCGACCACCAGCTCGCCGATGGAGGCCAGCAACAGGGGCGTCGAGGCCGTGATGATGGTAAGGATCACCGACTCCACGCCGGTCATCGAGGCAGCTCCGCGACCGCTCCCAGACGGAATCGCAGCCGGTACCGGATCAGCGTGTCGCACGCCAGGATGAAGAACAGCAGCGTGCCCTGGAACACCTGCGCCGTCTTGCTGGAAAGCCCCAGCGATATCTGCGCCCCTTCGCCGCCCAGGTAGCTGCTGGCGAGAACGATCCCCGCCAGCAGCACCCCGATCGGGTTCAGTCGGCCCAGGAACGCCACGATGATCGCCGTGAATCCGTAGCCCGGCGAGATGGACGGCTGCAGCTGCCTGATCGGCCCGGCGATCTCGCCGATGCCGGCCAGTCCCGCCAGTCCCCCGGACAGCAGCAGGCAGAACCACACGGTGCGCGGCCGCCGGAAGCCGCCGAATTCTCCGGCGCGCGGTGCGTCGCCGGACACCTGGATCTCGAAACCTTTCAACGTGCGCGACAGGAACACGAACAGCACCAGCACGGCCAACAGCGCGAACGCCCCGCCCAGGTGGACGCGGCTGTAGCCGAGCGTCGGCAGGAGCTGAACGCCCTGCAGCGCCACCGACTCCGGGAAGTTGTACCCCTCGGGGTCGCGCCACGGACCGCGCACCAGCCAGTCCAGGACGAGCTGGGCCACGTACACGAGCATCAGGCTGGTGAGAATCTCGTTAGCTCCGAACCGGTTGCGGAGCAGCGCCGGGATCGCCGCCCAGGCCATGCCGCCGGCGATGCCGAGCGCCATCATCAGCGGCAAGACCAGCGGCGACTGCCATTCCGTGGCCAGGACGGGAACGGCGGCGCCGACGATGGCGCCCATGGTGAGTTGCCCCTCGGCGCCGATGTTCCAGACGTTGGCGCGGAAGCAGACCGCCAGCCCGGCGCCGATCAGCACCAGCGGCGTCGCCTTGACGACCATCTCCTCGATCGACCAGAGCGTGGTCACCGGCTCCACGAAGTAGACGTACAGCGCCGGCAGCGGCTCCAGGCCGCGCGCCGCAAAGAGAATGCCGCCGACGATCACGGTGAGCAGGATCGCCAGGACCGGCGAGCCCACGACCATCACGCGGCTGGGGTGCTGGCGTTTCTCGAATTGCAGCGTCACACCGAACTCCCGCCAATGCCCGGCGCGACGCACCCGCGGCAGGCGCGACGCGCCATCGAAGTCGCCCAGCACTCCCGGCGCCAGATCACCGGAATACGATCCGTGATATCGGCGCCTGCGTCGAGCCCCGCGCCCGCGGGACCGCGATCCGGCACCGGCATCTGGCTGTAGGCCAAAGCCCCCGATTCCACCGCTGCCTGCCGCAGCATCGCGATCTGGAACCGGGGATCACAGACTCAGTCGGTTCGCCCCTGGTCAAGCAGCCAGTCGATCACTCTTGACGCTTCGTCGGCGGTGATCCATGCGCCATCCCGGAACGCCTTCGACCGGTCCGAACCGAGCGCTCGTTCGATCGCTTCCTGAAACGCGACACCACGCTTGCTCCGCAAGTCTCAGCACCATGCGGTTACCTCGCGTGACCAACTCCGCCCCCTCCTCCAGCAACGTGCGGTGAGCGATCCAGTAGCAGCGATGGACCTGCATCCCCAGGTCTCCGAGCTCCGCAACCGCATCCGCAAAGCGAACGAGAACGCGGCCCGAGCCGGCTGTGGTGTGTACCTCCAAATAGTGATCTACCGTTCTGATGTAGATCAGGTCATGGCCCAGTCCATCGGGCAGGCGGTCGAGGAACCGTGGGCGAGCGTCATGAGCGGCAACGGCAGGAGAAGGGTTGCCGGCACGATCAGCCATGTCCCGAGCCGATGAGCCCAAGACTGACGTCCTGGCGGTACTCTCAACCGGAACGTAGGCCGGTGCGGGTTCAGCGTCCGAGTCGGCAGTTTCACCGTCCGCGTCGAGCCCGCCCAGCCCAGTCTTGTTGCCGTGAGGATCGGCGGCCGGACCGCGATTCGTGAATTATACTCCGCGGTTTATGCGAACTACCCTTCCTTGCCGGCGGACGTCTCCCCGACCCCGGCCATGAGCAGGCCGACTCGCTCGCGGTCGACGCGATTCGCCGGATACGTCGCCGAGAGTTCGCCGCGGGAGATCACCGCGATGCGGTCGGCGATCTCGAAGATCTCGTCCAGGTCCTGGCTGATGACCAGCACCGCCGCGCCGTCCTTGGCCATGTCGGCGAGCACCTGCCGGATCAGCGCCGCCGCGCCCGCGTCCACGCCCCAGGTGGGCTGATTGATCACCAGGACCGCGGGCTCGCGGTCGAGCTCCCGGCCGATCACGAACTTCTGCAGGTTCCCGCCGGACAGCTCGCTTGCCTGCGGGTTCGCCTCGCTGATGCGCACGTCGAACCGCTCGGTGACCCGCTGTGTCACCGAACGGGTTCCGGACCGGTCGACGAACCCGCCGCGCACCAGTCCGCGATCGGACGCGTGACGTGTGAGCAGGACGTTCTCGGAAAGCTCCATGCCCGGCACGGCGCTGTGGCCGAGCCGTTCTTCCGGCACGAAGGCGGCGCCCAGCCGGCGCCTCGCGGTCGCGCCGCGTGTCCCGCATGGTTGTCCGGCGATCGTGATCGCGCCGGCCGACGGAGCCAGCCGTTCCCCGGACAGAGCCTCGAACAGCTCGGACTGGCCATTGCCCGCGACTCCCGCTATCGCCGTCACTTCGCCGGCGCGGACGGTAAGCTCGATGTCGCGCAGCGCAACACTGAACGGTCCCTCCGCCGCCAGCGTCAGCCCGTTGACGGCGAGCGCGGCGTCGCCGTCGTGCGCGTGTCCCTCCGCGCGCACGGCGTGGACGTCCTCGCCGACCATCAGCCGCGCCAGGGACGCCGCCGTCTCGGCCTGCGGGTCGACGTTCGCGACGACCTTGGCGCGGCGAAGGATCGTGGCGTCGTGGCAGAGCCGCTGCACCTCCTCCAGCCGATGGGAGATGTAGAGCACCGCGCACCCGTCGTCGGCCAGGCGCCGCAGGGTCAGGAAGAGCTGATCCGCCTCCTGCGGCGTGAGCACGGAGGTCGGCTCGTCCATGATCAGCAGGCGCGGCTCCTGCAACAGGCAGCGCACGATCTCGATGCGCTGCCGCTCGCCGACGGACAGGTCCGCGACCAGCGCCCCCGGTTCCAGCGGCAGCCCGTACTCCGCGGATACGGCGGTCACGCGCCGGGCCAAGGCGCCGGGGTCGAATCGGCCGGGCAGCGCCAGCGCGATGTTCTCCACCACCGTCAGCGCCTCGAACAGGGAGAAGTGCTGGAAGACCATGGCGATGCCGAACCGGCGCGCGGCGGCGGGACTGGCGATCGAGACCGGTTGGCCGCGCCAGCGCAGCGTGCCGGCCGTCGGCTGCCGCGCCCCGTACATGATCTTGACCAGGGTCGACTTGCCGGCACCGTTCTCGCCGAGCAGGGCATGGATCTGGCCGGGGCGAAGCCTCAGGGTGACCCGGTCGTTGGCCGTGAAGTCGCCGTAGCGCTTGACGATGTCGAGCGCCTCCAGCAGGTACTCGCCGCCCGCCTCGCCCGCGTCGCTCATTCCGACCGGAATTGTGACCAGCGGGCACGCTCGCCACAACAGGCGGTTTGACGCGGTGTGCGCTAGCCCCACTCTGCGGCATGCCCCGGCATCCGAACATCCTGCTGGTCATATGCGACCAGTGGCGGGCTGCCAGCACCGACTTCGCGGGCGACCCGGCGGTGCAGACCCCGACGCTGGAACGTCTTGCCACGCAGCGGACGGTCCTGGAAACCGCCTGCTGCTCCTCGCCGGTCTGCTCGCCCGCGCGCGCGAGCTGGCTGACCGGGCTGACCTGACGGGAAAGCCGGCGTCCTGCGCGGCTCGGGCCATCACGCGGCACCGCGGTTCGGCGTGCGGATCATGCGGCGGATCGCCGCGCACTACTACGCGCTCTGCACCCATGTCGACCGCCAGCTCGACCGGTTGCTCGCTGCGCTCGAGGACGCCGGCGCGGCCGGGGACACCCTCGTCTGCTTCATCAGCGACCACGGCAAGAGCCTGGGCGAGCACGGCCCGTACGCGAAGTCGATGATGTACGAGCAGTCGGTCAGGGTGCCGTGGCTGCTGCGCGGGCCGGATCATCGCCGGCGCCCGGCTGCGGCGTCCGGTGGGCGGAGTGGACTTGGTGCCCACACTCCTGGAGCTGGCCGGGATCTCGGCCCGGGCCGCATTTCACGGCCGCTCGCTCGCCCCGGCGCTGCTGTCGGGAACCGAGCCGCCGTCAGCGCCGGTGCTCTCCGAGATCCGCGCGCTGGAGCGCGAGCCGGATGAATCCCCGGAACGGCTGGCGGGGACGATCATGGTCCGCGACGGCCGCTGGAAGTACATCCGCCACCGCTTCGATCCGTGCGAGGAGCTGTACGACCTGCACGCCGATCCCGACGAGATGTCCAACCTGATCGAAACGCACCGGTCCCTCGCCGCCGATCTGCGTGCCGGGATCGCCGCCGTGATCCGCGCGCATGGCGCCGGCCCGTACGCTTGGGCCGCCGGCGATCGCTGAACCTCCGGCAACCTGGCTCTGACCGAACCGTGATCCCGACCGAGGTGCTGATGGTGGTGGGTTTCGTGCTCGTTCGTGATCGCCATCCTGGTCTATCGATTCGTCACCCGGCACCTGGAGTCCCGATTCAGCCGGACGCGGGGCCGGTCAGCAACTGGTGGATTGCCGCCCAGTGGTGCTCGACTGGGTTCCTGTGGAGCCAATGGCTGATCCAGGACCTTGCCAACATCTTCGTGTTCCTGCCGCGGCAACTGTCCCCGGCCTGGTTTCTCATGGCGGTCGGGGTGATGATGCTGCTGCACGCCGTCATCTTCGCCACCCGCGGCGGCGTCATCCAGAAGGCGGTCCTGACCAAGACCAACACCACCGACATTCGCTCGGCGACCTTCGTGGATCTCATCTACGGCGTCGTGCTGCTCCTGTTCAAGGAGGTGAGCAACATCCCCATGAGCACGTCCTGGGTGTTCGTGGGCCTGCTGGCAGGACGTGAGATCGCCATCGCCTGGAACCAGCGCCATCGCAGCCGCCGCGAGGTGTCCCGGCTGGTGCTCTTCGACTTCGCCAAGATCGTCGCCGGCCTGGTGGTGAGCGTCGGCCTGGCCTTTGCGCTGCCGGCGCTGCAGGAGAGGATCGTCGCCTGACCGGTCGGCGTGCGGGTCGCGCTACACGTGGTCCAGGTGGATGCGGTAGTAGGCGAGGCCGGCCAGGACGTTGCCGACCACGTTGAGCACCTCCTCCAGACTCGGCTCTCCGCCGGTCGCCGATGCCTCCGGGTGCCAGCTTCCATCCGTCTGTTGCGCCGCCACGAGATATCGGGCGCAGTTGCCTGCCGCGGCGCGGTAATCCTTCTCGGGGATGAGCTGCTGCAGCTCGCAGAGCGCCCAGAGATATTTGTGACACTCCACGCACAGATAGAGTTCGTCCCGGCGCAGAAAGAGATCGGCGTAGCGGCGGGCGCAGGCCAGATGGACGCGGTCGCCCGTGAGGCGGTGCAACCGCACCAGCAACGCGATCGCCGGCCCGAAGCGGGCGGGCCGCTGCGCCATGCCATGCAGGTCGACGTAGTGGCGGGAGGTGCGCTCGCGGTAGAACGGCGGCGCGCGTCCGTCGCGCCCATCCCAGTCAGCCGGCACCTGCCGGTTGGCATCGAACCCGTCGTCCAGGCTCGCCTGCCCGTCCCAGAGCTCATCCAGGAACCGTGCCGCCTGACGCGCAGGCTCGATCCGGCCGGCCGCGAGCAGCGCCAGGCCGGCCATTCCGGCGGTCATCGCGCCCTGCAATCCGGCCTGCGACGACCGGGCGACAGCCGAGTCCCAGAACCCGCCCGTGCGCCGGTCCTGGTAGGCGGCCACGTCGTCCGTCAGCGCCTGCTGCAGGTCGTAGCGCTCGCAGAGCGCCGCCCCCCATGCCAGCCAGCCGCGGTCGTAGGTGTTCGGACGCCCCCGTTCGACCGCGGCTGCGAGCTTGAGCGTGCCGTCGGCCGCCAGCAGGTGATCGGCGATCCAGTCGAGCACGCGGACGGCGACTCCCCGCCTGCCGTTCAGCGCCAGCGCCGCCGGCACCTTGAAGTAGAGCCCCGGTGCGTCGCTCCCCCCGATCGCGCCATCGAAATCGATCCGCTCTCTCAGCCACGCGACGCCCTGTTCGGCGGCCTCGACGACCTCAGGATGCGCATCCATCGCCTCCATCCTATCCTGAACCCGTGAGACCCGCTGTGAACGCTCGGCACCTCCATCTGCTCGGTGTGGGCCACCGATGCTGACCACCATCATCGGGCGGGGTCACTCCGGCACGCGAGCCATGTCGCACACGCTCTCGGCCAGCGGCGTGTGGATGGGCGAGCCGTTGAACGTCTCGGGTGATCTGCTTCCGCCGCAGGCGATGTACGAGGCGTCCCGTCTCATCGCCAGACACGTTCGCTGGCTGGGAGGGCTGCAGTGGGATTTCAGCGATCTCCACTCGATGCCCATTCCGAGCGAGTTCGAGCCGCTGATCCGGTCGTATCTGCACAGCATGCTGACGAGCCGGGCGGAGCACCGGGGATGGAAGATCCCGGAGACTACGCTGACCTTTCCCTGGATCGTCAGGATGTTCCCGGATGTCCGGTATATCTTCTGGATCCGCAACCCGCGCGACTGCATCATCGGCAAGCACAAAACGGACGACCTCAGCGACTGGGGCGTTGCCTGTCCGACCACGCACGACGCCCGCTTGCGTCGGGCCATGTCGTGGAAGTACCAGTACGATCTGGTCCGCTCCACGCCGCGACCCAGGAACTGGATCGAGGTGCGGTTCGAGGATTTCGTCCAGCGCCAGGATGAGACGCTCGCCCGTCTGGAGTCCTACCTGGGAATCAAGCTTGCCCGGATTCCCGTGAAGCCCGAGGCGGTGGGGCGATGGGAGGCCGACACCGGGCCCAACTACTACGATTTCTTCGCACCGGCGATGGAGAGGTACGGGTACGAGACGCCCCGGGAGACCGGCCGTGAATGATCCGCACCTCCATCTGATGCCCGCTGGCACGTGACGCGGACGATCGCGCGGCCCGATGCTCGCACCGCCGAGCCGGATCTGAGACCGGATCGAGCTTGGGAAGGACGCGCCGCCGGGCTCTCCGGGACCGTGCTCCGCGACGGCCCGAACGGCACCTGCCGGCTGTGGTACCGGAGCTTCCACGACGGCAGGCCGGAGTCCGACCGGAACTTCCTCAATTACGCGGAGTCGAGCGACGGACTGCCGGGCGCGGGAGACCGCCACGGTGCGCTCAAGGATCCGGTGACCGGCGAATACGTCGTGTTCACCCGCAGTCCCCGCTACAAGGCCCGAGCCCGCGGGCGGGACGATCCGGACACCGCGCCCCTGCCCTAAGCGCATCGTCGGCCGCACGGCCAGCCGGGACTTCGTCAACTGGTCACCGTTCCGGACCGTGCTCCGTAACGACGACTTCGGCGCCCCCGGCCCGACGTGCTGGCCCTGACCCGTCCCGCCAACGGACGGGGAGAGCTGTTCGTCGTGTTCGGAGCGGCGGACTGGAGCGATGTGGGTGGCCCGTGATTCCGGCGCCCGAAGGCCCGGAGACCTTCGTCACGGGCGTAGCGACACGGTGCTGTTTCTCACCGGTCCCGCCGGGCCGTAGTTCCCCGCGCCGGTCAGGGCGCCCTGGTTTCCGGCGGGGTCACCCCGAGTTCGCGAGCGACGTTCGCGGTGCGTTCCCAGGTGGACGGTTCGATCGTGACCGCTTCGCGGCGCTCCGCCTCCGCGCGCGCCTCGGGTTCGCCCGGGTAGAGGATCTCGTCGTGGCCTGCCATCAGCCGTGACGACTTCACGTGCGGGATGAGCGCCCCCAGCTCGGCGCGGTAGAAGTCCTCGCCACAGAACGCGGCCGGATCCAGGAACAGCGCCAGGAACCCGTTCGCCACACGCTGCACGCCCTTCGTGCTGCAGCCGGCGCCGGTCAGCGCCCCGGCCAGCACCTCGCAGAACATCGCCAGGCTGTAACCCTTGTGCCCACCGAACGGCAGCAGCGCACCCGGCGGCTCTGTTCCATCCGGACGACCGGCGTACGCCTTCGGATCGGTGGAAGGCTGTCCGGCGCCGTCTACCAGGTGGCCGGGCCCCAGCGCCTCGCCCCGCTCCACAGCGACCTGCACCTTGCCGGCCGCGATCGAGGAGGTGGCGATGTCCATCATCATCGCCGGGCCGTCCGGCAGCGGCGCGCCGGCCGCCAGCGGGTTGGCCGACAGGCGGCGCTCGCAGCCACCGTGCGGGGCGGTGACCAGCCCGCCGCCGTGCGTGTTCGTGAACGAGAAGCACACCAGCCCCGCCTCGGCCGCCTGCTCCATGAACTCGCCCATGCGGCCCAAGTGCGAAGAGCGCCGGATGGTCAGCACGCAGTGCCCGCCGCGCGCCGCCTCGATCGCCCACCCTGTGGCGACGCGGCCGACGTACTGGCCCCACCCGAAGTGGCCGTCCACCTGCACGACGTGCGGTTCGTCGACCACCCGCTCCGGTTCCGCCGCGGGATCCATCCAGCCGCGGTCGATCCAGTCGCAGTATGGGGCCACGCGGATGAAGCCGTGCGAGTCGTGGCCGCGCTGGTTGGAGAGCACCAGCGAGTCGGCGACGACGCGGGCGATGTGCACGGGCGTGCCCTTGGCCTGCAGCAACTCGGCGATGTAGACGCGCAGCGCCGGGACCGCGACGGAAAACATGCGCTTCACCCCTCGACGACCGCTTCGGTCGCGGTGGTCAGCTTTTCGGCACCGCCCTCGGTGACGACGTAGGTGTTCTCGATTCCGATCACGCCATACTCCTGGTCGGTGTACTTGGGCTCAAGGGCGACCACGTTGCCCGACTCGAGCGGCCGGTCCGAGCGCGGACCGATCACGGGCAGCTCGTTGACCTCCAGCCCCACGCCGTGTCCCACGAAGCTTACCTGATAGCCGGGCGGCCCCATGAAGCCGTCCCCCAGCCCCGCCGCCGCGGCCTCATCGACCGCCGAGCGGTAGATCTCCGACGGCCGCACGCCGGCCCTGAGCCGTCCCTCCATGCCGCGCAGCAGGTCGCCGATCCGCTCCAGGATGGATGCCGCCCGGTCCGGGAAGGCGCCGCGCACGGCCATGCGCGAGCAGTCCACGTGGTAGCCGGTGGTGCTCATCAGGAAGTCCAGGATGACCGGCACGGCGCGCCGGAGCGGTGCGCGCGTGCCGCCGTGCGACACCCACGCGTGCGGGCCGGTGCCGCCGATCGGGAACATCGAGTTGCTCGGCACGGCGCCGTCCGGACCGCTCACCGCGATGCCGATGCCGGTCTCCGCGTCCAGGCCGCGCAGCCGCACCAGTCCGCAGTGGCCGAGCGCGCGCGCCTCGGCCTCCAGCCGCGCCTGCAGGTCATAGGACGAGACGTCCCGGGCCAGCAACCGGCGGAGCGGGTCGCCGAACAGCAGCGGATGGAGGCGGGCGGCGTCCCGAAACTGGTCGAGCTCCCACGCACTCTTGCGCGAGCGCGCCGCCAGCAGCGCAGGCGAGCAGTCAACGATCTCCGCGTCGTCACCGAACACGCTCCGGTAGGTGCGCCAGAGTCCGACCGGCAGCACGTCCAGCTCCATGCCGATCCGCCACGGCGGCTCACCGCACAGGTCCCTGACGTGACCGGGAAGCTCCCGGAAGCTGCACAGCGGGACGATGTCCCGGATCGGGGAGTCGGCCTCCGCGGTCTCCCGCACCTTGCGCACCAACAGGCGCGGTGCGCCTTCGGCCGGCAGCGCCAGGTGACACTGCTGGAGGGTGCCGCTCAGATAGAACAGATCCACCTTCTGCACGACCAGCAGCAGGTCGACCGGCGAGTCCTCGCGGACAAGCTCGTCCTGGACCGCATGCACGCGGCGATCGATCTCCGCCGCGGGAACGCTCGGCATCGCTAAGATGGTAGGGTGCTGGGGCCGAGCGCGCAACATCACCGGAGGACTCCGGAATGCCAGCCATCAAGATCATGTGCCTCGGGGGCGGCAGCCTCTACTTCCGCAACGTCCTCGGAAACCTGGCTCTAGAAGGAGAATTAGCAGAGTCGGATATCGTGCTCTACGACATCGACCCCGAGAAAGCGGAGCGCATGGCAGACCTCGGACGGCGGTTGAGCGAAGCCGCCGGCGCGCGCCTGGAACATACGCTCGACGGCCGACCCCGATGAAAGCCGTCGACGGGGCGGACTACGCGCTTTCGTCCATAGGCGGCAGCGGTGCCGAGATGGTTCGTGGGGTGCATGGTTCGTATTACCACAGCCGACATGCAAATCTGCGCCAAATTCGGGATCCAACTGGCGGTAGGCGACACCGCCGGTCCCGCGGGCATGATGATGGCCCTGCGTTCCATCCCCGCCCACATCGACCTCTGCAGACGCATGGAGAAACGCTGTCCAGCCGTGGTGTTTCTCAGTCACTCCAATCCGATGGCGACCATCATGCGGGCGCTGCACAAAATATACCGGCATCAAGTCATACGGGCTGTGCCACGGCGTGCAGGGTGGAATCAGCGCGGCCGCGGATCTGCTGGAACTGCCCGCCACGGCAGAAGTCGAGGTCGAAGCGGTGACCGAGACCGGGGGTGCTCGAGCCCTCATCATGGGAGAGGCACCGCTGGTGCTGAAGGGGATTCTGGAGAAGCGATTCGTATGGCAGGATCCTGACCAATATGGTCCTGACGCTCGCGCCGTCCATGAAGGCCGCTTCCTCCATCTCCACGTCGATGGCCATCAGGAAGTTGCGCATGATGATGACCCAGAACACGTCCAGGGCAACGGGAAGGACCAGCGCCCACCGCGAGTCGATCAAGCCCAGGCCTCGTACGCGGAGATAGTGGGGAATGAGTCCGCCCGCGACGAACATCGTGAAGACGAATGTCGTCGTGATGGCATTTCTTCCCGGGAGGTCCCGCTTCGCCAGCGGATAGGCGGCCAACAGCGTCACGATGATGGCGGTGGTCGTCCCGATGGCCACCCGCAGGATGCTGTTGACGTACGTTCTGCCCACCCGGTTGCTGCTGAAGACATACCGATACGCCTCGATGTGCCATTCGTCCAGCCAGAAGTGAAGTCCCATGGTGACGATGTCGTCCGTGCCCGAGAAGGAAATGATCATCAGATGCCAGAACGGGTAGACCACGGTTACGGTGAAGAGCAGCAGGAACAGGACGTTGAGTGAGTCGAACGCCCGGCCGCCGACGGTCCGTCTCTGCAGTGTCTCTGCCATCGCTCGCTGCCGCTACCAGATCCCGTACTCGCTGTAGCGCTTGATGACGGCGTTCGCGCCGATCAAGAGGATCAGCCCCACCACGTTCTTGAACAGTACGACGTCCGTGTTGTACGCCCACCGGCGCTCCACGAAACCAGACCGGTAAATATTAGGTGTCGATGACGTCGGCCACCTCGTAGGACCAGAAGGATTACGGGGATGAGGAGCAGGATGTAGTACTCGTGCATCCGCTTCGCCCTGTTGAGGGTCTGCCTGCGGATGACCTTTCTGACATCCTTGTTCGCGAGCGTCGACATCGAACTCTCCCCACTCTAACGAAAGGGGAGCGGTGTATGCACCGCTCCCCTCCTTGCCGGCTTCACCGACGATGATCAGTAGACGATGTTGCCGTTCATGAACTCGCCGTAGAGGAGCCCCTGGGCCTGCTCGGTCAGGAGCTCGTCGCCGCCGGCTTTCCGCCACTGGGCGACGTAGTCGTCCCAGGAGCTGTCGATGTCTACCTCTCCGGTGATCGCCTCTTGACCAGGTATTCGTCCTCGATCGTCTTCTTGAGCATCGTGAACTCCGGGTCGATCAGCCCTTCCGCGTACCAGCCGGCGAGCAGCTTGAGATAGTCCCGGTAGTTCTTGGAGATCGTCGCCTGGATGAGCGCGCCGTCCTCCATCAGGTTGCGTACTGCCGGAAGAACGACTCCGGAATGGACCGCGTCACCCCGTCGGAATACAGGCCGTATCGGTCCGATGCGTTCCAGTACGCCACGTCCGGAAAGTCGCCGGAGGCGACCAGGAGATTGAGCTTGTCCTTTTCGCTCCTCAGGATGTTCACGGGTGTGATCTCGACTTCGAACTTGTCCTGGATTATCTGCTCGGCCCAGCCATCGTCCACGATCTCGGTGTTCCATCCTCCACCGAGCCACTGAACGTCGTCTTCTCCGCCGCCATCTCCTCCTGCGCGGCTGCGAACAGCCCGCTTGTGGGGATGGGCAGAACGAAGACGGTGGCGAGCACTGAGAGATGCCTCTTCATTCGTTCGCCTCCTCGATTCCGGTTGGAATCAAGGGTTGAGAGTGCCTGCCGGTCGAGTGTTGTGCAATCCCCGTCGGCCGGTGCCGGGGCACGGTGCCGGCGGATCAGGAGCGCGAGGGCTCGGACATCTCGGCGCGTTTGCGGCGCGACAGCTCGGCCAGGTGCCCGTCGTTGGCCATGATCTGCTCAAGATGGACCATGCGCTCCGGGCCGGCGGTGCGCACCATCGCCTCGCCGTACACCCGGTCCAGCCAGAAGCGTGCGAAGCTGTCGATCCTCTCGCGCAGCCCGTCCAGGCGCTCTTCCGGATAGCGGGCATGGCAGTTGATGGTGAACATCCGGCGGCGCGGGCTGCCGCCGAAGGACGCGTGCTTGGTGTTGTGGTTGAAGCAGGCCACGTCCCCCGGCCGTGTCTCCAGCGCGTACGCCGGCACGTCGGGACCCTCGATCCCCCACAGCGACTCGCTCTCCCGGACCTGCTCCTGCAGCGCGTCAGCGTATGTGTCGCCGGGCCGGTGACTGCCCGGAATGACCCGCAGCGCTCCGGTGTCCCGCGTCAGCGGGTCGAGGTACAGGGCGATCTTGATCGACCGCGGTCCGTCCACGTTCCAGCCGTCCGAGTGCCAGCGGGTGTCGCCGGCATAGTAATTGCCGTCACTGCCGGCATAGTTGAAGTCGTCGCCCAGCAGACAGGCGGCGATGTCGTGGATGCGCGGGGCGTCGATCAGCGCCGACAGCAACTCACTCTGGTCGATAAAGGGGACGATGCAGGAGCGGCGCTCGCCGTCGTGGGGCTTGCCGTGATGGCCACCCCCGTGCCGCGTCCAGATCGCCTCGAACTCGTCGATGATCCCGTCGATGCAGTCGGCCAGCAGGCCGGGGAACTGCAGAAACCCGAAGTCGGCGAAGAACGCCTTCTGCTGCTCGGTCAGTCGCGTCTGGGCCATGACACCTCCACGGTCCGTCGCTGTCTACCACACGGTCTGTTCCTGATCAAACCAGCAGCGTACCCTATCGACCCGTAGCCTCTGAACTGGAACTCGGGCAAGGAAGAAGAGGTGGACTCTCCCAAGCTCTTCGGCAGTGCCCGGCTGGGCATTGCGGCGTTGATCGTCATTGTCGTGTTCCTGATCTTCTTCGGATCACGGTTCATCTACGTGATGGCCCGGGTGAACGAGCAGGAGGTCGGCATCAAGTTCCGCAGCGGCCGCATCGTCGACGTCGTCGGCCCCGGCGTCTACTCCGACGTCGGCCTGTTCGTGGAGTTGAAACGAGTCTCGTCTCCGCGGTGCCGTTCAGCGTCACCGACCCCGAGATCATCACCAGCGACAAGCAGCGCATCGGGGTCGTCGTTGCGGGCGACATCTTTCGTCCCCGCATCGCCCAGGCGGACCGGCTGCGCACGCTGTGGGCGCAGTACAACAACCTGTACCTCGACGATCGTGCGCCGCAGGAGCACATCACGCAGAGAGCCCTGCAGGCCGTGAAGGTATGCGTCGGCGATCGGACGTTCGATGACGCCGGAAGGCACCACACCCACCTTGATCATTCCAGGCGAGGAAGTGCGGCCGGTCGTTGACGTCGGAGGCGGCAGCGACGCACCACCGGAGTGATCGGAAGCCGTCGGCGCCGAGAGGTCAGGCGTTCCGGGCGAGCGCCGAGATGACACCGCGCCGGAGGAGGTATTCCAACTCGCCGGCTCCGGGGGACGGAGCACCGGGGGTCTCCACGCACGCCAGCGAGGCGGTCGACAGATCGATGGGGGCGGCGTGCAGCCCGCCGATCAACGCCCCGACCAGTGCCCCGAGCGTCGGCTGATGGCCGACCAGCATCATGGTCGGCAGGTCCGCGGGGACCGCGGCAAGCACGTCGCCGACGTAGGCACCCGGCGCCAGGCGGTCGAGCACCCGGATCGGCGGGCGGCTCCGCTTGTCGGCCATGGCCTTCACGGCAAGCTCGGCGGTCTGCCGCGCCCGCGGCAGCGGGCTGGTGAGTACCACGGCCGGGACTTCATCCAGCACGCGCAGGGCGACGCCGACGCGCTCGGCCTGGCGCTTTCCCTTCGCGGTGAGTTGCCGACTGGCGTCGGACGATCCCAAGGCCGCGAACTCGGCCTCGCCGTGCCTGACGATGTAGATGCGCATCGATCCTGTGGCGACAGCATACCCGATCCGGAGGCAGGCGACGCACCGTCTCTGCTACACATCGCCGTGTGCCACGGCGCCTGTCGGCCGACCAGATCGCGTCGTTCAAGGTCGATGGCTTTCTGCCCGTGCACGACGTGGTCTCCGCCGGGGAGGTTGCCGAGCTCGCCGACTACGTCGATCGGGTGGCGGCGGGCAACGTCAGTCACCTTCCCGTGGACCGCGTCCAGCTCGAACGGCCATTCCGGCGCGGAGAGGCGCCAGTGCTGGATCGGGTGCGTCGGTGCGCAAGCTCTCCGCCGTCGCGTGCCGGGACGAGGTGTTCTGGCGCCATGCATGCCATCCGGCGATCGTCGACATGGTCGCGGACCTGCTGGGCACCGACGACATCAAGCTCTACAACGACCAGCTCTTCATGAAGGGCCCCCGCACCGGCACCCGGCGCCGGGGTACGCCGTGCACTACATGCGCGCCAACTCGTGGCGTGACCAGTCGGTCGACGACGCTCCGAAGGTGCCGGCGTTCCGGCAGGTCAGGGGCAGGTCCTTCCCGGGCCGCGTGTAGCCGGCGCCCGCCCGCGGGCTCCGCTCACTCCCGGCCGAGCTCGCTCATGGCCGCGCGGAACTCGGCCATCGTCTGCCGCGCGCCGCCGACCAGGTAGTCGATGTCGTCGCCGACGCCGAACCAGCGCATCCCGCGGGAGGTCCACTCCTTGATCGAGTCCCAGTCCGGGCCGAGGGAGGCGCCAAGGTAGAGGTCGCGCCCGGCGCACTTGTCGAGCAGGGTGTCGATCATGCCGCGCACCTGCGGGTCGTCGTAACGGCCCAGCTTGCCGACCGAGCCGCTCAGGTCGTTGCGGCCCAGGCAGATGCCGTCCAGTCCCGGCGTGTCCAGCAGCGCGTCCAGGTCGTCGACCGCGTCGATGTGCTCGACCTGGACGATGACCATCACCTGCCGCGCGGCCTGCTCAAGGTATTCGTCGAACTCCAGCCTGCCGTGCCCCATGTTGCGGATCGGCCCGAAGCCGCGCACACCGGCCGGCGGATAGCGGCACGCCTTCACGGCGGCGGCCGCCTCTGCGGCGGACCGGATCAGCGGCACGACGATGGCGGCAGGCGCCATGTCCACGTACGGCTTGATCACCGCCGGGTCGTTCACGGGCACCCTCACCACCGGAGCCACGCCGGTGCCGCGCACCGTCAGGATGTGCGCCATCACGTCCCGCGTGGTCTGGTAGGAGTGCTCGTTCTCGATCCAGACGAAGTCGTAGCCCGCCTCGACCGCGACCTCGCTGACTATCGGGTCCGGCAGCGTGATGCTCATGCCCAGGCAAACGTGGCCGTCGTCCATGTGCCGGCGGAATCGTTCGACCGCGTTGAGCGAGGTGGCGTCAGGTTGGTTCTGGGAAGCTCTCATTCGTGTGACCTGCCTGTCGGGGACTCAGAACGTGGCGGAGTCTATCGGCCTGCACGAGCCACGAACAGCAACGCGAGCCGCGTATCTCGGCACCCGTGCCTCGATCATGTATACTCAATGTAGATCCAAGGGCAAAGGCAGCGATGAAAACCAGAGTTCAGAAATGGGGCAACAGCCTCGCACTCCGCATTCCGAGGCCACTCGCGGCCGGTGCGAATGTCGCGGCCGGGACAACCGTCGACATCGAGTTGCGCGAGGGCAGGCTGATCGTCGAACGAACCCAATCGCCTCACTACGAACTCGACGACCTGCTTGCGGGCATCGACGCCACCAACCTGCATACCGAAATCGGGACGGGCACGCGCACCGGACGCGAGATCTGGTAGCGTGACCGACCCGTATGTGCCCGATCGTGGTGATGTCGTGTGGTTGACGTTCGATCCGCACGCCGGTCACGAACAGGCGGGCCGCAGACCCGCGGTGGTGGTATCGCCGCGTACCTACAACGGCAAGGTCGGACTCGCGCTCTTCTGCCCGGTAACCACCGTGCGCAAGGGATACCCCTATGAGGTGGCAATCCCCACGGGCCAGCCGATCACAGGCGTGATCCTGTCGGACCAGCTCAAGAGCCTGGACTGGCGAGCGCGGAAGGCCGAGCACGTCTGCCCGCTGCCTTCCGACACCCTGTTGGACGCTCTCGCCAAGATCCGAACGCTGACGGCTTGACCCCATGCGGCACAACCACCACTCGCTGATCTGCGAAGATGCCTGCGCGACCTATACCGCGCGGGCGCACGAGGACGCCCTGCTCATGCACGCCAGAGTATTCGGTCGGGTGGCGACCACGGACGACGTACTGGCGGAAATCTTGCCGTCGTAAACCGACGACGTTCCCGGTTCAGTCTACCGCGGACCCTGCGGCCGACCATGGGGGCCAGCGCGCGAACGGGCCGGCCGTTCTGCCCGAGTATGCGATCGCGATGAGCCCCTTGGCTTCGTCGCCGATGCCGATGAGGAGGCCGGACGCCCGCCCGCCGGCGCTGATGGCAATGATGCCGCCCGCATCGTCTCCGCTGATCGCGATGATGCCGCGCGCGGACCCGGCACCTATGGCGATGATGCCGATCGCGCTGCCCATACCCACGGCGACGACGCCGACCGCAACCAATGGACTCAGCGCGAACGTCCCCACCCCGACCACGTACGCCAGCGCGACTCCCTCGGTCCGCACTGCCTTCATGTCGACCACGCCGAAGATGCCGAGCAGCGTGAAGACCACCGTGGCGAGCACCGTCAGGGCCGTCAGTACCCCGGCCAAGCCCTGAACCCCCTTGCCGGCATGAGTTACGTTCTCTGACATGATCGTGCCTCCAGGCCAACCCTGAGCAGCCGCGCGTGGACCTGTCAACCGCGCGCCCGGCTCAGTCGTGATCCAGGGCGCGCTCCCCGTGGAAGGTCAGGTCCAGGCCGGCCTCCAGCTCGTCGGTCTCCGGCTTCAGCCGCTTGATCCAGCCGATCACCTTCAGGACGATCCAGGTCATCGCGAACGCGTAGACCATGCTGATCACCGTGGCGCCAAGATTGGCGAAGAAGAGTCCCGTCTCGCCGAAGATCAACCCGGGTGGCGCCCCGGTCTTGGGCGAGGCGAAGACTCCGGTCAGGATCGATCCCAGCACCCCGCCCACGCCGTGCACGGCCCACACGTCCAGGGCGTCGTCCCAGTCCATGCGCTCCTTGAACAGCACGGCGCCGTAGCAGACCGCGCCGGCCAGCACGCCGATGATCGCGGCCGACCCCGGCGTCACGTAGCCGGCCGCGGGAGTGATCGCGATCAGTCCGGCGATCGCGCCGGTGAGCGCGCCGATGATGCTGGGTTTCCCCTTGTGCAGCCACGACATGAGCATCCACACCACCATCGCCGTCGATGCCGAGATGTCGGTGTTGAGGAAGGCGATCGACGCGATCGCGCTGGGAGACAGCGCGCTGCCGCCGTTGAAACCGAACCAGCCGAACCACAGCAGCGCCGCGCCCAGGGCGACGAAGCGCACGTCGTGCGGGGCGGTCCGCGTGTGGCGCTTGCCCAGCACGGCGATGGTGGCGAGCGCCGCCATGCCGGCCGAGATGTGCACGACCGTGCCGCCAGCGAAGTCGATCGCCCCTAGCCTGTGCAGCAAGCCGCCGCCCCATACCGAGTGGGCCAGTACCGAGTAGACCACCAAGCTCCAGACCGAAATGAAGATCAGGTAGCTGGAGAACCGGAACCGGTCGACGAAGGCGCCGGTGATGAGCGCCGGCGTGATCACCGCGAACATCATCTGGAACAGGAAGAACGTCCAGGTCGGGATCGTCGTGCCGGGGAACACGTCGTCCACTTCGATCTTGAACAGCCCGTACCTGAGGTCCCCGAAGATGCCGCCGATGCTGTCGCCGAACGCCAGGGAGAACCCCAGCACGATCCAGACGACGGTAACGACCCCAAGCGAGATCAGGTTCTGGGCCATGATCGTCAGGGTGTTGTGGCGGCCGACCAAGCCGCCGTAGAAGAAGGCCAGACCCGGTGTCATCAGGAACACGAGCGTCGAGCAGATCAGAACAAAACCGGTGTCGACGAGATTCATGCGGTACCTTGACTCCAGGAGGAGCGCAGCAAGCGCACCCAGTTGCCGTGCATGACGTTCGCGACATCCGCGTCGCCGTAGCCGCGCTCCCTGAGGATTCCCGCCACCTTGCGCACGTCGGCGATGGTGTACAGGTCGGCGGGAGATTGCTCCCTTCCGTAGCCGCCGTCAAGGTCCGTGCCGATTGCGGCATGCTCGCAACTGCCGGTGACCTGGCAGATGTGGTCGATGTGGTCGGCGACCGTGGCCAGCGTGATGCCGGTGTTGTCCATCGCCTCCGGGTCCCAGAGCGGCGACAGCATCCAGTCGTCAAGCGCGTTGCCGATCACCCCGCCGCGCGCGGCCAGCGCCCGGATCTGATCGTCGTCCAGTTGCCGGTCGTGGTCGCACAGGGCCCGGCAGCAGTTGTGGGTCGCCAGAACCTGCCCGCCGAACCTGTCCAGCGCCTCCCAGAACGCCTGCTCGGCCAAGTGGCTCACGTCCAGCAGCATCCCGGCACGCTCGAGGGCGTCCAGCATCGGACCGCCCCGCTCGGTCAGGCCGCCCGGCGCCTGGGTCCCATGGGAGTACGAGCTGACCCCGTAGTGCACGAGGCTGACGATGCGCAGCCCGTTGTCCCACCACTCGCCGACCTGTTCCGGGCCGACGATCGGATCCGCCCCCTCCATGGTCAGCACGAAGCCGATCGGCGCTTGCTGCGGGTCTCGCTCCCACTCCGCCAGGTGGGCGTCGAGCCCTGCGCGGTCGCGGATCTGGCGCAGGATTCCGCGTGAGGCCATCAGCCGGTAGTAGGCAAGCTCCCCCATCGCCCTGGCGTAGGCGATGTCCTGCGTGCGCACGCCCGCGAACCGCATGCCCAGCGAGGCCAGCCGGCAATGCACGGTGACGAAGATCAGGCCGATCCCGCCGCGGCGCAGTTCCTCGAAGCAGACCACGCCGGCTCCCCGGCCCTTTTGGCCCATGCCGGCTTCCGCCTCGCGGACCGCCGTGATGCTCTGCGTCAGGTCGCGATTCCAGTCGAGCGCGTTGTACGCGATGTCGAGGTGCGAGTCGACGATCAACATGGGCAGGGATCCTCCGGTGCGGGTGTTGCCGCCGTGACAGAGTCGCACATTTTCCACCGGTCGGCGGCCGTCGCTCGGGGTGGTACCATCCCGGCTCGTGGCTGACATCACCGTACGCCACGTCACCGTCCAGTACGGCGACGTGATCGCGACGCATGGCGTGACCCTCCACGTGGAGGAAGGCGAGTTCCTGGTCGTGGTCGGCGCCTCCGGCTGCGGCAAGACGACCATGCTGCGTGCTATTGCCGGGCTGGAGCAGCCGGTGCTGGGCGAGATCCTGATCGGCGGCGAAGCCGTGTTCAGCGAGCCGCGGCAGATCGACATGGTGCCGGCCAAGCGGCGCGTCGGCATGGTGTTCCAGTCGTACGCGCTCTACCCGCACATGACGGTGGCGCAGAACATCGCGTTTCCGCTGCAGATCCGGCGCGCCGGGCGGGGCCGGATCGGGAAGGCGGTCCGCCAGGCGCTGGACGTGGTGGAGCTGATCGGCCTGGAGCAGCGCTATCCCAAGGAGCTGTCGGGCGGCCAGCAGCAGCGTGTTGCGATCGCCCGGGCACTGGTAAAGCAGCCGCAGGTGTTGCTGCTCGACGAGCCGCTGTCCAACGTCGATCCCAAGCTGCGCGTCCAACTCCGCACCGAGCTCAAGCAGCTCCACCGGCGCATCGGCGCCACCACGCTTTACGTCACCCACGACGTGGCGGAGGCGATGGCGCTCGGCGACCGCGTGGCCGCGATGTTCTCCGGCGAGATCCACCAGGTCGGCCGGCCCGCGGAGCTCTACCGGACGCCCGCGACCGTGCCGGTGGCCGCACTGTTCGGCGCGCATGGCGGCGCGCTGCTGCGCGGCGAGATCGTCTCCGCAGCCGATGGCGCTCTGGCCCTGCAACCCGAAGGCAGCACGTCCCAGGCGGTCCCTTTCTCGCCCGACGGGTCGCTGTTCCCCGGCCAACGGGTGGTGATGGACATCCGCGCCGAGAACGTCGCGGTGCTGGACCCGGCGTCCCACGACACCGCCGGCGTGCTGCAGGTCGAGGTGACCGCGGCACAGCCGGAGGGCGCTGCCAGCGTGCTGCATCTGCGCCTGGGCGACGGATGGCAGGAGCTGGTCGCGCGCTACGGCGGACCGCAGCCCCCGCGGCCGGGTCAGCGGCTCGCCGTGCGGGTGCGGTCAGGCAACCTCTACGACGCCGGCACCCAGCGGCTCATCGCCCGTTGTCTCCCGGAGGAGACTCCGCCGGCCGCCCGCGGCGAGCCAGTATCTTCGGCCGCAGCCGCTCGAAGCTGATCTCGTAGCGGTCGGCGATGTCGCGGGCGTAGCTCGATCCGACCGGCGGTCCGGGAGCGATGCGGTAGGTACGGCGCATCCGGGCCTGCGCGCCGTCGGCGCCGTCGCTGTCCGCGGCGATGCCCGCGACCAGACTCACCACCAGGCTGCCGCCGTCCACCTCCGCATTGATCCGCTCCAGACGCTCGCCCAGCTCGTGCAGGTGCGTGGCGAAGATCGCCCGTGCGCCCAGTAGCCGCAGCGCGCGCACGACGTCCTCGGCCAGGTACAGGCTCTCGCTCGGGCTGGTGCTGGACAGCGACTCGTTGCACAGCACGATGCTCTGCTCGGAGGCGTCGCCGAACATCGCGCCCAGGCGCCGCGCCTCCTCCGCCAGCCTGCCACCCTCGATGCCGTTGCCCTCTTCCGCCGGGAAATGGGTGATCACCCGGTCGGCCGGACTGATCACCGCCTCCCGCGCGGCCACGTGCAGTCCGGCCTGCGCCAGCACGTGCATGACGCCCACGGCGCGCACGTACGTGGTTTTCCCGCCCTGGTTCGGCCCGGTCAGGATGGCGATGCGCCCCCCCTCGTCCGCGTCCAGGTCGTTGCGAACGACCGTGCGGGCGGGCTCGTCCTGAGCGCCGTTCAGCGCCAGGGAGATGTCGTACAGCTCGCGCGCCTGCGACCGCCGCTCGCCGGCCGGCGCCAGCTCCGGCATGCAGGTCGGCATGCCGCGCTCCTGCAGCGCCAGCACCAGACGCGCGCCGCCCAGGTAGAAGCGGATTTCCTGCTCCATCGGCAGCACGTCCCGGACCTGAAGCTGAACGAACTGCCCCAGCGCCTTGGCCAGCGGGCGCGCCACCGCGCCGATGACCCGGTCCAGCTCGCCGAGCAGCGGCGCCATCGCCGACGTGCGGTGCACCTTGGTCAGCGGCCGGAACGGGTTGGAGACGCCGAACAGGCGGGTGAGCAGGGGCGTGTCCTCGAATTTGCGGTCGTGGACGCGCAGCAGCGTCGCCTCCGACGGGCGGAGCTGCGAGTCCAGGTTGATACCGATGGTGATGCTCGCGCGCCGTTTCAGTCCGCCCCGCAGCGCCGGCAGCTCGGCCTCCAGGCGCTGGTAGACCTCGTCCTGCTTCCGTTTGCGGACGAACTCGGCCAGCGCCCGCATCCCCGCCGAGCGCACGCCCGGCAGCGCCGCCGCCTCGCCCAGCGCCGTCAGGCACGCCACGTAGGTCTCCAGCTCGCCCAGCCGCCACACCGCCTGCTGCAGCGACGAGCTCTGCTCCGTGCGGGTCTTCGTGAAGTAGGCCAGCTCGTGCACCATCGGCTGAAGTTGCGCGAAGAGCGTGCGCAGCTCGCCGGAGGCGACCGCGTCGGCCAGCACCTCCTGGCGATAGCGGATGGTCTCCGGGTCGGTGCTGAGCTCGTACAGGAACTCCGACGGCAACTCGAACCGGGTGCGCAGCGAGTTCAGGCCCAGGTCCTCGGCGGCCCGGTCGACCACGCCGCGCTGACCGGCTCCGGTCGACGCCGGCCGGCCGGCCGGATAACAGAGACTTACCGCCATCGCGTCCTCATCCCCGAATCGTACCGCACACGGTCACGGAGCCGCCGGTGCGTCTCCCGCGATTCTGCCCCACAGGTCCCGCGCCATGCGCTGCGCCTCCGCGACCTGCTCGGCGGTCATCGACTCGGCCAGCCCGTCACGGCTGCCGGCTGCCTCCTCGTGGCCCTGGGCGGCGGCAAGGTTGAGCCACGCATAGGCGGCCACGTGGTCCAGCGGCACTCCCCGGCCCGTGGCGTACCGCGTGCCGAGCCGCCACTGCCCCTCGGCGTTACCCTGCTCGGCCGCCGCCCGGTACCACCGCACCGCCTCCACATGGTCCTGCGGCACTCCGGCGCCGAAGTGATACGCGCTGCCTAGCCGCCATTGGCCCTCGGCACTCCCCTGCTCGGCCGCCGCCCGGTACCACCGCGCCGCCTCCGCACGGCCCTGCTCCACGCCACGGCCGAAATGGTACGCGTTCCCCAAGCGCCATTGGCCCTCGGCGCTTCCCTGCCCGGCAGAGGCACGGAGCCACCTCACTGCCTCCGCGAAGTCCTGCGCCACTCCCGTGCCGAAGTAGTACGCGCTGCCGAGCCGCCACTGACTCTCGGCGTTGCCCTGCTCGGCCGCGGCCCGGTACCACCGCGCCGCCTTCGCGAAGTCCTGCGCGACGCCGTGGCCGAGGAAGTGGGCGAGTCCGAGCCGCCACTGCCCCTCCGGCGATCCCTGCTCGGCGGAAGTCCGGTACCACCGGACAGCCTCGGCGTGGTCCTGGGTCACTCCACGCCCGTGGAAGTACGCGTTCCCCAGGCGCCACTGGCCTTCGGCGCTGCCCTGCTCAGCCGCGATTCCGTACCACCGCACCGCCTCGGCCCGGTCCCGAGCCACTCCCCATCCGTAGTAGTACGCGTTGCCGAGCCGCCACTGGCCCGCGGGGCTGCCCTGCACGGCCGCGGCCCGGTACAGCCGGAGCGCCTCGGCATCGTCCTGCGTCACGCCCCGGCCGTGGTGGTAGGCGTCCCCGAGCTGCCACTGGGCGTCGGCGTCGCCACGTTCGACGGCGGCAAGCAGGTCGTCCACCTGTGGCGCATCCTGTGCGCCGGCGACACCAACCAGGGTCGCGGCGAGCGCTACGGCCACGACAAGGCGTGGTGTACGAAGGTCAGCCATCGTGGATCGCGCACAGGTGCCGGTGGTCCGCACCAACGACGGACGCGGACGAGATGCGCACATCAAAGGTCACGAGACGCCCTCCTCTGGAGACGGCCAACGCCAGCAGGTACAGGTCGGTAATCTGCTTCGACGTTATCGCCTGCTCCGGCTTCAGCACGGAAGGGCGGATCAGGCTCACGGAGTCGGGCCAGAACTGATGATGCCGGGTCTGCGTGGCGGTGCGCAGACGGTGGGCGACCGCACCCGGCGTCACGCCGTTCGGGTAACTGGTCTGCGACATGATTCGCAGCACCCCGTTCTGAGTGATGGGACATGAGGCCCAGCCGAGCCCGATGTGCTCTTTCAACCACATCCGCGCAGCGTCATGATGGACGTGATCGGCGTCCAGCAGCGCGATCAGCACGTTGACATCCAGCAACGCGCGCATCAGTCACCTGTCTGCTCGCGCAACCGGTCGATGAGTTCATTGGTCACCACGCCACCCCGTGACGGGAACGGATTGAACCCGAACTCCGCGGCGCCTTCGTCGGCCCGTTCGTCGTGGTTGGCCGCGGACATGCCGAGCCGCGCGAAGTCGGACACCACCGACCCCGCCGAGCGGCGTTCCCGTTTGGCGATCTCCTTGGCGGCCATCAGCAGATCTTCGTCGATGTCGAGCGTCGTTCGCATTGGCCGGCATCCTGTCGCATCAATCATCATGCATCAAGATGCGATCGGCAGGAATCCGGCGGGACAGCAGTAACGTGGCATCGGATCGTTGCAGGGTATCCCACGGCACGTCTCCCGCCGTACGATAGCCCCATGATGCGGGTGGCGGTCTGGGGCAACGACCTTTCCGACGGGTATCTCCGTACGGTGACGCAGCTTGGCGCCGAAGCGATCGACATGGGCCGCGGGGCCTTCTTTCCCGGCGTGGCGGAGCAGGGCTACCCGGACGCGGACGCGGTGACCGCGCTGGTGCGCAAGCTGCGGCCGTACGGACTGAGCTTCAACCGCGTGACGCTGCCGGACATCACCGACGAGTTCATGCTGGGCCGTGACGGCGCCGCGCGCGAGCTTGAGAACACCTGCCGGGCGCTGCGCGTGTTCGCCGACGCCGGCGTCCCGATCGCCCGCCAGCGCTTCGCCGGCGACACCTTCAACCACCGGCTGCTGAAATACGAGTCCGTGCACCGAGGCGGCTACCGGTCGCGCGGCGAGAGCCGCGACCTGGGGCCGGGCGACCCCGATCCGGCCTCGCACGAGAGACTGGAGGCATGGTGGGCCCGCTTCTGCGCGGTCTACGAGAAGCTGGTGCCGATCGCCGACGAGTACGGCATCCGCCTGGCCATTCACCCCTCGGACACACCGCTGCCCGACACGCCCCTCGGCACCCTGGGCTTCCACCGGGTGATCGACACGTTCCCGAGCCCGAACGTGGGCTACCTGTACTGCTGCGGCACCCGTGCCGAGGCGGGAGGTCCGCCGCTGGTGATGGACGAGATCAACCTGTTCGGCCGCAAGGGTCGGATCTTCACCCTGCACCTGCGCAACGTCCGGGGCAATCTGGCGACGGCCGGCGGCTTCGAGGAGGTGCTGCTCGACGACGGCGACATGAACATGGCCCGGATCGTGGGCGAGCTCGCGCGGGTGGGCTTCGACGGCTGCCTGAATCCCGACCACCTGCAGCCGATCGAAGGCGACGGCGACACAGCCCACCAGGCGCTCGCCTATTCGATCGGCTATATCAAGGCGCTGCTGGCCGGGCTGGCAGCCTGAGGTCGGGACGACCATGAGTCCGGGGGGTTGGGTCATCGTCGCCATGGTGCTGGCGGCGGCGTTCTACGGAGCCGGAGCGGTCGGCTGGAGGCTCGGCCGGCGGTCGGCGCTCCGCGAGCACGGCATCGACGCGAAGCCAGGCCCGCGGGAGGTCCCGCAACGTGCCCGGGCGGACCGCCTGGTCGATCTGGGCGATCTCTCCGACCTGCTCGACCGGCGCGACGTGCTGATCGTCGGTACCGCTACCGCGGGGACCGGGGTGCGCGAGGAGGTCGTGGAGACCGCGGTACTCGATACCACCGGGGCCGTGCGGCTTGACGCATCGACCCACCCGGCCGGTGCCACAAACCGGCGGCCAGCGCGCCCATGGCCGGCCGTGCATGGCGAGCTGGCGGAACTGCTGGCTGCGGCGACACTGGTGGTGGGCTACAGCGCCGCTCGCCACATGCGCATGCTGGCCCAGACCGCCGAACGCCATGGGATGAAGAAGCTCTCGGCCCCCGACTGGGGCTGCCTGATGCGGCGCTATACGGAGACCACCTCCGGCCAGGGCGCCGAGTGGATCGAGTTGACCGCTGCGCGCACGCGTGAGGCCATCGCCGCGCCGGACACTCCTGGGGTTCTCGAGGACGCCCGGGCCACCCTGCAGCTCCTGCGCATCCTGGCGCGCCGTGAGGCGGCGGAGGCCGAGCAGGCCCGCAAGGGCCGCTGAGCGCCGGCTGCCTCCCCTTCCATGACGCAGCGTGGCGCGGAAGCGGTCCAAGGCGGCCCACGTTGAGCACGGTCCTCTGGATCCTCGTCGCCGTCGCGGCGGCACTGGCACTCTATGCCGCCGGTGCGATCGGATGGGCGCTCGGACGGCGGGCTTCCCAAGACGGGGGCGCCGGCAGCGCGATGCCGGTGCTCGCAGAGGTGCCGGCCCGTACGGGAGCCGCCGTCCTGGTTGCGCTGGACAACCTTTCCGAGTTGCTCGATCGGCGCGACGTGCTGGTCATCAACACGGTGACGACCGGGATGGACCCGCGCGCGGAGGTCGTCGACGTGGCGGTGTGTAGCCGGGGCAGGGCCGCTGCGCCCGGTGTCCTGCGGCGCCCTGGCCGCGGTCCGCCGACGCTGCGGTGTCGCGTGGCTGCCTTTCCCGACTACCGTCTCGGGGGATCGCGATCGCTGCCCGCCCGCAGGTCGAGCACCACCAGCATCGGCCAGCCCACGTAGCGTTCGGCGCGCGGGTAACGCCCGGCGAAGTCGGCATCCGGGGCGTACTCCCCCACACCGCACAGGGCGAATCCCGCGCCGACTGCCGCCATGACGATCTCTCCGATCCGATGGGGAAGGCTGCCCGGCATGACCACCTCCCCGGAGACGGGGTCGGTAAAGCGCGCCTGGCTCCCGCGCAGGAACATCGCCGGGTGCATCGCGGATACGACCGCGCGGCCGGCCGCGCGCAGGACCCGATGTGCTTCGGCGAAGAATGCGTGGAGATCCCGTAGGTGCTCGAGGACGAGTCCGCTCACCACCGCATCGAACGACGTGTCCGCGAAGGGCAACGGCTCGTGCAGGTCGTGGGTGACGAAGCGGACGTCGCCGGTGGCGACCCTCGCCCGGGCCTGCTCCAGCATCCCCGCCGAGAAGTCGACCGCCGTAGTCCGGGCGCCCGCCTCGACGAGCCACGCGGTGTGCCGGCCGGTTCCGCATCCGAGATCCAGCACGTCCCGCCCCCTCGGGTCGCCGAGCGCTTCGCGGACGCGTGGCTCCTCCAGGGCTTGCAGCGGGTTGGCATCGTGGTCGTAGACGGCCGACCAACGATCGTAGCCCCCGCGCACCCCGGCGAGTGGGTCATGGTCGCCGGTCATTGCGCACGATCTTCCGGATTCGATCCATCCATGGATCATACAGATGGGGGCTGCCGACCGTTCGCCAAGTGATTGCTCCGGCGCGCGCGGATGCAGGTGGCCGGTGGTAGCTTCGTGGGGACGGCTTGCGGAGCAAGTGATTGCATGCAATCATTCCTCTGATCGGAGGAGGCTTCCATGGCAAGCATCACCATTCGACGACTATCGGACGAGTCGAAGGAGCGGCTCCGCAAACGCGCAGAGCGAAGCGGCTGTAGCCTCGAAGCGCTCGCCCGATCGATTCTCGACCAGGCAGCACACGATACCTCGGAGACCCCAGAGCCCGAGCGGTTTCCGTACAACCTGATGAGCGTCATAGAACCCGGTGAAGACATAGACCGATACATTCGGGAACACAAACAGAAGCAGAGGCCGGTCGATCTGTGATCCTGCTCGATACCAACGTCCTCTCCGAACTGACGCGGAACTGGCCGGCGCCTCAGGTCACCTCGTGGTACGAGCAGCACGAGCCGCTACTCGCGGTGCCGACGACGGCCCTCGCAGAGCTTCGATTCGGAATCGTACGGCTGCCGACCGGCCGCAGGCGATCGAGCTTGCTCCGATTCTGGAGCAAGACCCGCGACCACTTCCTGGGCCGGATATTCTCGTTCGACGAGCGTGCCGCGTCAGCCTACGGCGATCTGGCAGCCGACGCCGAGCGAGCCGGCAGGCCGATGGACGTCGCCGATGGGCAGATCGCGGCGATCGCCAGGACGCACAGGATGGAAGTCGCGACACGCAACGTGAGCGACTACGAAGTCACGGGGGTCTCGCTGGTGAATCCCTGGGACTTCGTCCTGCCCGAGCCGGATCCTGTCCCGGAGGCGTGATCTCGGCAGACGCCGAGCAGCGCCTCCGGACCGCTGACGGCCATTACTCTTCCGGGGGCTCGTTCTCGTAACCGGGCACCAGCGCCTGATACCCTTGGTGCGGGCCGGTCATGCAGGAGCGGTCGCCGGTCTCCTCGATCCATGCCTTGAGCAGCGCGCGGTGCCGCGCGAGCTCGCCAGCGTAGCGCGCTTCCACGGCCAGGTTGACCATCTCGCCCGGGTCCTGCTCCAGGTCGAAGAGCTGCTCGCGGTTCCTGCCGCTGCCGTACAGGCAGTACTTGTAGCGCGCGGTACGCACCATCCGCGCCTGCTGCGCGGCGCCGGCGTGCGGACCGAAGGACGTTTCGGCGACCACGTGATCGCGCCACGCCGCCCCGCGGAAGCCCGATCCGACGTCGATCAGCGGCCGCAGCGACCGGCCGCGCAGATCGGCAGGCGGCTGCACGCCCGCGTAGTCGCAGATCGTCGGCAGCAGGTCGAGCCCGTTGGAGACCAGGTGCTCGTCGTCCACGCGCGCCGGGCAGCCGGCCGGCGGCCTGACGATGAGCGGTATGCGGGTCGACTCGTCGTAAAGCACCCACTTCTGGTTCCAGCGATGCGCGCCCATGCCGTCGCCGTGGTCGCTGGTGAAGATCACCAGGGTGTCCGCGCCGTGACCGGCCTCTTCGAGCGCGGCCATGATACGGGCCACGTCGGCGTCGACCTTCTCGACCAGGCGGTAGTAGGTGTGCCGGTAGAGCCGCCACTCGTCCTCGGTGAGCTCCGCGGCCGGCTTCATGGCGCGCTCGTGCTTGATCAGGGACGGCTCGTAGGCCGGCACCTCGAAGTTTGCCGGCAGATTCGGGCACTCGCTGATCGGCGCGTGCGGCACCGGCCCCCACGGCAGCCGCTGCCGGCGGGAGTGCTCGCAGATGTTGTGCGGGTTGTCGAACGAGGCGACCAGGAAGAACGGGGCGCTGCGCGGCGTGCGCAGGAAGTCGATGCAGCGGTCGGCGAGCGTCCAGTCGTCGAAGCCGCAGATCTTGCGGAAGCCGTGTCCCTCGCCGATCTCGATCTCCGGCACGTGCCACTTGCCGCCGTAGCCGCAGTCGTAGCCGGCGTCTGCCATCAGGTTGCCCAGCTCGCCGGAGCGGAACTCGGGCGCGATCGGCTTATTGTTGTAGTCGGCGCCGACCTCGTGCGGCATGCGCGCGGTGTACAGGCTGGCGCGCGACGGCGTGCACAGCGGAAAGGTGCAGTAGGCGCGCTCGAAGCGCACGCCGCTTTCGCCGAGCGCGTCCATGGCGAGCGTGAACAGGTCGGGGTTGCCGGCGGCGCCCACCGCCAGCGCGGCCTGCTGGTCGGTGGTGATGAGCAGCACGTTGGGCCGCGAGGCGGAACTCAATTGCCGATCACCTCGGTCACGCCGAAGAAGGTGGCCCCCAGCCTCTGCATGACCTCGTCCGGGAGCGGAGGGCCGGTGACGGCGGCGACGTTCCGCTCCAGGTGACGGATGTCGTTGGTCCCGGTCATCACCGTGCTCACCGCCGGGTGGGCGGCGCAGAACTTGTAGGCCGCGCTGATCAGATCCGGGGTGTGGCCGTCCAGCAGCCAGCCGAACGGGTCGCCGGGCGGCAGCGCGCCGGCGGCGACGATCCGCTTGCGCGCAAGCTCCGCCAGCGTCTCGTCCACGCGCACCGGATCGGGAAACAGGCGGCGCACGGCGAACATCACCTGCGTACCCACGTCGCGCTCCCGGCACAGGGGGAACACCTCGCGCTCGGCGGACTGGTTGATCATGTTGTAGGCGACCATCACGGAATCGAACAGGTCGTCCCGGAGTCCGCGCGTCAGGTAGGCATGGGCTCCGTCGTAGGCGGACACCTCGCTCGACGACAGGAAGCGAAACTTGCCCTGCTGCTGCAACCGTCTGAGCGCGGGAATGGTCTCCTCGACGATCCGCCGATAGGCGCCCGGCTGCGGCCAGCCGGCCAGCAGCAGCACGTCGACGTGATCGACCCGCAGGCGGCGAAGACTCGCCTCCACGCTGGCGGCCACCTGCTCGACGGGAGCCGGGTGCTCACCGGAGACGGCGTCGTCGATCACGACCTTGGTGCTGAGGTGGTAGCGGTCGCGCGGGACGCCCGCGAGCGCCTTGCCCAGGATCAGCTCGCTGTCGCCGTAGCCGGGCGAGGTGTCGAACAGGTTGATGCCCAGGTCGAGCGCATGCTGCACCAGCCGGTGGATGTCCGGCTCCGGGACCCCGGTGTGCTGGCCGAAGCGGTTCGGCCCGCCCGAGCCCAGCGCGATCGCCGACACACGCAGTTCGGTACGGCCGAGCCGCCGATACTCCATCCGGCCGGGTAGTATAGCCGGCCGAGGAGGCGAACCATGCGAACGCTGAAGATCACCGGCACGCGCACCTTCCCGCTCGACGACGGGTCACTGCTGCTGGAGATGACCACCGACGCCGGCATCACCGGCTACGGGCAGCCGCTGAGCTACGGCCACCGGCGGCTGGTGATGGCCGCGGTGGAGGAGCTCACGGGCTACTTGGTCGGGCGCGACCCGTTCCGGATCGAGGACCACTGGCAGGTGCTGTACCGGACCAGCTACGCGCGGGCGATGCCGATCCTGGTCGGCGCGCTGAGCGGCCTGGAGATGGCGATGTGGGACATCGCCGGCAAGGCGCTCGGCGAGCCGGTGTGGCGGCTGCTCGGCGGCCCCGTGCGCGATCGCGTGCGCGTCTACGCCGGATGCCGCGAACCGCGACGGGCGCGCGATCTGGTCGATCAGGGCTTCACGGCGCTGAAGATGGTCTCCGAGCGCAAGCCATGGCGCTTCCTGGAGCCGCCGGCCGGCATGGAGCCGACCGTGCGCACGGTCGCCGCGGTGCGGGAGGAGGTCGGCGACGGCGTGGACATCGCCATCGACCTGCACCGCCGGCTGAGTCCGGCGATGTCGCGGGTGCTGCTGCGCGAGCTGGAGCCGTACCGGCTGCTGTTCGCCGAGGAGCCCTGCCACTGGGAGAACGTGGAGGCGCTCGTGGGCGTGGCGCGGGCCACGCCGGTGCCGATCGCCGTGGGCGAGCGGCAGATCACCCGCTGGGGCTTCCGCGAAGTGGTCGAGCGCGAGGCGGCGGCCGTACTGCAGCCCGACATCCGCGCCTGCGGCGGCATCCTGGAGATGCGCAAGATCGCCGCTCTTGCCGAAAGCCACTACCTGGCGCTGGCCCCACACTCGGGCGCCAACGGCGGCCCGGTCGGGATCGCCGCGTCGCTGCACGTGTGCGCCGCGATCCCGAACTTCCTGGTCATGGAAGGAGGATTGCAGCGCGGCGAGGGGCTGTTCCGCGAGCCGCTCCGCCTGGTAGACGGCTTCCTGGAGCTCCCCACCGGCCCGGGGCTGGGCTTCGAGATCGACACGGACGCGGTGGCCGCGCGCACCGTCGATCCGGAGCCCCTTGACCGGCCCATGCTGCGCCTGGCCGAGGACGACTCGTACGCGGACCTCTAAGTCCAGACCCGCGTCGAGTCCCCGGGTTGCGCCGGAGCGGCGGGCGATGGATACCATCGCATCTGGGGCCATGCTCACCCACCCTGCCCTTACCGCCCGCCCGCGCGCGAGGGCGATCGACGCAAGCGCCTCCTGGCCGGTCAACGTCCATGAGCACCGCCGGCGACGCGGCAGCGGATCCGCACGTCGCCTCGCCGGCGACCGTTTGCAAGACGTGGTGGCAGCGGTACGTGTCCGACTGGCGCCTGCTGGCGATGGTGCTCCCCGCCACGGTCGCCGTCATCGTGTTCGACTACATCCCCATCTACGGGATCACCTTCTCGATCCGCGAGCTGGACTTCGGCAGGGGGCATCTGGTTCAGCCCGCTCGCCGACCCTTGGCACCGCTACTTCCGTTTTCTCGGCGATCCGTCGTTCTGGCAGGTGATGCGAAACACGGTCGTCATCGCCTCCGCCAAGCTCGTCTTCGGCATCCCGGCGCCGATCATCCTGGCGCTGCTCATCAACGAGATGCGCATCAGGTGGTTCAAACGGACCACGCAGACCATCAGCTACCTGCCCCACTTCGTGTCGTGGGTGATCATCGCCGGGCTGTTCGACCAGCTCCTGTCGATCGATACGGGACCGGTCAATCAGGTCCTTAAAGCCACGATCGGCGAGCCCATGGCGTTCCTGGGGACGCCCGGCCTGTTCGCCCCCATGATCGTCCTGACCGCCATCTGGCAGGGCGTCGGCTGGGGAACGATCATCTACCTGACCGCGCTCTCGACCATCGATACCGAGCTCTACGAGACTGCCATCGTCGACGGCGCCGGCCGCTTCCGGCAGGTGCGCCACATCACCCTGCCCGGCTTGGTGCCGACCATCACCATCCTGCTGGTGCTGGCGATCCCGAACACAGCCTGACCACCGCGGTGGGCCTGTTCGACTCGGTGATCTCGGTGGTCCTGGTGCTGACCGCCAACGCGCTGTCGAAGCGCTTCGGCGGCTCGGGGATCTGGTAGACCAGGTCGGGTACGGTTGCACGGCCGAGATCCTCTCCCGTCCGGAAAAGGCGTTCCAGGTGCTCAACAACGGCCTGATGGTGCTGCTGATCGGCGTCACCCTCTACCCGTTCTGGTACGCCCTGATCCTGTCGATCAACAACCCGAGCGACACGGCCTTCGGCGGCGTGTACTTCTGGCCGCGCCGCTTCACCCTGGTCAACTATCTGTTGACCCTGCAGGACAGCGCCGTGCTGCGCACGTTCCTGCTGAGCGTGGCTCGCATCGCCGCGCACGTGCCGTCCCACCTGTTGGTCACCGGCATGGCGGCGTACGCGCTGTTGCGCAAGGAATTCCGCATCCGCAAGCCGTTCATCACGATGTTCTTCATCACGCTCCTATTCAAGGCGGCCTGATCCCGACCTACATGCTGATCAACGATCTGCGCCTGCTCAACACGTTCTGGGTGTACGTGCTGTCGCACCTGTTCCTGGCCTGGAACTTCGTGATCATCAAGACCGTCATGCAGACCTTGATTCCCGAGAGCCTGATCGAGGCCGCCCTGATAGACAGCGCGAACCACTTCTTCATCTTCACGAAGATCGTCGTACCGCTGTCCATGGCCGTGCTGGCGACCATCGGCCTGTTCCAGGCGGTCAACCACTGGAACGACTGGTTCCGGGGCGCCTATTACGTGTTCGACGACCACCTGATTCCGCTGCAGACGTATCTGCAGCGGCTGATCCGCCAAGCCTACATGACGGAGCAGGAGCTTGCGTACATGGCCGAGAACGCCACGGAGATCGACCTGATCATCACCCCGAAGTCGCTGGCAATGGCGGCCGCGATCGTCGCCACCGGGCCGATCATCCTGGTCTATCCGTGGATCCAGAATACTTCACGAAAAGGATCCTCCTTGGCTCGATCAAGGGTTGAGGGGTCTTCAGGAATTCGTGTGGAAAGGGCGATCACCGGGTGACACCGGCGGGGTAGAGATCAAAGACCGCCGAGGTGAAAGTAGATGGCGTTGCGGAATCGCTTGCGGTTGCGCAACCCTCGCGCTGAGTACTTCAGTTTCTGAATCCCGGCGTTGATCGACTCGGCCCGAGCGTTGGTCACCTTGTCCACGACGGCGGTGAGGATCCCGTCCAGGTGGCGCTTGATCATCCGCGCCACCTTCTTGACCGGCTCCAGCCGGCAGCGGATCGATGCTGCCTCCGAGAGTGGTTCACCGCATGATAGCCGGAGCTTGCCCGCGGCGCCACATACGCGTACCGTTGCCCCGTGGCCGAGCGCGCTGACTTTCGCCGTTGGAACATCTCGCGCCTGTCGATGACCGCCTGGCGCAACTTCAGCCACGAAACCTCGTTGCCCCTCCGAGGCCGGGCGTTCTTCGTCGGTCCGAACGCCTCCGGCAAGTCGAACATCCTCGATGCTCTGCGGTTCATGCGCGACGTGGCCGCCATGGGTCTCGACGACGCCGTTTCCCTGCGCGGCGGCATGCGAGAGGTGCGGTCGCTGCACGCAAGACAGTTTCGAGGCGTTCGCATCTCCATCGATGCCGGTCCACGCGATCAGAGTTCACGGTGGTCGTACGAGCTTCACTTCCGTAACCATCCACAGAGCCATCGTCCGGTCGTGGAACGGGAGCGTATTCGCCTGAATGACGCACCCATACTCGATCGACCAGACAAGAAAGACGAGTCCGACCCGGAGCGATTGACGCAGACCCACCTGGAACAGGTCAGCGAAAACCAGAGATTCCGTCCGCTCGCAGCGTTCTTCGGATCCATCCGGTATCTGCATCTGGTTCCGCAAATCGTCCGAGAACGCAGGCGCAACGGCGACTACCGCGACGACCCGTACGGCTCCGACCTGCTGGAGCACATAGCGGACACGAATCGACGCACGCGCGAGGCCAGACTACGCAAGATCCAGGCAGCCCTGCGCGCTGCCGTACCTCACTTCGAACGATTCGATCTGGAGAGAGACACCAGAGGCGATTGGCATCTGAACGCGACCTACAACCACTGGCGCGCGCACGATGCTCGCCAGAGCGAAGCCGCTCTTTCCGACGGCACGCTCCGCCTGCTGGGGCTGTTCTGGGCTCTTGCCGAGGGAGGCGGTCCTCTCCTCCTCGAAGAGCCCGAACTGAGCCTGCACGACTACCTCGTCTCGCGACTGGCGGGCATCATGGCGGGCATGCACCGCAAGTCCGGCCGGCAGGTTCTGATGACAACCCATTCGGCTGCCCTGCTCGATGACGAGGGGATCGACCTGCAGGAGGTCTTCCTGCTCAATCCCGAAGACGAAGGAACCACCATTCAAAGGGCTGCCGATATCGACGAGGTCCGTCGGTTGGTCGAGCAGAACCTCACGCCGGGTGAAGCGATCATGCCTCGCGCCGCTCCGAAGAGCGCCGACCAGCTCGCGTTCGACTTCTGATGCTCCCCCAGCCGGTAAGCTGCCTGGTGGAAGGGGTGCTCGACGAGACCGTGGTCCGACGGGTCTTTGCCGCTTCGTCGCTTGAGGCTGGCGTTTTCTACCGGAGGAGCTTGCCTGCTTTCAAGACATACCTGGAAAAGTTCAACCAAGCAGCGAACAGGTCATGTTGGTTTGCGGTCTGTGACCTGGACCGCGTGGATTGCGCTCCCATTCGTCTGAGAGACTTTCTTCCTCACGCCGCCTCGGGTATGTGCTTCAGGATAGCCGTGCGCTCCATCGAAGCGTGGTTATTGGCGGATCGACCGTCGCTCGCGCGTTTTCTCAGCATCTCGATGGCGGCAATTCCGCATCCTCCGGAAGATGAGAGCGAACCGAAGGCACGAATGATTGCGCTCGCCCGGCGTTCGAGAAGCAGGGCTATCCGCGAAGGCATGGTCCCGGCGGAAGGCGACGTTCGCTCAGTCGGACCGGAGTACGTTTCGATGATGGGGGAGTACGTTCGCGAACGATGGAATCCGGAACGCGCGGGCGCACACGCGCCAAGCCTGAGCCGGACTCTGGAGCGTTGCCGCACTCTCGCGAGCACCGGTCGCTGGTGAGCAGATCAACCCATCGTCTTTGTTCAACCCGGTCGCGAAGCGAGCGCCGCGATCAGCGTGTCGAGGTGCATGACGTATTCCAGGGTGAGCCAGATGCGGTCGGGCTCGATCCGCTCCACCCAGGGGTGCCAGTACCCCTCTTCCTCCTGGGTCGCCACGTACCAGTCTCCCATCCGCATCGCCCAGCGGCGGTAGTTTTCCTCGCCGGTCACCTGGTACAGCAGCGCGCTGCCCCAGCTCGACTTGCACACCGAGGGGTACTTGAACTGGGCATCGGTGGCGGCCATCGAGAAGACCTGGTACCGCCGGGCCCGCTCGATGGCCGCCGGGTCGGGATCGGCCAGGTAGAGGCGGCAGAGAAAGCCCGCGCCGATGCCGCCGACCGTCCAGCTCTGCATCCAGTCGGCGGCGTTCTCCACGACCATGTCCGGCTTGAAGTCGGGGTCCGACGGCACGATCGTCCGCTGGCGCGAACGCGACCAGAAGGAATAGAACCGGCCGGGGAGTCCCTCCCCGGCATCCAGCGTCTGGGCATCCCAGATCGCGCGCAGGAAGCCGGCGACCCGCCGCGCCGCGTCCAGCCGGCCCATCGCCAGCGCCGCGAAGCCGGGACCGCACGCGTACGGAACGTCCATGTCGTCCGACATCGAGCCGTCGGGCAGGCGGTCGTTCGCGAAGGCGCCGCTTGCCGGGTCCTGCCAGCGCAGCAGCTCGTCGGTGAGACCATACGAGAGGTCGTACTCGCCGATCTGGTGAGCACCCAGGATTGAAAGTGGCGTCCCGGTAGGCCCAGTCGGTCCAGCAGAGAACCCTCGATGAAGTCCACACCGGGCCGCTCGATCAGGGGCCGGCGGGGGTCGCCCGGCAGGATGAGCGCCCGCACCGCACGGCCACCGGCCACGAGCCGCTCGGTGACGTGGCGGCCGATCCGCCCGCTGGCGCCGGTGACGAGGACCGTCACCGCTCCGGGTGCGGCTCCACTTGGGAGAACCAGGCGAGCGGATAGATCTTCAGCTTCACCTCGCCCAGCATCCCTCGCACGCCCGACTTCACCGTCGTGTAGTAGCCGACCACGGCTTCGTCGCCGACGAACGTGACCGAGGGATAGGCGTTGTCGTAGCCGAACCGGTCCTCGATGGTCCGCCGGTTGCGCCACGTCTCGCCGTCGTCCTCCGAGATCGCGCTGCGCAGCGGATTGCGCGGCTGGTGGGTCAGCCCCGAACCGGGAATCGAAGCCGCGTACGGCGGCGTGTCGTTCCAGATCAGGAGCAGGTCGCCGCCCGGCATGCGCTTCATACAGGTGGCCACCGACGGCGAGTCGAGCTCGGTCGCCTCGGGCATGCTCCAGGTCTCGCCGGCATCGGTCGACCAGCCGCGGTACAGCTTGCCCAGAGAGGTGCGCAGCACCGCCAGCAGCGAGCCGTCGCGCCGCTCGATCACCGCAGGCTCCTCGGCGCCCCGCTTCGGAAGATCCATCTTAACCCGGCTCTCGCGCCACGTCTCGCCCTCGTCGTCGGAGTACAGGCAGAACGCCTGCCAGTGGTCGCCCTTCCCGTAAGTCGGCCCCGCGTGGCACGGCAGGATGATCCGCCCCGAGCTGTGGCGGAGGATGTGGTCGGCGTTGGTGAAGTACCAGCCCGGTCCCGGCGTGATGTCGCGCGACGGACCGAAGGTCTCGCATTCGTCGTCGGACACCCGCAAGCGCACGCGCAACCGTTGCGCCGCCGCGTCGCGCTCGGTGTAGGAGAACAGAATGCGTCCGCTCGGCAGGCGCAGCAGGTTGGGATGCTTGACGTTGCTCGCGCCGTGGTTCTCCTGCAGCGTCATCACGTCGCTCCACGTCCGCCCGCGGTCGGACGACACGCGCGCGGAGATCTGGCACGGCGCGTCGTCGAGCAGGCCGGCGTCCTCCGCGAACGGCGTCCGGCCGATCGCGCTCGGGCGCCGCACGTAGTAGGAGCACCAGACGAACAGCAGCCGGTCGCCTGCCAGCGGGAAGACGAGCTGGTGGTCGTTGCGCGGGTGCGCGTGGCTCCACGGCGCCGCCGTGACGGCGTGGATCTCGTTTCGGTACACGGATCGATCAGGCATGTGGCTCCTCCGTCTGTCCATCATGACACCACGTCCGCAATAGGCCAGACTGCCGGCATGCACCAGCACGCGTGGGACAGCACCTTGCTCGCGATCGGTGTGGAGCCGCAGCTCTTCGTCGACAACATGTTGATCGCCTCCGTCCAGGATGCCACGCGGCGCTGGCATGCGCCGACGCGATACCAGGACGGACCGCTGTTCACGGAGGACCGGCCCTGGGAGCACCGGCTGTGGATCGCCTACTACGGCTCCACCACCCTGATCCGCGACCCTGACGACGGCCTGTTCAAATGCTGGTACCAGGACCAGGAAGGCGATCCCCGCAAGGGCGAGTCACCCGGCAGCCGGCCGCCCGCGAACTTCGCCATGTGCGCCACGCTGCTGTACGCACAGAGCAACGACGGCGTGCACTGGGAAAAGCCGGAGCTGGACGTGCGCACGATCGACGGCCGGCGCACCAACATCGTCTTGGGCGGCGGCGACTTCGGCGACGCCCACGCCATGACCGTCGTGCGCGACCCGTACCCGCCAAGCCCGGAAGAGCGTTTCCGCGGCATGCTCCGCCGCATCTGGTTCGAAGGCGACGTCCGCAATCGTGTCACCACCGCCGTGCACTCGCCGGACGGCATCCACTGGTCACGGTACCCGGAGCGGCCCACCTTCGGCAGCCGCGGCGGCAATCCCGGCGACGTCAACATCCTCTGGTACGACGAGCACTCGCGCGAGTTCGTGGTCAACATCCGCGCCCACCTCGGCGGCCTGCCGGGCGCGATCAACCTGCGCCACCCCTATCGCGCGCACGGCTTCCTCCACCCCTATCAGCCGCACGATCCCCTGTCCCAGAACAAGCGGCGCGTCTGGCAGAGCCGCAGCCACGACTTCATCCACTGGAGCGAGCCGTTGCTGATCGCGGTGCCGGACGACGACGAGGACGGTCTGGACGAGGGGTACTACGGCCTGTCGCAGTTCCGCATCGGACACCAGCACCTGGGCACGGCGGGCCTGTTCCACAAGGTGGACAACACGATGGAGGTGCAACTCCTGCAGAGCCGCGACGGCCTGCGCTGGCGCCCGGCCGCCAAGCGGCAGCCGTTCCTGGCGCCGCGCGGCCCCGGCCACTGGGACGCCTGGATGACGTCACTGTTCAGCCAGCCGATCGACGTCGGCGACGAGCACTGGTTCTACCAGGGCGGCTTCAACTACCACCACGACTGGTTCCTGGCCGGGCCGAACGAGGAGCTGGACCATGACGAAGCGCGCAATCCCACCGGCACCTCCGGCGGTCTGGGCCTGGTGACGCTGCGCCGCCACGGCTTCGCCTCGCTGTCGGCCAACGCCGTGCGCGAGGGCATCGTCGTCACGCAGCCGGTGATGAGCCCCGGCCGCCGCCTGGCGATCAACGCCCGCTGCCGCCCCGGCGGCTCGATCCGGGTCGAGGTGGCCGACCGCCGCGACGAGGTGATCGAACCCTGCAGCCGGGACGCCTGCGACCCGTTCGCCGGCGACTCCGTGCAGCACGGGGTGAGCTGGGGCGGCAACCCGCGCGTGCCGGCGCCCGCCGGAGACACCGGCTGGCGCGTGCTGCGCTTCTTCCTGCGCGACGCCGACCTCTACTCGTTCACGTTCCTGCCGGCGGAGTGAGCCCAGCGAAGCACACTCGCCGAGTGAGCGAAGCGCCGGCCGTCCGCTGGACCGCTTTGCGGGGCGGGAGCTGGCAGGACGGCCGCTGCTGGGACGCGGGCCGCCCTCCGCTCCCCGACGAGCGCGCCTGTTTCGACCGTCCGGTCGCCGGAGTCGTCGACGTCGACGCGCGCGTGGCGGTAGCCCGCGTCGAAGTGGATCTGGGCGACCCTCGGGCAGCCGTTACGCTGGGCGGCTCCGGCACGCTGGTCCTCACCGGCGCGGACCGCTTCCAGGGCAAGCCGGTCGCCCTGCAGGTCGCCGACGGTACGCTGCACCTGGCGGCTCCATTGAGGGTGGAGGTCGCCGCCCCGCGCTTCGGCGCGCATCCCGGCGGCACCCTGATCGTCGCCACCCCGCACGTCCGGGCGGTCGCAGAGGACCTCAAGCTGATGGTGTCGCAGACCGGTGCGCTGGAACTGCGCACCGACCGCTGGGAGCCAGGTTTCGACCTTGACGTGGCCACCAGCCGAACGCTCGGCCTTGGCCCTCACGTCATCGACTTCGGCGCCGAACGCGGTCCCGAGCCACGGCTGCTCGCGTTCCGGAGCTTCAAGGAGCACGACGGCGACGAGCTCCTGATCCGGGGCTTCCGTCCTGGTGACCAGCTCCGCTTCGAGGAAGACCCGCACCAGTCCACGGACCCCGGCAAGGAGCTTCGCCTGCACGCCGTCCGGTTCGCCGGCGCCGCGCACGGCGGCGCCGCCCGCGTGGAGCGGAGCGATCGCTTCTTCTACCTGTTGCCGCGGGACCGGCGATTCACCATGCCGTCCGCGGAGCCTGCGGGGACGAAGGCGAGCCGGCCGGTGACGGCCGCGCGGACGGCGGCGCCCGGAACGATCGCCGAGACAGCCCGCGCGAGCGACGCAATCTCCCTTCCGGACGGACGGCTGCTGGCGGCGATCGCCGACGGGCGGGCGCCAGTGTCGATCTCGGTCAGCGCTGGCGACGGCTGGTCGCGGCCGGCGGCTCTGCTTGTGCCAGCCGGCTCCATCGGCGCCACGGCGCCCAGCCTGCTTCCCCTGCCCTCCGGGGCGATCCTGCTGGTCTATCAGGCGCTGTATCCCTCGGGCGGCATGGCGGTGGCGGCGGCTGTCTGCAACGCGCCGGCCCGCGCCGGGACCGCAAGCGCCTGGTCGCGACCTCGCGCCGCTCCCGGCCTGGAGCCCGGCCTGCAACTCGCCAACGGCCGGCTCGCTCAGGGCAACGCCGCGCTGATGCTGCCGTTCACCCTCGGCGCACAGGCAGGAGTGCTTACCTCGACCGACGAAGGTGGCACCTGGCGCTGGCACGGGCCGCTGCTGGCCGGACCCGGCGCGGGCCTGCGCTACCCCGCGGTGGCGGAGTCCGAGCCCGGCCACCTATTTCTGCTGGCCGCCACCTCCACGCATCGCATCTACCGCAGCGAGTCGCCAGACGGCGGCGCCACCTGGTCCATGCCGACCGAAGTCACCACCCTGGTCGCCCCAGAGGCACCGCTCGCTCTGTCCCCGCTGGCGCGCGGCGCCGGTCTCATGGTCGCCTGGAACCACCACAGCCACCGTGGCGACGGGAGCGACCGGATTCGTCTGTCGGTCGCCACCTCCGTGGATGGCATGCGCTGGGACCGGCCAAGGCTGCTCACGCCTGATCCGTCGCAGCTCGCCACCTGCCCCTCGCTTGCTCCGATCGACGACGAGCGCGGCCGCTTCGTCGCCACCTACGTCCACCTCGCGCATCCCGGGAACGGAACGGGGATGCTGCAGTCGGTCGAGCTCACCATCCCTTGAACCGGAATTACTGTTCCTCGATGAAGGCATACACCTCCGCGCGGCGGCGGTAGGAGGGAAGCGTCGCGAGCGTCGTACAGCACAGCGCCGCGGCGGCGTTGGCGAAACGAGCAGCCTCCCGCAGCACGCGTCCCTCGGCCAGAGCGACCGCGAGCGCAGCGTTGAAGGCGTCGCCGGCGCCGGTGGTGTCGACCACTTCCGGGATCGCGAAGCCGGGGATGTGCTCGCTGCCGTCGGCTGTGACGCACAGGCAGCCGCGCTCGCCGAGCGTGAGCAGCGCGGCCCCGCAGCCGCGTTCCAGCAGGCAGCGGCCCAGCGCTTCCTCGTCGGCGCGCTCGCCCGCTCCCAGGCCCAGGCATGCGCGCGCCTCGGTCTCGTTCGGGGTGATCACCGACACGTTCGACAGATCGTGGGCCGACAGGTCCTGGGCCGGCGCCGGATTGAGGATGGTGGTGCAGCCCGCCTCACGGCCGCGTTGCATGCCGCGCATGGCGATGGCGAGCGGGATCTCGAGCTGGGCGAGCACCGTTGCCGGAGGCTGCATCGCACCCGCGGCGCGGTCCACGTCAGCAGTCGAGAACTGCGCGTTGGCGCCGCGGTCGATGGCGATCATGTTCTGACCGCCGGGGCCGAGCAGCACGAAGCCGACCCCGGTGACGACCTCATCCTGCAGGTGCAGGTGATCGGTGCCCACACCCTCGCCGGCCAGCATGGCGCGGAACGCCTGCCCGCGTGCGTCGTCACCGACCCGGCCCACGAACACGCAGTGCGCACCGAGGCGGGCCGCCTGCACCGCCATGTTGGAGCCCTTGCCGCCATGGGTTTCGAAGTAGCCGCCGCCGTTCACGGTCTCGCCGACGGCGGGAAAGCGCTCCACCTCGATCACCAGCGCCACCAGGTAGCTGCCGATCACCACCACCGCTGCCGGCTCCCGAGCCAGCGCCGACTGCGCGTTCATCGCGTCACGTGAAGGGCGACTCCCAGCGTGACCTACGCATTCCGAAAGTCTTGCCAATCGATGTCCAACTGTCGAAGTGCAGCGCGAACCGTTCCCACCTTCAGATCGCGGCTACCCCAATCTGGAAGCACCGCGGCTCGTTGAGAATCGGGATTATACCACTTGCGATGAGACCCGCCACCCCGTCGCTCACGTTCCTGGCATCCGAGCAGCGTCAGCTTGCGCGCAGCCTCCCGATACCTCACGCAGTGGAAATCACGGTCTCAAACCACACTGGGCCGCTATTCATGGGTACCTGTGTGGTTTCAGGCAGCGATCGTCCGAGTTCTTCGTAAAGCTCGATCACGGCAGCCAGAGCATCCTTTACGTTCTCCGTTGCATCACGAATGGAATCCCCCTCCGTGATCAACTCCGGCAATAAAGGCGACGTCACGGTGTAGCCACCTTCAGGTTGCGGAGTCATTACGAGCGGCACTTTGTAGTCCACAAGAACCTCCTTGGGTTCCATCGCCACCACCGCAGCAATCGCATCTACGGTACCTCGCGGCAGGCAGCCCGACAACGCGAGGGCTCAGTCGAACCGGGGCGATTCTCGCAGCGGCTCGCGCGGTAGCGTATCGAGATCCACACCGCCCAGGGGCGCGAAGCGGGCATGGATGGCACTCCCGAGCGCGGCCGGTTGCGGAGATCGGTCGACCAACGCGGCGTTCAGGGTTTGCCGCGCTTCTTCCGGCCATGGAGTGCTCTCACCCCGATTCGAGGATGCGCCACGAGTGCATCGGGATCAACACCATCCCACTCGAAGGCGAATCGTCCCCGGCCGGAACGGACAACCCTCGATCGACCCTGTAGCATGCGCGCATGGACTGTGATGCCGCGATAGCGAAGATCCTCAAGGCCGAGGGCGTGGAGTGGATGGCCGCCTTTCCGATGCAGAACCTGATCGAGGCCGCCGGAAGGGAAGGCATCCGGCCGATCATCACGCGCCAGGAGCGGGCGGGCGTGAACATGGCCGACGGCTACAGCCGCGTCATGAACGGCCGCCGCATCGGCGTGTTCACCATGCAGCGCGGCCCCGGCGCCGAGAACGCCTTCGGCGGCGTGGCGCAGGGTTACGCGGACAACGTGCCGTTCCTGGTGCTCCCCGGCGGAGCCGAGCGGGACCGGTTCGGCGCCCACCCCGGCTTCGACGCGGTGAGCAACTACGGCGGCATCACCAAGTGGTGCGGCTACCTGGCCGATCCCGCCCAGGTTCCCGGCCACTTCCGCACGGCGTTCACCCGGCTCAAGCACGGCCGGCCCGCGCCGGTGCTGGTCGAGATCCCCTCCGACCTGGGCACCGCCGAGTATGGCGACGACCTGGACTACCGGCCGGTCAAGGTGCACCGCTCCACCGCCGACCCGGACGACGTGCGCGACCTGGTGACCGCCCTCCTCAAGGCGCAGGCGCCGGTCCTGTACGTCGGCCAGGGCGTCCACTACGCGGAAGCGTACCGGGAGCTGATCGAGTTCGCGGAGCTGACGCGCATCCCGGTACTGACGACGCTGGCCGGCAAGAGCGCCTTCCCGGAGAGCCACGCGCTCGCCCTAGGCACCGGCGCCAACTCCGCCACGCTGATGGCCCACCGCTTCCTGAAGCAGGCCGACTTCGTGCTGGGCGTCGGCGCCGGCTTCACCACCACCACGTTCAACGCACCGCTGCCGTCCGGGGTTCCCCTCGCCCAGGTCACCAACGCCATCGAGGACCTCAACAAGGAGCACGCCATCGACTACGGCGCGATCGGCGACGCCCGGCTGGTGCTGCGGCAGTTGTTCGATGAGGTGCGACGCCAGGCGGGGCCGGACGGTCCCGCCGGCCGCGACGGCGTGGCCGATGAGGTGGCCTCGTGCAGAGCGGAGTTCATGAAGGAGTGGACGCCACACCTGCGCTCGGACGAGGTGCCGATCAGCCCTTACCGCGTGCTCACCGAACTCACCCGCGCCATCGACCCGCGCAACGCCATCGTCACCCACGACTCCGGCTATCCGCGCGAGCAGTTCGTGCCGTTCTGGCCGGCCGACACGCCCCACTCCTACATCGGCTGGGGCAAGTCCACGCAGCTCGGCTACGGGCTCGGCCTGGCGCTGGGCGCCAAGCTGGCGGCGCCCGAGCGGCAGGTCGTCAACGTGATGGGCGACGCCGCGTTTGGGATGGCCGGCCTGGACATCGAGACCGCGACGAGAAACGGCATCGGCATCATGACCGTTGTGCTCAACAACGGCGTCATGACCCACTACGACAGCTACATGCCCTACACCAGCGAGCATTACGGCACCAACGCCCTGGGCGGTGACTACGCCAAGATCGCCGAGGGGCTGGGCGCCCACGCGGAGGTGGTCACGACCCCGGATCAGCTCGGCCCCGCGATCCGGCGCGCCGCCGAGGTCAACCGGAGCGGCCGCCCGGCGCTGATCGAGGCCAAGACTAAGGTCGAGGAGACAGTGGCGCGCTACTACCGGAAGTAGCCGGTCAGGTGAGCCCCAGGGCGCGCAGGTTGCGGTAACTTGTCTTCAGGCAAGAGAACGGGTCCTGGCCGTAGCAGTCGTCCTGCTCCACGAACGCCCACTCGATTTCCGCTACCCGACACGCGGCCACGATCTTCGGCCAGTTGAGGTTGCCCTCGCCGACCTCCGCGAAGCGCTGCGTGCGGTCCGGCGCCATAGCCATGTCCTTGAAATGGACGATGGTCTGCCGGCCGCGCAGATCGTCGATCCACTGCACCGGGTCGGCACCGCCGGCCACCAGCCAGTAGACGTCCAGCTCCGCCTTCAGCGCCTCCGCCGACACCCCGTCGTACAGCTCGGCCAGCCAGGTGCGGCTGCCGGATCGAACCAGCTCGTGATTGTGGTTGTGGTAGGAGAAGTCGATGCCGGCCGCGGCCAGCCGCTCGGCGACCGGTCCCAGCTCCGCGGCGAAGCGCGCTATCCCACCGGCTTCGCGGTACTCCTCCGGCAGGCCGCCGATGGCGGCGTGCCGGCACCCCCATCGCTGGTGGATGTCGATCATGCGATCGGTCTCGGTGAGGAACTCGTCCCACCCGAAGTGCGTGGCCGCGATCTCCAGGCCATGCTCGCCTGCCAGTCGCGCCACGTCGGCCGGGTCGACCGGACCGAAGGCTGACACCTGCACGCCGGAGTACCCGGCGGCGCGAACCTTGGCGAAGGTCTCCGCCACGTCGGCGGCGGTGTCGGTGTGGCCGCGCACGGTAAAGAGCTGCGCGCCGATTCTGAGGTCGTTCACGTGATTCCTCCCATATTCGTTGACGTCGCCTCCAGCGCGTCCCGTATCGAGCGCACCACCTGGGCGGCCAGCACCTCGGCGCCGGCATCGGTGAAATGGACGTTGCGCGGCGGCTGCAGCTCGGTCATGCGAGGCAGCGCCAGCGCGTAGAGATCGTCGACGCCGATCCCGCGCGCCGCGACGATACGGGCGGCGGCCTGGTTGTAGCGCACCACGTCGGCGGGCGATCGCGACGGCGTGCCCTCCTGAACCGGCGTCGTGGTCGCCCAGATCAGCGCCGCGCCGGTCGCCGCCAGCCGGTCGAACAGCGATTCCAGGTTGTGCTCGTACTCCTCGATCCCGACCTGCTGGATGCCAGCCGCCTGCACCTGGGTGATGTCGTGGATGCCCCAGTTGCAGTGGATGACCCGCCACCGGCCGTCGTCGAGCCAGCCGTCCAGCTCGGCCAGGCTGCTGCGGGTCGACCGGCAGTTGGCCGGCGCGCGATGCACGCAGGCCTCGCCGGCCAGCAGCCGGCGCACCGCCGCCGTGTAGGACATCGAGATCGAGTCACCCAGCAGCAGCACGCGCGGCAGCGCGGGATCGTCGGCGACCCAGGCGAATTCGGGACGTTCGCGCCACTCCTCGGGCAGCAGCCGCCACCACTCCGATTCCGTCATCGCGGGCAACCGTACCCGACCGCGGACACGCATGCCAGACGCAACCCGTATTGACAGTACCGGCGCACGCCCGTAGAAAGGGTGGATCCGCCCTCCCCTCCCGTCATGAGCACGGCCAGCACCCTCGACCGCAGGACCCTTCGCGCGCTGCGCAGCGAGCGCCTCCGCAGGGCGCGCCGCTACCTGATGCTCTACGGGTTCTGCGTTATTCCGGTCGCCGCGCTGTTCGTCTTCCACTACATCCCCATCTACGGGATCCTGATCGCCTTCAAGGACTTCCGGTACCACCTCGGGATCCTTGGCAGCCCCTGGAACGACTTCCAGCACTTCCGCGACCTGTTCACCGACCCGTTCTTCCCGCGGATCGTGCGCAACAGCGTCATCATCAGCGTCCTCAAGATCGTCTTCGCCTTCCCGGCGCCGATCCTGCTGGCGATCCTGATCAATGAGGTCCGCACGTCCTCGCTCAAGCGCACCATCCAGTCGATCTCCTACCTGCCCCACTTCATGTCGTGGGTGGTACTGGCCGGCATCATCGAGGAGCTGCTCTCCCCGCAGCGCGGCGTCCCCTTCTTCTTCGCGCACCTGCTGGGCGCCGAACGGGTGCCCGACCTGCTGGCCGACCCCGAGTTCTTCCGGGCGATGCTGGTGGTCACGCACATCTGGCAGGCGATCGGCTGGGGCAGCATCATCTACTTCGCGGCGATCTCCACCATCGATCCGGAGCTGTACGAGGTGGCCGCCCTGGACGGCGCCGGCCGCGTGCGCATCGCCTGGCACATCACGCTGCCGTCCCTGGTGCCGGTGATCACCGTGGTCTTCATCTTCCAGATCGGGCGGCTGCTCAACGCCGGCTTCGACCAGATATTCAATCTCTACCACCCCCTGGTCTACGAGGTGGCCGACATCCTGGATACCTACGAGTACCGGGTCGGCATATTGCGCGGCGAGTTCGGCCTCGGCGCCGCAGTCGGCTTGTTCAAGAGCTTGATCGGCGTGACGCTCCTGGTGGGCGCCAACCTGATCATCAAGCGGTACAACCAGTATGGCATCTGGTGAGCTGACGCCGCGGGCTCCCGCCGTCGGCCGCGGCGGCTCCTGGCTGCGGCGACGCACGCTCGGCGAGTCGGCCTTCAGCGTTCTGAACGTGACGGTACTGCTGCTGTTCTGCTTCACCATCGTCTACCCCTTCTGGCGGCTGATCCTGACCTCCTTCGCCGGCCCGCAGGAGCTGGTGCACCTGGGATTCAAGTTCTGGAACGACAACTGGTCGACCTACGCCTACCAGTATTCGGTCTCCAGCTACGGCAACGTCCGCGTCGGCTACCTCAACTCCATCCTGCGGGTCGTGCTTGGCACCGTGCTCACCCTGGCCTGCACCCTGCTGATGGCCTATCCGCTGTCCAAGCGCGACCTGCCGGGACGGACGGTGCTGACGCTGTACGTCGTGATCACCCTGTTCTTCGGCGGCGGCCTGATCCCTCTCTACATCCTGGTGCGCAAGCTGGGCCTGATGGACACGCGGCTGGCGCTGGTGCTCCCGGTGATGGTTCAGGGCTGGTACATCGTGATCATGCGCAACTTCCTGATGACCCTGGACCTGGCCTACGAGGAGGCGGCCCTGATCGACGGCGCCAACTACCTGCAGGTGCTGGCCCGCATCGTCGTGCCGCTGTCCGCGCCGGTCATCGCCGTGGTGGTGTTGTGGGCGTCGGTCAGTCACTGGGGCGAGTGGTTCCATGCCATGCTCTTCACCAAGAGCCGCGACAAGCACGTGCTGCAGTTCCTGCTGCGCCGCATGCTGCAGGACATGACCGCCGTGCGCCTGGAGATGGCGTCGTTCGAGGAGGAGGTCGACCTGCTGCCGCTGCCGTCTGTGCGCGCCGCGATCACGGTGCTGACCATCGGGCCGATCATCCTGCTCTACCCCTTCATCCAGCGGCACATGGTCAAGGGCATCTTCATCGGCTCGCTGAAAGGCTGAGCGATTCCCTGTAGCATGAGAGCCGGAACGCAACGACGTTACACGCCGGCCGCCCAGGCCGGCACACACCCGCATCGACAGGAGGATTACAGATGCGACACAGAACCGTAGCGATCGCGCTGATGCTGGCCCTGGCCGTTCCCGCGGCTCTGCTGGCAACGGGCGAAGTGGAGATGGCCGCCGCCGAGGACGCTCACCTGGAGATCACCTGGCTGGGCGACTCGCCCGACGAGTCGTGGTGGATCGGCCAGCTCGAGGAGATGTTCAACGTGACGATCACGCTGGACGGCACCGCCCGCTTCGACGGCGAGCGCGAGCGCATCATCGTGGCCGCCGGCGAGTTCCCGGACACCGGGGCGCCGTGCTGTCTGAACACGCTGACGCTGTACGAGGACCAGGTGATCCGCAGCCTGCCGGAGGAGATGCTGCGTACCTACGCGCCCGACTACGCGCGCGCCATGGACGAGCGCTATCCGGCGATCTGGACGATCTACGCCGCGTCGGACATGGAAGGCGAGCAGATGGCGATGGGCGCCATCGCCGAGAGCTCGATGGCGTCGGTGTTCCACCTGTTCACCCGCAAGGACTGGCTGGACGCGCTGGGCGTGGAGCTGCCCGACTACGACGCGACCAAGACCTTCCTGGCGCGCGGCATCCACTACTACGAGAACGACGCGCTGACGCTGGACTGGCTGGAGAACCTGCTGGTCGCCTACCGGGACGGCGATCCGGACGGCAACGGCCAGAACGACACGATCCCGTACGGCGCATACACGCTCGGCGGCCCCTATGGTGCGTGGCCGTGGGGGGCGATCCTAGGGGCGCTCGGCGTGCCGAACATGGTACTGGACCGCAACCACTACGTCGACGGCGAGCTGTACATCGCCCACGTCAGCCCGCGCTTCAAGGAGTTCACGGAGCTGGTGGCGCGCTGGTGGGACATGGGCCTGATCGACAGCGAGTTCTTCACCATCGATCGCGGCGCGAGCTGGGAGAAGGCGGCGACCGGCGCGTTCGGGGTCTACAACTCCAACTACAACTACGTCGGCCGGGTGCCGGCGCGGCCGCCGGACAACCTGATCTCGGACGAGGACGTGGCCAACGGCGTCGAGCTGGTGATGTTCGCGCCGCTCGGACCGCGCGGCGAGCAGTTCGCCCCCATGTACGGCACCTCGTATGTGCGCGGACAGGTGGAGGTGATGAACAAGAACCTCGACGACGCCAAGACGGCTCGGATCATGGAGATCGTCAACACCAAGTACCGGCTCAACGACGGCACGAACGAGGGCATCGACCTGTGGATCCAGTGGGAGTACAACCACGGCGAGGAAGGCGTCCACTGGGAGTGGGCGGGCGAGCCGTACAAGTCGCAGACGCGGCGGATCCCGGCCGACCAGCGGCCCGAGGGCGCCGCGGGGCGCGGTGGCTTCCCCACCAACTACCCGAACTACAGCCCGGTGGAGAGCTTCGCGTTCACCTATCCCCCGCAGCAGACGGACTGGATCCTCAACCACCTGTTCGGCGACCGCGTGCAGGGCCAGACGTTCGCCACCGAGTACTTCGACCTCTTCAACGAGACCGACTTCCGCGAGGTGTCGGGGCGCCGCGGCGAGGCGCTGCAGACCATGACCGCCGAGTTCTTCGCCAAGGGGGTCACCGGCGAGATCGACATCGACGCGGAGTGGGACGACTACGTCGCTCGATGGATGGAAGCCGGCGGCGACGAGCTGATGGCGGAGATCGCCAAGATGCCGCGCTGGTCGGACTTCTTCTAAACGCCGATCCGACTCACGTGATCACCGCGCCTCGCTCCGAGCGGGGCGCGGTTTTCTTTGCCCTCAGGGCAGGTGAATGATGTCGAGCCTGACCCGCGCGACGCCGGCCTTCACCATGTCCAGCTCGTTGGCTGTGGCATTCGACAGGTCGATGACGCGGCCCGCAACGTGCGGGCCCCGGTCATTGATGCGCACGACCGTGGATGCGCCGGTGTCCAGCCGGGTCACCCGCACGAGCGTCCCGAACGGCAGCGTGCGGTGCGCGGCGGTGCGCGCGTGCATGTCGTAGATCTCTCCGTTCGCGGTCTTGTTGCCGTGGAATCCCGGCCCGTACCAGGACGCGACGCCCAACTGCTCCTCCGGCGCCATCCAGGTCGCACAGCCGGCGACCGCCAGACACCACACGATCCCCGCAAGCAGTGTCCCGCGGAACTTCATGTTCTAGCCTATCGGCACGTTCGGACCCGAGACATAGCTGATAAGATCGGCGCATGACACGGACGACCGACGGTGCCGCTGATCTGGAACGCCGCATCATGGCCGCCTCGCCGGAGCAGATGTCGCTGCTGGAGCGCGCACGGGCCGAAGGGCTCATGGAGTTGGCGCCCGTGGTGCTGCCGGTGAATCCGCTCGGCGACAACGACCACATGGGCTGGCCGGTGGCGTCCGTAGCGGGAGACGCCATCGTCGTCATCCACCGCCGCATCCCCGGCCACAACCCCAAGGGCGCGGGCCGCGGCGGCGCCGACTCGACCTTCTCCATGGCGACCCGCTCGACCGACGGCGGCGCCACCTGGACCGAGTCGTACGACCTGCGCGACGCGATGGGGCCTGAGCGCAACCGCGGCGGTGTGCTGCCGCTGTCGCACCGCTACAAGTTCGGCCCCTTCAATCCCGGCAAGCAAGGCTACAAGCTGCACCTCAACGCGATCGGCACCTCTCGCAACCGACCTGGCCCCGACGGCACGGTGGTGGTGCTCTGCAACTACGGCGCGTTCCGGTCCGAGGACTCAGGCGTCACCTGGGAGCACCGGAGCGAGCCGTTCCGGGAAGACACCACCCCGGGCGACATCGTCTACCTCGGACCCCGCATCATCGACCACCCCGAGCACGGCCTGCTGGCCTTCGGCAACACCGTGGGCTACGTGCCGGCCGGCACCGGGGGCGCGAACTACTCCCAGAACGCCGTGGACGCTCCCGGCGACCACGGCCGCCCGTTCCTGGTGGTGCTTCGCTCCGGCGACGGCGGGCGGTCGTGGGAGCGCATCGATCACCGCCTGCCCGACTGGGCGGCGCAGCACGAGCCGGCCGCCCTGCTCCACGACGGCAGCCTGTGGGTGATCGGCCGCGACCAGATCACCGGCACCGATCACGTGCAGATGCGCTTCCGCGCACCGGGCGACCCGGTGGAGACGCAGCGCACCAACATGCGCAACCGCCGGAGCATCGACACGGTCGACCTGGACTTCAACCCGGTGACCGGCCGCCTGGAGGTGGTGCGCTCCAAGCGCGAGGCGATGCGCGTCGACCTGTGGAGCATCGACCCTGCCGACTGGGAATCGGCCGAGTGGCGGCTCGAAGGGACCCTGTACCGCCGCGGCGGAAGCTTCTACCGCGACGGGGACGGCTTTCATCCCGCGGGCGCGATCGTCGACGCGGCGGCCGGCGTGCAGCACGTCTTCATCTACATGGGCCACCCCAACGGGCCGGCCGGCTCTTTCCGGCTCACGCGCACGCTGGACACGCCGCGCCTGGCGGAGTTCCTGCGCTCCGCGTAGCGCCTCACCATCGCGACGGCATGCTGAAGACCCTGCGCTCGGTCATGCGCTTCCGCCGCCGCGGACGCACCCGCGGCGAGCGATTGCGCGCGCGGGCGGTGAACATCGCGGACCTGCGCCTGCTGGCGCGGCGCCGCCTGCCCCGCGGCGTGTTCGGCTACCTTGACGGCGGCGCGGAGGACGAGATGACGCTGCGCGCCAACACGCTGGCCTACCGCCGCCGGCGCTTCGCGCCGCGGGTCCTCCGCGACATGTCGGTCGTCGACACCACCACCACCCTGTTGGGGCAGTCGCTGTCCATCCCGCTGGTGCTGGCCCCCACCGGGTTCACCCGCATCGCCGACCCGCGGGGCGAGCTGGCCGTGGCGCGCGCAGCCGGCCGCGCCGGTCTGCCCTACAGCTTGTCCACGGTGAGCACCCGCTCCATCGAAGAGGTAGCGGCGGTCAGCACCGGGCCGCTCTGGTTTCAGCTCTACATGCAGCGCGACCGCGGCCTGGTGCGCGAGCTCGTGCAGCGCGCCGCCGCCGCCGGCTACGCCGTACTGATGCCGACGGTGGACATCGCCGCTTCCGGAAGCCGCGAGCGCGACGTCCGGCACGGTTTCACGCTGCCGCCGCAGCTTGAGCTCTCCACGCTGCTCGACGGCCTGCGGCGGCCGGGCTGGACCTGGGACTTCGTCCGCTCCGATCCGATCACCTTCGCCAACTTCCATGGCCGGGCGTCGGCCGACGGTTCCACGGCGGTGGCGCTGGCCGAATACATCAAGCACCAGTTCGATCCCACCGTGAACTTGCGCGACATCGACTGGTTGCGCTCGATCTGGGACGGACCTCTGGTGGTCAAGGGGATCCAGACCGTGGCCGATGCCCTGCTCGCCGCCGAGCGCGGCTGCGAGGCGATCGTGCTGTCCAACCACGGCGGGCGCCAGCTCGAAGGGGCGCCCGCGCCGGTCGACCTGGTGCCACCGGTCGTGGACGCGGTGGCCGGCAGGACGGCCGTGATCTGCGACGGCGGCGTGCGCCGCGGCGGCGACATCGTCAAGGCGATCGCCCTGGGCGCCGACGCCTGCATGGCCGGGCGCTTCTATCTGTACGGCCTGGGCGCCGGCGGCGAGGCTGGCGTCGACTACGCCATCGAGCTGCTGACCGAGGAGGTGCGGCGCACGATGACCCTGCTCGGCTGCACGGCCGTAGACCAGATCGACCGCGACTACCTCATGGACGGGTGAGCCGGTCGTCGCAGGCCCTTCAGGAGAATCGCCGGCAGTCGCTTCAACTGCTGCGAGCGCGGGTCCACTTCGAACCCGCCGGACTCCAATGCAGTCACTCCCAGCAGCGGTTCGGCGTGCGTGTCGCCGAAGACGATGGTACCGCCGACGATCTTGCCCTCGAACTCGAGCTGTCCGACCGCGGTGTCCATCGTGATCGAGCTGCCGTCCGCCAGCACATACTGATCGTGGGACACCGGTGCCAGGCCGATCGCCTGCAGATGCTGGCGCGGCACCAGCGAGTCGAATGCACCCGCGTCGACCAGGAACCGCCCGGTCCAGCTCTTCGCCGGGGCGGCCGGGTTGCGGATCGTCACGTCGACATAGGTGGCTCCCATGGCTACGCGATACGGTAGGCAGCGCGGCAGGGGAGGTCAAACCGCACGGCTTTCCTCTCGGCCGCGGGGATCCGCGGCGGTCACCAGCGCCTTAGCGTAGGCCACCGCCCAGGCGGTCGCCAGCTTCTTGTCCCACTCCTGCTCGATGTCCAGGATCGGGATGTGGTCGATGTTGAGCACTCCGTCGTAGCCGGCTGCCTCCAGCGCGGCGACGACCGCCCCCATGTCCATGTCGCCGTCGTCCAGGAAGGTCTCCAGGTACTCGCCGCGCGCCGGGATCGGACCGATCACATTGCGGAAGTGGACGTTGAAGATCCGTTCGGAGCCGAAGTGGGCGATGCCGGCCAGCACGTCCTCGCCTGACTCGTAGCGCGTGCCCACGCAGTAGGTCATGCCGTTGTTCGGGCTCGGGAACTCTCCGAACAGCCGATCGAAGGCCGCGAAGCTGTTCAGCACGTGCGGGATGCCGCGGTACACCGGGATCGGCGGATCGTTGCCGTGCTGGCAGAGGCGGACCCCCGCCTCCTCCGCCACCGGAAGCGCCGCTTCGTAGACGCGGCGGTAGCCGTCCCAGATCCGCTCCGACTCGACGGCGCCGAGCGGTGCGTCCATCACTCGGTCGGCGTCGGCGAAGTTGATGCCGGGCCGGCCGTAGCCGCCGCGCCCGCGCGCCACGGTGTGTCCGGGAGGCCCCGCCGGCGGCAGGTACTGGGCGTTGTTGGGCTTGATGCCCACCAGCGGGATGCCCGCCTCGCCGACGTTACGGATCAGCTCGCAGAGCCGGCCGATCTGGCGGTCGGCTCCAGGGCGGCCGTAGTAGGCGTCCCAGAGGTGCTCGATCGCGGCGTTGGCGACGTTGATCCGCAGGCCGAATCCGGCGTACCGCTCGACCACGCTCCGCGCCGAGGCGGCCGTCAGCGACCCGGAGGCGCGGTACTCCTCCAGGTACTCCAGCCGCAGGTCGACGTCGTCGACGCCGATCTGCTTCAGGAACCGCAGGCCGTCGTCGCTGGTGTCCTTGGCGAATACGCCTACGCGCATGGCTCCACCTCCAGGTCGGTGACGAGCGTGTGCTCCACCGCCGCTTCGGTCAACAGCAACAGGCGGTAGGCCGGCTCCTTGGTGCCCATGACGAAGTCCTCCCCGCCCTCCTCCGTCTGTGGCCGCCAGCGCGTCGTGACCGTGAGGCGGCCATGCGGGCCCGCGGTGACCCAGCCGCGCCCGCACCGCTCCCACGGGTAGCGGCTGTGCAGGGAAAAGCCGACCGGCAGCGGGCGTTCCAGCAGCAGCCGGTCGGTGACCGCGAGACGCCGCGGGTCGTCAGAGTCGAGCAGTCGTTCGGCTCCGGTGACCGGATCGGGCCAGACTCCGTTCAGATCGACCCGGCAATGCAGGCGCCGCTCGTCGCCCTCACCCTCGGCGACGGTGGCGACCGGGCACGGATTGAGCTGCCGTAGCGGCATGCCGTCGGCCGCGTGCGGGACCGCCAGGTTGTGGTAGCGCGCGTGCTTGATGGTGGCCGAGCGAGGATCGACGTACGGCATCTGGCCGCGGTCGACCGCCAGCTCGTCGCCGAACGCCTCCAGCACGAAGCTGCCGCGGTCGTCGTGGCCGTGGCCGGCGCCGGCCGGGCCGCCGATGACCTGCACCCGCACCGGTCCGTCCGGGGTCGGCCGGTTCGAGCACAGCAGGCCGGTGACGGCCAGGTTGTTGAACACCGGCGGGCACGCTGCTGCCGCCGGCAGCTCGTCCGGTCCGTAGATGATGTTGAGCTCATGCTCCGGGGCGTAGTTGGCGCGAGGCAACTCCTCCTTGACGCCGGCCAGCAGTGCCGGCACGGCCGGATCGTCCGACAGCCGGCACAGCAGCCCCAGCGATCCGGAGGCCACGCACACGCCGGCCCGGCCGCCGTCGGAGCGCTTGATGACCGCGCCCACCGGCGGCTCGGTGCTGAGCATGGCGGTGATGTAGTCCACGGAGCGGACCGCGACGTCGGGAACGATTTCCTCCACCGGCACGCCGCGGTGACGGGCGTAGACCGCATACCCGGCCAGCGCCTGCTGCAGTGATCCGGTCGCGTAGCCGATGCCCTCGTACGTGCCGCCGTCGGCCGCGTAGTAGGCGCGCACGGTCTGGTCCAGCGCGTCACGGAACGGCTCCAGGAAGTCACCGCCGTACGGCCAGTGCCGGGCGAGTGCCACGCTCACCACGATGCCGCCGAACGCAAAGAAGATCCCCTGGTTGTTGCCGCGCACGTACGGATAGCGCATCAGCGTCTGCTGGATCCACGGCATCGCCTTGATCGACACCGCCTGCGCCAGCAGCTCCTTGCCGGAGTCCGTCAGCAGCGATCCGGCCCAGTCCCAGGCGAAGATGCAGTTGATCGCGACCCGGTACTCGCTGAAGCAGCGCGTCTCCCAGCTCGATCCGGGCATGCCGCTCATGAAGCCCGGCGTCCAGACGTCGCAGTGCGCGGCAGCCAGGGCGTGGTGCAGCGCGATCCGCATCAGCTCCCGATCGCCGTCCAGCAGGCCCACGAAGGCGCAGATGCGCATCGCCGCGATGTCGATCCAGTGGTGGGGCGTGTTGAGCCCGTCGCCGCGATGGCCGTTGCGCACCGGGAAGTTGTTGATGGTCTGGCCGATGCCGCGCCACGGCTCGCTGCCGCGGAACGAGCGGGCCACGTCGCGCAGCCGGGCGTATACCGGTCCCCAGGTGGGCCCCCGGACGCGCGCACGCAGACGTTTCAGGTCGGCGGCGTCGAAGAACAGGCCGAGCTGCGGGTCGGCGGCGGCCGACTCCACAGCGTTGGGCAGCACCAGGTCGTGCCAGTCGTCGGGATACGGCAGGACGCGCGCGCGGCGGGCGTCGCGCGCGGCGCTGTCGGTGACGCCGAGCCAGAACAGGTCGGCCACGCCCGGCAGCTCCCCGGGATCGTCGAGCTCGATCTCCAGCGCGGAGATGTGTCGCCCTCCGATCCGCCCCTCCAGTTCCTGGCCGGCGTCGATGCCCGCTGCCCCATCCACGATCACGCGGGGCGAGCCGTCGACGGTCGCCCGTATGGTGATCGCCGTCGACCGCATGGACTGCACGCAGAGCACCAGCAGGTCGTAGCCGTCCACGTCGATGTCGACCTGCCGGCGCAGGACCATGGCCAGCGGGCGGCCGCCCGGCCACGTGCACTGGATCGAATGGAAGGTCTCCTTGAGCTCGCCGGAATCGGCGCCGTCGATCGACCAGTCACTCAACGGATGCCGCCGGGGATCGAACATACGGACCAGGATCGCCTCCCCCTCGCTGTGCCGGATCGGATATAGCCGTCGACTCACGATCGTCCTCCTCCGTGCCGGCGTCCCGCCGGCAGCGTCATCAGGCCGGAGCCCTCTGCCCGCCCGGCCGCTGTCGCCAGCCTGGTGCCACCCAGGGCGGCCGCGACGGCGGCGCTGCGCGCGGCGCAACTCCGGCCGTCCACGCGCCACGGCGTCAGGCTGTGCCAGCTCACCACCGCCGGCCCCGCCGCGCCGAACACGGCCGTGTCGACGACGACCAGCAGGTCCGGCCGGATCAGCAGCAGCCGCCGCATGGTAGCTGGCGAACGCCGACCCCAGCGTGCCGAGCCCGTAGGTGTTGCCCTCCACTTAGGTGCCGTCGGCCCGCGTCTGATCCATCATGCCCGCGAGTGTCGGCATCCAGCCGGATCGCCAGGCTCAACCGCGAGCAACCCCGGACAGACAACTCGTACGAGCGATTCAGCTCGATGCTGCCGGTCCCCGACCAGCACAGCTCGTTGCCGTGGCCATGGTGGCTGCGCCAATACGGGCCGTCCGCGCCATGCGGGGACATCGGCCAGCGCCGGTCGGCGGCGAAGGTCTCGTCCCAGAACGCCTCGATCACCGCCTCGCTGCGATTGACCGGGACCGGGGCGGCCGGCCAGCCGTGACTCGCTGTGTCCACGGTCACTCCAACCCGATGGAGCCGTCTCCCTGCACGATGATCGGCCGGTCGTACGGGCGCGGGGGAAACTCGGCTGCTGCCTCCTCGTCCAGTTCGATGCCGATGCCGGGCGCTTCCGGAAGCTCCAGGAAGCCGTCGCGGATCACCGGCAGCGGCCCCAGGAGGCTGCGCGCCACCTCGTCGTAGGGGAAGCAGTTGCACTCCTGGATCAGGAAGTTGGGGATGGCGGCGTCGACGTGCGCGTTCACCAGCAGCGACACCGGGCTGCACGCCTGGTGCGGCGCGACCGTGATGTGAGCGGCCTCCGCCATGGCGGCCAGCTTGAAGGTCTCCAGGATGCCGCCGTTGGCGGTCGGCTCCGGCTGGATGATGTGCACGGCGCGCAGCTCGATCAGGTCGCGCATGTTCGACCGCGTCACCGCCCGCTCACCGGCAGCGATCGGGATCGTGGTCTTCTCCTTGGCTTCCAGCAGCGACCGCGGGCTCTCCGACAGCGCCGGCTCTTCCAGGAAGTAGATGCCGAGCGGGGCGAGCTCGCCGGCCAGCTTGACCGCCTCCACCGGACTGAAGCTGCGGCCGTGGTAGTCCAGGCAGATGTCGACATCCGGCCCGACCCGCTCCCGCACGGCGCGCACGCGCGCGACCGAGCCGCGGATCACCTCCGTCTCGCCCATGGTGCCGTAGTCCGGCGGCTGCGGGCTGAACTTGAGCGCCCCGAACCCGCGCGCCACCACCGCGCCCGCGGCGACAGCCGGATCGGGATCGTCCCCCTTCAGTCCGGAGTACAGGCGTACCCGGTCGCGGGTCGGCCCCCCCAGCAGGCGGTACACGGGCGCCCCCAGCCGCTTGCCGGCGATGTCCCACAATGCGTGCTCGATGGCGCTCAGCGCCGACAGCTCTGCGGTGCCGAGCGGATAGCGCAGGCCGCGGTAGACGCGCTGCCAGTTACGGGTCACCGCGGCCGGATCCTCGCCGAGCAGCGACCGGGCGAACTTGCCCACGCACGCGGCGATCGGCTCGTCCAGGCTGTGGAACCCCTCGCCCAGGCCTCGCAGTCCGGTGTCGGTCTCCACCACCACGAACACGTAGTTGCTCCGCACCATGACGTCGGCGCCCTTGCCCACGGTCACGGTACGGATTCGCTCTATGCGCATGGCCGTCCTCCTCTTGTTCGGATGGCGCGGCGCCCCCCGGTCATCAGCGGATGAGGGCGAGCGCCTGTTCCAGCGGAACCTCGCTGAACGACTGCTGCGGAATCGAGCCGCCGTCGACCACGCGCTGCCAGTGGCTGCGGACGCCGGAGCCGTCGTCCGGCAGCGACTCGACGACCGTGCGGGCCCACTCTGCCGGCTCGTCGCGCGTGCAGGCGACCGCGAGCGTGGGATGTTCCGCCGAACCGGTCTCCGAGTACGCATAACACCTCCGGATGTTGCGCCGCGCGCTGGCCATCTGCACCGGTGTCCGCTCGGTGGTCCCGGGTGTCCCGGCAGGAACCAGCAGGACGTTGATCGCCCGGTCCAGGATCGCGTCGAGCGTCGCTCCGGCATCGTCGCCGACGGGCACGTTCTTGTGGCCGGGCCAGACGTCGAGCATGGAGTAGGAAGCGGCCGGGGTTCGGCGCTGGAACGTGAAGTAGTCGGGATAGGCGAAGAACTCGTCGCCGGATTCTCGATAGCGGTCGTAGAACGCGGTCGTGTGTGCCAGCAATAGCAGGCTGGCGCCCAGCCCGTCGAGGCCTCCGGGAGCGAACACGCCCACGCGATCGGTCGCGCTGAGGCCGCGGAAGAAGCGGTCGTGAGGCACCTCCTCCCGCTGGAGCGTGATCCGGAAGTCGGATCCCCGGAGAAAGCTGCTGTGCATGACCGTCGCCGCCCACCCCATTCAGGGCCACGGATCGCGTCCCGTCAAGCTCTCGCGCGATTGCCGCCACGATTTGCGGCATGGTAGGTTGCTTGTCGTGGAGCAGCCGGCACAGATCAGGGAGACGGTTATCCGCCGCATGACCCGCCTCGCGGCAGCCCACGGCGCCGTGAACCTGGCGCAGGGGTTCACCGACGAAACGCCGATCTACGACATGGTATGGAGCGGCGTCGCGGCTCTGCTCGGCGGCACGGAAGAGGGAGCGCGCCGCGTCGAGGCGCTGACCGCGCGGGAGCTCTTGCAGAAGACAGGGAACGCGGATGCCGATTCGCTCGATCGCCCCGTGAAAGAGCTGTTCGAGAGGCTGCGCGGCTCACGTGACGAGCTCAATCAGTACTCCTATCCGTTCGGACTCCCGGAGTTGCGGCACGCGATCGCCGACTACACGCTGGCGTGCCACGGCTACCGGCCCGACCCCGAGGAGCAGATCACGGTGGTGCTGGGGGCCAGCGAGGGCATGGCCGCCGCGTTCCGCTCGCTGCTCGCCCCCGGCGACGGCGTGGTGGTGATGCAGCCCTATCACGAGCTGTACCCGTCGCAGGCGGCGATCTTCGGGCTCGTGCCCCGCTTCGTGACCCTGCGCGAGGATCGCCGCGCCGGCACGTGGCGGCTGGATCGAGACGAGCTGCGCGCCGCCCTCACCCATCCCTCGGTCAAGGCGATGGTCGTGAACACCCCCCAGAACCCGACCGGCACGGTGCTGGACTCCGAGGACCTGGGACTCATCGCGGAGCTCTGCCGGACACACGACCGGTTCGCGATCACCGACGAGATCTACGAGCACATCACGTTCGACGGCCATCGCCACCGCTGCCTGGCGCGCTTCGAGGGGATGGCGGACCGCACGCTGGTGGTGAACGCGATCTCGAAGACCGGCCGCGCCACCGGGTGGCGGGTCGGCTGGGTGATCACGCCGCCGGATCGCACGCCGGCGTTGCGCGCCGTCCACGACAACCTCGTGGTGCAGGCGCCGACGCCGTTGCAGAAGGGGGCGGTCACGCTTCTGCGCCAGCCCCGGTCCTTCTTCGCCGGGATCGCTGCGGGCTATCGCGAGAAACGGGACCTGCTGGTCGGCGGCCTGCGCGAGATCGGGTTCGCGGCGACCCCGCCGGAGGGCGCGTACTACCTGTTCGCGGACTACCGCGGCGTGCCGGCGCTGGCGGCGATGTCGCCGACGCAGGCCGCCATGTACCTCATCGAGCAGGCGGGAGTGGCGACGGTTCCGGGCGACAACTTCTACGCCACCGGACGGGAGGGAGAGCGCTATCTGCGATTCGCCTTCTGCCGATCGCTCCAGACGCTGGAGGAAGGCATCGAACGGCTCCGTACCCGGTTTCGTCAAGGCGCTGCGGAGCCCAGGTAGGCTTCGCGCACTTCGGATGTCTCCTTGAGGGTGTCCGCCGGACCCTCCACGACCACGCGGCCCTGTTCGATGACGTAGCCGTAGCGAGCGACCTCCAGCGCCATCGCTGCATTCTGCTCCACCAGCAGCATCGACACTCCGCGCTCGCGGTTGATGCGGGCGATGCCGGCGAAGATCTCCTCCCGGAGCCGGGGCGCGAGGCCCAAGGACGGCTCGTCCAGCACCATGACGGCCGGCTCGGTCAACAGCGCCCGGCCGATGGCCAGCATCTGCTGCTCGCCGCCCGACAGGTAGCCCGCGCGGTGGCGCCGGCGCGCTTCGAGCAGTGGAAAGAAACGGTACACCGCTTCCAGGCCGCCGCGGGGATGGGCGCGGCGCCCGCTCAGGGCCCAGGAGGCGGCGCGCAGATTATCGTCGACGGTCAGATCGGCGAACACGTGCCGCCCCTCCAGCACCGCGACCAGGCGGCGCCGCGCCCGGTGATGAGCCCGCATGCGGTCGATGCGCCGCCCGTCGAGCAGGATCTCCCCGGCGGTGACCGCACCCTTCTCGTAGGACAGCAGGCCGGCGACGGCTCGAATCGCGGTGGTCTTGCCGGCGCCGTTCGCGCCGAGCAGCGCGACGATGCGTCCCCGCGGCACCCGCAGCGACAGGCGGCGCAGCACCGGCGCGGCCAGCCCGTATGCCGCCTCGACGCGGCTGAGCTCCAGCGCGGGGGCGGCAGGGGCTGGCGGGCCGCCGCCAGCCGCCGCCGTCTTGGCCGTCGTCAGAGCACGACCTATTCGTCGAGCACGATCCAGTCCGACACCGGATCCATGCGCCCGGTCGCCGAATTGCCCTGGTAGATGCGCCCGACCGGTATCGAGTTGTTCCTGAACGTCACCGGCACGCCGATCAGGCCGCCGGTGTCCCAGTCCTGTATCCCGTCGATCGCCTCCTTGAGGTTGCCGCCGGTGAGCTCCTTGCCGGCGTCCAGCGTGCGCTTGATCGCCTCCGTCAGGATCATGCCCGAGAACCAGCCCTGCAGGGCGAAGGTCGGCACGTACTCCTGCTGCGTCACTTGCGCGATCAGCCGCAGCGTCGCGGACTCTTCCTGATCCCAGTAGTACCGGTACGGGAACACGCCCATGTACCGGTCGGCAAGCGGTCCGAGCTGCTGGATCACCAGCGGCTCCATCGCCCAGAACGTGCCCATGAACATCGCGTCCACGCCCGACTGGACCGCCTGCTTCATCACCTCCGGCCACACCGTGGTCACGTAGCCGTGAAAGATGACGTAGTCCGGCTCTGCCCGGCGCAGCTTCAGGACCTCGGGCGCCACGTCGATGCCGGCGGGCTCGGTCTCGATCTCGGCCACGATCTCGACGCCGAGCTCAGCCGCGCGCTCCCTGGCGGCCGGGATCGGGTCGCGGCCGAACTCCAGATTGGAGTGGAACAGGGCGACGCGCGGCGCCGCACCGTCCTTGCCCCCCTGCTCGGCGATGTACTCCAGCAGGATTCCCACCATCTCCGCGTACGTGGGTCCGGTAAGGACTTGGCAAGGGTACTGCACCGGATCGGCGAGCACGGTGGCCAGCGACGCGCCGATCATCAGCACCTGGTAGCGCTCGTTGACCTCCGGCGTGGACAGAATCGCGAACTCGGTGGAGTCGCCGTAGAACGCCACGACATCATCCTCCTCGGCCATGATCTGCTTGAAGATGGCGAGCGCATTCTCCGGCTCGGAGCCGGAGTCGCGTTTCTCATGCGCACGGGCCGGCCGTTGATGCCTCCCGTGTCGTTCAGGTAGGCGATGTAGGCATCGATGCCGATCACGGCGAGGTTGCCCGCCTGCGCATAGATTCCGGTCAGCGGTACGGACCCGCCCCAGACGATCTCGCCATCGTCGGCCACCACCGGCGTCGTCAGCCCCGCGGCCAGCGCGACGATCAGCGCCGCCGTCGCGGCGAGGCGTCCGGCACCTCTAAAGATGCGCGATGTACTCTCAAGATGCGTGATGTAACTGTCCTCATCCCGCTACTCCTCCTCTCGTGTGTTCGTATTCGCCATTCTAGACAGCAGGTTCCGCACTCGTCTAACGATGCCCGCCATGCCCTGCGGCTCGAACGTCAGGAAACCGACGATGAGCAGGCCGAACAGCACCTCGCGGGCGGGCGACAGCAGCCCGGCGACGTGCGGGCCGAACACCCCGGTGACCCAGGCGAAGAGCTCCGGCGTCAACGTGATGAACAGGGCGCCGAGCACGCTGCCCGTCACCGTGCCCATGCCGCCCGCCACGATCGCCGCCAGGAAGAACAGCGACAGGTCGAAGCCGAACTGACCGGGGGTCACGACCCGGAAGAAGTAGGCCATCAGGCCGCCGGCGACGCCGGCGTAGAAGGAGCTGACGCCGAATGCGATCAGCTTGTAGCGCCGCGGGTCGACGCCCAGCACCGATGCGGCGATCTCGCGGTCGCGCAGCGCGATGAATGCGCGGCCGACGCGGGTCCGGAACAGGTTGCGCGCGACCAACAGCGCGCCCACCGTCAGGGGAGCGATCAGCAGGTACCACTCCCGCTCTGTGGTGAGCGTGAGCCCGCCGATCCGGGCGGGCGCCACCGGCGTGCCGCCCCGGCCGCCGGTCACCGGCTCCCACTCGTTGAACACGAAGATGAGGATGAACTGCGCCGCAAGGGTGGCCATCGCCAGGTACAGCCCCTTCAGCCTCAGGGACGGCAGGCCGGCGATCATCCCGACCGCCGCGGCCAGCAGGCCGCCAAGCGGCAGGCAGAGGTAGAATGGCAGCCCGAGATGGGCGCTGAACCAGGCCACCCCGTAGGCGCCCACCCCCATGAACGCCGCGTGGCCAAGCGATACCATGCCCGCATAGCCGGTAATCAGGTTGAGCCCGGTGGCGCTGATCACGTTGATGCCGATCATGCAGGCCATGTGCAGGTGATAGCTGTTGCCGGTCAGGGGCAGGGCCAGCACCGCCGCGGCCAGCACTGCCGTGCCGGACGCGGTCCGACCGCCGAACGCGGTTCCACCGCCGGTCACAGCCGTTCCACCCGGGGGGTGCCCAGCAATCCGTGCGGGCGGACCATCAGGATCACCAGCATCACCGCGAACGGGACCACGTCCTTGTACGACGCCCCCAGGTAGAAGCCGGTAACCGCCTCCAGCCAGCCGATGATCAGGCCGGCGAGTACGGCCCCCGCCAGGCTGTCGAGGCCGCCCAGGATGACGACCGCCAGCACGGACAGCCCGATCAGGCCCATGGACGGATTGAGCGTCGTGATCGAGGCGACCACGACCCCGGCGAGCGCCGCGCTGGCGGCGGCGCAGGCCCAGGTCAGGTTGAACGTCGCCGGCACGTCGATGCCCAGCGAGCTGGCCGCAACCTGGTCGGAGGCGGTAGCGCGCATGGCAAGGCCGATCCGGGTGACCCGGAACAGCACCAGGAACACCTCGACCGCGGCCAGGGCCACCAGCGCCCCGAAGCCGGTGTTGGCGGGAAGGTACATGCCGCCGATGACGATCGGCCGCTCCGGAAAGATCGACGGCAGCAGGAAGTCGCGCGGCCTCCAGATCATCTGCACCAGCCCGTGCAGGACGGCCGCCAGGCCGATGGTCGCCAGCACCGCCACGGTCGTCTCCCGCCGGAGCAGCGGGCGCATCAGGACGCGCTCGATCCCTGCACCCAGCACCGCTGCGGCACAGATCGACAGCGGCAGCGCGGCCCACCAGGCAAGCTCCAGCAGTACCGCGAAGGTGAAGAAGAAGTAGGCTCCGAACATCATCAGGTTGCCGTGCGCGAAGTTGACCACCCGGGTGGTGCGGTAGACGATCACGTAGCCCAGTGCGATCAGCGCGTAGACCCCGCCCACGGCAAGGCCGACCAGGCTGATCTCGAGAAAGAACTCCATCAGCGCCGTTCGGCCGCGGTCCCGAGATACGCGGCGACCACCGCCGGATCATCACGCACGGCCGCCGGCGTGCCGGCCGCGATCACGCGGCCGAAGTCCAGTACGACCACCCCGTCGGAGATGTCCATCACCACGCTCATGTCGTGCTCGACCAGCAGGATCGTCACGCCGCGCTGACGCCTGAGGGTGAGAATGAGCTCCACCATCTCCTCCCGCTCGCGGCGGTTCATGCCGGCGACCGGCTCATCCAGCAGCAGCAGCCGGGGGCGCAACGCCAGCGCACGTGCCAGCTCCACCCGTTTCTGCAGGCCGTAGGCAAGCGTCGACGCCGGCACGTGCAGGTCGTCGGCGATGCCGACCAGCTCGGCGAGGCCGCCCTCGATCTCCGACTGCAGCCGCCGTTCCTCCCGCCGCGCGCGGCCCGCGTACAGCCCCGCCGCCGGTACGCCGGCGCGCAGGTGCACGTGGCCGCCCAGCTTGATGTTGTCCAGCACCGTCATGCCGGGAAACAGGGCGATGTTCTGAAACGTGCGTGCCATGCCCAGCGCGGCGCGCCGCGCCGCCGGCAGGTGCGTGACATCCGACCCGGCGAGCCTGGTGATTCCCGCCTGTGGCCGATAGCACCCGGAGACTGCGTTGAACAGGCTGGTCTTGCCTGCCCCGTTCGGCCCGATGAGCGCCGTGATGCTGCCGGCCGGAACCCGCAACGACACGTCATCCAGCACGGTCAGGCCGCCGAACCGGAGGCACATGCCCTCCACGTCGAGCAGCGCCGGCGGTCCGGCGTCGCGCCGTGCCGTGATGATGCCCTCTGCCGCTCGGCCGGCGCCTCAGGCCCCGGTCACATGCTCACGATGACGCCGCAGGCGATGCGCCCGCCCGCGCCGCCGATGGGCTGGGTCAGGTGGTCGTCGGGATTCTCGTGAATGATCACCGCCGAGCCGTCCTCGTCCAGCAGCGCCGGCATGTCGCCGCCTGCGACCGACACGAGCGTGGTGAAGAACTCCGCCCTCGCCGAGCCGTCGTCCCCCACGTACAGGTTGGGCAGGTCGCCGTTGTCCGGTCCGTCCGGGTGGCGCAGGCCGTGCGGCACCCCGTTCGGGTTGATATGCCCGGTCGCGTGCGTGAAGTCGGGCGTGCAGGCGCCGGCCGCATGCAGATGGATGCCGTGGGGGCCGGGGGGCAGCCCCGCCACCTCCACGTATATGAGCACGCCGGTCGGGGCCTGCTCGAACGTGGCCTTGCCGATGACCGATCCGGAGGGATCGACGAGCTCCGCCGCGGCCATGTCGGCGAACACGGCCGCGGGAGCCCAGATGGCCGCACAGGCGACGGCGGCAATGGCGAGCAACTTCGTATGGAGCTTCATGAGTGAACCTCTCCTGGTGTGTGTGGAGCTGAGCGGAATACTGCGCTCATCGCGATGGGAGAATAGTCATTTCCCTACAGCACGTACACCGGAGTCCCGTACTGCCTGCGCCCGTATACCTTGCCCACTCGTAAAGCGCCAGCGCCGGCGGGGCCACTATCGGGAGTGCGGGAGGTGAGCACGCCAGCACACGCCCTGGTGTGTCGGTTTCCCGCTATACTCTTCCTACCGGACGAGGCACCTTGATGGCTGACAACGGAGATCGCAACGACGCCACCCCGCAGGAAATCTGGAGCATGCTCCCCGAGCTGACGGCGAGCCAGCGAGAGACCGCCCGACTCATACGCGAGCTCCGGGAATCCGGGGCCGAAACCGGTAGCCAGATGAAGGAGACCGACCGTCGCCTGCGCAAGCTCGACGACCTGTTCAACGGCCAGTGGGGGAAGCTCATCGAAGCGCTCGTCGCAGGCGACCTGATCCGATTCCTGAACCAGCGCGACATCGCGGTCCGGCACCGCTCCACCAACCTGGAGCTCAACGACGCCGAACGCACGTGGGAGATCGACATCCTCGCGATGAACGGCGAAGAGCTGGTGGCGGTCGAGGTCAGGACGACCCTGAAGCGCGACGTCGATCACTTCCTGGACACGCTGCGCCACCTGACCCGGCTCCAGCCCGACTACGCCAACCGCACGATCCACGGCGCCGTCGCCTACCTGAAGGCGAACGAGGCTGCCGACACCTATGCGGACCGGCAGGGCCTGTTCGTGATTCGCGCCACCGGCAGCAGCGCCAGCATCACCAACCGGGAGGACTTCCGGCCCCGCACCTTCGGCCGCAGCGCAGCGCACGCTGTCTGATCCATGCGCCGGACGGACCTGCTGTCGAGCGCCGGGAGCCAGGCGGCGACCAACGAGGCCGGTAACAAGGTGGTCACCGTCGGCCGCCGCACCCACGTCACCTGGCAGGACGTGACGCCCGAGGGCTACTTCAACCGGGTCCGCACCCTGGACCTGAACAGCGGAGCGTGGTCGGAAACCTGCACGCTGGGCAGCGCCTACGACGACCACGCGCGGGCGGTGCTGGTCGCCGACGGCGACGGGTTCCTGCACGCGATCCTGAGCGGCCACAACACGCCCTGCACCTACCGCCGCTCACTGCTGGCGAACGACGCGGCCGGCTGGACCGACCCGCTGCCGGTGGCCGACGGCACCTATCCCTACTTGGTGTGCGGCCCCGGCGGCGACCTGTTCCTGGCGCTGCGCAACGCCGAACGCTGGAACGGCGTCGAATTGTATACAAAACCACACGAAGGGCCATGGCGTCATGTCGGCAAGGTCATCGAACGGCTGGCCGACTACCCTGGATACGCGGCGTTCCACTGCGGGTTCTGCTTCGACGGGGACGGGGTGCTGCACGTGGTCAGCGACTTCTACGAGGGGTTCGGGGTCTGGGAGGAGCGCGGCGTCCACCAGGCGGTCGCCTACCTGCAGTCGCCGGACGGCGGGCGCACGTGGCGCACCTTCCGCGGCGAGCCAGCCGCCACGCCCGCCCGGCCATGCGCGATGGACGTGATCTGCCAGAGCACCGGCCTCCGCCACGAGCCGATGCCGCCGCCGGTGCTGGCCGCGCAGGGCAACGTCGCCCTGGACTCCGCCGGCGTCCCGCACGTGCTGTACCTCTACCACCTGAACCGGGCCGGTCAGCTCATCCTGGCCGCGCCCGACAGCCAGGGAATCTGGCGGCAGCGCTCCATCGACGCGCTGGAGCACGCCTGGCCGCACCACCGCGCCGCCATCTGCCGCGGCACGTTCACGATCGACGCGGACGGCGTGCTGCGCGCCCTGGTGACCCTGACGCCGGCCGATCACAGCGGCTGTTCAGGTCATCTGCCCAGCCGGCCCGGGCTCGCCGGCCTGAGCGGCGGCGCCACGCCGGAACCGGGCACGGCCGGCGACAACCCGGTCGTCTGGCTGATCTCGACCGATGGCGGCGAAACGTTCAGCGTACGCGAGGCATTGTCCGCGGAGGACGGTGCGCGGTCTCCCAAGTATGAGCTTCCGGTCTCCGGCGGCCCGGCCCGCACGCCCGAGGAGGTCCGCGCCGGCGGGATCCTCTACTTCGACCGCACGTCGCACCACCTCCCCGGCTTTCCCGAGGACGGCGGCTACCAGAACCGGGTGTACTATTGCCGCGACTCGGCATGGGGATCGGCATGAACGGCTCGGTGAGGCTTGGCGTCATCGGCTGCGGCGTGATTGGTACCATCCACCTGCGCGCCGCGGCCGCGGCCCCGGAGGTCACGCTCGCCGCGGTCGCCGACCAAGTGCCGGAGCGCGCGCGGGAGGCGGCGGACGAGTTCGGGGTCGAGCGGGCCTACCTCTACGCGGAGGAGCTGATCGACGATCACGGGGTCGAGGCGGTCGTGCTGGCCCTGCACGCCGCCGGCCGGGCGCAGCTCGCCGTGAGCGCGCTCGAAGCCGGCAAGCACGTGCTGGTCGAGAAGCCGCCGGCGCTGAACGCCGCCGAGGTGCAGGCGATGCTGGCCGCGCAGGGCGACCGGATCGCCGCCTGCTGCTCGTCGCGCCGCCGCTTCTACGAGTCCTACGACGCCGCCGAAGCGTGCGTGGCGTCCGGAGCGCTGGGCGAGTTGCGCGAGATCTACTGCCGCGTGATCGAGGGCGCCAGGCCGCCCACCGGCAGGGAGCCGCCACCGTGGCGGGTGAGCCGTACCCTGAACGGCGGTGGCATTGCCGCCAACTGGACCGTCTACGACCTGGACTACCTGCTCGGACTCACCGGCTGGCGGCTGCAACCGGAGCTCACCCTGGCCCGCACGTGGCCGGTCGCCGGGCACCTGGCCTCCCGCGTCGCCGCCGGCTCCGACGGCGAGAGCCACTACGTGGCGCTGGTGCTCTGCGCGGACGGCGCGGCCCTGCACCTGGAACGGGGCGAGTTCTCGGCCCTGCGGCGCGAGCACGCATGGCAGGTGATCGGCACCCGCGGCTCGCTGCGGCTGGAGATAGAGCCGGACGAACAGAAGCGCATCGTCCTGGACACGGCGACGGACGCCGAGGGCGTCGCCAGCCGCGTGATCTGGGAAGGAGCCGAAGATCCGTGGCGCCAGCACCGCTGGCCGGTGACCGACTTCTGCCGCGCGATCCTGGGCGGCGGCCCGCCCAAGACCACCCTGCGTCAGGCGCTGGTCATCCAGCGCATCCTGGACAGCGTCTACGCATCGGCCGACCGCGGCGCTGCGGTGGCCGTGGGCGCCGCCTGACGACAGCGCCAGTCGCCCCGCATGACACGGCGAATCCTGGGACGCACCGGCCTGCCGGTCTCCATCATGGGCATGGGCTCGGGCGGCTACGACCCGCTGGGGGCGGCCAGCGGCCGGCCGGACTCCGACATGGTCCGGCTCCTGCGGCGGGCGTTCGACCTCGGCATCAACGTGTTCGACACCTCGCCCGACTACGGCGGCGGACGCAGCGAGCGGCTGATCGGCGAAGCGCTGCAGGAGTTGCCGCGCGACCAGGTCGTGGTGTCGACCAAGCTGCCGCTGGCCGTTGCGCCGCCCGGCGTCGCGGTCACGCCGGCCCGTCCGGAGGCGCTGGCCCCGGCGGTCGAGGCCAGCCTCCGGCGGCTGCGGACCGACTACGTCGACGTCCTGCTGGCGGCGGTGGCCGACCTTCCCGAGCACTTCGGCACCGTCGTCGACGATCTGTTCCCGGTGCTCGACCGGCTGCGCCGTCAGGGCAAGGTGCGCTTCCTGGGCTCGAGCGAGCAGACCCGCTCGGACGGCACGCACCTCTGGCTGCGCCACCTGCTGCCGGCGGACCTGGCCGACGTGGTGATGGTCGGCCACAACCTGATCAACCAGTCGGCGCAGCGCTCGCTGTTCCCGGCTTGCCGGCGCCAGGACGTGGGCGTGCTCAACATCTTCACGGTACGGCGCGTGTTCCCGAGCGCCGAACGCGTGCGTCAGGTCATCGACGAGCTGCGCCGTGACGGCCTGCTGGACGCCCCCCTGCCAGCCGACGATCCGCTTGGCTGGCTCACCGCCGACGGCGACTGCGAGTCGCTCTTAGAGGCCGCCTACCGCTACGCGGCCTACACTCCCGGGGTTACGACGGTGATGTGCGGGACCGTCGACGAGCGCAAGCTCGCGCAGACCGCCCGCTTGATCGAGCGCGGGCCGCTCGCCGCCGCGCACGTCGACCGTCTGGCAGCCACGTTCGGCTCAGTCGCCCAACCCGTCGGCGACTGAGCCGCGCACGGTGTGACGCTTGACTTGATCCAGCAAACTTGAGTCGGTCAGATTGATCTCATCGGAAGACGAGGACTCGATGATCGTGGCACCAGCCTCGCAGCAGGCGGCGGCTCGGTCTGATCAGCGGCGCGATCACGTTCTGCGCCAGGTTGGCGATCTTCACCACGTCCGCGTGGCGCACGAAGCTGTGCAGGAAGCCGGCCATCACCAGCGCGTCCTCCAGGACTCGCGGTCGACGCGGCCGATGCGAAACTCGGTGCGGAGCGTGATACGCGTTGGCAGCATGTCCCGATCGTCGACGCGCGGCGCAGGCTCCTCAACTCCCGACGCGCAGGCGGTACTTGCGGAGGTCGATGATGTCCAGGGGCAGGTCGCGGGACTCGGTGACGTAGAAGCTCGGCGCGGTTCACGGTCACGGCGATCAGCTTGTGCGGTCCGTGGCGGTCGGCGGTCTCGTAGATCGACTCGCCGAGGGTCTCACCCGGCACTGACGCCTCCTCAGGCACCCTCTCGCATGCACACCTGTTTTACCTGGTATGCAAAAGGAACGTGCCAGGCCGTGGCTGAGGCGGATGTCACCCGACATGGACTATAGCCCGAAGTTCCAGAGCGTGAATCTCTCGTAACTTCATTGACAGAAATTAGTGCAAGGTGATCTGCGTGCTGATTGGCGTCGTCTCGTGTCCATGTAATTGGGGGTGAATAGCGGCGAAGGACATGCTATCTGATCTTTACATATCGCGATTTGGGTGCATGCTGTGCCACAGATCGGTAGTCAGGTACATCAAGTCCATCCCCAACCGCTCCTCTCCCCTGCCATCCTGCTCCGCGAGTCCTGCCGCGAGCACGGCAAGCTCATGAAGCGCACGCTCGCGAACCTCTCCACATGGCCCCCTGATCTGGTCGACGGCTTGCGCACCCTGCTCAAGAGCGGCCACGCCTTCGCCTCGGTCTCGGATCCGTTGCTGCTCACGCCGCTCGCTGCCCCACGGCCACCTCGCCGCCGTGCTGGGCCTCCTCAAGCAGCTCGGACTCCATAACCCTCATCGCCGGCAAGACCAGCCGCTCGCGCGAGTTGGTCATCGCCATGATCACCGCCCGCGTCATCGACGCGCAGTCCAAGCTGGCCACCGCCCGCGCGCTGTCACCGCCAGCGCCGTGTCCACCCTGGGCGAGTCGCTGCGGCTGGGCGAGGTCGATGAGAACGAGCTCTATGAGGCGATGGACTGGTTGGTCGGGCGCCAAAGCGGCGATCGAGGACCGCCTGGCCGAACAGCACCTCAGCGAGCACACGCTGGTGCTCTACGACCTGAGCTCGACCTACTTCGAGGGCAGCCACTGCGAGCTGGCGCAGTTGGGACGCGGTGGATCACGACGCTGCGCGCGCCGACGATCCGCACGCTGGTGGCCGCCGGTGAGGTGTCGCCGTCGTTGTTCGAAGTGGCGCCGGCGCAGCGATCGGCGGCCGCGCCGGCCAAGGCGTCAAGCAAGCGCACCGAGGACGGGTTGCCGGTGCACAGCTCGCACGCTGATCATTGAGCTGGGCACGCTGACCGCGAACACGATGCAGGTTGTGCAGAGGGCGGCAGCACGTTCACGCTGCACACGCACCCGACGCCGGTTCAGCAGCGCTGTTTCGAGCTGCTTGGGCTCACGCCCCGCATGTAGCCATGCACAGGAACCTGCACCATTGAGAAACTACCCTGACCACAAGGACTTCAGGCAATTTCGCTCCTGGAACTTCGGACTAGCCGGTGTCAAGAACAGGTATCGGGCTCAATCGCGAACACGATGCTGCCAGTCAGCTCCGGAGCCGAAGGCACCTTGAGTTTGCCGCTGTCTATCGCTTGAGTACCTGTTGTGCTTGGCATCCTTGCATTACAATGTCATTCATTATTACAAAGGCGAGGATCGACCATGGCTGCAAATCAGCTCGTCCAGGCCCGCATCGACGGAGCCGTGAAGGAAGAAGCGGCCGCCGTGCTGGCCGCGATGGGCCTGACCGTTTCCGATGCGGTGCGGCTGCTGCTGACCCGGGTTGCGCAGGAAGGGGCGCTGCCGTTCGCGCCGCTGATTCCGAACGCCGTCACCATCGAGGCGATGAAGGAAGCCCGCAAGGGCGACCTCCGCCAGTTCAACAGCGTGCAGTCGCTCATGGACGATCTGCATGCGCAAGATTGAGCGTACCAGCCAGTTCAGACGCGACTACAAACGTGAGGCCAGGGGCCGGCACCGGGAGTCGCTCGACGCCGACCTGGTGCCCGTCCTGGTTGCTCTGGCCAACGACGAGTCACTGGAGCGTCGGCACCACGACCATGCGCTGAGCGGAGCCTGGAAAGATCACCGCGATTGCCACGTGAAGCCCGATCTGGTGCTGATCTATCACAAGCCCGACGCCGCAACGCTGCGGCTCGTTCGCCTCGGGTCCCATTCGGAGCTCGGGTATTGACGGCGGAGACTACCCGCCCACTTGATACCGTACCTGCTCACCTGATACCGCCGCCGCGCTACCGACCGCGGGCAGCAGCCTCCCGACTGCCTGTCAGTGCAGGCCCGTGATGCGCCCAGTGGCCGTGTCCACGTCGATGCGCCGGAACGCGGGGTCGGAGGCCGTGCCGGGCATCAGCTTGATGTCGCCGGCCACCGGCACCGCCAGCCCGGCACCGCGGTAGAGCAGGATGTCGCGCACCGGCAGCTCCCAGCCGGTGGGCCGGCCCTTCAGCGCCGGGTCGTGGCTGAGGCTGAGGTGGGTCTTGACCATGCAGGTCCCGAGGCCGGCCAGCGCCGCATCCTCCTCCATCTCCTTCAGCCGCGCTCGTGCCGCTGGCGCGTAGGTCACGCCGGCGCCGCCGTACACCTCGGTGGTGATGCGCTCGATGCGCTCGCGCAACGGCAGCGTGTCCGGGTAGAGATAGCGGAACCCGGCCGGCTCGTCGCACGCCGCGGCCACCGCCTCCGCCAGGTCGCGCGCTCCGGCGCCGCCGTGGCGCCAGTGGCGGCTCACCACGCAGGTGCCGCCCTGCGCCTCGACCGCGCGCCGCACCAGGGCCACCTCCTCGTCCGTGTCGGTGAGGAAGTGGTTGAGGCAGACGACCGGCCGCACGCCGCTCTTCTGCACCGTGGCCAGGTGCGCCAGCAGGTTCGGGGTCCCCTGCTCCACAAGCGCGGGATTGCCCTCCGTGTAGGCGGCGTCCAGCGCCTTGCCCGGCACCACGCGCGGGCCGCCGCCGTGCATCTTCAGCGCCCGGATGGTCGCCACCACCACCGCGCAGTCGGGGGTCAGTCCGCTCAGCCGGCACTTGAGGTTCCAGAACTTCTCGAAGCCGATGTCGGCGCCGAAGCCGCTCTCGGTCACGTGGTATTCGGCGAGCTTCAGTCCCACCCGGTCGGCGACGATCGACGACTGGCCGATGGCGATGTTCGCGAACGGCCCGGCGTGCACGAGCACCGGCTGCCCCTCGACCGTCTGCATCAGGTTGGGGTTGATGGCGCGCGCCATGATCGCGGCCATGGCGCCGTCCACCTCGAGGTTGGCGGTGGTGACCGGGCTGCCGTCGCGGGCGTGGGCCATGACGATGCGCCCGAGGCGCGCGCGCAGGTCCGCCAGGTCGGCGGCGACCGCCAGGATCGCCATGACCTCGGACGAGACCGAGATCTGGAAGTGGCTGCGCATCATCAGGCCGTCCATGCGGCCGCCGAGCCCGATGACGATGTCGCGCAGCGCCTGCGCGCTGAAGTCCATCGCCCAGCCCATGGTGACGGTGCGCGGGTCGACGTCCAGGCGGCGGAGCTTTCTGCGCGCCAGGCTCCGGTCGCCGTAGTTGGCCTCGTGCTGCAGGCGGCTGGTGAGCGCGACCATCGCCAGGTTGTGGGCGCTGGTGATGGCGTCGATGTCGCCGGTCAGGCCCAGGCTGAGGTCGTTCAGCGGGATGCACTGCGCCAGCCCGCCGCCGGCCGCCGAGCCCTTGATGTTGAAGGTCGGGCCGCCCGAGGGCTGGCGGATCGCGCCGGTGACGCGTTTGCCGATGGCGGCCAGCCCTTCCACCAGCCCCATCGTGGTGGTGGTCTTGCCCTCGCCCAGCGTGGTGGGCGTGATGGCGGTGACGTTCACGTACTTGCCGTCGGGGCGGCCCGCGAGCCGCCGGAGCACGCTCGCCTGGTCCACCTTGCCGACGTGGTGGCCGTACGGCAGGACCTCGTGCGGTTCGAGCCCGAGCTCGTCCGCGAGCTGCTGCACGCTCTTCATGTCGCGCTCGGCGGCCTGGCTGATCTGCCAGTCCGCCATGGTGACGGGATCGAGGTTGCTCATCGCGCCGGTACCATACCCGCGCACGGTCGGGGACGCGACCCGACGCCGGTCAGCTCAGGAAGCCCCAGTCAGCTCAGGAAACCCAGGTCCTCCCGCAGCCGCGCCTGCACATGCGCCTCGTCGGGGACGAGTCCCAGGCCCGGGGCCTCCGTCATCCGCACGTAGCCGTCCTGGATCAGGTGACCGTCGGGGCCGAGCGGGCTCCGGGCCGGGTCCGCCGCACGCACGAACAGCGGCCAGTTCGGGTCGTGGTGGAAATGGTACTCCAGCACCAGGAAGTTGGGCACCGTCGCGCACACGTGCGCCATCGCGTAGGTGCCGACCGGGCTGCACACGTTGTGCGGCGCCAGCGGCAGGTAGTAGAGCTCGCCTATCTCGGCGATGCGCTTGCTCTCGGCCAGGCCGCCGGCCTTGGCGATGTCCGGACAGATGATGTCGGCCGCCTGCGTCTCCACCAGCTCGCGGAACCCGTGGCGGGTGTAGAAGTTCTCGCCCGTGCAGATCGGCAGGGTGGTCTGGCGTTTCACTTCGCGCATGGCGGCCACGTTCTCCGGCGGGATCGGGTCCTCCAGCCAGAGCAGGTCCAGCCCCTCCAGGCGGTGCGCGACCTTGAGGATGTCCACCGGCGGGTAGTACCAGTGCGCGTCGATGGCCAGCTCGGTGGCCGGATCGATCCCCTCGCGGAGCGCCGTCACCACCTCGACGTAGTGGTCGATCTCGGCGCTCGAGAGCCCCCGGCTGTGCTTGTCGCGCATCTGCGGCAGCGGGTCGATGTCGAACTTGAGCGCGGAGAAGCCGCACGCCTCCACCGCGCGCGCCTTCTCCACATACGAGGCGGGCGTCTCCTGGTCGCCGGCGTGGCAGTCGGCGTAAATGCGGATGGTGTCGCGGTAGCAGCCGCCCAGCATGCGCCAGATGGGCTGGCCGCAGGCCTGGCCGGTGATGTCCCACAAGGCCATCTCGATGCCGCTGATGGCGCTCATCACCGCCCCCTGGTAGAACCCGGAGGCGGACATGGCCCCCATCATGTCCTTGAAGAGGCGATTGACGTTGCGCGGGTCCTGCCCGATGAGCGCCTTCGTCAGGCGGTCGTCGACGGCGATCTGGTGCACGCCCGCGCCGTGGTATGCCTCGCCCAAACCGGTGATCCCGCCGTCGGTGCGGACCCTGATCAGCACCCAGCCCGACTCGACCAGCGCCGCTCCCACCTGTGTGATACGCATGGCCGCGGAGTGTAGTCCAGGACGCACGGCGCTCACAGTCGCAGCCGACGGCCCTGCTTCTCCTCGACCGGACTCGTCCTCGTGCGTTGCGTGCAGGGCCATACGAGTCGGCGACCGTGAGCATAAATGCGCCGCATTTGCCCCTTATTTGCGCCGAAAATGCTGTACGCCGGAGACCTGCCTCGGTACATTGGCTACGATGATCGACCCGGCCAGCCGCCTCGCCCTCCTCCTGGCCGAAGGGGAAGGGCAGCGCCCCGAATTCAACCGTATCACTGCAATTAAGGCTTCTACCTGAGGCAGGGGCGACGACGCAGAAGCTCAGCACCGCCGAGATACGGCGACTCGTGCTTCAGGCCGGCGATTATCACTTCGGCGAGAGCGTCAACCAGCGCTTTCGCTACCCACAGGACTTCGACCAGAACCGCTACCGCGCCTACCTGCAGGCCGCGGGAGCCCGCATCCAGGCGCACCCGGAAGACCGGCTCGCGAGTCTGGACGCTGCGGTACCGGACGCGGACGGCATCTCTCTCCGGCAAGGCGGCGTCCGCCATGTCCGGGTCGGTGTGCGCATGCTCAACCCACCCCACCCCGGGGAGTTCGTGAGGACCGAGATCATCGAGCCCCTTGGCTTGACCGTTGCCGCCGCCGCGGCCGTGCTCGGCGTTTCGCGCCCTACGTTGTCGACGTTTCTCAACGGCCGCTCCGACCTGTCCGGAACCATGGCGCTTCGCATCGAGAAGGCATTCGGCGTAAAGATGGACACTCTCCGTGAACACGTGGCACGCATCAGGGGGATTCCGTGAGTGAAGACCGAGCGCAGATCTGGGGCGATGGCAGCCACCGCTACCGCGCCGTGCCCGGCTGGGGCGCAGGACCGCAGGGCCGCGAACCCGGCGGCATGGTGACCGGCGTGGCGGTGGGCACCGGCGACGCCGATCGCGACCGGCTGTACGCGTTTCAGCGCGAACCGGAGGGGGAGGTGCTGGTCTACGAGTGCGACGGGAGGTTCGTCGGCTCGTGGGGCGCCGGCACGTTCGCGGAGGCGCACAACGTCTCGGTCAGCGCAGACGGCCGGGTGCTCTGCACCGACCGCAACGACCACACGGTGCGCGTGTTCACCCGCGACGGCGAGCTCGAGCGGACCCTGGGGACGGTCAACCGAGCAGGCGCCCCGGGCGAGCCGTTCAACAAGCCGTGCCAGGCGGTCGTCGATCCGGACACGGGCGGCATCTGGGTCGCCGACGGCTACGGCAACGCGCGCATCCATCGGTTCTCCGCCGACGGTGCCCTGGAGCTTTCGTTCGGCACCGCCGGCGGCGGCGACGGGCAGTTCAACCTGCCGCACAGCCTGGCGGTGGACGGCCGCGGGCGGCTGGTGGTGGTCGACCGGGAGAACTACCGGCTGCAGCTCTTCGGCCGCGACGGCATCCTGCTCGCGATCTGGGGCGTCGGCGACCTGCGGCAGCCCATGGACGTCCACGTCGACGGCGAGGGCGTGATCTACGTGGCCGAGTGCTACCAGCGGATCACCATCTACGACCAGGACGGAGCCGTGCTCTCGCGGTGGGGGCAGCAGGGCGACCCGCCCGGACGGTTCCCGTCGTTCCTTCACGGCATCTGCACCGATTCGCACGGCGACCTGTACGTTGCCGATGAAGAGCGCCTGCAGAAGTTCGAGCGGGTAGGATGATCTGCGGGGAGGCATGATGCAGCTTCGAAGATTCGGAACCACCGACCTGGAGGTATCGCCGATCTGCTTCGGCCCGATGCGTTTCGCGAACCGGGACGGCAGCGACGACGACGTGTCCAGGAACGGCAGGAGAGCGCTCGAGCGCGCGCTGGAGCGCGGCGTCAACTTCCTCCATTCCAGCTACGAGTACGGGACCCGATGGTCGATGGCGCCGGTGCTGGCCAACCATCCGCGCCGGCACGACATCCACCACGTCATCAAGGTTCCGGTTCCCGACTTTGACGACGGCGGTCGCTTCGACCCGGCGAAGTTCCGCCTGCGCGTGGAGGAAGCGCTCGCCGAGCTGCACGCCGACCGCATCGCGGTCATCCAGCACCTGCAGCGGGCGGAGCCGAACACCGACGAGCGCCGGCTGCCGGACATCGACGCGATCTACGAACCGCTCCGCGACACCTTCGAGACGCTCCGCGCCGAGGGCAAGGTCGGCTACCTGTCCTCGTTTCCATACACGGTGGGGTTTGCCGAGTCGGCCCTCGCGACCGGTACCTTTTCCGGCCTGGTCGCCTACTACAACGTGATCGAGATGGAGATAGCCCGCTTCTTTCCCGCGCTCGAGCGAAGCGGCGGCGGGTTCCTGTGCATCCGGCCGTTCCTGGCCGGGCTGCTCACGGACCGGCGCGCCGACCGCCATGCGCTGCCGGACGACGACCGCATGCGCGAACGGTCGTGGGACCGCGCCTACGATCGCCTGGCGGTGATCCGGGAGCGCCTGGGACCGGCGTCGATCACGAACTTCGCGGTCCGCTTCGCGCTCGCCCACCCGATCGTGTCGAGCCTGATCGTCGGGCTGAACACGGTGGCGCAGGTGGACGAAGTGGTCGACGCAGCCGCGGAGCCGGCGGACCGCGCCCTCTTCGACGCTGCGCTGGCGATCTTCGAAGAGCTCGGGCCCGTCCCGGTCGATTAGGCGACCGCCATGCCGGGCGCGGTCATCCCACCGAGCGGTTCCGGGACGATGCATCTTCGCTGGTCCGGGTGCGGCGGCTGCGAAGCGCGCTTTCCGAGCGTCGGCGTCGCCTTCGATCCCTACTTCTTCGGAGGCGTTGACCGCCACGGAGCCGGTCTACGACTACCTCTTCATCACGCACGAGCACTTCGATCACTGTCATCCGCCCACCCTGCAGCGGCTTTGCCGGGGAGACCGGTTCCGGCGGCTCTACGCGAGTCCGGGGTGCGTCGAGCCCGCGCAGCCGGTGGCACAGGTTTACGGAGACGCGGCCTTCGAGCGCGACCTGCCGATCATGAAGAGCGTCGCACCGGACCGCGTGCAGGTGCTCCACCCGGGCGTCACGAGCAGTCTCATCGGTGCCGGCCGCGAGTTCCCGTCCAGCCGCCCGCGCGACCTCGAAGGCATCGCGGTGGAAGTAGTGGAGAGCGGCGAGAGCGCCTCCCCCGACCTCCCGACCTGCGGCTACCTGGAGACCTCGGTCTCCATCTACCACACGGGCGACCTGCCGCGCAATGCGCGCGAGCGCCGCGAGCTGCTGTTCGCGAAGACCCTGCTGCCGCTCCCGCGCTCGGTTTCCTTCGGAACCGAGACCGGCCTCCAACTCCAGGCCCTGCGCGAGCGCCGCCGCGAAACGGCCACGCCCGACGCCTGATCTACCCGCTCCCGGCCGTCAGCCGGGCCCGTGAGTCATCGGCTCGCGGCGGAAGCGGATCTGCCGTCCCCGGTCGCGAATGCCGCCGTCCCGGCGCCACCCCATCGCCTCGTAGAAGGCGATGCCCTGGCGATAGCCGGCGACGGTCCACAGTATCGAGACGCGATAGCCGTCCCTCAGGAGATGGCGATGAGCGACCGCACACAGCGCGCTGCCGACTCCCATGCGCCAATATGGCTCATCGACGAAGATACTGTGCAGTTCGCCGATCGATGGATCCACGGGATCGCGGCTCGGACCGATCTGGACGCACCCGACGATCGTTCCCGAGCGCTCGGCAACCCACGACCGGTGCGGGACAGGCCGGGAAAAGCCCCGCCGCCAGCGCGCGACCAACTCCGGCTCTACGGTTCGATCCGTTCGCGACAGCAGCTCCCCGAATGAGGCATTCCAGGAGTCGACGTAGATGCGTGCGACCGCCTCGGCGTCCGCCGCGCGCGCCGGTCGGATGGCGAGAGGATCGGTGATCGAGTTCTTCTTGCGGGAATGGAACCGCCCGCGTACCGGCTCCTTCCCCGCGAAGTCGTACTCCGCAGGCAGCTCGTATTCGTTTCGGTCAGATAGTTTGTTCATCTGACATGGATTAGGATGAGCGCAAGGTAGTTGCGATGTCAAAACAGACCGGCGCTCGTCCTCGCTCTGCCCGCTATCTCGGCCTGGTGTGCTCGACCACGGAGTGCGGCCTGGCGGCCGCGGCCGAGGACGGGACCGAGGGATACGTGAGTCTGCCGATGGCCGGCGCGGTCGAATGGCATGGGAGCCCGGCATTCGACCTGCAGGCGCTTCCCGGCATGGTGCTGGAGTTGCTGACGCGCCTCGGCGACGACGGCTGGGACCTCTCCGAGCCGGGCCATCTCAGCCAGGCGTGGCGACAGCACGACCTGGTACTTGTGGGCCACGACGGCGAGCCGCTGATTCCTGCTCTGAGCTGGCAGTGCAACCTGGCCGGCGCGCAGACCGATGCGCTCAACGGCCTTCCGGCGTTCCGGGATGCGGTCGGCTCCGTCGAGGCCCGATTCGTCGCCGCCAAGCTCCCCTGGGCGTTGCAGCAGGAGCCGCGCCTGCGCGACGAGCTGCACACGGCGATGACCAGCGGCGACTGGCTGGCCGGGCGGCTCACCGGCGGCCGATACCGCCTGAGCTCCTCCGACGCGCTCTCCAACGGATTGCTCGACCAGCAGACCAAGGAACTCGCGACCGCGCCGCTCAGAGAGGCCGGCCGGCTCCTCGGCGGCAACCTGCGGCCGGAGTGGTTTCCCCCAGTGATCGCTTCCAGCGGCGTTGTCGGCGCCGTCGTACCGTCCGCGGCCCCGGCTTGGCGCGAGCTGACCGACCAGCTCCGCGGCTGGAAGACCGCGGCGATGCTCGGCGACAACCACGCCTCCGCTGCCGGCTGCGGCGCTACCGAGTACGACACCATGGTGCTGTCGCTGGGGACCAGCGGTTCGGTCAACCTGCCGGCGCCGCACGCCAGCCGACCCAGCGGAGACGCCCTGGGCTTCGAATACTGGGACGATCGCCTGTTCCTGCTGATGCTGGCGCAGTGCGGGGCCTGGTACGAACAGTTCCGCGCCGAAACCGCGCCCGGGACGGATTACGACGAGCTGAACGGCCTGGCGATGGCGTCCGACCCCGAACGGATCGTCCGTGTCCCCGAGCCAGACCCCGACCGCACCGGCTGGCCGGAGCTCGCCGGCCTGGACCTGGCCGCGCAGACCGCCAGCATCCAGTGCTCGATCTCCCTGGAGATGCTCGACCGAGTGCGGGCGATGCTCCCGTCCGCCGCCGAGCGGATCAGCACCTTCGTGCTGACCGGCGGCCTGTCGCGGGCGCCGCTGATCCGAGACGTGCTCCACACCGGCCTGCGGATGCTGGCCGAGACCGACGGCCGGGTCGCGACTGACGCTCGCATTCTCCTCAACGACCGCTCCGGAAACCTCGCCCACAAGACCGACGCGCTCGGCGCGCTGGTCAACGCCCGCATCGCCGCAGGCGGCGGAAGCCCCCACGACGTGATCGCCGCCGACCGGAGCTGGCGGTCCTGTGACGCCCCGGAGCCCGAGCGTGGACGGCGCCTGCGACGGCTCCTTCAGGAGGCCGGCGAAGCGCCTGCAAGCTCGCCTTGACGGTTTTGTGCAACGACAACACCCTATGGGTGTCTCATGAGATCCGGCCGAGATGTGAGTCAGGAGGACACCATGAGCGAGATGCAGGCGGAAACCACGTTTGAAGACCAGATCGCCACTCGCGTCTGGTTGGGCCTTCTGGACACCGACAGAGAGCACCTCTACTTCGCCTCCATCGCGGCCAGGATGCGCAAGCTCAGCAACCTGACGAATGTCTTCATAGCGTTCGGAGCGTCGGGTGCCGTCGTGACCACGGTGGGCGGCCTGCCACCTGTCGTAGCGATCTGCCTCAACCTTCTGGTCGCCCTCGCTGCAATCTGGTCCAGGGTCTTCGGACATGCTGAAAAGGCCGCAACGGCAGCAGGCGTTGCGAAGGAGTGTTCCGCCCTCGCACGAGAATGGCGGCGACTGTGGGCTGAGATAAGCCGGATGGATGGCGACGAAGTCTTGAAACGGTGCGAAGATCTGGAACGCAGAGCGACAGATATCGTCGACGTCGTTCCGCGCGAAATCCCACTTGATGATTCCCTCAACCAAGAATGTGCCAAGAGAGCGTACGAGACAGTAAAGCACGAATATGCCACGTCGTGACTTCTCACGTGAGGAGGGACCCAATACCCGATCCCTCCCGCGCCCAAAGACTCCAACACCACCCTCGCGGCCGCCCATACCCGCTCCGCCGGCACCACCCAATCCCAATCCCTCCCCGCCACCGCCGAACAACTCCCGCGAGGGACCGTGACCAAACCGACACCGATCCGTCTTCCTGACGAGGTCCTGAGCGAACTCCGACCGGCATGCCCGAGCCCGCGGCAAGGATCGTACGACGCTGTTGCGGGAGTTGCTTCAGGACGCACTGGACCGGGACACGGAAGATGAAGTGCTATCTTCGTATCGTGCCGGTCGACTTTCGCTATCACAATCCGCTTCACGACTCGGCACCGACGGGATGGTCGTTGTTTGACACTCTGGCGCGGAGGGGGGAAACATTGAGCGTGTCGCTGGAGGACTGGATAGACTCCGTATCGTCACGATCGCGTAGGCTTACGGCATGAAGATCACCTCTGTCGAAACGCTCTGCCTCTCGCGAGCCCACGAGCTCGAACGCCAGTGGGTCACCGGCTCGATCCGCGCAGTCAAGGCCGACTGCCCCATCGTCGTCATCGACACGGACGAAGGCGTTCGCGGCATCGCCGAGCCCAGCGCCTACGGCACTCCGTCGCGCATCCGCGAGCGCGTCACCGAGCTGGCGGCGGGCCTGATCGGCCGCGATCCGCTCGATCCGGACATCACGCCCCGTCTCACCGGCGGCGACCGCCGCGACGACATCCCACTGGCCGGCATCGACTGCGCCCTCTGGGACCTGCGGGCGCGCATCGCCGGTCGACCGGTGAGCGAGGTGCTCGCCTCCGCGGGCGGCCCCGCCACCAACCCGCCGCTGCGGCGCGTGCGCCTGTACGCATCCGGCGGCGTCAGCTACGACTGGGAGGACGATCCCGAACAGCTCGTGCAGGAGGCGCTCGCGCACATCGCCTCCGGCTACACGGCGTTCAAGATGCGCGTCGGCACCGAGTGGAGCCGCTCGGGAGTCGACGCCGCCCGCATGATCGACCTGCTGCGCCGCGTCACCGACGCGGTGGAGGGCCGCATGGAGCTGATGCTGGACGGCAACTGCCGGCTGAACGAAGCCGACTCCCACACCATCGCCGGAGCACTGGACGAACTGAAGTGGACGTGGTTCGAGGAGCCGATGCCACGCGATCCGGAGACCTACGCCCGGCTCAACCGCGCCGTCGATCTGCCGATCACCGGCGGCGAGGTGTTCAGCCGGGCGGAGCAGTTCGATCCCTACCTGGAGGCGGGGGCCCTGGCGATCGCCCAACCCGACGTGGGGGTCTGTGGAATCGGCGAGTGGCTGCGCACCGTCGAGCGCGCCCACCGGTGCGGGGTCGACATCTGCCCCCACTCCTGGCACAACGGCCTGATGGGCGTCGCCCACGCCCACGCCGTCGCCGCGCTACCCAAGCCCCGAGTGTTGGAGCTCTGCATGGTGCAGGGCCCGCTGCAGTGGGGGATCCTGCGCGATCCGCCGGCAATCGAGGACGGGCACCTGCTCCTGCCCGACGGCCCTGGCTGGGGCGTGGAGTTGGCCGAAGACCTGGAAGCGCGCTTCCCCTATCTCGAAGGCGAATACTCAGCGCCACTCGACTGACGTCGTTCGCCTAAGTCCGGGTAATCCTGGCGAACCGCCGCTTGCCGACCTTCAGGACGCTGCCATGCGCAGGACGAACCTGCGCGGACGGGTCGGCGACGCGCACGCCGTCGATGGAGACGGCGCCCTGCTCGACAAGCTGGCGAACCTCTCGATTGCTGGATGAGAATCCGGCGAGGGACAGCAGCCGTACGATCCGGATCTCCCGACCCTCGACATCGCCGGTTACGTCGACTTCCGCCATGTCGTCGGGTGTGTTCGGCTCGCGAACCACGGACGTGAACTCGGCCTCAGCCCGGTCGGCCTCGTCGACGCCGACGTAGTTGCCGATAGACTTGCTCATCTTCTCTGGGAATCGAGCCCGACCACGTCGGAGAACCGCATTGTGCCGAGCCAGTCCGAGTAGTAGAGGATCTCCGTGCGCTCGACGATCGAGGATCTTGTACAACTGCTGTTCGTAGCTGCGTGCTCGACCACCTGGTCGCGGGTCAGGATCGGCCGCGTCTTCGAGCGCCCCGAGGGATCGCCGATCGTCGCCGTGAAGTCGCCGATCACGAGGCAGGCGACGTGACCCAGGTCCTGGAACTGCCGCAACTTCCGCAAGACCACGGCGAAGCCGAGGTGCACGTCCGATGCAGTCGGATCGATGCCCAGCTTGACCCGCAGGGGTCTCTGCTCCGCCTGCGCCAGCCGCAGGAGCCGGGCGAGTCCGTCTTCCGGCACGACTTCCTCCACCGCCCGCATCAGGACGGCGCATTGTTCGGCGACTGTCAGCAGGTCACGTCCTTGCCCTCGGAGCCGAACACGGCCATGCGCTCCTCCAGGCTGACAAGCTCGGCGCCGGCCGGCCGGTAATGGAACTGCACCGCGCGGCGCCGCTGGTCGCTCGTGTTCGGGGCGGTGCCGTGCTGCATGAAGCTGGAGAAGAACAGGCAGCCGCCCGGCTCCAGCGGCACGGCCAGCGTCCCGAGCGGGTCCACGTGCGTATCGCAGATCTGCCAGTCGCGGCGCTTGAAGTGCACGACCGGCCCCTGCAGATGCGATCCGGGCTTGACGAGCATGCAGCCGTTGCCGGTCGTCGCCCGGTCCAGGGCGATCCAGGCGCCGACCACCCGCGTCCGCAGCTCCAGGTCGAAGTAGGCGTGGTCCTGGTGCCACGGCTTCTCCCGTCCCACGCGAGGCGGCTTGAGCAGCGCCATGTCCTGGAACAGCTCCGGCTCCTCGCCGACGATGCGGCGCACCACTCCCATCAGGGCAAGGTCTTCCGACAGCGCACGCAGGCGCTCGTCATGGTCCACGAACCACATGAACTTGCGCACATAGTCCTGACGCTCTTCCGCGGCCATGCCATCGAGCGTCGCCGGGTCCACGCTCGACTCGTAATCCACGCTGTCGAACGTGGGGCTGTTGCCGGCCAGGAGGTCGAGCAGGCCGTCCAGCGCATCCTGCACCCGGTCTATGGCGAACGCCTCGTGCACGACCAGGTAGCCCTGCTCGCGAAAGCGGGCGATCTCCCGCTCCGTGACCGAATCGAACCACGTCACGCCCTCCGCCAGACCGTCGTAGCGGTACAACCCGTCCGGCGCGGGCGTGCTCGCCTGAGTCTCCGTCACGGTTGCCATGATCGGTCAGTATAGCCGAGTCGCCCAGGCCGCCGGCGCGAAGAGTCTGTCGGATTTGCCGCGCCAGCGGGAAGGCCGACCGACTCCGACGCGAAAGGTGGGGATGGGCCGAAAACGGAGCCGCAGGCGACGGTTTCGGGGCGCTACCGGCCGGGATACCACTCGCGGTCGACGCGCGGGTCGGAGGCGACCTCGATGTAGAAGGAGCGCTGGCTCGGCGTCATCCGCTCCAGCGCGGCGCGGCTGGGGAAGAAGCGGTGAAACTTCATCCCGGCGTGGTGGTATTTGTAGAACAGGGTCACCCGCTCGCGATCGCTGTCCCACGGCGCGGCGCCATGGCAGAGCGCCTCGGTAAAGATCACCACGGAGCCGGCCCGGCAGGGGACGCAACGGATCAGCGACCGGTCGACGCCGTGCTCGAAGTTCTTCATCTCCTCCGGGATCGGGAAGTTGGCCTTGTGGCTGCCGGGGACGCAGGCGAATCCGCCCTCCTCCTCGTCGACGTCGGTGAGGTTGAAGGCGACCACCGTGTGGCCGCTGAAGATGCGCCCGTTGGACTGGCGGTACATGAGCGTCAGGTCCTGCCCGTTGCTGTCGAACTCACCGCCGCCGTGCAGCGGCAGGCCGGGGAACCCCTTGCGCCGGATGTACCCGTAGCTGATCTCCAGCCGCAGCTCGTGGTGGATGATCACCTTGAGCACGTCGATGACGGGCGGGATGTCGATCAGCGCGCAGAACTCCGCGCCGGCGCTGGTCAGGTCGCCGACGCTCGCCTGGGTCGGTTCGTCCTTGCTGCTCACTCCTTCCGGCTTCTCGTCGCCGGGCATGTCGATGAGTCGCTTCATCCCGTCGACGAGCCGCCGGCACTGATCCCGTGTCAGCACGTCGTCGAGCTCCAGGTATCCCCGCACATCGAACAGGTATTTCTGACGGTCGTCCATCCCGCCATTGGACCGCGACGGTGCCGGGATGACAAGGATTCGCCACGCTGGCGAGCACCGCGCGTTGGCGAGATGCTACGGTTTGGCCCGTCATGAACGGATTCCCCGACGTCGAACGCATCCCCTACGAGGGTCCCCACTCCAGGAACCCCCTGGCGTTCCGCTGGTACGACGAGACGGAGGTGATCGAGGGGCGCACCATGCGCGAGCACCTGCGGTTCAGCACCGTCTACTGGCACACCTTCCGCGCCACCGGCGCCGACCCCTTCGGCGCGCCCACGCTGCAGCGGCCGTGGGACGACGGCAGCGACTCGGTCGACAATGCCCGCGAGCGCGTGCACGTCGCCTTCGAGTTCATGGCGAAGCTGGGCACTCCCTACTACGCCTTCCACGACCGCGACGTGGCTCCCGAGGGAGCGTCCCTGCGCGAGACCAACCGCAACCTGGACGCGGTGGTGGAGGCGCTGAAGGCGGAGCAGGAACGCACCGGCATCCGCCTGCTGTGGGGCACCGCCAACCTGTTCAGCCATCCCCGCTACGTGCACGGCGCCGCCACGAGCTGCAACGCCGACGCGTTCGCATTCGCGGCCTCGCAGGTGAAGAAGTGCATGGAGGTGACCCGCGAGCTCGGAGGACAGAGCTACGTGTTCTGGGGCGGCCGGGAGGGCTATCAGAGCCTGCTGAACACCGACATGAAGCGCGAGCTGGACCACCTGGGCCGGTTCCTGCACCTGGCGGCCGACCACGCCGACCGCATCGGCTTCGACGGCACCCTGCTGGTCGAGCCCAAGCCCAAGGAGCCCACCAAGCACCAGTACGACTCCGACGCCGCCTGCATCAACTTCCTGCGCGCCTACGGCCTGACCGAGCGCTTCAAGCTCAACATCGAGACGAACCACGCGACGCTTGCCGGCCACGAGATGGTGCACGAGCTGGAGTACGCCGCGCACCAGGGGTCGCTGGGCTCGATCGACGCCAACACCGGCGACCTGCTGCTGGGCTGGGACACCGACCAGTTCCCGACCAGCTTCTACCTGACGGCGCAGGTCATGCTGATCCTGCTCAACTATGGCGGCATCGCCCCCGGCGGGATCAACTTCGACGCCAAGGTGCGGCGCGAGAGCTTCGAGCCGATCGACCTCTTCCACGCCCACGTCGGCGGCATGGACGCGTTCGCGCGCGGGCTGAAGATCGCCGCGGCCATCCGCGCCGACGGGGAGCTGCGGTCGTTCGTCCAGGAGCGCTACGCGAGCTGGGACTCCGGCATCGGCGCCCGCATCGAGTCGGGAGATGCGGACTTCGCCTCACTTGAATCCTACATGCTGGAGAAGGGCGAGATCGCTCCCAACGCGAGCGGACGACAGGAGATGCTGGAGCATCTCTTCAACCGCTACCTGTAATGAGGGACGGAATCAACGCATGAACACTCGACTGACCGATGAGCAGATCACTTCCTATCGCGACAACGGCTACCTCGTCGTACGCGTCTTCCGCAGCGCATCAACCTGTGGCGGATCGACGCGTCGGTGAAGAGATCGGGGACTATTTCGAGCACTTCCCCCGCTTCCGAGACGTCATGCCGGTCCCGGGCGAGATGGAGCCGGGCGACGCCGGCTTCCACAACGGACTGCTGGCGCACGGCGCCGGCCCCAACATGACCCCGAACTGGCGGCGTGCCATGACCGCCGGCTACATGCCGGACGGCTCGGTGTTCAACGGCATCCAGAACGTCCTCTCCGACGCCCAGGTGGCAGCCCTGAAGGTCGGCGATCCGCTCGACGACGACAGCCAGAACCCGCTGCTGTGGCGCCGGCCGGCCTGACGATGCGCGCTACCGCGACCCGGAGAACCGCTCGGTAGCGCGATTCAGCTCGAGGGTGATCGCCGCGTCGGCGTGTCCGGCGTCGTCCACGATCACGAGCTCGGCGCGTGGCCACGCGCGTCTGAGTTCCCACGCGTTGGTGATCGGCGCCTGAAAGTCGAAGCGGCCGTTCACCAGTATCCCGGGAGTGTCCCGTAGCGCCCCGGCTCCGCGCAACAGGAAACCGTCTTCCAGCCATGCGTAGTGCCGCACGTAATGCGTCACAATCCGCGCGAACGCCAGCGCAAACCTACGGTCCTCGAACCGCGCCGACAGTCCTCCGGACGCACTGTCATTTCTCCATGCGGAGGACCGCGACACGGAACCCGTATCCTCGATAGAAGGCGACCGCCTCCTCGTTGTGGGCGAACACGTCGAGCCGCACCGGCTTCCCGGACCAGACATTCGCATACATCCAGTCCATCAGCGCCGTGGCGATCCCGCGCCGGCGCTGGCCGCGAGCCACGAAGAGCTGGCGCAGATTGTAGTGCTGGCCGTCGTCACGGAAGAGGCAGTAGCCGGCGGTCACGTCGCCACATCGCGCGACATAACACGTGTATCCCTTCTCCATCCACGTGATCATTCGCTCGGCGAGCTCGGCCCGCGTCATTGGATTGGGATGTCGCTCATCCTCGATGAGCTGCCGGTTGAGCGCAACCAGCTCCTCCGCGTCCGACGCATCCGCTCTGTTGATCGTCATGTTCGCTCCATGATAGCCTGCATGGCTTAAGGATCGGATGGAACATGATTCAACAGAAGCACCTCGACTTCCTGCTCGAGCTGGACACCGACAAGAACCCCCACAGCGGCGGAGCCCTGTTGGATCACCTGCGCGAAACGCATGACCTCCTACAGGCGTGGGGCAACGATCCGGCGGTCTGTATCGGCGGGTTGTTTCACAGCATCTACGGCACGCAGGCGTACTTGACGCAGTCCGCTTCCCTCGAAGACCGTCAACGCATCCGTGCAGTAATCGGCGAGCGCGCCGAACGGCTGGCATTCCTTTTCTGCGTTTCGAATCGAAGTGAATTCTTCGAAGCGGTGGGAAAGGACGCTGCCACGCTCTGGAATCGCGTTCATGAAGAGGCCGCGCCGGTCACCCAGGACGAGCTGCGCGACCTCATCGAGATCGAATTGGCCAACTGGGTGGAGTTCATGCCGAGACTGTCGTTCACGGGCGATGAACTCACCGGATTCGAAGCCAAGGTCGAACATCACAGGGGCCTCATCACCACGCGCTCGTACACTGCCGTCAAGGCGGCCATCGAGAACAAACGCCGATCTATGTCGGGCACCGATGCCTGACCGGAGCGCTGCTATCGGGAGACACGCAGGGGGCCGATTCAGGACGAGGTCTCCGCGTGAGCCTGGTTGAGGATCTGCCGTAGCCGATTTCTTACAGCTCGGCGCCCAGTCGGCTCCGCAGCGCGTCGGCACGCTTGTCGTCAGCGGGGAGGGTCAAACCTGTGGACCCTTCCAATGTAGCACGGCTTGTGGGTCGGCACGGTGCCGTTCGCTGCACGAACATCCCGACCTGACCCTCGTTCGATCCGCTGTCGCAACGGCACCGGCCCGAGTATGATCGGCCATGGCCACGCCCGCATCCGATCTCTTTGCCCCGCTGTCTCTGGCCGGCGCGTACAACGCCGACCGCAACGCCCTTCCGGAACCGCTGGCGCCGCCGTCGGACCTTGCCACATCGTTCGGGAGTCAGGCGTTCCGTGGCGTGCCGTTCGACCTGGGCTCTGCCGGCGGTCCCAACGCCGTGCTGGTCGCCGGCTCTCCGGTCACCGTGTCGGCGGGCGGACGGCCCGCCCGCTACCTGGTCTTCCTGCACCAGGTCGAGGATCGCGCCTCCAATTACCTGACCGGCTTCGCGGACCACGGCCTTGACGGCAACGAGCTGGGCGACCACGTCGCCGACTACGTGCTGCGCTACGCCGACGGCTCCGAGCACGTGCATCCGATCCGGCGCCGCTTCGCCATCCAGCAGGCGCGCATCGGCTGGGGGGCCAGTCCGTTCGCTGCCGTCCCGATGCACGCCGATCGAGTGACCGCCTCCGCCGCGGAGGACCAGGCGGCCGGAAGGGTCACCACCGTCGGCTACGGCCGCGGCGAGACCCGGCACGGCTCCGGCCGCGACGGCGGACAGGACCTGGCGTGGCTGTACGCATTGCCCAACCCCCACCCCGACCGGGCCATCGACGCGATCGAGCTGCGCCCCGGCGCCGAGCGCTGCGCGGTGTACGGCATCGCCGCCACCGACCTGACCGACCATCCGCTGCGTCCCGGGACGCGGCGCAAGCTGCGGCTTGATCTGCCCCCGGGAGCCGCCTTCGGAGCCGACCGCCAGCTTGCCGGCCTGGAGCTGGACCTCGGCACCATCATCTCCGCGCGTCCTGCGCTGGACTACGACCATGCCGGGTGGACCGACGGCGACGGTGCGACCGCCCCGGACGTGCAACCCGCCATCTCCGCGACCCGCGCGCTGGTGGAGTACGCCGCGCACCCGAACGCCAAGCTCCTGGCCGGCGGCCGGGCCTACCCGCTGCGCGAGCTGGAAGCCGGCCCCGCCGCGGTGGCGGCGGCGGAGCGGCCGGTGAAGATCCGTGTCGTGGAACGCGGCTCGTCGCAACCGGTCGCCGTGCGCCTGCACCTGCACGGCGCTGCCGGCGAGTACCTGCCCCCGAAGGGCAACCACCGCACCGTCAATGGCAACTGGTTCGAGGACAACTACGGCGAGTTCGTCAACGGCGCCAACCAGTATGCCTACATCCCCGGCGAGTGCGTGGCCGACCTGCCGCTCGGCGACGTCTACGTGGAGGTCGCCCGCGGCTACGAGGTGCGCCCGCTGCGGACGCGCGTGACCGTCGCCCCGGACACTGACGAGCTGACGTTCGAGCTCGACCGGGTGCTGCGCTGGCGCGAGCGCGGCTGGGTCACCGCCGACACCCACGTGCACTTCCTGAACCCGCAGACCGCGCTCCTGGAGGGGGCTGCCGAGGGCGTCAACGTCGTCAACCTGCTGGCCAGCCAGTGGGGGGAGATGTTCAGCAACGTCAGCGACTTCGACGGCGCCACCACCCTGGGCGCGGGCGACTTCGGCGGCGCCGGCGAGTTCCTGGTGCGGGTCGGCACCGAGAACCGCATGCAGGTGCTGGGCCACATCTCGCTCCTGGGCTACTCCGGGCCGATGATCCATCCGCTGTGCACGGGCGGACCGTCGGAGTCCGCGATCGGCGATCCGCAGGAGGTCACCATGGCGGACTGGGCCGCGCGCTGCATCGAGCAGGGCGGCGTGGTGGTGATGCCGCACGGCCCCAACCCGCAGTGCGAGCGCGCCGCCGACATCGTCCTGGGGATGATCGACGCGATGGAGATGATGTCCTTCAACCCCTGCGAGGGTCAGATCAATCCGTACGGCATCGCCGACTGGTACCGCTACCTAAACCTGGGCTACCGGCTGCCCGTGGTGGGCGGCTCGGACAAGATGGCCGCGGCCTCGCAACTCGGCGGCGTGCGCACCTACACGCAGCTCGGCGAGCGCGAGTTCACCTACGACAGCTGGATGGCGGCCATCAAGGCCGGCAACACCTTCGTGACGGTGGGCCCATTGGCACAGATCACGGTCGAGGGCGCTTCGCCCGGCGGCATCGTGAACCTGCCAGCCGGCGGCGGCAGCGTCTCCGTCGAGTGGCGGGTCGAGTCGGTGGCGGTGCCGATCTCCACGGTCGAGCTGATCTGCGGCGGGGTCATAGTCGAGGAGTCCGACGGCGCCGGGCAGCTTGCGGCAGCGGGCAGCACCACGGTACGCGCGGACGGCTCCACCTGGATCGCGCTGCGGGTACGCGGCAGTTACCGAGGCCGGGCCTCGGACATCGCAGCCCACACCAGCGCCGTGCAGGTTCGGGTGGACGGCGCGCGGCCGTTCTCCGCCCACGACGCCGGGTTGATCCTGGACCAGATCGAGGGCGCCATGGCCTACGTCGACACCATCGCCCCACGCCCCGATGCAGAGCGTTACCGGCAGCTCCGCGCCACCCTGGAAGGTGCCTGGAACCGCCTGCACCAGACCATGCACCGCCACGGCGTCTTCCACGACCACGTGCCGCTGCACGACCACGCCGAGCACCACGAGCACTGATCGCGCCGCTTGTTCCGTTCGCGCGACCTATTCGCGAGTCCCCTCCCGAATGGCGGCGACACTCTGGGCCACCTGAATCAGCGGGGCCACCCATAGCTCATCGTTGCGGCGGGCCAGGTGATCGAGCAGTGCGCCGAAGTCGTCTCCGGTCACCGGGAGGTGTCCCTCGTCCACACCGTGAAAGGTCAGGATAGTCCACATCTCCAGCTCCCGCCCCCGCTCGACCGCGGCTATCAACTGATCGGCGCTCATATATTCGCACCGCACCGACCGCAGACACCACAGGTCCGCATGAACGGGAGAGTTGTAGGGCGTGGAGTTCTCGCTGCCGCCACGGGCAGCCGTGAAGCGCCCGGCAACAAGCGGCACATAGCTGCGTCGGGTCGCTCCTTGACCGACGAACGTGTCGTAGCACGGGTAGCAGAAGCTGAAGGACTGGAAATCGGGAAAGGCCGCGCGCAGGCGACGGTCCGACTCCTCCAGCTCGGTCGCCATGTCCTCCAGCGTCAGGTCCTCGAGCCCCCAGGCATCGGCTTCCGAGCGGTGGGAGCGGCTGCACCAGTGATGGACGGTGTGGTTGCCGATCTCGTGACCGCGCCGCTGCGGCTCTCGGAAGCGCTGCAGCCGGGCGGCATCGTCGGTCTTGACGTAGAAGGTGCCGGCCAAACCCCGGGCGTCGAGCGCCGGAACGGCGGCATCCAGATGGCTGTCCATGCCGTCGTCGAACGTCAGGCTGACGGCGGAGTTCCTGCCGCCGAACCAGTCTGGGCTGACCGGCGTCACCGAGGTACCTCCAGCACGTACCTCGTGGCGTTCACTCTCGTTCATGCGGCCCCTCCTGTGCCGCTTGCGGCGGCGCTGCGGACTGACCACGACTGTACCGTTGTCTCCCACCGCCACGAAGCGTCACCGATACGCACCGATCAGACGACCATCGCATACGCCCATCGGCGATGGAATCAGTCTGTCGGCAGTGGCACCCGTTCGCCGAGCCTTCGCAGATCCGACAGGAAGCGACCGACCGCCGAGCCGCTGCCCGGACGAGGCCGGCCGCCGCCTCCACTTCGACGCCGAAGCCGTGAGCGGTGCCTCCCGGAGGATCAGCCCCGGGGGCAACCACGGTCGCGATTCGGCGCGCCTTGCCACGCCAGGGATTGCCATTCGCTCGTACTCGTCAGAGCACGCGTTTCCTACCCCGATCCCGTCGGTATCTCCAACTCCATGCCCAAGCCGGCCGCGTCTCCCAGCGTCACGGCTCCGTCCCGTATCGTCATCGGGGTGCGGATCAGGCCGTCGGCGGTGCGCGCCCGCTCGCCGCTCTCGCCCGTGACCCACGGCAGGAACATGGCGTTGCGCAGGGCGCCCATGAGACCGGCCGCGGCGAAGCCGCCGTTGCCGTCGTCGGGATCGATCTCGCAGTTGACGCCGAACGCCTCGGCGGCGCGGGCGATCTTCAGCGCCTCGGTGATGCCACCGGCGTCGGGAATGCGTACCCGGATCAGGTCGGCCGACTGCCGGGACAGGTGCGTCGCCGCCTGCCGGGCGGCATCCGGGCCGCCGACGGCCGCCAGGACCGGGGTATCGAGCTCCGTGGCCAGCCGCCCGAGCGCTTCGCCGTCAGCGCCCGGGAGCGGATCCTCGAACCAAGTGTAGCCGGCCTCGTCGAGCGCGCGACCGATGGCCAGCGCCTCCAGGTGGCCGCCGGCAGGGACGCCGCGGTACAGCAAAGGGAAGTCTGACGGCACGGCTTCTCGCACCGCGCGGATCGCATCCAGAACGCGCTTGCGTACCGCGGCAGGCGCCTTCGAGCCGATCGCAGTCGCAGTGCCTGTAACCCGATAACCGCGGTAGCCGTCACGAACGGCGCCCGCTGCTTCGGCCGCGGCTTCGTCCGTGTCGCAAGCGGCCTCGCCCGAGAGACAGGCCGGGATCTCCGTCCGGAAGCCGCCGATCGCCCGGTAGAGCGGCAACCGCAGGGCCTTCGACCAGAGGTCCCACAGCGCGATGTCCACGCCGGCCAGGTCCGCCGGGTCGCTTCCGGGCGCGGCGGTGCGGAGATCGCGCCAGAGGCGCTCCCGGTCGGCAAGCGGCCCTCCGACGAGCGCCGCGCGCATCCGCTCGACGGTCGCGGCCGGCGGCAGCCGGTCGGCGCAGATCAGTGCCGCGCCGCAGACCTCCTCGCCTGCCCCCTCGGCAGAGATGCGTACGACGCCGGCCGGCGCATGCACCTGAAGCCGCGTGATCGTCGACTCCGCCAACACGCTTCGATCCGCCATCACAACACCTCCAGCGCTTCCGACTCGATCCGGTCCCAGTCGGGCTCCGGCACCGGCAGGTCGCCGCACTGGATGCGCATGTGCCCGTCGTCGATCACCTTGATCCCCTGGAACGTGAGGGTCGCCGGGTCCTGCGGTGGCGGCAGAGGACCCTCCGATCCGTACTCGTAGAGCGGGTCGTTGTGGATGGCCAGCACCACGTACGAGTTGCCGCCGTGCACGTCCAGGCCGAAGGTCTCGGCGAGCTGCGCCAGCTTGATCTGGCCGGTGATGCCGATGGCGCGCTGGCGGACGATGTCCGTGGCCTGCATGGCGATGAAGGGCGACGCGTTGAACGGCTGCCCGGCCAGCGATCCGATCCACTCCATGGCCATCACCGGCAGATCGAGCGCCGCGCACAGCTTCCTCAGGCCCATGAGGTCGAAGTCCTGCAGCGGCTCCTCGATCCAGGCGTAGCCCAGGCGCTCCATCTCGCGGCCGATCCTGATCGCCTCGTCACAGGTGTAGTGCTCGACCGCGTCATGGATGAGGATGAAGTCGTCTCCCATCGCCTCCCGCAGCGCCCGGAACAGCTCGGTGTTGCCGGCGACGCCGCGGTAGGAGTGGTCCTTGCCGCCCTTGAAGCCCTGCTCGCGCGCCTTCATCGCATCGGCGACGTAGTCGTCGACGGTCCTGCCGCCGATGTTGCGGTAGGCCGGGATCGAATCGCGGGCGCCGCCGAGCAGGCGGTACAGCGGCAGGCCGGCATGGCGGCTGGCCAGGTCCCAGAGCATCTCGTCGACGGCCTGGATCAGGCCGCGGCCGGTGTACATGAACCGCTGCGTGTACCAGAGGCGCTGCCAGACGCGCTCGCGGTCGAAGGCGTCCATGCCGATGAGCAGGTGGGCGATTTTCACCTGGAACTCCCTCGCCTGCCATGCCAGCTCGCTCGCGCTGAATCCGCTGGCGTAGGTGGTGTGCGCGTCCAGGTCGCCGTCGGTGACCAGGCGCAGGATCAGGTCGTAGGCCGGCGCCTGCTCGCGGTATTCCGGGATTTCGGCGTCGGAGCCGATCCCCTCGCCGTGGGTGAACAGGCCGGAGAGGCCCGGCGGCACCAGCTCCATGCCGCCGCGGCCGACCGCGGCCCGTTCCCGCTGGCCTGCGGCGACGACGTAGAGCTTGACTTCCTTGATCAACAACGAGGCACCCTCCTCGCCGCTCACCGTGCTTGGGGGAGGGCGGCGTGTCAAAGCGCGCAGGTGCGGCCGGAGTAGCGTCTCACCGAGACGCTACTCCGGCCGCAGGCCCGTTCCGCCGCGCCACCCGTGCGGGTATGCTCCGCGCATGCACGCGATCGAATACGAACGCCGCCGGCTGGGGAAAACCGGCCTGCAGGTGCCGGTGCTCGGCATCGGCGGCGCGCAGCTCGGCCGCCGCGGAGGCACGCACGACGAGCAACTGGGCGTGGACACGGTGCTGGCCGCGCTGGAGGCCGGCATCGACCTGATCGACACCTCCGCCGCCTACATCGGCGGCGAGAGCGAGCGCTACATCGGCCTTGCCCTGCAGGAGTGGTACCGCCGCGGCCACCGGCGCGAGGACCTGATCATCGAGAGCAAGGCCGGCTCGCGCCAGCGGCCCCACGACTACTCCTATGACGCGATCATGTCCAGCACCGAGCTCAGCCTGCGCGCCCTGCAAACCGACTACCTGAACGTCATGCTCGTGCACGACCCGGCGGAGATCGAGCCGGTGCTCGCTCCGCATGCGGCCCGCGACGCGCTGCTCGACCTCAAGCGGCAGGGCGTCATCCGGCACCTCGGCCTGGGCTGCCGCCCGCACGCGCATCACCGGGCCTGCATCGCCACCGGCGACTTCGAGGTGTCGCTGACCTTCCGCGACCACAACCTGATCGAGCGCTCGGCGCTGGCCGGCGTGGTGGAGCCGGGGGTGGCGGCCGACGTGGGCCTGTTCAACGCCTCGATCATGCTGAGCGGCCTGCTCGGCGGCGACGACCCGGTCCGGGTGGCGGCGAGCGCGGCGGGCGTCTCCCCGGAGCGGGTGGAGATGACCCAGGAGTTGCGCCGCGCCAAGCGGATGTACGATTGGTGCACGGCTCGCGACCTGGATCTGCACGTCGTCAACCTGCACTACTGCCTGCGCGAGACGCGATTCGCGTCGGTGCTGCTGGGCTTCTCGACACCGGAGCGCGTCGCACAGAACATCGCGGCCTACCAGCAGGAAGTCGATCCTGCGGTCTGGGAAGAGTTGGACCGGGACTTCCCCGACTTCGCGTAACGAGGGAGGTCACTGATGAAACGAGAAAAACTGCGGGTCGCCGTGGTCGGCGGGTGCGGCGACTGGGGCCGCCGATACACCTACGCCTACGCCCGCCACCCGGAGGCGGAGCTGATCGCCCTGGTCGACACCGCCCGCGAACGCCGCGCGCGGTTCGCCGATCACTACGGGATCGCGCGCCAGTTCGACACGGTCGAGGAACTCCTGGCATGGCAGGTGCCGGACGTGGTCGCCAACATCTTGCCCGTGAGCGCCGCCCGCGACGCCGTGATCGCGTGCGCGGAGGCGGGCGTCAGGGGGATCTCCTGCGAGAAGCCGATCGCCGCGAAGCTGGCCGACGCCGATGCCATGATCGCCGCCTGCGAGGAGCGCGGCGCAGCGTTCGCGTGCGGCACCGCTTGGTGGGAGGTGCACCACGTGACCCGGATCGGCGCGTGGGTGCGCGACGGCGCCATCGGCCGGCTCACCGGAGCGGCGATCGACGGCTTCCTGGCGGAGGGCAACCAGGTGTCCGGCCTGGGCTGCGTGATCCTCAACTTCCTGCGCTTCGCCACCGGCGACGAGGTGGCGTGGGCGGAGGGCTGGACGGTGCCCGAGGAGGCGGCTGCCAGCGACGACGACTGCGCCGCGTACGGGACCTTGGGCATGAGCGGCGGCTACGAGTGCATTGCGGCGCGAGAGGTGCCGGCGGAGGGAGCCCACAGGGTGGCGCTGTTCGGAGAGGACGGCGCCGTGTACCTGGCCGGTGGCGACGGCACGGTGCTGATCAAGGGTACGGGGACCAGCGCGCGCCCGGTACGGCCCGACTTCCTGGACGAGCCGACAGACGACGAACGGCTCGGGGGGAAGTTCCTGGGCGTCGTTGACAGCTTGATGAACGCCGTGCGCGAGGGCCGCCCCGCCCCGTGCAGCGGCCACGACTACCGGCAGGTGCTGGAGATCGCTGCCGCCATCAAGCTGTCGGCGCGCGAGCGGCACCGCCGGGTGGCGCTGCCGCTCGCCGACCGGTCCGCAACCGTGCTGCCGATGCCCTACCGCTGGCACGGCGGCGACGTCACCGGCTGGGAGGTGATCAACCGCGGCGAGCCCACCCCCATCCACCCGGCAGACTGAGTGCCGAGGTCGGCTACTCGCTGACCAGGTGGACGATCCCCTGGAACTCCAGGACGGTGGTGCCCCCGTCCTCCCGGGCGAGCTCGATGCGCGAGTGGCCCTGCGCCGACGAGCGGCCCGGCTGGACCACGCCGTCGGCGAAGCAGCCGACTACCTCGCCCAGGAACAGGTCGTGCGATCCCAGGCTGACCACCTCGCGCACCTTGCACTCGTAGTTGATCGGGCACTCGGCGATGTGCGGTGACTTGATGCGCTTGCCCGGCAGCGGCGTCAGGCCCGTCTCCTTGAACTTGTCGACGACCGCGTCCTTGGCGCGCGACAGCCGGCCGCAGGCGGCCACCGCCTCGCGCAGCCGGTCCGTGGGCACGTTCAGCGCGAAGTCGCGGGCACGCCGCAGCAGCTCGTGCGTCCCGCGCTTGAAGTAGTCGCCGGTGATCTCCTGCACGCTCACCGCCACCCCCAGGTAGAACGGCAGCCGGTTGAGCCACCCCCACCCGACCGACGGCATGATGTTGGGGATGCCGGTTTCCTCGTCCAGGACGCTGATCAGCGCCGGGGTCACCGGCAGGAATCCGGGCGTGTCGAACTCCTGGCCGCGCGGAGGGACGGAGCGATCGTGCGGTGTGTAGACTTTCGCCATCGGGCGGTGACCATGGCGAAGCCGGTGCGGGTCGTCAACGACACGGGCGCATCCGGAGGTGGAGGGGAATCGATGACGACTGACGGGGTGCGCAACATCGGCACCGACAGACAGCTCTTCGTCGGTGCCTTCTGGATCTCCGCCGCGACCGGAGTGTCCCGCAAGCGCATCCGCCCCGAAGCGCGAGACCGTCCTGGAGCGAGACAGGCCGTGGGAGCACGACCACGTCTCCTACATGGCCACCATGCAGGACGGCGACAAGCTCCGGGCGTACGTCGCCTATACGCGCGGCAAGGCCGGCACGGAGGGCAGCTTCATCGGCCCGAGCGGAGGCCGGGGCGGCGTGCGCTGGATCAGGAGAACCACGTCGAAGGACTTCCGAACCTGGAGTCCTCCCGAGGACATCGACGCCGGGGACACACCGTTCGATCACCTGTACACCAACTCATGCGTCGCCTGCCGGCGCGCACCGGGGACGTACCTCATGTTCCCTTCCAGATTCGTCCCGGAGCGAGAGCTCACGCCGGGCTGGCACGGAGGATCGGGCGTGAGTGACATCGTGTTCATGTCCAGCCGCGACGGCATCCGCTTCGACCGCAGCTTCATGGAAGCCCTGATACGCCCCGGACCGGACCAGGACAACTGGCATGAACGAGGGCTGTACATCGACCCCGGATTGATCCAGACCTCACTCACCGAGCTCTCGGTGTATGGCAGCGAGCACTGGCGCCTGCCGACCGTGCGCATCGTCCGCTACACCTTCCGCACGGATGGCTTCGTGTCCCTGAACATGGATGCCGATCTCTACGCCTTCAAGTTCAACAGGTGAGCCGATGAAGCAGACGCTGATACGCGGCCGCCTGCTGGTCTGGAGCGCCGCGGCGGAGCCCCGCACCGACGCCGCCCTGCTGGTGGAGGCCGGCGCGATCACGGCGGTGGGCGAGGACGCGCTCCGGCTGGCCGACGGAGACACCCGCATGCTCGACTTCCCGGAGCAGGTGATCGCCCCTGGGCTGATCGACAGCCACGTGCACCTGATGTGGAGCGGGGACGCCGAGAAGGACGGGCTCAACCCCCTGTACGCGGCGATCGGTCAGCCGATAGCGACCCTCACCGTCCAGACTGTGACCAACCTGCGTGCGGCGCTGAGCCGCGGCATCACCACCGTGCGCGACTGCGGCGGCCTGACCGACGTGATCCTCCCGGTCGCGCGGGCCATCCGTGACGGCCAGCTCATCGGGCCGCGGATCATCACCGGCGGCGCGCCGATCACCTCCACCGGCGGACACTGCTGGTTCCTGGAGAACGAGGCCGAAGGCGAAGACGCCGTGCGCCGCGCGGTGCGGCGCATGCACAAGGCCGGCGCCGACTTCATCAAGGTGATGGCCACCGGCGGCGGCACGCGCGGCACCAACCCGCGCGCGGCGCAGTACGGCCTGGCCGAGCTGCAGGCCATCACCCACGACGCCCACCGCCTGGGGCTGCGCGCCAGCGCCCACGCGCACGGCACCGAGGGCGTCGAGCGCTGCGTCGCCGCCGGCTTCGACGGCATCGAGCACTGCACCTGGCTGGCGCGCGACGCCGACGGCGAAGACTACCGCCCGGAGGTCGTCGAGCGCATCCGCGACCGGCGGATCTTCGTCTGCAAGACGATCGCCGGCTTCGAGCGCTGGCCCCTGGAGGAGATCGCGGCGGCCGGCCCGGATCACGCTGGATGGGCCAGGTTCCGGACGTTCCGGGACATGCTCGCCGCGGGCGTGAGCGTCATCGCCGGCACCGACGCCGGCATCACCGACACGAACTTCGTCGATCTGTCCCGCACCATGGAGACGATGGTCGGGCTCGGCGGCATGTCGCCGGCGGAGGTGCTGCAGTCCGCGACGGGCACGGCGGCGGAGGCTCTGACGCTGGGCGACACGATCGGCACGCTGGAGGTCGGCAAGCGGGCGGACTGCATCGTGCTCGACGGCGACCCGCTCGCCGACGTGCGGGCGCTCAGGCACGTGCGCGCCGTGATCCGCGACGGCGAGGTGGTGGCGCGGGACGGCTACGTGCTGGCGGCACCTGCGGCTTGCGCGGCAGATGACCACACCTCATATTCCACGTCACCATGAGTACCGCGCTGCACCTCAACCTGTCCTGCGGACAAACAGATCTCTACCCGGCCGCGCGCCAGGCGATGAGCCAGGCGCTGCCGAACCCCATCTACTACCCGCCGTTCCACGACGTGGAGGGCGAATGCGTGGCGATGCTGGGCGAGATCCTGCACACCGAAGGCGACGTGCTGCTGCCGGTCGGGTCGGCCACCTACGGCGAGGAGGCAGCGTTCAACACCTTTCTGGAGCACGGCGACATCTGTGTCACGGTCAACACCGGCATGTTCGGCCAGGTCCTCACCGACCTGGTCACCGTGGTCGGCGCCACCGCCGCGGAGATCAAGCTGCCGCACGGCACCGCGATCACCGTCGAGCAGGCGCGGCAGGCGCTGCGTGATCATCCCGAGGCGAAGATGTTCGCGGTCGTCCACCTGGAGACCACGGCCGGCACCCTCAATCCCGTCCGCGAGATCGGCGCCATGATCCGCGAGGAGTTCCCGGACGTCCTCTACTTGGTGGACGCGGTCTCGTCGCTGACCTCCGAGCCGCTGCACATCGACGAATGGGGCATCGACGTCTGCTGCACCAGCAGCCAGAAGTGCGTGAACGCTCCGCAGGGGATCGCCATCGTGACCGTGGGACCGCGCGCCTGGCAGGCCGCCGAGCGGCGGTCGAGCCCGATCGCGGGCCTGTGCCTGGACCTGGTGACGTGGCGGAAGTGGCATGACGGCCAGCGGCATGCCAGGGCGACCGACCGCGGCGAGGCGCCGCCCGAACCGTCCGCGAACGGCGACTCGGCCGAGGAGGGCGGCGCCGTCGACAGCTCGGTGACCGAGTACAAGGCCGCGCACGGCCCGTCGCAGTCCTATTCGCTGCTGCTGGCCCTGCAGGGCGCGCTGCGCGAGATCATGGACGAGGGACCGGAACGCGTGATCGCCCGCCACGCCGCCGCCGGCCGGGCGCTGCGCGCGGGCATCCGCGCCATGGGATTGCGGGTGCTGGCCCACGAGCGGATCGCCGCCTCGTGCTCGACCTGCGTGGCCATGCCCGGCGACACGTTCCCGACTCAGGACTACATGCAGACCGTCTGGCGCGAGTACGGCATCGCCACCGCCGGCGGCTCGCAGGCGGTGGGCGAGATGGGCTACGCCGGCAGCCGCATCGGCCTTATGGGCTTCGTGGCCAACCTCGACTCGGTCTGCGCGATCCTGAACGCCATGGAGCAGGTGCTGCCGCGATTCGGCGTGTCCGTCACGCCCGGACGCGCCGTGGAAGCCGCCCGCGACGCCTGAGCGGGGAAGGACCCTCCCGTGCGACCGATCAATCCCCGCGTCGCGGCCGTGCCGCGCTCGGGCATCCGCGAGATCATGGACCTCGCGCAGCGCCCGGGCGTCATTCACCTGGAGATCGGCCAGCCGAACTTCCCGACCCCGCCGCACATCGTCGCGGCCGCCAACCGCGCCGCCGAGCAGGGCCATACCGGCTACACGGCCAACGCCGGCCTGCCGGAGCTGTGCGAGGCGCTCGCCGCCGCTCTGCACCGCGACAACGGCGTCCGCGTCGCGGGCGAGCAGATCATCGTCACCATCGGCGCCATGGGCGCCCTGTACGGCAGCCTGCTGAGCGTGCTGGAGCCCGGCGACCAGCTCCTGGTGCCCGATCCCGGCTATCCCAACTACCGGATGACCGCCGAGCTGTGCGGCGCCGAGTGGGTCCCCTACCCGCTTCCCGCCGCGGACGGCTACCAGCCCGACCTCGATGCGCTGGCCGCCGCCGTCTCCCCGCGCACCAAGGCGATCGTGATCGGCAGCCCGTCGAACCCGACCGGGACCGTCATCCGCCGCGACCGGCTGGCGGCGATCGTCGAGCTGGCCTGCCGCCACGATCTCTACCTCGTCAGCGACGAGTGCTACGAGAAGATCGTCTTCGACGGCGCGCACGTGAGTCCTGCCAGCCTGGGCGCCGGCGACCGCTGCTTCACGGTCGGCAGCTTCTCCAAGAGCTACGCCATGACCGGCTGGCGAATCGGCTACGTCGCCTGCCCCAAGCCGTTCGCGCCGCTGCTCGTGAAGCTCCAGGAAGCGACCGTGTCGTGCGCGCCGGTGCTCTCCCAGCACGCCACGCTGGCGGCGCTCGCCGGCCCGCAGGACTGCGTCGCCGCCATGGTCGGCGCCTACCGCGAGCGGCGCGACCTTGCCTGCGAGCTGCTCACGGACGCCGGACTCTGCCGCTATCGGCCGGAGGGCGCCTTCTACCTACTGGTCGACCTGCCGGGCCGGGTCGCCGACACCTACGCCTACGCACGCCGCCTGGTCGAGGAAGCCGACGTGGCCGTCGCGCCCGGCGAGACGTTCGGCGCCGGCGGCAAAGGCCGCGTACGCATCTCCTTGGCCACCAGCCCGGACCTCCTGCGCGAAGGCCTGCAGCGGCTCGTCACCTTCGCCACCTCCAACACGTCTGCGGATTGAAGCGCAGGCGCCGCACGGAGCATAGTAGCCAGCAGAGGCCAGCGCGGTGCGAAGACAAGGATGTTCCATGGCAGAACAAGAGACTATGCGACTCTCCGTTCTTAACGAAACGGGAAGCCCTCTTTGTGTCGCTTCCCATGACGGGCATGCCTTGTACGGACGCCTTGCTCGCGAGTTGGACGAAGGGCGGCGGACGGTATTGTCGTTCCGTGGCGTCAATACCTTGACGCCAGCTTTTCTGAGTGCTGCGATCGGTCAGCTCTACGGACGCTTCGAGGAAGAACACGTGCGTACGTTGTTTTCCGTTGAAGATGGCGGCATCTGCTGTGCTGCAGCCGTTGCTCGACGGACTGGAACCCCTCTCGCCACCTGACATCGCCGATGATGGTCCCGAACTCCCGGTGAGTTCTCTCCAAAAGGACACCGGCGCGTACTACACTCCGGAACCCGTTGTTTCGACACTGGTTCGCTGTCAGTGCACGCCGACACCGACCGTCTTCTGGACCCGTCCTGTGGCGACGGTCGTTTCGTAGCCTATCACCCAAACAGCGTTGGAATCGAGCGGGATGGACATGCAGTAGCGACGGCCAAGCGCCGTGCGCCGCTTGCACGGATCTACCGAAGCGATTTCTTCACGTGGGCATCCGATACCGACGAGCGCTTCGAGTGTGCGGCCGGCAATCCACCGTTCATCCGATATCAGACCTTCAACGGGCCGTTGCGCGCTCGTGCCTTGCGTCTCTGCAGGTCTCTGGGCGCTCGATTCTCAGGACTGACCTCGTCGTGGGCTCCGTTCCTGGTCGCGACGGCGAGCCTCCTGAGACGAGGCGGTCGCTTAGCCCGAAGTTCCAGGAGCGAAATTGCCTGAAGTCCTTGTGGTCAGGGTAGTTTCTCAATGGTGCAGGTTCCTGTGCATGGCTACATGCGGGGCGTGACCCCAAGCAGCTCGAAACAGCGCTGCTGAACCGGTGTCGGGTGCGTGTGCAGCGTGAACGTGCTGCCGCCCTCTGCAACCTGCATCGTGTTCGCCGTCAGCGTGCCCAGTTCAGTGATCAGCGTGCGAAAGCTGTGCACCGGCAACCCGTCCTCGGTGCGCTTGCTCGACGCCTTGGCCGCCGCGGCCGCCGATCGCTGCGCCGGCGCCACTTCGGAGACCCGCTTGCGCTCGGCGCCCTGTCGATCGTGATCGTCGAACAGCAACGGCGCCAGCGAGCGCCGCATGTGCCACTCCACGTAGTAGGCCAGCATGCACAGCAGCACGTGCGCCCGCACCCGATCGGCGCGCCGGTGGTGAATCGGGCGCACCTTCAGGTCCACGGACTTCATGCACCGAAACGCCCGCTCCACCTTCGACAGCCCCTTGTAGGCGCGCACCGTCTGCGCCGCGTCGAGCACCTGCGGCTCCACGTTGCTGCGCACGATGTACAGCCCGTCCAGCGCCTGCTCGGCGTCGATCTTGGCCTCATCGCGCCGAAAGCTGAACGACTCGGAGGTGATCTCGGTCACGAAGTGCTTGCCCACCTTGTAGTGATTGATCACCTTGCCGACCCGCATGCCGATCTCGGCCTCGCCCCGTAGCGGCTGATGGACGCGCTGGGTGGCCTGAGCGATCGGGGCCAGCTTCTGCTCGGTGGCCTGTAGCAGCTCCTGGCGCTTGCGCTCCCGTTCGTCGGCCAGCAACGGGTTGCGGCACACGATCAGCCGCTCGCCCGGAAACTCCTCGCTGGTGATCTCGGCCAGGTCGCGCTCGTCGAACAACGACGGCGCCACCTCGCCGGCGGCCACCAGCTTGCGGATCGTCGGCGCGCGCAGCGTGGTGATCCAGCGCAGCCCCTCCACCTCTTGCAGGTCCTCGCGGATCCTCGCCGCGCTCAGCATCCCGCGGTCGCCGACCAGCACCACCCGCGTGAGCCCGAAGCGGGTGCGGATCTTGTCCACCTGCGCGCTCACCGTCTTCGGGTCGGCGGTAGAGCCAGGGAATACCTCCACCGCCACCGGACAGCCTTCCTGGGTGCACAGCAGCCCGAACACGATCTGCAGCGTGCCCGACTTGCCGTCACGGCTGTGTCCCAACTGCGCCAGCTCGCAGTGGCTGCCCTCGAAGTAGGTCGAGCTCACGTCGTAGAGCACCAGCGTGTGCTCGCTGAGGTGCTGTTCGGCCAGGCGGTCCTCGATCGCCGCCTGGCGCCCGACCAACCAGTCCATCGCCTCGTAGAGCTCGTTCTCATCGACCTCCCCCAACCGCAGCGACTCGCCCAGGGTGGACACGGCGCTGGGCGGTGAGAGCGCGCGGGCGGTGGCCAGTTTGGACTGCGCGTCGATGACGCGGGCGGTGATCATGGCGATGATCAGCTCGCGCGAGCGGCTGGCCTTGCGGGCGATGAGGGTATGGAGTCCGAGCTGCTTGAGGATGCCCAGCACGGCGGCGACGTGGCCGTGGGGCAGCGAGCGCGTGAGCAGCAACGCATCCGAGACCGAGGCGAAGGCGTGGCCGCCCTTGAGCAGGGTGCGCAAGCCGTCGACCAGATCAGGGGGCCATTTGGAGAGGTTCGCGAGCGTGCGCTTCTTGACCTTGCCGTGCTCGCGGTAGGACTCGCGGAGCAGGATGGCAGGGGGAGAGGAGCGGTTGGGGACAGACTCGATGTACATGACTACTGATCTGTGGCAACAGAATACACACAAGTCACGATATGTCAAGATCAAATAGCATGTATCTCGCCGCTATTCACCACCATCTACATGGACACGAAACGACGCCAATCAGCACGCAGATCACCTTTCAACTAATTTCTGTCAATGAAGTTACGAGAGATTCACGCTCTGGAACTTCGGGCTAAGTCGCACTACCCACCACCGGGCGTCACTGAGCCGCGCCGGGATGTCCATTCGGTCTGGAGGATACGGACCACAGTCACCGTCGCGTCCGACTCGGGTTGTGGTGGCCGTGCCACTCCAGGGTGCCGAGCGGGACGAACGCCACCGGACAGGCATCGAGCCGCCGGCGCAACTCTTCCGGCCGCAGGAACTCGATCTTGAAGGGGTCCAGGCTTGCATCGAAGTACATCTGCCGCTCCTCACGGATCGCCCGCCAGGATCGGATGGACCGGATGGTCCCAAGGGCCGCCGGCCGTCATCTCGTCCGCCGCGCCGGCAGCGTCATTGCCACCGGTAAACGTCACGTAGTCCGGTATGTAGATGATCGCGAATGTCCGCCGCGGGGTGCCGGTGCGGTTCGGCCCGGCGTAGTGGAAGGTGCAGCCGTGGTGGAAGGTGACGCCGCCGGCGGCCATCTCCATGGAGACCGGCTCGGCCACCGAGAACCCCTGTTCCTGCATCCGGTCGATGATGCTCTCCTCCGCCACCGTGAGCGAGATCGGCTCCTGCCGGCCGTAGCGGTGCGATCCCGGCACGAAGTGCAGGCAGCCGTTGTCCACGGTGACGTCGTCCACGGCGATCCAGGCCGAGAACGAGCCGACCGGGTCCATCCGCCAGTACGGTGCGTCCTGGTGCCAGTTGGTCGCCCGGCTGCTCTGGCCCGGCGGCTTGACCATGGCGTGGTCGTGGTAGATGCGCACGTGACGGCAGGCCGACAGTCGCCGCCCTGCCTCGGCGAGCTCGGCGTGGAAGGCGAACGTCTTCGCCGCCGGACAGTCCGTCCACAGGTTGACCATCTGGTTGAATACGCGCTCGTACTCCTCCGAGACGCGCCCGCCGCCCTCCACTCCCCTGATGCGCTCGCGGTTCCGGGCGATCGCGCGATCGATCGCGTCGCGCAGCTCGTCCATCTCCGCGGCGGAGAAGAAACCCTCATAGCGGATGTATCCCCGCTCCTGAAAGAAGGAGATGTCCTGCTCGGTCACTCTCCTCGATCGATCCGTCATGTTCCGCCCTTGCCCCTGGAACCCGATCTTACGTAGGTCGGAGACGAGTACGCCACCAGCGGCCCCACCGGAGTTCACGTGACCAAGAGAGGCGTGGGTACTCCACTACGGCTCAACTCCACAGAGCGCCACCTGCTAACGGGAATGACCAACGAATATCGTCTCGTCGTTGGCGAGCGTCTCGGCGGCAAACCGGACGGCGGCTCGCAAATCCGCGCGAGTGATCCGCGGATACGCCTTGAGCAGGTCGTCCTCTGACGCTCCCTCGCTCAGCTTTCGCAGAAGTAGCTCAACGGTGACTCGGGTGCCCCGTATCACCGGCTTTCCCATCATCACCTGTGCGTTGATCTCGATCCTGTCCTCGCCCACGGCTGCTGACCTCCGTCGCTAATATTGCATTCACACCGACCACCGCCACCACCGTCCCGAGGATGCGCCCGGCGAGCCTGACTATCCCCGATCCGAACGCGCGTCGACGCCCGTCACCTCCTCGCCATACACGAGCTCCCAGCCGCGGAACACCAGCGCCACGCCCTTGAACTCCACGTCCGGGTACTGCTGCTCCAGCCGCCTGTCCGCCAGATAGGCACGTAACTGCGAAAGGGCATCATCGGCCACCGCCGTCACCCGTGTCTCCGTGTCGGGACCGCGACTCAGGTACTTCAGCTCGATCACGAAGCCGTACCGCATGCCCGGATAGCGCGCGACGAGCGGCTCCAGCACGATGTCCGCATAGCCCTTCGCCAGCTCCTGCTCCGTGTGGAACACGAAATACTCCGATGCGCTCAAGTACGCCGCGAGGAATCCTTGCAGGACCTTCTCTCCCCGGATGTAGTCGCGAATGCCGGTGTGCTCGGTCACCGCCTGGCACAGCCGCTTGACGGCCGGCCGCCAGTCGCCCTCCAGCGCCATCCGCCGCGTGAGCCGGTCGAACTCCACGAGATTCAGCGAGAACACGCCCACGTCCCCGTAGGCGTCGCGCAGGTAGCTGTACATCAGCCGCCGCACGGTCTGGTTGGGAATGCCCAGACGCGGCACGCGGGCGGCCACGTCGCGGATGCTCAGCAGTCCGAAGTAGTGCAGCAGGGAGATGAAGTTCTCCGGATCTGTCAGCCGCGCCTGCGGAAACGTCTCGGCGATCTCGCTGTCAGCCCGTCCCTCGGCGATCACCCGGCGCAGCAGGTCGAAGTTGCCGTTCAACTGCCGCCCGGTGAGCAGCAGGTGGCGCAGCTTTCCGTAGTCGATGCGCACGTTGCTGTCGATCAACTGTCGCGGGCCGGCCCTGTTGGGCACGGAGTGCTTCATGTAGTGGAGCACCATGTCGGTGTTGTAGACGATGCCCTCCGCCTCTTCCGAGAACCGGTAGCCATTGTACCACTCGCGCATTGTGCCCAGCGCCGTCTCGACGTCCTGGTCGAACACGCCCAGGTCCCGGTACGTCTCCACCACGCGCCGCACCTCGTCCTCGGTGAAGCCGAGCATCTCGTTGAACTCGGGCCGGAGGCTCAGGTTGGCGCCGATGTTGAAGCCGCTCGTGACGTCGTCCATGGTCACCGGCGAGACCCCCGTGACGAACAGGCGCTCCACGCTGCCGTTCTCGGTGCCGGCCTTGAGCGTCGCGAAGAAGCTGCGGTAGAAGCCGCCGCCGTGGGTGAACGCGTGGTATGCCTCCGCTCCCTCGCCCGCGAGGATCGTGTTGGCGAAGTTGTCGTACTCGTCGATCAGGACGTAGAGCGGTATCCCCTCGCGCCGGGCGTGCAGGAACAGCTCGTCGAGCTGACCGTTGACGGTGGGCGGGGCCTGGATGCGGTCGAACGCCGCGCCCGGGAAGAGGTCGGGATTGTCCTCCACAGCGTCCCGGACGTGCCTGCGGCAGTACTCGTCGAACTCCCGTTCCAGTCTGGCCGGATCGCTGCCGAAGGTGGAGAAGTTGAAGCGCATGACCACGTAGCGGCCGCGGTTCGGGGTCGGCCGCCGGCAGATGTCCAGGCCGCCGAACACCCGCTCGAAATCGTCCGCCTGGTTGCGGTCGTAGTAGCTCTCCAGCATCGACAGCCAGCAGGTCTTGCCGAAGCGCCGCGGACGGATGAAGAACACGAAGCGCTCCTGCTCCAACGCGTGCAGGAAGCGCGTCTTGTCAACGTACAGGCAGCCGTCCGTGCGGATGCCCTTGAAGTAGGCGCGCCCGTAGGGGATCGCCGGGAATAGCGGGAGATCGTCGCTCGGAGCATCCGGTGAGGACACGCGAGCATCCTATCAAACGGCGAATGTCTCGCCCCGGCCGCGCTCATGGACTTGCGGCGTCCAACCCGCGACCATGTCCGCAGCCACACGTGGCGAGGAGGAGTCATGATCCCTGCTTACTTTCGCGGCACGCCCGACGATCCAGGGCACGACCTGCACCTGTTCCTGGACGACTTCGCCATCGAGGACCGCTGGGACGCCACGCGCGTCCAGAACGAGGCGGTGCGCCATCCGCACAATCCGGTGCTGGTGGCCGACCTGCCGTGGGAGCGGACCGCGGGCGGCCCCAACGTCCTCTACGACGAAGAGGAGAACCTGTTCCGCATGTGGTACGTGCTGGCCAGCTCCAGCGTCTGGACCAAGGGGCTCTCCGGCAGGGCCCCGGCAGCCGACGAGTACGGCCCCTACCTGATGTCCTACGCCGAGAGCGACGACGGCGTGCACTGGCGCAAGCCACTGACCGACCGCTTTCCCTACCGCGGCTTCGAACGCACCAACATCGTGCTGACCGGCCGCGAGCGGTGCCAGGAGTTCTCGGTCACCTGGACGCCGGCGCCGATGGTCGACCGCGGACGCTTCATGTGCGTCTACAAGGACGTCGCCCACCGCGAGTACGCGCAGGCCGACCTCAACGACTACCCGGTCAAGGACGCGGTCTGCCTGGCCTTCAGCGACGACGGCGTCGACTGGCGCATCTATGAGGGCAACCCGCTGCATCCGGCGCTCGACAGCAAGTACAACCTGTACTGGGACGCGCGGGTCGAGCACTGGATCATGAGCGGACGCCCGTTCGCGCGCGCGGCCACCGAGCAGCTCCAGGGGCTCATCGGCCGCGCGCTGCGCAGCGGCCGGGCGCTGACCCTGGCCGGCGGCATCGGCGCGGGGGAGGAGGTGCCCGGCAGCGCGGAGGCCGGCATCGCCGGCATCGGCCGCGCCGGCGCGGTGGAGAACGTGCGCACCCGGATCAGCATCCACGTCAGCCCCGACCTGAAGACCTGGTACCCGCCGCGCGAGGTGCTGATGCCGGACGCCGCGGACGACGAAGAACAGATGTTCTTCGACCACATGACCATGCAGCCGTACGGATCGCAGTACCTGGGCTACCTGGGCGTGCAGCCGCGCGACGGCACCGGCCACTCCTGGATCGAGCTCACCGCCAGCCCGGACGGCATGCAGTGGTACCGGCCGCGCGATCGCAAACCGTTCCTGCCGCGCGGGCAGGAAGGAAGCTGGGACGCCGGCCACGTCTGGTCGATCCGCGCCGCGATCCCGTACGGCGAGTGGCTCTATATGTACTACTCCGGGTCCTCGCGGCCGTGGCGCTACCGCTTCCCGGACAACAACCGCGCCATCGGCCTGGCCCGCATCCGGCGCGACCGCTTCGTCGGCTACCACGGCGGCGTCACCGGCGGCCACCTGCTGTCGCGCGAGGTGAAGGTCGGAGGTCCGCGGCTGCTGGTGAACTGCTCCGCCGAGCACCGCGCCTTCAGCCGCGAGTGGCACGGGTCGCTGCACACCGAGCTGGTCGATCGGGCCGGCCATGCCATACCCGGCTACACTTTCGCCGAGTGCGACCCCAACCACATGGACGACACCGCCACGCCGATCACCTGGAGCGGCAAGGACCTGAGCGCGCTGGTCGGGCAGGCGGTCTACATCCGCTTCTTCATGCGCAACAGTTACGTGTTCGGCTTCCGCTTCGCCGGCGCCGACTGACCCGGATGCCTCAGCCCTTCAGCGATCCGAGCATCACGCCCTTGACGAAGTACTTCTGGATGAACGGGTAGACCATCACGATCGGGCCGATGGTGATCAGGATGGTCACCGCGCGCACGGATTGCGGCGGGATGTGCTCCTTGACCGGGAGGTCCTCCACGTAGTCGAGCAGCTCGTCGAAGGTGACGAGCTGGATCATGTCGCGCACCAGCATCTGCAGCACGCGCTTGTCGGCGTCGTTGAGGTAGATCAGCGCGTCGAACCACGCGTTCCAATGCGACACCGCCGCCCACAACGCGATCGTCGCCAGCACCGGCTTGGAGACCGGCAGCACGATCCGGAACAGGATGGTCCAGTAGCCGGCGCCGTCGATGATCGCCGAGTCTTCCAGCGACTGGTCGATCGTCATCATGAAGTTGCGGGCGATGACGATGTAGTAGACGTTCAGCGCCACCGGGATGACGAGCACCCAGCGGCTGTTGATCATCCCCAGCGAGCGGATCAGCAGATAGGTGGGGATCAGCCCTCCCCCGAACCACAGGGTGAAGATGAACAGCGTGGTGATGGTGGCCCGGCCCGGCAGGTCGCGCTTCGCCAGCGCGTAGGCGCCACTGAAGGTGATCAGCAGCGTGGTCAGCGTGCCGAACACGACGCGGTGGATGGTGTTCAGATAGGCCTGCAGCACGTCGTTCTCCTGCAGCACGAAACCCCAGGATGAGACCGTCCATCGGTCGATCCAGAGGTGCATGCCGAGCGACGTCACCTCCTCGACCGGCGAGAACGAGGTCAGGAACAGGTTCCAGAACGGATAAATGATCGACAGCGACAGCACCAGCAGCAGCCCGTAGTTGCACGCGTCGAAGGCCATGCCCAGTGCCGAGCGGCGCCCCAGCGCCGTCGCTACCATATCGCGTACTCGCTGAAGCGGCGCAGGATCCAGTTCACCCCGATCAGCACCACCACGCCGACGGTGTTCTGAAACAGGCCGACCGCCGTGGAGTAGGAATAGCGCGCCTGCTCGATGCCGGAGCGATAGATGTAGGTGCTGAACACGTCGGCCACCTCGTACACCGCCGGGTTGTACAGGTTGAATATCTGCTGAAACGACTCCTCCAGGATGTTGCCCACCTGGAGCAGAAACAGGATCACGATCGCGGGAATCAGCGACGGCAGCGAGACGTACCGCGCCTGGTGATAGCGGTTGGCGCCGTCGATGGCCGCCGCCTCGTAGAGCGTCGGGTCGACCGAGCTGAGCGCGGCCAGGTAGATGATGCTGCCCCACCCCACCCCCTGCCAGATGCCGGTCACCACCAGCAGCCCGCGAAAGGTCTCCTTGCGCGCCAGCCAGTTGACCGGCTCCCAGCCGAGCAGCGTCCAGATATAGCCGGCGATGCCGCGCTGCGGCGACAGGATCTCGGTGAGGATGCCGCCCAGGATCACCCAGGAGATGAAGTGCGGGAGATAGGAGATCGTCTGCGAGGTCCGCTTGTACAGGCTCGAGCGCACCTCGTTGAGCATCAGCGCCAGGATGATCGGCATGGGAAAGGAGAAGACGATGCGCAGGACGCTGATCCAGAAGGTGTTGAACAGCACCCGGAAGAAGAACGGATCGCGGAACAGCCAGCGGAAGTGCTCGAAGTCGTTCCAGGGGCTGCCGATGATGCCCCGGTGGATGGTGAAGTCCTTGAAGGCGATCAGCACCCCGTAGATCGGGATGTACTTGAAGACCACCAGCAGGCCGAAGGACAGCACCAGCAGCGAGTAGACGTGGCGCATGCGAATCGCCCGCGCGATCTTCTGGCGGCGCAGCGCCGCACGGTGATGCTCCGCGGGCGCGGTCGGCGGGGCCTCGGCAGGCGCCGGTTGCGACACCGGAAGCCTCAATGGGAGAAGCCCGGCCGCGGAGCCGGGCTTCCCGTGTCGGTGTTCCGGTTCACGTCAGGAACCGTTCTTGGCTCAGTAGACGAACTTCCCTTCGCGGAGCGGCAGCACCTGCGGCATCTTCGCAAGCTCGTCCAGCAACTCCTGCCCGCCCGCGGACAGCCAGCCCTCCACGTAGGCGTCCCACGCCGCGTCGATGTCCAGGTCGGTGGTCACCGCCTCCCAGGTGAACTCGTCGCGGAGCGTGTTCAGCGCGCCGCGGAGCTTCGAGGACAGCTCGATGTAGTCGGTCTCGCCCAGCACGTCCTGGCGGAACTGCGGCACGGCCCAGTCGGCGCCGGGACCGAGCTTGAAGTACTGCTCCAGCTCCTTGTTCAGCACCGGGATCTGGTAGCGGCTGTACAGCTCCTTGTGGCGGGTATTGGCGTTGTAGTAGCCGAAACCCCACTGGCCGCCGACCCCGCGCTGACCTTCGATCGCGGTCGGATAGGAGTTGCCGGCCTCGCCGTCCCACTCGAAGTTCACGCCCTCGGTGCCGTACTGCGTGTACAGCATCCCGTACTCGTCGAAATTGACGTAATCGTAGATCTGCAGAATCTTGGCCAGCTTCTCATCCGAAACGCCGACGTGCACGGCGCTGATGCCGTTGGCGTCGATCGGGAACGCGGCGACTGCGGCGGCCGCGTACTGCTTGCCGTCGTAGCCGATGGTGGGCGGCGTCACCACCACCCTGGCGTCCGGGTAGCGGGCGATGATCGATTGCGGGATCTCGTGGTCGCGGCTCGGATCGCCGCTCAGCCCGATGTTGCCGTAGGCGAAGGTGTAGGTGCCGTAGATGCCGGCGATGATCTTGTCGTACATCGTCGGCTTGCGGTTCACCGCCGGCAGCTCCGAGTCCATCAGCCCATCCTGGAACCAGCGCTGCGCCGTCTTCAGCGCCTCCCGGAACTGGGAGTGCACGGCCTGCTTCACGGTCGTGCCGCCGTCGTCGTAGTTGTCGACGCCGTTGATGCCGTGCAGGGAGAAGATGTAGTGCAGCCCGAAGGCATTGGATTCGTTGGAGACGCCCAGCGGAATCACGTCGTGCACGCCGCCCGAAGGGTCGCCGTCGCGGAACAGGTACAGGATCTCCTCCACCTGATCGGCTGTGAACGCCTCCTTGGTCCAGAAACAGGCACCTTCGCAGTGGCGGGCGCCGACCGCAATCAGCCCCGGAACCTCGACGCCGACCGCCTCCAGGTAGTCCAGCCGGAAGAACGGCTCGTAGGTGGTGCCGACCTTGTAGTCCAGCGCCCGCACCAGCCCCATGTACTCGTCCTCCGATCCGGGCACCAGACCCAGGTGCCATGCCACCGGTCCGCTGGCGTCCAGCCACGCGGTGTAGCCGGGCGCATGCTCGCGGATCATGTCCTGCGGGATGCTGCGGAAGGCTCCCTTCGTGAAGAAGTCGACCATGTTCACGAAGGCGTACGTGTAGTCGGTGTGCTCGCCGGAAGCGATCATGAGATTGATCTTCTCCCGATCCTTGTAGTCGATCTGCTTGTTGACGAGCGTGACGTCGAACAGCTCCTCCAGGTGCTGCTGCACCTCGTTGCCGTCCTGGATCTCGGCCCCGTAGAGCCCGAACCAGGAGATCTCCATCGGCTCCGCCGTGGTAGCGACCTGCTGGCCGGCCGCCATCAGCCCGAGCACCGGCAGAACCATCAGCGCAAGAACGAACGTGGTCAGCTTTTTCATTGGACCACCTCCTATGACGGCATGATGAACCGTGGCGTTGAGCCGTTCAAGAGAGCGCCTTCAAGAGGAGGGACTTTCGCTACGTCTAATCGAACGTCCTCGTCGCCCACCGAACCTGCCCGAGGATCTCGGCGCTCGCCGGCCACGGTCGCGGCTCGCGGTCAGGCTGGTCGCCGCATAGGAGCCAGTCGCCGCCCGGATCCTTGCGGAGGCGGCTGACGACCAGTCCGTCGTCCGTCCGCATCGCGAACAGGCGGCCCGAGCGCCGGCGGCGTTGCGCGCGGTTGAAACGAGCGGAGGGTGCTACTTACGCTTCTCTGGATGTAATGACGGTCAGCGGCGTCCCTGATCTTGGACCGGCTTGGGCGGACGCGATCCCAGCGACGATACGTGATCAGTCATCGGCGTCGCCTCCCCGCACCGGCAGGGCGAAACCCGCCGTGCGGTCGGGTGGGTAGCCGGGCCCATGCTGTGGGCGACTGGGCACTGGACATACACAGTAGCGTATCATGGATGCATGGATGCTCTCCCCGCTGCTGCCTTCGGCGACACCGGCCTGACCGTGACGCGGCTCGGCTTCGGCACCGCCCTGGCCGGCCCCGACAGGCCGCACTGGACCGATGAGACCGCGGACCGGCAGCTCAACCGGGTGCTGGACGCGGGCATCAACTTCATCGATACCGCGTACGACTACGCCGAGGCCGAGCGCCGCATCGGCGCCTCTCTGGGCAGCAGGTATGGCGAGTTCATCCTGGCCACCAAGTGCGGCTGCACCGACACGCTGCCCGGACTGAATGCGTCCACGCACGAGTGGACGCGCGACAACCTGTTTCGTGGCCTGGAGATCAGCCTCAAGCGCCTGGGCCGCGACAGCGTCGACGTGATGCAGCTCCACAACCCCGGCGTCGCCGAGTGCGAAGCCGGCGGCCTGGTCGACGCCCTGCAGGAGATGCGCCGCAACGGACAGGTGCGCTTCATCGGCGTCTCCACCATGCTGCCGGATCTGCCCACCTACCTGGAGTGGGGCGTGTTCGACGTGATGCAGATCCCCTACTCCGCTCTGGAGCGAGCGCACGAGGAGTGGATCACCCGCGCGGGCGAGGCCGGTGTGGGCATCGTCATCCGCGGCGGCGTGGCGCAAGGCGAGCCGGGCAGCGGACGCGGGTCGGCAGATCGCTGGGCGGTCTTCGAACGCGCCGGCCTCGACGAGCTGCGCGAAGCCGGCAAGAGCCGCTCGGCGTTCGTGCTTCGCTACACGTTGAGCCACCCGCACGCCCACACCATCATCGTCGGCACCACCCGGCCCGCGCACCTGCAGGAGAACGTGGCCGCCGTGCTACGCGGTCCGCTGCCGGAGGACACCCTTGCCGAGGCAAAGCGGCGGCTCGACGACGCCGGCGAGCGGTCCGCTCCGGCCGCGTAGCTCCGGGACGTGATGGACATCACGCCGGACCTCGCCATCCCCGACGAAGAGCTGGACGAGCGCTTCATCCAGGCCAGCGGGCCGGGCGGCCAGAACGTGAACAAGGTGGCCACGGCGGTACAGCTCCGCTTCGACGCGGCGGGCTCGCGGGCGCTGTCCCCGGAGGTGCGTGAGCGCCTGCTCCATGCGGCCGGGTCGAGATTGACCGCCGACGGCGCGGTGCTCATCACGGCGCGCCGCTTCCGCACCCAGGAGGCAAACCGCCGCGATGCGCGCGCACGGCTGGCCGCGCTCATCGCACGGGCGATGCAGGAGCCCCGGCAAAGGCGCCCTACCCGCCCAAGCCGCGCCGCCCACGAACGGCGCTTGCAGGAAAAGGCACAGCGTGGCGCCATCAAGCGGCAGCGCGGCACGCGGCCGGACGACGATGAGTGAACGAAAGGCGCTCGGCCGGCTGTACGGCTGCCCTGATCCCGACGGCACTACCGCCGCCTTGTCAGGCCTCCACAGAGTATCTTCGACCCGGAGCCGATGCCCGATCTTCCACCTGCCGCGCCACATGATGCGCTGTTCCGTGCGTTGCTCGCAGACCCCGGACGGGCCGAGACGCTGGTACGCGAGTATCTGCCTCCCGCCGTCGCCGCGGAACTGTCGGACGCGCCGATCCGCCTGGTCGATGCGAGCTTCGTGGATACCGTACTGCACCGGAGCCACAGCGACCGGCTGTTTGAGGCGCGCCTGAAGAGCGGCGGCACCGTCTTCGTCTACGTCCTGCTGGAGCACAAGGCGGCGCCCGATCCGGGCACGCCGCTTCAGATGCTCGGCTACATGGTGCGTATCTGGCAGCGCCATGCCGAGGGCCGTGCATCGCGCCTGCGGGCGCTGCCGCCGGTGGCGGAGATGATCGCGGGCGACGGTGAGTTGGCGGCGTTTGCGCGCCGGCTGTGCTGCGTGCAGGTGCTCTCGTATATCGTGAGGACCTACGAACTGACGCCCACGGTGCTGGAGACGGCGGCGCGGGCGGCGAAGCCGGAACGCTGGGAGGCGCTGATGTCAACCGTCGCGGAAACATGGGTGCGTGAGGCCAAGGCCGAGGGTAGAGCCGAGGGCAAGGCCGAGACGCTGCTTCGTCTTCTGCAGCGGCGATTCGGTCCCATTCCGGAGAGCGCTCGGGCACGGGTGGCGGTCGGGTCGGCGGCGGAGATCGATGTCTGGTTCGATGCGCTGCTGGACGCGCAGAGCGTGACAGAGGTGTTCGACGCCCGAGGGCATTGATCGCCGCCCGGCGGCATGACCAGCGTCGTCCCGGTGACACGAACTCCCGCTTGGGTGAGCGGTCACATGGCGGGGAGCGGCGCGTCGTCGCCGGTCTCCAACTGCCACAGGCGGATGCGCGCCGCCAGCTCGCGGACCCGGTCGCGCTGCGCCGGATCGTCGAAGCGGTTCGTCTGCTCGAACGGGTCGTCGTTCAGGTCGAACAGCTCCGACTGGTCGCCGGCGCACAGGTTCAGCTTCCAGCGGTCGCCGGTGACGATGCTCCGCCACGGCAGCGTGGCCATCAGGTTGGTGACCGGGTTGCCCAGGTCGCGGTCGCCGACGCCGTTCCACTCCATGAACGCGGCGTGCTGCCGCAGGTCGAGTTCGCCGGTGAGGGCGCCCGCCAGGCTGCGGCCTGGAAGCGTCTCGGGCCACGGCACGCCCGCCAGGTCCAGCAGCGTCGGCACCAGGTCGACGTGGCCTGATACGCCGTCGATACGCCGCTGCGTCCGCGTCAGCCACGGCACCGACAGCAGGAACGGCACCCGCGCCGACTCCTCGTAGAACGCGCGCTTGCCCATCATGCGGTGGTCGCCGAGCATCTCGCCGTGGTCGCTGGTGAAGGCGAAGACGGTGCGCTCCATCTGCCCGCTCTCCTCCAGGACGCTCACCATCCGCCCCACGGCGTCGTCGATGATCCTGACGTTGCCGTAGTAGTTGGCGCGCTGCGCACGCAGGTCCGCGTCGTCCCGCCACGATTCGTCGGACGCCCGCGGATTGGGGTGATGGCCGGCGCGTGAGCGGTTGAACAGCGAGTGACCCTCGGGAGACGAGCGGAAGGTCGGGCGGTCGGGGATGGCCGCTGCGTCGTACATGCCGTCGTAGGGGCCGTGGTGGGGCGGGTGCGGCTCGAAGGTGCTGAATACCAGCAGCCAGGGGCGTTCGGTGTTGGCGCGGATGAAGCGCTCGGCATGGCCGGCCACGAAGGCCGCCATCTGGTGCTCGGGTCCCAGCGTGGAACGTTGCGCGGGCGAGAAGATCAGCTCGCCGGATGCGGAGCGGTCTTCCGGTTCGATGCCCTGCTCGCGCATCCAGTGGTAGTAGCTGGAGAACGGCAGACCGGGCCGCGTGTAGCGGTCGCGGTGGTCGTCCTCGGTGCTCACCCACTCGTCGAAGCCGTGCTGGCGCAACGAGTCGTCGCCCAGGTGCCACTTGCCGAAGTGGGCCGTGCGGTATTCGTCCGGCAGCATCTCGGCCAGGGACGCGATCCGGTCGGCCAGTTTGTCCCGGTTCACCAGGCAGCCGTGGGTGTGCGGGTAGAGGCCGGTGACCAGCGAGCCGCGCGCCGGCGTGCAGACCGGCTGGGTGACGTAGGTGTGCTCGAACAGGAAACTGCGCGCGGCCAGCGCGTCCTGGTGAGGGGAGCGGATCCACGGGTTGCCGTAGCAGGCCATGGTGTCGGTGCGCTGCTGGTCGCTGATGAACAGCAGAATGTTCGGCTGGCGGGCCATGTGTGTCGTCCTTCCGGTCAGCCGCTCGCGTCGGCGCCGGGCCACGGGTCCAGGCCCAGCAGCCGGCGTCCCAGCTCGGTCAGCGTCGCCGGTCCCGGCTGCCGGAGCTCCCAGCCGCGCGGGTCGCCGGGCCAGCCCGTGGCCGGCTTCCGGGTGCGCCAAGCGGTGATGCGCTCCCGGCGTTGCTCCTCGTCGTCCGGGCGCGCCGGGCTCATGGTGATGTACTGCGCCAGACGCGGGCGGTCTGAGGTGTTGCGGCCATTGCCGTGCGGGAGCAGCGAGTTCCAGATGAGGAGGTCTCCGGCGCGGCCGGGGATCGAGCGCACCTCCAGTCCGGTGAGGTCAGGAACGCGAGGATCGCGGTCGGCGGGCTGCATGCGCACCCACTCCGGGAAGCGCGCGGGAAAGCCGGGCACGCACTGGAAGCCGCCCTGGTCGGCGGAGGTGTCGGTCAGGTACAGCACGCCCTGCACCCGGAACGGCACGGGGTCCAGGTCGGTTTCGAGGTCCCAGTGAATGAACCCGGGATGCTGCCACGCCGGGTCGTCCTCCCGCACCGGCGGCTTCATGTTGGCCCGATCCAGGCTCACCTGGAGATGCGGCGTGCCCCAGATGTCGACGAACGCCTGGTACACGCGCGGGTGCTGGCGATTGTCCCACAGCGCCTGGTGATGGTAGACCTCCACCATCCCGGACTGCGAAAGCGGCCCCACGTTGCCGGTGGTCTCGCGCGGCGGGATCCGGTACCAGCTCTCCGGGTCATCGGGGTCCGCCCCGAGGAAGTCCCAGATCACGTCGATGACCGCCTGCAGGTTCGCAGGCGGCACCGCCTCGGGCACTATCACGTAGCCCTCCTCGCGGAAGAAGGTCAGATCCGCCTCGCTCAATACGCCCATCGCACGTGTCCTCCTATGCTCCCGGCGCCGGCGGGGTTCCCACCGCCGGGACCTCGACGTCCAGCAGGAAGTCCCGTTCCCAATCCAGCCGGTTGAGATTGCCTTCCCAGAGGGCGCGTACGCGCTCGCCCAGATACCCGTCCAGCGCGAGGACGTCGATGCCGGCAGCGTCCGCCATGCGCCGCAGAGTCTACCAGCCCGCGAACCGTTCGGACGGCGCGTCAGACGTCGAGCCGAAAGGCGCCGCGCCGCGCGCCGCGCTCGATGCCGGTCAGGTCCAGCGTGTCGGCGAAGTGGCATGACACCAGGTGCTGCTCCGAGCCGTCACCCACGTCCACGAGGGGCGGCTCCTCGGCAGAGCACTCCGCCTGCGCGTAGGGGCAGCGCGGGTGGAACAGGCACCCCGGCGGCGGATCGGCCGGATCGGCCACGTCGCCGGGCAGCACGATGCGCGTGCGGGCGCGGCGCTTGAGATCGGCTGAGGGGACCGCCGACAGGAGCGCTTCGGTGTAGGGGTGCTTGGGGTCGAAGAACAGCGTCTTCGTGCGCGCAAGCTCGACGATCCGCCCCACGTACATCACCGCCACCCGGTCGGCCAGGTACTCGACCACCGCCAGGTTGTGCGACACGAACAGGTAGGTCAGGTCGTGCCGCCGCCGCAGCTCCTGCATCAGCTCCAGGACCTGCGCCTGCACCGACACGTCCAGGGCCGACAGCGGCTCGTCCGCCACCAGGAAGCGCGGCCCCAGCGCGAGCGCGCGGGCGATGGCGATGCGCTGCCGCTGGCCGCCCGAAAAGGCGTGCGGATAGCGGCGCAGGTAGAGCGCATCCAGCCCCACGTCCTCCAGCAGGGCCGTCACGCGCGCCTCCAGGTCCCGCCGGGAGGTGACCACGCCGTGCGTGATCAGCGGCTCGCCGACCGACTCCAGCACGTTGAGCCGCGGGTTCAGCGACGAGTACGGGTCCTGGAACACCATGCCGGCACGCCGCCAGAACGACTTGAGATCCCCTTCGTTCAGCGTGGTGACGTCCAGCGGTGCCTCCTCGCCGAAGCGGTAGACGACGCTGCCCGCGGTCGGATCGATCGCACGCAGCACGCAGCGGCCGGTGGTGGTCTTGCCGCAGCCGCTCTCCCCCACCAGCGCCAGCACCTCGCCCGGCTGGATGGAGAAGCTGATCCCGTCCACCGCCCGCACTTCGCCGACGTGGCGGCGCATCACTCCCCGCGTGATCGGAAAGCGCTTGACCAAGCCGCGCACCTCCAGGATGGGATCGGCGCGAGACGGGGCCGTGCCGCCGCTCGCATGGCGCTCAGTCATACAGGTAGCAGCTCACCAGGTGCTCCGGCCCGACCGGGCGGGCCTCCGGATAGACGCCGTCGCACACGCCCGCCCTGGCGTGCGGGCAGCGGGGATGGAACGGGCACCCCGGCGGCGCGGCCAGCGGCGACGGCACGCTGCCGCCGATCGCCTCGATCCGCTGGTCGTGGCCCTCGCCGAGCGTCGGCACCGAGTTCAGCAGCGCCACGGTGTAGGGGTGCTTCGGCGCCTGGAACACCTGCTCCACCGGGCCCGACTCCACGTCGCGTCCCAGGTACATCACCATCACGCGGTCGCACAGCTCGGCGATCACGGCCAGGTCGTGGGTGATGATGATCAGCCCCATCCGAAGTTGCGCCTGCAGGGCCTTCATCAGCTCCAGCACCTGTGCCTGAATCGTGACGTCCACCGCCGTGGTCGGCTCGTCGGCGATCAGCAGGCTGGGCCGGCAGGCCATCGCCATGGCGATCATCGCGCGCTGCCGCATGCCACCCGACACCGCCCACGGATAGGCGTCGATGGTCTGCTCGGGCTTCGGCATGCCGACCTGCCGCAGCATGTCGACGGCGCGCTGCCGTGCCTGTCGTGCCGAGCAGCGCTGATGCTGGCGGATCACCTCCGTGATCTGGTTGCCGATGGTGTACACCGGGCTGAAGGCGGCCATCGGTTCCTGGAAGACCAGCGATATCTCCGCGCCGCGGATGGCGCGGATCTCCCGCCCGGCGGCCGCCAGGCCGGTCAGGTCGACCGGTCCACCGGGGCGATGCAGCACGATGCTGCCGGAGACGATGCGGCCGTTGCGCGGGACGAGGCGCATGATCGACTGGGCGGTCACGCTCTTGCCGCAGCCGCTCTCGCCGGCGATGCCCAGGGTCTCGCCGCGGTGCAGGTCGAAGCTCACCCCGTCCACGGCGCGCACCGTCCCCTCGCGGGAGTCGAAGTGGGTGCGCAGCTCGCTCACGCCCAGCAGCAGCTCGCCGGCACGCCGGGCCTCCGGGCTGCTCACATCCGGCCCGCTCATACGTGCGCGTACGGGTCGGCCGCGTCGCGCACGCCGTCGCCGACGAAATTGAACGCCAGCACCACGACGATGATGAACAGCCCCGGGATCAGCAGCCACGGCGACAGCGCCAGCACGTGGGTCTTCTGTGCCTCCGCCAGCAGCACGCCCCAGCTTATGGCCGGCGCCTGCAGCCCCAGGCCGATGAAGCTCAGCGCGCTCTCACCCAGGATCATGGACGGAATCGACAGCGTCAGCGACGCGATGATGTGGCTGAGAAAGCCCGGCAGCAGGTGCCGGAAGATGATCCGCTTGCGGCTGGCGCCGTGGAGGCGCGCCGCGGCCACGTAGTCCTCCTCCTTGAGCGCCATGAACTTGCCGCGCACGACCCGCGCCAGGCCGGTCCAGTCGATCAGCGACAGGATCACCACGATGGCGAAGTAGCGCATGGTGATCGACCACCACTTGGGCAGCGCCGCGCTCAATCCCATCCACAGCGGCAGCGTGGGCAGCGACTGCACGAACTCGATGACCCGCTGGATGACCAGGTCGACCGTGCCGCCGAAGTACCCGGAGACGCCGCCGATGATGATGCCCAGCATGAAGGTCACGGCGATGCCGACCAGGCCGATGGTCAGCGACACGCGGCTGCCGATCAGGATGCGCGTGAGCAGATCCCGTCCCAGCCGGTCGGTGCCGAACAGGAAGATGCGCGCCTCCGGGTCGTCCAGACCGAACAGATGCAGGTCGGTCTCGAACAGGCCCCACAGCACGTACGAGTCGCCGCGCACGAACAGCCGGATCGGCACCATGCGGCTGCGGTCCTCGGAGTAGACGGTGCGGAACTCCGCCAGGATCAGCTCGGACCGGTACGGATAGACGAACGGGCGCAGCCGGAAGCGTCCCTCCTCGTCGACGAAGTGGATGGCGGTCGGCGGCGCGTAGACGAAGGCGGCGTCATGGCGGCGCGGATCGTAGGGGCCGACGAAATCGGCGAAGGCGGCCACCAGGTACATGAGACCGAGAAACACCAGCGCGACCACCGCGAGCTTGTGGCGGGTGAAGCGCCAGCGCATGAGCTGCCACTGCGAGGCGACCGAGAGCTCTTCGGCGGCACCGCCCGGAGCGGCCGCGACTTCGGCTTCGGCTTCGGGACGCACCATGCCGCTCACACCGACTGGCGGATGCGCGGATCCAGCCACGCCAGGACGATGTCGGAGACCAGCGTGCCGATCACGGTCAGGGTGCTCAGGATCATGATGATGCTGGAGGCCAGGAACAGGTCCTGACCGAGCAGCGCGTCCAGCAGGATCGGCCCCAGGGTCGGAAAGCCGAGCACCAGCGACACCAGCACCTCGCCGCTCACCAAGCTGGGCAGCAGCCAGCCGATGGTGCTGGCCCAGGGGTTGACCGCGATCCGGAACGGGTACTTGTAAAGCACCCGCGTCTCCGACAGCCCCTTGGCGCGGGCCACCGTTACGTAGGTCTTCTGCAGCTCGTCCAGGAGGTTGGCGCGGATGCTGCGGATGGTGCCGGCCGTGCCGGCCGTGCCGATCACGACGGCGGGGATGATCAGGTGCTTGAGCAGGTCCCAGATCCTCGCCGGACTCCACGGCGCCATCGCGTACTCGCGCGAGAACAGGCCGATCTGCACCTGGCCGGTCCAGGCGAACCACGCCCAGACCATCACCAGCGCCAGCAGGAAGTTGGGCACCGCCAGGCCGATGAAGCCGATGAAGGTCGCGACGTAATCGCGGATCGAGTACTGCTTCGTGGCCGACAGCACGCCGATGGGGATGCCGACCACGTGCACGAACACGAACGAGACCGCCGTGATCAGGATGCTCCAGGGCAGGCGCTCGCGCACGATCACGATCACGAGCTCGCCTGAGAGCGAGCGGCCCAGGTCGCCGCGCACGACCTTGCTCAGCCACTTCAGGTACTGGATGGCGAGCGGCCCATCGACGCCGTACTGCATGCGCAACGACTCGATCAGGGACTCGTCGACCACCTCGCCCTGGGCGTAGAGGCGCTCGATGTAGTAGCTGAAGTAGTCGCCGGGCGGCAACTCGATGATGATGAAGCTGAGGAGCGAGACGGCCAGCAGCACCGGCACCATGAGCGCCGTGCGGCGGGCGATGAAGGGCAGCATCCGCCGTGAGAAAGCGAAGGAGGGGCGCGCGCCCCTCCTTCTATCCTATCCGTGAAATCCGGCCGCTACATGCGCAGGTAGAACTGCGCCGGAATGTTGAAGATGCCGGTCGACTGCTGCGGATTCGGCACGTTGCGCAGGCGGTTCGTGGCTATCTGGTAGCCGCGCAGGTTCGGCGGCACCACCGTGCCGAAGGTGACGAACAGCTCGTCGTAGAGGATCCCTATCATCTCCTGCACGGCCGCGATGCGCTTGGCCTCATCCGGCTCCTGCACCGCCTGGTCGCGGATCGCCCGGTAGCGCTTGAACGCCTCCGGCGGCTCCTCGCCCTCGGCTCCGTCGCTGGCGATCCACTGGTACCACTCCTGAGCGAAGCGCCAGCGCGTGACGGCGCCGAAGTCGGCCCGGAACAGCGGATTGACGATCCGCCCGCCCATGCAGTTGGCGTGAATGGCCACGTCGTGCTCGCTGTTGTCGAGCTGTGACCAGAAGGTCGACCACTCGACGACGGTGGGCTGCACCTCGACGCCGACCGCCTCCCAGTAGCCGTCGTACAGCTCCGCCGCCTCGCTGGCCAGGAGCGACCACTTGTTCGGGATGGAGAGCAGGATGCGCATCCGTTCGCCGTCCGGACGCAGGCGGAAGCCCTCGGAGTCGCGCTTGTCCAGCCCCGCCCGGTCGAGCAGGCTGTTGGCCAGCTCCACGTCGTACTCCAGGCCGACCTGCGCGAAGCGCTCGCCGTGGTAGGGAGGCCCGAACACGAACGTCGGGTTGGCGATGGTGCCCGCGCCCTTGAACAGGAGCTGGTTGACCTCGTCGCGGTTGACCGAGTGGGACAGCCCCAGGCGGAAGTCCTTGTTGCGGAGCACCTCGCGCATCCCGGGGTCGGGGTGGAACAGGTTGAACCAGGTCGTGCCGACCGAGTTGGCGCAGTTCGGGATCGGCTCGATGATGCGGAAGTCGTTCTCGATGCCCTTGTGCACGGCCAGCGGCAGGCTGTCCAGGCCTCCGAAGGCGCCGGTGAGGAACCAGTCGACGTCGCCGGAGATGGACTTGAGGAAGAACGCCTCGCCGGCGCCCTGGATGCTCTCCATGTCGATCTGGTCGATGTACGGGAGCTGGTTGCCGGCCGAGTCCACCTTGAAGTAATAGGGGTTGCGCTTCAGGGTGAAGATCGGGTCCTTGTAGGAGTTGGCCGGCACCCAGGACGTCAGGTACGGCCGGTTGACCGACAGGCTCTCCTGCTTCCACTCCTGGTTCATCACGTCGGTCCAGGTCTCCAGGCCGCGTTCCTTGATCTCCTTCTCGATCTCGCTCATGTCGGTGTAGGTGGGGTGGAACTGCTTCAGGTAGTGCGCGGGCAGGTAGGGCGTGGGCCGCAGGAAGGTCATCTGCTCGATGAGCGTGCCGCGCGGCTCGTCGAAGGAGATCTGAATCGTGTAGTCGTCGATCTTGCGAATCTCGCCCGGCTCCTCGGCGCCGTCCACGAAGGACATGCCGCTGGCGAACATGTCCGTGTTGAGGGCCATGTCGTTCCAGTAGAACAGCCAGTCGTCGGCGGTGTGCGGCGTGCCGTCGCTCCAGCGGATGCCCTCGCGCAGGTAGAGGGTCCAGGTGCTCGCGTCGTCGTTCGCCTCCCAGCCGGCCAGCGTGTTGGGCACGATCTGTGCGAGGTCCGGGGTCAGGACCGCCGGGAACTCGTACAGGAACCAGTTGTCCGTCCAGCCGCTGCCGCCGTCGGTGAGAAAGTTCATCGTGCCGCCGTAGCTGCCTACCTCTTCGGTCGGCACGATCACGACCGGTTCGGCCGGGATGCGCTCGGCGAGCGGTGGCAGGTCACCGGCGTCGACCATCGCCTGAGTCATCGGCGATTCCGACAGGGTCAGCGGGCCGGACTCCGCCTCCCAGGCGCCCAGCTCGTAGACCTGTGGGAAGCCGTCGGCGGATGCCGCGAGCGGCGTCAGCAGCAGCGCGATCGCCGCGATGAGTAGAAACCACGGGGTTCTACCTCGAGAGTATCGTCCTAGCATTGCGAAACCTCCGGTGAGAGTGTCGTTCAGCGGGAGTTGTACCCCGTCCCGGAGGGCCGGATCAACCCATGGGGACAGGCGGTGCCGCGACGCCGCCGTCGATCAGCCGTCGCCGGGGGGCTCGATCACCAGCCGGCCCTCTTCCTCCACCAGCCGCACCCGCCCGCCGATGCCGTAGCGGCCGCGCAGCTCCTCCGGGACCTGCATGCGGCCGGCCGAGTCGAGCAGCACGAAGTGGTCGTGGCTCGGTGCATCGGCGTCGGGAGGGGTGTCGGCGGTCTCGTCCGGGTCCGCGGCTCCCTCCACACCGTCCTCCGCGACCTCCCGATTGGACGGACGCGGGTCGGACAGGCGCACCGCCTCGGCGGCGGTCTTGCCGTCGCGGATCGCCACGTAGCGGTCCAGCGACCCGGCCACGTTGGTGTCGTGGGTGACGATCACGACCGTGACGCCGAGCTCGCGCCGCACGGTGTCGAACAGGGTCAGCAGGCGGGCAGCATTCTCATCGTCCAGCGATCCGGTCGGCTCGTCGGCCAGCAGCACGTGCGGCTCGTTGGCCAGGGCGATGGCGACTGCCACGCGCTGCTGCTCGCCCGTGGACATGGCCTGCGGCCGGTGGCGGGTACGGTGGCCCAACCCGACCAGGCGCAGCAGCTCCAGCGCGCGCGGCCGGTCGAAGCGGCCGGCCACCATCATGGCCAGCTCGACGTTCTCCACGGCGGTCAGGTACGGGATCAGGTTGCGCGCGGTGTTCTGCCAGACGAAGCCCACGTCCCGGCGGCGGTAGCGGAGCCGCTGCCGGTCGTTGAGCGCCACCAGGTCGATGCCGGAGACCCACGCGCGGCCGGCCGACGGCGTGTCCAGCCCGCCCAGCACGCTCATCAGCGTGGTCTTGCCGCTGCCGCTGGGGCCGATGATCCCCATCAGCTCGCCGCGACCCACCTCCAGGTCCAGCCCCTGCAGAGCGACCACCTCGATGTCCTCGATCTTGTAGATCTTGATCAGGCCGGCGCAGCGGATCGCCCGGGCATCGGTCGGATCGCTCACGGCTCCTCTCCCAGGCGTACGGCGCCGGCCACCTGGCGCCGGCCGATGAACATGGCCACCGCCACCACCGCGGCCGCCAGCGCGGCGGCCACCACCAGCAGCAGCGCGGTGAGGTCGGCCACGTCGCTCACCACCAGGTACGGCGGCACGGTCGACACCTCCGCGGCGCGGTCGCGCAGGAGCGGCAGGAACAGCAGCGACGCGATGCGCGCGCCCGCGACGCCGAGCCCCACGCCCACGCCGACGGTCAACAGGCGCTCCACTGCCAGCACGCCGGTAGTCTGCAGCGCCGACAGGCCGTTGGCGCGCAGGGCGACGAGCTGCACGGACTGCTCCCGCGTCGCGGAGATGGTGGAGACCAGCAGCGCCAGCACCGTCACCGCCGCCGCCGCGACGAAGCCCAGCGACAGCACGCCGAAGAAGCCGCGGCGGTAGGGCTCGCGCTGCAGCTCGGCGAGCTGCCCGCGGGTGTCCATGACCCGCTCGGCGATCACGCCGATCGAAGAGAGCTCGTCGACCAGGAGGTCCACCCCGGTCAGGCCGTCCGGCGAGATCATCTCTTCCTCGTTCACGGTGTACCAGCTCTCGTACGGCTCCAGCACGGTGAAGTCCTGTACGTGCGCGAGGTTGGCCACCACGAACGCGCGGTCGGACGGATCGAGCGCCGGCCAGTAGGGGATCACGGCGACGACGTACACCTCGATCGGCTGGTTCTGGTACTCGATGGTGAAGGCGTCCCCCGGTCCCAGGTCGTAGCGTCCGGCCAGCCACCGGCTGATCAGCACCCCCTCCCGGTGGCGAGCCAGCGCCGCCAGGTAGTCCGTGAACGGATACGGCAGCAGGTCGTCCCGCTGCCACGCCGCGTGCACGAACTCCTGCGGCGCCAAGGCCATCAGGTTGAACGCGCCGAGCTGCCGCGATCCCCTGCGCCCCTCCGCCCGGCGGTAGAGCACGCGCGCCATCGCCTCCACGCCGGGTATCTCGGCGCGCGCCACCCACGGCGGCTCGCTCGCGGCGACCGGCCGCGGGTCCTCCCGCCGCCGCGCCGGTTCCGGGTTCTCGGGGTCCGGCGGGATCCACGACTCGATGACCACCACCTCCGCGCCCACCAGGTAGCGGATCCGGTCGGCGATGTTGAGCTGCAGGGTGCGCGCCGCCGAACCGTTGTAGATGCCCATCGCCACGGTGACGATCAGCAGCACCACCACGGAGACGAACGGCCCGGTGTTGCGCGCCAGCCGGCGGAAGCTGAGCTGCCACACCACCCCGCGCACGACGGCGGTCAGCCGGCTCAGCGCCGCCATCGCCAGCGGAAACAGCCGCAGCAGCACCAGCCCGAAGCCCAGGAAGAAGAGCACCGGGACCATGAACAGCAGCGGGTCGGCTTCGACGGTGGCATCCGGCGCCAGGCGGATCGACTGCCAGCGCAGGCTGGAGTAGCCGTAGAAGCCGACCCCGATCACGATCACGTCGATGAAGTAGCGGTGCCAGAACGAGCGGCGCATGCCGCGCGCGCGAAGCTGCCTGAGGGTGACCACCGACAGCCGGCCGCCCGCGGCGGCCGGCCCCACCGCGGCGGCCACCGCCAGCACGCTCGCCAGCGCCGCGAACCAGCGGGCCTGCCGGGTGACCGCCAGCGGCAGGCCGGAACCGGCATCGCCGGCGGCGCCGGCGATCGCCGCGAAGCCCAGGAATCCCTCGGTCGAGCCGACCGCGCGTGCGGCGATCAGCCCCACGTGCGGGCCGATCATTGCCGCCACGGCGGCCAGGACCGCCCACTCCAGCGCGAAGCTGGCCAGCACCTGCAGCCGCCCGGCGCCGCGGCTGTGCAGCGTGGCCACTTCCGCGATGCGCTGCTCGACGCTGAGCGCCGCCATCAGCATCACGTAGGCGACGATCATGGCCAGCGTCGGCGCCGCCAGGGACAGCAGGAACAGCGATACCTGGTCCAGGATCCGCTTGAATCCGCGAAAGAAATCCAGCGGCGACAGCCAGAACTCGGTGTCGGGGATCAGCTCGGCCATGCGAACTTCGATCGCTTCCAGGTGCGCGATCAGGCGGCCGACGTCGGCGACCTGCACCCGCCGGTCGTCGAACACCCACTGCCAGTCGGCACGATCGACGCGCAGGCCCGCCTCCTGCATGCGCGCGAACGGCTCGCCGCGGATGAACAGGCGGTCCGGCAGCAGCGGGTAGATCCATTCGCGTGAGGTCAGGCCCGGCCGCGGACGCACCAGACCGACCACCTCGACCGGGACGACGGCAAAGCGCTGTCCCTGCAGGGTGCGGATGTCGATGCCGGCCTCCGGATCGATCTCCTCATCTTCCCGCAGGCCGTACGCCCACCAGTAGCGCGCCCCGACCAGCAGCTCCAGCTCGTCCAGCGTGCGTCCGCCGACCACCACCTCGACCACGCCGTCGGAGCGGTCGCTGAACCAGCGGCCGTCGACCAGGTCCGCGTGCTCCTGCAGGTTGCTCATGACGCCGAGCTCCGCGCGCGTGACGCGGCCTCCCGGCTCGGCATCCGCGGAGAGCATCAGGAAGTCGACGCCGAACGTCTTGTAGGACGAGACGCTCTCCGGCGGGTGGCCCGCCGCCGCCTGCAGCGCGTCGCCGAGATAGCGCTCCAGCTCGGCGATCCGCGCGGGCTCCACCGCCAGCTTGCGGCGCGGATTGCGGTGCGACGGGATCACTGCGAACGGGGCGCGAAAGCTGTCCTGCTCGCGCCAGTGCTGGATGAAGCTGCGCTGCAGGCTTGCCGCGGAGTAGATCGGCACCGCGGCCACGAACGCGGATGCCAGAACCAGTCCCAGCAACAGCGGCGTCACCATGCGCCAGTTCTTGGCAATCCGCTTGCACGTGATCAACAGGAGCGCAAGCACGAAGCGGCCGACCTTGGCCGACTGCAGGATCACCTCACCCTCACTTGACGGTGCGTTCCCGCCCGGGGCCGGCGCATGACGCTCTCCGTACAGGATTCATCATCGCGTCAGGCGCGCGTCGCCGCTGTCGCCACACGGGGAAATGCACCGTCACTTGCCGATGACGGTCTGCCCGGACTCCAGGCCCTCCAGGATCTCCACGCGCGTGTCGGTGCGGACACCGACCTTCACGTCCACCTCGCGCCGCTGCACCCCTTCCAGGACGCGCACGTAGGTCCGGCCCTGGAACTCGCGCAGGGTCGAGATGGGAATCAGCAGCGTGTCCTGGCGGAAGTCGACCAGCACGCGGGCCGCGTGGCGGGCGCCCATGCGGAACGACACCGCGTCGGCTTCGTCCAGCCGCAGGTGCACGACGTACTCCTCGCGCCGCAGGGCGGCATCGCGGCCCGAAGTGCGGCTGGTAAGCCGCGACACCGTGCCCGGCGCCCAGGTGCCCCTGCTGATCTCGACCTCCGCCGACTGCCCGACCGCCATCCGGTCGAACTGGTCCACGCTGACATCCATCTGCAGCTCCAGGTCCTGTGGATCGGCGATCTCGATAATGGTGCGGTAGCCCTCGACGACCTCGTCCACCACCGGGTTCACCCTGGTGATCACGCCGTCGTAGGGGGCGCGGATGGTGTGCGCTTCCACGCGCCGCCGCAGGAAGTCGACCGCCGCCTCGCGCTTGGTCAACTCGAGCTGCCGGATCTGCCGGTCGACGCTGGAGGAGCCCGGACCCTGCGAGGCCGCCCGCAAACGGTCGATCTCCAGGTCGATCTCGGCCAGGCGCAAGCTGTGCTGAAGCGGGCCGCTGGCGACCCGCGCCAGGATCTGCCCCTGCGTCACCTGGTCGCCGGTGCCGACGTTGAGCTCCGCCAGCCGGCCGCCCTCCTGGAAGTACAGCTCCTGCAGCCGCACCGACTGCACGCGCGCCACCCGCTCGATCACGACGGCCAGATCGCTCCGCTCCACGGGGTAGGTGGGCGCCGATGCGCGGGCGCCCAGCTCCGACAGCTCGGCCGGCAACTCCAGATCGTCGGCCTCCGGGCCGCAGCCCGCGAGCACGGCGAAGACGGCCACGCCGAGCACCGCGAGCGCCCCGCGAACGGCGAGCAGCACGAAGCGGCGCGGAGACGCCGCGATCACCCTCACGACGTGCCGGCCTCTGGCGGTTCGACCTGATGCAGCATGCCGTCCGCGATCGCGTACACCCGGTCGGCGTAGCCGGTCGCCAGGTGGTCGTGGCTGGTAACCACGGCCGTCATGCGCCGTTCTTCGACCGCGGAACGGAGGAGCTGCAGCACAGTGGCGCCCGATCCCTGGTCGAGCTCGCCGGTCGGCTCGTCGGCGAACAGCACCGCCGGCTGCTTGACCAGGGCGCGGGCCATGGCGACGCGCTGCTGCTCGCCGCCGGACAGCTCGAACACGCGGTGGTGGGCGCGCGGCCCGAGGCCCACCCGTTCGAGCTGCTCCCGCGCTCTGGCGGCGGCGGTGCGGGGATCCACCCCCGCGATGCGCAGCGGCAGGTCGACGTTCTCCAGCGCGGTGAGCCCGGGCAGCAGCGCGAGCGCCTGAAACACGAAGGCCGCCGTGTCGCGCCGCCAGCGGTTGCGCTGCCCGCCGCTCATGGCCTGCAGGTCGCGTCCGTCCACCTTCACGGTGCCGCTGGTTGGCCGATCGAGTCCGCCCAGCAGGTTGAGCAGCGTGGTCTTGCCGGAGCCCGAACGGCCGCGAAGCAGCACGAAGCAGCCGGTCCGGACCGAGATCGACACGCCCCTGAGCGCGTTCACCTTCTCGGCGCCGGCGCCGAACACCCTGGTGAGGTCCTCGGCTTCGATCAACGTCTCCCGTGCTTCGCTCGTCATCGTGCTTCGCGGATCGCGGCGCATCTTAGCACCGCCACCAGTGCCCGGTGTCCGCCAACGTGCGCGGCGCCGATCACCCGCCGCCTGGGCCGGTACCGGGTGCCGTCCGGCCGTTCAACTCGGCGGCGCTCGGGTACATCGGCGCGCACTCCCCCTTCGGATCCATGGCCACCACCTGGTCGCCGTCCCAGACCACGTGCCAGGGCCGGTGGTTCACCCACTCGGTGCCGCCGCGCCTTGTCACCGGGAACGTGATCTCGACGGTAGCGGGGCCGGCCACCGGGACGATCATCCAGTGCTCGGTCAGAGACGGCCGCTCCGCTACGCCGTCGCGCCGCACGGCCAGCCGGCCGCCGTCCAGCCAGCTCGGCCGGCGGACCCGCAGCGTGGCCGGTGCCCGTTCCGACGCCTCTGTGGCAATGCGCAGGAGGCCCCGCCCCGGCAGGCCGCTGTCCACCTGCAGCGACGGGACCCGGTTCGAGAACAGCAGGTGCACGGCCGTGCCGAAGTCGTCCTGGGCGATGCCGTCGCGGATCGCCGCCCACAGGCACTGGATGCCGCCCTGCGTGATGTCCAGGACACCGAAGCGCGAGCCGCCGTAGCGGTCGTTGACCGCCGGGCATCCCCAGCCGCCGTCCTCGGCGTCCGGCACCCGCGGCGGCGGGTTCTTCGGGTCGTCGGCCGGCTGGCGGTAGGGTTGGCCGCCAGCCCCCCGTTGGCCGCCAACCCGCCACTGCGACGGCAGCACGTGGCTGCGGATCATGCGCTCGGCCGACTCGAAGAAGCCGGGCCAGCCGGCGCGGCCCAGGATCAGCGCGGCCTGCACCATGTCGCCGGTGTTGTTGACCTCGCCCCGGCCGGGGATGGCCTCCCGCCACGCGCCCTCAATCGACCAGCCGAAGCTGGAGCAGGTCGGCGGCAGCCCCGCCTGCATGATGCGGCGGGCGTGGTCGAGGGTGTCCAGGTCACCGGCCAGCAGCCCCCAGTCGGCCAACCCGTGCACGGTGCCGGTGATCGAGTGGGTGTGATTGCCGGCGAGGTGGGTCAGGTGGCCGTCCTCCGTGAACGCCTCCGCGCGCACCAGGCGGACGAAACGCTGCGCCAGCTCCAGGGCACGGGGATCGCCGAGCGCCCGGTAGGCCTGGGTGAGCGCCATGATCAGCCGGCCCCGGTTCTGCGTGCAGGACTGGTAGAACTCGCCGATCACCTGGTGGTCGACGAACGGAACCGCGCCGCTCAGCAACGGCTCCGCCGCGATCCGGTCGGCGCGGAACAGGCCGCCGTCGTCGGTGATCGCCATCAGCGAGTCGAGGAGCGCGCCGAGCCGGCGCCGAGCCTCCTGGTCGCCGTCGGCGCGGTACAACTCCACGAGCGCCTGCACCGCCTCGCGGATGTTGTGCGGCGAGCAGGTCATGCCGGGATGCTGGCCGTCGTAGTAGAAGTCGGCCAGGCGGCACCAGGCGGCGGGGAAGCCGGTCGGGTTGTCCAGGGTCGCGAACAGGACGCGGCGCAGGGCGGCGAGCACCGCGCTGTCGACCGCGCGGCCGGTCGCTTCCCGCCCCTTGAGCAGGGCGTCGAGGGCGCGGCCGGCGTTGTGGGTGAGGTCCTCCGCGATGTAGCGGTCATCGCCGCCGGCGACCGCGGCGGCCGCGTCCAGCTCCGCCAGCGGCGCCGCCCAGCGCTCGACGTAGCCCATGGCGCGCTCGATCGGCTCGCGCAACTCCACGGTGCCGTCCTGCATCGCGGCCACCTACGCCTCCACGTGCAGACGGTGCGTGAGGATCCGCCCCTGCCCGTCCTCGACCGCCCAATGGGTGGCCAGGACCTCGGTCTCCGACAGGCGCAGCAGCGACGGCTGGCCGAACTTGAGATTGACCCCCATGGTCGCGTAGGCCGCGATCTGCATGGCCGGCGCGTTCTCCCACAGGCAGGACTCCGTGATCGTCCGCCAGCGGTCGCCAGCCAGATCGGCCAGCCGCGCGTAGACGCCGATGTCGCTGCCCTCGCGCTGCGAGTGGACGGTGAGCACCAGGTCGCCGTCCCAGGAGACCAGGCTCGATGCCTGCGCCGCCACGCCGGTGTCGATCGGCGCCGACCAGGTGGCGCCGCCGTCGTGGGAGATCGTGACGTGGTTGGTGAGGTTGGTGCCGCCGACGTGGTCCATGATCCATGACAGGGCGACGATCCGGCCGTCCGGCAGCTCGCACAGCCGGGGCTCGGACGGAGCGTAGCGTCCGGCCGGGTCGACGAAGAAGTCGGTCCGGTCGTCCCAGGTGGCGCCGCCGTCGTCACTGCGCAGCAACGCGCCCACGCAGCCGGACGGGTTGCTCCCGTCCCAGCGCGGGAACATCGAGCCCGCGCCCAGGATCGCGCCGCCGGCGACCTGGATGGTCGGCCCGGACAGCTCGATCAGCTCGGGTCGGGTACGCGGGATCACCGCGGGCGGCGACCACGTCCTGCCGTCGTCGTCCGAGAACGACACCAGGTTGTCACCGCCGCGCACGCCGTCGGTCGCGGCGTTGGTCACCGGCTCGTCCCGCCCGCTCCGGTGGAAGTTGTAACCGGCGGCGATCAGCCGGCCGTCGGCCAGCACGGTCGCCTTGAGGTAGTCCGAGTAGTGCGCGCCCGCGCCGCTCGCCGGCCGCTCGTGGAGCGGCCCCTGCAGCTCCCACGTGCGGCCGCCGTCGGCCGAGCGGGACACCATGGTCGTGCCGTCCGTGGCCTCCATCGCCTCGCCGAGCACGAACAGGGCGAGCAACTCTCCGGACGGCAGCGCCACCAGACCGGGGAAGTAGGCGTGCCGGCTGCGCAGGCTCGGCACCGGGTTGTCGTACACGGTGTGATGGTCGACCAGGCGGATCGTGGGCATGGCGGTTCCTCCTCCGTGACCGCAATCATGCCCCGTTCCCTCAGTGCTACCAAATGCAGTCAGACAGACCATCCGGTAGCGCTCGTCCTGTGCCGCCGGCCGTTACGGCGTCGGGAATCGTCATATCCCCGCCCCCGGCTGTGCCGATCGGTCCCATCGACGCATCCCGATCCGATGATCTACCTGGCAGGCGGCCCAGCCATTTCGCGCGAAACACCGTGCCGTGGGTCAGCTCGTGGGTTGGCGAAGCCGTACAGGCCGGCCGTGGTATCGTCCCGCCATGACCGAGCGCCGCCGGTGCGACTGGTGCGCGGGCGACGAGCAGATGCAGGCGTACCACGACACCGAGTGGGGCACGCCGATCCGCGACGACGACCGGGCGCAGTTCGAGTTCCTGGTCCTGGAGGGGGCGCAGGCTGGGTTGAGCTGGCGCACCATCCTGCACAAGCGGGCCGGCTACCGGCGCGCCTACCGGGGCTTCGATCCGGTGCGCGTGGCCCGCTACGGCGACGCCGAGCGCGCGGCGCTGCTCGGCAACCCGGAGATCGTGCGCAACCGGCTCAAGGTAGCCGCCTCGATCGACAACGCGCGCGCCTTCCTTGCCGTTCAGGAGCAGTTCGGAAGCTTCTGCGCCTACCTGTGGCGCTTCGTCGACGGCCGGACGGTGGTGGGCGGCTGGCGCGACCACAGCGAGCTCCCGGCCGAGACCGAGCTGTCCCGGCAGGTGAGCCGCGACCTCAAGTCGCGCGGCTTCCGCTTCGTCGGGCCTACCATCGTGTACTCCCACCTGCAGGCGGTGGGCGTGGTCAACGACCACGTGACCGGCTGCTTTCGCTTCGCCGAGCTGACCGCCGCCGGGCCGGCGCTGAACGCTGCCGGTCTACACGTGAAAGATGTACAGGTCGCGCGCGTCCAGCGGCAGGTCGACCCAGGCGCCCCCGCGCCGATGGCTGTCGGCGACGGCCACGCAGGCGTCCACGATGCGGGCGCTGAGGTCGACCGGGCTCCGCGTCGGCCGGCCTGACTCGTACGCGTCGATCAGGTCCTCCAGGCATGCCACCACCGGGCTGCGTGCCTCCGGGACCTCGATCGGAGCGGGAACCACGTCAGGCCGGCGGCCGGGACCGGCTGCCGTGCGCAGCGTGATGCCGGCGCCGTTGTTCTCCGAGCGGATCACCCCCTCGCTGCCGAACACCTCGAACTCCCAGTTGCCTGCCGGCACCGACCACGCCTCCACGCCGCCGGCGAAGCGGAGCTGAAAGGTCGCGTCCGGGTCGCTGGGAATGTGGTCTCCCTCCACCGGCCGCGGGCCGCCGCCCTCCTCTCGCGGCAGCAGCTCGCCGCGGATCGCCTCGATGGGCGGGTCGCCGAGCAGGAACGACAGCGTGTCGATGGAGTGCACGTGGCCGTGCATGAGGTTGCTCTTGGCATAGTGGACGGCCGCCTGCGGCGTGCCGATCGCGCCGTCGGCGATCGCCTGCCGCACGGCGTCGTAGCGGTTGTCGAAGCGGCGCAGCACGCCGGCGTTGAACCGCGTGCCGGCGGCCATGCAGGCGTCTCGGGCGGCATCGGCCATGCGCGGCGAGCTCGCCATCGCCTTCTCCATGTACAGCATCGGCACGCCGAGCTCCGCCAGCGCCACGGTAAGCTCCGCGTGCGAGTCGCCGCGGAAGCCCGCATCCGGAGCCTGGTTGGCCGGCTTCTGCAGACCCGAGGCGGTGGTGCAGACCGCCACCAGGTCGGGGCGCTGCTCGGCGACCATCTGCCGGTAGTCCTCGTACACCGCCTTGACACCCCAGCGCTCGCGGAACGCCTCCCGCCGCTCGGGCCGCAGGTCGGCGGCGGTCGCCACCTCCAGGCGGTCGCTGGCGCGGCACGAGGCGGCGATCGAGTACGGCTGCCTGCTGTGGCCTTCGTCGTCGATGGTGCTGCCCATGCGGCCCAGGCCGATGATGCCGACGCGGTACCGCTTCATGCCGCGCTCCCCGCCGGCAACTCGAAGTAGCCGAGCTCCGCCTCGTACTCGGCGCGCAGGGTCTCCACCTCCGTTGGCGTGAAGAAGTCGCGCAGGACGATGAACCCGAAGGTCCGATAGTGCTGGAATTGCTTGTCGGTGAGCATGGGGCCTCCTTGGACGTTGCGAGTATGCCGCGCCGGCCATGCGTTGAACCAGCAGCCCCGGCTGCGTGGTAGAGTGCCGCCATGAAACCTGATACGGGAAACGGGGAGGGTTCCGCCGCCGGCCGCGTGGTCGACTTCGAGAAGGCCGGCGGCCTCGTCCCGGTGATCGCCCAGGACCATGAGACCGGCGAGGTGCTCATGATGGCCCACATGAACCGGGAGGCGTTCGAGGAGACGCTACGCACCGGCCGCGTGTGTTACTTCTCGCGCAGCCGCAACAGCCTCTGGCGCAAGGGCGAGGAGTCCGGCAACGTGCAGGAAGTGCACGGGATCTACGTCGACTGCGACGCCGACGCGGTGCTGGTCAGGGTGCGCCAGATCGGCGGCGCGGCATGCCACGAGGGCTACCGGAGCTGCTTCTTCCGCCAGGTGACGGACGACGATCTGCAGGTCGTCGCGGAGCGCGTGTTCGACCCCGCCGAGGTCTACGCCAGCAAGTCGTAGCCGGCCCTCCCATGGACAAAAGCATCCTCAAGCTCGGCATCCCGGCCGGCAGCCTGCAGGAGGCGACCGCCGGCCTGTTCCATCAGGCCGGCTACCGGATCACCTTCCGCTCCCGCTCCTACTACCCCGAGATCGACGACCCGGAGATCCAGTGCATCCTGATCCGAGCGCAGGAGATGGCCCGCTACGTGCAGGACGGCGTGATGGACGCCGGCCTGACCGGCCACGACTGGATCGTCGAGAACCGTGCCCAGGTGGTCGAGGTCGCCGAGCTGGTCTACTCCAAGGTGAGCCGCCGGCCGACGCGCTGGGTCCTGGCCGTGCCCGAGGACTCGCCGATCCGAGGCCCCAGGGACCTGCAGGGCAAGCACATCGCGACCGAGGCGGTGAACCTCACCACCGACTACCTGAAAGGCCACGGCGTTGAGGCGCACGTCGAGTTCTCGTGGGGAGCGACCGAGGTCAAGCCGCCGCAGCTTGCCGACGCGATCGTGGAAGTGACCGAGACCGGCAGCTCGCTGCGCGCCAACAACCTCCGCATCGTCGACACCATCCTGACCAGCACCCCGCGCCTGATCGCCAACCGGGACTCCTGGCAGGACCCCTGGAAGCGCAAGAAGATCGAGAACATCACTCTCATGCTGCGCGGCGCCATGGCCGCCGAGGGCAAGGTCGGGCTGATGATGAACGTCCCGCAGAAGAGCCTGGACGCGATCCTGAAGGCGCTGCCGGCGCTGCTGAAGCCGACCGTCTCCCCGCTGGCGGACGGCGGCTGGGTCGCCGTCGACACCATCATCGACGAGTCGGTGGTGCGCGACATCATCCCGCGTCTCAAGGAAGCGGGCGCCTGCGGCATCGTCGAGTATCCGCTGAACAAGATCATCGACTGACGGCGCGCGGCGAACGCCGCGCGCCCCGTCGTGCTATCCCTTCCGCGGCTCGGTCGCAGCCCCTGCGGCCGTCGAGATCGCACCCAGCGCCTGGAGCGTCAACCGCGCCTTCTGCTCCTCCACCGGGTGCGGATGCACGCCGGAGATCGGCGCGTGCGTCCCGCCTGCCCCGGAGATGACCGTGGCGTGCTTGGCCGGGAACAGCGACAGCGTCTGCGAGAACGGCTCGATGAACTTCTCGAAGTTCTCGATGATGTAGGCGGCAAGTCCGGCCTGGCCGCCCTTGCGGAGGATCTCGATCGTGCGGTTGAGCTGATCGATCTCACCCTGCGCGCGTCCGCGCCGCTCGGCCGCTTCGGCCTTCGCCTGCAGCGTCATGCGCTCCTGTTCCGCCTCCGCGGGGATCAGGATCTCCGCGCGGTAACGCTCCTTGAGCATCGCGATACGCTGCTGCTCCGCGCCGATCTGGGCCTTGATGCCGGCCACCTTGGCCTGCGCGTCGCGCTCGGCCCGGCGCACGCCGATCGCGCTGCGCTGCGTCTCCTGCGCCACGTTCACGCGCGTCTCCGCCAACAGGCTCTCCTTGGCGTTCTGGGCATCGCGCACCGCAACCTCCGCGCGCCGCGTCTCGGACTCCTCCTTGGCCGCCGCGTGCGCCTGCGCCTGCGCGGCGCGTGACTGCGATTCGGCGTTCGCGGACTGGATCCGCTTCAACAGGGCGATGTAGAGCTCCGGCTCGCGCACGCCGTCCAGGCGATGGTCGTCCACGTCGGCGATGTTCATCGCCGTGATCTCCAGGCCGATGCCCTCCAGGTCACTCTTGCAGACGCGGATCATGTTCTGCACCAGCCGGTCCTTGTCCTGCATCACCTCCTCGGGCGTCATGGTCGCGATCGAGTCGCGCAGATGCCCCTCGATGATGCCGGTGGCGATGCCGGTGAGCTCGCTCCAGTCGCGGGTCATCAGCAGGATCCGCCGGATCGCGTTGCGCAGCCCGTCGCCGGATGAGGCCACCGCAAAGCTCACGGTGGCGACCACGGTGAGCGGCACGATGCCGGCCGCGATCGCCGACTCCACGCGCACGCTGGTGGTGCGGGGCCGCATGTCCATCCGGAAGAAGCGGTGGATAAGCGGGAACACGAACACGCGCCCGCCACGCAGCCACGAGAACGCCTTGCCCTTGCCGGCGACGATCGCCAGCTCGTCGGCGCCGACGATCTTCATCTTGGTGACAAGCTGGATGATGAGCGTGACGACGACCAGAAGAATGAATACGATGACGAAGACGCTCATGAGCGCTCCTCCGGCGTGTCCGCCGTGGCGCCGTCGGCGCCGGCCTGGGTCATCAGCTCCTTGACGCTGATGCCGAATCCCTCCTCGAACTTGTGCAGGAAGTCGACGAAGGCATCCGGGCCGCGATTCAGCAACCCGTTCATGCCCCGCTCGTTATCCATGATCACGACGTTGTCGATCGCCATCTCCCGCGCGTAGCGCTCGTAGGCCGCGAACAGCCCCGGGAGCTGCTGCTGGACGAACAGCGCGATCCTGCCGACGTCGGCCTCCGCGACCATCCTCGCCTTCTGGTCCAGCAGGTCGTTCTGGGTCGATTCGACGATCTGCACGGCCTGGTTCTGGCCGCTGGCCAGGATCTCCGCGGCCTGCCGCTTGGTGTCCGCCTCCAGCGTCACGTCGGAGACGTTCTTGAGCTTGCGCAGCTCCACCGCAATCTCCTGGACGGACCGCTCGCCTTCGCTGTCGGCCCGCTCTATCGCGCTGTCGGCCTCCAGGCGAGACTGCTCCACCTCCGCCTCGGCGGTGCGCCTGAGCACCTCCAGCTCCTGCTGGGCGGCGATGATCTTCTCGTTCGCGGTGTTCTCGGCCACGGCCTCGCGCCGCTTGGCGTCCGACTCCGCGCGCTCTGCCTGCGCCTTGAGGCGGGCCTCCTCGATCTCCACCTCCTGGCGCTTGCGGGACAGCGTCTTGTTGGCCAGGTTGGCGATGTAGTTGGAGGTGTCCCAGATCTTCTGCAGCGACACCGACACGACGCGCATGCCGAAGGTGGCCAGGTCCTGGTTGCTGTCGCGCAGCAGCTCCGCCCGGAACTGGGCGCGCTCGCCTTCCGCGTCCGCGCTGTCGGCGCCGGCTTCGGCGCGGACACCGCCCTCGCCGACCCGATCCTCCTCGTCGACGCTCTCCAGCATGCCGATCGCCTGCAGCGGGGTGGTCTTGTTGAGCGCGCCGCGGAAGTTGCCGACCATGGTCTGCTGGATCTGCTCCTGGATCTCTCCCCGCGACTTGCCCATCAGCCGCTCGACGGCCGAGTACAGGAGCCCGTCGTCCTCGTGATCGACGCAGACGCAGGCGGTCGCGTCGGCGCCGACGGTAATTCCGTTGGCGGCATTCACCCCCTCCACGCGCACGTCGATCGGGATGGTCGACAACTCCAGCCCCTGCGCGCTCTGAAAGAACGGGATCACGAACGTCCACCCGCCGCGCTGCAACCGGAAGCCATAGCTCTTGCCGCCGACCTGCGTCTTGGTGCCGGTCACCACCAGCACCTGGTTGGGGGGACAGACCTTGATGAGGGACCGGAGCCCCCCGACGATCACGAAGAACACGGCCACCGCGGCGATCGCGCCGCCTACAAACCCTTCCATGGCTCCTCCAGCCTTATCTACGGTGCGATCGGCGCCAGCGCTTCGATCCCGTCGTCACGGAAGCTCTCGCTGAGCATCCAGTGCACGCACGTACACGCACCGGTCGGTGACCTGCGCCACCTGTACGCTCGCGTCGACGGCGAAGCGCTCCTCGGGATTCTCGGCCAGCGCGTAGCGTTCCGCCACCGACTGGCCCAGGCTGATGCGTACCTTGCCCATGCCGCCGTCGGCGATCGGGGCGATCACGGTAGCCTGCTCGAACAGAAGCTCCTCTTCCCTGATGCTGGAATCAAGGTCCGTGCGCTGCAGGCGGAAGAACAGGCGGGCCAGCACGGCGACCGCGCTGCCTCCCGCGAGCGCCCACACCAAGCTGCCAACCGGCCCCGAGCCGAACGCGGTCGACGCCAGTCCGAACGGCCCGAATCCCAGGCAGAAGTAGATGGCCGTGCGGACGTAGCGCAGGAACGAGAGGACCGGAGCGCCGCCCGAAACCTCGCCTCCCCCCTCCTCGCCGGCGGAACCGTCGTCGCCCGCGGCGCCGTCCGCCTGGCCGCCGGAGCCGATCAGGCCCAGCAGATCGATCAGCGTCACACCGACGCCGAAGATCGCGGTGAACCAGAACAGACCCTGCAACATCGTCCCAGCCTCAACGGCTGCATCAAGTATACGTCGTGCGGCCTCGCCACCCAAGGATGAGCCTTGAACGAACGACGCCGTAGCTCGCGGAGCTCGTCATGCAATCGAATGAGTGCGTTGCGTGCACGTGATAGCATCACTACGGATTCGAAGCGAGGAGGAAGAGATGGGGAGCCTGAGTGTCAGACGTCTGGACGAAGAAACGATGCGCCGCTTGCGCCTTCGCGCGGCGCGCAATGGGCGATCCATGGAAGAAGAGACCAGAACGATCATCAGACAGGCGGTCTCGACTCCGGAACGCATCGGCGACGTGGCTGTCAGCCTGTTCGGCCCCGCGCATGGAGTGGATCTCGATCTTCCCGAGCGCACGCCGCACCAGCCCGTCCGCCTGTCGTCGTGATCCTGATCGACACCAACGTGGTATCGGAGTTGATGCGCGCCACGCCAGAGGCATCGGTGGTGCAATGGATGAACCGCCAACCACCGACTCTCGTGCATCTGTCCTCGGTCTCGATGGCGGAAATCACGTACGGGATCCGTATTCTGCCGGAAGGCCGCCGCCGATACGATCTGCAGCACCGCTTCGAGCGCTTCGTCACCACTGCGTTCTCGGAACGCCTGCTCGACTTCGACCGCGCTGCGGCGCTTGATTATGGTGAGATCATGGCCTCGCGCAGGCAGACCGGCCGTCCGATGAACGTCGTCGACGGTCAGATCGCTGCGGTCGCGCGCGCCCGCGGGTGTGCGCTGGCGACACGCAACATCACCGACTTCGAAGACTGTGGGCTGGAACTGATCAACCCGTGGGACCACCAGCAGGATCGGGGAGCGGAGCCAGTCGGCGGAGATGATCCGACAGATCCGGATGAAAGGGGATAGAGTAGCCGCATGACGGCGCCCAACGGATCGCCGCGGACCACCATTACCAACCGGAGGCGTCCCTACCGGGTCATCGACAGCGATGTCCACCACAGCCTGCCGGACTGGGAGACGCTGCAGCCCTACCTGCAGGAGCCGTGGCGCTCGAAGATCCTGGAAGCCAACTCGATCGTGGGCGGCCTGGGGCTTGGGGCGGGCCGCAACCGCCTCGACAGCGTGACCCCGGACGGCGGCACGCCGGCATCCGACCCGGATTTCACCATCCGGCAGCTCATCGTCGAGAACCACATCGACCTCGCCGTCCTGACCGGCAACATCTACGGCTGGAACGTCCATCCCAACCCCGAGTACGCCAACGCCGTGATGTCCGCCTTCAACGACTGGACCGTCGAGCACTGGCTCACCCCGCACCCGCAGTTCCGGGGCTCCATCGCCGTGAACTCCAATGATCCGGAGGCCGCCGTAGCCGAGATCGAACGGCTCGGCGAGCGCGACGACATGGTGATGGCGATCATCGGCGGCACCTCCGCCGCGCCGTACGGGCAGAAGTTCTTCCACCCGATCTACGAGGCGGCGGTCCGTCACGACCTGCCGATCGGCATCCACGTCTCCGCGGCCGGCACCGGGCTGGCGCCTGCCGTGAGCCCGGTGGGCACGCCGCGCACCTTCTTCGAGTACCACTCGGGCCTGCCGCGCATCTACATCACGCAACTCATCAGCCTCATCGCGGAGGGGGTGTTCGAGAAATTCCCGCGCCTGCGGTGGCTGTTCATTGAGGGAGGCGTGGCTTGGCTCCCGCACGTGACGTGGCGCCTGGACAAGGAGTGGCGGGCGCTGCGCCGCGAGGTTCCGTGGGTCAAGCGTCCGCCCAGCGAGGTGATCCGCGAGCACTGCTACTTCACGACGCAGCCGCTGGAGGAGCCGCCCGATCCGGCGCTGCTCGTTCAGATCCTGGAGATGATCGACGGCCGCAACTGCCTGCTCTACTCCAGCGACTACCCGCACTGGGATTACGACGCCGCGCACGTGCTGAACGCCCTACCGGCCGAATACCGGCCCGACATCTTCCAGCGCAACGCCGAGCGGCTGTTCGGGCTCTGATGGCGCGCCACGTGGTCGGCCCGGCGGACGCCATCCCGCCCGGCGGGCGGCGCGTGGTGACGGTCGCAGGACGCAGCATCGGCATCTTCAACGTGGAGGGCCGTTTCCACGCGCTACGCAACTCCTGCCTGCACAATCAGGCGCCGGTGTGCCTGGGCGAGATCGGCGCGACCTACCTCCCGTCCGAGCCGGGCCAGTACCGCAGGGGGCTCGACGGCCGCGTGCTGCGCTGCCCGTGGCACGGCTGGGAGTACGACATCACCACCGGCCGCAACTTGATCGATCCCGGCCGCAGGCTGACGACCTATCCCGTCACGGTCGAGGACGGCGACCTGGTCGTCCACGTCGGCGGCCCGCCCTCGCTGCCCATCGCGACGGAACTGCCATGCATGGAGTCGGCCCGTGGCTGAGGTTCAGCGGGAACTGGCCCAGCTCGCCGCGGCCGGATACTGCGTCGTGCGGGCCGTCATTCCGCCCGATCGGATCGCGGCGCTGCGCGAGCAGGTCGTCCACGGCCGGCAGGCCGCTCAGCGCGAATATGCGGCGGTCGGCGGCAACCTGACGTTCCAGCAGACGGCGGGCGGCGGTCCGGGAAAGAACGTCGCGGCGTACGTACCCGGGTTTGCCGCCCATCTGGCGGACGAGCGGATCCTGGCCATCGCGCGCGCCGCGCTCCACCCCCGGGTCCGTATCGCTCAGATCGAGTTCAAGTTCCGCCCCGCGGCTGATGACAACGCGGGTTATCGTTCGTGGCACTCCGACTGGCCCCACGATCTCAAGGACAACGAGCGGGGCGGCTCCATCCGGCAGCCATTTCCGGACCTCACCATGGCGCTGACGACGGTGTGGATGCTGTCGCCGCACGGCCCCGATTCGGGCGGGACGTGGGTCGTGCCCGGCACCCATCGCAATCCGAAGAACCCGCGCGGCCCGTCCGACGGGATCGACGAGTTCGGCCCCCTTCCGGGAGAAGTGCAGATGGCCGGCGATGCCGGCGACGTGGTCGTCATTGATTCCCGTATCTGGCACTCGAACGCGCACAACCCATCGCGCGAGGACCGCGTCGCCATGGTCGTGCGCTACGCTCCGTGGTGGCTGAGCGCCGAGTACGGCGGCCGCAACCGCTCGATCGTCCCGCGCGATGCCTACGCAGCCTTTCCCCCGGCCGTCCGCACCCTGTTCCAGCACCGCGCCGAGGGCGCGACCGATCGCCGCGTGACCGTGCTCGATTAACTAGCGCTCCTTCACCCAGGGCTGCGGCGTGGTGTATCCCAGGTCGGCATAGGGGTCTTCCCCGCGTACCTGCACGACGCCGCGGTAGTTCCGCTCGCCGCCCCAGGTCAGCCACGTCGACGCGCTGCAGTAGTGAAAGGTGAGGGCCGGGCGGTACCGGTCGCTCCGGTTCTTGCGCGAGCTGTGCAGCAGGTAGCCGCTGAAGAACAGGACGCTGCCGGCGTTCATCTCGATCGGGATGGCCCCGGCGTCGTCGAAGCCGCGCGCGACTTCATTGCTGTCGACGTCCGGCAGGTCGTGGGCGTAGCGCTCGTAGATGACACCCGACTTGTGGCTGTCCGGCACGATCCACAGGCATCCATCCGCCACCGTCGCGTCGGCCAGCGCAATCCACACTCCGGTCAGCGAGCGGTCGCGCGTCGGGATGGGGTGCTCGTCCTGGTGCCACGGGCTGCCGGCGCCGCCGGGAGGCTTTACCACGAACATGCTCTGCATGCACTTGTAGGCGCCATCCCAGAACGGCACGTAGGCGCCGACGACGTGGTCCAGGACGCGGCAGATGCCGGCATGGGTCATGGCGTCGCGGACGACCGCGCTGTAGACATGCGGCTGCCCAAGGTACATGTGGCGGCCCATGAGCCGTTCGTCGTCCTCGGGCCAGTCGACGGGCTCGATTTCGTTGCGCCAGGTCACCCCCTCGATGGGCGAGTGCGAGTAGTCTCCCCGATTGATCCTCCGCAGTTCACGCCTGATCCCGGCGCGGTCGACCTCGTCCACCAGGTCACGGACCAGCACGTACCCGCTCTCGAAGTAGGATCGCCGCAGTTCGTCGCCCGAGGCTCGCGTCGGATCGAACCGCGCGATCGTCATCGACTCGCCGCCTCCGGCAGCCACACGGCCATGCTCCCGGCGCCGCGATGCCCCCAGGCGAAGTAAGGCACCGCGGTCAGCTCGCCGTTCGTCAGGACCGTGATGCCGCCGAGCAGGTCGGGCCGGGGTTCGGCCTGCCACTCCGCCGGCGCGGTCAGGGTCCGCTGGCGAACGTCGCCGCCGTTGTCGGCCTGTTCGAGGCAGTAGACCAGCGGGCCGCGCTCGAGCGCGACCTTGCCGCGGTCGGCCTCCACTCGATCGTCGGCCTCCACGAATCTGACCGGCATCGGCAGCCCGAGCGTCACCACGTCACCGGAACGCCACTCCCGGGCGATCTCCAGGTAGCCTGCATCGGTGACCGGCGGAGTGACCGCATCGCGGTTGACCGCGACCTCCAGACGATCGGCGTTGGCGTCCCGGTACCGGTAGAGGCACGAGGGCACCGGCCGCCCTCGTGCCCATCCCGGCAGCCTGAGCCGGACGGTCGCCCAAACGGGCGTTTCCGTCCGGACCGTGAGCGAAATGCTGCCGTTCCAGGGGTACTCCGTGGCGAGGTTGAGCTGCAGCTCCGCCCCGGCAACCGCGACGGTCGCTTCGGAAGGGATGTAGAGATTCACGTATACGCAGTCTTCGCTCGTGGCGAAGATGTAGGAGTCCACGGTCCCGATGAAGCGGGCCACGTTGGTGGGACAGCACGAGCACTCGAACCACGGCTGGCGTGCTGCCGAGCCGATGTTGAAGCCGGCCACGCCGTCGGCTTCGAGCGGATTCGCGTAGAAGAACTCGGCGCCGCCGAGCGCGACCCCCGCGAGCAGTCCGTTGTAGAGCGTTCGCTCCAGCACGTCGTAGTGGTCGGCGCTGCCGGTCAGGAGGAAGAGTCGGCGCGCCCACAGGACCAGCGCGATGGAAGCGCAGGTCTCCGCGTAGGCGCTGTCGTTGGGAAGCTCGTAGGGTTCTCCGAAGCCCTCGATCTCCGGGCGCGCTCCGATGCCTCCGGTGAGGTAGAGCTTTCGTCCCACGATGTCGTGCCACAGGCGCAGCACCGCCGCGGCGTACGCGTCAGAGTCCGACCCGCCGTTCGCGCCGAGCGCGGTTTCCGTCATGGCGATGTACAGGTACCCGGCGCGGACCGCGTGCCCGACCGCCTCGCTCTGCTCCAGCACCGGGACGTGGTCCTGTGCGTATGCAGCGTTGTCGGTGGGGCCGCTGCCGTCGGGGCCACCGGCGTCGTTCTTCCCGGCCCTTCCCCTGGCGTCGAGGAAGAAGCGGGCAAGCTCGGCATAGCGGCTCCGCCCCGTCTTCCGCGCCAGCCGCATCAAGCCGATCTCGATCTCCTCGTGGCCGGGGACGCCCACCAGCGCGTCGGGACCGAAGGTATCGGCCACGAAGTCGGCGCTCTTCGTCGCCACCGCGAGGAGGTTGTCCTTGCCCGTCGCATCGGCATACGCGACCGCCGCCTCGTAGAGATGTCCGACGTTGTACAGCTCGTGGCCCTGTTCCAGATTCGACCAGCGCGCGGGGCCCGCGGACTTACTCCCGACGTGCGCCCCGGAGGTTCGAATCGTGTACAGGTAGCCGTCGGGTTCCTGCGCCGCGGCGATCCGCGCGATCAGCTCGTCCGCCTGGCGCTCCAGGTCCGGATCCCGTGTCTGCGCAAGGACCGTGGCGACTCCCTCCAGCGTCTTGAAGACGTCGGAGTCGTTGAAGTGCAGGCCTTCGAACAGCGATCGGTCCCCCGCGGCTGCAGCATCGAAGTTGCGCAGGCGGCCCGTGTCCTCGCAACGCGACAGGCAATAGGGTACGGTCCGCTCCCCGTTGACGGCCACGCGCGTGGCCCACATCCCCGTCTTCAACGCGACTTCGGTGGCAGGGACTGCATGAATTGAGGTTCGTCGTGTCATCTATACCGACCGAGGGAGCGATCCATGACTGCGACACTACCCGAGCGACGGGCAGGTTGACAAGCCAACCGACCACACCTTAACCTGCCGAATGAGGCGTCCAGTAAATTGGGACCATCTCCAGAAATCCAAACCGTGACTGCCCGATAGGAGGACTTACTGCATCCGAATGTCACCGTGGAGACGATCATTCCTGCGGCGGACTTCTTCGGTAGTCTGACCGCCAGGATCGCATCGAACACCATGCCGGATATCGTCATGGGAGAGTACCAGGGTCTCTATGATCTGGGGAAGGCAGGGCACATGGTGAACCTGAAGGGACTGCCCCTTATCGGTCACTTCGACGAAGCCGTCCTTCCGCAAATGACCGCCCCTGACGGAAACATCTACGGCGTGCCGACCAATTTCGCAGCCATGGGGATCATGTACAACAGGGCCATGTTCGATCAAGCCGGTATCGATGAATTCCCCAAGACGATCAGCGGACTCGAAGACGCGATCGACAAGCTGCGTGCCGCCGGGTTCACGCCCTTCAGCGTAGCGGGACTGGAGGCCTGGACTCACGGACAGATGTTCTACACGGCTATCGCGTCTGTCCAACCGGATGTCTTTCAGTTCGCGAGTGACGGTGCGACCGGGGACATCCTGCTCGAAGAGCATTTGCTGGCCATGAGGGCCATCGACCTGCAGTTCGACAACTCGCTCGATGAATCGCAAGGCAGCGATTACGGCACCTTCATCAACCACTTCGCAACCGAGCAGGTGGCCATGATTCAAATGGGCACGTGGGCACTCAACCACGTACTGGGACTGAACCCCGACGTGAACATGCGCTACGCGGCCGTTCCCTATTCGGAGAATCCCGAAGATGCCAGGCTGTCGGCGAACATCGGTGTGAGCCTGGGCGTCGGGGCACAGACAGAGCATCGGGACGAAGCGATCGGGTTTCTCGACTGGGTCACCTCCGTTGAAGGCAACACGAAGTACAGCGAGCTGTTCAAGGAGATTCCCGTCGTGACCGGCGTCGACGTGCCGCTGTTGCCCGCCGCGGAAGACGTTCTCCGATACAAGGAAGCCGGCGCCATCGTTCCGTGGTCGCAGGTACTCATGAGCGAGGCCGGTCGCGCCGAGGGAAGTGCCATCATGCAGCAGTATTTCCTTGGAGAAATATCAGCCGAACAAGCGATACGCGGCGTCTACGAGAACTGGTTCAAGTAACACACGATTCCTGCGCTACGCAACGATCAGGGTAGCGGAGCATCCCCGCGGGGCGTTGCGCAGCGCGGAGTAGCTGGTGGCGGCACCGGTCGCCACCAGCTACTGATCGTCTCCTTCCCAGCGATGACCATCACCAGAAGAACAAGACACATCGCCAGCAGCGTGTTCTTCGTAGGGCCGATACTCGTCCTGTACACCGCGTTTTTCTTCCTTCCCATAGCCCTGAGCTTCATGTATTCCCTGACCGACTGGGACGGGCTGCAGAAGACGTTCACGTTCATCGGGTTCGCGAACTACGTCGAAGCCCTGACGTACGACGAGGACTTCCTGCGCTCGGTCCGGTTCACATTCTCCTTCGCGCTCCTGGCCGTGATGTGGACGAACGTGCTCGCCTTGCTGCTGGCGCTGCTGGTGAACCTGGAGCTCAGCGTCAAGAACGTCGCGCGAGCGCTCATATTCATGCCGAACGTCATCAGCATGATCGTCGTCGGTTTCCTGTGGAGGTTTCTGTACCGGACGATCGTTCCCGATGTCGGCCGGGTTTTGCATATCGGCTTCCTGGAACAGACGCTCCTGAACCTGTCGGACGGCATCGTGCTGGTCGTTCTGGTACCGGAGCTCTGGAGAAGCGTTGGGTTCGTCATGATCATCTACCTTGCCGGGCTGCAGGAGATACCGGAAGACCTGCGCGCCGCCATGATCATCGATGGCGCTTCCTCGTTTCAGCGGCTCATGCGTCTGACGATCCCCTTTCTTGTTCCGGCATTCATAGCGTCGCTCTTCATCACCACGACCGGATCACTGAAGGTGTTCGATATCGTCTTCAGTCTGACCGGCGGAGGTCCCGGGAAGGCCAGTCACACCATTGCGTACAACATCTACGCGGACGGACTGCAGGCCTTCCGATATGGAGCCGGCTCTGCAAAGGCGGTCCTGTTTGCGGTGATGGTTCTCGTAGTGACCGCCGTTCAGTTGAAGTACCTGCGATCGAAGGAGATCCACACTTGATCAGGGCAATCCAGCGAGGCAGCCTGGAGTTGGCGGCTCTCGTCGTCGGCTTGATCTTCTTCGTGCCCATATTCTTTCTTCTGATCAATACGTTCAAATCGCAGGCGGAGATGTTCCAGTCCTTCCTGGCGTTTCCCAACGCGATCAATATCGAGAACTACGCTCTCGCCTGGAAGAACATGCGCTATTTCCGCGCACTGGTGAATACGGTGATCGTCACCTGTGGCGGGGTCGCGGTGGTGGTCCTGTTTTCGGCGATGGCTGCCTATCGTATCGCGCGGTCGATGTCACGTCTGACGACGTGGTTGCTCCTGTTCTTCGTCCTTTCGATGATGCTGCCGTTTCAGACGATCATGATACCGCTCGTGCAGGTGGTCGGATGGGCCGGTCTCCTCGGTTCGAGGTTCGGATTCATCATCGTGGCGGCGGCGTTGCTGTGTCCTTTCACGATCTATCTGTATCGAGGGTTCTTCGTGCAGATCCCGATGGAGCTCGAGGAGGCGGCTTCGATGGAGGGGGCCGGGTCGATTCGGACCTTCTTCTCCGTCGTGTTCCCGTTGGTCAAGTCGGTGACCGTGACGGCCGTCATGATCAACGCCCTGGGGATCTGGAACGACTTCATCCTGGCGCTGCTCCTGCTTCAGGAACCAAGGCTGATGACGCTGCAGCTCTCGGTAGTGCAATATGCAGGGCGGTATGCGTTGCAGTGGAACCTGATATTGGCGACGTTGGCACTGGTCGTCGTACCGATCATGGTGCTCTATCTGTTTCTGCAGCGACACATTCAATCCGGTCTTGTCAGCGGCGCCCTGAAGGGCTAGCGCACGATCTGCTGCTCGGGATCGCATCGTGAAGGAGGTCACGAGAACGTGAAGGGACACAAGTATCGGGCCGGCATCGCCGGCCTGGAGGTGATCTCGGCGCTGCACGCCTCGCACGAGCGCGGCTCGGCCTGGGTCGACCTGCCCCTGACCGGCGCGGACCTCGACCGCGTGATCCGCTCGGGATAACCCGCACCCCCTTGTACCGCGGTTACCCGATCGCGGTGGTGGCCTTCCTCTCCACGGGGCTCACCATCGGCACCAGCCAGTACGCCTTCGGCGAGTTCGCCGCTCCGCTGCGCGAGGCCTTCGGGTGGAGCCAGACCGCCCTCAACCTGTCGCTCTCGCTGGCGGTCGTGTCCGGCCTGGTGGCGCCCTTCGCCGGCCGCGCCATGGACCGCTGGGGCGCGCGGCCGGTGACGGTGATCTCCCTGCTGCTGGTCGCCGCCGGCTTCCTGCTGCGGCCACTGATCACGTCGCTCTGGCACTGGTACCTGTTCAGCGCCCTGGTCTACGCCGGCTTTCCGGGCGCCACGGTGATGCCGGCGGGCAAGCTGGTGGGGCTCTGGTTCCCCGCCACCCGCGGGCGGGTGATGGGCGCGGTGACCTCCGGCAACAACGTCGGCGGCCTGACCATGCCGGCGCTGGCCGCCGCCCTGGTCGCCGCCAGCGGCTGGCAGTGGGGCTTCCTGGCCTTCGGGATCCTGCTGCTGGCGCTGGCGGTGGCGGCGCAGGTGATCATCCGCGAGGACGAGGAGCTGGTGGCGCGCGAGATGCACCGCACCCGCCGCAGCGGCGCCGCGCGGGAGTCGCGCCGCCTGATGGAGAGCGGCATCACCCTGCGACAGGCGCTGCGCACGCGGCGCTTCTGGCTGATTCTCTGCGGCCTGTTCGCCGCCACCTTCACCTACCAGGGGGTGCTGACCCAGCTTCGCCAGCACTTCGCCGAGCAGGGCTTCTCCCCGGCGCTGGCCACCACCGGTCTGGCGGTGATCGCGGCCATGGGGATCGGCTCGAAGCTGGCCTTCGGCAGGGCCAGCGAGCGCTGGACCGCCCGCCTCTGCTGTGTCCTGTCGGTGGCCCTGCAGACCGTGGGACTCGTGATCATGGCGCTGGCCGCCTCGGCGCCGGCGATGTGGTCCGGGATCTTCGTGTTCGGGCTCGGCTTCGGCGGGCTCGGCGCCCTGCTGGTGCTGATCGTCCAGGAGGCGTTCGGGATGAAGGAGTTCGGCGCCATCCAGGGCGTCGTGCAGGTGGCGGCGACCGGCTCGATGGCCGCCGCGCCGGTCCTGGCCGGCTGGATCCACGACCGCACCGGATCTTTCTCGGCCGCCTTCCTCATCATCGCCGCCGTCTTCGTCGTGGCGATCGTCTGCCTGCTCGCGGCCGGGGGACGCGAACGCGCGGTGGAGGGCGTCACGAGCGGTTGACCGTTGAAATCCCGATTTCTGCACGCGCTGGGGCGTTTCCGAACTCGCCGTGTCTGGCTCGGTGCTCCGCGACGACTTTGGCCCCGAGAGCGATCTGGACGTGTTGATCAGTCTCGACGAGACCTCTCGACACACCTTGTGTCTGCCGGGCCCTGATGCTCGGAGACGAGGCCCGGTAGGCGACCGGCCGGCTACCCGCCGACGTACCCGGCGTAGAGCGCCTCGACCTCGTCCACCGAAGGCTCCCGATCGAGGATGGCGAAGCCGTACCGCAGCCGCAGCGGCTCCCGGCGGTGTACCTCCAGGTCTCCCTCCATCAGCAGGCCGGCGCCGAGCAGCTTCTCGCGCGTGAACCAGGTGACGGGATGCCGGGGATTCTCCGGGTGGATCATCACCACCGCACCCCCGCCGTCCCCGGCGGCGGCCACCCAGCGCGCCCGCTGGCCCATGATGTTCTCGTGGCCGACGAGCCCCTCGCTGCTGCGGTGCCGGGCCGGAGCGAACGGCGGGCCCATGCGCAGCTCCAGGCCGCTGTAGCGCGCCGCCCGCGACGCGCCCAGCACCAGCCGCTCCCCGGCCGCCTTGATCCAGGTCTCGATCGTCCAGAAGTACCCTGCCCCGTTCTCCAGCGCGCGGAATCGGTATTCCCGCCGCTCGGTGGCGATCGGCTGGTCGCTTCCGTCCAGCCACGTGAGCTCCTCGGTGATCCCGGCTCCGTTTGCGACGCCACGGTGTTCGATGAACCGGTCATGGCGCTGCACGCCGTGGCTGGACGGGACGTGCTCGTACGTGCCCGTCTCCGGCAGGAACCAGTTGCCGCCCCACAGGTTGGCGTCGTTGGCATGGACCCAGCCGAAGTACAGCCCGGTGTGCCAGGCGTGGTCGGCGGGCCGGTACTCGGTGACCAGGACTCCGGAGCGGGTATGGATCGGCGCGAAACACGGCTTGGGTGACTCGTTTCGCGGCAGCTCCTCCCGCGCCCGGTACAGCGCCACGAAGCGCCCGCCGTCGTGGAGCTCGAAGCCCAGGCAGTTCTCTCTCAGTTTCACGACCGTCACTCCTCCGGCGGCTGCCGTCCGGGCCGGTCCGGACCAAGATCGGCCGGGTCCACGTGCGCCTGGATGAAGCTCTCGCGCTCTACGGGAGAGCCGGACAGGCGGCGCAGCATGGCGAGCTGCCCGACATGGGTCAGCGCGTCGGCGAACGGACCCTGCAGGATCTGCTCCGCGCTCATGCCCCGGGACTCCGTACCCGCCCTGACGTGCCGCGCCACGTCCTCGATCATCTCGTGGAACCGCGTGATCTCCGCGCCCAGATCCGGCAGCGGGTCGATGCGTGGCCGCTCCGTTCCCTCGAAGCACGAACGCACGTATCCGAGCACGCTCGTCATGTGCCGCACGAGCTCGGCCGGCGTCCATATCTCGCTGCCGGCCCGGAACGAGCCGAACGACTCCGGCGCACCCCGAAGCGCATACCGCGCCCGGTAGGCGATCGTCGCGAGAAGATGCAGGAATGCCGCGCGCGTATCGTTCATGCTTTCCGAGTCACTCCCCTCATGGGCTTGTAGCCAGCGCTCTCCATCGCAGGGGCGATGCCATGACTATAGGCGTGTTCCATCTCTTCATCGAACCACATCGCCACGAACACTTGCCCTGAATACGGACCGGTTCCAGTCCCCGCATAGTGGCGGGACTGTCCGGCCATATCAGGCACTTGCCAGTGTTCACTGTTTCCAACCTCGGAACGTGGTGCGCAAGTTGTCAATGAAGCTGCGGAGCGATGCGTCTGACCGGGCGGCTCGGTCGAGGTCCATGTGGCGGACGATGTCTTCGGCCCACTCGATACCGCCGAAGGAGGGCGTACGGCCGGCATCGCGGATGGCGGCGATCAGCAGGTCCTTGTAGCGATTCCGGCTGCACTTGTGGTCGGGAGCCTCGCATCCCTGACCGAACACAGCCTTGAAGGCCGCACCGTCAAGCAGCAGCCAGCGTTCGACATGCGGGTCCGGAACCGCCAGGACCACCGGCGCGGGCGGGTTCTCCGGGGCTACCCCGCGGATGCGCTCGCGGACGCCCTGGCAGTTGGCGTCCGTGGCGACGACGATCAGATGCGGCCAGGGGCTGCCCTGCGTCCGCAGGTCGCGCAGATACCGTTCAAGCTGATGTACCACCATCCCGTGGCCTCCGGTGGCGCTGCGACAGTGCAGGTGTACGGCCACGCCGATCTCCTGAGCGGCTCGTTCAACCAACGTGCCAACGACCACCTCGTGGGCATGATCCTCGACGAACAGAGCGATCTCATGCATCGAAGTCGCCTCTGAGGATTCGCTCAGAGACGGAGGTCGCCTCGTGTTCGTCGGCGAGCGCCTGACGTATCGCGCCCTCTCGCCCCAGCGGTCCCCACTCCGCCAGTGGCCCCCAGTGGGACAGCGGGTCGATGCCCGTGTGTCCATTCTGACGGCGGACCACGAAAAGGGAGTCATCCTCCAGCAAGTCCGGCAGCAGCGGCGAGTGCGTCGTGACGATGTACTGGGTCTGTCCCAGGCTCCGCCGCGTTCGGAGCCACTCGGCGATCAGCTCGATCCGGCGCGGGTGGACTCCGTTCTCGGGCTCTTCGAAGCCAACCAAGCAAGGCGGTTCCGTGCTTGCCAGCGCGAGAAGTCCGAGCATCCGCAGGGTGCCCTCCGAGAGCACGCCGGCGGGCATCGCGATGCCACCTTCGACGATACGCAGCTCCACCTCGCCGAGATCGGTCACGTCGACCTCGATCCCGTCGATGTTCGGCAGCAGGCTGTGCAAGGCCTTCTGCACGGTCTTGAACTGCCCTGGGTCGACTGCCTTGAGCGTGTTGAGGAACGCGCCCAACTCCTCCCCCATCAAGCCGATGTGCCGCACGTCCTTGACCGGATTCGCTGCTCGCATGCGTTCGCGCGGCTCGAAGTAGAAGAACAGCCAGCGCTCAAGCTCATACTTCGCCGCAATCAGGTGAGGATAATGCGGCGGATAGTGCGACAGCGAGAGAATCGTGTGGTCCAGGTAGAGTTCGTGGTACGTCGGGTGAGCCTGACCTTCATGACGCAGGTGAAGGCGTTCGTTTCCTTGCCGCTCGATGAACGGCTTGCGCCTGCCGGTCGGTTCCCCATCGCTGTTCAAGGCAGCAAGGTACTCGTCGGCGACCGCCAGAATGCCGGTCCTGGGCTGCATCTCCACCTCGATGCGGTAGCGCAGGTTTCTCTCGCGGACTCCCGTGACCCGCTTGCTCGTGTCCTCGGAAAGGGATTCCCGAGGCCGGCGCCGCATCTCCCGGATCTGCCGGTCGACGGCGCCGACGACAGCATCGGAGACTTGCAGGTCCGCTTCGATCGAGAACGTCAATCGATCCTGGTCGAGTAACCCCTTGATGCCGTCCTTTCCGATGTTGAATGACTCAAGGGGCTTGCCCCGGTATGGAGGATCGAATGCCTGTTTCACGGTTCGGCTGGTCGCCAATCCGGCCAGCAACTGAAGGGCATCGAGGAAGTTGCTTTTGCCGGAGGCATTCGCGCCGATGAGGACGGTGAGCGGCTCAAGGCGCAGTTCCACGTCGACGAGAGACTTGAAGCCCTTGATGTGAACCCGCTTCAGCATGTGTCCGCTTCCTTACCCGCCGTATTCTACCTGCGACGCTTCGAGGAGGGCCGCCGGGACGATGACCGAGCCGTCGTCGCTCACGACGCGGCAGGAGAAGGCGAACGCGCCCCAACTGAGGCGGCTGTCGGCGTTGTCCAAGTGGATGACCAGCGTGTTCACACCGCGCTTCAGCGTGACCGGAACCGCCCGATAGCCGTAGGTCTCCCGCAGGCCGAGGTGCCGCGGCGGCTCGTCGTTGAGGCGCACGCGCAGGTCTCCGTCCCAGCTCAGGTGCACGGTCGCCTCGGTCGCGCGCTCCACCGTGAGGAGCCCCACGGCGGCGGCATCGCAGGGCCACGTCTCATTGGAGCCTGTGCTGCGCACGTTGAACACGTGCGAGAAGTCGATGAAGCCGTGGCACGCGCGTGCGGTAATGCCGGGACCGATCGACTCCGGCGGGCGGTGCAGCGCCTGGTCGCCGCGGTGGAGCGACCAGGTGCCGTCGTCCTCGCTCGCCGGCACGGCGTCCTCCCCGGATGCCCCGCACGGCAGCAGCAGGTCGCAGGTGCCCCGGGGGACCTCGACCTCGTGCTCCCAGTCGCCGTAGCGCAGATGCCCGGCCGAGGCCATGCGCACGAACGGCCGGCGTGGCTCGGTCTGGTACCAGTAGGCGGTGGCGCACATGTCGTTGCAGTGGCTGCCCCAGCGGAAGTGCAGCGAGCGGTGGAACGGCAGGAGGTCGTGCACGTAGAAGCGGTAGGCGCTGAGCACGTGGCGGGCCAGCGCAGGACCGGCGTCGCGGTACTCCAGGTACGGGATGCCGCTGTACAGCCCGGTGTCCGGCGCGTGCGTCACGCCGCCGAAGCCGGCGTCGAAGGTGTTCTCGCCGCCGCCGGCCCGCAGGTAATGGGGCACGACGCCCCCCTCGCCGGTAGCCTCGCCGTCGAGGTACAGGTTCTCCGAGCCGGCATGCGACCAGCGCTGCTCGTCGCTCCGCAGCCTGACCCCGAGCGAGAAACCCGCCAGGTAGCCGCTTCCGAGCGCATCCATCACCAGGAAGTCCGGACCCCACGCGGGCGCCGGATTCTCGCGCCGCCACGACGCGTGGAAGCGCAGCGGCTCTTCGAGCCCGCCGTCCAGGTAGCGGTGCCAGTCCAGGGTGTAGATGAAGGTGCCGTCCTCCAGCGCCTCCACCTCGACGCGCGCCGAGTGCGCGAACGGCATGGGAAAGTAGCAGCCGAACCCGGCGTCGGCCTTGGCCGTCACGTAGAAGCTGTTGATCGGGTAGTAGGAAACGTTGTGGTGCACGCCGAACAGGTCCGCCAGCGGTACCTCGACGCTGGGTTCCTCCTCGCCGTCCCAGTAGAAGCGGATGATGAACGCGCGGTTGCGGTTGGACAGGTCGCCGTCGTGGCCGCCCCGGCTTCCCACGCAGTAGAAGTGGCGGACGCAGCCGGGGCCGCGGAGATCGGCGATGACCCGGCGGTCTCCGGCCCCGTAGTCCCTGGCCTTCCTGACGACCCGCTCGTAGCGGAAGCGCTCCGGCAGGTTCAGGCGGGACTCGATGCCGATACCGTCACTCACGGGCCCGACCCGCGGCGCAGCCCGCTACTGCAGCAGCGTGCCGCCGACCTCGATCGAGTAGAGCCGGCCGCGTTCGAACAGGACCTCCACCCGCACGGTTCGGCCGATCAGCTCGTCCAGGGTCCTGCCGCTGCTCCAGGTCGGCTCCCAGCGCAGGCTGTCTCCCGTGAACGGCCGGCACTCCGCGGCCGAGAACCCCTCGGCTACCTCCTGCACCGCCGGCGGTTCGCCCGGATCCCTGTCCGTCTGCACGTGCACCTGCGCCCGCACCTCCCCGATCGGCGCGTCGACGTTCAGCGCCAGGCCGGCTTCCGTGAGCTCGAACCCCTTGGTCAGCACGCTCGCGGCGCCGGAGCGGCTCTCCAGGTACATGAAGCCGTCCGGCCGCAGGGTGTGCAGGCACATCGCGTGGCCGTGCTGCCCGGCGGGAATCGGGCCCTTGCCGCCGTGGTCGGTACGGCCGCCGCTGGAGTAGATGCGCAGCTCGTCCGGAAGCTGCACCAGGCTGCAGGGATAGAACCCGAAGCCGCCGAAGTCGCCCGGCTCGGCCGGCTCCACGAACTGCTCGCGGAAGGTGCGGTTGATGTTGCGGCCGTTGATGCTGTAGACGAGGTGATTGGACACCGGGCCCGCGCCCTTGGTGGTGGTCTCGTTCGGGTCGCCGACCAGGAGCCACAGGAAGCCGATGAAGTAGTCGCCGTACGGGAACATCGGCATGCCGTACGGCTGTGACAGCGGCGGGTCGCACGAGTCCGGGCGGACGATGACCTCCGGCTCGGTGTAGTGCACCCAGTCCTCGGTCTCGATGCTCGCCACCAGGCGCTGGCTGAACGGCGGCTTGATGTCCCTGGCGCGGCACATCACCTGGTGCCGGCCGGTGAGCTTGTTGAAGAACACGGTGTGGCAGGTGTCGCTGGACCAGTCGCCCCAGCGCGCCCCCGGCAGCTCCTGCCAGTGGTAGCCGTCGGCGGAGACCACTACCGGGTTTCGCATGGTCGCCGCCCCGCTGCGCCAGTCCCAGTCGAGGCAGAGGATCTTGTACGGATGGCGGGAGTCGCGCGGGTCCTGGTACACCTGCCCGCTCTCCGCGTTCCTCCTCGCCTCCATCAGGCAGTGCGGGAAGGAGCCCGACCACGAGGTGTGATCGTCCGCCACCGGGTCGATCTCCCAGTGGACGCCGTCGTCGCCGATCGCCCCGAACAGGGCGTTGCAGATGAAGTCGTCCGGATCCGGCGCGCCGCCGTAGATCACCCGCCACTTGCCGCGGTTCCGGTCGTGGAACACCGAGGGGTAGGCGTTGCCCAGGTCGTACGGGTCTGACCAGGTGCCCTCCGGCACCGGCTTCGGCCGGCCCAGCCGCCGCACCACGTTGTGCGTCGTCTCCAGGCACCAGTCGTCAAGGAACAGGATCTTCTGCATGGCTTCAGGTCATTGTGGCATGCCGTGGCTATGTTGGTCTCGAAGGAGGGAGGACGAGGTCCAAGCTCGGAGCAAACGCCTCGCCGTTGACCACCGAGCGGCTCCGGCCGCGGTGTGAGTTCCTACTCGTGCTCGAAGCCGTGGTCCTTGAACTTGAGCGTGCTGCTGTTCTCGTTGACGGTACGCACGACGTGATCGGGGAATCCGTCCGGTAGCTCTGCTTCGATCTCCAGCGTCACCGTGACCTTGGCTCCCACCAGCCCTTCCATGTGGGCGATCACCTCGCTGGCGATCTGGCCGGCGTCGAGGCCCACGCGACCGGCGTCCAGGGTGGCGGCGCCATGGAAGCGCTTCAGCCGCAACGGCGGCGTTGGATCCGGCGGCTGCGGCCCAGGGCCCGGATCGTCTCCGCCGGTGCCGTGGGGATCGGGCTTCGGCTTGTCGCCTCCGTCGGGTTTCGGCACTTCGTCGTCGAGCTGCCTCCGCGCCACCGCCGGCTTGACGAGGACTCCCGGCGCACTTGGGTCGCGGAGCTCGATCCCTTCCCCGGAGCGCAAGCCGCGATAGCGGCCCGCTTCTCCGTCGAAGCTCTCGGCATACGCGAACGTGTCCTGTTCCCAGGTGAGGAGGTTCAGGCCGTCGCGGATACTGCCCAACAGAACCTGCGGGTCCCTGAGCCTTGGCAGATACGGATAGCGGGCGTAGTCCTCTACCAGTTGCGCGATGGCGACGTGGTCACCTCGCCAGAGTGGGACGCGATCCAGCTCCATGCGCAGCAGCGTTGAGGAATAGGAGGTGACGAGCCCCTCCTGACCCTTGAGCTTGCGGGCCGCGCGTACGGCCAGCGGCTCCGTGCCCGTCACGTTCAACGCCTCCCACGTGACCGGGTCCTGCGGTGTGTTCTGCGTCGGCACCAGCAGACAGCGGTAGGTCTCCGGGATCCGTGAGGCGGCCTCGGCCGCGGCCGTGTCGCGCCTCGTCTCCGCCTGCCGCGCCTGCTGGGGTGCCAAGTTGAGCTGGTCGCTCTCGGCGACGATCGATTCCCACGCCAGGAAGCGGCGCACCGCCTCGTCGAGCTCCTGCAGACGCGTCGCGTCGGCGGCAAGGAACACGAGCGTGTTGCGATGGATGCGAGGAGTGGTGCCGCGCGACTCCAGGATCTCCAGCGCCTGCTTCTCCGCCGCGCTCTCCCCTTCCTTGACGTACGAGTGCTCGATTCCCAGCACGACCAACCGGGCGTCGGGATCGTCCGGCACGTCATGGCCGGAGTGCGGCCATGCATGCACCCTGCTGAACTCGCCGATTTCCCGCAGATCCGCCCGCATGCGCTTGCCGATCTCCTCCTCGATGCGATCGCGATTGCGGCGCATCTGCTCGGCGCGGTCCGCCGCCAGCTTGGTGACGGTGGGCTGAGTCGCGTACCAGTAACGGGCGTTGTCCTCGTACAGGTAGGTCGCGGCCGTCGCCAGCCGCCGTAGCGCGTCCCCGAACACGGCCGGCGCTTCGCCCGGCATGACGCAGCCGAGCTTGACGCGGCGATCCTCGATGCCCCGATGCGCGGCCCCGATGGTCGGCGCGGAGCCCAGGAAGATCGCCCGCGCCACGCGACGACTTGCGGCGAACTTGCCCAAATTGGGCTGCTCGCTGTCGATCCGAAGCGGAAGCGAGTCCGCGCCGTCGACGTCCCGTTCGATAATCGGAGACCAGTTGTCATCCAGGTACCTCGTCAACTCCGCCTGCACGCGCCCGTCGTCCAGCGCAAGATCCCCTGGAAGGATGAGAGGACTGCGGTTCCCCTGCTCCCACTGATGGGGGATCACCGCGGCCATCAGCCGCAGCACGCCGCGGGTGCGTTGAAACTTCGCCAATGCCGACCAGTCGGTGTGCAACCGTTCGAAGGTCTCGGGATGGATCGGATAGGCCGCCTTGAGCCGCTGCTCGTAATCGGCTTCCCGGCACTCGGAGGGGAACTCCTGCTGCTGCGAGCGATAGAACTCGGAAAAGCCCCGTGCCACCACGTCGCGCGCCTTGAACTGCTCAGCGTCGTTGAACGGCTGGAACAGGCGCCGCCGAACGATCTCGAAACTCTCGTCGACTGTTGCGGGACGCCAAGGGGCGGCCACGCGATCGATGACGTTGCGTAACCGCGTCAGCGCCTCGCGTCCTCGCTGGCCGCCCACCTCGGCGTCGTCCGCTTGGGCGTGCGGCGAGTCACCGGTATCCGAGGCCGGCAGGCTGATGACCAGCAGGCAGTTGCCGGCCAATCTCGCCGACTCGGTGAGTGTTTGCGCAAAGGTGAACTGGGTCTCGAAGCTGCCGGCCGGCAGATCGTCCTCATCGTCGTGGAGTTGTCGCGCGTAGGCGACCCACTCGTCGATCAGCACCAGACACGGGCCGTGCTCAATCAGAAGCTCACGCAATACGTCGCCAGGGTTGGTGGCTTTCTCGTCGTCCGCAGCGACACGTGCGAATGCCTCGGCGCCACCGAGCTGCCACGCCAGCTCACCCCAGAGGGTCCGCACCGCAGTGCCGTCCGGCTTGGTGACCGGATTGCCGGGCGAGATTCGATTGCCGACCAGCACGACGCGACGTACCGAAGGCAGCTCGCTCTTGCCCGCGTCTTTCAGCACTTTGTCTATGTCGGCCAACGCGGACGCACGCACGCCGGAGAACAGGTGGTAGAGCGCGAGCATCGAGTGCGTCTTGCCGCCGCCGAAGTTGGTCTGGAGATTCACGACCGGGTCGGCTCCCGATCCAGACAGACGCTGTACGGCTCCGGTCAGCAACTGCTTCAGGCTGTCGGTGAGGAAGGTGCGGCGGAAGAACTCCACCGGGTCGCGGTACTCATCCGACCCCTCCTTCAGGTAGACTTGCCACAGATCGGCGGCGAACTCCGCTTGTTGGTATTGGCCGCTAGCGACGTCGTGGTGCGGCGTCACCACCTCCCGCCAGGGCTTCAAACCGCCGACTGATTCGACGTTGGACGTGTTCCTGGTGGTCCGGCGCCGCTCGCCGCGGGCCTGTTCCTGAAAACGCACCCGCAGCAACTCCTGCTTGAGCGCGTCGACCTCGCGGGCCTGGGGCGCCGACACCGAGGTCAACAGCCGATGCGCGGAGTCGAGGGCACGGTACGCGTCGTCGCTCGAGAAAGGCTGCTGGTGCGCCCAGTTGTTGCGGTGCTCGCGCAGCTCGCTGACCAGGCTGCGCTCGGCGCGGCCGTAGCGGCGAAACACCTCCTCGGCGACAGTCTCGAAGGGGGTATGGGCGGGTGTCGGACTCGACGTGGTATGGTTCCCCATATTGAAGACGACCCTCAACATCGACGATTCGGTCATGCAGCGTCTGCGGGAAGAGGCGGTACGACGCGGTACCACGATGTCCACGCTCGTCGAGGCAGGGCTCCGGCGCGTGCTCGCGGCTCCCGAGGTCGAGGATGCGCCGGAGACGCTACGCCCGCTTCCATCATGGAACGGCGGAGAGGAACTGGTCGACATCTCCGACCGGGAGGCGCTCTACCGGGCCATGGAAAAGGAATGACGTGCCGTCGTAGACCCACTCGACCAAGCCTGACGGAGTTGCCGGTGACCACGTCCCACGTGCGCAGGAAGCTGATCGAGGTTGCGCTGCCGCTTGACGAGATCAACGCGGCGGGGGCTCGTGAGAAGTCCGTCCGGCACGGGCACCCGTCTACGTTGCACTTGTGGTGGTCACGCAAACCGCTCGCCGTGGCCCGCGCCGTGATCTTCGCGCAGATGGTCGACGATCCGTCTGAGTACGTCGACACGCTGCTGTCCGACCCGGCGACGAAGCGCGCAGCGCAACGAGCGCTCCGGCAGCGCGGGATGGGCGACGATGAAGGGTCCGGAGCAGGCAGAAACAACGAGCGGGCGGAACTGCGGGAGATCGCGGCGGAGCGGGAACGGGAGCGGCTGTTCGGGATCGTCAAAGAACTGGTGCGGTGGGAGAACACGACCAACGAGACGGTGCTCGAACAGGCGCGGACCGAGATCTGGCAGAGCTGGCGGCGGGCCTGCGACGAGAATGTCGATCATCCGCGCGCTGACACATTGTTCGACCGCAAGAAGCTGCCGGCGTTCCACGACCCGTTCGCGGGCGGCGGGGCGCTGCCGCTCGAAGCGCAGCGGCTGGGCTTGGAGGCCCACGCCAGCGACCTCAACCCGGTTGCGGTCCTCATCAACAAGGCGATGATCGAGATCCCGCCGAAGTTCGTCGGCCGGTCGCCGGTGAACCCGGAAGCGCGGAGCGAGGCCACGATCATCGAGAAGACGTGGCAGGGCGCCCAAGGGCTGGCCGAAGACGTGCGCCACTACGGCCGCCGGATGCGAGACGATGCGGAGCAGCGGATCGGTCATCTGTACCCGTCCATCGAGATCACCGCCGAGATCGTGCGGGACCGTCCCGACCTGCAACGGTATCAGGGCAGGAAGCTGACGGTCATTGCTTGGCTGTGGACGCGGACGGTCAGAAGCCCGAACCCGGCCTTCGCCGACGTAGAGGTGCCGCTCGCATCCACGTTCATGCTGTCGACGAAGAAGGGCAGGGAGGTCTACGTCGAGCCGGTGATCGAGGGTCGGGCGTACCAGTTCCGGGTCAGGGTCGGCGCACCGGCCAATGCGTCGATCACGAAGCGGGGGACGAAATCTGGCGGGAGCGGCAGTCCGTTCCTCTGCCTGATGTCCGGCTCGCCGATGCCGTTCGACTACTTGCGAGCGGAAGGCAAGGCTGGTCGCCTGGGTACGCGGCTACTCTCGGTCGTGGCCGAAGGCGACCGGGAACGAGTCTACCTCACGCCCACGGCTGACCACGAACTCGCGGCAACTGATGCCAAGCCAGAGTGGATGCCCGAGACGGAGCTGCCGCAGCGGGCGCTGGGCTTTCGCGTTCAGGAATACGGAATGCTCCGCTGGTGTGACCTCTTCACGTCGCGCCAGCTCGTGGCCCTGACGACGTTCGCAGATCTGGCCGGCGCGGCGACGGAGCGCGTCCGGCGCGACGCCGCGGCTGCGGGGCTGCCGGACGACGACCGGCCGCTCCGCGAGGGCGGCACGGGTGCGACCGCGTACGCCGAGGCGGTGTCCCTGTATTTGGCGTTCGCACTCTCCAAGGTCGCGAATCTCGGCTCATCGATTACGTCCTGGATGAGTGACCGCGGTGCGTTCCGAGAGACCTTCGCCAGACAGGCGATACCAATGATGTGGGATTTCGCCGAAGCCAATCCGTTCGCTGGGGCCGGAGGCAGCCTAGAGGCGGCCTTGGCGAAGGGAGCCATGACGATAGATACGTTTCCCGCGCGATTCGGCGGCTTCAGCAGTCAACGGGACGCGGCGGATCGTCGACCGATGCCCAACGGCACCCTCATATCTGCGGATCCACCGTACTACGACAACATCGGCTACGCTGACCTCTCGGACTTTTTCTACGTCTGGCTGCGCCGGTCCCTCAAGCCCGTATTCCCGGGACTGTTTGCGACCGTCGCCGTGCCGAAAGCGCAGGAACTCGTGGCCACTCCCTACCGCCACGGAAGCAAGAAGGCGGCAGGGGTCTTCTTCCTTGACGGCATGACCAGGGCGCTCAAGGGGCTCGCCGAACAGGCGCATCCGGGATTCCCGGTCACGATCTACTACGCCTTCAAGCAGTCGGAAACGAGGGGCGACAGCGGGACCGCGAGCACGGGTTGGGAGACCTTTCTGGATGCCGTGATTCGGTCCGGTTTCGGGATCTCTGGCACATGGCCCATGCGGACCGAAAGCGCTGGCAGGATCGTTGCCAGAGAAGCGAATACGCTCGCGTCCAGCATTATCCTCGTCTGTCGGCGCCGGCCTACCGACGCACCGTCAGCGACGCGACGCGACTTCCTCACCGCCCTCCGCACCGAACTCTCCCCGGCCCTTCGCCTCCTCCAGTCCGGCAACGTTGCCCCCGTCGACCTCGCCCAGGCGGCGATCGGCGCCGGCATGGGGGTATACACACGCTACGCGACGTTCGTCGCGATTGTGGTCTGGATCGTCAGAGCATCGATCGGGACAGGTGTGTACCCTGGTCCGTCACGCTGGTAGTTGACCACACGTTCTGGTCGCGCCCGCGGGCACTCTTCCGGTGATATGACGACCGTTACGGTCCACTTGGTCGGCGGATTCCTGGGCAGCGGCAAGACCACGGCCATCCGCAGTGCCTGCGAGCTGCTGCGGCAGCGTGGCGAGGCCGCGTCCGTCATCACCAACGACCAAGGCACATTGCTGGTGGACACGGCGTTCCTGCAGGGGTCGCATCCGACTCGCGAAGTGACGGGTGGTTGCTTCTGTTGTCGCTACGACGAACTGGTCGAGTTGCTGGCCGAGGCGCTCCGTGGCGGCGCCCGGCACGTGTTCGCTGAGGCGGTGGGCTCCTGCACCGACCTGGTCGCGACCGTGGTGCGGCCGCTGCTCGGGTCGGCGTCCGGACCGGTCGATCGGGTGTCGTTCACGGCGATGGTGGACGCCCGGGTGCTGATCCGGCTCCAGTCGGGCGAGCCGCTACCGTGGTCCGGCGACCTCGAGTATCTGTTCCTGGAACAGCTCCGCGAGGCACCGCTGCTGGTGGCGAGCAAGTGGGATCTGATGACCGATCCGCCCTCATTACCCGCTTCCTGCAACGGGTCCGGCATCCCCGTGCCGGGTCAGACCGTGCTCTGTCAGGACGGACGCACGCCGGCCGGCGTGGCCGGATGGGTCGACGCGCTCTGCGATCCCGATCATCCGGCCACCGCAGCCGCCGGCGCCTGCGATCTGGGCATCGACTACGCGCGCTACGGGGCCGGCGAGGAAGCGCTTGCCTGGCTCGACGCGGAAGTCCGGGTGGACACAGCCGAGGGAGGCGCCCGAGCAGCCGCCAGCCGCCTGGTGCGCGCTGTCGTCGCCGAGGTCCGCGACGAGGCGGACGCCATCGGCCACGTGAAGTTCCTGATCCGGGATCACCTGTACGACGTCAAGATCAGCCACACCGGGGCGGACGATGCACCCGGACAGGCGCTGCTCGACGATCTGCACCAGCTCGACCGGCTCAGCGACCGTCAGCTCCACGTGGTCGTCAATGCCCGTGCCGAGATCGGCGCGGAGCGTCTGCAGCGCATCCTCGAACGGGCCGTCGTCGCGCCCGCCAACGGTGCGGACCTCACAATCCTCCGCTCGGCGTCATTCCACCCGAACGCTCCGCAACCACCGCTTGCTGGTTCCTTCGCGAACGACCTGGAAGCCCAGACGCCCGAACGTCTTGATAACCCGCCGACAAGGTGAATCTGTCGGGAATCGGCTCACCTGAGAGCAATGCCCGCTTCGACAACGAAGACCTCCAACGCCGGCGCATCGTCCTCGAACACTTCGGATCCGAACGTCTCGATATGGGAACGGGATCGCGGACTTGACGTCGGCCACGGCGTCTTCGTGGCCCAGGGCGCTCTGCGGACCGTGCGGCTCGCACAGCCCGTAGGGCAGGTACAGGACCGGGCAGCGCTCGAACGCCGCGTCCAGCTCGTCCGGGAACATGCGCTCCCAGCGCACCTCGGGGACGCCGAGCGGCCGGCCCATCAGTCGCTCTTGGCGTCCGCCACCGGCTCGCTACCCGGCACCACCGCCGGGACCTCGTGCTCGCGCAGCAGGTCCGCGAAGGGCGGCAGCCGGCTGTCCAGGGTCTCTCCGAGCCGGGCGAGCTGCGCGTCGATCCGGCCGGCCAGGTGGTCGTACACGTCGTACGCCTGCTTCGGCGGCGCCGTGTCGGCGTTGGTCACCACGCTGGTCAGGGCGCCCAGCTTGGCGACCAGCTTGACCGGGTGGTTGAGGCGGTTCAGCGCCCCCTCGGCGCGCGGCTCGACCAGCTCCTCCTCGATCGCCTTCATCTCCTTCCGGAGCGCGCGCGCCGCGTCGGCGACCGGCTGCTCGCCGGGGCCGTCCTTGGCGCGGCCGGCCCACTCGCCCATCTGCCGGCTGGCGCTGCGCAGCTCGCTGACCGCGTCGTTGGCCTCCGAGACCTTGTCGCGGATCCGGATGGCCAGCTCGAACTGGGCATCCAGCTCCTCCTGCGTCGCCTCCAGGCGCGGGTCCTTGCGGATCTCGAACGGCTGCCGGTGGGTGGCGTCCGCCACGGTGAGGCGCGCCTCGTAACGGCCCGGGGCGGCCAGCGGCCCGGGCGGTCGGTCGGCGGTACCCGTGATCGGGTGCGAGCCGGGGTAGCGCATGTCCCAGGCGAAGCGGTTCATGCCGGCCTTGGCCGGCACCACCGGGTCCTTGGGCGACTCCTCCTTCCCCTTCTCCTTGTCCTCCTCCGAGGGCGGCTCCGGCTCCACGCTGGAGAACGTGCGGATCTCCTGGCCGTCCGCGTCGTGGAAGGACAGGGTGACCTCGCCTTCCGGCTCTTCCTTCAAGTGGTAGTGCAGGACCACGCCCGCGCGGGGATTGACGCCGCAGTCCAGCGCGCGGCGCTCGAAGCCCCCGCCGGGTTTCTGCGCGACATAGAGGGTGCCCGGCTGGCCGAGCCCGACCATGTACTGCTTGGGCGAGGCAGCCGTGGGGTCGGCCTCACCGGCCATGCGGAGCGTGGGAGCAGGCGCGAACAGGTGCACCGGGGCGACCTCGCCTGCCGCCAACTGCCGCAGCAGCCCCAGGCCGTCGGTGATCCAGAACGAGCGGCCGTGGGTGGCCGCGATCAGGTCGTCGCCGCGGACCGCCAGGTCGTGGATCGGCGCCACCGGCAGGTTGCACTGGAACGGCTGCCAGGAGGCGCCGTCGTCCGATGAGACGTGGATGCCGCGCTCGGTGCCGGCGTACAGCAGCCCCGGACGCTCCGGGTCCTCGCGTATGACGCGCGTGAAGTCGTCCTCCGGCAGGTTGCCGGTGATCCGCGTCCAGGTCGCGCCGTAGTCGGCGGTCTTGAACAGGTACGGCCGGTAGTCGTCGAGCTTGTAGCGGAAGGCGGCCACGTAGGCAGTCGCCTCGTCGTGCGGGGACAGCTCGATCGTGGCCACGGTCGCCCACTCGGGGAGCTCCGGCGGCGTGATCTCCTGCCAGTTGGCGCCGCCGTCGCGGGACAGGTGCATGAGCCCGTCGTCGGAGCCGGCCCAGAACAGCCCCTGCTGATGCGTGGACTCGACGAAGGCGAAGATCGTGCAGTAGTGCTCGGCGCCGGTGGTGTCCTTGGTGATCGGGCCGCCGGAGGGCTCCTGCTTGCTCGGGTCGTCGCGGGTCAGGTCGGGGCTGATCACCTCCCAGCTCGCGCCGTCGTCGGTGGAGCGGAACAGCACGTTGCCGGCGATGTAGAGCACGTCGGGGTCGTGCGGCGAGATCAGGATCGGGTACGTCCACTGGAAGCGGTACTTGAGGTCCTTGGGGCCGTAGCCGGAGTACTCCTCCGGCCAGGCGGTGATGATGCGGATCTGCGCGGTCGCGTGGTCGTAGCGCAGCAGCACGCCGCCGCCGCCGGGGGCGCTGCCGATGGCGCCGGAGTAGACGATGTTGGGGTTGTCGGGCCGCACCTGGATGTGGCCGCTCTCCGAGTTGCCGACCGTGTAGCAGTCGTCCATGCGGATGATGCCCTTGTCCGAGCGGCTGGGCACGCTGATCGCGGAGTTGTCCTGCTGCGTGCCGTACACCCGGTACGGGAACTGCGTGTCGGTGGTGAGGTGGTAGAACTGCGAGGTCGGCTGGTTGTAGATCGTCGACCAGGTGTCGCCGCCGTTGAAGGAGACGCAGGCGCCGCCGTCGTTGCCCTCGATCATGCGGCGAGGGTCGGTCGGGTCGATCCACAGGTCGTGGTTGTCGCCGTGCGGGGTCGGCACCGTCGTGAAGGTCTTGCCGGCGTCCGTGGACTTCCAGGCCGACAGGTTGAGCACCCACACAGTGTCGGCGTCCTGCGGGTCGGCGAACACGTGGTGGTAGTACCAGGGGCGCTGGCGCAGGTCGCGCTCGGCGCTCGCCACCTCCCAGTTTGCGCCGCCGTCCTCGGAACGCAGCAGCGCGCCCTTCTCCGCCTCGACGATCGCCCACACCCGTCCGGACTTGGCCGGCGAGCAGGCGATGCCGATGCGGCCCTTGATGCCCTCCGGCAGGCCGGGGTTGCCTGAGATCTCCGTCCAGGTATCGCCGCCGTCGGTGGACTTGAAGATGCCGCTGCCGGGGCCGCCGGACTCCAGGATCCACGGCCGGCGGATCACCTGCCAGAGCGCGGCGTACAGGACGCGCGGGTTGGTGGGGTCGATGGCGAGGTCGATGGCGCCGGTCTCGGCGTCGCGGTGCAGCACGTGCTCCCAGGTGGCGCCGCCGTCGTGGGAGCGGAACACGCCGCGCTGGTCGTTGGGACCGAAGGCGTGGCCGAGGGCGGCCACATAGACCAGGTCGGGGTCATCCGGATGGATGCGGATGCGGCCGATGTGGCGGGTGTCGGTCAGGCCGACGTTGCTCCAGGTCGCGCCGCCGTCGGTCGAGCGGTAGACGCCGTCGCCGTGCGAGACGTCCACGCGGATGCACGCCTCGCCCGTGCCGGCGTAGACGACGTTGGGGTCGGCGTCGGCGACCGCGATCGCGCCCACGGCGGCGGTCCCGAAGAAGTCGTCGGAGACGTTCTCCCAGTAAGTGCCCCCGTCGGTGGTCTTCCAGACGCCGCCCGCGCAGGCGCCGAAGTAGAAGATCTGGGCTTGCGAGGGGTCCCCGGCGACCGCCACCACGCGGCCGCCGCGGTGCGGCCCGATGCAGCGCCAGTCGATCGTCTCGAACAGTTCAGGTGCGAGCTGAGTGCGTCCCATGGTTGCCCCGCATCATACGACGATCGCTGTGACGCGGTAGGAGCGCTCCGCTACCGGCGGTGCGACGTGGTTGGCGCGGGCGCTCACGTCACTCGGATCCGGGACAGTCCGGCTCTGAGGACAGGGCTTGGATGCCCGCGACGAGGCGCGTGCACAGCCGATGAATGCGGCGCGCGTCAGCCACCGCTTCCTCGGCCGCGGAGGCGTCTTCGGTGTGCTCGAAGTAGAACGCCGGCGCGCGTTTGCGGGCAAGTCTGGCCGAGACGGCGGTTACGTCCGCCGCTTCCTCCTGGCCCAACTCCATGCCCCTGGCGGACACGGTGGCGACGAACACGGCGGCCGGATCGTGTACCTTCGGGAAGTCCACCCCCAGATAGCTGAGCACCCCTTTCAGGGACAGCTCGACGACTTCCTGTGCGCGGCGGACCACGGCGTTCCACGACTTGCGGGCGTAGGAAGCCTCCATGTCCTGCAGATACTCGCTCGCCATCGCCATCAGCCTCCGCCCGCGCTCCCCGTTGTCCATGACAGCCGTTCCGCCGCTACAGGGCGATGACTTCGCCGGCGCGCATATCGGGCTTCAGGTCCCAATACCAGGAGCCGTCGGCCAGCTCGACGCGGCGAGAGCCGAGCTCGCGCAGGCGAGCGCGCAGGCTCGCCAGCTTGCGCGCCAGAACCTCGCGTGGATCGAACAGGATGATGCCGTGGTCGCAGACGTCCAGCAGGAGCCATGGCGTATCCGCCAATTCTTCCTCGGAACGGAACACGGGACACGGCTCGGTCGGGGCGTCGCGTGCCTGCAGCCCTGCAACCAGCGGATGGTCCCGCAACCGAAGCGCGACATCGAGGAAGACCTCGAACACTGCAGCCCGCTCGCCGCGATGGACCACGAACAGGTCGATGTCGCTCGCCGCGCGCGCCTGGCCGCGGGCCACCGACCCGTAGAGGGCAACCGCGGACACGTCTGTCCCGAGCCTGTCGCGCACCTCGGCCAAGTACACGTCGAGCAGCGGTTTCAGGTCGGGGTATCCGTGACCCCGATCCTCGCGGGGAGACGACACCGAACCGCAAGCATAGCACGGCCCCGCGGACGTGTACGGCGACCGGCGGGAGGGACCGCTCATCCGTTCAGGTCAAGGACCACCAGGCGTTCGCTGAGCAGTGCGAGATAGAGCGCCCTCGTTCTCCGGCAGGTTCGGGTACACGTGGTGCTGCGGCTTGAGGACGTACCGTCCGCCCCGATCGACGACCCGGAACATGCCTGCCGTGGCGTCGAGGCGTACGCTCAGCTTCGGCTGCACTCCCTGGATCGACATCCTGCCCGCCCGGATCACTGCCTCCTGCCGTTGCCGTTCGGCTGCGTAGGGAAAGTCGTGCAGGGACTTCAGATTGGGCGACAGCGAGCGCAGCCCTGCGCGGGAGTACCGGTCGTCGCCGCACGGTTCGTAGGTGATGGGGCAGCGGTTCAAGCCGTATCCTCGACCACCGTTACCGCCCCGACCACCTCCTCGCCCACCGCCAGGAGCTGCGCGAACAGGTCGTCGCGATCGAGCTTGCGCTGGCGCAGCAGCCCCTCCAGCATCTCGCCTTCCGGCAGCAACCCCTCGAAGAACGGGGGAAACCGGTCGAACGAGCGCTCCTGCCTCGCAACCGGCATGGTGAGCGAGACCGGCGGGCCGTCGTAGGCATCCAGGTACCGGAACACGAACCGCCCCGGCTCGGGTTCCTCGAGCACTCCGGCCGGCGCGCCCATCACGTGGACCGTGGCTCTCCTCACGGCTCGTTCTCCGCGCCCGCGTTCCGGCGCTCGGAGTCCAGCAAGGCGCGGCACTCAGCCATCAGCGGTCCGTCGAGCATCAGATCGATATTGAGGGCGCGCAGGACCGCCATCACCGTCGCCAGGCGTACCGTCGGCTTCCCTTTCTCGATGTCGAAGACCGAAGTCTTGCCGATGCCTGCAAGGTCGGCCAGTGCATGCTGGCTCAGTCCGCTGCGCCGACGGTGGTACCGGAGCGCTTCACCAAGCGACTGAGACGTGAGGATCTTCATGTTTCAGCCTCTATTACCGGTATGGCGGTATATTCGTGTATTAATCGCACGGCGTCAAGCGACTTGACCATATGTTACTGCCATAGCAGCAATATCGCGTAAAGCGTGGCAAAGGCCTATCAATATCGGCAAATTTACCGCCATGGCGGCAATCTACAGAGAAGTCGACCAGCGATGCGCTCGTCAGCGTCTCTCCGGGAGTCAGACGCCGATGCGCGGGTTGAAGCGGATTCGGTTCAGGCCGGCGATGGACACCACCGCATTGGCGGCCGGCGGCATGTAGTGCTCGACCCACAGCCGCTGCGCGACGACGCTCTCCAGTCCCAGGTGGATCATCCAGTGGTCGGTGTCCCAGCGGCTCAGGCCGGTGGCGCCCTGGCGGTAACAGCCGTCGGCGCGCGTGCGCACCTCCCGGACCGTCATCGCATGGTCGGCGAAGCTGCCGATTGACGGGACCAGCTCCACGTCCGTCCCCTTCAGCGCCCGCGCGTACTCTCCCACTCCGTCGACGAGCAGCTCCCCGAGGTCCTCCTGCCGCTCGATGCCCCGAGGGTACGGGGCGACGACGTCGACCAGCCCCGCGCGGCCCCAGGCGCCCACATCGATCCCGTAGCCCAGACACCACTCCATGTCAGGACCCGCGATCAGCGCCAGCTTGCGACGTTCGTACCGCTGTGACGGCCCGAACTCGTCCAGCATCTCGCGGATCTCCCGGATCCACTCCGTCGTGATCTCCGCCCAGACGGCACGAAGCCGCTCGTCGCGGTCGTCCAGCTCGCGCGCGTCGCCGCCGTACCGCTCCCGGTAGCGGTCCAGTACCGGCTGCTCGTAGCGCACCAGCGGGAAGCCGCGCGCGAAGCACAGGCACACCCCGTCGGCGCCGCGCTCCAGGCACTCGCGCATGATGCCGTTGAGCTGCCCGCGCACCTCGGGAAAGGCGACGCTCAGCTTGCTGTGGTCGGCAACCCCGTCGGCCTCCACGCAGCAGTACTCGGGATGCGCGGCGTAGAAAGAGGAGCGGAACTGCTGGTCCAGCGGCGGCTCGCAGGTCCAGAGCTGCACGCGCAGGTAGACGATCAGGGCCAGCCCTGCTCCGTGCGCGCTGTCGATCGCCACCTGCAAGGGGTCGAGCCCCATGGCCATCATCCGGGTGATCACGTCGTAGCTGCCCAGGTAGCCCTCCTCGGCATCCCAGGCGTCCTGGCCGTTGATGTTCCCCACCTCGGTGGGGTAGTCGACGCAGTCGGCGCCGCACACGCCGTAGCAACCCGACGTCCACACGCTGCCGGCATACGGCCGGAACAACCGTTCGATGGCCTCGGCGCCCGGCTCGGCGACGGCGCTGTCGTGGATGAACATCGGCGGCCGCGGCCGCTCGGCCGCAAGCTCCCGCATGTGCTCGTCGCGCACGGGAACGGCCCGCACCGAGCACAGGCGCGCCAGCACCGGCCCCCGCACCTGCCGCGGGAAGCGTACCTGCAGCGACCGGCCGGTGAGATCGGCGATGATCCACGGCTCCTCCACGTAGTGGATCCAGTCTTCGGCACGCAGGTACTGCCAGTGCTCGTCGCCTTCGAGCCGCACCTCGATCGAGGCCGGCCCCCGCTTGACGCCGCTGGCGGCGATGCCGATCGACACCGCGTGCCACCCGTCGCAGCCGAGCGGCACCGTCAGCACGGCGGCCTGCCGGTCGGATGCCTGCAGGAACCGGCCGCCGAACTGCTCGGTCTCGTAGTCGATCAGGCGCCACGCGCCCGGCTTCGGCCTGGAGATCGGGCCGAACGTCGTCGGGTCGTCCGCGATCAGCCGGTCGGCCGGCTGCGCGATCGAGAAGTCGGTGATGAGGGTCACGGACTCACACGCCGATGCGGGGGTTGAAGCGGACCCGGTTCAGGCCGGCGGTGGACACCACGGCGTTGGCGGCCGGCGGCATGTAGTGCTCGACCCACAGCCGCTGCGCGACGGCGCTCTCCAGTCCCAGGTGGGCCATCCAGGGGTCGGTGTCCCAGCGGCTCAGGCCGGTGGCGCCCTGGCGGTAACAGCCGTCGGCGCGTGTGCGCACCTCCCGGACCGTCATCGCGTGGTCGGCGAAGCTGCCCAGTGACGGCACCAGTTCCACGTCCGTCCCCTCCAGCGCCCGCGCGTACTCGCCCACTCCTGCGGTCAACAGTTCGCAGATGTCCTCCCGCTTTTCGATGCCGCGCGGGTACGGCGCGACGACGTCGATCAACCCCGCCCGCCCCCAGGCGCCCACGTCGATCCCGTAGCCCAGGCACCACTCCATGTCAGGGCCGGCGATCAGCGCCAGCTTGCGCCGCTCGTACCGTTCCGACGGGCCGAATTCGTCCAGCATCTGCCGGATCTCCCGGATCCACTCGGTCGTGATCTCCGCCCAGACGGCGCGCAGCCGCTCGTCGCGGTCGTCCAGCTCGCGCGCGTCGCCGCCGTACCGCTCCCGGTAGCGGTCCAGTACCGGCTGCTCGTAGCGCACCAGCGGGAAGCCGCGCGCGAAGCACAGGCACACCCCGTCGGCGCCGCGCTCCAGGCACTCGCGCATGATGCCGTTGAGCTGCCCGCGCACCTCGGGAAAGGCGACGCTCAGCTTGCTGTGGTCGGCAACCCCGTCGGCCTCCACGCAGCAGTACTCGGGATGCGCGGCGTAGAAAGAGGAGCGGAACTGCTGGTCCAGCGGCGGCTCGCAGATCCAGAGCTGCACGCGCAGGTAGGCGACGATCCCCAGGCCCAGGCGGTGCGCGCTGTCGATCGCCACCTGCAGGGGGTCGAGCCCCATGTCGATCATGGCGGTGACCACGTCGTAGCTGCCCAGGTAGCCCTCCTCGGAATCCCAGGCGTCCTGGCCGATGATGTTCCCAACCTTGGTGCCGTAGTGGACGCAGTCGGCGCCGCCCACCCCGTAGCAGCCCATGGTCCACGGGCTGCCCGCGAACCGGCGGAACGCCTGCTCCACGATCTCCGTGCCCGGCTCGGCGCCGTTGAACATGTTGCCGTCGTTCGAGAACACCAGTGGACGCGGCGGGTCGTCCCGGAGCTCGCGCACGTGCTCGTCGCTGACGGGAACCGCCCGCACCGAGCACAGGCGCGCCAGCACCGGCCCTGGCACCTGCTGCGGGAAGCGCACCTGCAGCGACCGGCCGGTGAGGTCGGCGATGATCCACGGCTCCTCCACGTAGTCGATCCACCCCTCGGCGCGCAGGTACTGCCAGTGCTCGTCGCCCTCCAGCCGCACCTCGATCGAGGCCGGGCCCTGCTTGACGCCGCTGCCGGCGATGCCGATCGACACCGCGTGCCACCCGTCGCAGCCGAGCGGCACCGTCAGCACGGCGGCCTGCCGGTCGGATGCCTGCAGGAACCGGCCGCCGAACTGCTCGGTCTCGTAGTCGATCAGGCGCCACGCGCCCGGCTTCGGCCTGGAGATCGGGCCGAACGTCGTCCGGTCGTCGGTGATCAGCCGGTCCGCCGGCTGCGCGATCGAGAAGTCGGTGATGAGAGTCATGAATGGTTCCGTGAAAGAGATTCGGGAGAGGCCCGATGCGGAGCCGGCCGTGCCGGCTCCGCCCGGGCGTCCCATGACGAAACCGCCGCGCGAAGCGGCGGTCTGCGGCGCTACGGCGCCAGGGTCGAGCGGCCGTCCTTGTCCGGTACGGGCTCGATGATGTGGCTGTCGGCGCGCTTCAGCGTGTCGGCACGCAGCGCCAGCAAGTCCTGCAGGCCGGCGCGGTCGAGCGCGGCCAGGTAGTCGCCCCAGTCGTCGTCCACGTTCCGCCTGCCAAGAATGAAGTTGTCCTCCCACTCCTGGACGACCGGATTGATCTGCGCGACCAGGGTCGCCTCCCGCTCCTTCTGGGAGTCGTCCATGGCGAACACGTCCACGCGGCGCACCGCGGTCTGGCCGCTGTGCTCCATGACCTGCGGAAGGGTCGGGAAGTCGTGGTTGAACCTGCGGAACAGCAGGAACGCGCGCTCGTACGTGCTGTAGGAGGCATCAATCTCCTCCGCGGTCGCCGGCCGCCGCTCCACCATCGCGTCGCCGAACGACGGCCACATGACGTCGCCGGCGGCGGCATTGGTGTTGACCCACTTGACCCCTTCGGGCGAGGAGATTCCCGTCCACGCCGCTCCGTACTCGGAATAGAAGAAGTCCAGCCAATTCGCGGCCACCTCGGGCATCTCGATGTTGGCGTTGAAGCCGATGCCGAAGGGGTTCACGTTGCTGGACGGCGGGCTCACGCGCTTGGCGCTGCCGTGCGTGGGAATGCTCATGAACGCGAATTTCGCGTTGAGCTTGTCCAGCACGGCCTGGCCGGCCGGCCCGAAGGGATCGGCGGCGGCTGCCGCGTTCTCCTCGCTGCTGATGCCGAGCAGCGTCGGCGCGTTGCCGTGGAAGGAGTAGCCGTGCGTGCCCTCCATGAAGGTCGTCGCTTCCTCGTTGAGCGCCTTGTTCCACTCCGCGTACTGGCGGGTCGGGAACTCCTGGTCGACGGCGCCGGCCGCGTACAGGTCGGCGATGTAGCGCAGCGCGTCCTGGTAGGCGGTCTGGTGGTAGTAGTCCTCTCCCTGAGGATAGTCGTACACGCCGAACATCACGAAGAACGGCCACCACCAGTCGCGGAATGTCATGTACGGGATGCTGTCCGGATAGAGCTCCTTGAGCTGCTTCAGCACGTCGGCGAGCTCCTCGCTGGTCGTCGGCACCTCGATGCCGTGCTCGGCGAAGATGTCGCTCCGGTAGATGATCGCGTTCTTGATGTTCTTGTACCAGCCGCCCAGCGTCGGCGACACGAAGTAATCGCCGTCCGCCGTGCCGACGCGGGCCAGGAACGTGTCGAAGTCGAACTTGTACCGTTCGATGGTGTCGACGAAGTTGGGCCGGTGCTCCTCGAGATCACGCAGCCCCATCAGCAGCCCTTCCAGGCCGAACTGCAGGGACAGGTTGCCCGGCAGCCGGGCGGCCAGGTCGGGCAGGTCGTCGGCGGCGGCCATCAGCGCGTAGTGATTGGGAATGTCGTCTTCCGGGAACAGCCGCGGCTCCAGGCGCACGCCGGTGATCTTCTCCAGCTCGACGAACATCGGTTCCTCGAAGGTCTTCCCGAGGCTGTCGCTGACGATCGTGTAGGTCACGGTCTGCGCGACGGCCGGAGCCGCCAGCAGCGCCAGCAGCGCCGCGATCGGCAGCAGTCGTCTGACTATCGTTTGCATCGTTGCTCCTTGTGAGTGTCAGGTGTGAGCGTGTCAGGACCGGATCATCGATCCTGCCGGGTTTCTTTCTGTCTTCGCGCCTATTTCAGTGCTCCGATGATCACCCCCCTGACGAAGTATCTCTGAATGAACGGATAGACCAGCAGCAGCGGCACGATGGAGACGAACAGCGCCGTCCACTTCAGTTTTTCGAGTTGCAGCATGACCGAGAAGTCAGTCAATTCTTCGGCGAACGGGTTCCTGTTGGAGATGGCCCGCTGCCGCATGATGTCCCCCCAGATCATGTCGCGCACGATGATCTGCAGCGGCATCTTGTCGATGTCGCGCAGATAGACCAGCGGCGCGAAGTACTGGTTCCAGAGGCCGATGGCGTAGAACAGGCCGATGGTGGCCAGTGCGGCCTTGGACAGGGGCATGATCACGGTGCGCAGGGTGCGGAGCACGCCCGCGCCGTCGATCCGGGCCGCCTCCTCCATCTCCTCCGGCAGGTTCTGGAAGAAGGTGCGCAGGATGATCAGGTTCCAGACCGCGATCGCCGGCGGCAGGACCAGCGCCCACATGGTGTCCAGGAGCCCCAGCGCCCGTACCAGCAGATAGGTCGGGATCAGGCCGCCGGAGAACAGCATGGTGAACACCATCATGAACGTGATCGGCACGCGCGCGAACAGCCGCCGCCTTGACAGCGGATAGGCGGTCATCGCGGTCAACGCCACGCTGATGAAGGTGCCGGTCGCCGTGTACAGGATCGTGTTGGCGTAGCCGCCGATGATGCGGTTATGGGTGAGCATGAACTTGTAGGAGATCAGGTCGATGTCGCGCGGAAACCAGGTGATGCCCTGCACGATCGCCCGCTCGCTCGACAGCGACAGCGACAGGACGTGCACCAGCGGATAGAAACAGGCCACGCCGATCAGCAGCAGCAGCAGGTGGTTGAGCACGTCGAACGCCTGCATGCGCCGCACGCCCGTGCCCGTTACCACAGGCCCGTTCCCGCAATGCGTCTGACCACCGCGTTGGCCGTAACCAGCAGCACGAAATTGATCACGGTGTTGAACAGGCCGACGGCGGTCGCCAGATCGTAGTTCCCGACGGTCGTCAGACCGACGCGATAGATGAACGTGCCGATGACGTCGGAGACCTCCAGGTTGGTGCCGTGCTGCATGAGCAGCACCTTCTCGAAGCCGCTGCTCAGCAGGTTGCCCATGTTGAAGATGAACAGGATGGCCACCACCGGCAGGATGCCGGGGATGGATACGTGCCGGATCCGCTGGATGCGCCCCGTGCCGTCGATGATCGCCGCCTCGTACAGCTCGGGATTGATCGAGGCGAGCGCGGCCAGGTAGACGATCGCCCCGAACCCGGCCGTCTGCCAGATCCCGGAAATCACGTACAGCGGCCGGAACCAGCCCGGCTCGATCATGAAGTAGATCGGCTCGATGCCGGCCAGCCCGAGCAGGCGATTCACGCTGCCCGAGCCCGGCGAGAGCATCATCCGCATGATGCCGATGATCGCGACGATGGAGATGAAGTTGGGGAGATAGGTGACCGTCTGGATGCTGCGCCGGAACGGCGCGCTCGGCGACTCGTGCAGCATGACCGCCAGCACTATCGGCACGGGAAAGGCGAAAATCAGCGAGTAGAGGTTGAGCAGGAAGGTGTTCGCGATCAGCCGGCCGACGTTGTAGACCGAAAAGAAGCGGATGAAGTTGGCCATGCCGAACTGGTCGGCCCAGGGGCTGCCCAGGATGCCCCCGCGGAACGAGAAGTCCTTGAAGGCGACCTGCAGGCCGTAGATCGGGATGTACTGGAAGATGACGAAGTAGGCGATGCCGGGCAGCAGCAGCGCCAGGTAGTAGCGGTCGCGGTAGAAGCGCCGGAACAGGGACGATTCCCGCAGCCTGGTCGCGCGCGACCGCGCTGCCGCGGAGATGCCTGCCATGCCTTGCCTTCCTTGCCGCGCCCCGCCTCCCTCGGGACGAGCCGTCGAGGGTCGTATGCTACCCGGCCGGAAGCGGCAGAGCAATGTACCGGTGGCAGCGCGCTGCGCGCCGGTCCGCGAGGTCCTCTTCCAGCGCCCGCAGCCGGTCGTATTCGACCTTCGGGATCGTCACCGTCTCGCCCATCGCCGTCGCTCCCTGTCGGCGTCGCCTCGGCTGGACACATCCAGTATCTGACGCTGGAGTGCGCTATGGTGGCTCGATGCGCGAACCCGACGAAGAATGGCACACCCAGCTCGAAGGAGGTTCTGATGGATGACGCGTGGCGTGGACTGCCGGGCCAGCCGATCGAGTTGGCCGCCGGCACCCACCTATTCATCGACGACTACCTGATCGAGCGAACCAGCGCCCTCACCCGCACCGCACACCAGACACGCCGGCTGCCGCGGCCGGTCCTGGAGTCCGGATCCGGCACGCGGCACACGCAGGTGCTGTTCTTCCCCAGGGTGTTCCACGATCCCGGCAACCGCGCCGCGCCGTTCCGGATGTGGTACGACGCCGGCTTCACCGGCTCCGAGCGCCGCAGCTACGGCTACGCCGAGTCGGACGACGGTCTGACCTGGCGGTTCCCGGAGCTGGGCATCGTCGAGATCGCCGGGTCGCGCGCCAACAACGTCGTGCGCCGCGGCGCCTACTGCATGTGCCTGGTCGACCATGCCCGGCACCCGCAGAGCGGCGCCGCCGACCCGGAGCGACGTTTCGTGCTGCTCTACACCGGCGGCGACCGCTTCTCCGCCGCCTGGTCGCCCGACGGCTTCCACTGGACCGACGATCCCGACAACCCTGTCTACCTGGACACCGCGCGCCGCATGGAGGACCGGCTGAACGGCTGCTGGGACCCGCTGCGGGGCCGCTACCTGGTCACCGCCGGCTACTCAGGTCGGCCCGACGACGGCTTCACCGGCAAGCCGCCCTTCCACCGTGACGGCTATCGCCGCCTGGTCGCCCAGACCACCAGCACCGACCTGCGCCGCTGGACGCCGTTTCGCCCGATCGTGGTCTGTGACCCCGAGGAGGAGGGGCCGATGCGGGAGTTCTACGGCATGCAGCCGGTCATGCGCGGTTCGCTCTACCTGGGCCTCCTGCGCGTGCTGCGCGACGACCTGCCGGCCGACGCGGGCGGACCCGTGCACGGCATCGGCTGGACGGAGCTCTGCACCAGCCGCGACGGCGAGCACTGGACCCGGCAGGACGGCGTGCTGCTGGACCGCGACCGCCGGCCGGGGAGCTGGGACCACGCCATGGCGTGGGCGGGCGAGTGCGTGACGGTCGGCGACCGCGAGCTGATCTACTACTCGGGCTACGCGCGCGGCCACAAGATGGGCATCTGGGACGGCGACCGCCAGCTCGGCGTGGCGACCCTGCGCCGCGACGGGTTCGTCTCCTGCGACGCGGGCGCGGAGCAGCCGGGCACGCTGCGCACGCGCCCGTTCGCCTGGAACGCCGCGCGGCTGACGGTCAACGCGCAGGTCCGCGGCGAGATGCGCGTGCGCCTGCTGGACGAGTCCGGCCTGCCGGTGCCCGGCTTCTTCTTTCGCGACTGCCGGCCGCTGACCGGCGCCGGCGTGACCCAGGAGGTGCGCTGGACCGGCACTCCGGCGTCGCTGCGCGGGCGGGTCGCGCGGCTGGAGTTCCGCCTCCGCGACGCGGAGCTGTACGCTTTCACCCTCACCGAATGACCAGGAGGACCTCGCCCATGCCGCCCGTGATCGACGCCCACATCCATCTCATCCAGCCGTTCGACGCGGCCGGCCGGCCGCAGCGCTACAGCGTGTGGAAGGAGGACGGCACCCCGAAGCCTACCAGCGCGGAGGACTTCATCGCGTTGATGGACGCGTGCGGCATCGACCAGGCATTCTACATAAGCTGGAGCCCGGAGGACATCCCGTCGGACCTGTCGCGCAAGGGAATCGCCCAGGAGAGCGTCCGGGCGACGATGAACGTGACCTACCCGCTCGACGCGATGCAGCGCTGCGGGGAGCGCTTCTACTGGTTCCCCTGCCACCTGGGACCGGAGGTGCCGGACCACATGGCGCTGGCTCGCCGGAACCTGGAGACCGGCGCGGCCGGGCTCAAGCTGGTCACCTCCTTCTGGGGCGAGATCGCGGACGATCCCCGCTGCCGGCGGATCATCGCCCTGGCGGCGGAGTTCGAGGCCCCGGTGATCATCGACACCTCGTTCTGGTACCTGGGGATAGACGAGCCCGAGCCGCTCGAGGCGATCGCGCCGGGACACCGTGAGGTGCGGCCACGGGTGCGCGACTGGGAGGACTACGCCGGCCACCTGCGCCGGACCTTCGACGCGTTCCCGTCGATCAACATCTCCCTGGCGCACGCCGGCGCGCGCACCTTCACGCCCGAGCACGCAGCCGAGGCGGGCTCCCTCATCGCCGAGTATCCGCACGTGTACGCCGACCTGGGAGCGCTGGACCCCGGCTCCCCTGCGCTGGAGGCGCTGGTCGAGGCGGCCGGCGCGGACCGGGTCATGTTCGGCACCGACTGGCCCCACTTCGCACAGGGCTCCGACATGGCCGCACGGATCGCCGCCGTGCGGGCTCCCGGCAGGTTCAGCGCCGAGACGGCGGCAGGCATCCTGGGCGGCAACGCCCTCGCCTTCATGAAGGGCAGCCCACCGGGACTGACCCCGCGGCGATGAGCGACGCGGGAGGAGTCTGTCGGCCGGGCCGCGCATGGGGCACGGTTCGACAGAGTCCGAGCGAAAGGCGGGGACGGGCCGGAAACGGAGCCGAAGGCGACGATTCCGGGGCACGGGCGGAAGAGCTGCACCGGTCCTCCCCGGTCTTCGTCGGACACGACCACTACTGCGACGTGGGGCATCTGCTGGCCATGCACCGCGCCGGCCTGGCCGGCAAGGTGACCCTGGCGTCCGTGGACGCCCGCATCTTTTCGGACGTCGAGGACCGGGAGCGCTCCCTGCACGAGTACACCGGCTTCTCGGAACCGGCATGGCACGAGATGAGGAGCATCCGCGCGATCGTCGACGCCCACCCCGACGCGCTCCTGCTGGCGCGGGGCACGGGCGACATCGTGCGCGCCCACGAGACGGGACGATCCGCGGTGCTGCTGGGCTTCGAGGGCGGCAAGCCCATCGAGCGCGACCTGGGGCTGCTGCACGAGGCCTACGGACTTGGACTGCGCGTGCTGCAGCTCACGTGGGCCGGCGGCAACGACATCTGCGACCGGCGCGACCCGCCGGTGTGCGAGGGCCTGACCGACTTCGGCAGGGAAGCCGTGCGCGAGATGAACCGCCTCGGCGTCCTGATCGATCCCGGCCACTGCAGCAGGAAGACCTTCTTCCAGGTCATGGAGCTGAGCACCCGGCCGGTGGCCTTCCTGCACGGGACGCCGCGCGGGGCCATTCCGGGGGCGGGCGATCTGGACGACGACCAGCTCCGGGCGGTCGCTGCGACCGGCGGCGTGGTCGGCCTGCACTTCTTCAGCCACTACCTGCACCCCGCCCGCCCGGCCACGGCCGCCGACCTGGTCACCCACGTCGAGTACCTGGCCGAGGCGATCGGCGTGGAGCGCATCGCGCTCGGCTGCGACTACCTCTACCTGAGCGACGACTTCCGCCGCGCCCATGGCCTGCCTGCGAGCGGCTACCTGGGCATTCCGGAGGAGCTCGACAGCTACGACAAGCTGGTCAACGTTACCCGCGAGCTCTGCCGCCGGGGATTCGGCGACGAGGAAGTCCGCATGATCCTGGGCGGCAACCTGATCCGGCTCTTCCGCTCGGTCATCGGCGACTGACCCAACGGCGAGGCGCCCGATGAACTCTCGTCTCAACGGAAGCCTTGCAGGACGCATTCCGGTCAACAGTCCCTTGCAATTCGGCACCGGCTCTCCGAGCCACCCGGATCTTCTCAGCGACTTCCTTCGCTGCCACTTGTCTCCCAATCTGCACGCCCCCCCCGGGAAACTCAGGCAATACGTCGATCGCGAGTCTCCACCATTCGTGGCCAACGAAAGATGCGGCAGAGATGATCAAGACAGTGGAACAAAGAGGGCTAGACAAGATCGCCGACCGGCTGCTGGATCTTCGTGAGATTTGTAACCACGATCCGGATGAACCAGACATCGAGGTAGAGTCGCTATCTACAATGGCTAACTTCTTCGTGGACCATGGCGCAACTCTGCCAACACCGAGGATTTCCGTGAGTCCGGACGGACGATTGGTTGCCGAATGGAAGACGAAACTCCCGAACGATCCAGATTCAGGAGCTGTCGCCATCGAGTTCCTTCGACACGGCTGGGTTCGGTTCGTAGCGTTCGGAGCAACGTCAAGGAAAAAAGGAACCAAGAGAACGGATGCTGCACTATTTGATCTGCAGCCGTTTTTTCGAACAAGTTGAACAGCACACCCACGCCGGTTCCTGACATAGATCACGTAGCTCGCTACTGCAAGCCATCTACCGTCGAGGGCGGCATGCCTACCGCAGGTTCATTCATGCGTCGAGAGAGTGAGGATCACCTTTCTGTGAATTGGCTGGAGAAGAACGGACAGAAGCGCCACGATCACGCGGTTGATTGTGTTCGCGAGCTGTTGACAGGGAAAGGCTTCGGTGTCAGGAAGGGAGGAAGATTCGCAGTTCTCAATGTCGGATCAGTGAGAGCATGCTCGTGGGGATGACTGATGTGTACCCTGTCCTCTTGAGCTCGCCGTGAGCAATAGGTGGGAACTCTTGGCATTTAGTAGCGAGCACCCCGAGTCAACAGACAAGGCAATCGAAAGTCAATGAACGCCGGATATCGGTTGAATCATTTTAGCTTTGGCTTCTGCCGCGGGCGGTGCGCTACGAGTAGCGGACCAGCACCTCCACGCTGGCCAAGCTGAGCGGGCAGCCGACGCGGTCGTTCCGGGCCACCACCCGCACGGAGAGCGCGTTCCACCCCTGGCGCAGGTGCCCGGTGGCGTCCAGGTCCAGCCAGGCGTCGTTGAAGTGGATGCGCCGCCGCGCCCGGTCCGGGTCGAGCGGGGCGCCGTTCAGCTCGATGGCGACCTCGTCCGGCGCGGTGAGCTGCTCGATCAGCACCCGCAGCGTGGCCTGACCGCCGTCGGCGGGATCGTCGGCGACGTCGATCCGCAGCTCGGCACGGTCGCCGGGGCGCTGCAGGGCTATCGGCAGCGGCCCGCCCGCCGTCTCCCGCTGATCGACCAGATAGTGCTTGTCGCGGCGCGCGATGAGCGCCGGGGCCGCGATCTCCCGCCACGGCCGGCGGTCGTAGCCGGCGTCGCGGGTGACCTGTAGGTAGTGATTGTTGAACAGGTAGAGGCCGTCCGCCCCCGCGCGGTGATGCACGGCCGCGACCGCCCGGCACATCTCGGTGGAGTAGTAGTCGCGCTCGCCGAACAGCAACCCGGCCCAGCTCGGGCGCGGCTGCATGAACAGGCCCAGGTTCTGGGCGATCACCTCCACGTCCGTGCCGCGCGCCGCGGCCACGTACTCCTCCACCGGCAGTCGGAACCGGGAGCCGATGGCGTGGCCGACCACCACCACGTCGATCAGCCCCCGCTCGATCCAGGTGCGCACGTCCAGCCCGGCGGCCAGCGCCCCGTCGAGCGATCCCGGCACCCGCGCGGAGAACAAAACCTGTCGCCCCGCCCGCTCGCTCTTGCGCGCGAGCGCCACCTTGAGCCGGCCTACCAGGTCGGTCATCAGCGCCGTCCCGCGCCCCACCTCACCAGGCCGGAAGAAGACCGGCACGCGGCAGAAGTCCCAGTCCAGGCCGTCCAGGTCGTAGCGGTCGATCGCCTCCTCGGCCAGCGCCAGCTTGTAGTCGCGCACCGCCGGCACCGCGAAGTCCAAAGCGGTCCGGCGCATGCCCTCGCCGCCCAGGATCCAGTCGCGGTTGTCCCGTTTCATCGGCGACATCAGCGGGTCGTCCAGACCGCCCGGCAGATTGCGGTCGTGAACGTCGTTGACCCGCATCGACAGGAACACCTGCAGGCCGGCGCGGTGTCCGTGCTCGATCAGCACCGCCGGCGGGTCGGTGCCGGCCTCGATCAGCGCCCGCGTGTTCTCGTACACCCGCCACTGCGAGGCCGTAGCGAAGCGCTCCGTCCCGGCGCCCCAGCGCGGACCGACGGCCGTATCGTGGCTGTAGTGGTCGGTGAGGCGGTGCGTGGGCGTGCCGAAGTACGGGTCGGTGCCGAGCTGCCAATACAGCGTGTCGACCAGCGTGTCCCGCAACGGATCGATCGCCAGCTCCACCAGGCCCTGCTCGCCGAGCGGCACCTCGCGCGTCGGGCCGGCGATGGCGTTGCCGTCGTTGCACAGGATCAGCCGATGCGGCCGGCGCGTGCTCATTTGAGTGGTCTCTCCTCGGTTGAGATCATAGACCGAGCCTTCCGATGTCTGCGTTCCTGTCCGCCAAACAGTGCATCGAGCCTGTCGGCGTGCAGCTTGCTGAAGGGCGATTCGTAGAGAGCCGATGCCTCCATCACGCCTCGGGCCGTGAGCGGCTTCTTCACGGATCCGATGGCAGGTTTGGATCTTTCCATATCGTAGACGCAGCATATCGATGCAAATGCTCGCACAAACGAACTACCTGAGGCCACAATTTGTGGTCCAAATTCTGGTCACTTAGGTCATGCGTCCAGTGATCAAGAGAACTAAGAACATCGTAGTACTTCCTATCCAGAAAGCATATGTCGTCGGCCAGGAACTTGTGGAAGTGATCACAAGAGTCCCAACCTGCATCTCTAACTATCTGACAAATGGCACGCTTGTCTTCCTTGATCATGCAGCCAAATAGCCGATCAAATCTATGCCCCTTGGGGTAAGTTCCTCGGTCTTTCAATAAGAGAAGTTTGTACGTCAACTCCAGTGCATGGCCAAGACAGAAGATACCTGCGCTGTATCTGATCCTCCCCCGCTGTAAGAAATCGGAGTTCTTCAATTCGCTCTTAGCCAAGAGCATGAATTCCTCAGACATCAGATAGAGAGACGATACCTGACCCACTCCGGTTTCGGTTGCGTGATCCACGTCGGTTGCAGTTGCCAATACCTCGGGCCTGAAATTTCCGGTCTCAAACAGTGACTTGGTCGGGCACCGCTGCCAGGCGGCCACCAGGTCGTAGAGCGGCTGGCGCTGGCGCTTGGTAGCGAGATAGGTCACCACTAGATCAGACAGGAATAGCACCGCGAACGACAGCCACCGATCGGGGGTCCAACATCCGGGTGCACCATCGGCCAATAGCTCGTAGGGCTCGCGAAAGTCGCGCAACCACTGCTCGGCGGCGCGGTGTGCGTTGCGTTCGTGCTCGGTATGCGCATCGCCAGGAGTGAGCATCGCGGCCTCGGCGACGGCGGAGGCGAGCGTTAGATTCTCCGGGTTCTTCAGCAGCCACCGGGCCATGCGCTCGGCGGTGGGCAACGGCCAACGCTTCGGTAGGGATAGCTTTGCTACTGTACGCGCGCCAGCGTCATATTCTCGGTTGAAATGCGCGACACGCGCTACGGATGCCAACAGTGCCGTGGCATCGGTCGGGCCTACCTCCGTTATCGGGCGGTGGCGGTCGCGGGCTGCGGCTTCTAAGGCGGCCGCTATCGCGGCATCAAGCTCCGCATTCAGGCGATCGCGCAGCGCCTCAGATTCGCTCATGGGATCAGTTCAGACATAACCATGCCTGAAGCCGCTTGCGGATACGGCGAGGGCGACAATCTCCTGGTCGCGTCGTAGGGCGATCTCCTTCCAGAAGGCCCGACTGGTCTCGACCGCCGGGGTCTCCTAGTGGACCGTACCATCTGCTTTCGTACTATAATTGGAGGCATGAGAGAGGGAATCGTATTGACCGAAGCCGAGCATCGCGAACTCACCAAGCGGGCCAGGAGTCGCACTGGTCGAGCCGAGGATGCGCGCCGTGCGCGCGTCATTCTGCTGCTCGCTGAGCGACTCACGTGGGACGTAGTGTGCGAACGAGCCGAGTGCAGCCGCGGCTTCGTGGCGATGTGGGCTGGCCGCTTTCGGGCCGAGCGATTGGCAGGACTGTACAGCCGGCACCGCGGTCAGAAGCCGTTTCGCTGCACCCCGAGCGTGGAGGCCAGGATCCTCAACGCCACGCGCAAGGCGCCGACCGATGGCGCCACGCACTGGAGCACGCGCCGCCTGGCAGCCAAGCTGGGCGTGTCGCACATGATGGTGGCGCGGGTATGGAGCAAGCACCGGCTGCAGCCGCACCGGTTGGAGCGCTACATGAGCTCCAACGATCCGGACTTCGAGCAGAAGGCGGCCGACATCATCGGGCTGTACCTGAACCCGCCGGCGCACGCGGCGGTGTTCTGCGTGGACGAGAAGACGGCGATTCAAGCGCTCGACCGCAACGTCCCGGTGCTGCCGCTGTCGCCGGGTCGGGACGAACGGCACGGGTTCGAGTACTACCGGCACGGCACGCTGGCGCTGTACGCGGCGTTCAATACGAAGACCGGCCAGGTGCTCGGCAAGACCGCCACGCGGCACACCTCGGAGCAGTTCGTGGCGTTTCTGCGCGAGATCGTGGCGCATCAGCCGGCCGGTCAGGAGATTCACGTGATCGCTGACAACCTGTCGGCGCACAAGACGAAGCGAGTGCAGGAGTTTCTCAGCGACCATCCGATGGTGCGGCTGCATTTCACGCCGACCTACTCATCGTGGCTGAACCAGGTGGAGCTGTGGTTTGCGAAGATCTCGCGCGACGTGATCACCCGCGGAGTGTTCAGTTCGGTGGCGGATCTGAAGAGCAAGCTGATGAGATACATCCGCGAATACAACAAGAATCCGCGGGTCGTGAAGTGGCATTACGTTGATCCATCACGCCATATAGATCCATGAATGCTCGTTACAGTCCACTAGTGACGTGTTGGACATCAACCTTCGGTGGATCAGAGAGAAGGAGATTTGTTTCCCATTCGCACAAAGGAGTCGTGTTTGATGGGGGGTGTACGTGAGACGCTTATGCGCACCGGCTGCGATCAGGATGCGCTCCAGGCGTTTTGGAGAGGTGACTTGGTACAAGAGGAGCTACGCGGTCAGGGCGAGCAGTTCCGTATCCCATTCTGGAGTAAACTTGGAGGCGGCGAAAGGAGGGGCTCTGTCTCTGCTGACAGGGATCCACTCAATGCCTTCGATGGCGGGGAAGTTGCCGCCCGCGACCAGCGTTTCTGAGGCAATGGGAACTAGCATGTCCATGACTTCCACGACCGTGCTCTCCTCTGTGTCGGAAAGGCCGATTAGGAGATGGTCTGGTCCTTCAACTTGACATGAGTAGGACTTTCGAGATTCGCGCTTGACGCAGATACGACACGTTAATGACGAGCACCGTGCGCCCGTCAATTCGGCCTGTGATCTTGATGTCATAGAGCGTGGTGTGTCTCGTCATGCTTCTTGGTCTTGCCTACGGAGGGTATCTACCGCGCCTGCGGGCGTCAACAGATCTGGATCAACTGGGGCCGTGGCGGTCACAGCCGGCCCCAGTGCCGGCTCAGGAACGGGACCGTCTTGCGGTGGTTCCAGGCGTGCGGGCCGTTGAAGAAGTCCCGGTCCAGGTTGCCCGGAGCGCCGAGCAGCTCGTAGACCTCGGCCAGCTCCCGGAAGGCTCGCCTGGTGGCCGCGATCGGAAAGATCGTGTCGCGGGTGCCCGCGATGACCAGCATCGGCTTGGGCGCGAACACGGCGGCGATCTCGCGCATCTCACCCCATCGCATCATGTCGGGCACGCAGTTGCAGATGCAGTGGTGGATGGAGTAGATCGAGTCCCGGAACGTGCAATAGTAACCGCCGATCATGGCCAGGGCGATCCGCGGCTCCAGCGCGGTCAGGAACAGGCCGGTCGTGCCGCCGCCCGACAAGCCGGCGACGCCGATCCGCGCGCTGTCGACCGGCTCCTGGGTCTCCAGGAAGTCGACCAGACGCGAGGCGTCCCAGCACCGCAGGCCCACCGGGGTCATGCCAAGCAGGAAGGCGTCCATGGTGACGCGGTGGCAACTGTGGGTGCCTTTGGCCTGGTCCTCGGGAAGCGCGGTCTCGTTCCAGCCGCGCTGCACCGCCGCCAGCGTGATGTATCCCTGCTCGGCCAAGTGGACGGCGTAGTCCAGATCCCCCTCCCGGCACTGGTGACGCTAGGCATCATCGCCGTCGCGGATGTAGGGAAGGATGCCGCTGTGGCCGTGCAGGCAGAGGATCGCCGGCGTCTTCTCGCGGACCTGCTTGGGGACGAAGTAGTACGCGGGCACCCAGTAATAGGCCTCCGAACGCACGTAGACCTTGCGCCGCACGACGGTCCCCAGGTCGGCGACCTCGCCCCACCTGACCTCCAGCGGCACTCGCTCGGGCCGCTCTCCGACCAGTCGTTTCAGCCGTCGCGAGAATGCTCGGCGCCAGTCGGCATGCTCCGCCGGTGACCCCGCCGCCCACCGGAGCGCGGGCTCCAACCCGTCGGCGGCCAGCTCGAAGTGGCGCCTGATCGTGCTGTTGGTGCCGGCATCCGCCGATGTCTTCTCCATGGGGCCGCTCCTGCTCCATGATCGCACGGGCCGACGCGTTGAGGCCATTAAGATGACGGTGACCTGATGAGGCTCTGTGCATGGCTCTGATGCGGTCGGCACGTCGTGGTGCGCGTGCTTGATGCCAGATCCGACCGCCGCCGTCGGTGTGATCGCGAATCCGGCGGCCGCCACCGACATCCGGCGGGTGACCGCCAACGCGACCGGCATGCCGATCGGCGACCGCGCCAACACCGTGCTTCGGGTCATGGCCGCGCTGGGCGCGTGCGGGGTGCCGCGAGTGCTGATGATGCCCGAGGACGGAGGCATCCGCAGACACCTGACACGCAGCCTGGAGCGCGAGCGCAACCAGGGACACGCTGATCTGCCACGCCTGCACTTCACCGACACGCCGGTCACCGGCACGGTGGAAGACACGTTCGCCGCCACCCGGGCGATGGTCGCGGCGGGGGTGGTGGCGATCGTCGTCCTGGGCGGCGACGGCACGCATCGGGCGGTGGCCGCGTGCTGCGGCGGAGCGTGGATCGTCGGCATCTCGACCGGCACCAACAACGCCTTTCCCGAGCAGCGGGAACCGACCGTCACCGGACTGGCGGTGGGGCTGACGGTGACCGGCCGCGTCCCCGCCGCTACCGCACTGGTCCCGAACAAGCTCCTGCAGGTCACGGTCAACGGCTCTCAGCAGCCGGACGTCGCCCTGGTGGACGTGTGCGTGACCACCGAATCGTGCGCGGGCGCTGTGGCGGAGCGAGCACCTGCGCGAGATCTTCGTCACCTTCGCCGATCCCGAGGCGATCGGCCTGTCCGCGGTCGCCGGACTCCTGCATCCCGTGGGCCGGCGCGAGCCGTTCGGACTGCGGGTTCAGCTCCAGGACCCGTCCGCCGCGGGGACCGTGCTGCGGGTCCCGATCGCGCCAGGATTGATACGGCCGGTCGGCGTCAGGCACCATGAGGCGCTGGCCGCGGACGAGGCGATTCGGCTGCATCACGAGTCGGGCATGATTTCCCTGGATGGCGAGCGCGAGATACACGTGCGGCCTGACGATCGGGTGGAGATCACCCTCCTCCGCGATGCCTTCGACACGCTGGACGTGGGAGCGGTGATGCGCTACGCCGCGGAGCACGGCCTGTTTCGAGAGGAGAGGCCACGGGAGGACCGATGAGCACCGACACCATTGCGCTCGGCCGGGAGGAGCTGCTCCAGGCCTACCGGACCATGAAGACGATCCGGGAATTCGAGGAGCGGGTCCACGTGGAGTTCGCCACCGGCGACCTGCCGGGGTTCGTCCATCTCTACGCCGGCGAGGAGGCCGCGGCGACCGGCATCATGATGAACCTCCGGCAGGAAGACCACATCGCCAGCACCCACCGCGGGCACGGCCACTGCATCGCCAAGGGCGTCGACGTCAAAGGCATGTTCGCCGAGCTCTACGGCCGCGCCACCGGCACCTGCCGCGGCAAGGGCGGCTCCATGCACATCGCCGACCTGGACCTGGGCATGATGGGCGCCAACGGCATCCTGGGCGCCGGCGCGCCGCTGGTCTGCGGCGCGGCGCTGGCGTCCAAGTTCAAGCAGGACGGCAGCGTGGCGGTCAGCTTCGTCGGCGACGGCGCCTCCAACGCCGGCAACTTCCTGGAGAGCCTCAACCTGGCCGCCGTGTGGGACCTGCCGGCCATCTTCGTGGTGGAGAACAACGCCTACGCCCAGTCCACCTCGCGCGACTACGCCGTGGCCGTCGACAGCTACGTGGACCGCGCATCCGGGTTCGGCATGCCGGGCGTCACCGTGGACGGCACCGACTTCTTCGCCGTCCACGAGGCCGCCGGCGCCATGATCGCCCGCGCCCGCGCAGGCGGCGGTCCGGGGCTGCTGGAGTGCGGCATGATCCGCTTCTACGGCCACTACGAAGGCGACGCGCAGACCTACCGGGCGCCCGGAGAGGTGGAGGAGCTCCGCGCCAACCGCGACTGCCTGGCCAAGTTCGTGCAGCAGGTGACGCGCGTCGGAACGCTCGGGCAGGACGACCTTGAGGCCATCGACCGGGAGGTCGCGGCGTTGATCGACCAGGCCGTGGCCGCAGCACAGGAGGCGCCGCAACCCACCGCGGACGACCTCCTCACCGACGTCTACGTCAGCTATTAGGCGAGGAGAACATGGCAGAGCTATCGATTCGCGAGGCGATCAACCAGGCGTTCGACCAGGAGATGGAGCGGGACCCCACCGTGATCCTGATGGGCGAGGACATCGCCGGCGGCACCGGCAGTCCGGGCAAAGACGAGGCCTGGGGCGGCGCCATGGGGCTCTACAAGGGCCTCTACAAGAAGTACGGCGACCGCGTGCTCGACACGCCGCTGTCCGAGGCCGCGTTCGTCGGCGCCGCCGTCGGCGCGGCCACGTGCGGCATGCGACCGGTCGCGGAGCTGATGTTCATCGACTTCCTGGGCGTCTGCTTCGACCAGATCTTCAACCAGGCGGCCAAGTTCCGCTACATGTTCGGCGGCAAGGCGGAAACGCCGGTCGTCATCCGCACCATGTACGGCGCCGGGCTCTCCGCCGCCGCCCAGCACTCGCAGACGCTGACCTCCATCTTCACCCACGTCCCCGGCATCAAGGTGGTGTGCCCCTCGTCGCCGTACGACGCGAAGGGGCTGATGATCGAGTCGATCCGCGACGACGACCCGGTGGTCTTCTGCGAGCACAAGAAGATATACGATGTCACCGGCGAGGTGCCGGAGGAGTTGTACGCCATCCCGTTCGGCGAGGCGAACATTGTGCGCGAAGGCGACGACTGCACGGTCGTCGGCTACGGGATGATGGTGCACCGGGCAGTCGAGGCGGCCGAGGAGCTTGCCGGCGACGGGATCGAGTGCGAGGTGATCGACCTGCGCACCCTGTCCCCCATCGACACCGACACCGTCCTGGAGAGCGTGGAGAACACCGGCCGCCTGGTGGTCGTGGACGAGGCGCACCCGCGCTGCAGCGTCGCCGCCGACGTCGCCGCCGCCGTGGCGCGCGAGGGATTCGGAGACCTGCAGGCTCCGGTCGGCATGGTGACGGCGCCGCACACCCCGGTGCCGTTCTCGCCGGAGCTGGAGAAGCACTTCGTGCCCTCGGCCGAGAAGATCGCCGCCTGCGTGCGCGAGACCGCCGCATGATCAGCGCGATCACCATGCCCAAGTGGGGGCTCGCCATGACCGAGGGCGTGGTGGGCGACTGGCTGGTGGCGGAAGGCGATGCCGTGGAGTCCGGCACCGAGGTGGTGCTGGTCGATACGGAGAAGATCTCCGGCGCCGTGGAGGCCGCCGATGCCGGCACCCTGCGCCGCGCCGTGGCCGCGACCGGCGACACCCTGCCGGTGGGCGCCCTGCTGGGCGTGGTCGCCGGCGATGAGATAGCCGACGCGGACGTCGACGCCTTCGTGCAGCAGTTTCAGGAGAGCTTCGTGCCCGAGGAGACGGGCGCCGAGGAAGCCGGCGACCAGGTCGAGACGGTCCAGGTCGGCGAGCTGTCGATCGCCTTCGCGCGGCAGGGGTCCGCGGCCCGGACGGCCGTCCTGCTGCACGGCTTCGGCGGCGATCTCGACAACTGGCTGTTCAATCAAGGGGCGCTGAGCTCGGACCGCACCGTCATCGCGCTGGAGCTGCCCGGACACGGCCGCTCCACGAAGGCGGTGGGCGACGGCAGCTTCGCGTCCATGGCGGAGGTCGTGCACGACACGTTGCGGGAGCTGGGCGTGACGGAGGCCGACTTGGTCGGACACTCCATGGGCGGGGCGATCGCCCTGCACCTGGCCCGATCGCAGCCGCACCTCGTCTGCTCGCTGACCCTGCTCGCGAGCGCCGGCCTCGGCCCGGAGATCGACGCGGAGTACCTGCAGGGGTTCACCAGCAGCCGCAGCCGCCGGGAGCTCAAGCCGCACGTCCTCAAGCTATTCGGCGATGAATCGCTGGTCACCCGCCAGCTTGTCGAGGACCTGCTCAAGTACAAGCGGCTCGACGGGGTGCAGGAGTGCCTGGAGGCGCTGGCAGGCCGGCTCACCGACGCCGGCGATCACGCCGAGGACGCCCGCCGCATTATCGACGCCGTCCCGACCCTGGTGATCTGGGGCGCGGACGACCGCATCATCCCGGCCGGCCACGCCCGCGATCTCCCGAACCAGGACCGGGTGCACATCCTCGACGACACCGGTCACATGGTGCAGATGGAACGCGCCTCCGAGGTCAACCGCCTGATCACCGCCTTCTGGAACGACCGGGACTGACGGCGCGGACGCACAATACTCCGTACAGGTGGGCGCGCAGAAACCGCAGGACTTCCGCCTCGCGGACGAACTCCTTGGGCTCGCCTGGGTAGGCGGCGTTCATGGCGAAGTGGCCGTCGGACACCTCCAGCAGCTCCGGCGTGTGGCCGGCACGCCGGAGCGCCGCGAGCATGCCACGCGACTGGGTTACCGGCACCACCGCGTCCTCCGTGACATGGATCAACAGCATCGGCGGCGAGCTACCATCAAGAGGTGTGTAAACGAAAAAGGCGGCGCCCTGTAGAATCCTGAAATCACCACAAAGTCAGGAGGACACCGCCGTGGAAGAGTTGGTCACGAAGCAGAGCACCCAGTCAAGCGCGTGCTGGCAGGCCATGGAGGAGATGGCCCGGCGCCACGTTCAGCAGTGGCTGCAGGGATTGCTTGAGGACGAGGTGACGCAGTTTCTTGGCCGAGCCCGCTACCGTCGCCGAGATGAAGGGGAACGCGGCTACCGCAACGGCTACGGCAAGCCGCGGCAGCTGACCACACGGGCCGGCACGGTGAGGGTGCGTCGGCCGCGGGTGCGCGGGCTGCAGCAGCGGTTCGACAGCGCGCTGCTGGCGCTGTGTGCGCGGCGCACGCCTGAGGTCACCGACGTGCTGCCGCAGTTGTACCTGCACGGGCTGGCGCTGGGCGATTTCGAACTGGCGCTGCGGGGGCTGTTCGGCGAGGGGGCGCCGCTGTCGGCGAGCACGGTGGCGCGGGTGAAGGACCGCTGGCACGCCGAGGCGGCCGCGTGGCACGAACGCAGCCTGGCGGATCTGGAGTTGGTGTACCTGTGGGTCGACGGCGTGTACGTGAAAGCGGGGCTGGAGAAGGACAAGGCGGCGCTGCTGGTGGCGATTGGCGGGCTGGCCGACGGGCGCAAGGTGCTCATCACACTGCGCAGCGGGTACCGGGAGTCGACCGAGAGCTGGAAGGGAATGCTCAGGGATGCCCGACAGCGGGGCCTTCGCTGTCCGCGGGTGGTGATCGGCGACGGGCACCTGGGGATCTGGGCGGCGCTGCGGGAGGTGTATCCGGACGCCGAGGAGCAACGGTGCTGGAATCACCAGATCGTCAACGTGCTGGACCAGGTGCCGAAGCGCTCTCAGGAGGAAGCGAAGGGGAAGCTGAAGAAGATCGCCTACGCCGAGACGCTCAAGGAGGCTGAGCAACGTCGAGGATCGTTCCAGAGCTGGGCGCGTGGCCAGGGGCTGCAGCGAGCCGCCGAGTTGATCGCGCAGGACTGGGAGCGGATGGTGAGCTACTACGGGTATCCACGAGCTCACTGGCGGCACCTGCGGACGACCAATGTGATCGAGTCGCCGTTCGCGGCGCTGAGGTTACGGACCGATGCGGCGAAGCGATTCATGAAGGTAGCCAACGCCACCGCCGTGATCTGGAAGATGCTGTTGGTGGCCGAGACGAAGTTCCGGAAGCTGAACGCGCCGGAGCTACTTCAAGATGTGTGGGTGGGAGCCGAGTACCGAGACGGAATTCGAATCGAAGATCAGGAGCGGGACGCTGCCTGACTCGTTTACACACCTATTGACAGGACCTCGATCGCGTCCGTCTACGGTCATGCCGCCTGAATCGTCAGTTCGAGACCTACACCCAATTGAAACAGGTGAATTCGATGAAGAATCCTGATATATCACAGCGTGTCGCGTCCAGCCAAAGCAACAGAAACGCCTCTACAAGCGATCCCTACCAGAGCTTTCGCGTCGGCCTCGTAAGCATGCGTGGGTTTCCATACGCTATCGAAGAGAATTACCGTCGACTAGAATCTTATGTCCGCGAAGCAGCGGACCTCGGGGCAGAACTGGTAGTGGCTCCCGAATCAGTACTTGATGGATATTGCTGCACATATCCTACTTCACGACGCCGCATGATTACCATTGCCCAACGCATTCCTGATGGCCCCTACCTGGTGAGAGCAGCGTCCATGTGCCGACAACTAAACATCCACCTCGTATTCGGCTTTCTTGAACGAGTAGATATTCGCGGTCGCCAACCGAGGCTACGTAACAGCTGTGTGATGCTATCTCCTTTGGGAAATGTCATCTATAGATACAGCAAGGTATTCCCTCAGACCGAGCAGTGGATCGATGCTGGTCGTAATATGCCGTGCAAGAACACTCCTTTCGGCCGGATGGGCATGTTGATCTGCGCCGATCGGACAATAGCCGAGCATTTCTCCCCATATGCTGCGCAAGGGGCTGAGATCGTTGCGATTCCAATGGACGGAGGTGGCGGTCCCATCAATACGCGCGTCATGAGGAAGCACGCAGTTGAAGGAGGTTTTGCGATTCTGATCGCTAACACCTGGAGTCGTGTAATCGTATTGCAGGATGGGTCCATAGCCCTGGAGGAATACCAAACGGAAGGAGTCTCCGTAGGGAAAATCGGTGTCCAACAGCAAAGTCCTCCGCTGATACACGCCTCCTCGCTTGCGGAACACACGCTGACTCGTTTCTCCGATCATTGGGACCAAAAAGGACATCCAACCCGCAGAGAACGTCAATCAAGACGTATATCTCGTCGCAAGAAGTCGATTCAACAGCGCAGAATTGACACGCTACTTGCACAAGAAGACTTTGCAATCGGAGATGGCATGATCAACCTGAGCGGTACCAGAGTGACCGATACGGGCATTCAACACCTAGTTGAATTCAAGGAACACGTCCAGTGTTTGTGGCTTAGAGGTTGCGCCATTACTGACGCGGGAGCAGAAATACTGAGTCGCTTTCACCGACTACGAGCGCTTGACATTCGGGGTACGCGCTGCACAGATCTGTGCTTAGAGTACATAGCCAAGTGCTCTCTCCTGACATTTCTTGATCTATCTCATACAAACATCAAAGGAATCAACTTTCAGGCTTTATGCAGGCTCAATCAACTCACTCGCCTGCGATTGGCAGGATGCCCACTTCAGGAGGAAGCTATTCTTGTTCTCGCCTGTATCCCTCGGCTACGCTGGCTAGAAGTGTCCGGTAATATGATCGGAAGTCGAACGCTCGGCTATCTATCTGATAAGCGCCGTGATCTCGAAATAGCCATCGCCAATAATACATAAGTACAGAAACTATTATTGATTTGCATTGTAACAGCTCGAATTTGAAGATCTTTGGTGGCTGGTAAATGCTCTTCTCGAAGCCGTGCCGGATAGGCAACCAAGGCCGCCAGTAGGCCACTGATGGCCGGTTACCGGCAGGATGCAAAGACGCTTCTACAGCGTCTGGGTCATTTCCTCTACAGGAGTGGTGGCGAAAATCCTCGATGGGCAGCCGTCTGGAGTCACGTAACCGTTCATGCCGCGTCCTCGAGAGCTTTGTTCACAATCTATGCCCACCACGACCGGATGCGGCCCGGCGCCCGCGGGCAGCCGCACGCTGACCACGCCGCGCTCGCCGATCGCCGGATTGGTCTGAAGCTCGATCATCGTCCGGTGGCGCCCCGCGGCTATCGGTCTGCCGGAGCCCCCTCGCCTGCCTGTATGAACGAATACAGACGCGCGCGGTCGAGGTAGAACACGATGAAGCCTTCGACGAACAGTTGCCGGGTCGTCCCAATCCGGAGGGGTACGGTCACCTCAAGCCACTCACGAGGAGGTGTCGACGGTTCCCCGGTGCAGCTCCACGGCGAACAGGCGCGCCGCGGTCAGGCGCAGGCGCAGCCGGAAACCGCCCTCGGGGAGCCGCTGCCGGCCCTTCCAGGCGATCGGCTGCGTGAATCCGGATTCACGGATCGGAACGCTGTCGCCAAGCGTAAAGCCGCGCAGCTCGCGGATCCCGTCAGCGTCCAGCAGGGCCGCCTGCAGGTGGCCGCCCGGCTCGACCGCGGCGTTGGCCGCGAGCCAGGTCTCAGGCCCCGCGCCGATCACGGCCGTCACCACCTGTCCAAACGCGGCGTCCGCCACGGTGACCAGGCTGCCGAAACGCTCCCGCGGCATGCGCGCGACGCCCAGGTTGCTGCGCCCCTCCATGCAGTCGCCGGTGGGCGTGAACGCGGTGTAGTAGATGAAGGTCTCCTCGCCGGCGTTGACCATCGGCCCCTGGATCATGATCAGGTGGTCGTCCGTGTTGTTGCCGCGGAAGTCGCGGTCCCAGCCCATCTCCTGGTCGCGCGGCACGAACGTGAAGCCGGGCGCCGGCTCCTGGAAGTGGACGCCGTCCTCGCTGTAGGCGAACCCCAGGTCGACGGAGACCTGCCCGGCCAGGTAGTCGGGATGTTCCGGCGGCGCGTCCGTGATCCGGTGGTGCCACTGGCCGGTCACCGCCAGGCAGACGTTCGGGTACGGAGTGACGTAGGCGCCAAGGTGGTTCTCCTCCCGGTCCCAGCCGGTACGGAAGGGCGAGGACGACTGCATCGGCTTGAAGAAGCCCACGCACATCTCCAGCGGCCAGGAGTCGACCGTGGGCGAGCGCCACACCGCCAGCATCTTGGCGCCGACCATCCAGATGGCGGGGTGGCGCTGCAGCGGGGCGTACGCCATGGGCGGCCCGATGTGGCCGGCCACGTGGTAGTTGCCGCGGTACCGGTACAGGCAGGAGCACTCGAAGTGCTGGCCGATCGCGCCCGGCTCGTCCCGCAGCATCGTCCAGCGCAAGCCGTCCGGGCTGGCCGCGAACAGGGTGATGGACGGCCGTTCCAGGGCCGAGCCCGCCCGGTGACGCCACGCCATGTATTCGTTGACCATCAGGTAACGGCGCTCCGCGGGGGCGTCCGGCTGATACAGGATGTCCATGTTGCCGGAGCCCGGCGGCAGATCGACGATGTTGTTGCGTCGGGAGCCGCCGTACTCCACCAGACCCAGCTCGGGCCGGGTCCACGTCAGCCCGTCGTCGCTCTCCGCGTAGCAGATCCGGCCCGTGTCGTAGGAGTGCACGACCGCCGGATCGACGTCCGCGTAGCCACCTTCCGCACGGCCGCGTCCGGCGCCGCCGTCGTCGCGGGCGATGTACCACATCCGGAACCGCTCGCCGTCGTGCACGACCGGGCAGCACTGCAACCGCCGGGAATCGACCGCGCCGGCCGGCCCCCGCGCCAGGATCGGGTTGCCGGCGTGCTTCTCCGGCCGGTGCATCTGTAGCCGCACACGGTAGCGCCACGGCATGGCGTGATCGTCGAAGGCGAACAGCACCGCCCGGTCCCCGGCGCCGAGACGCGCCCGGTCGGCCACCCGGCCGTGCATCCCGGATCGCCACGCGAACGGCTCCCGGCTTGACAATGCCTTCACCGTGCTCGCTAGGATGCTCCGTCATCAGCAACGCTTCAACCGAGTCGGAACGACGGCCAACAGGCACGGAAATGGACGTACTCGTCGTCGATGTCGGCGGCAGCAACGTGAAAGTGAAGGTCACGGGCGACGATCGGCGGCGCTCCGTTCCGTCGGGGCCGGAGATGACGGCGGCGGACATGGTAGCGGCGGTCAAGACGCTCGCCCACAACCGGCACTATGACGCGGTCTCCATCGGCTATCCGGGGCCGGTGTCGGACGGCACGATCCTGCGCGATCCGAAGAACCTGGGCAGCGGCTGGGTCGGGTTCGATTTCGAGGCCGCGTTCGACCGCCCGGTGAAGGTGATCAACGACGCGGCGATGCAGGCGCTCGGCAGCTATCGCGGCGGACGGATGCTGTTCCTGGGGCTGGGCACCGGCCTGGGCTCGGCCATGGTCCTGGCCGGCGCCGTACTGCCGATGGAACTGGCCCATCTTCCGTACAAGAAGAAGATGACCTTCGAAGACTACGTCGGCGCGCGGGGTCTGAAGCGCCTGGGAAAGAAGAAATGGCGCCGGGAAGTGGCGGCCGTCGTCGACTGTCTGCGCGCCGCGCTGGTCTCCGATTACGTCGTCCTGGGCGGCGGCAATGCCGCGCTCCTCAAGAAGCTGCCCGCGGATACCTTCATCTGCCCGAACGAGAATGCGTTCGTGGGCGGCTTCCGGATGTGGGACTAGCTCGGGAGGGGCCACCACGATTGTGAATGGAACGGCGGAACACGCGCGGCTCGCGGCCCATCAGGCGCGCACGGCCAACTGGAAGCAGTGGGGGCCATACCTCAGCGAACGGGCGTGGGGCACGGTACGCGAAGACTACAGCGCTCACGGCGCGGCGTGGGACTACTTTCCGCACGATCACGCCCCCAGCCGCGCGTACCGCTGGAACGAGGACGGCCTGGCCGGCATCTGCGACCGCTCCCAGTACCTGTGCTTCGCCGTCGCCCTGTGGAACGGACACGACCCCATCCTCAAGGAGCGGCTGTTCGGCCTGACCGGCGTCGAGGGCAACCACGGCGAGGACGTCAAGGAGTGCTACTTCTACCTGGACAGCACGCCCACGCACAGCTACATGAAGATGCTCTACAAGTACCCGCAGGCCCCGTTCCCCTACCGGGAGCTGGTGACGGAGTCGCAGCGGCGCGGCTACCACGATCCCGAGTACGAGCTGCTCGACACCGGCGCCTTCGCGGAGAACCGCTACTTCGACGTGTGCGTCGAGTACGCCAAGGCGGATCAGGAGGACATCCTGATCCGCATCACGGTGCTGAACCGCGGCCCCGAGGAGGCGGCTTGCTGGACGCTGCCCACCCTGTGGTTCCGCAACACCTGGAGCTGGGGGTACGAGGCCGGCCCGATGAACGACGTCGCGGCCAAGCCGGTGCTCCGCCGGCTCGATCAGCCGGGCGGGACCGACGGCGCCGCCGCGGTGCAGGCCGATCACCCGGCCGACGGGCGGTACGTGCTACATGCCGCCGCGGCGCCGGAGCTGCTGTTCACGGAGAACGAGACCAACGCCGTGCGCGTGTTCGGGACCCCCAACCCGAGTCCGTACGTGAAAGACGCCTTCCACCGCTTTCTGGTCGATGGGGACTCCGACGCCGTGAATCCCTACGGCCTGGGAACCAAGGTGGCAGCGCTCTACCGGCAGAGCATCCCGCCCGGCGGATCGTCGACCTGCTGCCTGCGCCTCGCCCGTGCGGCGCACGACGACCCGTTCGAGCGCCTCGATGAGACGTTCGCACAGCGCCGTGCCGAAGCGGACGAGTTCTACGCCGCCATGCACTGCCCGGGCCTCAGCCCAGACGAGCGCAACGTGCAGCGGCAGGCGCTCGCCGGCATGCTCTGGTCGAAGCAGCTCTACTACTACGACGTCGAGCAGTGGCTCGGAGGAGATCCCGCCGCAGCCCCGCCGCCGGCCGACCGCCGGCGGGGACGGAACCGGGACTGGGCTCACCTGACCAACTTCGACGTCATCTCGATGCCCGACAAGTGGGAGTACCCGTGGTACGCCACCTGGGATCTGGCGTTCCACTGCATCCCGCTGGCCCTGGTCGACGCCGACTTCGCCAAGCGGCAGTTGGAGCTGATGACCCGCGAGTGGTACATGCACCCCAACGGCCAGCTCCCGGCCTACGAGTGGGCGTTCGATGACGTCAACCCGCCGGTGCACGCGTGGGCCGCGTGGCGGGTCTACAAGATCGACGGCCACGCCACGGGCAGTCCCGACCACGCGTTTCTGGAAGGGGTGTTCCACAAGCTGCTGCTGAACTTCACGTGGTGGGTCAACCGCAAGGACGAGGACGGCAACAACGTGTTCCAGGGCGGCTTCCTGGGGATGGACAACATCAGCGTGTTCGACCGCAGCGCAGTGCTGCCTACCGGCGGCCACATCGACCAGTCGGACGGCACCGCCTGGATGGGCGCCTACTGCCTGACGCTGCTGAAGATCTCCCTGGAGCTGGCGCGGCGGAACCGCGTCTACGAGCACACCGCGACCAAGCTGTTCGAGCACTTCCTGCGCATCGCCCATGCCATGACCGAGGGCGGCCATCACGGTCACAGCCTCTGGGACCACGCCGACGGGTTCTTCTACGACACCCTGCACCTGCCCGACGGCCGCACCCAGACCCTCAAGGTGCGCTCGCTGGTGGGCCTGCTGCCGCTGTTCGCGGTCGAAACGATCGAGCCCGACATGATCGACGACCTGGAGGTCTTCGACCGCCGCCTGCATTGGTTCGTGCACAACCGCCCGCACCTGGCCGGCAACATGGCCAGCGTGGACGTGCCCGGCGTGGGCCGGCGGCGGCTGCTGTCGATCCTGACCCGCGAGCGGTTGCTGCGGGTGCTCAAGGTCATGCTCAACGAGCAGGAGTTCCTCTCCGAGTACGGCATCCGCTCGGTCTCGAAGTTCCACCGGGCGCAGCCGTACACCTTCCACCTGGACGGGCAGGCGCACACGGTGGAGTACCAGCCGGCGGAATCGACCAGCGGCCTGTTCGGCGGCAACTCCAACTGGCGCGGCCCGATCTGGTTCCCGATCAACTACCTGATCATCGAGTCCCTGCAGAGGTTCCACCACTACTACGGGGATGACCTGAAGGTGGAGTGCCCGACCGGCTCGGGGCGCTGGATGAACCTGGAGGAGGTCGCCACCGACCTGTCATGCCGCCTGATCCGCCTGTTCCTGGCCGACGGCGAGGGCAGGCGCCCGCTGCATGGCGCCCGCAGTCCGTTCCAACGCGATCCGCATTGGCGCGACCTGCTGCTGTTCCCGGAGTATTTTCACGGCGACGACGGATCCGGCCTGGGAGCCGGCCACCAGACGGGGTGGACCGGGCTGGTGGCCAAGCTGATCCAGCAGTCGGGCGCCAAGCTGGCCGGTTCCGAGCACTGCGAGTGAGCGAAGCGAGTGCCCGCCGGCCCGCACCGCCATGTCCAGCCGGCCGTGGCTGCTCGACTCCTCCACGACGATCTCGTACCCCAAAGCCGCGAAGTACATCACGCCGTACAGCCCGCGCAGATCGACGACGCGCCTGTCTGCACGCGGCAGACGGGCGGTGCCGTTGCGCGGAAGGAGTCGGCGATCCGCTCGACCTGCTTGGGGATCGTGTTCGGCGGCAGCTCATCGGCGCGGAAGAACTCGATCCGGTCCGCCTCGTCGCTCAGCGCGATGTCGCCGCCTGTCCGCCGGCAGAGGAACGAGAACACCAGGTCGTCGGCCTCGGGCTTGCTGTAGACCCCGATCAGGCTGGAGACCTCGACGTCGAGCCCGGTCTCTTCCCTGACCTCACGGATCACCCCGTCCCACGGCGCTTCGCCGTGCTCCAGCGCCCCGCCGGGCAGGTTCCAGAGATCGTGGTCGCGACGATGACACAGCAACACCCGGCGATCGCCGTCGTGGATGATCGCGAACACGCCAATGGTGAACGTGGGCTTCATGAAGGGAGAGTACACGGCGATGCGGGGGACAGACCGATCCGGCCGCAACTGCGTAGAGTCGGTCCCGACCGGCGTCCCTGCCCGAGAGACTGGCGGATGCGAATCTATGCGCAAGAATGGTTGCGCGCAGACTTCCTCCTCGTGTGATCTGCGCACCGATATGATCCTCCGCCTCTGATCTCGATAGGCGATCACGGCCGACCAGTGCTTGCTGCCGGCCTTTGGCGCAGGTCCTACCAGCTCGATACGATGCGGTCGCGGTTGGGGATTGGGGGGCGCACGGCGGTGCCGCCGCGCAGGTGCGACTCGTAGAGGCCGAAGCCTATCTCGGTGGAGAGCATGGCGATCCACAGGTTGCTCACGGTCGGCTCACCCGTGCGGATGGCCTGCACCAGGTCGCGGATCTTGCGCACCGTACCGCTCCAGTGCTCGAGCGGCTCCACGGGGACCGGGTCGAAGCCCGAGCGCGCCTCCTTGCTGCGCACCGCAAGCTCCTCGCCGTCGTTGAGGACACGGATCAGGCCGTCCTCGCAGACCAGCTCGAACTCCAGGTTGCCGGTGCCGGCCACGGCGATGTCAGGGCCGTCGGCGAACTCGATCAGCGCGCTGCGGATCTGTGTGTCCTTGACGAAGTGCATGTGCGAGGTGTCTCCCGGCGCCGGGTTGAGCGTGTCCAGCGTACCGCGGATCGAGGTGACCTCCTCCGGATCGCCCGCCAGGTACAGCATCGTGTCCAGCCCGTGGCCGCCCACGCTGTTGCCCCAGAAGCCCACCACGAGCTGCAGCCGCCCCAGGTCACCGCTTGCCGCGATCGCCCGCGCCTGCTGGTAGGCCGCCCAGTTGCGCCGCGGCGGGCCGAACTCCAGCATCGTCCCGGAGCGCTCGAACGCTTCCCGGATGGCGTCAGCCTCGCGCAGGGTGCAGCACAGCGGCTTCTCCGCGAACATGCCCTTCACGCCGTGCTCGGCGCCGTAGACCATCGCCTCCAGGTGCTGCTCCGGCCGCGTGCAGATGCTCAGGATGTCCGGCTTCTCGTTGTCGATCAGCTCCCGGAAGTCCCGATAGCCGCGCGGTACGCTCCAGCGGCGCTGGAACTCCTGCAACTTCGCCTCGTCGACGTCACAGGCCGCGACCATCTCGGTCACGTCCGTGGTTTCCGCGTAGCCGCCGGCATGGGCGAGCGGCCGTACGCTCCCGCCGCGCCACTCCGGCGTCCGTTCGTCGTCGATGGTGCTGGCGATCCGTCCGCAGCCGATCATGCCCACCTTCAGTCTCATGCGCCTGCCTCCTCGCCTTCGACAAGGTCTTCCGCGCGCAGCTTACGACACACCGCCGCCGCCGCGTCCTCCGGGGACAGCTCCGGCGGCAGGACCAGGTCGGCCTGCACGCCGTGCAGGTCCTCGCCCATGCGAACAATCAGGATGTCGTTGGGCTGATTGAGAATGCGCAGCGTCTCCGCCTCGTAGACGTCCAGGTCGGCGACCGTCGTGATCACGATCTGTCCGGAGTCGGTCAGGAAGTGGGCGATCTCGCCGAGATGGCGGATGTTCTCGTCGCGGGTCTCACCGCTGGACGACTGCTGCTCCCGCTCGACGTCGGCGTCCAGCCCGCCGGCGAGGTTCGAGAGCCCGAAGTAGTAGACGTTGCTGCCGCCCTGAAACAGCTCCCGCTCCACGTCGCGCGCAACCCGGACCAGCAGCGGGTGCAGCGAGCCGGTGAGCACCACCAGCCGCGGCTCCTGGCCGTAACGGTCGGCGCGCTCGCCGCCCGAGACGGCGCCGTTCACCCATGCGTAGTCGCGGCGCCGGACGTGCTCGCGCAGCGACTCGCTCAGGTTGGACAGGTACTCGGTGATGATGCCGCCGCCGGCGATCTCGTACTGGTCGACCAGCACGAAGCGGCCGGTGGCGACCAGGTCGGCGTCGATACCGAGGTCGAAGGCGATCGGCTTGTGGGTCTCCAGCACGCATTCGGCCACCTCGTGGCGGCCGACGTGCTGCTTGGCGCCGCTGCGCTCCAGGGTGTCGGCGTCGAGAACCTGCACGATCTCCTTCACGTGCACGGTCACCCGCGTGCTGGCCAGCTTCAGCAGGTAGCGCCGGCCGCGCACCAACGGGTTGCGGTCCAGCCAGAACAGGTTGGCGCGAAAGGTGGTGCCCACCCGCGGCGGCGCTTCGCCTTCCCGGTACATCACCTCTCCCGGCCGCACGTACAGCTCCTCGGCCAAGGTGATGCCGGTGGCGGAGCCGGCCACCGCCTCGCGCGTCCGGGGGATGTTGAAACCTTCGATGCTGCGCACCCGCGACCGCTTGCGCGACGGCAGGAACTCCACCGCGTCGCCGACGGCCACCGTCCCGCTGGTGATGGTGCCGGCGATGATGCGCGCGTCGTCCCCCCGCACCGGGAACTTGTAGACGTCCTGCACCGGCAACCGCAGCGCCTGCTCGGTCTCCGGGCCGGCGGAGTCCAGGACGTCGATCCGATCCAGCAGCGGCGGTCCGTCGTACCAGGGGGTACGCGGCGAGGCCGTCACGAGATTGTCGCCGTGGCGTCCGCTCACCGGCACGAATCCGAGCGGCGTGGCCTGGATGTCGGCGAGGAATGCCGCATACTCCTCGTGAATGGCCTCGAACACCGCCTGGTCGTAGCCGACCAGGTCCATCTTGTTGACCACCACCAGGATCTGCCGGATGCCGAGCATCGCGGTCATGAAGCCGTGGCGGCGGGAGTTCTCGCGCACTCCTTCGCGGGCGTCGATCACCAGGACCGCGGCCTCGGCGCGGGCGGCGCCGGAGATCATGTTCTTCAGGAACTCCACGTGGCCGGGCGCGTCGATGATGATGTAGCGGCGGCGCGCCGAGCGGAAGAACACCCGCGCGGCGTCGATGGTGATGCCCTGCGCCTGCTCGTCGCGGAGGGCGTCGATCAGAAACGCGTACTCGAATGGCTTGCCGGAGCGCTCGCAGTTGCGGCGCACCTGCTCGATCCTGCCGTCCGGGAGCGAGCCGGTGTCGTGCAGCAGGCGGCCCACCACCGTGCTCTTGCCGTGGTCGACGTGGCCGACGATGACGATGTTCATCGCGGCCAGCTCGGCCGGCGGGGGCGCCGTGGTGCCGGTGGCGAGTGCGGCGGCGGGCTCGGGAACGGGACGTGCCATCACATGTATCCCTCGCGCCGCAGGGTTTCCAGGGTGCCGTCTCCCTCCTTGTCCTGCTCGCGGCCGGCCCGCTCGGCGATCTTCGAGAACCTGCCGGTGCGGAGCTCCTCCACGATCTCCCCCACGGTGGAGGCGGTCGACTCGACCGGCGTCGTGCACGGGTAGCAGCCCAGCGAGCGGTAGCGGGTGCCGTCGCCCTGATCGAAATAGAGCGGCACCACCGGGATCCGTTCCGCCTCGATGTACTCCCAGATGTTGAGCTCCGTCCAGTCCAGCAGCGGGTGGACGCGCACGTGGGTGCCGGGCGCGAAGTCGGTCTTGAACTGGTTCCACAGCTCCGGCGGCTGATCGCCGATGTCCCAGTCGCTGTGCTGATCGCGGGGCGAGAAGTAGCGCTCCTTGGAGCGGCTGCCCTCCTCGTCCGCGCGGGCGCCGACGATCACGCCCGTATACGGCTCGGTGCTGGCGTCCTGGACGTAGCGGTCCTGCCCGTGATCGAAGCGGTAACGCGGCCAGGCGCCCGACAGCGTGTTGACCAGCGCGTCGGTCTTCAGCGCCTTGCAGCAGGCGATGCGCGACAGCGCGCCCTCCGGGAAGGTCTGCTTCGCGTCCAGGGCGGCGCGATTCTCGCCGTAAATCAGGTCGAGCCTCCAGTCGCGCACGAGTTGGTCGCGGTAGGCGATCATCTCCGGAATCTTGAACGAGGTGTCGATGTGCACCAGTGGGAACGGGACCGCGCCGAAGAACGCCTTGCGGGTCAGCCACAGCAGCACGGTCGAGTCCTTGCCGATCGACCACAGCATGCACAGGCGCGAGAACTCCCGGTACGCCTCGCGCAGGATGTAGACGCTCTGCGCCTCCAGGCGCTGCAGCGCGGTCATCGGGGCGGCGTCACGAGGCGGCCCTCATACGGCATCTGGGGCAACGTGCAGCCCGCACTCCTTGACCGCGTCCTGCTCCCACCACCAGCGCCCGGCGCGGGGGTCCTCGCCCGGCTCGACGGCGCGCGTGCAGGGAGCGCAGCCGATGCTCAGGAAGCCGCGGTCGTGCAGGACATTGGAGGGCACGTCGTGGGCGCGCAGGTAGTCCCACACCTGTTCGTCAGCCCATTCGGCCAGCGGACTGGCCTTGATCGCGCCGTGCGCGGAGTCCCACTCCACGAACGGCGTGCCAGCGCGGTCCGGGCTCTGCGCGCGGCGCAGCCCGGTGACCCATGCCGCGGCGCCTGCGAGCGCGCGGCGCAGCGGCTCCACCTTGCGGACGCCGCAGCAGCGGTGGCGCTGCTCCACGCTCTCGTAGAAGAGGTTGGGGCCGGCGTCGCGCACCATCTCCTGCACGGCGCCGGACGCCGGGAACAGCACCTCGTAGTGCATGCGGTAGCGGCTCATCATGCGCGCCATCAGGTCGTAGGTCTCCTGGTGCAGGCGTCCGGTGTCCAGCACGAAGATGGATGCGTGCGGGTCGATGCCGAGCAGCATGTGGCTCAGCACTTGGTCCTCCGCGCCCAGCGAGGAGGCCAGCTTCACGGCGCGGCCATGGCGCTCGACCAAGGCGCGCAGCAACGCCTCCGCGCCGCCGTCGGCGACGGCGTTCAGCCGCTCGATCTCGGCCTTGTCAGCGCTCGTCGGTTCCACCTGCATCCGTCGTATCTCTTTATCGGCTCCAATCGATCGCCACTCCCAGCACGTTCCCGTCGTGCTGCAGCATCCGGTAGGCGGCCGCGGCATCCTCCGGCGCGAAGCGATGGGTGACCAGTTCGTCCACCTTCACCACTCCCTGCTCGATCAGGGCGAGCGTCCGCTCCATCCGGTCACGCCGCTGGCCGTTCGGGAAGTGGGTCGTGGTCTCTCCCGCCCGCAGCCAGTGGATGTCAACCTCGCAGGCGCCCGGCGAATAGTAACCCAGGACGACAAGATGACCGTCGTGTACCAGCAGGGCTGCAGCGTCGCGGATGAGATCGGTCTTCCCCGTGGTCTCCGCCGCGATGCGGAGGCCTGCCGGGACGCGGCTCCGGACCCGCTCGCCGAGGTCCTCGGCATGGGTATCGACCACCTCGTCGGCGCTGTGCTCGGCCGCGATCTCCAGCCGCCGGCGGCGGTGGCCGGCCAGCATCACCCGCGCTCCGCGGTGGCGCAGCACCTGCGCCGCCCACTGTCCCACCAGCCCGTCGCCGATGACCAGCGCGGCGTCGCCGGCGGCCACCGGCGGCCGCGTGCCGCCGTTGTAGCCCACCTGCGCCAGCAGCAGGGCCGAGGCGCTGCGCGTGTCGACAGCGGCCGGCAGGGAAATCACGTCGGCCGCCGCCGCGGCGTGCCAGGCGCAGTGACCGGCCCACCAGCCGCCCTGCCATCCCGGCGGCTGCTTGCTGCGGGCACTGAACACCCGGTCCCCCACCGCGAGTTCGGTCACGGCATCGCCCACGGCGCGCACGCGGCCGGCCGCCTGGTAGCCGGGCGTGAACGGAAAGCGGACGGTGCCTGCGCCCAGGCGGATCGTCCCGTGCAGACAGTGCAGCTCGGTGCCGGCGCTGATCGTCGTGTGCTCGACCTCGACCAGCACGTCGCCTGGGTCAAGCGGCGGCAGCGGAACCTCACGCAATTCCACCTTGTCCGCGGCCGGAAAGACAATCGCGGACGTCGACGCGGGATGCGGGCTCATCTGCGTGACTGTACAGGGAAAGAGACGCTGGCGCGCCAATCCGTCAGACGCCTTGGAGGGATATGTGGCTGGCGCTGGACGAGGTGAACCGGGCGCCGGACCAGCCGCTCCAGCGTCTCCACGGGGGCCGTGCCGCTCATGCCCAGATCCTACATCTACACACCTGTGTGTCACGCTCTAGCTCCACTTCTCCGCACCGCTTTCGCGCCCGGGACCAACCGGCTGTTCGGGATACCGCCGGCGCGGCGCGGCCGGTTGACCGGCGGGCGCGCGCGTAGTAGCACATCCGAACAGCAGGGAATCCATGAGCGACCAGGGTCAAGTGGCGAGCTCGGCGCCGGCCGCTCCCGCGACCGCCCCGGCGCGCGCCGTCGCCCGCCCGAAAGGGGACCTGTGGGCGCGCGTGCGCCGCCACTGGATGCTCTACGCCATGATCGCGCCGGCGATCCTGGGCTTCCTGCTGTTCAAGTACATCCCGGCCATCGGCGCGGTGACCATCCCGTTCACGCGCTACAGCATCGTCGACGGCTTCTTTGGATCGGACTGGGTCGGACTGAAGTGGTTCATCTCCTTCCTATCGGGCGCGTTCTTCCCGCGCCTGCTCAGGAATACCTTCCTGCTCGGCTTCCTGGGGATGGTGATCGGCTTCCCCATGCCGATCCTGCTGGCGCTGTCGCTGAACGAGATCAGGAGCCAGCCGTTCAAGCGGTTCGCGCAGACCGTCACCTACCTCCCCCATTTCATCTCCGTGGTGGTGGTGGTCGGCCTGATGTACTCCTGGTTCTCCCACGACGGGTACATCAACAACTTCCTCGGCCTCTTCAACCTGGACCCCATCGACTTCCAGGGCGATCCGCGCTGGTTCCGGCCGTTGTACATCGGCTCCGGCATCTGGCAGGGGATCGGCTGGGGGTCGATCCTGTACCTGGCCGCCCTCGGCGGCGTCAACCCGGAGCTGTACGAGTCCGCCTACCTGGACGGCGCCAACCGCGTGCGCCGCGCCTGGCACGTGACGCTGCCGGGCATCGCCCCGACGATCACCATCCTGTTGATCCTGGGCATGCAGAACATCATCGAGGTCGGCTTCGACAAGGCGTTCCTGATGCAGAACCCGGCGAACATGAGCACCTCCGACGTGTTCGCGATCTACGTCTACCGGCGCGGCATCATCGGCCTGGACTTCGCGTTTGCGGGTGCCGTGGAGCTGTTCAACGCCATCGTCGGACTGCTGCTGGTTGCGGGCGCCAACTACCTGAGCCGGCTGGTCAACGAGCATGGACTCTGGTGAGGGCGGCAGGCCGGTGATCAGGTACCCCCGATGATCAAGTACAAGGCGACGCCGGGCTCGATGGCGTTCGACGTGGCGAACCACGCGGCGATCATCCTGCTGATGATCTCCATGGTGTACCCGTTCGTGTTCGTCATCTCGGTGTCGGTGAGCGACTTCGAGGCGATCACCTTCAACCAGGTCAAGCTGCTTCCGGTCGGGCCGCTGCAGGCCACGGCATACGACGTCCTGCTCGGCGCCACCAACATCCTGACCAGCTATATGAACAGCATCATCTACGCGCTCGGCACGGCCACCGTCACCCTGCTGGTCACCAGCCTGGCAGCCTACGTGCTGGAGCAGCGCACGCTGCCGTTCCGCAAGGCGCTGATCGTGTTCGTCGTGCTGACCATATTCCTGCCCGGGTACTTCATCCCCACGTACCTGCTGGTCAACCAGCTCGGACTGGTGGACACCCGGCTGATCGTCATCCTGCTGCCCAGCTTCAGCGCCTGGTACATCCTGGTGATGCGCGCCAACGTCCGCACCGTCGTCACGCGCGAGCTGCAGGAGGCGGCGCTGATCGACGGCGCCAACCACCTGCAGATCTACGTGTCGCTCGTGCTGCCCCTGATCAAGCCGATCCTGGCCACCATCGGCCTGTTCGCGGTCGTGGGGAGCTGGAACAACTTCTTCCTTCCTCTGATCTACCTCAACGACCGCGACAAGCACCCGCTGACCCTCATCCTCCGGCGCATCGTCCTGGAAGGAGAGATCGGCAAGTACAGCGGGGGCGGCATGGCCCAGCTCTGGGACGACCAGGGCGTGCCGGGGTTCGTCGCCGTCGGCTTCTTCAAGTCGTTCAAGTTCGCGGCGGTCGTGGTCACGGTATGGCCGGTCATCGTCGCCTACCCGTTCGTGCAGAAGTACTTCGTGAAGGGGATCCTGGTCGGGTCGGTCAAGGACTGACCGTTGACACCGTAATCGAATACGCCGAGGCTCGGCGTACCAGACCTGCGCGGGAGCGCAGAAGGAGGCACGTGATGAAGACAACCTTGCTGATCGCCGCCGCGGCGATTCTGGCCCTGTCCGTGACGCCGGTGTTCGGATCCGGCGAAGAGGAGGGCATGGCGACGGGTCCGCCGACGATGCAGATCTACGCGAACTACTGGGACCGCAATCCCGACTGGTCTCCGGAGACCCTCGTCGTTGCGAAGTTCGCGGAGGTCGCCGGCGCCGAGATCGAGCTGGTCACCGGCGACGCGCAGAAGGCCAAGACCCTGGTCGCGAGCGGCGACCTGCCCGACCTGATGTGGAACAGCTTCAATCGCCTGGAGGCCATGGACTTCGGCACCAAGGGCGCGCTGTACGCGATCGACACGCTGTTCGACATGATGCCCAACCTGAGCACGTGGCGGGAGAAGTACCCGGAGTACGACTCTGCCATGACCGCCCCCGACGGGCACCAGTACGCGACCACGTCGGTGTACAACTACACGCAGCTCCGCCGCGCGCCGTCGATCTCGCCGGCCGTGCACGAGCTGGGCGTCGATCCGCAGGCCGACATCCAGACCATGCAGGACCTGTTGGACGTGCTGGGCCAGTTCAAGGCCCGGTGGCCGGAAAACCATCCGTGGGTCACCCGCCGCGGGATCCGCGACGGCTACCACGTGATGTTCGGCACCAACCACTCCGTGTACCTCAATCCGGAGACCGACCGCTGGACCTACGGCGAGCTCGAGGACAACTACCGCGGCATGATCGAGATCCTCAGGCAGGCCTGGGCCGCCGGGGTCATGCATCCCGACTTCATGTCCATGACCGAGGACCCGTGGCGCGAGATCATGTCGCAGGGCAAGGCCTACTTCACGACTGGCCCATACAGCCAGATCTCATGGCAGGGCACCGACCGCGCAGATCCCGACACGTGGTGGATCCCGATCCTGGCGCCGGAGTTCAACGGCACGCGCTACTGGTCGACGATCCAGAACCCGCGCGTGCTGGACGCGGCCAGGTGGGCGCTGGGCGCCAAGACCGAGGTCGCCGAGAACGCGGCCGCGCTGATCGACTGGCTCTACAGCGACGAGGGCGTCTACTACATCTACTTCGGCGAGGTCGGCGTGACCAGCGAGCTGGACGACCTGGGCTACGGCTACTACGCGCACTTCCCGGAGGGCGGTCGCACGGAGTGGATGTGGGCGCAGGGCTTCCACTTCTTCCGCTACAACGTCGTGCACTCCCTGTGGGAGCTGAACCCGAGCAAGGCCGGCAGCGTGCCGGAGAAGGTCTTCACCGACGAGGTGGCCGACTTCTACCTCAGCAACGACTCGGTGCGGCCGCCGGAGCCGGTGCTCACCTTCACCGCGGACGAGCTCGACCAGATCAAGCAGATCAAGGCCGACGCCGACGCCGCCGCCCTGGAAGGGGCCGCCACCTTCATCCGCGGCAGCCGCGCGATGAGCGAGTGGGGCGACTTCACGGCGCAGTTGGAGCGCATCGGAGTCAAGCAGCTCGAGGACATCTACAACGCCGCCTACGCGCGGACGAAGTAAATCCCGTAGCAACAGACGCGTTGGGCGTCATGGGGCCGTCGGCCGGCTATGCCGGTCCGGCGGCCTTGCTTCATTGACCTGACGTGACACGACCTACCCTCACGTCTGTCCCGCTCCGCTGGACGGTGATGGTCGACGTCCTGCTGGCCGGCGCCGTGACCTGGGCCGCGCGCTGTAGTCGCATCGGGGAAAGCACGCCGCCTGGGGCTTCCTGTTGCGCGTACGGCCGCTCGGTTGCTACCCTGCCGCCGGCCGCCGTCAGTGGCCGATCAACCCCTCCCAAGGAGCACGAAATGAAGCGAATCGTTACGTACGCTGTGCTCGCGGCGGTGGCGCTTGCGCTGCCATGGGCCGCGTCAGCCAGCAGTACTCGGAATCGCCGGTACTCGCGGCGAAGGTCGCGGCCGGTGAGCTGCCTCCCGTAGAGGAGCGCCTCCCGCCCAATCCGTACGTCAACGTCGACGCCCCTGAGATCGGCACCTACACCACCACGGTGATGACCCTGCCGCACGAGTCCGACCTTGACCTGCCGGTCAACTACTGGGTCACCGGTCAGCACGCCCGCAGCGTCCTGCACTGGCAGGAGCAGCTCGTGCAGTGGAAGGTCGATGAGACCATCGGCCATCCCTCCGGCATCCATCCGGACATCAGCATCGAGCCCAACCTGGCCGAGAGCTGGGAGATCTCCGAGGACGGCAAGGAAGTCATCTTCCACCTGCGCCCCGGCGTGAAGTGGTCGGACGGCGTGGAGTTCACGGTCGACGACATCATGTTCACCTGGGACGACGTGGTGCGCGGCGGCGTGATCGCCAGCACCCAGATCCCGAACATCGAGGGCCTGTACTTCGCCGAGGGCGGCATTCTGGCCGGCGCCGGCGGCGTTCCCGAGTTCGAGAAGATCGACAAGTACACCTTCAAGGTGACGATGAAGAACTCGTTCCCGGAGATCGTCCCGATGTTCTTCTCGCCGGCCATCTGGCCGTCGGTCTCCATCCCCTGGCTGCCCAAGCACCAGATGGAGAAGCTGCATCCCGCGTACAACTCGGAAGCCACCATGGAGGACTGGAACTCGGCGCGCTTTCCGCGTGACCGGCCGCCGGTCCTCAGCGCGTTCCAGCCCGTCGACGTGGTCGGCGACAAGCTGATCTTCGAGCGCAACCCCTACTACTGGAAGGTGGACGCCGAGGGGCAGCAGCTTCCGTACTTCGACACCGTGGTGATGAAGTACCAGACCAACGGTTCCGACATCGCGCTGGGCCTGGCGTCCGACGAGCTGTGGGACGACTTCACCAAGGCCAGCACCCAGGAGGCGGGCGTCATCCGCCAGAACGAGGAGCGCGGCAACTACAGCCTGCTGCCCCTGAGCAAGGTGGGCATCTACCAGGGCCTGCGCCTCAACCTGGACACCCCCGAGGACGGCCTGCGGGAGCTGTTTCAGAATCCCGACTTCGTCATGGCGCTGAGCACGGGCCTGGACACCGACGCGATGGGCATGCACACCTGCATCGTCTGTCCGGCCTACAAGCCGCTGCATTCGCCGGCCATGCTCGCGGCGTATCCGCAGTACGCGGACAGCCACGTGGAGACCTTCGACCGTGACGCTGCGGCAGCGGTGTTCGACGAGCTGGGCCTGATGGACTCGGACGGCGACGGCTATCGCGAGTACCCGGCCGGGTCGCCCCAGGCGGGCAAGAACATCGAGTGGCTGATCGTCGCGCCGTCCCATGACTGGATGCGCGTACGCTGGATCGAGGGCGCCGGTGAGCAGTTCAACCAGATGGGCTTCAAGGTTGCGGTCAACCCGATGAACGAAGTGGTGATGAACGAGACCCTGGTCGTGACCGGCGAGTACGAGATGCGCGGCAACAGCTCGTTCCTGTGGGGCGGCTGGAGCAACCAGGCCGGCTTCGAGTCCACGCTGCGCAACGGCGGCGGCCTGTATCCCGAGAACGACGGCGACCCCAACCCGATGCTGCCGCGCACCAAGTCGACGGAGCTGTTCGACTGGCAGGTCGAGGGCATGAAGATCCGCGACGCCTACTTCGCAGGCGACCTGGATCTGGAGACGGCGATGGACCAGTTCGTCGCCTGGGGCGCGGCCAACGCGCCGCGGCAGGCGTTCGCCCGCGGCGGCGTGACCGAGACCGTGGTCGTGGACAACACGCTCGGCAACGTTCCGTACTTCTACGTGCCGGAGCTCAAGGCCGGCGGCATCATGCGGCAGAGCTGGGATCAGTACATCGCGATGCGCATGTGGCAGTGGTTCGAGATCAAGTAACCCTCTGCTAAGTCGTCTATCGGCGGTGGGGGCACCTCGCCCCCACCGCTTCTAAGCACAACATGGCGCGCTACATCGTCCGGCGTCTGATCTACATGCTGCCGGTGACCCTGGTGCTGTCGTTCGTCTGCTTCCTGGTGATCGACCTGGCGCCGGGCGACTTCGTCAGCGTCTACGAGTCGAGCATACGCGCCAACCTGAACATGTCGGAGGCGGAGAAGGAGGCCCAGCTCAGGGCTCTGGGAGAACTGCGGGTCCAGTACGGACTGGACCGTCCGGTCCTGGCGCGCTACGCCGCCTGGATGTTCAACATCGTCACCCGCGGCGACTTCGGCTACTCGTTCCAGGTGGCGCGGCCGGTGCACACGCTGATCCTGGAGCGCATGGGCTGGACGATCCTGATGAGCGTGCTGGGGCTGATGGTGGGCCTGACCGCCAGCTTCACGCTGGGGATCTACTCCGCCCGCCACCAGTACTCGCTGTTCGACTACGTCGCCAATGTCGTGGCTTTTCTGGGCATGGCGACGCCCGGATTCTTCCTGGCTCTGATCTTCATGACGGTCATGGTGTTCGTCTTCGGCCAGGAGGTAGGCGGCCTGTTCTCGTCCAATTATGTGGCCGCCGAATGGAGCTTCGGCAAGCTGATCGATCTGCTCAAGCACCTCAGCATTCCGCTGGCCGTCGGGCTGGTCACCGGTGCCGGCGCCGGCATGCGCATCATCCGCGGCAACCTGCTGGACAAGCTCAACCAGCCCTACGTGCAGACGGCGCGCGCCAAGGGACTGCCGGAGCGGCTGGTGGTGTACCGCCATGCCCTCAGAAATGCCCTCCACCCCTGGGTGATGGGAATGAGCAACACCCTGTCGGAACTGATCTCGGGCGACACCATCATCAGCATCGTGCTGGTGCTGCCCACCGTCGGCCTGATGTTCTACCAGGGCCTGACCCATCAGGACAGCTATGTCGCCGGCACCTTCCTGCTGATGGCCACGATCCTGCTGCAAGTTGGCACATTGCTGGCCGACATCGTGCTGGCGTGGCTCGACCCCACGGTCAGATTCGAATAGGCGGATTCGAGTAGGTGAGGAGCCCCGCACGGGAAACGCCGGTGGCAACGACGGAGCCGCGGACGGCGGAGCAGGCGCCGGCGCGACGCGCCAAGCGGGTGACGGGACGCACCCTGGCGTGGCGGAAGTTCCGCCAGCACAAGCTGGCCCTCGTGGCCCTGGCATTCCTGACGCTCAGCTACACGGTCTACATCTTCGCCGGCTTCTTCGCGCCGTATCCTCCGTCGGAGTCCTCGGAGCGCGTGTACATGCGGCCGCAGCCCATTCAGTTCTTCGATCCCGAGGGCCGGCTGCAGCGCCCGTTCGTGTACGGCACGAAGCAGGCCGTCAACCAGGACTTCCAGCTCGTCTATGAACGGGATGAATCAGCCCGCCACCCCATCCGCTTCTTCGTGAAACGGCCTCGCGCCCAGTTCGGCATCGGCGCGCAGCGCCTGCGCACCAAGCTGTTCGGCGTCGAGGGCGAAGGCGCCCACATCAACCTGCTGGGCACCGACTACCGCGGCCGGGACATGCTGAGCCGCATCATCTACGGCGGGCGCATCACGCTGAGCGTGGGCGTGTTCGGCGTCGCCCTGAGCACCCTGCTCGGCGTGATCATCGGCACCATCTCCGGGTATTACGGCGGCCGCACGGACATGCTCATCCAGCGCCTCATCGAGATGATCAGCTCCATCCCCACCCTGCCGCTGTGGCTGGCTCTTGCCGCCATCCTGCCGCCGGACTGGCCCTCGACCTGGCGGTTCTTCGGCATCGTGTCGGTGCTGGCGCTGATCGGCTGGACCGGCTTGGCGCGCCAGATCCGCGGGATGGTGCTGAGCATCCGCGAGCGCGACTACATCCGCGCCTCCGTCGCCGGCGGTGCCGACGCCCGCTTCATCATGCGCAAGCACGTGGTGCCCAACGTGATGAGCCACCTGATCGTGGTCAGCACCATCGCCCTGCCGGGGATGATCCTGGGCGAGAGCGCGATCAGCTTCCTGGGCCTGGGGATCCAGCCGCCGCTGACCAGCCTGGGACTGCTGATCAACGAGGCTCAGAACCTCAACGCCATCCTGCTGTCGACCTGGATCATGCTGCCGGGAGTGGTAATCATCCTGACCGTGGCCGCCTTCAACTTCCTCGGAGACGGGCTGCGGGACGCCGCGGATCCCTACAACTGATGGTTATCGGCGATGGATGAGACGGCGTCCCTGCTGCGGGTGGAGAACCTGCACGTCGAGTTCCAGACCCACCTGGGCGTCGTTCGCGCCGTGCGCGGCGTGGACTTCACCATGGCCCGCGGCGAGACCGTGGGGGTGGTGGGCGAAAGCGGGTGCGGCAAGAGCGTGACGGCGCTGTCCATCATGCGCCTGGTGTCGCGCCCCCACGGGCGCATCAGCGACGGACACATCTGGCTTCACGGCGAGGACGGCCGGGCCACCGACGTCACCACCCTGGGCTTCGACAGCCGCGAGATGCGCGCCATCCGCGGCGGCGACGTCACGATGGTATTCCAGGAGCCGATGACCTCGCTCAACCCCTCCTATTCGGTCGGCTTTCAGATCATGGAGACCATCCTCCACCACCAGGCGGTCTCCAAGCTGACCGCTCGGGAGATGGCGGTCGCGGCCCTGCGCGGCGTCAACATGCCCGATCCCGAACAGGTGGTCGACCGCTACCCCCACCAGCTCTCGGGCGGCATGCGCCAGCGGGTGATGCTGGCCATGGCCATGGTGTGCAACCCGCGCCTGCTGATCGCGGACGAGCCGACCACCGCCCTGGACGTCACCGTCCAGGCGCAGATCCTGCACCTGGTGGAGGAGGGCCGCGACAAGCTGGGCATGGCGATCCTGTGGATCACGCACGACCTGGGCGTGGTGGGTGAGCTGTGCAACCGCGTGCTGGTGATGTACCTGGGGCAGGTAGTCGAGGACGCCCCGGTGGCGGCCATCTTCGAGGATCCCAAGCACCCCTACACGCAGGGCCTGCTGGCGTGCTCGTTCATCGTCGGCGAGAGCTCCGGAGAGGATGTCGATCCGATCGCCGGCACCGTCCCCGGACCGTTCGAGGAGGTCACCGGCTGCCCGTACGCGGCGCGCTGCCCGCGGGCGTGGGAGCAGTGCCGGGAGACGCCGCCCGAGGTCATGCACGGACGCAGCAAGGTGCGGTGCTGGCTCTATGCCTGAACCCACGTCCCCGTCCAACGGAACCCTGCTGGAGACGCAGGACCTGCGCACCTGGTTTCCCATCAAGCACGGCTTCCTGCAGCGCGTCGTGGGCCAGATCAAGGCCGTGGACGGCGTCGACCTGGCAATCCGCGGGGGCGAGACGCTCGGCCTGGTGGGTGAGAGCGGCTGCGGCAAGAGCACCCTGGGCCGCACCCTCATCCGCCTGGAGCGTGCCACCGGCGGGAGCGTCCGCTACCGCGAGGACGGCTCCATGGTCGACCTGCTGGCGTTGCCGCGCGAGCGCATGTTCGAGATGCGGCGCCGGGTGCAGATCATCTTCCAGGACCCGTTTTCGTCGCTGAACCCGCGCATGCCGGTGGGCGAGGTGGTCGGCGAGTACCTGCTGATCCACAAGCTCCCCAACCGCCAGCAGCGCATCGAGGCGCTGCTACAATCGGTGGGCCTGAGCAGCGAGTACCTGTACCGCTACCCGCACGAGTTCTCCGGCGGCCAGCGGCAGCGCATCGGCATCGCCCGCGCGCTGAGCCTGGAGCCGGAATTCATCGTCTGCGACGAGCCGGTGTCGGCGCTCGACGTCTCCGTGCAGGCACAGATCATCCGCCTGCTGCGCAACCTGCAGCGGGAGCTGGGACTGACCTTCCTGTTCATCTCCCACGACCTGACCGTCGTGCACCACCTGAGCGACCGGGTGGCGGTGATGTACGTCGGCAAACTGGTGGAGTACGGGCCGGCCGACCGCGTCTACCGGCGGCCCCGCCATCCCTACAGCGAGGCGCTGCTGGCGTCCATCCCGCGCTACCGTCCGGCGGCGGACGCCCAGGAGCGGGTGCTGCTGGAAGGGGATGTGCCTTCGCCGGCCAATCCGGCGCCTGGCTGCCGCTTCCATCCACGCTGCCGCTACGCGGAGAGCATCTGCCGGCAGGAGGTGCCGCCGCTGGTGCCCGTGGACGGAGAGCCCGGCCACTTCGCGGCGTGTCACTTCGCGGAGCAGCTCCGGCTCGCCGGAATCACCCCGCCTTCCGCGGGAAGCACACCAACGACCGAGGAGGAACCCAATGGTACGTGATCTGCAACACGTCACCGTGTATCGAGACCCCGCACGCGAGTGGAACGCCGCGTTCCCGGAGATCGCCCGGCTGGCCGACGGAGATCTGCTGGTATCGTTCCGCGAGGCCCGCTACGGGCCGCCCGAGAAGGGAGCCGGTCACAATCACTCGGAGCCGGACTGCCGGGGATCGCTGATCCGCTCGAGTGACGGCGGACTGACCTGGCCGCTGTCCGGCTGCCAGCACCTCACCGACACCTTCCCCATGGAGCAGTGCTCGGCGAGCGCGGCCAGCGGCGGTCTGGTGCTGTTCATCTACGCCCTCAACGTCCTGCAGACGCAGCCGAAGACGGCCGTCCTGCAGGACGGCGCCGGCTGGAGCGCGGAGCGGAGCTACATCGACTTCGCGCGCCGATCACGCGATGGCGGCCGCACCTGGGACGAGCCGACGCCACTGACCCCGTCGCCGCTCAGCCACTCGGCCATTCACGCGCCGATGATCGAACTGGCCGACGGCACCCTGCTGGCGCCCCTGTGCGGCAGCCTGGGCTCCGATCCCGCCGCGCCGCAGCAGCACCCGCAGTGCGTGGTGCGCTCCCATGACCGCGGGCTGACCTGGGGCGACGGCTCGATCGTGGCCCTCGACCCGCGCGGAAGGCGGCGCTATCACCAGGCGTCGCTGGTGCCGCTGCCGGACGGAGAGATTCTGGCGGTCATGCACTCGGAGGAGTTCATCGACCTGCCGGACGGCCGAGAAGCGCGGGAAGTGAACGCGTGGCTTGCCCGATCGCAGGACGCCGGGCGCACCTGGAGCGAGTTGGAGTCGCTGCCGTTCCGGGTGACCGGCTCCGCCACCAGCACCATCCGGCTGCAGGACGGGCGCCTGCTGTTCACGTGGAGCGACCGCCACATCCCCAGCATGCGCGTGGCGGTGAGCGACGACGACGGGCGCACCTGGAGCGACCACGAAGGGTGGTCGGTGCGCGACGGCGAGCACATCCCCGGCTCGCGCCCGATGCTGCAGGCCTGGGCACACGACGGTTCGGTGTTCGAAGAGCCCTACTCCGACATCGGCGAGCCGTGCACGGTCCAGCTCGCCGACGGCCGCATCATCAGCGTCTACTACTGGAGCGATCCGGGCGACACCGTACGCTACATCGAAGCGGCCCTGTTCTCGCTCGACTGAGCCGCAGCGTGGCAGACGCCGCCCCAACCGGGGTCGGGCGACGCTACCGGGTAGCCGTCAACGACGACGGCGCATCGCTCTGGCAGTACCGGCAGGTGCCGCTGAGCGCTGAAGGGTTCCTGCGCGCCGCCGTGGACCGCATGGCCGGCGCCGACCTCTTGTGCTGGGGCGCCGGCAACACCCGCTTCTGGTACGGCTCCGGCGTGGCCGAGGACCTGGATACCGGGCAGCAGGTGTTCCCCACCGTGCAGGAGTGGATGGCGCACACCACGCTGCGCAGCCTGCGCGCCGCGGGCCAGGAGCCGCTGGCTCTCGTGTGCGGGCGCTGCCACCGCCACGGGATGCACCTGTACGCGTCGCTGCGCATGAACGACGGCCACTTCGCCTTCCCGCCGCCCGTGGACGCACCGGCGCCGGGAGCGGTCGACTTCGGCATACCCCATCCCGACCAGTTGTGGAACCATCAGCGCGGCGCGGAGGCCAGCCCGCTCACCTCGGAGCTCTGGCGCCGCCATCCCGAGTACCGCATCGGCCGGAACTGGCCGGGCAGCGTGTTCTCCGCCGATCTGCTCGACTACGCGCAACCTGAGGTCAGGGCCTGGTGGGTGTCGATCATCACCGACATCGCTTCCCGCTTCGAGGTCGACGGAGTGGAGCTCGACTTCATGCGCAACCCGTTCTTCTTCCACCCTGCCCGGGTCGCCGCCGGCCGCCCGCTCATGACCGCTTTCGTGCGCGAGGTGCGCGTGGTCCTGGACGAGGCCGGGCGCCGCCGCGGCCGGCACCTGGGCATGGCGGCCCGCTGCCCCACCGCCCTGGGCGGCTGCGACGCCATCGGCCTCGACGTGGAGACCTGGGTGAGCGACGGTCTGCTCGACGTGCTGATCCCCAGTCCCACGCGCACCAACAAGTTCGAGACCGACCTGCGCCCGCTGGCCGCCGTCAGCCGCGGCACGCGCTGCCAGGTGCTGGCCGGCGTGGACACCGTGATGCCCAACCAGACCTGGGAACAGACCCGCGCGCTGCAGGACGAGGACCGGCTGCCTGATCCGGATGGGACGGAGTCGGATGCCGACTACGGCGTGCTCAAGGAGAGCCGGCACAATCGCGAGGGCAAGCGCGGCGTGCCGGAGGGGATGCCGGTCAACCTGTGGCGCGCGCTGGCCGCCAACGCCTACCTGGACGGGGCCCACGGCATCTACGTGTTCAACCTGTGGGACCAGGTCGCCCGCCACGGCCGCCACCTCGACGGAGCGATCCTGCGGGACGGGCGCTCGGCCGACGCGCTGGAGCGCCGCGACAAGCTGTATTGCCTGGACTTCGAGGTTCCCGGCGGCGGCGTCGGACACCCGGACGCGCACCTGGCGCAGCCGGCGTCGCTACCGCTGGTGCTGGCGGAGGGGGAACCGGTCGAGCTGCAGCTCAAGGTGGCCGACGCGCTGGAGGAGATCCCGGCCGCCGAATTGACGGAGGTGCGCCTGCACTTGTTGCTGGTGAACCTGACGCCGGTGGACGGTCTGGCCGTGCGGCTCAACGGCATCGCCATCGACCAACTGCGCGACGCCCCGACCCTGCAGCCGGGCGCGCCGACCGGCCCCAACAGCGCCTTCGTCGATCTGGTCTATGATCTGCGCCGCCGCACACCGCGGCGTGGGGTGAACATGTTCACGATCGAACTGACGCACAAGAACCGACAGGTGCAGCCGGCCGTGTACCTGCGCGAGCTGGAGCTGTCGATCCGCTATCGCCGGGAGGCGGCGGCATGACGCTGCAGCGGCACCCGGCCAATCCGATCATCCCCGTGAAGCCGGGCACGTGGCACAACTTCGTGACCGCCAATGCCGACGTGATCCGCGTCGGCGACCAGTGGCGGCTCTACTTCCGGGGCAACGCCAAGCACGACGACGGCACGGTCAACGCGGCCATCGGGCTGCTCACCTGCCCTGTGGAACGGTTCGACGGGGTGACGTGGCAGGAGCACCCTGGCAACCCCGTGACCCGTCCGGGCCCGGCCGGGAGCTTCGACGACATGGGAGCACTGGATCCCGCCATCGTGGTGGCGGACGGCACGTACCTGCTGTACTACACGGCGGTGCCGCAGGAGCGGCCGGGCAGCGTGGGCCGCGGGTGGGGCCACTCCGTCAAGAGCATCGGCCTGGCGGTGTCGGGCGACGGGCTGCGCTTCGAGCGCTGGGCCGACGAGCCGCTGATCCCGGCGTTCGCGGCCGCGCCGGAGGTCGTGCACCACGCCGGCGAGTACTGGATGTTCTACTCCGCGCTGGATCCGCGCGGCGGCACCGACATCTGCCTGGTGCGCTCGCCCGACCCCTACCGGTTCGACCACACCCGGCGGCAGATCGTGCTGGGCGTGGGCGAGCCGGGTAGCTGGGAAGGGCTGACGGTTACCACCCACCGCATCTTCCGCGACAACGGCCTCTGGTACATGGTGTACGCGGGCAGCGACCGGCACGAGGACACGCCCTGGCACTTCGGCGTCGCGGCCTCGCACGACCTGGTCACCTGGACCCGCTACCCCGGCAATCCGGTCTTCGAGCGCGGCCCCGAGAGCACCTGGGACGACTGCGGCATCTGGTACGGCACCACCGAGAAGATCGACGGGGTGTACTACATGTGGTACGAGGGCCGCTCCAGTGGAGAGCCGCGCCACATCGCCGACACCCGGCCCGGCGGCCGGGGACGCGGCGGCATCTCCCAGATCGGCCTGGCCACCATGCGGTCCGACACCTTCTTCTTCACGCCGTGAAACCACGGGACGACTCCGCGAGGTACGATCTGATCATCAGCGCCGGCCGTGTGTTGTGCGCCGCCGCCGGATTCGACGGACCGGGAGCGGTCGCCGTACGCGGGGGCCGCATCGCGGCGGCGGGACCGGACGTTAGTGGCACGACCCGTGAGTGGGTGAGCTTCCCGGACGGGCTCTTGATCCCAGGCCTGGTGGACCTGCACGCCCATCCAGCGCGCGGCGGGTCGCGTTACGGCATCGATCCGGACGTGCACCTGCTGCCCCGCGGCACGACCACGGTGCTCTCGCAGGGCGACGCCGGGGCGGGCAACTGGCCGGACTATCGCGACCGGGTGATCGCCGCCAGCCGCACGCGGGTGCGCCTGGCCATCCACCTGTCGCGGCGCGGCGAGTCCGATCCCGACCGCCCCTACGGCTCGCTGGCAGACGCCGACGTGGACGCGTGCGTCGCCGCGATCGAGGACGGCGGCGCGGACATCTGGGGGATCGCCGTGAACACCGGCCCCTCGATCGGCATGGACCCGCATCCCCTGCTCGATCGGGCGCTGAAGGCCGCCGGGCGCACCCGCCGGCCGCTGCTGTTCGGCACGCGCATGGACCCCGACTGGCCGCTGGACGAGCAGCTCCCGCTGTTGCGCGCCGGCGACGTGGTCACCTACTGCTTCAACCCGCTGCCGGAGGGCCTGGTGCGGCACGGCCGCGTGCGCGCCTGCGTCCGCGAGGCTCGGACCCGCGGGGTGCTGTTCGACATCGGCCACGGCATGGCCTCGTTCAGTTTCCCGGTCGCGGAAGCGGCCATCGGCGAAGGGTTCTGGCCCGACACGATCTCCAGCGACCAGTACCACCGCCACGTCGGTTCCCGCCCGCAGCACGACCTGGCGCTCACGGTCTCCAAGGTGATCGCGGCCGGCATGCCGGAACGCGAGGCCTTTCGCCGCGCGACCCTGCGCCCCGCCGAGGTGCTGGGACTGGACAGCGAGGTCGGCTCGCTGCGGCCGGGCACCTGCGCGGATCTGGCCGTGCTGGAGCAGGCCGAGGGAGGTAACCCGGTGCCGCTGCGCGATGTCGACGGCGTGGAACGGCACGGCGTGCGCTGGGTGCCGCGCCTGACCGTCCGCGCCGGCGACGTGGTGGCCGGGCCGACACCCTGACGGGTATCATCCGGGGAATGGAACAGATCTACCGGGCCGCGGTCGTCGGCCTCACCGGCATCGGCGCCAGGCGCGCAGAGGTCCTCAGCGGCGGTCTGCGACGCCCCATGGGCCGCTCCCACGTGTCCTGCTACGCCGAGCACCCGCGCACCGAGCTGGTCGGCGTCTGCGACCTGCGCAGCGAGGCGCTCGACGAGTTCCGGGAGACGTGGCCGGACCTTCCCGACGTCGCCGTCCACACCGACTTCGCCAAGCTCCTGGCAGAGCAGAAGCCGGACATCGTCAGCGTCGTCACCGGCGACCACGTCCACGCCGACCTGACCGTGGCCGCTGCCGAATCGGGCGCACGGGCGATCTTCTGCGAGAAGCCGATCGCCACCACGCTGGAGGACGCCGACCGGATGATCGAGGCGTGCGCGCGCAACGGCGTGCTGCTGTCTGTGGACCACACCCGCCGCTGGTCGGCCTCCCACTCCAAAGCGCAGCGCATGGTGGCCTCCGGCGCGCTGGGCGCGGTGCGTACCGTGGCGGTCGAGCACTATGGCCCCCGCGCCATGATGTTCCGCAACGGCACCCACATGATCGACCTGCTCTGCTTCTTCGCCGGAGCCGAGCCGCGCTGGGTCAGCGCGAAGCTCGAGCCCGGGTTCGACCACTTCGACCGCTACCAGGGCGACGGCGGCAAGGACCCGGCCCAGGACCCGTATGCCACTGCCTTGATCGGCTTCGAGGACGACATCCGCGGCATCTTCAGCGGCTACAAGACCGAGTTCAACGCCGGGATCCTCAGCATCACCTGTGAGCGCGGCCGGGTGGAGTTCCACGGCGAGCATGGCCGCATCCTCACCAGCGGCGGCAGCGGCATGAACCGGGAGCTGCGCGCCGCGGAGCTGGTGCCCGGCGACTACCTGTACGTCAACCAGCTCGCCGCGGTCGACGAATTGGTGGCAGCCCTGGACTCAGGCAGCGAAACCCTGGTGTCGCCCGGCACCGACGCGCGCTGGACGCTCGAGATCCTGCTGGGAATCCTGGCCTCACAACAGAATGGCCACAACCGCGTCGACCTGCCCCTGCCGCGCAACGGTTCCTGAACGACGCTCAGTATCTCCTGAAGGGCTCGGTCAACCTCGCCCACGCACGTTCGTCCGCCCGCAGCCTGCCCTCCCAGGCTTCCGGCGGCTCGCCGTCCGCACCGTCCACCCAGCGGCGCAGGGCCGGGCCGCCTGCGATCACGTCGATCGGCAGGCGATCGGTCTCGTACTCGTAGGGCGGGTCCCGCCACAGCGGCAGGCCGGGATGGAGCTCCCGAACGGTCCGGAGGATGGCGGCGATCAGCCGGTACGGGCGGCACCGGACCGGGTCGTAGACCGGATCGGCGGTCACCAGTTCGAAGCCCGGGCACGGCCGCCCGGCGTGCTTGTGGAAGGTCGGCTCGAAGCAGACGTCGCGCATCACCAGGCCGGCCAGCAGCTCCGGGCAGCGCTCCTCCAGGCGCCGCCTGACCGCGGACCAGTCGACCCGCGGGTGGCCGACCAGCGACAGCGGGCGCGTGGTGCCGCGGCCCTCGCTCAGCGTCGTACCCTCCAGCAGCACGGTGCCCGGGTAGGCACGCGCCGTCGCCGGCGACGGCATGTTCGGGCTCGGCTGCAGCCAGACCCGCTCCGCCGGCCATGGCGCGTGCGGATCCCAGCCGAGCATCGGCACCACCTCCAGCCGCACGTCCAGACCGGCGAAGCGGCGATACCAGCACGCGCACTCGCCCATGGTCAGACCGTGCTGCATGGGCAGGGTCGCCAAGCCGACGAAGCTCTCCTGGCCGGGCTGCAGCGCCAGCCCCTCCACGCAGCGGCCCGCCGGGTTGGCCCGGTCCAGCACCCACAGCTCGCGGTCGGCGTGTCCGGCCAGATCCTCGAGCAGGTAGCCCAGGGTGGTCAGGAAGGTGTAGACGCGAACACCCACGTCCTGCAGGTCGAACAGCAGCACGTCGAACCGGTCGATCCACTCCGGACGCAGGCGGCGCGTCCCGCCGTAGAGGCTGAGGATCGGCACTCCGAGCTCGGGATGGTACGCGTCGGCGCTCTCCACCATGTCGTCCTGCTTCTCACCGGCAAAGCCGTGCTGTGGCGACAGCAGCGCCGTGAGCCGCACGTCCGGGAGCGTGCCGATCAGCTCCCAGACCGGCCGCAGGCGCGCGTCGACGCTGGCCGGGTGGGCCACCAGCGCCACGCGCCGCCCGCGCAGCCGCTCCCGGAACGCGGCGCCCTCAGGCCGATGCAGCAGCACGTCGGCCCCAAACCGGACCGCCGGCCTCACCGGATCGCTCCCGCCGACAGCCCGCGGACGATGTGCCGCTGGAACAGGATGACCATCACCACCGGCGGCACGATGGCCAGGATGGTGGCCGCCGACATCAGGTCCCAGTGCACGTAGTACTGGCCGATGAACTCCGTGATCGTGACCGTCAGGGGCTTGGAGCTCAGCGTGTACGCCATGATCAGCGGCACCAGAAAGAAGTTCCAGGAGTGCAGGAACGAGATGATGGAGACCGCGACGATGCCCGGCCGGACCATGTGGATGGTGACGCGATAGAGCGCCTGCAGGCGCGTGCAGCCGTCGACGCGGGCCGCGTCCTCGATCTCCGCCGGCACGGCACGGAAGTAGCCGGTCATGAACCACATCTCGAACGGGATCCGGTAGGTGAACAGCAGGATGACGAGCCCGAGCCGGGTATCGAGGAGCCGCAGCGACGACATCATCGGGAACAGGCCGATGATGATCGGCCAGCCCGGCAACGCGATCAGCGCCAGCACGAAGTAGAACAGGGCGCGGCGGCCGGGGAACTCGATCCGGCCGAACACGTAGCCCAGCAGCGGCGCCAGCGCCATCACCAGTAGCGTCGTCGAGGTGCTGATGATCAGCGAATTGAGCAGCCCCGCGCGGAACAGCTCCGCCGCCGCCTGCCCGGCGGCGCCGCGGAACCCCTCGCCCTCGAACAGCACCGTCCGATACGGCGCCAGGGTCGGTTCATGCGGGATCCAGTGCGGCGGCACCGAGTACAGCTCCGCGCGCACCGAGATCGAGGAGATGAAGATCCAGACGATCGGTCCCAGGCTCCAGGCCGTCATCAGCGCCACCAGCGTCCAGAGCAGGCCGCGCGACAGCACGCGGCGGACCGGCGGTGCGCCGGCGATCGACAGCGAGGAGGCGGGCACGACGTCCCCTACACGTCCCGCTCGCGGAGCGCCAGCCGCATGTAGACGATGGACAGGGCGAACAGCACCAGGCCGGAGAGGTACGCCATCGCCGCCCCTCGGCCGAAGCGGCCGCGCACGAACGTCGTCTCGTAGTTGTAGATCATCGGCGTGCGCGTGATCTCCTGCGGTCCGGTGAGCGCATAGATCTCGTCGAACACGTTGAATGCCGTGATGCCGGTGAGGACCAGCGCGATCGCGGCGATGGCCGTCACCGCGGGCACGGTGACGTGCCGGAAGCGGCGCACGGGGCCGGCGCCGTCGACGGCGGCGCTCTCATACAGCTCGGCGGGAATGGTCTGCAGTGCGCCCAGGAACAGCACGGCCACGAAGGGCACGAAGCGCCACACGAACACCAGCACCGCGGCGGAGAGCGCGGTGAGCGGTTCGGTGAGCCAGAACCGGTACTCGTCGATGACGCCTGCCTGCCACAGCAGTCCGTTCAGCGCGCCGTACTCGCCGTTGAAGATCCAGCGCCACGCATGCCCGGACACCACCGGCGGGATCGCCCACGGGATGATGATCACCGTCCGCAACAGCGCACGCCCGCGGAAATCGCGGTTGAGCACCAGCGCGAAGACCAGCCCGATCGCGAGCACGGCAACGATGGCCGTGGCCATGAAGTAGGCCACGCGCCCCAGCGCGGCGTGAAAGGCGTCGTCGGTGAGGACGTGGACGAAGTTGTCCAGGCCGACGAAGCCGCGCCGCGCCGGCTGCTTGATGTTGTAGCGCGAGAAGGCCAGCCGCAGCGAGGAGAGCGCGGGGATATGGCCGAACAGGACCACCAGGGCCAGCGTCGGCACCAGCACCGCGCCCGCCAGCACCCGCGGCCGGTCGAGGGCACGAGAGAGCCGGGCTCCAATCGCCTGAAGCCCGGCTTCCGACCGCTCGCGGGTCGCGCGAGCGGCCCCTCCTGAGTCCCCTATTCGTAGTCCGCCTTCAACTCGCGCGCGAACTCGGCCAGCTCGGCCAGCGCGTCCTCAGGCGCCTGCTCACCGCGGGCGGCGCGCAGCATGAGCTGCTCGGCTTCCTTCTCGAATTCGATGTACCACGGCTGATCATACGGAATCGTGACGATGTACTTGGCCTGCTCGTTCATCGCCTCGAAGCCGTCGATGGCATCGGCATCGCCCAACGCCTGGAACACCGCCGTGCTCGCCGGAAACAGGCCGTTGGCGTCGAACAGGAAGCGCTGCATGTCCTCTCCGGCGAAAAACTCTACCAGCTCCATCGCCGCCTCCGGATGGTCCGTGAACGCGCTCACCGTGAGCCCGGCCGGCAGCAGCCACGTGTGGTGCTGGTCGGGCAGCAGCAGGTAGTCCGCGTTCGGGGCGACCTGGGAGCGCTCCGGGTTGTTGGCGATCCCCAGGGCCCCCTGCCATGCCTGGTGGAACGCGGCCTGTCCCGCCCAGAAGCTGGGGTGAGGATTGGCCGAGCTCAGCCGCTCCGGCGAGATCAGCCCCTTCTCGAACCAGTCGATCACCCGCACGAACGCGGCATGGCCCGGGTCGGACGGATCGTCGAACACGGGATCGTTGTCCGCGTCGAACAGCTCCGACCCCGAGGACAGCGCGATCAGGTACCAGGTCCAGGGACGGATGCCGGCGGCGTAGGGATACTCGTACAGCCCCTGCTCCTTCATGGCCAGCAGCGCCGCCTCGAAGTCGTCCCAGGTGGCGATGTCCGCGGCGGTCAGGCCGATCGCGTCGAGCGAGGTGGTGTCGTAGTCGATCATCACCATCTGCTGGTAGAGCGGCACGGCCCACAGGACGCCGTCCAGAACGAACTGGTCGACGCCGGCGAGGCCGCCGAGCATGTCGGCCGGAGCCAGGTCGTCCAGGGCCGCGATCGCTCCCGCGCTCTGGAACGCGGCGAAGGTGTCCGCGCTCACGAAGATCACGTCGGCGGGATTGGTCCTGCCCGCCGTCGCGGTCAGCACGCGGTCGCGGGACGTGTTGATGTCCACCGTGGCGACCTCCAGGTCGATGCCGGACCGCTCCTCGAAGAGCGCAACGACCTCGTCGGACGGGGCGCCCCACGGCGGTGTCAGGTACACGAGCTTTTCAGGCCGATCCTGGGCGGTCGCGAACAGACTCGCCAGCAACAGCAACGGAATGATGAACAGGATGCGCTTCACGATTGCTCCTTGAGAGGCTCGCCTCATACGGCGAGGGGATGGGATGCCGGATGCTGGCATCGCGCGCGCGAGGTGTCAAAGAGTCGAGCGGCTCCGGTCTGAAACGCCCGCCAGGACCTTCTGAGTGGCGCGGTCGGCCTCTCGAGCAGAGCCCTTATTCGATAAACACCGCCGGGGAGACTTCGAACCGCTCGCTGAGCGCTCTCACCTGGCGGACGTTGAGGTGCCGTCTCCCGCGCAGAATCTCCGATACCACACCCTGACTGCCGACCTCCGGCAGATCGGACTGGTTCAACCCATGTTCCTCCATCAAGAGCCGAATGACGGCGACAGGGCTACTTGGCAACTCCCTGACGTGTTCCCGCTCGTAGGCATCAACCAGTGTGCCCAGCGTCTCCATCATGGAGGCCAGCGGATGCGAGTCATGCTCCCCCACTTCGTCGACCACGAGGTCGAGAAGGGCGCTGATTCGCCGGTATTCGGCTTCGGTGTGAGGAACGGACAAGACTTCGCTGATCGGTGTCCATACCGCTGACAGTCGTTCCAACTCGGCAATCATCGGCTACTCCTTCCAGGTTCCTCGGTCATACTGAGCGTGCGTGAGCACGTGGCGTATGTAGACCTTCTTGCGGTTGTAATGGATCGCGGCAATGAGCCGCACCTTGTTTCCTCCGATATTGAATACCGTGAATCTCCCGACGTGATCGGCGCCGGGGAACACCCTCCGAACATCCGCAAACGAGGCGAAATCCGTGTGCTTCACGACTCGGTACCAGGCGGCCAACGAAGACCCGCATTCGGGGTGCTCCTGCGCGAACTCGTTCAACCGGCGCCGAGTGATGACATGCACGCGTTCCTGGTACGACAGTATCTCATAACGAGATGGCCGTCCAGCCCCCGGTAGTGGGTCAGTTCAATCAAACTGACCCATTACCTCCAGCCCCGGCGTGGCCGCTTGCCGCCACCGTATGCCGAGGCCATGCTGCCTGCAGGAAAGTTGACGAGGTGGCATGATGGACGACGACCCGATGGCGCTCGGAACCAGAGCCAAGGCAGTGGCGCGGCGGGCCGGGACGCCGTGGATGGAGGGAGGCGAGCTGCAGCTTGCTCCGGGGCCGCACCTGTTCCTGGACTGGAGGTACGTGCTGCCGGGCGAGGTTGGGTTGGTCGGGCCGTACTGGGCCGAGCCGGACGGCACGCCCATGAAGCTCCGGCTCTGGAAGGATCCGGACCGCGCCGACAAACCCTTCGCTGCGCGCTTCGTGCCGCGCGACACGCCGCACGGCATCCGCATCGTGCGCGAGCCGGGCCGCAAGAGCGACCCGCTGCCGTACGGAGCGGCGCCGGGCGCGCGGATCATCGATGACGGCGGGCGGTATCGCACCTGGTACTCCACGGGCGAGAACGAGGCGTCGCGGCCCATTCACTACGCCGAGTCCGCGGACGGTTACGAGTGGCACGGCGACACCGAATGCACGTTCGACTTCAGTGCCGCGCCGGGCGTCGCCGGCCTGGAGCGCACCGAGATCTTCCTGGACCCGTCGGCGCCGGACGACGAGCGGTTCAAGATGTTCTTCCGCGGCGGGATACCCGGCACCGAGCTGGAGCGGCGGGCCGTGGCCGAGCGCTTCCTCCGCGAGCGTCCCGAGGCCTTCTATCCGTTGGGAAACGATCTGAGCCACCTGTCCGGCATGTGGGGCGCCGTCTCCCCGGACGGGATCGCCTGGACGGCGCTGCCGGGACCGCTGGTCATCCACTACAGCGACACCACCAACGTCGTGTACTACGACCGGCGGCTGCAGCGCTACGTCTGGTACGCGCGCTGCAACTGGTTCTACGGCCGGCGCTGCATCGGCCGCGCGGAGACCGACGACTTCCGCCGCTGGCCGGGGCCGGAGATGCTGGTCTGGCCGACCAGCGAGAGGCGCCCCTCCGACGACTGGTACACCAACTCGAAGACCATCTATCCGGGCACGGTCGACCAGCACCTGATGTTCCCGGCGCTCTACCACCATCACGACGACACGTCGGAGCTGCTGCTGTACGCGAGCCCCGACGGCATCGTCTGGAACGAGGTGCCGGGCGGCTCCGTGCTCGACGCCGGCCCGGAGCCGTGGGACGCCGGCTGCGTGTTCGGCGGCACCGACCTGATCCCGCTGGGCTCCGACCAGGTCGCCCTCCCCTACGGCGGCTATCCGCAGCCGCACAAGTACCCGCGCAACCGCCACTCGTTCCGGCGCACGGAGGCGCTGGCGATCTGGCCACGCGAGCGGCTGGGCGGCATCCAGGCGGACGACGAGGGCGCCTTCGCCACGCTGCCGCTCATCACCGCGGGCTCGACCCTGCGGCTCAACGCCCGCGTTCGGGCCGCCGGCCACGTGCTGGTCGAGCTGGCCGGCCGAGACCGCCAGCCCCTGCCCGGCCACAGCTTCGCCGACGCCGACCCGGTGCTGGGCGACTCGCTCGATCACACAATCCGCTGGAACGGCCGCGCCGAGATCGCGCGTGATACGGATCAGCCCCTGACAATCCGCTTCCGGCTGCGCTGCGCCACCCTGTTCTCCTTCGAGCTGCGTTGACCAAGCCGAATCATTGAACGCATGAAAAAGCAGGGGCGGAAGGTGAACTATCCTTCTGGCAACGACAGGAGCCGATGTGATTCACGCACCGGGGTTGTTCCCTCGACGAATGCGCGGCCGGCCTCGATGGAGGCGATCACGTTCTGGTTGAAGCGGAACAGCAGGTGGCCACAAACGGGGAGCTGTACCGCACAGTCGTCCGCGCGCCGAGTTGACGCCTGACGCTCCGAGCGCACCCGTCACGAACAGCATGCCTCGGAATCGGGACAACATGGCCCGACGTCCGGACCGGTCTCCGCGCCGCGCGGATGGCTGCGTACTACGGTGTTGTGCATCTGCTCGGCGTCGCCCGATTTCACGTACCACTCCCAGCGCGCGCCATCGGGGTCGACGACCCAGGTCTCCGCCTTCTCTGCGTAACAGCAGACGGTCTCATCGACGCCGGTGGTCTCCAGACCGGCGGCGTTGAGCCGCCGTTCGGCGGACGTCACCTCCTGGGCCGTTTCCACTTCGACGCCAAGGTGATTGATCGTAGCGCCCTCAGGCCCTTCGAAGAGCACCAGCTTCAAGGGCGGCTCCGCGATCGCGAAGTTCGCATAGCCCGGCTTCACCCTGGCGGGCCGCGCGTCGAACATCCGTGAGTAAAACTCGATTGCCTCATCGAGATCGGTCACGTTGATGGCAAGCTGTAATCGAGACATTCCGTTCTCCTTCGGGTGCCGGTCCCGGTCCGACTTCGTATCGCTGTTTGCGAAGCCGGTGCAGCACTCCTTCCTGATGAAGTCAACCAACCCGTCCATGACGGCATAGTCCGTACGCGAGAACACCTCGCGTCCCCGTTGTTCCTGCCGGACGAGTCCTGCGCGAACCAGAGACGCCAGGTGATGAGCCAGCGTGGACGGCGCCACATCGAGCAGTCTTTGCAGATCGCCAATGTTCAGCCCCTGCGCTCCGGCCCGCACGAGGAGTCGATAGAGACGCAGCCGAGTCAGATTCCCCAGTGCGCCAAGTCGGTTCGCGGCTTGATGCTCGTCCATCGAGCGATTCTGCATATAAAAACCATATAACCGGTTTTATAATTATGTCAAGCTCGCTGCCCGGCGACGGCGCGGTAGCCGCTCACAGCTCGCAGGTCATGTAGAGCTGCTGGTGCGTGCCGCGGTCCTGCGGCGGCTTGGTCGGATCGTGCCGGAAGCCGACCGACTCGTAGACGTGAATGGCGCGTGGATTGTCGTCGTTGACGCCCAGCCGGATCGCCTGCAAACCCATTCCGCGGCCCACGTCGAGCAGGGCGCGGAGCAGCAGCCGGCCGATGCCGCGCTCGTGCCAGGCGTCGACGAGTCCGATCCCGAGCATGGGCACATCGGGACCGCCGAGGCCCTGCAGCCACGCGTAGCCGACGATCGCTTCGCGTCCCCTGTTCTCGACGGTGGCGACGATGCGGTACCACTCCGGCGAGTCGAGGTTGCCCGTGACCGACTCGGCGCTCGCCCGATCGAACGCGAACGGACGGAAGAAGTAGCGGCTACGCTCGGACAACCCGTCGAAGTACTCGACGAACCGGTCGGTGTCGGCCGCCCGCGCCCTGCGCAACGTGACCGTCGTCCCGTCCCGCAGCCGATGCGGGCCGGCTGCCTTGAAGTCCGGCGGCATGCGGGTGAAGTCTGTCAGGCGACTGGTTCGTCCGTCTCGGCCGGCCTGCTGCCGAGGAAGCCGCCGATGATCGCGAGGATGGGTTTCAGCTTCCTGGAGACCGGATCGACGTCCACGCCGAACGCCTCGAGCGCCGTCGCCCCCAGCAGGCACAGCGAACCCGCCGGAGCGAAGATGACCTGGCAGGTCAGGGCATCTTCGAGACCCTCGATCGCCAGCTTCGCCTCGCCCATGAGGCGGCGGTCACGACGGCCGTCGGCCAGGAGCAACTCTCGGCTCCGCAAGGGCTCGACGCCGATCGCGTGCAGCCGGTCCTCCGGTATGAACGTGTAGAGTGCCCCCGTATCGACCCAGAAGCGTTCCGTGAAGCTCATGGCAGGCACGTCCACGTTGGAGAACGTCACACGGACCTGGAACATACCCACTCCGCTATTGAGGACCCGCGGCCCGGCCGCGTCAACCCGAGCGCGACACCCATGGACGCGACCGGCGCCAGCCTGCATGCTGTCTCCAGCGTTCATGAAGCACGTGTCCACCCCGTGACGGGACAGCCTGCACGGGAGCGCTATACCGACGAGTGGATCGCGAACCTGCTGGACGGCGACAAGCGGTTTGGCGATGCCGATCCGGGGCAGATGCTCGGCAACCTCGGCGTGACCGCGGGCTGCGCCGTGGTGGACTACGGCTGCGGGCCGGGGCTGTTCGCGTTGGCAGCCGCCCGGCTGGTGGGACCGAGCGGAACGGTCTAGGCGGTCGATCTGGAGCCGCGCATGGTCGAGCTGGCGCGCAGGCGGGCGGCGGAGGCCGGCCTCGCCAACGTCCGTGCCGTCCCGTCGGACGGTATGCGGGCGGCGCTGCCCGACGGCGTGGCGGACTTCATCCTCTGTGTGCAGATCATGCACTACCACGCGAAGCGCCAGGACCGGGTTGCGGTCGCCCGCGACCTTCGGCGCCTACTGAGGGCGGAGGGACGCGTCGTCATCATGCAGTGGAGTCCGAAGCGCGGGGACACGGGGATCTCCTACCGCGCGCTGGCCGGCATCATGCGCGACGCCGGGCTGATCACCGACGGCGCCCATGCGGTGACCGACGAGCTGTACCGAACGCTGGCCCGCAAGCCACCGGGAGACTGAAACGATGCACGGTACCGTGTCCGCCATGGCATCGGCTCGCATCGCCGCGATCGTCACCACGTTCTTCCCGAACAGCCACGCCGGTGTCCTGGCGGCCAAGTTCCTCAGCGGCTTTCCCACCAACGAGGGGCTGATCCCGCCGCGCACCCGCGTCGTCTCGATGTACATCGATCAGATCCACCGGAACGACGTGGGGCTGCAACTCGCCAGCCAATACGGCGTGCCGGTGTACCAGAGCATTCCCGGCGCTCTGACTCTGGGCACCGGCGAGCTGGCCGTGGACGGGGTGCTTCTGATCGGCGAGCACGGCGACTATCCGCGCACCGCCCTGGGGCAGGAGATGCTGCCCCGCCGCTGGCTGTTCGAGCAGGTCTGCGGCGTGGTCGCCGAGCACGGCCGGCCCGTACCGGTGTTCTGCGACAAGCACCTGTCCTACCGATGGGCCGACGCGCGCTGGATGTACGACACCGCGCGCGATCTGCGCGTGCCACTCTGGGCCGGCTCCTCGCTGCCCGTCCACTGGCGGCGGCCCAACTTCGAGCACCCGCTGGGCGATGCGCTCGACGAGGCGCTCGCCACCGGGTTCCACATGCTGGAGCGCTACGGATTCCACGCCCTGGAGTCCCTGCAGTGCCAGGTGGAGCGCCGCGCGGGCGGGGAGACCGGGGTCGTGGCCGTGACCTGCCTGTCAGGCGATTCCGTGTGGCGGGCGGCAAACGAGGGCCGCTGGCCAACCGACCTGGCCGACGCCGCGCTGGCCGCGACGAACCCCGGACCCGACCGCCTGGAACCGGAACGCGTGAGCGATCCGCACGTGTTCCTGATCGAGTATGCCGACGGACTGCGCGGTACGGTGCTGATGCTCGGCGACGACGGCTACGTCCGCACGTTCGCCTACGCCGGCCGGCGCGCGGGACGCGTCGACGCGTGCGAGTTCCACGGTGACGAAGGCCCCAACCATGCCCACTTCAGCTACTTCGGCCTGGCCGTCGAGGACTTCCTGCTGTCCGGCCGCCCGCAGAGCCCGGTGGAGCGGACGCTGCTCACCACGGGCGTGCTTGAGGCGGCGATGATCTCTCACCACCGCGGCGGACCGCGCATCGAGACCCCTCACCTGGGAAGCACCTACGCGCCAATGACCGGCACGGTCCGCCGGCCAACGGGCTCGGAACCAGGCGGCGCCTCGCTGGAGCCGCTGCCGATGCCCGAGCCCGGGGCCACCCCGGCGGCCGAGCCGATCCCCGTCGACCGGGACGGCACGATTCGATCAAGACCGCACGATTGATCACGTCCCTCATCCGTAATACACGAAACTTGCAAGTTTCGTGTATTACGTTAGCTGCTATTTACCAAGAACGATGATTTCCGGGATAGGGTCCTGGCCGTTTCTGATCCTCAGTTGTCCAGCCGCACTCCGACCCACTCGCTGCGGTTGGAGGTGATGTCGACCACGTTGCCGTCGGGATCGAGGACCTTGAAGGAGACTGGCGGCGGCTGGCTGGGATCGATCGGCTTGCGCTCCTTGACGCTCTCTTTCGAGAACGACACCCCCAGCTCGTGCAGCCGCTGCCAGACCGCGTCCAGGTCGTCGACGACGATGCCGAAGTGGATGAACTCCTCGCCCTCCTCGTACTGGCGGCGGTCGGTCGGGTCCTGGTCGATCAGCGTGACGTTGAGCGTCCCGTCGCTGAGATCCAGCGCCTGCCTGCTGGGCCGGTATCCGATGAACCGCCAGCCGAACACGGTCTGGTAGAAGTTCCGCGAGCGCTCCATGTCGCCGCAGCGCAGCGCGAGGTGCCGAAGCTGTGCCATGCCGTGCACGGTACTTCCGGGTGCGAATCCGTCGCAAGTCCTGCGCCCCGCGTGGTACGTTGCGACCCATGGCGACGGACATCGAGACCGAGGTGCAGGAACTGAAGACCGACCCCGCGATGCTCAAGCACTTCGAGGAGCTGGACGAGCACGGCTACACCATCCTCGAAGACACCCTCACCCAGCGCCAGGTCGACGCGGCGATCCGGGAGATCGCCTTCACCTACCAGGAAATGAGTGCCACCGAGCACGAGCCCGGCACGCTGCGCACCCACAACCTGACCGCACGCGCCGAGGTGTTCCGGGAGATGCTGCAGGTGCCGCGCGTGATGGCCTGCCTGGCCTACCTGCTGGGCGACGACTACATCCTGTGCGACTCCGGGGCGCGGTCGCCGATGCCCGGCATGAAGGCGCAGGGGCTGCACCGCGACGGCGACGACTTCATGCCCAACCCGCCCTACAAGGTGCACGCGGTGGTGCCCACGTTCGCGCAGTCCCTGTTCGCGCTGTCCGAGTTCACGGCAGAGAGCGGCGCCACCCGCTTCGTGCCCGGATCGCACGTCAGGGACCTCGACTCCGCGAAGATCCCGCCCGAGGACGAGCGCCAGTTCATCTGCAAGCCGGGGGCCTGCCTGGTGTACGACGGACGTCTCATGCACGGCGGCGCGCCCAACGACACGGACCAGATCCGCTACGCGGTGCTGAACTTCCACTGCCGCGCGCGCATGAAGCCGTTCTGCGACCACACCCGCTCGATCCCGCACGACATCGTCGAAGCGGCCTCGCCCACCCTGCGCCGGCTCTGGGGCTTCGAGTGCCAGTCCGCGTGGGAGGAATCGCCGCGCAACTACCAGATCATCGAGGTCACCGGCGCCAAGCCGCGCTTCGAGTACCGGGGCATCGGCGCGGTCAAGGAACGGGAAGAACGGCAGCAACGGGAGCGTGAGGAGGCGGAGGCCCGATGAGTGCCGCGGACGACGCCGCACTCCTGGCGACCGTGACCGAGAGCCTGCCGGAGCTCGCCGAGATCTCGGACGCAGGCCTGCGCGACAAGGTGGCGCGCGCCTGGGCGTACTCGCTGGCGCACAGCTCGTTCAACGCCATCGACGAGATCCGCGGCTCCGGCGTCCCCGACTCGCCGCGCATGAAACGGGGCACCCAGCTCGATCATATCCGCGGGGTCACCCGCCTCGCACTGGCGATGGGCGACGAGATGAAGGGCCGCTTCCCGGAGCTGCCGATCGACCGAGACCTGCTGGCCGCCTGCGCGCTCTGCCACGACGTCGGCAAGCCGTTCGAGTTCGACCCCGACAACCAGCGGCGCTGGCGCGCCGACACCGTCGCCACCGGCCGGCCGGCGCTCCGCCACACCCTGTACGGCGTCCACGTCTGCCTGACCGTCGGGCTCCCGGAGGAGGTGTGCCACGCCGCCGGCTGCCACTCGGGCGAGGGCGAGCTGGTGCAGCGCTCCCTGCACGTGAGCATCGTGCACCAGGCCGACGTCGTGTTCTGGCACACCCTCACCGACGGCGGCGCCATGGAAGACTCAGGCTGACATGTCAGCCTGCTGACACGTCCAGCCTGATCCAGCGGATTCGGGTCGACCAGTCCTCGAAGCACCAGAACACGACCAGCACCTCGCCGCCGTCACGCTCGATCATCTGCGGGAAGCCAAACTTCAGCGCGGCCAGCTCGTCCGAGGCGCCGCCGGCACCGGTCATCCCCGAATCGGCCAGGCTGCCGTTCCAGAGCAGGAGATGCTCCCCGTACCGCCAGCCGCCGCCGTCCAGAGTGCCCGGCACCGCCCACAGCCCCGGGGGGTCGATGCGGCGGTAGACGAACAGCACCCGGCCGTCGCGCAGCGCGAGCGCCTTGCAGGTTTGTCCGCGCAGGCCCAGCTCGGCCGGCGGCCCGAAGCTGCGCCCGCCGTCGCCGCTCAACGCGTACCGGTTCGGCCGGTGGGAGCCGGACTCCGTGTGGCACACCCAGCTCACCGCCAGGACCCGGTCGCCGCCGAGCGGCACCACCGACACTTCCCAGTGCTCGACGCCCTCGGCGGTCCCGTCGAACATCACCGCGTACCGCGGCCACGTGCGCCCGCCGTCGTCGCTTTCCAGCACGACGGTCTTGGCGCCCTCCGGACGCTCCCCGTCCCATCCGGCCCAGGTGGCGGTGGGCGCCATCCAGCGGCCGTCGGGCAGCTCCACCAGCGCGTGGCAGATCTCGAACGCGGGACCCGTCAGCGGGGCGGCGATGACCTCAGGCTCGCTCCAGCTCGCCCCACGATCATCCGAGCGCACCAGGATCAGGTCCATCGGCACCATGCCCAGCGTGGCGTGGTTGACGATCCCCTCGGACGGATCGTCGCGCCGGTGCAGCGCGCCCAGGCCGACCAGGCCGCCGCCGGCGGCGCTGAGCCTGACCGAGTGGGTGAAGCCGTCCACCCAGCGGTCGGCCAGCAGCGGCCCCTCCTGCTCCCAGGTGGCGCCCCCGTCCCGTGAGCGGGCGAGGTAGGTCCGGTAGTCCAGTCCCTCCACCGCCGCCCCCACGTCATAGCCGCACAGCAACTCACCCCCGCCCAGATCGACCAGCGTCGGGTGAAAGGCGTGCCTGGTGTGCAGGTGCGGCTTGGGATTGGCATAGACCAGCCCGGTGTCCAGTATGCGCATCAGTCGTCCGTCCTCCTCCGCCTCACAGCAGCGACAGCTCCCGCAGCCTGGCGCGCAGCCGCTCCAGCTCGGCATCGGTGTAGTCGGACAGCGGTGGCCGGCGCCAGCGCCCGGAGATGCCGGCCAGCTCCATCATGGCGTGCTGGGCGGCGTCGCTGCCGGCCGGCGAGGCCGCTTCCAGCAGGTCGAACATCGGCATGTCGTAGTCGCGGATGATCCCGGCCGCCGCCGGGATGTCGCCGCCGTCGATCGCGTTCCAGTAGGCGCGGCTGATCTCCGGCTTGAAGACCACCAGCACCGACATGTAGCCGGCGCAGCCGTAGGGATGCATGTCCAGGTGGGTCTGCTTCTGGCCGCCGGCGAAGTTGCTCCAGGTGCCCTGCGACAGCAGGCAGGCCGGCCGCGCGAACTCCGGGCCGTAGTCCTCCTTGAAGCCGACGATGCGGTCGCCTTCGGCCACGAGCATCCGCACGGCCTGCAGCGCCCCGCCGAGACCGAGCGGCGCCAGCGTGGCGCTCAGGATCACCGTCGGCAGCTCGCGCGAGACGGCCAGGAAGTAGTCGGCGCAGTCGCGCACGTTCACGCCCCGGTACGGCGGCGAGGCCAGCACGCCGTCGGCGCCGACCTCGGCCGCGTAGCGGGCGAATGCCACGGCCTGGTCCTGCCACCAGGGCGCCGCCGCAGCCAGGAACATCGCCCGGCTGCCGATGTGCTCGCGCGTGACCCTGGTCAGATCGGCGATCTCCTGCTCCGACAGCACCGCGTAGAGGCTGTCGCCCGGCGTGAACAGGACCGTGCGCGCGCCTCCGGCGATGGCGGCGTCGACGAACCGGCGCAGGCCGTCGTAGTCGATGGCGCCGTCCGATCGGAACGGCGTGTTGATCGAGGCGAGCGGTCCGGTGAAGTGATGCTCGAAGCGTGCCCGGTCCATGGGGGCCAGAGCATACCGGATGCGCCGGGTGCGCGTTGACGCCCTGCGCCGGCACGCTATCGTTGCCCGTCATGGAGCACGGGTCATGCTGACGATAGACGGGAAGCGGGTCTGCGAGACCCTGGACGAGGTGGTCGATCCGGGCCGCGCTACGCCAGTTCCGGGCGATCGGCCTGGACCTGGCTACCTCCCCCGAGCTGCTGAATCTCTGGGAGCGGCCGGCACCGGGGCCGTAGCCGCCACCGGCCGCAAGGCCGCCTCGACTCTCCGGTCTCAGCGGCTCGGGCCGTCTCCCCACCACGTCACGTGGTAGTACAATGCCCATCATGCAAGGCGACGTACGTTCGGTGATCTGCGTGCACCGACAGTTCGAACGCAGTTGGCCCTACACGGCCGATCACTGGCAGCGCCGCTGGGAGGAACGCGGCGAGTGCGAGTTGATACGGACCGACTCGGGGGCCGCCCCGGCGCTCCTGGTGCCGGATCCCGGCTCGGTGCATCGGCTGGTGCTGCTGGGGTTCGAACTCCACGCGAGCGACCTGGACCCCTTCACCGCTCTGGAGGAGTGCTACCTCGGCCAGCAGCACCGCTCCCAGGAGGCGGTCACGTCGGCCGAGGCGCGCGGCGTGCGCATCATCCCGCACCGCGCGGACGTGTACTGGGGCCAGACCGTGGCCGAGTACGCCCTGGCGATGACCATCTGTGGGCTGCGCCGGATTCCGCAGAACCACACCGCCATGCAGAGCAGCCTGGCGCCGTGGGACTACTCGCCTGAAGCGGGCGCCGGCCGGGTGCGCGGGTCCCAGTTCTGCGACGACCCGCGGTTCTGCAACGGCACCGTCGCCGGCAAGCGGGTGCGCGTGGTCGGCGTCGGCAACATCGGCGCCCGCTACGCCTCCTGGTGCGCGGCGCTGGGCGCCGACGTGGCGGCCTGGGATCCGTTCGCGCCCGACGCCACGTTCGTGGCGGCCCGCGCGGAGCGCCGCTTCCGCGTCGACGAGCTGGTCGCCGACGCGCAGATCTTCGTGCCCATGGTGCCGCTCACCGATTCGACCCGCGGCCTGATCACCGCGGAGCTGATCGACGCCCTGCCCATGCACGGCCTGGTGGTGCAGGTCACCCGAGCGGCGGTGTGCGACACGCGCGCCCTGTACCGGCGCGTGCTGAACGACGAGCTGGCGCTGGCCGCCGACGTGTTCGACGCGGAGCCGGTGCCGCTCGACTCACCCCTGATCGGCCGTCACAACGTCGCGCACACCCCGCACGCCGCGGGCCGGACGCGCGACGCCAACCACGCCTATGCCGACGACGTGATCGCCCGCTTCAGGCCCCGCTGAGGCCGGGACGGCGGCTCAGGAGCGCAGCCCGCTCCAGGGGAGTTGCTCGTGCACCTCCTCCAGCTCGTACCCCTCCTCGCCAATGCAGGGGGCGAGGATCGCCAGCAGCTTCGCGGGCGCCCCGGACACGTTAAAAGAGGCGTGCACCATCGCGGCGGGGATGAACGCCGAGTCGCCCGCACGCAACGTCCGGCTGCTGCGGTCGACCCACTGCTCGACCTCGCCGTCCAGGACGTAGATCACCTCTTCCTGGTTGGGGTGGCGGTGGAAGTTGTGGCCCCCGCCGGGCTCGAGCTTCACCTCGATGACCACCAGCTCCCTGGCCGCAGTGGTCTGCGGCCGGCTGTGCCAGCCCAGCTCGTACCCCTCCAACGCATCGCGCTCCACCTCGTCGCGCGCAAAGAACCGACCTTGGCTCATGCCTCACCGTAGTACCCCATCAAACTGATGTCCACGGATACCACCGCTAGTCGGCGGTGACCTGGCTGCCCCACCAGTCGGCGTTCGGCTGCCAGTCGGGGTCGAGATAGGCCGCGTGCTGCGCCTCCAGCTCGGGCATCAGTTCATGCTCGAGCCGATGCACACGCGCCTGATCCTCGGCCGCATCGTACTGCGGGTCGGACGCCGGAAACTTCGCCTCCACTTCGTCGAGCCAACGTTCCAGGCGCAGCCACAACTCCTCGGCGGTGTCGCGCCGGTCGCTCAGGACGTCATGCCGCTCTCCGGGATCGGCACTCAGATCATACAGCTCGTTGTGACGGTCTTCGTGGTAGTGAATCAGCTTCCATGGCCCGCGTCTGACGATCGATGAGGGATCGCCGCCCTGGTTGCCGTAGTGGGGGTAGTGCCAGAACAGGTCGCGTTCCGAAATGGCCGGGTCCGGCCGGCTCCGCAGAAGCGGGACCAGGGTGCGCCCGTCGATCAACTGCTCGGCCGGTATGCCCAGACCTGCCAGCTCCAGGAGCGTGGGATAGAAATCGATGCCCGATACCGGCACCTCGCAGGTGGTCCCCGGCTTCACCAACCCGGGAAAGCGGACATGGAAGGGCTCGCGAATCCCGCCCTCCCACTGGCGCCCCTTGCCGCCGCGCAGGGGCAACATCGACGCGGAGTAGGAGTCGCCGGAAGAGGCGCCGCCATTGTCGGACGTGAAGCAGACGATCGTGTTCTCGGCGAGCCCGAACCGATCCAGTGCATCGAGCACCAGGCCGACTGCCTTGTCCATGGCGGCGATCATGCCCGCATAGACCGGGCAGTCGGCCACCTGCCGAACCGGCAGGTTCCGATCGAACAGGAACCGTCGCCCCGGTGCTCCGAGAGCACACGCCTTTGCACGAAACCGCGCCCAGCGCTCCCGGCTGGTCTGGATCGGTCCATGCACCGAGTAAAACGACAGATAGGCGAGAAACGGCTGGTCTCGATGATCGCTGATGAAGCGTGCGGTCTCCCTGCCGAGCCGGAGCGGCAGCGATTCGCCGTCGGGGCCCGACTCCAGCTTCGGGTTGTCCCACGGGGCGAAGTACCCGCCCTTGGGCGATCCGACCCTCCAACCCCCCTTGTTGATCTGAAAGCCGAAGTCCTCCGGATCGGCGCCGGTGTCGCCGAGGTGCCACTTGCCGGCGAAAAACGTGCGGTAGCCGGCTCTCCGGAACACCTCGACAAAGGTAATCTCGTCTGCTCTCAGGCTGCGTTCATACTCGGGAGGCAACAGCTTGCTGTGCCGGCCCTGGTTACGCCACGCTGCGCCGGCCGGGGCGCCGATCCAGTCGGTAACCCCGTGGCGCGGTGGGTACTTGCCGGTCAGGATGCTGGCACGCGAGGGGCTGCACACCTGACAGGCAGCGTAGCCCTGGGTGAAGCGCATCCCGCCACTGGCCAAGCGGTCGATGTGCGGACTCTCGTAGAAGCGGCTCCCTTCGATGCCGAGGTCGCACCACCCCAGGTCGTCGGCCAGAATGAAGACCACGTTGGGCCGGTTGGCGACGCTCTGCCTTCTCGCCATGGCCGCACGAGGCTGGCACGCGGCAGCGTGCCCTGTCACTCGCGCACGCGCGGCGGGTCGATCCGGTCACGGTGTGTGAGGGCGAGGGCACGCCGGCGGCGCACGGAGGCGGCGTGGTCGACGGCGCCGGTCGCGGGATCGATCACCACGCCGTAGCGCTGCGCGGCGGCCTGCACTGACACGTAGCCCTGGCGCACGTCCTCGGCCACCGCCGCCGGATCGCGCTGCCAGGGCGGGTGGTAGCCTGCGCCGCCCGGCAGGCGCAAGGTGAACCGTTCCCCCGGCTGCAGCGTATAGCGCTTCTTGGGGTGCAGCGCGCGGCCGTCGCTGTGCACGACCTCTCCCGCGCTGCCGTCCTCGCCGCCGGCGAAGCCGCGCGCCGGGATGCGCGTGCGGTCGTACATCGGCGAGTGGACTGCCGCGTGGCCGGTGACCACCTCCAGCTCCATCTCCTGCCCCAGCCCGCCGCGAAACCGCCCGGCACCGCCGGAGTCCCGGATCAGCGCGCGGCGGTGCAGCATCACCGGCGCCACCGCCTCGATCGCCTCGGCCGGCACGCCGGTGATGCCTGACGGAAACGCCGTCGCCGACAGGCCGTCGCGGTGCGCCCGCGCGCCCATGCCGCCGGCGGAGAAGAAGATGTAGGCGAACAGCTCGCCGTCCTGCCCGGTCCTGCCCTCCAGCATGGTGTTCCACAGGCCGGCCGACCCCTCGGCCATCACCCGCTCCGGGACCGCCTGCCCCAGGGCGGTCAGGATCGGCTGCGACACGAAGTGCCCGATCAGGTGGCGGGCGGCCACCGCGGCCGGCCGGCGGCAGTTGAGAATCGATCCCGGCGGCGCGGTGATCGTCATCGGCCGGAAGGCGCCCTCGTTGTTGGGGATGGCCGGCGCCACCACCGTCATCACCGTGTAGGTGGAGTAGGCGTGCGTGTAGTTCATGACCACGTTGATGCCGCGCTCCACCTGCGGCGAGCTGCCGGCGTAGTCGATGGCGATCGTGTCGCCGGTCACCTGCACGCGGCACTCGATCCGCAGAGGATCGTCGAAGCCGTCGATGGCCACGGCGCTGCGGTAGGTGCCGTCGGGAATCTCCCGGATCGCGGCGCGCACCGCGTCCTCGGTCCGGTCGAGGATCGCCTCGCCCATTGCCTCCACGTCCGGGAGCCCGTACTCGTCGAGCATCTCCACGAGCTTGCGCGCCCCGACCAGGTTGCCGGTGTGCTGCGCGTACAGGTCGCCGATCACCATGTCCGGCATGCGCACATTGGCGCGGACGATCTCGAGCAGCTCGCCGTTGGGCTCGCCGCCGCGGAACAGCTTCAGCAGCGGCACGGCCAGCCCCTCCTCGAACACCTCGGTGGCGTCCGCGCCCATGCTCAGGCCGCCGATGTCGGTGGCGTGGCAGGTGTTGGCGAACCAGCCGACGCCGCGGCCGCGGTGGAACACCGGCGTGACCACGGTGAAGTCGAACAGGTGCCCGGAGGCGGCCCACGGATCGTTGGTGATCAGGGTGTCGCCGGGGCTCAGAGACGCAAGCGGATGGCGGGGCACCACGTAGTCGCGCACGCAGTTGGCCATGGTGTTGATGTGGCCGGGGGTGCCCGTGACCGCCTGCGCCAGCATGCGCCCGCGGGCGTCGAACACGCCGGCGGACAGGTCGCCCGCTTCCCGCACCACGGTGGTGAAGGACGCGTGGATCAGGGCCGCCGCCTGCTCGTCGACGATGGAGATCAGCCGGTTGCGCAGCACCTCCAGCGTAATCGGGTCGATCGTGATGGGGTCGATCATGACACGCCTCCCGCAGCCGAGGTGGAACGCACCAGCAGGCAGCCGCCCGCGCCGCCGGCCACGCTCCAGCCCGGCGGCACCACGGTGGTGGACTCCGCCTCCTCGATGATGGCCGGCCCCTCGGCGGCGAAGTCCGGCGACAGCCGGTGGCGCTGATAGACCGGCGTGGATAGGAAGGCACCCGTGCCGTCGAACAGCGCATCGCGGCGCCGCGGCTCCACGCCGGGAGCTTCGTCCACGGCACCACGCACTGCCATGTGCTCCGGCACCTGGCCGAGGTCGGGGCGCGGCCCCTCCACGGAGACCCGCCAGTTGACGGCCTCCAACGGGACGCCGTCGCAGAGCTCGCCGTAGAAGGCCACGTATGCCTGCTCGAAACTCCGCCGCACGTCTTCCAGCAGGGCGGCGTCCGGCACGCCCGGCGGCACCTCCACCCGGATCTCGTAGCCCTGCCCCGTGTATCTCATGTCAGCGGATCGCCGTACGGCAATCCGATCGTCCGCCACGCCCGCCGCCCCCACGCGCTCGCGCCCCTCCCGCTCCAGTTCCTCCAGGATCGCCGCCAGCGTCGAGCGCTCGATCCGGTCGAGCCGCGCCACGTAGCTGCGCGTGAGGTCGAAGGAGAGCGGCGCCAGCAGCAAGCCGAACGCCGAGCCCACGCCGGCCAGGGGCGGGATCACCACCGTGTCGAGCCCCAGGCGCCGCGCCACGCCGCAGGCATGCAGCGGTCCCGCGCCGCCGGTCGCCACCAGGGCGTAGCGCCGCGTGTCCAGGCCCCGCTCGGCGGCGTGCACGCGGGCGGCCGCAGCCATGTTCTCGTTGACCAGGTCGTGGATCCCCCACGCCACCCGCGCGGCATCCATCTCCAGGGCCGCCGCGAGCTCTCCGAAGGATGCGCGGGCGGCGCCCATGTCCAGCGTCATGGTGCCGCCGGCGAAGGCGTGCGAATCCAGGTAGCCCAGCAGCAGGTCGGCGTCGGTGACCGTGGGCTCGCGCCCGCCGCGCCCGTAGCAGGCGGGCCCCGGTTCGGAGCCGGCGCTCCGCGGGCCCACGGCCGGCAGTCCCAGGTCACCCAGCCGGGCGATGCTGCCGCCGCCGGCGCCGATCTCGATCATCTGCATGGTGGGCATCAGCAGGGGCAGCCCGCTGCCGCGCTTGAAGCGGTGCACGCGCGCCACCTCCGACTCGGCGGTCACCGCGAACTCGCCGTGCGCGGTGAACACCGCCTTGGCCGTGGTGCCGCCCATGTCGAACGCCAGCACCTCGTCGTGGCCGGTGAGGCGGCCCCACCACGCGCCGGCCAGCGCGCCGCCGGCCGGCCCCGACTCCACCAGGCGGATGGGGACGTCGGCGGCGGTCTCGACCGTCGCGGTCCCGCCGGTGGACAGCATGATGTGGACCGGTGCGGCGACGTCGGCGCGGCGCAGTCCGTCCTCCAGCCCGCGCAGGTAGCCGGCGGCGAGCGGCTGCACGTAGGCGTTGGCGACCGCCGTGGATGCGCGCTGGTACTCGCGCAGGGCCGGCGCCACCCGGTGCGACAGGGTCACCGGCAGGATCGGCAGCCGCTCCCGCAGAAACTCGGCGGTTGCGACCTCGTGCGCAGGGTTGGCGTACGCGTGCAGGTAGCACACCGCTACCGCCTCGATGCCCTCGGCCTGCAGCGCGTCGCAGATCGGCTCCAGGACCGCCGGGTCCAGCGTCCGCAGCGGCGCTCCGGCCGCGTTCATCCGCTCCGGCACCTCGAAGCGCAACCGGCGCTCCACCAGTGGCGCCGGCTTGACGAGCCCCAGGTCGTAGATGTCGTAGCGGCCCTCGGTGCCGATCTCCAGCGCATCGCGGAAGCCGGCGGTGGTGAGCAGCGCGGTGCGCGCCCCACGCCGTTCGATCAGGGCGTTCGTTACCAACGTCGTACCGTGAATGACGCCGCCAATGCCTGGCGGCGCCACCCCGCTCGTCTCCAGCAGGGCCGCGATCCCCTGCAGCACGCCGGCCGACGGGTCGGGCACGGTGGTGAGCACCTTGCCCACGTGGCAGCGTTGCCTCTCCGCGTCCAGGATCAGCAGGTCGGTGAAGGTGCCGCCGATGTCCACGGCGACGCGGTAGCGTCGGGGCGCTTCAGCCATCGCCGCATCGTACCCCGCGGCGCGGTGAGCGTACGCGCGACGGGCTCCCGGATCTTGCCGCTCCGCCCGCATTGCGCGAAGCTCGGGTGAATACGCACGAGGAGCGTTCAATGTCCGCAGACCGTCCCGCGCCGCTGCGCGGCTACATCATGCCCCTGCTGACCCCGTTCAACGCCGACGGCAGCGTCGACGAGCAGGGCATGCGCACCAACATCGACTACCTGATCGGCGAAGGCATCCACGGCATCACCCTCACCGGCTCGTTCGGGGAGTTCCCGCTGCTCAGCGAGCCGGAGCGCATCCGCCTGTACGAGGTGGCAGTCGAGCAGGCGGCCGGCCGCTGCACGGTGATCGCCGGCACCGCGCACGCGCGCACCGACACCGTGATCGAGCTCGGCGAAGCCGCCGCCCGTGCGGGAGCGGACGGCGTGATGATGACGCCGCCCCACTACCTGCGCCCCTGCGACGACGACCTGCGGTGGCACTTCGGTCGCATCGCGGCCGAGAGCAAGCTGCCGATCACGATCTACAACAACCCGCCGCGCGTCGCGATCAACATGTCGGTGTCGCTCCTGGTGGAGCTGAGCCGGCTCGACAACGTGGTGACCATCAAGCAGTCCAGCCTGGACCTCACGGAGCTGATCGACCTGATCGACCGCACCGACGGCCGGGACGGCTTCTTCGTGACCAACGGGCAGGAGCCGCGGGCGCTGCCGGCACTGGTGATGGGAGCCGACGCCAACTACGGCATCTCTCCGCTGATGCTGGGCCGGGAGTGCATCAGCCTGTACGACTGCGTCCGTGCCGGCGACCTGGCGCAGGCGCGCGCGATTCAGCGAAAGGTGAACAGCATCCGGCGCGCGTTCGCGGCCGCCGCCGCCACGCCGGCCGCCGCGCTGCGCTACCTGGCCAACAAGCGCGGTCTGGCGGGCGGGTGCACGCGCGCGCCGATCGCGGCGCTGTCCGACTCCGACATGCGACTGCTGGACCAGGCCGCGGCGGACGCCGGCATGACCAGCGTCTGACACCCGGCACAGGAGCCGAGGATGGAGTTCCGTACGCTCGGCCGCACCGGCCTTTCGGTTTCGCTGGTCTCCTTCGGCACCGGCGGCCCCAGCGGGTTCGGCGCCCCGGAGGCGGGCGAGCGCCCGCAGCGCGCCGCCCTGGTGCACCGCTGCCTGGCCCACGGCATCAACCTCTTCGACACCTCCGAGAACTACGGGGAGAGCGAGGCGCTCCTCGGCGAGGCCCTGGCCGGCGTGCCGCGCGACCGTTACCTGCTGCTGACCAAGTGGGCGCCCTCGCCGCGCTGGTCCCCGGCCGGGGTTGGGGGCGCCGACGCGCCGATCCAGACCGATCCGGAGTCGCTCACCCGCGGGGTCGAGGCGAGCCTGCGGCGCCTGCGCACCGACGTCATCGACATCATGGAGCTGCACGGCGTGCGTCCCGAGCAGTACGAGGAGGTCGCCGAACGGTTCATCCCGGTGCTCGACCGCCTGCGCGCCGAGGGCAAGATCCGCTACCGCGGCATCAGCGAGCGCTACATCGTCGACCCCGCTCACGAGGCGGTCTCGCTGGCGCTCGAACGCCACCCAGACTCCTGGGACGTGATCTCGCTCAAGTACGGGATCCTCAACCAGTTCGCGGCCAAGCGCGCGCTCCCGCTGGCACGGCGGCACGGCGCCGGCGTCGTCTGCATGAGCGCGGTGCGCTCGAAGCTCTCCCAGCCGGCCCAGCTCCGCGCGCTGATCGCCGAGCTGAAACGGAACGAGCTGATCGCCGAAGACGCCCTGGACGACGACGATCCGCTGGGCTGGCTGGTCGGCGGCAGCGTCGACTCCGTCATCACCGCCGGCTACCGCTTCGCCGCCCGCCATCCGGACATCCACACGGTCCTGACCGGCACCACCAACCTCCAGCACCTCGACGCCAACGTCGCCTGCATGGAGAGCCTGGAGCTCCCCGACGAGTACGCCGAGCGCCTGCGCTCGGTGTTCGGCGACTTGGCCGTCTGGGCCTGACCGGACGCAGTGCTACACTGCGTGCCGATGAGTGACTTCGACTACGGATCGGCACGGCGATTCCTGCACCGCAGAGAAGAGACGCGCCGCGAGGCGCTCCAAGGGCGACTGCAGGCTGCACGCCGCGACTTCGACCGCATCGTCGATCTGGTAGTCAAAAAGTACCATCCGAAAAGGATTTACCAGTGGGGATCGCTCCTGCACCCGCGCGCCGTCTCAGAGAGGTCCGACATCGACATCGCTGTCGAAGGCATCGCCTCATCCGAAGACTTCCTGGCGCTCTATGGGGAGGCATGTGAACTTACCGGGTTCGAAGTGGACCTGGTGCAGCTCGAGAACGCGTATCCGGCCCATGCCGCATCCATCCGTGAACGGGGTCGCCTGATCTATGAGCGTACCTGAGTCGATAGCGGTTCTGCGCGGCCATCTCGCGCAGGCGCGAGAGATTCTGGACGATGTCGACTCCTACTATCGCGACTTCCGTGAGCGTGAGCTGCCCACGCTCGGGCGCGGGCGGACCAGCGCCATCGTCATCGCCGAGGTCCTGGACGACACTTATACCGCCCTGGAGACCCTGTTCCTCAGGGTGTCGCAATTCTTCGAAAACCGTCTGTCGGCTGACCGCTGGCACAGTGACCTGTTGGAGAAGATGACTCTCGAAGTCCCCGGCATCCGACAGCCTCTGATCGCACGCGAGACCTACCGGCACCTAGCGGAGCTCATGAGATTCCGTCACTTCAAACGCCACTATGTGGAGCAGCAATACGACTGGGATCGAATCGACTCTTTGACCCGAACCTACGAGAAAGTACGGCCGCTGATCGCCCGCGACCTGGACGACTTCGACCGGTTTCTCGTGCGGCTGGCCGCCGACGGCTAACGCATTTCCGAGGAGGAACCATGAACGACAAGACACCAGGACGCCCTTCGTTCCGCAAGCCGCCTCCGGAAGGCGTGGTGGAAGTCGTGGGGGTCGGCCGAGAGTGGAGCATCGCTCAGCTCGCCGACGGTGCGCTGCTGGCGGCGCGCAAGCGCCACTATCGCATCTCCCACGATGGAGGAGAGTCGTGGGGAGAGGAACGGGAGTTCCCGGAGCCGGTCTGCGCGTGGGGGCTTCTGCGGCTGCAGTCCGGCGCCCTGGCCGCGTTCTCGCGGGACACGCTGTGGCTCTCGGGTGACGATGGGAGGAGCTGGGGCGGGGGACGGCCGATCGAACTGTTCGGCAGTCCCTACTACGACACCCTGATCCAGTTGTCGAGCGGCCGCCTCCTCTACCCCAACCGGACGTGCTTCGCCAACCAGAACCACCCCGACCTGCCGCTGGACCAGATCCGCAGCTACGGCATCTGGAAGGGAATCCGGCGCTTGGTGGACGGGCACTACCACTGGCCGGAGATCGACATCGCCTCGGTGAGCTACTCCGACGACGAGGGAGCGACCTGGCAGACCTGCGACGGCGAGCTGATGGGCTGGTTCGACCGCGACGGCGTCGCCAACGGCTACGGCGGCATCACCGCCTGCGACGAGCCGAGCGTGGTCGAGACCACCGACGGGCGTGTGCTGTTCCTGGCGCGCTCCACGGTAGGCCGGCTGGTAGCAAGCTACAGCCGTGACGGCGGCGCCACGTGGTCGGCGGTGCGCCCCACCGCTCTGGCCGCCTCCTACTCGCCGCCGGCCGTGACCTCGATCCCGTCCACCGGCGACCTGCTCTGCGTCTGGAACCAGGCGTCGCGGGAAGAGATCCGCCGAGGCTACCGGCGAGGCCGGCTGTCGGCCGCCATCTCGCGCGACTCGGGCGCCACCTGGGAGCAATTCCGCACCATCGAGGTGAGCGCCGGCCTGGACGACGTCGAGCGGGTCCTGGAGGAGTACCCGCTCATCCCCGTGATCGGCGTGCCCGACCTAGGCCAGCTGCCCGACGACTTCGCCGTGTTCCGCTATCCCAACGTCCGGGTGATCGGCGACCGGGTCTTCATCCTTTACGCCCGCGAGTGGTTCGAGCTCGCGGGTGGCACGAAGTCCGGTTTCGAGGACGAGAGCACCTCCGATGTGGTGCTGGGCCACGAAAACGTGCTGCGCGTCTACCCCCTCGGCTACTTCTACCCGTAGAGCACGGAACGCGGCATCGCCGCACACGCAATGAACCGAACCGAAACGTGGTCAGCGTTGATCGGCATGTGCTCCCCAGCTCCTACAAGGGCTCTACGGAAGAGAGCGGGAGCGCGATCTTGGTAAGCGACCGGCGAAACCAGGCTCTATGAAGCCGGCGGCGGTGGACGCGCAGTCGGCAGGAGCGAGAGGTAGTCGGCGCGGGTGCGCGCATGCGGCAGCCTCTCGAACAGCTCGCGCAGATACCAGTACGGCTCGCGCCGGTTGGCCTTGGCGGTCTCGATCAGGCTGTACAGGATCGCGCTCGCCTTGGCTCCGCGCGGGCTGCCGGAAAACAGCCAGTTCTTGCGGCCCACCACGAACGGGCGGATCGCCTGTTCGCAGGCGTTGTTGTCCGGGCTCATCTGCGGGTGGTCCAGATAGCGGATCAGCTTCGGCCACTCGCTGAGCGCGAAGGCCACCGCCTTGCCGAGCGCCGAGCCGGGCAGCACCTGGTCGCGTTTCTCCTGCAGCCAGCCGTGGAACTTCGCCAGCACCGGTTGCACCTGTGCGCGCCGCGCGGCCACGAACCGCTCAGGGTCCTTATCGCGGTACTTCGACAGTTCCGACTCGGCGCGGTACAGCTTGGCGATGAACCCCAGCGCATGCAGCGCCGCTGCGGCCCGGCTGGACACCTTGCCCAGCGCGTCGGCGGCCTCCTTGAACGCTCGCCGCACGTGCGCCCAACAGCCCACGTGCACGATGCCGGGCTGCGCACACGGGCGCGCGTAGCCGTCGTACCGGTCGGTCTGCACGTAGCCCTGGTAGTCGCCGATGATCTGGAAGGCTACCCGCGCGGCGCGGCTGGGCTCATAGCGGTACACCACCACCGGCTCATCAGGCAGACCGCCGCGCGCCACCCACACGTAGCTCAGGTCGGTGTTGGCGCGGTCCTGCTCCTTGAGCACCTGTACGGTGGTCTCGTCGATCTGCAGGGTCGGTCCGCAGCGCAGTTTGTCGAGCAGCGCCTCCATCAGCGCCTGGCAGGCTGTGGCGGCAGCGATCATCCAGTCCGACATCGTGCGCCGCGACAGCTCGACGCTGAGGCGCGCGAACTGCCGCTCCTGGCGGTACAGAGGCAGCGCGTCGCAGAACTTCGCCGTGGCGATAAACGCCAGCAATCCCTCCGAGGCCAGCCCCTCCGAGGCCAGCCCCTTCGGGATCAGCGCCGCCGGCGGCGGCGCGATCCGCACCGCCGGATGCTCTTCGTCGCCGGAGCCTTCGCAGTGATGACAGGCGTACTTGGGCCGCACCGTGCGGATCACCCGTACCTGCGGCGGGATCACGTCGAGCTTCTCGCAGGTGTCCTCGCCGATGCGCACCAGGGGGTGGCCACACTCGCACTGCTTGTCCTGCTCGGGCAGGTCGATGACCTGCTCGATCCGTGGCAGCGCCTGCGGCAGCGGTCTGCGCCGCGGGCGGCTGCCAGTGCGCGCAAGCACCTCGGCGGCCGCCTGATCCGCGGACGGCTCATCGTCCGGCGACGGGCTGTCGGCGGAGTGTTCGATCTCATCGAACACTCGAATCTGCAGCCGCTCGGCGGCGGTGAGCTGTTCGGTACCGCGTCCATACAGCTTGTTCTTGAACCACTCCACCTGTTCTTCGTAGAGATCCAGCTTCTTTGTTCAGCTCCCGAAGTTTCGCGTCCAGATCGTCCTTTTCCAGGACCAGGCGACGATTCTCTTCGCGTAGCGCATCGCGTTCTTCGGCGACCGCTGGCGCGCTGGACATGTAGATGCCATAGCACGAAATATGCTGACAGTGTCAACCCACCTCAGGCGATTTCCCGGTACCGGAGCTCCTCGTGGGTATGCTAGAAATCGATCCGATCAGCAGCATCCGAAGCTCCTCGATGCCGATCTCTCGGCGCGCCTCGGTCGCCGTTGGCGGCCACGGAAATCGCCCCTTCATCCACAGACAGAATCCCGTCCGATCCCAGTACACCGCTTTCAGCACGCGCCGCCGCGCGTTGCAGAACACGAACAGCGCCGTCTCGAACGGACTGAGCTGCATCTGCTCCTGCACCAGCACTACCAGCCCGTTGACCTGCGTGCGCATATCGGTCGCCCCAGGCCGTACGAAGATCCGCGCCGCGCCCAGCTCCACCCGGATCACCGCTCGCCCTCCAGCGCCTCCAGTACTTCGCGCAGATCGGTAGCCCGCACCGACCGCCTCAGCTTCAGCACGTACCGCTGGCCGACCACCAGCTCGATCGTCGCGCCCGGCTCGGCACCGCCGCCGCGCTGCCCCAGTTCGACCAGCCGCTGACTCTCCGGCCCCGAGGACTGCCTCGACTTGCCCGCCCACCGGCACAGCGACGAATACGGCAGGCCATGCCGCTCGCTGTACGCCTTGCTCGACAGGCCGCTGCTCCGCCACTCGGCAACCTGCTGGCTCCAATACTCGCGCCCGTGTCTCTCGTTCACCTCATCGTCCCTCCTGACAGGGACGATCACCCGCTATTTCAGCCGTCGTAAGGTGGCGTTCAGCGGACGCTTACCGATCTTGGACCTGTACCATCTCCGGTTCTGTTACGACAGCGAGGTAAAGGGAATGTCACTGGTAGGTGTCTGCGGACTTCAGTTACGATCCAGCCGTCTCCGCTTGGCACCCGGCGGCTGTGCTCGACTGGCGGACAGCTACTCACACGGACAGGAAAGGAATGACGGACAGCTCAACAATCCTCAAACTCAAGATCACGCGGTTTCGCGCGTTCGAGAAGCTCGACTGGAACCCGGCGTGCGGCATGAACGTGATTCTCGGCGGCGGCGATGTCGGGAAGACCACCATTCTCGAAGCCATCGCTCTGCTGTTGAGTCCTACCAATGCTGTAGTCCTTTCTGAGGCCGACTACTGGCTTCGGCACGTCGACAACGAGTTCGTCATCCAGGCAGTCATGTCACTGCCACCGTCCTCCGAGATTAGCCAACAACCGAAGTTTGCTTGGCCGTGGAAGTGGGACGGGACCGACGCCGTAAGGCCCACTAATCCCGATGATGAGGAAGAGGCACTCCAAACATCAAATACGTTTACCGCCTTCAGGTACGTGGAACTTCGGAGTTAGAGATTAACTGGGAAATCGTCCAACCAAGCGACGATGTGGATCCTCTCTCCGTCGCGGTCCGCCGGAAAATCGGCGTTGTCCGACTGGGTGGCGACGACCGCAATGACCGCGATCTCAGACTGGTTTACGGGTCAGCCTTGGACCGTCTGCTCAGCGACCCCGGCCTGCGCGGAAGGATAGGACAACATGTCGCCGAAATCAATCTCGCCAACAAACTTGGGGAAGAAGCCAAGACAGCACTCGAACAGCTTGATCAAGCGCTCAAAAGAGAGGCCCTGCCCAGTAATCTAGATCTGGGTCTCACCACCAGTCAGGGGCTCTCGATCGGTGCGTTGATCGGCTTGTTCGCGGAACGCCAACACGGCACACTACTTCCACTGTCGAGCTGGGGTGCGGGAACGCGCCGTATGGCAGCGCTTCAGATTGCGGCCGCGACCGAAGCCGAGACCAGGGTTACTGTCATCGATGAAATAGAAAGGGGGCTTGAGCCATATCGTCTTCGGAAGCTGATTAGAACGTTGCAGGCTCAGAGCAGCCAGAGTTTCGCCACGACCCATAGCGCCGTTGCGATCAGTTCAGCCTACGAGGCAACTCTGTGGTATCTCGACGGCACTGGTAACGTTGGTGAACTGCCGCATCACAAGATCCGTAGTCAACAGTGCCGCGAGCCCGAAACGTTTCTGTCCAGGTTGGCTATCATCGCTGAGGGTCCTACAGAGGTGGGGTTCGTGTCGCACCTTCTGGAACTTGGCTTTGACGGTAGCTTCACCGATCATGGTGTTCGCGTTTGCGACGGACAAGGTAATCCCGCCACCCTCGACCTTCTGGAGGCCATGGCCGACAGTGGTTTGGTGTTCGGCGGGTTCGCCGATCACGAGGGTAGGCCTGGCCGTTGGTCCGCCCTCGAGACGAAGATGGGCGGCCGTCTCTTTCGTTGGGCGCAAGGCTGCACCGAGGCGCACCTCCTGTCCCTCGTAACGGAAGAACAGCTATGCGCGATGATGAGGCATTCGGATGCGGGTGTTCTTGCTGAGCGCCGTGTGACGCTGGCCGAGAGACTGGAGATCAAAGACAGCAGCCTCCAAGCCATTAAGGCAGCATCGAGCGACTTGCGTGCTCTGATGATTGCGGCGGCCACGGGTAGTAAAGCAGGTGCGCCGAATGATGTTGCCGCGAAGGTCTGGGGCCGGCATGGGAGACGCTGGTTCAAGTCAGTAGACGGCGGACGCGAACTTGCGAAGAAGATGTTTGCCCTTGACGTATGGCCGCAGTTGAAGCCCGTGCTGATGCCGTTCATAAACGCGATTCGGGCGGGTGTGAATCAAAGCGCACGTGCAGATCTCGCTGATGACCGATGATCAAGTCCTGAGCCTACTTCACTCGACGGAGCCTCTTGTCGTCGTCGAGGCCCCTGCGGGCTGCGGAAAGACCTATCAGGGAGCTCGGTATGCGGGACAAGCGGCGTCGAATCTCACCACCGGCTACATCCTGATTCTCACGCATACGCACGCCGCCTGTGCCGCGTTCGCAAAGGCAACGCGCAACGCGCGGCGCAAAGTCCAAATCAACACGGCGAACAGCTCGTCGTCCGCTGCCAGGTCGTCGAGGCCGATCGATTCCCTGATTATGCAGATCGCGGCCGCTTACCATCAGTCCCTCGACCTGCCTCCCGATCCGGCTGTATAGGCAAGCCGAGATAAGAACGGATACGGTGAGGTTGCGGCGCGCGTGGCAAAGCTCATGCACCTGCACTCCTTTATTTCCGAGATGCTAGCGTCAAGGTACCCCTTCGTCGTGGCCGACGAGCATCAGGACTCAAGCAACGACCAGCACGCGATCATCATGGCCTTGGGGAAGGCCGGCGCCAAGCTCCGGATCTTTGGTGACCCGATGCAGGATATCTACTCCTCACTCAAAGCAGACCAAGGGGCCGCTCGCTGGGAGGAGATCAAGGCCCTCGGGGCTTTCGCCGAACTGCGCACACCCCATAGATGGCGTTACGGAACACCGGCCTTGGGCGAGTGGATACTAACAACGCGCGAGGCCTTGAAAGACGGACGAACCATCGACGTGTCTCGCGCGCCTCCCGACGGTATCAGAATACTACACGCGGACAATGTTGCCAAAGGTCGCGGATATCGCTTGAGCCCATCCGAACGAGCCCCCATAGACCGGGTGACGCGATCGGTCAGCGAGCTATTGATTTTGACGCCCCAGAACGATATGACAAAGGCACTCGCAGCGTTCTGGAATCGCACCATTTCTGTTTGGGAAGGTCATACGAGCTCGGAACTCGACAGGCTCGTAACGGCGATCGATGAGAGCTCGGGCGATGCTGTTCGGGTCGCGCGAGCTGTAGTCAAGTTCATGGAGAACATCGCGTCGGGATTTAGCCCGAAGTTCCAGGAGCGAAATTGCCTGAAGTCCTTGTGGTCAGGGTAGTTTCTCAATGGTGCAGGTTCCTGTGCATGGCTACATGCGGGGCGTGACCCCAAGCAGCTCGAAACAGCGCTGCTGAACCGGCGTCGGGTGCGTGTGCAGCGTGAACGTGCTGCCGCCCTCTGCAACCTGCATCGTGTTCGCCGTCAGCGTGCCCAGCTCAGTGATCAGCGTGCGAAAGCTGTGCACCGGCAACCCGTCCTCGGTGCGCTTGCTCGACGCCTTGGCCGCCGCGGCCGCCGATCGCTGCCGGAGCCACCTCGGAGACCCGCTTGCGCTCGGCGCCCTGTCGATCGTGATCGTCGAACAGCAACGGCGCCAGCGAGCGCCGCATGTGCCACTCCACGTAGTAGGCCAGCATGCACAGCAGCACGTGCGCCCGCACCCGATCGGCGCGCCGGTGGTGAATCGGGCGCACCTTCAGGTCCACGGACTTCATGCACCGAAACGCCCGCTCCACCTTCGACAGCCCCTTGTAGGCGCGCACCGTCTGCGCCGCGTCGAGCACCTGCGGCTCCACGTTGCTGCGCACGATGTACAGCCCGTCCAGCGCCTGCTCGGCGTCGATCTTGGCCTCATCGCGCCGAAAGCTGAACGACTCGGAGGTGATCTCGGTCACGAAGTGCTTGCCCACCTTGTAGTGATTGATCACCTTGCCGACCCGCATGCCGATCTCGGCCTCGCCCCGTAGCGGCTGATGGACGCGCTGGGTGGCCTGAGCGATCGGGGCCAGCTTCTGCTCGGTGGCCTGTAGCAGCTCCTGGCGCTTGCGCTCCCGTTCGTCGGCCAGCAACGGGTTGCGGCACACGATCAGCCGCTCGCCCGGAAACTCCTCGCTGGTGATCTCGGCCAGGTCGCGCTCGTCGAACAACGACGGCGCCACCTCGCCGGCGGCCACCAGCTTGCGGATCGTCGGCGCGCGCAGCGTGGTGATCCAGCGCAGCCCCTCCACCTCTTGCAGGTCCTCGCGGATCCTCGCCGCGCTCAGCATCCCGCGGTCGCCGACCAGCACCACCCGCGTGAGCCCGAAGCGGGTGCGGATCTTGTCCACCTGCGCGCTCACCGTCTTCGGGTCGGCGGTAGAGCCAGGGAATACCTCCACCGCCACCGGACAGCCTTCCTGGGTGCACAGCAGCCCGAACACGATCTGCAGCGTGCCCGACTTGCCGTCACGGCTGTGTCCCAACTGCGCCAGCTCGCAGTGGCTGCCCTCGAAGTAGGTCGAGCTCACGTCGTAGAGCACCAGCGTGTGCTCGCTGAGGTGCTGTTCGGCCAGGCGGTCCTCGATCGCCGCCTGGCGCCCGACCAACCAGTCCATCGCCTCGTAGAGCTCGTTCTCATCGACCTCCCCCAACCGCAGCGACTCGCCCAGGGTGGACACGGCGCTGGGCGGTGAGAGCGCGCGGGCGGTGGCCAGTTTGGACTGCGCGTCGATGACGCGGGCGGTGATCATGGCGATGATCAGCTCGCGCGAGCGGCTGGCCTTGCGGGCGATGAGGGTATGGAGTCCGAGCTGCTTGAGGATGCCCAGCACGGCGGCGACGTGGCCGTGGGGCAGCGAGCGCGTGAGCAGCAACGCATCCGAGACCGAGGCGAAGGCGTGGCCGCCCTTGAGCAGGGTGCGCAAGCCGTCGACCAGATCAGGGGGCCATTTGGAGAGGTTCGCGAGCGTGCGCTTCTTGACCTTGCCGTGCTCGCGGTAGGACTCGCGGAGCAGGATGGCAGGGGGAGAGGAGCGGTTGGGGACAGACTCGATGTACATGACTACTGATCTGTGGCAACAGAATACACACAAGTCACGATATGTCAAGATCAAATAGCATGTATCTCGCCGCTATTCACCACCATCTGCATGGACACGAAACGACGCCAATCAGCACGCAGATCACCTTTCAACTAATTTCTGTCAATGAAGTTACGAGAGATTCACGCTCTGGAACTTCGGTTTAGCAAATCAAGCCATGGCGATCGCCTCGAAAAGGAGGTGCAAGAGGGTTGCACGAGTTCGACCCGAGGGAAACCTGCGCGCATCCAGATGCTTGGCCGCTTGCTCCTTGACGAGCCGAACCACCTTGGTGTCTCAAGATGTCTAGCCCAAATTGATCAATATCGGCGAGAGTCCGTTGACGGCTTCAAGAAAATTAACGTCGATTTTCGTCGCGAATTCCGGGATGCCATTCGTCTGGGAGACTACCCCAACGCGCACCAAGGATTGGCGGAGATCACGAGGAGGAGATCATACGCGTACCCACTGCCTCCCACAAAGGCCATCAGCACAATTCATAAGGCCAAGGGGCTGGAATGCGACAACGCCCTGATCCTCCCGTGCGACTTTCGTTTCTCGTCAACCCATTACTCGAGATGCAGATTATACGTGGCCATTAGCCGCGCGAAACGCTCCCTGACAATCGTCTTATCCCGGAATGACCCATCTCCATTGTTTCAACCAGCATGACATGACTCGCATTTGGCTGGGCGGGTTGCGAAGTTGCCGACGACAGCCTGAGACTATCACATGATGAGCCGCCGCCCAGTGTAGTCTGATGGGCTACTCGTACCGGGAGTTGGAGTTCGTGCTGCGCGATTCGCGCAGCACGCAGCGCTTTGCGCGGGTCGATCCGTGGCGGGTGCCGAAGAAGTTGGCGCTGCAGAGCGTCATCTCCGGGAGAGAATGTCAGCAATGCGTGCAGCGCGACGCCAAGCAGCATGGCGAAGGCGCGCAGGGCGTCCAGCTCGTGGCGGCGCTCGTCCGGCCGCACGCTATGGGTGCGAGGGAGTGCCGTCCGCCTCGTATGCCTGCAGGACCGGCCGGTGGCGGTACGGGTGGGCGGCGATTACCTCCTCGTCAAGGTCGACCCCAAGCCCCGGGCCTGCCGGCAGCGCGTAGCCCGATTCGCCGATCCGCATCGGCTCCGTCTGCACGGCGTCGTACAGCGGGTTGGCGTGCGCGTGCTCGAGGATCAGGAAATTGGGGATGGTCGCGCACACGTGCAGGCTGGCGGCCGTGGACACCGGCCCCTTGGGATTGTGCGGCGCCACGGTGATCCCGTAGATCTCTGCCAGCGCGGCGATGCGGCACAGCTCCGAGATGCCGCCGCAGTGGCAGATGTCGGGCTGGATCACGTCCACGAGCTGGCGGATCACCAGGTCGCGAAACGCCCAGCGGCTGTGCAGGCGCTCGCCAGCGGCCAGCGGCGTGGACAGGCCGGCGGCGCGCAGGAGCGCCAGCTCGTCCGGATTGTCCGGCGGCACCGGCTCCTCGAAGAACAGCAGCCCCAGGTCGTCGACGGCCCGGATCTGCCGGATCGCATCCGGCGGTCGCGAGTGGCCGTGGTTGTCGACCATCAACTCGGCGTGTGGCGGCAACGCGTCGCGGATCGCGAGCAGCTCCCGGCGCAGCACCTCCGGCGCCCGCCGGTCGTCCACGGCGTGATCCGGGCCGTGCCAGCCGCCGCCGGCCTTGACGCCGGCGAAGCCCTCGGCGATCCGTTCCCGCGCCTGCTCCGGGTCGCCCGCGCCGGCGTAGACGCGGATCGACTCGCGCACCGCCCCGCCGAGGAGCTGGTACACCGGTGCGTCGAGCACCTTGCCCTTGATGTCCCACAGCGCCTGGTCGATGGCGCTCAGCGCGGAACTGATCACCACGCCGCCTCGGTAGCGGTTGTGCAGGTACATGATCTGCCAGAGCCGCTCGATCGCGGCGGGATCCTGCCGCATGATCTGCCGGCCGAGCAGCTCGACCGACGCAGCGATCGCCGGCGTCTGGTTGACCAGGGACGCCTCGCCCCAGCCGTGCACGCCGGCGTCGGTCTCCACCTTGACGAACAGCCAGTTGCGCCCCGCCCCGCGGCCCCACAGGGTGGAGGAGAACTGGAACCCGCCCGCATCGCCGCCCCACATGATGTGAGGCGTCACGGCCGTGATCTTCACCGCGTGTCCCCGAACCCAGGACCGATCGCGAACAGGCGGTTGGCAGCCGGCAGCGAGACCAGCTTGGAGTAGTGAAAGACCTCGGACGCCGCCTCCCCCTCGCCGATCGTGGTCGGCGCCTCGATCACGAAGTCGGCGAAGTGCGGGGCGTTGAAGGCGACGAAGGCAAGCGACAGCAGGTCGGCCAGCCGCTCGCGCCTCCGGCTCAGGTCGGGCCACGCCACCGGCCCGGTATCGACCTGGTAGATCCGGTCGGGCTCGTGAATGTTCATGGTTTTCACCGGATACTCGATGGCGGCGTTGAGGCCGGTCTCCTCGTTGCGGATCTCGGTCACCGCCACCAGCGGCCTGGCCTGGTGGGTGGCCGCGGCGATCTCCTCGAAGGTGGACACCTCCTGCACGTCGGCCGCGGGGACCAGGCGGTACACCTGACCGCCCCACCACTCGTGCGCCGGACGCGTCTCGCGGTACCCGCCGTGCCGGGCGGACTTGCGCCGGAAGACGATGCCGTGGTCCTGACCGAAGATCGGCAGGAAGTCGTAGTTGTCCTCCACGAACAGGCCGCGTTTCGCGAAGGTGTGTTCGCTCTTGCAGGAGGCGCACTGGTAGAAGTGGTCGCTCCTGCCAGTCAAGCTGTCGAAGATGCGGGTCCGCGACTCGATCCAGAACCGCACCCGATTCTCCGCCGCCCTGCCGGAGATGAAGGAGAGCCCGTAATCCAGGATGTCGCCCATCACTCGACTTCCGCTGGCGCCAGCCGCTCGACATCGATGCGGTCTGCCTGCTTCATTGCCTGAGCTACGTCGCAAGCGGCCTGCAGTAGCTTGGCATCTACTCTGAACTCCATCTCTGCTCCTCTGCCGCCCTTGCGACATCCGCTATGAGCGTATAACGCAGCAAGCTCATCAAGAGTCGACACCAAAGTGCCACGAGTACTGCTTGACGTCCTTCCGATCGATCACGCGCTTTTTCCGTATCGGCTCCCCACGCTCCCTTGGCAGCACGGGATTCAGATATGCAAGCAGGTCGCCGCGGGGCGCGTATTCACTCACCTTGGCGCGCCAAGTGTCGGACAAACACAGGAAATCCGCTTTCTTGAAGCGAAGCCCCTCCTCATCCATAGCCTCTCTCGTCTTGACGAACACGACGCTTTCATCCGGCACTTGTTTGAACACTACCGGGGAATGAGTGTTGACGATTACTTGACGCAGGGGGTTGTCCTCCCCGACAGGCTGCTGCAGGTCCACCGCAATGTCTTGTAGTAACTTCAATATGGCCGGAATACGTGCGGGGTGAACCCCGTTTTCCGGCTCTTCCAAACAGATAACGCCCTGCATCGTGGGGTCGTTCTCCAGAACGGAAAGCGCAAGAAACCGCAATGTGCCGTCCGAGAGTGCACGTGCGGGGTGCGGAGTGCCCTCCTTGTCGCGTACATACAGCGTCAGGATCTCCCGCTTTTCGTCCAGGTCTACGTGGATCTGCCGCACATCGTCGATGAGCTCCGCCAAACGGCTGGCAATCTCGCTGTATACTCTCGTTTCCACCGTTTGCCGCCAAGTATGGCGCCGCTTCATCAGCCACCTTGCTGCCGTCGGTGCTCGCCTGACGTCCGGCGTTGCGTGCCAAGCGATACAGGGTTGCCGCCAGATGGCGTCCATCAGTTCCCAACCGGGTGGGTGAAACAAACTCGTCCGGTTGCCTCAGTGCCGACGGTTCGAGCTGCACCAGTTGCCACGATTCCATCTCCCGGCGTGCCATCAGCACGGTAGGGCTCTCCGCAGCGTTGGCGACTGACAGGACCGTGCGAGGCAGGTTGGCGGCTGGCCTCGGTAGCGGACGCCCCCTGCTGCCACCATCCTGATGGAGCTTGATGATCCTGTTCTCGCCATCGCCATCTGTCGAAATGAAATAGGGAACAGATCGCCTTCCCGTTACAACGGAGTCCCGCCACTTCCCCGCGCTGTGGGGAAACGGAAGCTGGTTGGGTGCGTCCCGCTTGGTGATGTGAACCAACTCTTCCTTGACGATAGCAAGGTCACCGCGCGCCAAGCGGTCATCCGGCTCTCGGTAGGCGAGATCGAGCGAGTAGCGCAAGAATGTAGTGCTCGCCTCTGCTTCTTGGCCCAGGTCGTCGATGGCGCGCCGCGGCACGATCATCTCCGCTACAAACGACATGCGATCGGCATAACGGTCACCTACGTGATGGAACAGATCCCTCACATGTGCGTTGCCGCTGTGTTGGTCGCGTACGGAGGTCGCGGCCTCCATGAGGGTGTGATTTGCCAACGCACTCAAGAATCGGATCGCATCAAACAGGTTCGACTTGCCCACTCCGTTCGGCCCAACGACACACGTAAACGGACCAAGCCGCAAGTCCACGTCGACCAGATTCTTGAAGCCGGAGACTCTAAGTCGAGTCAACATGAGACGGCGTTACCGATTGGCGCGCAGCTTGCCCAGACAAGACCCACAGGGATTCCGAGGAGCTCTTGGACATACGTTCAGCCCGGCGTCATGGTGCATGCTTTTCCCAACCTTGTCACATGCCATTCGCTGGCCCTGTGCGACCAGCGGACGGCATCGCTTGAGGTTGCCCGGGCCATCAGGGATGATGGTGGACCATGAGTGATCGGACCGGCGTGCGAGGGGCGCTCCGGCTGGAGCCGGGGCCGGGCAACACGCGCAACAGCGAAGGAGCCTTCGTCGAGCTCCGCGACGGCCGGATCATGCTGATCTACTCGCGGTTCTTGTCCGGACGCGGCGGCGACCACGACCCGGCGGAGCTGGCCGCGCGCTTCTCGGCCGACGGCGGGCTCACGTGGTCCAAGCGCGACGACATCGTCCTCGGCAACGAGGCGGGCCTGAATGTGATGTCGGTGAGCCTGCTGCGGTTGGACGACGGAGATCTGCTGCTGTTCTACCTGCTTAAGAATGCCCTCTCCGACTGCAAGCCGGTGGTGCGGCGGTCGAGCGACGACGGGACGACCTGGGGCGACCCGGTCGACATGATCACCGACAACGACGGCTACCTGATCCTCATCGCCGACCGCGTCGTGGTCTCCGCGAGCGGGCGCCTGATCGCCCCGATCGCCGACCACGGGCCCGCGTGGACGAACGATCCCGTGGCCACCGGCGAGGCGGTCTGCTACCTGTCCGACGACCAGGGCCGGAGTTGGCGCCGTGGACGCGGCATAGCGGCGGTGGCCGACGACCCCACCGGCACCGGGCTGCAGGAGCCGGGCATCGTCCAGCTCCGCGACCGACGGCTGCTCATGTTCAGCCGTACCGTGCTGGGCAGCCAGTACCTGTGCCACTCCGACGACGATGGCGAGACCTGGACGCAGCCGGTGCCGAGCGACATCCGCTCGCCCCGCTCGCCTGCGTCCATCAAGCGCATTCCGTCGACAGGCGACCTGCTATTGGTGTGGAACGACAGCTACGATCCCGGTCACAGCCGCCATGGAGCCCGCACGCCGCTGACCGCGGCGATCTCCGCGGACGACGGCCGTACCTGGCGGCGCCGGCAGGTGCTGGAGGACGATCCGAACGGGCACTACTGCTACACGGCCATGCACTTCGTGGCAGGCGATCCGGAACGGGTCCTGCTGGCCTACTGCGCCGGCGACTCCCGCCGCAACGGGCTGGCCACGCTGCAGGTGACCAGCGTCGACGTGCCGTGGCTCTATGCGACAGGAGGAACGCGATGATCTACGACATGAGAATCTACGACGTGCAGCCGGGCGCCGTGCCGACCTACATGGCGGCGGTCCGTGAGATAGCCCTGAAGATCCGGGAGGACCACGGCGTGAAGCTGGCCGGCTGGTACCACACCGACATCGGCCCGCTCAACCGCATTGTACACATCTGGGCCTACCAGGACTACGCCCACTTCCAGGAAGCGCGCGAGAAGGTGCGCACCGATCCACGCTGGATCAACGACTATCTCCCCCGCGTGAAGGGCTTGGTGGTCAGGCAGCAGGACATGATGATGCAGGGCGCCGACTTCTTCCCCGGCCCGCCGTAACGGCGCCGGCTCGGTCCGGTAGGCAGGACCCGCCGAACCGATCATCCCCGGGGCCATGAAACGATACGCCAGGACTGGGGCGTCGTGATCCAGTCCGCGGCCGCCGGCCGCAGGTGAACGGCTGGCCCGGAGCCGTCCGCGTTCAGTCCGCTCCCGCCGCCTGAATGGCGGCCTTCATATAGCCCAGCGCGAACGCCTTGGCCGGCCACTGATCTGGGCCGCCGGCCATCTCCGGCACGTGATCCTCCACCATGGGCCCGTCGAAGCCGGCGTCGCGGCAGGCTCGCATGGCCTTCACCATGTCCACGTAGCCTTCGTCGATGAACGTCTCGGAAAACGCGGGCACCGTGCCGGTCACGTTCCTGAAGTGTACATGATGGATCTTGCCGCGCGTGCCGAAGTACTCGATCGCTTCGAGCACGTCCCCGGGCATGGCCCCGATCGTCCCTACGCAGAAGGTGAGGCCGTTCGCGTCGCTGGGCACGATGTCGACCACGCGCTTCAGCGCGGCGTGATCGCGCAGCACCCGCGCCACGCCGGCGATCGGCGACACCGGCGGGTCGTCCGGATGGAGGGCCAGCTTGACGCCAGCGTCCTCGGCGACCGGGACGACCCGCTCCAGGAACCAGGTCAGGTTGTCCCAGATCTGATCGTCCGTCACCTCCAGCGAACGGTCGACCGGCGGGTCCCAGAAGTCCTGGGTGGCCGACCTGATCTGATCGTGGTCGAAGCTGGTCACCTTCGCGCCGCCCCTGCCCGGTGTGCTGCGCGAGGTGCGCAGGCCGTAGTGGCCTATGGAGCTGCGCAGCGCGAAGCAGTAGTGGAGGACCGGCACGCCGGCCGCTCCCAGGTGCTCGATGGACCGGCACCAGCTCGTGACCTGCGCGTCGCGTCCCGGAAGTCCCAGCTTGATCCGGTGCGTCCACTCCTCCGGGATGCCGGCCACCGTCCACTTCAGGCCCGCGTCCTCGACGCGGTTGCGGGCGATCATCAGCTCCTGGAAGCCGAAATAGCCCCGCTCGCGCGGGATGTCGGGTGGATCGCCCACGTAGTCGGTGGCGCCGATCTGAGCGCCGAAGGCCAGGACCTCGTCGGTCAACGGTCCCGATATTGCCAGCCGCATCGTCTTTCCTCCTGAGAACGCGATCGTAGCGTCAGCCGCGGTCGATGTCGTCGGTGGGTGTGCTGATGATCCCGTACGCCTCCGGGCGCCGGTCGCGGAACATGAAGTGCATGCGGCGCGCGCGCAGCAGGTGGTCGCGGTCCAGGTCGACACGCAGCACCTCGTCGCGGTCGTAGCTGGCCATCGCCAGCTCATCGCCGTACGGGTCGATGGCGATGCTGTGGCCGCCCATCACGATCGGCATGTCCGGGGCCGGCACGTAGCCGGTGTTGTTGGCCGCGGCCAGGTAGACGATGTTCTCGAACGCGCGGGTCGCCAGCAGCTCCCTCCAGATCGTCTTCTTGGTGTCGGAGATCCCGAACGGCGCCAGGATGACCTCGGCCCCGCCAAGCGCCAGGCAGCGCGCCGCCTCCGGGAAGTAGGTGTCGTAGCAGAGCATGATGCCGACCCGCCACTCGCCGATGCCGAACACCGGGAAGCGCATCCCCGTGCGGAAGTAGATGGACTCGATGCCCAGGTCGGTGGCCAGCTCGCCGTCGACGACGATGTGGCGCTCGCCGCCGATGTGGGTCTTGCGGTACTTGCCGGCGATGCGGCCGTCCGGCCGGACCAGCATGGCGGTGTCGTAGCAGAGGTCGCTGCCGTCACGCTCGAAGATGGTCGCAACCACGTGCAGACCCAGCTCGACCGCCTTGTTGCGGACCGCCGTCATCGCCGGCCCATCGTCGGGCGCTGCCAGGTCGTAGCGGCGGTAGTCGCGGCTGGCCGGGAAGAAGCCGGTGCTCCAGTACTCGGGCAGCAGCGCCACCTCCGCCCCCGACGCGGCGGCCTGATCGAGCAGGCGGAGCGCGGCGTCGATGTTGCGGCTCACCTCGCCCATCACGCTCTGCATCTGCACGATCGCCAGCTTCATCGGTGCCTCACTCGAAGGATCCGGCCGTGGGCCGGGCGTGCGGCAGCGCCAGGTCGGCCACGGTCAGGTAGCCCGGCCCTGCCTCCACGAGGCGCGGCATCACGTTGGCGATCATGGCGGCGGTGCCGAGCTGCGGCTGGCAGCCGGGATTGATGGAAAGGTTGAGCGCGTTGTAGCCGTCGATCCGGATCGAGTCGGACGGCTCGTGGCCGGCGGCCGGCGGCTCGACGTGGGCGATGAACTCGGCGGACATCCACGCCCGGCCGTCGCAGATGGCGCGGTAGCGCTGCACGAAGCCGGCGGTGGTGCCCGGCTCCACGCGGAGGTGCTCGCCGTCGTGGGGCCGGTCGGCGACGAGCGGCTCGAAGCCGCTTTCGATCCGGTCGATGTGGACTCCCATGCAGCGGGCCGCCAGGTGGAATGACTGCGGAAAGCCGATGTGGCCGGTAATGGAGCCGGCGGCGACCCCTTCCGCGAAGCGCTCGGCGGTGAAGCCGATCCCCAGCCGCCGCTGGACCGTTGCGCTGAAGCGCGACACGTCGACCACGCGGCGGATGCGGATCTCCCGCACGTCCCAGGCGATGCCGCTGGCGGTCAGCAGCAGCGCGTCGAAGATGAACCCGGGATTGAGCCCGACGCCGATCACGGACACGCCGCGGTCCCGCGCCAGCTCGTCAAGCTCCCGGGCGAGCCCGTCGTCGATGATCCACGGGAACGCCGCCTCCTCGGCGGTGGTGATGACATTCAGGCCGCGCTCGAGCCCCGCGCGCACGTCGGCGGCCACCTTGCCCAGGAACGAGGTGGTGGCCACCAGCAGCAGGTCGGCCGGCTCACGCAGCGCCGTGCCGAGGTCGCCCGCCACCGCGACGCCAAGCGGCGCACCGCCGGCCAGCTCGCCGAGGTCCCGGCCGGCCAGGTCGGGGTTGCGCGAGCAGGCCGCCACGATCCGGCAATCCGGGCGTGCCCGCAGCAGGCGGGTCACGTTGCGTCCCACCCCGCCGACACCGCACAGTACCACCCTCACCGCCGAACGCCCACCCTTCGCCGCATGGTAGCATGGCCGGCGCGCGGTGCCGGGACCGAACCGGGCTCCAGCGGCACCCGCAGGAGCAGTTCGTGGCCGACAACACCCTGACCGCCGGGACCGCCCGGATCGACATCACCCCTCCCCTCGGCTTCCGCATGCAGGGGGCGATGCGCCGCATCGAAGGCGCCGTTGGGGTGGAGCAGCCGCTGACGGCGACCGCCCTGGTGCTGGCCGACGTCGACCACAAGGTGGTCATCCTGGACTGCGACCTGATCGGCTTCGACCTCCCGCTGGCCCAGACCATCCGCCGGCAGATCGCCGACCGCGTGGGTACGACCACCACCGGCGTCACGCTCGGCTGCACCCACACGCACAACGGCCCCTGCACGGGGCGCGGGAGCCTGGGCGGCCCGCACCACGTCGCGCCCCGCGACGGCGAGGTCGAGGCGCTGGACCATTACATCGAGGTGCTGGTGCAACAGCTCGTGGGCGTCAGCGCCATGGCCAACGCCGCCCGCGGGCCGGCCCGGGTGGCGGGAGGCCACGGTCACGCCGCCGTGGCGGTCAACCGCGAGGAGGTGGCCGCCGACGGCCGGGTGCTGGTCGGGCGAAACCCCGACGGCGTCAGCGATCATGCCGTGGACGTGCTGCGCGTGGACGATCTGGCCGGCAACCCGATCGCCGCGATCGTCGGCTACGCCGCCCACCCCGTGGTGATGGGCTACCAGACCTACGAGCTCAGCCCCGACTTTCCGGGCACGGTGCGGCGCATCGTCGAAGGCGCCACCGGCGCCACCTGCCTGTACCTGACCGGCGCCGCCGGCAACCAGGCGTGCCTGTCGTTCCTGCAGAGCGACTGGGGCGAAAAGGAACGCATCGGCGGCCAGGTGGCGGCCGGCGCGCTGCAGGCGTACTACGGGATCGAGACCCGGCCGCACCGCGAGGTCCGCGAGGAAGGCACCTCGCTCTCCTCCATCGCGCTCTACCACAAGGAGTTCTTCGACGGCCCGACGCACCGGATCCTGCGCAGCGCCGAGCGCAAGGGGACGGTGGCGCTGCAGCCGCTGCCGCCCCTGGAGGAAGCCGAGCAACAGGCCGCGGCCGCCGAAGAGCGGCTGCAGGCGCTGCGCGACGAGGGCGCCTCCACGGTGCTCACCGCTCCGCAGGAGATCGAGGTCTATTGGGCGCACACCGTCCTGGACCGGGTCCGCGCGGGCGAGACGCGGTGCTCGGTGGACTACGACCTGATCGGCCACCGGATCGACGACTTCGTGCTGCTCGGCATGCAGGGCGAGCCGTTCGTGGAAATCGGCCTGGGCGCCAAGCAACGCTCGCAGGCTGCGCACACCATGTTCGCCGGCTACGTCAACGGCGTGCTCGGCTACGTGCCCACGGCGCAGACCGTGCGCCAGGGCGGCATGTCCGTCTCCTCGGCGGTACGCACCTACGACCTGCCGGCGCCGCCCGCCGAGGACGCGGTCGACACCCTGGTGGCCGGCTTCGGCGAGCTGCTCGCGGACCTCGGCCTGTGACGGACGACCCGCCGCCGCGCAGCGCGCTGATCACCGGCGGCGCCAACGGCTTCGGGCTGGCCACGGCCCGGGCGCTGCTCGGGCGCGGCGAGCGGGTGACGATCGCCGACATCGACCGCCGGCAGCTCGACACGGCGCGTGCCGCGCTCCCGCGGGACGGTCTGCACGTGGTCGAACTGGACGTCACCCGGCCAGCCTCCGTTCGGGCCGCGGTGAAAGCGCACGTGGCCGCCCACGGCGGCCTCGACTGCCTGGTCAACTGCGCCGGCATCATCCACCTGGCGCCGCTCGCGGAGATCGGCGAGGAGGACTGGGACCGTACCATCGACGTCGACCTGAAGGGCACGTTCCTGTGCTCACAGGCGGCGGCGCCGCACCTGACCGCGAGCGGCCGCGGCCGGATCGTCACCATCGGCTCGGACGCCTCGCACGTCGGCTTCCCGATGATCCCCCACTACTGCGCGGCCAAGCACGGCGTGCTCGGGCTCACCAGGGCGCTGGCCGGGGAGCTGGCGCCCGGCAAGGTCACCGTGAACTGCGTCTGCCCGGTCGGCGTGCCCACCACCGGCATGGGGCAGCAGGTCCTGCAGTGGAAGATGGACGCCACCGGCTCGGCCGCGAAGGAGATCCGCGATGCCACGGCCGCCGGCATCCCGCTCGGCCGCAACGCCACCGAGGCTGACATCGTGCAGACGATCCTCTTCTTCCTCAGCGACGAGGCGGCGTTCATCACGGGATCGGCGCTCGACGTCGACGGCGGCATGATGAGCACCATCCCGGTGCCCGGCACCTGAGAGGCACGGAGGACGGCGATGCGGGATCGGCGTAACGACGCGGGGTCTTCGGAGGAGCTGCAGCTCCAGGAGTACCTGTTCGACCTCAACGGCTATCTCGTGGTGAGGGACGTGCTCGCCCCGGACGAGGTGGCGGCGCTCAAACAGATGGTAGACGAGCGGCTGGCGGCCGAGGGCGAAGTGCTCGGCGACCACATGGTCCGCTTCGGCGCCGCGCCGTCGGGGTCGGGGTTCCTGGAGTGGGGCGACCCGTTCTGCGCCCTGCTCACCCACCCGCGGATCATGCCGGTCCTGCGCTTCCGGCTCGGCGACTGCTTTCGCCTGGACCGCATCTACGGCATCTGCATGCGGCCGGGGATGTCGCGCGGGGTATTGCATGCCGACTACGGCGCCAGCGCTCCGGTCGGCGGAGCCTCGCCCGGAAGTTACTTCCCGTTCCGGGAGAACCGGATCGCCGAAGGGTTCGTGGTGGTCGCCTTCAACCTCACCGACGCCGGGCCCGAGCATGGCGGCTTCTGCTGCATCCCCGGCAGCCACAAGAGCCACTTCCGGCTGCCGGAGCGGATCGCCGATTCACCGGAAGACTGCCCGTTCGTGGTGGTACCGGAGGTGCCGGCAGGCTCCGCGGTGCTGTTCACGGAAGCGCTGACGCACGGCACCGCAGCGTGGAGCGGCCCCCACGAGCGCCGCTCGCTGCTGTACAAGTACTGCGTGTCGCACGTCGCCTGGACCGCCAACCGGGTGGCGCCGCCGCCCGCCACGGAGCTCACCGAGCAGCAGCAGATCCTGTTCCGCGAGCCGGCCGACCCGCACCGGCACTTTCCGTCGCTGTTCCCGGAGACCGATCGGCCCCTGGAACGCGGCTACCATTGAGGCCGAGCCATGGACACCGACCCCCGCATCCCCGGCCGCACGCCGGACATCGAGCGCCCGCCGCGCGCGCTCATCGAACGTTTCGCCGGCGTTTCGGCGGCGACCGCCGCCGGCGACCTCAACGAGCTGGGCATCCGCGACCCCTACCTGCGCGGCCCGACTCCGCGCACGCCCGGCGCGCGGGTCCTCGGCCCCGCCCTGACGCTGCAGTTCATGCCCAAGCGCGAAGACCAGTACGCCAAGGGTGCCTACGACGATCCGGAGCAGCAACTCCACCGTCACTGCCTGTACCACGCGCAGCCGGGCGACGTGGTGGTCGTGGACGCCCGCGGCGACCTGCAGAGCGGCGTGTTCGGGGAGATGATGCTCACGTTCTTCAAGGGCCGCGGCGGCATCGGGGCGGTAGTCGACGGCTGCATCCGGGACTTCCCGCTGGCGCGCACGCTCGGCCTCGGCCTGTGGCTGCGCGGCACGACGCCGAACTTCCACACCCAGACCGACATCGTCCCGTTCGCGGTCAACGTGCCGATCGCCTGCGGCGACACGCTGGTGATGCCGGGCGACCTGATCGTCGCCGACGACGACGGCGCGGTGGTGGTGCCGATCCAGATGGCCGAAGAACTCGCAGAGCGCGCCAACGAGCACGCCGAGTGGGAGGACTTCAGCCGCGAGCGCCTGAGCGAGGGCGGCGACCTGCGCCGCTACTACCCGCTCACCGGCGACGCACAGGCCGAGTACGAGGCGTGGAAGGAGCGTCGCTCGTCCGACTGACCGGCTACGGCGCGATCGAGAAGATCCGCCTGATGCGCTCCATGTCGAACTTCCCCGAGCGGTCGTGGAAGTAGATCCCGTTCCGCTCCTGCTCGACGTCGGTGAGTCGCGTGTAGCACCAGCCGCAGATGTGGCCGTGCGCCGTCACGGCCCGCACCAGGCCTTCCAGCCGCTCGTAGAACTCTTCCAGGGACACCGGCGCCTGCCCGTAGCCCCATGAGACCGGGTTCTGGCCTGAGCCCGAGGCGGCGTCGGCCTGCGTTCCCGGTACTGGGGGTGTCCATGGCGCGACTATGCCACGGCTCCGGCGCCGTCAGCGCCGGGTGATCCTGAACGCCACCGCCTCGTCCGCCGGAGCCTGCCGCGGGGCGCGGATGCGCAGCTCGCGGCGCGTCTGCTTGAACGCCAGCGGCTCGTCGGAGCCGAGCGCGGCCACGGCGGCCACCTCGCCGGGATGCAGGTACTCGGCCGCGTTGCACAGGACCACCTCGCCGGCGGTCCGTCCAAGGCAGGTGGCGTATAGCGCGTTCCCCTTGCAGGTGTAGCGGACGTCTTCGCCCGTGTAACTGATGGAGCTCCGCTTCTCGCTGATGCGGTCGCCGCCGGTCACGGTGTTCGGGCCCTCGCCGAACAGCTTCCAGGGCGTGGTGTCGAAGATCGCCTCGCCGTTGATGGCAAGCCAGCGGCCGATGCCGCGCAGTACCTGCTGCGCCTCCTCCGGGATGCTGCCGTCCGCGCGCGGGCCGACGTTGAGCAGCAGGTAGCCGTTCTTGGCCACGTTGTCGACCAGGTTGTGGACGATCTGCGCGGCCGTCTTGAACGGCACGCCCTCCACGTGGGCCCACATGCCCTGCGCGTCGATCGAGGTGTCGGTCAGCCAGTCGTGGTACGTGAGGCCGGCGAAGCGGCCCAGCTCCAGGTCGACCACGGCGCTGCCCGGCACCAGGTGGTGGTGCTTGTAGGTGACCGCCACCTCCCTGCCCCAGTCGACCGCCCGGTTGTAGTAGTAGGCCAGCAGGTCGAGGAGGTAACGCTCGCGGATCCAGTTGATGCCGAAGTCGAACCACAGCAGGTCCGGGTTGAAGCGGTCGATCACCTCGCGGGTCTTGCCCATCCACTGGTCGCAGAACGCCGCGCTCGGCTGATCCTGCACCCACCAGTGTGCCATCAGGTCGCCGGGCGAGCGCTCGAAGTCGACCACCGGTACGCCGTCGGCGAACTCCGGGTTGTGCCGCTCGCCGTAGAGGCTCGACGCGTCCGGGGCTCCGGTGTCGTAGTCCCGCCGCCAGTGCGGGTAGAACCACCAGTGCTCGGCGTGGTGCAGGGCGACCAGGTAGCGCATCCCGGCCGCGCGGATCGACCGCTCCAGCGCCGCGACGACGTCACGCTTCGGGCCGAGGCGGCCGGCGTGCCATTCGGTGCGGGCGGTCGCCCACAGCGAGAAGCCGTCGTGATGCTCGCCCACCGGGCCGGCGAAGCGCGCGCCGGCGGCGTTGAACAGCTCCGCCCACTCTTCGGGGTCGAACTTCGGAGCCGTGAACAAGGGGATGAAGTCCTTGTAGCCGAACCGGTCCAAGGGACCGTAGGTGGCGAGGTGGTGCCGCTGGTGCGGGCTTCCGTCCACGTACATGCGGTGCGGGTACCAGGTGGCGTTGCTGGCGGCGCCCGAGCTGCCGAATCCCGGCACCGAGTAGACTCCCCAGTGGGTGTAGATCCCGAACTTGGCGTCGCGGAACCACTGCGGCGTCGGGTGCTCGCGCAGGCTGCGCCAAGTCGGTTCGTAGCGGGTCGATGGCATCGGGCTGCGCTGCGGAGTCTGTCGGATTCGCGGCGTCAGCGGCAAGGCTGGCTGCGGTCATTGCGGTTGCGCACGCAGCCGCGGTGTGACACCGTTTTGGACGGATCGGTTTCGGAGGGTGCCCTCCAGGAGACAGTCCGTCCAACATCTCTTTCCATCACACAGGAGTATTCCCATGAAGAGGCTCTTTCTCGTTCCAGTGCTGTTGTCGGTCGCGGCCCTGCTGTTCGCGACCGCGACCACGGAGGCCGAATCGGAAGGCGGCGGACCCGTCGTGCTCAGCGCTGCCGCGACGCAACCGCCCTGGATCGCGTCCATCGAGGACAACCGGCTCACCGACCTGATCGAAGAGACGTTCAACGTCGAGTTCGACTTCATCGTCATCCCGCTGGAGGGCGCCAAGCAGCAGATCACGCTGCTGCTGACCAGCGGCAGGTATCCCTCGGTCTTCATGAACGCCCCGTTCGTGCCGGCCGACGAGCTGGAGTTCGGGGTCGAGGGCAAGGTCCTGATCCCGCTCAACTCCTATCTGACGGAGGAGAGCACCCCGGACATCCTGAGCGGGTTCCGGGAGTTCCCGAAGCTGCGGCAGGAGATCACCGCTCCGGACGGCAACATCTACGTCCTGACCGGCGGCGGCTCGGGTGGCTGCTACCACTGCTCGATCTATCAGAAGTTCTGGATCAACCATGCGTGGCTGGACGAGCTGGGACTGGAGATGCCGGCGACGCCGGATGAGTACGCGGACGTGCTGCGCGCGTTCAAGACCCAGGATCCCAACGGCAACGGCCAGCAGGACGAGGTGCCGCTCACCGGCGCGACCAACGGGTGGTACACCAACCCGATCTACTTCATCGGCCAGGCGTTCGTCCCCTACGTCGCCGCCGGTTCCGGCACCAAACTGTTCGGTGTGGACGGCAACCGAATCTACTTCCCGTACGCCGACGGCCGCTGGCGTGACGCGCTGCGCTTCATGAACGGGCTGTTCGAGGAAGGGTCGCTCGACCTCAACGCCTTCGTGCAGACCGGCGACCAGCTCAGCGCCATGGGCGGATCCAGCGACGATCCCAAGGACGTCGTCATCGGCTCCTTCCCGGCCGGCGGCCCGATGGTCGCGTTCGGCGGGGGCAACCCGCGGGCCGAGGACTACTCGCCGCTTCCGCCGCTGCGGGGACCCACCGGGATCCGGACGGCGGCCGGCTATCCGTTCGGCACCCGCCGCCTGGGCGGTGAGGCCGGTACCTTCTCCATCACCGACAAGGCCGGTGACGCGGAGATCGACGTCGCCATGCAGATCATGAACTGGGCCTTCTCGTTCGAGGGCTCCAACCACGTCACCCACGGCGCCAACCTGTGGCGCAAGGCCGAAGCGGGCGAGGAGAACGTGCTGGGCGGGCAGGCCGCGGTCGTGGCCCTGGAGCGCCCTGGGACCGGAGACGTCAAGTGGGAGTTCCCGGTCTTCTTCCCGACCCCGGACTTCGGCTTCGGCATCGGTTTCGAAGGCGAGGTGAACGTGCTGGAGCGGCTCCTGAACGTGTCCACCAGGGACGTGTACGAGCCGGTCAAGGACGCGACCGGCATCAGCATGTTCTCGGACTTCATCTACCTGGCTCCGGACGACGCCCGCCGGGTGGCGCAGATCTCCGCGGAGCTGCGCACCTTCGTCGAGCAGCAGGCCGCCCTGTTCGTGACCGGAGAGCGCGACCTGGACAGCGACTGGGACGCCTACGTGAACGACCTGGTCAAGATCGGCCTGGCCGAGATCACGTCGATCCTGCAGGCCACGCTGTAACGCTCAGGGTTCAAGTGTTTATCGGGAGCCGCCGCCGTCGGCGGCTCCCGTCCCCTTCGTCACATCAAGAGCGTCCATGACGCTGTCTGAGCGGCGACCCGCCCTGGGACGGCCGCGCATCGGCAAGCGGCCCTTCTCGACCGTTTTCAGGAAGCACTGGCAGCTCTACCTGCTGATGGCGATCCCGATCGCCTGGATGCTGATCTTCCTGTACGCGCCGATGTATGGCGTGGTGATCGCGTTCAAGAACTTCAGCGTGCTCAAGGGCATCCACGGCAGTCCCTGGGTCGGATTCCGGGAGTTCGAGCGCCTGTTGGGATCGTTCCAGTTCTGGAATATCGTCCGCAACACCGTCGTCATCGCGTTCGTGCGCATCGCCTTCGCGTTTCCGGCAGCGATCGTCCTGGCGCTCGCGCTGAACGAGATGCGCTGGATGAAGCTGCGGCGCGCGGTCCAGACGATCGCCTTCGCACCGCACTTCATCTCGACCGTGGTGATGGCGGGGATGATCCTGACGTTCCTGGATCCGCGCTTCGGGTTCATCGGCTTCTTCTTCGACCTGTTCGGGATGGAGACGGTCAGCCTGATCGCCGATCCGTCGTACTTCGCGATCATCTACGCCCTTTCGGAAGTGTGGCAGCACATGGGCTTCGCGGCGGTCATCTACATCGCCGCCTTGTCCGCGGTGGACGTCGAGCTCTACGACGCGGCGCGGATCGACGGCGCATCGAAGCTGCAGAAGATCCGGAACGTCGACATCCCCGGCATCCGCGCCACCATCGTCATCCTGCTGATCCTGGAGATCGGCAGCGCGATGACGCTGGGGTTCGAGAAGGTGTACCTGCTGCAGAACCCCCTCAACCTGGCCTCCTCGGAGATCATCGCCACCTACGTCTACAAGGTCGGGGTCCTGAACACCAACTACAGCCTGGGCGCGGCCGTGGACCTGTTCAACGGCGTGATCAACCTGGTGCTCATCGTGTCAGCCAACCTGGTCTCCAGGCGGCTTTCGGAGATCAGCCTGTGGTAGCCGGCCTGCGCCGCGCGATGCGTAGCGAGGGCGCCGGCGACCGCGCGTTCGACGTCTTCAACACGCTGCTGCTCGTCACCGTCGGCCTGCTCATCGTCGTCCCGGTGCTGAACGTGGTCGCCTCCTCGTTCTCCAGCTCCGACCACATCCTGGCCGGCGACGTCACCGTCTATCCGCGCGGCTTCACGCTGCTGAGCTACGAGCGCATCTTCCGCTACAAGCTGGTGCTCTCCGGCTTACTCAACAGCCTGTTCTACGTGACGACCGGCACCTCGCTCAACCTGGTGCTGACCGTGTGCCTGGCCTATCCCCTGTCGCGAAAGGACCTGCGCGGACTGGCGATCATCGGCATCTTCGTGCTCATCCCGATGTTCTTCCGGGGCGGCATCGTGCCGACGTTCCTGGTGGTCAACTCGCTGGGCCTGGTCAACACGCGCTGGGCGGTCATCCTGCCGGCCGGCCTGTCCATCTGGAACACCATCGTCGCGCGCACCTACTTCGCCAACCTGCCGCAGGAGCTCACCGAGGCGTCGGAGATCGACGGCTGCTCGGACCTCCGCTTCCTCGCCCAGGTGGTGATGCCGCTGTCGCGGCCGATCCTGGCGGTGCTGGTGCTATGGTACGCCATCGACCACTGGAACACCTACTTCAATGCCCTGCTGTACCTGTTCGACGAGTCGAAGTTCCCGCTGCAGCTCGTGCTGGCGCGGATCCTGATCATCAACGAGAGCATCATCGCGCAGGCCATGGCGGGGGGAGACATCGACATCCGCACGCTGATGGAGAGCACGGAGATCTTGCAGACACTCAAGTTCGCGCTTATCGTCGTTGCCAGCGTGCCGATGATGATCCTTTATCCGTTCATCCAGAAGCATTTCGCCAAGGGCGTGATGGTCGGCTCCATCAAGGGATGACGGCCCAGGAATGATGGGATGAGACTGGCGCTGCACATGCCGGGCGAGCCGGGCGAACGGTGGGAACTGGCCCGCCAGATGGGCGTCACCGACTTGGTGTGCGGCGTTCCGCTGGGCGCCGACGGGACACCGGCGGCCGACTGCGAGGCGCTGGACCGGCTGTGCGAACGGGCCGCCGGCGCCGGGTTGCGCCTGTCGGTGGTCGAGGGACCGACGCCGATGGAGGACGCGAAGCTCGGACTGCCGGGGCGCGACCGCGAGGCCGAACGCTTCTGCCGGATGCTCGAGCACCTGGCTGCCGCGGGCGTGGAGGCGGTCTGCTGGAACTTCATGGCCGTGTTCGGCTGGCTGCGCACCGACATGGCGGTCCCGGTGCGCGGCGGCGCGCTGTCATCGGCCTACGACCACGCCGCGATGGAGGCGCGCGGGCGCGCCGCGGCGGAAGGCCTGACGCCCGGCCCCGACGGGCTGCTGATCAGCGAGGAGCAACTCTGGGAGAACTTCGCCTGGTTCAGCGAGCGGGTCGTGCCGGTGGCGGAGGCGAACGGGGTGAAACTGGCGCTGCATCCCGACGACCCGCCGCTGTCGCCGATCCGCGGCGTCGGCCGGATCATGCGCAGCGTCGCGAACATGGAACGCGCCATCAACCTGGTGCCGAGCCCGTGCAACGGCGTTACGTTCTGCCAGGGCAACTTCACGGCCATGGGCGCCGACATACCGGCGGCGATCCGCCGCTTCGGCGCGGGGCGCAAGATCTTCTTCGTGCACTTCCGCGACGTGCTCGGCACCGCTTCGCGCTTCGTCGAGACCTTCCAGGACGACGGCCCGACCGACATGGCCGCGGCCCTGCGCGCCTACCGGGAGGTCGGCTTCGACGGCCCGGTCCGTCCCGATCACGTGCCCACCATGGCCGGCGAGTCCAACGACCACCCCGGCTACATGATGAAGGGCCGGCTGTTCGCGATCGGGTACCTGCGCGGTCTGCTGGAAGCGCTGGACGCCGCCGGTTGACGCTGCCCCGATGACGGTGAACCTTCAGGGCCGCGGCGTCAGGATCGCGATCGACGACGCGCTGCGGCTCACGGTGTCCGGGCTCGACGGCGAGCCGCTGTGGGAGAGCTCGCGCCTGCTGCCGCCGGCGTTCTGCGCCGACACCGGCCATGGGCCAGCGCCGCGCTTCGGCCTGGCCGACGCGCGGCAGCGCTCGGCGCATCCCTTCGCCGACGGACGCTACCGCGGTCAGCGCATGACGCTCTCCGACTATCCCGGCGCGGACGTGGCGCTGGAGCTGGGCATCGGCCTCGACGCGGACGACGACGAGCTTCTGATCGAGATCGAACAGACGGGCGGCGAGCACGCCGTACAGCGCGTCGAGCACCTCTACCGCTTCGAGCGGCCGGCCGCGCAGGGCGGCTGCCTGGTCCTCCCGCACGGCTCCGGGTACCTGGTTCCGGCCGACTGCCCGGACGCGCTGCCCGGCCGCGGGCCGGAACCGATCCAGGTCGGCGGGCGCTGGTCGCTGCCGATCTTCGGCCTGACGCGCGACGGCGCGGGGCTGTGCGCCACGGTGGACACGTGGTGGGACGCCGAGGTCCGCGCCCACCACCTGCCGGGCGACCGGTCGATCCTGGACTTCTCGTCGGCGGACGAGTTGGGCATCCTCGCCTATCCCCGGCGGCTGCTTCTCCACTTCGCGCGCGATCTGGACTACGTGGCGATGGCCAAGCGCTACCGCGCCGCCGCGCGGCGGCAGGGACTGGTGCGAACCCTGGAGGAGAAGGCGGACGAATCGCCCCGCATTCGCGAGTACGCCGGCAACGTCCTGTTCCGCTGGACGGAGTGGAACGGCGCGGACGCGGAGCGGGTGCTCGGTGACCTCCGCCGGTTACGGTCGATGGGAATCGGCGCCAACCTGTTCTACCCCAAGTGGGGCGGTCCGGACGGGCGGCCGCCGATCCAGAACCACCAGGCGTTCCTGGTCGACGAGCCCGGTGACGGCGGCTGGGCGCCGATGGTCGACTTCGCCAACCGCGCGCGCGGGCTGGGCTGCCTCACGCAGGGGTTCATCCGCCCGTGCGAGCAGAGCCCCGGCGTCACGGGCTATGACGAGTCGTTCTGGGCGGTGAACGCCGACGGATCCCGCTCGGACCATCTCGGCACCCACGCGGCGCTCGCGATCACCTCTGAGGCGCTGGACGGCCTGGAGGAGCGAGGCCTCCCCTTCGACGTGCTTTACTTCGACGGATACACGGCGGCCAGCATTCCGCCGCGCAACTTCTCGCCTGATCATCCGGTGACGCGCCGGCAGGTGTTCGAGCACCAGCAGGCCTGTTTCGACGAGACGCGCCGGCGGGGGATCATCCCGGCCGGTGAGCTGCGCCAGTTCTGGGCCATCCCGCACTGCGACCACTTCTTCTTTACGGACTGGAGCGGCCACCGGCTGAGCGCCCGCGTGGAGGACGAGGCCGCCGAGCATCGGCCGGTGGGCGAGCCGATCCCGTTGTGCCAGCTCGTGTTCCACGACTGCTGCATGTCCGGTTTCTCCGGCGACCCCGGCCAGGGAGCGTTCTACGACTGGTTCCCCAGCCGCTCGCACCGGCTCTATGAGCTGATGTATGGGGCGCCGCCGTCCTGGAACTGGATGCTGTCGCCGCGTGACGGCTACCCGGTCCCGGTCGCCGACTGGCGGAGCGGCCGCACGGCACGCGCACTCGAGTGGCTGCGAACGTGGCGCGCGTTCTACCGCTCGATTGCCCTGTCGGAGATGACCGCCCACCGGCTGCTCTCTCCGGACGGCACGCTGCAGCGCACGGAGTTCGCCTGCGGCATCGCCGCCGAATTCGACCTGCCGTGCGAGCGCTACCGCATCCTCGGATCACCCGACTTCGACGGCACCTGGCAGACCCCGGTGTCGCCATAGCGGCGCGTATCGGGGGCAATCAGGGGGCTGACGGATGTCGGTCAGCCTTGGGCTTCTGTGCTGCGCCGGGGCTCCGAGGCGGTGGGCCAAGGGGCAGCGCGCACCAACACCGCCTCGCGCAATCCTTCCAGGAGTCCTTCGAGTCGCGCCAGCCCACGCTCCTGCGTGCGCATCCGGTCGTCGAGGCCGCGGATGTCCGCGCGCAGCTCGTCGCGCAACTCGTCGCGCGCAGCATGGATCTCGCCGCGCAGCTCGTTGCACACCGTTCCCGTTTCCCGGGCGATTTCGCGCCGCAAGTCGGTGCGGACAGCGCGCAAGGCGGTCAGCATGAGCGAAGCCAGCGCGACCCCTACCGCCAGGATGCCGATCAATTCGGCGCTCACGTTCGCGCCTCGTCTCGAGTCATGGCTTCCTCCCTCGTTCTAACGCTCCGCGGCGCAGGCCGTCAACCAGATGGGCCGCGGCGGCCCACGCTCGCCTGGTTAAACGCAGGCAGGTCCGTCGCGCTTCAACATGCGCCGTGACTGGGGGCTTGGGGCCCATCTGGAAGGGTTCCAGAGCGGGATCGTCCAATCGCGCTTTGTGACATACTATGGATGCGTGAAGACGACGATTGATATTCCATCGAGCGAGCTCGATGATGCAATGCGGTTCCTGAATGCAAAGTCCAAGCGCGAGGCGGTGGTCACCGCCCTGCGGGAGTTCAACCAGAGGCGCCGCATGGCCAGCCTGATCCGTTACTCCGGAACCTGTGACTTCGTCGACAATACGACGCTGGAACGAACCGAGCTGAGCGAGGCCGGCAGCAGCGGCGCATGAGCGCGCATGACACTCATCGACACGTCCGCGTGGATCGAACAGCTCAGACGTGACGGTGACGTGGCGGTCCGCCGGCGCGTGGAGACGCTTCTGTCCGCAGGCGGTGCTGCCTGGTGCGCCCTGGTACGGCTCGAGCTATGGAACGGCGCTCGCGGTGTGGGAGAGCGCACCGTGCTGGGCGAGATGGAAGCGAGCATTCCTTCGCTACAGATCGATGTCGCCGTCTGGGATCACGCGGTGACGCTTGCGGCCGGGGCACGCGATCGGGGCATCACCGTTCCGGTCACCGATCTGCTTGTGGCCTCGTGCGCGCGCCATCACGACGTGCCGCTCCTGCATTGCGACAGCCACTTCGACCTGATCGCGAAGCTGTGATATCCAAAGAAGAGTTATGGAAGCGGGAGGTTGACGCGATGAAGATCGTCGACGTGCGGATTCATCAGGTTGTGGTGCCGATGCGGCCGGGCGTCGTGCACTCGGAAGGGGTGGACGACAAGCTGTGCGCGCCCGACCCGGTGACCGGCCGCTCGCTGAACTTCTGGGAGTTCCCCAAGTGGATCATCGAGCTGGAGGCCGACAGCGGCCTGGTCGGGCTGGGTGAGCCGCGCCGCGGCGACCTGTACGTCCCGCTGCGCGAGCAGGCCGACCTGCTGATCGGCAAGGAGCTGATCGACCTGCCGGTCGGCAACCTGCCGCTGCCCCACTCGGACGACTACGAGTCCTACATCATCTACGAAGCGTACGAGATGGCGTGGCTCGACCTGCTCGGCAGGCACCTGGGCGTGCCGGTCCACCACCTGCTGGGCGGCAAGAAGATCGACCGCGTCCCGGTGGACTTCTGGATGGGTCGCGGGACGCCGGAAGACACCGCCGCGCGGGCGCAGACCGGACTCGATTTGGGCTTCCGCGGCATGAAGATGAAGTGCGCGCTCGGCGACCCGATCGCGGAGCGCGTGGCGGCCGTTCGCGAGGTGGCCCCTCACTTCCCGATCGTGCTCGACCCCAACGAACGGTTCCACCATCCAGAGGGCACGCGCGAGGTGTCGCGCTCGCTGGACGGCCTGGACCGCGTCACCTTCGAGAGCCCCATGCCGCAGGACCGCCTTGACTGGTACGCCGAAGTGCGCGGGACCATCCCGCAGCCGGTGGCGCTGCACCTGACCTCGATCACCGACCTGCTGCCGGCGGTCCGCGCGGAGGCCGCCGATTGCTACAACCTCCTCGGCCCCCTCAAGGAGTTCGTGGAGTGGGCGACCCTCACGCGCAAGGCCGGGCTGCCGACCTGGCGCGGCACCGGCGTCGACCTGGGGGTGCGCGACATGTCGAGCGTGCACGCCGCGGCGGCGGCCGGGTGCGAGCTGCCGTGCGACATCATCGGCAGCCTGCTACGCGAGGACGACCTGATCGTCGATCCGATCCCGTTCGAGGACGGCCTGCTGGTGGTGCCGGACGCTCCCGGCCTGGGGATCGAGCTGGACCAGGATGCCCTGGCTCACTACAGCGCGCCGATCGAGGGGGCGGCGGCATGAGCCCGGCCAATCTGCGAGCAGCGTACCTGTTCTGCTATCCGTGGGACTTCGTCGACGAAGGAATCGAGGATCTCGTCGGCCGCGCCCGCGACCTCGGCGTCACCCATCTGGCGGTGGCCAGCCTCTACCACGCCGGTTTCTTCTTCTATCCTCACAACCCGCGCCGCAAGGTGCACATGCTGGAGGACGGGGTCGCCTACTACCGTCCGGACCCGGAGTGCTACCCCGAGGGCCTCACGCCGCAGATCGCCGCCGTCAGCAACGGGCGGGACCTGTTCGGCGACATCTGCCAGGCGGCTACGCGCGCCGGACTGCGGATGTGCTCGTGGACGGTGCTGCTGCACAACTCGCGCATCGGCCTGGCCCACCCGGAGCTGACCATCCACAACGCGTTCGGCGACAGCTACCCGCACGCGCTCACGCCCGGCCACCCCACGGCGGCGGCGTTCGCCCGCGGCGTGATCCGCGACCTGTCCCGTTATCCGCTGGACACGATCATGCTGGAGGCGGCCGACTACCGCGCCCGCGCCCACGGCGGCTCCTGGGTCGGCGGCCATCACCACGAGCGGCAGGGGACGCACCTGCGCGAGCTGGAGACCGCCTTGCTGGACGTGTCGTTCAACCCGGAGGACATGGCCGGCGCGGAGCGTGACGGCGTCGACGCGGCGGCGCTGCGGGCCGCCATGCGCGAGCACCTGGAATCCTACCTGGCGGCCGCGCCCGACGCGCCCGCGGATCTGCCCGATACGCTGGAGGCGTTCCACCGCCTGCATCCTGCCCTGGACGACTACGAACGCTCGCTTGGGGCAAACGAGGCGCGGCTGCTTCAGGAGTTCAGGCGGGAGGCCGAGCCGCACGGCGTGCGGCTGATGGGCTCGGCCGATCCGTCGGTTCAACTGGTGATGGGCGGCGCATACGGCCAGCCGCCGCACCGGACCGCACAGATCGCCCGCGACGCCCGCGCCGGGCTCGACGGTGGCCAGGAGCTGATCGTGCTGCTCCGCATGGGCTTCTACGGCGGCCCGCAGTACGGCATGCCGATCGTCACCGAGCAGGCGATGGTCGACAGCGTGCGTGCCGTGGCAGATGCCGGCGCCCACGCGATCGGGTTCTACAACTACGCCGAGGCGCCCGCCCGCTGCGTCGACTGGATCGCGCCCGCGCTCCGAGCGGCCGGCCTCACGACCTGACCGACAGGACGGCAGCCGTGCAGTACACCCGCCTGGGCACCTCGGACCTGCGGGTCTCCCGGCTCTGCCTGGGCACCGTGTTCCGCAGCGAGCCGGATACGGCGACCGGCATCGCCACCATCCACGCCGCCGCCGAGCGCGGCTGCAACTTCCTGGACTGCGCCGACTTCTACGGCACCGGACGCTCCGAGCGGACCGTCGGCGCGGCGGTCAAGGGGCGGCGTGACCGCTTCGTCGTCACTACCAAGGTCGGCTCGCCCATGCCCGGCGCCGCGGGGGGCTTGAAGCGCGATTACATCCTGCGCGCCTGCGAGGAGAGCCTGCGGCGGCTCGACACCGACTATATCGACTGCTACCTGTGCCACTTCCCCGACCCGGACACGCCGCTCGACGAGACGCTGTCCGCGTTCGACCAACTGGTGACCGATGGCAAGGTGCGCTATCCGGGGGTGAGCAACTTCAGCGCGGCTCAGGTGCTGGAGTCGGCCCGGATCAGCCGGGAACGCGGCTGGGTGAGCTACGTCTGCAACCAGGTGGGCTACAGCCTGCTCGACCGGCGAATCGAAGAGGATCTGATGCCGGACATCGAATCTGCCGGAATAGGCGTCACCGCCTTCGCGACCACGGCGATCGGCCTGCTGGCCGGCCGCTACCGCTACGGCCAGCCGCCCCCGGCCGGCACCTCCTGGTACCGCGGCCCGTACAACTTCCGCGCCGCCATGACCCCGGCGGCCGGCCGCGTGATCGACGCGGTGCTGGACATCGCCCGCCGCTACGGCACCTCCCCCACCCGCGTCGCCACCGCCTGGTGCCTGCGCCTGCCGGCCGTGAACGCCGCCATCATCGGCACCGACACGCCCGAGCAGGTGCGGCAGAACTTCCGCGACGCCGACTGGGAGCTGCCCGCGGAGGCGGCCGCGGAGTTGGACCGCCGCTCGGCCGGCCTCAAGCTGGCGATCCTCAAGGACTGCCCGCAGGGCTGGACGCCCGACGAGCCCTGACCCCTCAGTCAGCCGCGTCGTGGACCACGGCGCCGGCGATGACCTCCCGGAAACGGTCCAGCGGCATGCCGACCGAGTGGACCCAGCGCCAGATGCACTCCATGAGCTCCATGCTGTAGTCGCAGACCAGCTCCGGCTTGCCTTTCTCCCACGGCTCGGGCGGCCAGACCGTGTGGCCGAGCTTCGTGCGCACCTGGATGCGCCGGTCGTCGAGCCTGAGGCCGATGCGCCGGCGGTCGATCCACTGCGCGTGCCGCCGCGCCTGGAACATGGCGGCGCCGGTGCCGTCCGGCAGCTCGAACAGCCATGCCTCGACGTCGGTGCCGGGCAACGGAATCACCTCGTGCCCGCGATGGCCGTACAGCAGGCGAGAGTCGTGCACGGTCATCTCGAAGCGCATCCTCGGCGCCCGCCCGAGCGGCAGGTACTGGGCGAAGGCGCCGCCGTAGCCCGGCACGCAGCCCTCGAACGACTCGCCCCAGAGCTCGGACGCCACGGTATCCAGGTCGAGCGCCACGCGATGCGCCGCGACGTGGCGATGGAACTCGGCTGTCAATCCCTCGTAGAAGCGGGTGATCGATCCATCGAACTCGGTGGTGAAGCGCAGCGCATACGGCGCGCCGAGCGCCGCGGCAGCCGCTTCGGCCAGGTACCCGGGACCGCCAAGCTGCACGAACAGCGTCGGCTCCCTGCGGCCCCGCAGATCCGCGAGCCAGCGCTCCTTTACTTCCCGCTCCATGCGGACGAAAAGGTCCAGGTTGTCGGCGCGCACCTGCTCGTCCGACAGCACCTCGTAGCAACACGGGTGGATGAGGAAGATGATGGAGCCGCAAGGTCGCTCCCCGGTTCGGCCGCTCATCGGCCGGACAGGCTACCATGCCGCCCGTGGCGCGGACGCGTGTGATCGACCGCATCGTCTTCCTGTTCCATCCGGCCTGCTGGGCCATGAGCGAGGCGCCCGATCCCGAGTTCCTGGAGACGTACGGCGTGCGCCGCTCCTGGTGGTACGCCGCGCGCAATCGCGAGCGCCGGGTCGTCGCCCTGCAGAAGGAGTTCATCGCCGCCATGCGGCCCGGCGAGCTGCTCTACCTGCACCCGATCGGCGACAACGGCCTGATGAGCGACCTGGAGCGTCACGCGCTCGACACGCTGGGCGACCGATGCCTGGTCGAGCGCGGCGCAGTGATCACCGAGCCGGCAGGCCTGGACGGCGTGCCGGAGCCGATCCGTCACGTGCTACACGACCCCGACCATGCCGGCTGCGCGGCGTACTGGGCGAGCATCCCGGCGGAACATCGCGCGCCGATCCGGTCCGAGATCGAGGCCGCGTGCGCGCGCGACGGCTACTCCTGGGGGACCGGCGCGCTGAAGGTGATCGCCAACAATTACCTGTACGCCGGCTTCCTGGAGACCGAGATGGCGACGCGCGGCTTCACCTGCGACCCGCGCACCGTCACTTCGGTGGCCTTCGGCGAGGGGTTCGAGCAGTGCGCGATGACCTGGAAGGCGATGATCCCATCCATCCTGGGCTGGCGGCACCCGGTGGAGAACGACTACGACCTGTCGGTGAGCGGTGCGCCGGTGCTGGGGGGCGCGCGCTTCGTGGAGCGCCTTGCCCTCGACCACGACGTGCGGCTGTTCCTGTGGGAGCTGCCGAACGAACTGCAGCTTGGCTTCTACGCGCGGGCGCGCTGCCGGCTCGCCGACCCGCACTACGCCGCCCACGTCGACCCGGACGGCGAGGTGCTGGAGGTCCGCGACATCCGCGACCGGGTGCTCGTGCCCGGTCGGGACGCCGCCCTGACGGAACCGGACGGCAGGCTGGCGGTGCCGTTGCTGTCCGGCATCCGCAAGTACCGTGAGGACGACTGCTACGTCGTCGGCTGCAGCACCCGCTACGATCGGTTCCGCGATCTGCTGGCCGGAGCTTTGCTGCGCGAGCACGTGCCCGCGGCCGACGCCTGACATACACTGCGCGCATGGCCACCACCACTCCCCTCACGATCGGCGACGGCTCGGGTTGGCGTTTCGTCAACGGCGCCTGGACGGACGGAGGCGACGGCGCGCTGAAGATTCCGCCCGACCTGGCGGACGCCGAGATCGCCCCCCTGCAGGGCGCGCACTTCGCGTTCGATCGCACCCGCGCCCTGCAGGACTGCCGGGTCAGCTTCGACTTCATGCTGCGTAGCCACAGCGACACCGGCATCATCCTGCGGGCCCGCGACGAGTCCCACTTCTACCTCGTGCACTTTCCCAACTGCGGCCAGGCGTCGCGCGCGCAGCACTTCTGGGCAGCGCTGTCGAAAATGGGCGACGCCGGCTACCTGGAGCTGATCCGGCTGCAGATGCTCCCACGGGTGCCGAGCACCAACGGCATCCGGATGCGCTGCGAGATCACCCTGCAGGGCGACCGCTTCACCGTGCGCGTCGGCGACTACGGCCGCTTCGAGGTACGCGACGGCACGTACGCCGGCCCCGGCGCAGTCGGCGCCTACCTGTTCGGAAAGGCGGAGCTCGGCAACGTCCGCGTCGACGGGCGATCCGCGCCGCCGGTCTGGCGTCCCGGGTTCGAGCACCCCACCAACTGGTGGCACCCGCTGCCGGCCGGACCCGGGTACTGGCAGCAGCCGACCGACATCAAGCGCTTCGACGACGGCGAGCTGCTGATGCTCGTGAACGTGCAGGACGACACCTCGGACGCCCTGACCGCGCACGCGCAGCCGTTCCTGACCCGCTCGGCCGACGACGGCCGCACCTGGTCGGAGTTGCAGCCGCTCGGCCTGGGCGATCTGGCCAGCTCCTGGTCACCGGCGCGCATGCACCTCACCCCGCGGGGACGCCTGATCGCGATGCTGCCGGGCACCGACCACAAGCGGGTGTACGACTCGGGCGACCGCGGCCGCACCTGGAGCGAGGCCGGCACCATCAACCTGCACGTCGGGCCGCCCAAGGACCCGCCGGTGCAGAGCCTGGCGCCGATGGGCTTCCTGAACCTGGCCGACGGCGGCGTCCTTGCCTTCCTGTTGCTCGGCAAGGACATGCACGACAACCCGCTGTCGCTCCATACGTGGGGCTCCTGGCACTGCCAGGCGTTCTGCGCGCGAAGCGACGACGACGGCGCCACCTGGAGCGCGCCGGTGAACGTCGACACGCCCGGCTTCCTCGACGACGGCACGCCGATGGAGGGCAACCTGGACCTCACCGAGTGCACGGCGACGGAGCTCGGTTCGGGCCGCGTCATCGCCTACATGCGGCCGATCTACTCCCCCGTGATGTGGGAGAGCTGGTCGGACGACGGAGGCCGCACCTGGGGACCGGCGGTGCGCGGGCCGTTCGCCGGCTACGCCTCGCCCAACATGGTGCGCGCCGCCTCCGGGGCGCTGCTGATCGCCCACCGCATGCCGGGGCTGACACTGCACTGCAGCCACGACGACGGGCTGACCTGGGACCAGGGCACGATGATCGACACCGGCCTGTGGGCGATGGGCTCGATGGTCGAGGTCGCCCCGGACGAGGTCCTCTACGTGTACTGGGACACCTTCCGGACCCTGGCCCGCGCACAGCGGATCCGCGTCACCCCCTCCGGGCTGGAGCCGGTCCGCCCCGCGTGACTACGGAATCTGGTTCTCCAGGAACATGGTCACCCCCATTTTCTCGAAGTGGGAGGTGTCGTCGCCGGCCGCCACGCGCATGCAGGCGCGCACACCGGTGCCCTGCAGGTCGTTGGCCACGTAGGCGACGCAGTCTTCGACCGTCTTGAGGGCGTGATTGGGATAGCGCCGTATGTCGAGCGTCATGTCGGAGGGACCGAAGGTGACGAAGTCGACCCCGGGCCGGACCAGGCGGCGCGCGGCGGTGGCCGCGGTGATGGACTCGATCTGCATGGCGAGCACGCCGGTGCGGTGCCAGAGCTCGATGTACTCGTCGAGCGTCTGGTCGATGAAGCGATAACGGTCCTGGCCGCCCATGCTGCGAACGCCGTCCGGCGGGTAGTAGAAGTTGGCCACCGCCTCGTCCACCGTGGCCTCGAGCTCCACCTGCGGCACCTCGATGCCGGCCGGGCCCAGGTCGAGCAGGTTGCCGATCAGGAAGGTGAGGCGCGTGTGCTTGATGCGCAGCACCACCGGCATCGACAGTTCGGCGGCGATCTTGCAGAAATCGCGCAGCCTGACCTCCGCGAAGGCCGAGTGCTGGGCGTCGACCTGGAACCAGTCGTAGCGGTGGCGGGCGGCGAGCTGCGCCAGCCGCGGGCGGTCGGAAAACATCGGCACCGCGGCGCCGAGGAGCGGAGCGCCCGAGCGGACTTTGTCCTTGAGGGTGGTCTGATGAGTTGCCATGGCGCGGATATCAGACACCGCCGCCGGCCTCAGGTCAAACCCGGTGCGCGCGCCGGTCAGCATCTACCACGAACACCCGGGGCAACGCCTTCGCGAGCTGCTGACCCTGATCGCCCAGACGCGCGGATCGCCGATCGGCACCCTCGGGGCAGGCAGCCGACCTTCTGATGCGCGACGAGCAGGGCGCCTATCTGCGCATCCTGGAGGGCGAGTCAGACGGTGTATCTGCACCCGCGCGAGACGCGGCCGGCGGGTCCCGCGATAGAGGTCGGCAGCGACATGCTCCCGGACGTCGTGCTGGAGGTGGACAACACCACCGACGTGCGCCGCGGCAAGCTCTCGCTCTACGAGTCGTAGTTCTCAGCGACGCGGGGCGTCGTTGGCCGCGGCCAGGATCGCGTTCTCTGCGGGCAGCTCCCAGACCTCGTTGTAGGCGTACGGCCGAGGGCGACGCGGCGGATGGCCGGGCGGGGACACCGCGGGATCGATGAGCTCGAACCGGTCGCGGCCGCGCGGCAGGTCGAGCCAGCGCCGCTCCTCCGGCGCGGCCTCCACCTGCCGGCGCAAAATGAACTCCACGTGGTCGAACGCGGAGAAGGCGGCGTGCGCCAGGAACACGCGCCCCGGCTGCTGCCCGTCCCACGTGGCCAGATCGGGCAGCAGGACGGGCCCGGTGCAGACCTGGAACTCGGCGTCCTCCCCGTTGAGGTTGATCAGGTTGACCGGGTACTCGACCGTCACGGTGAAGCCGTCGCTGACGTAACGGCTCTGCGCGTTGAGCAGGTCGTGGCGCAGGGTCGCCTGTACCACCTCGGCAGCGCCGGTCAGGCGGCTGGAGCCGGGGCAGGCTCTGACGTCGATGGTGTGGTCCTGATAGCCGGCACCCAGCGGCTCCGTGCTTGCCGGTTCCGACTCGGTCGAGGGTCCGGTGGCCAGGTTCAGCTTCGCGGCGCGGCTGAACGCCATGCGGTACTCGCCGCTCGGCACCTGGAACAGATTGCGGCTGGCGATTGTATACTCGCTCCGGCACGGCGCGCCCAGGAACAGCTCGGCCGTGGTGCCGGACGCGTGGTGCTCGACCGTACAGGCCGCCTCCAGCGTGAACCGCACGTGGTACGCCTGCCCCGGCGTGCCCACGAACCCGCCGTGATACCGGTAGTACCGGTGCGGATGCCACGGCTGCGACTTGCGCGTGAACAGCGACCTCTGAAAATCGATCATGTAGCAAACCGTTGACAATGAGGATACCCGGAAGGATGGAGTTCCAGCTATCCGAAAAGCAGCGCCAAGAGCTAATCCACGACATTCAACGATTCTTTCCGCGATTCAATATGCGGCCTTCTTGCGCGAAGAGTCGAATTATTGGCAATTCATCGCCGGTGGCGGCAGCAGGGGCGAGGACAAAGTCCAGGCGGCCACCCGAGAAGCCGAGTCAGATAGGAGTGCACGGACTCGGCCACGGGGGGAGCCGTCGCGGACGGCCGCCACCAGCCGCTCCGACCAGTGGGCGAACCGCTTCGCGATCGCCACGTCCCAGTGGTGCCCGCCGGCGCGCAACACGCTCACTCAGCCGGCTTGAGGCGGAAGATGCGGTCGGCGTTGCCGGAGAACAGCGCCACCTGCTCGTCGTGGCTGAAGTCGGCGATGATCTGCCGGTACGCCTGGATGACGTCGGTATAGGACGAGAACAGCCGGTCCACCGGCCAGTTGGTGCCGAAGAACGAGCGCTCGACGCCCCAGGCGTCGATGCACTCCAGCACCCAGGGGCGGATCGAGTCGACCGTCCAGCGGTGGTCGCACATGCCCAAACCGGAGATCTTGACCACGGTGTGGTCGAAGGCGGCCAGCGAGCGCATGCCGCGCTTCCACTCCTCGAAGTACTCGGGATCGCGCCGCCGCGGAAAGCCGGTGTGATCGATGCAGTAGGTGATGCCGGGGTAGCGCTCGACCAGCTTCACCGCGTCGCCCATGACCGGCACCAGCGGGTCGTCGCAGCAGACCAGCCCATGCCGCTCCAGCAGCGCATACCCGCGCTCCCACCTCGGGTCGGTCAGGTAGTCGTCGTAGCGCAGGTCACGGATCCCGCACACGCCGGGATACTCCACGTGCCGCTCGATCACGCGCTCGGCGTCGCCGGAGGTCAGGTCGCAGAAGGCGACGATGGTGAGCGGGAACCCCAGGCGGTCGGCGAACCCCTGCACGAAGCGGGTCTCCTCCACCGGGTCCTCGATGCCGAGCGCTGCCTGCACGTGCACGGCCTTGGTGGTGCCGGCCAGGCGCGATTCCGCGATGAAGTCGTCGGCCCAGTAGCGGACGGCCTTGAGCGCGTCGTGGTTGCCCAGATCGGGATCCTCCTCGGCATCCGGGACCAGCCACGAGTAGTGCAGGCCGGGATCGCGCAGGTCGTAGAAGTGAACGTGCGTATCGGTGAATTCCAGGTCGCTCATAGGTCCCCCCCCCCCCCCCCCCGCCGGATCATAGCGTGAACGCTTCGCTCACTCTTCGCGGAGCTTGAGCGCCTGGTGAACTGAGACTCCTGGCCCTTCGTCCCCGCGGAGATGGCGAGCTGGGTCGACCAGGTGAACGCCCTCGATTCCAGCAGAGTGGCCTTTCCCGAGGCGCTCGCCGCACTCCATTGCCGGTTCGAGCAGATCCACCCGTTTCTCGACGGCAACCGGCGGACCGGACGGCTGCTCCTTAACCTCGTCCTGGTCCGTCACGGCTATCCGCCCGCCATCATCTACAAGCGCGACCGCGCCCGGTACCTGCGCGCGCTGCAGCGAGCGGACACGGGAGACGCAAGCGCTCTGGGCGAGATGCTCGCCCGGGCGATACTCGACAGCCTCCACCGATTCGTCATCCCGGCCGTCGCCGACCCGGACCGGCTCGTGCCACTGGCCGCGCTCGAGACCCCCGGCATGAAGGCTTCGGCACTACGCGCGGCTCCGACGGTCACTGGCGCAGCTCCCGCACATCGGTCGACGAGTACCTGGCCAGCCGCTATCGCCGCGACGAAACGAGCCCTGGCGCGGCTGACGGCCGCTACGGCTAGCGCCGCCAGACCTCGACCACGCAGTACGGGCCGGGCTCGCAGTTGCCGGCAGCGAAGTCGCGAGCCATGGCGATCGCCGCATCCAGATCGTCGACCAGGCAGTACCGGTTTACGGGGTATTCCTCGGCCATGCCGTTGCAGCACAGCGGCGAGCAGCCGAAGCCCGACGGGAAGTTCAGGTCTCCCTCGGTCTTGCCGACGTCCCGCACCACAGCGTCGTAACCGAGACGGGAGAACCCATCCGGTATGGGGACCGCCGTCAACTCCGACAACGGATGTTCGGTCTCCTCTCCGGACTCGTGAAACAACGTTGGCAGGAGACGGTACGCGTAGAGACGGTACCGCTCCGGTCCGCGCGCGGGCACGACCGACCACGCCGCCTCCGGTGTGTCGAAGAGCCACGTGTCGGCGTTGTGCTTCCCGTGATCGATCCAACCGTCCGGCGCTTCATACCCGCCACACTCGGTGACGCAACAAATCTCCTTGAGAGCGAGCATGTCCGAATTGTGAATCTCCGTGGGTTCGCGGATCAGCTTGGGGTAGTACCCGAGACGCAACAGCTCCCTGCTCATCGGCTTACCTGAGGCGTGCAATGATACGCCCCGACGGAACCTGTCGGCCACTCCGACGTCGACGGCGTCGCCTCCGGGACAGGCACTGTAGCCCACCGCCCCTTGAAGCATGCTTGAAGCTTATGTGTATGATACATACACACGACGCGGCGACTGAGAGACATCATGGCAAGAGTGCAACTTGTGATCCCGGAAGAGGATCGAGATCGATTCGTGCATCAGGCTCGGCGTGAGGGCATGACGCTGAGCGGGTGGCTCAGAACAGCGGCCCACGAACGGCTGGAACGCCTGCAACGGTCCGCTGCGTTCGAGTCGCCCGACGAACTCGATGCGTTCTTCCTGGAATGTGACGAGCTTCCAGGCCCGGAGTCGGAACCCGACTGGAACGAACACCTGAACGTGATCAACGAGTCACGCAGGCGTGGAGCGGCTCGCACGTGACGTTCGTCGACACCAACGTCTTCATGTACGCCGTCGGGCGACGGCATCCTCTTCGAGATCTTGCTCGGGAGTTCTTCAAGGTGTCCGCCCGCGACGACACGCCTCTGTGCACCTCCGCCGAAGTGGTACAGGAGATGCTCCACGCCTACGTGCCGGTCGGCAGACTGCAGACCCTGGATGCCGCGCTCGCGCTGCTTGCCGGATCGGGAGTCGATGTGTGGCCTCTTGAGTATGAGGACGTCACGCTTGCCCGCCAGCTCAGCGACACACACCTCGGCCTGGGAGCGCGAGACCTGTGCCATCTGGCGAGCTGCCGCCGACGCGGCGTAAAGCAGATCAAGACCTTCGACCAGGCCCTCCACGCCGCCGCAGGCAGCAGGTAGCGCCGCGCTCAGGCGAGGTTGTTCGGCCCGAAGGACGACGGCAACAGGTCGCCCAGCGTGAAGCGCCTCCGGAGTCCGTCGGGGCCGCACACGAGCACCGGAGTGGTGTCGGCGGCGAACTCCCGGATCTTCTGCCGGCATCCGCCGCAGGAAGTGCACAGGTGCACGCCGCCGCCGGCCACGGCGATCTCTGCGATGCGGCGCTCGCCAGCCATGACCATGGCGGCAATCGCCGACGCCTCGGCACAGATCCCCTCCGGGTAGGCCGCGTTCTCTACGTTGCAGCCGGTGTAGACGGCGCCGCTGTCGCTCCGTACCGCGGCGCCGACGAGGAACTCGGAGTACGGTGCGCTGCCGCCTGCCGGGCGGCGATGGCCGCGGCGATGGTTCGGTCGGATGCGGTCCCCACCGGTGTAGCAGATCCTACGTCCAGACGCCTCGATCGACGAACTTCCTCAGAGCAATCAAAGCCCTGCACAGACTTGGCGATCTATGCGCTGCGCGCTCCGGATCCCAGCGTCGCCGAACAAACGCGGATATGCGGTTCGCGTACTCCGGCCCCACCAGCCGGCCCCCGCTGCTACGCGGAACCATAGCCGCCTTGATCTCTGATCGTCGCGAACGGCGACACAGATCAACCAGCTCTCGTTTGGGACTCTCCAAGTCGTCTGGTCTTGCAGGGACATGGTTCCGGCCAACCGAAAACTCCTGACTGAATCCGTCGACGTCGGCGAGTATCCAGCTCTCAACAGCGCGAACCGGAACTCGAATGCTGACCCGCGAAGACGGGCTATTGCCGGATAGGAGCCGTCGAATCAGCTCCGGTGGGCACGACTGGTCATGGTCGAGATCGCGCATGATCAGCCAGTTCAGATGCGCTCCAGATCGGTTCAAATCAGGGATCTTCGGGTCGAGTTTGGACTTGCCGCCCGCTACGACCGCTCGCATGGGCTTCACCCCAATCAGGCGGAGCACCCGCTCGTCGATCGGGACGTCCGTTTCTCCTTCGACCGCGAAATACACGACGGTCACCTGACGAGCCGGTTCGGAAGATCCTGGATCTCGTCAGGTTCGGTCCTTGGGACGAGAATCTCGGCCAAGCTCAGCCCGGTATCCAGAAGCGGCTGGATGTCCTGGACCGAGGCCGCCGTCTCGGCCTCCGTGCCTTCGTCGCCAGGACGAAGGAGCACGACCTCGTCCTTTCCCAGACCGGGGTCCTGCAGCACCTCCGCGGAATGGGTGGTGAGCAATACCTGCGAGCCCCCGGCTCTTCGAACGCGGCTGAGGATAGCCGGGAGTTGCCTCACGACCGACAGGTGGAGCGACAGTTCGGGCTCCTCGAGCAGCACGGGTCCGCCCGATCTGTTCCCTTCCAACAGAGCCCACAAGAGACCTACCAGTCGAAGTGTTCCGTCCGAGAACTCGCGCTCGTTATGTCGAGCAGGTTGCGGCCTCCAGTGCTGGTAGCGGGCCTCCAGATGCCAGCCTCCAATCTCATCCTGCACCAGCTCAAGTCGGTCGAGTTGGGGAACGGCCACCTTCAGCGCCTGGTTGATTCGACTCAATTGATTCCCAGTGTCACGTGGCCGTGATTGAGGTTCCTCGCGGCGAGACACCGGATTCGGGACATCCCTCCTCTGCGGTCGACGGCATCCTGGAATCCACCGCCGGTGGAAGCGATCTGCTTGAGGAACCGCAGCGCATCGAGGAGGTTCGACTTGCCCGAGGCGTTTGGACCGATGACGAACATCCGGTCCTGGAGGTCGAAGTCCGCATGCTTGAAGTTCCGCCAGTTCTTCAGCGTGAGATGGGTCAGGCGCATCGGAACACAATGTAGCGCGCCCAAAGCTGTGCATCCAACTCGGACGTGCAGACGAAGACCGTCGGCACGTTGCCCTGGCTCAGTGTCGGGTGAGCAGCGGGATGCGGCCGAAGTCGTCCGCTATCAGGCCGTCGATCGGGCCGGTCGCGGGCGAGTAGAGAGCTCCCGCAGGAGCCGGACCACCACCCGGCCCTTGGCGGGAAACACCACCAGGTCGAACGATGGCTGGCGTTCCTCCAGCGCTCCGGCCGCGTCAGCCACGTAGAACGCGGAGTCCCAGCCTTCCACGGTGAGCGCGTATTCCCAGCCGTGGCCCGCCGGCAGCGCGGCGTTGCGGCCGGGCAGCCGCTCGGCGACGTCCAGGCCGCGGATCACCTGCTGGTCGGCGTCGATGATCTCCCGGTAGCGATGCTCGGGCAGGCGCGCCGTTGGGTTTCCGGCCAGCGCGAAGTCGGTGTCGGCGATCAGCGGCAGGATCGGGTGCGCGAGCGGCGTGGTGGTCGCCTCGATGCGGCCCTCCTCCCACAGGCGCGCGTGCAGGGGGATCACCTGCCGGAGGATGCGCCGGTGCTCGGCCAGCACCACCTCCTTGTCCTGTTCGGCGAAGCCGCGTCCGCGCGCCACCAGGTCCGCCAGCGGGGCGGCTGCCAGGAAGTCGGGATCGGTCCAAGCGAGGTTGAACACCGCCCGCACGCCGGGGTGCTCGGCGACCAGGGCCGCCATGTCGAGGTAGTCCTTGGTCGCGTGCACCCGTACCCACGGGCGGGAATAGACGACGTCCCCGTCCTTGGGATAGAGCGGCTGATGCTGATGCCACATGAGCAGCAGGTAGAAACCGGGATCGTACGCGGGCGGCTCGGTTTGGGCGGCGGCCGGCAGCGCCGCCAAGCCGGCGATCAGCGCGGCCGTGAGCGCCCGTTCGTCACGCGCGCACGATGGCGGCGTCCCGGCCCGCCACGCGCAGGCGCCCGTCGGCGACCGTCCCGCCGCCCCAGAGCAGACGGGCCCGGGCCGAACCTCCCGCAGCACGCGGCGCAGGTCGCGCCACACGTCGGGATCGACGTAGCGCGCCACGTCCAGCCGCCAGCCGTCGACGCCGTAGTCGCGCACCCAGCAGGTGAGCGCCTGCAGCATGTAGGAGCGCGCCGGCGGATAGGCCAGGTTCACGCGCGGCATGGTCGGCACCCCGTACCACGCCTCGTAGGTGGGCTCCACCGCGGGGCCGGCGTCGGCAACCTCCTCGACCGGCAGGCCGGTCTCCTCCTGCCACACCGGCAACCACTCCTTGAGGCTGCGGTGCGCCTTCACGTGCGGGCGATAGAGGATGCGCGGCGGCCACCCTTCGATCACGAACCAGTCGCGGAACTCCGAGCGGCGGCCGTTCCGCACCAGGTCGGCGAAGGCGAAGAAGCCGCTCGATGGCGACGGTGATGCCGGCAGGCGACAGGTAAACGCCCTGGCCCCGGCCGCCGTCCGCTCGGAACGCGAACGAGTACAACGAGCGGGATGCGAACGGCCCGGCGACCATCTCCCAGAACGTGAAGCGCTCGCTCGCCGCAACCGCCGTCATCGGATACGAGTCCACCTGCCGGGCCGTCCGCACCACCAGTCGGGCGGACCCCAGCGCCGACTCCGTCCACACGCGCAGGCGGAACCGCCCATCACCCTCCGCGTCCAGAAACGCCCGGTCCCCGGCGTCGAAGCGCACGTCCCAGGGCGACACGTCCCCGGGCAGGCCGTGATGCCGCGATCGTCGTCGTGGCGGCGGCTCATCGATCCCCGCTACGCCAGGCCGCGAATGATGAGCACCGTGCCGGCTACCAGCGGCAACACCGTGTAGCCGATGACATGAATCCTCAGGGCCGCTTTCTCGCCCCATTTCTTCTTCATGGTCTCCAGTTTCCAGAACCGGTCCGGCGCAACCCTGCGCAGGATCAGCGTGACGATTCCGTACACCACCATCAGCGCGCCGAGGAAGACATTGGCATCCATCCTGATCTTCTCCTACGAAACCGTTGCCTCGCGGTCAACCCTTGACCGCGCCGCGGGTCAGGCCGCCGATGATCTGCCGCTGCGCGAACAGGAAGGTCAGCACGATCGCGGCCGCGGACAGGTTGCCCCAGCGCGCCGAGTAGTCGCTGCTTACGAAGAGCTGCAACCCCAGCGCCAGAGTCATGTTGTCGGTGCTCCGCAGCAGGGTGCAGGCCAGGATGTACTCCGAGTAGACGATCCGATCAGCATCGGCGCCGTGGCCACCATCAGCAGCGGCAGCGTCACGGTGGCGAACACGCGTGCCGCGGAGGCCCCCTCGACCCACGCCGCCTCCTTCAGCTCGTCCGGAATCGACTGCAGCGCGCCCGAGGTGATCAGGAACATGTACGGGAACCCGAGCCAGGTGTTGACCAGCAGCACCGCCAACTTCGCCCCCACCTCCGGTCCTGCAGCCACGGGACGCCGGCCAGTCCGAACAGCTCGATCACCCGGTTGACCTGCCCGAACTGGTCGTTGCAGCCCGCGCCAGACGATCGCGGAGATGACCCCCGGCACCGCATAGGGGACGATGAAGATCGAGCGGTAGAGCGGCCGGCCGCGCAGGCGCGTGTCCTGCAGGGCGTTGGCCAGAGTCAGGCCGACGGCGAATGTGAGCGCCACCGAGGCCACTGCGAAGACGATGTTCCAGGTGAACACCCGCACGAACGGGCCGCGGAAGCGGCCGTCGGCGATGACGCGCACGACGTTGGTGAAGCCCACGACCTCCCGCCAACCCGGATCGAGCTGCCGCCCGTCGGGACAGGCGAACGCGCCCACCACGGTGCTGCAGGTGGATTGCGTCTGCGTGTCGAGCAGGGTGTCGGTGGCGGGGTCGTAGCGGTAGCGCTGGCCAGACGCCACCAGACGCACGCTGGAGGTGGTGAGCACCTCCGCCTGGCCGCCGGGGAGATCCAGCACCAGGTTCTCCATGGCGCCGGCCACGCCGATCACCTGCAGCCCCTGCAGGCGCGTCCAGGCGCCGATCGACTCCGGCAGCCCGTCGCCGTCCTCGTCGGTCACGCCCAGCTCCGCCGGCTCCAGCAGCCCGGCCTCGCCCGCTTCCGCTCCGCGCGGACGGGGGACCCCGAACCAGGCTTCGTCGTCGCTGCCGGTCACGTGGAAGGCCAACCCGCCCTCCGCATCGCGGCACACCGCCAGGTCCAGGGTCACGGGATCACCCGCCGACTCGACGGCGATGCTCTCCAGGCGCTCGATCGCCTGCTCCTTGCTGAGGATGTGCCCGGTGCTCCAGTTGGTGAGCCCGACGTAGGCGGTGTACAGCACCGGCCACAGCACGAACAGCCGCGGCGCTGCTGATCAACTACGCCTACCTGCGGCCCGGCGCCGTCGCCCTGCCGTGGCTGGCGCCGGGCCTGGTGTTCATGGGCCGGCGATCATCTCGGTCACGTAGGGCACGGCATAGAGCTTGCCCTCGAAGCTGAACGCGGTGAGCGCCACCTCGAAGAACTCGCCGGTGCGCGCCCCCAGGTCGATCGGCTCGACCAAGCCGTTGACCGCCAGCTCGCCGGTCCAGTCGTGCGCGCCGACGAACAGGTCCGGCCCCTCTCCGGCGGGTCCGGCGACCCCGGCCTGGGTCCTGATTTCGCCGAAGCCGACGACCTCGATCTCGACGCCGGTCGCCTCGGTGAAAGCCGGCACGACTTCCTGCAGGGCGTTGGCCCGGTTCTCGTCCGCCCAGATCAGCAGGGTCTGCGCGGAGGCGCCGACGGCCGCTACCAGGAGCGCGACGGCGCAGAGAATGAAGACTCATCGCATGTCTGTGGATTCTCCTCGTGAGTCTGCGCGAGTATCGCACGCAGGGCGCGACAGCGTCCGCCCTGTAAGCGCTACGGAGGGAGTTCGAACATGCAGACGGGTACGAGGAGGACGCGGTGAGCGAACGGATCGTCCAGCTCACGGCAGCCGATTTCGGGGAGGCGATGGATCTACTCAACTACGCCTTCTCCTTCTCGCACGGCCCGCACGACTTCCCCTCACTGCTGCCGAAGATCTACCGGCCCACCGACGAGCTCATGCGCTGCAACTACGCGATCCGCCGCGACGGCCGGCTGGCGGCGGCGGTCGGCGTCTTCCCGCTGACTTGGCACGTGGGCGACGCCGCGCTGCGCGTGGCCTGCATCGGCGGCGTCTCGACCCATCCGCGGCATCGCGGCGGAGGCCTGATGAGCACGCTGATGCGCCACTGCGTGGAGGAGATCCGCGCCGCCGGCTATCCCCTGTCGTGGCTCAGCGGCCGCAGGCCTCGCTACCGACACTTCGGCTACGAACAGTGCGGGACCGAGCTGCGGTTCACGCTGGAGCGGGACGATCTACAGGCAGCCGGCGTCGACGGCACGGGGATCGAGTTCCGGCACCTGACCGACGACGACCCGTTGCTCGCCGACGCGCACCGCCTGCATGCCGGGCAGCCCATGCGCGGCGAGCGGCCGGCCGCGGAGTTCGTCACGATCTGCTCGAGCTGGAACAAGCGGCCGTACGCCGCGGTCGCCGGCGGTGGGCTGGCCGGCTACCTGATCGCCGGCGGCGACGGATCGCAGGTCACCGAGTTGCTGGCCGCCGACGTGCCGGCCGCGATGCGGGTCGCCGCCGCGTGGTGCGCCCACCGGGACATCGCCTCGGTGACGGTCTGGGTGTCGCCGGCACAGACCGCGCTGGTACGAGATCTCGACGCGATCGCGGAGGCCACGACCGTGCGCTCCGCCGATAGCTGGCAAGTGTTCGACTGGCCGGCGGTACTGACCGCCCTGCTCCGCGAACGCGTCCGCTCACGCGGTGCCGAGCCCGGCAGCCTGGCCCTGCAGATCGGCGAGGCGAATCCGTGGCGCCTCAGCGTCGACGGCTCCAGCGCCGCCGTGGTGCCCACGGACGACCCGGCGGACTTCACGATGGACGAGATCGCGGCGATGCGGGCGCTGTTCGGACCCTTGCGGCCGCCGCTGCCAGTCTCGTGGTTCCCGCTGCCGGCATACCTGCCGCACGCCGACCGGGTCTGACCGCAGACGCAATCCGTCATCTGCGGTCTCACGGTCCCGGACAGCGAGGATACCCTGGCTTGGCCCATCTCCAGTCTCAGACCAAGGCCAACGACTCACGGCGTGAGCGTCCGGGCAACACGAAAGCCAATGTGGTAGCGGACTGACGGGGAGGTTTGCCACGAAAGGCCGACCGAAAAGTCGGTCCCACCATCCCCCTGTCGTCCAGCCGTTGTCCCCCGCAACCCTCGCCGCTGACGCACGCCTCCGAGTCCGCAAAACTAACCCGAAGTTCCAGGAGCGAAATTGCCTGAAATCCTTGTGGTCAGGGTAGTTTCTCAATGGTGCAGGTTCCTGTGCATGGCTACATGCGGGGCGTGAGCCCAAGCAGCTCGAAACAGCGCTGCTGAACCGGCGTCGGGTGCGTGTGCAGCGTGAACGTGCTGCCGCCCTCTGCAACCTGCATCGTGTTCGCCGTCAGCGTGCCCAGTTCAGTGATCAGCGTCCGAAAGCTGTGCACCGGCAACCCGTCCTCGGTGCGCTTGCTCGACGCCTTGGCCGCCGCGGCCGCCGATCGCTGCGCCGGAGCCACCTCGGAGACCCGCTTGCGCTCGGCGCCCTGTCGATCGTGATCGTCGAACAGCAACGGCGCCAACGAGCGCCGCATGTGCCACTCCACGTAGTAGGCCAGCATGCACAGCAGCACGTGCGCCCGCACCCGATCGGCGCGCCGGTGGTGAATCGGGCGCACCTTCAGGTCCACGGACTTCATGCACCGAAACGCCCGCTCCACCTTCGACAGCCCCTTGTAGGCGCGCACCGTCTGCGCCGCGTCGAGCACCTGCGGCTCCACGTTGCTGCGCACGATGTACAGCCCGTCCAGCAGCTTGGTGTATTGCGGTGCGTGCTCGTGGATCATCTCCACCGGGATCGTGCGGGTGAGGCCCTGCGCCAGGGTGTCGTAGGGATCGCCGGGGCAGAACAGGTCCGGGCATTCGCCGGTGGCGAGCAGCAGGCTCACCTTCTCCTTGTCGCCGTGGTAGACGCCGTTGGGGACGATGCGGTCGTTGAACCTCTCCTCCACCTGGTCCAGGAACCAGGTCGACTCCTCGCCCGAACGGATCTCCATCAGGAACGAGACCTCCATCGGGGCATCACCGGCGGCTCCGGCCGAGGTCTGGCCGGCCGCGCCCGCCAGCAACGGGGCAAAGGCGAGCAGTCCGATGAGCGTGACGAAGCGAAAACGTGTCGGTTTCATGGCGTACGCAGCCTCCGTAAGTCCCATCGAAGCACCGCTCCGTGGGTAATCCGATGTGCTTACTCCCGGAACCCGTTCCCCTGCAAAGCGATTCGCGGCTACGGTGCGGCATGGCACGCACCGGCACCCGGCCCAATATCCTGTGGATCTGCACGGACTCGCAGCGCCCGGACACAATCGGCGCGCTCGGCAACCCGCACGTGCGCACGCCGAATCTGGACCGGCTCGTTGCAGGCGGCGTCGCCTTCGCCCGCGCCTACGCGCAGAGCCCGATGTGCACGCCGTCACGATCCAGCTTCCTCACCGGCACCTACCCCAGCACCGCGCACGCCAGCCGCAACGGCGTGCCGCGGTTCTCCGATCGCTTCCCGCTGGTGACCCGTCTGCTGGCCGACGCCGGCTACGACTGCGCGCTGGTCGGCAAGCTGCACCTGGCCAGCGCCTACGGCCAGGTGGAGCCGCGGGTGGACGACGGCTACCGCCGCTGGCGCTACAGCCACGCACCGCGCGACGACTGGCCGGAGGGCCACGACTACGCCGACTGGGTGAAGGGCCACGGCACCACCCTTGCCGAGCTGATCAAGGACCCGAACGGCGTGCCGGCCGAGCTGCACCAGACCACGTGGTGCGCGAACGAGACCATCAACTTCATCGGGGAGCAGCGCGACGGGCCGTGGCTTGCCAGCGTCAACATCTACGACCCGCACCCCCCGTTCAATCCGCCGCTTTCCTACCGCCGCCGCTACGATCCGCAGGCGCTGCCCGGTCCGGCGTACCGGGAGAGCGATCTGGCGCAGCAGGAGCGGCTGGCCGCGGTCGACTTCCAGTCGCGCGCCCGGCCGCCCGCGGAGCTGGACATGGCCAGTCCCGTGCTGCCGCGCACGCCGGGCCCCGGCGGCGTGTGGCATGACCCGGCACCGCCGAGCGACGCCCCCGCGTTCCTGGAGGCGCGCGATGCGTGGACGCTGAAAGCCGCCTACTACGCGATGATCGAGCAGATCGACGACCAGGTCCGGCGCATGCTGGATGCGGTCGAGGAGGCCGGCCAGATCGACGACACGCTGGTGATCTTCATGAGCGACCACGGCGAGGCGCTCGGCGACCACGGCCTGATCCAGAAGGGCTGCCGCTTCTACGACAGCGCCGTGCGCGTGCCGCTGATCCTGTCGTGGCCGGGGCGCCTGCAGGCCGGGCTGCGCTCGCAGGCGCTGGTCGAGCTCACCGACCTTGCGCCCACGCTGCTGGAGTCCGCGGGGCAGGAGCCGCCGCACTGGATGCAGGGCCACTCACTGCTGCCGCTCCTGACCGGCGCGGCGCCGAGCGGCCATCACCGCGACTTCGTGCGCAGCGAGTACTACGACGCCGTGGACATGCCGGACAACACGCACGCGACCATGTACCGCAACGACCGCTACAAGCTGGTCGTCTACCACGGACACGACCGGGGCGAGCTGTTCGACATGGAGGCCGACCCCGACGAGCACGACAACCTCTGGGACGCCCCCGACCGGCAGGCGCTGAAGACCGAGCTGCTGCTGCGCAGCTTCGACGCCACCGTGTTCGCGGTCGATCACGGCGAGCCGCGCATCGGCCCGATCTAGTTGCCGGCCAGCAACGCGTCGATCTCGGCGCGGGTGGGGAGGCCCGGGATCGCGCCGCGGCGCCCGGCGTTGAGCGCGCCCGCCGCGTTGGCTGCCTCCACCAGCCGGAGGAGCGCTCTTCGGTCAAGCTCGTCGAGCGTGTGCGGCTCGGCCACCAAGCCGGCAAGGAACGCCGCCAGGAACGCGTCGCCGCACCCCGTGGTATCGACCACTTCGGCGTCGAAGCCGGAAACGCTGCCCGACACGCGGCCGTCGTCGAACCAGGCGCCGTCGGCACCCAGCGTCATCAGGCACAGCCGCACTCCCAGGTCGAGGATGCGCCGGCAACCAACTCGCGGATCGTCGGTCCCGGCCAGCAGCTTCAACTCCACCTCGTTGAGCTTGGCGATGTCCGCGCCCTGCAACGCCTCCACGATGGCGCTGCGGGCGGCCGCTTCTCCCGGCCACACGCCCGGCCGGTAGTTGGCGTCGAATGCCACCAGCACGCCGTCCTCCCGCGCCCAGCGCGCGGCCTGCAGGGCCGCGGCCCGCGCGCCGGCGCTCAGCGTCACCGACCCGTAGGTGAACACCCGCGCGCCGGCCAGATAGGCGCGGTCCAGGTGCTCCGGGCGTAGCAGCATGTCCGCTCCGCGGAACAGTACGAAGTCCTGATCCACCGGGCTGGAGGCCGCCACCAGGGCGATCGTCGTCTGGCCGCCCACGACCGGCAGGCAGTGGGTGGTGTCGACCCCCTCCTCGCGCAGCAGGTCCACCAGCCGGTCGCCGAACGAATCGTCGCCCACCCGGCCCACGAAGCCGGTGTCGATCCCGAGCCGCGCCACGCCGACGGCGACGTTGGCCGGCGCCCCGCCCGGCGCCGGCGTGAAGGTCCGCGCCTCGCCCAAGGTGGTCCCCGCCGGGCCGGCGAACAGATCGAACAACGCCTCGCCCAGACTGATCACGTCAGGCATCTGCGCCGTGCGCTCCCTGACTATGGAGAGCGGAAACTGCGCTGGTGTCTCCAGCTTCTCTGGCATGAACTTCCATCTAAGGCGCTTACCCGATCTATCCGAACAGGTCCAGCAGGGCAGGATAAGTCTTCACCGTCACAAGAATGCGGCTGTCCGCCATGGCATTCACAGATGGGTCACAACAAGCTCTCCCAAGAGCTTCCCGACAGCATCCGCCACGCAGTGTCGATGGCACTGTTCGGGAAGGCGCTCATAGCACGTGAGAGCGACGCGCGAACCCGCCCTTAACCAATCCGCGATTATATTCAGGTCGGCCGTTTGAGACGGAAGACATCGACGTCGGTAATCCGCGAATAACGCGCTATAGTCGTCCTCGGAATCGAGCCCGCGCCGTTGTGTGGCAGGGATGCCTAGATCCGGGAGGTGTTCATAGGAGACACCTACACCGTCGCAACTAGCAGCAAGGGCACGCAGCGAGAACCCGTACTTACGGCTCACGGGATTTCGACGGACATCGCAAAGCCGCGTTACGCCTTCGCGAAGCAGTGTGTCAAGATAGTCCTCCAGCGATCGTCCCTGGTAACCGATCGTACAGAGTCCACCGGACCGACCTAATGACTGAGCCACAGCAATGTGGTGACGCGCCGGATCATCGCTGCCTAGCACCCGGTCTACAATTTCGCTGCGAGTTGCATAGTAGGGAAATCTTCGGTACGACTCTGCGACGAGTGCGTCGCCACGCAAGGGGTGCCGCGCTACAAAGTCATCGACCGAAACATCGCGCTCTGGCCGGGCTATGCAACGCCCCTTCTCTGTGAGGCGCCAGTCGGTATCGTCGGCGAGCAGGCCGCGTTCCTGGAGCTTTCGTCGATCCGCATACGACGTAAATGAGAATGCACCGAATCGGTATGGCACAAAATCATACAGCGGAGTCGCGTCTGTCTCCTGACAGTAGAGGAACAGCAGTTTCTGAAAGTCCGTCCGATGGACAGAGCCACCAAGCGCATCAAGCAGTGCCAACATGAGACGCTGGCGCGCGTACAGTGGCCCCCGTGCCTTTCGACCTCCCTCACGCACCAAATGCGTTGCCTCTATGCCACCGGAGCTAACGATCGAGCGTCCTCATGGCCCGCCCAGAAAACTGGGACGCATTGATAACCGGGTTCGTCCGCTGTTGCAAGACTGCCTGCGGCGGCTCGGTAACGTCCAAGTTGTGATCGATGGTGTAGCACGGCGCATGAATACGGTACCATCACGGGCTGTGAAGGCGCGAATCGGGGTGATCGGCACCGGCTGGTGGTCGACCGCTGCCCATCTGCCGGCGCTGGTCGGCAACCCGGACGCCGACTTGGTGGGGATCGCCGACCTGCGGCCCGAGGTGCTGAGCAAGGCGGCGGGCCACTACGGCATCGGCACCACCTACACCGACTACCGCGAGCTGCTCGACCGGCACGAGCTGGACGGCGTGGTGGTCGCGGTCTGGCACGCCGCCCACTACGAGGTGGCGCGCGCCGTGCTGGAGCGCGGCCTGCACCTGCTGCTGGAGAAGCCGATGGTGCTGCGGGCGGCCCACGCCCGCGAGCTGATCCGGCTGGCCGAGCGCCGCGACCGCCAGATCATCATGAGCTACCCCTGGCAGTTCATCGACATGAGCCTGCGCGCCCGCGACGTGGTGGCCGAGGGCACCCTCGGCCTCATCCACTACGTGTCCAACACCTTCAGCTCGGAGCCGCTCTACCTGTACCGCGGCGACGACCGCGCCGGCGACCCCGAGATGGCCGCCGCCTACCCCGTGGTCGGCCCCGGCGACGTGTACTCGGACCCGGAGCGCTCCGGGGGCGGCCAAGGCCACCTGCAGATCACCACTCGGCGGCGCTGATGTTCTTCCTCACCGGCTCCCGCGCAGCGCAGGTGACGGCGATGATGAACCACCTGGACGTCGCCGTGGACGTGGCCGACGCGATCGCCGTGCGCATGGAGGACGGCTGCCTGGCCACCGTCGGCTCGACCGGCGGCGTCACCCACGCGGAAGGCAAGCTGGACCTGCAGCTCTACGGCACCGAGGGGTGGATCGACCTGGACTACATCGACGGCACGGGGAGGATCTACCACGCCGACGGCCCCTCTGGAACAGGCAGGGTCGAGGCGCTGGCCTGCGATCCGTCCACCTACGCCGGCCAGCCCGGCTCCGACTGCCCCGGCGCCGGCGCCTCCTACCCCGCCCACCTGCCGTCGGCCAACCTGGTCGACGTGATCCTGGGCCGCGACCGCAACCGCTCGCCCGGCACTTGGGGCCGGCGCTCGGTGGAGCTGCTCGACGCTGCCTACCGCTCCGCCGCGCGCGACGGCCAGCCGGTCAGCATCGCCTCGCTTTATGACGACAGCCAAGGAGGAAGCCGGTGAAAATCGCATCGATCGAGGCCTTTCCGCTGCAATACCCGGAGCCCCACTACAAGGGGATCCTGCGCTACATCACGCTTGCCAAGGTGACCGCCGACGACGGCACCGCCGGCTGGGGCGAGTGCATCTCGCAGTTCCCGGAGTCGGCGCTGGCCACCGCCACGATCATCGAGCGCGGCTACGCGCCGCTGCTCGTCGGCGCCGACCCGCTGGACGTGGAGGCGCACTGGCGCACGATGACGGACCGTACTTGGTGGTACGGACCGGAGGGCATCGCCGCGTTCGGCCTGAGCGCGGTCGACATGGCGCTCTGGGACCTCAAGGGCAAGGCCCTGGGCCTGCCGGTGTGCCGGCTGCTCGCCAGCCGGCTCCACGACGAGGTGCCGGCCATGGCCTCCATCATCTTCGACATGGAGGACACGGCCTGGACGGACGACGAGTTCCGCTGGATGCGCGACCAGGGCTACCGCATCGTCAAGGGCGGCTGGGGCATGCGCCCGGAGGCGGTGTTCGGCCAGGACCGCGCCGCCGACCTGGCCTTGGTGGAGCGCATCCGCACCATCATCGGCGACGAGCTGGAGCTGGTGGTCGACACCCCCGGCGCCCGCGCCCTGTGGGACGTCCCGACCGCCATTCAGCGGTTTCACGACCTGGAGCCGTACCGGCTGAAGTGGGTCGAGCAGCCGCTCCTGCCCTCCGACCTTGCGGGCCACGCCCGGCTGCGGGCGGCCGTGAGCACCGCGGTCGGCACCGGCGAGGACGAGTGGGACAGCGAGAGCTACGGGCGCCTGATCCGCTCCGGCGGGGTCGACGTGGTGCAGATGGATCCCGGCCGCTGCCAGGGGATCACCGGCTGCCGGGAGGTGATCCGGATGGTCGAGGCCGAATACCTTTACTACAGCATGCACACTTGGAGCAGCGCCCTGAACACGGCCGCCAGCGTGCACCTCATGGCGATCTCCGACCGCGGCGTGGCCATGGACTTCAAGCCGCATGAGTCGCCGATGCAGCACGAGCTGGTCGCCGACCCCTGGGTCCAGCACGACGGTATGCTGGCCGTCCGTGACGCCCCGGGCCTGGGGGTCGAGGTGCTGGACGAGGCGGTGAGCAGATACCGGTTTACATGACGTGGCCTGAGGGAGCCGATGGCTGATCAACCCCGCGCACCCCACGTGAACACCCCGGTGCCGGCCAACCCGGACCTGCCGGGCATGCCGCTGGACCTGCGCGTCAACCGGGCGGAGTTCCACCTGGTGATCCTGCGCACCCTGGGCTCCGGCGACTGGAGCACCTTCGCCGGCATGGAGATCGAGGACTTCGTCGACCGGGTTGCCGACTTGGGCATGGAGGTGTGGTACACGCAGCCCGGCGGCATCGGCGGGCACACCTCCGACCGCCTGCACACCTGGTACGCCGATCCCCTCAAGTCGGCGCTGACCTTCGACACCGCTCCGGACGACCTAGCCGAGCGGTTCCTGCGCCGCGCGCACGCGCACGGCATCCTGGCGATCTGCACCTTCAACATGAATCTGTGGGAAACCGTCGGCATGCTGCACCCGGAGTGGCGCATCCGCGACCTGCCCGACGGCCGCGCCATCCGGCCCAACACCTCGTTCCTGTGCCACAACTCGCCGTTCGGGGACTTCCTGGTCGACTATCTTGAGGACTACGTCAGCCGCTTCGACATCGACGGCGTGTGGTTCGACGACTGCAACTACGGCTCGCGCGGCGCCTCTCCGTTTCCGGCCGGCTGCACCTGCCGCTGGTGCGCGGAACGGTTCCGCGCGGAGGCCGGCGCCGAGCTGCCTGCACGGGTCGACTTCGCCAGCCTGGACTTCAAGCGCTGGGTGCGCTGGCGCTACCGCAACCTGCGCGAGTACCAGAACCGGATCGGTTCGAGCGTGCGCGCGATCCGCGAAATCGAGACCGTGCGGTTCAACAGCTACCCGCGGCCACGCATCCCCTGGACCTCCGCCAACGAGCTGGCGCCGATCAGGGGCGGGGCGCAGTTCTTCATCGAGACCGAGTACCCGCTGCTCGGGCCGCACCTGACCGCCAAGGTGGCCCGCGCCCGCGGCGACTGCGAGATCTGGGGCCACGCGCCGCAGCCGATCGGCCCGGTGGGCTGGGCGCCCTACCAGGAGCCCACCTACATGGCGCGGGTGACGCTGGGCGCGCTGGCCAACGGCGTGCATGTCCAGAGTCCGGTCGACTACCACCACCCCGAGCAGCAGCGCTTCGTGTTCGCGGAGCTCGCCCGCCGCCGCGCCTTCGTGGGCGGCGACAGCCTCCGGCAGTGCGCGCTGCACCTGTCGCAGCGGACCCGCGACTTCCACTACGCCGCGCACCCGCCGGTCGGCCGTGACCTGGTCGAGCGGTTCCGGCAGGCGCTGGACGCCGACCCGGAGTTCGCGGCTCTCGCGCAGGGGCCGGTCGTGGCGCCGGCGCTGCGCGAGCTGGCGCAGGAATGCGAGGGCTCCGACCGCTACTGGAAGCAGTGGGCGGGCGTGGCCGAGATGCTGGAGCGCAGCCACATCCCGTTCGACGTGCTGTTCGACGACGGGCTGACCCCCGAGGGCCTCGCCGGCTACCGCGCGCTGGTGCTGCCCGACTCGGTGTGCCTGTCCGACGCCGAGTGCGCGGCGATCAACGCATGGGTGGCGGACGGGGGCACGCTGGTGGCCACCTACCAGACGTCGCTGGCCGACGAGTGGGGCGACCGCAGGGACGACTTCGGCCTGTGCGAGGCCTTCGGCCTGCGCTATCGCGGCACCTACGACGCCGGCGGCGACGGCGGCAGCATCTACGTGCTGCACGACCCCCTGACCCGGCACGGCGCCTGGATCGGCTTCGACGGCCAGCACACGGAGGTGTCGACGCCGGGCGCCGTCGACACGCTGGCGACACTGTCGGTGTACCACTCGCTGGTGCTGCATCCGCTCGGCGCCGCCGTCGACGAATCCGACACGGACCGGCTCGACTCCGGCCACCCGGCAATCACTGCGCATCGGCACGGCCGCGGGCTCGCCATCTACGTCTCCGGAGACGTGGGCGCCGCCTTCTGCGGCCACCCGGTGCCGCGGCTCGCCGCGCTGTTCGCCGACGTGGTCCGGCGGGCCGATCTGTCCCTGACGATCGACGCGCCGCCACGCCTGCTGGCAGCCGCACGCACCCGCGCCCCCGGTGACGGCGGCGACGGCTCGCGCATCGACGTCCACCTGTATGAGCGGATGCTGCCGCTGCTCCCGTGGGACCGCCAGCACCCGGACGTGCAGACCTGGGGCGCGCTGGATCCGCCGACCGAGTTCCGGGACGTCACGATCACGCTGCACGAAGGCCGGATCGCCCGCGCGCGGCTCCCGCTCTCCGGACGCGAGCTGCAGGTCACGGACGGGACCGTCGTCGTTCCCGCGGTGGTGCTGCATGAGGTGGTGGAGCTCACCCTCGCGCCATAGCGGCCGATGACGCCGGACTGCCGGGTCACGGTCACCGCCGACCGCCTGCCGGGGTGGATCGGCCCGTTCCACTACGGGCAGCTCTTCGAGTACCTGTGCGAGCTGGTGCCGTCGCTGTACGGAGAGAAGCTGGACGACCCCGGCTTCGAGGGCATCGTGCCGTGCGCCGCCCACTTCCTGCCGGGCGCCGACCGGCAGCCCAGTCCGTGGCGGCTGACCGGGGCCGTGCACCGCGGCTCGTTCGACCTGGACACCGCGGCCCCTTACGCCGGCTCGCGCTGCGCCAGGATCACCATCCGCGGTCACGACCCCGTGCCGGCGGGAGTGGCGCAACCGGGGATCGCCGTCCGCGCCGGCGCGCGCTATCGCTTCGCCGTGTCCGCCCGCGGCCGCGGCCTGACCGCCGGCGTGACCGTCCGCCTGGCCGCCGCCGGCCGCGTGCTGGCCGCCCGGCGCTTCGACGCGGTGGGCACGGACTGGTCGCGGCTTGCGTGCGAGCTCTGCGCCGAGGACGACGCCTCCGACGCCTCGCTGGAGATCGTCACCCGCGGTCCCGGCACGCTGTGGCTGGACGCCGCCAGCCTCACCGGCACCGACACCGTCGACGGGTGGCGCCCCGACTTCGTCGCGGCGCTGCGCGCCCTGCGCCCCGGCATGCTGCGGTTCGGCGGCACGACGATCCGCAAGCACTTCGAGTGGAAGGACGGCACCGTGCCGCCGGACCGGCGCGCCCCGTTTTGCGACGCCGGCGGCAGCACGCAGCCGGGTAACGTGGGCGTGGACGAGTTCCTGGACCTGTGCCGGGCAATCGACGCGGAGCCGCTGATGTGCGTCCGCTTCAGCGACCGGCGGCCCGCCGACGCCGCGGAGCTGGTCCAGTACTGCAACAGGGACGCGGACGCCGGCTGGGGCGCCCGGCGCGCCGCGCTGGGCAGGCCGGCGCCGCACGGCGTGCGCTACTGGCAGATCGGCAACGAGGTCCGCGGTGAGGCGTACGAGCGCGGCCTGCCGGCGTTCTGCCGCGCCATGCTCGCCGCCGATCCGGGCATCCGGCTGCTCTCCTCCAACCCCACCGCGGGCGTGCTGGCCGGCGCCGGTGCGGACCTCAGCTACACCTGCCCGCACCTCTACCACGGCGCCGACCTGCAGCGCTGCGCCGCCGAGCTCAGCGGCCTGGAGACGCTCATCGCCCGCCATGCGCCGCAGCGCCCAGACTCCGGCCTGAGGGTCGCGATCACGGAGTGGAATGCCTCCAACCCCGACTGGGGGCCGCGCCGCGGCGAGCTGATGACGCTCGGCAACGCGCTGGCCTGCGCGCGCTTCCACCACCTGCTGCACCGCAACGCCGCGCTGGTGGAGATCGCCTGCCGGTCGAACCTGGCCGACAGTTTCTGCGGCGGCGCGATCGAGACCGACGCAAGCCGCCTGTACTGCCGGCCCATCTACTACGTGCAGCAACTCTACGCCACGCTGGGCGGCCGCTGCCGCTCGCGTGCCGGACATCGGCAACGGCCCCGGACGTGAGCGCCGCACTGACGGAAGACGGCGAAGACCTGATCGTCCATGTGGTCAACGACAGCGACCGTGAACGACGCTGCACGATCGACGTGTCGGCGGTGGCGCCCGATCCCGGCCCGGCGGACGCCTGGCAGGTGGCCGACACCCGGCACGCCGGCAGCGCCGACGCGATGAACTCCTTCGACGACCCGGAACGGGTCAGGACCCTGATGATGCCGGCCGCCGGTGCGGGCCCGATGCTCGACTGCGAGCTGCCGGCGTTGAGCGTCACCGCGCTTTCCGTGCGCCGATCGGACTGCGCCCGCTCCCCTTGACGCTCAGCGATTCGTCGTACAACTGTACCGCCTCGCCCTGGTCAGGCTCGGCACCGCCCGACCAGGACGACGTGATGTTCCTGGAGGTCGCGCTGCAGACTTCTGCGCGGACGCTGGTGACCGGAACCCTGCGTCACTTCCCGGTCGGTTGCCGCGGGCCGGTGGTCGTGTCATCCCCGCGAGAAGCGTGGGAACGCTTTGTCGCCACCGGCCTGCGCGGCGGCGATGTACCATGACGGCGGCTCGAACGATGAACGGCGATCTCCGCACCGCCCGCGCGCACCGTGCGCGCACGCTGGCCGAAGCGTACCACCGGCGGCGACTGCGAAAGCCGGCGGTGCTGGTGTACGCGGGCGGTGGAGCCGCCGCCCTTCTGGCTCGGATACCCGTTCGCCGCCGCCTAGACGCCGCCGTCCGGCGCCGCGGCGAGATCGTGGCGGCACAAGGAGGAAATCGATGACGATCTGCCTGATCGGAGCGTTCGACACCAAGGGAACGGAGTACGCCTTCGTCCGCGACCGCATCCGGGAGCGCGGTCACGGCGTGCTCACCGTCAACACCGGCGTGCTGGGCTCCACCGACCTGTTCGGCGTCGACGTGGAGGCGAACGAGGTCGCCCGAGCGGGCGGCACGGAGCTGGAGCCGCTGCGCGAGCGGCGCGACCGCGGCGAGGCGATGCGGGTCATGACCGCCGGCGCTCCGGTCGTAATCGCCCGGCTCCACGAGGGCGGCCGCATCGACGCCGTGCTCGGCATGGGCGGGACCGGCGGCACCACGGTGGTCACGGCGGCCATGCGGGCGCTGCCGCTGTCCGTGCCGACCATGTGCGTCTCCACCGCCGCCGCCGGGGACGTCGGCCCCTACCTCGGCACCCGCGGGATCACGATGATCCCGTCGATCGTCGACGTGGCCGGCATCAACCGCATCTCACGCATCGTGCTGACGCGGGCCGCCGCCGCGGTGTGCGCGATGGCGGAGGCGTCGCCCCCGGCCGATGCGGCGGACCGGCCGGTGATCGCCGCGTCGATGTTCGGCAACACCACCGAGTGCGTGGATGCCTGCCGGGAGCGGCTCACCGCGCAGGGCTACGAGGTGCTGGTCTTCCACGCCACCGGCACCGGCGGGCGCACGATGGAGAGCCTGGTGCGCGACGGGCTGGTCGACGCCGTGCTCGACATCACCACCACCGAGTGGGCGGACACCGTCTGCGGGGGCGTGTTCGACGCCGGCCCCGAGCGGCTGGACGCGCCGGGGCGGATGGGGGTTCCCCACCTGATCGTCCCCGGTTGCGTGGACATGGCCAACTTCGGCGCCATGGACACCGTCCCGGAGCGCTACCGGCAGGCGGCCCGCACCTTCTACGAATGGAACCCGTCGGTGACCCTGATGCGAACCGATGCCGAGGAGAACCGGCGGATGGGCGAGGTGTTCGCGCGCAAGGCCAACGCCGCCGCCGGCCCGGTCGCGTTTCTGGTCCCGCTGCGGGGGGTCTCCATCCTGGACGGCGACGGGCAGCCGTTCTGCGACCGCGCGGCCGACGCGGCGTTCCTGCAGGCGGTCAAGGCGGGCCTGCGGGACGACATCGTCGTGGAAGAGCTGGACGCCAACATCAACGACGCCGCCTTCGCCGACCGGGCGGTGGCGATGATGCTCGACCTGGCCGCCCGCGGGAGGGGATAGCATGGCATTCACCAGGCAGCAGATCCTGAAGCGGCTGCGCGGCCGCGCGGCCGCCGGACAGCCGATCATCGGCGGCGGCGCCGGCAACGGCATCAGCGCCAAGTGCCAGGAGGCCGGCGGCGTCGACCTGCTGGTGATCTACAACTCCGGGCGCTTCCGCATGAACGGGCGCGGATCGCTGGCCGGCTGCATGCCATACGGCGACGCCAACGCGATCGTGATGGAGATGGCCGGCGACGTGCTGCCGGTGGTGCCCGATACGCCGGTGCTGGCCGGCGTCTGCGGCACCGACCCGACGCGCCTGATGGACCGATTCCTGCGCCAGGTCCGCGACGCCGGCTTCTCCGGCGTGCAGAACTTCCCGACCGTGGGCCTGATCGACGGCCTGTTCCGCGCGAACCTGGAGGAGACCGGCATGGGCTATGCGCTGGAGGTGGAGACGGTCCGCCTGGCGCGCGAGCTGGACCTGTTCACCTCGCCCTATGCGTTCGATGCGGACGAGGGCGCCGCCATGGCCAAGGCGGGAGCGGACGTGGTAGTCGCCCACATGGGCCTGACCACCAAGGGAACGATCGGCGCGGAGACGGCGCTGGAGCTCCCGGAGTGCCCAGCCCGCATCCAGACGATCGCCGACGCCGCGCGGGCGGCGCGGGACGACGTCATCGTCCTGTGCCACGGCGGCCCGATCGCCATGCCCGAGGACGCGGAGTACGTATTGCAGCGCACCGAGGGGGTGGACGGCTTCTACGGCGCCTCCAGCGTCGAGCGCCTGCCGACCGAGGTGGCGATCACCGAGCAGATGAAGGCCTTCCGAGCGATCCGGAGCCGATAACCGACTTCGACTGTTCGGAATCGGCTCAGTTAATTTCTGACGTGATCGAAATTGTCTCGCGAATCATGATAACTTCGAGTACAATCGAAATTCATGGAGATCGCCAGGACGTTCTACCTGGACCGCCTGCGGCAGTTTCTCACCGCTCCCGCAATCATCGCCGTCGTGGGGCTGCGGCGCGTGGGCAAGAGCGTGCTCCTGAGCCAGTTCGCGAACACCCTCCGCCCGGAGCGCCAGGTCGTCTACGTGGACAAGGAGTCTTTGGAATTCGATGACATCCGCACGGCGCGAAACCTGGTCGATTACGTAGAAAGCAGATCCCGTGCCGGCGAACCCCGCGCGGTGATCGTCGACGAGGTCCAGCAGATCGACGGCTGGGAACGGGCGGCCGCGGCGCTGAACAGCCGCGAACACACCAAGGTGATCATCTCGGGATCCAACGCGTCGCTGCTCGCCGGCGAGCTTGCCACGCGCATCGCAGGCCGCTACGTAACCCTGCAGGTATTCCCGCTCACGCTGGCCGAGCTGGGCGAGTTGCATCGTCTGCGCGGCGACGACCTGGACACCGATGCGCTGCTGCAACGCTACCTCCGCCACGGAGGACTGCCAGGTCTCATGCACACCGATCTCAGCGACCTGGTCCTGGCCCAGATGCTGCAGGACATCTTCAACACCATCGCCGTCAAGGACATTATCCGCCGGCACCAGATCCGCAACGTCTCGCTGTTCGAGGCGGTGACGCGGTTCGCGATGGACAACATCGGCAGCCTGGTGTCGGCCAAGCGCATCGCCGACTTCCTGAAGAGCCAGCGGCGGTCGACCTCGGTCGACACCGTTCTCAGCTACCTTGCCCACCTGGAGGAAGCCTTTCTGGTCAGCGCCGTCGGTCGATTCGATCTCAAGGGGAAGAAGAGGCTGGCCGTGAACCACAAGTACTACCTGGGCGACGTGGGGCTCCGGAACGGCACCATCGGGTACCGGGACGCCGATATCGGCGGCCTGCTGGAGAACCTCGTGTACCTGGAGCTCCGGCGCCGCGGCTACGACGTGACGGTGGGATCGGCCGGCGGCAGGGAAATCGACTTCGTCGCCCAGGACCGGCGGAGCATCGTCTACGTCCAGGTAGCCTATCTGCTCGAGTCACAGGCGACCATCGAACGGGAACTGACCGCCTTCTCGACGCTGGATGACGCCTACCCGCGCGTGCTGCTGTCGCTCGACCGGCACCAGCCGTCCGATTTCGCCGGGGTCAGACACCGGTCGCTGGAGGAGTTCCTACTGGGCGCCGATCTGCTGACGTAGGGTGCGCAGAGGTCGTCCATCGCCGCTAAGAGCGTCTGCACGACTTGATCGGAAAGGACAGCCCGCCGACAGCCGCACAGGACCGCGTGGTTCGCATGCTACGCTGGCCGGGCGATGGGCACGATCCGGGCGCTCGCGTGGTCGGGACGGGCGGGGTTTCGGAGTCACGAGCAATGGCTGGAGCACTGTCGGCTCTATCCGGATGGCATCGGACTCTCCCTCGCCTCGGCTCTGAACGAGATCAGCGGCGTCCGCGCAATCGGCGTGCACGGCTTCGGCGTCGATCGCGAGTCGGAGCTGGAAGCGCTGACGACGTGGACCGGCGATGCGAAGCGGTTCACCTACGTGGACGGGCACCAGTTCGGCCTCAACCCGGGTCGCGCCCGCCTGGAGACGGCGTTCCCGGACGCCGGCGAGATCGAGGAGCTGAACCGCCTGGACCGCTACCAGGTATTCGTCGCCTGGGCGCACGGCGGACCGCCGCCCGCGTGGGACGCGGCGGTGGGCGAGCTGGTCCGCGCCGGCCGCCTCGGGCTGGTGGCCCTGCACAGCGTCTGGAACCATCACGCCTACCCTCAGATCACCGGGCTGACGGGCGCCGTTTCCGGCATCGGCAAGGTGCGCGAGGGAGTACCGATCGACGTCGAAGTGCTCTGCAACCATCCAGTCACGGATGGGGTCGGCGACTTCACGATCCGGGACGAGATCTACTTCGAGCCGCTTGAGGTCGCGTCCGACGTCACCCACCTGCTGCGCGGCCGCTGGCAGGAACACGCCTCGCCGTTCGGATGGGCGCGCGAGGTGGGCGCCGGGCGAGTAGTGTACCTGCAGCCCGGCCACGAGGACTGCCCGGTGTACGCGGCGCCGGCTGTGCGCCGCCTGCTCGCCAACGCGGTCCGCTGGGTCGCCCCACGCTGATCCACAGCCGATGATCCGTATGCGCCGCTTCGGGCGGGCCGAGATGCAGATCCCGGAGATCGGCCTGGGCTGCTACAACCTGACCGCCGACCGGGGGTGGACCGCGACACCGCGCTCGCCACCCTGCAGCGCGCCTACGAGCTGGGAGTGCGCTTCTTCGACACCGCGCCGATGTACGGCGACGGCGAATGCGACGAGCTGCTCGGCCTGGCCTTCGGCCACCTGGGCGCCGACGAGGTGCTGATCGGCGCCAAGCTGTCCGGCCCGCCGGGCGAGCGCCTCGGAGACTACCGCCGCGAGTCGGTACTGCCGGTGTTCGACCGGACCTTGCGCGCGTTGCGCCGCGACGAGGTGTTCGCGCTGCAGGTCCACGGCTTCGCCTCGCCGCGCGACATCCCCCGCCAGACGGCGGAGTGGCGCGCGATGTACGAGCCCGGGATGGCATTCGAGGCGCTGCTGGAGCTCAAGGAGCAGGGAGCGTGCCGGTACATCGGCGCCACCAACCACAACTCCGTGTTCCTGGCGGAGGCCGTGCGCCGCTTCCCGCTGGACGTGGTGGAGATCGCCAGCCACTACAACATCACCAGCCACGTGGCGCCGCTCACCCTGCTGCCGCTCGCCGAGGAACGCGGCGTGGCCACCGTCATCGCCAATCCGATCGGCGGCGGCCGCCTGGTGAGCCTGGAGACCTGCCGCTCAGCGACCTACCTGGGTGCGGTCCCGCTCGACGAAGCGGTCGGGATCCTGGAGCGCTTGATGCGTGACACCGGGCTTGAGCTGTACGAGCTGGCGCTGCTGTACCTGCTGCACGACCCGCGGGTGACCTGCGTGATCCCGGGACCGCGCAACGTGGCGGAGCTCGAAGCCGACGTGGGCGTTGCGGATCGCCCGGCCCTCTCCGACGAGCAGGCGGCGGAGCTCGCCCGCATCGGCAGCCGGATGCTGGCCAGGAAGGTGCCGACCGAGAGCGACGTCGAAGTGGTCGGCGTGCCGTTACGCCCCGAGTGGCTGGCAACGCCGGACTGACCCCGCGGCTTCAGAAAGGATGACTCCTCCCGAGATGGCGTTTATTTGTATTTACACTTGGCATTTTTACCGGAAATATGACAGCGATGATTGCACGATTGCTGCAGCACCCTCGGACGTCGTGCTTTCTGTTCGGTCCACGCGGTACCGGCAAGTCGACGTGGATCGGGCAACACTTCGCGGACGCCCGGACCTACGACCTGCTGGACACGTCCGAGGCGCTGCGCCTTGCGCGCGAGCCGGCGACGCTGTTTCGGGAGGTCGAAGGGCTCGCTTCCGGGACATGGGTGGTGATCGATGAAATCCAGCGTGTCCCCGATCTGCTGGACGAGGTCCATCGCCTGATCGAGACGCGCCGTCTCCGGTTCGTCCTGTCCGGATCGAGCGCTCGCAAGCTGCGGCGCGGCGGCGCCAACCTGCTGGCGGGGCGGGCGGTGGTCGAGCACCTCTACCCCCTGGTGTCGGCCGAACGGTCGTTTCAGGTGAATCTCGACGACGCGCTCCGCTACGGCACTCTGCCGCTGGCTGTCACTGGCGATGACCCCGTGGCGTACCTGATCGCCTATGCGGAGACGTACCTGCAGGAAAGGCGTCGAAGCGGTGGGACAGGCGCTATAACCGCGGGCTCAACCGGATTCGCGAAGAGCTCGGCGCGGACCGGGTCACCTGCTACGGCGTGTACGCCGGCGAGCGGCCTGCATCGTGGGGCGCTGTGCAGGTCCTGCCGGCGCTGGGGGTCCTGAAGCTCCTCTGGAACGGCGAGGTTGTGCGCTGACAGGCCCGTGCAAGCGCACCGTCAGAGAGCCCCGGAGCCTGATGGCCCCGGGGCTTGAAAACGGAACGGGAACTCGGGCGGATCAGCCGCCGAGCGTCTTGGCGCGCTCTTCTGCGTCCCTGTGGAAGTAGATCGTCGGCATCTGGATGAACCACTCCTGCACGTTGCCGATGTCCGGCCCGTAGACGCGGAAGCGCGGCGCGAACTGCAGCAGATCGATGCCGATCAGGTGCTCGGCCTGCAGCTTCTGCAGGGCGATGATCTTGTCGGTCAGCTCCTGGTCGCTTTCGGCCGACTTGGCACCCTGTGCCAAGTCCCACATCTCCTGCGCCCAGTCCGGCGGCTGCTCGCCGCGCTCGCCGCCCGAGGTGATCCACAGGTACCAGGGCCGGGACCACGAGTTGGACGGGTAGAGGCTGTTCCAGCTCCCGCCGAAGTTGGAGGGCCAGTCGCGGTTGGCGTAGCCGGTCAGGCTCTGCCAGCCGATGATCTCCCAGTCCAGGTTTTCGATGATCTCGGTCTGGCCGCCCCAGCCGACGCCGCGGAAGTTGCCCTTGAAGCCGATCTTGGGCAGCTCCTCAACGAGCAACGTCCACGTGTCGTCGAACCACGTCGCGATCGAGAAGATCGTCAGCGTGATGGGCTGGCCGTCAGGGCCAAGCCGGAAGCCGTCGGCGTCCTTGTCGGTCAGGCCCATCTCGTCGAGCAGCGCGTTGGCCTTGTCCAGGTCGCGCTCCACCGCCAGGGTGGCCAGCTCCTCGACGTACCACGGGCTTGACGGATCGCTCACGCCGATCTGGCGCAGCGGCGCCAGGCCCTCGAACTCCAGGTCGCTGATCAACTGTCGTGGCGCCCAGTAGCTCATAGCCAGCCGAAACCGTACGTCGCGGAACATCTCCGCCTTGAACTCGTCCTTCGCGAACCAGTTGTACGCAAGCGTGCGCTCCGCCAGGTCGCCCCGGAACGGGAACGAGATCATCTGCAGGTCGCCGCGGTCGGCGGCCTGCTTGTGAATCTCCACCTTGGGCAGGCCGACCGAGGCCACGGAGATCTCACCGGCCAGGACCCGCAGGTCGCGGGCGTTGGCGTCGGGGATGATCTGCGTGTGCTGCTCGTCCATGTACGGAAGCTGATTGCCTTCCGAGTCAACAGTCCAGTAGTAGGGGTTGCGCGTCCAGATGACCGGCGTCGCCTCGATTCCGGTCGAGGGCGCAAACGGGACCATCGTCGGATTGTCCGGATTCGCGTTGACACGGCGGTCAGCCTTGGCGTTGAAGAGCTGGGTCCAGTCCTCGAATCCGCCCTCACTCACCTTGGCTGCCAGCGCGTCCGCCTCGGCATACGATTTGTGGAACTGGGTGAGATAGTGCTTGGCGTGCCCCATCGCCTGCCGTTCCTGGCGGGCGCCGAAGGCGATGTCGAAGCCGGGATAGGGGTTGGGGAACTCGAAGCGGAGCGTCACGTCGTCGACGGCGGTGATCTCGGCCACCGCATCGCCCTGCGTGAGCCAGCCCGGAATCGCCGCGCTCAGCTCGGCGTTGCTCGCGACATCCTCGAACCAGAACAGGTAGTCCTCGGCCGTGTAGGGTTCACCGTCGGACCAGCGCAGTCCGGTGCGCATCGCGATGGTGAAGACGCGATTGCCGTTGGAAGCTTCGATCGACTTGAAGGCCAGCGGCAGCACCTCCGGCCGCTCCATCTTCGCCTCGCCCCAGAAGGGGATGGCGACGTTGGTCAGCCCCTGCGCGTTGGCCGCGTCGGGTGCCTGTCCCGCGTAGATGCCGCCGAACAGACCGATCTCGGTCATGCCGTAGGTGCCGGGGGAGATGACCAGCGGATCCACCGGTACGCGCTCCTCGACCGGCGGCAGATCCATGCCGTCCAGGTAGGGCGATTGCTGGTACTGCCCGAACAACGGGGCCGCTGCCAAGGCAGCCACCAGCGCAAACAACAGTGTTCTCTTCAAAACGAACCTCCTCGTGCGCCCGCCTGGCGCCGCAACAGCACCGGCCAGCGCAGCAGGGGCGAGCCTACCCGCACAAGTTGCCGGGTCGCAACCGGCCGTTCTACCGGTACGGGTCCAGCGCGTCGCGCAGGCCGTCGCCCAGGAACTGGAAGGCGACCACGGTGAAGATCACCATCAGCGCCGGGATCAGCAGCCAGGGGCGCAACGCCACGACGCTGACGCTCTGCGCTTCCTGAATCAACACTCCCCAACTCATCGCCGGCGGACGCATGCCGATGCCCAGGAAGCTCAGCGCCGTCTCCCCCAGGATCATCGCCGGGATGCGGTTCGAGCCTTCCACGATCAGGTGGCTGGCGAACGATGGCAGCATGTGCCGGAAGAGCTGGCGCCGCACCGGCGCGCCGTCCAGCTTGGCGGCGATGACGTACTCCTCCTCGCGCAGGGACAGGAACTTGCTCCGTACCGTCCGTGCCAGCCCGGTCCAGCCCAGGATGGAGAGGATGATGGTGATCATGAAGTAGACCCTGACGACACCCCAGTCCAGCGGCAGCGAGGCGCTCAGGGCCATCCACAGCGGCAGCGTGGGAAAGGACATGAACACCTCGATCAGGCGCTGGATGATGTTGTCGACCGTTCCGCCGAAATAGCCGGAGATGCTGCCGATGCTGATGCCCAGCACCCAGCTTATGAGGATCGATACCAGGCCGATGGTGAGCGAGATGACCGCCCCGCGCACGATGCGGGAAAACAGGTCACGGCCCTGGCTGTCGGTGCCCAGGGGGAACCAGAGCACGTCCGGAGTCCCGGTGCCGACGAAATGAAGGGTGCTGGGGATGAAGCCGAACAGGTCGTATTCGTGGCCCTGCACGAGCAAGCGCAGTGGCGTCTCGGTGTCGAGGTCCGCCGTGAACTCCCGTTCCAGCGTCTCCCAGTTGAGCTCGCTGGTGATCTGGTAGACGACGGGCCGGAAACGCCCTTCCTGGTCGAACAGGTGAATGCGTGCGGGCGGCAGGAAGCGGAAATCGGGACGCCGCTCGACCGGGTCGTTGATCTCGATGAAGCCGCTGAACGGCACCAGGCTGTAGAGCACCGCCAGCACGACCAGGGCGGCCCGCGCCCAGCGGTGCGCCCGGAACTTGAGCCAGATCAACTTCATCTGGCCGGCGTTGAAGTAGGCTTCCCGTCTCTCGGCGTCTCGGTCGCGTGGGCCGCGCGTGTCGCCCCGGTCGATCGGTTCGCCCGTCCTGATCGGTTGGTCCTGGGTCGCCACGGTCAGTTCTGCAGCCGGATGCGCGGGTCGAGCACGGCCAGCGCCAGGTCGGAGATCAGGGTGCCGATCACCGTCAGGGTGGCCAGCAGCATGATGATGGCGCCCGCGATCTGCTGATCCTGGTTGACCAGGCCCTCATACAGCAACGGCCCGATGGTCGGCAGGCCCAGCACCAGCGCGACCAGCACCTCCCCGCCGACCAGGCCGGGCAGCAGCCAGCCGATGCTCGAAATCCAGGGATTGGCGGCCATGCGGATCGGGTACTTCACGAGCAGGCGGGTCTCCGGCACGCCCTTGGCACGCGCGGTCGTGACGAACGGCATGCGCAACTGGTCCAGCACGTTGGCGCGGATGGTGCGCACGCCGCCGCCGATCGACTCGAAGCCCAGGATAACGATCGGCATCCAGATGTGCTTCAGGAAGTCGGCGAACTTGGCGATGCTCCACGGCTCCTGCGCATACTCGGTGGAGAAGACGCCGCCCGGCGCGTAGTTGATCAACTTGAATGCCGCGTACATCAGCAGCAATGCGAACAGGAAGTTCGGGATCGCCATCATGAAGAAGGCGATAAAGCTGAACACGTTGTCGAACAGCGCGTATTGGCGGATCGCCGCGCCCACGCCGGCCGGCCAGGAAATCGCGGTGCCGATCAGCAACGTGATCAGGCCGATCATCACCGTCAGCAGGAGCCGGTCGCCGATCAGCGCGCGCACCGGCTTGTTCCATTCGAAGGACCAGCCCCAGTCGCCACGGAACCAGCCGGCCCCCCACTTCAGGTAGCGGACCGGGAACGGATCGTCCAGACCGAGTTGCGCCCGGATGTTGGCCACCATCTCCTCGGCTTCCTCGCTGCCGATGCGATCGCGCATCTCCTCCAGCCGGCCGACGTAGGCGCTCGCCATGTCGCCGGGCGGCAACTCGATGACGATGAAGGAGATGATCGAGATGAGGATCAGCGTCGGGATCATGTGCAGGACGCGGCGTCCGATGTACCCGAGCATCGACGCCCACGGTGCCAACCGGCGGCGCCCTTGTCAATCTTGCCGCGGCCGCCTACGCGGCCGGGCGCCCCGGCTTCGGTGCTCATTCGGTCAGCCGGATGCGCGGGTCCAGCACCGCAAGGGCCAGGTCGGAGACCAGCGTGCCGATCACCGTCAGCCCCGCCATCATCATGATGATGGCGCCGGCTACCTGCTGGTCCTGATTGCTCAGGGCGGTGAACAGCAACGGCCCGACCGTGGGCAGCCCTATCACCAGCGCGACCAGGACCTCACCACCTACCAGCGCCGGTAGCAGCCAGCCGATGCCGGAGATCCATGGGTTGGCTGCCGCCCGGATCGCGTACTTGACGATCAGACGGGTCTCCGGGACTCCCTTGGCGCGTGCAGTGGTCACGAACGGCATGCGCAGCTGATCGAGCACGTTGGCGCGAATCGTACGCAGCCCGCCGCCGAGCGACTCGAAGCCCAGGATCACGATCGGCATCCAGATGTGCTTCAGGAAGTCGATGAACTTGGCGATGCTCCATGGCGCCTGCGCGTACTCGGTGGAGAAGACACCGCCCGGCACGTAGTCGGCCAGCCTGAAGAACGCGTACATCAACAGCAGGGCGAACAGGAAGTTCGGGATCGCCATCATGAAAAAGGCGATGAAGCTGAACACGTTGTCGAACAGCGCGTATTGACGGATTGCGGCGCCCACGCCGGCCGGCCACGAGATGGCGGTGCTGATCAGAATCGTGATCAGGCCGATCATCACCGTCAGCACGAGCCGGTTTCCGATCGCCTGGCGCACGGGCTGATCCCAGTGGAACGACCAGCCCCAGTTGCCCTGCAGCCAGCCGGAGGCCCAGCGGAAGTAGCGCACCGGCATCGGGTCGTCCAGGCCGAGCTGCTTGCGGATGTTGGCCACCATCTCGTCCGCTTCTTCAGTGCCGACACGGTCACGCATCTCCTCCAGCCGGCCGACGTAGGCGCTTGCCATGTCGCCCGGCGGCAGCTCGATGATGATGAAGGAAACGATCGAGATCACGATCAGTGTCGGGATCATGACCAGGATCCGGCGGCCGACATAGGCGATCATCGCCTGCCACGTTGCAAATCCGCCGCGCGAGTTGTCAATCTGCGCGGGTGTCCGGTCGTATCGCGACGCTTGCGTGCCTCTGCTGGCTGCTGAACGCGGCCGGTGGATTCGCCGCCGGCATGTTGGAGGGCGGGGCGGTCGAGGAGCGGTTCGAGCTCCCGGAGCGCGGCGAGCTGGTGGTCAAGGGCTCGTTCTTCTCGCTCGACATCACCGGTTACGAGGGCGACATGATCGCCGGCCTGGCGGTGATGTCGGAACGGGTCAGGCGCCGCAACGCGGTGGCCATCCTCACCCGCGACGTGCCGGAGAGGGTGACGGTGGAGGTCGTGACGAACGACCGGAACGTGCTGCGTTCGTCCATGCTGTGGTACCCGCAGATCCGGCTGCGCGTGCCGCACGGCGTGTCGGTGGCGGTCACCGCGGCAGGGGACCTGATCCTGCAGGGCCTGGAAGCGCCGAGTGCCGATCTGTACACCTTCGAGGGAGACATCATCGTCCGCGACGTGACCGCCGAGCTGCACACGACCAACGCCGCCGGCGTCACCCGCGTGTTCGACAGCGACGGTCCCAAGTGGCTGCTCTCCTCCGACGGCGACATCGCCGTCGACGGCGGCACCGGCGACGTGCGCGTGCAGAGCATCGGCGGACGCCTGACGCTGCGCGGGGTCGCCGGCGACGTGGTGACCAACGTCGCGGTCGAGGACATCCGGATCGAGCGTCTCGACGGGACGATCACGCATGCCCCGGCGCCGGTGAAGGGGGAGCCCGATACGGGCGGGGGCTGACTCAGCCGGCCGGCGCCGTGCCCGCCATCAGCGCAAGCAGTTCCAGCAGCCCGGCTATCGAGCGCCGGTCGATCAGAAACATGGGTGCCTGATCGGAACCGCCCCGGCGTACCGCCTGGAACTCGCCGTCATGCGGAAGGATCTCGACCGACCACTCGGGGAGCTCCGGCTTGGTGAGCCGCCAGGTGATGGTCAGCACGGTCTGGACTCCGGCCGCCTGCGCGTCGCCGGGGGCATCGTCCTCCACGCGCAGGCCGTTCAGGTGCTCCAGCAACTCGGCGGCGTCCGCGGCTGACAGAGTCGTCCCACCGAGCCGGTAGACCGGCGTGCCCGACTCATCTTCCCGGTCGATCGTCACCCGGTAGCTCGCCTCGCCCGCCGTGAACACCATCTCCTGCACCAGGTCGTAGTCGACCTCGGCCACCGCCCGCGCCACGAGGTCGAACGGCCGCAGGCGGTCCAGGGTTTCGACGCGGCTGTTGCCGAGCCGGTACACCGTCGGCCGGCCCGCGAGCGCGGCGTAGCGATGAGTGGCGCCGGCGGGCGCGCCGATCAGGAGGTGGTACGTCCCTTCGGCGTCCTCGACCTCCAGCTCGAACTCGGGCTCGGCCAGCCCCAGCGCCGGATCGTCGGCCGCGGCTTCGGCGACGATGCCGTCGGCGACGTCACCGGTCAGATCGTCGCGCAGCCGAGCCAGCACGCCGACCAGCGCCGTGCCGTCCACCAGCACGGGGCCGTCGTACGGCGCCGTGATCAGATACGCGGCGCGCTCGGCCGGCTGCGACGCGTCGTGGAAGGCGTCGTACCGGACCTCCAGCTCGCCCTCGGTCCCGCGTACCCGGAGCCGGCGGACCAGCACCGGCTCGAAGGTCGGCAGCGTCGTGTCGATCAGCGCCGCTGGCTCCCTGCTCAGGAGGTACACGGCGTCGCCGCTGACGGTGTAGACCGTGTCCCGGCCGTCCACCATCGCGTAGCTGGTGCCGGTGGCGGTGCGCGACCCCAGCAGCACGTTCAGCCGGTCGCCGCCGGCCGAGACCAGCTCGATGAGGCCGCGCGGTGCGTCCAGCCCATAGGCCGACAGATCGTCCGGCTCCTCGGCGATCACGCGCAGCGGCCGCAGGCCGATCGCCGCGTCGACCACCTGCAGCACCTGCGGCTCGCGCAGGGGAGCGCCGGGTGCCGCCGGGTAGATCCATGCGAGCCCGGCATCGGTTTCGAGGATGGAGCGGCGCTGCAGGGTCAGCCCGGGGTGCTCGATCGTGATCGTGGCCACCGACTCCGGATCCCCTGTGTAGAACGGCGGCAAGGCCTGCTCTTCACCTGTCTCCTCGCCCGCCGTTTCGCGGCCGGCCAGCAGCAGGTAGCCGGCGATCAGCACGCCGATAACGGCGACCGGCGCAATCAGCCGGATCCAGCGACGCCGCGCACCCCCGCCCGTAGCCGGACCGCTCACCGCGCCCGCCCCAGATTCAGCCAGTTGAGCAGCCGCTCCGCGCCACGGTCGCGGAGCTCCTCCCGAAACGCCTCGAGTTGTGTCAGCGGGCGGGCGCCGGTAATGAACTTGCCGGCCTCGACGGCGATGTGCTCGACCAGCGGAGCGGCCATCGCGTCCACGAAGTTGCGGCTGTGCGTGGTGATGGCCGGCCACGGCTCCAGGATCACCGCATCGTCATCCAGGTAGGTCGCCACGTCGTGGCGCTCGAAGTACCGCGCGGCCGGCATGTCTGCCGAGCCGCCCTCGCCTGCCAGCCACAGCGCAAAGTCCAGGCGGTCGGGTGCATCCGACACCGACGCGACCTCGCCCGTCACTTCCTCTTCCAGCAGCAGATCCAGGAACGCCACCGCGGTCTCGGCGTGCGGGGACGCCGACGTCACCGCCCAGCCCGGCGAGATGGCGTTCCACGCACGCGGCGCGATCCAGCCGCGCCGGCCACGGTTCGCAGGCAGCCGCAGCGGTCCCACCCAAGCCCCGGCGCGATCCCAGTCGCCGTCCTCGGTCAGCCCGCCGTACCCGCGCGAGCCGGCCAGCTCCGGACCGGTCCGGCCCGCCCAAGGGACCACGAACGCGCGCTCGGAGCCCAGCAGGCGCAGCAGGTCCAGGTCACCGGGAGCGGTCCGCGGGTCGAGCGACTCGGCCGCCATCAACCCTTCCGCCACCAGGCGATGAAACCAGCGCAGGTAGTCCTCGAACTCCCGTTCGAACGGTCCGAGCCGCCACTCGCGCCGCTCGCGATGGTAGTAGGCGGCGACCCGCTCATCGACGCCGGAGCGGAACCACGACGGCGCCCGGAACAGCAGCGCCCGCCGGGTGGCGGCGAACGGCGTGCTGCCGGGGAACTCCGACTGGAGGGCACCGAGCGATGCAAGAAGCTCCTCCCACGTGTCGGCGCCGAGGCCACGGACCTCGAACAAGTCCTGCCGGTAGGCGATGGCGCCCAGGTACGGGCTGGCGCTCGCGTCGAACACGCCCAGCGCGTACAACTCCCCCGGCGCCAGCAGCCGGCCGTGCGTGCTCTGGCGGAAGCGCTCGTGCTCCTGCAGCAGGCGATGCAGGTTCGGCGCGAGCTCCGGCCGTTCGAGCAGGTTGACCAGCCACTCCCGCTGGCGGATGAAATCGAGCGGCGCCACTCCCTCGGCCAGCAGGTCCGGCAGTTCGTCCGAAGCGGCCAGTTCCGCCAGGCGCGTGCCGCGGGCCGCGGCGCTGGCGCCGGCGATCGTGGCCGGCCGCAGCGTGATGTTGACGCGGCGCTGCACCACCTTCCAGGCCGGGCGGGCGGCAGCGGGGAGCGACGACTCCGGCACGCCGACGGTGAGCGTGACCGGCTGCGCAAGCGGGAAGGACACCGCCGGAGCGACACCGGTCTGATCGCTGGCCGACGCACCATCGCCGCAGCCGGTCAAGCCGATGCCAGCCGCAGCCACCAGCAATGCCGCCAACATCACTTGGCGAGTGAAATTCGCTTCGCTCACTCGCGTCGGATGCGCTGCTCGATCCAGATGCGTATCTCCTCGACGCCGATGTCGGCCGACGCGACCGCGGACTGGAGCAGCCCCCGATCCCGCACGCCGGCGCTTCCGCCGGTGGCGCTGATCATCACCCGGTGAAGGTGCAGGACCTGTTGTTCACTCAGATACTCGATCATCAGCGGTGTCGGGGGCAGGAGTGCTGTCGTCGGGATCCGCGCCAGCGGCGAGACGTTCATACAGCTCGCGACGCTCCTGGACGAGTTGGTCGACCATTTTCCTGAAACGGGGCGACGCCTGGCCCGCGTCGAAGAACTTGACGCCGGTGCGGACGACGAAACTCCCGTCCCGTGGGTCGACGGTCGCATCCACCTCCATCCCGGCCTGCAACGCGAACTCCTTGACCAGCTCGTGAGGCAAGGTCACCGCGATGCTGTTACCCACCCGCACCAGTTTGCGCGTCATACGTACACCGTACTAACTAGCAGCTCACGTAGCCAGCGTCCGCACTCCGTACTTCGCGATCACGCTTGCGTGGAGTCCGAGCCCGATGTGGGACGAGATCCAGTCGCATGAGTCGGACCGGCCCTGAACTTCCCGCTCTGGCGACCGATGGCTGCATTCGACTACGCTCAGGGAGCCATGTGGCGGAAGCTCGCGACCGTGCCGCCCGTCGGCTGGATGACCGGCGCACGGCGGGTGCCGATCGTCGGTGGCGTCCGCGCTGCCCTGGCGACGGCAGCGGGCAAGCGCCGCGTCATCGGGGTGGTCCTGCTGCTGGCCATCCTGCTGCCGTTCGCCGCGTTCAACCGCCTGCCCAAGCTCGACACCGTACGCGCCGACCTGCAGGCGGCGCTGGCTCCGACGGCGGAGTGCTTCCAGGGCTTCTGCGTGGAGGCGGAGCCGCAGTCGGGCTTCCTCACCCGCTGGTGGCGCTTCTCCCTGACCTACCTGCAGCTCGTCGCCATCGGCATGGCCTTCGCCTTCCTGGCCGGCGGCATCGCCGAGGCGTTCCTGGCACCACCCGGAGCTTCGCGCCGGCAGGCCTCCGGGCCCGTGGGGCGCATCCTCAAGGGCCTGGGTCTCGGGCCGGTGGTGAACCTCTGCTCGGCCTGCATCGTCCCGGTGTCCAGCGCCGTCCGCCGACGCGGGCTGGGGATCGAGGGAGCCCTGGCGCTCGTGCACGGCTCGGCAACTCTCAACGTACCGTCGCTGCTGATGATCGCGGCCGTGTTCTCGCCGCTGCTGGGCGCCAGCCGCGTGCTGCTGGGGCTGGCCGCCGCCTTTCTGCTCGGCCCGCTGGTGGTACGGGTGGCGGGCCACTCCACGGAGCCGGAAGCCTGTGACCTGAGCCCGCCGGACGCAGCCGAGCCGAACCTGGGCTGGGCCGGAGAGTTACGTGAAGGGCTGCCGCGCTGGGCGCGTGCGACCGGGCGCCTGCTGGTCCGCATGGGGCCGATCATGGTGGTCGCCGGGTTCGCGAGCGGCGCGGCGATTCAGTTCCTGCAGCCGGAAACCGTCGAAACCTTCCTGGGCGACAGCGTCACCGGCATCGCCGTCGCGGCCACGCTCGGCGTGCTGATCAACGTGCCGCTTCTGTTCGAGATCCCGCTGGTCGCGTTGCTGCTGCTGCTCGGCGCCGGCAGCGCCCCGGCGGCGACGCTGCTGTTCGCGGCAGCGGCCGGCGGTCCGATTACCTTCTGGGGCCTGACCAGGGCGCTGCGCTGGAGAGGGATCGGCACCTATGCACTGGGCACCTGGGCGATCGCGATGGCCGGCGGCCTTGCCGTGCTGGGAGCGAGCCGGCTCCTGCCGAAGGAGGAGCCGGCTCTGCGCCTATCCGCCACGACAGCGATGACACACGTCGAACGCACCGCCCCGGCCCCGGCCGTGGTGGGGGACACGCCCATTCGGTTCACGGACGTCGCCGCCGCGGCCGGCGTCGGCGCCGATCGGTTCTTCTCCAGCTCCACGCACAGCCTGGGCGTGAACTGGATCGACGTCGATGACGACGGCTGGCCCGACCTGTTCGCGGTGGGAGGCGACCCCGGCTACCCGCCGCGGCTGTACCGCAACCTGGGCGGCGGGCGCTTCGAGGCGGCGCACCACCTGATTCCCGAGCTGCCGGCCTACGAGATGTCGGGCTCCGTCTTCGCCGACTACGACAACGACGGCGACCCCGACATTTACATCTACACGGACAACACCCAGTGGGCGCTGCATGGCGACAACCTCCCGGACGGCCCGCCCAACCTCCTGCTCCGCAACCTGCTGGTCGAGCACGGGGGCCGCATTCCCGCGCGCTGGCCGTTGTTCGAGGAGGTCGCAGCCGCCGCCGGGGTCGACGACCTGGCCGCCACCCCGTACGGGCCGCTGCCCGGCCACCGCTCCAAGGCGGCGTCGTGGCTGGACTACGACCGCGACGGCTGCGTCGACCTGTACGTCTCCCATCTGGTGATCAACTCCCCCGGGACGCAGGCCAACCGCGACCGCCTGTTCCGCAACCTCTGTGACGGGACGTTCGCCGATGCGACCACCGCTACCGGCCTCTATCAGGGCATCACCGCCTGGCGGGCTGCCTTCCTGGTGCTTGGCGCCCACCTCGACGCCGACTTGTGGCCAGACCTGTACGTGGTCAACGTGGCCGGCGACAACGCCAACCGGTCGAGCCACCTGGACCAGATTTTCCGCAACGCGGAGGGCTCGTTCACGCAGGTGTTCCGCGACTGGTACTGGATCGGCGACGACGCGCAGGCCGGCATGGGCATCGACGTCGCCGACGTCGACGGGAACGGCACCTGGGACCTCTACATCTCCGACCTGAAGAGCGGCGGCACACCCCTGGAGGACGAGCCATGGGGGAATGTCCTCTACCTCGGCAAGCCGCGCGGCTCGTACGCGGACAACTCCGCGGAGCGCGCCGGCGTGACCGGCGACGACTCCTGGGGCGTTAACTTCCTCGACGCCGACCACGACCGCGACGAGGACCTGTTCGTAGTCACCATGGCCGGCTCGCGACTCGACCTGTTCTTCTCCAACGACGGCGACGGCACCTTCCGGAACGTCGCCCGCCAGGCCGGCGTGCGCATCCCCGACGGCCGCGGCAGCGCGGTCGCCGACTACGACCGCGACGGCGACATGGACGTTGCGGTCGTCAACCAGGCGGGCTCGCTGCAGCTCTTCCGCAACGACACCGAGCTGCACGGCGGGGCGCTGCAGCTCGACCTGGTCGGGACGGACAGCAACCGCAGCGCGATCGGCGCCGTGATCAAGGTGCACGCGGGCGATCGGATGCAGATGCGGCAGGTGAAGGGCGGATCGAGCGGCCACTCGCAGAACTCGCTCGCCGTCCACTTCGGGCTCGGCGGCGCGAACCAGGCCGACGTGGTCGAGGTCTTCTGGCCGGCCGGCGGCGTCGTGCGCTGGCACGGCCAGCCGGCGGGGCAGCGCCTGCGCCTGGTGGAGGGCTCGGCCTGTTCCACCCTCCCCGCCGAAAGCCGCTGCCACGAGACAGCCGCGGAGCGGCCGCGGCCCGCCGAGCGCTGAGCCGCGATCGGCTACTCAGGCCGAATACGCGAACACCTTCGCCTGGAACATCCGCAGCCGCACCGCGATCTCGCCGCCGGCCGCGCTCAAGTCGGTGCTGCCGCGCCACGACACCGGCCGGTCCAGGTGATCGCCTGACAGCAGGTCGCAGTCCGCGAAGCTGAAGCCGGGGATCGCGTCGGCGTCCGGGTGGATCCGCGACGGCACCGTGCGGATCAGCTCCACCTGGATGTGGCCGCCGGGCGCGCAGCGGTAGTTGAGCCGCAGCGCGTCGCGGCCGCGCTTGACCGTCGGGATGGTGAAGCGCCCCTCCATCTCCGCCTCCACGCCGCAGAAGCGGTGCGGGAGCCAGCGGGCGAGCTGCAGCACGCCCGGGCGGTGCGGGATCTCCGGGTCCGAGGCGCGGTAGTTGTGCAGGCCGACGTGGCCGCGGTACATGGTCGCCCAGTAGCCGTCGGGCAACTCGATCAGGCCGCCCCACGGCCGCGCACCGCCCGAGTCGGGGCTGCCGGGCTCGCCGCACGGGATGATCGGGCTGCGGTCGGGACGAAACCAGTGCGTCATGTCGCGGCTGAAGGCGATCTGCGCGTCGTTGTAATCGCCGACCTGGTGATAGGTCTCCACGAACGCGCAGTGCAGGTCGGGGTTGCCGGGATAGCGGAAGTACGAGCAGCCGTAGAAGGAGAGGTCCGGATCGTCCTGCGGGTCGGGCGCCAGCACCAGCGACGCGGGCGGCCAGTGCCAGAAGTCGTCCGTCCGGGTCAGCCCGGTGGCGCGCCGTCCCATGCCGCCGACACGGATGTAGGCGTAGTAGCCACCGGTCTCCTCGTCGTACTGCGCCGCGCTGCCGCCGTCGGAGCTCATGTCGCCGACGCGACCGACCGAGGTCCAGCGAACGCCGTCCGGAGAGGTCCACCCCTCGACCCAGTGGCGGGACTCCGCGCGTGGCCCACTGTAAGCGTCTCCCTCGTATTCCTGCCGCCGCCAGCGCTTGTACGCCTCCACCGTGTCCAGCTTCTCGCCGGTGTCCGGATCGATGCTGGCGCCCACCTGGCCGATCGCCTTGAAGCGCTCCTCCGGGGCGCCGCGGGGATCCTCGAACGGCGTGCCGGTGGGGGGATTGGCGATGATGTTGTTGGCGCGCGAGCCCTGCCACTCGACCTGATCCAGCTCCGGGCGCTGCCAATGGTAGCCGTCAGCACTCTCGGCGTAGCACAGGTGGTGACCGCCGCCCAGGCCGGGGTTCTTGTCGTCACTGCGGTGCGCGTAGGCGGCGTACAGCATCTTGTAGGCGTCGCCGTCGCGCCAGACGCGTAGCGGCACCATGTTGCCGCCTCCTTCCCAGCGGTCGTTGGAGGTCAGCGCCGGCTCGCTCTTCCGTGCCTGCTCGACGCCGATGCGCACGCCGATCGGCGCGTCGTACAGCTCGTAGCGGCCCTGGCGGTTGACGCCGCGGTTGCCCGGGTGGGTCTGAGACCAGTCGATGAACGGCACCCATTCCTGGGTGGACAGGTCGCGGGCGATCGCCGCCGCCTCGCCCTGGGCGTAGTCGGGTGTCTGCTGCTTCGCCATGGCCCCGACTGTGTCGGCTCCGCGTCCGGGCCGCAAGCAGGCCGTCACACGTCCCGTTGTCGTGGCGCGGCGGACCCGGTACGCTGCGGAAGGATGGCGCTCTCCACCGAGGAACTGCGCTTCTTCAAGCGCAACGGGTACCTGATCAAGCGCAAGGTGATGGACCCAGGCCTGATGGCTGAGGCGCGCCGCCGCCTGTGGGACGATCCGCCGTCGTCGCTGAAGCCCGACGACCCGCGAACCTGGGTGGGGCCGCTGCCGGAAGCGGACCATTCGCCCGATCCGGACAACCACCGCAAGGAGTACCGCTGGCAGTACCGGCGCATCGGCTCCGAGCCCTGGATCATCCGCATGCTAGCCACCGATCCGGCGATCTTCGCCATGGCGGAGCAGATGCTCGGACCCGGCGAGCTGCAGGAGCCCGACCGCATCCGCGGCATCTACTGCACGCTGCCGTTCGGCGACCGGCCGCGTCCGCCGGTCGGCTGCCACTGCGACGGCCACGCGTTCCACTTGGGGGTGGTCGGCTACATCGACGACGTGGGCCCCGACGGCGGCGGCTTCTGCGTGTGGCCCGGCAGCCACCGGCGCTTCTATCACACGTTCACGACCGGCTACCAGAGCGACACCACCCCGGCGCAGGAAAAGGTCCTGGACGAGGTCAACCTGGACGGCCCCGTCGACTGTCACGGCGAGGCCGGCGACATCGTCTTCTGGCACCACCGGCTGGGCCACATGGCGGGCCACAACTACACCGGCCGCATCCGCCAAGCCGTCCTCTACGACTACAAGAAGCGGGACCTGGAAGAGGTGCAAGGCCAGCCGCCGTGTGCAGACATGTGGGAGCACTGGTCCCCCGCGCTTCGCGCAATCTGAATCCGAGGCCCCGTACGTGAAGAGGCCGCACCCTGTCAGGGTGCGGCCTCCTGCATCACGTACCGCTTGAAAGCGGCCCCGCCCGGCTACTCCTTCAGGAAGACCGCGGGCTTCGGGGCGACGTTCCACCTGGCGTTGAAGTTGCCCAGCTTGGGGTTCACCAGGAAGATGCGCGGCGCGAACGCCGTCCAGCCAACCGACCAGACGTCCTCGATCGCGCGGCGCTGCCATTCCTTGTACGCCTCCCCCAGCTCCTCGGCGGTGGCGGCGGCCTGGATCTGCTTCCACACCTCGTGGTTGTCCTTGATGCGCTGCGGCGGCTCCTCGCCCTCGGCGCCGTCGGTGCGCAGCCACGCCTGCCAGCCCTTCGCCCACGGGCGGCCGAAGTTCGAGGACGGAGAGGCGCTCGACAGGCGGTCCGGCACCTGGTTGTCCCAGGCGTCGGCGCTCTGCTGCTGCCAGATCTCCCACTCGTTGGTGGCCGCGAAGTCGCCGGACTGCTCCCAGCCGACGACGCGGTGGTTGCCCATCAGGCCGATCTTCGGCAGCTCCTCGGCCAGCAACTGTCCGGCGATCTCCCACTCGCCGGCGTGCGGCTCGGTGGTGATCAGGAAGGTGATCGGCTTGCCGTCCGGCCCCAGCCGGAACCCGTCGTCATCCTTGTTGGTCAGCCCGATCTCGTCCAGGAGCTGGTTGGCCGCGTCCAAGTCGTTGTTGAGCAGCGGCGTCGACAGCGCTTCCGGCACGAACCACGGGTGGTCCGGCTTGATGATGCCCTGCACCTTGAGGGGCGCCTGGCCGGCGTACAGGATGTCGTTGAGCTTCTGGCGCGGGACGAAGTACGACCACGCCTGCCGGAACCGCTTGTCCCGGAACAGGTTGCGCTTGAACTCGTCCTTCGTGTCCATGTTGAAGAAGGTCAGGTTCGAGCTGTAGGCGGCGCCGGGACGCGCCACCAGCTCCATGCGCACCTTGCCTTCGTCATGCGCGCGCTTGGCCAACTCCAGGCTGTCCAGCGGGACGGTCGCGATCCAGCTCTGTCCCTGCAGCGCGCGCAGCTTGCGCGCCTCCGCGTCCGCGACCAGGAACACGCGGTTTCCGCGGATGTAGGGAAGCTGCTGATTGGCCTCGTCGACCGCCCACCAGTACGGGTTGGCGATGTACTCGGTGGGATCTGCCGGCGGCGGCGTGTGCACGACGAACGGCGCAAGCTGAGGCGCGTCCGGATTGGCGTTGATCGTCCCGTCCCGTGCCCAGTCCAGCAACTTCTGCCAATTCTCGAACGGCGACTCCGCCACGCGGGCCGCCAGGGTGGCCGCGTCGGTGTAGTCCGGGTGGAACTGGCTGAGATACGCCTTGCTCTGCGCCAGGAAGTGGCGCTCGGCGCGATCCCCGGTCAGGATCAGGTGGTAGTTCGGGGACGGTTCTTGCAGCGTGACGCGCATGGTGTAGTCGTCGATCGCCTCCACCACCGATCCCGGCATGATGCCCTGATGCGGGGCCGCGGCCCCTATGGCCTCCATGTACAGGTCGTTGAGCTGCAGGTCGTTCCACCAGAACAGCACGTCATGCACGGTGAACGGCGACCCGTCGGAGAACTTCATGCCCTCGCGGAAGTAGAACGTCCAGACCGTGAAGTCGTCGCTCGACTCCATGCCCTGCAGCCCGTACGGGTTGTTCTCGCGCGTCAGGGGCAACGTGTAGTCGGTCGGTCCCTGGATGTTGGCCTGGTCCGGCGAGTCGCCGGTCGACCAAGCGTCAGTGTAGCGGCCGACCTCGACCATGCGCATGTCGCCGCCGTTCACGTACACGAACGGCTCGTTCGGCAGCCGTTCCTCCACCGGCGGCAGCTCGCCGCGGGCGACCTGCTCGGCATGCCAAGGCGCTTCCTTGTATTGTCCGATGGCGGTGCCGCCGCCGACGATCAGCAGCCCGGCCACCATCAGTGCTGTGGCTCTTTGCACGATTCTCTCCTCTCTCCCGATTGGATGTTAGATTGCGTGATCCAATCAGAATCGACGCCCGGCGGCAACCCCTCGGATCGGCTGCCCCCTTACTCGGCGACCCGAATGCGGGGGTCGAGCACGCCGAGCAGCAGGTCGGAGATCAGCGTGCCGATCACGGTCAGCGTCGACAGCAGCATGACGATGGCGCCCGCCACCTGCGTGTCCTGGTTCATCGCCCCCTGCAGCATCAGCGGGCCGATGGTGGGTATGTTCAGGACGGTCGACACCAGCACCTCGCCGCTCAGCAGGGCCGGCAGCAGCCAGCCGATGCTGGAGATCCACGGGTTGGCCGCCATCCGGATCGGGTACTTGATCAACAGCCGCGTCTCCGGCACGCCCTTGGCGCGCGCGGTGGTCACGTAGGGCTGGCGAACCTGGTCCAGCACGTTGGCGCGGATGGTGCGCACCCCACCGCCGATCGACTCGAAGCCCAGGATTACCAGCGGCATCCAGAGGTGCGCCAGCAGGTCCAGGAACTTCTTCCAACTCCAGGGCTGGTCGATCATGTCGGCCGAGAACAGTCCGCCCGGCACGAAGTCGATCAGCTCGAACGACAGGTACATCAGCACCAGGGCGAACAGGAAGTTGGGCACCGCCATCATGAAGAAGGCGATGAAGCTGAACACGTTGTCGAACAGGGAGTACTGGCGGATCGCGGCGCCCACCCCTGCCGGCCAGCTCACGGCTGTGCCGATCAGCATGGTCAGGAACGCGATCGCGACCGTCGTCAGGATGCGATCCTGGATCACCGCGCGCACCGGCAGGTCCCAGTAGAAGGAGTGCCCCCAGCTTCCGCGCAGAAAGTCGCGCGCCCACTTCACGTAGCGCACGTGAACCGGCTCGCCGTAGCCGAAGCGCCGCCGCAGCGCCTCCAGCATCTCGGTCGCGTCGCCGCGGAACTCCTCGCCCATGCGCTCCAGCCGGGACACGTAGGCGCTGGCCATGTCTCCGGGAGGCAGCTCCACCACGAGGAAGGAGAGCATGGAGATCAGGATCAGCGTCGGGATCATGATCGCGACCCGGCGGATGATGTACCCCAGCATGTCCGTCCCCCGACCTACCGGTACGGATCGACGGCGTCGCGCAGGCCGTCGCCCATGAACTGGAACGCCACCACGCTGAAGATGACCAGCAGTGCCGGCAGCAGCAGCCAGGGATGGAGCGCGACCGACTCAACGTTCTGCGCACCCTGCAGCAGCACGCCCCAACTGACCGCCGGCGGACGCAGCCCGACGCCCAGGAAGCTGAGCGCCGTCTCGCCCAGGATCATCCCAGGAATGAGGTTGGAAGCGTTGACGATCAGGTGGCTGGCGAACGCCGGCAGCATGTGCCGGAACAACTGGCGGCGCAGCGGCGCCCCGTCCAGCTTGGCCGCCAGCACGTACTCCTCCTCGCGCAGCGCCAGGAACTTGCTGCGCACGGTGCGCGCCAGCCCGGTCCAGCCGAGAATCGACAGGACCACCGTGATCGAGAAGTAGACCTGGACGATGCTCCACTCCAGCGGCAGCGCCGCGGCGAGTGCGATCCACAACGGCAGCGACGGGACAGACATCAGCACCTCGATGAAGCGGTTGATGACGTTGTCGACCACGCCGCCGAAGTAGCCGGCGATGGACCCGATCAGGATGCCCAGCACCCAGGTGATGATGATCGACATGATGCCGATCGACAGCGACAGGACGGAGCCGTGCACCATGCGCGAGTACAGGCAGCGGCCGCTCTGGTCGGTGCCGAGCGGGTACCAGCGGACGTCCGGGTCGCCGGTGCCGAGCAGGTGCAGGTCGGCGTCGATGAAGAATAACAGTTTGTAGGGATAGCCGCGCACGAACAGCCGCAGCGGCCGCTCCGACCCCTCCACGCGCACGTACACGCGCTTGAAGAGCTCAAAGTCGAGCTTGCTGGTCACCTGGTAGACCACCGGACGGAAGTTGCGCTCCTCGTCGAACAGGCTGAACGACACGTCCTTGCCGCTGAACACCCACGGCTGGAGCTGGATATCGGTGTTGCGCTCGATCGGGTCGTTCATGGCGAAGAAGCCGTTGAAGATGGCGACGAAGTAGAAGACGGCGATGACACCCAGGCCCCACATCGCCCAGCGGTGCGAGCGGAACTTCAGCCGGATGAGCCGCCACTGGGTCGCGGTGAAGTACGCCTCACGCCGCTCGGCCTCGGTGAGCTGCTTGCGGCGAAAGACGCCGACCGCACGCTGTTTGGCGACATCTTCGGCGACGCTCTCGGGAGCGTCGCTCAGGGTGGGTTCGGCCATCGGCGTCGGCACGGATTAGAGCACCGCCGCCCAACTCCGGTCAAACCGGAGCGGCTTTCTGACGCCGCCGGATGGCACTACGATCCGGTCCCATGCGCTCGCCCGCACTGCTCGCGCTCCTGGTCGGCGCGGCCCCGCTCGGCTTTGCCGCGGGCTTCCTGGAAGGCAAGGCGGTCGAGCAGTCGGTCCGCCATCCCGGACCGATCGGGCGGGTCGTCGTCGAGGGCCGCTACCTGGACGTCGACGTCGACGGCATCGCCGCCGACGGCATCGCGGCGCGCGCGGTGGTGTCGAGCAAGTTTCTTGAGCGCAACGACTTCGAGCTCCAGATCGCGGTCGAAGAAGGCCGCGCGAGCGTCGGCTTTGCGGTCAACGGCCGGCCCGTCTCCGGCTACTCCGTCCTCTGGGGTCCGCGGTTGACCCTCGCCGTGCCTGATGCTGCCGAGGTCTACGTCCGCACCACTACCGGCGACGTGCTGGTCACCGGACTCGGCACCACCACGGAACGAGCGGCCGTCCATGTCGAGTCCGCGGGCGGAATGGTCGTCGTCACCGACTCGTCCGCGGATGTCCGCCTGGTATCGGGTGCCGGCGATCTGGTGATCCGCCGCGTCGCCGGCGACGTGCACGTCGCTGCCGGTACCGGGGACATCACCGTCACCGACAGCCGCGGCGACGTACGCGCGCACGCCGGTGAAGGCCGGCAGCGATTCGCCGACATCGACGGCACGGTCACCATCTCATCGCGTGAGGGCATGATTCTGTCCGGCGACGTCGGCGAGGTGCGCGTCGGCGCACCCGGCGTTCCGTCGCTTCCCGAATGGGGCGCCGAGACGCCCTGGCGGCGCCGTTGACGGTGGCGGCTCGCTAGGTGGCGCCCGCCTCGGCCTCGTCCCTCTCGGCCTGCGCCAACTGTTCGAGCAGGAAGCGGTGGATGGAGCGCAGCAGGTCGAGCGCGTGGTCGCGCCGGTCCGGGCCGATGTGGTGGGTCGAGAACTTTGCCACCTCGAACAGGCCGGTGAGGTCAAGCAGCTCGCGGCCCGGCAGCCCGGATCCGGCATCCAGGACGCCGTGCATGTACTCCAGCGGCGTCTGGTGCAGAGGGTGCGGGAAGCCGTGCGCGTCGAGCACGTCGCCCACGCGCGCATAGCACATCTCCACCGCGCGCCGGTGATCGGGCTCGGCGGCGATGTCGTCGATGGCCAGCCCGGTGGCGTGGGCAAGGTCGCGCTGCAACTCCTCCGTGATCGGCGATGAGTCCTCCAGCGCCTCCGGAGCCTCGCGCAGCAGCCGTCCGCCGAAGACCGCCACCGCCGCGAACAGCGCGACGATGACCCCGAACAGGATGAACGGCCGGCGCTGGCGCGCGATCCGCTGGCGCTCGTACTCCTCGACTGTCAGCAGCTCGCCGCGCTCGGCCTGCCGGTCGACCTCCTCCATCTTGGCGGTGAGCTCCTCCGCGTAGCTCGGCCGGTCCTGCCCGGTCCCGACGACCACCGACAGGAACACGACGAACAGCGCCGCGACGATCAGCGGGGCGGTGATGAACATGATGACCGCGCGCGGGATGCGAGTGCGCTGCAGCCCGCGCTCGGCCTCTGCCTGGCGGCGGAGGCGCTCCTGCAGGTAGACGAAGGTGAAGCCGCCCGCGACCACGGCCGCGCCCAGCAGGATGAAGCCGGCCACCTCCGACGCGGTGGAGTCGAGCCGTGGCACCAGCACCATCTGCACCGCGCCGCCGTCATCGGCGCTGAGGCCGCTGATCGAGCTGATCGAGACGCCGATCAGCGCCACCAGGGCGACCACCGCGAACAGCAGGACCACGACCTTGCGGCGCTCCTCGTCCGTGCCCGCGCGCAGCCGGCGGTAGTAGTCCTTGAGCCCTGCGTTGCCTTCGATGAGGACGAGTCTGATGGATGCGCGGCGCGAGCGGCAAGTCCGTCAGACGAATGAGGTAGAGGGCGTCAGCCGATGTCCGGCGGTCGGCTGACGAAGGCGCCGCGCTCGAATGCGGCTTCGCGGACGGCCAGCGCCGTCGCGATCCGGGCGCGCACCCGGAATGCTGCCGTGAACGCCGCCGTTCCCACCGCCGCGCAGGCGGCCGCCGCCGCGAGCAGCGGGCCGTACCCGATTGCGGGTGACCGCAACAGCACCGTCTGGAGAGCCAGCACGGCGATCCCGGTGCAGCCCTGGATGCCCAGCACGAACAGGAAGCGGCCGATCAGCACGGTGGCGCCCGAGCCCGGCGACAGCTCCCGGAACGGGGTGGCGGCCGTCCACGGCCGCCACCAGCGGGTGTGCAGGCCGTATGCCTCGTAGTACTTGGCGAGCACCAGCAACGAGGCCAGCCAGGTCCCGCCGGCCGCGAACGGCAGGACGAATCCGTACAGAAAGCGATTCTGGAACGCGGTCGCAAACGACACGACGATCACCTTCATGGAGTAGTCGCGCACCCATTCCAGGTGGTTGACCGCCTGCATGAGCAGGTAGGTGCTTGCCGCCGCGGAGGTCAGCCACAGGAGCAGCGCCAGCGCCCGGACCGCGGGGCCGTGCAGCGCGCGCCGCGCCTGCGCCTCCAGGTACGAGCGGCGGTAACGGACCACCGGCGGCGCGTCAGTCGGCAATCGTCGTCTCGATCCGCTCCAGCAGCGCGGCGACCGCGCGGCTGTCGACCAGCAGGTCGATGCTGTCGTCCATCACGAACAGATTGAAGTCCTGGTCATAGGGGAGAAACCGCGCCTCCAGCGTGTACCGGCCGCCGCCGCGCAGGTGATACGCGATGGTCAGCAGCGGATCTCCGCCCGCAGCGTCCCGCCCGCCCGGGGCGGGCGCGTCCACGGCCAGGTTGGCGATCTCCTCGGTGAGCAGCGTGAAGGCGTCCTGGTCGAGGGGCCGGCCATCGACCGCCAGGGTGACCTGCTCGGCGCCAAGGTCGTCCGTGGTGCGCCGCAGGTCGATCCGGTGCTCGCGCTCGCCGCCGATCCGGAACTGGATCGAGTTCACGCGCTCGACCGGGACGTTGAGCACGCGCGGTTCCGACAGCTCGAACGGAGTCAGCGAGAGGAAGTCGAGCGCGGCGGCCGGGACCGTGTGCACGCCTCTGGCGGCGGGCATCCTGACGTAGACCTGCCCGTCGACGGTGGCGCCGAGCAGCAGGTGCAACTCGTCCTCGAAGTCGCGTACCCGCAGCTCGCCGCGCGGGGGATCCAGGCCGAACTCCGCGTAACCGCTCGGACTGTCGGCGACGGCGTCGCTGATGGTCATTTCCGCCACCCGGCGCGCGATCGACGCGAACCGCTCCCCGTCGGCCGGGGCCAGGTACGGGATGCGCATCACCTGTGCGCTGCCCATGTGCGCGTAGCGCGCCTGCTCGCCCACTGCGACCAGCTCGATCTCGTCGTCGCCGTCGCGGAACCAGATGCGGTTGACCCGGTCCGCGGTCAGCGCCGGCACGGTCTGGTCGCGCAGGTCGGCCACCGTCCACGAGAAGCGCTTGCCGTGCACGGCGTGCACGGTGAACACCGCGCGGTCGTCGCGCGAGCTCAGGAAATAGGCTTCGCCCGAGGAGGTGCGGTTACCCAAGTGGAACTCGAAGGTCTCACCCGACTCCAGCCGCGCGCTCGCCACCACCGCCGGCGGGTCCAGGCCGTATTGAGCGCGGTCCTCGGGATCCTCGACCACCAGCCGCTGTGCGAACAGGCTGGCGAAGCTGGCGCGCAGCTCCTGCAGGCGCGGCCAGTCCCAGCGGAACGGATACGGCTCGCGGACCAGCCAGACGGCGCCTTCGCGCTCCAGAAGGAGCGTCTCGCCCCCGCGCGGGGCAAGCTCCATCGCCACGACCAGGTCCTCGTCGACATCGGAGAGCTGCTGGCGGTCGGAGGCGACCGGACCGGAGTACTCCGGCTCCGGCCGGTTCGCCAGCAGCAGGTAGGCGCCGACCAGAACGACGATCCCGGCGCCCCCGGCCAGGATGAGCAGGCGGCGCACCCGATTACTCGCCGGTCAGGAAGAGCTCGATCACCGGCACCTCGGCCGGCGGCTGCAGCACCGGCAGCTCCAGGATCAGGTCGTCCGCGCCGGCGTGCTCCATCCGCGCCTGGTGCTCGGACATGGCGGCGATCGCCACCTCCGACGCGTCGTTCAGCAACTGCGCGTAGGCCACCCTGCCACGATAGCCGCGCAGGTGAAGCTGCCGGAACGGCCACGCGAACACGTGCACGTACAGCCGGCGGGTGTCCGGGTTCCAGGTGAGCCGGCAGTCCTGCGGGACCGCGAACTCCGCTGGCGCCTGCGTGCAGCCGTAGATCGACCGCCCGTGGCGGCTCATCCACTCGCCCATGCCGCGCAGGCGCTCCAGCGCGCGATGGTCCAGCTCGCCGCGGCCGGTCGGGCCGACGTTGAGCAGCAGGTTGCCGCCCTTGCTGACGGTGTCGGACAGCATGCGGATCAACTGGCCGACGCTCTTCCAGGAGGACTCGTCACGGTGGTAGCCCCAGGAGCCGGAGAAGGTCTGGCACGCCTCCCAGGTGACCGGCATGCCGTCCACCTCGATCCAGCCTTGCGGCTGCCACTGCTCGGGCGTCTTGATGTCCCAGCCGTCGTCCAGGTCCATGCGGTCGTTGAGCAGGACCTGCGGCTGCAGCTCGCGGATGGTGCGGTAGAGCCGCGGGCTGTCCCACTCGTCCCGCCCCTTGCCGCGGTCGGGATAGCTGAAGTCGCACCACAGCACGTCGACGCGGCCGAACCCCGTGAGCAGCTCGCGCACCTGGCCGTGCAGGTACTCGATGTAGCGGCTCTGATCGCGCGTGCGGTTCATGGCCTCGCGCTCCGGGTGGTTGCGCTGCGAGTGGACGTCGTCGATCACGAAATCCGGGTGGTGCCAGTCGATCAGCGAGTGGTAGAAGCCCACCCGCATCCCGCGCGCGCGGAACGCGTCGACCATGGGATGCAGCAGGTCCTTGCCGTGCGGCGTGCGCGTCGCCTTGTAGTCGGTGAGCGCGCTGTCCCACAGGCAGAAGCCCTCGTGGTGCTTGGTGGTGACCACGAAGTAGCGCATTCCGGCGCCGGCGGCGGCATCGGCCCAGACGGCGGGGTCGTAGAGATCGGGATCGAAGCGGTCGAAGTAGCGCTGGTAATCCTCGTCCGGGATCTCCTCCTTGTTCTTCACCCATTCGTGCCGCGCCGGCAGCGCGTAAAGCCCCCAGTGGATGAACATCCCGAACCGGTCGTGCACGAACCACGACGTGTCCCCGGGGCTCGGTCGGATCGTGGGATCGCTCATCTCGCAACCTCCTGCATCTGTGCGGCCGGCTTCGGATCGGGCGAGAGTCTGCGCTCTGCGGCCGGCGCGACGATGGAGCGGCGGTGCGGCGTCAGCCGGGCCAGCAGCTCCGGCGACGGCTGGTACGCATGGCGGAGCCGGCCCCACGACGGACCGTACCGGTAGATCACCACCCGCCGCTGGCCGCCGTTGCGGCGCCGGGCCGAGCCGTGCGTGCAGCAGTCGACGAACAGCAGCGCGTCGCCCGCGCGCATGTGGATCTCCACCGCCCCCTCGATCAGCGCCGCGTCGGGGCGCACGTCTCCCATGCAGAAGCGCTGGAACGACGGGTGCTCGAAGTTGGACTTGTGCGAGCCCGGGATCAGCACGGTGCCGCCGTCCCCCGGGCCGATGTCGGTGAGGGCGACCAGCACGTTGATCTGATTGCAGTGGAAGCGGCCGGCGTGATAGCGGAACTGGCAGCGGCTGATTCCCAGGTGGCCGCCGTTGTGCACGCCGATGCTCTGGCCGGCGGTGCGGACGTTGGCGAACGCCTCGTCTATGAGCAGCGGGCCGTGCTGCTCGTCGAAGGAGGCTTCGGAGCCGATGAAGTAGCGTACCTTGTCGAACCAGGCTGGGTGGTCGATCAGCTCCTCGAAGGCCTCCCCCGCCTCGTAGATCTGCTGGTAATTGGTGCCGTCATGGTCGCCGAAGTTGTGGGCCTGCACGTACCCATGCCACTCGCGGTCCGCCAGCGGCGGGATGGCGTCCAGTCCCTCGTTGCACGCCTGTACCTCGGCGGGGGTGAGCGCCCCCTCCAGGTGCACGTAGCCGCGCAGGTCGAAGAAGTAGATGTCGTGGTCGGTGACCATGCGCCGATGGTGGTCGGAGGCGCCGCGCCCGTCAACGAGCCGGCGACTCAGAGCGCGGCAACGAGCTGTCGGCCCGAGCCGCGGTGGTGTAGGCTCCAGAACAGACGCACCACACGGAGGAGACATCCATGGCGAAGAAGACGAGCGGCCAGGAGCCGTTCCGGTTCTCACTCTGCGACGACCTGTACACCCTGCCGGAGCGGGCGCGGCCGCACGAGGTCGACCTGCACGGCGGCTTCGCCGACGACACGGCCGCCTCCGGCTATATCTACTACGGGATGCCGGGCTGCGGCATCATGCGCATCAGCGCCGACCTGACCGCGCAGGACATCATCGAGCTGCCGTCGGATCTCAAGCCCATCAATTTTCACAGCACCAAGATCATCGAGTTCGACGGCAAGCGGCGGCTGGTGCTGCCGGCCAACAACGACGCCCAGGTGGCCGTCGTCGGGCTCGACGGCAAGGTCGACTTCATCCTGTCGCGGCCGGAGTTCGACGAGTACCGCGACGAGCAACTCGAGTTCAAGCCGACCGACACCGCCTTCGCCGACGGCACGCTGTACGTGTCGGACGGCTACGGCGCCAACTACATCTCCTCCGTCGATCCGTCGACGCACCGCTACACCGGCCTGTTCGGCGGCAAGACCGAGGATCCGCACGCGCCCGGCCTGTTCGGGACCGCGCACGGCCTGGCACCCGCCCCCGACGGCCATCACCTGTCGATCGCCGACCGCCCGCACTCCCGCTTCCAGCTCATGGGGCTGGACGGCCACTTCCACTCCTCGCACACCATCCCCGACGGCTCCAAGCCGTGCGGGATCGACTTCAAGCAGCACGGCGACGGCTGGTACGCCGTGGTCGGCAGCCTGGACGACCCGCAGGAGGGGCGGCCCGCGCCGATCTACGTCCTGGACGGCCACACCTACGAGGTGGCGTCGACCATCCGTCCCAAGGAGGACCTGGGCGTCGAGCTGGCCGACCACATCCACAACACCGTCTGGTACGAGCGCGACGGTCAGGTCTACCTGATCTGCCAGGCGTGGAACCCCGGCCACTACTTCGTCCTGGCCAGGGAGGGATAGGCGCACGCCGTCCGCACGGGAATGACCGAGAACGCGGTGTCTTTGCGTGCGGCGGGCACGGCCGTACCTTCCTGGCGCGATGAACATCAACACCTACCTCACGTTCAAGGACAACTGCCGACAGGCCTTCGAGTTCTACCGCTCCGTGTTCGGAGGCGATTTCACGGACATGCAGAGCTTCGGCGACGGGCCGCCCGACATGGAGGTTCCGGAGGCGGAGCGGGACCTGATCATGCACGTGTCGTTGCCGATCGGCGGCGGCGTGCTGATGGGCAGTGACAGCGCCTCGTTCGGCCCGCCGCTGATGACCGGCAACAACTTCTCGCTGTCGATCGCCCCGGACAGCAAGGAGGAAGCGGATTCACTGTTCGCCAAGCTGTCCGACGGCGGCCAGGCGACCATGCCGATGCAGGACCAGTTCTGGGGCGCCTACTTCGGCACCTGCGCGGACAAGTTCGGCATCAACTGGATGATCAACCACCACACCGGCTGACGCGAAGCGCCCCGGCGCGGACCGCGAGCAACCGACCGCCAGTGTCATCCCGCCCGCGCGGCAAGGCTCTTGCCGAGGTCCTCGTGCCCTCCGGCCTGTGCCCAGCCGGCCGGCGTGCCATCGAACACATCGTCCCGCAGGCTGAGGTCTGCGCCTCGCGCAAGCAGTTCCTCGACCACCTCGGCGTTCCCGTCGAAGGCGGCCTGATGCAACGCGGTCGCGCCGTCGCCGCGCCGGCTGTCGACGTCCGCGCCGGCGTCCAGGAGCGTCCGCACGATCGCAGTCTCGCCGAGCGTGACGCTTTCCACCAGCGCGTGGCCGGCAACCCCGGACGACGGGTCGACGACCGCCGCGGCGTCGGCGGCACCGCCGGCGTGTAGCGCCGCAAACAGCCGTACCAGCAGCGTATACGCTTCATCCAGCCGCGCGCCGCCACGCGCCAGCGCCGCGAGCATCGGCAGCGTCAGCCCGGCGTCCCGCGGCGGTGCGCTGCCGGCCAGAAGCCCCGCGGTAGTCTCGTCGGGACCGCCTCGGTAGGTGTAGCAGCTCGCGTTGGGATCGCTGCCGGCGCCGATCAGCACGTCGATCACCTCGACCGCATTGGCCGGCGTCTTCTGGCGTTCGCCCTCCACTCCGTTGGCGGCCAGGTAATGGAGCAGCGTGCAGCGGTGCGGCCGGGGTGAGCGCGCCGTGGCCAACTCAGGATGCTCGTTCAGGAGCGCACACAGGCCATCCACGTCGCCGTTGACGACGGCGTCGGCGGCGCGTTCGAATGTCGCGGCGAACGCCGGGGCGTCGAACGGAGCCGTGTCCGCGCTCGGCGCGGTGCCACCCAGCAACGCCCCCAGCGCGTCCCGCGGGATGCGGTCTTCGACTCCCAGCGCGCAGGCCAGCGCGGTCTGACCCGCGTAGTTCAACGCCTCCGGGTCGGAGCCGCTGGCGAGCAGCGACCGGCACGCCTCGACATCGGCTGCTGACGCGGCCAAGTGGAGCGCCGTCTGCCCGTCATCATCGACTGCGCAGGGGTCGGCCCCGCCGGACAGCAGCAGCGCGACCGCCTGAGTATCCGCGCCGCGGGCGGCCCGACAGACCCACAGGTGATCCGCCGGCCGCAGCGACATGGCGCCCGGCGCGAGCATCCGCTCGGCCCGCTTGCGGTCATGCGCGAAGCAGGCGCCGACCCAGCGGTCGACCTCCCGCACGTCACCCTCCTGCGCGCCGCGCTCGCGCAGCGACCGTGCCAGCGAGTCCCGGTTGAGACAGACGGCAAGCGCGAGCGGAGTCCGCCCGTACCGGTCGCGGGAGGCGACCTGAGCACCGTGGTCGAGCAGCGCTTCAACGACGCTCCTCCGGGCATCGAGCACCACCGCCTCGTGCAGACAGGTGCCGCCGAATCCCCACGTGCCCATGGTCCAGTTGGGATCGCCGCCGGCTTCCAACAGCCGGCGCGTCAGCGCGGCGTCGCCGTAGTGCAGGCTCTCCGGCAGGGCGTGGCAGAGGTGCCATTGCGGCGGATCCGCGGCGAGCAGCGCTTCCAGACTGTCCCGGTCGCGGAGACGCAGGGCCTCCCACATGGCGCAGCCATCGTAGAGCGCCGGGCCGTCGACGGCATCGGCTCCCGACGCCAGCAGCATGCGAACCAACGGTGCGCTGCGAGCGCGGCCGATCGCGGCGCCGAGGACGGTGCGGTAGCCGCGAACGGTTTCGGCTTCACGCGTACCGGCGTTGGGATCGGCCCCCAGTTGCAGCAGCTTCGCCGCCACGTCCAGGCGCGACGCGGCGACCGGCGCGTCGCCGGTGCGATAGCGTGAGCTGCACAGCGTGAGCAGCGGCGGCCAGCCGGTCGGGGCGACCGCCGTGTTCACGTTCGCGGCGCTCAGCCGTTCCGTCGCATCCGGGTCGGCCAGCACCAGCGCGCACGCCGGGGAGTCCCGGCGCACCTCCGGAAATCGATCCAGGATCGCGTCCACCTGCGCATCGTCCCCGGCCAGCGCGGCCCGGACCAGCGCGCCCTCGGCGCCCGCCGGGTCCAGGCTCTGCACGTCGATCCCATCCGCGGGCCGACTCTCCGTCAGTTCCTGACTGGTCCTGCCGCCGTGTTCGCGGAGCAGATCGGCGGTCCGCCGGTTGCCCTGCCGGCAATCGACCTGCTCGGCCGACATCCGTTCGCCCCGATGTGAGAGAGCGGCCCGGCACTACGCCGGAGGTCGCGGATGTGAGGCGAGCTCCTCGCTCCGCTTCCCTCGGTGCTCGCGCAGCAGGCCGGCCATCGCTCCCTTGTCCTGTTCGATCGCCATGTCGAGAGCCGTCTTGCCGTCGTCGGAGAGGGCGTTGACGTCGGCGCCGCGGTCGAGGAGGAATCGTGCAGCCGGAAACGGATCGTAGTACGTGTCGGCGTAGCCCCTTCCCGGCTCGACCAGCGCCTGGAGCGGTGTAAGACCGCGATAGTCCTTGCTGTCGATATCAGCTCCGTGGCGCAGCAGCACCTCCGCCGCTTCGAGTCGCCCGAAGAGCGTCAACTCTCCAGCTTCGTTCTCGGTCCCGTCGAAGTTGGCTCCCGCCTTGAGGAGCAGGTCGATGAGCTCCGGGGATACGTCATCCCATGCGACGGTGAACCACCCCACGTTGGGGTCGGCACCGGCGGAGAGCAGGTACTTCGCGACTTCGAGCTGGCCGGCACGGACCGCCCACGTCAGTGGCGGGGCGGGGTCGCCGCCCAAGGGTCGGCTGACGAACCCGGGCTGGCTCCGGACGAGATCCCTGACCGAATCCAGCATCCCCAGGCAGATGCGGGCGACAGGAGTCACTTCGGCACCCTGCTCGATCAAGTAGTCGGCAACCGCCCTCTGCCCAGGCGTGTCGTGCCTGCGGAGAACATTCCATTCGAGCGCGGTCCGGCTCCGCACGGGGTCCGGCTGGCTGAGTGCCTGTGACCTGAAACGGGGTGTCAGCAGAGGGAGCTGCTGCTTCAGGAAGTCGAGGTCGCCCACGATGGACGCGCTGTAGATGTCGTGCCTCGCGCCATGTCGCAGCAGGCTCTCGATCTTCGGCGGGTCCCAGTGCTCGATCGCGGAGTGCAGCGCCGACACGCCGAAGAACGGGCAGACGGACGGGATGTTCGGGTTGGCTCCCGCGCCCAGGAGCGCGTCGACGGTGTCCCTGGTGCCTTCCCAGCAGGAGAGCACGAGAGGGGGAGCCCAGCCGTGGTTGTCTTCGTACCCGAAGGCGTCGAGGTCGGCGCCGTACTCGATAAGCAGCTTCAGCAGATCGGCGTGTCCGAAGGCAGCGTAATGGACTGCCTTGCACGTCATCCAGTCCTCGGGATCGCCCCAGCTTGCGCCCCAGCCCCAGGTGCCGTCCGTCTGGGCGCGGCCTCGCACGTCGGCATTCGCAAGCGATGGGTCTTCGTCCAGCAACTCGCGCACCCGGTCGAGGTCAAGGACGCCGACCGCGCGGAAGAATTCGTGGTTCTGATCGAGCGGCGCCCGCTGTTCAGACCTCGCTGGCTCCGACGTCGACCGCTCCTGCATGACGCCTGCCATCTTGCCTCACGGTGACTCGGCGCCCACCGAACGCAGAAACTCCACGATGGGGCGCTCTTCTTCCTGCGTATGAAAACCATGGGTTGCCCAGTACAGCCCGGTTGAGGAACCGCTGAGAATGTGGGATCGCGAATTCACGTCCGCACCCTGTTCGAGCAGGAATCTGATCACCTCGAGCCGCAGGTGATAGCAGGCCATACCGAGCGCCTGCCCGAGCACGGCTTCCTCGTCACCTGCGATGGGGAAATGACGCCCGTCGTATGCCGCACCGGGCCGGAGTCGGCCACCGCTGTCGAAGAAGGACCGTACCCGTTCCAGGTCACCAGCGCCGGCGGCGAACAGCAGGTTGCCGATGCGTGCGCCACACTGCACCAGCACGTCGACGGACCGGGTGTAGCTGAACATCAAGGCGGTCGCCAGCGGCGCTCCGTCATCGGCGACGCCGTTCACGGCTGCTCCCGCATCGCACAGGACCTGCGCGAGGGCCGGCTGCAGGCCCGCTTCGGCAGGATGGCAACTCGAGACCAGCAGGCAGAGCGTCGTCTGATTGGTTCCGCCGCCGTAGGTGTCTGCAAGGGCGTCGACCTCTGCTCCGGCTTCGATCAGGATGCGGGCAATTTCCACGGCATTCGCCGGTGTCTTCTGCAGCTCGTCCTCGACGCCGTTGGCCGCCACGTAGTGCAGGAGGGTCGCTCGGTGCCCGGATGCCGAGCGGGCTGCGATGAGGCCAGGGGCTTCCTGCAGGAGCCTCTTCAGGGCGGTCGCGTTCCCCGTGCTGATGGCCCGAACCGCTTCCTCGAACGTCGTGCTCATGTCACCCGGGCCTCCAGTCGAGGATGGGCCGAGTATGGATCTTCAGCAGCCACGGTGCAACTCGATGACACCGTCTTCATGAAATAGCGCAGCCGACGGAACCGAGAAATCGAGAGCGTCTCGTTGCCGGCAGGGCGCCGCCTTGGTACGCTCACGGACCCATGGTGTTCCGAGAACGTGGCCCCAGAGTCAAGCCGAGGGAATAAATCCTTGGACACCACCAAGGCTGTCGCAGACTTCCGGGGCAGCTGGTTTCTGCGTGATGAGGCGACGCCGGATCTCACGCCTGCGGAGCAGCAGCTCATCATCGCGGCGATGGGTCCGGCGCCCGAGCGTTGGGACGGACAGCCTGACGTCGCACGGATGCAGGAGACCGTGGCCGCCGAGCCGGCGGTCCTGGAACGGATCGGCTCAGCGCTGTTGACAGCCGTGATCGGCAAGCGCGGCTGCGGGCCGGCCGCGGCGTTCCTGCTGGCCCCGACGTGCCGCTCGCGATTGATCATGCGGCGTACAACGTCCTGCACGAGGCGGCATGGGCAGGTGCGGCCGATACGCTACGCGCGGTGTTCGAGTCGGGAGCGACCGACGCAACCGGCGTCTCGGTTCGCCCGCATACCGGCTGGCCGGACAACCTGCCGCTGATGTACTGGGCCGCCTGGGGTGGGTATCCCGAGGTCGCACGGCTGCTGATCGAGTACGGAGCCGGCGTGCATCACGAACTCCCGATCCGGGGCAACGGCGAGCGCGGCACCACCTCGCTGCAGGAGGCGCTCGCGCCCAGCCACTGGGACGAGACGGACACGGGCGAAGGCCCCGTCGGCGAGCTGCGCCGCAACGCCCGGCAGGGAAAGCTGGTTGTGGCGCAGATCCTCATCGACGACGGCGCCTGCTACGACGTGTACTCCGCGAGCGCCCGCGACGACACCACCCGACTGCGGGAGTTGATCTCGGAGGACTCCGGGATCGTGAATGCGGTCGACCCCTACGCGATGACGCCGCTGCACTGGGCCGCGCGCACTGGATCGGCAGCATGCGCTGAGTTGCTGATCGCGGCGGGCGCGGCGCTCGACGCGCGCAACAGGGCTACACGCGCGCCGCTCCAGCTTGCCGCCGAGCAGGATCGGGCCAGCATGATCCGTCTGCTCGCCGCACACGGCGCCGACCTGAACACGCAGGACCGCAAGGGCCGCACGCCGCTGCATCGCGCGACCTACGAGGGCAAAGTCGCCGCCGTCGAGGCGCTCCTGCAGGCCGGGGCCGACCCCGAGGCGCGCAACAAGAGTGGCAAGACCGCCTTTCAGATCGCCCGCAAGGATGCCAAGCGTTTCAAGCGATGAGCCTCCAGTCCGGCCCGTAGCGGCGCGGCATTGACGCTGCATGGTGGCAGCGCTATGATGGCGCCACAATGATGGTGCGAACGCAGATATCACTTACGTCGGAGTTGCATGCCCGGGTCCGCGCCCGGTCCGCAGCGCTTGGCGTTTCGTTCGCCGAGTACATACGGCGCCTGGTGGACCGGGATCTGGCCGAGTCTCCACGGAGCATGGACCGTTCCATCGTCTTCGATCTTGGCGCGTCGGTCGGGACAGACATCGGCGCCGACAAGGACCGCATGGTCGCGGAAGCACTCGGTTCAGCAAAGCGCAACCGCTCCGCATGAGCGTCTTCGTGGACACGTCGGCCTGGTATGCCGCGGCCGACACGAACGACCGCCACAACGGACGTGCGAAGCGGTTGCTGGCGCGGGACCAGCCGCTCGTCACGAGTGACCACGTACTCGTCGAGACGTGGCGCCTCATTCATCACTTCATTTCCGATGCCGCGGCGGAGACCTTTTGGGGCGGTCTGCGGATGGGAGTCGCATCCATCGAACAGACCACCGACGCCGATCTTGAATCGGCGTGGTCGATCGGCGAATGCTTCCCCGACCAGGACTTCTCGCTGGTGGATCGCACCTCCTTCGCTTTGATGGAGCGCCTGGGAGTCACGCGCGTGATTTCGTTCGACAGCGACTTTGCGGTCTACCGGTACGGCCGCACGCGCACGAACGCGTTCGAGGTGCTCGCGTAACCGGCCGTCCGCCCCGGGCTCACCCCGCGGGATCGGCGGCGCCGGCAGTCTCCAGCAGCTCGATGACGGCCGCGAGCCTCGCCTTGTCCCGGACCGTCGAGCGCAGCGCTACGGCGAGCGGGGTGCGGCCGTCGTCGTCGGTGGCGTCCACACCCGCGCCGCGGTCGAGCAGCAAAGCGACGATGTCCAGGAACCCGGCCCTGGCCGCGCAGTGCAGCGCCGTCTGTCCCTTGTGGTTCCGGACATTGACATCGGCGCCCCGTTCGAGCAGGTCGCGCACGCGGTCGACGTTCCCGCCCCGGTCGCCGCGCGCCTGGAACACCAGCGGTGGCCAGCCGCCCTCGGCATGGTCGACGTTGACGCCGGCACCATGCGCGGCCAGCAGCGCGGCGATCTCGGCCGAGACTCCCGATCGCGGCATCTCGGCCCGGGTCGGATCCGCGCCGGCGTCGATGAGCGCCCCCAGGATGTCAGCCCGATCCCGCCAGATCGCAAAACGGATCAGCCAGCCGCTGTCCGGACGCGGGTCGGCGCCGCGGGCCAGCAGCGTGGTGACGATGTCCAGCCGGCTCGCGCTGACCGCATAGTGCAGCACGGTCGCACGCAGGCCGGCATCGTGCTGCGGCTTCTCTGCCGTCGCCAGCCGCGGTTCGCGCTCCAGGTGTGCGCCGACCGCCTCGCGATCCCCGAGAAACGCGGCGGTGAAGATGTCGGTCGCGGCGCCGCGCTCGAGCAGACGGTCGGCCACCGCCTCGTGCCCCCGGCACCGCGCCGCGCAGTACGGGGAGATCTCGACCAGGAGCGGCGTGAAGTGGCAGCCGCAGGCGTCGATGTCGGCACCCCGATCGAGCAGGTACTCCACCATTTCGAGCCGTCCCCGGTAGGCCGCTTCCCAGAGCAGGGTGCGGCCGTGCGAGCCGATGCGTCGGATCCATACGGGCTTGTCTGCCAATATGGCCCGTACCGTATCGAGGTCGCCCCGGCCAGCGGCTGCCGCGGCGACTCTCAGAAAGTCGCTGGCTTTCCCGGTCAGGACCGACATCGCTCTGCATGCTACAACGTGAGCCGGGGAGCCTCGGTCAGGGATGAGTAAAGCGAGTAAAGCGCCGCCGCTCATGGTCCTGCTCATGCGCGCCATCAAGGCGCACGACTTCGCCGAGGCGAGCGGGCACATCGCAGGAGAAGTCGAGCAACGCGGGGACAGCGACTGGCTGTGGCAGCGGGATCGCTACGGCCGGACGGTGTTCTCGCTCGCCGGCGGCGCGGGCATCCGCGATGCTCTCGACCTTTTTCGGCCCTACGGCATCCGCTGGGATGCGTGGTCGGCCGCGACCTGGGGCGAGGTCCCGCAGCTCAGGGCGATCGCACGGGAGCCGTCCCCACCGTGGAGTGAGACGCTCTGCTACGGCACGCCCCTGCACTGGGCGCTCACGGGCGGACATGAGGCGGCGGTTCGCTATCTGATCTCCGACGTCGGCATCGACGTCGCGGCGACTGACGACGGGTACGTGCGCAGCGCGGTGTGCGGGCGCAACGCCGAGCATCTGGTGCCGCTGTTGATCGAGCAGGGCGCCGACGTCGACTGGGACGCGTCCGCCGACACGGCGCTGCAGCACCAGTGCAACCATGGCCGCACCTCATGCGTGGCGCTGCTCGTCGCGCACGGGGCCGACGTCAACCGCCCACGTAAACGCGACGGCCGAACGTCCCTGCACTGCGCGGCCGCCACCGGCGTCGCCGGCAAGCTGGTGCGCATGCTGCTCGACGCCGGCGCCGACCCCGACGCGCTGGATCATGCCGGCAATCGACCGATCGATCTGGCGCGCCGCGCCAAGCGGCCGACCGCGGCCCGCGTCCTGCGCGAGGCTGAAGAGCAGATCGCAGAGATGAAGCGCCTTTCGGAGATGGCGGGCGGCGACCGCGCCGGCTGGACCTTCGACCGGGACGAGATCCATCTGCATGGAAGGTAGACGCCTGGAGATCACCAATCCGTTCGTGACCTGATCGACGGCGTGTCTCACTTCGGCGCCAAAGTGGGACGCGATCACCATACCGCGGCCCGGCGTGCAGCCAGGGCCGTGCCGAGGTAGACGGCGGCGGCGAGCACGACAAGCGCCGGGATGCCGAGGTCCCAGGCTATCTGGGGTGCCAGCGCCGCGCCGACCACGGACGCGGCGCCGTTAGCCGCCCACGCCCGCGCGGTCGCATACGGCTTCGGGGCGAGCAGCCGGAGGCCGGCCGGGAACGGCAGTCCCAGCGGAACCGCCACCGCGGCCAGCAGGAGCGCAGCGCCGACGACGCGGAGGACCACCGGTAGCGCAAGCAGCAGCCGGACCAGCGGGAAGGCCGTCAGCGCTACCACTGCCAGAAGTGCGACGATCAGGAGCAGCACCACCGGCAGGCGCTGGCCCCTTATGCGCGCCGAGACCAACCCGCCCAGGCCGGACAGCGTCAGCATGGCCGACAGCACCACCACGACCGAGACCACCGGGTCGCCGACCAGCAGGGTGAACAGGCCGATCAGGGCGAGCTCGGCCCAGATGTAACCGGCCCCTACCGCAAGGAAGTAGGCGAACACGCGCGGCGAGTGCCGGCCGGCCCCGCGTCCCGCCGCGGCCGGCAGCGCCAGCAGGAGCGCGGCGGCCAGGGTGGAGATGCCGATCACGGCCGCCACCACCACCTCCGCGGACAGCAGGAACCCGAACCAGCGTCCGCCGAGCGCCGCGGCCAACTCACCGATCCGCGTCCAGCGCAGCGTATGGCTGAAGAACGGCCGGCCGTCGCGGCGCGGCGCCACGTCCAGCACCTGCGCACGGAACCAGGCGTCTGCTCGCCCTTCGCGCCAGGCGGCGATCAGCCCGCCGATCGCGACGTGGTAGTGCGGCTCCACCAGGACGGCAAAGCGGTTCGCCTCGTCGCTGCTCATGTCGCTCAGGTAGACCAGATCGAAGCCCCGCTCGTCCGCGAACGAGCGGACCGCCGCCAGCCGTTCGGCCGACAAGGGAGCGCGCGACACGGCCAGGACGAAGCTCTCGAAGGAGCGGAGCATCGCCAGGTGCCGTTCCGGCGTATGCGTCCGGCCGTCCAGCGCAGCCAGGGCCGTCGCCGTGGCGCGCACACTGGTCGACGGCGGCAGCGACAGCTTGCGGCCCAGCACCAGCACGCCGTCCTCGGTCAGCAGGTCCAGGTAGCTCCGCAGCGCGTCGACGGTCAGCGTGAACTGGCGGCTCAGGCTCTCCACACCGGGCACCGACGCCCCGGCGTGATCCAGGTAGATCAGGTCGTAGCGCTCACCGGCGCTCGCGGTGAAGCCGCGCAGCGACGAGCGGCGGACCGAGACCGGTCCGTCCCAGCCCAGCTCCGCGACCGCGGCGCGCACCGCCGCGGCACGCCACGCCGACGGATCCACCACCGTGGCCCGCGGCACCCCGGCCTGGACCACGATGGGCAGCGCGGTGCCGCCGCTCGCCTGCAGTACCAGCGCGCTGCGCGGATCCCTCACCAGCGCCGCACCGACCGATCCGAGCAGGTCCCCGGCGTAGCGCGGGTCGGGATCGCGCGGGACGAACAGTGACGCATCGCCATCGGTCAGCACCGCGTCCTGACGCGGAAGCCGTTCCATCCAGCGCAGGCTCAGCCCCGGCGCGAAGCGCAGCGCCGGCCCCTGCAACCGCTCGTAGCGGCCACGGATCGTGGTGCGCCGCTCGACCACCTTCGTCTCCGGGAACTGCAGCGCCTGGTATCCGAGCTTGTACGAGGACGGCGTCACCTCACCGATCAGGCCGGTGGCCAACGATCCGATCGCCACCGCTGCCGCCGCTGTGCCGGCGAGCACCCCACGCGTCGCCCCCCCACTGCTCCTGATCCGCGTTCCCGCCACCGCGACCGCCAGGAGCGCGGGGAACCCCGCGATCGCCGCGACCGCGCCGGCGATGCCGAACGCCGGCAGCAGCCCCACCGGGACGGCGGCGCCCAGCCCGGAGCCGGCCATCGCTGCCACATAGGTGCGTCCGGCCGGGATGTCCGGGTCGGCGTAGGCGAGCGCAGTCACCAGTCCGGCGATCGCGAACGGTACCGACAAGACCAGGAACGACACCGCCAGCAGCGCGAGCTGCCCCAGCTCCAGCGGGATGCGGAAGTAGTCCAGCTCCATAGCGCGCAGCACGACGAACGACCCCAACACGGCGAGCGACAACGCCGCCAGCAGCACCGCCACGCCCGAAGGACGGCTCAGCACGGAGGAGGCCCGCGGCCCACGGGACACCAGGGCGGCCAGCACCACTCCCGACGCGGAGAAGCCGAGCAGCGCGACGCCCAGGACCAGGAACGTCAGGTGGTTCCACTGCGAAAGCGAGAAGAACCGGACCAGGAGCGCCTCGTACGCCAGGGCGGCGAAGGAGGCGACCGCGGCCGCGATCAGCAGCGTAAGCGAACCCTCAGTTCAGGGCGGCACCGGTCATCGGCACGAACAGCACCCTCAGGATCTCCTGCATGCGGTGATCGAACGGCGCCGAATCCGGCCAGCCAGTCGCGGATCTCGATCGAGTTCCGGTCACGGGACGGCTGGCCGATTGACCCGGAGATCGGTCGACACGGCACAGTGATCCGGATGGTCATCGTGACGGGGCCACTCATGGGTCGATCCCGGGACAAGCAATGCTGCCGCAGTCGAGTCGAGCACGATGTGGTCGATGAATTCCTCGTATCGCGGATCGCACCGAGCTTCGATGTCCGCGGTGAGAAGACCGAGCGGAGATGATTCCGGCGACAGCTCTCTCCAGGCCCAGTCGTCGCTTATGGCGAGACGGCGGTTGAAGTCGCCCAGGATGCCGAAAGCGGCCCGCTCGTCCTCCCGGCGGTCGGCCCAGGACCTGAGTTCGAGAACCTGGTTTCTCAGCGTGGCGCAGGTCTGCGTGCGGGACTCGCTCGCGTCTTGTTCGGCCGACCAGCATCCCGACTTGAGGTGCACGGACAGCAGGCGCAGTGTGCGGTCGCCGAACGTGACGGTGATGTCAGTACCCCAGCGCTGCGACGAAACCGGGTCGCCGAGGGATTCCAAGTCTTTGTTGCGATGGTAGACAATGTCCTTGCGAATGGCGAACCCGGTCGCCTGATGGTGGAGGTATTTGCCGGGAAGTCCCCAGCATTTGCGCGGCGCTGCTGCCGGTTCGGGACGCGTGGACACTTCCACGTGCCAATGTGTTGCGGGGAACACGCGAAGCGCTGCTTCCATGTTCTCCACTTCCTGGAACGCCACCACGTCCGGGGCGATCTCCCGGATACGGTCGGCGATGGCGTCGTAGTCCGCCTCGTCCCGAGGCACGCAGCCAGCGTCGTCGGTGTCGTTCAGATGCTCGAGATTCCAGGTCGCGATGCGCAGTTGCGCAGCGTCCGGCGAGTCTGGGACCATGCCCGGTTGCCGGCAGCCGGCAAGCAGCAGCGGCACGCCGACCAGGACCGCCAGCGCGGCGACGATGGGCTTCCGGTAGGGGGGGCGGTCTCGGCGCGGGACATCACTCACGGGATTCCTCCAAGAGGGGTGCGGCCGCGAAGGTCAGCGACATCAGTTCAGGGCGGCGCCGGTCATCGGCACGAACAGCACCCCTAGGATCTCCTGCATGCGGAAGCCGTTCTCCAGTTTGGTGACCACCACAAGGCTCTGGTGGGCGAACGGATTGCCGAGCGGCAGGATCAGCCGGCCGCCAGCCGCGAGCTGCTCCAGCAGCGGCGGCGGCACGTGGTCGACCGCGGCGGTGATCATGATGTGGTCGAACGGCGCCGCCTCCGGCCAGCCGTAGTAGCCGTCGGCGTGCCTGGTCTGCACGTTGGTGTACTCCAGCTCCTCCAGCAGCGCGGCCGCCGAATCGGCCAGCGGCCCGCGGATCTCGATCGAGTACACCTCCGCCGCCAGCTCCGCGAGCACCGCCGCCTGGTAGGCCGAGCCGGTGCCGATTTCAAGCACGCGGTCGTCCTCCTCGACCTCCAGCGTCTCGGTCATCAGTGCGACGATGTAGGGCTGGGAGATGGTCTGCCCCTCCCCGATCGGCAGCGGATGGTCGTTGTACGCCGAGCGCGACAGGCGCTCCGGCACGAACCGATGGCGCGGCACGGTGCGCATCGCCTGAAGCACGCGCTCGTCGCTCACCCCGCGTGCGGCGATCTGGCGGTTCACCATCTCCTCCCGCTCCTCCTGCCGTTCCTGGGCCGTCAGAGCCGCAGGCATCGCCAGCAGCAAGATCAAGCAGCCGGCGATCGCCGGCCACGGCGGCGCCACCGGCACGCGGAGCCCCCTCGCCGGAATCCTGCGACGCGCTTCCGGCCAAGCCATCGCGGCAGCGTCGATCATCCCTCTGCCTCCACGTTAAGTGCGAAGGGCATCCCGCCGGCGGGATACCCTTCGTGGCGAGTACGGTCAGCGCATCGGCGCTACTCGTACCACATGCCTCCGAACTCGAACGGCCGGCCGGTCCTGGGGTGGACGCCCTTGAAGTTGGGCTGCCACACGTCGAACTCGGGCGGGAACGTCAGGTGCGGAAGGGTCCAGACCTGCTCGGCCTGGCGGCGGTACCACTCGTGGGTGAGCTCGGTGAGCTTGTCCGCGTCCGCCTCCTGGATCATCTGGTGGAACAGATCCCAGTTGTCCTTGATCTCCTGCGGCGGCTCCTCGCCCTTCTCGCCACCTGAGTCCAGCCACTCCCACCACGAGTAGGCCCAGTTGGGACCGAACCGTCCGGTGGGAACGATCAGCGACTGCCGCTCCGGGAGCTGGCTCTTCCAGCCCTCCGTGCTCTGGTCGACGATGATGTCCCACTCCATCGAATTGACGAATGCACCCCAGCCGCCCCACGCGGTAGCGCGGTGGTTGGCCTTGAAGCCGATCAGGTGCAGGTCCTCCATGATGATGTTGGCCGCCTGCTCCCACTCGTCGTGGGTCACGGTTGCAAGAAAGAACGTGACCGGGTTGCCGTCGGGGCCGAGGCGGAAGCCGTCGGCGTCCTTGTTGGGCAGGAGCTCGTCCAGCAACGCGTTGGCGCGGTCCAGATCCTGCTCGATCAGCGGCGATTGGCCCAGCTCCGGGAGGTACCACGGATGGTCGGTCTCATACATGAAGCCGCCCAGCGTCGGCAGCGGGGCGCCTGCGTACATGATGTCGGCGATCTTGCGCCGCGGGATGAACAGCGAGTAGGCCGTGCGGAAGCGCACGTCGCGGAACAGCTCCGCCTTCCACTCCTCTTGCGCGTTCATGTTCAACAGCGTCACCGTCGACTTGTAGGCGTCGCCCTTGGGGGTGAGCTGGAACCTGATCTTGCCGTCTTCCTGCGCGCGCTTGGCTAGCGGCAGTGACTCCAGGGTCTTGATGATCCCCCAACTGTCGCCGCCTGCCAGAAGACGCAGCTTCTGCGCCTCGCCGTCGGAAACCAGGAAGTAGCGCTGGGTCTCCAGGTAGGGAAGCTGCTGGCCGCGATCATCCACCGCGAAGTTGTACGGGTTGGCGGTGAACACCGCCGGGTTGGCCGGCGGCGGGTCCGACGGGCCCCACGGCATCAGGTGCGGCTTGTCCGGGTTGGTGTTGCCATGACGGTCGCGCCGGTCCTCGAAGAGTTGCATCCAGGTGTCGAACCCGCCCGCCGACACCTTGGCGGCCAGCGCCTCGGCGTCGCCGCCGGCCGGGTGGTACTGCGGCAGGTAGTGGTCGTCGACGTTCAGCAGCTCACGCTCGGAGCGCTGTCCCACCAGCCACTCGAAGCGCGGGTCCGGTGCCTTGAGGTGGAAGCGCAGCGTGTAGTCGTCCACCTTTTCCAGGCGCTCGGTCCCTTCGGCCACCGCGTTCTTGTTCATGGCGCCCGCTTCCCGGTATTGGACCGCGGCATCACCGTCGCCGTGCACGTTCTCGAACCAGAACACGATGTCGTCGGCGGTGTAGTCCTCACCGTCCGACCACTTCATGCCCTCGCGCAGGTAGAACGTCCAGGTCATGTTGTCGTCCGAGCCTTCCCAGCCCTTCCAGGCCCACGGCAGCAGCTCGACCTCGAACCGATGATTCCTGAATGGCGTAGAGGTCAGCCCCTGGATGTTGGGCAGGTCGGTCGAGCTGCGGTCGTACGAGCCCTCCGTGTGCCTGCCGTCAGCCGGGAACGCGTAGCCGGCGCCAGGCGCCAGCACCAGCGGCTCCACCGGCAACCTCTCCTCGATCGGCGGCAAGTCGCCGCGCGCCACCGCCTCCGCGAACCAAGGGCCTTCGATGTACTGCGCAGACGCAATCGCACCGATGACCATGAGGCCCGCGATCAATCCGATGAATCTCTTCACGATCTCCTCCTGGTCGGGAGCGTCGCGGGACCCCCCGACGTCGCTCAGATCCTTGTGGAACGCAGCGTGCAGGTCAAGACAGACGCGATTCGTCGCGCTGCACCACACTCCGATCGACGAGCGGCGCGGGACGAAGCGGACTTCATGGTCTGCAGCACTCAAACTCCCGGATGCGGTTGCGGCCTAAAAAAATAAGGTCTGCCGTTCCGTTGACCGATATTCGCAGACTGATCATCTTGGCATCATGAAGACCACCATAGATATTCCCGATCGCGAATTGGAGGATGCTATCAAGTTCACGAACGCGAAGACCAAGCGTGAGGCCGTCGTCAACGCCGTTGCGGACTTCAACCGCCGCATGCGCATGGCGGAGCTCACCAAATACGCGGGCACCTGCGACGATCTGATGACGCCGCAGGAGTTGCAAGCCGCACGGCGCCGGGGTTGAGCCGCTGATTCTCGTCGACACGTCGTCCTGGATACACTTCCTGCGTCCGCAGGGTGACCCGGAGGTCCGCAGCCGCGTCGACGCCGCGCTGAGGGCCGGGCAGGCCTGCTGGTGCCCGCCGGTTCAACTCGAGCTGTGGAGCGGTGCCCGCGGGGCTCAGGAACACCGGGTCCTGCGCCACTTCGCGCGCACGCTTCCCGAGGTACCCATCGACGGCCGCGTCTGGCAGGCCGCGTACGATCTGGCGCGGCGAGCGCGCGCCCGCGGCGTGACCGCTCCGGCGGCCGACGTGCTCATCGCCGCCTGCGCCCGCCGCCACGACGCCTCTCTCGAATACGCCGACTCGGACTTCGACCTCCTGGAGGCGGATGACGAGCCGACGGAATAGCTAGCGCAGGCCGCCGTAGTGCTCGCTGTCGTGGTAGCAGAAGGTGTTCCAGAAGTTCATCGGGTACGGCGCCGGCAGGCGGCTCACGCGGTCGAGCTCGGCCAGTTCGTCGCCGTCGAGCGTCAGCTCCAGCGCACCCAGCCCGTCGTCGAGCTGCTCGGGGGCGAACGCTCCGAGTAGCGCCACGTCGCAGCGGCCGCTCTGCAGCAGCCACGCCATGGCGACGTTCGCCAGTGACCGCCCGTGGCGGGCGGCCACGCCTCGCATGACCTCCTGCGTGTCCCAGACCCTGTCGACCGCAAGCCGTTCCCAGGAGCTGGACTCCTCGGGCTTGCTCGCGGTGATGCGCGACCCGGGCGGCGGCACGTCCATGTCGCGCGTGTAGCGGCCGGTCAGGAAGCCCTGCGCGTAGCCGCCCCAGACCATGATCGACACGCTCTGGTCGCGGCACGCCGGGATCAGCGCGAACTCCGCGGTGCGGTCGGCCAGGTTGTACCAGATCTGGTTGGAGACGATCGGCGTCAGCCCGTGGCGGTCCGCGTGCATGTTGGCCTTGACCACCTGCCAGCCGCCCCAGTTGCTGACGCCCACGTAGCGGATCTTGCCGGCGCGCACCGCGTCGTCCAGCACCCGCATGGTCTCCTCGATCGGCGTGTACGGGTCCCACACATGGCACTGGTACAGGTCGATCCAGTCGGTGCCGAGCCGGCGCAGGCTGGCGTCGATCGCGCGCGCCAGGTAGGTGCGCGACAGGCCGAAGCCGTTCGGGCGCACGTCGTCGGTCATGGTCCAGGCGCCCTTGGTGCCGATCACGAACCGGTCGCGGCGGCCGGCCACCACCGCCCCCACCGTGCGCTCGGAGGTGCCGGCGTCGCGTTCGTGCGAGCCGCGCATGCCGCCGCCGTAGACGTTGGCCGTGTCCAGGTAGTTGCCGCCGGCGTCCAGGTAGCGGTCGACCATGCGCCTGCTCGCTTCTCCGTCGATCGTGGTCCCGAACGGGATGCAGCCCAGCCCGATGCGCGCGACCTGCAGCCCCGAGCCGCCGAGTTGATGGTAGTGCATGCCCTCTCCCACTCCTGCTCAGACGCGGCAGGCGAACACCTTCGCCTGGAACATCCTGATGCGGACGGCCACCGTCTCGCCGATGGCGGCGATGTCGTGTCGGCCGCGCCAGGTCACCACCCGGTCGAGCTCGTCGCCGGTCAGCCGGTCGCAGTCGGCGAAGGTGAATCCGGGCAGGCCGTCCATGTCCGGCTGCAGCCGGCCGGCCACCAGGCGCACCAGCTCCACCTCGATGAACCCGCCGCTCCGGCAGCGGTAGTTGAGCCGCAGCTCGCCGCGGCTGCGGCGGATGGTCTGCGTCGTGAAGCGGCCCTCCAGCGCCGTGTCGATGCCGCACAGGCGGTGCGGACGCCAGCGCGCCCAGCGGATCGACGCCGGCTCGTGCGGCTCCAGCGTGATGGCGTCCGCGGCCGCCGGGTTGGCGATGAGCTCCGGAAAATGACGGTACCCGCTGCGGTTGTGCAGCCCGGGGTTGCACTCGTGCGAGACCGCCCACCAGCCGTCCGGCAGCTCGACGATGCCGCCGGCGAAGGTGCGGCACATGCCCTCGTAGCCGGAGCCCGCAGGCCCGCGCGGGATGATCGGATCGTGGTGGCGGTACCAGATCAGCCCGTCCCAGCTCACGGCGAGCTGGTCGTCGATCTGGTCGGCGTTCTGGTGGTAGACCTGCAGGAACAGCAGGTGCAGGTCGTCGCGCCCCGGGTAGCGCGAGTAGTTGGCGCCGTAGAAGGAGACGTCCGCCGCGTCCTGCGGCGTCGGGTAGATCACCAGCTTGGGCGGCGACCAGTCGAAGAAGTCCTTCGTGCGCATCAGGCCGATCGAACGGCGGCCGATCGACCGCTCCGGGACGCCGGTGCCGATACCCTTCGGAGACTCGGGGTCGCGCCCGTGCACGCGGACGTAGTCGAAGTACATGCCGGTGGCCTCGTCATACTGCGGCCGGTTGCCGCCGTCGGACGGAAACGGCGCCACCGGCCGCTCGACCCGCTTCCAGTGCAGCCGGTCGGGCGAGACCCAGGCCACCACCCAATGGCGCATCTCCGCCTGCGGCCCCCGGTAATCGGGGCCGCCCTCTTCCATCGCCTTCTGGCGGGCTTGGCCCTCGCGGCTCTCCAGCTTCTCGCCGGTCAGCGGGTCGAAGTAGCCGCCCTCCTGGCCCAGCGCCTTGTAGCGCTCCTCCGGCGGCGCCTTGGGGTCGAGCAGGATCCCGGCGGGAGGCCCGTCGGCGAGGATGTTGTTGGCCAGCGACCCGCTCCACTCCACCTGGCCGAGCGCCGGACGGTGGAACCGGTAGCCGTCGGGGCTGCGCGCCAGGCAGATCGCCCCGTCGCGGCCGGCATAGACGATGCCGTAGCTGCCGTCCTCCGCGTCCCGCCACGTCGCCGACGGCTGCATGTTGGCCGGGTCCTCCCAGGGCTGATCGACGACCAGCAACGGCTCGGAGGGCTCGCTCGGCTCCACCTTCAGGGCGATCCCGACCGGAGCGTCGAACAGGTTGTAGACGCCGTGCCGGTCGACCCCGCGGTTGCCGGGGAACACTTCCCGCCAGTCCAGGAACGGGATCCAGTCACCGGAGCTGTCGCGGGCCGACCTCCCCGATCCTTCTCCGGGCAGGTCGGTTCGTGCGCGCGTGGGCTCTGCCATGGTGCCCTCCTCCCGCCCATAGTAACGGGTCCGTGGGCGGTGCCGGCCCCATCGGCTAAGCTCGCCGCCATGGCTGAGATCCGACGCCCCCGCGGCGGCTACTACCCCGGCGACTGGGTGCGCCCGCGCCCCAATCCCGGGGGTTGGACGCCGATCGCGGACACCCAGGAGATCCACACCGGCAACCGCAGCACCAACCGCGCCGGCACCTTCGAGCTGTACGACGCCCCCGTCGGCGTCCGCCTGCGCGTCGAGCAGGCGGCCAAGAGCATGCCGCTGGTGCTGGAGGGAGGTTCGGGCTCCGACCACATGAAGCCGGTGCGCGCGTGGCGGGAGGGCGGCGCGCTGTACGCCCTGTACGACGCGAACGGCAGCATCCTGCTGGCCCGCAGCGAGGACGGCGCGCGCTGGCGGCTCGTCGAGCGGGTGACCGAGCGCGGCGGCGACCGGCTCAAGGCCGTGTTCGAGGATCCGACCGCGCCGCCGGAGGAGCGCTTCAAGGGCATGGGCTGCGACGGCGGCTGGTTCGACCCCGACACCGGCGAGCGCATGGACACGGGCGGCGAGGAAGGCGCCAACGAAGAGGCGGTGCGCCGCTGGAGGGCGCAGGAGTACCAAGGGCCGGCGTACCGCGGCCCGCGCGTCGAGCTGGGCGGCGAGGTGATCGGCTGGACCTCGCCCGACCGCAGGCGCTGGCGGACGCTCGCCGCGCCGCTCGCGCCGTTTCCCATGGACGGCGGCCTGTCCGCCGGCTACGACCGGGCCACCGGGCACTACTTCGCCTACTGCCGCGTGCACGGCATGACGATCGAGCCCGGCGCCGCTCCCGGCGTCGGGTCGGGCTCTGCCGAGGTGGGCCTGGTGCGGCGCGCCATCGGCCTGACCCGCACCCGCGACTTCCGTTCGTGGCCGCCGCCCAAGCTGATCCTGGCCCCCGACGGCCAGGACGGCCTGGACGTGTCGTTCTACGGCTGCGACTACTTCCCCTACCCCGGCCGTGACGACCTGCACGGCATGCTGATCCAAGTCTACCACCAGGCGACCGACCACGTGGACAGCCAGATCGCCTTCAGCCGCGACGGCCTGTTCTGGCACCGCCCGGAACGCCGGCCGATCATCCCGCTGGGCGCGCCGGGAGAAGGCGACAGCGGCATGGTCTACTCCTGGGGCTGCGGCGTGATCGATCTGCCCGACGGCTCCTGGGGATCGCTCTACGCCGGCTCGTCCTGGGTGCACAACGCCGGCCGGCCCGCCGGCGCCCGGCCCGCGGAGCTGCGTTGGGCGTCGTGGCGCCCGCACCGCCTGTGCGGGGTGGAGGCGCCGGTCGAGGGCCGCTGCACGATCCCGACCGTGTACCGCACGCGCGACGAGCTGCGCCTCAACTACCGCTGCCGGCCGGGCGGCTGGGTCTCGGTCGAGCTGCTGCACGCGGTGCCGTCGCGCGTCCACTCCGACGTGGAGCCGGTCCCCGGCTTCACCTTCGCCGACTGCGGCCGGCTCACCGGCGACGCCGAGGACGCGGTGGTGACCTGGAGCGGCCGCAGCGACATCTCGCCGGTCGGAGAGATGGTCGGCATCCGGCTGCGCCTGTTCCAGGCCACCGTGTTCGCGTACTCGGTCTGACCGAGGACGAACTGGTGCGGGGTCGGGGTTGACTGAATGCTCCCCGTGTAGCCATCAATGGAAGCATGAAGACCTCAATCGATATTCCCGCAGAGGTCCTGGAAGAAGCAATGCGGTTGACCGATGCCAAGACCAAACGCGAGGCGATCGTCACCGCAGTCGCCGACTTCAATCGCCGCGCGCGCATGGCAGCGCTCACGCGCCATCTCGGCACGTGCGACGACCTGATTTCTCCGGAGGAGCTCGCTGACCTGCGCTCCCGTTCATGACGCTGATCGACACGTCGGCGTGGATTCACAGCCTGCGCCGAGACGGAGACCGGGAAAGTGCGGCAGCGCGTCCGGGCGCTGCTGCACGCAGGTACCGCAGCCTGGTGTCCGATGGTCCGCGCGGAGCTGTGGAACGGGGCGCGTGCCGGGCATGAACAAGCCGTGCTTCGAGACATGGAGCGCGACCTCGTCGAGCTTCCGCTGACGCCGGAAGTCTGGGACACCGCGTACCAGCTTGCACGCACCGCCCGCGCCCACGGCATCACCGTCCCGACGATCGACATCGTGGTGAAGGCTTGCGCCGACCACCATCGCAGCGGTCTCCTCCACACGGATGAGCACCTCCACCGTCTGGCTGAGCTGGCGGCGCCGGATGCCACCCGGTGACGAAGTCAAACTGCACGGGGATTTCCGCTTCCGTCAACTGAAAACACGCCTGTCGAGCTACGCTAACAAGATGCACACCTGCGGACATCGTTTGTCGATTCATGCAAACGATACGGCATCGTAATCGGTGGCTACAGCGGTCGAGACGACTCGGTCATGGACGCGCTCGACCACGCCGTGGCTCATCACGGAGCGTTCCCTAACGGACTTTCTGGCTGCATCGCGGAGAGGATTCGCCACTACCACGCGTCGCAAGTCTCCTGGAGCACGCTGTCCAAAACGGAATAGACGCAGCCATGGTCCGTATCGAGAACGAGCTACCATCAAGAGGTGTGTAAAAGAAAGTAAAAGAAAAAGGTGGCGCCCTGTAGAATCCTGAAATCACCACAAAGTCAGGAGGACACCGCCGTGGAAGAGATTGGTCACGAAGGAGAGCACCCAGTCAAGCGCGTGCTGGCAGGCCATGGAGGAGATGGCCCGGCGCCACGTTCAGCAGTGGCTGCAGGGATTGCTTGAGGACGAGGTGACGCAGAGTTTCTTGGCCGAGCCCGCTACCGTCGCCGAGATGAAGGGGAACGCGGCTACCGCAACGGCTACGGCAAGCCGCGGCAGCTGACCACACGGGCCGGCACGGTGACGGTGCGTCGGCCGCGGGTGCGCGGGCTGGAGCAGCGGTTCGAGAGCGCGCTACTGGCGCTGTTTGCGCGGCGCACGCCTGAGGTCACCGACGTGCTGCCGCAGTTGTACCTGCACGGGCTGGCGCTGGGCGATTTCGAGCTGGCCCTGCGGGGGCTGTTCGGCGAGCACGGTGGCGCGGGTGAAGGACCGCTGGCACGCCGAGGCGGCCGCGTGGCACGAACGCAGCCTGGCGGATCTGGAGTTGGTGTACCTGTGGGTCGACGGCCTGTACGTGAAAGCGGGGCTGGAGAAGGACAAGGCGGCGCTGCGGGAGGTGTGTATCCGGACGCCGAGGAGCAACGGTGCTGGAATCACCGGATCGTCAACGTGCTGGACCAGGTGCCGAAGCGCTCCCAGGAGGAAGCGAAGGGGAAGCTGAAGAAGATCGCCTACGCCGAGACGCTCAAGGAGGCTGAGCAACGTCGAGGATCGTTCCAGAGCTGGGCGCGTGGCCAGGGGCTGCAGCGAGCCGCCGAGTTGATCGCGCAGGACTGGGAGCGGATGGTGAGCTACTACGGGTATCCACGAGCTCACTGGCGGCACCTGCGGACGACCAATGTGATCGAGTCGCCGTTCGCGGCGCTGAGGTTACGGACCGATGCGGCGAAGCGATTCAAGAAGGTAGCCAACGCCACCGCCGTGATCTGGAAGATGCTGTTGGTGGCCGAGACGAAGTTCCGGAAGCTGAACGCGCCGGAGCTACTTCAAGATGTGTGGGTGGGAGCCGAGTACCGAGACGGAATTCGAATCGAAGATCAGGAGCGGGACGCTGCCTGACTCGTTTACACACCTATTGACAGGACCTCCCAGGCGTCTCCGGCAACTGGCGCGTGGTGTTCCGTTTCGAGGACGGCGAAGCGGTGGACGTGGACCTGGTTGACTATCACTGACGACAAGGAACTGACCATGAATGACAGCGACAGCGAACGAGCAGGCCCCATGCTGAACCCGCCGCACTTGGGAGAACTGATCCGGGAAAGCATGGAAGAGACCGGGTGGAGCGTAACCGAAACAGCAGCCCGTTTGGGCTGCGAGCGTGGAACTCTGTCGCGCCTGCTGAATGGGCGGGCGGGAGTGTCCGCATACATGGCTCTTGCGCTGGAGAGCCTTGGCTGGGGAACTGCCGAGCACTGGAATGCGGATGCAGGCGAGCTACGACCTTGCGCAGGCACGGCGGAACCGAACCATGGCGGGTTACGAGAAGAAGGTCGTATGAACGGACGAGTCCCGTTTTCTGCGGGGTGTCCGGCACTTCACTCGGACGCTCGATCGCCCGTCCGGCTCGGCATCGCGCCTTTGCGGATGGTGAGCGAGCCTCGGTGGTCGGTCAGCGTGAGCCGGTCGGTGGACGCGAAGCTGACGTCGCCGTCGATGCGGCGCAGGCGCTGCTCGCCGCCAGTGTCGGTAAGAGATCCCCTCGTGAATCGGCCACCTCGATCGAGCCGGAGTCGGCGGTGATTCCCTTCGGGCCGTGGACGCGCTCCAGCACGATGAAGTCCGCGCGCGCCGAGATCGCGACCGTGGCGGTGACGTCGCTGACATAGAGATCGCCGGCGGTCGTCGTGATCGTCACGTGCGAAGCCGTCAGGTCGTGGATTCGCACGTCGCCGGCCGTGGTGGTGACCGCCAGCGCGGTGCGTTCCGGCACCTGAAGGACCAGCAGCGGTCCCCACGTCACGGCGACCTTTGACAGCGGACGGCCGTCGTAACGGACCGAGACGGAGGCATCGCCGCCGCCCTGCTCGACGGCGACGTGTCCGTCGTGGAACCGGTGGAAACGGGTGGACATGCGGCTGACCACGGTGACCGTGTCCAGCTCCGGAGCGCCCAGCACCTCGACCGTGAAGTGGGCGGCGTCGATGTCGATCGCCTCGACCCCGGAAGGCGAGATCCGCGTCGAGGTGCGGTGCGGCAGTTACTACCTGCCCGAGCCGCTGGCGCTAAGCCCCACAGACAGCGGCAGCGCCCGGTGCCCGGTAACCTACGCGGCCTACCCCGGGCGAGACGCCGATCCTCAGTGGAGGCGTGCGGCTCACCGGCTGGCAGCCGTTCGCCGGGCAGATCCTGCGCTGCGATCTGCCGGCCGGCGTGCAAGGCGAGCTCGCGCGCTTCCGCCAGCTCGTGCTCGACGGCACGCGGCAGCGGCGCGCCCGGTGGCCGAAGTTCGAGCCCGACAACCCCATCCACGGCGGTTGGGCGTTCGTTGATTCGGGAGCTGACGCCCGCCTCGGTCAGTCGAGCCTGAAAAACGTGCCGTCGACCTGCCGGACGACGGCGTATTCGGGCACGGGCTCGCCGCCGTCGTGCGTGGTGATGTAGTAGGCCGTGAACAGCCGCCCGTCGTTCAGCTCGGTCATGACCGGGTAGCCGCAGTCCCAGGTGTAGGAGTCGCCGCGGAGCACGAACTCGCGGCTCCACGTCTCCCCCAGATCGTCGCTCCCCACGCCCAGGATGCCGCGCGGGCCGCCCACCGATCGCCGGGCGAACACGATGACGATCCGCCCGCCGCGGGTAATGAGCGCGCAGGGCGAGCGATACCGGGGACCGCCTCGATCCAGCGGCGCCCGCGGCGGATCGCCAGTGTCCAGGGGCCAATGCGTGGCGGGGCTCACGACGTAGCGCGGCTCCGACCAGCTCATGCCGTCGTCGGCCGAGAAGGCCACGCACGGCCAGTTCTCGGACATGCGGTGCATGCAGGTCATCAGGCGTCCGTCGGGCAGCCGGTGGACGCCCATGTAGGTGTAGCCGGCGTCGGGGTCCCCGGCCATGCCCCGCGCCACCACGCTCACGTACTCCCACGAGATGCCGTTGTCATAGCTGACGTAGAAGCAGGAGATGTTGCGGTGGTTGGTCGTTCCGACGATGCCGATGACCCGGTTGTCGAACGCGACGTGGCCGAGGTTGGCGACCAGCAAGCCGGTATCGGGCGAGATCGACGGCCCCTCGATGAGCGTCGGATGCCGCTCCCACGTACGTCCCCGGTCGCTGCTGCGCAGGCAGATGGTGGGCATGGTCATCGGGGCTCTCTTGCCGAGATGGAAGTTGCCGTCGGGCGCAAGCTGCGGCCGCAGAGCCCCGCCCAACGGCCAGCGGAGGTGCTCGCCGGCCGGTGAGAAGTGCATGATCGCATCGCCGTCGGACAGGTCTATCCGTTCGCGCTGATCCGGCTCGCGGGGGCGCAGCCACTCCAGGAGCTCGTCCGTCGACCGCTCGTTGTTCCAGATCCACGCTTTCTCGCTCTCCGGCCACGTCCGGCCGCCGTCGAGTGACCGGTTGAGCAGAATGCCCGACGTGGCCCCGGCGGGCAGATGGGAGAAGTCGTGCGCGCCGGCCGCAAGCCAGTCGGCGTTCCGGTAGTCGGCCGCCTTCACCCGGTGCGCGACGGCCAGCTCGCCGTCGCCGAAATTCCAGATCCCGCCGCGGTTGACATGACCCGCGTAGCGGTTCGGGTCGTGGAAGATGCGGACGTGCCGGATGTCGCGCACGGCCGCGTCGTACGCCCCGAGCCGTCGCCGGTCGGTTGTCTCCATGGGTCCATGGAACTCCCTCCGGGGATCGATGTCTACCCCCGCGTTGACCTCATGCCGTTCCCGGAGTAGCCTCGGGCCTTCGCCGTATCGTCGTCCAACTCCAGGAGGCGCCGTGGTCTACGAAGCTCAGACGCTGTCAACCGCTTCTCCGCCGATGACGCTCGACGCCGGCCCGCAGCTCCTGATCGACGACCACCTGGTGGACGACATCTGGATGATCAGGCGCTCTCCGTAGCTGCCGGTCAAATCCCTGGACAATCCCATCTTAACGACCGCGACACCATTCGAGGACGTCAGCTACGGCGTCAATACGGTCATCTACGATCAGGAACGCGGCGTGTTCCGGATGTGGTACTCGGTCGCCATGAAATCCCCGCCATGCAGCTCGCTGGCGTATGCCGAGTCCGGCGACGGCCTGCATTGGGAGGCGCCCAGCCTCGGCCTCATCGACTACGGCGGCTTCGCTGACAACAACCTCCGCATCGGGCTGGACCAGGGGGGCGCGTCCGTCCTGCTCGACCCCCACGACCCGGACCCCGCGCGGCGCTACAAGCTCATGCACAAGCGCCCCTGGAAGGAAGGCGTGGAAGTCCGGGTGACCATCTCCTTCCCGCCCGAACGTGCTGGGGGCCTATCCGAAGCTGGACCCCAGGGACATCGGCTTCCCGCCGTCATGGGTTCGTGAACAGGACCTTGCCGCCTCGGAAGGCGAGGCGGCCGCGGCGACGGCCGCCATGGAAGCTGCCGACGGAAGCGGGGACGGGGCGCCCAAGGAGCTCGGATTCCCGGCGAGGACGACTTCGTCATGCACCGCGAGGCCGAGGACTACCTGCACTGCTACCTGAAGGTCCCGCAGTACGTGCATACGCGGGCGCTGCGCCTCTACAAGTACCCGTTCGTCTCCTGCAACCGGAGCATCGCCAGGGCGGAGAGCGACGGTGCCGCCGCTGCGGATCAGGATCCTCCGGCGTGTGGAACACCGTCGGCCCGATATACTGCCCCACCAGCACGGCGTTGCTCAATCGCATGCCGTCGTGCTCCAACCGATTCACCGGAGTACGCTGCCAGTCGATGCCGTCCCTGGAGGTCGCATGGCACACGCAGTTCACCTTCCTCGTGCCCCCATCGGTCATGAACCGAGACGAATACCACATCTGGAACAGACCTTGGTCCTCGTCATAGATCACATTCCCGTAGAGCTGCACGTAGGTGCGTTCCCACGGTTCGATCGACGTCAGAATAGGATTGGCCGGGTGCTTCCTGGGCTGATTGAGCTGCTTGCGCACGCCACGCAATTCGGCCAGGCAATGGTCGTCGACGAACGACTGCCTCCTGGATCCGATGTGCACCATAGTTGTCCCTATCGATCGTCCCAGCCGATTCCGGGCGCTCTCAGACCATTCGTTTGAAGCCAGCCTCGCTCTCCGTCGACCGCAGGTACGGCGCAGCGTCGCCGGCATCGATCGCTCGTTTCACTACCTGCAACGCTTCGGTCCCCGCCTCCACCGTACGCTCTACGTCTTCCCTGGTGTGCGAATAGCAGATGTAGAACATACTGTCGGCGCAGATGCCGCGCCGCAGCAACTCCTGTTCCCAGAGGGTCGAGATGCCCTTCGCGAACACCGGATCGTCGATGTCGAAGCGGACGTAGGCATTGCACGGCTTGCCCGGGAACCTGATCGGTACACCCATCTCCCTGGCGGCTCCGTCCACGCCGTCGACGATCGCCTGCCCGATCGACCATATGTGCTCGATCACGGGATTGTCGCGAATGAAGGTCAGCGCGGCGACTCCGGCCGCCAGGCTCGTGGTCTCCCCCCAGAAGCAACTGCTGACGAAGCTATCTTTGCAGGCCATCATCACGTCGCCGGTCCCTGCCACGCACGTCAGCGGGAACCCATTGCCCATCGCCTTGCCGAAGACGCCCATGTCCGGCGTGACGCCGAAGTACTCCTGTGCGCCGCCGCGGCTGTACCGGAACCCGGTTACGGTCTCGTCGAAGATCAATACCACGCCGTATTCGTCGGCGATGTCCCGCACCTTGTGCAGGTAGCCGTTCTCCGGCTGGAACGTACGCGCCGGCTCGATGATGATGCACGCCACGTCACCGCGATTGGCGTCCAGCGCCGCCTTCAACGAATCCACGTCGTTGTACTCGAAAGGGATCGCGGTGCCGGCGAGCGCCGCCGGCACACCCAACGGATCGATTCCCGGCCGCAGGTGGTCGTTCAGGGTTTCGCTGTCCGACAAGTTGGCGGAGATGTACCAGTCGTGCCAGCCGTGGTATCCGCAGAACAGGACCTTGTCCTTGCGGCTGTAGCTGCGCGCGATACGGACGGCGACGGCGCACGCCTCGCCCCCGCCGCGGGCATACCGCACCATCTCCGCGCACGGCACCAGCTCGATGATCAGGCGCGCGAGCTCCAGCTCCAATGGAGAGCTGGCCGCATAGAGCTGCCCGAGTGGCAGTTGCCGCTGCACGGCTTCGATGACCGGCGGGAAGGCATGACCCAGCATCACCGGGCCGGCGCCGAGATTGTAGTCGATGAATTCATTCCCATCGACGTCCCAGAAATGCCCGCCCTCCGCCCGTGCGATATAGGCCGGCCAGAAGCCTGACGCGTGAAACTCGCTTCGTTTGCCGTACAGATGCGTGCCGCCCGGCACCAGTTGAACGGCCTTCTGATACAGGTGCGTCGACTCCGGTGTCCCCTTGAACTCGTACATACTCTCCTCCGATTGTCGCTCAGCCCATGACCGGCACATCGAACCTACGTGATCCTGAAGGCATAGAGCTTGGCGCTCTGCATGTGGAATATGAACCGAACCGGCTTACCGGCCAGTGCGGCGAGGCTATCGCCGGTCTTCCATCTGACTCTTCCCCGAACATCATCCGTGACCGCGCATCCCTCCGGGTAGATCGCATCGAGAGACACGAATCCGTCGCGCCTGAGCGTTGCCAGATTGAGCGAAGGACCTCCGCATGGCAGCTTGGATCGAGGTTTCGGCAACCGTCCCCGCTGCTCGTCCGGGCGTTCCGCTTCTTCTGCCGCGGCATGCCCGCCGTCAAAACCGGTATAGTAGAACCACAGTTCATCACCGACCTCGACCACGGTGGGGGACATTGATCGGACCCTCCTCGTTCCCGCCCTGCTCCTTCGGCCGCCTCGCCGACCGGTCGAACAACCAGGTGAAGCCAAGATGCAGGTCCTCTTCCAGATGGTACCCCGTCATGCCATACATGTCCGCTCGGTAGTAGCTCTACCTCGGATCTGCGGCACGATGTCAAGGCCATACGAGGCGATCGAGTTCTATCGCACACTAGAAATAGAGCGCATAGCGCGCCTGGAGGAACTCGGCGCGACGTCGCCGTGACCGCCGACCACGGCATGCAGGACCCGTGCGCGTGTACTGCTCCGACGCCCCGTTGTCCGATGCGATCGAGTTCATGTGCTCGATCGACGGGATCGAGCTGGTGCTGGGCGCCGCCCGATGTCGGCGATGCCGGCGGCAGCGGCCTCGCCGCAGGGCGCGGACGCGCGCCGCGTGCTCGGCTTCCCGTTGTTCGACAACCCTGATGCCCTCCCGCAGGACCTGCTGGCGTTCTGGTAACGGCCGGATGCAACCAATCGCCTTACCAGGCTAGCTTGGTGGTCCGTCAGCACGACGTTGCGCGTAGGCATGATCCGCAGAGCCTTTGTATGGCATAACATGCCAATGACCCCGATTCACACAAGTCTTCAAGGCTCGATGCCGTGACACGCTGCACCCACTCCTGGACCGACGACACGGCGACAATCGGAGTCGCCGGCATCGAGCGGCCGCTGCGCGTCCTGCACGTGACCGACTCCCACATCAGCGTCCCTCACGAGGCGGTCGATCAGCCCTACGTCCACTACGGGGCGCGGATCGACGGGCTATTCGCCGACTTCCCCACGCTGCAGACGTTCGCGGCGCAGATGGAGCGGGCGCGCGCCGAGGCTCCCGACCTGATCGCGCTGACCGGCGACCACGTGAACTATCCGTCGCCCACCGCGGTCGCCGCCGTCGAGCGGCTGGTTCTCGCCACCGGCCGCCACAGCATGTTCACGGCCGGCAACCACGACTGGCGGTACTCCGGGCTGCCGGGAAGCGACGAGGATCTGCGCACGGAGTGGCGCGAACGGTCGCTGCTGCCGCTCTATCGCGGCCGGGCTCCCCATGCGGGCTCGCTCGATCTGGGCGGCGTGCGCTTCGTCGCGATCGACAACAGCACGCGCCAGGTGGACGCGGAACAGCTCGACTTCTTCGACCGCGCGCTCGCGGTCGGCCTGCCCGTGGTCCTGCTGACCCACATGCCGTTCCGTCTGCCCGGCGATACCGCCGCGCACTGCGCGCCGCCGCCATCGAGCGGCCAGCCCATCCCCCTGTGCGGAGACCCGCAGTCGGAGTCCGCCACGGACGAGTTCATCGCCCGGCTGCTGGCCGCGCGCAACCTGGTCGCCGTGCTGTGCGGGCACATCCACGTCGCAGGGGCCTATCGGATCCACGAAGGCGCCGTCCAGTACGTCACCGGTCCGGGCTTCCTGAACCAGTCGCGCATGGTGACGATCCGGCCGCGACAAGTTGCGGAAGCGACTCTCCGGTGATCAAAGACCTTCGACTCCTGACGATCTTCGGAGGCACCGCCATCGGCCAGCAATACCAGGAAGGCCCCGTGGTTCGCGGAGATGGTGGCACGCGGCGAGCTGCCGCCGGTCGCCGAACTGCTGCCGCTCGAGCCGCGCTGCATCAGCCCGGATGACGAGTTCAACACCTTCGAGACCGGCCGCTACTCCGACCGCTGGGTGGACGTGGTCGCCGGATCGGTCGAGGAGACGCAAGGCCTCACCGGCGAGGCGCGTGCCGGGCGCGAAGATGAGGTCGGCAACATCTCGCCATGGAGCTTCAAGGGCTGGGAGGCCAGCGCTGACAAAGGTTTCCGAGGCCGGCGTGGAGAGTGGCTGCACCTGCTGGGCGACCGCAAGGACCACTACGGCTCGATCAACCCGGACATCCCTCCCTTTCCGGGGGCCACCTCCTTGAAGTCGATCAGCGCCCCGTACATGGGCACGTGGTGGAAATGACGAAGAGGCGACCACCGGGACCAGCATGAACAGGTAGACCCGGTCGCGCCGGAACCGCTTCGCCAGGGACATGCGCCGCTCCGCGAACGTCGGCTTCACAGGCGCTTGTTCGGCGGCGGGCAGCATCCAGCGCGACTCCCCGTACCGCGGCGGTAGTAGGCGGTCACCCTGTCCCGTGGGGCGGCCGTCGGTCAACCGCGCGTCGCCTGCGGCCGGCTCCTTGACATCCGCGGGCGCGGGCCGCTCCGGTAGTACCCATGGCTGAACCCCTGAGCGACGGCGCCCGGGATGACCGCCGGCCGGCCGAGGGCCGCTCGGCGACCTGGCTGGAGCTGTTCTTCGACCTGATCTTCGTCATCAACATCGCCGGGCTGACGCATCACCTGGTGGCCCATCCCGACTTGCCCACGCTGGGACAGATCGCGGCGCTGTACCTGCCGCTGTTCCTGGTGTGGGCCGGCCACACCACCTACGCCACCCGGTTCGACGACGGCAGCGTCCTGCAGACGCTCCTCACGCTGCTGTTGATGTTCACCCTGGCGGGCTCCGCGCTCTACGTGCAGTCCGGACTGGACGAGCACGCCGCATCGTTTACCCGCACGCAGCTCGGCGCGCGCGTCCTGCTGGTGTTGCTCTATCTGGAAGCGCACGTCCGCGTGCCCGCCGCGCGCCGTTTCACGTGGTTTCTCATGATCGGCTTCGCCGTGTCGGCGGTCGCCTGGGGAGCGCAGGAGCTCATGGCGGAGCCATGGCGGCGGCCCCTCTACCTGGCAGCCATCGGTGCGGAGCTGCTGGCGCCACTGCTTGCCGTGTCCGGCCTCGGTCGCTGGCCGGCGCACCCGTCCCACCTTCCGGAACGGCTGGGGCTGTTCACGATCATCGTCCTGGGCGAGGCGGTGCTGGGCGTGGTGATCGGCGGCGTGCACGCCGAGGAGGCGCGGCTGGCGTTCGCGGTCGGCTTCGCCCTGCCGGTCGGCATCTGGTGGTTCTACTTCCGGTTGCTCGATCGCGCGGAGTTGCGCGAGCGGGTCGGCGGCGGCCAGATCATCACCTACCTGCACCTGCCGATGACGCTGGCGGTGGTGGTGATGGCGGCGGCCGTGGAGATGAGCCTGGCGGCGTTGGGCCACGTCGAGCCCGACGGCGCCGCCAGGACCGGACTGACGGGCGCGCGAATGCTGTTCGGTGGGTTGGCCGCGTGGCTGACCTGTTTCCTGGCGATGCGCGTCCACGTGGTGGGCATCCGCCGCCTCGGCGCTGCCGAGTGGACGACTGCCGGCGCCGTCGCCGCGCTGGCGGCCGGGGCGTTGCTGATCGGCCCGGTGCGCACGCTGGGGCTGTTCATCTTCGCCGGAGGGCTGACCCTGGTGCTCGCCGCCCTGGGCTCGCTGCTGAAGGAGCTGCGGCAGCGCCGCGCTGCCCGGCGCGCACGCGGCACGTGACGGAGCGGCACGGTCGCGTGTGCGACTTGCCGCTCGCACGGCCATTCCGCCACACTCCCAGCCCTCCATGAACCTGATCAGCGCCTTCGCGGACGAGATCGACGACGATCCGGACGTCCAGATCCGGGAGCTCGAACGGAACGACGTGGGCAACATCGAGCTCCGCGGCGCCTGGGGCAGGAACGTGCTGGCGCTCCGCGCCGGCGAGGTCCGCGATATCAAGCGGCGGGCGGCCGACCACGGGATCGGCTTCTCCGCAGTCGGCTCGCCGCTCGGCAAGTTCCCGCTCACGGGCGACTTCCAGGAGCAACTCGACGGCCTGCGCCGCGCGCTTGACTACGCGGAGATCCTTCAGGCCCCTTACATCCGGGTCTTCTCCTTCTATCCGCCCGAGGGCTCCGACGTGGCGGCGCACCGTACCCAGGTTCTCGACTGGCTCGCCCGCCTGGTCGAAGTTGCGTCTGCGACGGCGACCAAGCTCGCGCATGAGAACGAACGGAACATCTACGGGGAGACCGGCGACCGCGTGCTGGACCTGCTCACGTCGATCGACTCGCCGTCGCTGGTCTGCGCATTCGACTTCTCCAACTTCGTACAGTGCGGACAGCGGCCACACCGGGACTGCTGGGCGAAGCTCAAGCCGTACCTGGGCTACTTCCACGTCAAGGACGCGCTGCCGAACGGTACCGTGGTCCCGGCCGGACAGGGTGCGGGCGACGTGGCGCGCATCCTGTCCGAGGCGTTCGCGGACGGCTTCGCGGGCTATCTCACGCTGGAACCGCACCTGAAGCCGGCGCCGGGTCGCCCGCTCCAGTCCAAGGCGGACCGGTTCGCCGTTGCCGCGCAGGCGCTGCACGGACTGCTGGCGGACATCCCCGGCAGTGCTGCCGTCATGGGGGAACGACCGGACTCGCCCTGATCGAGCCCTGCCCGGCCCACCTCAGACGCCGGCGCGGGATCCCGCGCTTCGTTCCTGCAGCTTCTCGTAGAACAGGTCCTCGTCCGGCGGCACCGCCACCCAGTCGTCGAGCCACGCGGACAGGTGCATGGCGTTGGAGATCGACAGCCCGCGGATCCCCTCCTGGCCCGGAGCCAGCAGGTCGGCGCCGTCCGTGATGGCCTCGACGAAGTTGCGCGTGATGCCGACGTGCCCGGTCGTCCGGCCCGCGACCGGGCACGTCCACGCGGGTGTACCCCGGTTGGTCGGGCCCGGTCCGATGTTCGCGCCTGAACCGTGGTTCGGGAACGTCGAGCTTCCAGAACGTGAGCCGGCCGTCCTCGACCACGACCTTGCCGTTGTCGCCGGTCACCTCCCCCGTCAGGAGCGAGCGGGCGTGCCTGACCCCCATGCCGACGATGCCGATCCGCACCGTGTCCATTCGTGCTGCGGCCGGCAGGCTATTTCTTGAACAGCGCGAACGCGAACCCGGGGGCGGGAGCGTCCATGTCCGTGCGCCCCTGCAGGTAGCGCTTGTCCGCCTCGTCCGGCGAGACGCTGTCCACTTCCTGGAAGCCCACGCGCGCCATCTCCGCGTTCATCGCGTCGGGCGTGAAGGTCGAGATCATCGGCTCCCCGCGGCCTGCCACGAACTTCTCCAGCTTCTGGACGAACTCCATGCCCTCCGCCGGGACCAGGTCGTGAGGATACTTGTAGTCGCAGACGATCCGGCTGCCGGGCGGGGCGAGCGAGGAGACGCGGTCGAGCGAATCGCTGATCGCCTCCCCGGTGAGGTAGTAGGTGACTCCCAGCCAGGAGAAGAACGTGGGCGTTGCGGCGTCGAAGCCGGCCTTGCGCAGCTCCTCGTCCAGATGGTCGGTCTCGAAGTTCACGGGCACGAGCGCCAGGTTGTCGGGAACGCTGCCGTTGATGGCGACGAGGCGCTCGCGCTTCATGGCCTGCGAGGCCGGCTGGTCCACCTCGAAGATGCGCAGGCCGTCGGCCAGGTCGCCCTGGCGCAGAGAAAAGGAATCGAGCCCGGCGCCCAGGATCACGTACTGGCGCACGCCGTCGGCGATCGCCTCGCGCAGCCGCTCCTCGGTGAAGCGGACGCGCAGGATCGCCTCGGTGTGGATGGGCTTGAGCACCCCCAGCACCACGTCGGCGATCAGCCACTTGAGCCACCGCCGCTTGGCGACCTGCCGCCAGAACGGCGTCACCATCTGCAGCGCGTAGGTGTCGGAGAAGAGCGGCGGATCGTTCCAGATCAGGTGGGCCCCGCGGACCGCCGCCACCAGGATGGCGGTCGTGCTGGCTTTCGGTTTCTCGGCGTCGTCCTTCTTGCCTTTTGCCATGACGAGTGCCAATCAGAACCCGAATATCAAGTCCGTGTCCAAGGCGGTCGAATCGTTACCGGTTACGGATCGTCCCCGCGGTAGGCGGCGAGCAACCGCTCGAAGCGGCCGGTGCTGTCGTGCAGGCCGCCGGGCCGGTCGCGCGTGAGCCACAGCCGCCGGAAGTCGTCCACCAGGGGGGCGAGCTCCGCTTCCAGCGCCGCGCGCGCGGGTGCCGGCAGCGCGGCGTACTCGGCGTCGATGGTGCGGCGCGGCCACACTTCCGCATCGCTCGAGAGCTCACGCTTCGCCACGGCCGTACCGTGCGTCCGGATACGCGCCGCCCACAGGTCCAGCGCATGGCGGTACAGGCCGGCGCCGTTGCGCAGCTCGGCGGCGACCGTCTCCGCGTCCGGCCGGTCCATGCGCGCCGCGGCCAGAGGCGCCATCACCTGTTCCAGGCGCTCCCCGGCCATGCCCAGCGCCTCTTCGGTCACCGCCGCGAGCTGCTCCAGAATGCCGGGCAGGCCGATGAGGATCCAGGCCGTCAGCGGCCCGTGCGAGCCGGCCAGGGCGTCATGGCAGCGCGACACGTCGCCGAGCTCGCAGACCAGCCGGCCCATCACCCCGGCCGCGTCGCGGAACGCGTGCGCATCCAGCGCGGCCGGCAGGTCCAGGTCCGCGTTCGCCGCCGGCGCCCAGTTCATGGCCGCACCGTACGCATAGCCCGGGAATGCCACCGGCAGGTGCTGCCAGTGCCCGTTGTCGCCCCAGTGGGTGTTGAGCAGGCCGGCCGCGCCGTGACGCACCGCGCTCTGGCCGGCGCGGCGGATGTTGGCCACCGCGGTGGCCGTGTTGCCGATGATCGTGCTCCAGCAGTTGATCCCCGGCGACAGGTAGAACGGCAGCCCCGCCTGTACGCAGGTCTCGGCGTAGGTGTCGAACGGCGCGTCAGCAGAGTAGTTCTCCATGACCGGGATCGCATCGGTGGGCATCTCGGCGGCCAGCTCCGGGTGGCTGATGAGCACGTCGCCCCAGAGCTGCGTGGTCAGCCCGCGCCGGCGCACCAGCTCGTGCACCTGCCGGAGGTAGTCCAGGTATACCGGTCCCGCGCCGCGCTCCTCGACGAAGCGGCACGACCGGGCCAGGCCGATGCGCGCCTCGTCACAGCCGACGTGCACCTGCCGGCTCGTGAAGTGCGGGAGCAACTCCTCCAGCAACTCGTCCACCAGCGCGATCGAGCCGGGATCGGTCGGGCACAGGGTGCCGTACAGGCCGCGGTGCGGGTAGAAGACCGCCGGATCGTCGTCCTCGCACAGCGGCCGGTAGCGCGGATGGACCATCCAGCGCGCCAGGTGGCCGAAGGTGTTCTGGTTCGGCACCAGCTCCACGTGGCGCTCGCGGCAGTAGGCGTCCAGCTCCATCACCTGCTCGCCGGTCATCGGCGACCAGTCGGCCCACACCTCGCGGTGGTTGCGGTAGGCGAAGGTGTGCTCGGTGTAGAGTTGGAGCTGGTTGACCTTCCATTCGCTCAGCAGGTCGACCAGGCCGCACAGGCTCTCCATGGTCGGCACCCGGTCGCGGCTGATGTCCAGCATCAGGCCGCGATGGGCGATGTCGGGGTGGTCGGCGATCCGCAGGCACGGCAGGCCGCCGTCCCGCACCTGCCGCACGATCTGCCGCAGCGTCATCGCCCCGTAGAAGGCGCCCGGCTCGTCATGGCCGGCGATGTCGATGTGCTCCGGGCCGATGGTGAGCACGTACCCCTGCGCCCGGCTCACGCGGGCCGGGTCGATGGCGACCGTGGCGCCGATCTCCGGTCCGGATCCGCCGCGCGCGGTGAGCTGCCAGCTCGCGCCCGCCCCGGCGAGCGCGTCGCGCACCACGGCGCCGATACGCAGCAGCGCCGTCCGTTCCCCTCCGGTCAGATGGATAAGCCTGCCGGGCCGGAGCCGGTGGCCGCCGTGCTCTCGCCGAAGGCACTGCGGCGTCGGCAGGAGGATCGGGTCCCGGACATCGGGGTCGCGACTCGCCACAAGCGGATTACCAGCGGCAGCTTACCGGGTACACGTGGATCGCATCATCCGGCGTGAGTCGATCGCTTCCATCGCCGTCGCCGAGAGCCGCTTCGGCTCCGCACTGTTTCGGCGTCGAAGTAAGCCCATGGGCCCGGCGTGTCGGCTATGATGGCCGGACGTTCCATCGTGAATCCGCTGTTGGAGACGCCTGTCGATGCCGATCCGGCCCTGCTGCAGCGCCGGATCGCCGAAGAGGGATACGTGCTCGCCCGCGGGCTCCTCGATACGGACCTGGTAGACGAGGCGCGCGAGCTCGCGGCACGCCATCTGGAAGAAGCCGGCTTGGCGTCCGGGTCGGACCGTCCGGTCTGGTCGGGCCGCGCGCCGCGGGAGAACGAGCTGGCCTCGGACGGGCCGCTCGTCTCCGCAGTGGCGGAGGACGGCGTCATCTGCCGGCTGGCCCACTCGGCCGGGCTGGTCGCCTTTCTGCAGCGGCTGGTCGGCGGCGAGGTCTTCGTCTGGAAGGACTGCGCGGCGCGCCTGCGCATCATGCCGGGCGACCGCGCCGACGACGCCGGGGCCGGCGGACCGCTGCGCTTCTCCTTCAGCACGCCGGCGCACCAGGACTTCTACTTCTTCCGTCCCGTACACACGCTCACCTGCTGGCTCCCGCTTATGGACATCGACCAGTCGGCGGGCGGTCTGGCGCTGCGGCGGCGGTCGCACCGCGACGGCCTGTGGGCGACGTGGTGGAAGGGGACGGAGTTCCTGGGCGTGCCCGCGACCGCCACGCAGGCAGACGCATGGCGTCGGGACGGCGCCGTCCCGGTGGCCGGCACGGTCGAGCCGGTCGATGGCGAGGAGGACCCCGAGAGCGGCTGGCTGCGCTCCGACTACCACCCCGGCGACGCGGTCATCTTCGCCGGCGAGACGCTGCACGCCGGAGTGCCGAACCGTTCCGAGGCGATCCGCCTGTCGGCCGACGTCCGCTACCAGCCGGCCGGCTCCCCGCTGCATTGGGAAGCGAAGCAGCCGATCGCCCGCACGCAGGCGTACTTCGGCGAGATCCTGTCGGCGCTCGACGATTTGCAGGCCGGCTCCGGCCACTTCGAGCGCGCCTGGGAGGCGATGCGGATCGCCGGCCCCGACCCTGACCGCGGCGTTCGCGAGCGAGTGGAGCAGACGCTCGCCGAGTTGCGCAGTAGCTGAGCGACTTACCCGATGCAGTTCGACGCGCAGGGCAGCCGGGGCATTCTGGCGGGCCGGATCACCGTTTCGTTCCGCAACTGGAAGCGCCCGCATGCGGCGGTCGGCGGCGTCTACCGCCTGCGCCCGTCCGGCGCCGTCAGGGTGACCGGCGTGCTCCCCTTACGCCTGTGCGACATCGAAGCCGGTGACCTCCGCCGCTCCGGATTCGACAGCGTCGCCGAGGTAGCCGGATTCCTGAAGCTGCCGGAGTCTGCGGACGTCACCCGCGTCGAGTTCGAGCTGACGGACGAGCCGGCCGGCAAGCCCCTTCCCGAGCTGAGCGCCGACGAGGTGGTGACGCGCCTGCAGGCGACCGACCGCCGTAGTGCGACGCCCTGGACCGCTGACGTACTGGCGCTCATCCGGGACCATCCTGCCACCCGCGCCGGCGACTTGGCGCCGCGGATGGGCTGGGAGACCCCGGCCTTCAAGGCGAACGTGCGCAAGCTCAAGGCGCTCGGCCTCACGCTGAGCCTGGAGGCCGGCTATCGCCTTACAGATTTGGGCGAGCAGGTCGCGACCCTGATGTCGGACCGACCGAGCAACCGCCAGTAACCGCGTTCAGCGGCCGGTATCCACCTCCGTGCAGCCGGTCAGGTCGCCGGAGCGGCAGGCTTGCCCCTCGATCACCTCGATCCGACGGTTCGCTTCCTGGCGGCGCCAGCGGGTGCGCAGGCCGGAGGGCCAGTCGATCTCGACCACGTCGGCCATTCTCGCCTCTCCCAAGCCGAAATGGACGGTCAGGGTGCTCTGCGAGTGGCCGCCCGAGCCGCCCTTGACCTGGCGCATCATGGCGAGCTCGCCGGCCCGCACCCGGACCACGGCGCCGATGGCGTCCCGGTTGCTGCGCGTGCCGGTCAGCCGGAGCTGCAGCCAGCCGCCGACCGCGGGCGTGTCGTTGCGGAGCAACTGCAGCGAGCAGGCCGGACGGGTGTTGCCGCACACGTGGTGGTTGACCACGGCGATGTCCAGGTCGCCGTCACCGTCGTAGTCGGCCACGGCACTGCCGCGGCTGGCGCCGGTCCGGTAGCCGGCGGCGGCGGCTACGTTGGTGAACGTGCCGTCGCGGTTGTTGGCGAACAGCAGCTCGCTCCCGGCGCCCATCATGGTCGCCACATACAGGTCCTCCCAGCCGTCGTGGTCGGCGTCGAGGAAGTTGACTCCCCAGGAGTCGTCGCCGGCGACGCCGGCAGCCACGGCGACGTTGTCTTCGAGCAGGGCCCCCTCGCCTCCCATATAGAGCACGTTCCCGAACGGCGGGCTCTCGTGCGGCGTGCCGTCCAGCAGGTCGGAGATGTACAGGTCCCAGCGGCCGTCCAGGTCGACGTCCGCCACGTCGATGCCCATGGCCGCCTGCGCGTCGTCGCCCACCCCCGGGATCGCCTCCGGCGGCAGCTCCACCAGCACGCCGCCGCGGTTGCGGTAGATCTGGTCCCAGTGGTGCGGCCACGACAGGTCGTAGCTCACGTTTCCCACGTACACGTCAGGCCACAGGTCGCCGTCGAGGTGGGCCGCCAGCACCGCGAAGCCCGACCGCAGCGCGCTCGTGGGCACGGCGACCGGCTCGAAGGTACCGTCGCAGCGGTTGCGGTACAGCCGGTCGCGCTGCGCCTCCAGGCCGGCCCGGTTGATGACCGAGTGGCCGACGTACAGGTCGACGCAGCCGTCGCGGTCGTAGCCCAGCCACGCCGCCGCCTTGGTACGATAGGCCGGCTGCTCTCCGAACGGCTCGGGGGCGAGGTCGTCTACGCCGGCGGGCGCGGCCACCTCCTCGAACAGCGGCCGGCCGGCCGGGATGCGGCCGCCGTGCTCGGCGAGAAGGTTCTTCAGCAGCAGGTTGGGCGGGCCGTCCGGCACGTTGCTGCCGTGCGGGTACCACTCCTGCCGGTCGGTGTAGACGTAGATGTCGGCATCGCCGTCGTTGTCGTAGTCGGTGAAGAGCGAGCCCGACATCTCGTACGCGGGGAGCTCCGGGAGCAGGTGGTGCGCAGCCTCGAACGTGCCGTCCCCGAGGTTGCGGAACAGCCGCGGCGGGAACTCCGGGTCGCCGCCGACGGCGAACAGGTCCGGGCGGCCGTCGCGGTCCACGTCGACCCAGTTGACGCCCAGGCTGTGTGCGGAGCGCGAGTGGTACGTGTCGCCCGACACGCCCGACTCGATGCTGACGTCCGTGAAGCGCAGCGGGGGGAAGCGGGCGGCAACCGCCGGGTCCAGCGCCGCTGCAGCACGGGCCTGCACCCCCGACTCGGCGGCCCGCACGGCCGGCTCGGCGGCGTGCAGGCGCAGCGCCGGCCGTTCCGGCAGCAGCGGGCTCACGCCCAGGACCGCGAGCCCGCCGGCGGCCGCGATCGCCCAGGTGCCGGCGGCATAGGCGCCGATCCCGCGCCACGGGATCGCCCGCGACAGGCCCCAGAAGGTGACCGGCCCGCCGGCCGCGGCCGCGAACAGCAGCGCCGCCGCGGGCGCGCTGCCGGCCCCCAGCAGCAGCAGCACGGTCACCAGCGGGATCTCGAACAGCAGCGGCACGTTGATCAGCACGCCGAGCGTCGCCGCGACCAGGACCCCGGCCAGGTTGTCGCCCAGGAACGCCTCCACCGTCTCCGGGCTGAGCACCTGGATGGCGACGCCGGACACCAGGCCGGCGGCCACCATGATCGGCCCCATCTGCAGCAGCATGCGGCCGGAGGCGCGCCACCAGGCCGGCAGCCCGTCGGCCAGCACCTGCCCCCAGGTGGCGGCGGGGTCGGGCACGGACCGCGGCGCCAGATCGCACGCGCCGCCAGCCGCCGCCCGGCGGCCGGCCACGGCGGCCACCAGCAGACCGAGCAGGAACGCCGCCGCGGCCCCCAGGAGCAGCCGGCTGGCGCCGATCGCCGGAGTGAAGATCACGGCGATCATCAGGAGTGACGGCACGTTGAGGACCGCCGAGCCGTGCACGAGCGCCAGCGCCCCCTCCACGCCCAGTCCGCCCCGGCGCGCGGCGCTGGACACCGGCACCACGCAGGCCGAGCAGAGGTTCACCACCGGCCCCATGCCCAGCCCCGTGAGGATGCGCCGCAACCGGCCGCGGGCGCGCACGGCCGGGACCTGCCCGTCGCCCACCCTCGGCACCAGGAACGCCTCGGCTATGCCCGCCGCGGCGAACGCGAACGCCATGCCGATCGCCACCAGGCGCAGGTAGGTGGTCGAGAACCGCCACCAGCGCGCCAGGAACGTGGACTCCGGATCCGCTTCGACGCAGAAGCCCTGGAAGCACTCGGCGGTGGGCGCCAGCGCCGCCGCAAGGTCGGCGCGCACCGTGTCGAGCTTGGGCAGGCGGTTGAGCCCCGCGAACGGCAGCAGGATGGCCAGCAGCAGGGCGACGCCGATCACCCGGCGCTTGCCGGCCGCCGTGTGCAGCGCAAAGGCTGCCGGGAGTCGTCGCGCCGCCGCCGTCGCCATGCCGAGAGCGGCCCGTCGCCGGGCCGGTGCGAAGATACCACGCGGCACGACCGGACGCGCCGGCGTACGGCGCTGCGCTACTCGATGCTCATCCCGTCGGGCCCCGCTGCCAGAAGGACTGCAGGTCCGCGTAGGTGATCAGCTCGATGCCCTCCTCGGCGACGGTCGCCGCCGCCTCCGCGGAGGTGATGAAGTCGAAGTCCGACTGCCGGTCGGCGGGCACGGCGGTGACGCCGGGAATGCGCGGGGCGACCATGATCGCCTCCAGCTCCGCGGTCACCACGGCGGGGTGGAACGCCCACTCGCTGACCCCCTCCGGCAGCTCGCGCAGCAGCTTCGCGAACGCGACCGGCTTGTCCGCGGGCGCGTGCCGTCCCGAGTCCAGGATGTCGTGGTCGTTGGTCGGGTAGCCGCGGGCGCGCAGCGCCCGGATGTGCGCCGGGTCGCGTGTCCTCAGGGCCAGCCCGTATTCCAGCGCCAAGTCGACGGACAGGTCGAACAGGTCGTCGCGCTCTTCGTGCACGTGGTAGTGGCTGTCCAGGTGGGCGGGCGCGAGCCCGCTCGCAAGCACCCACTCGATCTGCGCCCGGAACTCCCGCTCCGCCTCGTGCAGCAGGAGGTTGCCGACCAACTCCGGGATCCGGTCGTCGGGATGGAAATATCCGGATTCGTCCACCAGCGAGCCTACCTCCTCGCCCGGCAGCAGCGGTCCCCAGCGGTAGGTGCGGAACTCGCTGACCAGCGTGAGGTGCACGCCGAAGGGCACGTCCGGGTTCTCGCGCAGAAGCTGTGCGCCGTGCGTCGCCCACGCCGGCGGCGCCATCAGCGAGCAGGAGCGCACCAGTCCCTCGCGCATCGCCCGGAGGGTGCCCACGTTCTGGGTGTGGCACATGCCGAAGTCGTCGGCGTTGACGATCAGCAGGCGCGCGTCCGGCGGATATCCGAGAATGCGGTTGGCCAGGGCGGTCTCGCTCACCGCACCCCTCCTTCCAGCGCTCCGGCGGCCGCCGCGGACAGCGCCCGTCCGGAGTCGATCGCGCGGCGGACCGCACGAAAGCCGTGCTCGCTGGCCTCCAGCGTCTCGGCCAGCTCCGCCTCACCGTGGGCGGCGCTCACGAACCAGTGATGATGAGGGTGGAAGAAGATCCCGCGCTGGACCGTCTCCGTGAAGAAGATCTGCTTGACCGCTTCGCGGAGGTCGGGATCCCGGCAGGTGAACTGCAGGTACGGCGTCGGCGGCAGGCTGACGGCTTTCGCCTCCACACCGTGGGCCTGCGCCAGGCCGTCGAGGCCCTCCATGAGCCGGCGGCCGATCCGCCAGATGTGGCTCATGCCGTCCGTGCGCCGCAGCTCGCCGATCGTCGCCAGCGCCGCCGCCTGCTCCATCGAGCTGGTGTTGAACGTGGACGAGAACCAGGACTCGCTCACGTGCCGCATGTGCTCGGCGCGGCCGGCCACCACCGACAGCGTGAAGCCGTTGGCCAGCGCCTTGCCGAACGTGGCCAGGTCGGGCACCACGCCGAAATGCTGCTGCGCCCCGCCGAGCGCAAGGCGGAACCCGGTGCGGATCTCGTCCAGGATGAATAGCGCACCGTGCTCGTGCGTGAGCTCCCGGACTCCTTCCAGGAAGCCCGGCTTCGGAGTCTCGATCTCGCACGGCCACATGATCACGCAGGCGACCTGGTCCCGGTGCGCCTCCAGCACGTCGCGCAGCGAGTCCAGGTCGTTGTACTCGAAGGTGAGGGTGAGGTCGCGCACCACGGCCGGGATGCCGGCATCGCGCGTGCACGACCAGTCGTGCCAGCCGTGGTAGCCCAGCCGCACGATCCGGTCGCGGCCGGTCGCCAGGCGTGCCAGCCGCACGGCGGCCGAGGTCGCCTCCGAGCCGGCCTTCATGAACAGGACCTGCTCCGCGCACGGGATGAGCCCGACCAGCGTCTCGGCCAGCTCGGTCTGCACCGGACGGGTCAGCGGCAGTGCGAACCCCTCCTCGATCTCCCTGTTCGCCGCGGCGTTCACCACCGGATGGCTGTGGCCGAGCACGATGGTGCCGAAGCACAGGATCCAGTCCACGTACCGGTTGCCGTCCACGTCCCAGATGTACGCGCCCTGCCCGCGCGCCCCGAAGATCGGATAGACGCCCGGGATCAGCGTCGCCGGAGTCCTGGACTGGGTCGTCCCCTCCGCTACCGTGCGCAACGCCCGCGCGTATTCCCACTCGGAACGCTGCAATCTCTCGTCTGCCACCGCGCCTCGCCTGCGCCCGTAACTATGCACGAATGTCGCGCAACGGATGTTCGTGTCATCGTGCTGTCATGAACTTCGTCGACAGCAGCGTCTTCGTCTCCCTGTTCGACGCGACCGACCCGGCCAGGCAGGGCAGGGCCCGGGCCATCGTGCGATCGGCGCTTCAGGAGAGCTGGACGATCAGCCACCAGGTCGTAGCGGAGACGCTCGACGCCCTGACCCGCAAGGTCCCGGCGCCGATGACAGAGGACCAAGCCCGGCGCTTTCTCGACGACGTGCTCCTGCCTCTCCGCTCCGTCGGTCCGAGCCGGGGACTCTACCGCCGCGCTCTGGACATCCAGTCGCGCTATCGGTACCGATTTCACGACGCCCTGAACATCGCCGCGGCGCTGGAGGCCGGCTGCGCCGGACTGCTCAGTGAGAGCTTGAGCCACGGCCAGACCATCGAAGGCCTGACGATCGAGAATCCCTTTCCGCAGCCGCCCGAGAGCTGAGCGACGGCCGGCGGCACGGGCGAACCAGCTCGTTGTCCATTCCGCCCTCAAGGCAGCCGGCCGCCATGCCGGGCGCGCGCCGGAAGCCAGGCGGCACAGGGCGAATCCGAGCCCGCTCCGGCGGTGAAGGAGCAGACCGCGACGGAATCCGGTCACGCCGTGACGGTGCGGGACGCGGCGATCCTCGCCGGCACGACTCCGACGCCGGAGGGGACGTCGCGGCCCCAGGACGACCTCCGCGCCGTCGCCGACCCGACGAGATAGACCACATCCTCCCCTATGCGCTTGGCGGCGATGCCGGTCCCGGGAATTCAAGATTTCTCTGCGGAGCCCACCACCGCCATCCGCATGCGCCGGACGGCTGAACGGCGCCTTGCGCCTCCGTCACGGTACCTGCAGCCGGCACAGCACCAGGTTGTCCTGGTCGAGGTTGTGCGACCAGATGAAGTCGGCACGCCCGAACTCGCGCCGGTAGTCCCGGTACGCGCGCTGGTTGGTCACTTCGCGCGCCCGATAGGTGGATGCCTGATGCCATGCCGAGTCGTCGTATTCCGGGGAGGCCCAGTCCTCGGGCACCGGAAAGTGCAGCGCGCGGCACGACGCCGGATCACGCTCCACGCAGGGCGGCCGCTCGGGACAGGCCGACGAGTCAGGTCCCGGCCGGATGCAGGACCGGTCCTCGATCGGGCTGATGTAATGCGCCCGGCACTTCCACTCCGCTCCGGTCTCGGTGCCGTCGCTGAAGCGCGCGATGAAGCCTCCGTCGCCCACGTTCCAGCGGTCGTATTCCATGCCGACGCCGAGATGCGTGCCCCAGTCGACCAGCTTGACGGCATAGGTGAGCGGCCGCCGGGCCTTGAAGCGGACGACCCCGGAGTTGAACGGCACGAAGCCGATGGGATCACGGGCGACGATCGTGCCGTTGACGTAGAGCTCGTAGTAGTTGTCGCCGAACAGGTACCCGGTGACCTCCTCCCCGTCCGCGTCGATCACGACGGTCTCGAGGTCCTGGAGGTGAGCTGGGTTGTGGCCGGAACCGGTACAGTCGTTGTACAGGTCGGCGGGGTCCGGCTCGCCGGCCGGCAGGGCGGGCACCTGCAGGCGGGTGCCATCCGGCGCGACCACGATCCCGCACCGCGCCTCGATGAAGCGGCGTGCGGTCCCGGGGCAGGAGGTGGCCAGGTTCCCGCACGAGAACGTCTCGACGGCGAGTCCCTGGGTCACGATCCCGTCGTCCTGGGACTCCTGAGCGAACGCGGCGCTCGCCAGCATGAGCAGGATCCAGGCTGCCCCGAAGGGGCCACAAGCCATCCGGAAGAAGAGTTGGCGGGGCTTCACATCTCGTATGGTCTGATCAAGCGTTGCCATCGCAGTCCTCCCTTGCCCGACTCTATCTCCCATCAGCCGGATATATCTATCATAATGGCGCGACACTGACGACAACTGCAGCGTCATCTACCAGCTCCGCGCACGCGCCTACGACGGGCCGTTGCGCGCGGAGGGCGTGCTCGCACACGGTCGGTCGACGACTGGGACGCGCTCGGGGACGGAAGGCCGCACGTCAAGGGTCACTTCCACCTGGTGGTGTTCGGCGTGCCGACCGGAGCCGGAGCCAACCCGGCCGCAGGCCACTTCGTCGCCATATGGGGCCGCCACGCGCGCTCCATCGATCCCGGCACGGGATTCATATCGCGCATCGGCTCCGGCCGGTCGCCACCAACGATCCGGCCAAGGTGGGTGTGCCGGTGCTTCCCGTCGAGCAGGAGGCCGCCGGCATCTACTACGCCGAGGCCGTGTTCCCGGAATCGCTGCCGGCGCAGTGGCAGTTCGATCCGTAGGCGGCTACCATCGATGGCCATGGCACACAGCGGCAAGCCGGCCGGCCCCCTCGGGCGCCACTACCGGCTCATGTGGGACATCAACCACACCTTCGAGTCGACCTTTCATCCGCCGATGACGCCGGAGACGGTGGAGATGGCGCAGTTCGGGGAGTTCTCCGGCCGCGCCGTGGACGCCTACGTGGCCGGCATCGGTCCCGACGCCGGCTACGTCACCGCGTTCAAGTCAGAGAAGACGCGCATGGAGTACCTGGTCGACCGCTATGAGCGCGGCGCGGCGCTCGGCGACCTGCGCTACTTCAACCACGCCGAGAACCTCAAGCAATCCTCGCAGGCCGGCCTCGATCATCTCGCCATCCAGGTCGAGGGAGCCCGGCGCATCGGGGTCGATCCCTGGCTGCGGATCAGCATGAACGACTGGCACCACGTCGACTCGACCACCGGAGATGTCTATCGGCTCGGCGGCAGCGCCTTCTACGAAGAGCGGCACGACCTCCTGATCGGCGCGGAGGGAGCCGCCGGTTGGAGTGACCATCCGTCGCTGCAGCAGACCATGACCTGGCTGCAGGACTTCGCCCACGACGAGGTGCGAGCGCTGCGCCGCGACATCGCCATCGAGGTGTGCGAGCGCTACGACTGCACGGGCTTCCTGTTCGACTTCATGCGGGTGCCCGGCTACTTCCGCTTCGGCGAGGAGCGCAAGAACGCTCACCTGATCACGCGCATGCTCCGCGAGACGCGGGTGGGCCTGGACGAGGTGGGCAGGACCCGCGGCCGTCACGTCGGCCTTGCCGTGCGGGTGCCGACGACCATCGACGGCGCGCGGCGGCTGGGCCTGGACGTGGACGAGTGGGTGGCCGACGAGCTGGTCGACGTGCTTGTGACCGCACCCTTCTTCGCCCAGGAGATGGAGCACGACGCGGGCGAGTGGGTGGAGCTCGGCCGGAACTCCCGCGCCAGCATCATCGCCTGCCTGGAGGAGGGGTACCTGGCCGGCCACACCGATGGCCACAACCGCTGGTTCTACAATCCGCCGATGATGACCGGCATGACCACCGAGATGGTGCGCGGCCTGGCCGCCCGCCACCATGCCCGCGGCGTCGACGGGCTCTACGTCTTCAACTGGTTCGGCAGCGCCCTCACCTACGGCTCCAAGCACGACTTCGGGCCGAATGCCGTCAATGACGTCGCCGATCCGGAGCGGCTGCGCCATCGCGACAAGACCTTTGCGCTGATGCGCACGAACGGGAGCTTCCCCAACTGCCTGCGCACCGAGTGGCAGATTCCGGCCCCGGTCACGCGCGAGGTCACCGAGCTGACCTTCGACGTCGCCGACGACGTGGCGGCGGCCGGCGACGTGGTCCGTTCCTGCCGGCTGCTCCTCCACGTCGACAACCTGAGCGTCATGGACCGCCTGGAGGTCACGCTGAACGGCAGCGAGGTTCCGCCGGTGAACCGGATCCGGCCGAGCACCCGCATGGGGACCATCAGCCGGTGGCAGATCTACGACCTGATGGGACACCGCCCGCGCCCCGGCGCCAACACCGTGACCGTGCGCGCCCTGCGGGTGAACGAGCGGACGTCCGCGGAGTTGCCGCTGAGCATCGAGGACGCCGAGATCGAGGTGCGCTACGAGCACCCGACTGGCGACGTCGCCAACGGTTCCGGCAGCCGCGAGCGGCTGCCTCGCCTGGCGCTGGCGGGCAGGTAGGCGCAGGCGCCGGGGCAAAAGGGGCCGGCGGAGATCAGGTCCGGGGCATGTACCCCGGCGGCTCGCGGAACGGGCCGTCAGGGTACCGGTAGCGGACGGACAGTTCCAGGTCGGTGAGCACCAGGGGAATTTCCGCGACAAGGCGAGCCGCTCGCCTCACCGACACGGCCACCTCGTTCCGGCCCTGTCTGGGCGGGGCACCGGCGAGGTCGTAGACCAGCCAGACCCTGAAGTCGGGGGCCGGCTTGCCCGCTTCCAGCGGATTGAGACACGGCAGCGGTGAGCCGTTGCACGTGACGGTCAGCTCGTCCAGGTGGCAGGGCGCTTTCAGCAGCAGCTCCAGGTGCACGTGGTCGATCCGCGCGCCGGCGTCTGCGACGTCGTCGGCGACGTCGATCGGGAAGATCGCGGGCTCGGGCCCGAGCTCCGCGGGCAGCAGGTACTGCTGCGGATAGCAGTTCGGGAACGACCCGGTGCGGCGCATCACGGCGTAGCGCTTGTCCCGGTGCCGGAGGCTCCGGGGTGAGCCGGCCTGGTCGAGCACCTCCCTGGCGTCGACGTCGTAGCCTCTGAGGACGCCCGGGCCGTTGAAGAGGTAGATGCCGTCGACCCCGGCCCGCCAGTGCCGGGCGGCCATGCCGCGGATCAGCTCCGGCGTCAGGCCCTGCATATACGAGTCGCGCACCTGGTAATAGGGGACGCCGCGCCCCAGCACGTCGCCCGTCTGGTAGGCGGAGTCCATGCCGTGGTGGATGCGCACCGCGGTGTCGGCTGCCGCGGCCACCCACGGCGCCGCGTCCTCTTCCATGTGCTGGGCGAAGAACGAGCACGGCACGACGATGTCCACCAGCTCCTCCTCCATCCACTGCACGACGTCCAGGCCCAGCATCGTGCAGCCTTCGATGGTGTTGGGCACGCGCACCGAGAAGCCGAGCGGGCGTCCCCGTCGGCGCGCCGCTTCGTCCAGCATCGCGCGCGTGTCGCGGATCAGCTCGGTGACCAGGCCGGCATGCTCCCGTTCCCGGCCGTAGCGGAACAGGCCGGGGCAGCGCACGAAGTCGTACTCCCACCCGTCGACGTCGTAGCGCTCGACCGCCTCCGCCGCGACCGCGAGCCGGATGCGGCGCACCGGCTCGTGCGCGAAATCCTGGAACCACCGCAGGGAGGTGGCCAGCTCCTCGGGCCACCCGGCCGCCCCCTCGTCGCCGATCAGGTACTCGGGGTGCCGCTCGTACCACTCGCTGCCGATCAGCCGATAGATCTCGCCGGACGATGTGTCGACGTGGTGCCAGTCGTTCATCCTGAGCTGCAGCCAGAAGTCGATGCCTGTGCGCCTGCACTCGTCGAGCACGAGCTGCAGGGGGTCGTGGCCCGCGGCCCACAGGGAGCGCAGGTTCTCGGCGCCGCGCCAGAGCTCCACGCCGCCGAGCTTCGCGCCGGCCTCCAGCCGGTCGACGATGAACTCCATCCCGTCGACCTCGGTCGGGTACGAGGTGGTGTAACCAGCCCCGTTGCCGACCGTGCACACGAACGCGTCGACCTGGGTCCCCACGAGCCCGCCGACGATGACGTGCCGAAACCGCTGCGGGGAGATCGGCGGGTTGACCATGTGGGCGCCGATGCCGCTGTCGTCGACCCAGGTGATGCGGTAGTCGCGCTTGAGCCGGCCTTTCGTCCTGTCCGCTGCCATGGCGCTTTCTACATCGGATGGGGGCCGGTCTGCATGCGCCGCGCCGGACCCCATCCGCCGTCCCACGGCGTGATCGCCCGCGCTTCCTGCTCGTACAGCCCGACCAGCTTGGCGAACCGCTCGTCGATCCCCTCCCGCCCCTGCGGGATGTTGGTCGCGTCCCACAGCGGCACGAAGTCACGGCCGAGCTGTCGCAGCTCATGCGCGAGGCGGCCGGCGGCGCCGGTGTCCGGGTCCGAGACGAAGCGCACGCTGTCGAACAGCCAGGCGGCGCGGCGCAACTCGTAGGCCACGAGTTCGGCGACCGCCCGGTTGCGCGGCAGCGACGGCGCGGCGGCGGTCACCTCGCCCTGGAGCGCACGCGCCTCCCCGGCCAACCGCTCGGAGGCCTTCGCGTCCGCCGCGCTGCCGGCGCCGGGGACGGGCTCATTCCAGAACACGGCGTGCGCGGACATCGGCCGCCAGTTGAACTCCCGCGGGTAGCGGTGGTCGTGGCGCGCGGCGGCGAACGCCTTGGCGTTGAGGCCGCCCAGCCACTCGTGGGCGCGCGCGAGCGCGTCCGCAGGCGCGCCGAAGAACCATTCCGCCCAGCGGGCGATGAACGGCTCGTCGGCCTCGACCCGCGGGGCGCCGTTCCACTGGTGCTCGGCGGCGAACGCGTAGTTCAGCCAGTGCAGCTCGCGGAAGCAGTCGCGCGTGTCGTTCCACGCGCAGGTGATGCTGTCGGTGATCCCCTCCTGGAAGCCGAGCCGCGTGAACACCGGCAGCGTCTCCCGCGTCTGCGCGAAGCTCGGAAAGAGCTGCCGCCAGGTCCACACCCCGGGCGAGATCACCTGGTCGACGCCGTGGCGCTGCAGCTTGTGCAGGAAGGGGAAGTACTCCTCCGGCTGCACGTCGTAGTAGTTCCAGTTCACGAACGACAGGCCCTCGTCGCGCAGCGCACGGATGTCGTCGTCCGCTCCTTGCACGTCCGGGCGGTAGCGGTTGTCGGCGAACTCGGCGAAGAACAGCACCCGCCGCCAGTGCCTGCGCGCCAGGCGCGCGACCGCGCGCACGTGGTCGACGTACACGGCCGCGGCGCCCCGCTCGCGCACCATCGCGCTGGAGCGCAGCCCGTGGTCGCTCAGAGCCACCTCGTCGCAGCCGACGTGTACCGTGTCGCCGTCGAACACCTCCGCCAGCTCCTCCAGCAGGTCGCCGATGAATTCGTAGGTGGCAGGCACCGCGGGCGAGTAGTGGCTGGCGCCGCCTTCCAGGTCGGACAGGTGATTGAACTCCGGCATGCCGGTCACGCGGCCGGCGTGGCCGAACGTCTGGAAGGTCAGGAACAGCTCGACGCCGTAGCGCCGGCCGTACTCGACCAGATGCCGCCACTGCCCGGCGTCCATGGCGCCGTGCGCGCGGCCCAGGGTCGGGTAGCGTTCGAAGGCGAACAGATCCTCGGTGTGGAAGGTGAGCACATTGTACTTCAGGCGGGATAGCTCGCGGATCAGGCGCTCGTAGCCCGGCACGGTGGAGACCTGCCCGCGCGCCGGGTCGTCCTGCAGGCCGCGCAGCCGGAAGTCGGGCCAGTCCTCGATCACGCAGCACGGCAACTCCACCGTTCCGCCGCGCGGACGGGCAAGGGAGAGCAGCGTGTGGATGCCGTACACCAGGCCGGCGTGCGATGCGGCGCGCACCTCGATGCCGCCCTCGCCGGCCACGCCGAGCCGGTACGCCTCCGGGCCGTGGTCGCCGGCCGGCGGCGGCGGGCGCAGCGACAGGTGGACGGGGATGCGCACCGCGCCGGAGCCGGCCTCCCCCGAACCGGATTGGCCGGTTCCCAGCAGCTCCGCCGCGCACTCGGCGTAGACCGATGCGGCCTCCGCGCATTCCGGCCCCGCCTTCAGCTCCGGCACCCCGCGCGCCGTGCCGGGCAGGCGCCAGACCGATTTTGGCCGCGGGATCAGAGCCAGGTCGTCGCGAACGTCCATGCCGTCGCCTCGCTCATTCGGTGATCCGGATGCGCGGGTCGAGCACCGCCAGCAGCAGATCGGAGATGAGCGTGCCTATCACCGTCAGGGTGGCCAGCAGCATGAGGATGCCGCCGGCGAGCTGCATGTCCTGGTTGACCAGCCCTTCCAGCATCAGCGGTCCGATGGTGGGCAGGCCGATCACGATCGAGACCAGCACCTCGCCTGCCACCAGACCCGGCAGGATCCAGCCCACGGTGGAGATCCACGGGTTGGCCGCCATGCGGATCGGGTACTTGACCAGCAGCCGCGTCTCCGGCACGCCCTTGGCGCGCGCCGTGGTCACGTACGGCATGCGGAGCTGGTCCAGCACGTTGGCGCGGATGGTGCGCAGGCCGCCGCCGATCGACTCGAACCCCAGCACCACCAGCGGCATCCAGATGTGCGCCAGGAAGTCCAGGAACTTGGGCACGCCCCACGGCGCGTCGACCATGTCCGGAGAGAACAGGCCACCCGGCTGGTAGTCGAACCACTCGTAGGCAAGGTACATCAGGATCAGCGCGAACAGGAAGTTCGGGATCGCCATCATGAAGAAGGCGGTGAAGCTGAAGATGTTGTCGAACAGCGAGTACTGGCGCAGCGCGGCCCCCACCCCGGCCGGCCACGTGATCGCGCTGCTGAGCATCAGCGTCAGCAGCGCGATGGAGACGGTGAGCAGGACGCGCTCCTGGATCAGGAGCCGCACCGGCTTGTTCCACAGGAGGGAGAAGCCCCAGTCGCCGCGGGCGAAGCGGCTGGCCCACTTGAAGTAGCGCACGAAGAACGGATCGTCGAGTCCGTAGCGGGCGCGCAACTCGGCGATCATGTCCTCGGCCTCGTCTCTGAAGACCTCCTGGGACTGCTCCAGGCGCGCGACGTACGAGCTGGCCAGGTCGCCCGGCGGCAGGTCGATCACCAGGAAGGAGATCACCGAGATCAGCACCACCGTCGGGATCATGATGAAGACCCGGCGCACCAGGAAGGTGATCATGAGCGGGCGACCCGGTCAGCCGTCACCGGTATGGATCCATCGCGTCGCGCATGCCGTCGCCCAGGAACTGGAACGCCACCACCGTGAACACCACCAGCAGCGCCGGCAGCAGCAGCCACGGGCGAAGGGCCACCGACTGCACGTTCTGTGCCTCCCTCAGCAGCACGCCCCAGCTTACCGCCGGCGCCCGCAGGCCGACGCCGATGAAGCTCAGCGCCGTCTCCCCCAGGATCATGCCGGGCACCTGGTTGCTGGCGACCACGATCAGGTGGCTGGCGAACGCCGGAAGCATGTGGCGTGCCACCAGCCGCGGGCGCTGGCAGCCGTCCAGGGTGGCCGCCAGCACGAACTCCTCTTCGCGGACGGCCAGCAACTTGCTGCGGACCACCCGCGCCAGCCCCGTCCAGCCCAGGACCGACAGGATCAGCGTGATTGCGAAGTAGACCTGCACCACCGTCCAATGCAGCGGCAGCGCGGCGGACAGCGCGATCCACAGCGGCAGGGTCGGAAACGACATCAGCACCTCGATGATCCGCTGGATGACGTTGTCGACGATGCCGCCGAAGTAGCCGGAAATCCCGCCGATGAGGACGCCCAGCACCCAGCTTATGGCGATCGCCAGGATGCCGATCGACAGCGATAGGGTGGCGCCGTGCACCATGCGCGAATACAGGCAGCGGCCCGAGCCGTCGGTGCCGAGCGGAAACCAGCGCACCTCGGGGTCGCCCGAGCCGAACAGGTGGATGTCGCTCTCTATGATGAAGAACAGCGTGTACGGGTCGCCCCTGGCGAACAGCCGTAGCGGCCGCTCGTTCTCCAGGTCGGGGAAGACATCCTGCTCGAAGGTCTGCAGGTTGAGCTTGGTGCGCACCGGATAGATCACCGGCCGGAAGCTGCCCTCCTGGTCGAACAGCCGGAACGAGCGCGCCTTGCCCAGGATCGACGGCGGCAGGTACTGGTACTCGGGTCGGCGCGTGACCGGATCGTTGGTGGCGAAGAAGCCGGCGAAGATCGCCACGAAGTAGAACACGGAGATGACCAGGAGTCCCCACAGCGCCCAGCGGTGGCTGCGGAACTTGAGCCACATCAGGCGCCATTGCGTGGCCGTGAAGAAGGCTTCGCGCTTCTCTTCCTCGGTGAGGCGCTGGCGGCCGAACAGGCCGCGGCGCGCGGTATGGACCTCTGGCGGCGCGGCCTCCTGCGTGGTGGCCATGCGGCCCCGACGGTACCACGCTACCGCGGGGAAACGGAACGCGTCGCTCCTGGCTCAGCGATCCTCGACGATCAGGCGGCCTCGATGCTCGGAGACTGCGAGTGCGGTGCCGCGCAGCACGGTGAGGTCGCCTTCGATACGGAGGAACCGCTGCGCTCCGCTGTCGGTGCGCGCGATCACAGCCCCGCGGGAGTCGACGACCTCGATCGTGCCGCTGGTGGAGCTGAGCCGCTTGTCCCCGTCCGAGCGCGCCACCCGTATCGAGCCCGACCCGCCGGCCACCTGCAGCGGCCCGGCGCAGTCGCCCACGAACACGTCCCCCTTGGCCGTGAAGATCTCCAGCCGCTCGGACCGGAGCCCCTGCACGACGACCGCGCCGCTGCCGGTGCGCACCGTCAGCTCGACGCCGGCCGGCACGGAGAGCGTCAGCTTCGGCCCCCACTCCACCGAGGCGCGGCTGATCGGCAGGTCGTTGCCGCCCACGCGCACCGTCACTGCGGTGCCGTCCCGGTCCACGGCCAGCTCCGGCCGGTTGCGGCGCGACATGCGCTCCGACACCGACAGCTCCACCTCCACGTCCTGCCGGTCGGCCGCGAACACCCGCACCTCCTCGAAGTCGGTGCGGATCGTCAGCTCCGCGACGTCCGCGATCGTGGAGCGCTGGGTGGCGGCCTGGCCCTCCAGCACTCCCGCGGCGAACGCCCCTTCGGCGCCGGCGAGCGCGGCAGCGCCGAGCACGGCGGCGCGTGCCGCCTTCCCGCCGCGCTTCAACGCGGCGCGGAGACCTCGAGCGCAGCGGTGCCGCGGCCGGCACACGCGAGCGAGGACCCGAACCCGTTCACCCGCAGCGTCGCCGTGTGCCCGTCCATCTCGACCGCGACCACACGCTGGCCGTCGATCCCGGCTGCCGAGCCGTGGTGCTCGACGCGCACCGGCGGCAACTCCTCGCCCGTGCGCCCGACCTGGATCACGGTCACCGGTAGCCGCTCGCGGCCGGCAGCGTCGAACGCCGCAGTCAGGTGCCACTGCGGGGGTACTCCTGCTCGTCGGAGCGCTCCGGGTCGACCGGGAAGCGATCGGCGCGCGCCAGCCGGGCAGCGGCGGCGCCGGGCTCCGCGCAGAAGGTGAGCCGCGCCAGCGCCGGCGGGTTGCCGACCGCCGCGGTCACGCCGCCGTTCGCCTCGGCAGGCGCCGGCACCTCGAAGGGCACCGGCGCGTGGAAGGCGAGCTGCACCGGCCGGGGCTCCCGGGTGACCACGTCGTCGATCACGACGAAGACGGCCGGGCGCAGGAAGATCACGTGGCGGATGGCGCGCTCGACGCCCAGCTCCGCAGCGCTGCGCTCGCTCAAGCGCAGCGGGCGGTGGGTGTGCTCGTGGGACTCGAGCCCGTACGCCGCGGTCGCGTCACCGGCGCAGTAATCGTAGTCCGGCCCGGTCGCGAAGGCGATGATGCGGCCGCTCGCCTCCACCCTCCAGACCGCCTGGCCGCGGTCGTCGACCAGCACCGCGTTGTGGGCGCGGGTGTGGCGGGTCCAGGCAAGATCGTGCGGGCTGCCGTACCAGGGGTAGAAGCCGCTGTCGATCAGCAGCGACCGGCCGAACGCCTCCAGCACGAAGCTGTTCTGGTCGGCGTGGCTGTGGCTGAACGAGCCGAAGCGGCTGCTCTTGAAGCAGAGCATCACGTTCGCCTCGCGCGAGGTGAGGTCGCTGTGCAAGGCGACCCAGCCGGTGTCGGCGAAGTGGACCGAACGCGGCAGTTCGTGCGGCGGCGTGGCGGCCGGCGGTTCCGGCCAGGTGAGGCGGGCGCTCAGCTCGGCCAGCGGGTCGCGGCCGGCCGCGTCGCCGTCCTCTACCTGCTCCGCGTACCAGCGGTAGACCGGGTCGCCGTAGACGCGCCCGTACATCCCCATGATCTGCCGGTTGAGTGCCGGGTGGGTGGAGTAGGAGGCGTCCCCGAAGCTGGTGCAGGTGCTCCACGGCGGCCGGAAATACAGGAAGTGGCGGCCGTTGTTGCGGCCCCACGGCCGATCGAAGTGATCGGCGCCGGTGGCAACGCGAAAGAGATGCGCGATGCGCTGGAAGTAGTGGCTGTAGACGTAGCCGAAGCCTTGTCCCCAGCCGCCGTCGGCGCCGCCGTAGCCCGGGAACGCCTCGGCCAGGAACCGCTCGACGTCGGCCAGCCAGCCGGCCGCCTCCGGCACGTGGTGGTAGAGCGCCAGGGCCGCCACCGCCATCTCCGGCGGCCCGTAGACGATGCTGTGGCTGTCCAGGGGGTTGTCGAAGGTGTTGAGCACGCTGTGCGCGTGGAACTCGCCGGCGCGCGCAGCGAGCCCGGTGACGACGAATGAGCGGTCCGCGCCCAGGTCGTCCCACAGGTAGTCCAGCGCCTGCGACACGGACGGCACCACGCCGTGGAACTGGTGAGTGTTGAGGTAGGAGGTCCTCTCCAGGTCGAGCCCGGCCAGGTGCCGCATCCCCGCCACCGCGTAGTCCCGGCACGCCCGGTCGCCGTCGAGCATGGCCACGAAGGCCGTGGCCGGCAGCGCGACGTACAGCGCGCGCAGCGGGTACATCATCCGCTCGTGCGCCGCGAAGGTCTCCTCGTCGCGCGGGTAGCGCTGGTCCCAGGTGGGCTCGCCCGGAAGCAGCAGGTCGTCGGGCAGCACCACCTCCGGCATCGGCTCGGCCAGCGCCGCCTGCGCGCGCTCGCGCATCGTCGCCAGGAGCGGCGCGAACGCCTGCGAGTCAGCCTGCCCGCGCAGCCGTTCGAGCGACTCCGCGGTGAAGTAGACGCGGGGATGGCCGGCCGCGGGCGCCGCGTTCGGCTCGGAATCCGCCGCCGGTGCCATACACTCCAACCAGAACGAGAAGAGGTCGGCCTCGTGCAGCTCGATCCGCAGCCTCAGCCGCTGCCCGGCCAGCGCTCCGATCTGCCGGTCGGGCCAAGCCACGGTCACGTCGGTGTGATCGCCCGACACCGCCCGCGACGGCTCGAACCCCTCGATCGGCACTCCGTCGTCGTCGCAGAGCGTGACCACCGCCCGCCCGCGTGCGTTCACGTTCAGGTGCAGTGCGGCCTCGCCCCGGCCCGCATCCACCGCCACCGGACGCGTCAGCAGCCAGCCGCCGTCGCCGTCGCCGCTCATGGACACGAACCCGTCGCGACGCAGCAGCGCCAGGCACAGGCCGGTCGCGCGCGAGTTGCCGGAGAACTTGCGCCCGCCGTGCGGCCCCTGCACGGCGCCGTAGAACAGGTAGATCTGATCGCCGCGGACGATGAACCGCTTGCCGACCCGGCACATACCGTCCTCCGGGCCGCCCGGCGCGCCGAGCGACAGGAAGGTCTCGCGCGCGCCCACCCGCTGCCAGTCGATGCCGTCGCGGCTGACGGCGAGCTGGGTGTCGATCGTGCCGTCCACCCCCTCGCGGTAGATCCACGGCATGCCCAGGTAGAGCCCCTCGTAGAGGTCGATGGGCACCCCATAGAACTGCGTCTCCGCCTCGTCGCCCTCGTCGCACTCGAACACGAGCTCGGGCTCGGTCCAGTGCACGAAGTCGTCGCTCTCGGCGCGCGCCATCTTGCGCCCGCCGGCGTTGAAGCGCCCGAAGGCGACGTAGCGGTGCAGGGCCGGGTCGCGCAGCACGGTCTGGTCGGTGTCGGAGCCCAGCGCGATGGCCGGGTTGGTGGCGTAGTTCGTCCAGCGCACGCCGTCGGGAGAATGCGAGATCCACATGCCGTCGCCGTCGCCGGTCCCGAACAGCACGCGGCCGCCCGGCAGCTTGGTCAGCGTGCCGTCGCCGCCGTGCTCCCAGTAGAAGGCCTTGAAGCGCTTGTCGGGGTCGGGGTCGTCCGGATCCTCGATGATCGAGGCGCCTTCGCAGTTGAGGCGGCCGATGTGCAGGATGTTGTTGTGGCTGTCGCCGGCGATGGCCATCTGGCCCAGGTCCGGTTTCTCCCAGTGCACGCCGTCGGTGGAGGTGGCGTAGCCGAGCAGCGTCACGTTGCCGGGAATGCTGAGCACCCGGCCGCCGGCCGGACCGACCGACACCCGCTCCTCGTTGCTGCCCGGGCTGGTCAGGTACCAGCGGCGAAACAGGCCGCGCTCCTCGTCGTACAGCGTGGTGCCGTACACCGACACGTGCGTCTCCCACGGCGTATCGCCGTCCAGCACCGGGTTGTCCGGATGCCGGCGCGGCTGATGCACCCGCCGGTACAGCCGCTCCACCCGCGTGAGCTCGCCGTCGTCTATGAACAGATGTCGCATGAGACCTGACGGTAGCACGGCAGCCCGTGCGGCCACTAAGCTGCACGGCGATGAATGATCCCGACCTGCACCTGTTCGTCGACGACGCCGAGATCCAGCACTACGTGAACCTGGTCCGGGTGGTGAACAAGCCGTCGCGGTTTCCGCGCCCGGTGCTGCGCGCCGACCGGCCGTGGGAGGGAGACCGCGCGCAGGCGTGGGGGAGCGTGGTCCGCGAGCCCGGTCACCGCCTGCGCATGTGGTACTTCGCCATGAACACCGCGCGCAAGCCGGGCGAGCTGGACCGCGGCGGCTACGCGCTGGCCGAGAGCATGGACGGCCGCCACTGGACCAAGCCCGACCTGGGCGTGGTGCGCTACCGCGGCAGCTCCGCGAACAACCTCTGGTACACGTTCGCGCCCGACGGCGACAACCTGGTCGAGTTCGAGCTGGCCCGCCGCGGCGAGGGGCTGCCGGCCACCGACGAGCACGGCGAGGTGATCGGCGTGCTCAACAACATGGACGGCCTCACCGTGATCCGCGACGAGGACGACCCGGACCCCGAGCGCCGCTACAAGCTGATCGCCAACATGCAGGACCACCGCATGTGGGCGCCGGCCTACCCGGAGCAGTACCCGGACGTCACCCCGGAGCAGGTGGAGCAAGCGCGCGCCGTCTGGGGCCAGTACCTGGACACCAGCCCGGACGGCGTGCACTGGACGCGCCGGCCCAGGCGGCTGCTGCCGATGCGGCACGGCGACTACATGATGGTCACCCGCGACGAGCGCAACCGCCGCTGGTGGCTGAACGAGCGCGCCCTCAACCTGTTCGGCCGCAACGCGGCGCTGCGCACCAGCGCCGATCTCGTGCACTGGACCGACCCGGCCGAGATGGCGGTGTTCAACCAGCCCGACTCCGGCTTCGGCCGCGCGTACGAGTGGCACGGCGGCATCACGCCGTTCAACTACGGCAACCTGAACCTGGGATTCCTGGAGCGCTGGTGCAACGCCGGCTACGGCGACGGCTGCGAGCTGGTCAGCAACCGCGACGGCCAGCCGTGGCAGCGGGTCTGCCCCGGCACGCTGTTCCTGGACACCGGTCCGGCCGGCTCGTTCGACCGCGTGCTGGTCTACCCCACGCACAACACGCCGATCGAGAACGGCGAGAAGATCTTCCTGTTCTACACCGGCGGCGCGGCCGGCACCGGCGCCGGCATGCCGATGGCGATGGGCCTGATGTGGATCATGCGCGACCGCTTCGCCGGCATGGCGCACTCGCGCCGCGAGCCGGGCGAGCTGCTCACCAAGCCGCTCCGGATCGAGCGGGACAAGCTGGAAGTGAACGCCGAGCGGCTGTTCGCCGGCGCCGTGCAGGTGGGCGTGCGGCGTACGGACGGCGAGTTCATCGACGGCTACGGCCTGGACGACTGCCGGATCGAGCTGGCCGGCGGCTCCCGCACCGCGGTGCGCTGGAAGGACAAGGCCGACCTGCGCGAGCTGCGCGGGCAGACCGTGTGGCTCCACTTCCGCGTGGACGGAGCGGCCCTGTACGCGTACCGGCTCTACGATTAGCGATCTGGTAGGGACCCATGGCAGAACCCGCCGGAGCGAACGACCGCGTCGGCATCGCCTTCGTGGGCGCGGGCCTGGTCGCGGAGTTGCACGGGCGCGCCGTCGCCGCCTGCGAGCGCGCGCGGTTCATCGGCGCGTACGACGCCGAGCCTGGCAAGGCCGCGGCGCTGACCGCCCGCCACGGCGGGCGCGACTACCGCACCCTGAAGGAGCTGGTCGGCGACCCCGACGTCGACGCCGTGCACGTCCTGACCCCGCCGGCGGGGCATGTCGCCGCGGCGCTGGCCGCGTTGCGCGCCGGCAAGGATGTGCTGGTGGAGAAGCCGGTCGCGCATCGCACGGCCGACATCCGTCGCCTGATGCGCGCCGCCGAGCGTGCCGGCCGCACCTGCATGCCGGGACACAACTACATCTACGTGCCGGCCCTGCGCCGGGCCAGGGAGCTGATCGAGGCGGGCAAGCTGGGCCCGGTCGCCGCCTTCTGGATGCTCTACAACCTGTTCCACGACGCCGACCTGATCCGCAAGTACGGCTCCATCCTCCGCGTCGTGTGCGTCCACCACTGCTACTCGCTGCTGCATCTGCTCGGGCGCCCCGAGCGCCTGAGCTGCATGGCCGTCCCCGGCGTGCATGCGCCGGGGGTGCCGGACGCGGCGCAGACCGCGATCACCTGCCGGATGCCCGGCGGCGCCCTGGCCAACCTGTGGGCGAGCTTCGCGGCCACCGACCCCACCAACGACCCGTGGCTGGTGCAGTACAAGGTGCTGGGCACGCGCGGCGGCGTCAGCTACTCCTGGAACGAGGCAGTGTACCAGGAGGACGGCGGCCCCGGCTTCGGCATGCCCGGCTACGTCGACGCCTTCCGCTACGAGGTGGAGTACTTCGTCGAGCAGTGCGTGCTCGGCGGCGAACCGCCGCTTTCCACCCTGTCCGACGCGCTGGACGCGCTGCGCATGGTGGAGGCGGCCGAACGCTCGGCCGCGCACGGGCGGGAGGTGACGCTGCGCTGGGAGTGACTCCCGAACGACCCGTTGCCATGCCCGGACGGCATCGGCTATGTTCACGCGGGGCTGCGGAAAGCGCCCGTTAGAACCATCGGATGGAACCAAGGAGGAGTGGGAATCTGATGAAGACGACAACTCACATCAAGGCGGTCGGACTGGCCGCCGTGTTCGCGGTCGTGGGGGCCGCCGCGCTGCAGGCGCAGCAGACGCTCGCCGCCGTGCAGGCCGCCGGGGAGCTGAAGTGCGGGATCAACACCGGTCTCACGGGCTTCGCGAACACCGACGACGACGGCAACTGGGAAGGCTTCGACGTCGCCTACTGCCGGGCGCTGGCAGCGGCCGTGCTGGGCGACTCCAACGCGATCTCGTTTGTGAACCTGACCGGCGCGAATCGCTTCCCGGCGCTGCAGGCGGGTGAGATCGACGTGCTGTCGCGGAACACCACGTGGACGTTCTCGCGCGATGTCGACCTGGGCCTGACCTTCGTCGGCGTCAACTACTACGACGGGCAGGGCTTCATCGGCCGCACGTCGCTGGGCATCACCAGCGCCACCGAGCTGGACGGCGCGTCGGTATGCATCCAGACCGGCACCACCACCGAGCTCAACCTGGCGGACTTCTTCCGCACCAACAACATGAGCTACGAGCCGGTGCCGATCGAGACCAACGCGGAAGCCCGCTCCGCCTACGAGGCGGAGCGCTGCGACGTGTACACCACGGACGCATCCGGCCTGGCCGCCACCAAGGCGACCTTCGACGATCCGGACGCGCACATGGTGTTCCCGGAGATCGTCTCCAAGGAGCCCCTGGGGCCGTTGGTCCGCCAGGGTGACGACCACTGGGCGGACATCGCGCGCTGGGTGCTGAACGCGCTGATCATCGCCGAGGAGCTCGGCATCACGCAGGACAACGTGATGGAGCTGGCCGCCGGCACCGACCACCCGGAGATCAACCGCATGCTCGGTACCGAGGGCAGCTACGGCGAGATTCTGGGGCTCGACGCCGAGTGGGCCGTGCGGGCGATCGCGGCGGAAGGCAACTACGCCGAGATCTTCGACCGCTACGTCGGCCCGGACACCGCGCTGGGCCTGCAGCGCGGCTTGAACGCGCTGTATACGGATGGAGGCATCCTCTACGCGCCGCCGTTCCGCTAAGCCGTCAGGCCATCGCGGAGTACCGCTCATAGGCGGTACTCCGCGCAGCTTCGCCCTCCAGCTCCTGCTGGTGCTGGGGGCGGCGCTGTTCATTGCGATCGTCGTCTCGAACACGATCGCCAACCTGCAGCGCGCCAATCTGTCACCAGGCTACGGCTTCCTGTTCGACACGTCCGCCTTCGACATCAACCAGCGGCTGATCGCCTACGACTCGACGCACACCTACGGGAAGGCGTTCATCGTCGGCGGCCTGAACACCGTCCTGGTGGCGGCCCTCGGCGTTGTCGCGGCCACGATCGTCGGCTTCCTGGCCGGCGTACTGCGCCTGTCGAGCAACTTCCTGGTCAGCCGCATCGTCACCGTCTACGTCGAGTTCACGCGCAACGTCCCGTTGCTGCTGCAGATCATCTTCTGGTGGGTGATCCTGCTGGCCCTGCCGCGGGTGCGCGACAGCATCTCCATCGCCGACACCGTGTTCCTCAACAACCGTGGCGTGCAGTTGCCGGCACCGATGTTCGAAGCGGCCGCGATCGGGATCCTGATCGCACTGATCGGCGCCATCGGCGCGACGGTGATCCTGGCACGCTGGGCCAGGGCGCGGCAGGAGGCGACCGGTGAGAAATTCCCCGCGGGCTGGACCGGGCTGGGGCTGATCGTCGGGCTGCCGCTGATCATGTACTTCATCCTGGGCCGGCCCATCGCCTTCGACATGCCGGTGATGGGCCGGTTCAACCTGCAGGGCGGCTTCAGCGTTACGCCGGAGCTGGTCGCCCTGTGGATCGCCTTGTCCACGTACACCGGCGCCTTCATCTCCGAGATCGTGCGCGCCGGCATCCTGTCGGTGAGCAAGGGACAGACCGAGGCGGCCGGCGCGCTCGGCCTGCCGCCCGGGCTCACCCTGCGCAAGATCATCCTGCCGCAGGCGCTGCGCGCCATCGTCCCGCCGCTCACCAGCCAGTACCTGAATCTCACCAAGAACTCCTCGCTGGCGGTGGCGATCGGCTACCAGGACCTGGTGTCGGTCGGCAATACCATCCTCAACCAGAGCGGACAGGCCATCGAGGTGATTTCCCTCTTCATGGTCATCTACCTCTCCCTGAGCCTCCTCACCTCCACCTTCATGAACTGGTACAACCGCCGCATCGCTCTGGTGGAACGATGAAATCGTCTGGATCGGTGATGAGCGAACCCGAGGCGCGACAGGCCCCCTCCGATCACTCGTTCTACCGGACGCGGGCACAGATGGTGCCGGGCCGCCCGGCCCCGGTCACGACCGTCGGCGTGCTGGGCTGGCTGCGCACCAACCTCTTTTCGAGCTGGCTGAACACCGTCCTCACCGTGGCTGGGCTGCTGGTGCTCTGGCGCATCGTGCCGCCCTTGCTGGGTTGGGCGTTCTTCAACGCCGATTTCAGTGGCGCCACCGGTGAGGAGTGCACGGCAGCGGGCGCCTGCTGGGCGTGGATCGACCAGCGCATCTCGCAGTTCCTCTACGGCTTCTACCCGAACGACTCCTACTGGCGGGTCAACCTCGCCGTGATCCTCCTGATCCCGGCCGTGGCGTACGTGCTGTTCGACAAGCTCCCCTACGCCCGCTACGGCCGCCGATTCTCGATCGCGTACGTGGTGATCGCCACCTTCCTGCTGGTCGGCGGGCTGCCGATCTACAACGAGCAGGGCGAGGTCATCGGCAGCCTGTTCGGCATCCGCAGCATCTCCACGGACAAGTTCGGCGGCTTCATGTTGAACCTGGTGGCGGGCCTGTCCGGCATCGCGATGTCGCTGCCGATCGGCATCCTGCTGGCGCTCGGGCGGCGCTCGACCCTGCCGGTGATCCGCTTTGCCTCCATCGGCTTCATCGAGGTGATACGCGGGATGCCGCTGATCACGCTGCTGTTCGTGGCGATCATCATCCTGGAGTTTTTCCTGCCTCCCGGTGTCTCGCTCGATCAGCTCATCCGCGTCATGGTGATGGTCACCGCCTTCTCCTCGGCCTACATGGCGGAGGTGATCCGCGGCGGACTGCAGGCGATCCCGAACGGCCAGTACGAGGCGGCCCAGGCGATGGGCCTGAGCTACTGGAAAATGATGCGCCTGGTCATCCTGCCGCAGGCGCTCAAGATCTCGATCCCCGGCATCGTCAACACCTTCATCGGCCTGTTCAAGGACACCACCCTGGTGGTCACCATCGGGCTGTTCGACATCCTGGGGCAGGCGCGGCTGCTGCAGACCAACCCGGACTGGATCGGCAAGGTCGATCACGAGACCTTCCTGATCGCGGCGCTGTTCTTCTTCGTGATCTGTTTCTCCATGTCGCGCTACTCGATCAACCTGGAGAGACGCCTCGACACCACCCGGCGCTAGGAACAAGGGAGCGAAGCATGTCAGACACCGACCAGTCGGCCGAGAAGGAGCCGATCATCCGCATCACGGGCCTGAACAAGTGGTTCGGCACGCTGCACGTGCTGCGCGACATCGACCTGACCGTGGCGCAGCAGGAGCGCATCGTCATCTGCGGCCCGTCCGGGTCCGGCAAGTCGACCCTGATCCGCTGCATCAACCGGCTGGAGGAGCACCAGCAGGGATCGATCGTGGTCGAAGGCAAGGAGATGACCAACGACCTGAAGAACATCGACGCGATTCGGCAGGAAATCGGCATGGTGTTCCAGCAATTCAACCTGTTCCCGCACCTGACCGTGCTGCAGAACTGCACGCTGGCGCCGATCTGGGTCCGCAAGATGTCGCGCGCCGACGCCGAGCAGCAGGCGATGGATCTGCTCGAGCGCGTGAAGATCCCGGAGCAGGCGCACAAGTATCCCGGGCAGCTCTCCGGCGGACAGCAGCAGCGCGTGGCCATCGCCCGGTCCCTGTGCAAGCAGCCCAAGATCATGCTGTTCGACGAGCCGACCTCGGCGCTCGATCCGGAGATGATCAAGGAGGTGCTCGACGTGATGGTCGACGTGGCGGCGTCGGGCGTGACCATGCTGGTCGTCACGCACGAGATGGGCTTCGCCTCGCAGGTGGCCGACCGCGTGATCCTCATGGACGAGGGCCAGATCGTCGAGCAGAACACCCCGGACGAGTTCTTCAACAACCCGCAGTCCGACCGCACCAAGCTGTTCCTGAGCCAGATCCTCAGCCACTGACGCCCCCCGGTCCCGGCCTGCGCGTGCCCGCCTCACCGTCCTGGATCCCGAGTGCACGGCCAAGACCTTTCCGGACTTCTTCGAACGGTTCGCTGCGCTCACGGCCGCAGCCCGATGAGGTCAGCGCGCGGCGGCACAGCGACGGCAGGCCATGAACAGGGAAGATGTCTCGCTATTCCAGCCTTCGCAGGCTGGTGTTCAGCGTCCGCACTCCTCGTAACGACACGAACTCGATCCAGGCCGCCTTGGCGAGATCGCCAGCACGTACGAGCCTGCACATCGTCAGTTCCAGGAGGAACTGGTCGACTTCCTCGCCTGGATTCGGGCTCAGGAGTCGCGCACGGATCCGTCGTAGCCGAGGGGGGTGGCAAGCACCTTGTCCTGCACCGGATGGCGGGCGAGCGCGGCGTCGTTCACCTCGATGCCAAGGCCGGGGCCGTCGGGGACCATCAGGTAGCCGTCCTCCAGGACCAGGGGCTCGGTCAGCAGGTCGCTCTTGGGCGGCTCGGCTTCACCGGTATATTCCTGCAGAGCAAAGTTCGGGATGCACGCGTCGAGCTGCACGCAGGCGGCGGTGCTGATCGGGCTCAAGGGGTTGTGCGGAATCACCTTCACGTGGTGGGCCTCGGCCATCGCGGCCACCTTCTTGCATCCCGATATGCCGCCGCACAGGCACAGGTCGGGGCGCACATAGGCGGCTCCGCCCGCCTCCAGCACCTGCTGGAACTCGAAGATGGTCGTGAACCGCTCGCCGGTCGCGATCGGCAGGTTGCAGCGCTCGTGCACGTCGCCCATCACCGCGGGGCTGTCGGGCAGCATCGGGTCCTCGTAGAAGTACGGGCTGAACTGTTCCAGCCGGCGGCCCAGGGCGATGGACTCCGCGGGGGCCATGCGGCGGTGGATCTCCACGCACAGGTCGACTTCCGGGCCGACCGCGTCGCGCACCGCGGCCACCGCGCGCACCGCTTCGTCCGCCCACTTCGCGTACGAGTGGTAGCGGGGGAAGTCCGGCCCGAACGGATCGAAGCGGACCGCCGTGAAGCCGGCATCGGCCTTGGCACGTGCGTCGGCGGCCAGGCCGTCGATGGTGCCGCCGGCCACGTGCATGTAGCAGCGCGCGCGGTCGCGGGTGCGGCCGCCCAGCAGGTCGTGGATGGGCACGCCCAGCCGCTTGCCCTTGATGTCCCACAGGGCGATGTCGATCGCCGACAGAGCCCCCTGCACCACCGAGCCCATGAAGTGCGAGGACCGGTACAGCCACTGGTAGTGGTGCTCGATGCGGTCCGGGTCCTGTCCGACCAGGTAGCGCGCCATCACCTCGATCATGGTCGCGGTGGGGCGCTGCCAGCCGTGCACGCCGCCCTCACCGATGCCGATCGTGCCGTCCTCGCAGTACACCTTGAGCAGCAGCCACCGGTCCCACAGGATGGGCTCGACCCGCTCGATCCTGGTCTTGTTCATCGCTCGACCTCCTCGAATGCGAACGAATACAGGCGCGCCCGCCCCCACAAGTAGAAGCGCAGCCTGTAGCGCCACGGCGCGGCGCTCAGGTCGGTATGGCCATCCCAGCGGACCGGCACCGACAGCCCCTCGGTGATCAGGTGCCGGCAGTCCTCGCGGCCGTATCCGGGCACGACCCGGCCCGAGTCGGCGTCCAGCACCTCGACCTCGACCCAGTCGCGATACGGGCGCAGATCGGAGACGTTGAGGTGCAGGGCGGCCGGTCCGGCGCCGGCCTCGATCGGCGCGGTGGTGACCGTCGCCTGCGTGAGGCCGTCGCGATTGCAGAGGTGGGTGAAGCCGTCGCGGCGGAGCGTCGCCATGCCCATCTCGCACTTGAAGTAGGGATAGGACAGGAAGCCGGTTCCGAAGTGCGAGAGCGCGGTGTAGAACAGCACGACCCGGTCGTCGAACGGAATCATGCTGCCGCCACCCAGCACCAGCAGCTCGTCGTCCCACGTTCCCCAGTCGCCCATCGGGATCACCGGCAGATCGGGCCGGATGCGCCGGAATGGGCCCAGGCCGTCGCGGCTCACCGCCAGCCGGCAGTCGCCGGCGTAGGCGCCGGCCGCCAGCTTGCGCCGCTTGCGGGTGCCCAAGGGCTCGGCATGGTGCGGCCAGGGGATCACGGCGTCGAAGTCGTAGAGCATCACGTAGGCGCCCCGGTAGGGCAGCGCGTAGATGAAGTGGATCTCCTGCTCGCGCCCGTCGGCCGGGTCGATGACCGCGCGCGGCCCCTGCCGCAGGTGCTCCAGGTCTGAACCGTACCAGGCGCCGTGCTGGGTGTAGACCTTGATCCGCCGCTCCGGATCGGGGTCGGCGGGATCGTCGATCACGTCGGCGGTGTCGCCGATGGCGCAGGCGCGTTCCGGGGTCGGCGTCAGCGTCCAGTGGATGCCGTCGGGCGAGTAGTATGGGAAATTGCGCTTGCCGTCGATGCCGGGCGCGTCGGACCAGGTCAGCGCCTGGTAGCGCCGCCCGGCGGGAGCGTCGTCGTCGACCCTCAGGCAGAAGTGGCTGGTGGCACCGGTCACGGGACGAAAGCAGATGTTGTTGTCGGTGGAGCCGCCGTAGTCGTAGAGCCCCAGGCGCGGCTTCTCCCAGAGCACGCCGTCGGCGCTCAGCGCGTAGCCGATCGAGGGGGTCCCTTCCAGGTCGGAGGCGTAGTACCAGCACTTGAAGACGGACTCGTCCGCGTCCCAGTGGATGTCGCCGGCCCAGTTGCCGACGCGCTTGCAGTCCCATTCGTGGGCGTGGCCGGGCTGCAGCACCGGATTGGCCGGGTGCTTGACGGCCTCCGTGGGCCGCAGGTCCACGTTGTCTCGATCCTCAAGCTCGCCGAGGTCCAGGAACGGCACCGTGGTGCCGGGCGTTGCGGTCATGTCTGTCTCCTTACTCGTCAGCCGGACGCCGCGTCAACCTGACGCCGTGTCGCCGGACGCCCGGAACGCGTACAGGTCGGTATTGTCCATCAGGAAACGCAGGCGGATGGTCTTGCCGGCCAGCCGCTCGATGCCGGCGCCGTCGCCGCGCCACGTCTGTTCCTGGCGGACGCCGTCGCGCGACAGCGGGTCCGCGTCCCCCGCTCCCAGCCCATCGATCTCCGACAGGTCCTCGCGCAGGACGGCCGTGCGCAGACTGGCGTTGCCGCCGCCGCCCAGGCCGACCGCGTTGATCAGCAGCCGGCCGCTCGGCCACGTGAACGGCCTGGTGACCACGGTGCCGGGAAAGCGGCGGGCGCGCAGCGAGCAGAAGCCGTCGCCGCGGAGCTGTGCGACGCCGATCGTGGCGCCGAAGGTGAGGTGGCGGTCGCCGTGCATGGCCGGGCCTCCCCACGAGTAGAACCACAGCGTTTCCATGTTCGGCGCGGGCGAGCCCGCCTCGTTCCGCTCCGCGGTGCGCACCGGCGGCGACAGCGCGGTGTCGGTGCGCGCCGCGTCGTAGGCCCCCACGCGGCCGCCGCCGGGCGTGGGGGAGAAGAAAGGCCCGCGCGGCCGCGGGCGCTGCCAGGTGACGCTGTCGCGGCTGGTCAACAGCTCCATCTCCGCCCACGGCCGGTCGTGCTCCCAGTACCACTGGAACAGCCCAACGTAGGTGCTCTCGTAGCGGAAGCCGTAGGCGTGGTAGATCTGCCCGGCCGGGTCGTCCTCCAGGTCGGGGGTCAGCACGCGGCGCGGCGGGCCGTCGGCGGCGTCCGCGTTGATCGCCACCCGGTGGGCGCTGCGCACCAGTCCCCAGCGCCTGGCGTCCTCGCTGCCGCGGCTGAGCAAGACGTACGGGAACTCCGGATCGGGGCCCCGCATGGCCGTGCAGCGGTCGTGCATGCCGTGGTCGACGCCGTTCGGCATGGGCCGCTCCCAGCGCCAGTGCACGCCGTCGGCGGAGCGCAGGATGTAGCCCTTGTAGTTCCAGGTGCCGGCCTCGCAGGAGCTGATCACCAGCGTCCACGGCTCGTCGCCGTGCTCGGGCTCGTGCAGAATCGTCGCGGCGCCGGTGCCGCCCACGTCGCCCATGTCCAGCACGATGTTGGTCCAGCCGCCGTCGTGCGCGCGCACCACGTCCAGCTCCGGCCGCTCCCAATGGAGGCCGTCGGTGGAGGTGAGCATGCAGACCGCGTAAGTGATCTCCGGATAGGCGGGCGGGTTGAGCGTGGCGTACCAGAGCTTCCACAGGCCATCGGCCGCGTCGATGTACACGCCGGCCAGGTAGACGACGCCTGCGCCCTCCCAAGGCGCGTCAGGGGCGTATACGGGATTTCCCCAGTAGCGGAACGGCTGATGGATCACGCGCTGCACGCGCACGCTCTGCTCGATCACCTCGTCGTCCAGGAAGAGTTGCGCTTCGCGCGCGTCGATCTCCAATGCCATGGCTTTCTCCTCGCTCAGTGATGTTCGTCGAGCACGACCACGGTCATCGTGCAGCCGGCGGGGCGCTCCAGCCGCAGGCGGCGGTTGACCGCGACCTCGTGCGTGGCCGTGTCGCAGCCGTCCGGCCACTCGACGCGCAGCTCGTCGGCGACCGCCGCGTCACCCAGGCCGAAGTGGGCGCTCAGCTCGGAGGACCCCAGGTAGCCGCCGCCGGTCTCGATATGGCGGGTCTGCGTGGTTTCGCCGGTGCGGACGCGCACCACCGCGCCGACTCCGTCCGCCGGCACCGGCAGGTCCAGCGCGGGGCGCAACTCCACGCGCAGCCAGTTGCCGGAGGCGGTCCCGCCCGTGTTGGCGACCAGCGTCGGCACGCCGCGGCTGTTGATGATCAGCAGATCTTGGTCGCCGTCGTCGTCGTAGTCGAAGCGGACCATGCCACGCCCTTCCGCGCGGTGGTCCAGTCCGGCCTCGGCGGCGATGTCCCGGAACTTCGCATCGCCGCGGTTGTGGAAGACGCTCGTCGGGTCCTCCAGCCACTCCTGATGGCCGTCGGCGTTTTCCGCCTGCCAGCCGTTCGTGGTCACCAGATCCAGCAGGCCGTCGTGGTCCAGATCGACCGCCACCACGCCCCATCCCCAGCCGCCGCGCGCGAGCGGTCCGCGGGTGCGCGGCCCGGAGTCGAAAGCGCCGCCGCCGAGGTTGCGGTACAGGTAGTTCCCGGTTCCCGGCACGTGCCCGGTCGCGTCCTCGAACGGCGTGTGGGTCCAGATCGAGGTTACGTACCAGTCGAGCAGGCCGTCGTTGTCCACGTCGGCCAGCACGCTGCCCATGCCGTTGCCGTCCAGCCCCACCTGCGCCTCGCGCGTGACGTCGGCGAAGGTGCCGTCGCCGTTGTTGTGATACAGCCGGCTGGTGCGGTAGTCGGCCGCCACCAGCACCTCCGGCCACCGGTCGCCGTCGACGTCGACGATGTGCGCGGTCAAGCCGTGCATCTCCGTCTTGAACAGGCGCGCGCGCGGGGTCGCGTTGGAGAAGCGTGGCAGGCCGGTTCGCTCGTGGATGCCCTCGTTGCGCAGCAGCAGGCTGCCCTCGGCCCAGGTCAGCCAGGAGACCACGAGCAGGTCCAGGTCGCCGTCGCGGTCGTAGTCGCCCAGCGCCGCCCCCATACCGGACGGCTGCTCGAAGGACGTCATGTCGGCGCGCGCCTCCCGCGCGATGTTCCGGAACGTCGGTGTCCCGTCGGCCAGCAGCCCGTCCGGCTGCCCGCCCTGGTTCAGCCACAGGAGATGGTTGCCCGGCATGCTCCACTCGTCGGCCATCGGACCCAGGCTGGTGACGAAGATGTCCAGCCACCCGTCCTTGTCGATGTCTCCCACGACGGAGCCGTGGCCGCGGTGGACCTCGGCCACGCCGGCCGCCTCCGCCACCTCCCGGAAGGTGCCGTCGCCCTGGTTCAGGTAGAGCCGGTCCGGCGCCTCGCCACCGGTCACCAGGAACAGGTCCTGCCGTCCGTCGCGGTTGAAGTCCCCGACCGAGCCGCCGCCGGAGAACGTGAAGAAGCTGTCGATCGCCGGGGCGTGCGGGTGGATCAGCCCCGTAGCTTCCGGGCACAGGGCCGGGTCGGTGGCACAAGTGGACAGCCGCACCTCGGCGGCCGCCGCCATCGAGACAGCGCTCAGACACGCCAGGACGGCCGACCGGACGCGCCCCCTCGCCATCCCTCTCATACGCTGGCCATGTCATAATAGCCGCGCCATGGACACCGCCGCGACCGCCGAGCTCACCTACCAAGGCCGACCGCTGCGTGACGAGTTACACACGCCGGGAAGGCTCGCCGTCACCGCGACCGATGCCGCCGGCTCCGAGTTGCGCGAGCGGCTCGACACCGATGGCTACGTGCTGCTGCGCGATGCGCTGCCGAGGGACGAGGTGCTGGAACCGGGCACGAACTCTACCGCCGCATCGCCGCGGCCGGCCAGCTCCATCCCGATTACCCGCCCGAGGAGGGGATCGCGAAGCCCGGCCTCTCGGTACTGGCCGCACACGACGAGGGCAGGCACAACCCGCCGCTGGAGCGGGTGGTGTTCGGCGCACCGATGCTGGCGGTGTTCGAGCGCATCTTCGACGCGCCGGTCCGGCACTTCGACTACATCTGGGTGCGCGCCAAGTCGCCGGGGGTCGACACCCCCACCCCGCCTCACTACGACATCGTCTTCATGGGCCGGGGCACGAAGAACCTGCTGACCGGCTGGACGCCGCTGTGCGACGTGCCTCTGGAGATGGGTGGCCTGATGATCCTGGAAGGCTCGCACCGCCTGACCGAGGTGCAGGAGACCTACGGCCGGATGGACGTCGACACCTACTGCTCCGGCACGCCGGAGGCGGACCCGGTCCTGTCCGGCTCGTCGCGCTGGGTGGACCGCCACAACGGCGGGCACTTCACCAAGGACGCCACCTCACTCCCCGGCCGGCTGGGCGGCCGCTGGCTGATGAGCGACTACCTCGCCGGCGACCTGCTGATCTTCACCATGCACACCATGCACTCCGCCGGCGACAACCACACCGACCGCGTGCGCGTCTCCTCCGACACGCGCTACCAGCGCGCCGGCGAGCCGATGGACGAACGCTGGATAGGCGAGAACCCGATCGCGCACGGCACGGGGGCGAAACGCGGCCTGATCTGCTGAGCCCCAAGAAGCCGGAGCCTCGGGCTCCGGCTTCTTGGCCCATCCCCACCTTTGGCGCCGGAGGCTGTCGGATTGCCGCTCCGGCGCCAATCCGGCAACCTCCGACGCGAGGATGATTGAACGTGGCGGGACCATCATCACTTCGTGTGTAACCTCGAGCACGGTAGACGGATAGCCGTTCCGCTGGGCGCCGCGGCGCTCGTGGCAGCGGTCGTCCTCTTGCGGCCGGCCGGCGGCGGCACGGAAGCGCTGTCGGCCCCTGACAGCGAGGTCCGCCTGCCGTCCCAGGGCGAGAACGTCGTCGCCGTGGCGGTGGACCTGTCCGCGCGCGGCGGCGACGGGCTGGACCACGCGAACCTGAGCGTGATCGCCCGCGTGGACGCGTTCATCCGCGCGCTGGAAGGAGTCCGCGGCTACTCGTCGCCGCTGCGCGCCACCGTGGTCAGCTCCACGGCCGAAGACATCTCGGCGCGGCCGTTCGTGGCGCCGGACCTGGTGGACGCCTACGACCCCGCGGCGGCGGAGGATCTCCGCCTCGCCTACCCCCTGTTTCCGGAGATCCATCCGTACTGGAGCGCCGACCTCCGCACCGTGGCCTTCTACCTGGAACTCGGTTCCCGGCTGCCGCCGGAGGAGCTGGTAAAGCGCCTGGAGGAGCTGCAGCGCACCCTCGCCGGGGAAGACGTCGCCGTCCACTTCACCGGGTTGCGCCCGATCGCCGTCGTGGTCGCCCGGCTGATGACCCGCGATGTGCGCGCCCTGCTGCCGTTCGCGGGCGTCCTGATCGCCGTGGTGTTCCTGCTGACGTTCGGCACCGCGCGCGGCGTGCTGCTGGCCCTGGCCGCGACCGCCTCGGCGGCCGGCATCGGCTACGCGGTGTTCACGCTCCTGGGCGCGGCCGCCACTCCTCTCCTGGTCCTGCTGCCGGTGTTTGCCGGCGGCCTGCTCAGCGACTACGCCATTCACTCAGGCTACCACCTGGGATCCATCGGAGACGGTTCGGCGCCCACCACCCGCGCCTACCTGGCACTGCCGCTGGCGCTGACGGCGGCCACCACCGTCATCGGCTTCCTCAGCCTGATCGGGCTGGGCAGCGGCGCCCACCTATTCGTCGGCGTGACGGTCAGCGCCGGGGCGCTGGCGGCGCTGCTGCTGGCGCTCTGGTGGGTGCCGGCGTTCGGGCCTGTCCGCCGACGCGCGCTCCGCGCGCCGCGCCTGATCATCCGGCATATCCGCCGGCTGCTGGTGACCCTGGTGCTGGCGCTCGCGCGCCATCGGGTCGCGGCTGCGCTGGTCCTCGCCATAATCGCGGCACTGGCGGCGCTGAATCTGCCCCGGCTCCGCCCGGAACCGTACCCGCTCCACCAGCTTCCGGAAGCATCGACGATCGTGCAGGCGGAGCGTATCTTCAACGGGAAGTTCGCCGGCACCGTGCCGTTCGCGATCGAGCTGGACGCCGGGGAGCCGAATGCGTTCGTGCGGCGCGCAGCGCTGGAACGGCTCGCGGGCGTCCACCGGTCGCTGGCCCGGAGCGGTGAGATCGGCCATCACCAGTCGCTGCTGACGGTGATCGAGCGCATCAACTCGTACTTCACCGACGGCGAGCCGGAGTCCCGGCGGCTGCCGGACGAACCCGACCCCGCCGCCTTCGAGCGGCTGGTCTCGCAATACCTGTTGTTCTTCGCAGCCTCGGCCAACCCGGCCGCCTACGACGCGCTCGCCGACGCCGACTTCAGCGTGGCGCGCGTGCACGGCATCCTCCGCTACCGCGACTTCGATACGCTGCTCGAATTCCGGGACCTGGTTGGCGCGCTCCGCGCCGAGCTGCCCGACGGATGGACCCTGCGGGTCACGGGGCCGGTGCAGGACTTGCTCGGTCACGCCGCCCGGCTGCGCAACGGCTGGCTGCGCACCTTCGGCAGCGGCGCGCTGCTCATCTTCCTCACGGTGCTGGCGGCGTTCCGGGACCTGAAGCTCGCGGCGCTCAGCTTGCTGCCGCCCTGCGTGATCCTGCTGGCCGTGGCCGGGGCCGTACCCCTGTTCGGCGTGCATCTCGACGACTACACCGTGATCGCGATCGCGGTCACTCTGGGGCTGACAGTCGACTACACCATCCACGTGATCAACGCGCTGCGCCGCTCGCCCGTCGCGGCTTGGCGCCGCGGGGTGGGCACCATCGCCGGGATCCGGCTGGCGATCGCCGTCGCACGCGGCAGCGGCGTGCCGGTCTTCATGAGCTTCCTGACCTCCGTGGTTGCCTTCCTCAGCCTGGCGCTCTCCTCGTTCGCGGGCGCCGTCCATTTCGGTATGATGATCGCGGCCGCCATCGCGGGCGCCTTCGTCCTGAGCCTGTTCATCGCGACATGGGAGTTGCCCGCACGCCAAGGGAGGAACCGCTGAACACCCGCCGCCTGCTTGCGTCGATCCCGCTGACGCTGGCGCTCGCGGCGTTGCTGGGGATACCGGGGCCGCTGTCCGCCCAGGACGTCGAACAGATCCTCGAACGGTCCGGCGCCCTGACCCGGATCGAGAACCTGAGCGGCGAGCTGACTCTGACGGTCGTCTCCCCCGGCGGAGACCGACGCGTGACGCGCGTCACCGCATACCAGAAGCGGCGTTCTCCGGAGCGTGAAGACCGGCTGTTCGTGTTCACCTTTCCGCCCAACGTGCGCGGCACGGCGCTGCTGGTGCACTCCAACATCAACCAGGGAGACGACAGCATGTGGCTCTACCTGCCGGCCGTGGGCAGGGTCAAGCGGGTCGACCTGAGCACCGCCGGCGGCGGCTACTTCATGGGCAGCGACTTCACCTTCCGCGACCTGATCAGCCGCGACGACGCGGAGTACGTCCACACCCTGCTGGAGGACGCGCCCGGCAGCGGCGGGCACTACGTACTGGACGTGCGCGGCAGGACGCCGGATCTGCAGCGCGAGTTCGGCTACTCGCGCGAGGAGCACTACATCCGCAAGGACGACTTCGTCGCCGAGCGGATCCTCTTCTACGACCTGGCCGACGACCTGCTCAAGGAGCTCACGGTGCTGGAGTTGTACCGGGAGGACGGGCTGGCCTACCCGTCACGGGTGCACATGATCAACCACCAGACCGGGCACGTTTCGGAGATCGTCGCCGAACGGCTGTCGTTCACGGATGACATCCCCGACCGCTACTTCACGCACCGCTACCTGCAACGGCAGTGAGACACCTACTCGGATCGGTCCGGGGCGTGCTACGCCCGATCGCGCTGGCTGCGGGGCTGGCCCTGTCGGCGCCGCACGCCCTGGCGGACGGCATCGACCTGTCGCTGGGCGGCTTCGTGCAGCTCGACCACTACGGCCTGGTGGCCGAGGGACGGCTCTACACCAACGAACGGGTGCGGCTGACGGCCGCCGCACAGGTGGAGGCGGTCAACGCCACCGGCGATCTGGGGGCATTCGCCGAGCTCCAAGCCTTCGCCCAGATCGGCGAGCACGTCGCGGTGCCGGAGACGGCCGTCGAACGGCGCATCGGCGAGGTGACTGTGATCGACCCCGAGTTCATCGTCCGCCAGGCGTACGTCACGCTGCGCACCGACGCCTTCGATGTCGACGTCGGCCAGAAGTTCGTGCGCTGGGGGAAGATCGACCTGCTGAGCCCCCTGGACGTGGTCAACCACACGAACACCTCCACCCTGGGGCTGGGCGACGCATTCGAGAGCCCGCTGGCCGACCCCATGATCCACGTCACCGCCTACCTGGACGACGCGCTGAGCCTGGAAATGGTCTACGTGCCGTTCCTGGCTCCCGACCTGATCGGCATCGCCGAGCTGGACTTCGACCTGACCCTCGTCAACTACGACATCGACGCACGCTTCGAGAACCCGCGGGTGGCCCTGTTCTCGGAGTGGGCGCACTCCGTGCACGCGGCCCTATCCTATACGTCGTTCGACGTGGACGCGCAGTTCACGTACTCGTTCTTCCGCGACCAGACGCCGGACTTCGACCTGACCGGGGTCCGGGAGACGAGGCGCACGGTGGGGGACGAGACCCACTACTCCATCAGGGGCGCCGTCGTACCCGGCTACAACCGCGCCCACAACTTCGGCGTCGGCGCCAGCGCGGCCCTGGCCGGGTTCGTGCTGTCAGCCGACGCCGGTCTCAAGCTGACCGAGAATACGGACGGCACCCGCATCGACGTCAAGCGGCCGGAGATCCTGTACGCCGTGCAGGCCGACCGCGCTGTCTCCATTGGCCAACAGCCGTTCAACGTCTCGGCCGCCTGGTACCACCGGCTGATCCTGCATCCCGACGCGGAGCTGAAGTCGGAGTACAGCCCGCTCGTGGAGAACGTCGTCGTCGCGCTCCGCGACTTCTACCTGCTCCAGGAGGAGCCGTCCACGGTCTACCTGGTCGGCCGACTCGACACCAGCCTGTTCCGGGAGACGCTGAGCGTCGGCGTGATCGGCGCGTGGGGGATCACGGAGCGGGCGCTCCACCTGGCGCCGCGCGCCGGGCTGCGTTTGAGCGACCACGTCTCGGCCGCGGCCGGCGCCAATCTGTGGTTCGAGTGGAATCCCGGCGCCGCCTCCGGCCTGCTGGGCCGGGACGACGCCAAGGACAACGTGCTCGCGCAACTCGTCGTGCGCTACTGAACCCCGGCTACGGGGCCATGCACGGGGTACCCTTGCAGCCGACCACCTGGGTCACCGGCTGCGGCGCGAAGGCGCTCGACAGCGCGACGATGAACGAGCCCGCGACCGTAATGGTGTTGGGGTCGGCGTCCGCGTCGACGGTGATCATGACCGCGCCGGCCATCGACGTCGTCCCGTCGCCGACTGTCACCGTGACACTCTCCCCGGCGATCGTCGCCGCAAAGCCGGCAAAATACCACGTGCCGTCAAGGCTCGGTGCCATGGGCATCGGGTCCGGCTTCATGCTGTCACAGCCGCTTAGCACCACTACGATCGCCGCAACCAATGAAGCTCTTTCTCTCATGTAATTCTCTCTCCTGGAATCCTCCTGGAGCGGCACCGTAGAGCAACTAATCCGAAGTTCCAGGAGCGAAATTGCCTGAAGTCCTTGTGGTCAGGGTAGTTTCTCAATGGTGCAGGTTCCTGTGCATGGCTACATGCGGGGCGTGACCCCAAGCAGCTCGAAACAGCGCTGCTGAACCGGCGTCGGGTGCGTGTGCAGCGTGAACGTGCTGCCGCCCTCTGCAACCTGCATCGTGTTCGCCGTCAGCGTGCCCAGCTCAGTGATCAGCGTGCGAAAGCTGCACCGGCAACCCGTCCTCGGTGCGCTTGCTCGACGCCTTGGCCGCCGCGGCCGCCGATCGCTGCGCCGGCGCCACTTCGGAGACCCGCTTGCGCTCGGCGCCCTGTCGATCGTGATCGTCGAACAGCAACGGCGCCAGCGAGCGCCGCATGTGCCACTCCACGTAGTAGGCCAGCATGCACAGCAGCACGTGCGCCCGCACCCGATCGGCGCGCCGGTGGTGAATCGGGCGCACCTTCAGGTCCACGGACTTCATGCACCGAAACGCCCGCTCCACCTTCGACAGCCCCTTGTAGGCGCGCACCGTCTGCGCCGCGTCGAGCACCTGCGGCTCCACGTTGCTGCGCACGATGTACAGCCCGTCCAGCGCCTGCTCGGCGTCGATCTTGGCCTCATCGCGCCGAAAGCTGAACGACTCGGAGGTGATCTCGGTCACGAAGTGCTTGCCCACCTTGTAGTGATTGATCACCTTGCCGACCCGCATGCCGATCTCGGCCTCGCCCCGTAGCGGCTGATGGACGCGCTGGGTGGCCTGAGCGATCGGGGCCAGCTTCTGCTCGGTGGCCTGTAGCAGCTCCTGGCGCTTGCGCTCCCGTTCGTCGGCCAGCAACGGGTTGCGGCACACGATCAGCCGCTCGCCCGGAAACTCCTCGCTGGTGATCTCGGCCAGGTCGCGCTCGTCGAACAACGACGGCGCCACCTCGCCGGCGGCCACCAGCTTGCGGATCGTCGGCGCGCGCAGCGTGGTGATCCAGCGCAGCCCCTCCACCTCTTGCAGGTCCTCGCGGATCCTCGCCGCGCTCAGCATCCCGCGGTCGCCGACCAGCACCACCCGCGTGAGCCCGAAGCGGGTGCGGATCTTGTCCACCTGCGCGCTCACCGTCTTCGGGTCGGCGGTAGAGCCAGGGAATACCTCCACCGCCACCGGACAGCCTTCCTGGGTGCACAGCAGCCCGAACACGATCTGCAGCGTGCCCGACTTGCCGTCACGGCTGTGTCCCAACTGCGCCAGCTCGCAGTGGCTGCCCTCGAAGTAGGTCGAGCTCACGTCGTAGAGCACCAGCGTGTGCTCGCTGAGGTGCTGTTCGGCCAGGCGGTCCTCGATCGCCGCCTGGCGCCCGACCAACCAGTCCATCGCCTCGTAGAGCTCGTTCTCATCGACCTCCCCCAACCGCAGCGACTCGCCCAGGGTGGACACGGCGCTGGGCGGTGAGAGCGCGCGGGCGGTGGCCAGTTTGGACTGCGCGTCGATGACGCGGGCGGTGATCATGGCGATGATCAGCTCGCGCGAGCGGCTGGCCTTGCGGGCGATGAGGGTATGGAGTCCGAGCTGCTTGAGGATGCCCAGCACGGCGGCGACGTGGCCGTGGGGCAGCGAGCGCGTGAGCAGCAACGCATCCGAGACCGAGGCGAAGGCGTGGCCGCCCTTGAGCAGGGTGCGCAAGCCGTCGACCAGATCAGGGGGCCATTTGGAGAGGTTCGCGAGCGTGCGCTTCTTGACCTTGCCGTGCTCGCGGTAGGACTCGCGGAGCAGGATGGCAGGGGGAGAGGAGCGGTTGGGGACAGACTCGATGTACATGACTACTGATCTGTGGCAACAGAATACACACAAGTCACGATATGTCAAGATCAAATAGCATGTATCTCGCCGCTATTCACCACCATCTACATGGACACGAAACGACGCCAATCAGCACGCAGATCACCTTGCAACTAATTTCTGTCAATGAAGTTACGAGAGATTCACGCTCTGGAACTTCGGACTAATCCGAAGTTCCAGAGCGTGAATCTTTCGTATGTCCGCCTCATGCGCAATCTTGTTCCTTCTATCTACTATGAGAGACAGTCTCTCCTTGACCTCACCCGCCGGAACACTCATCGAACTCGCCACATTGTCCCGTATCCTGGTTCCTGTCCGCAAACTCACAAGTCGTTGATCAGGAGTGAATTGATGGTTTGGTGGGTTGAAGAAAGGGTGTTTTGGTTATCATCGCTGGTGCAAATCCACGAAACAACCGAAACACCCGGAGAGCCCAATGCGCACGACACGCACCGAACAACCAAGTGTATTCCAAGCGCCGCAGATTGACCCTGCCGATAGCACGCGCTGCCTGCCGATGCTGAGGCGGCACGTGGAGGCCTTCGGTGAACCGCCGCAGCGCGCAGCGTTCGATGGAGGCTATGCCTCGAAGCAGAATCTGAGCGACGCCAAGGAGTTGGGGGTGGAGCACGTGGTGTTCCACAAGAAGAGTGGTCTGGAGCCGGCCGACATGACGCCGTCGTCGTGGATCTACGGTCAACTCACATGCCCGGCAAGCCCCCTACAGGCGCTCCCCGCTGGCTCCCTCTCTCAAACCGGCGGTTACCGGACAGGAACTAGCCTGATCCGTTTCTCGATGCGCTCACGTGGTCTGGAAGCCCCTTGTTCGTGACCCTGCTCGTCTCCCATGACGTGGCATGTCGCCGGGTACAAGGGGACTCCGGAAGGTCGCTCTCACGGTCCCCGGGCTTCTTGAGAAGGAACAACGAAGAGTTCGCGGCTCGTCTCGACCCTCTGCGCGCTACCGATCTCGTCCTCGACTCCGACGCCCAGACTCCTCAGCAACTCGTGACGACGATCTTGAGCCGGCGCTCGCCGACGTTCGCCGACCTGTTGCTCGCCATTCCGAGGGATGACGGCGAGTTCGAGCGGATTCCCCGTTCTAATCGAGGTAGTCGTCGGTCACGTAGCGCTGCTCGGGGTGGCGGCGTTGCGGGCCGATCAGGCCCAGCAGGCGCTTGTCGGCGCCGTCCAGCAGCCGCTCGGGCATGCTGTGGCAGATGTAGGCGTTGTAGCGGTGGAAGCCCCAGCTCGCTCCGTACTGCGACTGCAGCAGGTAGCGCACCCGGTCGGAATTGTTGGGCGCGCCGCGGTGCCAGCACTGCGGGTCGTGCAGGTAGATGTCGCCGGCCTTGCAGTAGATGGACTCGGGCCCCCGCCCTTCGAACTCCGGGGTCCCGTTGTCCGGCGCGTTGCGGCCCGAGTAGTGGCTGCCCGGCACGTACTGCGTCGGGCCGTGCTCGATCCGCTCGATGTCGCTCAGCGCCATCTGCACGGTGAGCCAGTAGACGGGCATCAGAATGCGCGGATCGTGGCGTGGCACGTCGTCCGGGAGCGGAAAGAACAGGCCGTCGTCCACGTGCCAGTGCTCGATCGCCACGCCGCGGCCCGAGCGCAGCACGTTCGCGCCGCACTGCTGGAAGTTCTCGCCGAACAGCGTCTCCATCAGGCTGTAGATCGGCTCGCGTACGAGCAGGTCCAGGAAAATCGGATCCAGCTCGTTGGTGTGGCGCAGCATGTGGTCGCGCTCCACGTAGCCATGGGCCATCGCCGCCTCGTCGTCCATGTAGTGGTCGGTCGCATCGCGGAGCGCCGCGACCTCGTCGGAGTCGAGCACGCCGCCGATCACGCAGTACCCTTCGCGGCGGAAGTCGGCCAGGATCTCTTGCGTCCGCTCCGCGTCGAACCCCGTCCCCCCCTTGATCGCGGAGCGGCTCATAGCGCCAGCACCCGGTTGTCCATCGCGTCGATCCTCCTGGTCTCCTCGTAGTAGTTGGCCGTGACTGTCCCGTCCTCGGTGACCGGCGTCGGCCGGCGGATCACCACTTCGGCGAACGATGGCCGGTTGAATGCCGCGAACGCCAGCTCGAACGCCGACACCAACAGGCCCTGATCACGCTCGCGCGCGAAGTCCGGCAGCAGGATCGGGCCGGTGTCGGTCTGGAACACGCCGTCGCGCGGGTTGACGTTCATGGTCTTGACCGGATGGTCGATGCAGACCCGGTAGCCGGCATCGTCGTATTGCAGGCGCGCCACCAGCGGACGCTGCGCGTAGGTGGCCTCGATGATGCGCTCGGTCGAGTCCAGCACCTCACCTTCGGCCTCCATCACTCGGATCTCGAAGTCGGCGAACAGATCCGCGGTCAGGCCGACCTGCCGCTCCGGCTGGCGCCCCAGCGTCGGCGGCTCCAGCATCACCTCGGTCTGGTTGGTGATCCAGCTCTTCAGGATGAGGATCTCCGAGTCGCTGGCCACCGGGCAGAAGTCGGCGTTGGGGTGCAGCCACAGGTCGCGGTCGCGCCCGACGACCTCGCTCTTGCAGGAGGCGCCGAGCACGTAGCGCTGGGTCGCGCCGCCGGCGCCGGTGAGCGTGCATACGCTTTCGAGCTGGATGCGCGCCGCGTTGAACCGGTAGGGCGCGGCGTGCGATCTGGTCCTCGACTGCTTGCGGTCGTCGTCGCTGGTGAAGGTCAGGAAGCTGCGCTGGAAGTCCGGAACTCGCATCGAACGGATCCTATGCGGGTACCGGAGCTGCGACAACCCGATCGCCGGCGGCTGACCGCTGCCATCCACCGGGTGATATAGTGCGCCGCCGATGCGCGGCCGAGACCTGACCGCCGGGGCGATCCCGGCCCACACCTGGGCGCTCGCCTGGCCGGTGATGCTGTCGATCTTCTTCCAGACCCTGTACCAGGCGGTCGACGCGTTCTGGGTCAGTCAGCTTGCCGACGAGGCGCTGGCCGCCGTGAACATGTCGCAGATCGCGCTGTTCGCGTCGGTATCGCTGACGATCGGCATCACGGTGGGCTCCGGCGTGCTGATGGCGATGAGCATCGGCGCCCGCAACATCGACGAGGCGGAGCGCATCCTGGGGCAGTCGTTCGTGCTCAACTTCATCGCCGCGGTGGTCCTGACCACGCTGGTGCTGGCGCTGCGCACGCCGATCCTGCGCGCGGTCGGCGCCACCGACGCGATCTTTCCGCTGGCCCGGGACTACCTGACCATCACCGGCTCGGCGATGGTGCTGATCTTCCTGTTCTTCGCGGCCATGTTCGGCTTCAACTCGCAGGGCGACAACACCACCGTCACCATGCTGTTCGCCATCTCCACGGGGCTGAACATCGTGCTCGACCCACTCCTGATCTTCGGCTGGCTGGGGTTCCCGCGGCTGGGCGTGCGCGGCGCCGCCATCGCCACCGTCATCTCGCAGGTCGTGCTGCTGGTGTCCGGGATCACGCTGCTGGCCACACGCGACATGATGGTCCGCTTCAGGTTCCGCCGGCTGGTGATCCGCGCCGAATCGGTGACGCGAGTGCTGTCGATCGGCTTCCCGGCCTCGCTCACCAGCATGATGGGGCCCCTGGCGATGGCGGTGCTGACCGCCATGGTGTCGCGCGCCTTCGGGGACCAGGGGGCGGTCGCGGTGTCGGTGGGCCTGCGAGCCGAGGTCTTCTCGTTCCTGCCGGCGATCGGCTTCGGTGTGGCCGGCCTGGCGCTGATCGGCCAGAACATGGGGGCCGGCAACCCAGAGCGCGCGCGCCGGTCGTACCGCACCGCGCTGGTGTTCGCGCTGTCGTTCGGCAGCGGGCTGGGCATCCTGGCGGTGGCCTTCGCCGGGCCGATCGCCCGCACCTTCACCGACGATCCGGTCGTGATCGGCTACGCGACCAGCTACCTGCGCAGCGTCCCGCTCACCTACGGGGTGATGGGCGCCGGGATGGTGGTGATCATGAGCTTTCAGGGGCTGCGCCGGTCGTGGCGCGGCGCGGCGATCGCGGCGCTGCGGCTGACGGTCCTGTCGGCCGCAGCGATCCTGCTGGCCGACGTGCTGGGAGCGCCGGTCGGCGTCGTCTGGCTGTCGGTGATCGTGGCGAACCTGGTCTACGCGGGGGCCGGCTACCTGGCCGTGGAGCGGCAGCTCGCCCGCCCCATGCAGCCCCACGGGCCGTCTCGCCCCCCTGATCCCGACCGGGACCCGGCCGCCGCCCGCCAGGTCGCATAGGGTAAGCTGTCGGAGGGCTGAAGGAGAGACGATGAGCAAGCGATACACCGTGCGCGCCGAGCGCTGCGACCACCGCGCCTCGGCGGACGAGATCTACCGGACGCTACAGCGCATCACCGAGCCGCTGACACGCTCCTGGGAGCGGCTGGAGCGGGCGCGCCGCATCGTCATCAAGTTCAACATGATGCACCCCGACACCGCCCGCCATCACGGCCGGCGCCAGGAGTTGGTGGACGAGGAGGTGATGCGCGCCGTGCTGCGCCTGCTGCGCGCCCGCACCAACGCGACCCTGACCGCCGCCGACACCTGCGTGCACACGGCCTCCAAGACCATTCCTTCCAACTTCGAGTCGGCCGAGGTGCTGCGCGAGTTCGGGGTCGAGGTGGTCGACGCCTCGCAGCCTCCGCAGCGCCTGTACGACGTGCCCGGGGGCGGCAACATGTTCGACCGCTACCTGCTGACCTCCTGCATCGGCGAGTCGGACGAGTTCGTGTCGGTCGCCAAGATGAAGAACCACGTGTTCATGGGCGTCACCCTGTGCATGAAGAACCTGTTCGGACTGCCGCCGCCGAACCGCCCGGAGGGGCGCGTCCGCCACTACTTCCACCACGCCATCCGGCTGTCCTACGTGCTGCCGGACCTGGCCATGATCACCGACCCCTGCCTGAACATCGTCGACGCTCTAGTCGGCCAGCAGGGCAGCGAGTGGGGCGGCCGCCCGGTGGTGCCCGACGCGCTGATCGCCGGCGACCAGACCACGGCCACCGACGCGTGCGTGGCCCACCTGATGGGCCACGATCCCACAAGCGACTGGCCGGCGCCGCCGTTCCGCCGCGACCGCAACCACCTGCTGGTGGCGGCCGAGCGCGGCTACGGGACCGTCGACCTGGACAAGATCGACTTCCGGACCGACCTGCAGCCGCCGCTGGCGCAGTTCGACTCGGACGTGCAGGACCCGCCGCCGATCGTGGCCAGCATCCGCCGCACCGCCTGCGAGCAGGCGCTGTTCTACCGCGACGAGCGCGAGCGCCTGGTCGACCGCTATGCAGGCGAGATGGTGGTGCTGCGCGACCGCGAGGTGGTCTGGCACGGCACCGACCAGCCGGCGTTCGAGAGCCACGGGCACTTCGCGGGCGGTGCCGATCCGGGCAGCGCCTCGTTCATGAAGATGGCCGATCCCGAGGAGACCGAAGGCGAGGCGTTCGGCGTGTACGAGCGCCTGCTGCCCGGCCTGGTGGCATAGCGCCCGTGACGATCAAGGACGTGCGCGCGTTCGCGGTCGATCTGGGCCGGGGCATCAAGCGGTCCGGCCCGTACCAGCGCCGCGGCCGCCAGCCGGCCGCTCCCACCGAGCGCTACGCGCGCTATCGCGGCGCCCGCACCAAGGCCAGTCCGGGCTGGAAGCAGTGCGCGTGCCTGGCGACGCTCGACGACGGCACCGTCGGCCTGGGCCTCTGCGGATTCGCCGGGCCGGTCGCCTCGATCATCAACGACCACTTCCGCGACCACCTAGTCGGCGAGCCGGTGACCGCCACCGGGAAGCTTTATGACGTGATGGTCCGCATCAGCGCCGCCTATGGCGGAGGCGGCCTGACCGCGCACGCGATCAGCGCCGTGGACCTGGCGCTGTGGGACGCCAAGGGCAAGCGCCTGGGGGTGCCGGTGTACGCGCTGCTCGGCGGCCCGCAGAAGGAGCGGATCCCCTGCTACGCCACCGGCTTCGACCTGGAGTGGTACCGGGAGCTAGGCTTCCGCGGGTTCAAGCTGCCCAACCCGTACGGGCCGGAGGACGGCACCGAGGGCATTCACCGCACCGAGGAGATGGTGGCCGCGGCGCGCGACACCGTCGGTCCCGACGCGGAGCTCATGCTCGACTGCTGGATGGCGCTGGACGTCGAGTACACCGTGCGGCTCGGCGAGGCGCTGCGCCCGTACCGGCTGCGCTGGATCGAGGACTACCTGCTGCCGGACGACATGGCCGGCTTCGCCGAGGTGCGGCGGCGGCTGCCCGGGCAGAGCCTGGCCACTGGCGAGCACTGGTATCTGGCCCGGCCGTTCATGGAGGCCGCCGGGCGGCGGCTGGTCGACTACTTCCAGCCCGACCTGCAGTGGGCCGGCGGGATCTCCGCGTGCGTGCGCATCTGCCACATCGCGGAGGCTGCCGGCATCGCCGTCGCCCCGCACGGCGGCATGAACACCCCGTACGGCCAGCACCTGGCCATGGCCATGCCAGCGGTGACCTGGGGCGAGCGCTCCAGCGGAGTATCATCGCCCGGCGTGCCGCTGGCGGAGACCGTGGCACTTCCCGGCACCCCGGTCATCGAGGACGGCTACCTGGTCCCGCGCGACGCACCCGGCTTCGGCATCGACCTCGACGACGACTGGCTTGCGAAGGTGACGGTCTGACCGCCGGAGCCTGACGTAGGTGCGCGAGAACTTCACGAGGCGCGGGTTTCGCGATCTGCCTTCGGTCGCCCGGCACGGCTTCCTGCTCGTAACCGGCGGCGTCTTTCTGGTGCCCTTCTACATCGCCATCGTCAACGTGTTCAAGACGCGCGACGACATCTTTGCCAGCCCGCTGGGCATCCCGTTCGCCCGCCTGACGCTGGACAACATCGCCCGCAATCTCGATACCCCGCATTTCAACGTAGGCATAGCCTACGGGACCTCCGTCGTGATCAGCAGCGTCACCGTGGCGCTGGTCGTGATCCTGGGGGCGGCCATGTCGTACGTGCTCTGAGTCGCTGTCGCTCCACGCGTTCGGTGAACTTGCCCAGAAGCTCGCCCGCATGGCGCACGCGCGCCTCGTCCTGCCTCCCGGAGATGCGGAACTCGGACTGTTCGGGCGGATGGAGACCGAGCTGCGCGCAACCGCCTGCAGCGGGACGGCGCGAACGTCAAGCCTTACCAGGTGCGGCAGATACGCCGCGTGATCCTGAAATATCAGTTGGGAGGGACGAGTGATTCACAAGTATGAAATCATCCTATTGGAGCAACCAGGACCAGACCTTCGTCGCCGAGGTGCCGGAGTTGCCGGGGTGCATGGCGCACGGCGACAGCCAGGAGGCAGCGCTCAGGCAGGTGAAGGAGGCGATACAGCTCTGGATCGATACGGCACGTGAGTTCGGCGAACCGGTCCCGAAGCCGAAAGGCGAGCGCTTGATGCTCGCCTGATCCCGAGCCGACGCGTGCCGGAGGGCTCGCCGTCAGGCCGGGGAGAACGCGACGCTGGTCGGGCGCGGCACCTCGATCGACGAGCCGGTGGGGACTGGCATGCCGTTCTCGCCGTCGACGCGGAAGCTGAACACGGTCTCGCTCTGCTCGTTGGCGGCCAGCAGCCAAGTGCCGGAGGCGTCCACGTTGAAGCCGCGCGGCGTCTGGCCGCCGGTGGGCACATGCCCGAGTTGGGAGAGCTCGCCGGTTTGCCCGTTGATCGAGAACACGGCGATCGAGTCGTGGCCGCGGTTGGAGCAGTACACGACATGGCCGCGCGGGTGCATGCGCACGTCCGCGGTCGAGTTCTCGCCCGAGAAGCCGGCCGGCAGCGACGAGAGGGTCTGCAGATGGGTGAGCCCTCCGTCGCTCTCGCAGCGGAACGCCATGATCGTGGAGGCCATCTCCCCCATCACGTAGGCGAACGCGCCGTCCGGCGTGAACGTCATGTGGCGCGGGCCGGCTCCGGGGGCCGACGCCGCGTCCGAGGCCCGCGTCAGGCGCGCGGGGCCATGCTCGACGCGGTAGGTGACCACGCGGTCGATGCCCAGGTCGGGCACGTGCAGGAAGCGGCCGTCGGCGGTGACGTTCGCGGAGTGGGGGTGCGGCGCCTCCTGCCGCTCCGGGTTGACGCTCGATCCCTCGTGCCGCACCTCCACCGGGTCGCCAAGGTCGCCCCCGGCGCCGAGCGGCACCATGACGGCGCCGCCGCCGGTGTAGCAGCCGACGAAAACCGCGCGCTCCTCGGGATCCATGCTCATGTGGCACGGCCCGGTGATGCCGAATCCCGCGGACGATCGCAGTGTCAGCGCCCCGGTCGCGCGATCCACGTCGTACAGGCGAACCGCGGTGCCGCTCGGATCGCTGACGAATTCGGCCTCCACGACCGAATACAGCCGCGTGCCGTCGCGGCTGAAGAGCACGAAGTTGGGGTTGGGCGCCTCCGCCGCGAGCTGCATGCCGGACAACGCGCCGCTGTCCGTGTCGAGCTCGAAGCGGTAGATGCCCCCGCCGGCGCCGTGATCGGCCAGATCCATGTCGGTGAAGCTTCCCGTGTAGACGTACATACGTTTATCCTTCGCTGTGTCAGCGGTCCATGCGCCGCATCCAGAGGTGCTCCAGCCGGTGCGGCGGCTCCCAGTCCAGGACGCGGGTCAGTTTGTCGTTGCGGTACTTGCCGTGCGGGATCGTCGGGAACACGAAATAGGTCTCGCACCGCGAGGGCAGCCGCGCGTGGTCGACCTCCAGCGCGGCCCGTACCGCCAGCCCCGTGTCGGGCCAGGCGACGATGTAGGGCGGGATCATGTCCTGGCCCACGCCCCCCTTCTCGTGGTCGTCGAGCCTGCCCGCCTTGGTCGGGTGGCGCATCAGGTAGAACAGGAGCGTCTGCACGTACAGGTCGTGCTGCTCGCTGAACACGCGCAGCACCTCGTGGCCGAGCGCCTTGGTGAGCGCGTACAGGAGCGTCCCCGGCTGCGGCGGCATGTCCGGGTGCAGCCCGAAGTCGAACTCGTCGTACGACGGACCGGCGACCTGATAATACGGGCCGGTGTTGACGATGGTGCGGATGCCGTGCCGGACAGCGGCGGCGGCCACATTGTAGTTGCCGCGCACGTTGACGTCCCAGGCGCCGCGCCGGTCCCAGCGCGACACCGACAGGTTGATGATCGCGTCCATGCCCTCGGCCGCGGCGATCACGCCGTCGTGGTCGCCGGCGTCCAGCCGACGGTACTCGTGGGCGAAGCCCGGCGGCGGCGCCTTGATGTCGGTCACGCGCAACTCGTGCCGGCCTTGCAGGGCGGCGACCGTGCGCGGCCCCATCGATCCGTTGCCGCCGACGATCAGCACCTTCACGCGGGCGCCTCCTCCGGGTATCCCAGGAACTCCGCGGCCTGGCGCATCAGGTAGCGGGCGTTCGCGACCGGCGACTGGGCGTGCACGACGGTGCAGGCCTGAGTGACCGGCGCGGTGAGCGCCGCCGACACCACGGCCGCCACGTCGTCGGCGCAGATGGCAGCGTCGCCGTGCGCGTCGCGGAGCGCGCTGCGCGAGCCGGCCACGACCGGGAAGCCGAGCCGCACCGTCACCACCTCCAGACGCCGCTCCCGGGCGAACTCGAGGGCGATCTGCTCGCCGAGGTGGCAACCGATCAGCGCGGGATCGCCGGACGGCGGCAGCGGCTGCCACCCTTCGGTGACAGTATGCTGCTCGCCGTAGCCGGCCAGCAGCCGCAGCGAGCTCAGGTATACGCAGCGCCCCACCCCGGACTCGGCCGCGGCGTTCAGCAGATCATAGACCAGGCGCGTCGCACGATCCAGCACGTCAGACGCATCGTCCGGTTCATCCGAGTCCCCGTCCGGCAGCCCCACTCGCACGACCGCGTCGAACCCGGCACCCACCATGCGGACGCTCGACTCCGCATCGATCTCCGGATCGACATCGAGCACCGCCTCGTGACCGGTCAGCCCGCCGCGCAGAGCCCTCGCCAACTCGCTCTCGCCCGGGCTCAGAAGCACCCGCATGCGGGCACGTTCGCAGCCCGACGCGGACGAATCAAGCCCTTGGTCACTCAGCGCCGCGCCACAACGGCCCGCGATGAAGCGGCAGCGAGTCGCGTGCGGTTAAACGATACATAGGTCTCTTGGCTCCTATGGACCATGCCGGCGCGGTGACATACGGCCCACCGACCGGTACGATTCCGTCAGGGAGCGGGAGGCGCCGGAGAGGTGTACGTGAACGCAGAGTTGATAGCCATCATCGCAGCGACAATTGCCCTCGGCACCGCCGTGCTCGCCTCGATCCGAGGCGTTCGGCAGGAGGTGCGCGACGTGCGTAACGAGGTTCACGACGTGCGTAACGACGTTCGTGACCTGCGCAACGAGGTCCGCGACGACATGAAGGGCCTCGAAGCCGGACTGCGGGACGAGATGCAGGCCGGCTTCAAGGAGCTCACCGCCCGGATCGTCAACCTCGGCGACCGGCTGTCGAAGGTCGAGGGGATCATCGAAGGGTTGTTCTGGGGCGCCCGCAACCAGCCGGCCGACAAGGCGGGTGAAGGCGCCGCGTAGCGCTCGCCGCCGCAGGGTGCTTGCGTACCGCGGCGCGGATGCCGTAGATTAAGGGTAACAACGCTATGAACACGCGCGCGCTGCTGCCGACGCTACTCGCTCTTCTCCCCGGCCTCCTGGGCCTTACCGCCTGGGTTGACCGACGCCACGCGGGAGCGCGCATGTAGCGCACCGAGCGGCACGAAGCAGCCCAGGCTTTCCGGTCGACGCGATCGACCGAAGAGAGCCTGGGCTTTTTTTTCGAGCCTCCAGAAGCCCTCAAGGAACAAGGAGAGAACCATGCAACGAGGCGTCATCGACAAATACCGGCCGTTCCCGCAGATCGATCTGCCGGACCGCTCCTGGCCGAACCGGACCATCGACCGCGCACCGATCTGGTGCAGCGTCGACCTCCGCGACGGCAACCAAGCGCTCATCAACCCGATGAACCTGGAGCAGAAGCTCAGCATGTTCTCGCTGCTGACCGACATCGGCTTCAAGGAGATCGAGGTGGGGTTCCCGTCCGCGGCCGCCGTGGAGTTCGACTTCACGCGCACGCTGATCGACAACGACCTGATCCCGGAGGGCGTCTACCCGCAGGTGCTCACACAGGCGCGCGACCACCTGATCCGGCGCACGTTCCAGGCGATCGAGGGCACGCCGCAAGCGATCGTGCACCTGTACAACTCCACCTCCGAGCTGCAGCGCCGCGTGGTGTTCCGCAAGGACCGCGCCGCAATCCGGCAGATCGCCGTGGACGGCACCCGCCTGTGCCGCGAGCTGGCCGACCGCACCGACACCGACATCGTCTACGAGTACTCGCCGGAGAGCTTCACCGGCACCGAGCTGGACTACGCCGTGGAGGTGTGCGACGCCGTCATCGACGCGTGGGATCCCAGCCCCGAGCACCGCATGATCGTCAACCTGCCGTCGACCGTGGAGCTGGCGACCCCCAACGTGCACGCGGACCAGATCGAGTGGTTTCTGCGCAACGTGCAGCGCCGCGACAGCATCATTCTCAGCCTGCACACCCACAACGACCGAGGCACGGGCGTAGCCGCCACCGAGCTGGCCATGCTGGCCGGCGGCGAGCGGGTCGAAGGCACCCTGTTCGGCAACGGCGAGCGGACCGGAAACGTCGACATCGTCACCGTCGCCCTCAACCTGTACACGCAGGGCGTCGATCCCGGCCTGGACCTGAGCGACTTGGGCCGCCTGATCGAGATCTCCGATTCCTGTACCGAGCTGCCGATCCATCCCCGCCATCCGTATGCCGGGGAGCTGGTGTTCACGGCCTTCTCGGGCTCGCACCAGGACGCGATCAACAAGGGCATGACCGCGCAGGGCGAGGGGCTGTGGGAGGTCCCCTACCTGCCGATCGACCCCACCGACATCGGCCGCTCCTACCAGGCGATCATCCGTATCAACTCCCAGTCCGGGAAGGGCGGCGTGGCCTACGTGATGGAAAGCGAGTTCGGCTGCCAACTCCCCAAGACCATGCAGCCCGAGGTGGGCGAAGTGGTCCAGGAGATCACCGACCGCACCGGCCGGGAGGTCAACGCGGCGGAGATCTGGGAGGCCTTCAGGCGGGAATACCTTGAGGCCGATCAGCCGATCCGCTTCATCGACTACGCGATCTCCAGCGATCCTCAGGACAGCTCACGCATGAACGGCCGCCTCACGGTGGAGATCGAAGGCGACGAGAGGGAGCTCACCGGCAGCGGCAACGGGCCCATCGACGCGCTCAAGAGCGCGCTGGGCACGGCCGGCTGGAACGACTTCAAGCTCACCCACTACTCCGAGCACGCCCTGGGCCAGGGCACGGACTCCACCGCCATCGCCTACATCCAGCTCGTCCGCACCGACGGCACGCAGCGGTTCGGCGCAGGCACCCACCCGAACATCGCCAAGGCCTCCGCCCTGGCGCTGATCTCCGCGCTCAACCGCACCGTTGCGGCCGGCGTCCAGCCCGCACCCAAGGAGGCTGCGTTACCCGGCTACATGACGTGATGAACTGAAACCGAGGCTGTGACCATGTCAGCCGCCGAGTTCAGGAGAGCAGCGCGAACAGCGTCGTCAACGAAGTGATGACGCCGAACCCGACACCGATCATCCAGGTCTGCGTCCTGAAGCGGGCATTCATCTGGCCGGCAAGCTCGGTGAAGCGGGCGTTGGTGTGCGCATGCGATTCCTCGAAGCGCGCATTCGTATGACCGATCAACTCCTCGAACCGCTTGTCCACCGCCTCGAAGCGGGTCGCCATGAAGCCGAAGCGCTCGTCCATCAACGTGCGCTGCGCCTTGAGCTCTACCTCGACTCTGACCATCCGTTCGAGGAGCCGCGCGTCGGCGCCGGCCGGCTCCGGGCGCGTTACCACCTCGTCCACCAGCTCGCGCAGCCACGGCTTGACGTACTCTCCGATGCGGCCGAGGTCTTCGTCCCTCAGGGTCATGGGCTCTGCCACCGCTACCTCCTACCATAACCCAATGACGGGCTCGGCGGCGCTCCCGCTTCAGCCGGCCGCGTTGCCAGCGCCTACAGCAGCTCCTCGTTCAGTCGGACGCCGAAGCCGGGCTCGTCGCCGGGATCGATCGAGCCGCGTGTGACCTCGGGCTCGCCGAGCCACAGGTCGTCGCGGGGCTCCTGCCAGCGGTGCGGCATGGTCTCCGCCAGGTCCAGGCAGTCGGTGGCAACGATCACGTGCAGGCCCCACGGCTCGCCGCCGCGGTGCGGCACGACCGGCACGCCGTGCCGGCGCGCCAGCTTGAGGATGCGCAGCGTGCCGGTGATGCCGCCGGCCCAGGTGACGTCCGGCTGCCAGAGGTCGAGGGCGCCGTGGCGGCCGATCTCGGCGAAGGCCGCTGGCGTGAAGTCGTGCTCGCCGCCGGCCAGCAGCACCGGCTTGACCCGGGGGCGCAACGCGGCCAGCTCGGCCAGGTGCTCGGGGGTCGCCACATCCTCGAACCAGTAGGGGCGGTACGGCGCCAGCAGCTCGGCCATGCGGGCGGCTACATCGGCTGGCCAGGACAGGTAGCAGTCCACCATCAGCCGCACCGCCGGGCCCAGCGCGGCGCGCGCGGCCTCCAATTGGCGGGCGGCGCTACCGAAGTCCGCCTCGGTCTGCCAGCGGTGCGACAGCTTCACCGCCGGGTAGCCGTAGCGCGCGGCCAGCCCGACGTCGTTGCCGGTGGCGTACGCGGGCACCGGCCCCTCCTTGGTGCGCGGGCCGATGAGGCCGTGCACGGGGCAGCGCTCGGCGCGGGCCAGCGCGTCCCAGAGGGCCAGGTCCACCCCGCTCAGCGCCATCTGCGCCAGGCCGCCGCGACCGTAGGGGATCGAAACCCGGTAGAGCTCGTCCCAGGCGGCGGCGATGTCGCCGGTGTCGTCGATCGCGCGGCCGACCAGGAAGCGGCTCAGGTGGTCGTTGATCACCTGCACGGCCGGCTGGCCGCCGCCACCGTAGCCGAACCCGGTCACGCCGGCGTCGGTGGTGACGCGCACGGCGATCTGCCAGAAGTGCGCCTGCCACGCGTCGGCAGGCGGCACCTGCCGCCACTTCGGGTAGACGGCCCGTACTTCGGTCACCTTCATAAGATCAGCTCCCCCGAGCCGGCGACGATCCAGGTCTCGCGGCCGTCGACCAAGCGAATGTGCCACCACTCGCCCCGGTCCTCCAGCAGCCGGAACTCAGTGCCGCCGTGGAGTGCCGACGCGAAGCTGGGCTCGTACGAGTGGCCGTCGCCCTGCCGGGCGACCACGGAGGCGGCGGTGATCACGCCGGGCGGCGTGGATGCCTCGATCAACTCCGCCGCGAGCGACCCCGCAAGCGCGGCGGCCAGCAGCACGCAAGCGGCGCCGGCCGGCCGCAGCCAGCGCTGGCTGCGCACGACGGGCGCCAGCAAGCGCAGCAGGACGCCCGCCCACACGGCGCACCACAGCGCCAGGAAGGCGATCGCACGCGTCCGCGTGGGCAGCAGGTAGTGCCAGAACAGCACCACGCGCATCAATCCGGCCGACACCGGCTCGTCGATCCGGTCGGCTCGCAGCCGGCGCGCGTAGGCCAGCCCCTGGCGCACGTTACGGTCGCCCGGCATCAGCTCCGCTGCCCGCCGGTACAGCAGCACGGCGCGTCCCACGTCGCCGAGCCGCAGGTGGGTGTTGGCGGCGTTGTAGGCGAGGCGGCCGTTGTTCCAGCCGGTATCGGATCCCACCCGCTCGTAGCGGAGCAGCGCACCGCGCAGCGCCTCGGCGGCCGCCGACTGGCCGGCGGTATCGAGCTGGTCGGCCTGCCGGTAGAGATCGGCCGCTTCCTTCAGGAGGGCGACAGCGTCCATGGCCTCGCCGGCCGGCTCCTGGGCGAAGGCGCCGGCGGCGACTGCCAGGGTCAACAGCGCGGCGGCCCGGCGCACCCGTGTCACGCCCCAGTCCCGCGGGCCAGGATCGGGTCCGCCGCCTCCGCCCACTGCAGGATGCGGCCGGCGAGTACCTCGGCCGCATCGGTAGTCGCCCCGTAGCGCACGCGGTCGATTCGCTCCAGCAACTCTCGCAGCTCGGTCACATGCTCGGATCCCACGCCGCGCTCGTCGAGGGCCTGCGCCAGCAGCTCGTTTCCGGGCGCGCCGTTCGTGCCCAGGCGCGCGCGCAGGTAGTCATGCAGCACCGCCGCCATCGCCGCGACATCGTCTCCCGCATCGGCGATCTCCCGCCGCAGGCGCGCCAGGGCGCCGCGCGCGGCCGGCGCCGCCACGGCCAACCGTCGCAGGCGCATCCAGAGCGCGGCGATGCCGGCCGCCGCCGGGCCCGCGGCCAGCAGCAGCACGCCCCCCGGAGACCCCACGAACGCCGCGGTGTCGAACCGCTGGCGGCGGAGCAGCCGCTCCCCTTCGTAGTTGTGGGCGATGCCCGCGGCCGCGGCGGCGAGCCCCCCGCCCTCCTCCTCGGACATGGCGCCGCCCTCCACGTCGCGCAGCGTCACCTGCCGGGCCGGCTGAACGTCCAGCGCGACCGGCGCGCTGGCGGCCTGGGCATAGGCGCCGCGCTGCGGATCGAAGAAGGACAGCCGCACGGGCGGGATGGCGCTCACCGACTCGTGCAGCGCCCGGACGGTGGTCCGGAAGGTGGCCCGCGACGGGAACCGGCCCGCCCGCTCCACGCGCTGGGTCGCGACGCGAAAGTCGCCGGCCGCGTCGAGGTGGGCCAGGTCCAGCTCGGCGAGAGCGGAGAGATCACCCGATCCGCTCACCGTCACCTCCAGCGCGATCGGATCCCCCACCTTCGCGGTGGCCGGCGCGGCGCTGGCGGCGACCTCGAAAGTGCCGACCAGTCCCGAGAAGTCGTCCGGGCGGCCCGCCTCCGGCAGCGGATCGACGGTGAGCGCCAGGGGCTCGGCGGAGACCACCAGGCGCCGGACATCGCGCACCGTGCGGCCGAACACGTCGCGCCCCGTGCGGAAGCTGGCGATCCCCTCGAACGAAACGGTGGCAGCCGGCACCTCCAGGCGGCCGGGCTCGCGCGGCACGACTTTCACCTCGAAGACCAGCGCCACGTGCGCCTTGCCGTCCCGGCGCAACGCGCGCGAGGCCGCCGTGAGTTTCGTGCCGTGCACGGTCAGCTCCACGCCATCTCCCGGCGGGTGCCCGCGCTGGACCACCACGTCGGCATCATCCGCGCTCATCACCGGATGGGAGAAGCTGAGCAGCCGCTGGGGTCCCAGCCCCTCCTGCCACATCCAGGTCGTCGTCAGCGTGACCGGCTGGCCCACCCACGCGCGGTCGGCCGCTGCCTCGACGAGCAGCCGGTACTCCTCGATCGGCGGAGGCGTGAAGATCGTCACCGCAAGCGGCTGCGTCGTCAGGCGTTGCCCGTCCACGGTCACGCCGATGGACGGGATCTCCAGCCGGCCGGCACGGGAAGCGATCAGCTCGTAGTTGACGATGTAGCCCCGCGTCACCCGGCGGGTGGTCTGGCCGCCTGCGATCGTGATCGACTCGCTGTTGTTGGGGCCGGCCGAGACCTGCCGAAACGACACGCCGTCGAGCGCCGGCAGCTCGACCTGCGGGGCGGCGTCACTGCCGTCCACGGCGACCTGCAGCGTGAATGGCACCCCCATCTCGGTTTCGACGGCGCTCACCGCCGCGCTCGCGGTCAGCGACTGCGCCGCGAGCGGCAGGCTCAGGCCACACAGCGCCGCAGCCAGCAGGGCGCGGGGGAGAGCCCGGATGCCGGGACCAGCAGGGACTTTCACGGCTACCAGTCGCGCTCGACCGGCTCGGTCCGGAGCTGCTCCTGCCGGCGCCGCTCCGCACGCTCTTCCTCCTCGGCGATGATCGCCCGCGCCAGCTCGTCGGGCTCCAGCTCGTCGTCTTCCTGCTCGGCCGCCGGCTGCGGCTCCTGCGCGGGTCCGGCGTCTTGCGGAGACTGCTCCTGTTCCTCCTCCTCGCCCTTGGTGCCCTGCTGCGACTGGTCGAGCCGCTGCTGTCCCTGCTGCTCCTGCGACCCCTCCGACTGCTCGGGAGGCGGAAGCTGCTGCAGCAGTTGCTGCAGGCGCAGCCGGGTGGCCTCCAAGTTGTGCGCCGCGTCCTCCCAGTCCGGATGCAGGTCGAGTGCGCGTCGGTAGGACTGCGCGGCGCCGTTCAGGCCCGCGATCGCCGCCGGCGGATCGTCCGGTGCGCCGCCCTGGACGCTGAGCATCTGCTCGACCCCTCGCACCCCGAGATTGCCCAGCGCAAAGTGGCCGGCAGCCGCCAGCTCCGGGCGGCGTGCCTGTTCGACCGCCTGCCGCAGCAGGCCCGCCGCGTGCTCGAGGTCGCCCGCACGATAGGCGGAGATGCCGCCGTCGTAGAGCAGCTCCGCCACCCCGGGGCGGGCCTCCGCCGCGGCGCCGAAGGCTGCCGCGGCATCTGCGAAGCGGCCGTCCGCGAACGCCTGACGGCCGTCGCGCTCGGCCTGTTCCGGGACGCCCACCGCCCGCGCGGTCGCAGGCGCCACGAGCGCCGCCGCCAGGGCGAACAGGACCACCGCGACGGCCGGAGGATGCGCGGCGCCCGCTCGCCGCCGACGGCGCCGGATCAGGTCGGGCAGCAGGAACTCCAGCGCCAGCAGCGCCAGCGCGGCGGCCAGGAACGGCTGGAAGCGCTCCTGGAAGACCTCGCGCTCGGTCCGCTCCAGAAGCCGCCGGTCCGCGCCCGCGATGAGTTGCGTGTAGAGGACGCCCAGGTCGAAGTTGCCGGTTGCCGCGTTGACGTAGCGGCCGCCGGGCGTCACGCCCGCCAGCTCGCGCAGCGCCTCGGCGGCCAAGGCCGTGAGCACCGTCTGCCCCTCGTGCTGCAGGTAGCCGCCGTCGGCATCCGGATCCGGGATCGGCTGCCCGGTCACCTCGTCGCCCAGCCCGATGGCGATGATGCGGGCGCCCAGCGCTCCCAGCTCGCCGGCCGCCTGAAGCGGCAGGCTCCCCAGGTCGCCGCCGTCCGTGATCAGCACCACGTCCCGGTACGGGCTGACCTGATCTTCTAACACGGAGTCGCGCACCACGCGCAGGGCGTCGCCGATCAAGGTGCCGCCGCGCGAGGTGCTGTCCGTCGAGAGCCGTTCCACCGCCAATCTCACGAAACCGTAATCGAAGGTCAGCGGGCTCTTCACCACCGCCGTCCCGGCGAACGCCACGAGCGCCACGCGGTCGCCGCGCAACACCTCCAGCGTGTCCAGGATCGCCAGCTTGGCCCGCTCCAGCCGGTTCGGGGCGAGGTCCCGGGCGAGCATGCTGCGCGAGACGTCCACCACGAACACCACGTCGCGCCCGCGGCGCTCGACCGTGCGCGTCTCTGGGGTCCAGCCGGGGCGCGCCAGCGCGACGACGATCAGCACCAAGGCGGCCACCAGCAGGCCGCCCTTGAACGGGCGCGCGTTGTGCCGCTCGGCGTGCAAGCCGGCGCGCTCGCCCGCGAAGCGTTGCAGCGTGCGGCGGCGGCGCAGCGCCGCGAGCGCGAACAGGGCGACCAGCGGGGGGATCACCCAGAGCAGCAGGAATGCGTCCGGGGAGCTGAGCCGCACGCCGTCCGTGAGTTCCATCGCTCTATGGGACGCGCCTGAACACGGTGGCGGCGAGCACCGCGGCCGCCGCCGCCGCGCCCAGCGCCGCCAAGGCCCACGGCGCGAACCGTTCGCGAAAGTCGACGTAGCGGACCGACTCGACCTCGCTCTTCTCCAGGAGGTCGATCTCGCCGTAGACGGCGATGAGCGACTCGGTGTCCTCCGCCAGCCGGAACAGCCCGCCGGTCCGCTCCGCCACCGCCTGCAGCCCGGCGGCGTCCACCGGCTGTCCGGCCGGCAGGCGGAAGGTTCCCATCGGCGTGCGCACCGTCTGCTCGGGAGCGCCCACGCCGATGCCGATCGCGTACACCTTGATCCCCCAGCCGGCGGCCAACTCGGCCGCCTCCGCGGGCGTCCGCTGACCGGCGTTCTGGCTGCCGTCGGTGAGCAGGATGATCACCTTGCTCTTGATCTCGTAGTCGTCGCGGGTGCCGAGCGCCTCCTCGGCCACCCGCAGGCGGGCGGCCGCCAGGGCGAGCGCGTCGCCGATCGCGGTGCCGTCCTGACTGCGATCGCTGACCACCTCCACGCCGCTCAGGAAACCGTCCAGCGTCTCGTGCGACAGGGTCAGCGGCAGCACCGTCTCCGGATAGCGCGCGAAGGTGATCAGCCCCAGCAGGTCGTTGGGCCGCCCGCCCAGATTGCCCCCGTCGCCGTGCGCGAAGCGGGCTACCACCTCCTTGACCGCATCCAGCCGCGTCGGGCCGCGGCCGCTCTCGGCGATGGGGGCAATCATGCTGCCCGAGCGGTCGACGACGATCTCGATGGCGATGCCGCGGCTGACGTCGACCACCTGCTCCAGCCCCTCGCGCGGGCGGGCCAGCGCCACGATCAGCAGTGCCAGGGCCAGGAGCTGGAGCGCCGCCGGCAGCCACGCCAGGCGATGGCGCAGCGACGGCGTGATACCCGCCGGCACCGCCACCGACGGGAACCCGACGCCGATGCGTACGCGGGTCACCACCGCGCGCGCCAGCGGCAGCAGCGCGACGAGCGCGAGCAACCCCAACGCCCACGTGGTCTCGAACCTCACCGCGGCGCCTCCCCGGCGGCCGGTGCGGGCGCGGATACCTCCGTCGCGTCAGCATGCGCCGTCGCCTGCACGAAGCCACGGGCGGTGTCGATGATGCGCGCGGTCTGGCCCGCCGACGGCCGCGCGCGGGCGAACTTGACCGCGTCGCAGGCGGCCAGAAACGCGCGGAGCGTCCGCTGCTGCTCGCGATCGAAGGCCGGCTCCGCCTCGGCGGCCGCCAGGAACTCCTCCGTGGTCTGCTCGGGCGCGCGTAGGCCGAACCGTCCCTCCAGGTACGCGCGCAGGATCGACGATACCGTCACGTAGAACCGGTCCAGGTCCGCCTTGAGGGCCGGGTCACGCTCCAGCTCATCCAGCGCGCGCAGCGCCACGACGCCGGGCGGCTCGATGGGCACCGGCCGGCTCGCAGCCACGCGCCGCCGCCGGCGGATCGCCGCCACGACCGCCGCGGCCACCGCCAGTGCGGCGACGCCGGGCCAGCGCCGGACGCCACCAGCGCAGCGGCGCCCGGATCGGATCGCCCACCTCGCGCAGCTCCGGGAGGTCCTCCGAGACAGCCGCCGAGCCGGTATCGCCGAGCACGGAGCTCACCTGCACGGTCAGCGCGCCGGTCGAAAGGCCGGCGGGCTCCCCGCCGGGCGCCAGCCAGCCGACGGCCAGCTCCGGGATCGGATAGTCGCCGGCCAGGAACGGCTCCAGCCGGAAGCGGCGCAGGTGCCGGGTGCGCCCGTCGTCGACGAGGGCCGGCGGCTCGGTGCGGGGCGCGACCTGGAACCCCGAGTCCGCGAACTGCTCAGGGTTCGGCAGCCGCACCAGCACCCCTTCGGGAGCGTCCACCTCAACCTCGACCTGGACGGTCTGGGCCGTGGTGATGCGCAGCCGATCCACGCGCAGGCGCACGGCGACCGGATCCTCGCCGTAGGCATGGTCGATCTCCCACGCCGGGGCCGCGCCCTCAGCCACGCCCGGCGTGCAGCCGGTGATCAGCGCGGCCGCGATGACGGTCGTGAGCGCACCCGCCACGATCACCGCGGCCCGCCCCCTCAGGCTCAGGCTGCCCTCCTCTCCCGCATCCGGAAGAAGCGCACCAGCCGATCGACCCAGCCCGCGTCGGTGCGGATCGGGATCTCGTCGATGCCGAGCTCGCGGAGCTGCCAGCTGAGCGCCTCGCGCCGCTCGCGCGCGCGCCGCTCGTAGTCGCGCCGCACGCGGCGGCTGCCGGTGTCCAGCAGCGCCAGGCGCCCCGACTCGGCGTCCTCCAGCTCGACCATGCCGGCGGAAGGCAGCTCCGCCTCGCGCGGGTCGAAGATGGACGCCGCGATCAGGTCGTGGCGGCGTGCAGCCATGCGCAGGTCGGTGGTGGAGGCGATCGGCGCCGCGGTCTCGCCGCTCGCTTCCCGGCCGACGGTCAGCCGCGACCGCCACGGCGTTCGGGTGCCTGCCTGACCGCCGTCCAGGAAGTCCGAGATCAGGAACACCGTCGCCCGCCTGCGCAGCACCAGGTTCAGGTAGCGCATCGCGCCGGCCAGATCGGTGCCGGTTCCTGCCGGCTGGATCGACAGGATCTCGCGAACGATGCGCAGCACGTGCGTGATGCCCTTCTTGGCCGGCACGAACAGCTCGATGCGGTCGCTGAAGGCCAGCAGCCCGACGCGGTCGTTCTGGCGGGCGGCGGCGAAGGAGACCACCGCGGCGAGCTCGGCCGCCACCTCGGTCTTGGCCCTGCCTGTCGAGCCGAAACGGCCGGAGGCGGACATGTCGACCACGAAGAACACGGTCAGCTCCCGCTCCTCCACGAACCGTTTCACGTGCGGCCGGCCGGTGCGGGCGGTGACGTTCCAGTCGATTGAGCCCACGTCGTCGCCGGGCTGGTACTCGCGCACCTCGTCGAACTCCATGCCCTGCCCGCGGAACACGCTGCGGTACTCGCCGGCGAACGCGGTGGTCACCGTGCGGCGCGTGCGAAGCTGGATGTAGCGGATCTTGCGGATGAGCTCGGCGGAGATCATGTGCTGGAACGATCAGGGCACTGGCAGCGATTCGAGGACGAGGGCGATCAGGTCGTCGGAGGTGCGCTCCTCGGCCTCCGCCTCGTAGGTGACGATCACCCGGTGGCGGAGCACGTCGGGCGCCATGGTCTTGACGTCCTGCGGCGTGACGAAGCCGCGGCCCTGCAGCAGCGCCCAGGCGCGAGCCGCGAGCGTCAGGTAGATGGTGGCGCGCGGCGAGGCACCGTACTCGATCAGGTTGCCGACGTCGAGCCCGCCAATTCTGAGGTCAAGGGCCGCGGGCTCCCGCGTCGAGCGCACCAGGTCGACGATGTACTCCTCCACCTTCTCGTCGAGGTAGATGCGGTCGGCCAGCGCTCGCAGCCGCGCGAAGTCGGCCGGTTCCAGGACGCCCTCGACGGGCTGCGGCGGCTCGGTACGGGCCACGCGCCGCACGATGGCCAGCTCCTCGTCACGGTCGGGGTAGCCGACCACCACCTTCAGCATGAAGCGGTCGACCTGCGCCTCCGGCAGCGGGTACGTGCCCTCCTGCTCGATCGGATTCTGCGTGGCCAGCACCATGAACGGGTCGTCGAGCGGATGGGTGGCGTCGCCGATGGTCACCTGGCGCTCCTGCATCGCCTCCAGCAGCGCGCTCTGCACCTTGGCAGGGGCGCGGTTGATCTCGTCCGCCAGCACGATGTTGGCGAAGATCGGTCCCTTCTTGGTCGTGAACTCGCCGGATCCGGGGTGGTAGACGAGGGTGCCGACCAGGTCGGCCGGCAGCAGGTCGGGCGTGAACTGGATGCGGCGGAAGGTGGAGCGGATCGCCTGCGCCAGGGTGGTGACCGCCAGCGTCTTGGCCAGTCCGGGAACGCCTTCGATCAGCAGGTGGGCGTTGGAGATCAGGCCGATCAGGAGCCGGTCGAGCAGCCGGTCCTGGCCGATGATCTGCTTGCGCAGCTCGCTCCGCACCTGCGCCAGGGTGCCGCCCTCGCGCTCGACCTCGGCCGTTATCTCGCGAATGTCCACGTCAGGTGTCGTCCTCCGATGATTCAGGTCTCACATGTAGCAACCGAGCCAGGTTGCCGCCCAAGAACAGGTCCAGGTCGGCGGCGGCCATGAACCCGGCGTGCCGCAGCACGTAGTCCATCGACTGGCGGTAGGTGCACGAACGCAGCGCGGCCGGCATGTCCGAGCCCCAGATCAGCTTGTCGGGCCCCAGCTCCCGGTAGAGGCGCTCCAGGATCGGCATCGCCCACGCGTACGGGTACTCGGTGTCGGGCGCCATGAGATGCAGCATCACCTCCAGGTGCACGTTGGGACGTGAGCAGCACGCCAGAACCTTGTCCGGGATCCGGAACCGCTCCGCCCGCGGGCGGAGGACGATCGACTCGATGCCATGGGTGTAGATGCACGGTATCTCCGGGTGGGCCTGCGCCCAGCGGTCCAGGCGGCAAACCTGCTCCAGGTAGGAACCCAGTCGGTCACGCTGCGAGGTGTACAGATACCAGAACACCGGGACGCCGCGCTCGGTTACCAGCGCCCATACCGGCTCGAAGCAGGGGTCGTCGAAGGAGCGCCGGAAGTCGAGCATGGCAAGCGCCTCCACGCAGAAGTAGAGTCCCACGCAGCCGCCGTCGAGCTGGCGGCGCAGACGCGCCGCCTCGCCTTCCAGGTCGCCGCTCCACTCGTCGATCTGCGCCAGCGGCAGCAGGCGCGGAAAGCGCCGCCGCACGTCCGGCAGGTAGTCGTCCAGGCGGCCGTACAGGTGGTCGTGCTGGATCACGGCCCGGTCCACCCCGGCGTAATCCATCTGCGCGATCAGCGCCTCCGGCGTCGCTTCCAGCTCGTCGAGCGACGGCGGATACCACGGCAGGTAGTACTCCTGTCCGCCCACGCGAAACTCCAGCCGGCCGTGGCGGCCGACCCGCACCTCGGCCTCCGGCATGTCGTCCAGACCGTCGCCGTCGGGAGCGATCGGCGATGCCAAGAGGCGGGCCCCGTCGGCCGCGCGCCGGAACCCCTGCGGGTGGTACTGCACGTGGTGCTGCAGGAAGCGAAGCTGCAGCTCGGCCAGCTCCGGCGGAGCGGAGCCGAGGCGCGGAAAGACGTGTGCGTGGCCGTCGATGATCATGCGTGCCTGCCGCCCTGCGAACGTAACAACTCCATGTGCCTGCTCCTTTACGGCGATGTTACAGGTTCGTAACCGGGCTGCTCTAGCGCGTTCGCCCTCCGGAGACCAGCACCACCTCGCCGGTGATGTAGCGGGAGATCAGCAGCCCGAAAATGGCGTCGGCCACGTCTTGGGGCTGCGCGATCCGGCCCATGGGGATCTGGCCGGCGATGGCCTGGATCGTCTCCGGACTGAAATCGTCGATCCAGCGGGTCTCGACCAGCCCCGGCGCGACCGCATTGACCTGGATGTCAGGTGCGTGACTGGCCGCCAGGCCGCGCGTGAGCGCGATCGCCGCGGCCTTGCTGGAGCCATACACCAGCGAGCTTCCCTGCCCGTTGAACCCGGCCAGGGAAGCGACCGTGACGATATGGCCGCCGCCGGCGCGCCGCATGTGGCGGATCGCCGCCCGACAACACCAGAACACCCCGTACGCGTTGATCGCGAAAATCCGCTGGAAGTCCTCCGGTGTGATGCCGTCCACGTCGCCCAGCGGCACCGGGCGCGTGATGCCGGCGCTGTTGATCAGAAAGTCCAACCCGCCCAGCTCGGCAACCACCGAGTCGACCATGGCCGTCACCGCCGCGTCATCGGCCACGTCTGCCTGGCACGCCACGGCGCGCACGCCGTGCGCCTGCGCGTCGGCCACTGTACGCTCCGCGTCCTCACGCGAACGCGAATAGTTGACCGCGACCGCTGCACCCTCTGCCGCCAGCATCAGCGACGTCGCCCGGCCGATGCCGGTGCCGCCGCCGGTGACCAACGCCACCTTGCCCTCGAATCGTCCCATCGTTCCTCCCGCGCGCAGGATACGACATGACGACACCGCGGGTATCGCGTACGGTGCCGCCATGCCCGACCTCCGCATCCGCGAGCTCCAAGCCGGCGACCTGCGCAACGGCTTCTTCGAGACGCTGGACGCCCTCCGACCCGCCCGCGACGTCGATCCGGGCGTGGCCGCGGCCATCTTCGCGCAGATCCGGCGGACCCCGGACACGGTCGTCGCGGTCGCCGAGCAGGACGGCCGCATCGTCGGCACCGGCACGCTGTACCTGCTGCGCAAGTTCCTGTACGGCGGCAGCACCGCAGCCCACATCGAGGACGTGGCGGTCGCCGCGGACCGTCAGCGTGCGGGCGTCGGCCGGGCGGTGATCGAGTACCTGCTGGCGCGCGCAGAGGCGGCCGGCTGCTACAAGACCGTGCTGTACTGCGAGGACTCCGTGCTGCCGTTCTACCGCAAGCTCGGTTTCCGGCACACCACCAACGGCATGCGCTTCGACCACGCGCCGCCGCCGGCACGGGAAGCGACGTGAAGATCAAGGACATCAGCACCACGGTCACCTGGGGCGGCCGGCGCAACTGGGTGATCGTGAAGGTGTGCACCGACACCGAGCTGTTCGGCTGGGGCGAGGCGACCCTGGAAGGCAAGGAACGGACGGTGCAGGCGGCGATCGCCGAGCTGGGCGCGGTGCTGATCGGCCGCGACCCGCTGCCCGTGGAGCACCACTGGCAGCGCCTCTACCGGCACGGTTTCTGGCGGGGCGGCCCGGTAGTCAATTCGGCCATCGCCGGCCTGGACCAAGCCCTGTGGGACCTGCGTGGCAAGGCGTGGGGCGTGCCGGTGCATCGGCTGCTCGGCGGTCCCACCCGCGATCACATCCGTCTCTACACCCACGTCGGCATCTACGATCCGGACGAGATGGTCGCGGACGCCCAGCGCGACGTCGCGGACGGCTTCACGGCGATGAAGACCGGCTCCTGGCGCGACGACATGCTGCTTCCCGAGGCGGAGCGCCTGCGCATCTTCACCGAGCGGCTCACGCTGCTGCGCGACACCATCGGCGCCTCGGTCGACATCATGATCGACGACCACGGCCGCGGCCGGCCGTCGAGCGCGGCCCGGCTGATGCGGGCACTCGCGCCCTTCGATCTGCTCTTCCTGGAGGAGACCACCCAGCCGGACGACCTGGAGGGCCTGATCCGGCTACGCCACGCCGACCCGCCGATGGACATCGCCACCGGCGAGCGCCTCTACTCCAAGTGGGACTACAGGCCGCTCCTCGAGCAGCGGCTGGTGGACGTGATCCAGCCCGACCTCTGCCACGCCGGCGGCATCTCCGAGGTCAGGAAGATCGCCGCGCTGGCGGAGGCCTACTACGTGCAGCTCGCGCCGCACAACCCGCAGGGCCCGCTGTCCACGGCCGCCGCCGCGCACCTCGGCATGTCGATCCCGAACTTCCTGATCCTGGAGTTCGTCCGCCAGGACACCTACCGCGACACCGCGATGCGGGACGCCTGGACGATCGAGGGCGGCAACCTGCTGGTTCCGGACATCCCCGGCCTGGGCGTCGACCTGGACGAGGACGCGCTTGAGGCCAGCCCCTTCCGCCGCGTGCCGCGCGGCGACGGACCGACCCGGGCGGACGGCAGCATCGCCGACCCTTGAGCGACTGCGTCCGGTGTGCCGATAGTCTGGTACAGTCACGACATGCAGGTAAGTAAGCGGCTGTCTCCGGCCACGTTCATCGGCGTGCGGGGCGGCGACATCATCTCCTTCGGGTCCGGGCAGCCGGACCTGCCGCCGCCGCCGGAAGCGTTCCGGGTGCTTGCCGACTACCGGGACTTCAAGTACGGCCTCATCTCCGGCAGCGCCGAGCTGCGCGAGGCGCTCTCCCCGATCTACCCGGGCTCGACGCCCGACAGCTTCGTCGTCACCAACGGCGCCAGCGAGGCGCTCGACCTGGCGCTCCGCCACATCGGCCACACGTGCCCGGCCGATCGGCGGCGCGTGCTCATGGCACGCCCCTACTACTACTCGTATCCGCCCGCGGTGCGGTACGCCGGCCTGGAGCCCGTGTACACCGACACGGTCGACGGCTGCATCGACATCGAGGATTTCGCCGACAAGGTGGGCGACTGCGCGGCGGTGCTCATCAACTCGCCCGCCAATCCCACCGGCCGCGTGCAGCCGGTGGAGACGCTGCAGCGGATCGAGGAGCTGACCCGCGACCTCGGCATCTACCTGCTTTCGGACGCCGTGTACAAGGACCTGATCTACGTGAGCGAGACGCACACGCTCGCCGGACCTCACGTCGTCACCATCGACTCGTTCTCCAAGACCTACGCGATGTGCGGCTTCCGCGTCGGCTACCTGTGGTCGGAGGACACGGAGTTCGTGCAGGGCGTCATCGAGATGAAGACGCACACCTCCATGAACACCAACATCCTGGGCCAGCAGATGGCGCTGGCCGCCCTGAGCGCGCCGCCTTCCTACGTCGAGGACCAGCTCGTCATCTGGCGCGAGCGCCGCGACCTGATCTACGCCGGGCTGTCGGACCTGGGGCTCGACCTGTGGAAGCCCGAGGGCGCGTTCTACGTGCTGCCGAAGGTCGACGACCCGTACGGGTTCGTCAGCGAGATGTTCGAGCGCCACCAGGTGATCACCTATCTGGGCGAGTGGTTCGGCGCCCCCGACCGCGTGCGCCTGTCGTACGCGCTCGACGCAGACAAGATCGATGCCGGCCTGGAGCGTATCGGCACCTACCTGTCGCGTCGGTGACCTCCACGCCGCTGCGCCTGGCGGTGATCGGCGCCGGCGTCATGGGCCGCAGCCACATAGAGCGGATCCGCGCGAACGCCGAGTGCGTCCTGGCCGCGGTCTGCGACCCCCATCCCGCACTGGCCGGGCAGGCCGCCCGCGGCGAGTGCCCCCGGTACAGCGACCTCCCGGAGCTGTTGCGACGCGAGCCGGTCGACGGGGCGATCATCGCCACGCCGAACGCCGAGCACCGCGGCTGCGGCGTGCCCTGCGCGGAAGCCGGAGTGCCGATGCTTGTGGAGAAGCCGATCGCGGCTACCACTGCGGACGGCAGCGCACTGGTCGAGGAAGCCGCCCGCCGCGGCGTCCCGGTGCTGGTCGGCCAGCACCGCCGCCACAGCGCCTACGTGCGACGCGCCAGGAAGGTGCTCGAGCGCGGCGATCTGGGCCGCCTGGTGAGCTTCACCGCGCTCTGGTTCGTGCGCAAGCCGGACGACTACTACGCGGTCGGCTGGCGCACCGGCCCCGGCGGCGGACCGGTCCTCACCAACCTCATCCACGAGATCGACCTGATCCGCCACCTCGGCGGCGAGATCGAGAGCGTGTACGCGGCCTCAAGCTCCACGGCCCGGGGCTTGGCAGTCGAGGACTCGGTGGCGATCACGCTGCGCCTGGCCGGCGGCGCGCTCGGCTCGATCGCCGCCTCCGACGCCGTCGTGTCGCCGTGGTCGTACGAGCTGACTACGCACGAGAATCCGCTCTACACGCGCACCGACCGGAACTGCTACTACCTGCTCGGCACGGCGGGGTCCCTGTCGTTCCCGCGGCTGACGCTCTGGCGCCACCCCGGCGAGACCGGCTGGCATCACCCCCTGTCGGGGACCCCGCTGCCGGTGGACGCGGTCGACCCCGTCGCCGCCCAGCTATCCCATTTCTGCGAAGTCATCCGCGGTCGCGCGGAGCCGCTCGTCTCCGGCCCGGACGGCCTGGCGACCCTGGCCGCCACCGAGGCGGTGCTGCAATCCGCCCGCGAAGACCGCCCGGTCAGGCCGTCGGTACCTTGACGACATTCCATCAAGGAGGGACTCATTCGATGAGCGGACGCCATGACCTTCGCGAGCTGACGGACAGCTTCACTCCCGAGCGGCGCAAGCGAGTGGAAGCCAGGAAAGCGGAACTACGGGCGGCTATGCCGCTCCACGAGCTGCGGCACGCTCGCGCGATGACTCGGAGAGCGCTGTGCGAAGCCCTGCACGTGAATCAGCCTGCCGTTGCCAAGCTGGAACGGCGCACGGACATGTACGTCTCGAATCTTCGCGCCTACATCGAGGCTATGGGCGGTCGGCTGAACATCATCGCCGAGTTTCCACGGGGGCATGTCAGCATCACGAATTTCTCGGATGTGGACGAGGGCTCCGACGCAGTAACTCCGATAGTTACGTGTCGGCCTTGCGCGTGGCGTAATCACCCCGCGTTCGCGCTGCGGCAACCGCTGCACAGCCCGTACAGGGTGAGCTCGTGTCCTTCGATGACGAAGCCAGCCGGAGCTAGCGTGTCGACGCCGCGCAGGCACCCGGTCACCTCCCACAGCGCGTTGCAGATTCGGCACAGGAAGTGGTGATGGTGCGGCTTTCCGGCGCGCTCGTAGCGGGCCGGCGCACCGGGGATCTCCACCGTCCGCAGCCACCCGGACTCCACCAAGTCGCGGATGGCGCGGTACACCGTGGCAATGCCGAGGCGGGGCAGGTGCTCGCGAGCCGCATCGCAGAGCTCCGTGGGGCTCAGCGGCCGGTCATACGACTCGATAACCGCCTGGATCGCGTCACGTTGTCGGGTCTGCCGTTCCATAGGGCTCCTCGGCAGGCGCGGCCCGAAGCGCACGAGCCAGCGCGGAGATGATCAGAAAGACGACGACGCACACCAGTGCGACTGCCGCGCCCGATGCTACGCTCAGGTGGTAGGACAGGTACAGGCCGACAGCGCCGGAGCCGACGCCGATCCCGGCCGCCACCAGCACGGCGTGATGGAAGCGGCGGACGACCTGCAGCGCCGCGGCGGCCGGCGCCACCATCAGGGTCACCACAAGCGCGATGCCGATGGTCTGCAGCGCCACGGCGATGGCCAGCGCCATCAGCACGTACTGAAGCGACGTGAGCAACCTGCTGTTGAGACGCACCGAAGCCGCGAACACACGGTCGAAGGTGACCACTACCAGTTCCTTGTAGAACAGACCGACGACGATGACGATGATCGCCGCGACCACGCCGATGCGGATCAGGTCGGCGCCCTCCACGCTCAGGACGTTCCCAAACAGGAAGTGCACGAGATCCACCGCGACGCTGCGCACCGTGGAGAGGATCACGATGCCCAGCGCGAACATGCCGGAGTAGACCACGCCCACCGCGGCGTCCTCGCCGATGCGAAAACGGCGAACTAGGGCGGACATGCCGAGCGCGGTCAGGATCGCCGTGCCGGTTGCCCACCAGAACAGACGATCGCGGGACAGCCCCCCCACGAGATATCCCAGCGCCACGCCCGGCACCAGCGAATGGGCCAGCGCGCTGCCGATATAGGACATGCCGCGCAGCACGACGAACGTGCCCACCAGGGCGCACACCGCCGCAACCATGGTGACCGCTAGCAGCGCGCGGACGACGAACGGGTAGCTCAGCGGAGCGATCAGCAGGTCTATCACACTACAGCGTCGATCCCCGCCGGCAGGCCATGGAGGTTGCCACCGTACGCCTGCGCAAGCCGATCGGCCACCAGGATCTCCGGAGCCGGACCGAAGCCGAGCAGGCGTCGATTCAACAGCGCTACGTGACCCATGCGCTCCGCCACCCCCAGGTCATGCGTTGACAGCAACACCGTGATGTCCTCGCCCAGCGCGTCCAGGGTCACCTCGAGCCGGCTGCAGGCGTCGGAGTCGAGTCCGGCGAACGGCTCATCCATCAGGAGCAGTTCCGCCTGCTGGGCCAGGGCACGGGCGATGAACGCGCGCTGCCGCTGGCCCCCGGACAGTTCTCCGATCTGGCGACGCCGCAACGGGGTAATCCCGACGCGCTCCATCGCCGCCCCGACGATCGCTCGGTCGGCGCGGCGCGGAAAGCGAAAGTAGCCGCGGCGGGCGATGCGCCCCATGGCCACGACGTCCTCGACCGTGGCGGGAAAACGCAGGTTAAGGTCGGCGCTCTGCTCGATGTAGGCTATGCATACGTGGTGGCCCGGATCGCTGCCGTAGACTCGCACCGTCCCGGAGGTCGGGCGGTGGATACCAGCCACCACCTTGAACAGCGTGCTCTTGCCGGCCCCGTTGGGCCCTACCACCGCGATGCGCTGGCCGGCGTTCAACCGCATCGATACCGCTTCGATAGCGCTGCGCCCGTCGTAGTGGGCGGACGCCGAGTCGATATCGAGCAGTGCCGTTCCCGGCGTGTGCGGGGAGTCGCGGCCGTGCGTGCGCATGATGCGCGCCGAGCCTACTCCATTCTCTGGAATACGAAAACGATTCGTCGTCATCGCGGATGAACGAACGGTCATTTCCTGCCAAGCGCGGCGACGATGCGCTCAACGTTGATACGGATGAAGTCCTGATAGGTAGCCGCCGGGCCGCCCGGTTCACTCAGTGAACCGGTGTACACCGCGACCACGTCGATACCCAGGTCGTTGGCCACCGTCTGGGCCGCCTGCGGATTCGCCGTAACACCCACGAAGATCGCCGGCACGGCATGCTCGTCGATCGTTTCGCGCAGTCCTGCCAAGTGGCGCGCGGACGGCTCGGCGGCCGTGCTGAACCCCGGGATGACGCTGTCGAGGGCCATGAACCCGTAGCGGTCGGCGAAGTAACCGAACATGCCGTGATCCGTTATCAGGATGCGCCGATCACGCGGAATCGCAGCGACCCGTTCCCGGACCCACGTATCCAGGTCAACGAGATCGGCAGCCAACGCGGCCGCGCGCCGCTCGTACTCGTCCGCGCCATCGGGGTCCACCTCGGCCAGCACCTCGACGATCTCGACCGTCCACGCGGCGACGAGCGTCGGGTCCATCCACACGTGGGCATCGAACTCGCCGTGGCCATGCCCCTCTTCCTCCCCGTGGTGTCCATCCTCGTCGTCTTCCTCCTCGTCGTGGTGCTCTCCTTCTGCCTCCTCGTCGTCTTCCTCCTCGTCGTGATGCTCTCCTTCTTCTTCCTCGTCGTGTCCTTCCTCGTCAGCCGTCAGGCGCCGCAGATCCAAGTGCTCGGACAGGTCGACGACACGCCGCGGCTCTGCGCTCGCGATCAGCTCACCCAGAAAGTCCGTTTCCAGCCCGACGCCGTTGATGAACACGACGGCCGCATCGGCTACCTGTCGGGCGTCGCGGGGGGTCGCCCGGAACACGTGCGGATCGGCACCGAGCGGCAGCATCACGTACAGGGAGATCCGATCACCCCCGATCTGCGAGACGATGTCGCCCACGATGTTGGTCGTGGCGACGACCGCTACCCGATCGTCGAGAGCCTCCGGCTCGGCGGCGGCGTACCCGAATGTGGCTGCAAACGCGAACGCGACGGCGGCCGCCAGTCTAGCCAAAGCTACCGTATTCCTGTGTGTCATGTGTCCCCTTCCTTCGATCAACTGATAATGTTCTTGCAATTGCAGCAGATACGCATGCCGTTGTCAACCCTGCCCTTGACAAGAGTTCGCGGTTCACGCAAGCTTGGCTCGGACGGTGTCAGTTTCCGTTTGCGGGCTCATGGGACTCTCTGAGCTGAGTCCTGCAATCACAGAAGACTAAAGATGCTGGAGACCTTAAGAACGCTGGCCGGATTTGCCGACTTCCTCTGGTCGTCCTTTCTGTTGTTGGCGCCGATGCTGCTGCTCGGGCTGTTCCTTGCCGGCGTGATTCACGTGATGATCTCGCGTCAGGCCATTCTCCGCTGGCTGCGCCACGACAGTCTGAAGTCGGTGAGCGCCAGCGCCGCGGTCGGCGTGCCCGTTCCGCTGTGCAGTTGCTCCGTGGTCCCGGTGGTCGCCGAGATGAACAGGATAAGGCGCTTCACGGTCGTCGTGCATGTCGTTCCTGATCACCGCACCGGAGACCGGGGCGGACTCGATTCTGATCACCAACGCCTTCTTCGGGTTCGTGGCCGCGGTAGTGCGCCCTGTCATCAGCTTCATCACCGCCGTGGTGGCCGGCATCTTCTGCATCGGCCTGATCCGAGACCGCGACCGCCCGGCATCGCATGACCACCCTGAGGACCACCATCACAACCATGACCATCCCGATTACGCTCATGAGCACCACGACCATCATGATCACGATCACGACACACACCAATCGCTGCTGCCCGGCAGCGACGACTGCTACGTACCGCTCTCTCTCCTGAAGTCGGCACTCGTTGCTTGGGCGCGACGCACGGTACGGAGAGTCGGCGAGACGCTCGGGACCCGGAAGTTCGTCACCTGGGTTAAGCCCGCGTTTTACCGAGAGTCCGCGGCCCATTCCAGAGAGAGCTCCCCAAGCCGGACCAAGCCAAACGGAAACGCCGGTGACCTGGACTTCACGACCATCATCCGCCACGTATTCCGCTACGGGTTCGTCGAGATAGCGGACGACATCCTGTTCTCGCTGCTGGTGGGCATCGCGCTCGGCGGTGTGCTCTATCTGGTGATTCCGGCTGACCTGATGGCCAACGAGTATGCGCGCTGGCTGTCCTATCCGATCATGGTGCTGGTCGGCGTTCCCCTCTACATCTGCGCCTCCGCCAGCACTCCGATCGCCGCCGCGCTGGTCGTCAGGGGGGGGTCAGCCCGGGCGCGGCGCTGATCTTTCTCATGACCGGACCGGCCACCAACACCGGCACCATCGCGATCATCGCCAACCAGTTCGGCGCGCGCTTCGCGACGGTGTACGTCGCCTCGGTCATCGCCGTGACCGTCGTAATCGGGATCCTGATCGACACGCTGCTGATCGCCGCCGGAGTGACCCTGTCCGTCAATCTGGGAGCCGTCCAGGCGCCGGCCATCGAGTTCATAGAGTGGGCCGGCGCCTTTCTCCTCATCGCCCTGATCGTCTGGCGGTTCAAGGCCGGTGCCCTGAGGAGCGGCTACCAGGATCTGCTCGCCAACCTGCGGACCTTTGCTCCACCGTGGATACGGGCTTGGCGCCGCCTGACCCGCGACCGTCGACTCGTCGGCGTGATCTCCCCCGCCACGCCGCTTGGCAGGACCCTCTGGCTCCTGCTGATCGCCGTGTTTCTAGCGACGGGCTTTACCGCGGTGCCTCCCGATTCGGTGGGGTACGGGCGACTGTTCGGGGCGGTCGTCTGGCGCGACCTTCCACCGGGCCTGCACTACCTGGCGCCGCGGCCGCTGGTCCGCATCGACCACTGGCCGGTCCTGGAGATCAAGTCGGTCACCAACCCCTTGGCGTACGAGTACCTGTCGGGCGATCTCAACCTGCTATCGCTGTCCGTGAACGTCCAGTACCGCGTACGAGATCCCTACGTCTATCATTACCGAACGCAGAACCCTGAACACGTGATCGCCGACAACGTACGCGACGAGCTACGCGCCTTCGTGGGGGCGGAAGATCTGAATCATCTGCTGAACGTGCGGCGGGAAGATCTGGAAGCGGAGGTTCAGGCGCTGTTCACAGGTTCCTCCGGTAAGTCGATCCCGGTGCTGGAGACGGTCGACCTGATCAAGGTGAGTCTGGTGGCCATACAGCCGATCGGAGAGACGATGAACGCGTTCCGGGAGATCTCCAGCTCCCAGGAAGACCGCGAGCGGATCATCGTCGATGCGCAGACGTTCATGGTGGCGCTGATCCCGCAGGCGCACGGCAACGCTTACTACGAGGTCCAGCAGGCGGACGGTGAGGCGTTCCGCAACGTGACCGCTGCCGCCGCGGAGGCGGATGCGATCCGCGTCGTGTCGCGCGCGATGCAGGCGGCGCCGGACGTGCTGCAGAACATGCTCTGGCGCGAAAAGCTGGAGACGGCGCTGGCCGGCGACAACAAGAAAATCATCATTCCCAGCCAGCAGAGCCTTGGCACGGTGGCGCTCTGGAAGCGATCGGCAGAGGGGCTCGCCGATACCACCCGATAGGAGGAACACGCGACTGATGAGCAAGAAAGGAAACGGCAAGATAGGGAAGAGAGTCGCCGCCGCGATTGCGGTCCTCCTCGTCCTCGTGGTGGCAGCCGACAGCTTCTATATCATCGACGAGGCCGAACAGGGGGTGCTGACCCACTTCGGAAAGATCCGGCCTCCTATCCGCCAACCCGGCCTGCATCTCAAGATCCCGCGTCCCATCGCGACGATCTACAAGGTCGACCGGCGCATTCATACCCTCGACGGAATGGTCCAGGAGTTGATCACCGAGGATCAGAAGAACGTCCTGGTGGACGGATATCTGCTCTGGCGCGTCACGGACCCGATCAGGTTCGTCGAGGCGATCCGCACCGAGGCCAACGCCATCGAACGCCTGCGTGACCTCTACCTCGCCGGCAGCGGCATCGTCATCAGCAACAAGTCGCGCGATGCGTTCGTAAGCCTTGGGCTGCAACGCGAGGAGCGCCACATAGCGTCCGGGGAGATCCTCTCCCGGATCCGGCCGATTGCCGACGCCGCATACGGCATCGACGTGATCAAGGCGGGCATCATCGAGTACACGCTGCCGCCCGAAAACCGTCCGAGCGTTATCCTGCGCATGGTCGCCGAACGCGCGCGCATCGCCGCCCGCTACCGGAGCGAAGGCGAGGAGATGGCGCTCCGCATCGAGGCGCTGGCCATCAACGAGCACGAGCGGCTGATGGCCGATGCCCACGCCGAGGCGACGGCCATTCTGGGCCAGGCGGAGGCAGAGGCGATGGCGTTGCTGGGATCGGCGTACCGCGAGGATCCCGAGTTCTACAAATTCATCCGCGCGCTGGACAGCTACGACTCGATCATCGACGACCGCACCACCCTCCTGCTGCCGGCCGACAGCGAACTATTCCAGTATCTGGACGCCAACCGGATCCCCGCGCCACCGGAGTAGCGCGAGTGGACGCGAGCGAGAGCGGGAAGATGAGTGACGGAGCGCCGCTGCCTCCGAGCACGCGCGCCATCTATGCGGTGTTCGACTACGTGGCGGCGCACAAGACCAGAATCCTCGCGGCGGCCGTGGCGATGGCCGTCGCAGCTGTTTTGGCCAGCGGATTCTACGCCGTCAAGAAAGAGGAGCGCGGCGTCCGCGTGCGGTTCGGGAAGGTGGTAGCCGCGGTCGTCGAGCCCGGCCTGCACTACCGCATCCCCGTCGTCGAACAGGTGCACGTCCGCAAGGTCATGCGCATCGAGCGCCAGCGGATCTCCAGCCAGGGCGACGCCGCCGGCGCCCTCGCGTTCACCATCCTGTCCGGCGACACCAACCTGCTGGAGATCGACCTGATCGTGCAGTACCGCATCGACGACCTGAAGAAATACCTGTACGCGTCATCCGACCCGCACCGGCTGCTCACCGTGGTCGCGCGCGAGCAACTGGTCGACATCGTGGGAAGCAACTTCGTCGATCTGATCTTCACGCAGAATCGCGACTACATCCAGCGGCACCTGACGGAGTGGATCGCCGAACACCTCACAGACTACGACATCGGCCTGGAGATCGTCTCGCTCAACATCGTCGAAGTCCGCCCGATCGGCGAGACCCTCGCCGCGTTCCGGGACGTCAACGACGCCATCGCCGAGCGCATGCAGACGGTGAGTGAAGCCAACCGGCAACAGGAACAACTCCTCGCTCACACACGCGGCCAGGCGGATGCGCTGGTGTTGAGTGCGAAGGCGAAGGCCAGGGAACGCGTGTTGCAGGCGCGCGCCGGCGCCACCGCCTTCTCGGCGCTGCTTGACGAGTACCGATCGCAGCCGGTACCGGTAGCAATCACGCGCTACTGGCAGCGCATGCGTACGATCTTTGCCGATGCCCACTTGGCTGCGGTCAGTCCGGGCGCCGAGGCGAACATCGATGTCAACATGCTGGACGGCATCACCGCGTACCCGCCGGCGGCCATGCCGCCCGATCGCATGACCGCGGCCGGCCGCGCGGACGAGGCCGCGGATCGGCCGCTGCTACCCACGCTGCGGCCGCCTGGCATGCACACGATCGAGACCGTGGAGGCGGACAAGCTGCTGCTCGACGGGCAGTTCCACGAGCCGCTCACCGAACGCGATCACGGTGCCGCGCCCCCCCGGTCGCTGCTGTTCGACGACCCGTCGATCTTCACGCATCGGCACATCACCGGCGTCCGCCGAGCCGGACAGCCGGCCGCGGAGCAACCGAGCGTCGCCGCCCACGCTGCGGCGCAGGTGACGGGCGTCGATACGGGTCAGGCGCCCACGGACCAGGCCCCGGCAGCACAGCCTACCGTGGAGCAGAACGCGACAGACCCGCCACCCGCCCCGGACGAGAGCGCGCAAGGCGATTATGAGTGAGCTTCCGATCCGACTGAGACGCTGGGCCGTGCCGGCCTTCTGCCTCGTCCGGCTTGCGGTTTCCCTGCCTGCGACGGCGGAGCCGGGGGTGACCGACGACGCTATCACGTTCGGCCAGAGCGCCGCCTTCTCGGGTCCGAGTTTCCATCTTGGAGTCCACTACCGCGCCGGCATCGAGGCCGCCTTCGCGGAGCGGAACGCGCGCGGCGGCGTCGGCGGCCGTTCGCTCGCAATCCTCCCCCTGGATGATGCGTATGAGCCGGAACTCGCCGCCGCCAATGCCAGCAGGTTCGTGGACGGGAACGACGTCTTCGCCGTCATCGGCGGCGTGGGCACGCCTACCGCGAAGCGCTTGGCGCCGATCCTGAGAGCTGCGGAGGTTCCATTCGTCGGCCCGTTCACGGGCGCCGATTTCCTGCGCGACGCCGAGCGGTTCCCCAACGTCGTGAATTTGCGCGCCGGGTACTTCGACGAAACCCGCGTGCTGGTCGACGAGATGTTCGAAAAGCGGGGGATCCGGCGGTTCGGCATCATTTATCAGGACGACGAGTTCGGACGCTCGGTGCTCAGGAACTATCGGGCGGTTCTGGACAGTTACGACCTCCCACTGCTGGCGCGATCTACCTTTTCTCGGAACACGCACGCGGTCCATGCCAGCCTGTTCACGCTGGCGAAGGCTGATCTTGACGGCATCCTCGTCGTGGGGAGCTACGCCGTCAATACGCTGATCATCAATCTCGCACACGCGCTGGGACATGAATACGTGATCGCCAACCTGTCCTTCGTGGGCTCCAACAACCTCCGGAGCGCGGTGGAGCACCCGAACGAACGAATCCTGGTGACGGAAGTAGTGCCGGATCCGGACGACACCATGCGGCCACTAGTCCGAAGGTTCCGGGATGCGATGATAGTCACGCACGCCGAGTCGGCGCCCCACCTGATCGACACCGTGTCCCTGGAAGGGTATGTCTTGGGTCGGTTCGTCATCGATGTACTGGAACGGATGGACGGTGAGTTGACGCGTGACCGCTTTCTGAGCACCGCGTTGTCGCCGGATCCCGTGGCGATCGATGACTGGACCATTCGCTTCGAATCCGGCACGAATGTCGGCTCCCACTACATCAGATTGACCCACTTCGGGGCCGATGACTCGACCCAACGGGAGTAGCGATTTTGAAGAAGCTGGAAGATTTCTCCGCCGAGGAGACCGGCGAGGAGTGGCTGCGCGAGCTGTACAAGGTCATCACCATGCGGCGCAGCTCGATGTTCCGGCTGATTACCGAGTCGGTGCGTCTGCTGCTGTTCGGCAACGGCGGCGGCGTGGCGCTGATCATCGGCTTCATGAGCGCGGCCGGCGGCAATGAGACTGCCACGTTCCACTGGCTCGCCCTGGCGACGCTGGTGCTGTTCGGCTTCGGCACCCTGGCGTCGGCCCTGACGATGATCCTGGTGACCGCCGTTTCGGTCAAGGAAGCCCACAGCGCAGAAACCGGATTGAGGCGGTTCGTGGATGGGGAGACCGACCGCTCGCAGGTGCTGTTCACGGTGGAGGACGCGACCTTTCGGCTGGCCGACTTCGCCACGCTGTCCGGGGTCATCGCCGCCGCGACATTCCTGCTTGCTGGCTTGAGCAGCATCGTGCTTTTGGTTCTGTTCTTTTAGAGCCCCTCGTCGCCCCGCAGCCGCGTCCGACATGAGAATGGGAATCTCCCCCGCAGGAGGCACGAGCTTTCTTAATAAGGGATTCGACCTCGAACCCTACCTCGAAGCGATTCGTCGGGAGCTCGCGTCGTTCGGGTTCAACTTCCGCGTCGAACGGCGCAGAAAGCGCGTGATCACCGCCGTCGAATCCGCGTTCATCAAGGGCGGCATGCGGGTCAATCTCGCTCAGGTGGGCATGCCGGATTACCTGCAGGAACGGCTCCCACGGCTGCAACTGGTGCGCATCAGACTGGACGTGGACACCGACCCACCGCCCCTCGCCTGCCACGAGGTGCTGACGCTGCTGACACCGATCCCGTTTCAGGTACGGCTGTTCGATCTGCCGAGTCTGTTCGCCGGCAAGCTGCACGCGATTTTGTGCCGCGACGGGAAGGCGCGGGTAAGGGGTCACGACTTCTACGACCTTGTTGGTACCTGAGCCGGGAGATACCGCGCGACGTCAGCCACCTGCAGGCGCGCATGGAGCAGACCGGTCACTGGCAAGGCGGCGAAGACCTCGACGTCGCGCACCTGCGCCGGCTCCTAACGCGGCGCTTCGAGCAGGTGGACTTCGATCAGGCCCGCAGCGACGTCCGTCCGTTCATACGCGACGACGCCGAACTGGCGCTTTAGGACCGCACGTTGCTTCCAATCCCTTGCGGGACAGATCACCGGATGACGCTCAGCCGGTATTGCGCAGGCCGGCGGCAAGGCCGTTGACGGTGAGCAGGATCGCCCGCTCGACCTGCCGGTCCACCGCGCCGGCGCTCCGGTGTCGGGCCAGCAGCACCGCCTGCAGCAGGTTCAGCGGCTCCAGATAGGCGGAGCGTACCTCCAGGGTCCGCTTGAGCACCGGGTAGTCGGCAAGCAGCGTCGACTTGCCGGTGGTGGCCAGCACGTGTTGGAGCGCCCGCTCGTGCTCGGCGGCGACCAGGTCGAAGATCTGCCGGTGCTCGGCGGGGACCAGCGCCTCCACGTAGCGCTGCGCGGTCACCAGGTCGGTCTTCGCAAGAGTCATCTCCACGTTGGAGATGAACATCCGGAAGAAGCGCCAGCGCTCGTACATCTCGCTCAGCGCGTCCGCCCCGGCCTCACGCGCGGCGGCCAGGCCGCTGCCAACGCCGTACCAGCCCGGCACGACCTGGCGGGTCTGCGTCCAGCCGAACACCCATGGGATGGCCCGCATGCCGCCGATGCCGCCGCCCGTGCCCGGACGCCGCGCCGGACGCGACCCGATATTGAGCGACGCCAGCTCCTCCACGGGCGTGGCGGTCAGGAAGTAGTGGACGAGGGATGGATGGTCGACCAGCTCGCGGTAGGCCCGGTACGCGGCGCCCGAGGTGATGTCCATGACCGCGTCCCACCGGTTCAGATCGTCCGCCGAGAGGGTCGAGCTGCGATGCAGCACCGCCGCCTCGACGGAGGCGGCCAGCGTCAGCTCCAGGTTGTCGCGCGCCAGCCGCGGCAGGCCGTACTTGTCGCTCACCACCTCGCCCTGCTCGGTGATCTTGATCGTGCCGTCCACCGCTCCCCAGGGCTGGGCCAGAATCGCCTCTGCGGTCGGGCCGCCGCCGCGCCCGACCGTGCCGCCGCGCCCGTGGAAGAACCGCAACGGTACACCGTACGCGCGGGCCACGTCGCGCAGCCTCCGCACGCATCGATGCACCTCCCACTGGGCGCTGGTGATCCCCGCCAGCTTGTTCGAGTCAGAGTAGCCCAGCATGACCTCCTGGCGGCCGCCGCGCAGCCGCAGGAGCTCGCGGTAGCTCGGCTCCTCCAGCAGGGCGCGAAGTGTGTCCTCTGCCTTCCGGATCGATTCAGGCGTCTCGAACAGCGGCACGAATCCGATCACCGCGCGGCCGGCAGCGATGTCGACCAGCCCTGCCTCGCGCGCCAGCACCACCGCTGCCAGCAGATCATCGGGGCCCAGCGTCTCCGAGACGATGTAGCTCTCGATTGCGCGCGCGCCGAAGCGGTCGAGCGCCGCGCGGACCACCCGCATCGTCTCCAGCGTGCGGCCCGGGTCACCGCGCAGATCGGTCGCGGCGGTCGCGATCGGCCGCCGGTTGCGCAGCTCCGTGGACAGCAGATCGAACCGTTCGGCCGGCGACATGCGTGCGTAGTCCGGTGCGTCGGGCAGGCGGCGGTACAGGGCGGCCAGCGTGGCGTGGTGCTTCTCGGCATGCTCGCGCACGTCCAGGGTCGCCAGATGGAAGCCGAAGGCCGCCGCGCGGCGCAGCAGGCGGCGCAGCGCCCCGTCGGCGATCGCCTGGCCCCGGTGGGCGCGCAGCGACCGCTGCAGCATCTCCAGCTCCGCGACCAGCTCCGCGGAGCTGCGGTAGTCGCGGCGCGGCACGTGCCGGGTGTCCTCGGCGATCCGCGCTCGCGTGTTCACCAGCCGCTCGCGGATGTAGTTGAGCTTCAGCCGGTAGCTCTCGCCGGTGCCGCCGCGCTGGAAGCGGCCGTCGGTCGCCGGCAGCGCCTGGCGGTCGCGGCGCAGGCTGAGGGTCAGCTCCGCCGACACGCCATGGATGTGCTCCGAGCTGCTTAACTCCGCGGACAACCCCTCGACGGCGCCGATCAACTCGCGCAGGGCGTGGTCGTGCTGCAGCTCCAGCACGTCCAGGGTCACGTCCGCCGTGACCAGCGGATTGCCGTCGCGGTCCCCGCCGACCCAGCTTCCGAAGTTCAGCGGCCGCGCGTGCGCCGGCAGCTCGATGCCGGCCCGCTGCATCTGCTCGTCCAGCTCGTCGAACAGGTCGCCGGTGACCTCGCGCAGCATCTCGTTCAGGTAGTAGACCGCCGCCCGCGCCTCGTCCGTCGGGCGCGGGCGGTGGACGCGCAGCTCGTCGGTCTGCCAAATCAGGTCGATCATCTCGGCCAGCCGCCGCTCGATGCGGGCCAGGTCGACGTCCGTCTGGCGAGGGTCCGCCCGGTCGTAGAGCAGCTCGCCGATGCGCTGCAGCTTGGTCAGCACGGAGCGGCGCGCCGCCTCGGTGGGATGGGCGGTGAATACCGGCCGCACGTCCAGGCGGGGCGCCGCCGCGCGCAGTGCCGCGCACCGCTCGTCATCTCCCTCGATGTGGTCGAACAGGGCGCGCAGCCGGCCGCGGCCGACCCCGCTGCGCGGTCCGTGCTCGCCGACGCGGTGGGTCTGCTCGGCGACGTTCGCCAAGTGGAAGAAGGTGGAGAAGGCACGCACCAGGTTGGTGGTGTCGGCGATGTCCAGGCCCTCCAGAAGGGAGGTCAGCTCAGCGCGCGCGCCGCTTCCCGCCGCTGGGTCGCGCGACTGCTTGCTCAGCGTGCGCACCCGCTCCACCAGCTCCAGGAGCTGCGGCCCGTGCTGCCGGACCAGGGTCTGCCCCAGCAAGTTGCCGAGCAGCCTGATGTCGGAACGCAACACCGTATCGGTTCCGGATGAACTCATGGTTGGCGGCATTCTACCGATACGCGTCGCGCCGATGTCTCAGCGTGACCCACGACCACGCAGATGCGGTCCTGGTCGACGAAGTAGAACAGCCGGTAGGCCCCGACTCGATACCGGTAGTAGTCCGCGTACCGACCCCGCAGCTTCCTGATATTGGGGCCATAGAAGGGACTGGCGCGTAGTTGCGGGTACACGTAGCGGCGAACGCGCGAGTAGAGATGCCGGAACTCCTGTCGCTCGATGCGCTTCTGGAAGCCCTCGGTCTCGACGATCGTGTACTCAGTCGACAACCCGGTACCGGTGCTCGCGGTAGTCCGCGCGGCCTTCCTCCAACTCGCGTGCGAGGTCGGCATCCCCGAGCAGCTCGTCCATCTCCTCGTCCGACACCTGGGCGTGCTGCGCCACGAAGGAAACGGCGGCGTACTCGAGAAAGTTCGCGACGCTGCGGCGGTCTCCGCGCGCGGCGCTCCGGATCATCTCGTACGTGGCGTCATCCAGCCGGACCGTGATCGTTCTGGCCATCCGTCTCAGACGCAATGTACATCACAATCTATTCGGATTGTCAACTATTGATCCGAAGTGCTTCGGTTCAGCGCCGGAGAGCATCGATCACATGGCGTTGGCGTGCTCGGTCACGGCGTACAGCAGCAGTTTGCAGCCTGCGGCACAGTCCTCCCTGGGCGGCGTCCTCCAGCTCGCTGTGGCTGATGCCGCCTGCGCAGTGGATGAAGATCATCGCCGTCGGTGCCCGCTCCGCGATGTGGCAGGCGTCGTGCCCGGCGCCGGACACGATCTCCATGGCGCCGCACCCGACCGCGGCGGCTCCGCGGCGCACCGCCTCGATGCATCCCGCATCGAAGTGCAGCGGAGACTGGTGCCAGATCTCCTCCAGCTCCAGGTGCAGTCCCGCCGCCGAGCAGATCGCCGCCGCCTTCGCTTCCAGGGCGGACCGCATCAAGGAAAGCCGGGCTTCCTCTGGATGCCGCAGGTCGACGGTGAAGCGCACGCGCCCGGGAATGGTGTTGCGCGAGTCGGGTGGACGTCGAGCTGGCCGACAGTCGAGCACCCACCGGGCGGATGCTCGCGTCCGATGCGATCGACCACCTCCGAAATCCGGGCAGCGCCGAGCAGCGCGTCCCTGCGCGTTTCCATCGGCGTCGTGCCGGCATGCGCCTCCTGGCCCCTGCTCGATGTGGAGCTCGAAGTACGCCGCGACCTCGTCCACCGACACGCGATCCGCACCGCGATAGCCGATCCGTTCGAGTTCGACGCCGAAACTGCGTCCATCCGTACCCATGGTCGCGTCGATCCCGTGCGGGTCGAACTGGCCCGCGAACACCCCCGATCCCATCATCGACGGCGCGAAGCGGGAACCCTCCTCGTTGGTCCACGAGACAATCTCGATCGGTCCCTCGGTCTCCAGGTCGAGGTCGTTGAGGGTGCGCACCACCTCCAGCGCTGAGAGCACGCCGTACGCGCCGTCGAACTTGCCGCCGGCCGGCTGGGTGTCGAGATGGCTGCCGGCAAGGACGGCCCGGTGGCCAGGGTGCCGGCCGGCCCGGCGGGCGAAGATGTTGCCGGTCGCGTCGATGCGGATGGCGCAGCCGGCGTCACGGCACCAGGCGATGAACAGGTCGCGCGCCTCGCGGTCCAGATCGGTGAGCGTCTGTCGATTGACCCCTCCCCGTTCGGTCGCGCCGATCTGCGCCATGCGCATCAGGCTGTCCCACAACCGGTCGGCATCGATCCTCATGGGGCGATCCTCGCACGACTCCTCAGCGCGTGTGCGTGCGCCATCAGCTACGCGGCAAACGGGACTCCCCGACGCGTCAGGTCGGCGACCAGGGATGGACGCAGTGCTCCAGATCCGTCCTGTGAAGGTCTGCCGCGTCACGATGTTCTGCGAGCATGGCTGCCTCCCACCACGCTAAACGATGCTGTGCGTTGCCGTGAATATCCCCTTGGGGACATCGATGCAGACGGAATTATCCCCAAAGAAATATTGACCACCGCTTTCGGCGTCTGGTAGCGTCCGGTCATGCATATTCATGGCGCGAGGGTGCCATGAGAAACCAGGACACGGGAGGGCGATGACATGCTCAGAACGTTATGGACGGGATGCGCGGCGATCATTCTGGTGGCGGCCGGCGTGGCTACCGCGCAAGAGATGGTCCTGAACGTCTACAACTGGTCGGATGTACATCGCCGAGGACACGATCTCCAACTTCGAGGATCGGACCGGGATCAAGGTGAACTACGACGTGTTCGACTCGAACGAGGTGTTGGAGGCAAAGCTGCTGGCCGGCAACAGCGGCTACGACGTGGTGGTTCCGACAGCCAGCTTCCTGGAGCGGCAGATCACGGCCGGCGTCTTCGCCAGGCTGGACAAGAGCAGGCTGAGCAACTACGGGAACCTGAATGCGACCATCCTGGAGCGCGTTGCCGCCCACGATCCCGGCAACGACCACGCGGTCCCGTACATGTGGGGGACGACCGGCTTCGGCTACAACGTCAGCAAGGTCGAGTCGGTCATGAGCGAAGCCCCAACCGGCAGTTGGCGCATGCTCTTCGATCCCGACGTGGTCGCGGAGCTTGCGGATTGCGGCGTGACGCTGCTGGACGCACCGACCGAAGTGTTCGCCAATCTGATGGGCTATCTCGGCCGCGATCCGAACAGCGAGAGCGCGGAGGACGTCGAGCTGTTCGAGGAACACCTGTTGAAGATCCGTCCCCACATCCGATATTTCCACTCGTCGCAGAATATCAACGACCTGGCCAACGGCGAGATCTGCGTGGCCATGGGCTGGAGCGGCGACATGCTGATCGCGCGCGACCGCGCCATGGAGGCCGGCCAAGGCGTCGAAATCGCCTATACCATTCCCAGCGAAGGAGCGGTCATCTGGTTCGACAACCTGGCCATCCCCAGCGACGCGCCGCACCCGGAGAACGCGCACCTGTTCCTGGACTACATGATGGAGGCGGAGGTGGCTGCCGCGATCTCCAACTACGTGTTCTACGCGAACGCCAACAGCGCTTCGCTCCCGTACGTGGACGACGAGGTGAAGTCCGATCCGTCGATCTATCCGTCGGACGCGGTCAAGGAGAACCTGTTCGCCGATCTCGCGGACTCGCCCGCGTTCACGCGGCTGCTGACGCGGGCATGGACCAGGGTGAAAACCGCGCGGTGACGGCTCGTCCGCGACATGCTCGATCTCGTCAAGCTCGGCCCGTTGTCGAGACACAGGCCGCATCAGCTCTCGGGAGAACAGCGGCAACGCGTCGCGCTGGCCCGTGCGCTGGTCAAGCACCCGAAGCTGCTGCTGCTCGACGAGCCGCTGGCCGCACTGGAGCGTCATCGACGAGCCTATCACGATGATGCAGACCGACTTCGCGGTGTATGTCGGCATCGTCTACGCCTACCTGCCGTTCATGATCCTGCCGGTCTTCGCGAGGCTTGCGCGGTTGGACCACACGCTCCTGGAAGCCGCGGCGACCTCGGGTGCCGCCCGGCTCAAGGCGTTCATCACCGTCACCCTGCCCCTCTCGGTCCCCGGCGTCGTCGCCGGTTCCCTGCTGGTGTTCATCCCGGCGGTGGGCGAGTTCGTGATTCCGGCGCTGCTCGGCGGCCCCGACACCCTGATGATCGGCCGGGTACTCTGGGACGAGTTCTTCGCCAACCGCGACTGGCCGGTCGCATCCGCGGTCGCCATCGCCGCGCTCTTTCTGCTGGTGATTCCGATCACCGTGTTCCAGAGACTCCGCGCGAACCAGGAGGGAGCATGAACCCCGGACGCTCCCTCTTCGTCACGGCCGCGATGGCGCTGGGCTTCGCGTTCCTCTATCTGCCGATCGCCTCGCTCATCGCCTACTCCTTCAACGCGTCGAAGCTGGTCACGGTCTGGGGCGGATTCTCGGCCAAGTGGTACGGGGAGCTCTTGCGCGACGACCAGATCCTGCACGCGGCGTGGCTGAGCCTGCGGATCGCGGTCATGAACGCGACCGTCGCCGTGGCGCTCGGCACGCTCGCCGGCCTGGCGCTCGCTCGGATGGGCCGCTTCCGCGGGCGCCTGCTGTTCGGGCATGACGTCGACACCGCTGGTCATGCCGGAGGTGCTCACGGGCCTGTCCCTGCTGCTCTGTTCGTCGCTCACCGGCTGGAAGTGGAGGAGTCGATCGATGCCCTTCTTCGAGAACGCCTCCATGCCGTAGGCTCGGCCGATCGATGCGAAGATGTGCGACCCGTCTCTTCGCGTCGCGAACATGCCGATCTCGTCCGCCAGACCGACGTCCGCGTAGTAGCTGGAGAAGTACCGGGACTTGCGGAAGTGGTCTGGCTGGATGTCCTGCAGGGGCACCACGCGCTCGCGCGGGCCGGCGAGCAGATAGTCGTAGAACGGGTCGAGCAGGTAGGCGCCGCGCAGATACGCGCCGACGACGACCTCCCGCCGCTCCGGGCGGATATCGTCGTACAGGAGCATCGGCCGGCCGCCGCGAGCGAGCAGGGTGATCAGGGAGGAGGTGAACGGACTCAGGGCGCCGACGAATGACAGCAGTGACCGCGGCCCGGCTGGAGTGCCGCTGTCGCGGATGGCCCGGGCAAGCAGCTCCCACCGTCGGCTTGTCCATGGAAGGCCGGCCCTGTCGTCGTCCTCAGCAGCCCATGGCGCCGACCGGCTCAGCCGTCAAGGTGCCCGCCGTCAAGATGCCGGGAAAAGAACCTGACCCAGTTGCGGTACATGACATCGGTGACCTGGTCGTCGCCGTAACCGCGGCGGGCCAGCACGTCGGCCAGCCGGCCGTAGTCGACCACGGTGTCGATCTCCGCGGGTGCGCCGGTGCGACCTCCCTGGCCGTCGGTGTCGCCGCCGATGCCGGCGTGGCGGACGTCACCGGCGAGCTGGCAGATGTGATCGACGTGGTCGGCCAGGTCTTCGAGCGTGACGTCCTTCTTGCCGAACGGCCGCTGCAGCCCGACCACGTCGGCCCAGTCGATGCCGCCGCGGTACAGCATGGCGGTGTCCATCGACACGCCGATCACGCCGTCGCGCTCGATGATCGCGCGCAGAGTCTCGTCCGGGAACTGCCGCTCGCCGGGAACGAGCGCCCGGCAGTTCTGGTGCGTGGCGATCACGGGCCCGTCGAACCGGTCGAGCGCCTGCGTGATGGTGGCGTCGGAGGCGTGCGTGGCGTCCAGCACGATGCCCAGCCGGCTCATGTCGGCAAACAGCCGGTCCGCCGGCGGAAACAGCCCGCCGTCGATCCCCGTGCCGGTGCCGTGCCCGTACGCGCTGGTGTCGTAGTGAGTGAGGCTGACGATGCGCAGGCCGGCGGCGTGGAACTCCTCCAGGGACTCGGTGTCCAGGATCGGGTCCGCGCCTTCCAGCCCGATGATCACGCCCACCGGCAGGCCGTCGAAACCCGCTCCGGCGCGCTCGGCCTCCTCCCAGCCGCGCATGTGATCGGTCAGCTCCGCCGCCGTGGCCAGGATGCGGTAGTGCCCGCGCCGCGCCATGATCCGGTAGACGGAGAACTGGCCCCACGCCTCCGCATAGGCCAGCTCACCCGAGCGGTGGCCCCAGAGCTGTGCCCCCGGGCGGTGGACGCGCGCGTTCAGCTTGCCGATGAAGGCGGCGACGCCGGCGCGGCGCTGCTCGGGGACGGACGCCATGAGATTCGACTGGTAGCGGGGATCCTCGCTGGCCATGCCGGCCGGAGGTGCGGCGCGAACCGCCTGGATCGGCTGCGTAAGGTCGGCGTTGAGCCGCACCGCCACGCAGGCCGGGTAGTCTCCGTCGAAGATCAGCACGGCTACGCGTCGCTCCAGTCGAAGACGACGTTCATCATCGTCTTGTCCCGCTTGAATGCCATGTCGTACGCCTGCTGCATCTCGGTGTAGTGGAGCCGGTGGGTGATCAGCTTGCTGGGCTTGAGCACCCCGTCGGCCATGAGCTGCAGCACGTGCGGCCGGTGGTGGCGCGTGCCGGCGGCCACTCCGGACAGCTCCGCGGGACGGGGATACAGGCTGGGGTCGCCGCCCGAGACGGCGATCAGCGTCACCGCCTTATCGTAGAAGAGCGGCATCGCAAGCGGGTTGAAGTCCAGGTCCTCCTCGCCACGGCCGAGCAGGCTGACGATCGCCACCCGGCCGTCCCGGCGCACGATCTCCAGCGAAGTCCGGTAGGCCGGCCACGGATTGGCGGTCAGGATCACCAGGTCGATGCCGCGCCCGCTGCTGAAGCGGTCAAGCTTGGCGTGCAACTCCGGATCGTCGGACATGAGCGCCTCGTGCGCGCCCATGGTGCGCGCCGCCCGCAGGCGGATGTCGCTGTTGCCAAGCGCCACCGTGCGCGCGCCGAACAGCGGCCCCAGCGCCACCGCGCCCAGCCCCAGCGTGCCCAGGCCGACCACCGCCACGGTCTCTCCCGGACGGAACAGCGCCTTGTGGTAGCAGAGCGCGCTCAGCGCATACAGGTTGCCGTACACGGCATCCTCGGGATCGACGCCGTCCGGGACCTTCGCTGGATCCTCTCCCGCTTGCATGATGTACATCGACTGGTGCCAGGTGCCGGAGATCACCCGGTCGCCGACCGCCAGGTGCTTCACCGCGCTCCCCACCCCGCGCACGACGCCGAGGTTGCTGTCGCCGACCCCTCGCGGGTAGTCGGGCGCGCCGGGGACCCGCTCGGCGCCCTCGTAATTGCCGCGGTCGGTGCCGATCTTCAGGGCGCTGATCGTGGTCTGCACCCACACCTCGTCCGGCGCCAGGTTGTCGGTGTCGAGGGTGTCCTCCTCCATGCGCAGGTCGCCGGGTCCGTAGAGGATGGGTCTCTTGCAGGTGGTCATGGCGAGGACTCCTCCGAGTTCTCTTCGGCGAGATGTGCCTGCAGGCGCTGCGCCTGCTTGCGGCTGCCGATGTGGAGCTTTTCGTAAGCCTCCTCCGAGGACGCGAACGGCGCATCGCCGGTGCCGTGCCAGCCGAGCTGGGTGAACATCGGGTTGCGCCGGCCCGTCTGCGCCTCGCGCCGCTCGACGTGGGCGGCCATCCGCTCCTCCAGCAGGGCGACCACGTCCGGCTCCCGCTCGGCCAGGTTGTCCAGCTCCTCCGGATCGCGCGCCAGGTTGTACAGTTCCACCTCCGGCTTGAAGTGGAAGTCGGGCTCCAGGGCGTGGATGAGCTTCCACTCCGGCGTGCGCCAGCCGTGCTTGCGCATCCAGGTCGCCTCGGTCAGGCAGAGCTCCGTCTCCGGGACGAACGCCTCGCCCCGCGCCAGCGGCACCAGGCTGCGGCCGTCGAACTCCAGCCCCGGATCGACGCCCAAGAGCTCCAGCATCGTCGGCGTCATGTCCTTGGTCTGCACCCAAGGGTCGATCCGCGCGCCGGCGGGCACCTGTCCGGGAGCGCGGATGATCAGCGGCACCACCAGGTTCGGGTCGTACAGGCCGTGGTGGTCGTACCAGCACTCGTGCTCGTCAAGGGTCTCGCCATGATCGGCGGTGAGGACCACCACCGTATCCTCGGCCAGGCCGAGCTCGTCGAGGACCGTGAACAGCCGGCCGATCGCCGCGTCCATGTAGGCCACCGCCCCGTCGTAGAGGCTGTTGACGAACGCGGCGTCGGTAACCTTGCCCGGAAACCAGGAGCTGAAGTAGTCGGCGAACGGCGCGAACGCGTACAGACCGTCCAGCGAGTGGTTGGACGGGTCGAGCTCGTCTCCCTCGTAGAAGAGGCGGTCGAAGGGCGCCGGCGGCAGGTACGGGCTGTGCGGGTCCATGTGCCGCAGGAACAGGAAGAACGGATCGCCGCTGCCGGCCACCGTGCGCAGGTACGGGATGGTGACCTCGTTGAGGGCGTGCGCCTTGGGCATGCTGCCGGGCTCGTCGCCCCAGCCGTCGTACTCCAGGTAGGTCTGGAAGCCGCGCGATGCCGGATTGCCGGGGAATCCGACGCAGCAGGTCGAGTAGCCGGCCTGTTCCAGGATCGTCGGCAGCATCGGCGCTGCCACGTCGCCCTTGTGGCGCAGCCCCACCACGCCGGTGCCGAAGCAGTCGCGCCCGGTGAGCATCGACGAGTAGGCCGGCGTGGTCGGCACGCTGGGACTGAACGGATGCCGGAACATGGTCGCCTGTTCGGCAAAGCGGGCGATGTGCGGGGTGGTCAGGCGATGGTAGCCGTACAGGCTCATGCGGTCGCGCCGCAGGCTGTCGATCGCGATCAGCAGCAGGTTGAGCCGGCCTGTGCGGGGAGTCGCTGCCATCAGCGTGCCCCCAGGGCCTTGAGGCAGGCGTTGAGGTAGCCGGCGCTCTCCGCGGCGATGACGGCGCTGGCGGCCGGATCGTCCCACGTCTGTGCGCCGATCACCTCCAGGCTGAGCGCGCCGTCGTAGCCGGCCTCCGCGAGCACGCCGCAGTAGCCGGCCAGGTCGATCTGGCCGCGGCCGCACGCCTGTTGCGAGGGTGGTCCGGGCGAGGGCTCCCGCGACGGACAGTCGCGGATGTGCACGTGCCGCACGCGGCCGACCACGGCGCGGAGCGCCTCCACCACGTCCTCGCCCGCGCGGTGGATGTGGCTGGGGTCCATGTTGACGCCGAACCCGGGCGAATCGATCGCCTCCATGACGGCCAGCGTGGTCGGCGTGTCGTGCACGGCGCTGCCCACGTGCGCCTTCAGGCAGAGGGTGACCCCGTGGGCGTGAGCCTCGTCGGACAGCGTGGCGATTCGCTCCACGGCGGACTTGAGCGCGTCCTCGTCCCCGGTCTTGCCGCCGGAGCCGATGCACACCGCTGGGATGCCGATCTCGGCGGCGGCCTCGAACGCCTGGCGCAGGCGCTCCTCGTCGAGGGCGGACTCCTCCATCGCCAGCGCCTGCAGGCCGTGGTCGTCCAGGATGGTGCGCAGCTCGGCCGCCTGCGCGCGCCAGTTCGACAGTTCCAGGTGCTCGCACATGCCGGCAAGGGCCGCGACCTCGACCCCGTCGTAGCCGGCCGCCGACAGCACCCGCGCCGCGGTCGCGAATCCGGACCGGCCGAAGAGAACGGTATTCGCTGATAGCTTGATCATGGTTGGCCGCATCATGTCACCTGCGACCGCCCGGCCGCCACCGACAGACTACGCCGCTTCTTTCGACTTCACTTCCAGGCGTAGCCCGATGGGCCCAGAGCCAGATCCATCTGGTCGAGCCGAGAATGGTGGTTCACGTCCAGGACACGATCGACCTGCGGCAGGTGCCACCCGAGACGCCGGGCCAATTCGGCCTTGCCGATACCCTGGCTCCGCATCCCCCGGTACAGGATCACCTTGACAGCGGTGAGGGTCGGCAGCGAGGCACGAACCTTGCCGTGCGATGGTTCCGGAATGTCCTGTCGAGCGTAGATGCGCGCGGCGACCGCTTCTTCGAGCGACCCGACCGCGCGCTCAAGCGCCTCCGCTCGATCGTCCCCGAACGTCGTGAGTTCTGGAAAGTCCGGGGGCGTAACGATCACGGCCCGTCGTCATGTTTCCAACGTGATTGGATAAGACAGCATACTTCTGATTCGTCTTCTCGACGACTCCTAAGCCGAAGTTCCAGGAGCGAAATTGCCTGAAGTCCTTGTGGTCAGGGTAGTTTCTCAATGGTGCAGGTTCCTGTGCATGGCTACATGCGGGGCGTGACCCCAAGCAGCTCGAAACAGCGCTGCTGAACCGGCGTCGGGTGCGTGTGCAGCGTGAACGTGCTGCCGCCCTCTGCAACCTGCATCGTGTTCGCCGTCAGCGTGCCCAGTTCAGTGATCAGCGTGCGAAAGCTGTGCACCGGCAACCCGTCCTCGGTGCGCTTGCTCGACGCCTTGGCCGCCGCGGCCGCCGATCGCTGCGCCGGCGCCACTTCGGAGACCCGCTTGCGCTCGGCGCCCTGTCGATCGTGATCGTCGAACAGCAACGGCGCCAGCGAGCGCCGCATGTGCCACTCCACGTAGTAGGCCAGCATGCACAGCAGCACGTGCGCCCGCACCCGATCGGCGCGCCGGTGGTGAATCGGGCGCACCTTCAGGTCCACGGACTTCATGCACCGAAACGCCCGCTCCACCTTCGACAGCCCCTTGTAGGCGCGCACCGTCTGCGCCGCGTCGAGCACCTGCGGCTCCACGTTGCTGCGCACGATGTACAGCCCGTCCAGCGCCTGCTCGGCGGCGATCTTGTGCTCATCGCGCCGAAAGCTGAACGACTCGGAGGTGATCTCGGTCACGAAGTGCTTGCCCACCTTGTAGTGATTGATCACCTTGCCGACCCGCATGCCGATCTCGGCCTCGCCCCGTAGCGGCTGATGGACGCGCTGGGTGGCCTGAGCGATCGGGGCCAGCTTCTGCTCGGTGGCCTGTAGCAGCTCCTGGCGCTTGCGCTCCCGTTCGTCGGCCAGCAACGGGTTGCGGCACACGATCAGCCGCTCGCCCGGAAACTCCTCGCTGGTGATCTCGGCCAGGTCGCGCTCGTCGAACAACGACGGCGCCACCTCGCCGGCGGCCACCAGCTTGCGGATCGTCGGCGCGCGCAGCGTGGTGATCCAGCGCAGCCCCTCCACCTCTTGCAGATCCTCGCGGATCCTCGCCGCGCTCAGCATCCCGCGGTCGCCGACCAGCACCACCCGCGTGAGTCCGAAGCGGGTGCGGATCTTGTCCACCTGCGCGCTCACCGTCTTCGGGTCGGCGGTAGAGCCAGGGAATACCTCCACCGCCACCGGACAGCCTTCCTGGGTGCACAGCAGCCCGAACACGATCTGCAGCGTGCCCGACTTGCCGTCACGGCTGTGTCCCAACTGCGCCAGCTCGCAGTGGCTGCCCTCGAAGTAGGTCGAGCTCAGGTCGTAGAGCACCAGCGTGTGCTCGCTGAGGTGCTGTTCAGCCAGGCGATCCTCGATCGCCGACTGGCGCCCGACCAACCAGTCCATCGCCTCATAGAGCTCGTTCTCATCGACCTCCCCCAGCCGCAGCGACTCGCCCAGGGTGGACACGGCGCTGGGCGGTGACAGCGCGCGGGCGGTGGCCAGTTTGGACTGCGCGTCGATGACGCGGGCGGTGATCATGGCGATGATCAGCTCGCGCGAGCGGCTGGCCTTGCGGGCGATGAGGGTATGGAGTCCGAGCTGCTTGAGGATGCCCAGCACGGCGGCGACGTGGCCGTGGGGCAGCGAGCGCGTGAGCAGCAACGCATCCGAGACCGAGGCGAAGGCGTGGCCGCCCTTGAGCAGGGTGCGCAAGCCGTCGACCAGATCAGGGGGCCATTTGGAGAGGTTCGCGAGCGTGCGCTTCTTGACCTTGCCGTGCTCGCGGTAGGACTCGCGGAGCAGGATGGCAGGGGGAGAGGAGCGGTTGGGGACAGACTCGATGTACATGACTACCGATCTGTGGCAACAGCATGCACACAAATCACGATATGTCAAGATCAAATAGCATGTATCTCGCCGCTATTCACCACCATCTGCATGGACACGAAACGACGCCAATCAGCACGCAGATCACCTTTCAACTAATTTTCTGTCAATGAAATTACGAGAGATTCACGCTCTGGAACTTCGGCCTAACGCAACACACTCGTTCCTGTCCGCAAACTCACAAGTCGTTGATCAGGCGTGAATTGATGGTTTTGGTGGGTTGAAGAAAGGGTGTTTCGGTTATCATCGCTTGGTGCAAATCCACGAAACAACCGAAACACCCCGGAGAGCCCAATGCGCACGACACGCACCGAACAACCAAGGGTATTCCAGGCGCCGCAGATTGACCATACCGTCGCCGACGAACTGGAACTGGCGTCCCTGTTGCTCGATCAACATCCCGAACTGCTCGATTTGGTCGGCCGCTGCGTCGGCGGTTCGGACTTAGAGCAGAAGGCGGCCGACATCATCGGGCTGTACCTGAACCCGCCGGCGCACGCGGCGGTGTTCTGCGTGGACGAGAAGACGGCGATTCAAGCGCTCGACCGCAACGTCCCGGTGCTGCCGCTGTCGCCGGGTCGGGCCGAACGGCACGGGTTCGAGTACTACCGGCACGGCACGCTGGCGCTGTACGCGGCGTTCAATACGAAGACCGGCCAGGTGCTCGGCAAGACCGCCACGCGGCACACCTCGGAGCAGTTTGTGGCGTTTCTGCGCGAGATCGTGGCGCATCAGCCGGCCGGTCAGGAGATTCACGTGATCGCCGACAACCTGTCGGCGCACAAGACGAAGCGAGTGCAGGAGTTTCTCAGCGACCATCCGATGGTGCGGCTGCATTTCACGCCGACCTACTCATCGTGGCTGAACCAGGTGGAGCTGTGGTTTGCGAAGATCTCGCGCGACGTGATCACCCGCGGAGTGTTCAGTTCGGTGGCGGATCTGAAGAGCAAGCTGATGCGATACATCCGCGAATACAACAAGAATCCGCGGGTCGTGAAGTGGCATTACGTTGATCCGTCACGACACATCCATGAATGATCGTTACAGTCCACTAGTCTGGCCGCTCAAACCCGGACACTCCCTCGACGCCGTTCAGCCATCAGTAGGGCCAGCACCAAGGCCTCATCTAGCCGGCAATCGGTTCGTTCACCACGCGGCCCAGTGGGCCACCCCACAGGGCGTAGGCTCCGCAAGTTCAACGGGCTTCGCGCGCCGGTAGCCCCAAGAGAGCGACCAAGCCCGTTGGTCTTGTGTATGATGCCGGATGATGATGACGGACGAGAAGCGGAACGCCACAGAACCACATCATCTGGTCGGCGGTGGATCAGGGACCGCGCGTCGTGGTACAAGAGCCCGCCGCGCGCGCGTTGCAATCATCGTGGCCATGGCTGTTATCGTGGTTTCGGTGCTGATTTCCACCCAGGTCACCGTGTTCGTCGTTCAGCCGATCGGCGCAGTTCCTGAAGGGCGCACCGTGGTGATGTCTCGCTTGACCAACACGAGGTTCATCGACAGCGCCGATGCGATTTGCCTACGGATTCAAGATGGCGTGAGCCTGTTGTGCCGAGGAATGGTCCTCGGGCGAGTGCTTGAAGAGGCACACACCTACTTGCGGCTGCCCTACTCGCGCACGCTTTACCGCATTTCAACGGGCGGTGCGGAGTACGATCGCTGAAACGCTCCACCGCAGTCCGCTTTCCCCCACGGAACGACGGCGACGACGGCCAGAGTTCCGTTCTCCCGGCGCGGGAGGGGTCGAAGTCAGAACTCCCAGTGACACTCCTCAGCAACCCTAGCGATCGCGACAGGTGCCCCGGCCAAGTCGAACACGGCCAGACTGGGTGATTCACCATACGGGGTCGTCTGCGCGACCAGTCGGTCACTCTGGACCAGTGTCCTCAGGAACGGAATCGCTCTCGCCACGAACGTCGCTTCGTTGTCGGTGCTGACGCCCCACAGCTCGGTCACCGCGTCGGATGGCGGGAACCGGTAGGTGACCCGCTTTTTGTTCTTCGTGTCGTCGCCGAGGTAGTCATGCCAATCGATGTACACCTCGGTCTTGTCTGACTTGCATCGAGCGACCAGCAAGAACGGATCTGAGCTGTATCCACCGACGCCCTCTACTGCGCGGAGAAACGCGACAACGGTTGTCGTGTCGTCAAGAGGATTCGTCGTCTCCCACGTCACCCAACTCCCGTCGTCAGGTTCCGGTACCGGGGCCACGCGCACTTCAAAGCGAAGCGTTGCCGCGTCGCCGTCGGCGTCCACTACGCGATACGTCATGGAATGCGTTCCCACTGAACTCGGCGTCCCTTGCAGGGTCCGGCTCGCCGCCGCGAATCGCAGGCCCGGCACGGTCGGCGTCAAGCTGTAGCTCAACGGCGGATTGCCACCGGTCGCCGCCGGCAACACCAACAGCGCGATCGGGGCGCCCACCGTGTAGGTCTGATCGGGTACTGTCTGTCCGCCGAAACTCGGCTTGGTGTCCGCCACCGGGGCCGGGGCCACGCGCACTTCAAAGCGAAGCGTTGCCGCGTCGCCGTCGGCGTCCACTACGCGATACGTCATGGAATGCGTTCCCGCTGAACTCGGCGTCCCTTGCAGGGTCCGGCTCGCCGCCGCGAATCGCAGGCCCGGCACGGTCGGCGTCAAGCTGTAGCTCAACGGCGGATTGCCACCGGTCGCCGCCGGCAACACCAACGGCGCAATCGGGGCGTCCACCGTGTAGGTCTGATCGGGTACTGTCTGTCCGCCGAAACTCGGCTTGGTGTCCGCCACCGGGGCCGGGGCCACGCGCACTTCAAAGCGAAGCGTTGCCGCGTCGCCGTCGGCGTCCACTACGCGATACGTAATGGAATGCGTTCCCGCTGAACTCGGCGTCCCTTGCAGGGTCCGGCTCGCCGCCGCGAATCGCAGGCCCGGCACGGTCGGCGTCAAGCTGTAGCTCAACGGCGGATTGCCACCGGTCGCCGCCGGCAACACCAACAGCGCGATCGGGGCGCCCACCGTGTAGGTCTGATCGGGTACTGTCTGTCCGCCGAAACTCGGCTTGGTGTCCGGCGGCTCCGTGGAAACGGGCGCCGAGCAGCCCACCAGCAGCGTCGCAAGCAGCACGCCGACGGCCTCAGGACGGACAAAACAACTGGTTCTCATGGTTCAGCCTACCGCTGCTCCAGGAACCAGGTCAACTACACGCATTGCCTCACCAGGAATCTAACCCTGCCGAAAGCGTGCCTCACCTAAAAATCTAACCGAAGCGGCTGGACCTCACGGTCCGGTCCGGAGCCCTTCGCACACCGCGGAGGAGGTTCCGAGGAGATGGGGCTGACGATGGGTGAGCGCAGGGCACTCACGGAGCAGGTAGCGCGGCGGTACCGCAGCGCCGCCAGGAAGGACAAGACGGTCATCCTCGGCGAGTTCGTCGAGGCCACCGGCTACACACGCAAGTACGCGATCCATCTGCTGAACTCTTGGGGGCGTACCCGCGTGGTGCGCATCGACGAACAGATGGTCAAGCTCGTGGTCGGACGCCCCCGGCGCCCCAAGCCCCGCGCGCGGCTGCAGATCAAGGGCCGCACCCACACCAAGCCAGGCAGCCTCCTGAAGCACCAGATCCCGATCCGCACCTTCGCCGACTGGAACGAACAGGAGCCGGGCTTCTTCGAGATCGACCTGGTGGGCCACGACGGCGGCAACGCCTCCGGCGAGTTGTGCCACACGCTGAGCCTCACCGACCTCGACACCGGCTGGGTCGAGCTGCACGGGCTGAAGAACAAGGCGCAGCGTTGGACCCACGCGGCCCTGCAGGACGCACGCCGCACGCTGCCGATCCCGCTCAAGGGCATCGACACCGACAACGGCAGCGAATTCATCAACCACCACTTGGTCGGCTTCTGCAACGAGCATCAGATCACCTTCACGCGCGCGCGCCCGTACCGCAAGAACGACACCTGCTACGTCGAGCAGAAGAACGGCCACGTGGTGCGCCGCGCGGTCGGCTACCTGCGCCACGAAGCGCGAGCTGACCCGATTGACCGATCACCTGCTGCGGGCGCATGCCGACAAGACACGGCCCCCGGCACGGCCGAGCAACCGATGAGCGTTGGCGCCGAACGGCGGCTCGGACGGCTCTGGAGGGTCGCTCGGCCTCAGCGGGCCGTGAGCGGAGAAATCAACGCGCGAGGATTGCCCTCACGGCGTTTGCTGCGCCGGGGTGGTGTCCCGATACCCGCAGTGCGCTCCACCAACGTTGATTCGCGTCCGGCTCTGTGCACCGCGGCGCCACCGCTGCTGCCTGCGCTCGCAGACCACCTGCCCGTGTGAGGGAGCCTGGCGCTCGCCACGATCCGCTCCGATGGGCAGCTCCGCAACGGCAGCCACCGTCTGCAGCGAGCACTCTTGCCGCACGCGCCACGCCGCCGCCCACGTTGTATCCACATATCCACAGCCTGTGAGTCTCCCCACTCGCGCCTCCCCTCGTTTCCGCCGCCGCCTTCGGTTAGATTCATTCGTGAGGCATGGCCTCGCTACGGTTCGATTCTTAGTTGAGGCAATAGGGTCCGCCGGACGCGACAGCGTCGTACGTGATTGACGGCGAGCGGAGGCATCCCCGACCCTGCACGAAAGGAGTCCTGTGATGCCGCTACTCTTCGGGAAGGTTGCCGTCGTAACCGGCAGCGGGCGCGGGATCGGCCGCGCCATCGCCATCGCCTACGCCGCCGAAGGGGCGGATCTGGTCCTCGCCGCGCGCAGCGCCGCCGCGCCATCGCGGTTCCCACGGACGTTACGCGGCGTGGGGCGGTGGACGACCTGGCCGGCGCCGTCCGGACCGCGTTCGGCCGCCTGGACATTCTGGTCAACAACGCGGGCGGGGGGCTGGAGCACAAGGGCATTCTGGACAGCGACCCCGACCTCTGGGTCGAGGACGTCACGGTCAATTGCGTCAGCGCCTACCTGGTGTCGCGGGCGCTGCTGCCGTTGATGGTGGAGTCCGGCGGCGGACGGGTGATCAACGTGGGCTCGGGCATGGGCCACCGGCCGACGGCGAACGGCTGCGCCTATCACGTGGGCAAGGCCGGCCTGTGGATGTTCACGCGGTGCCTGGCCGAGGAAGTCTGGCAGCACAACACACGGTCAACGAGCTCATTCCCGGCCCCGTGGCCACGCGGCTCACGGCCTCCAGCGGGCCGCCACCCTACTCCGACAGCGAGGTGATGAAGGAGCCGGAGGACGTGGCTCCGCTGGCGCTGTTCCTAGCCACCCAGCCGGACCACGGCCCGACCGCGCAGAGCTTCAGCCTGACCCGCCGGTCGATCTGACCCGCCGGGCTGCGACCCTGGTATGATTCGGAATGAAAGGGAATGTAGGCCAACTTTACCCAGCACAGAGGTTCGCCTGCCAAGCCACATGATCGAGTATGTGACGACTTTACCCATCCTCGCTACTGTGCCGCAGGAGCGAACGCTTTATCATGGCCGGCGATTCTTACGCTCCACGATGTCGCCACCGCCGCACCTGGGGCAACGGATGCCGTTCGGCCAGCGCAGCGGGAGGTACTGAAACACATGCTCGTCGTCAGGAACAATTCCAAGAAGCTGTCAAGGCTCAGCCGCAGCTCCTTGCGCTGACGGCGATAAGCATTCGACAGTTATTATGCACTTGACAAAGCCTGATCTCCGGACCGATGCTGCTTATCCATGGGAAGAAATCGAGGCATTCTGCTGCGCAGAGCTGCAAATGCTCTGCTTACCCTGTTCCTGGGGTTGTGGGTAGAGTCCGTGTTGGGCATCGACAAGACGCGGATCTATGCGGCCGGGACAATTCTGTTCGGCATTCTTTCCGTTCCTTGGGGGAAGGTGTGGGATTCTATCAGGATGTCTCCTGAGAAGAAAGCTGAGTGGCGTGCAGCTTTCCGAGAAGAGATAGCAGTCTACAAGTGGGGTGTGACGCCGAGGGGAATCATGGAAGCGATAGGTGTGCTGATCTGGGTCCTGCCTCTGCTTGCTGTTCTTGCTTGGCTACTGATTCGCACGCTGTCAGGAAACCCAATCGTCATCAGGTTCGATGTATCTTCCTGATTGTTCCTGGCAGTTGCTCGATAGGTTGCAGGTCAGCAAGACCCGTTTGTCCTTGACTTCAGAAACAACCCGGAGGACATTGCCGCCGCGTTCGCGCCGTACTACGACCGCACCGAAATCAGGGAAACCACCGACCCGCACCGGCTGGATCAACTTCAAGGCGAACTCGACGATACCGGCATCTATCACCTAGATGAAGTCAACGCCTTCGCCAAATCTACTTCAGCAGCCGTAAGTTGGCCTATAAGCGGACACACGCTGCGCTACAAGCCAAACTGCAACCTGCGGTGCAACGGTTCGGCGAAGCCGACGAGGAAGACGCTGTTGTCTTTCGTGGCAAATTGAACGCCTTCTGCAAGCTCTACGCCTTCCTGAGCCAGATCATCCCTTATGGCGATGGCCAACTGGAAAAGATGGCGCTTTTCGGACGGCTCCTCCTTCCGTGCCTCCGCAGCGACGGAAGCGCGGAGGCCATCAACATCACCGACAACGTTGATCTGGAATCCTACCGGCTGGAACGCAAGTGGTACGGGGCCATCGCATTCGATGGCGATAACACCGTCGTCGGGCCGGGAGAGATCGGCTCCAAGCGTACCGAGCCGGAAAGAGCCCCGCTATCGGAGATTATCGCGATCCTCAACGAACAGCACGGCATGAACCTGGGTGAAGAGGACCGGCTGTTCTTTCAACAGGTGGTGGCCAAAGCCGTGAACGACGAGCAGGTCCGGCTCTGGGCCACCGCTAACGAGTACGACAAGTTCGAACTCGCTATCGGAGAGATGATTGACCGCATCATGGTGCAGATGCTCAGCTCCAACGGCAAGCTGGTCGAAAAGTACATGACCGACAAGGACGCCATGCGCGACGTTTTCCCCGTCATCGCAAAGTCGATTTTCAACCGGATCGCTGAATCGCCGCAACTGGACATTCTCCATAACGGCAGGTAGATTAGTCCGAAGTTCCAGAGCCGAAATTGACGTAACTATTTGAAGCAATGGCAGTTACGGCATTTTAGAGGTGCAATGTGTAGCCACGAGTGTAGTTGACCGCTTGTTCCTTTTTCTGCTATCCTGGCAACTATGCCCAGCAGACAGGGACCCGTGCATGTAGCCACCACTACGCGCCGCCATGGCAACCGGACCTACCACACCCACCTGCTGCGCCGTACCTTCCGCCAGGACGGAAAGATCAAGCACGAAACCCTCGGCAACATCTCCCACCTCCCCGATCACGTCATCGATCTGATCCGCAGAGCCCTCAAGGGCGAACCGCTGGTCAACCCCAAAGACGCGTTCGACTGCCTGCGCAGCCTCCCCCACGGCCATGTCGCCGCCGTGCTGGGCATCCTCAAGCACCTCGGGCTGCACACCCTCATCGCCCGCAAGGCCAGCCGCTCGCGCGAGCTGGTCATCGCCATGATCACCGCCCGCGTCATCGACGCGCAGTCCAAGCTGGCCACCGCCCGCGCGCTGTCACCGCCCAGCGCCGTGTCCACCCTGGGCGAGTCGCTGCGGCTGGGGGAGGTCGATGAGAACGAGCTCTATGAGGCGATGGACTGGTTGGTCGGGCGCCAGTCGGCGATCGAGGATCGCCTGGCTGAACAGCACCTCAGCGAGCACACGCTGGTGCTCTACGACCTGAGCTCGACCTACTTCGAGGGCAGCCACTGCGAGCTGGCGCAGTTGGGACACAGCCGTGACGGCAAGTCGGGCACGCTGCAGATCGTGTTCGGGCTGCTGTGCACCCAGGAAGGCTGTCCGGTGGCGGTGGAAGTCTTGCCTGGCTCTACCGCCGACCCGAAGACGGTGAGCGCGCAGGTGGACAAGATCCGCACCCGCTTCGGACTCACGCGGGTGGTGCTGGTCGGCGACCGCGGGATGCTGAGCGCGGCGAGGATCCGCGAGGACCTGCAAGAGATGGAGGGGCTGCGCTGGATCACGACGCTGCGCGCGCCGACGATCCGCAAGCTGGTGGCCGCCGGTGAGGTGGTGCCGTCGTTGTTCGACGAGCGCGACTTGGCCGAGATCACCTCCGAGTCGTTCAGCTTTCACCGTGATGAGCACAAGATCGCCGCCGAGGCGGCGCTGGACGGGCTGTACATCGTGCGCAGCAACGTGGAACCGGACGTGTTCGACGCGGCGCAGACGGTGCGCGCCTACAAGGGGCTTCGAGAGCGCAAGCGGGTCTCCGAGGTGGCTCCGGCGCAGCGATCGGCGGCCGCGGCGGCCAAGGCGTCGAGCAAGCGCACCGAGGACGGGCTGCCGGTGCACAGCTTTCGGACGCTGATCACTGAGCTGGGCACGCTGACGGCGAACACGATGCGAATCGCCGACGGCGAAAGCACATTCACGCTGCACACGCACCCGACGCCGGTTCAGCAGCGCTGTTTCGAGCTGCTTGGGATCAAATCCCGCGTGTAGCCACGCACGCGACCCTGAGGAATCAAGGTAACTATCATGATCACAAAGATTTCAGAGCATTTCGCTCCTGGAACTTCGGCTTAGTTGAGGCAATAGGCACAAGTGTTCTGTGCCGTGTGGGCCGCAGCAGGGTCGATAGGGATCCGGCCATCTCTGGCAGGCCGTCCACCCCGGTCTCTCGGCAACGTGGGCAGCGCCTCGGCGCGTGCCGAGCTTGACTGTCGCTTCGCGCTTCCGTATGTTTGTCTACTCCGCCATGGCATTCGAATCACGGATCTACTCGCTACGCATCGAGCCGCACCCCAACGCCGACCGCCTGGAGCTGGCGGCGATCGGCGGCTTTCGCTGCGTCGTCGGCAAGGACAGCTACGTCGACGGCGACCTGGCCGCCTACATCCCCGAGGGAGCGATCTGCCCCGAGTGGCTGATCACGGAGCTGGGGCTGGAAGGCAAGCTGGCCGGCAGCAAAAAGACCCGCGTCAAGGCGGTGCAGCTGCGCGGCTCGCTGTCGCAGGGCCTGGTCTACCCGGTCCGCGACGGAATGATCCGCGGCCGGCAGGTAGCCGAGGGCGACGACGTCACCGAGCTGCTGGAGCTGGTAAAGTACGAGCCACCGATCCCGATCTCCATGCAGGGGGAAGTGCGAGCGGTCCACGGCGCGACCCTCAAGTACGACATCGAGGACTTCAAGAAGTACCCGGAGGAGTTCCGCGACGGCGAGCCGGTGGTCATCACGGAGAAGCTGCACGGCACGTGGTGCTGCCTGGGGCGGCATGGCGAGCATGGCCCGATCGTCACCTCCAAGGGCATGTCCGACAAGGGACTGGCGCTGCTGCTGGACGATGCGAACCGGAACAACCTGTACGTACGGACATGGGGCGCGCACCAGGAGGCGTTCGAGTCCGCGCGCACGCGGATCGCCGCTGACGGGCAGTCGTGCTATGTCCTGGGCGAGGTCTACGGCCGCGGCGTACAGGACCTGCACTACGGCCAGCCCAACCCCTCGTTCGCGGTGTTCGACGCGTACGTCGGCGAGCCGGGAACGGGCCGCTACCTGAACCCCGACGAGCTGGCGGAAACGTTGAGCGATCTGTTTCCGCTGGTTCCCGATCTGTACCGCGGGCCGTTCAGCCGTGCGAAGCTGCAGGAGTTGACCGACGGCGCGACCACGCTCGGCGGCGCGCACGTGCGCGAAGGCGTGGTCGTGAAGCCGGCCGCCGAGCGCGTGTCGCACGAGTTCGGCCGGGTGATCCTGAAGAGCGTCTCGGGGAAGTACCTGACGCGCAAGGGCGGAACGGAGTTCAACTGAACCGCGCGTGACGCGGGGCCGGTGATGCGGTCTACTACCGGCATGCTGCACGCACTTGGCGATCCGCTGCGGGAGTTCACCGTGGTGCCGCAATGGTTCTGGAACGACGTGCTCACCGAGGACGAGCTGGTGCGCCAGATCGACGACTTCCAGGCGCACGGCGTATACGGCTTCATGATCCACCCGCGCGTGGGCCTGCCGCGCGACATCGGCTGGATGTCCGATCGCTTCCTGCACTTCATGCACGTGGCGATCGAGGAGGCGCGGCGCCGCGACCTGCTAGTCTACCTGTACGACGAGGGCATGTATCCCTCCGGAGCAGCCAGCGGCCAGGTGGTCGCCGCCGATCGGGCGCTGCAGTCGCGCGGCCTGGACTACCAGGTGCTGACCGCGGGCGAGGTGCCGGCCCTGGCGCCGGGCCACCACCTGGCGGCGATCGCCGAGCGCGCCAGCGGCACCCGCCTGGCGTTCTACGACCGCCCGACCCGCTGCCATATCCGCGGCCTGCACTACACCGATCCGGACGAGGCTACCCGCGCCGAGGATGAGCCCGCCACGGCCGACCTGCTCAATCCGGCGGCGGTCGCCTGTTTCATCAGGCTGGTGTACGACCGGTTCGCGGAAGCGTTCGGGGAGCACTTCGGCACCCTCATCCGCGGCATCTTCACCGACGAGCCCAACGAGTTCGGCGGCAAGTGCCGGAGGGAGAAGGGCCGCATCCGGGCCGGCACGACCGGCATCCTGCAGCACGTCGAGCGGCTGCTCGGCTACGACTTCGCCCCTCGCCTGCCGGCGCTGTGGTTCGACGGCGAGCCCGACGCACCGCAGGCGCGCGCGGACTACAACCGCGCGATGCGGCTGCGGCTGCACGAGACCTACTACCGGCCGCTGTCCGACTGGTGCGAGGCGCACGGCGTCGCCCTGTGCGGGCACCCCCAGTGGACGGACGACCTGGGCTCCGAGCGCTTCTTCCAGATCCCCGGGCAGGATGTCATTGCCGGCATGATCCTTCCCGGCAAGCCGGGTGCGATCGACGGACGGGAGTCGGTGCAGGCAAAGTGCGTCTCCTCGTCGATGGTCCACCTGGACCGCCGGCAGTGCAGCGAGGAATTGCTCGGCGCCTACGGCCACACCCTGACCTACGACCAGATGAAGTGGCTCACCGACTGGTGCCTGGTGCGGGGTATCAACCTGCTGTTCCCGCACGCGTTCTTCTACTCGGTGCGCGGCCACCGCGTGAACGAGGCGCCGCCCGACGTCGGGCCCAACAGCCCCTGGTGGGACCGCTACCGGCCCTACGCCGACTACTGCCGGCGGCTCTGCTACGTAAACACCGACGCCACGCACGTCTGCGACGTGGCGGTCCTGGCGGACGCCTGCTACGTGCCGTGGCGGGCGGCGCGCGTAATGTTCACCCACCAGCGCGACTTCAACTACCTGGAGGCCCGCCACCTATGGGAGGACGCGCAGGTCGACGCCGACGGCATCCGGCTGGCCGGTATGCACTACCGCGCGCTGATCGTCGACGGCTTCGACGACGGCCCGAACCCGCTGCCGGAACGCGCCGCCGAGCCGCTACGCCGGCTTGAAGAGGCCGGCCGCCTCCTGCGCTGGCCCGCCCATGACGGCGCAGAGGACGACGCCATGGTCGCCGAGCTGGAACGGCTCGCACCGGCCGACCTGCGGGTGACGCCCTCACAGCCCGACCTGCGCTCCCGCCACGTCGTCAAGGACGGCGTGCACTGCTACCTGATCACCAACGAAGGCGTGCACCCGGTCGAGGCGCGCATCGACGTGTCCGCCCCCGGCCACCGCACCTGGATAGACCCGTTCACGCTGGAACGCCGGCCCGGCGACTCCGGCGATTGCCGGCTCGCTCCCTACTCTTCGACCCTGCTGTGCGTGGAGCCGCAAGCCCGTCGGGAAGCCGACTCGGATCCAGAGTGATGGTCACCCGCGGCACCGACGGACGGCGACCATACCGACTCGGTGACCTGAAGGGGGACGCGTTCGGCGGAGTCGTATCCGCGGTCATGATGGTGCCGGTGGCGCTCGGATTCGGCGTGCTGTCCGGGCTCGGGCCGGCGGCGGCCTTCTACGGCGCGATCGCGGTGGGGTTCCTCACCGCCGTGCTCGGCGGCGCCGCGCCGATGATCTCCGGTCCCAGCGCGATCGTGACCATCTTCACGGCGGTCATCATCGGCACCTACGCCGACGACCTGGCCGAGGCGTTCACGATCGTCATGCTGGCCGGCCTGCTGCAGATCGCCTTCGGGGCGATGCGCCTCGGCAGGTTCGTGAACTGGCTGCCGGTCTCCGTGGTCCGCGGCGTGTTCGTGGGCGTGGGCTGCTACATCTTCATGAGCCAGACGCTGTGGTTCCTGGGCGCCCCGGTCGAGCCCGGCATCGGGCTGATCGCAATCATCGCCTCCTGGCCGCAGGCGGTGGCCAATCTGAACGGGGACGCGCTGGGCGTGGCGCTCATCACCCTGGCCGTGTTCATCGTCTGGCCGCCCCGGCTGCACCGGCTGGTCCCCAACGCGCTTGCGGCGCTGATCGCCGGCACGCTCGCAGGCGCGCTGTGGTTCCAGGCCGCACCCCGCATCGCCGAGCCGCGGATCGGCATCCCGGCGCTGCAGATGCCCGTTCTCTCCCCTTCCGTCCTGCTGGACGCCATCCAGCCGGCCCTGATCCTGGCGTTCCTCAGTTCCATCTACAACCTGCTGACGGCGCTGATCATCGACCCCATCACCGGCCGCACCCACAAGCCCGACCGCGAGCTCTTCGGCCTGGGTGTGGGCAACGTCGCGGCCGGCCTGATCGGCGGTCTGCCCGGCGCCGCGTCGGCCCCGTGCTCGCTGCTCGCGGCCCGCTCGGGCGGGCGCACCCCGGTCACCGCCGTGGTCTGCGCCGCGGTACTGCTGGCCGTCCTGTTCGGGCTGGGAAGCACCCTGGCCTGGATCCCGCACGCCGCGTTCGCCGGCATCCTGATCAAGGTCGGGTGGGACATGATGGACGTCCGCTTCCTGCGGCGCATTCCCAGGCTGTCGGCCGACATCGGCATCGTCACGCTGCTGACCGCGGCGCTGTCGATCTTCGCGGACGTGATCTCCGCGATCGCCGTCGGCTTCTTCATCGCCGGCATGGCGAACGCGCTGCGCTCCGAGCGGCAGGAGCTCAACCAGACCGTCTCCACGCCGCTGCTCGACATGGTGCTCTTTCCGGAAGGCGAGCTGCCGCCGGACGCCGATCCGTTCCGCGCCCGCGTCGGGCTGCTGTCGCTGCGGGGCCGCTACTCCATCGCCTCCGCGCGGGAGATCGTGCGCGTCATCAGCCCGGACCTTGCCGGCCACGAGATCGTCATCTTCGACTTCAGCGAGACCGAAGGCATGGACGACAGCGCGGCCATGGCGTTGGAGGAGCTGATCAACGGCAGCGTCCTCGGCCAGGACAAGGGCTGCATCGTGGCGGGGCTCTCCGGCGACCTGGAGAACAGCCTCACCGCGCTCGGCATCTTCGACCGCCTGCCGCAGGATGGCTTCGCGGCCGATCTGGACGAAGCCAAGCTCACCGCCGCCCGGCTTCTGAAACGGTAGCTCAGCCGACCGGCTCGACCTCGACCACCTCCGAGCGCTCGAACGAGCGGACGCACGCCTCGATGACGAGCTGCGCCTGCAGCGCGTCCACACCGGAGGCGTCGATCTGCTCCAGCGGCGCGCCGGCATCGAGCTGGTCGACCCAGCGGGCGATCCGGCTGTCGAAGGTCTCGTTGAAGCCGAGCATCCCGCCCAGGTAGTGCAGGGTTTCCGCTTCCTCGCTCTCGCGCGTGAAGAAGGTCAGGCGCTGGCACGCCTCCTCCAGCAGGAAGCGCCCCTTGGAGCCGGTCACGTCGCAGGTCTCCAGGCCGAAGCCCCCTCCGGCGTCGTAGCTGCCAGTGAGCGACCCGATCATGCCGCCCGCGAACTCGAAGATGATCTTGGCGTTGGACCAGATCGAGCGGCCCTCCCCCTTCATGAAGAACGCCGCCACCCGCTTGATGTCGCCGCCGAAGTAGCGCATCACGTCGATGGAATGCGGATGCAGCGCGCGGATATGGAACCAGGGCGAGGTCTCCACCGGGTTGTTGATCCACATGGTCATGCCGATCATGTGCAGGGTCCCCAGCCGGCCGGCGTCCACCCACTCCCTGGCGCGCTCGGCCGCCGGCGTGAAGCGGTGGTTGAGGTTGATCGCGTAGGGCAGATTCTTCGCCGCGGCCAGCTCGACCATCTTGCGTCCCTCGTCGACCCGGTTGGAGATGGGCTTCTCGCCCAGCACCGGGATACCGGCTTCCAGCAGCTCCATGGTCGGTGCGAAGTGGTCGCCGCCGTTCTCCTCGCCCTTGGTGCAGACACTGCATGCCGCCAGCTCGGTGCCGCTGGACAGCATGTCGGCGATGGACGTGAACGTCCGCGCGCCGTACGCGTCGGCAAGCTGGGCGGCGCGCGCCTCGTCGATGTCGCAGACCGCGACCACGTCGCTCTTGGGGTGCTTGGCGTATGCTTGCGCGTGGCGGGTACCGATGCCGCCCGCGCCGACGATGCCGATGTTCATGTCGCCGCGGAGCCTACCACGGTCCCGGCGGAGAGATATCGATGACGCGGATATCCGGCTACGTGACCGCCAATGACGGCGTGCGCCTGCACTACGACGAGGCCGGCGCCGGCAAGGCCGTGATGCTCATCCACGGCGGGGGCCTGAGCAACGTCTGGTGGGACCGGAACCTGCCGGACCTCAGCCGTCGCTTCCACGTGATCGCGCCGGACACGCGCGGCTGCGGCCGCTCGCAATGCACCCCCTGGGGCCACCGCACCGCCCGCTACGCGGCGGACGTGCGCGAGATCATCCACGCCCTGGGACTGCATGACGTGACCCTGGTCGGATGGTCGATCGGCGCCCGCACCTGCTTCTCCTACCTGGAGCTGTTCTGCGGCCACCGGCTGCGGGGAGTCGTGCTGGTCGACGAGACCGTGCACGTCTCCGTGCACGCACCACGCCCGCCGGGCTCCGAGCAGCAGCCGGGCGAGAGCGAACGCGACCACCGGCGGCGGTCGATGCGGACGATACTGGGTCCGGTCTACGGCCCGCAGGCCGACGACACGGAGATCGACCGTCTGGCCGCCTCCGCCTCCGGCTATGCGCCGTCCGGCGAGACGCTGGGCCCCGACTACCACGCGCACGACTGGCGCCCGCTCTGTCCGGCGATCAGGGTGCCGGTGTTGGTGGCCGCCGGCCGCCACAGCGGCGCGCTCCCGGGCTGCCGGTACGCCGCCGACCACATTCCCGGCGCCCGCCTGGAGATCTTCGAGGACAGCGACCACGCACCGTTCTACTCGGAAGCCGACAAGTTCAACCGCGTCATCGCCGACTTCGTGAACAACCCGTTCCAGACTCCTGATTGAGCGAGGCTACAGGTCGGCGACCTCCTCGATGGTCTCGGCAACCAGAGCGAACAGGTCGTCGATCTGGGACGGTGTGATGGGCAGCGGCGGCGCCAGGGCGATGGTGTCGCCGGTGACGCGGATGAACGCCCCCTTCCCGAACGCCTTGCGCAGGGCGGTCATGCCGCGCAGGGTCGCCTTGCCCGTCACCGGCGCCAGCTCGATCGCCGCGGTCAGACCGATGTTGCGGATGTCGATCACGTGCGGCAGCCCGCGCAGGGCGTGCGCGGCATTCTCCCAGTGCCCGTCGAGCTCGGCCGCGCGGGTCAGCAGGTTGTCGCGCTCGTAGACCTTAAGCGTGGCGCGCGCCGCCGCGCAGGCCAGCGGGTGGCCGGAGAAGGTGTAGCCGTGGGTGAACTCGATCGCGCCCTCCGGTCCCGCCATGAACGTGTCGTAGATCTCCTCGCGAACCGCCACCGCCCCCATCGGCACGGTGGCGTTGGTCAGCCCCTTCGCCAGCGTGACCAGGTCCGGCAGCAGGTCGAAGTGCGTGGCCGCGAACGGTGAGCCCAGCCGCCCGAAGCCGGTGATCACCTCGTCGAAGATCAACAGGATGCCGTGCGCGGCGGTGATCTCCCGCAGCCGCTCCAGGTAGCCGACCGGAGGCACCAGCACGCCCGTCGAGCCGGACATGGGCTCCACGATCACCGCAGCGATGGTCTCCGCGCCGTGCAGGGCGATCAGGTCGAGCAACGCGTCGGCACGCTCGGCGCCGTGCTCGGGCTGCCCGCGGCTGAATGCGTTGCGCTCCGGATCGTGCGTGTGCGGCAGATGATCGACGCCGGGGAGCAGCGCCCCGTAGGGCGTGCGGTTGGGGCCCATGCCGCCCACGGAGATCCCGCCGAAGCCCACGCCGTGGTAGGCGCGCTCGCGGCCGATCAGGCGGGTGCGGGCGCCCTCACCGCGCCGCCGGTGGAAGGCGAGCGCGATCTTCAGCGCGGTGTCCACCGCCTCGGACCCGGAGTTCACGAAGAACGGGTGGCCGAGGTCGCCCGGCAGTATCGCCTGCAGCTCGCCGGCCAGCTCGAATGCCGCCGGATGGCCCATCTGGAAGGAGGTGGCGTAGTCCAGCTCCGCGACCTGGCGCTGCACGGCCTCCACGATCTCGGGCCGGCCGTGGCCGGCGTTCACGCACCACATGCCGGCGATCCCGTCGATGAGCCGGCGGCCGTCGCGGGAGCGGTAGTAGACGCCCTCGGCGGACTCCACCAGCCGCGGGGCGCTCTTGAACTGCCGGTTCGCCGTGAACGGCATCCAGTAGGTCTGCAGATCCAACTCGCTCGTCTTCGTTGACACCAGTTCCCTCCGATCAGAGAATCGTCACCGGACCGTACCGCCCCGCGGGCTCGCGCTCAAGCACTCACACCATGGCAGTCGAACCACCCCCGTACGGAGTCGTCAACGCCCGCAACTGCGGCATGACCGCGCGCGACGGCGTCCGGCTGGCCACCGACGTCTGGCGGCCGGCCCGCGACGGCGAGCCACTGCCGGGCCCGTTCCCGGCGATCCTGTTGCGCACCCCCTACAACCGCGCGCGCGCCACCCACCAGGAGATGTGCGAGTTCCTGGCCGGCCACGGCTACCTGGCGGCGATCCAGGACTGCCGCGGGCGCTACGCCTCGGAAGGCGAGTTCGTCCTGCTCGCCAACGAGGGACCCGACGGCTACGACGCGATCGAGTGGCTGGCGTCACTGCCGTATTGCGACGGCAACGTCGGCACCTACGGCACCTCCTACCTGGCGTGGGTGCAGAACGCGGCGGCGATCGAGCGGCCGCCGCACCTGAAGGCGATGTGGGTCAACCAGGGCGGCGCCAACGGCAACACCGCGACCCTGCGCCACGACGGCGCGCTGGAGCTGCGCTGGCTCACCTGGGCGGTGACCTTCGGCACGGTGTCGCGCGAGGCGCTGCACGATCCGGAGCTGCAGGCGAGCCTGACCCGCGCCGGCGAGCGGATGTACGAATGGCTCAGGCGCCTGCCGTGGCGCGGCGACGACTCGCCGCTGGCCGGCCTGCCGGGCTACGAGCGCTGTGCGCGCGACCTGTACGAGCACGGCGACGCGGACGAGTTCTGGCAGCAGCCCGGCCTGAACTTCGCCGCCTACTACGACCGGACGGCCGACGTGCCAACCATGTACGCCGGCTCCTGGTATGACTCCTACACGCGCGCCACGGTCGAAAACTACCAGGCGCTGAGCGCACGGCTGGCCAACCAGTCGCTGCTGATGGGGGCGTGGTTGCACGGCGATTCGACCATGGACACCTGCGTGGCGGGCGACGTCGACCTGGGGCCGGGCATGCCGGTCGCGGGCAACCTAGCCGCCGACTTCCGGCACCTGGTGAAGCGCTGGTTCGACCATCACCTGCGCGGAGAGGCCAACGGCGTGGAGGCCGAGCCGCCGGTGCGCCTGTTCGTGATGGGCGGCGGGGCGGGAGGACGCACCGCCGAGGGCCGGCTCGAGCACGGCGGGCGCTGGCGCACCGAGCGCGAGTGGCCGCTCGCCCGCGCGGTCCCGACGCCGCTCTACCTGGCCGCCGACGGCGGCCTGACCGCGGACCCGCCGGCCGCGGCGGCCGACTTGACCGCCCGCTTCGATCCCGAAGACCCGCTGCCGAGCATCGCCGCCAACACCTCCTCGCTGAACGAGATCCTGCCCTCACCGCCGCGCTTCACGCCGGAGGCGCCGAACGCCATGACGCGGGTGATGATCGTGCAGGGCGGCGCCGACCAGCGCACGCGGCCCGACGTGCACGGCTGCGAGCCGCCGTTCGTGCCGCTGGAGTCCCGGCAGGACGTGCTGCTGTTCGCGACCGAGCCGCTCGCGGAGCCGCTGGAGGTGACCGGACCGATCTCCGTGACCATCCATCTGTCGTCCGACGCGCCGGACACCGACCTGTTCGCGATGCTGCAGGACTACTACCCGCCGAGCGCCGCCTGGCCGGACGGCTACCGCCTGAACGTCGCCGACGGCATCATGCGCGTGCGCTACCGCGACGGCATGGACCGGCCGCGGCCGATGGAGCCCGGACGGGTGCACCGGATCGCCTTCCCGCTGTACCCCACCAGCAACCTGTTCGCCGCCGGCCACCGGCTGCGGCTGCTGGTCAGCTTCTCGTCGTTCCCGCGCTTCGACGTCAATCCCAACACCGGCGAGCCGATGGGCCGCCACACGCGCACGCGGGTGGCCACCAACACCATCCACCTGTCGCCGGAGCATCCGTCGTCGATCGAGTTGCCGGTCGTGGGAAAAGGAGATCGCCCATGAGCCTGCGCGTCGGGCTGGTCGGCTCGCGCTTCGCCGCCAACTTCCACGCCGAGTGCTACCGCGGCCTCGGCTCCGGAGCCGTCACCCTGGCCGGGGTCTACTCGCCTACCCCCGAGCGCCGCGACAAGTTCGCCGCGCGCCACGGCGTGCCGGCCTGTTCCTCGCTCGACCGGTTGCTGGAAGGCTCCGACGTCATCGACGTCTGCGCGCCTCCCTACTCGCACGAGCCGTGCGTGCTCGCCGCCGCCGCGGCGGGAAAACACGTGATCGTCGAGAAGCCGTTCACCGGCGCCTTCGGGCCGGCGGACGATCCCGACTGGCGCGGCGACCTCGCCTCCAAGGGCGGGATGCTCGAGGAGGCGATGGCCAGCGCATCGCGCATGCGCGACGCGGTGGAGCGGGCCGGCGTCACGCTGTGCTACGCCGAGAACTGGGTCTACGCCCCGTCCGTGCAGAAAGAGGTCGAGGTCATCGTCAAGACGCGGGCGCGCATCCTGTGGATCCAGGGCGAGGAGTCCCACTCCGGGTCGCACTCGCCGGTGTACGGCATCTGGGCCAGGACCGGCGGCGGGTCGCTGGTCGGCAAGGGGTGCCACCCGCTTACTGCCGCGCTCTACCTGAAGCGCGTGCAGGGGCAGGCCACCGACGGCACCCCGGTGCGGCCGCGCGCGGTCAGCGCCCGCGTCCATCGCCTGACCGGGGCGGCCGGCTTCCGCGACCTGGGCTGGCTGCGCACCGACTACCACGACGTGGAGGACTACTGCCAGGTGCACGTGGTCTTCGACGACGGCACCGTCGCCGACATCCACTCCACGGAGATCGTCATGGGCGGAGTGCACAACTGGCTGGAGGTGTACGCGAACAACCACCGCATGCGCTGCAACATCAACCCGACCGACACCAACCTCCTGTACAACCCGGAGGAGCGGCAGCTCGACGACGTGTACGTGGTGGAGAAGATCGGCACCAAGCAGGGCTGGTCGTTCCCGGCCCCGGACGAGGACTGGGCCACCGGCTACCGCCAGGAGCTGGCCGACTTCCTGGGCGCGATCCGCGACGGCCGCGCACCGGCGAGCGGCCTGCCGCTGGCGATCGACACCACCGCGGTCCTGTACGCCGCGTACCTGTCCGCGGAGCGCGGCGGCCAGGAAGTGGACGTCCCGCGATGAGTCCGCAATGTGACGAAGGAGGCAGGCGAGGTGTCCGTTGAGCTCGAGGTGAGCCGCGACCGTGTGATGGTCCTGGTCAAGACCGGCCGCCTGGCGAGCTGGCACCGGCTCACTGAAGACGAGCGCGGATCGGCGGAGCAGGAGCACGTCGACCTGATGCTGTCGGTCGCCGCCCGCCACCGCATGCGGCGCCTGGAGGGCTTCCGGCTGATCGGGCAGCAGGGGCGCTGGCAGCGGTTCTGGCTGATCGAGTTTCCGACCTTCGCCGGCGCCGAGGAGTGGATCGAGGCGGAGATGGCGCCGCCCTACGGCCGGGACGGCTTCTACGAGTACCACCTCGCCCGGCCGCTGGCGCCCGCCCACTTCGACGCCTGGCTGCCCGGACCGCCGCGGGTGATCGTTCCGAAGGAAGCCGATCCAGCGGTGATCCCGGTCCTCGCCGCCGACCAATCCAGCGTGGTGGTGCTGCAGTTCTCCCGTTCCGAGGGCGCCGACGGGCGCGCCGATGCGGAGCGGACCGAGGGCCTGCGGCGGGTTGCCCGCGAGCACGGGATGCTGCGGCTGGAGTGCTTCCAGCTCATCGACCCCGTCCCGGCGTGGCACCGCGCCTGGATCTGCGAGTTCCCGGACCTGGCCGGCGCCGAGGCGTGGATCGAGGCGGAGGCGGAGCCTGAGCGCGCGGCGCGCGCCGGGCGCATCTCCTTCCTGTCGCGCCGCTGGTCACCCGAGTACTGCGCCGCCTGGTGCCGGGCGGACGGCTGAGTCTCGACGGCTGAGTCCGAGCGGCGTGAGCGCCTCGACCTGACCGGACGTCCATGCTGCTCGGACAGCCGTTGCCCATCGTGGCGGCGGCCGCGGCGATCGTCGCCGCCTCCTCGGCGCTGCAGGCGACCGTCGGCTTCGGCCTGGCGCTGCTGGCGATCCCTCTGCTCCACCTGAGCGGCTTCCCACCCGAGCAGGCGATCGTCATCTCCAGCTCGGCCATGATGGTGCAGATGGCCAACGGCGTGCTGCGGCTCCGCGCTTCCGTGCAGGCGCGCGAACTCCTGTGGCCGTTGGCGATCACCATGCCGGCCATGCTGATCGGCGTGCTGGGCCTGCGGGCGGTGGTCGCCGTGAATCCCGACCTAGCCCGGCAGGCCGCCGGCGCCGTGGTGCTCGGCGCGCTGGTGGTGCTGCGGGTGGTGCGACCGGCGCCGCGCGCGCGGGTGGCGTGGCCATGGACCGCGCTGGCGATGAGCACCTCCGGGCTGCTGGGCGGTTCCACCGGCATGGGCGGCGCACCGCTGGCGCTCTGGTCCTACGCGCACGAGTGGCCGGCGGATCGGATCCGCGCCACCATCTGGGCGATCGCCTTGCCGGCCACCGGCACGCTGCTGGCGCTGCTCGCGGTCGCGTTCGGGGCGAGCGTGGTGCGCGCGCTGGCGCTGGCGGCGCTGCACGCGCCGTTCGCCCTGGCCGGCTCGAACGCAGGGCTCGCCCTGGCGCGGCGGCTTTCAGTCGACCGCCTGCGCGCCGCCGCCGTCGTGGTGCTGGCCGTGCTGGGCGTCAGCGCGATCGTCCGCCCGCTGTTGTAGTAGACGCCCCTCGCCTGACGGTGGCCGATGGTGAGGATCCCCGCATCCGTCACGCGAGTCGCCCGCATTCGATGATCGCGCTGACCAGCTTGCGGCGGATCCGCTTGGTGTCGGCTCACCCATCGCTCTCCGTCCATCGTCCGTCAGCGGATGATTGGCGACGCTTCCGTGGTCAAAGCTGTGGAAACCGAGCCCGCGGCTTCCCGGCAGCGTGGCGGAAGCCGGCGACCTGTTCGTGAAGACCATGCCCCCGGCGGAAGGGAACGGCGGATCGAACGCCGCTACCTGCAGCGCCAGCTCGATCTGCACTGTGGGTCGGTCAAGCGGACCGCGGCGGAGCTCGGTATACTGCCGAACAACCTGAGCCGCCGCGTGCGTCAACTCGAATCCCGGGACGACTGGCACGCCGAAAGCGAGTGATGAAGCGACGTTTCGACTTCAATTACGGCTTCGACGCGTTCCGCGGGGATCTGTTCGGCGGCATCACCTCCACGGTGGTGGCGCTGCCGGTATCGCTGGCGTTCGGCGTCGCCTCGGGATTGGGAGCCGCCGCCGGCCTGTACGGGGCGATAGCGGTGGGCTTCTTCGCCGCCGTGTTCGGCGGCACGCGGTCGCAGATCTCCGGTCCGACCGCGCCCATGGCCGTGGCCATGGCCGTGATCATCTCCAGCCACGCGTCCAACCTCACGGAGGCCCTCACGGTCGTGATGCTCGGTGGCCTGCTGCAGGTGCTGATCGGCGTGCTGCGCATCGGGCGCTTCATCGCGTACACCCCGCACGTGGTGGTCTCCGGTTTCATGACCGGCATCGGCATCATCGTCATGCTGATCCAGACGCTGCCGTTCCTGGGGGCACCGACCGCCCCGGGCGGACCGATGGGCGCGATCCGCGCGCTGCCGGAGGCGCTTGCGAACCTCAACGTCAGCGCCCTGGTCATCGCCGTGGTGACGCTCGCTATCGCCGTGCTCTGGCCGCGGCGCCTGCAGCGCTTCGTTCCCGCCGCCCTGGTGGCACTGATCGCCGGCACGCTGCTGGGCGTCCTGACGCTGCGCGATGCGCCGGTGATCGGTGCGGTCCCGACCGGGCTGCCGCAGCTCAACCTGGAGGTGCCGTCCGTCGGGTTCCTGCTGCGCGCCCTGCAGCCGGCGCTCATCCTGGCCTTGCTCGGGTCCGTCGACAGCCTGCTCACCTCGCTGGTCGCCGACTCGTTGACCGGCACGCAGCACGATCCGGACCGCGAGCTGGTCGGACAGGGCATCGGCAACCTGGTCGCCGGACTGTTCGGAGGCGTGCCCGGCGCCGGCGCCACCATGGGCACCGTCACCAACATCCGCGCGGGCGGCACGACCCGCATGTCGGGCGTGCTGCGCGCGCTGCTGCTGCTGGCGCTGCTGCTGGGCCTGGGACGCTACGTCGAGCCGATCCCGCATGCCGTGCTGGCCGGCATCCTGATAAAGGTGGGCTGGGACATCGTCGACTGGCGCATGGTCCTGCGCCTGCACCGCATCCGCCGCGAGCACCTGATCGTGCTGCTGATCACGCTCGGCCTGACCGTGTTCGTGGACCTGGTGACGGCGGTGGCCATCGGGCTGATCGCGGCGGGGATGGCGCACGCCCGCCAGTTGGAGCGGCTGGAGCTCGACAGCGTGGTGTCGGTGCCGCTGCTGGACCAGGCGTTCTTCTCCGATCAGGGCGGCTCGGACGACCCGTATGCGGCGCGGGTCGGCCTGGTCGCGCTGCGGGGCGGCTTCACGGTGGCCTCCGCCCAGAAGCTGGTCGGGGTGATCGGCCCGGACATCAGGGACCACGAGGTGGTGATCTTCGACTTCTCGGGCGCCACCTACATGGACGACAGCGCCGCGATGCTGATCAGGCAGCTCATGGACGTCGCCGCCGAGCAGGATACGCCGTGCATCGTGATGGGACTGTCAGGCGCCGTCGCCGAAACCCTGGACGCCCTCGACATCCTGCACGACGTTCCCGCAGGTCAGGTCGTCGACACGCTGGACGAGGCGCGGCAGACTGCCAGGGTTCTGCTCACCGCCGGCGCGGATGCTACAGCGTGATCTCCCAGAGGTAGCCGCTGCGCCGCGGGTTGTCGTTCTCGCAGGCGTACAGCGTGCCGTCGGCCGCGCGCACGACGTGGTGGATCTGGAAACATGGCTCGCCGTCCTGGTCGACTACCGGTCCCGGCAACTCGTAGCCGTCGCGCCGGAAGTCGAAGCGGAGCACCTCGCAGCGCCCGGCCCTCCCGGTCACGCCGTAGGCGGCCAGCATCTCGGGCACGAAGCACAGGCAGTAGATCAGCTCGCGTTCCCGGTCGATGGCGATCGACTGGATGTAGGTGTGCGGCACCGGCGTCGCGATGCGCGCGAACTCGCCGCTGCGCGGGTCGGCCTTGAAGTCGGGATACTCCCAGCGGTCCTCGACCTCCTCGAACCACTGCTCGCCGTAGCGTTCGTCCTTGAGCCTGATGGAGCGGATCGTCATCGCAGTCCCAGGTCGCGCTCCGCTTCGTCCAGGCGCGTCGATGCGCCGCCACTCCGGGCCAGGGCGATCTCACGGTCCCGGACTACCTCGAAGTACTCCTTGAGCGCCTGGTTGACGAAGTAGCTCTTCTTCCGGTTGGTGTCCGCCGCCACCCGGTCGAGTTGCGCCGCCAACTCCTCGTCGATCGAGGCGCTCACCGCCCGCTTCGCCAATGCAAGCCTCCTGATGCTCTCCCCGCCGTAACAATAATGCCTGTGGGAGCAACGATCAGTCCCGCATCCCACCTTCGGTTCGCCTGCACATTTAATTGCCACTTATCTCCCGCAGGGAAGCGCGTCGGCCGTTGCGGTACGCTGCACGCGGAGGGTCATGCCCCATGAGCATTACGCGGACCGACTTCGGCTTGGCCGGCGGCAGCCCCGTGCACCGCTACGAGCTGTGCAACCGCCGCGGCACCACTGCGGCCGTGCTGACGTTGGGAGCCAACCTGCAGTCGGTGCGCACGCACGGGCGGCACGGGCTGGACGAGGTCACGCTGTCGTACGACGACGTGGACCGCTACCTGGATCCGGAGTACCCGTACTTCGGGCCCGTCATCGGGCGTGTCGCCAACCGCATCGCCGGGGGCGCCTTCGAGCTGGACGGCACCCGCTACGAGCTGGCGTGCAACGCGGGCGACCTGCACCTGCACGGCGGCGTGACCGGCTTCGACCGCCGCATCTGGCATGCCACCACTCACGAGGGCGAGGACGAGGACTGCGTCGTGCTGCGCTACAGAAGCCCGGACGGTGAGGAGGGCTATCCCGGCGAGCTGACCGCACAGGCGGTCTATCGGCTCACCGAACACGACGAACTGATGATCGAACTGCAGGCAACCACCGACGCGCCGACGATCGTCAACCTCACCAATCACGCCTACTGGAACCTGGCCGGCGCCGGCAACGGCACCGTGGACGGGCACGACCTGCACCTCCACTGCGCGCACGTCCTGGAACGGGGCGACCACGGGGTGCCGACCGGGGCAGTGCTCCCCGTGGCGGGGACCCCGTTCGACTTCACCAGCCCGCACCCGATCGGCGAGCGGATCAGGCAGGCCGGCGGCTACGACCACTGCTTCGTGATCGACGGCGCGCCGGGGCAGCTCCGCACCTTCGCCCGCGTGTACGCGCCCGGCTCCGGACGGGTCATGGAGGTGGCCACCACCCAGCCCGGCGTGCAGCTCTACACCTCGGAGTTTCTGGAGCCCACCACGGGAGCCGGCGGGCGCACCTTCGGCCGGCGGGGCGCCCTCTGCCTGGAGACCCAGCACTTCCCCGACAGCGTGCACCAGCCCCACTTCCCCTCCATCGTGCTCCGCCCCGGCCGGACCTACCGCCACCGCACCGTGCACCGCTTCTGGGTCGCGTAGTCGAGTGAACGGTGACCGCGGCGCGTGAAGCGTCGGCTATCTACCCGCGAACCAGCTCGCGTACTACCCAATGGTGTCGATTCGGGTTGTACGCCGTTCGGATGTATCCCGTGTTCACCGAACGAGAACGTGACGCCCTGGCCGCTGACCGTTGGCTGAGCACCGACGATGCACCCCATCGCGGCGTTGAGAATCCCACTGTGTGCAACCAAGAGATAGCTTCCGACGCCACGCCTGACAACCCTCTCGAGCGCTCGTGCTGCCATCACGACTCGGCACAGGACTTACGACGACAGGAGCAGGTATTCCTCGTAGGGGTTCGAGCAGGGGTTGCCGCGGCTGACGTGCATGCGGCCGGCGTCCGCCTCGATCACCACCGACAGCACGCTGGTCCAGAAGCCGTACCGGGGGTGGTCGTTGGCATGCCGGCAGATCGACCGGGGCTCGTCGTCGTGGTCGCGCAGCGCCGCCTTCGCCGCGCCGACGTCGATGCCGCCGTCAGCCTCCTCGAGGAGGGAATCGATCCGCCGCTTGCGCGGCAGCGACTCGATCAGCTCCGGAAACCGCTCGTTGACGTCCGTCAGCGCCGGGTGCAGGCAGTGGTTGGTGTGCGTCAGCCAGGCGGCGCCGTCCTCCGGCCGCAGCACGCGCAGGTCGTCGATCAGGATCTCGAAGTCGGCCGGCCCCTGCGGCGTGGCCAGAATCAGGTTGGCGGGGATGGCGCGGTGCGCGCTCCGCACCGCCTCGATCGCGGCGTCGAGTGAATCGGCCTCCAGCACGCGGCGGACGATGAAGTAGTGCGGCACGCCCACCTCGCGGGACGGCGCCGGCAGGGTGTTCAGGCACACACCGATGCCGCGCTCGCCGCAGCCGATGTAGCCGATCAGCCCGGCCTGGCCGACCGTCAGCGTCGCCGGGCCGGCGAGCGGCTGGCGCGTCAGCACCACCGTGTACGGGTCGAGCGCCGGGTCGTTGTCCCAGTTCTGGGCGACCAGCGCGGGCCGGCGCGCCGACAGCGCCGTGCAGCCGCCTTCGTCCGGCCGGCCGGGAGCCTTGCGGTTGCGGAGCTGGTTGCGGACCTGCAGGAGCATCAGCTCGGCCAGCGACACGCCGCTCGACTCGGCCGTCCCGCGCAGCTCGGCGAGCAGCTCGGGCGCATAGTCGGCGACGTACGGGATGCACGCGGAGGCGGTGGCGAGCGCCTGCTCGCGGCTGATCGACACCGTCTTGTTGACCCGCTCGACGGCGACGTCCGCGAAGCCGCGGATCTCCTCCCGCGCCGCCCCACCGATCTGGCGGCCCATCTCGCGCGGAGTCCCGTACGCCTCGATCTCGCGGTAGCGCGAGCCTGCGGTCACGACAGCCATCGCCCGAAGAAGGCCGACACCGAGTCGAGGTGCTCCGGCAGGTAGAGGTGGTTGAGGTGGGGCCGATGCACCTCGAAGCGGTGGGGGCAGCAGGCCGAGGCGTAGGCCGGCCGCACCTCGCGCTCCATCTCGTCGACCCCGCTCGCCGGCATGTCCTCGTCCTCGGTCGGCGCCAGCACCATGAGCGGCCGCGGACAGATGCACACCCGCACGATGCGGCCCTGGTCGAAGTGCCGCAGCAGGTGCGGGATGTACCAGGGGCTGGAGTGGCGGTCCAGGTCGCCCTCCCGGATGACCGCGGCCATGCTGCCGAGGCCGCCCGCCAGCGGCGCCGAGGCCTGGATCCAGGGAGCGGCCGCCTGCGCCATCCACGCGGCCTGCCCGCCCAGCGAGAAGCCGGTGAGCCCGATACGCTCGGTGCTCACCCCGTCGACGGCCGCCAGCGCCCGGCCCGCCTGCAGCGCTTCGCGCACGCGCACCCCGACCGCCGTCCTGCCGAACGGCTCCATCGCCTTGGACTCCCGCTCCCGCTCCAGCGGGTTGGGCTGGCGCGCCGTGGTCCCCCTGATGGTGACCGCCAGCGTCGCGAAGCCGCGCCGCGCCAGCTCGCGCGCCCAGCCGTGCAGCGGTCCCCGGTGCCGGAGCGGCCGGTGCATGCGCTCCTCACTGATCAGCTCGGCGGTGCCGCCGGTGCCCGGCATGCAGACGATCCCGCCCAGCTCGTCGCCGGCGCCGGCCGATCGCATCAGGATGCAGGGCACGACCTCGTCGAGCTCGTTGCGGAAGCGGAGCGGCGTGACGGTCACGCCGTCCGCGCCGGTCTCGCTCTCCCCCAGCTCCGCCGGCACGGATCCCGGACCGGGCACGTCGAGCAGGCCCAGCAGCTCGGAGAACCTGGCGCGCACCTCCTCGTCCGCCACCGGCACCGGGTGCACGACCGGCATGCGGCGGTAGGCCGAGAGCGCGGGATCGGTCATGCGCTTCGCGCTTCGAGCGGGTCCGTCACGCCGATCATGCTGTCCCGCGTCACCAGCCCGGCCAGCTCTTCCTCCGACAGCCCTTCCGTCCCGGGGGGCCGCCGCGGCAGGACCAGGTAGCGCAGGTCGGCGGTGCTGTCGACGACCCGCACCTGCACGTGTCCGGCGACCTCCAGCCCGAACTCGCGCATGACCGCCCGCGGCTCGACGACCGCGCGCTGGCGGTAGGGGCTGCTTTTGTACCAGTCGGGCGGCGGACCGAGCAGAGCGGTCGGATAGCAGGAGCAGAGCGTGCACACGACCAGATGGTGCACGGCGGCCGTGTTCTCCACCACCGCCAGCTCGGCGTCGTGCGTAAGGGTGTAGCCGAGCTCGGCCACTGCCGAGCGGGCATCCTGCAGGAGCCTTGCCTTGAACGCGGGATCCACCCACGCCCTCGCTACCACCCGCGCGCCGTCCGCCGCCGAGCGGGAGCGGACCCGCTGGATCTGCTCGGCGAGCTCGCCGGGATCAAGCACCCCCTTCTCCAACAGCAGCTCATGCATGGCGATGGCGCGCCGGGCGGGTTCGGGAAGCTCGATGTCGGGATGCACACCAGGATGGCCATGGTCGTGATCGTGATCGCCGCTCATGCTGCGGCTCCCGCCGGCTCCAGCCATCCTTCGTACACGTCGATCAGGAGCACGTCGCCTTCGCCGCCGTCGTACCGGTCTCCCCAGAGGTCGGCCTGGCTGAACTCCACGTGGTACAGCAGGCGCTTGGGGAGGCCGCTGCCGCCGTGGGCGCGCGACTCGGGATCGAAGAACGGCCCGCTCACCGCGCGGATCCTTCCTCGGGCGCCCTTGATGAACCACGGCGTACGGTGGTGATGTGGGACACGATCCCGCCGGACCGTCACGGAATCGCCGGGAGCGAAGCGGCCGAACGCGGCGGAGAACACTACTCCCATCTGCCGCCCACCGCCTTCGCCTTGGCGTCGACTTCCTCACTGGTCAGCACGCCCTTCTCCACCAGCACGGTTTCGAGCGAGGACGCCCAGCGCTCGTAGTAGCTGCACGACTCGTACCGCTCGGGCGGTAGCGACTCGATGCCGCGACGCAGCTCGTCGACGGTGAACAGGCCGCGATGCCGGAGCACGCCGACCAGTGCGTTGGTGAGGTGCTCCCAGTCGGCCAGCTCGTGGGTCGAGCGGTCGATCGGCTCGCCGCTGGGCAACCCGCCACGGTCGTGGACCCCACTGGGTGGGACGCTGCCGGCGTTTGGTTCTGTCACGAGCCGAGCTCGATCACCACCTGGCAAGCACCGTCGTCGCCGGAGCGGGACAGCTCGTAAGCACGCGCCGCGTCGGCGATCGGCAGGCGGTGGGTGATCAGGCCGCCGAAGTCGAAGTCGCCGCGGGCCAGGTGGTTGGTGGCCAGGCGATAGGCGTGGTATCCGTCGGCCTCGTAGGTGGCCGGCGTCGACATGAGCACCGTGCACTGCTTCTCATGGAGCACGCCGTAGGCGAACGGAAAGGTCGGCGCGCGCGGCTCGCCGTACAGCAGCAGGCGGCCCTCGGCCCTCACCAGGGCGACCGCCAGGTTGATGGAATCCGCGGTGCCGGCCGCCTCCACCACCACGTCGGGGAGCTGGGCGCCGGAGATCGCGCCTACCTTCGCCACCCCATCGGAAGCACCGACGCCGGGATCGACGACCGCGGTCGCCCCGAACCGGAGCGCCGCTTCCCGGCGCGCGCGAAGCGGGTCGATGCCGATCACCTGCCGCGCGCCAGCGCGCCGCAGCACCGCGTCCAGGACCAGGCCGGCCGGCCCCTGCCCGACCACCGCAACCGACCGGCCGACCACGTCGCGGAGCCGCTCGGCCGCCATCAGCGCGCGGGCGAGCTGGTGCACGAGCACCAAGTGCTCCAGCGGCGTGTCGAGCGTCTGGTGGATCAGCTCTCCGATCGGCACCAGGATCTGCTCGGCCAGCCCGTCGAAGCCCGGCCGCCGGACGATCGCCACCTCGTCCACCACGAACGGCAGCGGCTTGACGCCGACGTACTCGATCGCCTCCACGCGGCCGACGATCTGGTGCGCGCAGGTGGCCGGAGCAAAGGGATAGGAGTCCGGGGCGCCGTCGTACACGCGGCGCGTGTCACTGCCGTCGATGGCGACGGCCAGCGGGCGCACGACCGCCGTGCCGGGCTGGACGGTCAGATCGGCGACCTCGCCTACTTCGACGCGTCCGGGAGCCACGATTCTGGCGCTCTTCATCCCGCACCGATCCTACCGAACTGGCCGGCGGCGACAAGACCCCGCTAAGATCCGTCGCCATGAAGCTGCTGTTCATGGACCGGCACGACGTGCATCGGCCGTGGGGCCACGTGCGGTTCCGCCCGACGCCGTTCCGGCCCCTGGGCAGGACCGAGATGCGCGACGTCATCTGCTTCGCGGCGCCCCGGACCGACGGCACCGCGGACGTGTTCCACTATCAGATGAGCCGGCACACGCCCTGGAAGCTGCTGCGCAGCGTGACGACCGACGGCATCCGCTTCGAAGACACGCACGTCGTCTGCGAGCGCTCGGAGTACAAATGGCACTACGCCGCGCGCATGGCCTACAGCCCGGAACTCGAGCGCTACGTCTTCATGAAGAACGCCATCCACCACGGCGAGATGCAGATGTACATCTTCCACAGCCGCGATGGCGAGAGCTGGGAGGAGCATCCGGGCGGACCGGTGTTCGCCGACGGCGACGCCTGGGGCGCGATGTGGAGCCCCGCCGTGCAACGGTTCATCTATTACGGCAAGGGCTGGCAGCGCTGGGACAAGGGCGTGCACGACTTGGTCCTCAATGGGCGCCGCGTGGTGACGATCCGCACCAGCGAGGACGGCTTCACATGGACGCCGGACACCGCCAGCCAGTACTTCGAGAAGCCCGAGTACCACAACAACATGCGGCTGCTGCGCGGGCGGCTGGTGCCGATCGAGTTCCAGATCTCGCCTGACGACGAGGACCCGCCCGACCTGGAGTTCTACTCGGGCAGCACCTTTGCCCATGAGGGCCGCTACTACATGCACATGAACAACTACGCCGGCAGCTTCATCCAACCCGGCATCGACCCGATGCGCGCCAACGGCCACGGCGTGTTCCTGCCCTGCGAACGCTGGATCAGCCGCGACGGACTGAACTGGAGCCGGCCGTTCCGGGAGATCGACGCCGGCGCCTTCTCGCTGCACAACCCGATCCTCGTGAACGGCATGATGCTGTTCCAGCGTGCCGACCGCCTGCATGGGCTGCCGGCCGACCGGCTGACGTATGCGACGTCGACGACCAACTCGCATTTCGAGACCGCCGAGTTCCCGATGCCGGCCGGCCCGTTGCGGCTCAACGTCAAGATCCCCGGCGACGAATACGACAACCAGGAGAACCAGGCGTACGTGATGGCCGAGCTGATCGACGACCGCGACCGAGTGATCCCCGGCTACGAACGCGACGGCTGCCTGCTGCAGGGCCCCCTCGACCGCCCTGACCACCCCCTGGTCTGGCACGGCGAAGGCCGGCGCCGCGACGGCACCGAGCTGGCAGGCTCCCTGATCCGCGTCCGCCTCTACGCCCGCGCCTCCGCCATCTACGCCGTCTCCGGATAGGGCCTCTGGGCTATAGGATGGCGTTCTATAGCCCATGAGCTGGATCTGGCAACCGACCGGATGGCAACCGAGCTCTGCGACGTACCGGTGCTCGCCGCTACACTCGCTATTGGCTCGACCTGCCATCGCTCGGCGAGTAGTGCGGGCGGGGCAGCAAGCCTACGACATGGAAGACGAACGACTCCGGGACAATCGACAGAACTGGAATGAGCGGACGCCGGTCCACGCGTCTTCCTCGTTCTATGACGTCAAGGGCTTCAAGGCAGGCCGGATCACGCTCACCGATGTCGAGCGCCGGGAGGTCGGCGATGTCGCCGGCACGACGTTGCTCCACCTCCAGTGCCACTTCGGGCTGGACACGATGTCGTGGGCGCGTCTGGGGGCGAAGGCCACCGGCGTCGACTTCTCCGACGCCGCGATCGACCTGGCGAGGTCGCTGAGCGATGAGCAGGAACTGAACACGCGGTTCATCCGTTCCGACGTGTACGACCTGCCGGACGTGCTCGATGAGAAGTTCGACATCGTGCTCACGTCGTACGGTGTCCTGGTCTGGCTTCCTCGCCTGGACAAGTGGGCGTCGGTCATTCACCGCATGCTCAGACCGGGCGGGACGTTCCATATCGTGGAGTTCCACCCGTTCCTGGATGCGTTCGAGGTCTCGGAATCAGGTGAACTGAAAGCGGCGTACGGCTATTTCCACGGGGAGGTGTCCACCCCGGGCAACCAACCGAGCTACGCGGGCGGGGAACTGATATCGAGCCCCCACCACGAATGGCAGCACCCCTTGGGCGACGTGGTGACCGCGCTGATCGACGCCGGATTGACGATCGATTTCCTGCACGAGTTCCCGTTCTGCAGCCAGCCGTATGCGGGCATGGAGCGGTGCGAGGACGGGCGGTGGCGGTTCCCGCACCACGGCGAGTCGTTCCCGCACATGTACTCGATCAGAGCGACCAGGTAGCGCCGGCGCCCAAACGCCTGCCTATGAATCAGCCGGCGGCGTCAGCAGCCACTCGTAGGCTGGCTGCGCCTCCACACCGGAGGGCACCTCGTCAGGAATGCCATCGCGCGCAAGCGTCAGCAGGCGCTTGCGGGCATCGGGAAACCGGGCGCCTGCCGCAGCGAGAGCGCGCAACTCCCGGTTGGCGGTTTCCGGATCGGAGAGATCGGCGCAGACCTACACGAGCTCCATCGAACCGCCGGCGTTCCAGCTCCAAGAAGAATATTCGCGGATCTCTGCCTGGATTACGCTCCCAGCGCGTCGGCGAGTGCCTCGCAATCGGCGACCGTCAAATCGTGCGGCTCGGCCGGGGTCTCGGCGCTGCCGTTCGGACCCCATTCGGTGGGTCGCGGGAGGTAAGCCGTGCGGAAGCCGACGGTCCGCGCCCCCCGCAGGTCGTCGTCGTGAGCGGCGACCATGAGGATTCGCTCCGGCGGCAGGTTCAGCCGCGAGGCCGCCGTGGTGTAGACCGCCGGCATCGGCTTGTAGGTGCGCGCGTGCTCGGCCGACAGGATGTGGTCGAAGCCGAGATCATTGCAGGTCGCCAGATCCTCCAGCAGCGAGACGTTGCCGTTCGACAGGGCGCAGACCTTGAAGCGGCGCCGCAGCCGCGCCAGCCCGTTGCGCACGTCGGGCCATGCCGGCAGCCGGTGCCACGCGTGGACGAACCAGTGGCGGTCGTCCGCATCGAGCCCCAGTCCCCGCTCGGCCAGCAGCCGGTCCAGGATCTCGCCGTGCAGCACGTCGATCGGCTCCCAGGGCCGCCGGCCGCTGCGCACCGGCTCCATCGCCGGCTCGTACCCGCCGCGCCACGCATCGGCAAGCCGGGGCCAGTCCGTGCCCTTGCCGGTCCGCCCGTGCAACTCGCGGCCGGCGTCGATGACGCCGCTCCGCCAGTCGACGATCGTTCCGAAGATGTCGAAGGTCAGCGCGTCGACCGACTCTGCCAGCGTGCCGCCTTCGTTGCCGCGCTGCGCCATGGCGCCGCATCATAGCGCTCCGGAGGAGCCCATGCCGAATCCCCGTGACGCCGACCTGCCCGCCCGCATCGCCCGCGCCATGGCTTGCGTCGCCCGCTGGTGCGAACGCCGCCTGGCCGAGGGCGTGCTGGACCCGCACAACTACGGCCGTGCCGTGGACGCGCTGCTGAAGGGAGCCGCGGCAAGCGGCACCCCGGCGCCGGAGGCGGTCGTCGACGGCCTGCGCACCATGCTGCTGGACCTGACCGACAATCCGCTCGGGTTCCCGCGGGTCGACGGCCAGACCAATCCGCACGACCTGCGCGAGATCGTGCAGGCGTTCACGGAGCTGGCGACCGCCCGCGACGACCGCGCCGCCCGCGAGCGGCTGGGAACGCTGCTCGACACCTGGATCCGCCTCACCAATCCCGACGGCACCTGGCGGGCCGAGACGATCGCGGCCGAGTCCAGCCTGAAACATCCCGGGTTCACCGACGATCGAGACGGCATCGAGTCTCCGCCGCCCCGGTCGCGGGCCCGGACCGTGATGGCCCTCACCCACCTCTTTCGCCTAACCGGCGACCAGCGCGCGCTGGAGCTGGCCGACCGCTTCGTGCGGCTGGCGCGCACCACGTCGTTCACCGATGACGGCCGCCTCACCGCGGAGGCCGGTACCCACACCCACTCGATCACCGGGACGGTACAAGGTCTGGCCGACTACGGGCTGCTGATCGGTGATCTGGACACTGTCGAGCACGCCCGCCGTATCTTCGACGTGGGGCTGGCGCCGACCTGCAGCACCTTCGGCTGGTCGATCGAGAGCCTGGGCAACGAGCGTGTGCCCGGAAGGGGCGAGATCAACAACACCGGCGACATGATCCAGACGGCGATCGCCCTGGGACTGGCCGGCCGGCCCAAGTACTTCGGCGTCGCAGAGCGCATGATCCGCAGCCACGTGCTGCCCAGCCAGTGGCTGGCCGGCCAGGAGATGCAGAGCCCGGAGGACGCCCCCAGCTACGCGGTGACCGAGTTCCCTCCGGAGGCCGACGGCGGCTGGGGCTTCCCAAGCCCCTCGGACCGCCACGTGCCCGACCCGCTGGGCGTCGCCACCAGCGTCCTGGACGTCGTTCAGGGCGGCATCCAGTGCCTTTGGGCGGCGCTCCGCCACGGATCGACGCGGCACGGTTCGGACACGCGGCTGAACCTGCTGTTCTCCACGGACCGCGGCGCCGCGCGCACCAGCAGCCGGCTGCCCGCGGCGGGCGACGTGACCGTGACGATGCCGGCGGCCGGCAGCCTGTGGGTGCGCAAGCCGGACTGGCTGCCTTGGGAGGATTTGAACGTCAGCCGGGCCGGCGAAGCCGGCGGGACGCTCGCCAGCGGACGCATCGAGCCGTGGGCGGTGACCGATCCGCTGCCGGAGGGAACGGAGGTGCGCGTGCGCTTTACGCCCGTACGCCGCTCGGAGGCGGAGTGGGTCTACTGGCAGCGGCACGACATGGTGTTCGAGGGGGACACCCTGGTCGAGATGAGTCCCCGTGGTCGCTATTCGCCGATGTTTGCGGATCTTGCCTCCCGGGGCGTCGCGCCCGGATAGCGGGCCGCCTGCCGCGCATCGTCAGCCGGGCGGGCGCTTCATGCCAAACCAGCGGGCCCTCGCGGCGCGTGCGGTGAGGATGGGAATGGAGAACCCGGATGCCAGCGAGAGCAGGTCGTCATCGCCGGTCACCAAAGCGTCGGCTTGGCCCACCAGCGCGAGCTCGAGGAACGGCCTGTCGGCGGGATCACGACAGCTCGGCACGGCCGGCGGATTCGACACGACCACCGACTCGCACCAAGGCAGGTAGTCGGCCAGCAGGTCGTCTCGCTCGGCATCGGCCAAGCGAAACTTCGGATAGGACAGCACGCGGATCAGCTCCGTCGTGGTAGCGCGGCTCGCCAGCGGCACCATGGATGCGGACTGCCAGGCTCGGCGCAGCCAGGATATCGACCCGGCGGGAAACAGCAGGGCCGACAGCAGAACGTTGGTGTCGAGCACCACGCGCACACAGATCACTCCGCCCGGCGAGCCCATGTGACGGCGTCGGCCACGTCGGCCTCGGAAATGCCGAGCTCAGCGAGCTTCGCGCGCACGGCATCAGCGCGGGCCAACCGCACGGGAGTCAGTATGATGCGTCCATTTTCTTTGGTAACTTCAAAATAATCGGATTTCGGGAAGTCGGAGAGAACCGCCTTGGGCAAGGTGAGTTGGTTTTTGGAAGTCAGCTTGGCGAGCATGGGTCACCTCCCGTGAGGAACGATAGTACGGAATAACGGGATTATTACTTCCTTTATATCAAATGACAAGGACAGGCCCACCGAGCCCGTGGATGCGCCGATCACGGACCTCAGCGGCCCAACACCGTCATGGGCGCCAGCCAGCGGGTGGCGTCGCCGTCTATCGGCACCGGGTTGACCATGCCGGTGATCACACGGCGTATCTCTGGGCGCTCGCACCACGTGTACCCCGACCCGCAGGCCGTTGACATGGCGAGGGAACACCCCGTCGGTGCCGGCCTCGCCAGCGGCACGGAACCGATGGACAAGCTTGCCCCGCTAATTCAGGGTCGCGGCCGGCAAGGTCACCCCGGCCTCGGCGAATCGGGCCAGATGCCGTCGGGGTACTCGTAGCGGACTTCCAGCTCGATGTCCTCGACGGTGATGTCGAATTCGTCGGCCAGGCGCTCGTTGCGCCCGGCCATCCGCAGCGTCACCTCGTTGCGGCCGCGCCGCGGCAGGTGGCCAGATAGGTCGTACTCGAACCAGTCCCTCCCGACCCAGCGCAGGTAGTAGGCGCCGGCGCGCATGGGCGTGTCGCACTCCAGCAGCTCGCCGTTCAGGGCGACCTCGACCTCGTCGTAGCCGGTCATGTTGGTCAGGTGGACGCGCAGGCGGCACGCGCTCAGGCGGTCCGCCTTGCCGCGGGCGTCGTCGGCCACCTCGATCGTGATCGGCAGCGGCTCGGAGCCGAGCACCGCCGGGATCTGGTGCCCGGTCTCCAGGCAGTTGGGGAACGAGTCGTGCGAGCGCATGACCACATAGGTCTTGTCCCTGAACTCCAGCCGCATCGGATTGCCGATGTCGTCCAGCACGTCGCGGTTGTCGTAGTTGTAGGTGGGCGCCGTGCCGAAGTAGTTGAACACGTACAGGCCGGGAACACCCTTCGCCAGATGGCGCGCGGCGATCGCGCGCGTCATTTCGTTGGTCATCCCCGTCATGATCGGCGTCTCCACGAACCAGCGCTTGTCATCGGAGTCGCCGGCCAGATAGCCCTCCTCGATCGCCGGGTAGATCTGCGTGTCGGTCGAGGCGGCCAGCTCCACCCACTCACCCATGTCCTCCTCCATGTCCTGGCCGAAGAAGCAGGATGGCACGAGGATGTCGACCAAGTTGTCGCGCACCCAGGTGCGCACGTCCAGGCCGAGGCGCTCGCTGCCGGCGATGGTGTTCGGCACCCGCGCGGCGAAGCCGATCGGCCGGCCGCGCGCTTCGCCGATGCGGTCGATGCCGATCCGCATCTGCCGCATCATGTCGGTCATCAGCGCCATGCCGGCCTGCTCCGCGCCGCGCTTGAAGTAGCCGGGGCAGCGCATGTAGTCGCACAGGAAGCCGTCCAGGTCGTAGCGCTCGCACGATTCGAAGGCCAGGTCGCGCCGCAGGTCACGGACCTCCTGGTGGGCGTAGTCCTGGAAGAAGCGCAGCACCTTCCACAGCCTGTCCGGCCAGCCGGCGGCGCCGTCCTCGCCGATCAGGTACTCGGGATGCTCGATGAAGAACTCGCCCGACCAGAGGTTGGCGTCGTCGGCGTGGGCACCCCAGTGGTGCCAGTCGTTCATGGCCAAGCGGAACCAGAAGTCGACACCGATGCGCTTGGCTTCGCGGACCTTGACCTCCTCGGGGTCGATGCCGGCCTCGAAGGCGAGGCGCAGGTGCTCGGCGGCGCGCCACAGCTTGATGTCCCCGATGCGGGCGCCGCGCTGCATGCGATCGACGATGAACTGCACGCCCTTCACCTTGGTCGGCCACCCCACGGTGAAGCCGGCGTTGGAGCCCATGGCGCCGACGTAGGCGTCCACCGGGCGGCCCTGGAAGAAGCCGAAGTGCGCCTGCGCGATCCGCTCCGCCGAGATCGGCGGGTGGTAGTACATCTCCTGCCCGGCGTTCTGGTCCCACATGACCCGATATCGCCGTACGCGCCGGTCCTTCCTCTGATCAGCCATCGGTCACCCCCTTCCGAACGCGTCCCGGCTTATCGCGCCCAGTGACGGCAGGTGAAGCCCTCGATCCTCTGGAAGCGGGCGAGATTGGCCGTGATCAACTGCGCGCCGTGCGCGACGGCGATCGAGGCGATGGCGACGTCGAAGTCGAGGATGGTCTGACCCGAATGCTCCAGGCTGGATTTGATGGCGCCGAACCGGACGGACGCCTCCGGCAAAGGGGTAGAATGCTGGCCCATCTCGTGAGTGACGCGCGCCTGCCCGGGAACTATGACCATCTCACGGCGCGCGCCAAGGCGCCGCTGATCGCGCTGCTGTCGCTGGCGTCGATCGCCCTGGCCGGGTACGGCTTTTCACTGCTGCTGGAACTGCTGAGGTTGCTGCGCGATCTCCACACCGTCGCGCCGCGCGGCAGCGTCAGCCTGCTGCGGTTCATGTTCGGATTCGGACTGCCGATCCTGGCCGGCGTCGGCTGGATCGCCTCCGTGGTGTTCATCGTCTATGCCTACAGCCGCTACGGGGTGCGCAGCCGCTGGCTCAGGCAGTCGGTGCACGATCTTCCCCCCGAAGCCATGCTGGCCGCGGGCGAAGGCTACCGTACGCTCTTCAACCGCTTCCTGCTGGTCACCGCGCTGGAGCTGTTCCTGGCAGCCGTGGTCCGCGCGGGAGAGCTGGCCCTCTGGGGACTGGACGGCACGTGGAGAGGCGAGTTGGCGGTCGCCGCCGCCGTACCGGCAGCGCTGGGCGTCGCGGCCGCCGCGGCACGGGCCCTGGTCGTCCGCGGATCGCAGTAGCCACACGCCGATGCTACAGTCGTCGCGCACCTGCGTAGCAGCGCGCAGCGCCAAGGAGGGACGATGACCGCAACACAGAAGTATCTCTTCGACCTGCAGGGATTCCTGATCGTCGAAGACGTGCTCTCGGACTCGGAGTGCGAGCTTGCCAAGCACAAGATCCGCGAGCACATGGAGCCGATGGACAAGACCCCGGACGGCTACGACGCCAACGGCACTTGGCAAAAGACCTACGGACTGGTGAACCTCGGCGAGCCGTTCACCACTCTGATCGACCATCCCAAGCTGATCTCCGTCCTGAAGGAGATCATCGGGCCCAAGCTGCGGCTGGAGGGCAACTACAGCTTCGTGCGCTCGAAGGGCTGTCCGCACTTCGAGATGCACGGCGGCCACCGCGGCGGCCGGGTGAACTTCCGCTACTACGTGCATGGCGACCAGATCTACACGGGGCTCACCGTCGTGTCCCTCACGCTGCAGGAGATCTCCGAGGAGGACGGCGGCTTCGCCTGCATCCCCGGCTCCCACAAGTGTGACTTCCACGTCCCGCCGGAGGACCACAAGCACCTGTTCGCCATCGACGGCCCGCTCGTGCGCAACATCGCGGCGCCCAAGGGCTCGGCCATCATCTTCACCGAGACGCTCGCGCACGGGGCCGCGTCCTGGCAGGGAGACGAGCCCCGCTACGGCGTCTTCTTCAAGTACAACGACCGCGCGGCGACCTACGGCTACCGGCCCTATCGCCTCCCCAGCAAAGAGACCCTGGCGAAGCTCCCACCCGAGAAGCGCATCTTCTTCAACGGCACCTGGGAGGCGTTCGGCCCGGAGGACAACCCGCACAACGAGCACGCGGAGGCCTAAACGTTCCGTTCATTTCCGCAATGACCCGGTTTGACCGTCACGGTAGACGAAGAGCTGCTGAGCGAAGCCCAAGCCCTGCTGGCGTCGTCAACCAAGCGGGAGACCATTGCGATCGCACTCCGGGAGCTGGTGCGGGAACGCAAGCGTCAGGCCGCGTTGAGTCACGCGGGCAGCACAGAGCTTGATCTGGTACCAGGAGGCGGTCCGTCAGTACCGGGAGCGATGATCCTCGTCGACAGCTCGGTATGGATCGAGTACTACCGGTCAGCGGGAGACCCGCGGTACAAACGCTGGGTTGCCGACGCCATCCGCCAGGACCACGTTGCGGTAAACCCGATCATTGCGGCCGAGGCACCACTCCGGCTTCATTCGCATGTCGCGCGAGTCCTCGCGCCACGTGCGAGTCTCCGTCACCTGAAACCGCGCCGTGAAATAGGGGCGTACGTGACCATGGCATCTCTCCGCCTACCGAAATCGATCGTTGTTCTGACTGCCGCTACGCTCCTGTCGTTCGGTTCGGGTTCTTTCGCGACGGCGCACGAGATACCGGACGACGTTGAGCGGACTGCGGTGATTTCCGCCTTCGCACCGGAGCTGTCGATCCTGCAGCACGAGCTCGCCGATGCGTCGACATACTCGGTAAACGGGGTCGAGTTCTCGGCCGGGACCCTGCAGGGGCAGGATGTCGTGCTGTTCCTGAGCGGGATCAGCATCGTCAACGCTGCGATGACGACCCAGCTCGCGCTGGACCACTTCAACGTCGAACGGATCGTGTTCTCCGGCATTGCGGAGGGCGTCGATCCGTCGTTGAACATCGGGGACATCGTGATCGCCGACCGCTGGGGGCAATACCTGGAGCTGGTCTTGGCCCGAGAGGTCGAGGGCAATTGGAGCACGCCGCCGTTCTTCGACTATCCCTACGCGAACTTCGGGATGATGTTCCCGCGCGCAGTAGCCGTACAGCGGGCCGGTGCCGACACTGGAGACCCGCTTCTGGTTCCCAGTGGACGACTCGCTGCTTGCCGCCGCCCGCGTCGCGGCAGCGGACGTCGAGCTGATGCGCTGCACGGCGGACACCACCTGTCTGCGGAACACGCCCAGGATCGTCGTCGGCGGTGCCGGCGTGTCCGGCGGCGCCTTCGTCGACAACGCGGCGTTCCGCGAGCACACCTTCGCCACCTTCGGTGCGCGGGTACTGGACATGGAAAGCGCCGCCGTCGCCCACGTGGCCTACGCGAACGACATGCCCTTCATCGCCGTCCGGAGCCTCTCCGACCTGGCGGGTGGCGGCGAAGGCGCAAACCAGATGGCAGCCTTCCTCGGTCTCGCGGCCGGCAACGCGGCCGCGGCCGTCAAGGCGCTCCTACGGGCGCTATCCGATCAGGATCAGGGCTGAACTGGTCGCGACCCTGGATCTCGCGTCGTACCTCTTTCAGGAGTGACTCCGCCGCGACGCCCAAGTCGGTCTCTGAACGCGTGGCGAAGCGCTCCGCCCATGCCCGTCGCTGAAGCTCGCGCTCGACGGCGGCGAGTACAACTGCGTCGATGGTCCGGTTGTGAACTCGAGCATGATGACTCAGCCGCTCGTACAGACCCGGCGACACGTTCCTTATGTGCAGGTTCATTGCGAACTCCATGTCATGCCATCGGCATGATACTCAAGCCCTACCTTTGCCACGACCTCACCGCGCCAGTTGCGCCGTACGAACTACCTTTGCGGGACGGAGAATCGTTTGAACAAGCACTTCAATCCATCATGATGACTTGAAGTAGCATCTCGGCCAAGCGAGGCAGCCGGCGGGGTGCCGTCGTTCTGACAGGGGCGGACACAAAGAACGCGCCAGAGCCGGCTCATGCGAGTCGGCCCTGGCGCCGTCGTCACGCGTGTGCGGCGGGATCACCCCGCCGCGGTTGACTACTGGTCGCGGAACCAGACCTCCGGCCGGCCGGTGTCGCCGCAGTGCATGCAGTTCTCGGGATCGTCCTCGGGCACGTTGGCCATGTCGTACGACGTGATGACCGTGTTGATCCCGCCGACGATGCCGATCGCCCACAGGTTGTCGGCATGCAGGTCGGTGATCTTCTTCATGGTCGCGATCTGGTCATCCATGTCGGACTGGGTGCCCAGCATCTGCCGAAGCGCGATGCCTTCCTTGACCACGTCCGGCGGCTCTTCGCCCTCTGCACCGTCGGTGGCCACCCACTGCGACCACTTCGGCGCGAAATAGGCGTGGTTGGTGTAGGGCGCTCCGAAGCTGGCGGTCTCCAGCACGTCGGTCGCATAGGTGCTCCACGCCGGGCCGATGTACGCCTGCATCTCGCCGCTATTACGCACCGACTGCAGTCCGCCCCAGCCGTCGGTCGAGCGGATGTTCATGTTGATGCCCACATCGCTGAGGTTCTGCTTGACCACGTCGGCCACCTCGGCGCTGTTGTACTGGATGCGTATGGTCGCCGTGAACTCGAACGGCTTGCCCTTCCACAGCCGGTTGCCTTCGTCGTCGCGCTCGCTCAGGCCGGCCGAGTCCAGCAGGCTGTTGGCCATGTCCAGGTCGTAGTCGCCGCAGACGGTGGAGGCGCGCTCGTTGTAGAACGGGCTGCGCTCCGAGTAGGCCAGCGGGCCGTACGACACCGCGCCGTAGAAGATCAGCGTGGCGATCGCCTCGCGGTAGATCGCGTGCGAGACGCCGCAGCGGAAGTCGCGGTTCGAGACCAGCTCACGCATGTCCGGGTCGTTGGTGGTCTGGTTGAACTCCAGGAGCTGGGCGCCACCCACCAGATGGACTCCGCCCCAGCGCACGGCGCGGATGGTCTGCTCGGTGGCCTCGGTGGTCTTGGCGGCCGGGAAGATGTCCAGCCCCAGGGTGAACATCCAGTCGTACTCGCCGTTCAGCGCGCGCAGCTTGAGGACCGTCGGATCGGTGGTCGAGTCCTGGCGCACCTCGTCGAAGTACGGGAGCTGCTGGCCGATCGCGTCGACGGCCAGGTAGTAGGGGTTGCGCTCGAACACGTAGGTGGTGGCCGGCGCGCCGACCTTGAGCACCCACGGCGCCATGGTCGGAAGATCGGGATTGGCTCGCGGGAAACCCTGTCCCTCGTCGGCCTTGTCCTTGAAGAACTCGGCTGCGCTGGCGAAACCGGCCTCCTTGGCCATGGCATCGACCTTGTCCTGCCCCGCGTACTTGGGATGGAACTGGCTCAGGTACCCCTTGTGGAACCAGACGTAGTACCACTCGCCCAGACGGCCCGTCTGGCCGATGTTGGGCTGCGGCCAGGTGAGGCTGAACGTGTAGTCGTCGATGATCTGGAACTCCGCGTCCGCGACCAGGCGCGAGCCGCTGGTGATCGCCGTGCCGAACGGCTCGTACTGCGCGATGTCCTCCACGAAGAAGGCGACGTCCTCGGTGGTCATCGGACTGCCGTCGGAGAACTTGGCGCCCTTGCGCAGCGTCATGGTCCAGGTGCGGTTGTCGTTCGACGCCACCATGTCCTGACAGGTGCGCAGGAACCGGTTCACCTGGCCGCCGTACTCGGCGGAGCGGCACATGACCCGCGTCGTGTTGCTGGCGACCGCCTCCGGGCCGTTCCCCTGGATTCTGGCGAGATCCTGGTAGGTGCCGATCTTCTTCACCTGGCTGGTGGGAAGCAGGACCAGCGGGTCGTCGGGAAGCCGCTGGTCCAGCGGCGGCAGGCCCATGGCATCCAGCATCGGCGACTGCGTGAGGGTCAGCGTCTGCCCGGTGACCTGCTGCCACTCGGAGAGATTCCAGGCGTTCTTGCCGTGGTTGTCGGCGATCATGTCGGCCACGGCCACGGTAGCGCCGGCGCAGACAAGCAGCGCCAGCAGGCCGTAACGAGCGATCTTCTTCGTCATTCGGTCCTTCCTTGTCGGTTGGTGTGGATGCGTGATGGTACGTGCCGCGCGGTCCGGCGCGCAAGCTCGGACCCTGCGACTTGCCGTACGACTTGCCCTACGACTTGTAGGGGTCGGCGGCGTCGCGCAGGCCGTCGCCCATGAAGTTGAAGGCCAGGATGAAGAACACCACGGCCGCCACCGGCCAGAGCAGCCACGGAGCGAACAGGATGGTGCGGAGCTGCTGTGCGTCCTGCAGCATCACTCCCCAGCTTATCACCGGCTCGTGGAGCCCCAGCCCCAGGAAGCTCAGGGCGGTCTCTCCCAGGATCATGCCGGGGATCGACAGGGTGAGCGACGCGATCAGGTGGCTCATCACCCCGGGAATCACGTGCGCGAACATCACCCGGCTGGTGGACCCGTTGTCGAGCTGGGCGGCGATCGCGTAGTCGGCCTCCCGCAGCGCCAGCACCTTGCCGCGCACCGTTCGCGCCAGCCCCGGCCAGGAGAGCAGCGCCAGGATCAGGGTGATGGCGAAGAACACCCGCTCCAGCGGCCAGTTCAGCGGGATGGCCACCGTCAGCACCATCCACAGCGGCAGCGTCGGCACGCTGACGATCACCTCGATCACGCGCTGGATCAGCGTGTCGACCGCTCCCGAGTAATACCCGGACACGGTGCCCAGGATGATCGCCAGGAAGAAGGTGACCAGCACCCCCAGCAGCCCGATGCTGAGCGAGATGCGCGTACCCCACAGCACCCTCGAGAACACGTCCCGCGCCTTCTGGTCGGTGCCCAGGAGGTTCAGACGCGTGTCGCCGTCCACCCCCCACAGGTGCACGTCGGACCAGAAGAGCCCCCACATCTTGTAGGGCTCGCCATGGACGAACAGGCGGATCGGATAGCTGACGCTGCGATCCTCCACGTAGGCGACGCGCAGGGTCACCGGATCGCGCGCCTCGACGAGCGGATGCACGTACGGCCACGTGAGCACGCCCTCCGGGCTGAGGATGCGCGGCAGCCTGGGCGGAATGAGCTGATTGGACTGCATCGGCGACACGTAGGCGCTACGCGTCGGGTCGTAGGGAGCCAGGAACTCGGCAAAAGCCAGAGTGAAGTACCCCAGGGCCACGATCACCGCTCCGGCCACCGCCAGCCGGTGCTTGAAGAAGGCGATCCGCATCAGCTTCCACTGGCTGGCGTCGTAGACCTGGCGCTCGGGCGCCACGGGCGCCAGAGCGTCGGCCGGGGCGCTACTCATAGCGAATCCGCGGGTCGGCCACCGCAAGCAACAGGTCCGAGAGCAGCGTGCCGATGACGGTGAGGATCCCGAGGATCAGCATGTAGCTCGAGACCAACTGCATATCCTCCGCGCGGATCGCGCGCAGGAAAACCGGCCCCATGGCCGGCAGGTCGAGTACGATCTCCGTGATCACGGCGCCCGAGATCAGCCCCGGCAGGATGCTGCCGGCGCCCGACAGGAACGGGTTGATCGCGATGCGCAACGGGTACTTGACGATCAGGCGCCGCTCGGTGAGGCCCTTGGCGCGCGCCAGCTCGACGTAGGGCCGCTTCAGCTCGTCGAGCAGGTTGGCGCGCAGAATGCGGATCAGCCCCGCGGTGCTGGCCGTGCCGATGACGATCACGGGGATCGCCAGGTTCTTTATCAGGTTCACGACCTTTGGGATGCTCCAGGCGGCATCTTCGAACTCCTTCGAGAACAGGCCGCCGATGGCGCCGCCGAAGTACTTGGCCGAGTAGAACATCAGCACCAGCGCCAGCAGGAAGTTGGGGACCGACAGCCCGATAAAGCCGACCACGCTCCAGAAGTAGTCGCCGAACGAGTATTGGCGCACCGCCGAATAGAGGCCGATCGGGAACGCCACCGCCCAGGTGAACAGCATCGATGCGATCGACAGCAGGATCGTGATGGGAAAGCGGTCCCGGAACACGTTCCTCACCGGCATGCGGTATTCGATCGAGTAGCCCATGTCGCCGGTCATGAAACCGCCCAGCCATCTGAAGAAGCGCACGAACGTCGGGTCGTCCAGCCGATACAGCTCGCGGATCGCCTGGATGTACTCCATGTCGATGTTTTCCCCGCGCTGCTCCATCGCCTCGGCCACCCGGCTGGCGTAGTCGCCGGGCGGAAGCTCCACCACGATGAAGGTGAGCACCGCGATCAGCGCCACCGTCGGGATCATGATCAACAGGCGCCGGATGATGTAGGACCCCATGTTCAGAGCGGATGATGGTCGGCGGTCGCGCCGCCGGTCAAACCCGCGTCGGGCTCATGGTGTAGCGATCGAGCCCATCGCGGGCCGCAGCGAACGACGTGAGGGTGACGGCGACCGTCGGGTGGTCTGCGAACCGCGCCGGCCGCATCGCCTCCGGCTCGAAGGCCAGCCGGAAGCTGCGGCTGCGCGCCAGCCGGTCCAGGGTGTCACCGCCGACCCGATCGTCGATGCCGGCGTCGAGCGGGCGCGGCTCGGCGTCGTAGGCGCGCGCCCGGTCCGGGAAGCAGGACAAGTACACCGGCTCCGGGCCGGCGGTGATCGCGGTGTCGATGTTCCACGGCCCGCGCATGGATGCGACCAGCAACGCGGAGCGGCGACAGCCGCGTTCGCGGAGCAGGGCGTACGAGCGGCGCGTGATCGCCGCGCTCGCCCACCGGGCGACCGATTCCGGGTCCGGGTCGCCGGTCGCTGCCAGTTCGGCGGCGACCGTCTCGTCGAGCCGGCCGTTCATCATCACCAGCAGCCCGGCCGGCCCGGTGCGCGCATCCGGTGCGCTCCGCTCCAGCACTTCCGCGAACGCCAGGTGCTGCGCGACCGCGCAGCTCGCGGTGATCACCAGGCCGATCGCCCGTGCGGCCAGGACGGCGCAGGCGTCAAGACTCGCCTCGGTCCCCGGCAGCTTGAAGCGCACGTTGGGCGTGACGCCGAGCTCGGCCGACAGGCGATCGTGCACGTACGTCGCCTCGTCGATCATCGACGCGGCATCGCCGGCAGCGCGCGGGTCGACCTGATACGTAACCCAGCCGTACGCGCCGGCGCTCGCAGCGAAGATCGGCCGCAGCTCGCGGGCGACGCCGGCGACCACGCGCAGGGTGAGCTCGACAGACCGGTGCCCGGGCTCGATCGCGGTGTCCGTGACGATCGTGTGCCGCACCGGTTCCCACCGCTCCGGCGCTGCGCGGCACGCCGCGTCGATCATGATCGGGTTGGTGGTCACCAGCACCGCGCCCCGCCGCAGCGCCCAGCCGAGCTCCTGCGGCGAGTCGTTGCCCCAGGGGTTTGCGCGCTTGCCCGCGGCGGTCATGCGCGCCAGACGCGCCAGATTGCTCGCCTGGATTGACGCGGCCTCCGAGCGCACCGCGTCGCTCAGGTCCGAGCGTCCGTTCCCGTAGAGCAACCGGCACAAATGGTGCGACGCGGCCGCCGCGGCCTCGCCTGCCTCATCTCCCGGATGGCGTGCCCACAGCATCCACTCCGAGCGCAGATCGATGGCCAGCGCGGCGACCCCGGCGAGCACCGCGTCCTGCGTGGCGGGCGCGGATCGGGCAAGCGTGCGCCGAACCTCGGCGGTATGGGCCTCGACCGCCGCGAGCACGTGCCCGGGGGCAGCGGCCAGCAGCTCGGCGCGGATCCGGTGACGCTCCGCTTCGATCACCCCGGCCGCCCGCGGATCACCGAAGACGGTAGATGCGCTCGGCGTTCCCGTGCAGCAGCTTGTGCTGCAGCCGCTCCGGCCGCCGGCCGACGATCTTCCGCAACGCGGTGACCCAGCCCGCCAACGGGCTGGTGGGCACGCACACCGGCCAGTCGCTGCCGAACACGATGCGGTCCTCGCCGAAGCAGTCGATGCAGTGATCGACGGCCGGCGCCACGTCCTCCGCCGTCCAGCCCGGCCCGCCGCGCGCCACGATGCCGGAGATCTTGCAGATCGCGTTGCCTTGGGCGCCCAGCGCGGCCATGTCGTCCAGCCACTGCTGACGGTCGTGGCCGTACACCTCGTCGTCCGACGGCCCGGTCTTTCCGGAGACCACCAGGGGATCGGCGTTGCCGCAGTGATCGACGATGAAGGTGTTCCGTGGACAGCGCCGCGCGACCTGCACGGCATCGGCAAGCTCGCGCGGCCGGATGCAGATGTCGAACAGCAGGCCCGCATCCGCCAGCAGCGCCAACCCGGCGGCGAATCCGTCCGAGAGCAGCGTGCCGGGCGCGGTGGTCGGAGGGTGCAGGAGGTGACGGATGCCGCGGCACGACTCCTGCTGCCGTATGGCCGCGAGCTCGTTCGCGAAATCGGGGGAGTCGACCGAGCCGGAGAACACCGCGGCAGCGGTCGGCACCTCAGGCCGCAGGCACAGCCCGGCGACCAGCTCGCGCTCGAGCGGCCGGTCGGACATGGCCACGTCGACTTCCATGTAGACCGCCCGCTCGATGCCGGTGCCTCGCGCCTCACGCAGGTAGGTGCCGATGGTGTAGCTCTGCTGCATCACGGGCGGTGTCTGGCTCAGCCACGGCGGGTTCAGCCGCTCCAGGTCCCAGAGATGCTGGTGGGTGTCGACGATCGGAATCAGTCCGTCGGGCGTCCTCTTCATGGGCCGTGTCACCTCCGTCTGCCGGCAGCACGGCCGATGATGCAGGAGGCCCCGGACGAGGGCAACTCGACCGGCAAGCCGCCGTGCGGCTACGGTTGCACTGCAATGCGGCCCGCAGGGGAGGAGAACGAATGAAGAAACCGGCCGGGCGGCTCGCGCGCCGCTACCGCATCATGTGGGACCAGAACCACCCCTACGAGTCCATGTACAACCCGCCGATGGCGCCGGAGATGCACGGGGCCGGACACCTCGGCTATTTCGTGGGGACCCCGGTGGACGCCTGTACGGAGGGGATCGGCCCCGACGCCGGTTACGTCACCGCGTTCCCTTCGCAGAAGACGCGGATGGAGTACCTGGTGGAGCGCTACGAGCGCGGCGCCACGCTCGGCGACGTCCGCTACTGGCGCCACGCCGAGAACCTGAAGCGGACCTGGGCGGCCGGGCACGACCCGCTCGGCCTGCAGGTGGAGGCGGCAGAGCGCCTGGGCATCGACTTCTGGTTCCGCCTGAGCATGAACGACTGGCATCACGTGTCCGACGGCAAGGTCTACCGGCTCGGCGGCAGCCGCTTCTACGAGGAGCGTACCGACCTCCTGATCGGCGAGGAGGGGGCCGCCGGCTGGAAGGACCACCCCGCGACCCAGTCGGCCCTGACCTGGATGCAGGACTTCGCGCACGAGGAGGTGCGCGCCCTGCGGCGCGACATCGCCCTGGAGGTGTGCGAGCGGTACGACTGCGCGGGGTTCGTGTTCGACTTCATCCGCATCCCCGGCTACTTCCGCTTCGGCGACGAGCGGCGCAACGCCCACCTGCTGACGCAGATGGTGCGCGAGACGCGCGCCGGACTGGACGAGATCGGGCGGACCAAGGGCCGGGAGATCGGGCTCGCCGTGCGCCTGCCCCCCACGCTGGACGGCACCCGCCGTCTGGGGATCGACATCGAGGACTGGATCGACGACCACCTGGTCGACATCGTGGTGACCTCGCCGTTTTTCCCGCAGGACTTCGAGCACGACGCGGCCGAGTGGGTGGCGCGCGCCGGGAACTCGCCCGTGCACCTGCTGGCCGCGATCGAGGAGGGCTACATGGCCGGCCACAACGACGGCCACAACCGCTGGTGGTACGACCCGCCGCTGATGACGCCGATGTCGCTCGACATGGTGCGCGGCATGGCCGCGCGCCACCACCGCGCGGGCGTCGACGGCCTGTACGTGTTCAACTGGTTCGGGACCCTGCCGACCTATGACCAGGACCTGGTGCCCGCGCTCGACGAGATCGCCGATCCCGAGCGGCTGCGCTACCGGGACAAGCGCTACCTGATGATGCGTTCGACGTCGTCGTTTCCCAACTGCCTGGAAACCGAGCGCTCTCTGCCCCTGACCATCACCGGCGATCCGGCGCCGCTGACCTTCGACATCGTCGATGACGTGGCCGGAGCGGGGGACGTGGTCCACTCGGTGCGCCTGCTCCTGCACGTGGCCAACCCGACGATCGCGGACGAGCTGGAGGTGCGCATGGAGGGCCCGGAAGGTGCCAGGACGCTGCCGTTGGCCAATCCGATGGAGCCGGGCGTACGGCAGGACCCGCGGACGGCCTGGTTCATCTACGATCTGCGCGCGACGCCGCCGCGCGCCGGGGTGAACCGTTTCACGGTGCGCGCCAGCCGGCGCAACCAGCGCACCGCGGACGAGCTGCCGCTGACCGTGGAGGACGCGGAGCTGGAGATCGGCTACGAGGGCACCCGCATCGGCAGGCTGCCGGCGCACGGCGCCACCGCCGGCGTGCCGGCCCTGGGACTGCCGGTCAGCTAAGCTGCTGCATCGTCCGGCTTTGAGACCGGCGCGAGTTTACGGGTCGATCCGTGCTCAGCAGATCAGAATCGATAGAGGAGCGCTTCGTCGCCGACAGCATCCCTGAGACGCAATTGTACACTGCCTGACTCGCGCCGGTAGGCGTCTCGCCACTGCGCTTTGATCTCGCTGAGATCGAACGAGTGCTGTTCGGTTATCCATGCTTCACAACGGTCCCCGTTGCCATCATGTATGACGGCAATCCCGAGTTGGACCGGGTCCGACTCCATGAACCTGTCGGCCTTGTGAAGATGGAACTCGTGATCCCGGCAGCCACCACCATACGACACGCTGACGGTGAGCACGTCGTCGGTTACAGTCGCGTTGTTCAAAGTAAAAGGATCCGAAGTCGGCGTGCTTTTCCCCCCAATCATACACGCTCCAAGAAGCACGAACGCGGCCGACAGGCCGGTCACTGCGTACAACCTGCAACGGTTCAACCTCTTGCTCGCTCGCCAACAGCAACATACCGGGGATCGAGGAAGCTCTGCAATCGGGCGTGCGGCAGGGCCCGCACACAGCCTGGGTCATCTACGATCCGCGGTCGACGCCGCCGACGTGCCGTCCCACGGGACTGCCGGTCGGCTGAGCGACTTCCGCCTACGGCTCGCCTTCCGGCCCATCCCCCTCCTCAGGCTCGGCGGACGACCGCGGTGCGACGGCCGCCGCGATCTCCGGCCAGCCGAGTTCCGCCCAGCGCTCGCGGACTTCGCACAGCCGCTCCATCGCGAAGTCCCGCGTCTCCCCCTGCATGACGGTGCCGCGCTCCACCTGCGCGATCAACCGGTCCAGCCGTTGCAGGACCAGCCGCTTCGCGGCCTCGCCGCGGCGCGGGTCGGGGTGGCGCCGCACCGACCGCGTCACCTCACGGTGCCACCGCTCGGGCAGCGCCTGGTCGTTGACGATGTCGGTCGTGTCGGCGATCGCGGTGTTGATCACCTTCTCGACGTGGCGGATCCCTCTGGTGAGCATGAACTTCAACAGGAACGAGACGCCTCCCACCGCGGCGGCGGCGACCACGACGACCAGCAGGACCGACATGCGCGGAGTCAGGATAGGTACGCGATGACCGTCTCGGCCAGCGCCGCGATGCCGCGCCGGCCGACGGTGATCACCCAGTCGTCTCCCCCGCCCTCGAAGTGCTTGGAGACGCGGTGCTTCAGGGGCGTGCCGGCCCAGATGACGATGGTGTCCGCCCACTGGCGCTGACGGCGGCGCCTGCAGTGTACGACGATCGGGTCACGTCTACCCGGCATCCCGGCTGACTAGCGGATTGCCAGCCACGCGCCAGGGCCTCACGCCGCGCCGCGTCGTCGAGCACGCGCGCGCACGACTCCCAGTCGACGTGGCGGACTTCGCGGTAGCGAAGCTCGAAAGGGTGCTTCTGCGGGACGGCGTCGATGGTTCGCTTCGCGTTTTCCGCCTGACCCAGCGCGACCTGCACCCATACGTCTTCCAGCGTGTCGGGCAACTGGCCGAACAGGCGAGAGATGCTCTCCAGCCGCTCGGACAGGAGCTCGTGCACGCGATCCTCGACCGACCCGGCGTAGCGCATGTTGTACACGTCGACTTCCGGCCGGACCTGTCCGATGCGCTGAATGCGTCCCTTGCGCTGTTCGAGGCGGGACGGATTCCAACGATGCATCCGCGATCGAGCCAGCCGTCATCGACGAGCAAGCGCGCGACGGCGGCCAACTTCGGATCCCGCTCCAGGTTCGCCTCCATCCCCTCCGCGAGCCTGATCAGCACTCCCCGTTCCGCGTCGGTCAGCGCGCGAAGTTGAGCATCGCCGTCTTCGTCCTCCTCTTCGTCGTCATGGTCGTGCCAGCCGTCGAGAATCCGGCCCACGATGAGGCGGCCCGCCTCGATTGTGCTGCCCAGGCGGCGGAGCAGCATGGTGCGGAACAGGCCGGCGTTCGCTCGCCGGCCGAGCAACCGGCAGAACTCCTCGGCGTGTTCGTAGGCGTCTTGGAGGAACGGCGGCAGCGTGATCGCATCGGCGGGCGCTTCGCCGCGGAGTCGGACGCGTACGGGCGTCAGGTAGGGCTCGCCGGTCTCCGGATCGGCCGTCGTTTCGAGGTACTCGCGGGTACGCAGGATGATGCTGCGAAGGTATGGGTTGTGATGCTCGATGAACCGCCCGAATCCATCCTCGATGCGCTGTCGGTCCGGCGGGCGCAGCTTGTCCACCGCGCTCCCCAGCGTGTAGGCATCCTGGTCCGACAGCGACAGCGAGTGGCGTAGAATCTGAAAGTCCTTCCCTTCCGAGCGCGGCGGCAGCGGATTGCGCAGCCAGTCCCAACGCTCGTGGAACCCGGTCGGCAGCGGGGCTTTGCCCAGCAGCAGGTCGAGGGACGGCTGCCGCTGACGCCAGCGGCTGCCGGCGGAACCCAGCACCGCGTCCGAACCCTGCGCCAGCGCCTCCAAGAGGTCGAACGCCTCGATGGGATGCAGTTGTACCGGCGTGGCGGTGGCGAGCAGCAGGGCTCTTCGTGCGCATCGAGATGCGCCGCAGGAAGCGCAACAGGTTGTTCGGTTGCGCGCTGCCCACCTGACCCGGCATGACGCACTCGAAGCGCATGTCCGCCAGCCAATCCACCACGCCGGAGCCGCGTATGATCAATCCCGTGGAGACGATACCGACGCAGCGCGGGCAGATCGGTGAGCCAGATGTCTGCAATGCTGCGAAGACTTCGCGCGTCGACCGGCTGGACGCAACCTGATTTCACTCGCTCGCTGACAAAACGAATCTTCCACGTTGTGTCGAGGCTGCCCAAAGATCGGCCAGCGTAGCTGTCCAGCGTATTAAGGGCTTGATTGCTGAACACCTGCTCGCTCTTTTCGTTGGCTCCATGCGGATTCCATCGAGACAAACGCGAGTTCCAGTCCGCACAGCGGGCCACCCCGAGAAGCATGGCAACGCGTTCGTGATCCGTGGTCGTCATCTCCACTTGCGTGAGCAGCAACCCGTTGGTGAGCGTAAGCGTCTGCTGAACGCCACCTTACGACGGCTGAAATAGCGGGTGATCGTCCCTGTCAAGAGGGACGATGAGGTGAACGAGAGACACGGGCGCGAGTATTGGAGCCAGCAGGTTGCCGAGTGGCGGAGCAGCGGCCTGTCGAGCAAGGCGTACAGCGAGCGGCATGGCCTGCCGTATTCGTCGCTGTGCCGGTGGGCGGGCAAGTCGAGGCAGTCCTCGGGGCCGGAGAGTCAGCGGCTGGTCGAACTGGGGCAGCGCGGCGGCGGTGCCGAGCCGGGCGCGACGATCGAGCTGGTGGTCGGCCAGCGGTACGTGCTGAAGCTGAGGCGGTCGGTGCGGGCTACCGATCTGCGCGAAGTACTGGCGGCGCTGGAGGGCGAGCGGTGATCCGGGTGGAGCTGGGCGCGGCGCGGATCTTCGTACGGCCTGGGGCGACCGATATGCGCACGCAGGTCAACGGGCTGGTAGTGCTGGTGCAGGAGCAGATGCAGCTCAGTCCGTTCGAGACGGCGCTGTTCGTGTTCTGCAACGCGCGGCGGCGCGTGCTGAAAGCGGTGTACTGGGATCGGACGGGATTCTGTCTGTGGATGAAGGGGCGATTTCCGTGGCCGCCAACGGCGACCGAGGCGCGCCGAGAGATCGGCATCGAGGAGCTTCGGATGCTGCTGATCGGATCGATTTCTAGCATACCCACGAGGAGCTCCGGTACCGGGAAATCGCCTGAGGTGGGTTGACACTGTCAGCATATTTCGTGCTATGGCATCTACATGTCCAGCGCGCCAGCGGTCGCCGAAGAACGCGATGCGCTACGCGAAGAGAATCGTCGCCTGGTCCTGGAAAAGGACGATCTGGACGCGAAACTTCGGGAGCTGAACAAAGAAGCTGGATCTCTACGAAGAACAGGTGGAGTGGTTCAAGAACAAGCTGTATGGACGCGGTACCGAACAGCTCACCGCCGCCGAGCGGCTGCAGATTCGAGTGTTCGATGAGATCGAACACTCCGCCGACAGCCCGTCGCCGGACGATGAGCCGTCCGCGGATCAGGCGGCCGCCGAGGTGCTTGCGCGCACTGGCAGCCGCCCGCGGCGCAGACCGCTGCCGCAGGCGCTGCCACGGATCGAGCAGGTCATCGACCTGCCCGAGCAGGACAAGCAGTGCGAGTGTGGCCACCCCCTGGTGCGCATCGGCGAGGACACCTGCGAGAAGCTCGACGTGATCCCGCCGCAGGTACGGGTGATCCGCACGGTGCGGCCCAAGTACGCCTGTCATCACTGCGAAGGCTCCGGCGACGAAGAGCATCCGGCGGTGCGGATCGCGCCGCCGCCGGCGGCGCTGATCCCGAAGGGGCTGGCCTCGGAGGGGCTGGCCTCGGAGGGATTGCTGGCGTTTATCGCCACGGCGAAGTTCTGCGACGCGCTGCCTCTGTACCGCCAGGAGCGGCAGTTCGCGCGCCTCGGCGTCGAGCTGTCGCGGCGCACGATGTCGGACTGGATGATCGCTGCCGCCACAGCCTGCCAGGCGCTGATGGAGGCGCTGCTCGACAAACTGCGCTGCGGACCGACCCTGCAGATCGACGAGACCACCGTACAGGTGCTCAAGGAGCAGGACCGCGCCAACACCGACCTGAGCTACGTGTGGGTGGCGCGCGGCGGTCTGCCTGATGAGCCGGTGGTGGTGTACCGCTATGAGCCCAGCCGCGCCGCGCGGGTAGCCTTCCAGATCATCGGCGACTACCAGGGCTACGTGCAGACCGACCGGTACGACGGCTACGCGCGCCCGTGTGCGCAGCCCGGCATCGTGCACGTGGGCTGTTGGGCGCACGTGCGGCGAGCGTTCAAGGAGGCCGCCGACGCGCTGGGCAAGGTGTCCAGCCGGGCCGCAGCGGCGCTGCATGCGCTGGGGTTCATCGCCAAGCTGTACCGCGCCGAGTCGGAACTGTCGAAGTACCGCGATAAGGACCCTGAGCGGTTCGTGGCCGCGCGGCGCGCACAGGTGCAACCGGTGCTGGCGAAGTTCCACGGCTGGCTGCAGGAGAAACGCGACCAGGTGCTGCCCGGCTCGGCGCTCGGCAAGGCGGTGGCCTTCGCGCTCAGCGAGTGGCCGAAGCTGATCCGCTATCTGGACCACCCGCAGATGAGCCCGGACAACAACGCCTGCGAACAGGCGATCCGCCCGTTCGTGGTGGGCCGCAAGAACTGGCTGTTTTCCGGCAGCCCGCGCGGAGCCAAGGCGAGCGCGATCCTGTACAGCCTGATCGAGACCGCCAAGGCCAACCGGCGCGAGCCGTACTGGTATCTGCGCGAGCTGTTCGAGAGGCTGCCGCATGCGCGCACCCGCGCCGACTACCTCTCGCTCCTGCCGACTGCGCGTCCACCGCCGCCGGCTTCATAGAGCCTGGTTTCGCCGGTCGCTTACTGAAGGTCTCCCGGGTCGCGCTGTGGAACTGCGTCAGAAACCGCGGCAGGAGCTGCTCGCGCGCCTGCTGCATCTGCGGGTCGCCGTCGGCCACGCCTTCCTCGTGCATCTCCTCGATGATCTGGTTAATCCGAAGTTCCAGGAGCGAAATTGCCTGAAGTCCTTGTGGTCAGGGTAGTTTCTCAATGGTGCAGGTTCCTGTGCATGGCTACATGCGGGGCGTGACCCCAAGCAGCTCGAAACAGCGCTGCTGAACCGGCGTCGGGTGCGTGTGCAGCGTGAACGTGCTGCCGCCCTCTGCAACCTGCATCGTGTTCGCCGTCAGCGTGCCCAGTTCAGTGATCAGCGTCCGAAAGCTGTGCACCGGCAACCCGTCCTCGGTGCGCTTGCTCGACGCCTTGGCCGCCGCGGCCGCCGATCGCTGCGCCGGAGCCACCTCGGAGACCCGCTTGCGCTCGGCGCCCTGTCGATCGTGATCGTCGAACAGCAACGGCGCCAACGAGCGCCGCATGTGCCACTCCACGTAGTAGGCCAGCATGCACAGCAGCACGTGCGCCCGCACTCGATCCGCGCGCCGGTGGTGAATCGGGCGCACCTTCAGGTCCACGGACTTCATGCACCGAAACGCCCGCTCCACCTTCGACAGCCCCTTGTAGGCGCGCACCGTCTGCGCCGCGTCGAGCACCTGCGGCTCCACGTTGCTGCGCACGATGTACAGCCCGTCCAGCGCCTGCTCGGCGTCGATCTTGGCCTCATCGCGCCGAAAGCTGAACGACTCGGAGGTGATCTCGGTCACGAAGTGCTTGCCCACCTTGTAGTGATTGATCACCTTGCCGACCCGCATGCCGATCTCGGCCTCGCCCCGTAGCGGCTGATGGACGCGCTGGGTGGCCTGAGCGATCGGGGCCAGCTTCTGCTCGGTGGCCTGTAGCAGCTCCTGGCGCTTGCGCTCCCGTTCGTCGGCCAGCAACGGGTTGCGGCACACGATCAGCCGCTCGCCCGGAAACTCCTCGCTGGTGATCTCGGCCAGGTCGCGCTCGTCGAACAACGACGGCGCCACCTCGCCGGCGGCCACCAGCTTGCGGATCGTCGGCGCGCGCAGCGTGGTGATCCAGCGCAGCCCCTCCACCTCTTGCAGGTCCTCGCGGATCCTCGCCGCGCTCAGCATCCCGCGGTCGCCGACCAGCACCACCCGCGTGAGTCCGAAGCGGGTGCGGATCTTGTCCACCTGCGCGCTCACCGTCTTCGGGTCGGCGGTAGAGCCAGGGAATACCTCCACCGCCACCGGACAGCCTTCCTGGGTGCACAGCAGCCCGAACACGATCTGCAGCGTGCCCGACTTGCCGTCACGGCTGTGTCCCAACTGCGCCAGCTCGCAGTGGCTGCCCTCGAAGTAGGTCGAGCTCACGTCGTAGAGCACCAGCGTGTGCTCGCTGAGGTGCTGTTCGGCCAGGCGGTCCTCGATCGCCGCCTGGCGCCCGACCAACCAGTCCATCGCCTCGTAGAGCTCGTTCTCATCGACCTCCCCCAACCGCAGCGACTCGCCCAGGGTGGACACGGCGCTGGGCGGTGAGAGCGCGCGGGCGGTGGCCAGTTTGGACTGCGCGTCGATGACGCGGGCGGTGATCATGGCGATGATCAGCTCGCGCGAGCGGCTGGCCTTGCGGGCGATGAGGGTATGGAGTCCGAGCTGCTTGAGGATGCCCAGCACGGCGGCGACGTGGCCGTGGGGCAGCGAGCGCGTGAGCAGCAACGCATCCGAGACCGAGGCGAAGGCGTGGCCGCCCTTGAGCAGGGTGCGCAAGCCGTCGACCAGATCAGGGGGCCATTTGGAGAGGTTCGCGAGCGTGCGCTTCTTGACCTTGCCGTGCTCGCGGTAGGACTCGCGGAGCAGGATGGCAGGGGGAGAGGAGCGGTTGGGGACAGACTCGATGTACATGACTACTGATCTGTGGCAACAGAATACACACAAGTCACGATATGTCAAGATCAAATAGCATGTATCTCGCCGCTATTCACCACCATCTGCATGGACACGAAACGACGCCAATCAGCACGCAGATCACCTTGCAACTAATTTTCTGTCAATGAAGTTACGAGAGATTCACGCTCTGGAACTTCGGGTTAATCGCCTTGAGTTCGCGGGCGCTTTCGAGCAGCGAATCGAAGGCACGCTGACCGGTAAGAAAGCACAGCCGGTTGCGGTAGGTGTGCTGCTCGTAGAGAGTGCGCAGGTCCGGGTGCAGACCCGCCGCGTGCGGTTCGGCAACGATCAGCGTGATGCGCTCGGCCCCGACGTCGATCTCGTCGACCGCCGGCAGCGGCAGCAGCCGCTGGTAGCAGCCGCCCTCGTCAGGGTCGAAGATCTCGGCGAGCCGCTCCTTGACCTCGCGGGTCGCCTGGTCGCGCAGGTAGGCGTCACATGCCCCAGACGGTGACCCGAGTAGCGCCCGCGCCCGGCGGCGCATCACGGCGGAAGATCTTCTCCTCCCAGCTTCGCTCCGGCGACCGGTCGAACACGATCAGGTGGCCCGCCTCCGCCGCGCAGCGGTCGATGTACCAGCGCGTCTGTTCGATGCCGTCGGCGATGGCCCGCTCCAGGTCGCCGCGCCGCACCTTGCACTCCACCACGAACCGCCGCTCGCGCCCGCCCTGCGACCACACGATCAGCAGATCCGTCCGTCCGCGCCCCAGCGCGTACTCCCGCTCGATCCGCCCGCCGCCGTTCACCACCCGCTGCAGGTGCGCCTGCAGGAGCAACTGCGGCCCCGCCTCGTGGTACTGCTCGAAGCGCTGCACCCAGTGCTCGGAGTGCTCCCGGAAGAACGCCTGGAACGCCTCGATCAGTCCCGTCACGTCCAGGGCGCCCGAGGCGTCCACGTACCACGCCATCTGCTGCGGCAGCGTCTCCTGTACCGCGTAGTTCAGGTGCCGCGGCACCACCTCCGCGTAGATCGGGTTGGCGATGCGCGGCGGGCCGCCGGCGTCGTCCGCCACCAAGCCCAGGTCGCGGGCGTAGGCGAGGTCTTCGGCCGAGCAGGAGGCTTCGGCGGAGCCGGTCAGAATCGGCTCGATCACGCGCCGCACGCGCTCTTCCCGCAGCTTGTTCGCCAGGTCGTCGATGTGGGTGTCGCGGCGCAGGATCAGCCGTTCCTGCGCTTCCAGAATCGCCTGTTCCGCGATCGGGCGGGAGCGGTCGCGGCCTGCCTTGTCGTCGAAGCACGCCTCCCGGCACAGCGCGTTCACCAGCCACGGCTGCCCGGCGGTGCGTGCCAGGATCAGCCGCAGCGCGTCCTCCGTGAACGCTTGACCCGTCGCCGCCGTGTGCTGAGCCAGCAGCGTGCGCACTTCCTGCTCCGAGAAGTCGCCCATTCGCAGCGACCTGGACTTGATGTTGAAGGCGCTGCCGCCGAGCACCAGCCGGTCCTCGGCGGACGAGTGGATGCGGTAGTCGCGTACGTCGCGCACGCCGCACAGGACGATGCTGTGCGGGAATCCGTCCGGGCGCTGGTCGTAGCCGGCGCGAAGCTGCCGCAGCACCGACAGCAGGGTGTCTCCCACCAGCGCGTCGATCTCGTCGATCAGCAGCACCAGCGGACGCGGGTCGGCCATGCTCCAGCGCGCCAGCGCCTGGTGCAGCGCCTGCCCCGGCCCGACGCGCTCCAGGAGGGCGGGCCAGAGGTCCTCCAGGGTTTCGTCGTGCAGCGTCACGCTGGCCCGAAACGCCACCTGGGCAAGGACCGTGCGCATGCCCTCCGCCACGTTCTCGCGCATCGCCTGGCCGGCCTCGACGTTCGCGTACACGCAACGGTAGTCGCCGGCGCCGCCGCCGTTCAGCAGGTCGCGCAGCGCCAGCAGCGCCGAGGTCTTGCCGGTCTGCCGCGGCGCGTGCAGCACGAAGTACTTCTCATCACGGATGAGGCCGAGCACGTCGTCGAGATCGATCCGCGTCAGCGGCGGAATGTGATAGTGCCGGTCCGCGCGGATGGGGCCTTCCGTATTGAACTTGCGCCTGACCGAACTACGCATCGGAGGCATCCTCGTCCGCAATCGCCTCCCGCAGGTGCTGCATATCCTCAGCACAGCCGCCATCGGTGCTGCTCCGGGGGGCAGCGGCGACCAGCAGCCGCATGTGGGCGACGTCCGCGGCGTACTGTTCGCACCGCCGCCGAAACGTTGCGCGGTTCTTGGTGCAGATCAGGGTGTGAGGGCTGCCCTTGCGCTCGGTCTTGCAGGCGATGTCCAGCGTCAGGCGGGAGATCATCGACTCGACGTGCTGGCGCAGATCCTGCCGCGCCCTGAACCGCTCCGTCGTGGCCTCCGGCGAGTCACAGAAGGCTTGCAGCCGTTCGCACAGCGGGCAGTGATGCGGGATGCTGGCCTCGATCACCCAGTCGACGGGTTCCTCCGGCGGCGCCGCGCTGCGCGCCAGCAGGAGGGCGGCGGCATGGTGCCAGAGCGCGACGAACCCGGCGGGCTCGACCGCGTCACCGGTCGTGCCGCGAAGGTTCGCCAGTTCCGCCAGCGCCTCCGGCAGGGCCCGATACGGCGGCGCCGCTGCCGGGTGCTGAACCAGCAGCGCCGCGATCGCCTCGACCTCTGCCGGCGGCGCGCAATGCCAGAGGAACGCGAACAGGGAGCTAATTGCCGGCGCGGTCAGCGGCCGGACGTCGCGCCGCCGTGCGGCCGCGAGGCCGGCGTCCGGGTCCGGCTCCTCGACACCCACCACCGCAGGCAGCGCCCGGCAGACGGCGCGCGCCGCGTCGGCCAGCGCCGGGCGCCGCAGCCGGTCCAGACCGGCGGACGCGGCGTCCTGCGGGCACAGACGCCGGAGAAGGTGCAGGACGTCCTCCGGGGCGAGCGGCAGATTCGTCTCGGTGAACCGCGGCAGCCAGGCGCGCAAGGTAGCCGGCGCGACGACCGCCGCCGTCGCCAGCAACTCGTCGGTTTCGCCGCCGCTGTAGTGCGGAGTGGCAACCTCGCACAGGAAGCGCCGGGTCGTCGCCTCGTCCCCAAGCCGGCGCAGCAGGCGCAGCATGTCCCGGCAGGCTTGGGGCGCGCCGGCCGTGTCATCACGACGATAGAAGCGAACGCCGTCCGGCGCCGGCCACGTGTCGATGAGCTGAGCGGCGAGGCCGGTCAGGTTCCGCCGAGCCGCGGCGTCGTCCTGCGACCGCGCCACCTCATCCTCGAACCAGGCGACGGCGTGCTCGATGCCGCCGCGGGCGATCGTCCCCAGCGTCCTCGCCTGGGGCCACAGTACCAGGGCCGCGCGGTGATAGCTGCGGGATACGTGCACCCCTTCGTTGCCGGTCACGTGAGCGTCCTCGTCGTCCGGTTCGGCGTCATCCAGCGCCCCGGACGGCAGCAACTCCCCCGGCAGCAGCGGCAACGCGCCGTAGTCGGGGCGGGAGCCATCCGCGGCGATCAATCCGAGCAGCGATCGGGTGGAGTCGATGTCCTCCAGCGCGTCCCAATCATCCCAATCGTCGGCATCCTCGTCCCAGTCGTAGTAGTCCCCGTCCTCGTCGACGGTGCCCGATTCGTAGATGCTGAGGATGGCCGCGTACAGCGCGTGATTCGCCCGTTGCGCGGCGCGGGCGAGGACCCGGCCCAGCGCCGAGTCGGCGTTCTTCAGCACGTCGAACGACAGGCCGTCCTGGCTGTACTGGTGTTCCAGGAGCCAGACCAGCTTGTCGCCCGCCGACGAGCTCGCTTCCCACGCCCGGAGCTGGTCCGCGACCTGTTCCTCCTGCGCGTCGAAGTCAGGCGCGGCCTGCAGTACGGCGGCAGCGGCGCCCCGCACGACCAGATGGTAGACCAGCACGATACGGTAGCCGGCCGTCACCGGCCGGCTACCGTGGACGCAGTCGGCGTAGAACGCGGCGAAGGCGAGCTCGGACGGCTCGTCGGTATGCAGATCGACGACCGTGCTGCGCTGCCGGTGGCGGATGACCAGCTCGCCGCCGGCGCCGACCACCGGCAGCGACACCACCAGCGTCGCGACCATGCCGACGACCTTCTCGGTATCCCGGTGCGGAGCGAAGAACCCGCCCAGCTCGTACACCAGCAGCTTGTACAGATGCGCCGACGTGAATTCGGGCGGGCAGCCGAGGCCGGTTGCCGCCCGATCGACGACCTTGTCCAACGTGTCGTCCCACGCGCCGCCGGTAATGCTCACGCGCTCCGCGTCGATCTGCCGGCACGCGCGGACGGAGCTGTCCACCAGCGTCTCCTCGCCCCGTCCGTAGGGCGCCTGCTCCCCCGCCGAGGCCAGCGCGCGCGCCTGCTCCTCGGTGACCGGAAAGGAAAGCGAACCGGCCCCGTCCACCGCCACGCGCGGCATCGGCGCCAGCAACCGGTCCGCGGTACAGTAATCTCCGGGCCGGTCGATCGTCCGCAGCAGCAGCTCCAGCGCCTTCTGCTGCTCGTTGTAGACGACCTTCACGTTCGCCATCGTCCGCTCACTATAACCCCCGCGGCCCGGTAGCAGAGGATCAGGCAGCGTTCGGGCGTCTTTGCGATCCATCGCCAATCCCATACGCTGAACGCATGATTCGGCTCAGCGACGCGCACTTGGCAGCGGTAGGTCGGCGGCGGCGCATCCTCGACCAGATGGACGGGATGACTCCGATCGACCTGCTGGGCATCCCGATGCAGGAGTACGTGGACCTGCGCTTCCACCACGCCGACCTGGAAGGCAACCAGATCGACGGCTTCATCTGGGACGTGGGCGACGGCGAGGACGCCTACGCGCTCTACGAGAACGACAAGCTGCCGCTGCTCGACGAGCCGGGCCTCAACCGGTGGCGGGAGCAGGGGGTGGACTTCGTCGGCACCCTGGTCGAGGAGACCCGCCGGCGTGGGCTGGAGGTGTTCTGGAACAGCCGCGTGGCGCCCGTCGACCCGGCGCAGCCGCCGCTCGGCCAGCCGCTCACCGACCCGGCGCGCCGGAACTGGCTGAAGGAGGAGCACCCCGACTGGGTGCAGCGCTGCTGGTGGTGGAACGGGCTCTATGACCTGTCCTCGCCCGGTCTGCGCGAGCACAAGGTGGCGGTGCTCCGCGAGCTGCTGGCCCGCTACGCCTTCGACGGCCTGCAGCTCGACTTCTCCCGCCACCAGCCCACCCTGCCGATCGGCCGCCAGTGGCAGCACCGCGAGGACGCCACCGCCTACATTCGCGGCGTGCGGGAGATGAGTCTTGAGATGGAGGCGCGGAACGGCAGGCCGATCCTGCTGGCCGTCAAGGTGCCGGAGACGGTGGCCGGCTGCGCGGTCGACGGCCTGGACGTCGCCACCTGGGCGCGCGAGCTGCTGGTCGACATCTTCGTGATCGGCTCGCGCACGCTCACCATCGACGTCGCCGGCTTCCGCAGCATCGCCGCCGGCACCCCGATCCGGATCGCCGCCACGCACGACGCCCACCACTCCACGGACGGCTACTGCAGCCCGTCGCTGGAGGTCTTCCTCGGCGCCTTCTCCAACTTCTGGGCGCAGGGCGTGGACTTCGTGAACGTCTTCAACTGGCCCACGGCGCCCGAGGAGCACTACACCCAGCTGGGCTCCCAGGGCGACGTGATGGCCGGCACCTACGGCCAGCACACCGAGGCCATGTTCCTGATCGGCGAGCCGGCCGCCATGACCGGCCGCGACGCCACCTACGTCATCGAGCGCCGCGGCGGCTTCCCCTGGACCGACGAGGGCTGCTTCTACTGCTGCAACCACGACCGGCCGCTGCCGACGGAGCTCCCCAACCACGGACAGCCCGTGCACTTGCCGCTCTACGTCTGGCGCGACGTCCAGGCCGACACGGTCGCCGACGCGCGCCTGCGCGTGATCCTGTGGGCCGCCGATCCGCAGGACCGGATCGACGTGTGGCTGGGAGGACGGCGCCTGCGCGAGCTGGGCCGTGACGCCACGGTCAAGGACGCGCAGATCTACGGCGGCGGGCCGCAACCGCATGCCGGCAGCATCCCCTCCTACGTCGAGGATCCCGAGCAGAAGCTCCTGGAGATCACCTTCGAGCTGCCGGCCGCCGACCTGATCGTCGGCGAGAACCGCGTCTCCATCGCCTCGGGCGAGCGCGCCCCCTACGGTCCCGCCATGTACGGAAACGGCATCGTCGTGGAGAAGGTGGAGGCGGACATCCGCTATCGCGAATCGGACGCATGAGCGATTCCGGAGCGCGCGGCGCCGGTCCGGCGGGGAAGCCTCTCCTGGAGGTCTCCGGGCTGCGCACCTACTTCTTCACCAACCTGGGCGTGGTCCGCGCCGTCGACGGCCTGTCGTTCCAGGTGCCCGAGCAGCGCATCGTCGGCATCGTCGGCGAGAGCGGCTGCGGCAAGTCGGTCGCGGCGCGTTCCATCCTCGGCATCATCCCGCCGCCGGGCCGCGTCGTCGCCGGCAGCATCCGCTTCCACGGCGCGTCCACCACCGCGGCCAGCGACACCGCCGGCGTCATGGACCTGGCGCAGCTCGACCCGCAGAGCGAGGAGTTCCGCTCGATCCGCGGCCGGGAGATCGCCATGATCTTCCAGGAGCCGATGAGCGCGCTCAGCCCCGTGCACACGGTCGGCAGCCAGATCGTCGAGGCGCTCTGCCTGTACGACGAGAGCCTCACCAAGGAGACCGGCCGCGACCGCTGCGTGGACCTGCTGGCCGAGGTCGGCATCCCCTCCCCGCGCACCCTGATCGACTCCTACATCTTCGAGCTGTCCGGCGGCATGCGGCAGCGCGTGCTGGTCGCCATGGCGCTGGCCGGGAACCCGCGCCTGCTGATGGCGGACGAGCCGACCACGGCGATCGACGTCACCATCCAGGCCAAGGTGCTCGACCTGCTGCGCACGCTGCACGACGCCAACCGCATGTCGATGATCTTCATCACCCACAACATGGGCGTCATCGCCGAGCTCGCGGACGAGGTGGTGGTGATGTACCTGGGCACGGTCGTCGAGCAGGGCGAGGTCGTGGCCATCTTCGACGAGCCCAAGCACCCCTACACGCGGGCGCTGCTCGCCTCCATCCCCGGTATCGGCGTCGAGCCCAAGAGCCGCCTGGAGGCGATCGAGGGGTCGGTGCCCGACCCCTACAGCCGGCCGCGCGGGTGTCCGTTCAGCAACCGCTGCGCGGAGTTCATCGCCGGCACCTGCGACGCGCAGCTCCCGCCGCTGTACCGCACCGACAGCGGCCACACGGTGCGCTGCTTCCTCTACGAGGGAAACGAGGTGGTCGAGTCCGCCGTCCCGGAGGCGGAGCTCGCCGGGGAGGCGACCCCTGGCTGACCCCAACGGCTCCGCCGAAATGGCACCGGACGTCCTCACCGTCCGCGGCCTGAAGAAATACTTTCCGATCAAGCGCGGGATCCTCAAGCACACTGTGGGCTGGATCCGCGCGGTGGACGACGTGAGCTTCCAGGTGCAGCGCGGCGAGACGCTGGGCCTGGTCGGCGAGAGCGGGTCCGGCAAGACCACGGTGCTGCGGCTGCTGGTTCGTGCCGTGGAGCCCACCGACGGCCACATCGTGTTCCGTCCCCACGACGCCGAACCGATCGACGTCGTGACGGCCGACCGCGATGCGCTCAAGGCCGTGCGGCGCAGGATCCGCGTGGTCTTCCAGGACCCGGAGTCGTCCCTCAATCCGCGCATGACCGTGCGCCGGATCATCGGCGAGCCGCTGATGGTGAACGGCGGCGTGAAAGGCGGCGAGCTCGACGACGCGGTGAAGCGGCTCATGCGCATAGTGGGACTGCAGCCGGAGCAGCTCAACCGCTACCCCTACGCCTTCTCCGGCGGCCAGCGGCAGCGCATCGGCGTGGCGCGCGCGCTGGCGCTCGACCCGCAACTGCTGCTGGCCGACGAGCCTACCTCCGCGCTGGACGTCTCCGTGCAGGCGCAGATCCTCAACCTGCTCCTGGACCTGCAGCGCGATCTGCACCTCACCGTGCTGTTCGTCACGCACGACCTCAGCGTGATCCGGCACATGACCGACCGCGTCGCGGTGATGTACCTCGGCCACTTCGTGGAGGTGGGAGAGCGCCGCGAGATCTTCCTGCGCCCCAAGCACCCCTACACGGAGGCGCTCTTCTCCGGCATCCCGCAGCCCAATCCGCACCGCCCGCTGGAGCGCATCATCCTGGAAGGAGAGATACCCGAGGTCGCGAAGGTGCCGAGCGGCTGCCCGTTCCACACGCGCTGCCCGTACCGGCAGCCGATCTGCGAGCAGGAACTGCCCCCTCTCGCGCCGGTCGGCGGCGACGGGCACCTCTCCGCCTGCCACTTCGCCGACGAGTTACACCTGAAGGGCGAGCGGGAACTGCTCGGCGAAGCGTAGTGCGCCCCGCCGAGATGGACCGTATCGCCGTCGACTCCACGGTGCACTTCGGCAACCGTGCGTCGCCGGGACGCGCATTACGGTGCACGACGTCCTCGCACTGGTCGATGAGGGCCTTCCGTTCAGTCAGATCACTCGTGACTACTACCCTGATCTGACGGCCGAGGACATTCATGCGTGCATCGCCGCTGGGGCTACGCGCCGGCGCCGCTCACGCGGGCCAGGAAATCGGCAGTCGTAGCGCAGTCCACGATCCACTCGCCCGCTTCAGCGAGGCGATCCGCGTCGGTCACGCCGGCGAGCACCGCCGACAACCGCTCCGCCGCCGCCGGACCGAACCGCCACTTCAGGCGCCGGAAACCGGGCGTAGTCCGTGTCCGTGCTGTGCAGTTCGTACCCTCGGCCGATCGCCAGGGCGGCCAGGTGAGCGTCCGTGGTGAGGTTGCCTGCGCCGAGCCGCATCGTGCGCCGGCGAGTCGCATTGTGAGCATGGATGAGGAGGTTGGGATCAACCGAGTCCGGTCTTCCCGTTGTAGCGCGCGACGAACGCTTCCGCCTCCAACTCGTCGGCCAGTTGGTTGAGCTGTCGAGGTCCACTCCGGGCCGAACTCCGAAGTGATGAGGCCTGGTCCTCGGCGGAGTCACGTGTCCGGCTGACGGTTGCCCCAGCCCCTGCCGGATCTTCTGGTTCACTGCCGGATCTTCTGGTTCACGTGTCCTCCTACGTCCGCGGCTTGAAGCCGGGGGGCGGGATCCAGGGGCCGTTCGGGTAGCGGTAGGAGACGTCGATCTCCATGTCGCTGAGCACCAGCGGCAACTCCTTGGCCAGGCGCGGGTGGCGCTCCACCCGCACGCTGATCCGGTTGACGCCGACACGGGGCGGGGACGGCGTGAGGTCGAACACCGCCCATGCGCGCTCGAAAGGCGCGGCCCGGCCGGCGGCCATGGGGTTGGCGATCGGCAGCGGCTCGCCGCCGTTCAGGCGCACCTCCAGCCGGTCCTCGTGGCACGGCTCGACCAGCAGCAGCTTCAGGTGAACGGAGCGCAGCCGAGCGCCGGCGTCGGCGAAGTCGTCGGCGATCTCGATGTCGATCTCGACCGGTCCGGGCCCCAGCTCGACCGGAATCCGGCGCTCCTGAGGGAAGCAGTTCGGGAACGAGCCGTTGCGGCGCATCACGACGTAGCGCTTGTCCTTGAAGCGCAGCCGCAGCGGCGAAGCCATGTCGTCGAGCGCGGGGCTGTTGTCGTACCCGTAGGTCGTCCAGGTGCCTTGATAGTTGAACAGGTACAGGCCGTGCACGCCGGCGGCGTGGTGGCGGGCCGCGATACCCCGGATCATCTCCACGGTCATCGCCTGCATCGGGTCGGACTGCACCTGGTAGTAGGGGATGCCGTAGCCGGTGCGCTTGCCGGTGATGAAGCCCTCCTCGATCGCGGGATGGACCAGCACCGGCGTGCCGGCCGCCAGCTTCACCCACTCGCGCATGTCCTCCTCCGTGTCCTGGGCGAAGAAGGTCGACGGCACGACGATGTCGACCAAGTGGTCGGCGACCCATTCCTCGACGTCCAGGCCGAGCATGGTGGCCCCGGCAATGGTGTTGGGCACGCGTACCGACAGGCCCAGCGTCTTGCCGCGCGCGCGGCCGACCTCGTCCAGCATCCGCCACGTGTCGCGGATCAGCTCCGTGACCAAGTGGGCGTTGGCGCGCTCCCGGCCGTACGCGAACAGTCCCGGGCAGCGCATGAAGTCGTATTCCCAGCCCTCGGCGTCGTAGCGCTCGATCGCTTCGGTGGCGGTGTCCAGGCGGATGCGGCGCACCTTCTCGTGGGCGAAATCCTGGAACCAGGCCAGCGACTCCTGCAGCGACTCCGGCCAGCCGGCCACGCCCTCCGCGCCGATCAGCAGCTCGGGGTGGCTCTCGTAGTAGTCGCTGCCGATCAGCCGGTAGACCTTGCCCTCGCTGTCGACGTGGTGCCAGTCGTTCATGCGGAGCTGCAGCCAGAAGTCCATGCCCAGCCGGTGCGCCTCGTCCATCACGATGCGCACGGGGTCGTGGCCGTCGGCCCACAGCCGGCGCAGGTTCTCCGCGCTCCGCCACTGAACGCCGCCGCCCAGCGCGGCGCCCGCGTTCAGGCGGTCGACCAGGAACTCCATGCCTTCCACCTTCGTCGGATAGGACAGCGTGTAGCCGGCACACTGGCCGACGGTGGCCACGAACGCATCCACCGGCGTGCCGGCCAGCCCGCCCACCGTCAGGTGGGCCAGCCGCGCCGGGCTCACCGGCGGATTGATCACGCTCGCCGTGAACCCTGAGTCGTCGACCCAGGTCAGCCGGTAGTTCCGCGCCAGCCGCCCGCGCGGCTTCTCTCCCGCCATCGTCACACTCCCTCGAAGAAGCCGCGGCCGCGCTTGAACAGCTCGCGCACGTCCTCGCGCTGGCGGTCCGAGCCATAGCGCAGCTTGTGGCTCACCCATTGGTTCAGCGCCACGTCGATCCCGTCGACGAAGTACGCGGCGTCGGGCTTCGCGGCCCGGTTCGGCGTGCCGCAGCGCAGGTAGATCGGACTGGTGTGGGCGAAGATCTCCTGGTCGTAGCTGTCGCGCACGTGGCTGTAGCAGCGCGCCGCGACCCAGCCGTCGCCCGGCGGGGCGAACCGCTCGCGGATCGTCTCGGCGGCGACGCCGGCCGGCCGGTGCCAGCGTTTGACCACCGCGCCGTTGCATACCAGCTCAATGCGGTCGACGCGGTGATGGCTCTTGAGCTCCACCTCCACCTCCAGCTCCCGGTCGGGTTGCACGTCCAGCGTGTCGCCGGGAGCGGCGCCGTCGGCGCGCAGGAACAGCGTCGGCCCGTTGGTGATGAAGGTGCGGCCGGCCTTCAGTCCGTCGATCCAGCGGTCGTAGTCGAAACCCTGGCCGCCGGTGTCGACGTAGACGCGGTTGTTGGAGCAGACGAACCAGTCCGAGCCGGTGCTGGCCGGCAGCGGGATGCCGCAGTTCAGCAGCCGGTACCAGATCTCGTACTCGGGGTCCATCCAGAACGGATCGAACAGGTTGAAGCCGTCCAGCTTGCCCAAGGCGGCGGCGACCGGCGCCTCCAGGCCGCGGCCGTTGTGGCACCAGAGGACGATGCCGTCCTGGTCGCGCGCGTCGTCGCAGGCGTGACAGATCGGCGGGTAGTCGGGGTCGAGGTTGTCGACCAGCATGCCGCGGCTGACCGGCTCCACCAGGTTGCGGATGCGCAGGAACATCACGTGGCCGTAGCCGATCTCCCCGCCGTGGAAGTTGTGGCGGTTCTCCTCGCCGATGTCGACGACGTGATGGGAGGTGCTCAGGTCGGTCATCACCCCGATCGGAAAGTGGTTGCTGGCGTAGTCGAGTTCCCAGCGCCGCAGCACGCTGACCACCGTGACCGAGAAGTCGTGCACGTGGCCCTCCAGCGCCAGCCGGCCGTCGCGCTGCTGCTCCTTCTCGTCGTAGTGGATATGGGTGTTGCCCGGGTACCAGCCCTGCTCGGTCAGATGGCTCCACCGCTGCAGCGGCAGCTCCAGGTCGACGGTCTGCGTCTCGGTGACGGTAAGGTTGCGTTTCAGCGGCACGTACTCGGTGCCGCGCTCGACCAGCACCCGTACGCCGCCGGTCGGGACCGTGACCTCGAACGAGCCGTCGCAGTAGAACGCCGGGGTGCCGGGTCCCACCTTGAGGACCGCCCCGTCCGGGTGGATGAACGCCCCGTTCGATGACAGCACGTGCACGGTGCAGGCGGCGGGTTGGCCGCTCGTCTGATCGATGATCACCCCTTTGATTGTCGCCATCGGCTCCTCCTGCGAATCATCGTCGCATGCTATCGTCGGGCGCATCGTATCGGGGGCCTGCGGCCCGTGCCACCGTGATGGGGTTGCCGCCGGTTGCCGGACGCCCGTCACCATGAGCCTGGACAACTTCGCGATCATCGAGTCGACCCTGCGCGAGGGCGAGCAGTTCGCCAACGCGTTCTTCACGACGGACGACAAGGTGGAGATCGCCACCCTCCTGGACGAGCTGGGCGTCGAGTACCTGGAGCTGACCTCGCCCGCCGCCAGCCCCGGCTCCCGGCGCGACTGCGAGCGCATCACCGGGCTCGGCCTGAAGGCGAAGGTGCTCACCCACACCCGCTGCCACATGGACGACGCCCGGCTCGCCGTGGAGACCGGCGTCGACGGCCTGGACGTCCTGTTCGGGACCTCCAGCCTGCTCCGCCAGTTCTCCCACGGCCGCGACATCGGCGAAATCATCGAGGCGGCCGTCGAGGTGATCGAGTTCATCAAGGGCCACGGCCTTGAGGTCAGGTTCTCCAGCGAGGACAGCTTCCGCAGCGACCTGATCGACCTGCTCACCATCTACCGCGAGGTGGACAAGGTCGGCGTGTCGCGCGTCGGCATCGCCGACTCGGTGGGCGTGGCGGACCCGCTGCGCGTGCACGAGGTCGTGCGCACCCTGCGCGGCATCGTCACCTGCAACATCGAGTTCCACGGCCACAACGACACCGGCTGCGCGGTCGCCAACGCCTACGCGGCGCTGGCGGCCGGGGCGACGCACGTCGACGCCTCCGTGCTGGGCATCGGCGAGCGCAACGGGATCACGCCGCTCGGTGGATTCCTGGCCCGTATGTACGCCCATGACGCGGACCTGGTGCGCACCCGCTACCGCCTGCCGGTGCTCCGGCGCGTGGAGAACCTCGTCGCCGACCTGGTCGGCATCGACGTGCCGTTCAACAACTACATCACCGGCTACGCGGCGTTCATGCACAAGGCAGGTATCCACGCCAAGGCGATGCTCAATAATCCCAGCACGTACGAGATCCTCGATCCCGGCGACTTCGGCATGGACCGGTACATCCACGTGGCGCACCGCCTCACCGGCTGGAACGCGATCAAGCACCGGGCGCAGCAGCTCCAGCTCGATCTCGGCGACGACCAGATCCGCAGCCTGACGTCGCGGATCAAGCGCATGGCGGACGACAAGCCGCTGAGCCTGGACGACGTCGATGCGCTCCTGCGGGCCGCACAGGGCGTGGAGGACGGCGGGGAGCCATGAGCGGCGTGCAGAAGTCCGCCCAGACATTCGCGCAAAAGGCACTCGCGCGCGCGGCCGGCGCCGGCTCGGTGGAGGTCGGGCAGGTCGTGGATACGCGGCCGGACGTGGTGCTGAGCCACGACAACACCGCCGCCATCCGCAAGATCTGGATGGAGCTCGGACAGGAACGCGTGGTCATCCCGGAGCGGATGGCGATCACGCTGGACCACGCGGTGCCCGCGCCCAGCACCGCGCACGCGCGTAACCACGCGGAGGTGCGCCGGTTCGTCCGCGAGCAGGGCGTCCGGCACTTCTTCGAGGTGGGGCGCGGCATCTGCCACCAGGTGCTGAGCGAGGAGGCGCTCGTGCTGCCCGGCCAGCTCATCCTGGGCGCCGACAGCCACACGCCGCACTTCGGATGGATGGGGGCCTTCGGCGCGGGAGTCGGGCGAAGCGAGGTGGCGTGCTTGTGGGCCACCGGGGAACTGTGGCTGCGCGTGCCGGAGTCGCTGCAGGTGACGATCGACGGCCCGGTGCCGCCCTCGGTCACCGGCAAGGACATCGCCCTGCACCTGCTGTCGCGGCTGGGAGCGGACGGCGGACTCTACCGCAGCGTGGAGTTCGTCGGCGACGGACTCGCCACGTTGAGCCTCGAGTCGCGGACGAGCCTTGCCAACATGATGGCGGAGATGGGCGTCAAGTGTACGTACCTGCCGCCGGATCGGCCGGTTTTCGACTTCCTGGCGGCGGCGAGTGGCCGGAGCCCCGAGGAGTTAGGGCGGACGGCGCTGTATCCCGATCCCGACGCGGTCTATGCGATGCGCGTGGTGGTCGACGCGTCGGATCTGCGGCCGATGGTGGCGCGCCCGCACCGGGTGGACGACGTCGTGGCCGTCGACGAGCTCGGCGCCGTGCGGGTCGACCAGGCCTTCATCGGCACCTGCACCAACGGCAGGCTGGAGGACCTGCAGGCCGTCCACCGCGTCCTGCGCGGCCGCAGGATCGCCGCCGGCACGCGGCTGCTCATCGTGCCGGCGTCGAGCCGCGTGCTGGAGGACGCCGTGCGCGCCGGCTTGGCGTCGGATCTGATGGCCGCCGGCGCCGTCTTCGGGACGCCGGGGTGCGGACCGTGCATGGGCAACCACCTCGGCGTGCTGGCGCCCGGCGAGGTGTGCATCTCGAGCGGCAACCGGAACTTCCGGGGCAGGATGGGCACCCCGGACGCCGAGATCTACCTGGGCTCGCCGGCCGTGGTCGCCGCCAGCGCCGTGGCCGGCCGGATCTGCGCGCCCGACGCGGTGGGCGCCGACTGACGTGGCGGCAGGCCGGGTCTGGAAGTACGGCGATGACGTCAACACGGACGTCATCTTCCCCGGGAAGTACACCTACACGCTCCGGTCGGTCGACGAGATCAAGTCTCACGCCCTGGAGGATCTCGACCCCGACTTCGCCCGCCAGGTCCGGACGGGGGACGTGATCCTCGCCGGCCGGAACTTCGGGTGCGGGTCCAGCCGCGAACAGGCGGTCACCTGCCTGGTGGCCAACGGCATCGCCGCCGTCGTTGCCGTGAGCTTCGCGCGGATCTTTTATCGCAACTGCATCAACAACGGGCTGCCCGCCGTCGTCTGCCCGGAAGCGGTGGCCGCGGTCGCCGGCGGCGAGAGCGCGGAGGTGCTGGTCGAGGAGTCGATCATCCGCAGCGGAACCGCGTGCTACCGGTTCCCGCCATTCAGCGAGGGCGTGCAGCGGATCCTGGACGTCGGCGGCCTCATTCCGTTCGTGCGCGCCCGGCTCGCCCGATGAGCGACGGCGGGCCCGCGCGGGTGGCGCTGCTGCCCGGCGACGGGATCGGGCCGGAGGTGACCGCCCAGGCCTCGCGGCTCCTGGAGGCCGTCGGCGGGATCGACCTGGTCGAGCTGGAGGTAGGCTGGTCGGCGTTCGAGCGGCACGGAGATGCTCTGCCGGATGCCACCCGGACCGCTCTGGCCGGCTGTGCGGGCGCGTTGCTCGGCGCGGTCAGCTCCCCCTCGGAACGCGTCGACGGCTATCGCAGCCCGGTGGTCGCCCTGCGGCAGGAGCTGGACCTCTACGCCAACCTTCGGCCTTTGCTGTCGGCACCGGTCGCCGGCAGCGTTGCCGGGGTCGACATCCTGGTCGTCAGGGAGAACACCGAAGGGCTCTACGCCGGGCGCGAGCGGTGGGAGCAGCCAGAGACCGTAGCCGTAGCCGAACGCGTGATCTCCCGCCGGGCGACCAAGCGGATCGCCCGGGCCGCGTTCCGGCACGCCGCCGATCGCGCGCGGGTGCGGGGCGGGGCGGGGCGGGTGACGATCGTGCACAAGGCCAACGTGTTGCGGCTGACCGACGGGCTGTTCCGCGAGACGGCTCTCGCCGTCGCTCGCGAGTTTCCGGAGGTAGCCGTCGACGAACAGCTCGTCGACTCGCACCTCTACCGGCTGATCCGTGAGCCGGAGTCGTATGACGTGATCCTGGCCCCCAACCTGTACGGGGACATCATCAGTGACGCCGGCGCCGCGCTGGTCGGCGGCCTGGGGCTGGTGGCCGGGGCGAACGCCGGCGCAGGCACCCTGATCGCCGAGCCCGTGCACGGCAGCGCCCCCGATCTGACCGGCACCGGCCGCGCCAACCCGCTGGCGGCGTGCCGGGCCGCCGCCATGCTGCTGGACGCGCTGGGGCGTCCCCGCCCCGCCGTGGCCATCGAGCGCGCCGTGCAGGCGGTGCTGGCCGCGGGTCCCCATACGCCGGACCTGCAGGGGCACGCCACCACCACGGCGGTCGGCGATGCGGTGCTGGGCCGCCTGGAGCAGGAGCTGGGGGCGGTGCCGAGTTGATCGAGCCAGGCGCCCGCCACCGCCACTGGCCCTGGATCGGGATCACGATCGCCGGCGCGCTTTGCGCGGTTCTCGCGGGCGCCCCGGCCGTGTTTGCCACGCCGCCGCTGCAGTTCAGCGAGGTGGGCGTGCGGGCCGGCCTGGGCCGGGAGCATCCGGGCGCGTTCTCCGCGCCGCCCCACGCCCCCGGGGGTGTGGCCGCCGACTTCGACGGCGACGGCGTCCAGGACCTCTTCTATGCCACCGGCGGCGGCGCCCGCGATCGCCTGTTCATCAACCGGCGCGACGGCACCTTCATCGATCGGGCCGTCCCCGCCGGACTGGCGCGCGTGCACCGCGCGCACGGCGCGGCAGCCGCCGACTTCGACGGCGACGGCGCGCTGGACCTGTTCATCCCCTCGGCCGGCCCGGAGGAGCCGGGGTTGCCGCCGCCCGGGCACCTGCTGCTATACCGCGGCAAGGGCGACGGCACCTTCACCTGCTGCGCGCCGTATCGCGACCCGGACGGCCGCCTCGACCGCGGCGCCGGCGGCATGGCCGCCGCCTTCGGGGACTACGACCTGGACGGCGACCTGGACCTGTTCGTGGGCAACTGGGCGTCCGGCATCCGCGGCAACGTGCTGTTCCGCAACGACGGCGACGGCGGCTTCACGGAGGTGGGCGCGCGCGCCGGCGTCGCCGACGACCTGGTGCTGGCCTTTGCCGCACAGTTCGTGGACCTCAACGGCGACCGCTACCCGGAGCTGATCGTGGCCGCCGACTTCGGCACGAGCCGCTACTACCGCAACGAGGGCGACGGCACCTTCACCGACCGGACCATCTCCTCCCGGACCGGCCGCGAGGCGAACGGCATGGGCTCGGCCGTGGCCGACCTGAACGGCGACGGCCGCCTGGACTGGTACGTCACCAGCGTCTCCACGCGCTGGCCGATCGACCGCACGCCGGGCACCGGCAACATGCTCTACCTGAACACCGGCGGCGACCGCTTCGACGAGGTGGCCCGCCCCGCGCAGGTGCGCGACGCCGGCTGGGGCTGGGGCGTGGAGGCGGTCGACCTGGACCACGACGGGCTGCGCGACCTGGTCACCACCACCGGCTGGATCACGCCGAACGGAGCCGATCTCTACGAATGGGAGGAGCAGCCGACGTTCCTGTTCCGCAACACCGGCGCCGATGCGGAAGGCGTGCCGGCGTTCGAGCCGGTCGACGCCGCCGCCGTGGGGCTGCGGCACCGCCTGCAGGGCCGCGCGCTGATCACGCTGGACTACGACGACGACGGCGACCGCGACATCGTCATCTTCAACTTCGACGCGCGGCCGTCCCTGTTCCGCAACGACCTGGGTGGGCCGGACGGCCCGAGCGGCGCCGGGGACGCCGGCTGGCTGCGCGTGTTCCTGGAGACGCCGCACGGCTCGGGACTGGCCCCGCACGGCTGGGGCGCGGTCGTGACGGTGGTTGCCGGCGGCCGTACACAGCGCGCCCCGGTCGGGGCCGGCGGCTTCTTCGGCGCCTCCGAGCTGTCCGCGCACTTCGGTCTGGGCTCGGCGGCGAGCGTGGATGAGCTGATCGTCGACTGGCCGGACGGCACTCGGACCGCGCTGCGCGACCTGGCGCCGAACCAGACCCTGACCGTCCAGCCGTGAGCCGGGGCGCGGTTCCCGCGCGTCAGGTAATGAACTCGAAGACGGTCATCAGGACCCCGATCACGACGAACGCACCGCCAACAGCCACCGCATTGAATCGAAGCGCTTGTTCATGTCCTCGAATCGGACATCGACTGCTGCGAATCGCTCGTCGGACCGTTTATCAGCGTATCTCACTGTGTTCGTCGGGAGAGGCGTTCACGGGTTCGCCGCTCCAGCGGGACACGACATAGACGCTGACTTCAGCCGGTTCAACCGGATCATGGATGGTCCCCAGTGGCTGGGAGGACTCGCTTGCTACCCGCAGCTCTTCGAACGCGTCGCGGCGCAACGCGTCCTCCAGGGACTCGTCTCCCTCGACGTGCCCTCCCATCAGATCCCACACGCCCGGGTATTGGCGGACTTGAAACGACCTCTTGACGAGCAGCACCTTGCCGTCGCGTATCAGCGCTCCGGCGACGCACCGGGCAACTTCACACCAGGGTTGGCGACGAGGGCAGCAGCGAGGAGCGACCTGTCGGTACTTCCGGCTCGATCGAGCTCGTCCGCGCCTCCTCAATGCGAGGTGAACCACATGCCGTCGTATACGAGTCTCGCAAATTCATGCGACACGCCGCGTTTGAACTCGATCGCGGAGCGGGTCAGGACGAGCGACTCCAGTGCCTTGTGGCCTGCAGCAAACGACCCTGCTGGCGCTTCGTACACCTCCCGCGTGATATCGGCCAGCACGTCGGCTCAGCCGGCCGCGGGGAGCTCCTCCGAGCGCCAGCAGCGAACCTCGTGGCCCGGCGCGATCGGGCGCAACTCCTGCGGCTCCCGCCGGCAGCATTCCTGGGCGAACGGACAGCGTCCGACCAGCCGGCATCCCTCCGGTAACCGCTCCGTGGGCTCGTTGTCACCGCCCGGCGCGGTCGACGCGGCGCGCGCGCCGCGCCCGATCAGCGTCGCGGCCAGCAGGGCTCGGGTGTACGGATGCCGCGGCCGGTGGAATACGGCAGCGCGGCTGCCCTGCTCCACGACCTGACCCTGGTACATCACGCAGATGCGGTCGGCCACGTAGCGTACCGCCCGCAGGTCGTGCGACACGAAGATGAGCGCCCGCTCGTGGCGGCGCTGCAGCTCGCGGAGCAGATTCACGATCTGCCCCTTGATCGACATGTCCAGGGCGGCCGTCGGCTCGTCCAGGAACAGGAAGTCGGGCCCCGGCGCCAGCGCCCGCGCGATGGCGGCGCGCTGCAACTGACCGCCGGAGAGCTCGTACGGATAGAGCGCCGCGAACCGCTGATCGAGCTGCACCTGCTCCAGCAATACCCGCGCGTGGCTGCGCCGCGCCGCGGCCTCCATGCCGGCGGTGTGGCGCAACGCGTCCTGCAGTGACTGCTCGATGGTCATCATGGGGTTGAACGAGGTCAGCGGGTTCTGAAACACCATCTGCAACTGCCGGCGCAACGGCCGCCACTCGCGTTCTCCCAGCGCCTGGATCTCCTTCCCCTGAAACACGATGCGGCCCGCATCCAGAGGCGTGAGGTTGAGCACGCAGCGGCCCAGCGTCGACTTGCCGGAACCCGATTCCCCGACCAGGCCCACGCACTCGCCTCGCCGCACCGCGACCGACACGCCGTCCAGGGCCGCCACGTGCGAGCGGCGCAGACCGCGCCGGCGCAGCGCGTAGCGCTTCACCGAGCGCTCGACACGGAGCAGCGGCTGGTCGTCCACGCCGCGAGGATTCTGGCGGATTGCCGCTCAAGCGGGAAGCCGACAGAATCCGAACCGGAAGGCAGGGATGGGCCAAACGCGGAGCCGGAGGCGACGGGTTTGGGGCGCTACCGCTCCCCGGCGAAGTGGCACCGCGAGAGATGCCCGGCCGCGACCTCGACCACCGGCGCCGGATGCCGTCGGCAGATGGCGCCGGCATGCGCGCAGCGCTCGGCGAATCCGCAGCCCGGCAGCGGCCGGCGCATGTCGGGTGCGCGTCCGGGGATGGACGGCATGTCTCCGCCCTCTGCCTCGGCGAAGCACGCCAGCAACCCTTCCGTGTACGGATTGGCCGACTCTTCGAGCACCTGCGCGGTGGTGCCGCTCTCCATCACCTCGCCCGCGTACATCACCACCACGTGGTCGCAGAGCGCTCCGACGATCGCCAGGTCGTGCGAGATGAGCATCAGCGTCGCGCCCAGCCGCTCGACCACCTCGGCTATCAGATCGAGCACCTGCACCTGGATGGTCAGGTCGAGCCCGGTGGTGGGCTCGTCGGCGATTAGCAACTTCGGCGAGCACACCAGCGCCATCGCGATCATCACCCGCTGCGCCATGCCGCCCGAGAACTGGTGCGGATAGTCCCGCGCACGCGCGGCCGCGTCGGGGATGCCCGTGGCGGCCAGCACCTCGACCGCGCGCTGCCACGCTTCGCGCCGCGCTCCTCCCCGGTGGCGGCGATAGACGTCCGCGATCTGGCGGCCGACCGGCCAGAGCGGATTGAGTGCCGCCGCGGCGTGCTGGAAGATCATCGCCACCTGCGAGCCGCGGATCTCGCCCAGCCGCGCATCGTCCAGTGAGGTCAGGTCCCGGCCGGCGAAATCGATCTGCCCGGAAGTTATCCGCGCGGTTGGCGGGAGGAGCCGCAGAACGCTGAGCGCGGTCACGGTCTTGCCCGAGCCGCTCTCGCCGACGACCGCCGTGCGCGACCCCTCTTCGAGGCTCATGGTCACGCCGCGCAGGGCGTGAATGGTCTGCCGGTCGACCAGGAATTCCACGGCCAGGTCGCGGATCGACAGCAGGGCCACGGCGTCACGCCCGCCGTACCACCAGCGACCCGAGCAGGTCGCTGACGTTGTTGAGCACCCAGACCGAGCCGAACAGCGCCAGTCCGGGGAACACCGACGCCCACCACTTGCCGAACACCATCTGATTTGCGCCGAGCTGGATCATCGAGCCCCACTCCGGCGTCGGGATGGAGACGCCCAGGCCGACGAAGCTAAGGCCCGCGATCATCTGCACGGCGTAGGCGCAGCTCAGCGGAAGCTGCGAGAACACCGGCACCAGCGTGTTGGGCATGACGTGCCGGAACACCACCGACAGCGGCGAGTTGCCGAACACCCGCGCCGCCAGCACGAAGTCCGCCTCGCGCAGGGGCACGGCGGCGCTGCGCACCATCTTGCTGTACACGGGAACGTTGTAAAACGCGATGATCAGCACCAGGTTCACCAGCGTGTTGCCGGCGGCCGCCAGCACCGCCATCCCGAACAGGATCTGCGGAAAGCCCTGGAACACCTCCGTGATCCGCGTCACCACGGTGTCGAAACGGCCCCCGAAGTAGCCGGCCAGCGCGCCCAGCGGCACGCCGACCAGGATGCCCAACAGCACCGAGCTCAGCGCCAGCGAGAAGTCGACGCGAATCGCGTGGATCGTGCGGGAGAACACGTCCATGCCATTGGTGTCGGTGCCGAACCAGTGCTCCCGCGACGGCGGCGCGAACCGGGAGAGCGGATTCGGATCGACCGGATCCTGCAGCGGCAGCAGCGGAGCGACCGCGCCCAGCATGATCAGCAGCGAAAGCAGGGCGAGGTTGATCCGCACCCGGGCGGCGCCGTTGGCGTTCTCCAGGCGCCGGTAGAAGCCCGGCCGGGCGGTGTCGGCCACGGCGGCGGACGCGAGATCGGCGGCGCCCATGCTCACTCCCGGCTGCGCGCGCGCGGATCGAGCATGGCGTTGACGACGTCGGCGGCCAGGTAGATCGTCAGGTAGAAGGCGGCGGTCAGCAGCACCACGCCCATGATCGGCTCGTAGTCGGAGTGGTTCATGGCGTCGACCGCGTACAGCCCCAGCCCCGGCCAGGTGAACACCACCTCGACCAGCACGGTGCCGCTCAGCAGATAGCCGTAGGTCATGGCGATCATGGTGATCACCGGTCCCAGGATGTTGCGCAGCGCATAGCGATAGACCGTCGAGGACGGCATCCCGAACGCCCTGGCGGTGCGGATGAAGTCGCTCTGCATCACCTCCCGCATCTTGTTGCGCGTGATCTGCAGCGTGCTGGGGCTGGTGGTGAGCGCCAGCGTCACCGCCGGCAGGATCAGGTGGCGGACGGTGGACACGAACGCGCCGGCGTCGCCGGCCAGCAGCGAGTCGACCGTGTACCAGCCGGTGACGTACGGCGGCTTGCCGAACTCGCGGTCCAGGCGGCCGAGCGGCGCCGGCAGCCAGCCCAGCTCCGCGAAGAAGACGAAGATCAGAAGCAGCCCGAGCCAGAACCCGGGCATGGAGACGCCGCCGCGCGCGGTCACGTCCGCCAACCGGGCGAACACGCCGCGGCGGCGGATGCCGGCGACCACGCCGGCCGGCACCGCCCACAGCACCCCGAGCAGCAGCGCGAACGTGGACAGCTCCAGGGTGGCCGGCAGCCGCGAGCGGATGTCGGTCAGCACCGGGTTGTAGGAGTAGCGGGACACGCCCAGGTTGCCTCGGGCCAGGTTGGCCAGGTAGTTGACGTAGCGCTCGTACAGCGGCCGGTCCAGGCCCAGCTCGCGGGTCAGGTTGTCGAGCATCTCCTGGTTGTGCCTGGGACCGACCAGCAGGTAGACGGGGTTGCCGATGGCATGCGTGACCGCGAAGGTGATCATCGACACGCCCAGCAGGGAGATGATGAGGATCCCGACCCGCTTGGCCAGGAACAGCGCCCATTCGCGCGCGGACTCAAGCATCGGTCAGGGCGCGCTCACGAAAGCCACCGAAAGATGAGCGGGGTGACGAGCGCTCGGCGCCCGCACCCCGCACACGGAAAGAGAGCGGCTCGGTGATCAGCCGTCGTCGCGGTACAGCGGCCAGTACCACAGCAGATTGTCGGGGAGCTGCACGTAGCCGTGAATATCGTCGCGCATCGCGATCTCGAACGGCATCTCCGAGACGTAGAGAGCCGGCGCCGCCGCGATCAGGATCTCCTGGTAGCGATGCGTCAGCTCCGCCTTGCGCCCGGGGTCGAGCGTGACGGTCAGCTCGTCGATGATGGGATCCAGCTCCGTGTCGCTGTAGCCCATCCAGTTGGCGACCGCGCCGGTACGGAAGAACAGGTCGCCGGTATAGCCGGCGTCGTCCACGTACCACAGCAGGTCACGCATCCAGGCGTGATGCTCCAGCGTGCCGAGTTGCTCCGCGAACACCGCGGCGGGCTGCGGGTTGATGTTCATGGTCACGCCGACGTCCTTGAACGCGTCCTGCAGGACGACCGCGATCTGCTCCGTGGTGGGCAGGCCGGAGGCGATGTCCAGGGTGAACTCGAACCCGTCGCCGTAGCCGGCCTCGGCCAGCAGGGCCGACGCCTTGTCCAGATCAAAGCTGTACGGCCACAGGCTGCTGTCGTGATACTGCCCGCCGACCGGTATCGGACCGGCCGACACCAGAGCGTTGCCGCCGAAGATCCCCTGCGCGATCGCCTCGTACGGCACCGCGTAGGACAGCGCCTGGCGTACGCGCTCGTCGTCGAACGGCGCACGCTGCACGTTGAAGCCGAAGATCATCTGGTTGCGCGTCGGAATCGACAGCACCTTGACGCCGTCGGAGTCGCGCAGGGCAGAAAGCTCGTCCGTGGAGAGCCCGGTGGCGATGTCCACCTCTCCTTCGCGCAGCAGCAGCGCGCGATCGGCCGAGTTGGGGACGATCTGCAGGATGATCTCTTCGAAGAAGGCCGGCCCGGCCCAGTAGTCGGGATTGGCGCGCAGCACCATCTGCACGCCGGCCTCCCAGCTCTCGACGTAGTACTCGCCGGAGCCGACGTCGTTCTTGGCCAGCCAGCGCGTCGCCCACGGATCGTCGGACTCGACGTGCGCCTGCGCCTCGACGTGGTCCATCGGCCCCTGCGACTGGTCGCGGAACAGGAAGAAGAACCATGGGCTGGGATTCGAGAACTGCAGCGTCACCTGGTGGTCGCCGGTCTTCTCGTACGCGGTGATGCCGGCGGTGTTGACGTTCCAGGCGGTGCCGGACTCCGTTCCGTGCGCCCGGTCGAACCAGTAGATGAAGTCGTCGGCGGTCAGCTCGCGGCCGGTCTTGGAAAAGGTCACGCCCTGCCGGATGTCGAGCACGATCGACAGCCCGTCGTCCGACCACTCCCACGACTCGATGGCTGCGCCTTCGATGGTGCCGGTGTCGGCGATGCTGTAGCCCTGACCGGTGTCGCGCCGCCCGTAGCGGAAGAACTGGTCGTAGACGTTCAGGTTGGTCTCGTTCGAGCGCTGAAAGCGCGAGAACGGCGGGTCGAGCGTCTCGATGTCGCCCGATATCGCGATCACCAGGACGTCGTCGTACGCCACGGCCGCGCCGCCGCCGAGCACCAGCGCGACCGCCAGCACGGCCAGGAACACAGGTCTGATACGGATGTTCACTCTAGTCTCCTCCTTCGTGAACAAGGATTGATGAGCAGATGTTGAAGGCGAGGTTCATCGCTGCCGGCCGAGCTCGTACACCGCGGCGCGCGCCTCCGGCGACGCGTAGGTCGCGCGGTCGTCCGGCTGCCACTCGACCGGGTCGACCAGGGTCATCTGGTCCAGGCCGACGAGCTGGAAGCCCTGCGCCTGCAGGCCGTCGATGATCGTCGGCAGAGCCGCAATCAGCGGCAGCGGCCGTGCCAGGCGCAGCCCGTCGTCGTCCGTCTCGCCGCTGTCGTGCAGGTCGATGATCGACCCGGCGGCGAGCGACGGGTGCTGCAGCGTGGCTTCGACGATCTCCTGCGGATCGGTCTTGGCGTAGTCGGCCGGGTTGACGTCCGAGTCGACGATCGCCATCGACTCGGACATCGCAAGCGGCGAGTACAGGCAGGTGAAGTAGTTGAAGTAGTGGGCGCGCAAGAACCGCGTGGGGCGGCCCAGGATGTTGCCGATCACGGCCTCGGCGCGGTCGAAGTCGCCGACGTGTGCGTGGTGGACGTGGCTGTGGTTGCCGATGCAGTGGCCGCGCCGCACGATCCGCTCGAACGCCTGCGGCCACCGCTCGACCCACTTGCCGAGCACGAAGAACGTGCCGCGGGCTCCCTTCGCCTCCAGGATGTCCATGATCTCGTCGGTGCGGGGCGGGTTCGGCCCGTCGTCGAAGGTCAGCGCAACCTTGGGCTCGTCGCGGCGTGCGTGGATATAGTAGGTTAGCGGCATCGGTGCAGGAGAGACCGCGATGATATGACAGGGGCCGCTCCGGGCGCAAATGTCCGCTTCTCTGTGCTCCGTCAAGCGCTGCCCCTGCCGCCCCTCTCAGGCCGTTCGAGCCGATCACGGACGCGCGACGCCGCTACTGGCTCCGGCCGATCGTGGCGACAGCTCCCACCCTCGGTCGGGACAGACCCTGGATCCGCCGGCGTGCGGAACGCCAACCTTTCACCGCCAGCGCCGGCGTTGGTGGATCTGCAAGAGTGCCCGATTTCTCCTCCCCGCGAGTATTGTGCAGTCGTTATGTCCCCGCTCGTCGCGATTTCCAGCCACTGGGCCAACCCGAGTTCCGACAACTGCCGATATGGCGGGACGCGCTCTCAGGGACCGTCGCTGCCGTACACCTCACGCGCCCGCTCCGGGCTGATCAGGCCGGAGCTTACGTCCCGATCCAGCCGGTCGGGCTCACGGTCCGCCGGCGCGCCCCAGCCGCCGCCGCCCGGCGTCTGGACAGTGAGCACGTCGCCGCGCTGAAGCTCCACGAACGCTTTGGTCGGCAGCACGCGCACCGTGCCGTCGGCGGCGGTCACGGTGAGCATCGAGCCCGTAGCATTCTTCCCGCCGTCCAACCCCCAGGGCGTGAAGCGGCGGCGGTCGGCGCCGATGGTGACCACCGTGCGCTCGCCCAGGGAGCGCAGCTCGCGCACCATGCCGCAGCCGCCGCGCCGGCGGCCCGCGCCCTCGGTGTCGGGGACAAGCCCGTAGCGCACCACCTCCAGCGGGTAGGTGCGCTCGATCACCTCCACCGGGGCGTTGCGGGTGTTGGTCAGATGGGTGTGCACGCCGTCCTCGCCGTCCAGGTCGTGCATCGCTCCCTGCCCGCCAGCGTAGGTCTCCACGTAGTTGTAGTAGGAGTCGAGGGCGTCGGGACGGTCGTCGACGCCCCCGATGTTGAGCAGGTTCATCTCTCCCGAACAGGCGGCGCACACCCGCTCCGGCACGCACTGCGCCAGCGCCCCCATCAGCACGTCGACCACACGCTGGTCGGTGAGGATGTTGGCGTTGCCGATGGCCGCCGGGAAGGTGGCGTTCATGACCGTCCCTTCCGGAGCGCTGACGTGTATGGGGCGGTAGGCTCCGGCCGAGGTGGGCAGGTCGGGGTCGATCACGGCCTTGCAGGTGTAGTAGACCGCCGCGCGCGCGGCGCTCAGCCGCGCGTTCAGGGGGCCGGCCACCTGGGCGCTGGTTCCGTCGAAGTCGACGGACAACTCGTCACCAGCGACGCGGATCTCGACGGCGATGCGTACCGGGTCGTCGGTGAAGCCGTCGTCGTCCAGGTAGTCGCGGAACCGGTACACCCCGTCAGGCAGCCCGCGGATGCCGGCGCGCATGCACGCCTCGGCGTGATCGAGGATGGCGGGGATGGCGTCGAGCGCCAGCCGGCCGTCGCCTGCGTCCAGCAGCTCGGCCACCCGCCGCTCCGCGGTGCGGGCGGTGGCGTACTGGGCCATCAGGTCGCCGCGCACCTCGATGCGGGTGCGGACGTTCTGCTCGATCAGCCGCAGGATCGGCTCCTGCAGCTCGCCGCCGCGCACCAGCGCGATCGGCGGGATCTGCAGCCCCTCCTGGTAGATCTCGGTCACCCCGAACGGCATGCTGCCCGGCGCGTAGCCGCCCATGTCCACGTGGTGGGCGGTGGACGCCGAAAGTGCGACCAGCTCGCCCCCGTGGAAGACGGGCGCCACCAGCGACAGGTCCGGCAGGTGGCCCGGCCCCTCGGGATAGGGCAGGTTGCTGGCATACATGTCGCCGGGCTGCATCCCCTTCGGAGGAAACTCGGCCAGGATCGCGCCCAGGACGCCCGGCATGATGCCCAGGTGGAGGGGCGTGCCCACCTCCGCCTGGGCGACGATCACCCCGTCGGGCGTGGCCAGCGCCACCGAGCAGTCACGGCGGTCCTTGATGTTGGTGGAGTAGCTGGCGCGCACCAGGGCGGCGCAACACTCCTCGGCGATTCCCAGCCAGCGGTTGCGCATGATCTCGAGCGTGATGGGATCGATCGCGGCTCCGTCAGCCATCGGTGCGTGATACCACCAGGTGGCCGAAGCGATCCACCTCCAGCCGGTGCGCCGGGGGAATGACGGAGGCGGCGTCGAGTTGCTCCACGACCGCCGGCCCGCGCACGATGCAGCCGGCTCCAAGGTCCGCGCGAGCGAACACCGGCACCTCCTGCTCGACGCCGTTGAAGCGAGCCTCCCGCATCAGGCGGGGCGCGGGCTCCCCGGCAGCCGCCTGCGCCTCGGGCATCTCCAGGGGATGCAGGTCGTGCTCGACCGCCACCCAGGCGCTGGCCACCTCCACCGGATGGTCTTCGCGCCGGTAGCCGTAGCGCCGGTCGTGCAGGTCGTGGAACCGGTCGCCGAGCTCCGCAAGCGGCGGCAGCTCGGCGCCGACTGGCACCGACAGCTCGTAACGCTGGCCCAGGTAGCGCTGACCGACCGCGCGGCTGACGGCCGGAGCGACTCCGTCGTGCGCGCGGAGTTGCGCGCGTCCCTCCGTTTCCAGGTCGCCCAGCACGGCGCTCAGCTCCTCCACGGCCGCGGCGTCCAGCCGCCGCACCAGCGTGCGGGTGCGGTCCTCGCGCAGATTGGTCATCAGCAGCCCGAGCGCGGAGTGCACGCCGGGGGCGACCGGGATCACGGTCTCCGCGACCCCCAGCTCGGCGGCCAGCTCCGCGCCGTGCATGGGGCCGGCGCCGCCGAACGGGCAGAGCGCGAACCGGCGGGGATCGTGGCCGCGCTCGATGGTCAGCTTGCGGATCGCGGCGGTCATGGTGGCGTTGATCACGCGCACGATCCCCTCGGCCGCCTCGGCGACGCCCAGTCCGAGCGGCGCGGCGATGCGGTCGTGAATCGCCCGCTCGGCCGCCTCCCGGTCCAGGGTCATGCCGCCGCCCAGCAGCGTCCGGGTCCCCAGCCGGCCCAGCACCAGGTCGGCGTCGGTGACCGTCGGCTCGCTGCCGCCGGTCCCGTAGCAGGCCGGCCCGGGCACGGCGCCGGCCGAGCGCGGCCCCACGCGCAGGGCGTTGCCGGCGTCCAGCCAGGCGATGCTGCCGCCGCCGGCGCCCACGGTGTGCAGGTCCAGCATCGGCACGCCAAGGGCAAGGCCGCCCATCTCCGTGTCGCGGGCGAACGGGATGTCGCCGTCCTGGATGACGCCGACGTCGAAGCTGGTGCCGCCCATGTCGCAGGTGATCAGGTCGGCGGCGCCGCGCGCCCGCGCCACCGCGGCGCCCGCGACCACGCCGCCGGCCGGCCCGGAGAGCACCGTCTCCACGCAGCGGCGCGCGGCGGAAGCGGCGGTCATGACGCCGCCGTTGGACTTCATCACGTACAGCGGCGCCGTGAAGCCGGCCTCGCGCAGCCCCGCGCCGAGCCGAGTAACGTAGCGCTCGATCCCCGGCTGCACGAATGCGTTCATCACGCAGGTGCTGAACCGCTCGTACTCGCCGTGCTCGCCCATCAGCTCGTGCGACAGGCTGACGGCGACCCCCGGCAGCCGGCGCGCCACCTCCTCGCCTATCTCCCGCTCGTGGCCGGGATTGGCGTAGCTGTGTAGCAGCCCCACGGCGACCGCCTGCACGCCCGCATCGCGGATGGCGTCGATCACGGCGGCCAGCCCCGCGCGGTCCAGGGGGGTCTGAACGGTGCCGTCGAAGCGCATGCGCTCGCGCACCTCGAAGCGCAGCTCGCGCGGCACCAACGGAGCGGTCCGGCGTGAGCGCAGGTCGTACATGCGCGGCCGCGACTGGCGCTGGATGTGCAGTACGTCCCGGAACCCGGCGGTGGTGATCAGCGCGACCAGCGCCCCGGCGCGCTGCAGCACCTGGTTGGTGGCGACCGTCGTGCCGTGGATGAGCATCGCCACGTCGACCGGCTGCGCCTCCGCCCGCTCGGCGGCTCCCAGCGCGCCGCTGACGATGCCCGCCGCCGGGTCGTCCGGCGTCGAGGCGACCTTGTGGAACACCAGGCGGCCGCGTTCCGGGTCGAAGGCGACCACGTCCGTGAACGTGCCGCCGGAATCTACGCCGATGCGCATGCATCTTCCGCGAGCCGCAGGCTTGCCGCGATGATGTCCATCGCTTCGTCGATCTGCGCCTCGGTGACGGTGATCGGCGGCATGAAGCGCAGGACGTGGGAGCCCGAGATCTCCATGAAACGCCGACTCAGCGGGTTGTCGTCTTGCACCATCGGCACGATCGGCAGCCACAGGCCGTGCTCGTAGCAGTAGTTCGTCGCCATCGCGGCAGCAGCGAAGTTGGGCTCCCGGCTCTCCTTGTCGGTCACCAGCTCCAGGCCCAGACACAGGCCGAGGCCGCGGGCTTCGCCGACGATGGCCAGTTCTCTCTCCAGCGCCTTGAGTTTTTCCATGAAGTAGCCGCCTACCCGCCGGGCGTTCTCCACGAGATCTTCGCGTTCGACGATCTCCAGGTTCGCCAGGCCGGTGGCGCAGAGCAGCGGGTCCCCGGCGTGGGACGAGAACGGCATGAACCCCCGTTCCACTGCCACGTCGGCGATCTCGGCGCTGGTAAGGACCGCGCACAGGGGCACGCCGCCGCCGAGCCCCTTTGAGCAGGTGACGAGGTCGGGCACGAAGTCGAAGTGCTCGAAGGCGAACCACCGGCCCGTCCGGCCGAAGCAGGTCAGCGCTTCGTCCGCCACCATCAGTATGTCCCGGCTCCGGCAGACCTCGACCATCCGCCGTATCCACTCCCTGGAGGGCACGATCTGTCCGGCCGCGCTCATCAACGGCTCGAAGAAGAACGCCGCCGGCCGGCCGGAGGTCGCCGTATCGAGGACGTACTCGGCCGCGTCGGCGCAGCCCAGGTTGCAGCAGGCCTCATCGCGGCAGAACTGGCAGCGATAGGCGTACGGCGGCGGAACGAACGCGGCGCCGGCGGGCATGGGGCCGTATCCCTCGCGCAGCATGCCGCCCCGACCGGTGATGGATGCGCTCCCGTACGACTGCCCGTGGTAGCCGCGCATGAGCGCGATCACCTCGAAGCGTCCCGTGTACTTCCTCACCAGGCGCAGCGCCATCTCGTTCGATTCGGAACCGGTACACGCGAAGAAGGACTTCTGCAGCGGATCGGGTGCGATGTCGGCCATCTTCTTCGCCAACAGCACCTCTGACGGCGCTATGAAGGTGCTGCCGATCTGAACGATCTTCCGTGCCTGGTCGCACAGCGCCTGCACGTACTCCGGGTGGGAGTGGCCGAGCGTCACGCAGAGCTGACCGGACTGAAAGTCGATGAACCGCCGGCCCTCCACGTCCCACAGGTAGATTCCCTCGCCACGCTCGGGCACCAGCGGAGCGGTCCGCATCGGATGCCGAAGGAGATACCGATTGCCAAGCTCGAGCCAACCCTGGTTGGTGGTGGGTAACGGCGTCATGAAAACCTCCTGCGTCGAATCCGGCTACCGCGCGTACGCGGGCGGCTCGTGGATGTGGGACTGCGCGGTCGCGTCGTCCAGCTCGCCCCCGCGCATGAAGTCGTCCTCGCGGCCCTGTTCGACCAGCAGCGCCTTCAGCCGTTCCTCCAGCTTTGGCGCCCGCGGGTCGTCACCGTAGCGGTTGCGGCACTCGTTCGGGTCGTCCTGCAGGTCGTAGTATTCCTTCACGCCCATCCGGTAGTGCCAGAGGAACTTCCCGGTGTGGTCGAGCAGGAAGTGGCCGTACTCCAGGTGCTCGACGTGCAGATGGCCGCGGTCGAGGCGGTCCGCCTCGCCTGAAATCAGCGGCATCAGCGACGCGCCGTCGCAGCGCTCCGGGATCGGCAGGCCGCACGCGTCCAGCACAGTGGGCATCAGGTCGGCCAGCCCGACGGTCGCGTCGGGATAGGTGCGGTTGGTCGGCAGCGGCATCTCCTGAGGGAAGCTGAGGACGAACGGCACGCGGATGGAGCCCTCGTATCCCACCGACTTCGCCCACCAGTGGTGATCGCCGAGCATCTCGCCGTGGTCGGCGACGAAGGCGAAGACGGTGTTGCGCACCATCAGGGAGCGCCACAGGTGGTAGGCCAGGCGGGTGATCTGCGCGTCGATCTGGTCGATCAGGCCGTAGTAGGCGGCGCGCGCGCGGCGCATGTCCCTGGCCTTGAGCTGACAGACCTCGCCCTCCGGGAGCGGCCCGCGCGTGCCGGCCACGAACGGACTGGGCGAGATGACGTAGCCGGCGGCATCCCCGATCACGGGCATCGGCAGATCGGGGTCGCCGTAGTAGTGGTCGAAGAAGTGCGCCGGCGGGTCCCACGGCGGGTGCGGTTTGCTGAAGGAGACGTACAGGAAGAACGGCTGGTCGCGGCCCCAGGTCCTGACGTGGTCCTCCATCACCCGGATCGCCTCGGTGGCGGTCCAGGTGGTGACGTGCAGCTCCGGCGGCAGCACGCTCGCGCGGCCGTGGTAGCTGTTGTTGGTCACCCCGGCGCCGAACAGGCCGAAGTCCCCCCACCCCGCCTCGGCGAGCATGGACAGGTAGTCGTCGCGGTAGCCGGGGCTCAGGAAGCGGCCTTCCTCGTGGGTGCGCAGCAGGTCGAAGCCGTGGCGGGCGTCCTGCGGATAGACATGGCGCTTGCCGATGCCGTAGGTCCGGTAGCCGTTGCGCTGAAAGACCCGGCACAGGGTGTCGGGCTCCGGCCACGGCTCCAGGTCGTCGAAGCCGGTCATGCCGTGCGTCACCGGCCACTGCCCGCTGAACAGCGTGCGGCGCGCGCCCACGCACGACGGCAGCTCGGTGACCGCGCGCGGGAAGTAGTGGCCGCTGGCGGCCATGGCATCGATGCCGGGCGTGTGGATCACCGGGTCGCCGGCGACACCGAGCACGTCGCCGCGCCACTGGTCGGCCGAGATCAGGACGAGGTTGGGGCGGGCCGGAGCGCTCACTCCTCCCCCGGTTCCTCTTCCTGCTCGGCAGGCGGATCGGTGTAGCGGCTGGCCTGCAGGCGGAACATCTCGGCGTAGCGGCCGTTGCGCTCCATCAGGCCGGCGTGATCGCCGTCCTCGACGATCTCCCCTTCATGGAGCACGAGAATACGGTCGGCGCTACGCACTGTCGAGAAACGGTGCGAGATGATGATCGTGGTGCGCCCGCGGCTCTCCGCCAGGATGTGGTCGAACAGCTCGTGCTCGGCACGCGCGTCGAGCGCGGCGGTCGGCTCGTCCAGGATCAGCACGGCCCCGTCGCGAAAGAAGGCGCGGGCCAGCGCCAGTTTCTGCCACTGTCCGCCGGACAGGTCCGTGCCTTCGCCCAGCGTCCGGCCCAGCATGGTGTCGAGCCCGCTCGGCAACTGCTCGACCATCTCCTGCGCCGCCGCGCTGCGGACGGCTTCCATGATCGCTTCGGTGTCGTCCACCCGCTCGATGTCGCCGAAGCCGACGTTCTCGCGTGCGGTGAGATGAAATTGAGCGTAGTCCTGGAACGCAACGCCGAAGAGCTTCCGCAACCCGGAGACGTCGTAGTCGCGGTAATCGACGCCGTCGAGCTCGATGCTGCCGCCCGTCGGGTCATACAGGCGCGTGAGCAGCTTCACCAGGGTGGTCTTGCCTGCCCCGTTCTCGCCCACGATCGCCACGCGCTCGCCTGCGCGCAACCGGAGGTTGAGGTTCCGCAATACCGGCCGTTCCGTCCCAGGATACTCGAAGGACACGCCGGTCAGTTCGAGGCCGTCACTCACGGAGGACGGCGCGGCCACCTGCCGCGCCGCCGGTCGCAGCGAGCCGGCATAGTCGCCGGGGTTCAGGTCCATGAAGTCGAAATAGCTCTGCGCGTGCAGCCGGCTCTCGACCAGCATGCCGGCTCCCCGGGCGGCATCCTGGAGTTGACCTCGCGCCTTGTCAGCAGACTGGAACACCAGCACCAGCGTGCCGAGCGCGACCGCGCCGCTGACCGCATCGACGGCGGCCCAGATCCAGATCGCCACGGTACCCGCCACCGACAGCAAGCCCAGAAGGCCCAAGCCGCGGACCTCGACACCCAGGATGCGCCGCTCCTGCCGATACAGGTCGACCCGGGCCCGGCGGTAACGCTCGATCAGCGATGCCCCCAATCCGAACAGGCGGGTCTCCTTGGCCGGCACTCGATCCACAAGCAGCGACGCGATGTAGTGGCACAGCCTCTGGATCGGCGCCTGAGTGTTCCACATCACGTACAACTGACCGGTGATCCGCCCTCGGAACAGGAGCTCTGGCACTACGGTAGCACTCAGGATGAGCACGGCCCAGGGCGTGAACATGGCCAGCAGCCCCAGCACCGACACCAGCGTGATCCATGAACGCAGGGAATACGTCAGAGCGACCGGCATGTCGCCGGCGCGCCGGTGATCCCGATGGGCTATCTCCAGCTTGTTGTAAAAGCGCTGATCGTCGAACAGCGCCAGATCCAGCGATGCCGCCTTGCGCAGAAGCTGGCCCTGGACATGATTCCCCAGCTTGACGTAGAACGCGCGGCTGCATGACTCGCTGACTGGTGCCAGCATGCCTCCCAGCAACCACAGGAGCGCCATGCCGGCCAGCGGCAACGCGAGCGCTTGCAGCGCCTCACCGGCCGACCCGGAGCCGGCCACGCTTGGGACCAGATCTATGGTCGTGGCCAGCAGCACGATCTGCAGGGGCACGATGACCGCCCCCACCACCGATGTGAGCGTGCTGGCAAGGAACAGCGCCTTGCCCGCCTGACAGCTCAGCGCGATCCCGCGCGCGATGAAGCGCGCGAACGTCACCACCTTCATCGTTCCCTCCACGGCTCCCGCCAGCCAGAAGGTACGGCGGCTGCACGAACTGGACGAACGGACCGGCGGCACCTGCGGACGAACGACGTGATCGAGTCCCCGTTCGCGGCGCTGCGGGTACGGACCGACGCGGCGAAGCGATACGCACCCATTGACACGACCTCCGAGTCGGTGCTCAAGCTGGATCGAGGAGAACCGATGAGCACCGCATACCGTTGGAATTGTGTGAGCGCGGAGGTGCCATGGGCGCCTCGCGACGGGGCACAGCTCGTCTCCTTCCGGGACAAGCTCTTTCTCCTGGGTGGATGGAACCAGTACGCGGGCGCGAGGCCCGATCTCGCCGGCGCCGGCGCCGGCTCTTTCGAGTCGGAAGTGTGCTCGGAGGTGTGGTGCTCGGATGACGATGGTGGAAGCTGGTCGTTGGCGGCCACCGCGCCATGGAGCGGGCGGCACATGCACGGGGCCGTCGCGCACGATGATCACATCTGGATTGTCGGGGCCGAGGGCGGGACCCCCGACGACGTGTGGAAATCCAACGATGGCGTGAATTGGGAACTCGTCGCGTCAACCGTACCTTGGCAGGAGCGCAGCAACCAGATGGTCACCGTCTTCGACGGCTCGATCTGGGTCATGGGTGGCCAGGCCAGCGTACCCGCTCAGACCAACTTCGTGGCGGACCTGAAGGCCGGGAAACCCTTTCCGCCGGCGCGTCCACCGTTGCGCGACGTCTGGCGGACGCAGGACGGTCTGAGCTGGGAGCTGGTGACGGACAGCGCGCCGTGGGCCCCCAGGGGCATGATCACCGGCGCGAATGGCGGCGTTGCCGTGCTCCACGATCGAATGTGGATCTTGGGCGGGGGATACGTCGGGACGGGCGGGACCACGCTGAGCTCACTGCGCTACGACCTGGAGCAGCAGCCACGACTGAAGGCACGCCTGTACCACAACGATGTGTGGTCGTCGGCAGACGGACACGAATGGGCCCGTCACCTTGCGGAGGGAGAAGCTCCCTGGCCGGCACGGTCCTATCACGATACCGCGGCGTGGGACGGCAAGCTTTGGGTGTTAGGCGGACACCGAGGAGTGGCGGACCACCCGGCTGAGGTTTGGACCGACGGCAATCGCAATGACGTGTGGTATTCCGCGGACGGCGAACGATGGGAGGAACTGACAGCCACGCCCTGGAGCCGGCGCCACGCATGTGCCGTTCACGTCCACCGGGATGCACTGTTTCTCGCCGCGGGAAGCGCGGTAACCATCTCGGCGGAGCAGGTAGAGCTGAGCAAGCGGGACTTCACTCACCGCGTGGAGAGTGCGTGGCGTCCGGGGGACGTGTGGCGCCTGGACCGCGCTGCCGCCTCTGGGCGGCTGTGACGGTGGCAGAGGAGGACCGTTTTCGGTCCACCGGTTCGTTCAGTCCCCGATGCGTCGACTTCAGGAGGACGCCGGTGCGTCCGGATGCCAGGCGATCACCCCCTGATCGAGGAGCAGGTGGTCGAACAGCGGCTTCACCTCGTCCGGCAGTGCCCCGAAGGAAGCCTCGTCAAGCGGGCGGATCTCCACGGGCCGGTAGGCGAGCCCCTCGGCGCGCGTCTCGTAGTCCGCGAGCCCGGGAATCATGCTGGTGACGTCCAGCCACCATGGCACGTACTGGATGTCGAGCCACAAACGCCGTTCGGCACCCGTGTTGGCTGTGGTCCGGTGCCACAGGCGGCTGTCGAACGCCAGCACGCTGCCGGCTGGGACCTCCGGGAGCATCTGCGAAGCGATCTCCGCGTCGGCGGCGTAACCGGGCGCGACGGCCGGGTTGTCGTGCGTGCGGTGGCTGCCGGAGGCGATCACCGTGGCGCCTGCGCCCGCGGGAGAATCGGTGAGCATCCAGAGGGTGGTCACCGCCATGGCCAGGTCACCGTACGGCACGGCCACCCGATAGCTGTCGTCGCCGGAGAACGGCCAGTCGGCGTGCCAGCCGCTGTAGGCGGCGCAGGGCTCGGCCGCGAAGGCGTCAGTTCTGGCGATGCGCGACGCGGGGCCGAACATTCCCTCGGCGATCGCAGTGAGCCGCTCGTCGACCAAGTAGGGCGCGAACGAGCTGTCGCAGGCGATCAGGCCGCGCAACTCGGAACGGCCGCCCAGGGTGGCGGAGACGCTGCCGACCACCTCGGCCAGCTCGTCCTGCGGAATGACGCCGTCGATCACGCACCAGCCCTCGGTCCGCACGCGGCGGAGCGCCTCCTCGGCGCCGACGGTGTGGGCGACGGCGGTGTCACTCATGCCGCCCGGACCTTCTGGCCGACGACGATGTGGCGCAGCAACGGCTTGACCGCGTCCGGCAGCGACTCGTACTGCTCGGGCGTGATCGGGATCACGTCGTCGGCGCGCAGTCCGCGTTCGGCCGCCGTCTCCTCGTACTGGCGGATGCCGGCGGTCAGCACGTGGATGTTGTACCACCACGGCGCATAGCGGACCGCCATGCCGACGCGCGTGCGGTCGCTGATGTTGTCGCCGTTCGTGTGCCAGACGCGGCTGTCGATCATCAGCACGTCGCCCGGGTCCATGTGCGGCTGCAGCTCCGACGGAACCGGCGCGTGCTCGCCGTAGCCGTTGTCGCCCGAAGGATTGTTCCCGAAGCGGTGGCTGCCCGGGACGATCGCGGTGCCGCCGGTGGCGGCGCTGAACTCGGTGAGCGCCCAGAGGGTGGTGATGTGCATCGGCGCGTCGATCGGGTACGGGTGCAGGACCTTCTGGTCCTGCCGCAGGCTGAACGGCCAGTCGCCGTGCCAGTTGGCGCGGCCGTAGCCGGGCGCGGTGACGATGCCGTGTGTCATCGAGATGCGCACCGGCGTGCCGAGCCGCGCGTGGGCCACGCCGAGCAGCCGCTCCTCGGCGACGTACGGCGCGAACGCCTGCGTCTTGGCGATCAGCCCGCCGATGCCGATGCGCGGCTTGTCCGCGTCCCGCTCCCGCCGCGACACGGCAAGCACGGCGTCGCGCACGCCGTCCACCTCGCCCGGCGGGATCACCGAGTCCAGGACGCACCAGCCCTCGACGGCGACCCGCCGGATCGCCTCGTCAACGCTCACTCGCGGCATGATCTCCCCTCGCCTGGTTCCGCCCATGACGGGCGATAGCGCGCACGGTAGCACGGCCGGCCGGGTTAGGATGACGTACGCCGAGCGTACCGCAGCACGATATCCTCGGATCAGCCGCGACCGTCTTCCCGAGTGGTTTACGGAAGCCGGCCCGAGACTGGAAGCAAATCCCTATGAGCGCGATCTGTGCGGGACGGTCGCCGTCGCACTGCTGGACTCGTTCCAAGCGGACCCAACCGTCTGGCGGGATTGCGGCCACCTGAACCACTGGGACCCGAACGCAGATCCGTCGTTCAAGGACTACCTCGACTCGTGGGGCTCATGTCTGCGCGAGCGTGGCACCGAACCGCGGGGGTCGCACCGGTCAGGAGGCTGTTGCAGAGCGAATAGCTCGACTTTGAACGCTCGCTGCGAGCCGCACCGCCGGGGAGGCCGCTCGGCGATTCCGCGGGACGCTCACGCGTCGGGCGCTTCGCGTACCTCAAGCGCGAGCACTCGGGCCGCGCCTCCGTGGCTGGCGATCGACAGGTAGCCGCCGCTTCGTTCGTAGGTGCGCCCGACCATGGCCAGGCGGTCGTCGAGAAAGCACTCGATGACCGTGCCGAGCACGAAGATCTGCAACGTGATAACCGGCAGCGCGGCGTCGCCCCAGCTCCGGTGGTACGGGCCGATCTCCAGCGAACGGCGGCCGGCATGGACCGTGACCGGGATGCCGCCGCTGCCGTCGGCGTCGGCGCGCAGGCCGATGGTGAGGGTTGTGTCCTCCGCGAGCTCGACCGAGCACCGCACCAGGCAGTCCGCGGGCACCGGGCAACGATAGCCGGTTGCAGGCAGGTCGAAACCGCCGTCCGCCGACTCGTGGACGACTGCGACGAAGAAGTCCACCACTTCCCGGACCGGACGAACGCGCAGATGGCCGTCGTCGCCCTGGAAGAGCTCGCGCGGGAGGTTCATCACCGAATCGTTGTGGTCTCCGAACAGCGGACCGAAGTAGATGTGGCGCGTGCCGTCGAACAGGCGCTTTCCGGCCAGCAGCAGGGTGTTGTCGAGCTGGGACGGAACCCCGTGCATGAAGGGTCCGTCGACGTGGCGCGCGCGGCGGATGTTCTGCCCCCGCCGCGTGTAGAGCAGATGCCAGTAGTCGCCGATGCGGAACAGGTCCGGGCACTCGGGTGCTCCGGTCTCGCCCTCCAGCAACGGCGGGTCGAGCAGTAGCGGCTCCGCCGGCTTCCAGGACACCAGGTCGGTCGATACCAGCCGGCCGATGCCGGAGCAGTCCGAGCCGGCCAACCCGGCGCACAGCAGCATCCACCACTCACCGGACTCCTCGTGCCGGAACACGAACGGATCGCGGAAGTCGCACGGATGGTAGACGGCGCCGTCCGGGGCGAAGCAGTGCTCGCGGTGCTTGTGCCAGGTCACCAGATCGTCGCTGGTGGCGTGGCAGATGATCTCGGCGCCGTCGGGGTTCACCGGGTTGTGGCCGGTGTAGAAGATGTGGAACACGCCGTCGTACTCGACGACGCAACCGGTGAACATGTCCCGTCCGTCCGGGCCGTGCGGGTCGTTCGGATCCCGCTCCAGGGCGGTGGGCAGCTCGTGCCAGTGCACGAGGTCGCGGGAGACGATGTGGTCCCACGGCAACCCGCCCTCGGTGTCACAGCGGATGTAGAAGATGTGGTATTCGCCGTCGTCGAAGAACGGGATGGTGTCGCATATCCTGCCGCGCGCGGGCCGGAAGTGCAGCGGCGAGCTGGGATTGGCCGGGACCGGGACGCCGCCCGCCCGAGTCGCCATCAGGCGGATCCGGCGGCGGTCACCTTGACCGGAACACCGGCGGCCAGCGTCAGGGTCAGGTAATCCCTGTCCACCGCGTGCTCGGGCGCCGGTCCCCGCCCGTCGGCGCTCAGGCTGTAGAGCGCCAATTTCCGCCCGCGAAGCCCCGGCGGCAGCGTCCAGTCGCGGCGTCCGCCGAGCAGGCTGTAGCAGTACACGCCGTCGCCGAGCGGCACGAACCGGTCATCGCCATCGGCGACCACCACGTCGCCCCAGGTCACACGCAGGTGATCCGGCCCGTCGATGCACACCTGCGCTTCCACGCCGCCCGCATAACGGACCCGGGCGCCGTCACCCACTCTGTCCCACGACAGCATCTCCCGCTCCAGGTAGAAGAGGTTGAGCAGCGATCCCCGGTAGATCCGATCCACGATCAGGTCCCAATTTTCCAGGAACGACAGGGTCGCCCGCTCGTGGTCATGCAGCCACGGGAAGTACTCCAGGTACGTCTCCTTGCCGAGCGCGGAGACGCTGACCGGGCGGTACGTGATGTCCTGGTGGATGGACTTGCAGATACCGTAGTCCATGGTCGTCGCGCCGCCGTAGTGGTCGCCGCGCCCGCCGCCCATCACCTTGCGGTGGAAGATCTGCCGCGAGAGGTCGCTCGCGTCGTGGTGCCAGAACGCGGCGTTCAGCAGCGTCGGGTCGATCGGCAGGCCGTTGTAGCCCTCACCCGACACGCTGATGCCGCGGTCGCGGAGCCACTCCACGATCGGCAGCATGCCGCACACCAGCTCCTCGGTGACGCCGATGTCGTCCGGGTCGGCGTCCGGGTCGCAGTTGGTAAGCCGGATGTTGTCCATGTGGATCGTCCGCTCCACCGGGATCACCCGCATCATCGCCTCCAGGCGGCGGAAGATCGCCCCGCTCTCCACGTCGCGGGTGTGGGATATGCCGGCAATGACCGATTCGTCCCAGGCCTCGCCGTTCTCGTCCCACACCGTGCCGTGCGGATCGTAGCGGCGGCCCAGGAGCGCCTCGTCATAGTCCTTGCTGGTGAGGTGGGCATCGTCGATGTTCGTGTGGTAGCTGAGCAGTCCGCCCAGCTCCTTGCAGGTCGCCGCCAGCGCGCGCAGCTCCTCCGGGGTGCCGATGTTGTGGTTGTACAGGTCGAGCGCCGGGTACGCGGCTTCGGGCTGCTGGGCGTTCCAGTTGGTCATGAAGACGGCCTGCGGGAGGCCGTCGGTCACGTGATGGATCGAGCGGATGATCCGCTCGGACTCCTCGATCGTCGCGGTCACGCCCACCTTGGGATAGTGGCCGCTCATGTCGCAGAGGATCTTGTACCAGAGCGACGTCCGATACACGGAATCGCCGTCGGGCAGCCGGCGGTTGAGCCACAGGCGGTAGTCGCTGGCGTCCACCCTCCCGTCCTGATTGATATCGCCCAGGAAGACGATGTCAGCCTCCAGCGGCGGCACCACGCGGTCGCGCACCCGATGCCGGTAATCGCCCAGGTGAATCTCGCACCGCCCTGCGGTGATCCGATGGGACTGCGGAAACAACGGGTAGTTGGAGTGCAGGAACGCGCAGACCGATTCCGGCTGGTAGAGCGCGCCGTAGATCAGCGGCACCGGCTCGGCCTCGTCCGGCGCGTCGCGAACGGCGCCGTCGGCGTCGCGGAGCCACATCTTGCCCATCGCTTTCTGGTCGGGCTCGGTCGTGAACATGCGAAAGAAGCGGAGCGCCGGGGCGTCGCAGACCAGCAGGGGACTGTCCACCCACTGCAGGCTCGCAAGCGGCGTGCGCTCGTCGTCGATGTCCTGCATCCTCAGCGACAGCGTGGCACCGGCAAGCGTAAAAGCCAGCTCGAACGCGATCCGCTGCTCGGGAACCGAGACGCCGTAGCAGCGGCCGTCGGGGATGGCGCGCGGCTCGATCTCCAGGTCGCTCATGCGGAACTCGGCTCCGTTCACGCGCAGCGTCCCGTCGTGACTGCCTCCGAAGGCGCGGCCGGTCGGGAGGTGGCGATACCCCCTCACCAGCGGCAGGTTCGGATCCAGCTCTACTTGCAGCTCCGGGCTATCGAGGACCACCGGGGTGTCGTTCCTGTCGTCATGCACGATGTAGCGACCTCCTGCGCGGCCTCTGTGTATACGCGAATGTCGCATCCGGCAAGGGTTGCCTGACCCCGCAACGACGATCACCCGGCCGGGCTGCTGGTATGCTCCGACACGGACGACGATGGAGTGGGCCGAGGTCGAGCGGCGTGTCCACGCGGGAGAGGATGCCGCTACCGAGTTCAAGCGCGGCGTCGACGACATGCGGGCGTCGGCAGGACGCTGTGTGCTTTCGCAAATGGCGCCGGCGGCCTCCTGGTGCTCGGCATCGACGACGCTGGGGCGACCATCGGCGTCGCGGCAAACCCCGATGCGGTTCAGTGTGCGACGGACCACCGTGCTTGACCGCACCGGGCGGCCATTGCACCGTCCGGCCGGCGACAGTTGATGGCGGCACCCAGGCAGACGCGGCCCGACATCCTCCTCGCCGACTTCGAAGGCGACGACTGGGGCGGGTGGACGGTCGAGGGCACCGCCTTCGGCCCCGCGCCCGTGCGCGGCGTCCTGCCCGGCCAGACGGAGGTCACCGGCTATCTCGGCGACGGTTACGCCTCCAGCTTTCACGGCGGCGACCCCGCGCTCGGCCGGCTGATCTCGCCTCCGTTCACGGCGCAGCGCCGCTACCTGAGTTTCCTGATCGGCGGCGGCCGCCGCACCTACTACGGCAACAACGACCCCGGCTACGTCGCCCTCAACCTCGTCCACGACGGCCACGTCGTGCGCACGGCGCCGCGCAGCCAGTGGGAGGCGGACGGCGCGGACCACCTGGCGTGGGACTGGTTCGACCTTGCCGACCTGGCGGGCAGGCAGGTCCGGGTGGAGATCGTCGATCAGCACACCGGCCCCTGGGGCCACATCCTGGCCGACCAGATCGCGCAGACCGACACGCCGCCGCTCCCGCTGCCGACCTTCGCGGAGCGCCGCTTCCGGGCCGGGCACCGCTTCCTCAACCTTCCCGTCGGCCTGCGCTCACCCTTTCGCGAGATCCAGCTCACCGGCGGAGGGCACACGGTCGCCTCCAACACCGTGAGCATCGCGCTCGACGATCCGGACTTCTGGGTGCCGGTCGACCTGTCGGCCTGGGAGGGGATGGACCTGACGCTGCGCATCGAAGAGCTCGCCGACGCCGCGGCGCCGCCGGCCACCGACCTGCTGGCGGCCGTGCGCATCGGCGACCGGATGGTCGGCTGCGACGACCTGTACCGGGAGCCCGGCCGGCCGCTGCTCCACTACGCGCCGCGCCGCGGCGCGTCCTCGGACGCCAACGGCCTGGTCTGGTTCGACGGGGAATGGCACCTGCACTACCAGCACGTGCCGTGCAACGTCACGCCCGGCAACTCGAACTGCAACTGGGGTTGGGGCCACGCGGTCAGCCGCGACCTCGTGCACTGGGAAGAGCTTCCCGACACGCTCTGGCCCGACGAGCGGGGCGTGGCCGTGTCCGGCTCGTGCGTGGTCGACCACCACAACTCGTCCGGCCTGGGCAGCCCCGGCCGCACGCCGATGGTGATCTTCTACACCGCCTACGGCGGCTCCAACCGGCTGTCGCACGGCCGGTCGGTGGACGTCTGCATCGTCTACAGCACCGACCGGGGGCGCACCTGGCGCCCCTGGGACGGCAACCCGGTCATCCGCAACATCGACCGCGGCAACCGCGACGCGAAAGTGTTCTGGTATCAGCCCGGCAGGCACTGGGTCATGGTGCTCTACATCCACAACGACGTGCACTTCATCATGACCTCCACGGATCTGCTGCACTGGCAGTTCCGGAGCCAGGTGCCCGGCATGCACGAGTGCCCGGAGCTCTTCGAGCTTCCCGTGCAGGACGAGCCGGGCACAAGCAGGTGGGTGTTCTTCGGCGCGAGCTGCGACTACTACCTGGGCACGTTCGACGGCACGCGCTTCGTGCCGGAGACGGACATCATCCGCTTCAAGTACACCGACGGCAGCCTGTACGCGTCACAGACCTTCAACGACGCGCCGGACGGCCGGCGCATCCTGGTGGCCAAGGGCCAGGTCAGCGGCCTGAACCCGATGCTGAACAGCCTCATCAGCTTTCCGATCGAGCTGACCCTGCGGCGCAAGGACGAAGGCCTGCGGATCCATCAGAACCCGGTGGCCGAGCTGGACCGCCTGCGCTTCGACACCGCGAGCGTACCGGACGGCACCGTGGTCAGCGACGCCGAGCCGCTCGAGGTGCGGCCCGCCGGCAGGCTCCTGGACATCGAGCTGGAGCTGACGCCGGCCGGCGCCGGCGCCCTGACGCTCGAAATCCTGGGGAAACAGATCCGGCTCGACCTGCAGGCGATGGAACTGCAGTTCCACGAGGCGCTGGAGGACAACGACGTACGGGCACCGCTGGCCCCGGTGGACGGCCGATTGGACCTGCGGCTGATCGTCGACACGATCTTCCTGGAGATCTTCAGCGCGCGCGGCCGCTACTACACGCCGGTCCGGTGTGCCTTCCCGCAGACCGCCGGCGCCGTCCTGCTGCGGACCGCCGGCGGCGCCGTGCGCGTGGACCGCCTGCGCGTTCACGAGATGCGGTCGATCTGGGAGCGGCCGGCCGAGCCGGGCCCTCAAGCCTGATCTGCGAGCGTCACCTTGTAGGGCACGTACGGCGGCATCCAGTGGAAGTCGATGCGGTCGTGCTCGACCCGGTACTTCCATCGGGCGGGCAGCGCCTCGTCGTGCTCCTCGACACCGTCGCGGGTCAGCATGACGATCCGCAACGGCTTGCCGTGCCACTCGCTCGGCAGGACGAAGCTCTGCCGGTCGCCGACCGGTGAGTAGAGGTACAGGGTGTCTCCCAGCGGGATGCAGCGCGTGTCGTTGTCCCTGGCGATCACCATGTCGCCGCGTACGACGGTCATGGTGTGCCGGGACGTGATGTCCACGACGGTGCCGTCGTCGTACTCGATGTGGACGTCGTCCGGCCACGTGCCGCGGGCCACCACCATCTCGCGCTCCAGGAAATAGAGGTAGAGCAGCGTGCCCAGGTAGATCCGGTCGACGATGCCGCGCCAGTCCTCCAGGTAACTGACCTCGAACTCGCGGCGCGCGTACGAGAAGTCGACGTGGATGTTCGAGCCGATCCCGTAGTCGCGCGCGTACAGCTCGCCGAAGTGGCGGCCGGGGCCGCCGCCGACCATCTTGCGGTGCAGCATCTGCCGGCCGATGAGCCCGCAGTCGTAGTGGAACCACCCCGAAAACAGCAGCGTCCCGTCGATCGGCATGCCGTTCGTCCCTTCGGTGGTGAGGCTGATCCCCCTCTCCTTCAACCACTCCGCCATGGGCAGCAACCCGCAGTAGAGCTCCTCCAGCTCACCGATGCCGCCGAAGCCGCGGCCTGCCGTATTGCAGATGCGGGTGTTGTCGACGTGCAGGGTGCGGGCCACGGGCACCGTGCGCATCATCGCTTCCATGCGCCGGCGAAAGTGCCCGAGCTCCCAATCCAAGGTGTGCACGACGCCGCAGGGACGCCCGCCGTCCGACGGATCCCAGTCCATGGCGGTCATGTAGGACGGGTCCCAGTCCGGGCTGTCGGGATAGGCGTCGTCGATGTTGATGTGGTAGCTGACGGTCGTGTCGTAGTTTCGCTCGCACTCGTCGATGGCCCGCAGCAGACGGTGCGCGCCGCCGGCGCGCGGATTGACCTGGTCGATCGACGGGTAACGGTCGTCGTGCCCCTGGTATTGCCAGCCGGCCATGTAGATGAGCTGAGGAATACCGTCGGCGACGTTGTGGATGGCGCGGACGATCTCCGTCATCTGCGGGAACGTGGTGAACACCTGGTCGTTCTTGACGGTAACGAAGATCTTGTAGGAGATCGTCGAGCGATACAGATCGTCGGCGTCCGGCAGGGTGCGGTTGACCCAGAGCGCCCAGTCGCTCCAGTCGATGGTTCCGTCGCCGTTGTAGTCCTGCAGGAAGACGACCTTCACGTCGAGCGGGAACATCGTCCGTGAGCGCACCCGGTAGCCGTAGTCGCTGAGGGCGACCGAATAGCCGCCGGCGCCGTTGGCATGGCGCTCCGGCAGCAGCGGGAAGTTGCTGTGCACGAAGGCGCACAGCCGGTCCGGATGGTAGATGCAGCCACGTATCACGTCGCACTCGGCCTGATCGCCGCCGACCGAGCCGAAGTGCTCGCGCCACCACTTCTTGCCATTCTCGCTTGGCTCGGAAACAGCGATGCGGGCGTAGCGCCAGTCCCGGCCGCTCACCTGCAGCAGCGGCGAGCCGCCGAAGCCGAGCGTCTCGAGCGGCCCGGAGACACCGTCGAGGCGCAGGCGCAGGCAGTCCGGCTCCAGCTCGAACCGGCAGTCGAACGAGATGTCGCCGTACGTGACGTGGAATGCCGCCGCCGTCGCCGTTGCGGATCGATCGATGGTCAGATCGCTCCACGCGACCGCGGCGCCGTTGATCACGAGCGGCGTCGCGTCCGGATCCCCGAGCAGCGCTTGGCCGGTGGCGAGATGGGTGTACGACGCGACGGCGGGAATCCCGTCATGGAGTTGCACGCGCAGCGTTTCGTTCTCGAGCAGCATGCGTCAGTCCTGCGCGGGGTCGGCCGCCGGCTCCGCCAGAGTCACCTTGTACGGCACGTAGGTCGCCATCCAGTGGAAGTCGATGCGGTCGTGCTTAACGTGGTAGTGGGCGTCGGCCGGCAGCGCGAAATCGTGCTCCTCGACGCCGTCCCGCGACAGCATGACGATCCGCAACGGCTTGCCGTGCAATTCCGGCGGCAGGACGAAGCTCTGCCGGTCGCCGACCGGTGAGTAGAGGTACAGCGCGTCTCCCAGCGGGACGCAGCGCGTGTCGTTGTCCTTGGCGATCACCATGTCACCGCGCTTGACGGTCATGGTGTACTGGGAGGTGATGTCCACGACGGTGCCGTCGTCGTACTCCATGTGGATGTCGTCCGGCCAGGTGCCGCGGCACACCACCATCTCGCGCTCCAGGAAGTAGAGATAGAGGAGCGAGCCCAGGTAGATCCGGTCGACCATGCCGCGCCAGTCCTCCAGATAACTGACCACGACGTCGCGGCGCCCGTAGGCGAAGTCGACGTGGATGTTGGAGCCGAGTGCGTAGTCGCGCGCGTACAGCTCGCCGAAGTGGCGGCCGGCGCCGCCGCCGACGATCTTGCGGTGCAGCATCTGCCGGCCGATGAGCCCGCAGTCGTAGTGGAACCACCCGGAGAACAGCAGCGTCCCGTCGATGGGCATGCCGTTCGTGCCTTCGGTGGTGAGGCTGATGCCCTTCTCCTTGAGCCACTCCGCCATGGGCAACAGCCCGCAGTACAGCTCCTCCAGCTCGCCGATGCCGTCGAAATCGCGGGCGGCCGTGTTGCAGATGCGGGTGTTGTCGACGTGCAGGGTCCGGGGCACGGGCACCATGCGCAGCATCCCTTCCATGCGCCGCCGGAAGTGGCCGAGCTCCCAGTCCAGTGTGTGCACGACGCCGCATGGCTTGCCGCTCTCGGCGGACATGTACGACGGGTCCCAGTCCGGGCTTTCGGGATAGGCGTCGTCGATGTTGATGTGATAGCTGACGGTCGTGTCGTAGTCCCGCTCGCACTCGTCGATGGCCCGCAGCAGACGGTGCCTGCCGCCGGGCCGCGGGTTGATCCGGTCCATGGTCGGATAGTTGTCGTCGTGGCCCTGGTTCTGCCAGCCGACCAGGTAGATGAGCTGGGGGATGCCGTCAGCGACGTTGTGGATGGCGCGCACGATTTCCATCATCTGCGGGTAGGTGGTGAACACCTGGTCGTTCTTGAGCGTCAGGAAGATCTTGTAGGAAATGGTCGTGCGGTACAGCTCGTCGGCGTCCGGCAGGGAGCGGTTGACCCAGAGCGCCCAGTCGCTCCAGTCCATGATGCCGTCGCCGTTGTAGTCCTGCAGGAACACCACCTTCACGTCGAGCGGCCACATCGTCCGCGAACGCAGCCGGTAGCGGTAGTCGTTGAGGGCGACCGAGTAGCCGCCGGGACCGTTGGCATGGCGCGCCGGCAGCAGCGGGAAGTTGCTGTGCACGAAGGCGCACAGCCGGTCGGGGTGGCAGACGCAGCCGTGCATCACGTCGCACGCGTCGCTGTCGCCGCCGACCGCGCCGAAGTGCTCCCGCCACCACTTCTTGGCGATTTCCCTGTCCTCCTCGAACGAGATGCGGGCGTACCGGTACTCCGGGTCGCTCACCTGCAGCAGCGGCGAGCCGCCGAAGCCGAGCGTGGCGAGCGGCCCGGAGATGCCGTCGATGCGCAGCCGCAGGCAATCGGCCTCCAGGTCGAGCCGGTAGTCGAACGAGATGTCGCCGTAGGACACGTGGAACGCCGCGGAGGTCGCCGTTGCGGAGTGATCGACGGTCAGCTCACTCCATGCGACCGCGTCGCCGTTGATCGTCAGTGGCGTCGCGCCCGGGTCGCCGAGCAGCGTCTGGTCTGTGGGAAGGTGCGTGTACGACGCGACGACCGGTATGCCGTCGTGGAGCTGCACGCGCAGCATGTCGTTCTCAAGCAGCATGCGTCAGGCTCCTGCCGCGCCGGAGTAGCGGGATGTTGTCCTCATCGACGAATTGGAACACGATGGCTTGTCGATGGGCAACGCGGCGGCGACAGAGGGGCTGACGGCGTACCGCCGCACCGTGGACGCGTTGCGCCGGGAGGTGCGGGCCGATCGCTGGTACCCTCGCTACCACCTGGCGGCACCCTTCGGCGCCGCCGGAGACACGCACCCCGTCTTCGCCGGCGGCCGCTACCACGTGACCTACCAGCACAGCTACTCGCCCGACTTCCGGGCCATGCACGGCCCCTGCCAATGGGGCCACGTGGCCAGCGCCGACCTGGTCACCTGGACGCACTATCCGCCCGCGCTCACCTCCCCCGAGCACGGCGTCGCCGCGGACCGCCACCTCTGGTCCGGCAACCTGATTGCGCACGAGGGCAAGGTGTACGCCTTCTACACGATCGAGAACCGCGACGTGTACCTGGCGGTCAGCGACGGGGAGGACCTGCAGGGCTTCCGGGCGCACCACGCCAACCCCGTCGCCACCCTCCCGCCCGACCATGAAGACCTGGGCATCCCCTACGATACGGAGCGCGCCGACGAGCACCTGATGGGCATGCGCGATCCGTGGGTATGGCGCGACCGCGACGGCTTTTTCATGGCCGTCGGCTCCGGGCGCCGGCACAAGGCCGGATCCCTGGTGCTGCTGTTCGATTCGTCCGACCTCTGCGAGTGGCGCTACCGCGGCATCCTCTGGTCGGCCGACGACGCCGAGCGGGAAGGCATCTACTACGAGTGTCCGTGCGTGTGGCCCCTCGACGACGGCCGGCACCTGCTCAGCAACCTTGCCCACCGCCAGTACATGGTCGGCACGATCCGGGACGGCCGCTTCATCGAGGAGCGGCGCGGCTTCGCCGACCACGGCCACAACTTCCTGGTCTCGGTCCTGACCCGCGACGACGCGGGGCGGCTGTTCATGTGGGGCTGGATCCCGGACAAGCAGCGGCGCACGCAAGACCCGGACATCCGCTGGTCCGGCGTGTTCACGGTGCCGCGGCAATTCATCCCCAACCGGCAGGGCACGTTCGACGTCGTGCCCGCCGGCGAGATCGCCGCGCTGCGCCGCAACCACCGCCGATGGGCCGACCGCACGTTCGCTGTCGGCGAGGTCTGCGAGCTCGGCGTCCTGGGCTCGTCGGTGGAGATCGCGCTGGCCGTGGATCCGGGCTCGCCGGACGATATCGAGTACAAGGACTTCTCCTGCGGCCTGCGCATCGCCGACGGACCGTTCGCCTGCGAGGTGACCTACTCCACCGCCGACGGACAGCTCCGCATGCTCACGCCGGACAACGAGTACACCGCGCCGGCGGGAATCGAAGCCGGCGCGGAGGTGCGGCTGCGGGTGTTCGTGGACGCGTCGGTACTGGAGGTGTTCGCCGGCGACGGCGTGCCGATGGCCAACCGCATCTACCCGCCGGACCCCGACCGGTTGGCGTATCACTTCTTCGTGCGCGGCGCGCCCATCGACTCCAAGCACGTGGTGACGCTGCGTCACCTGGACGCGTGGGATCTGGACGGCATCGACAGCGGCGAGGATCACTTCACCGAACGGATCACGCCGACCGCCCCCTATGTGCGCAAGGGGCGTGACTGAGCCCATGGCGGACAGGGCGGCAATCGGCCGCGCGGCGCCGATCGTGCGCGTACCGCTGATGCGGCGGTTCAGGGGACAGCTCCAGTTGCAGCTCATGACCCTGCCGGGGGTGCTGTTCCTCCTCATCTTCGCCTATCTGCCGATGATCAGCCTGATCATCGCCTTCCAGGACTTCAAGATCCTCATGGGCTACTTCGCCAGCCCGTTCGTGGGACTCAAGCACTTCACCTGGGCGCTCACCGATCCGGAGTTCTATCCCGCGTTCCGGAACACCGTGCTGCTCAGCCTCTACGGGTTGGTGTTCGGCTTCCCGGCACCCATCCTGCTGGCGCTGCTGATCAACGAGATCCCCCGCACCGGATTCAAGCGGGTGGTGCAGACCACCAGTTACCTGCCGCACTTCATCTCCTACGTGGTCACCGCCTACCTGTTCATCCTGCTGCTCGACCGCCGCGGCATCGTCAACGACGTGCTGGTTGCCGTCGGCCTGGTCGACGAACCGGTGCTGTTCTGGACGAAACCCGAGTACTGGCGGCTGCTGGCGACGATGGTGAACGTCTGGAAGAGCATGGGCTGGAGCGCCATCCTCTACTTGGCGGCGATCGCCGGCATCGACGAGCAGCTCTACGAGGCGGCGACCATCGATGGCGCGGGACGGCTGCGGCGCGCGTGGCGGATCACCCTGCCGAACATGACCGGCCTCATCGCGGTGCTGCTGATCCTGAGCATGGGAGGGCTGGTGCGCGCCGGCCTGGACACGTCGTACCTGCTCGGCAACCTGTTCACGCGCGAGACCTCGTACGTTCTGGAGTACTACATCCTGGAAATGGGCCTGGAGCTCGGCCGTTACTCGTTCGCCACCTCGGTCGGACTGATGCAGTCGCTGCTGGCGATGATCCTGGTGGTCATCACCAACTGGCTGTCGGGCCGGATCAGCGGCAGGAGCCTGTTCTGATGGCGCTCGCGCGCATGGCCCAGTCGAGGGAGGACCGCGTCATCAACATGGTCGTGGTCGCGTTGGCGCTGATCGTGCTCATCGTCACCCTCTACCCCTTCTACTACGTCATCCTGCGCTCCCTCAACGAGGGGATCGACTCGGCCAAGGGCGGGCTGTTCCTGTTCCCGCGCCGCCCTACGCTGACCAACTACCGCGTCGTGCTGGGCGATCCCCTCATCGGCACCGCGTTCCTGGTGACGATCCTGCGCACGGCGGTGGGCACGGTGACCGCCGTGTTCTTCACGTCCATGGTCGCCTACGGGCTCTCCAAGAGGCACCTCGTCTTTCGCAAGACCTACTCGATGATCGGCCTGGTCACGCTCTTTTTCTCGGGCGGACTGATCCCGACCTACTTGCTGTACCGCGCGATAGGCCTTCTCAACACGTTCTGGGTCTACATCGTTCCCGAGCTGTTCGCCTACTATCACGCGCTCCTGTTCATGGCGTTCTTCCGGGAGCTGCCCCAGTCGCTGGAGGACTCGGCGAAGGTCGACGGCGCCGGCGACTTCCGCATCTTCGTGAGCATCATGCTGCCGCTGTCCAGGCCTGTGCTGGCGACGATCGCCCTGTTCGTGGGCGTGTTGCACTGGAACGACTGGTTCGCATCCGCGTACTTCGTGTTCAACCAGAAGTGGTGGACGGTGCCGACGATCCTGATCAAGACCATGTCGAGCCTGGAGGCGTTCTACCGGGTGGCCTCCGCCCAGTCGCAGAGCATCCAACCCGGCGCGGAGATGATCACCTCCGAGATGCTGGTGACCATGGAATCGATGAAGTACGCCACGATCGTGGTCACCGTGTTTCCGATCACCGTCGCCTACCCGTTCCTGCAGCGCTACTTCGTGAAGGGACTGCTGGTCGGCCACATCAAGGCGTAATCCGCGCACCACCGCGAGCCTCCGACTCCGTGCACGACCTCTGGTACAACGCTCCGGCGGCCCTGGACCGGCCGGTCTCCGACCGGGATCGGCCCGCGCGCGGCTGGAGCGCCGCCCTGCCGCTCGGCAACGGCCGCCTGGGCGCCATGATCTATGGCGGCATCGGGCGTGATCAGGTGCTGCTCAACGAAAAGACGATCTGGGCCGGGCCGCCGGTGCCGGTCATGCAGCCGCACGCGCGGCGTCACGTCGCGGAGATCCGGCGCCTGCTGTCCGCCGGCCGCCACTTCGATGCGGAACGCTACTGCCAGCGCCATCTCCTTGCCCCGCGCATCTCGCCGCGCAGCTACCAGCCGGCCGGCTACCTGTCGATGGAGCTCGGACACGGGCAGGCAGCCGTGCACGACTACCGCCGGCGGCTCGACCTGCGCACCGCGGTCGCCACGGTGGAGTACCGGTGCGCAGGCGTCCGCCATCGCCGCGAGGCGTTCGTTTCGGCCGCCGACGACATCGTGGTTCTGCGCCTCGATGCCGATGAGCCGCGCGTCGGCGCTTCGTTCGCACTGCAGCACCCGGGCGGCGCGGGCGGCGTCACCGACCTCCGGTCCGGCGCGGAGCTGGTGATGACGGCCCGGTCGATGCGCCCGAGTCGCTGCGGGTCCGGGGCGCACGTTCCGTGACCGTCCTGGTGGCCATCGCCACGGACTATCGGTTCGATGACCCTTCGCGCCCGCTGCCCGGCGACCTGACGGCCGCGTGCCGGCAGCGGCTCGACGACGCAGCCGGCCGGCCGTATGAGGAGCTGCGCGAGCATCACGAATCGGACCACGGACGCCTGTTCGGCCGGGTGGACCTGCAGCTTGCGGTCGACGCGGGCGGGGACCGGGCCACGGACGCGCGCGTGAGCGCCGCGGCAGCCGGCGTGGCAGACCCCGGGCTGCTGCTGCTCTACTTCCACTACTGCCGCTACCTGTTCATCGCCGCGTCCCGGCCCGGCACGCTGCCGGCCAACCTGCAGGGGGTGTGGAACCCGCTGCTGCGCGCGCCGTGGCACTCGGACTACCACATCAACGTCAATCTCCAGGAGGCCTACTGGCTCGCCGAGCCGCTGGCTCTGCCGGAGTGCCACGAGCCGCTGTTCCACCTCACCGAACGCCTGCGAGTGGCCGGCGGACGGGCGGCGCGGGAGCTGGGATGCCGGGGGTTCTTCGCCGGCGTCGACACCGACGCGTGGGGGTACGCGGCGGTGTACGGGGAACCGCTCTGGGGGATGTGGCTGATGGGCGCCGCGTGGTGTGCCCAGCACATGATCGACCACTACCGCTATACGCGGGACCGGGCGTTCCTGTCGGAACGCGCCTATCCCGTGCTCCGGGATTGCACGCTGTTCCTGCTCGACTGGCTGGCGGTGGACCCGGACGACGGCACGCTGGTTTCCGGGCCCGGCGCGTCGCCGGAGAATCGATTCCTGGACGCGAACGGCCGCGCCTGCAGCCTGTCGATGGGGTGCGCGTGCGACCAGGAGATCATCTGGCACACGTTCGACGGCTTCATCGAGGCAGCCGAAATCCTGGAGATCGACGACGGCCTGCTGCGCCAAGTCCGCGCGGCGCGCGACCGGCTGGCGCTGCCGGCGATCGGCAGCGACGGCCGGCTCCGCGAGTGGCGCCACGAACCGGCGGAGGCGGAGCCCGGCCACCGCCACGTCTCCCACCTGTACGGGTTGATGCCCGGCTACCGGGTGCAGCCCGACCGCGATCCCGAGCTGGCTCGGGCGGCGCAGCGCTCGGTCGAGCACCGGCTGCGCCACGATTACGACGCGCAGGGCTGGAGCCTGGGCTGGATCGCCGCGATCCTGGCCCGGCTCCGCCTGGGCGATCGCGCTCTGGAGCTGATTGAGCGGTCGTTCGCCCGCAAGCTCTATCCGAACCTGTTCGTGGACGCCCACGGCCAGGTGCAGGTCGGCGACATGATGGGCGTCGCCGCCGCGATCACGGAGATGCTCCTGCAGAGCCACGCCGGCGTCATCCACCTGCTGCCCGCGTTGCCGTCCGCGTGGGCCGACGGCTCCTTCCGCGGCTTTCGCGCGCGCGGCGCCTTTTCCGTGGATGCCCGCTGGCGCGGCGGCGCACTCGCCGAAGCGTTGGTTCGCGCGGACCGCGGCGGCCGGTGCCGCGTTCGCTACGGCAGCACCGTGCAGGAGCTGCAGACCAGGGCGGGCGGCAGCTACACCCTGCGCTTCCCGGCGGAACGCACGGTAGCGTTCAATCGATCATCGTGACGTCGCTCGCGGTTGCGGAGTCCCGCTCCACCGTGCGCTCCGCCTGATACGGCGACGGCTGCCAGTCGTTGCCCTGCACGGTCACCCGGCTGGACAGCTCCACCCAGATGGAGCCCCGTTCGGGGTTGTTCTGCGCGCGCGAGGTGGGATTGCTGAACGTGTTGTCGCGCACCGTCACGTCCCGCGCCGAGCTGACGATCATGGCCCTGCGCGGGTAGTCCACGAAGCGGTTGTTCTCGAAGAGCAGGTCCCGGAAGATCGGGTAGGCGGTGCGATAGAAGGACCCCGAGTCGCCGATCGTGCTGGTGGGGTTGGGCGATCCCTGCGGCGTGACCGGCACCCCCGCGGGCAGGAACGCGCTGATGTACACCACGGCCTTGCCCCAGTCGTTGACGTCGCAGGTGTGGAAGGTGTTGTCGCGGACGATCAGATCCTCGACCCCCATCCCTTCCGACCACGTCCCGAAGCTGGCCCCGGTCTCGATCTGCACCGCGGCGCCCTGGTTGCGGTAGAACCGGTTGCTTTCCACCAGTCCGTGGCACGCCTGCAGGAGGACGCCGCGCGCGCGGTTCTCGTGGAAGTGGTTGCCGCGGACCAGGTAGTGGGAGCTGTCATAGCGGCGGTTGAACAGGATGGTCTGCGCGTCGAGGTCAGCCGGCAGCACGTCGGCGAAAACCAGCTCGCACTCGTCGTCCGGCAGGTAGCGGAGGTCCGTGACGTGGCTCGTGAACCCGGCAGGCGACAGGTCCGGACGCCGGAACTCGACCGGATCGCCCACGTGCAGCGGCCGTTCGTCCTCGCGGACGTGGCGCGCGATCAGGGTGTGGCGCCGCACGTCGCGCACGCCCATGGAGATGTTGTCGTGGATGTTCAGACAGTCGTCGCCGTGGAAGCTGAAGTCGCAGCCTTCGAGCCTGAAGAACCCGCGGCTCTGGGCCAGGTGCAGGCCGTCCGAGGTGGTGGTGATGCGACGGGTTGCGCCCGGCCGCAGGGCGATCCTGCAGGCCACCGCCTCCCAGTTGCCGGTGTCCCCGCGGACGATGAAGCCGGCGCCGGCCGCCGAGTGGACGGTGATCCGATGCAGCGACAGGTGCTGGCAATCGCTGATCGTGAACGCCGGTGAGTCGTGCAGGAAGTGCCGGACTAGGTACACCGAACCCGGGTTGAACAACAGCTCGGACAGCCCGGCCGGATCGAGGTGGCAGCGCAGCACGTTGGCGCCCGCCTTGCGCACACTGGAGAATCCGCGCCCGTACTCCCGGCCGCCCTCGCACCCCGGCGTGAGCCGCTGCGGGTCGAGCGCGTTCATGGTGGCGAAGGTCATGCCGGCGTCGACATGGTCGTGCTCGGTGAACTCGAGCTCGACCCAGTCGCGGGCCGGGGCGGCTGCGCGCACCTGCGCGATGCTGGCCAGCGGCGCCGTGCCCCAGTCCCAGTCGACCACCAGGTCGCGCAGCACGACGCGCCGGCAGTCGGAGAGGTGGATGAAGTCCTCGTCCCTGCTGAAGATCAGCTCGGCGCCGCTCCCGTCGAGCGTGAAGTCCTCCAGACCGCGCAGGCAGAGGGGGCGCGCCGTCGCGAAGCGGTAGATTCCCGGCGGAACGCTCAGCGTGGAGATGCCGCGGTCGCGGCTGTCGTCGAGCGCCTGCTGGAAGGCGCCGTAGTTGTCGTCGGCGGCCGGATCGGCGCCGTAGTCCCGGACCGACGCCCGTTTCTCGCGAAGCGGGGCGGGCGCGGTCACGGGGATGGTCAGCTCGTCTGCTCGCATTCCTCTCATCCCGGTTGGGAGACCGAACGCCCACTTAATCAGAAGGGCACGCCGGCTGCTTGTACCGGCGTGCCCTTGCGACGAACCGAGCGTCGCTCGTCGTAACGAATGGTCACGCCCCCAGGGGAGGCGCGACGGATTACATACCGAGGTTGGAGCGGTAGATGCTCGTCGCCTCGGCCTCGAACTGGGCGAGTCCCGCCTGCCCGGCCTTGTCCTGGAACTCGGCGATCAGGCTGACGGCCTCTTCCTCGCTGTCGGCGAAGACCATGCGGGCGAAGTAGTCCTCGAACAGCTTGTCCACCCGCTCGCGGATGATGCCGATGTCGCTGTCACCGCGGATCGGGACGTACAGCTCGGGACCGGCCGTGAAGTACGGCGTCATCATCTCGACAAAGGCGACGTCGTTCGCACTCGGTCCATTCTGCCAGCGAGGTGCACCCAGCTTGATGCCGTCCAGGGTGATGATCGGCGGCAGATGGATCCCGGCCGTGATCAGGTTGGTCCAGTCGGCATTGACCATTTCCAGGAACTCCGGGAACCAAGTCGGCAGCCCGTCCGGGAAGAGCGGAGTGACGTAGTTGTCGGCATTGTAAGAGAAGTGGGGGCCGTTCACGGGATCACCGGTCCACTCGTCGCCCTCGACACCGGCGGAGGTGTCGGCGAACCCCTCGGGGCTGGCGTAGTACTGGACGAAGCGGATCGCGCGATCTGACTTGTCCGACGCGGTCGGGAACAGGTCGGCCATCCACGGCGTGCGCCACAGGCTGTAGGCATAGGTGTCCCACGGGGGCAGCACGTAGCGCGTGGTTCCGGTCTCGCCTATGGGCATGGCCTGCCCGGGGGGACAGTCGTTGGTCATGATCACGATGACGTTGCCGGCCACCCATTCCTCGTGGACCTCGGACGTCCAGATGAGCGCCTCCTCCGGATACAGGCCCTCACGCGCCAGCTTGTTCATGAACTTGATCGCCTCCGGGAACGCCGGGTGGCTGGTGTAGTACTTGATCTCCTTGGCGTCGGGGTCGGCGTAGTAGTTGCCCCACGTGTGGTTGGTGCCGAAGTGGTAGGTGAACCACGCGTGCTTGGTGTTCTTGTCGCCCAGGACGGGGATCTTGTCCGGATGGTTCGCCGCCATGGCCTTCACGGCTTCATAGAACTGGTCGGCGTTGCGGATCTCCGGCGCGCCGATCTCATCGAAGTAGTCCTGGCGCACGCCGAAGCGCGGCAGCCAGCACGGAATCGCGAACCCGACCTCGGCCGCCATCGCGGAGTCCTTCGCCCCCAGGTTGCCACCGAAGGCCAGCCGATAGGTCTTGCCGTCGGTGTGAGCGTAGGTGCCGCCCAACAGCTCCGGGCCGATGGCGTCGTCCAGGTAGGCGCGGAAGCTCGGCGCATGCGCATCGATCAGCTCGTTGACGTCATGGACCAGTCCGGCGTCCATCAACTGCGGCACGCCCGGGTTGTTCCAGTCGACGACCATCAGGTCCGGCCAGTCGTTGCTGGCGATCATCAGGTTGATGTCCTGGCCCGTCGAGTCGTCCTCGGGCGGCTTGCGGATTTCCAGGTCGACCCCGGTCTTCTCGGTGACGAACTCGGCTCCCCGGCCCTCCCATGGCTGGAACCAGCCGCGGTCCGAGTAGACCTTCAGCGTCACGGGCGACGTGTCCATCATCCAGTCGTCGGCGGACACGGATGCGGCGGCGCACAGCATGGCCACCGTGACTGCGAGTACCACGGTTCTTCTCATCGCAAATCTCCTTCTGAGTGCGGTAGTGGAATCGGCGCGTCCACAGGAGACGGCCCCTTGGTCCGCTCACGGTAGCGCACTTCGACGGCCCCGACAACCGGCCGTGCCGATGCCCGCTCTCGATGACAGCAACGGCTCCCTGAGTAGCCGTTGACTGAAATAAAGCATACTTTCACTCCCCCCACATCGCGGCTGGTGAGCGGCCCAGGCTGTCGACTCCTCGCAGCGGCCAGTGGGACTCGTTCATCGACGTGGAGTGGAAGCACAGTACCAAATATGGTACCTTCCCGAAGTGAAGCCACAAGGGAAAGCGATCGTGGCTCGGTTCTTTCGGTCACCCGGTGGTGGTCGAGAGCCGGTTCGTGAGTGGCTCATGGACCAGTCGTTGGAGGATAGAAGGCGCATCGGCGGGGATCTGACGAAAGTCGAATTCGGTTGGCCGTGCGGTGCTCCGCTCTGCCGCTCGCTGTCCGCCTATCCGGGTCTCTACGAAGTGCGCAGCCGTCTTGAAGGCCGGCGGATCGCCCGCGTGTTCTTCGTCGTATCGGACCAGAATATGGTGCTGTTGCACGGCTTCATGAAGAAGAGCCAGGCGACACCGCTGAAGGAACTGAAACTCGCCGAGCGTCGGATGAAGGAGTACCATCGATATGCCTGATGAGAACCCGCACTTGGGATCGACACTTGAAAGCTTGCTGCGGGAAGACGGCACCTACGAAGATGCCAAGAACGACGCCGTCAAGTCGGTCCTCGCTTACAAGCTGGAGCAAGCGATGAAGGATCAGAAGCTTTCCAAAGCGCGCATGGCCGAACGAATGGAAACCAGCCGCTCGCAACTCGACCGACTGCTCGACCCGGAGAACGAGGGAGTTACCCTGCATACACTCAAGCGCGCGGCGGCTGCCGTGGGGATGCGTCTGGAACTCGAACTCCGCTAATCCGCGGCCCGACCGACTGAACGCGGGCGCCGCCCGAGGCGCCGCACACCCTTGGGACGCTACTCCGCCCGGTCCCACGGAAACATGAAGGTGGGCTGTTCCGCGTAGCGGGCCTGCTCGAACACGATCCGTTCGCCGCAGCCGGGCTCCAGGCGCACCCGCACGTGCGGGCGGTCGACGGTCGCCCATGCCGAGCCGGCAGACGCCTGGCCGAAGCGGTGCTCGCCGTAGGCGCCGGCCTGCACGACCACGGTGCGCGCCTCCGCCTGGTCCAGGTTGACCAGTGTCACCGCCACCTCGGTGTCCGACATCGAGTCGACCAGCGCCGCCACGTTCGGGGGGATGCCCGCCCGCCGGCGCTCGGGATCGAAGTAGCGCAGCCGGCTGTACACCGGGAACCCGTAGTGCGAGGTCTCCAGGCCGCCCAGCATCTGCTGCGTCAACGCGGTCACGACCGCCGGATTGGCGCCCATCGGATCGTCGGACATGCGCGTGTCCGGCGAGCTGGTGTCCCGGTGCATGCGCTCGACGCGCGTGCGCAACTCCGCGAACTCGCGCTGCAGCGACTCCACCGGAAAGCCGGGGTTGTCGCTGCCCAGGTAGCGCACCCAGTCGTCGCCGGCGATCAGCTTCTTGTCGGCGTCCCGCATCGACCAGAACCAGACCGGCATGGCGCCGTTCGTGTACGGCTCGGGCGCGTAGTTGTACCAGCCCGGCTCGCCTTCCTCCTCGCCGTAGTTCTGCGGGTACATGGTCTGGCCGTCGATCACCTTGGCGTTGGCGTTCACGCCGTCGATCACGCCGCGCCACGTGTCGACGTAGCCCTGGTCGCCGGTCACCATCAGCGCGTTGCCGAACCCGCGCGGCGCCCGCTCGATGAACAGGTGGCGGTGGAAGCGGCCGCCCGAGCCGGGGTTGAGGTAGTCGTCGATCGAGAAGCCCCACCCGTAGGTGCTGCCCCACCAGCGGCCGTCGGCGGCCCCGCCCGGGGTGCCGTCCAGGCCGACGTTCGTGGGGATGATGCCGCCGTTTGCCTCCGTGCGCTCCTTCCAGGCGCCGACGTACTCGATGATCCAGTCCCGGTACTTCGCTTCACCGGCGATCATGTAGGCGTTGATCGCCAGGGTGGTGGTCTGCAGGTTGAGCGGATGGTCGCCGACCACGTCGTTGTACTCGGCGAAATGGGCGAGCATCTGCTCGTAGCTGGTCTCCCGGTGGCCGGGCTTGAAGCGCCCCTCGATCTCGATCCGGTCGCCGGTCCAGTCCAGCGCCGTCGCCTTGCGCATCAGCGGGCCGCGGCTGCCGTTGAACATGCTGCGGATCACCCGGTGGCGGGGGTCGTAGTTCTTGGCGATCGGATCCTCGTCCATGTAGAAGCCGGCGTAGCGGCGCGTCCGGCTCTGGAACGTCAGGTCGTCCGGCGTGCACAGGCCCTGCAGGTAGAAGGCGTTGAACCCCTCGCCGTTGTGGCCCCAGTCGAACATGACCGGGAACTCCTTGAAGTACATGCCGTCGCGGGCGAACTCGACCTCGACCGTCTTGGCCTCCGTGTACTGCCGCAGGTGGCCCTCCCAGGCGTTGAGGTAGCGGTCCAGCACCGACTGGTCGGCGCCGAGCGCGTACAGCAGGGTCCAGCTCGTGAAGTTCTCCGCGGCGTCGTCGGCACCGTCGTCCCCGCCCCAGCGGGGCACGCAGCGCAGGTAGCCGCGCTCGTCGAAGTACTTCGCATGGAACGCATCGATGGCCGCGGTCTGGGCGCGCAGCAGCTCGCGCTGCATCACCGCCCATGCGGGTGGCGCCATCGGCGTGTCGATCGTCAGAAGCGAACGGGTGGCAGTCGACATGGCGCAGATCATACAGGAGAACGGCGGCGATCGGAGAGGCACGTGCCGGACTATCGGACGGGCGTGTCTCCGTGTGACGCGATGAGAGGACAGGCGTAGCAATGGCCGCGCTGTGGCTGGGTGGTAGTACGGACCGGGGCGGTAACGTCAGCCTGACCCGGCGGCCGTCCGACCGAAGGGACCGCGGCGTTCCGATGAGGACACAAGGAACCCGCATCCGCTCAGAGTCAGAGCGCTCGTCTGCGCCGCGCGTTCGGCTTACCCGTGCGTTCCAGCGTTGCCGCCCCTCGATGAGGCGGCGCTGCGCGCGGTGCGTTCACTGATCGCCGCACGCTCAGGAATTCGCCGCCACCGGTCCATGGTTGCTTCCCGCGATCGGCGCTGCGGGCGTCGCGCTGGCCTCGCACTACGCCCTCACCTCGACGCGACAGCGGAAGATGCGCCGCCTTCTGCGAGAAGCCGGCGTCGAGTTCGGCGCCGCGCGGCCTGCCTCGATGGACACGGACGCCGCGGCGCCCGACTCCGTGATCGAGCTGTGCGACCGGATCCTCGACGAACTACAGGACCAGGGCGCGCTCGGCACAGGCTTGCGCAGTGAGTTGGAACCGGAGATCGATGACTATCTCCATCACCTGCACCGACTCGCTACGCTACGCGCCGAGTTGGACCGCGCCGGAGACGGAACGATGGACTCCTGGAAGATCGAGGCTGAGCTTCGCGCGCTGCGACTCAAGTTACGCGATGACGTCTCGGTGGACCTGCAGCGGGAACACCAAGAAGCCATCGATCAGTACGAGGCGCATCTGAGATCGATGCGATCATTGGAGGAACGCCGCGAGAGTATCGATCTGCGGATGAAGTCGGCGGTATCGGCCCTGCAGCAGATAGCAGTCGACGTTTCCCGATGAAGGCCACCGGCGTCCCCGTCCCGCTGCCATCGTTGCGCGACCGGGCGCGTGAGCTGAGCGTCTATGTAGACGACGTGCAGGCGGGCTACCGTCACCTCGACGGGCGGCACAGCGACGTTGACGATCCGCCATGCATCCGATAGTTTGGCGGGCAAAAGGCAGGGTCCGGCTGGCCTCGCCGGGAGGCGTTATCCACATGCACCGTATGACCTTGGAACTGTCGGACGGCTTTGAGACCGATCGCTGAACGATCCGGTCATGGACGCATGGAACCGGCACCGCCTGACTGACGCGGAGGAAGAGAAGTTCGTAGGCGACGGCTTCCTCGTACTCCCGGACCGGCTACCGGAGGCGGTGACAGACGGCCTGGAGGAGGCGTTCGACGCCGTCATCGCCGCCGAGCGGGTCGCGCTCAGCGCCAGCGAGCTTGACCGGCTCAACGTGTTCGACTTCCTGGGGCGCGACGACCGGCTGCTTGCGATGATCGACTGGCCGGCGACCTTCCCCAAGGTGCTCGACCTGCTGGGCTGGAACATCCAGATCTATCACTCGCACATGATCGTCACCCCCGGCGCCGGCCAGGGTGCGGACCCCGGCAAGCGGCACTGGCACCAGGACAGCGATCGGCTCAACCACGAGCTGGAGACGACCCCACAACCGCGCGTCTCGCTGAAGGTGGGCCTCTTCCTCACCGACTGCAGCGAGCCCGGCCGCGGCAATTTCGCCGCCGTGCCCGGCAGCCACCTGGACGAGTCGGCGATCGACCGCGAGCGGCGCGACGTCGATCCGCCGGGGGCGACCGAGGTGCTGGTGCCGCGCGGCGGCATCGTGCTGTTCGACCGCCGCGTCTGGCACACCGGCAGCCCGAACCATGCCGACGTCCCGCGCAAGGCGCTCTTCTACGGCTACAGCTACCGCTGGCTGCGCCCGCGCGACGACATGACCGTCGCCCACGTGATGGAGCGCTGCGATCCGATCCGGCGGCAGCTTCTGGGCGCCAGTCCCTCGGGCGGGCACGGCTACACCTCGCCCAAGCCGCAGGACGTTCCGCTGCGCGACTGGCTGGAGCAGAACCCGCGTCGATGATCCAGTTCGACCACTTCTACACGTACGATGAGATCAGCGCCGTGGTGCGGGAGCTGGCCGACGCCCACCCCGCGCTCTGCCGGGCAGGCTCCATAGGCCGCACGGCCCAGGGCCGCGACCTCCACCTGCTCACCGTCACGGAGTTCGACTCCGGCGATCCGTCCGAGCGGCCGGCCTTCCTCGTCCACGGCGGCATCCACGCGCACGAGCCGGCCTCCACGCACGGTCCCCTGTACACGGCGCACCGCCTGCTGGAGGACCACGAGCGCGGCGGGCTGCTGTCGCGCGTGGTCCTCTACCTGGTCCCGCGGCTGTGCCCGGACGCCTCCGAGTTCTGCGTGGCCACCACCGCCCGCGTCCGCAGCCGCACCGACTCGGTCAACCGCGCTCCCAACACCATCTACTCCGCGGACATCGACGGCGACGGGCTGATCCTGACGATCCGCCAGGAGCACCCGGACGGCACCTACGTCTGCGACCCGGAGGAGCCGCGGCTGCTGGTCGACCGGCGGCCCACCTCGCCCGGCCCCTTCTACCGGGTCTTCCCGGAGGGGATGATCAACGACTGGGACGGCACCGACGACGTCCGCATCGGCGGCCTGCACTCCTTCTACCCCGGCGCGCCGGAGCTGCACGCCGGGCGCAGCTTCGACTTCAACCGCAACTGGTCGGACGACTGGCGGCACGAGGGCGAGCAGCAGGGCGCCGGCGACTACCCGTTCAGCGAGCCGGAGATGCGGTCGCTCGCCGAGTTCATCTTCAAGCAGCCCAAGCTGTGCGGGATCCTGGGCTACCACTGCGGCTCGGCGTCGGTGATCCGGCCGCCTGCGTGGGGCCCGCGCGAGGACCTGGATCCCGGCGACGACGCGCTCCTGGAGGAGCTGGCGCAGGAGGGAGCGGCGGCGATCGACAGCCCGGCCGTCGCCCTCAGCGATCCGACCGGACCCGGCGGCCGCAGCGGCGGCAGGCGCGGCCACGCGCTCGGCTTCGCCTATCACCAGCTCGGCATCCCCGGCTTCGACGTGGAGCTGGGCACGATCGTCAACGCCGCGGGCGTGTCCGCCCACGAGTGGCACGAACGCTCCCGCGACCGGGACGGGATCGACGCGATGTACCGGCAGCTCCTCCGATGGTGGGACGAGGACGGACGGCGCCACCCGCTGTTCGAGCCGTGGCGGCGGTTCGACCACCCGCAGCTCGGCCCGGTCGAGCTGGGCGGCCTGCTGTTCACGGCGATCGACAATCCGCTGGTGCCGGCGCTTGCGCTGATGGTGGACGGCGCCTACCGCTTCACGCGCTCGTTCGCCGAGCGGCATCCGCGGATACAGGCGGAGGAAGTCGAGGTCGCCCCGGTGGGCGGCGACGTCTACCGCATCCGCGCGCGCATCGCCAACCGCGGGCGGCTGCCGACCAACATCACCAACCAGGGGCTCGGGCTGCCGCGCCTGCAGCCGGTGCGCGCCAGCCTGATGTCGGCCGGCGGCGTGGAGCTGCTGTCGGCGCGAGGCCATCTCGACCTGGGACACCTGCGCGCGCTCACCGGCAGCCGTATCGTCGAGTGGTTCGTGCGCGCCCGCGGCGCCGAGGCTGGCGCCGAGATCGGGGTGATCCGCGTGCTCGGCGGCACCGGCGGCGATGGCCGCGTCGTGCTGAGGCGTCCGTGACGCCGGAGCGGCTGGACCGGGAGCGCGACGCGAAGGCCGTCGTCCGCATGTGGCGGGAGGCCGGCTGGGTCGAGGAGGACACGCACGAGCGTGCGCTCGACGTCGGCATGCGCCGCATGGACGGCTGGGTCGCGCGTATCGACGGCGACGCGGAGTGCTCGGTGTTCACCAGCCGCGGCTCGATGCGCTACCGGGATGCGGACCTCGACCTGTGCGGGGTGATGGCGGTGACCACCAGCCGGGTGGCGCGCCGCCAGGGGCTGGCGGGCCGGGTCACGGCGGCGGCGCTGGCGGAGGCCGCCGGCAGCGGCGCGGCGGTCGCCGGGCTTGGGATGTTCGAACAGGGGTTCTACAACCGGCTCGGGTTCGGCTGCATGCCCAACAACCTCGACCTGAGGTTCGATCCGGCCAAGCTCCGCGTCCCATGCGAGGCACGGCCTCCGCGGCGGCTCTCCGTCGATCATACCGCGCCGATGCACGCCAACCGCTGCGCGCGGATGCGCGCGCACGGTTCGGTGGTCTTCGACGACTCGGCGGCGACGGAGATGGACCTGCGCTGGGCGAAGAACGGCTTCGGGCTCGGCTATTTCGCAGGCGACCGGCTGACCCACCACCTCTACGCGGAAGCCGAGAACGAGAACGGTCCGTACTCGATCTGGTGGCTGGCCTACGAGGACGGTCACCAGTTGCTGGAGTTGCTGGCGCTGATCACCTCCCTGTCGGACCAGGTCCACCAGGTACGGATGCCCGAGCCTGTGCATCTGCAGGTGCAGGACCTGCTCCACCAGCCGCTGCGCGGGCTCGCTGCCATGCGCAACGCCAGGCACGAGCAGCGCTTCCAGTACGTGGCGTGGCAGCAGATCCGCATCCTGGACCTGCAGCGCTGTATCGCCGCCACCCGGACCCACCGGCCCGTGCGCTTCAACCTGACGCTCACCGATCCGATCGAGCGCTACCTGGACGGGACGACGGCGCAGGGCGGCTGGCGGGGGATCGCCGGCGCGTATCGGGTCACGCTGGCCGAAGTATCCGAGGTCGAGCCCGGCCACCGCGCCGGCCTCGCGGAGCTGCGCGCGTCCGCGGGCGCCTTCTCACGCCTCTGGGCCGGCGTGCGGCCGGCCAGCTCGCTGGCGCTTACCGACGACCTGGCCGGACCGGCGGAACTGCTGGCCGACCTGGACCGCGCCCTGCTGCTGCCGCTGCCGCAGTTTGACTGGATGTTCTGACGCGGACCAGGAGCACGACGCCGTGAGCCGCTACCTCGGACTGGACCTGGGCTCCACCAGCATCACGGCGGTGGTGATCGATACCGCGGCTCGCGCTGTGACCGCCATCAGCTCCCGCGCCAACGACGCGGAGTTGACCTCGCCCGCCGACCGGGCTCGCGGGCGGTCGGAATGGAACTTCGAGCGCATGCTCGACCTGGCCCTGTTGTGTGCCGGGGAGGCATGCGCGGGGGCTGCCGTCGAGGCGATCGGCGTCACCGGACAGCAGAAGGGCTGCCAGGTGCTGGCCGCAGACGGAACCGCGATCGGTCCGTACATCGGCTGGCAGGACCGCCGCACCGCCGAGCCCGCGGCAGGTCAGGCCGGCAGCGGGATCTGGCTCGACCTGATGGCCGAGCGCGGTGGCGCCATCACCCCGAGCGGACAGCGTCCGCGCTTTGCCGATTCCGGTTGCCCCCTGGCGCATGGGTTCACCGTCCCGCTGCTGTTCTGGCTCCAGCAGGCCGGTGAGCTGCCGGCAGGTGCGCGCGCGGGTACCGCACCGGAGCTCCTGGTCGCCCGGCTGACGGGGCCGCGGGCGGTCGCCGCCGGCTGGGGGGTGTTCGACGTGATCAGCGGAGTCTGGAACCAGGATCTGGTCCGGCGGCTCGGACTGGACCCGTCGCTGTTGCCGGAGGTGGTGCGCTCCTGCCGGCCGGGCGGGCGGCTCCGGCCGGAGATGGCAGACGCGATGGGACTGCGGCCAGCCGTGCCGGTCTCCGTCGCCTCCGGTGACATGCAGTGCTCGTACGCCGGTGCGGTCGCCGACCGCGACGCCTCCGTGGCCGTCAACGTCGGCACCGCCGGACAATGCAGCGTCTTCGTGGGTGACCTGGAGCCGCTGCGAACGCCCGGTAAGCCGTTCGACCACGGCTGGCTGGAGCTGCGGCCCTACATCGAGCAGGGCCATCTGCTGGCCGGCCTGGGCGTGGGGGGGCCGGACGCTGCGAGCGCTGCGCGACTTCGTGCCAGACGGCGCGGCAGATGGGCACCGGACGCGCACGGTCGCCCAATGCGGAGGCCGCGGCGGTCGGCGCGGCTCTCTGTGGCGCCGTGGCCGCAGGCGAGTACCCGGACATCGCGGCAGCCTCGAGGCGGTTCCTTTCGCCATAGCGGGTCAGCCGCCGGCGGCGGCACGCTCGAGGATGAACGCGCGCAGCGCCGCAGAGCGTGGCTCCAGCGGCGTCGCCTGCTTGGGACGCGCCAGGAGCTCTTGCAGTGATGGCGGGATCGGCGGCTCGACGCCGGTGGCCCGGCGCACGGTCTCCGGGAACTTCCCGGCGTCGGCGGTGGCCAGCACCACCAGCGGCCTGCCGGCGTCCACGCCGCTGGATTCGCGCAGGCGCCGAGCCGCAGCGATGCCCACGGCGGTGTGCGGATCCACCAGCCGGCCGTCGCGGCGGTGCACGTCGCGCATGGTGGCCAGGGTGTCGGCGTCGCTGACCGCGCAGCCTAGCAGGTGGGCGCGCACGGCCGCATGGTCGTGTTCCCAGCGCGCCAGGATGCGCTCGAAGTTGGAGGGGTCGCCCACGTCCATGGCATTGGACAGCGTGGCGAAGCTCGGATGTTGGGCCAGCTCGCCGGTTTCGAGGTACCGCGGAACCACGTCGTTGCGGTTGGTTGCCGCCAGGAACCCGGCGACAGGCAACCCCCACCAGGCGGCGTACACGCCGGCGGTCAGGTTGCCGAAGTTGCCGCTGGGCACGCAGAACAGGGGCCGCCCGTGGGAGCCGAGGCGCACGCCCGCAAACAGGTAGTAGAACGCTTGCGGCAGCAGGCGGCCCAGGCTGATGGAGTTGGCCGGGCACAGCCGCGCCGCCGCCGCCAGCTCCGGATCGGCCAGCGCCGCCTTCACCAGGCGCTGGCAGTCGTCGAACGAGCCTGCCACCTCCAGCGCGTGCACGTTGCCGCCCAGCGCGGTGAGCTGCTGCTCCTGCAGGCGGCTGATGCGGCCAGATGGGTAGAGCAGCACCACGTCGATGCCGCTGCGCCGCCAGAAGGCGCGCGCCACCGCGCCGCCGGTGTCGCCGGAGGTCGCGACCAGCACCACGACACGCTGTCCGCCGGGGCTCGCGCGGAGCTGGCGCGCAAGCAGCGTGGCCAGGAACGACGCGCCGAAGTCCTTGAAGGCGCAGGTGGGGCCGTGGAAGAGCTCCAGCAGGACGATGCCGTCATGCAGCCGGCTCAGCGCGGGCGCGAACGGAAACGCCTCCTCGACCAGGGAGTCTGCCGTCGCCACCCACCCGCCGGGCGACGCCGCCAGTTCCTCCTCCAGCAACCGGGAGGTGGCGGCCGCCGACACCTCCCGGAACGAAGCCCCTTCCGGTAGGGCGGCGATCTCGCCCCTCAGGTCCGGGGGCGGATCGGGCTGGTAGAGCCCGCCTTTCGGAGGCAGCCCGGCCAGGAGCGACGCGCTGAACGACAGGCGCATGCCGCGGTCACGGGTGGAGCAGACCTGCACCGCCGTCCTCCCCGATCCGCGCCCGACTCAGCGCTCCGCCAGCACGCGCGGCCCGGACGTGCCGATCTCCGACACATAGCTGACGGCCTTGAGCCCGGCGGCTGCGAACGCGCTCTTCATGGCCTCCCCCACGGAGGCGGCCCGCGCCGTGGACGCCGCCAGGGCGAACACCGCCGGACCGGAACCGGATATGGAGCAACCGATCGCGCCGCCGGCCAGCGCCGCCTGCTTCACGCGGTCGAACTCCGGGATGAGCGCCGCCCGCACCGGCTCGGCCACCACGTCGCACAGCGAGCGGCCCATCAGCGCCAGGTCCCCGGAGTGCAGCGACGCCACCAGCGCCGCCAGGTTCCCCCACTGCGCCACAGCGTGGGTGAGCGGAATCTGCGTGGGGAGCATGCGCCGCGCCGCCGCGGTGCGGATCTCGACGTCGGGACTGAGCAGGGCCACGGCCAGGCCGGCCGGCACCGGCAGGCGTACCAGGTCCGGCGGGTCGCTGCTGCGGATCAGGACGACACCTCCCAGCAAGGCGGGCGCCGCGTTGTCGGCGTGGCCGGCGCCGGCGGCGGCCCGCTCCGCCGCCAGCGCGCAGGGCAGCAGCTCCTCCGGCGGCATGGCATCGCCGGCCAGCCGGTTCACGGCGATCAGCGCCGCGGCGGCGCTGGCCGCCGAGCCCCCCAGTCCGGAGGCCATTGGCATGCCCTTGTGCAGTGCCAGCTCGACCCCGAACGGTTCGCCCAGCCGCTCCAGCAGAGCGCGCACGGCGATCACGGCGGTGTTGCGCCCGTCGCGCGGCAGGCGCCCGCCGTCCCCGGTGACTTCCCGCAGGGTCACCGCGCCGGCCTCCGTGCGGCGCGCCTCCACGGTGTCGCCGGGATGCGACACGGCAATCCCCAGCACGTCGAAACCCGACGCCACGTTGGCGACGGTGGCCGGCGCAAACGCCTTCACCATCATAGGTTTGCCGCTCATGACCGCGGAAACGCCGGATCGCTCACCGTGCCGGCATCATACTCCGAGCCGTCGGCATTCGGTGCTGACGCCGGTCCGCCGTCTCCGGGATACTCCATCATGGCTCATTTCAAGAAGCTCGTCGGTGACAAGTGCTACCTGTCGCCGATCGACACCGACCACGCGTCGGCGTTCACCGAGTGGCTCAACGACCCGGAGGTGGCCGCCAGCGTCGGCGTCACACGCCGCATATTGAACGTCGCGGGCGAGCGGGACGCGCTCGCCAAGCTCGCCGAGCGGCCATATCACTTCGCCATCGTCGCGCTGGAAGGCGATAGGCTGCTGGGCGGTTGCGGCATCGACGATGTCAGCGCCGTCGACCGCACCGGCAGGCTCGGCATCATGATCGGCGACAAGCGGTTCTGGGATCGCGGCTTCGGCACCGACGCCGTGCGGCTGTTGCTGCGATTCGCCTTCCTCGCGCTCAACCTGAACAACATCAAGCTTACGGCACACGCGTTCAACCAACGGGCGATCCGATGCTACGAGAAGTGCGGCTTCAAGCGGTGCGGCTACTGGCCGGACTCCTGGTACCACGACGGGGCGCTACACGGCAGCGTCTTCATGCACCTGCTCCGCGCCAACTTCGCGGCCGGGTAGCGGCACCCGCCGTTCCCCGGCATACTCCGCCATGGCGTACTTCAAGAAGCTGGTCGGCGAGCAGTGTTACCTGTCACCGATCGACCCGGACGACGCGCCGACTTATACCGCGTGGCTCAACGATGCGGAAGTCGCCGCCGGCATCACCTTCACCCGCCGCATCGTCACCGTCGCCGGCGAGCGGGACGCGCTGGCCAGCCTGGCCGGGGAGCCCTATCACTTCGCCATCGTCGCGCTGGACGGCGACGAGCTGATCGGCAACTGCGGCGTCGGCGACGTGAGCGCCGTGGACCGCACCGGCGACCTCGGCATCCTGATCGGCGACAAGCGCTTCTGGAACCGCGGCTTCGGCACCGACGCCGTGCGGCTGCTGCTGCGCTTCGCGTTCCACACCCTCAACCTGAACAACGTCAGGCTCACCGCGCACTCGTTCAACAAGCGCGCGATCCGATGCTACGAGAAGTGCGGCTTCAAGCGGTGCGGCTACTGGCCGGACTCCTGGTACCACGACGGCGAGCTGCACGGCACCGTCATGATGTACGTGCTCCGCGCCGACTTCGACGGGGCGTAGCTTGCGTCTCCGGAGGGTCGTGCAGTAGCTTGGCCGCGCAAGTTCCACCACGGTCCCTCGGGGGACCGATTTTTTTGGAGGCAGTTCATGAAGAACCGGGCATCTATCGTAGCGGGCATCGCGGCGCTCCTTGCGCTGTGTGTGACGCCGCTGGGCTGGAGCTCCGCCGAGTCCGAGGCGGCGGCGGAAGAGACGGTGACCGTCCACATGTTCATGGGGAACTCCGGCGTCCCGCACCCGGCCGAAGTCGACCCAAGCAGCAACTGGGCGATCGACGTCGTCGAACAGCTCGCCAACGTCGACCTCGTTCTGGAGGTTCCGAACTACCAGGATTTCGCCACCAAGATCAATCTGCTGCTGGCTTCCGGCAACCTGCCCGACATCGTCCACGGCTGGCAGAAGGCGGATCTGGAAAACGCCGCCGATGCGGGCGCGTTCATCGATCTCCAGCCGTACTACGACAACTCCGAAATCATGCAATCGCGGGTCTCGCAGCTCGCGTTCGACCTGGCCGCGACGCCGAACGGACTCCACTTCGCCATGCCCATGGTGATGAGCGCGCGTGAGCCCGGCTGGGGGAACCTGGTGCGCTACGACCTGCTCGAAGAGTACAACGGCGGCGAGTTTCCGGGCACCGTCGACGGATATGTCGATTTCCTCCGGTGGGTCAGGGACACCTATGAAGACTCCACGCCGCTCTCCTCGCGTCTGGCCTGGGGCGGACGGCTGTTCGCCACCGGCGACACCCTGTTCCTCTGGTACGGCGTTCCGCCCTACGGCACGCGCATCCAGGACGGCGAGGTACACCACAACATCACGCTTCCCGCCATGAAGGAAGCCCTCAAACTGTGGCGTCAGGTGTTCGAGGAAGGCATCCTGGATCCCGAGTTCGCCACCAGCGATACGGCCGCGTGGGTTCAGAAGAGAGCTGAGCGCTACGTCTCCATGTTCTCCAACGCCACCGACCAGGTGATCCCCGGGTACGACAACATGCTGAACTCCGGCCAGGTGTGGGTATACACGCCGCCGCTCGACGAGTACCCGGAAGCCCTGACGGATCCCAGGTACATGGCGGACCTGAGCATCAACTACGGCGTGGACATCTTCCCGATTTCCTCCCATCGCACCGGCATCACCTCCGCCTCCAAGCATCCTGACCGGGCGTGGAGGGTGCTCGAGGCCTTCGCGTCCGACGAGCTGTGGGACGTCATCTCCTGGGGCCGGGAGGGCAAGGAATACAACCTACAGGACGGCGCGCGCATGGCCACTGACCGCCTCTATTTCCGCGACCTCGACGATCCGGACTCCCACTACTGGACGCTGCACCTCGGCATCATCAGCGGATTCTGGCCCACGCAGGTCAAGTACGCCGTACAGGAAGGCCGGCACCCGATGGAGTGGCAGCGCGCCTACGACAGCGCGCAGTGGCTGATCGAGAAGGACCGTGGGGTGGGTTTGAGCTACATGCCGTTCGTTCCCACGGACCCGGAAGTCAGCAAGAAGGCGGGCGAGGTCAACCCCTTCATCAGCGCCGCCATCGCCAAGGCCATCTCCGGGCAGATCACCCTGGATCAGTTCGACGAAGAGGTCGCGAAGTTCCAGGAGGAATTCGGCTTCATCTACGACTACCAGACCCGGTACGTGCAGGAGAACCGGGACGATCTGCGCGCCAAGAACGTCAGGATGGTCGACTGGTAGACCACATCGACACCGTAGCGTAGCGACGTAGCACCAACCCGGGGGGGCGCATGCTCAGGTATGCGCCCCCCGCTTTCACCACAGGAGAGGAACGAGCGAGATGGCAGACGCTCAGGCACCGGCGGCGGCCCGCCCGGCGTCACGGCGAAAGATCACGAAACGCGCGCTGTCGCTGTTCGCGCTGTTCCTGCCTGGGGCGGTGCTGCTGTTCCTGTTCAACTACCTGCCGATCTACGGCATCATCATCTCCTTCAAGGACTTCACGCCGTATCGAGGCATCCTGGGAAGCGCCTGGGCCGGGCTCGAGCACTTCCGCTTCTTCCTGTCAGATGCCCGCTTCTGGAACGTCGTCAAGAACACGATCTACATCAGCCTGCTCGACATCCTGATCGGCTTTCCCGCTCCCATCGTCTTCGCGCTGCTGGCCAACGAGATGACGAGCAAACCGTTCAAGCGGGTGAGCCAGACCGTCTCCTACCTGCCCCACTTCATCTCATGGGTTGCGGTATACGGGCTCATGTATCAGCTTCTCTCTCCGCTGCACGGCATGCTGAACAAGCTCATCGTCCTGTTCGGCGCCGACCCCGTTCACTTCATGGGGCGGGTGGACCTGTTCCGGCCGATGGTTGTCACCCTGGAGATCTGGAAAAACATGGGATGGGGCGCGATCCTCTACTTCGCGGCGCTGACGAGCATCGACTCCGATCTTTATGAGGCGGCCTACATCGACGGCTCCAGCCGGCTGCGCATGGTCTTCTCGGTCACCCTGCCCGGCCTGCTGCCGGTGATCATGCTGTTGCTGATCTTCCGGATCTCGCGCCTGTTCCTGGTCGAGTTCGAGCGGATCTTCGTGTTCGCCAACCCTTTGAACTACGAGGTCTCCGACGTGCTCGCCGTCTACATCTACCGCCTCGGGCTGCAGCAGGCCCAGTACAGCCTGACCGCGGCCATCGGCCTGGTGCAGTCGGTCATCGCGTTCGCCCTGCTGTTCGCCGCGCACAAGGTCGCGCGCAGGCTCGCCGGAATCGGCCTATGGTAGCAATGCTGCGCTATCGGTCCGTCTCCCGGCGGGTCTTCGAGGTGTTCCTCTATCTCGGATTCATCCTGCTGGGCCTCTGCATCGTCCTGCCCTTCATGCACGTGGCGGCCGTCTCGCTGAGCAGCAAGAGCGCCATCCTGAAGAACCAGGTGACGATCGTTCCCGTGGAGCTCTACACCAGGGGCTACGACATCATCCTGAGCAGCAGGCTCTTTCTCACCAGCCTGACGAACACCGTGCTGCTGACGACGGTCAATACACTGGTTGCCATCCTGATCGCGGTCAGCGCCGCATACGCCTTGGCGAACAAGCACTTCGTCGGCATGCGCATGGCGCTGGTTTACACGCTGATCCCGCTGTACTTCTCCGGAGGTCTCATCCCGTTCTACCTGATCGTGAACTCGTACGGGCTCAACAACACCAGGTTGGCCCTGATGCTCCCGTACCTGGTGGACCCGTTTCTGATCATCGTCTTCCGCAACGCCATCGTGCGGCTGCCGCAGGAGATCATGGAGTCGGCGGAGGTGGACGGCGCCTCGGAGTTCGCGATCCTCGTTCGGATCGTCTTCGCCCTGATCGTTCCCATGGTGGCCGCCTTCACCATCATCTCGGCGGTGTTCTACTGGAACATGTGGTTTCCCGTGCTCATCTTCATCCGCGACAAGTGGAAGTGGACGCTGCAGTACATGCTGCGCGACATCTACACCAATCCGCTGATCGGCGGCGGGCAGCTCGACGTCGGCAACGTCGTCGACGATCTCGACAATATCCTGCCGCAGAACCTGATCAACGCGGCGATCGTGTGCACCGTGCTGCCGGTCGTCATCATCTACCCGTTTCTCCAACGGTTTTTCATACACGGTGTGATCGTCGGCGCCGTCAAGGGCTAGTTCGGAGGATTGAACCAGAGCAGCCGCCAACCGTAGCGATCGAGAACACCGTTCAGACAAGCGGGTGATCCGTCGAGCGCGTCGATGATCGAATCCCGGTCCCCATCGATACCGAGAAGCTCCCAATTCACGGAAAGTGCGAACGCCGCGCGTGCGCGATTCAGGTTTGAAACGACGGCGAGCACACCGTTGGAAGGATGCCGGTAGAGGCTCACGTAGATTCCGGAGGCGTCGGCGCGGACGTACTCGGCGTTGTTCCAGTACGGCAGCCACTCGGCCTGGCTCCGGCCGAAGTCGTCCATGAGCCGCCAGATGCGTGAGGCCAGATCGAGCTCCTCCAGTCCGTTGCGGTTCAATGGCCTGACCGGGACATCATGGATCAACGTGATGGCCCATGCCTGTTCGAAGGTGAAGCCCTGCCCGTAACAGAGGAACTCGGCCGGAACGCCCCACTGACGGCCCATGAACTCCGTGCGAAACGCGTCGAGCGGGAGCTGGGTCGCCGCATCCTCACTTCCGCGGACGTCCTGGAACTGCTCCCCGTCCCAGTACGAGGTGCCGAATCCGAGCGTCGGCATGACCATGCAGGTCGAGTTGTGCACGTTGATCTGCCCCTCGGGGTTCCGCGACGTGACCGCGTTGTGGATGCGGCGCATGGCGCTGCGGACGCCGAAAATCGGATACGACTTCGCGATCGATCCGTCGGGCCGCGTGCTGCCGCAGCCATGCAGGGTGTTGATGCAACCGGCCGGGAACTCGGTGCCGTCGAGATACACGCCGTCGATCCCGAACTCGTCCATGGTCTTGGCGATGGCGTCCGCGACGAAGTCCTGCCATGCGCTGTTGAGGCAGACCACCCACGCCGACTGGTCGGGCTGCGGTGGGTCACGGAACAGCGGGTAGCCGTACGCGGGCGTGGTGAGACAGCCGTCCCCGAAGTCCCGCCACTCGGGCGCGGCGCTGGAGATCAGGAACCCGTAGTACAGCAGGATCTTGAGACCCCGTTGATGGCACGCCTTGACGAGCTCGTGCAGCCGCTGACGGTCTACCGGTATCGTGTGCGCTTCGATGTCGGTCCAGAACTGGTGGAGCACCACCGTTCTCACACCCGCCCGGACGCATCGGTCCAGAAACCAGGGTTCGAGGGCCAGAGGCGCCGTGAACCCCGCTCCCGGCGGCTCCGGTCCGACATGAATGAACCGGTGATCCCACGCTCCCTGGTCGACCGCCCTGACCGGTGTAGCCTGCAGGCCGAACGCGTACCGCAATGGCTGGTAGCGTTCAACACGCTGCCCGGTGATCGCCGCGTCCCCGATCACGGCGTTCTCCAATTCCGGAGCGGTGTCCCACGCTGCCGGACGCCGCGACTCCGGCGCCAACCGCATCGGCGCGGAGATCAGGTGCAGCGTGAGCACCACGCGATTCCCATCGCGGACGATCTCCGTCGCCGGCGCGCCCGGCGCGACATGCCAGTCGCGGTCGGACTCGCCGAACCAGGCCAGTCCCCGATCATTGTCTCCCAGCCAGACGTACGGCCGGAATCCCATCCTCACCGCGGTGTCCGGCAGGACGCCGGCGTTCCTGGCCGTCCCCCATGCCCCCGGAAAGTGATACAGGTACTCCGCATGCTCCGCGCGGACGGGAATCTCGATCGACAGGGAGTCCAGCTCGACGGCGTCGGCCGCGGCGACTTCGACGTCGAAGCGGATCATCCCGTCGAATTCGACGTGGACCTGCACGCGCAGGTCGAGGTTCGCCGCGGTCAGGCGCTGTTCGAGCACGACCTCATCGGGGTCCGACGCCACCTGATCGATCGGTTCCGCAGCGAAGCGCAGGCTCCGGCCGCCCGCGACCGCGGTCAGCCGCACGGGTGCATGCAGGATCGGGCTGCCCAGCGCGGTCACCGATTCGAGCAGACAGCCGGGAGCGAATCGGTACGTCCTGCCCCAGCAGTCAACCGCATACGCTCCCTCGGCCTGCGGCGCACCTGCAAGCGAGGTCCAGGCAGCGGGTACTCCGGGATCGAGCCCGGCGCGCGAGCCCCACCACGCGGGCTTGTCCGGCGGATCGGCGCTCTGGATGAGGTGCGTGACGCACTCGCGACCCCACCGGTCGACGAGGACGGCCTGCAGCTCAGCCGTGCCTGCCGGCACCTGCGCCAGGTCGAGCACGACCGTTCTGCCTGACGGCTGGCCGAAGTCGTCGATCCTGGTCCGTACGAACTGCTCGCGCCGCGAGCGGTGCCAGACCCAGAGCTCGACCGCCGATCCTCTCGCGATGAAGGCATCGCCGACCGGAGCGACCGTCACGTGCATCTTGTCCGCTTCGAACCGGGCGAACGCACAGAGGGTGATCTGCCGTGGTGAGGCGCCGTTCTTTTTCATGACGCCCTCGATAGTGCATCGACATCGCCCACTCCCTCGACCACCATGACGTGTGGCTCGCGTCAAGCTCGCCCTGATCGGCTGCGGCGGCATGTCCGCCGCGCACGTGCGGCGCTTTCACCTGCTCCGCGACCGGTTGCAGCTCGTGGCGGCCGTCGACGTCGACGAGGCCAAGGCACGTCAGGTCCACGAGCATCTCCCGGACGTACGGGTCGCCACCGACTACCGCTCCGTCCTCGACCAGGTGGACGCCGTGCTCGTCGTGCTGCCGCACCACCTGCACCACCCGGTCGCCAGGGAGTGCCTGGAAGCCGGCAAGCACGTGCTCCTGGAGAAGCCGATGGCGAACAGCGAAGAGGAGTGCCTGGACCTCATCGCCACCGCGGCCCGCATCGACCGCGTCCTGATGATCGCCTATTGCATGCGCTTCCATCCCGTGGTGGCGGCCATGAAGGACGAGCTCGACCGGCAGAGTTTCGGCGACGTGTTCCAGGTGAGCATCTGGACCGAGCAGATGACCCGCTATCCTCCGGGTCACTGGGGGAGCCGGGCGGAGACGCTGGGCGGCGGCCAGCTCTTCAGCCACGGCTGCCACTACGTCGACCTCCTGCTCTGGTTCCTCGGAGAGCCGGTCAGCGGCACCCACCTGGGCACCAATACGGGCACGCCGTGGATGGAGCGCGAGGGCACCTCCAACGTGACCATGGAGTTCGACGGCGGCCGGCTGGGCTACCACTTCGGCACCTGGGGCGCGCGCGGCACCCGGCTGCGCTATTCCATCCACGCCCACTGCACCGAGGGCATGCTCGAGGCGGACGTCAGCGGCCATCGCCTGCTGGCCCACGCCCGCGGCGAACGGAAGCTCCTGATGGAAAGCGAGGTCGGAGCCGGCAAGCATACCGAGAACGAGATGGCCCACTTCCTCGACTGCATCGAACGCGGCCACACGCCGATGACCGGCGGCGAGGCCGGCCTGCAGAGCCTGCGCGTCATCTGGAGGCTCTACGAGGCCGAGCAGCGCGGCGTGGTCGCCGATCTGCGGGGACTGGGCCTGCTCTCCCGGTAAGCCGCCGAACCTCTCAGCCGGCGCGCATTCGTGCCGACTGAATTCGCTCGGCTGCTCGCTCGTAGCTCACGAGACTGCGAACGAGAGCGTTGTAGCGCTGGTGAGCATCCCGGCCGTAGCGCTCGCGAAGCAGGAGATAGAGCTCGATCTCCGGTCGTTCGCACAGCGTGGATCGCTCAGGCAGGTCGTGACCCAAGCTCTTCAGCCGCGGGGCACCGATCGCGACCAGCAGGGATTCCGTTGTCGTCTCGCCGCGCAGGTGCGCTCGCACGCCCTCGGCGACGATGTCGGCTCCTGGCAGACGGTGGTCGCCGGTCATGCGTTCCACTCCGCGATGGCGCGTTCGACCTTTCCCCGAAACGACTCGGGATCCAGGGCGGGATAGCGGACAAGCGCTCCCTGGATCGAATCGAACAGGCGCCGCAGCGTTGCCGGCTCGATCAGTCTGCGATCGCGCATCGCCGCGACGTCGCGCAGATCCTGGGCGTGGCCGCGTTCGATCTTGGCGAGCGCCTGGGAGTAGAAGTCGTAATGATGAAACGACACGCCACCATGGCGCACGACGAACGGGCTGCGTTCCCGCCATCCGGGGAGCGGCCAATTCGACGTTGACGTCCAGCGCATCCTTGAGTCCGGCGATCGCCTCGAATGCGCCGGCGGGCTCGGGATCGAGTTTCAGATCGACGTCCACGGTCGTGGCACGCCAGCCGACCAGTATCGCGCACGCGCCTCCGACCAGATAGATTCGGCCGCTGCCCCGGCATCCGCCGCCGATCCCTTCCATGAGCCTGCCGAGGCGAGCGGCGTCGGTAAGACCACGCACCAACACAGTGAACGGCCTCGTGTCGGGAACGTCCGGTCCATGTGGGCGCGCCCAATGAGTGAGCCCCCGACACAACGCCGGGGGCTCACGCGGTCCGGGAAGGCTATCCCGCTACTCGTCGATCCACCACTGCTCCATGCGCAGCCAGCGGCGAATGCCCCAGGCGTTGTAGCCGACCGGATTATTGCGGATCCGGTTGTGGACGTAGTGGAAGCTGGATGCGCCGCCGAAGGTCAGCTCGGTGCCGTCCAGGTTGTTCAGCACCACCAGCTCCGTGGCCTGGATCGCCAGCTCCATGCGCTCGTCCGGATCGATCGACTGCGCCGACGCGTCGGCCAGCCGCTTCAGCTCCAGCAGCCCCTCGCGGTAGGGCTCGGGCGGCGCCACGCCATCCTTGCCCACCGTCTCGAGCCAGTCGCGTATCTCGTACTGGTAGAGGGCGTGCAGATACAGGGCGTCGGTGCCCCAGAACCAGTGGCCGGAGGCCGACTCGATCAGCGGCAACTCGCTGCCGAGCCACCACGGCCGCACGCCTTCGCTCCAGGTCTTCTGGATGCAGAACGTCTTGATCTTGAGGTCCCGCTCCCAGTTCTGGCACTGGGCGGTGACCACCTCGCCGCGGACTCCGGAGTCGGAGAAGATCCCGATATTCAGCTCGATGCGACCGCCGTCCGCATACTCTCGGAAGCCGTCGTCGCCGACCGCCAGACCGAGATCGTCCAGCATCTGGTTTGCCTCGTCCAGGTCGTAGCGCGTCCACTGCTCCAGGTGGTCCCACATCGCCTGCACGCGCGGGTCGGCGCTCTGGCCGATCGGCTTGTTGGGATCGAGCCGCGGCCGCCCCACCAGCGTTGCGCGGAAATCGTACAGCTCTGGCGTGGTGTAGGCACGCATGAGCTGCTCGTTGTCGATGCCGAGCTGCAGCGCCTGCAGGAAGTCATCGTTCAGCAGCAACGCGGCGAGCTTGTCGTCGTTCTCGTTCACGGGATTCTCGAGCGCGTTGGTGATCCACGCCAGCTTGCGCTTGATGAAGACCCAGTAGTTGTGCCACCCGGGCGGCGTGACCAGACGGTAGTTGCCGTTGGCCTGCTGCTGGAACAGCACCGCGTCCACCGGCGGCCCCATGGCATGCCAGTCGTACTCGCCCGCGGCGAGCTGCAGCTTCTCCACCTCCTTGTCCTTGACGTAGGTCACGTGCAACTCGTCGGTGTAGGGGAGCTGCTTGCCCTCCTCGTCCACCTTCCAGTAGTAGGGGTTGCGCACCATGACCATCAGCTCGCCTTCCTTCACCGTCTCGGGAACCCAGGGCCCGAGGGTGGGGCGCTCGGTGTTGGTGCCGGCGCGGTGCACGGTGTTGAAGTCCTGCCACGCCTCGGTCGGGTCGCCCAGCTCCTCGTTGTACTTCGGATGGAACGGTTTCAGGTAGTGGGCGGGCTCCGGATCGAGATAGTTCCAGCCGATGTTCTTGTGGTAGTTCGCGTACGGTGCCGCGAACTTGATCACGATCGTGTAGTCGTCGACCATCGTGAACTCGGCGAGCTCCCCGCCGATGATGAAGTCGGAAGGCGCCACCGACAGCGGGGTCGCGTCCGGGTCGGGAGAATAGAGCCTGATGTCTTCCCACTTGAACATCACGTCCTCGGCGGTGAATTCCTCACCGTCCGACCACTTCAGGCCCTTCCGCAGATGGATGGTGTAGGTCGTCAGATCGTCGCTCCACTCGATACTCTCGGCGAGGTTCGGGTAGCGGTGGGTGCCTGACGGAACGCTGACGTCGATCAGCCCTTCGTTCATGTAGCGGGTGATGCTGCCGAAGCTGGTGTACAGCGCCTCGATGTGGCGCAGCGTGCCTCCGTACTTGCCGACCGCTTCGAATGCCTGCTCAACCGGGGGCAAGTCGGGCAGCCGCTCCTCGACCGGGGGAAGCTCCCCGGCGGCGACCTTGGCCGCCAGCACCGGCGACTCGCTGTAGCTCGCCATCGGGCTGTCCGGCGTGATCATCGGCACGATGTCGGCGCCCGTCGCCGTCATGACCGTGCCACAGAGGAACAGACATGCCAGCAGTGCCAGGCAATGCGACGCGCGGAAGCGTTTTCGGTTCAGTAGATTCATGACCGACCTCCTCGAATAATGCTGCCAGTGCAACACTTGTGGCGTGCGCTGTCAACGTCGCTCGTGTTGAGGGCTTGCCATCGAGCGTTCCTGCGAACAGAGTGACCGGCCTCGGGGAGGAGAATCCATGGGAGCACTTGACCGCGACGGGCGCGTCATCGTTGCGGAAGGAGGGAGCTGTCCCTCCCTCGAACGCCTGAGCAACGGCGACCTGCTGGTGGCATACCGGGACGACACCCACGGCAAGTCTTGCATCAGCTTGACCCGCTCGACCGACTCCGGCCGGACGTGGCGCAAGGAGCACACCTTCGCCTACGGCGCCTCGGCCGAGCGAACGGACGAACAGTTCTACGGCCATCACGGCATGGCGCAACGTGCCGACGGCACCATCCTGCTGCCCTACAACGTGTATGGAGCCAGCTACAGCGGCGTCTACAACCGCACCGTGTGCGTGCGCAAGTCGGTGGATCAGGGGCACACCTGGACGGAGCCCATCGTCGTGGTACCGGGGCCGGGTCCGGCATCAGGGTGGTCGTCGGCGATCTCCTACGGCAAGATCCGCACCCTGCACGACGGGACGGTCATCCTGCCGATCATCGGCCGGCACGAAGGCGACCGTTTCGGCCGCCATGGATACCTCACTTCGCTCGACGGCGGCGACACCTGGGACGGCTACGTGACCGCCGCCTGCGACCGCTACTCCGGGGACGAGGCCGACTTCCTGCAGCTTCCCTCCGGCCGCATCCTGTGCGTCAACCGCGATCCCTCCAACACTCACGGGCACGGGGTCGGGCCGTTGTTCTGCAACTGGAGTGACGACAACGGCGCCACCTGGAGCAGCCACGAGATGGTGGGCTGGTCCGATCCCCGCTACGGCCACTCCCCGTCGCTGTTCCTGACGCGGACCGGCACGGTCATCTGCGGCTACCGGCACGTCGCCGAGATGGACCAGATGCACATCGGCAGCGTCGCCTTCTGTTACGTCAAGGAGGATGGGCTGGACTGGAGCGGCGAGACCCACATCTGGGGCGGCGCCATGTACCTGTCGTTCCTGATGCAGTTCCATGCCATGGGACAGGGCTATCCCAGCTTCGCGTACGCCGACGACGACCGTATCCTGGTCGTGCACCACAACCAGCCTTTGCCCGCGGTCGGCGAGCGTGATATCGAAGGCGTGTTCTACGTGGAGCAGGAGGAGGAGCCCGCTTGGCGCGGCGACGTGGGCTGAGGTAGCATCCCCAGCATGCCGGCCGCCGGCTCTGGTAATGCGGCACCCGACGACCTGCTGATCGAGGTCCGCGACCTGCAGGTGGAGTTCCGGCTGACCGAAGGCCTGCTGCGCGCCGTGGACGGGGTCAGCTTCGAGGTCCGCAGCCACCAGACCTTGGGCGTGATGGGCGAATCGGGGTGCGGCAAGAGCGTGACCGCACGCGCCATCATGGGCATCCTGCCGATGCCGCCAGCGCGTGTCACCGGCACGGTCAACTACTACGAGGACGGTCGGCCCATCGACTTGGTGAGCCTGGATCCCAAGGGCGACCGGTACCGCGACATCCGCGGCAACCGGATCAGCATGATCTTCCAGGAACCGATGACCGCACTCAGCCCCGTGCACGCCGTCGGCAACCAGATCGGCGAGGTGCTGCGCGTGCACCGGGAGATGACCCGCGGTGAAGCGCGGTCTCAGACCATCGACCTGCTGGACCGGGTGGGCATCAGCGACCCGGAGCGGCGCATCAAGCAGTACCCGTTCGAGCTCAGCGGCGGCATGAACCAGCGCGCCATGATCGCCATGGCGCTGGCATGCCGCCCGAGGCTGCTGATCGCCGACGAGCCCACGACCGGCCTGGACGTGACGATTCAGGCGCAGATCATGGACCTGATCCAGGGCCTGCAGGCGGAGTTCGGCATGGCGGTGCTGTTCATCACGCACGACTTGGGGTTGATCGCAGAGATGGCCGACACCGTGCTGACCATGTACATGGGCCAGATCGTGGAGGCAGGCAGCGCCGACCAGGTGTTCTACGGCCACACCCATCCCTACACCGAGGGGCTGCTCAAGTCGATTCCCATCGTCGCTGCCGAGCATCATCGCCTGGCGCCGATCCGCGGCAGTGTCCCCAACCCCTATGCCCGGCTCTCGGGCTGCCGCTTCCGCTACCGCTGCCACCGGTACATCGGGGATGTCTGCGACCAGGATCCCCCGCACTTCGGTCCCGCTCCCGGCCACCTGTCCAAGTGCTGGCTGCACGAGGAAGCCGGGTTGGCCGAGGCCGCCGGAGCGGCCCGATGAGCCGGGACACCGCGTCCGCCGCCGCACCGTTGCTGCGGGTGGAGGACCTGTTCAAGTACTACCCGGTGACCGCCGGCCTGCTGAAGCGCAAGGTGGCCGAGGTGCGGGCGGTGGACGGCGTCAGCTTCGAGGTGGACAAGGAGGAAACCTTCGCGCTGGCCGGTGAGAGCGGCTGCGGCAAGACCACGGTGGTGCGCAGCATCGCCCGCCTGGTGGACCCCGACGGTGGCCGGGTGCTGCTCAGGACCGATCGCCTGGAGGAGTATCGCGACGCCGGGGGCTGGCTCGACCTCGCCACGCTGCCGGCCCGCGAGACCAAGCCCGTCCGCCGCGACCTGCAGGTCGTCTTTCAGGATCCCGACTCGTCGCTGAACCCGCGCTTCACGATCAAGAACATCGTCGGAGAGCCGCTGGTCGTGCACGGCCTGGGCGGGCGCCGCGCGATAGCCGAGCGGGTGGACGAGCTCCTGCGCCTGGTGGGCCTGGATTCCAGCCACCTGAACCGCTTCCCCCACGAGCTCTCCGGCGGCCAGAAGCAGCGCGTCGGCATCGCCCGCGCGCTGGCCCTGGAGCCGAAGCTGATCCTGGCCGACGAACCGGTCTCCGCCCTGGACATGTCGATCCAGGGGCAGATCCTCAACCTGATCGAGGACCTGCGCGACAGGCTGGGGCTGACCATGCTCTTCATCGCCCACGACCTGTCGGTGCTCTCCCACATCAGCGACCGCATGGGGGTGATGTACTTGGGCAACCTGGTCGAGGTCGGCGCCACCACGGAGCTGTTCCGCGAGCCGCGGCACCCCTACTCGGAGGCGCTGCTCACGGCGATTCCGCAACCCGACCCCAAGCGCAAGGTGGAGCGTGTCATCCTGGAAGGCCAGGTGCCCTCACCCCTCAACAAGCCGAGCGGATGCCCGTTCCATCCGCGCTGCCCCTATCGGCAGCAGCGCTGCGAGGCGGAGGTGCCCGAGTTGCGCCCGCTTGGAGACCGCATGGTCGCCTGTCACCTCGCCGAGGAGCTCGACCTGCGCGGCTCGCTGCAGGGCGACGTGATGGGACGGCTCGGCCTGAGTTGACGGCGGCCCAGGAGAGCGGCACCTACCAGCCCTTCCAGCTCCCGTCGGCATGGCGGTACTGGCGGAACGCGGTCGGTCGGTAAGAAAGGTCCGCAATGTCGGCTTCCTTGACCGTGACCCCGAGACCGGGCTCGTCGGGGATGTTCATGTAACCCTCCGCAACGCGGAACGGATGCTCTGCGAAGCGATCGAACTGCTCGAAGAAGCTGGCCGTGGTCTCCTGGATCAGGAAGTTGGGCATCGCCGCGTCGGCGTGCATGACCGCCGCGTGGCCCACCGGGCCGCAGACGTTGTGCGGCGCCATCAGCATCTGCTGCTCGTCCGCCAGCCGCGCGATCACAAGCATCTGGTGAATGCCGAAGCACTCGGTGATGTCGGGCTGCAGGATGGCGCACGCCCGGCGGTCGATCAGCTCCCTGAACTGCGCCACGGTGAACAGCTTCTCGCCGGTGGCGATCGGCACCGGGCTGCGCGCGCTTACCTCGGCCAGCGCCGCGACCGAGCCCGCCTTGACCGGCTCCTCGATGAACAGCGGGCGCACCGGCGCGACCGCATGGGCGAAGGCGATGGCCAGCTCCGGCACCGGGCTGCCGTGGGTGTCGAGCAGGATCTCCAGCTCGGGGCCGGCCGCCTCGCGCATCGCCCGGGCGCAGGCCACCGAGTGCTCGACGGCGGCCCGATCCAGCGGCGTGGCGCGGGTCTCCAGGGGATTGCCCTTGATCCCGGCGTAGCCCTTCCGCTGAGCGGCGACGGCGGTGGCGGCGGCTTCGTCGGGGTTGGCGAAGCTGCCCCCGTTCGAGTACACGCGCACCCGCTCGCGGCGCCGCCCGCCGAGCACGGTGCTCACCGGCACGCCCCACGCCTTGCCGGCCAGGTCGTACAGCGCCATGTTCACCGCCGCGGCGGCGGTGCCGTACACCGCTCCCCCCTTCCAGGGCACCCGGTCGGTCAGGTCCTCGGTGAGGGCGATCACGTGCAGCGGGTCGGCGCCGAGCAGCAGCTCGCGCCAGGCGTGGATCTGCGCTTCCACCGGCTCGATCAGCCACTCGGCCGTCCCGTCGCCCCAGCCGCTCATGCCGTCATCGGTCTCCAGCTTCAGCAGCAGCCATCCCTTCTCGGTGCTGGCGATCGCCTCCCCCGTCACCGGGTCGCGGACCTGCTGCCCGGTGGCGACACTGAACTTGTACGTCCGTACCGCGGTGATCTTCATCGCTCTGCCTTCCTGATTGGTACGGTAGCCGATCGACGCCTCGTCGGCGCGCCCCTGCGCCGCGCGGTATGATCGCCGCCCATGGGATCTGACTCGCTTACCGTTGCCGTGATCGGCTGCGGCCGCCTGGGGCAGCATTACGCGGCCGTGTACGCCGCCCGCCCCGACACGACGCTGGTCGCCATCGCCGAGGCCAACCCGGAGCGGCGCCGGGTGGTGGGGGAGCGCTTCGGCGTGACCCGGCTGTTCGCCGACGCGCGCTCGCTGTTCGCGGAGGTGGTGCCGGACGTGGCGGCTCTGGTGCTGCCGGTGCGCTACATCAAGGACGCGGTGCTTGCGGCCGTCGCCGCCGGCGTGCGCGGGGTCACCACCGACAAGCCGATCGCCGCCACCCTGGCCGACGCCGACACCATGGTGGACGCCTGCCGTGACGCCGGCATCGTGTTCGGCGGCGGCAACCTGCAGCGTGCCCGCGCCGACGTGCAGGAAGCGGCAGCATGGCTCCACGCCGGCGAGTTCGGTCCGGTCACCGGAGCGGCCGTTCACCGCTGGGGAAGCGGCGGCGAGATCTCCGGCGGCGGCTGCCAGCACATTTCGGTGCTGCGGCTGCTCACGGGCACGGAGGTCGCCGAGGTGGTGGCGTGGGGCACGCCTGAGCACAAGCTGGCCGACGGGCGAGGACGAGGAAGGACTGATCATCAACGGCCGCTTCACGATGAGCGACGGCCTGACAGTGCCGGTATTCGGCGCGGAGACGCCGCAGAAAGGGGTGGACGTGTGGACGGAGCGGACGCTGATCCGCTGGGACTGGGAAGCTACCACGGTGTATGCCGGCCGCGACGCGTCCGGCCGCCGCCTCCCACTGGACCGCCCCTTCACGCCGGCCGCCTATCCGCGGTTCGGCTACCTCGGCACCTCCATCGGCTCCTTTCTGGACGCGGTCCGTACCGGCAGCGAGCTGTGGATCTCCGGGCACGACCTGCGCCAGGCGCTGGAGGTTGCGATCGCCGCCAAGCAGTCCGCCGCCGGCGGTTCGGTACCGGTCGCGCTGCCGCTGGCCGATCGCACCTTCACCCTGCGCCCACGCCCCTACCGGTGGCTCGGCGGTGACGTGACCGGACGCGAGCAGAGCGCGGCGGAAGCCGCCACGCCGTGGGCCGGCTACGACTGATCGGCCCGAGCCCGGCGTTCAGTTGCTGCTGAAGGGGTCGGCGGCGTCGCGCAGGCCGTCGCCGACGAAGTTGAACGCCAGGATCGCCGCCACCACGAACAGCGCCGGGATCAGGTACCAGGGGTTGTTGACCAGGTTGTTGACGTTCTGAGCCTCTTCCAGCATGACACCCCAGCTCGTCATGGGTGAGCGGATGCCCAACCCCAGGAAGCTCAGGCTGGTCTCGGCCAGGATCATGCCGGGGATGGCCAGGGTGAGGTTCACCAGCAGGTAGCTGGAGATGTTCGGGACCAGGTGCAGCGCCATGATGCGCCCGGTGCCGGCGCCGATGTTGCGCGCCGCCAGGATGTACTGGGTCTCGCGGTGCGAGAGGATCATGCCGCGCACCACCCGTGCCAGCCCGGTCCAGCCGATGAACGACAGGATCACGACGAGGCCGAAGTAGACCTGCAGCGGGGTCCACTCCTTGGGCAGCGCGGAGGCCAGCAGGATCCACAGCGGCAGCGAGGGCACCGAGATCAACACCTCGATCACGCGCTGCACCACAAGGTCCACCGCCCCAGCGAAGTAGCCGGACAGCGCGCCGATGAGGATGCCCAGGACCAGGCTGATCATCACCCCGGCCCAGCCGATGGTCAGCGACACGCGGCCGCCGTAGAGGATGCGCGAGAGCATGTCGCGGCCCCACTTGTCGGTACCGAACAGGAACATCCGCCCCTCCTTGACGCCGAAGAAGCGCACGCTCGAGCGGAACGGCAGGAACCCCAGCACCGGATAGTCGCTGGCCCCGCGCACGAACAGGTGGACGGGAAACCGCTCGTCGGGGTTGGGCGTCCAGTGCGTCTTGAAGGTGGTCATGTCCAGGGTGCGGGTGGTGCCGTAGACGAACGGATGCAGGTGGAACCGCCCGTCGAGGTCGAAGAAACGGATGCGCGTGGGCGGGTGGTTCTCGAAGCCCTTGGCGTTGTCGTCCAGGGTGTAGGGTGCGAAGAACTCGCACAGCATGGTGAGCGCGTACAGCACGATCAGCGTCCACAGGCCGATCATGGCCAGCCGGTTGCGGCGGTACTTGAGGCGCATGATGGAGCCGATGCTCCGTCCCTTGATCGGCGGGTCGCCGCCGTGTCCGGCAGCCACGCCCGCCTCGGCCGCGCTCATCACTCGTACCTGATGCGCGGGTCCACCCACGCCAGCGTCAGGTCCGCCACCAGGTTGCCCACCACCAGCAGGGTGGAGAGCAGCATCACCATGGCGCCGGCCAGGAACGCGTCGTGGTGCTTCACCGCGTCGAACAACAGCGGTCCCGTGGTCGGCAGGTTGAGCACGATCGACACGATCAGCTCGCCGCCGACCACCGCCGGAAACGCGAAGCCGATGCCGGTGATGAACGGGTTGAGAGCGATCCGCAGCGGGTACTTGAGCACCACGATGCGCTCGCGCAGCCCCTTGGCGCGGGCGGTGTCCACGTACGGGCGGCGCAACTGGTCCAGCAGGTTGCCGCGCAGTATGCGCATGGTGCTGGCCATCCCCGCGGTGCCGAGCACCACCACCGGCACCCACAGGTGCGCCAGCAGGTCGAGCACCTTGCCCAGGCTCCAGGGAGCGGCGGCGTACTCGGACGAGAACAACCCGCCCGGGATCTGATTGAACTGGAAGAAGCTGATCACGATCAGTATCAGGGCGAGCAGGAAGTTGGGGATGCTCAGGCCGAGGAAGCTGATCACCGTGAAGACGTTGTCGCCCAACGTGTACTGGCGCACCGCCGAATAGATCCCGATCGGCAGAGCCACCAAGTAGGAGAAGACGATGCTGCACAGGGAGAGGAGGACGGTGAGCGCCATGCGCTCGGTGATGAGCTGCGCCACGGGCCGGTGGCCGTAGGCGTAGGAGCGGCCGAAGTCTCCCTGCACGAAACGGCTGAACCACTTCCACCAGCGCACGTAGATCGGCTTGCCGTAACCGTACTGCCGTTCCAGCAGCCGGATCTGGCCCTCGCTCAATTCCGCCTCGCCGGTGTCCGCGATCTGCTGCGCGATCAGGATGTCAACGAACGTGCCCGGGACCAGCTCGATCGCCCCGAACACCAGCATCGAGATCATGAGCAGGGTCGGGATGACGGTAGCGATTCTCCGGATGATGAAAGTGACCATCGGGGTGTGTCCGCCCGCCGGTGCCGGCTTGCGCCAGTGTCGCCCAGCGCGGCCCGCTGTTCAACCTTCCTCGCGGAGCCGAGTCGCTCCGGTGATAGAATCGGGAGCGGCCGGCCGGCGCCGCCGCGGGCAATCCGGCCAGCGAGGAGGTTCGCATGAGCGACTCGGGATCCCAGGAGCATCAGCCGGGGCGGCCGGAGTTCCGCAAGCCGGTGCCGGAAGGCGTGATCGAGGCGAGCGGCGTCACGGTCGGCGAGGCGAGCGCGCTGGTGCCGCTCCGCGACGGCGCCCTGGGTGTGCTGGCCGGCGGCCGGCTGCTGCGCTCCCGCGACGGCGGCGCCACCTGGGGGGAGCCTCAGGAGCTGGAGCTGCCGGACGTGGGCCGCTGGTACGGATTCGGGTGCATCCGGCTGCAGTCCGGGCCGCTCGCGCTGCTCTACCACGATGACCAGCAGCGCTTCCGGCTGATGCTGTCGGAGGACGACGGCCGCACGTGGCGGCAGCACTCCTTTGTCGATGCGCTGGGGACGCCGTACCACGACGCGCTCATCGAGACCGGCGACGGCATGCTGGTGCTGCCCAGCCGCGAGTGCTACGGCAACGACGACCACCCGGGCCTGGAGTACCGCAAGATCAGCACCTGGGGCACGTGGAAGGGGCTCCGGCTGCAGGTCTCCGGCCACTACCACTACCCGGAGATCGATATCGCCGCGGTGAGCCGGTCAGAGGACGGGGGGCGCACGTGGCAGCGCGCGCAGCCGCTCATGGGGTGGTTCGACGAGCACGGGATCGCCAATGGCTACGGCGGCGTGACCGCCTGCGACGAGCCGAGCGTGGCCGAGACGGCCGACGGCCGCCTGCTGTTCTTCGCGCGGTCCACGGTGGGCCGCATCGTCGCCAGCTACTCGAGCGACGGCGGCGAACGCTGGACGGCGGTGCGGCCGACCGAGCTGGCCGCCTCCTACTCGCCGCCGCGCCTGCGCCGCATCCCCGCCACCGGCGACCTGATCTGCGTCTGGAACCAGGTGTCGCGCGAGGAGATCCGCCGCGGCTACCGACGCGGCCGGCTGTCGTGTGCGATCTCGCGCGATTCGGGCGAGTCCTGGGAGCAATTCAGGACCATCGAGGTGTCAGCCGGCCTGGCGGACGTGGACCAGATCGCCCCGGAGTCCCCGATCATCCCCGTGATCGGGCTGCCGGACGTCGGCACGCTGCCGGACGACTTCGCCACCTTCGACTACCCCAACGTGTGCTTTGCCGGCGACCGGGTATTCCTGATCTACCACCGTTCGTGGGTCGACTCCGGTCCCACGGCGCGGCAGGCAAACACTCTGGGCGAACGCGGCAGGGACGAGGCCGGCAAGCCGCGGGAGTCGGTGATCCGCAGCTATCCGCTGGACTGGTTCTACGGCTGACGACCGCCGACCGAGCGGCCGGGCGCCAGGCCGCCGCAACAAGCCATCGCCCCGGCAGACAGCGGCACGAATGGCCGCGGCGCTACTCTCCATCGTGGTGTCCGGAGTGATCTTCCTGCAGTTCCTGGACTTGGCCGCCACCGGCGTCGAGCTGTGGACCGGCGCGCGCGCGCTGTTCGCGTCGGTGGCGACCTATCTGCTGGGGCTCGGCGAGCTGATCGCCGTCCTCACGATCTGGTTCGCGTACAGCCGGGCGGCGCGGGAGGGCCGGCTGCGCACGGCCGTGCTGAAGGTGACGCTCTGGGAGGGACTGGCAGTCCTCGCCTACCTGCCGGCCCGGCTGCTGGTCTACCTCCCTGTGGCACGCTCTCTCGGCGACCGCTTCATCGACGCGTTCCGGCTCGTGGACCTGCTGCAGGGGGGCCTGGGCGTGATTCTGGTGGCGACTGCGATCGCGGTCCCCTGGCGCCGTCGGACGTACTGAGCTATCCGGCCGGCCGCCAGCGGACCAGGGCGCCGGCGTTGCGGTAGTTGCCGTACGCGCTGAGGACCGAGCCGTCGCCCACCGAGACCGAGAACTGGTGGCCGCACGCCACGTGGTACCACTCTTCTGTGCCGAGCGCGGCGAAGTCGTCCACGACGTAGCGGTGCTCGACGTCCCAGGTGACCCCGTGGTCGTGGCTGACGACGGCGTCGCAGCCGCGCCGGTAGGTGGCCAGGTCGCCGGCTCCGAAGTCGAGGCGGCGGATCACGGTGAGCACCAGGTCGTCGTTGGGCAGCCGCAGCAGCGTGACGTGATGGCGGCCGGGGCCGAACACGAAGTCCAGCGGACTCCAGGTCGCGCCTTCGTCGTGGCTGATCGACACCGCGGTGCCCTCGAAGTTGTCGTAGTGCAGGGGGATGTACTGCGCCGGCATGTCGGTGCGCACGGCGGCGACGACGGACCCGTTGGCGGCGCGTACCAAGGCGCCCTCGCCTACCCCGCGCTCCACGCGTTCGCGGTCGCACTCGTCGTACCAGACCCACTCCTGAGGCCAGCTCACCGGTCCCCAGGTACGGCCGCCGTCGCGAGACCAGCGGATGCAGCCGCAGCAAGGATTCTGCGGCAGCGGCCCCTTGGACACCGTCTGCCCGGTTTCCGCCACCACCGTGGCGTTGCCGGCGGCGTCGCGGTCGATCAGGGCGTTGCCCTCGCAGTCCATCTGCGTGCCGTCGGGGGCCTCCGGCAGCCGGTCGCCCCGCTCCCAGGTGGCGCCGTGGTCGTGGCTGTAGTAGCGGAAGTTGCCCTCGTCCGACCAGCTCGACATGAAGCTGATGACGCCCGAGCCCAGGTTGGACAGCATCATCGGCCGGGTCGAGCAGCCGGGCACCTCGACGTAGTCCCAGCTCGCGCCCTGATCTTCGCTCAGGCCGATCACGGTCTGATTGGTCTGCGCCAGCGTCATGGAGCCGGCCACGCCGGCCACCGCCCATCTGTCGTTGTCCAGTACCGCCAAGCCCCACGGAAACACGGGGCGGTCGCCGTGCCATGGCAGGAACCGGAACGCCGCCGGGTGGCCGATCTGGCCTCCGGAGCCGTCGTGCTGCATCACCCAATGGTCACGCCACGCGAGGTCCTCGCGCGACGGCGTGGCCGGAAGCTGATCACTGCTCTTGGGTCGATTCATCGCCGATCCTCCTCGGGCGCGGGCCGCTCGCGAAGGATTCTGTCTTATCGGCGCCACGTCGGCAATCCGACGCGCTCCGTCACCACGACAAGGACCCGGCGCCGCCGCGCAGGCGAAACGAGTACAGGTCCGCGTCGCGCAGCAGGAAGCGGATGCGCCGGAAGCGGGGCGCTCTGCCTCCCCTTCCCCCTGTCCCGCCCCTGCCCGGCCGCGCAACTCCGCGCGGCCGTTCCAGCGCAGCACGTGCTCCACGGCGTCGCCGCGGAACGGCTCGCACTCCTCGGCGGCATAGCCGGGGATCACCGCGCCCGCCTCATCCAGGATCTCGGCCCGCAGGAAGCCGTGCCCGCGGCACGCGGCGTTGATCACCACGGTGTCCCCCCACGACAACAACGGCTGCGTTACCAGCACTCCCTCGCTCACCGGGTTGGCGCCGAGGGAGACGAAGCCGTCTCGCCGCAGGCGCGCCAGTAACCAGCGTAGTGACGTGACGCTATAGTGACAAGACGTCACGCGGACTCACCCTCCGCCCCATCCATCACGTACGCGCAACTGCAGTTGGGTATAGTCTGTGCCAAGAGAGCCCCCGCGGGAGGTGATGCCATGACCGACCTGCAGATCGTGACCGGTCCGAATCCCGAACCCATCACGGCATTCGCCGCCGCCGAGCTGGCGCGCTACGCCCGCGACCTGTTCGGCATTGACGCATCGGTCAACCCCCGCCCGCCGGAAGAGGTGGCACGCGCGAGCGTATGGCTCGACGCGGACGGCACCGGCATGGCGGCGCCGGACGACCCGCAGACCTACACCCTGCGGCGCTTCACGCGCGCGGGGGGAGGCGATCACCTGCTGGCCGCCGGCGGCAGCCCGGCCTCCACCCTGTGGGCGGTGTACGAGCTGGTGCGCGGCTGGGGCGTGCAGTTCCTGTTGAGCGGAGACCTGTTGCCCGACGATCCCGGGCCGTTGCGTCTGCCCGACGCCGACCGCATCTGCGCCCCGAGTCTGGACACGCGCTGCTGGCGCCTGATCAACGACTTCGTCTGCGGCCCCGAGTCGTGGGGACTCGCCGAGAACCGGCGCTTCATCGACCAGCTCGCCAAGAACGCCTTCAACGAGATCCTGCTGTCGCTGTGGCCGTGGCAGTCGTTCGTCCACTACGAGTTCCGCGGCGTGGCCAAGAGCACCGGCTGCTCGTGGTTCGGGTTCCGCTACCCGGTGGACGAGCATACCGTGGGACGCGAATTGTTCGGCGGGGCGGACAAGTTCGAGAACCCCGACTTGGCCGGGATCGACGACTACCACGAACGCCACGCCGCCGCCCGCCGCCTCGCCACGGGGATCATCGAGCACGCAGCCGCCCGCGGCATCGGCAGCAGCATGTCGCTGTCGCTGCTCGAGTATCCGCGGGAGTTCATGCCGGTCATTCCGGGGGCGCACGTGGCTCGCCAGCTCGCCGAGAAGACCTGCGTCCCGGGCAGCGACCAGGCTCCCGATGACCCCCTCCTCGTCGACCTGGCGCGCACCAAGATCTCGGCCCACCTACATACCTACCCCGGCGTCGAGCGCCTGTTCCTGGGCTTTCCCGAGCACCGCGAATGGCTGGACAGCGCCGAGGACGCGTGGCGCAGCCTGGACGAAAAGTACGCCATCTCCGAGGTCCTGACGCTGGATCAGGCGCTGGCGAACGCGCGGCGCCGCACCGACGTGCACGGCGGATCCGGCCGCCAGGAGTCACGGGTGCTCGGCGACATCGCCATGCTGCGGCTGATCGACTGCGTGCTGGAGGACCGCAGCGTGCTGGAGCGCCCCGGCCACGCGACGCCTGCGCGCATCCTGTACGGCCAGCCGGCCGAGGAGCTGCTGCCGATCCTGCCGCGCATCGCGCCGCCCGGCGCGGGCGTGGTTGCGTTCATCGACTACACGGCGCGGCGCGCCGCGGACCACATCGAGGTGATGGACAACGCCGTGCCCGACGCGATGCCGAGCCGGTTCATCTTCACGCTGGCCGACGACAACGTGGGCGTCCTGCCGCAGCTTGCCACCAGGCCGCTGCACACCATCGCCACGCGCATGCGCACGGACGGCTGGAGCGGGTTCAGCACCCGCCACTGGATGATCGGCGACCTGGACCCGACGATGCGCTACATGGCGCGCTCCTGCTGGGACGCCGACTGCACGCCGGTGGCGGCGTACCGGGAGCTGGCCGCGGGCGTCTGCGGCGAGGCGGCGGCAGCGCCCTTGGTGACGGCCTGGCAGCAGGTCGATGCGATCACCGACGACCTGGACCGTCACGGCATGGGGTTCTCCTTCCCGGTGCCGGGGATGATGGAGAAGCACTGGCAGGCGGGCGAGCCGCTGTCGGCGGATCTGCACGACGTGCGCGAGCGCTATGCCGCTGCATTGGCGCGGGTCGGTGAAGCGATCGCCGTGGCGCGGCCGGCGGGGGCGCCGTTCGCGCGCTACCACGCGGAGCGGCTTCGCTTCGCGGTGGGCTATCTGGATGCGGTGGCAGCCACCCGCGAGGCGGGCATCGCCGCAGCCGCGGGCCGCCATGACGACGCACTGGCCGGCCTGAGCGCCGCCCTCGCCCACCTCACCGCGGCGGTGCAGGCGTACGCCTCTGTCGCCGCCGACAACTCCGACCGCGGCGCCATCGCCAGCATCAACGAGTACTGCATCCGCTTCCTGCGCACCACCCGCGACCGCCTCGCCGAATAGCCGCGCACCCGCGCCTCAGAGGGCCGGGTGGTTGAGCGGGAGCCCGCGCACGCCGACGCCGTCGAAGCGGTGGATGACCAGGTTGTCCAGGGAGGCGGCGAACAGGATGTCACGTTCGGGGCCGGCGAAGGCGACGTCGGTCGGGCCGCGCAGCGCCTCTCCCATCCAGTCCTCGGCGAACAGCTCCAGGCGGCGGCTGTCCAGATCGAACACGTAGATGGCGTCCGGGCGGTGGCAGGCGATCCACAGCCGGCCATGCTCGTCGAAAGCGATGCCGTCCGGCACGTGGCGCGGCATGTGCAGCACGCGCTCGAAACCCCCGGCGGAACCGTCGTCGGCGATCGCCACGCGGGCGATGCCGGCGCCGAAGGTCTCCACCACGTACAGGTAGCGCTCGGCGGCGTCCAGGGCGATGGCGTTGGGCGTGTCGACCGCGTCCGGGTACCAGAGGCGCGCGGCGCCGCCGCCGGGCTCGATCTTGTAGAGCCGACCGTTGACGGCGCCCGACCAGTCGCCGCTGTCGGACAGGTACACGGCGCCACGGCGGTCGAAGGCCGGGTAGTTGGCGCAGAGAAAGGGGCGGCCCGCAGGTCCTGTGGCGTAGGTGGAGACCGACCCCTCCGGCGTGATCCTGACCACGGCGCCGAGGCCGGTCTCGGCGCAGTACAGGTTGCCGGCGGCATCGACCGCCTGGCCCAGACAGCGGTTGGCGGTGGCGGCGAACTGCTCGGCGCGGTTGCTCGCAACGTCGACCCGGTACACTTGGCAGCCGGTGCCGGTGGTGTACAGCTCCCCGCGCGGGCCGACCGCCAGCGACTCGGGGTGGTCCACCCCCGGAACGTGGACGATCTCCTCGTTGTCGAAGCGGGGCACGGCCGGCGTCGGGTTCACGGCTCTTCAGAGTAGCGGCGTGCCGCCGTCGGGCAACTCGTATCGCCCCGGGTCCAGCGGCGTGTGGCCGTCCATCGCGGCGAGCGCCTCCTCGTCCAGCTCCACGCCCAGTCCCGGCCGCCGCGCCAGCTCGTCCACGTCGATGTGGCCGGCGGTCACCGGCAGCGGCTCCCGCTGCAGGCGGTCGAACCACGGCTGCAGGGGGCAGTGCTCGAGGATCAGGAAGTTCTGGATCGCGGCCGCCACCTGGGCCGAGGCCGCCAGCGCCACCGGCCCGTACGGATTGTGCGGCGCCATGAGGATGCCGTAGACCTCGGCGTAGTGGGCGATGCGCAACAGCTCGCTGATGCCCCCGGCGTGGCTGATGTCCGCCTGGCACACGTCGATCGCCTGCTGCTCGAACCACGGGCGGAAGTCCCAGCGCGAGACCATGCGCTCGCCCAGGGCGATCTTCATCCCCGGAAAGCTCTGCTTGAGCCGCGCCGTGGGGGCCACCGTGTCCTGGTTGGCCGGCTCCTCCACGAACAGCGGGGCGAGCGGCTCCAGTCCCTGCAGCAGCCGGTGCGCGGCCTGGGGATCGAACATGCCGGCCGCGTCGACCATCAGCGCCGTCCCGTCGCCCAGGATCTGCCGCAGCCGGCGCACCTCGGCCACGGCGACGTCCGCCTGGCGCTGCGCGTCGTACGGCCGGGTGACGCTGCCGAAGCCCTGCTTGAAGGCGTCGAACCCCAGCTCCAGGGCGCGGCGGGCCGCATCCTCGAGCTCCACGCCGTAGAACTCGGGTCCGAAGCGGATGTAGCAGCGCACGCGGTCCCGCACCCGGCCGCCGAGCAGCTTGAACACCGGCAGCCCCGCCGCCTTGCCGGCGATGTCCCACAGGGCCTGGTCGATGCCGCTCATGGCGCTGCCGTGGACGACCCCGCGGCGCCACCAGAACTCGCGGAAGCCGAGCTGCCAGACACGCTCGATGTCGGTCGGGTCCATGCCCAGCAGGCGCGGCCTGAGCTCGCTCTCCACGTGCGCCTTGATCGCCAGCTCGTGGTGCTCGGTGGTCGCCTCGCCCACCCCTTGCAAGCCGGCATCGGTGTCGACGTGGACGAACACCCAGTTGCGGTGCGCGCCGCCGCCGGGACGCGGCACGGCCGCCACCGAGCAGCGCACGTCGGTGATCTTCATCGCGCTCACGGCTCCAGCTCCGGGTGCAGCGGAAACTCGACCACCCGGCCGTCCTGCTGCGCGGAGCGGTAGGCGCCTTCCATCATCTCCACGCAGCGCAGGCCCTCCACCCACGTGAGGCACGGCTCGGCACCCGTGCCGAGCCAGCGGAAGAAGTCGCCGATCTCGCGCCGGTACGCGTGGTCGAAGCCCAGGTCGTCGAACCGCTCGTGCTGCGGGGCCGGTGCGTCGAGGCGCTGCCAGTACAGGTCGATGTGATCGAGGGACGGCACCAGCTTGAAGCCGCCGTGGCGGCACTCGCCCCACGGCCCCTGCGACTCGCGGAACTGGTGCAGCGGAAACGACAGGCCGCCGGCGATCGTGGCCACGGCGCCTGCGTGGAACCGGTAGGTCGCGTGCACGATGTCGCGGAACCCGTAGCGGGAGTCGTGCTGAGGTCCGTATACGGCGTGCACGTCCCGGGCGTCGCCGCACATCGCGCGGAACCAGTCGATCACGTGCACGCCGTGCATGTGGAAGAAGCCGCCGCCGCGCGCGGGGTCCGACCACCAGGTGTCGAAGAACTCGTAGGGCCGGTTGTCCGTGTACTGCGCCACCGTGATCGACAGCGGCGCCCCGAGCAGGTCGTCCGCGGTCAGCTCCACCATCCGCGCCCAGGGCGGCCGCAGCCGCCGCTTGTGCCCGACCATCAGCTTCACGCCATGGCGCCGGCACGCCGCCACCATGTCCCAGCACTCCCGTGCCGTGCGCGCCATCGCCTTCTCGCAGAACACGTGCACGCCGGCCTCGGCCGCCGCCACGGTGATCTCCGCGTGCACGTGGTTGGCGGCGGTCACCAGCACCGCGTCCAGGCGCTCGCGCCGCAACAGCTCGCGGTAGTCGCCGTAGCCGGGCACCTCCACACCCATCGCGGCGCCCGTAGCGGCGAGGTTGCCGGCATCGGGATCACAGAGCGCCGCCAGCTCGGCTTGTTCGACGGCGTAGCCCGCCAGTTGCTTGCCGAAGTCCCCGCACCCCACCAGCGCAAAGCGCGGCCGGCCGGCTACCTCATCCGATGTGGCGGCACGCATCGTTCCACTCATGCCAAGCCAAATCCTAACGCGGATGGCCCGTCGACGCCGTGCATCGGCAACCGAGCATGTTCCGCACCACCCACGAGGATCTGCGGGAGTCGATCAAGAGAGAAGCCGGCGCTCGAGCAGGTTCTTTCCGAAGATGGCTCCGTGCCCTGCAACATGCGACCCATTCTGGACGCCATCCTCGGTTCGTGCCTATATATGCACGTGGCGTGGAGACCAACAGAAGACGCATTCGACGCCGGATGGCCACGATGACAGGATGACTGAGGGCGGGGGTACAGCATGACGCGATATCCAGCATGGATCGACGGCGAGCAGGGCACCTATGGGGTCTCGTTCCCGGACCTGCCAGGGATTGTCGCCATGGGAACAACGATGGATGAGGCGTTGATGCACGCCGAAGAGGCGCTCCGCGACTACGCGATCGAAACGGAGCGCGCCGGTGAGGCGCTCACGCCGCCGTCAGCCATCGAACGGATCGAGACACCCCCCGGACATACCCTGGTCTCCATCCCACTGATTCGTCTGTCGGGCCGAAGCGTACGCGCCAATCTCACGCTCGACGAGGGAGTCGCAGCCTTCATCGACGGCGAAGCTCGACGGCGAGGCATGACCCGTACTGCCTACGTGGAGTGGATGGCACGACGCATCGCCCAAGCTGGCGGATGACATCAAGGCTCATGACGGTGATCCACTACCCGCGCTGATTCAGATCGGCGGCAGTCATCCTCAGGCGACCGCACGGGTGCGGGTCAGACCGAGCGGCATTTCGTCGGACTCAACCTTGACAAAACGGGAGGGTTCGCTTTACCCCAACCCTATCCTGGACGCCTGCAACACATCCGCGGAACTGGAGGCGAGCGGCACGGAACTGGCGATCCTGCCGGTCGGCGCCACCGAGCAGCACGGCAGCTACCTTCCGTTGGCGACCGATTCGCTGGAGGCGGAGGCGGTGGCGCGCGGGGTGGCGGAGCGGATGGACGGGTTCCTGCTGCCGGTGCTGCCGTTCAGCAACTCGGAGGCGCACGCCGGCTTCCGCGGCTCGGTGTCGCTCAGTCCGAGCACTCTCCTGACGGTGGTCAGGGAGCTGGCCCTGGACCTGATCGGACAGGGGTTCCGCTACGTCGTGCTGCTCAACATGCACGGCGGCAACCTGGTCCTGCGGCCGGCGGTGCGCGAGATCAACCGCAGCACCGATGCCGGCCGCGCACTGTGCGTGCAGCCGTTCACTCTGGCCGCCGCGGAACTTGAGAGCATCTTCCCCAACTTCGCGAACGAGGCCCATGCCGGCGGCTTCGAGGCGTCGCTGATCATGGAGATCGCGCCGGACACTATCAAGGGTACCGCCTCCGACACCGTCCCGGACAGCCCGGTCGAGGCGTTCGACTACCTGACCATGGACCAGATGAGCCCCAGCGGCGTGTGGGGCGAGCCGAGCCAGGCCGATCGCGAGCGCGGGCGCCAGGCACTGGCGGTGATGGTCGAGCACAGCGTCCGCCACATCAGCGCGGCGATCGCCCGCATCGACGCCGCCGGGGCCGCGACGTGACACGGCCTGCGATTCCGGAAGCCGAGCTGGGCGACCTGCTGCGGCGGCTGATCCGCATCGACAGCTGCAACCCGCCGGGGCGGGAGGCGCCGGTCACCGAGCTGCTCGGCGGATGGCTGCGGGAGGCCGGGCTGGAGGTGGAGCTGGACCGCTTCGCCTTGGGCCGGGCCAACGTGGTGGCCCGCTGGCGCGGCTCCGGCGACGCACCCGCGCTCCTGTTCAACGGCCACCTCGACACCGTGCCGGTGCAACGCGAGCAATGGCGCCATGACCCCCACGCAACGGTCGTGGAGGGCGACGTGCTGCACGGCCGCGGCACCGTCGACATGAAGGGCGGCGTCGCCGCGCTGGCGATGGCCTGCGCCGCGCTGGCGCGGGCCGGCATACGCCTGCGGCGCGACCTGGTCTTCGCCGGCACCGCTGGGGAGGAGGTGGACTGCTGCGGCTCGCAGCGATTGGCCACCCGCGACCTCGGCCCGGTCTGCGCCCTGGTCGTGGGCGAACCCACCAGCCTGCAGGTGGTCACGGCGCACAAGGGAGCACTGTGGCTCAGGATCGTCACCTGCGGCCGGGCCGCCCACGGATCGATGCCGGAACAGGGCAGCAACGCGATCGCCGGCATGTGCCGGATCATCGAGCGGCTGCAGGCATATCGGCCCGCGCACCGGCCGCATCCGCTGCTCGGACCGCCGACCGTCAACCTGGGGACCATCGAGGGCGGTGCGAAGGTCAACATCGTGGCCGACCGGTGCGTGCTGACGGTGGATCTCCGCAGCGTACCGGGGCAGGACCACGCCGGGCTGCTGCGCGAGGTGCGCGCGCTGGCGACCGCCGCGGCAACCGCCGTGACGGGCGTAACGGCGCAGGTGAAAGTGCTCACCGACCGCCCCGCGATCGCCACGCCCGTGCACGAGCCGCTGGTCGGCACCGCCCTGGAGGTGGCCGGACAGGTGCTTGGGGGAGCGCCTGCGCCGCGTGGCGTCAGTTACTTCTCCGATGCCTCGGTGCTGACGCCGGCGCTCGGGGTACCGACGCTGATCTTCGGGCCAGGCGACGAGCGGCTGGCGCACCAGGTGGACGAGCACACCACGCTGAGCTCCGTGACCGCGGCGGCGCGCTTCTACACCGCGCTGGCGCGGGCCCTGGGATAGGCGTGAAGGCCCTTGCGGTCACCGGCGAGGTCGTGGTGGCCGGCGGCGGCAGCACGCGCCATCGCTCGCGCGCCGGGGCCGCCGTGCTGACCGACGGTAGCCTGTTCGTGGCCTACCGCGTGGGGCGCAACATGTTCGAAGAATCCCACGGCGCGGTGGTGGCCAAGCGCTCGGCGGACGGCGGGGCGACCTGGGACGAGCCGACGCCGCTGCTGGCCGAGCCGGGGTGGGACTGGTTCGGCGCCCAGCGCCTGCTGCAGCTGGACGACGGCACGCTGCTGATGCTGGCCGACAAGGCGCGCTGGAACAGCGACGAGTTCCACACCTACGCCATCCGGTCAAGCGACGGCGGCCGCACCTGGGACCCGCCCGGACCGGAGATCCGGGTGTTCGCCGCCTTCAGCGAGCCGTACGGCCAAGGCGTGGTGCACGGGCTGCCGGACGGACGCCTGCTGCTGGGTTTTCAGGGCACCGACACGCCCGGAGAGCCCAACCTGGCCGCCATAGCATTCTCGCGCGACCGCGGCGATTCCTGGTCGGAGCGGGTGCTGCTGAGCGACGACGCCACGCTGGAACTGCGCGAGCCCGACACGCTGGCCCTGGCGGACGGACGGCTGCTCACCGTTCTGCGCAGCGACGCACCGCCCTATGCCTCCTACCAGAGCTACTCCGAGGATGGCGGCCGAAGCTGGACGCCGTTGGCCGCGACCGGATTCCACGGCCACTGCCCGCGCCTGGCGGCGCTGCGCCGCGCCATCATCTGCGTGTATCGCGACATGCGCGAGGGGCAGCCGGGCATCGGCTTCAGCGCGAGCTGGGATGAAGGCGAGTCGTGGCACGACCAGGGGGTGCTCTACCGCTCGCCGGGGCCCTTCCAGGGCTGGGCTACCGCCTGCGGCTACCCGAGCGTGCTGCGGCTGCCGGACAGCGACCTGCTGTGCGTGTTCCACACCGACTTCGTGGACGACGACTGCGAGATCCGCGCCGTCCGCCTGCGGGAGGCCGACCGATGACCCGAGGCATCAGCGACGGTGGCGCTGCTGGCGGTGTGGCGCGAGGCGAGCTCCCACGCCTACTGCTCCTTCGGGCGCACCGTGGCGGCGCGCTCGCCGGACGGCGGGCGCAGTTGGAGCGCCCCCTGGGTGGTCGGCTTCCGGCGGTCGGGAGCGTGGGACACCGGCGGTCCCGAGAACCTGGTGCAGACCGGCGACGGCACCCTCTGGCTGGGCGCATGGGCCCGTATCCCGGAACCCGAGCTGGGCACCGTGGGCAGGCAGCGCCCCGAGATGTACGTGCTGCGCTCGCATGACGAGGGGCGAAGCTGGGAGCAGCTCCCCAAGCTCGGCGACGGCTGGCAGTTTCTCTGCACGCCGATGCTGGAGCTTTCCAACGGCGAGTTCCTGTGGCTGGGCAGCGTCCCGGATCCCGCCGACGAAGGGGTCACCTCCTACACCTCGCTGCGGCGTGCGGTCTTCATCCTGCGCCGGCCCAGCGAGCCGCTCATCCCCGGAACGGGATCTTCGCCACCTTCCTCGACCGCAGCCAGTTCCGAACCACATTCGGCGGCGTCCGGCTGGCGGACGTCGGGTCGTTGCGGCGCGCGGACACCGTCGCCTGGTGGCGCTTCGACGAGGGTACGGGCGACACCGCCCACGACGACACCGGCCGCCACTACGGCGTGCTGCACGGACCGGCCTGGACCGACGGCCGGCGCCGCGCTCGCCTTCGACGGGGTGGACGATCATCTGCGCGTGACCAACTGCCCGAGTCTCTGGCTGGGGCAGGAGCTAACCATGGAGGCGTGGATCCGTACCCTGCACCCGGAGCGCGAGCAGACCATCGTCAGCCGGCTCCCCACTACTGGTTCGGGCTGAGCCGCCGGCAGGTCTGCCTGCGGCGCGGGGGCGAGGACGGCATCGCGCAGGCGAGCTGCCACGGGACGACAGAGCTGGCGGCCGACCGCTGGCAGCACCTTGCCGTGGTGGTGCGTGAGACCGCCGACTCGATGCGGCGGGTGCTGTTCTACGTGGACGGCGCCCTGGACGCGGCGGTGGACCTGGAACGGCCGTCGGCGGCGACCCAGGCGCAGGCGCTCAGCGACTGGCGCCAGACCCACGGCCCCGCCTGGCAGGGGCGCTACACGGCGCCCGGGGACGGGCCCGGCCGCTGGGCCGCCCGGGAACCTATTCGGCCGCGGGGCGCAGGGACCAGGAGCGAATCACCGGGGCGCGTCCGGGGTCGGAGCTGGTCAGGCGCGCAGCAAGCCGCAGCTCGGGGGCATCCAGGTCGTCCAGCGAGTCGCCGGGGCTCACGCCGCTGCGGAGGGCGGTGCCGTCAGGCGCGGTTACCGAGAACTCGACGGCGGTGCCGACGGGGGTGTCCACTTCGGCGCCGAAGCGGCCCCAGCCGGAGGCGGGGCGCAGGATCACGCCCGAAGAGAGCTCGCCGTCGGCACGGCGGTGAACGGCGATGCTGGCCCGCACCTCGCCCGGCAGCAGGCCGCTGCCGTGCAGCGCCAGCTCGTCGATCACGCCGGCGAAGGGTGCGGTCTGCCGGTCGTGCTGCAGGCCGATGTAGAGGTGGTCCTCGGCGGCGCGGATGGCGTCCGCCTGCTCGCCGATGTCCTCGTGGCGGCTGCGGCGCTGGTGGTGCGCCTGCCAGCGCGGACCGGCCGACTCATGCCAGTCGCTGATGGCGGCGGCGTGCTCGGCGCTGCCGGGCAGCGCGAGTCTGTCGTTGGCGCCCACTTCCCCGTCCAGGTAGAACAGCACACGCTCGTTCGAGTCCAGGGTGATGCGTACGGCCACCGCGACGTGGTACCAGCGCCCCCCCTCCAGGGTGGTCGCCGCCAAGTTCTCCAGCAGCGGGATGCCCGCCGCCCCACCCCGGCGCAAGCACAGCCGGCCGCGGTGCAGCCCGACCCAGTAGTGCGGCAGCTTGGAGACGATGGTCTGGGTACGATCCGGCGCCTCGGTGGAGATCCACGCTTCCAACGTGAACTCGCGCGCGACGCGCAGCTCCGGGCACTCCAGCACGTAGCCGTAGTCGTCGCGGCCGTCGAACCGGAGCGCCGTGCCGCGCTTGCCGGGAACCCACGCCGGCCCCGCCAGCTTCGCGTAGTGCGGCCCGCCGTCGTCGGCCGCCACGCTGCCCGCGCCCTCGTCGAAGCGCCAGTGCGCGACCGTGGAGTCGCGCCGCACCGCGCCCACCTCGGCCAGCTCCACGCCGCGGTAGGCCGGGCGGAAGAAGCGCGTCTCCAGGAAGGTCCCGAAGATCCCGCTGCGCTCGCCGCTCTCATCGGTGTGATCGTGGCTGTAGTAAATCGACAGCAGGCGCCCGTCGGCGACCTCGGTGAGCTGCGGGTAGGCGAAGTCGCCGCCCAGGAAGCGCTGGTCGTCCAGCACGACCTGCTGGTGGGCGACATCCCAGGTCGCACCGTTGTCGAACGAGGCGGTGGCCACGATGCGGCAGTTCTGGCGCTGCCCGTTGACCGCCACCAGGGTGCCGTCGGTAAGCGTGATCAGGTAGGGCTGGCTCGGCACCGGCGAGTGCCACAGCGACGGCACCGCGGCGCTCCAGGTGCGTCCGTAGTCGGTGGAGGTGGTCTGGAAGTAGTGCTCGCCGTAACCTTGGGAGCGCATCAGCATCACCAGGGTGCCGGGGATCAGGGTCTCGGTGACCTGCTCTTCGTCGGGACCGCCCAGATGGGGGTGGGCGAAGCGCTCGAAGCGCAGCCCGCCCAGCTCCGCCACGTCGGCGTCGCGCGGCAGCTCGTCATCCGTGTCGCGCTGCACCAGCGTGGCCCGCACCGACGCGGGAAAGGAGGTCAGCCCCTCCTCGGCCGGCGCCGGCACGCTGCCGCGCCACAGCAACTCGCCGTTGGACATGGCCAGCTCCGGGGACGCCGGGTAGAAGTGGTCGCCGAGCGGCGGCAGGGTGACCCAGGTGCGGCCGTCGTCCTTCGAGTACAGCGCGTAGGCGGTGGCGACCTGCTGGCCCTGCGTGCCCGCCTGCTGCCCCGGGACGCGGCTCCAGGCCCCCATCCACAGGGTGCCGTCGGCGGCCTGCACCAGGTCCTCCGGACCGCCGGCGTCGACCGCCCCCGGCAGCGCGAAGATCACCCACGGATCGCTCCAGCTCTGCCCGCCGTCCGTGGAACGCGCCGCGACGGTGCGGCCGAAGCAGCAAAAGGCATGGGCGCTGGCCTCGCGCCACACCGCCAGCAGGCTGCCGTCCTGCAGGGCGCGCAACACCGGAAAGAAGCCGCAGCGGATGTTGCGCGTCGCAGGCTCCTGGAAGTGCGGACTGGCCACGTCGATGCCGTCGCTGCGCGCGTGCTCGCGCAGGCTCACCCCTGCCGGCACCTCGTAGCTCAGGTCGGCGGGGCTCACCCGCACGTGCGGCGTACTCGGCACCGGTGCCGGCTCGCGCAGCAGCGCCACGCCGCGGCGCCCGTAGACGTGGTCCCAGTCCCGGAACCGGTCACTCCAGATCGCTCCTGTGTCCGCCATGGGTAGCCTCCCTGTCAGCGGTGGCCGAACGGGTCGGCGGCGTCGCGCACGCCGTCGCCGACCAAGTTGTAGCAGAGCACCGCCACGATCACGAACGGTCCGCATCCGCAACGGCCCGGCATCGGGTACAGTGCGAGCTGATGGTGCCACACGACATCGACCTGACCGGCTATGGCCTGCCCTTCTGGCTGGACATCGAGCGGCCACGCTATCCGGCGCTGGCCGGCGACGTGCGCACCGACGTGGCGATCGTGGGCGCCGGGATAGCCGGGTTGAAGGTGGCCGACGACGCCGCGGAACACGGTCTGGACTGTGTCGTGCTGGAGGCGAAGCAGGTGGGCGAAGGCGCATCCTCGCGCAACCAGGGCTGCATCGTCACCGGGCTGCCGCTCTCCTACGGGGAGATGGTGGCGCGGGGCTCCCGCGACGTGGCGCGCTCCCTGGTCGAGCTCAGCCACCACAACCAGGACCTGCTGGAAGAGCAGATGGCCCGCCACGGCATCTCCTGCGACTACGAGGTATCAGGCGAGTGCGTGCTGGTGCGCGGCGACCATCCCGCCCTGGAAGCGGCGCTTGCGCCGCTGCGGCGCGATGCGTCCCTGATGGCGGAGGACGGCTTTGCCGCCGAGTACCTCGACGACGCCGCGGCGCGCGCTGTCACCGGCAGCCCGCTATTCGCCGGCGGCATCCGTTTCCACCGCGACGCGCAGTTCCACTCCGGCAGGTTCGTCGTGGGGCTGGGCGCCGCCGTGGCGCGCTCCCCGCGGGTGCGCATCTTCGAGGCGTCGCCGGTCGTTGCCGTGGAGTCCTCCGGCGCCGACGCCGCTCACCTGATACGCACCCGGCACGGGAGCGTGAGCGCCGCCCACTTGTGCGTCGCCACCAACGCGCTCGTTCCCCAGCTCCTGCCGGCGCTCACCGGCACGCTGCGCGCCGAGCGTGGGCAGGTGCTGGTAACCGCGCCCATGACTGAGCGTCCCTGCCGAGGCTGCTTCGCCGCAGGCACCGCATGGTGGCGCGAGGTCAACGAGGCCGACGGCCGCTTCCGGCTGCTGTTCGGCGGCGCACGCAACCGCGACGAGCCGGACAGCCTGTTCCCCCAGTACGCGGCCGACGGCCGCCGCAACGCCCGCATCGGCAGCGCCGGATTCCAGCCGACCCTGGCGCATCAGCGGCGTCTGCAGGCGCTGCTGGCCGAGCTGTTCCCTCACCTGGCCGATGCGCCGATCACCCACCGCTGGGGCGGGCTGCAGGCGTTCACCTACGACGGACTGCCGGCGATCGGCGTGTTCGACGCCGATCGGCGCATCCACGGCCTGGCCGGCTTCTCCGGACTGGGCAACTCCTACTCCAACGTGGGCGCAGCCTACCTGGCGGCGCGGATCGCCGGCGCAGGTGACGGACTCCCGCCTCGGCTGGCGGAGACGCTTAAGCGGCTGCTGGCACCCGCGCGCGAAGGCGCCCGCTGGCCCGGCGCCGAGCCGACCCGGGCGCGCACGGCCCCCTACGGACTGGTGCGCCGCGCCGCCGGACGTAGCAGACGGAGGTGAGCGACATGGCAACCAGCACACCGGCGCAGACACTGCGCAGCGTCGGCAACGGACAGGCGGTCAGGGGCGTGATCACGCTCCTGTTCACGCCGTTCACGGCCGACGGGAAGCGGTTCGACGCCGCGAGCATGCAACGGCAGCTCGACTTCGCCCTGGAGTCCGGAGTGTCCGCGGTGGTCGCCTGCGGCAAGGCCGGGGAGTTCGAAGGACAGAGCCTGGAGGAGATCGAGGATGTGCTGACCATGGTCCTGGCGCACGTCCGCGGTCGCATCCCGGTGGGCATGGGCATCATCAGTGTGGAGGAGGACCGCGGCGTGCCCGCTGCCGAGCTTGCCGCCCGCTGTGGAGCCGACTTCGCCATGACCAAGAAATTCGGCAAGCGCGACCTGCACGGCTTCTTCAGCCAGATCGCCGAGCGGATCCCGGTCATGCTCTATGACCAGACCAACGAAGGAAACCTCCGACGTCGCGGGTGAGGTTCTGCCGCTGGTGGAGTCCATCGAGCGGATCATGACCGTCAAGGTGAGCGGCAATGTGTACGCCTTCGACCAGCTCAAGCGGGCCGCCCCGCAGCTCTCCTACATCTGCGGCTGGGACACCTTCTCCCTGCCGGCCTACGTCTCCGGGAGCGACGGCGTCGTGGCCGGCAGCGCGGCGTTCATGCCGGAGCGCGAGGTGGAGCTGCACCGCCTGGCGCAGGCGCAGGCGTGGGACGAGGCGCGGCGGCTGTTCTACCACCGCATGCTGCCGATGATCGCCTACTGCACCCCGGACCCCTATGCCTTCTCGGTGTGCAAGCACATCCTGCACTGGAAGGGGCTGTTCGACTCGCCCGTGGTGCGGCCGCCCTACCTCAACGCACCGCCGTGGCTGCAGCGGGAGCTCCGCGAGCTGGCGCAGCAGCTCGGCCTGGTCGACGGCGCCTGAGCGGCCTGGTCCTTACCCGCTTCCCCCGGAATCACTTCCCCCGGAATCACTCCCCCCGGAATCACTCCCCCCGGAATCACTGCCGGGCCCCTGCCGCAGCAACGCCTCCAGTTGAGCCACCCGTGCTTCGGCTGCTTCGCGGGCGGCAGCTTCTTGCGCGAATCGCGTCTCCGCCGCCGCCCTCTCCTGCTGCCGTTGCTGTTCAGCTCGTCGCCGTGCCTGCCGCTCCTGATGACACTCCTGTTCGGCTCGCTGCCGTGCCTCGTCCGTTTCCGCGAGATCCTGCAGGTCCTGCCCCGTCTTCGGATCGTGGAACCTCAGCCCGCGCTCCATCAGCCCCAGTTCCAGCCCCAGTACCCGGCTGGCCAGCGCCAGCGTGCCATCCCGCAACGCACTGCCCGGCAGCCTCCGATACTCCTCCCCGATCAACTCCAACCCCTGCAGCGGCGGCCGCAGGTAGTCCTGCGTCGGGTCGTATTGCCAGTACTCCTGCACCCGCAGCGAACGGTACAACTCCCGCTTGCGCCCCTGGTCCTCCCGGTACGTCCTCCGCGACGTGATGTCCAGCACGAAGTCCGGGCCCTTCGGTTCGTTCCACAGCAGGTAGCTCGAACGGTCCCGATTCGGCGCCCCCACCACCACGAACACGTCCGGCGCCACCCGCGCACCCACGTTGCCCTCTTCGTAGTAGATCAACAGGTTGCCCGACACGTACACGTCGTCACGGTCGCGAAAGTGATGCCGCAACCGGTCCACCGCGTAGGTCAGCGGCGTGCGCTGATGATCACTTTCCGCCATCGGCCGGCCGTCGGAGCTCGGATAGTCGACCTGGGCCGGTGCCAGCAGAGAGGTGGCCATTCGCTTTCCCCCGTACCGCTACAGATTACCACGGCACCCACTCTCGTCGTGCGGCCGCCGCAGGTCGTGCCCCATCGACAGAGTAAGCGTCCACGCGGGCGCGGGCGCTTTCGCTCCGCCAGAGGTTTCGCATCCACTCGCAGCGGCCGTCGAATTCGGTCTGAGTCAGATGAGCCCCGCCGCGCATCCGGTCAGCCCGGCTTGCGCGCCTCGGGCCGGTCCCACAGGCGGCGCTTGGGGGCGAGCACGGCCAGCGTGTAGGCGACGATGATGCCGCCTGCCGCGAGCAGCGCCGCAGGCATGCCGGCCACCTGCGCCACCGCGCCGGCCAGGGTCGAGCCGACCGGGTTGAGCCCGAAGGTCTGCGCCAGCAGCCCCGTCGACTGGTCCCGCCGCGACGACGGCACTGTCACCTGCACCAGCGTGAAGAGCATCACGTCGTACACCATCATCGCCACGCCCAGCACCACCGCGATCCCCACCGAAACCAGGAACCAGCGCGACAGCGCGTAGCCGATCAGGGCCACGCCGCACAGCAGGCACGCCAACATGGCGACCGACCCCTTGCTGCGCAGCTCGCCCGCCGCCGTCATCACCATCCCGAACAGGATCGCGCCGAACGAGCCGGCCGCGGTCAGCACCCCCAGGGCGCCGGCCCCCACGCCCAGCACGTCGCGCGCCAGCACCGGCATCATCGAGCTGACGGAGAACACGCAGAACTCCATCAGCATGCTCATCGCGAACACCGCGCGCACGCGCGGCACCCGCAGGGTGTAGCGGAGCTGCCGCACCAGGTCCAGGAACACCGGCCGCGAGCCCGTCACCGGCGCGGGCCGGCCCAGCTCCGGCGACAGCCGCGCCAGCACCGCCGCGGCCCCGGCCCGGATCACCGCCAGGAGCAGGAAGGCGGCGGCGAACCCGAGGGCGGAGATGGTCACGCCGACGAGAGCGGAGCCGGCCATTCGGCCGATGTTGAACGTCAGCTGCTTGGCGCCCATCGCCCGCATCAACTGCCCCTGGCCGGCCGCACGCTGCAGCAGGCCGGTCGACAGCGGGAGGTGCAGGCAGCGTGCCAGGCCGGTCAGCACCGCGGCGGCCACCAGGTGCCAGAGGCGCAGCACCTCGAGCGCGTTCAGCGCGGCGATCGCGATGAGCACAAGTGCCAGCGCCCCCTGCACGGCCGCAAGCGTGCGCCGCCGCTCCACGCGCGCGGCCAGCACGCCGCCCAGGCCGCCGCACGACAGCAGCACCAGCCCCTCGATGCCGAACACGGCCCCCACCCAGAACGGCGCGTCGGTCACCTCCAGCACCAGCCAGCCGGTGGCGATGACGCGCGGCAGCATCGCCCCGGAGTCGAGCAGTTGATGGGCGAACAGGCGCCACAGATCCGGGGTCAGGAACGACCCCCAGCCCCCGGGCACGGCGCGCTCCGTGCGGGTCAGGTGTCGTGAGGACCGCTGGAAACGGCGTAGATGAGCGCGGCCTGGAAGTAGAAGCGAAGCCGCAGCGGCCGGCCTTCCAGCTCCGCTCCCGTGGCGTCACCCCACCGCAGCGGCACCGCCTGCGCGTCCAGCGGCCCCTGCACGATGCAGCGCTCCTTCTCGTAGCCCGGGACCACCCGGTCCGCGCCGTCGACCAGCTCCGCCATCAGGTAGGCGCGGTTGTCGCCGTTGTCGACGCCCGGCGCCGGCACCGTCGCGTTCAGGCGCAACGAGCCGCCGCCGTGGGTGAAGGTGCGCGTCTCGAACACGCCGTTGGAGACGGTCTGCACGAAGGTCAACCGATCCTCGCCGATCCCCCAGCTCTCGTTCCCCTGGTGAAAGCGCAGCATCCCGTCAGCCGCCATCGGGTTGTGCGAGATCACGACCGAGCCGGCGTGCATGCCGCGGAAGGGCCGCTCCCAGCGCAGGCCGTCGCGGCTGATCCACCACTCGGTGTCGAGCATCCCCGGCCCGTGGCCGTCCGGCCGCATCGGCGCGATGCCCGGCGGCATGAAGCTGCCGACGTAGTTGAGCACCTGCAGGAAGCAGGTCCCCCGGTACAGGAACGGCCGGGCGACGTAGAACTCGAGGTCCGGCGGGTCCAGCTCGTCGCGCGTGATCTGGTGCTCGCGCGCCAGCAGTGGCCCGCCCAGCCGCTTCATTTCCGCAACGCCTGAGAAGTCGAACCCCGGCTGCATGCCGTTGGCGAAGTCGTTGGGGTCGTCCGGCGTCCAGCGCAGCCCGTCCGGGCTCGTGCGCACCGACACGGTGCGCATGCCGTCGCGGATCAGCTCGTTGAGCGGCTTGTCCGGTTCGCGGACGACCCCCTTGTTGTAGCAGATGAAGCGGCGCGCGGCCGGGCTCCACATCGCCCCCCAGTTGTCGCCCTCGCGGTACACGGGGTTGTGCGGGCTGGGCTCCCAGCGCTCGCCGTCGCCGGACACGAACGCGTGCGTGTCGAAGCTGCCGCCGTAGTCGCGGCTGTTCTTGAGCACCAGGTAGCGCGCAAGCTCCGGGCTGTAGCTGACGGTGGCCGTATGCGCCCACTCCGAGTTGGGCGGCTTGGGAAGGTCCGCGCCTTCCAGCACCACGCGCACGTCGCGAAAGGCCGTGCCGTCGTCGGTGTCCGCGCGCAGCACCTGCCACGGGATGCCCTTGGCGCCGCGCACGCCGAACACGTCGAAGCCGCCTCCTCGATGCGGCCGGCAGAACGACACCCGGAACGGCGGCGGCTCGCAGTCGGCGAGCTTGCGCAGCCGGGAGGCGCCGATCGTGGTGTGGCCCCAGACGTTCTGCAGGTCGTCGGCGTGGCAGAAGCGCAGGGTCATGCGCGGCCCTCGACGCCCTCGCGGAAGTCGACGGCCACCTTCAGCGCCCCATCGCCGCAGGTGCGCGCCAGCTCGTAGGCGTCGGCCACGCGCGCCAGCGGCAGCCGGTGCGAGATCAGCCCCTCGACGTCGACGTCGCCGCGGGCGATCAGGTTGAGCGCCAGCTCGTACGGCGCGGAGCCGGTGCCGTCCCTGATCGATGAGGACTGAATGTGCGGCCGCTTGCGGAACCACGTCAGGTACGAGAACTCGAAGGCCGGCTTCTTGGGCACGCCGAACAGCAGGAGTTGCCCGAACGGACGGACCAGCTCCACGGCCAGATTGATCGAGGCCGGCTGCCCGGCCGCTTCGATGACGATCTGCGGCTCGACCCCGCCGGACGCCTCCAGAACCGCCGCCGGCACGTCGTCACCGGCGGCGTCGATCACGTGGTCGGCGCCGAACCGCAGGCCGGCGGCGCGCCTCGCCTCGACCAGGTCCAGGCCGATCACGGTGCCGGCTCCCATGCGGCGCAGCATCCGGTCGAACAGCAGGCCGATGCCGCCCTGCCCGACCACGGCCGCGGTGGCCCCGGCCACGTCGCGCAGCTTGTTGCAGCCGCAGATCACCGTGCCCAGTGGTTGCGCGATCGCCAGCCGCTCGGCCGGCTCCCCCTCGGGAACCCGCACCAGCGCGTCGAGGCCGATCGGGAAGCGCTCGGCCATGCCCACGTGCGGTGACGGCGTCGCCAGCACGCGCTCGCCCGGCTCGAACGGAAAGACCGTCTTGCCGCGGTACTCGACCGCCTCCACCACGCCGATGATCTCGTGGCCGCTCTGGCCGGGGTTCAGCGGGTAGGCATCGTCCGGCTGATCGTAGACCGCGAGCAGGTCGCTGCCGCAGATCGAGATCAGCTCGGGCCGGACGACGGCGTGGCCGGCCTCCGGATCGGGATCGGGGAAGGTGTCGACCCGGACCGCGCCGGGTACGGTGACGTGTGCCGCTTGCATCGTGGACTCCTTACTCGGTTGTGCTCATGCGGTGACCGCGAAGATCCGCGCGCCGCGGAAACAGAACCGCAGCCGCGCCCGCCGGCCGGCCAGCGGCTCGGAGGTGGCGCCCTGCCAGCGCAGCTCCAGCCGGGTGGCGTCGATCGGCCCCTGCAGCAGGCAGGCGTTGCGGTCATAGCCGTCGATCACGCGGTCGCCGTCGTCGACCAGCTCGGCCATCAGGTACGACTCGTTGTTGTCGTTCGCGAACCCGTCGCCCGGAAGCTGCAGGTTGAGCCGCAGCGGCCGGTCCGGCACCGTGAAGGTGCGCGTCTCGAACAGGCCGTTGGAGCGGGCGCTGACGTTGGTCAGCCGGTCCTCCGGCACCCCCCAGACCTGGTCGCGCAGGTAGAACAGCAGCTTGCCGGCCGCCTGGATGGGGCCGGCCAGGATGCTCGTGCCCACGTCCTGTCCCCGGAACGGGCGCTCCCAGGTGAGCCCGTCGTCGCTCACCCACAGCTCGTGGCCCAGGGTGCCGGGCCCGTGGCCGTCGGGGCGCATGGGCGGCAGCCCGTTGGGCAGGAAGCTGCCGCAGTAGGTCAGCACGTTGAGGAAGTAGCGCCCCGCGTACGTGAACGGCCACGCGGCGTAGACTCCAGGTCGGGCGGATCGTCGGCGTCCGGCGCCACGTGGAACTCGCGCGGCACCAGCGGCCCGCCGACCTTGCGCATGCCCCGCGCCCAGCGCATGCCGAGCTTGTAGGCGTTCGGCGCCGACGGGCTCCAGGTGAGGCCGTCCGGGCTCGAGCGGATGCAGACCGTGCGGTGCGCGTCCAGGAACAGCTCATTGACCCGCTTGTGGTCGCAGCGCAGCCAGCCCTTGTTATAGGTGACGTAGCGGCCGGCCGGGCTGCTCCAGATCGCCCCCCAGCGGTCCCCCTCGGTGTAGACCGGGCGCTTGGGAGCTTCCTCCCACGACTCGCCGTCGCCGCTCAAGAAGGCGTAGGTGGCGAAGCCCTCCGGCACCTCCGCGTTCTTCAGGCACAGGAATCGCTCCTGCTCCGGGCTGTAGCTTACGGTGGCCACGTGTTGCCAGTGCGTGCCGTCGGGCAGCGTGTAGTCGTTCGAGTCCAGGACGACCCGCGCGTCCTCGAAGGTGCTGCCATCGGCGGTGCTGGCGCGCCAGAGCTGCCACGGCGTGCGCTTGCCGCAGCGGTAGCCCAGCACGTCCCAGCGGCCGCCGGCGCCCTCGGTCGCCAGCGCCATCTGGAACGGCGGCGCGCACAGGTCGGTCATCTGCCTGAGCGGCGTCGCCTCGATGCGCGTGTGGCCCCACGCGACCGGCAGGTCGCGCCGGTCGATGAACAGCAGCCTCACCACTCCTCTCCTTCGCCGGCCGCGGCGAGCTCCAGCTCAGGTGCCAGCAGATCGAGTTGCGCGTCGCCGTAGCGCTTGGCCTCGGCCGCCAGGAGCTCGAAGTAGCTACGCCGGGCGTCGTCCACGCGGCGGTCGCCGCTCGCGTAGAACCGGTTGTGGAGCTCGTCCGGGTCGGCGCACAGGTCGTACAACTCACAGCGGTCGGTCAGGTTCCACACCAGCTTCCAGTCTCCGTCGGTCACCATGCGCGACGAGTAGTGACCGTACCAGTCGCCGTGATACTGCGCGAAGTGCACGGGGCGGGGCCACGGGGCGCGACCGCGCACGAAGTCCACCAGCGACTCGCCGTTCAGCGGCCCGGAGCCGAAGGTGGCGACCGGCCGCCCGGCGACCAGGTGCACGGCGGTGGCGGTCACGTCGGTCAGGTTCACCGGCTCGCGTTCCGCTCGACGCGCCTCGGCCCCCGGCACGCGCACGATCATCGGCACGCGGTAGATCTCGTCGTACATGTAGGCGCCCTTGCTGGCGAAGCCGTGCGAGCCGGCCATGTCGCCGTGGTCGGCGGTGAAGACGATCGCCGTGGAGTCGTGGAGGCCCAGCTCCCGCAGCCGGTCGAGCAGCCGCCCGACCAGGTGGTCGATCAGCTCGATGTAGGAGAAGTTGCAGGCGAGCGCGCGGCGCAGCTCGTCGTCGGAGCGCGGTTTGCCGGCCCCCTCCGGCCTCGCCTCCAGCGCGGCCAGTTTGCGCTGGTAGATCGGCTTGCCTCTGAAGTCGTCGAATCGGTTGGGCCAGAGCGGGACGTCGGCCGGGTCGTGGCGCAGCCCCCACTCCTCCGGCACCAGCCACGGGCCGTGCGGGCCGGGAAAGGCGCAGAACAGCAGGAACGGCCGGTCGGGGTCGCGGCTGCCCAGGAAGTCGCTCGCGTAGCGGGCGGCCAGTCCGTCCGGGAACTCGTCGACCGGCACGTCCACGGTCCCGGCGTGGCCGGGCTCCACCGAGCGCACCATCGGCCAGTAGTCCGTGGACGGGTGCCACTGCGTGCTGTCCAGGAAGGGCGGATCCCCGCCCGCCTGCGTGCCCGGCCGCTGCGTGTGCTCGAAGGCGCTGGCGAACAGGTCCTCCGCCGGCCCGATGTGCCACTTGCCGAAGTAGGCGGTCTGGCAGTCGGTCTCGGCGGCGGCCCAGTCCTGGATGGCGCGCACCGACGGCGGCAGGTGCCGGCAGTAGGAGTACTCGGGAGTGGAGTTGTTGAAGAGGTGGTGGCGGTGCGGGTACAGGCCAGTCATCAGGCTGGCGCGCGCCGGCGAGCAGATCGCAACCGGCGTGTAGCCGCGGTCGAAGACCACGGACTCGGCCGCCAGCGCGTCGAGGTTGGGCGTGCGCACCAGCGGGTTCCCGTAACAGCCCAGCAGGTCGCGCCGGAGCTGGTCGCAGAACATCACCAGCACGTTGGTAGGTCCCATCGCGGCGAAGCATAGCGGACCGGCCGCGGCGCTGCCGGCCCGCGCGATCGGCACCGGCCTGACGCCGCAGCCGTTCGAGGAGTAGCCTGCGCGCAGGAGAGGGAGGCGGCATGAAACGAGATCACCAGGGCAGGGTCGCGCTGGTCACCGGCGCGGCGCAGGGCATGGGCGCGGCGTGCGCGCGGCGGCTCGCGGCCGGCGGCGCCGCGGTGGCGGTGTTCGACCGGCAGGCGGAGCCCCTGCGGGAGCTGGCGGCCGAGCTGGACGGGCTGGCGTGCGCGGGCGACGTGACCCGAGCGGCCGACGTGGAGCGGGCGGTGGCGGCAGCGCTTGAGCACCACGGGCGGCTGGACATCCTGGTCAACGCCGCCGGCATCATGCTGCGCACGCGTTTCTTCGAACTGGAGGAGGACGAGTTCGACCGCGTGGTGGCCGTCAGCCTCAAGGGCTCGTTCGTGGCCAGCAAGGCAGTCGCGGGGCCGATGCGCGAACGCGGCTACGGCCGCATCGTGCACTTCTCCTCCACCGCCGGCCGCACCGTCAGCACCCTGGGCGGCTGCCACTACACGGCCGCCAAGCACGGCGTGCTCGGCCTGACGCGCGCGCTGGCCAAGGAGCTGGCCCCGTACGGCATCACCGTCAACGCCGTCTGCCCGGGGCTCATCGACACGGAGATGGTGCGCGGCACCGTCACGCCGGAGCGGATCGCCGCGTACGAGGAGAGCTTCCCGGTCTCCCGCCTGGGCACGCCGGAGGAGGTCGCCGAGGCGGTGGCGTTCCTGACCAGCGAGCACGCCGGCTACATCACCGGCGCGCCCATCGACATCAACGGCGGCGGCTTCATGGGCTGAGCCGCGCCCGCGTATACTGCTGCGTATGCTGAGTGAGGCACAGGTACAGGAGTTCCGCGACCGGGGATTCGTCCTGGGTGACCGCGTGCTCGACGACGCCGAGGTCGACGAGCTGCGCGGCGAGCTGGAGCGCGTCCTGACCGCCACTGACTTCCCCGACGGCCGTCGCCCGGTGCGCTGCAGCGACCTGTCCAAAAACGAGGGCCGGCCGGTGTGGCAGATCGTCAACATCTGGCAGGCCAGCGACGCGTTCGCCCATCTGAGCCGCAGCCCGTCGATCGTTACCGACGTGGCCCGCATGACCGGCGCCAGGGAGCTCCGCATCTGGCACGACCAGGTGCAGTACAAGCCGAAGGACATCGGCGGCACCACCTCCTGGCACCAGGACTCGCCTGCATGGCCGGTGCTCATCCCGCACGTGCAGATGTCGGCATGGGTGGCCCTGGACGACGTGGACGAAGGCAACGGCTGCATGTGGATGGTCCCGGGCTCCCACCGCTGGGGATCGGCCCGGGAGCTCCACCAGGACATCCACTTCGACTCCGAGCTGCCGGCCGAGTACCGCGGCCACGAAATCCGGCCGGTACCGCGCCCGGTGGCCAAGGGCCACGTCCACTTCCATCACGGCCTGACCTGGCACGCCTCGTTCCCCAACCGGTCCGGCCGGCCGCGGCGCGCCATCGCCTTTCACTACATGCCGGAGACCACCCTCTACGTGGCGGCCAACGACCACATCATGAAGCAGTTCATCACCGTCGCCGACGGCGAGCGGCTGGCCGGCCCGGTCTTTCCGAGGGTCTACCCGCTCGAAGCTGCCGAACCGGCCGCCGCCGCGGCGGCCTCGCATACCTGACAAGGGAGCAACCGATGAAACGACGCATGAACGGCGGCCAGGCACTGGTGCGCTCGCTGGCCGCCCAAGGGGTGGCCGTCACCTTCGGCGTGCCGGGCGCAGGCCAGTACGAGGCGGTCGACGCCTACTTCGACACCGACGGCATCCGCTACGTCTCCTGCCGAAACGAGCAGCCTACCACGCACATGGCCGACGGCTACGCGCGCGCCGGCAACCGCCCGGCCAGCGCCCTGGTAGTGCCGGGCGCGGGCCTGTTCAACGCCTCCGGCGGCGTCTCGACCGCGTTGCGCTCCTCCTCGCCCATCATCGTCATCTCAGGCTCGCCCGAGGACCGCCTCAAGGGCGCGTCATCGAGCCACTGGCTGGAACCGATCACCAAGTGGGCGGCGAAAGCGACCAGCCCAGGCGACGTGGCGGCCAAGGTGCCGGAGGCGGTACGGGCGGCCTGCTCCGGCCGCCCCAGGCCGGTCTACCTGGAAGTGTCCGCAACGGTGCTGGCGCAGGAAGAGGAAGTCGAGATCGCCCCGCGGGCCGCGATCGAGCCGCCGGCCAGCGACGTCGCCGCACTGGAGCGCGCCGCCGCCATGCTCTCCGACGCCGAGCGGCCGCTGATCCTGGCCGGCACCGGCGTGCACCGCTCCGGCGCCGCCGCGGCGCTGGCCGAGCTGGCCGAGCGGCTGCCGGCGCCGGTCGCGACCACCACGGCCGGCAAGGGCGCCATCTCCGACCGCAGCCCGCTGGCGCTGGGACACTCCCTGCGCGCCTACGCACCGCTGGCGGAGTTCGCGCAGTCGCGCGACGTCGTCCTGGCGGTCGGCACCCAATACGGTCCGGCCGGGCTGCTGGGCGTCGACCCGAAGCGGGTGATCCGCATCGACCTTGACGCCGACGCGCTGGCCGCCGACCAGGCGCTGGCCATCGAAGCGGACGCGCGAGGGGCCCTGGAGACCCTCACTCGACTGGTGCGCCCCGGAAAGGCGAAGGATCCGACCGCGGCCATCGCCGCCCTCAACGGCGTGCGCTTCGGCGACGGCGAGCAGCTCGAGCCGCAGCGCTCCTACATCGAGGCGTTACGCGAGGCCATCCCTGACGACGGCATCCTGGCCTACGGCATGAACCAGATGGGCTACTACAGCCGCAACTACTACCGCGTCTACGCGCCCGACACCTACTTCGATCCGCGCGGCAACCTGGGCGGGGCGCTGCCGATCGCCATGGGTGCCAAGGTGGCGCGGCCCGACACGCCGGTGGTCGCCTGCTGCGGCGACGGCGGCGTCATGTACCACATCCAGGAGCTGGCCACCGCGGTCCTGCACGACATCGCCGTGACCGTGGTGGTGTTCAACGACGACGCCTATGGCAACGTGAAGCGCTCCCAGCGGGAGGACTTCGGCGGCCGGCTGGTGGGCGTCGACCTGCGCAACCCGGACTTCGTCCGCCTGAGCGAGTCCTTCGGCGTGCGCGGCGCGCGGGCACAGGACCCCACGGCGTTGCGGCAGGAGCTGGAGCGTGCGTTCGCCGGCGACGAGCCGGTGCTGATCGAGGTGCCGGTCGGGGAGCTGGAGCGGGTCTATTGAGCGGCCCGACTACCTACGCCGACCTGGGCGTGCGGCCGTTCATCAACTGCCGCGGCACCGGCACCTCGGTCGGCGGCAGCATCATGCCGGAGCCGGTCGTAGAGGCGATGCGCCAGGCGGCCCGCAGCTTCGTCTCGGTGGAGACCCTGCAGGAGCGGATCGGTGAACGGCTCGCCCACCGCATCGGCGTCGAGGGCGCGCTGGTCACCTGCGGCGCCGCCAGCGGCGTGCAGCAGGCGGCGGCCGCCTGCCTGACCGGCACCGACGCCGGGCGCGTCCAGCGGCTACCCTTCACCGACGGCTGGCGCAACCGCTTCGTGATCCCGCAAGTGGACGCGCACGACTACCTCTTCCAGGTGATCGCCGCAACCGGCGGCGTCCTGGTCAAGGTCGGCAGCAAGGAGGCCTGCCCGACCGCCGCCATCGAGGAGGCGCTCGACGACGACACCGCCGCGGTCCTCCACTACCTGGGCAAGCAGGCCCTGGAGCAGCTCGCCGAGGTGGTCGCCGTGGCCGAGCCGCGCGGCATCCCGGTCATCGTCGACGCGGCGGCGCAGCTTCCGCCGCGCTCCAACCTGACCGAGCCGGTCCGCCTGGGCGCAGGCCTGGTGGTGTTCTCCGGCGGCAAGGGCCTGCGCGGCCCGCAGTCCAGCGGCCTGGTGGTCGGCAAGGCGGAGCTCATCGAGGCGGCGCGCATGAACGGCTCGCCGGCCAGCTCCGTGGGTCGCGGCATGAAGGTGGGCAAGGAGGAGCTGATGGGCCTGCTGGCCGCCGTCGAACTCTTCCTGGACGGCAGTGACGAGGACGACTACCGTCACTGGCGAGCCGACGCCGAGCTGATCGTCGCGGGGCTGGAGGGGATCGGCGGCGTGCGCGCCACGGTCGACGACGGGGACCAGCTCTTCTTCCCCGGCGGCGTGCCTCGCGTCCGGATCGAGCTTCTGGGCGACCGCACCGCCGACACCTATGGCCCGCCGCTCCGCGACGGCGATCCCAGCATCACCATGGGTGGCTGGGACGGCGGAATGTTCGCCGATCCCATGACTCTGCAGCCTGGCGAGGCCCAGCAGGTCACCCGTCGATTGCGCGAAGTGCTGACCACCTGACCTTAGGTTAGTTCCTGTCCGGTAACTCGCAACTCGTTTGAAGGGCTTGAGTTGAGGATCGAAAGGGGGCGGACAAAGAAACGGTGTTTCGGCTACCATCGTTGGTGAAGTCCTAAACGATAGCCGAAACACCGGAGGTCAGATGCGCTCCACACGCATCATCCAGCCCAGCGTATTCCAAGCGCCCGAAGTTGTCCATCCCGTCGCCGAAGAGCTGGAACGTGCTTCCGGATGGCTCGATCAGCACGCGGAATTGCTCGAGGTGGTTGGCCGCTGTGTTGGCGGCTCGGTCGCCTGGGGTCGCCATGGCCTGACCTGCGAGACGATCCTGCGCTGCGCGGTGCTCAAACACCTGATGGGCTATTCGTACCGCGCGTTGGAGTTCGCCCTGCACGATTCGGCCACCATGCAGCGCTTCGCACGGGTCGATCCGTACGAGGTGCCGAAGAAGTCGGCGTTGCACGCCGGCATCAAGGCGATCGACGCCGAGGCCTGGAGAAGCATCGAGGGCGTGCTGCTGCAGGACGCCAAGTTGCGAGGTATCGAGTCGGGCACTCAGGTGCGCATCGACAGCACCGTCACCGACACGGACATCCTGGCACCGTCGGACAGCCGGCTGTTGTACGACGGCGTGCGGGTCCTGACGCGGTTGCTGCGCCAGGCGCGCGGGCGCTTGGCGGGGGTGTCGTTTCGCGACCACTGCCGCGCTGCCAAGCGGCGCGAGCAGGAGATCCGCTCGGGGCGCGGTGCGCGGCGGCCGGCGGCCACCTATCGGCGGCTGCTGAGGCTGGTGGCGCAGACGACCGGCTACGCGACGGCGGCGCGAGCGCGCGTGTGTTGCGTAACTGATCAGTGGGCCGGGAGTTGGTGTGTAAGCGACCGGCGAAACCAGGCTCTATGAAGCCGGCGGCGGTGGACGCGCAGTCGGCAGGAGCGAGAGGTAGTCGGCGCGGGTGCGCGCATGCGGCAGCCTCTCGAACAGCTCGCGCAGATACCAGTACGGCTCGCGCCGGTTGGCCTTGGCGGTCTCGATCAGGCTGTACAGGATCGCGCTCGCCTTGGCTCCGCGCGGGCTGCCGGAAAACAGCCAGTTCTTGCGGCCCACCACGAACGGGCGGATCGCCTGTTCGCAGGCGTTGTTGTCCGGGCTCATCTGCGGGTGGTCCAGATAGCGGATCAGCTTCGGCCACTCGCTGAGCGCGAAGGCCACCGCCTTGCCGAGCGCCGAGCCGGGCAGCACCTGGTCGCGTTTCTCCTGCAGCCAGCCGTGGAACTTCGCCAGCACCGGCTCCACCCGTGCGCGCCGCGCGGCCACGAACCGCTCAGGGTCCTTATCGCGGTACTTCGACAGTTCCGACTCGGCGCGGTACAGCTTGGCGATGAACCCCAGCGCATGCAGCGCCGCTGCGGCCCGGCTGGACACCTTGCCCAGCGCGTCGGCGGCTTCTTTGAACGCTCGCCGCACGTGCGCCCAACAGCCCACGTGCACGATGCCGGGCTGCGCACACGGGCGCGCGTAGCCGTCGTACATCAGCGCCTGGCAGGCTGTGGCGGCAGCGATCATCCAGTCCGACATCGTGCGCCGCGACAGCTCGACGCCGAGGCGCGCGAACTGCCGCTCCTGGCGGTACAGAGGCAGCGCGTCGCAGAACTTCGCCGTGGCGATAAACGCCAGCAATCCCTCCGAGGCCAGCCCCTCCGAGGCCAGCCCCTCCGAGGCCAGCCCCTTCGGGATCAGCGCCGCCGGCGGCGGCGCGATCCGCACCGCCGGATGCTCTTCGTCGCCGGAGCCTTCGCAGTTGATGACAGGCGTACTTGGGCCGCACCGTGCGGATCACCCGTACCTGCGGCGGGATCACGTCGAGCTTCTCGCAGGTGTCCTCGCCGATGCGCACCAGGGGGTGGCCACACTCACACTGCTTGTCCTGCTCGGGCAGGTCGATGACCTGCTCGATCCGTGGCAGCGCCTGCGGCAGCGGTCTGCGCCGCGGGCGGCTGCCAGTGCGCGCAAGCACCTCGGCGGCCGCCTGATCCGCGGACGGCTCATCGTCCGGCGATGGGCTGTCGGCGGAGTGTTCGATCTCATCGAACACTCGAATCTGCAGCCGCTCGGCGGCGGTGAGCTGTTCGGTACCGCGTCCATACAGCTTGTTCTTGAACCACTCCACCTGTTCTTCGTAGAGATCCAGCTTCTTTGTTCAGCTCCCGAAGTTTCGCGTCCAGATCGTCCTTTTCCAGGACCAGGCGACGATTCTCTTCGCGTAGCGCATCGCGTTCTTCGGCGACCGCTGGCGCGCTGGACATGTAGATGCCATAGCACGAAATATGCTGACAGTGTCAACCCACCTCAGGCGATTTCCCGGTACCGGAGCTCCTCGTGGGTATGCTAGAAATCGATCCGATCAGCAGCATCCGAAGCTCCTCGATGCCGATCTCTCGGCGCGCCTCGGTCGCCGTTGGCGGCCACGGAAATCGCCCCTTCATCCACAGACAGAATCCCGTCCGATCCCAGTACACCGCTTTCAGCACGCGCCGCCGCGCGTTGCAGAACACGAACAGCGCCGTCTCGAACGGACTGAGCTGCATCTGCTCCTGCACCAGCACTACCAGCCCGTTGACCTGCGTGCGCATATCGGTCGCCCCAGGCCGTACGAAGATCCGCGCCGCGCCCAGCTCCACCCGGATCACCGCTCGCCCTCCAGCGCCGCCAGTACTTCGCGCAGATCGGTAGCCCGCACCGACCGCCTCAGCTTCAGCACGTACCGCTGGCCGACCACCAGCTCGATCGTCGCGCCCGGCTCGGCACCGCCGCCGCGCTGCCCCAGTTCGACCAGCCGCTGACTCTCCGGCCCCGAGGACTGCCTCGACTTGCCCGCCCACCGGCACAGCGACGAATACGGCAGGCCATGCCGCTCGCTGTACGCCTTGCTCGACAGGCCGCTGCTCCGCCACTCGGCAACTTGCTGGCTCCAATACTCGCGCCCGTGTTTCTCGTTCACCTCATCGTCCCTCCTGACAGGGACGATCACCCGCTATTTCAGCCGTCGTAAGGTGGCGTTCAGCGGACGCTTACCGCGTTCCTGGTGGAGACGCTGTTCGAACGCCGCATCTCCTCCGTATCACTGGACGACACGGTGAGCACGGAGGACCTGCTGTCGGCGTTCGACGTCGGCCACCTCGGCACCGAAGCGCTTCTGTTCCAGACCGGCTATCTGACCATCACCGGAGAAGAGCGGCTGGGCGAGGAGGCGCTGTATCGGCTGGGCTACCCGAACCGGGAGGTCAGGCAGAGCCTGAACCGGGTGCTGCGGCGGCACCTGGTGCAGGATATCCGGCGGCAGACGGACAACAGCATCCGCCTGGCGCGGCTGCTTGCAGCGCACGACTGCGCCGGCATGGAGGAGCTATTCCATGCCTTCTTCGCGAGCATTCCCTACGAATGGCACACCAACAACGACATCGCGAACTACGAGGGCTACTACGCGAGCGTGTTCTACTCCTATTTTGCGGCGCTCGGTTACGAGATCGTCGTCGAGGAGTCGAGCAGCCACGGCCGCCTGGACATGGCGGTGCGGACCGGCGGGCACGTGTATCTGTCCGAGTTCAAGGTGGTGGAGATGACGCCCCCGGGCTCGGCGCTCGCACAGTTACGGGAACGCGGATACGCGGATACGTATCGCGGCCGGGGCGAGCCGATCCATCTGATCGGCGTGGAGTTCAGCCGGGAGACGCGCAACGTGCAACGTGACCGCTTTCGAGGCAGTCGACGCCTGACGGCGCACGAACGCGGGTACAGGTGCTCACTCGGCTTCCGCCAGGAGCACTTCCTGAACTTCGACGGTGAAGTCGCTGCCGAAGTCCTCGTCGTAGGAGAGGACGTGGAGGTAGAGCCACTCCCCGGAGAAGCTTTCGATCAGCGCTGACTTGTACTCGTTGCCGTTGATGTAGCCGGCCGAGGCCAGCTTCCGGCCGCGGATCTCGTCATCGTAGACGTAGAAGTGGAACCGCCAGGTGCCGCGGATTTCCTGCTGGGTCACCTTGATCAGGTACATCCTGCCGGGGACCACCGGGATCCGGTAGTAGCTGTCCCCATCGGCCTGCACCTGCCCGGCGTGGCTGGCGCCGGCGATCGTCATCGGCTCCTGCTCCTCGCCCTCGTTGTCGAACGTCTCCTCGATCACGTGCAGCTCGAAGTTGGCTCCCGATCCCTTCGTGTGACGGCCGTCCACGGAGAAATGGACGGCGTCGCTCTCGGCGGTCAGCGACACGACCTCGTCTTCTCCCCGGAGGTTGTCAGACATCTCCTGAACGTCGGTGAACCCGGCGTCGCCGTGCAGGTAGAGATCGGCATCCATCGTCGGCGACAGCAGCTTGATCGTGTAGGGACGGCCGGGCGTCGCCGCGAAGAAATAGTAGCTTCTGTCCTGCCCAACCGCGGACGCGACCTCCTCGCCTACCGGAATCTCCATGGGCTCGTCCGCGGAGCCTTGATCCTGCAGTCGGTCGCGCTCTTCGACGGTCAGCGTGAACGGCGTTCCGGAACGGTGTTGTCCCCGCACCTCGACGTAGAGGACGTCGCTGTCGGTCGACACCGTGACGAAGTCGCCCTCGGTGTAGCGCTGGCTCGATCGCCCCAGCTCGTCCCGGTACAGCGGATCGGAGAAGACCAGCAGGTCCGCGTTCACCTGCAGGCCGTCGATGGCGATGCGGTAGGTCGACCCGGGGGTCAGGCCGCCCAGTTCGTACAGGCTCGATCGGCTGCCCACCTGGCCCTGGTAGCCGACCTCGCCGTCCAGGCGGATCGGCGTCAGCGCCGCGACTTCATCGACGTAGGTCCGGCTCCTGGTCAGCAGGAGCTGGAACTCCGACTCCTTGTAGTCATAGTTGTGGAGCATGAAGTACGCGGCATCCTCCTTCGGCGTGAACTGGATGCGCTCGTCGTTGTCCTCGGCGTTGGTCGACCGGGCGACCGAGTCTCGCAGGAAGGTATCGTCCGATCCCAGGTAGTAGATGTCGAGATCGACGGAGAGTCCGGTCATGTCGAGCCGGTATTCGACGTCGGCTTTCACGTGCGCCATGAAATACTTGCGTTCCTGGTCGGAGTCCGTCGTGCCGGAGTACTCCTGACCGACCGCGAGCACGATCGGATCGGCCTTGTCGTATCCCCGGTTCTCTTCCTGCGCCGGGGCAAGGACGGGGACCAGAACGATGGCGAGCGCGGCGAGAACGGCGCGGAACTTCATGGTGCCTCCAGGATCTCGAACGGGGGTCTGGCCGGGCGTTCCAGCCTCCCGCGGAATCTATGGGATACCCGGACTTGGGTCAAGCTCAGGCCGTACCCGTAGAACAGCCGAGTGGCGACGACCGACTGCAGGAGGTAGTTGGTCAGCGCCATCCGGCCCATGGCCGCCAGCGGCCGCAGCCGGCGTTGCCAGCCGGCGAGCTGCCAGAGCAGCGCGATGCCGGAGCCGTAGGCCATCGCCAGGAGCGGGAATGGATCGGCTTGAATTGGAGGCTGGGATGGCTGGAGTCCCGTAGCCCAAGACGATAGTTCTTGCGGGCCTTAGTCTCTGACGGCACGCGGCAGTCGACGAAAACATGCGATGAAGTCGTGGGTCAGGTACGACTTCACACGTCGTCGAAGCCCATCTCTCTGCCGCGGCCCGCGCTGCGGTCGGCACGAGCTTTCTGAGCGAGCTTGGAGAGCTTGTCTTGAGACGACGCGAAAGCGCTGTCCCATCGTCGCTCGTCTTCGAGTTCCTCGATAATCAGCGCGGCGATTGCGTCCTGCTTGTCCTCCGGCAGCTTGCGGACCTCCGTGATCGCCATCTCAAGCAACGTCATGCCAAAGATCCTTGCAGATCACGGTGCGAGTGTCACCTCGCCGAGCTCATCGCGTCCTTCACCCATGCCGATCACGGTGTCCGGCCGGCACCGCCACTTCGCCTTTTTCAGGAGCCTCAGTACGCGTCGGAGTACCGATCGTGAATGACGACTGATTCTCGGCTGGATTCACTCCTTCTTGCCTCAATGGCGTGATTTGGCATCATCTGCAACCAATGGCGACCTCGCAGCCGCTCAGAACACGCATCCGGGATTTCACACGCGAATACGAAGCCTCGCGGCTCGGCAAGGAGTCACTGCTGGCGATGATCGATGACGTCGAGATACCTGAAGGCGTCTACAACTCGAACGCCATCGAGAACTCGAAGCTCACGCTCGACGAAACGGAAAGGTCCTCTTGCATCAGATGCTGCTCGGCGGCATAGACGATGCCATCGCCGGCCGCTTCTGCCAGACTGGTGAGTACGTGCGCGTCGGCACTCACATCGCTCCGGCGCCCGAGCGAGTCGAGCCCCTGATGGCATCGGCACTGCTCGACTATTCCAGCGATCTCGACTCCTACTTCCCGGACAAGATCGCCCTGTCACCTGCAGTTCGAGACCATCCATCCGTTCTGCGATGGCAACGGGCGCATGGGCCGGATCATCATCAACTTTCAGCTTTGCCAGCTCGGACTCCCCTCCGTGATCATCCGCGACAAGGAGAAGGACCTCTACTATCAGGCGTTCCGCGACTACGCCGAACGGAACCGGAGCCAGACCATGGAGCGTATCCTCGTCCTGGCTCTTCTGGAGTCCTTGCACAAGAGGCTGAGTTACCTCAGGAGTGACGTGGTCGTCAGGCTGTCCGACTACATCAGACGCCGTGGCCTGTCGGCGCCGGCCGTCACCAACGCTGCCCGGCGCCAGACCATTCCAGCGTTCCGTGAGAAGGGAGTGTGGAAGATCGGAGAGCACGACACACCGCCCGAGTAGCGGGCGTGAATGAAACCCCGTTTCGCCTTCTCATTCACGCCTTCATGCCATGACAGCGTGAATGCACGGTCGTGCGGGAGAGATGCGGACCCGCATACCTCGCTTCAGTTCAGTCGATGCGGAACAGGCCGCAGGCGTTGTCCGCGTATATCCGCTGCAGGTCATCGGCGGGTAGCCCAAGCGCTTCCAGGGAGTCCATCAGGAGCTGGATCTCCACCCAGGGGTGGTCGCTGGCGAACACCAGGCGGTCGGCGCCGGCCAGCTCGTAGGCGACGCGCACGGCCGGCGGCCACGGCGAGGCGGTGTCGAGGTGGACCCGGCGGTACAGCTCGGTCGGCGTCTGCGAGATACGGTCGACACCGCGCTTCATCACCTCGGTCTGGTTGCGGATGCGACCCCACAGGTAGGGGAGCACGCCGCCGCAGTGCGGCTGCACCACCTGCAGGCCGGGGTGGCGCTCCAGGACCCCGCCGAGCACCAGGCGCAGCGCCGCCAGGCTGTGGTCGACCATCAGGCCGACCATCGTGGTCATCGAGTGGTCGCTCGTCTCCGCGGCCCACGGCGGCACGCACGGGTGCAGGACCACCGGCACGCCGAGCCGCGCGATGCGGGCGTAGACCGGCTCCAGGGCGTCGCCGTCCACGGGACCGGTGCCCACGTGCGAGTAGAGCATGACCCCGCGCAGGTCCAGCTCGCCGGTCGCGCGCTCCAGCTCCGCGATCGCCGCGTCCGGGCTCTGCCACGGCAGGCAGGCCAGCCCCACCAGGCGCTGCCGGTGGCGGGCGCACGCCTCGGCCAGCCCGTCGTTGCAGACGCGCGCGGCTTCCGCGGCCAGCTCCGGCTCCAGCAGCTCCGGGCCGGGCATGTTCACGCTCACCACGCTGACGTCGATGCCGGCGGCGTCCATGTCGCGCAGCTTGCGCGCCACGCTGTAGTCCTCCAGGTCGAGCCGGAACGACTGCAGGTCGCCGTAGGCGATGGTGTAGTTCCCGGCCCCGCCCGTGGTCGTGGGCGATCCGGGGTTGCGCGTCAGCGCCTCGGCATAGCCGGCGGGAAACAGGTGGCTCTGGCAGTCGACCTTCATGGCGGGCGCAGCCTGCGGTCCGGGCGGGCGCGCGTCAACGTGGCATGCCGTCGGTCTGTGCCTACGCGAAGCGGAACGAGTAGAGGCTCGTGTGGCGGCTGAAGAAGCGCAGCTTGGCGCCACCGGCAAGCACCTCCGGGGGCAATTCCGTCCGTCCCGACCAGGAGAGCACGTGTGCGGTCTCATCACCCATGAACGTGTCGCGCTCGTCCCGGCCGAAACCGGGCCACATCGTCCTCGGCATCGGTCAGCTCCGCCTTCAGGTACCCGTTCGCTGCGCTCACGGCGTTGACCACCACTTGATTTCCCTGACTCACGAACGGCCGCGTCACCATGACGCCGTCGCGTACGGTCGAGTCGATCGAGTCGAACCCCTCCGGGCGCAGGGTCGCCAGGCCGAGCGCGGTCTCGCCCCCCGCGAACCCGGCCTCCTCGGGCACGTCCAGCCCCTCGATCTCGCCGTGCGTCCGCCAGTCGTGGTGCACGTTGGCCCCGCCGTAGGAGATGCGTATCTCGTCGTCCAGGAACAGCGGCGTGTTGCAGACCTCGACCATGTAGCAGTCCCAGTTGCCATCCAGGCTCCGCTCCAGGAACGGCGAGCCGCGGCTCACGTGGTTCCAGCGGTAGCCGTCGCGGCTGTAGACCAAGCGCACGTCCTTGATGTTGTGCGTGCGCTGGAACACGTACAGGAAGCCAACCCACAGCTCGCCCATGCGGAAGTGGATGAGGCCGTAGAACTCGTCGTCCACGTTGTCGTCGACGTCGTCCGGCACGATGGTCTGGTCCAGCGCCGGCCAACTGAGGATGTCCCTGCTGTTGGTGCTGAAGACCCGGCGCTTGGTCATCCCGAAACTGACCGGCCGGTCCTAGGCCTGCCATGAGCGGCCGTCCGCCGAGTACACGGCGCGGATGCTGGAATCGTCGATGTTGGTCATCTCGTGCCAGAAGATGCTCTTGTAGCGCTGCGCCGGATCGGATTCGAGTGGGTCGTCAATGATCGTGAAGGCATGCACCTTGCCGAAGGTCTCGTCGCCAAGGCAGATGCTGGTCCTGCGGCCGTCCACCGTCCGGGCTGCGCGCCGACGCGCACTCGTTCCCGGCGCAGAACCTGTACGGCGTCGGCCTGTGCATGCAGGTGTCCGAGGACGGGGTGCGCTGGCAGCCGCATCCGGCCAACCCGATCATCCCCTACTGGGCCGGCGACGTGGAGATCCTCACCTACGACCCGATCGACCGCAGGTATGTGCTGTACGGCCGCGCGCGCAAGTGGACCTCGCCGCCGGCGACATGCCGGTGTGGCCGACAAGCCGGCCGGCATCTGGAACACGCGCCGCTGCGTGCACCGCCTGCAGAGCGACGACTGCCTGCACTGGTCGGAGCCGGTCATGGCCTTCGAGGCCGGCGCCGCCGACAACCTCGACGACGGGCTCTACGGCTTCGTCCCCTGGCGCGTGGACGAGATGCACCTGGGGCTGCTCTGGTGGATCTCCGGCCACGACGCCGGCCTCGACCTGCCGAGGTCCACGACCGGGAACTGTTCCGCGACGGCCATCACCTCTGCCTGGCGACCCTGCGGCGGGACGGCTGGGTGTCGCTCACCGCCGGGGTCTACACCGGGATCCGTGGAGACCAAGCCGGTGTTATCGATGGCCCCACGCCTCTCGATCAACGCCTGCTGCCGGCCCGGCGGGTATGTGGAGGTCGGGGTAACCGACACCTCCGGCCAGCCGCTCGACGGCTACGAGCGCGAAACCTGCCGGCGGTTCACCGGCGACGCGGTGCGCCACCGGGTGCGCTGGGCGGAGCGGGACGCGGTGAACATCGAGCCGCGCGGCATCAAGCTGCGTTTCACCTGCGCGATGCCGACCTGTACGGGTTCCGCTTCGAGCCCGAGTAGCGCCCCAAGACCGTCGCCTGCCGAGGACGGCACGCGGCGAACGGCTCCGCTTTTGGCCCATCCCACCTTGCGCTCAGGAGTCCGTAAGATTGCCGCTGACGCGCCAATCCTACAGACTCCTGAGCCGAGGCAGCGAGGAGGCGAGCATGGAAACGAAGCAGATCGACGCGTTCGCGGCGCATGCAAAGGACGCGGACTGGATCAAGGACGGACTGCGGCCCTACTTCCGCTACCGGGACCTGGGCATCAAGAACGCCACGCAGGGCCGCGTATTGGCGCAGGTGATCAAGGCGGCGGAGCCGTGCCAGGGCGCGATGGGCTACCACTCGCACGTCCTGGAATTCCAGATGGCCTACATGCTGAAGGGCTGGGCGCGCATGTACTTCGAGGGGGTGGGCGAGATGCGCGTGGAGGCAGGCGACGCCTGGTACCAGCCTCCCGGCGTCAAGCACGAGCTGCTGGAGTACTCGGACGACTGGGAGGTGATCGAGATCACCATGCCCGCCGAGTTCGAGACGAAGGACGAGGTCAGATAGCGGCCGGGACACCGGCTGCCGGCGGCCCGCAGGCCACCTGCGAATCACGGCACACGTCATGGATCTGAAGCTCGAAGGCAAGCGGGCCATCGTCACCGGCGGCAGCCGCGGCATCGGCCGTTCGTGCGCGCTCGCGCTGGCACGCGAAGGCGCCTCCGTCTGCGTGGTGGCGCGCGACCGGGCCCGCCTGGACCGGGTGGTCGAGGAGATCGCCGGCCGGGGCGTCGCCGGACACGCTGTGGCGGCCGATCTCTCGACCGCGGACGGCTGCCGGGCGGCCGTCGAGCAGGGCGCCGCCGCGCTCGCCGGGGTGGACGTGCTGGTGAACTGCGCCGGAGCCGCCCAGGCGGCCGACGTGCTGGGCCTGCCGGTGGAGACAATCGAGGATGCGCTGGCGCTCAAGAGCTACGGCTACCTGCGCATGGCGCAGCTCGCGATCCCGTACATGAGACACGGCGGCTGCACGCGGCCCGCGCCGCGGCGGAGGGACGCGACGTGGACGAGCTGATCGCCGAGGCCGGCCGCGCCCTGCCGGCCGGGCGGATCGCCGAGCCGGAGGAGGTCGCGGAGGTCACCGTGTTCCTGGCGTCCGGGGCCTGCTCCTACGTGTTCGGCAGCTCCGTCTACATGGACGGCGGCTCCCGGCGGGGCACGCCGTGACCGGTACGGAAACCGGTATCCCGCCCGATCTGCGGGTGGTCGTGACCGCCGGCGCGCGCGGCATCGGCCGCGCCACCGTGGAGGGGCTCCTGGAGCACGGCGCGCGCGTGCACCTGTGCGACATCTCGGCCGAGGCGATCGCCGAGTGCCGCGCGTCCCTGCCGGACGCGGCGGCGGCGGTGGTCGACGTGGCGGCGGTCGAACACGTCGACGCCTTCTTCGACGCGGCGCTGGATGCCCTCGGCGGGCTCGACGTGCTGGTCAACAACGCCGGCATCGCCGGCCCCACCGCCGCCGTCGAGGATATCACCGTCGAGGACTGGGAGCGCACCGTTGCGGTGAACCTCAACTCGCAGTTCTACTGCGCACGGCGGGCGGTTCCGGCGCTGCGCGCGTCGGGGCGCGGCGCGCTCATCAACCTGTCCTCGGTCGCCGGACGGCTCGGCTACCCCTACCGGTCGGTGTACGCGGCGACCAAGTGGGCGGTCATCGGCTTCACCCAAAGCCTCGCCAAGGAGCTCGGCCCCGACGGCATCCGCGTGAACGCCATCCTGCCGGGCGTGGTCGACGGCGAACGCTTCGAGAGCGTGGTCACCGCGCGCGCCGCGGCGCTCGGCCGCACGTTCGACGAGGTGGCCGAGGAGTACGTCAGCCACGTGTCGCTCCGCCGCAAGGTGAGCAATCGCGACGTCGCCAACATGATCCTGTTCCTCTGCTCGGAAGCCGGCCGCAACGTCTCCGGGCAGTCGCTCGGCGTCTGCGGCAACGTCGAGGTGATCTAGCGGTGGCCGCGAAGACGGTCCTGGTCACCGGCAGCACCGACGGCATCGGCCGCGCCACCGCCAGCGCGCTGGCCGGGCGCGGCTGCGCCGTGATCGTGCACGGCCGCGACGAGCAGCGCGCGCGTGAGGCGGCGCAGGAGGTGGCCGCCGCCACCGGAAGCCCGGACGTGACGTGGGTGGCCGGCGACCTCGGCTCCCTGGCCGAGGTGCGGGCGATGGCCGAGCGAGTCCTCGACACCTGCCCGCGGCTCGACGTGCTGATCAACAACGCCGGCATCGCCGTCCGCAGCCGGCGCCTGTCCGCCGACGGCTACGAGAGCACCTTCGCCGTCAACCACCTCGCGCCGTTCCTGCTGACCACCCTGCTGCTCGAACGGCTCCGGGAGAGCGCTCCCGCGCGCATCGTCAACGTCAGCTCCGGCGTCCATGGCAGCGGCCGCATCGACCTCGACGACCTGCAGATGGAGCGCCGCTTCGACGGCTGGCAGGCCTACTGCAACTCCAAGCTGGCCAACGCGCTGTTCACTTGCGAGCTGGCCCGCCGCGTGGACGCCGCCGAGGTGACCGCCAACTTCCTGCACCCCGGCGTGATCGACACCAAGCTGCTGCACGTCAACTTCGGCGGCGGCAGTCCGGTGGAGACCGGCGCGCGCACGCCGGTCCATCTCGCCCTGGACCCGGAGGTCGCGCACGTCACCGGCGCCTACTTCGTCGACCGGCGCCGCGCGCGCCTCGGCCCTGGCCGGCAACCGGCGCCAGGCCCGTGAGCTCTGGCGCGTCAGCGCGGCGCTCACCGGCCTGGCGAAGTAGATCCGATTCGCCGGGAACCCCGGCTCAGGCGGACAGCGCGTCGAACAAGGCGCGCGCGATGACCAGGTGGCCGGCCCCGTTGGGATGGACCGGCTCCGGGCAGAACGTGTCCGAATCCCGATACCTCAACTGCTCCCGGAAGACATCGTGCAGCCGCACGAGCCGCGTGCCGAACCTTGCGCTCATGCGCTCGACGACCTCGATGTAGGCCGGGAGCAGGTCGAGCACTTGGCGGCGGAACGAGTCCGCCGTCGTCTCGACCGAGATGTAGAAGGGCGTGATCAGGACGATCGGGCAGTTCAGCGACCGGCGCGTCCGCTCCAGCACGGCGTCGTAGATCTCCTCGAATCGTTCGGGAGGCACAGCATCCGGGTCGTCGCGCAGGACGCTGTGCAGATCGTTGATGCCGATCTTGACCGACAGCCGGTCCGGCTTGTGATAGAGCACGTCGTCGGTCCATCGGTCCTGCAGGTCGGTCACGCGATTGCCGCCAATCCCCTTGTTGACGTACCGGATCTTCCGCTCCGGATGAGCTGCCGTGGTCAGCTCCGCGAACAGGCGGACGTACCCGTCACCCAGCGGCGCCGCCTCCGCCCGCCGGCCGCAGTCGGTGATGCTGTCCCCGATGAACAGCATCGTCTCGCCATCTTCGATCCAGAATCTCATGCCTGTCCCCTCGTCCCGATGCTACACTGCCGCACGAGCACACCGATGACACTTGCCCAAAAATATCTCGACGCCGTGCAGGCCGGGCTCACCCGCCTGGAGCGGCAGCTTCCTTCGATCGCGGCCGCGGCCACCCGAGCCGCCGAGCGCGCCTGCGCGGGCGGCCGGGTGTGGGCGCTCAGCGACGAGGAGGGGTTCGTCAGCGAGCTGCAGCACCGCGCGTCCGGCCTGATGATGGTGCGCGGCATCCCCGGCGGCGAGACGTTCGCCCTCGACGACGGCGTCTCCCCGGAAGACGTCGTCATCGCGGCCACGCAGGACAACGCCGCCGACCGCCAGGGGGCGCTCCTCGAAGGCCTGGCCGAGCGCGGCGTTGCGGTCACGCTGATCGGCTCCGCGGACTCGCCCCTGCGTCCGAAGGTGGCCGCCTTCATCGACACCGGTTTGCCGGCCGGCAACGCGCCGGTCCTCCCCTATGGCGATGCGACCATCTGCCCGCTGGCCAGCGCCCTCAACATCTCCGCCGGGTGGCTCTGGTGCATCGAGCTGGCCAACGCCTGCGCGGCGCTCGGCAGGGAGCCGGTGTTCCTGATGAGCGGCGGCCTCGCCACCGGCCTGGACCGCAACGCCCAGCACGAGGGCAAGGCTTTCCACGACCCCGGCGAGTACACGATCGTGCCGTCGCCGGCCGGCCAGAAGGGTCGCGAACTCTTGTCCGAGTGGCTCCGCTGCCTGATCGGCATCCGAGCGACCGAGCTGGGCAAGATCGCCGAGATCGGCGCCGTCGCCGCCGCCACGCGCGCGGCCGGGCACGCGGTGTGGTGCGCCTCGATCGGACACAATCTGTACGCCCAGCGCGGGCTGACAGGAGACCCCGGCTTTTTCCGGCTGATCTTCCCGGAGCGGGACGAGACGGCCGACCTGCAGGCGGGCGACTTCTTCATATACAACGGCTACTACACCTTTCCGGACGACGAGCTGCCCGCCGCTCGCGCGACCGTCGAGCGGTCGGCATGGATCCTGGGCGGCAGGGAGATCGAGAGCATCTACCCCCACCCGGGCGAGATCCACGTCAACGCCTACTGGCGCTACGGCGACGCGAGCATCACCCTGCCGGGGTACGACGTGCGCGTGGTCCCGCCCTCGGGCGTGATCACCACTGCCATGCTCTGGCTGCTGCACGCGACAGCCGCCGACCACATCCCCGCCTGAGATGACGGGGCGCCCGATGGAGCTCATCCCGCACATCGACGTCGCCGATGAGTCGCGGATAGAGGCGCTGCTGGCCGCGCCCGAAAACCACTCCTGGCCGGCGATCGACAGCGAGTCGATGGACGGCTGGGTCCCCGACCTGGGGCTGACCAGCTACGCCAACTACAGCATCTACCGTCCGCCCGCCGTCGCGGCGGCCGGCATCACCACCACCGTCCGCCACCGTTTCCGCGTGCCGCCCCGGAACCCGAAGCTGCCCGGCCCCTACTACCTGGCTGCCCTCATCTACGACAAGGCAGGCGAGGAGTTCCCGCTGGAGCTCAGCCTGGGCTCCGAAGACGTGGGACGGATCGAGCCGCGACGCCACGACAACCGGCGGCACCTCATCGTCATCGACCGGCCGATTCTGTTCGACGATCGGGTCAAGTGGGTTCAGTTCGCGAGTGACGGGCGCGGCGAGTGCCGGATCGAGCGCTTCATCCTGCTGGCCGAGGCCCCGGAGCCCAGCGCGTTCGCGCCGGCCATCGAGCGCCTGCACGTGGAGGTCGACACTGACGGCGATGCCGCTGCCGCCGCCGTCCACTGCCTGACCTTTCCGCCCTCGGCGGTCGCCGTGTCCGTTCAGGACCCAACCGGGTCGACGGTCGTGAAGTCCGCCCCGGACGGCCCCTCGACCCTGCACGCGATCCCGCTTGCCGGCCTGCCGCTCGACCGGACCTGGACCGCACGGCTGACGGCAACCGAGCAGGACGGCGATACCACCGAGTCGGTCTGCGAGTTCAGCACGAGCCGGCCCAAGCCGCGCTCGCCGAACGCCGTGTCACCGATCGAGGCGAAGGTGGAGCTGTGCGACACCGGCGCCGCCGCGTCGCTGGCCGGGCTGCCGCTCACCTTCGGCGTGCCGGTCTCCCGCGGCGCGCTCTTCTCGGCCGGCGACGCCCGGCTCGCATGGGGCGACGGCCCCGACGACGCCTCGGCCGCCCAGGCCCGCATCCACAGCCGCTGGCCCGACGGCTCGGCCCGCTGGGTGCTGGTGGACGCCGCCGTGCCTCCCCCGCTCCAGCCCGGCGCCCGCGCAGACTGCCGCGTCCTGCTGAGCGCCGCCGCAGCACCGAACGCGGACGGAGCGATCAGCGTGGAGCGGCGCGACGGCGGCGCCGTCGCGGTGGCCGGCCGGATGCTGCGGGTGTCCGTGCAGCCAGACGCCGAGGACTGGCTCCTCCTCGAGCCGACCGCCAGCGGCCCACCGCTTGCCGGCGGCCGCCTCAATCGGGCGCTTCGCGTGGAGCTGGCCGACGGCACGCCGCTCGATGCCGCCGCTACCTCGGCGTCCGTCGAGCACGCCGGTCCACTGCGCACCACGCTGCGCTGTGACGCCGTCCACCGGGACGCGGCCGGACACGCCCGGCTGCGCAGCGAGTTGCGCATCCACGTCTACGCCGAGCAGCCGTTCGTGAAGATCGACCACCGGCTGGTGGTGCTGTGCTCGGACCCGGACGCCGATCCCGTATTCGAGCCCGGCGTGGACGAGGAGCAGGCCCTGCTCGGCGTCCACTCCTGCACGCTGGAGGTTCCGTTCGCCGCAGCCGCCGTCGAGCTGGCCGGCGAGCGGTTCGAAATCCCGGACGACCACTCCTGGAGCCTGCGCCACGAGCACGACCTTGCCCATGACATCGTCACCCCCGCCGGCCGGCAGCGCCGCGACGGGCGCACCTCCGGCTACCTCCGCGTGAGCTCGGCCACCGGCCACACGCTTGCCGCCGGGATCCGAAACTTCTGGCAGAGCTATCCCAAGGGCGTTGCCGTCAGCGGCGACGCCGTACGACTCGAGCTCCTGCCGGAGCTCTCCGGCGAGGAGCTGCCCGGCGACGAGGAAGCGTGGCAGCGGCTCTACCGGTGGCTGCAGGATGGGCGCTACGTGCTGCGCGAGGGCATGGCGCTGACCACGGAACTGCTTCTCGCCCTGCCGCCCGACGGAGCCGACCGCGACGCCATCGCGCCCCTGTTCGAGTGGCTGGAGACGCCGGTCGCGGCCCGCCCCGGCCTCGCCTACGCCAATGCGACCGGGGCGCTGCCGCGGCTCGCCGCCAAGGAGGGCTCGGCGCAGCCGCGCTACGAGCGGTTCGCCGCCGAAGCGCTGCGCCAGTTCCACGAGGACCAGGAGCACTGGCGCGCCTACGGCCACGCGAATTTCGGCGACTGGTACGGCGAGGGAGACTGGTGCTGGGGCAACAACGAGTACGACACCCCCTACTGCGCCTACTGGGAGTTCCTGCGCGGCGGCGAGCCCGGCTGGGCCACGTGGGGCGCGCAGTCGGCCCGGCACCTGGCCGACGTCGATACCGTCAACGCCTTCCACGACCCGCGACACGTCGGGCTGCAGCCGATGCACATGCCCGCCCATCTGGGCGGCTACCTGCCGCCCTACTTCCGCAGCAAGGTCCCCGGCACCCGTGGCACCCCCTCGCACATGTGGGCGGAAGGCCCGCTGCTGCACTTCCTCCTGACCGGGGACGAGTCGGTGCGCGACTCGCTGCTGCGCTCCGCCGGTTGGCTCCTGCAGCCCGAGCGGCTGGACCACTACGAGTTCAGCGCCGTGCGCGAGGCCGGCTGGCACCTCATCCACCTGACGATGCTGGCCTCCGCCACCGGCGACCGCCGCGCCGCCAACGGCGCCGCCGTCGTCGTCCGCCGCATCCTGGAGAAGCAGGACGCCTCGGGAGGCTGGACGCGGATGCTCACCTCCGGCCACTGCTGGTGCGGCTACCCTCACTGCCGCGGCAACATCGCCTTCATGGTCACCGTCCTGCTGTCCGCCCTGAAGCGCTACTACGATCTCACGCACGAGGACGAGGCGTCCGCCGCCATCCTCGCCGGCGGACGCTGGCTGGTCCGCGAGACCTTCGACGAGAAGACCGGCCACTTCATCGGCGGAAGCTGCAAGACCATGCAGCGCATCGCCGAGGGCGAGGTTTTTGGCACCCAGATCATCATCGAAGGAGTGGCCGACGCGTTCGCCGTCTCCGGCGATCCCGAGATCGGACGCTGCCTGCACCGCGCCCTGCCCGCGATCGGCGTCATGCCCGACCTGGAGGGCCACCGCGACCTCGGCAAGCAACTGTCCAGCCAGATGCGCTACGTCCCCACCGTCCTCGCCGCGCTCGAGGAGGCTGGGCCGGAGCACTCGTAGCGCTTCCAGGGGTCGTAGACCGTCAGCTCGGCGCAACTCTGCTCGCCGCCTTCGGGGCACCGCGCTACCCTGCGAGGGATGAGCGCCAATCGACCGAACATCCTGTTCCTGATGACCGACCAGATGCAGGGCCGCGTGCTGGATCCCGGCAGTCCCTGCCAGACCCCGCACTTCGATCGCCTCGCAGCGCGCGGCGTGCGCTTCCCGCGTGCATACACGCCCAACGCCGTCTGCTCGCCCGCGCGGGCCAGCCTGATGACCGGACTGCTCCCGCACTCCCACGGCGTGCTGGAGGTCACCCACTGCGTGGACGACGACCAGTGCAACCTCCGCACGGAACATCCGCACTGGGCGCAGCGGCTGCAGGCGGCCGGCTACCGCACCGGCTACTTCGGCAAGTGGCACGTGGAGCGCAGCGACGACCCGCGCCGCTTCGGCTGGGAGGTGGACGGCGGCACGAAGAACGCGCTGTACAAGGACGCGCAACGGGCAACGGGAGCGGCCACGAAGGACACCGGCGCCTTCAGCCTGCGCGGGACCAACGACCATCCGCCCGGCTATGACCGGACGCTGCTGTACGGCGTGACCGACACTCCCCCGGAACGGCGGGGCGTCGGCGTCGCCACGGCGCTCGCGCGCGAATTCCTGCAGGATGCCGCCTCCGGCGACGATCCGTGGTGCTGCTTTGTGAGCGTGACCGAGCCCCATGACCCGTTCGTCACCGGCGAGGCCGCGTACGCCGTTTACGACGTGGACAGCATCTCCCTGCAGCCCAACGTGCACGACGACCTGGCGGGCCAGCCCGGCATCTACCGCAAGGCGGGCAGGACCTGGCGCGGCATGACCGACCGGCAGCGGCGTGAGGCCGCCGCCTGCTACTACGCGTCGATCACGGAGATCGACACCCAGTTCGGCAGCCTGATCGATCTGGTCGACGCCGCCGGCCGGCTCGACGACACGATCGTCGTGCTGACCAGCGACCACGGCGAGCTGCTCGGCGCGCACGGGCTGTACTGCAAGAACGTCAGCGGATTCGAAGAAGTCTACCAGGTCCCGCTGGTGATTTCAGGCCCCGGCGTCGGCCAGGGAGTCGTGAGCGAGGCGCGGGTCGGCCTGCACGACCTGGCGCCGACCCTGCTGGAGCTGGCCGGGCTGCCACCCATCGGCGCGCCGGACTCGCGCTCGTTCCGCACGGTACTCGCCGACGAGCGCCACGCCGGTGAGTTCGCCCGCGGCTTCGCCGAGTACCACGGCGGCCGCTACCGGCTGACGCAACGAATCGTCTGGGACGGCCCGTGGAAGCTCGTCTGGAACGGCTTCGACTTCGACGAGCTCTACCACCTCGACGACGACCCCTACGAGATGCGCAACCTGATCGACGATCCCGACCGGCAGGATCAGGTCGCAGCCCTCATGCGCTACGCGTGGCAGATCGTGCGCGACACCGGCGACCGCGCGCTCTTCAACTCGCACTACCCGATCCTGCGCCTCGCCCCGGTCGGCCCGCGGATACTCGACGAGCAGACGCGGCCGGGGAGGCAGCCATGAACGAGCGGGTTCTGCAGTATCGCAGCGACGGTCCGGTCGAACTCGGCTACGGGCTCGGGACCGCGCCGCCGCTCATCCTGCAGCGCGGCGACTGCTGGACCTGATGGTCGGCACCGACATCTGGACGATGGCCGGCCGGGACGACCGAGGGCTGCCGTGCTATGGGCTGCCCGCCAACGCCGCGATCGACGAGAACCTGGGATGGTCGTCGGTCGAGCGGCGCGGGCAGAAGCGGGTGGCGGCGCTCAGGACCGCGGACGACGGCCCGCCGCTGGAGCTGTGATCGTTCGCGGGCGGGGACCTGCGGCGCTATCGCGTCGTACGACGCCGGTTGGACCTTCGGCCGGCAGGGAGCGCATCGTTCCCCGAGCCCGAGGCAAGCAAGGGCCTAGGCACGGTGCAGCTCCTGGCCGAGCCCGGCACCGCCGCGGCCCCCCACCTGCTGCTCGGCGACAACGACTGGCGGCAGAGGCAACCCGTGCCCGGTCAATGGAACCCGGACCTGCCGTTCCCGGAGGATCTGCGCGTCCGCTACCTCGACGGCGTGTGGCGCGGGAGAAACGTGACGGGCCACGTCTACGTTGCCCGCAACGTGGGCGGGTCCGCTCCGCGTTACGATCGGCTGCAGACCGTCCACGCCGGTGATCCGCCGTCGCCGGTGCTCGTGGACGGCCGCGCGTCCCCGCTGCTGGTGCGGCCTATCGCGACGGGGAAACGCACCTGCTCGTGGCCGACTTCCGCGGCGGTCTGTACGACTGGGTGCTCGACGCGGCGGCGGTGGCCGCCCAGGGGCCGGTGGCGGCGCTGGAAGCCGACAGGCTGGAGTCCTGCGGCATCCCCACCAAGGACGGCCGGCCGCTGGGCTTTCCCGGCTGCATCGCCAGCATCGGCGAGCACGACCTGACCGGGAACGGGTACCCCGACCTGCTCTGCGCGATGGAGGACGGCTACCTCTACGTGGCCGTCAACGACGGCGCCGCGTTCGCCCAGCCGGTCCGGGTTCGGCAGGAACGCGACATCATCAAGGCCGGCGTCCTGGCCGTCCCGACGCCCGTCCTCTCGCCGACGGGCCGTCTGGACCTGTACTGCGGCAACGCCAGTGGCGAGATCCTCCACCTGCGCGACACTGCCGCGGGCGGCGAGCCGGCGTTCGCGCCGCCTGCCGCCATCACGGCCGGAGGCAGGCCGTTCCGTCTCGTGGCCGGCCCGTCGGGCTCGGTGCAGGGCCCGGAGGAGCTGACCTGGGGCTACGTGGGGCCGGCGGCAACCGAGTGGTCTGAACCGGGGGTGCCGGACCTGATCCTGGGCTGCATCACCGGGCAGTACTGGCTGATTCCCGGGATTCGAGGCGCGGCCGGGTGCCCACGGAGTCCGGCGAGCCGCTGTACGTCGGCGGCCCCAACAAGTTCCCGGAGTTCACCTTCATCGGCCGGTCGAAGCTGTTCGCGTACGACTGGGACGGAGACGGGCTCCTGGAGCTGCTGATCGGCACGCACTGCAAGCTTCTCCCCACCCACCGCGATCTGTACCAGCTCTCGCAGGAAGCGAACGTCGGTGCCGGCGTCGTCCTGATCGACAACGTCGGCACCCCCGGCGCCCGTGTGGGGAGCGGCCTCGGCGTTGGTCGACCGGGACGGTAGCCCGTTGCTGTTCGGATGCCACAGTTGCGCGCCGATCGTCATCGACTGGAACGGTTCGCCGGCCCTGATCGTGGGAACCGAGGACGGCTTCCTGCACCGCTACGACGTGGCGGAGCTGGGGCTGTCCCGCGACGTCGTATCGCCGCTGCCGGGCAAGTCCTCGGAACCGCCGTAAGCCCTGCGCCGGCGGGCTACGACGCTGCGGGCACCTCGGAGACGTACACCTGCGCGAAGCCGCCCCGGTCGCTGGTGAACACCACCTGTCGGCCGTCGGGGGAGAAGGCCGGGTGCGGGTGGGTGTGCTGCGGGGCGTACACTTTCGTCGGGCCGTCGTCGTACGGGCAGTGGTCGGTGTCCCAGTGCGCGCCCTCGTTGCTGGACTCGGAAGCGCAGAGCGGCTGCGGCTCGCCCACCCCGTCGGTGGCGTCGAATACCATCAGCCCGTTGTCCGGAAAGGTGGTGTCGCTCACCAGCCTCGATCCGTCGCGGCTGATGGCGGCGTGCCACGCGTTGAAGGAACAGACCCGCCGCACCTTGCCGGTGTCCACGTCGATGCCGATCATGCCGTGCGGCCACTGGGTGGTGACGATCTCGCGCGTGCCCGGGCGCCACGTCTCGTGCACGATCCACTCCTTGGCGGCAGCGTCCCGCTCGTAGGCCAAACGGTTCCGGCTGCCGTCCCGGCGCGCCACCCAGATGCGCGCCTGGTAGGAACCTGCGTAGCGGAACCACTCCGCGTCGTCGGGATGGAACTCCGGGTGGCCGATGCCGTCCGCCTCCAGCACGTAGTCGGCCGCGCCCGTGGCGGTGTCGATCACCAGCATGCGGGAGCGATCGCCGAAGCTCACCGGCACCGCCCACCAGCGGTCGTCACCGCTGACCGTGGTCGTCCCCATGGCCGCTCCGACCTGGCCTTCGATCGCGGTGCGGCCGTCGTCGAACGAGAAGAGCTGCTCCTCCCTCCGCGACCCCACCTCGACCCGCCAGCCGCCGCCCGTGTCGGTGAAGTACACGTGGCGGCCGTCGTGGGAGGGGTGGACGGACCACTCCGCCAGCCCCTCGTGCTCGGTGAGCTGCACCAGCATGCCGTCCTCCTGCACCTCCACGAAGATCTCCGGCCGTCCGCTACGGTGCGAGACGAATACCAGGTGCCGCATGGCGTCGTCCATAGCCGGCAGGTAGTAGAACGGATGATGGTTGATCGACGGGTGGTCGGTGACCTGACGGACGCGGACCCCCGTGTTCGGATCGGTGCGCGTGCGTCCCTCGGGCGGGTACTCCATGCTGTTCACACGGTGGAGTCTGTCGGATCCGGCACGAGACCCGCAAGTACGGCCGATCCCGAGATCGTTACCAACCCCGGTGCAACGCGCAGCCTGCCTCGCTCCAACGACAATCGGCCTTCGCTGACCCATCGTCGCCCCTCGAAGCGACCTGTCTCCACAGCGACCGAGCGGCTTCCCTCGATGCCGATGGAAGCCCCGCCGGTCCCGACGATTAGTCCGTCCTTGAACGGTATTACAAAACCCGCCTGACTGCCGGCGACATTCCGCTTCACCTCTCCGACCCTGAGGTCGAACGGCCCATCGCGTACCGTCCTCACCGTACGCCCTTCGATCAACACCGTCCCCTTTCCGCTATAAGACACGGGGTTTGCAAATCTATGCGGTTGCCGAAGATGTCGATCTCCATCTTCTTTTCCACGTTTGCGCTCTGAGAGTACCATACGGTCAGCCGCTTGCGATTTCGAGCTTCGACGAGAGGGATCATCGCGTTCTTGATCGGATACAGCGCTCTCTTGAACCGCACGAATGCCGCTCTATCGTTCACCACTGTATCCGGATCCGGCGCTTCCCACAGCAGGTTTCCCAAGCCGTTCATCTTCAGCGCCGTGTAGTAGGGCAGCATGGGCAGGCAGGGCTTTGTGGAGGGCGCCTCCGTCGGCGACTCCGCGGCGAATGCGAGATTCCTCCCGCGCTGGCCTACCGTCAGCTGGTTCGGCTCGACCACGCTGTATACGCCGTCTATCCCCACGAAATCGAGATTCGGGCACACCTGCAGGAATATGTCGATGATATACGGCGCCCACCACGGGCTGTTGACGGAGCTACTTCAAGATGTGTGGGTGGGAGCCGAGTACCGAGACGGAATTCGAATCGAAGATCAGGAGCGGGACGCTGCCTGACTCGTTTACACTCCTATTGACAGGACCTCCTATGAGGCCGTAGTAGTTGATGAACTCCGTTTCGTGTGTGCCGCTCTCGTTCTGCAGGTGCAAGGCCAGATCATGCGTCTTTCCCGGCACTGCCCGGCTCGTCAACTCGCAGTCCCACTCGGTATGCCCGCCGATATGAGTCCGGATCGTAGGCGCGCCTTCGGAGAACTGTCAAACGGGATGAACAGCGCACGCCGGAGCCGATGGGCATCACTCACTCGGCAGAAGGGGGCCGCATGGAGGTGTCGATGGAACGGGAACAGCGCAAAAGGCAGCGCAGCCAGCGGCAACTGGATGGCCGGGTAGCGCTGATCGCCGGCGGTGCGGGCGGCATGGGCTCGGCGGTGTCGCGGCGGTTCGCGGCGGACGGGGCGCGGGTGGCGGTGGCCGACTATCGGATCGAGGCAGCCGCGGCGGTGGCCGCGGAGTTGACGGGTGGCGGCTCGGAGGCGATGGCGGTGCCGCTGGACGTCACCGAACCGGAGGCATGGCAGGCAGCCGTGGAGCAGGTGGAGTCCCGCTTCGGGAGCCTGACCACCATGTGCTACCTGGCCGGCGGCAACCACCGGGTGAGCTACGACGAGATGACGGTGGCGCAGTTCCGGCGCATCCTGGAGCTGAACCTTACCGGCATCTTCATCGGCATCAAGGCGGTGGTGCCGGCCATGCGCCGGGCCGGCGGCGGCTGCATCATCAGCGTGGGCTCGCTGGCTTCGCTGCGCGCCGGCGGCGGTGCGCCCGCCTACGCCTGCAGCAAGTTCGGAGTGAGCGCCCTCACCGCGGCCACGGCGGGCTCATACGCCGCCGAGGGAATCCGTTGCTGCCAAGTGAACCCCGGCCACGTGGACACGCCGTTCATCCGCGGCTCTGCCGAGCACAGTCCCAACGACTGGTCCACCTCGATCGACAATCCGGCCAACTACGAGAGCCGCGTCCGCGGAACGCCCTGGGGACGCCTTCCCCGGGCGGAGGAGATCGCCGAGGCGTTCGCGTTCCTCGCCTCCGACGCCGCGGAGATGATCACTGGCTCCGCCATCACCGTGGACGGCGGCGGCGGCGTGGTCTGAGGGGCTTGCAGACCCCACCAGACCAATGAAGAGCGGCTCCGAACCCTCAAGGGATCCGGAGCCGCTGGAAACGCACAGCTTCTGTCGGTCAGTTCACGAACTGAGACAGCGGCTGCAGGTGCGGGACACCTTCGACCAGGTTGTCCATCTTGAGCTGCTGGTACTCGTCGAGCCCGGCCTTCTTCAGCTCGGCGATGTACTCCTCCCACTGCGAGTCCACGTCCGCCTGTCCGGTCGCGAACTTGCCCAACCACTCGCTGATGATCGGGCCGATCTGGGCGCCCAGGTCGCTGTGCCGCTGGCGGTCCTTCTCGTCCGCGAACGCGATCACGTCGCGGGTCTCCAGGTAGGCGCGGTCCTTCACGCGTTGATCCATGTCACGCAGCGTCTGGTAGAGGGGGATCGACGACACGCGGACGACGTCCGGCATCATCATGAACGCGGCCTCGCCGATGTAATCGGGATCCTTGGTGGGCAGCACGCGGCCGACGCCGTCGTCGTAGTCCCAGGCGACTCCCTGCTTGCCCCACTCACCGGTATGGTGACCGCTGGCGTCCGGCTGGTAGATCCAGTTGAGCAGCCGCATGGCGGCGTCGACGTCCGACACCGAGGTGCTCACCGAGAGACCTGAGTCCTCGAAGCCGCCGCGGGTGCCGCCGATGCACCCCGGCACCACGTCCGCGCCGGGCTCGACCGTGATCGGATCCAGGAAGCCGATGATCTCGTGGTAACGGGCCGCGTATTCCTTGGCGGCCGCTTCCGACCTCTTGGCGGCTTCGTAATCCTCGGCGGTGATGCCGTGCTCGGCCATGAACGCGCCGACGCGCCCCGGCATGCCGAATGCGCCGAAGCCGTTCTCCATCGCCACCCGGCCCGCGTTGAAGGCCTGCTTGAGCTGCTCGTCGCTGCCGGTGAACCACTCCTGGTCGATCAGGTCGTTCACGTAGAGATCGGCCAGGAACCTGAGCATGTCGCGGTAGCGATCGGAGGCCTGATAGACCGAGCCCATGGGCTCGAACGCGAGTCCGAACATCTCGCGGAACCACATCCGGGTAGCCCAGCCGGCGCGGGTCATGATCGGGATCATGTCCGGGAACATCGCCTTGATCGCCGCGGCCGCTTCGCGCAGTTCGGCGGTGGTGGTCGGCGGATCCATGCCGATGGCCTCGAAGACGTCCACGCGGTACGAGACAGCGTTGCAGATGCCGGTGTAGGCGAAGCGCGGCGCCATCCAGAACTCGCCCATGCCGTCGCCGAACAGCCCGGAGTGGGCGGCGATGTTCAGGCCGCGCGCCTCGATGGACTGCCACAGGTTGGGCACCTTCTCCATGGTGATGTCGCGGAGCGGCATCAGGAACCCGTCATGGCCCAGCGGACGCACGACGTTGTCGATGATCCGTCCCATCATGTCGGGCATGTCGCCGGCGGCGGCCGCGAGCTGCACCTTGTCGCCGTAGGACTCCTCCGGAATCCCGGTGACGTCGAGCTGCACCTGCGCCTCCTCCAGGACGATGGCGTAGACCGCAGCGTCCGAGGTCAGGTTGGGGTTGTCGGTCCAGTAGACCAGCGTCGGCGCCGCCGCGGCACCCTCCTCCTCGCCGGTCGCAAAAGCTCCCGCTGCGACCAGCGCGAGTATCGTGGGGATGAGAATCAGTTTCTTCATCCTGCCTTCCTCTGCCTCACCCTCCCTTGGGTGAAGCGTGGTGTTTGCGCCTCCCTTTGACAAAGGGCCGGCCGCGTCTGGCGGCCGCGGCGCCGTCATTCCTTGAGTGATCCGATCATCACTCCCTGTACCAGGTACCGTTGCACGAACGGATAGATGATCAACATGGGTATTATCGACACGAATACCGTCGCGTACCGAAAATTCTGCGTGTAGGCGGCGTACCTCGCCTCCCGCTCCGCGTCGAACGCGTCGCCGGCAAGCTCCTGGCGCTTGAGCACCACCTCCTGCAGCACGATCTCGCGCACGATCATCGGCAGCGGGTACTTCTCCGCATCGTTGAGGTAGATCAGCGCGCTGAAGTAGTCGTTCCAGTGGTCCAGGGCGTAGAACAGGCCGATCGCGGCCAGGCCCGCCTTGGAGAGGGGCAGGACGATGCTGGCCAGGATCCGCCACCGCCCGGCGCCGTCCAGGAAGGCCGACTCCTCCAGGTCCTCCGGAATCGACTGGAAGAAGGTGCGCAGGATGATCATGTTCCATACCGCGATCGCAGTCGGGAAGAACAGCGCCCATATGGAGTTGACCATCCCCAGCGCCCGCACCAGCAGATAGGTCGGAATCAGCCCGCCGGAGAAGAACATCGTGAACACGATCAGGAGCGTCACGAACTTGCGCCCTACCAGGCGCTTCTTGGACAGCGGGTAGGCGCACAGGCAGGTCATGATCAGGTTGATGGTCGTCCCGAGCACGACGTAGATCAGCGAGTTGCGGTAGCCGACGCCGATCATGGGGTGGTCGAGGATGAACTCGTAGGCGCTCAGGTCGATGTGGCGCGGCAGCCAGGTGATGCCGCGCGCGACCTCGTTCGGGTGGCTCAGCGAGATGGAGAAGACGTTGATGACCGGGTAGAGGGTCGCGGCTCCTGCCAGGAAGAGCACCGCGACGACGAGCAGGTCGAACCGCTCGATGCGGCGTACCCCTACCACAGGGAGGTCTCCGACACCTTGGAGCTGACCTTGTTGACGATCGTCAGCAGCACCAGGCCGACGACGGACTGGAACAGCCCCACCGCGGTCGCGAACGAGCGCTCCGCGCCGAGCAGCCCGACCCGGTACACGTAGGTCGCGATCACGTCGGAGACGCGGATGTTGAGGTCGTTCTGCATCAGGAACACCTTCTGAAAGCCCACCGACAGGATGCCTCCGGTCTGCAGGATCAGCAGGATGATCGCCACCGATGCCAAGCTGGGCACCGACACGTACCGGATGCGCTGCAGACGGCTGGCGCCGTCCACGGTGGCCGCCTCGTAGAGCTCGGGATTGGCGCGGCTGAGCGCGGCCAGGTAGATGATCGCCCCGAAGCCCACGCTCTGCCAGATGCCGGACAGGACGTAGACCGGCCGGAACCACCGTGTGTCGGCCATGAAGTAGACCGGCTCCAGGCCCAGCAGGGCGATGATGTGGTTGATCGATCCGTCGCGCGGCGACAGCAGCAGGGTGAGGATGCCGACGATGGCGACGATGGAGATGAAGTGCGGAAGGTAGGTGACCGTCTGCACCGTCTTCTTGAAGCGCGGCAGGCGGCATTCGTGCAGCAGCAGGGCCAGGATGATCGGCGCCGGGAAGCCCGCCAGCAGCGACCAGAAGGAGAGCTGGAAGGTGTTGTTGATCAGGCGGAAGGACGCGTTCGAGGAGAAGAAGCGGATGAAGTGATAGAAGCCGAAGTCATCCGCCCAGGGGCTGCCCAGGATGCCGCCCCTGAAGTTGAAGTTCTTGAACGCGATGATCACCCCGTACATCGGCTGGTAGTGGAAGATCAGGAAGTACGCGACCGGCACCGCCAGCATCACGTACAGGGCGGGATCCTTGCGCATGCGCGTGATCAGCGACGCCAACCTGCCGCGCAGGCCGGCGGGCGCACGGGCCGCCTGGCTGACCCCGGGCGTTTGGCTGGCCATGCTCAGCTCGGGCTCTCCGCCGCGCCGTCGTTCAGCGCCTGCAGCAGCGTCGGGATGTAGCGCGCCTCCTGGGTGAGCGCCTTGCCCACCCGCGGGCGGCCGATCAGCTCCTCGCCGGTCAGGCCGATGTCGGCCAGGTTGCGGCGCAGGATGGCCGCGACCTCCGCGCTGGGGGCAATGCGGTTGCCGTCGGCCAGCCCTTCCAGCACCTGTATCGACCACTCGGGCGAAGGTTCGCCGCCGGCCTCCGGGCACGACGTGTAGCGGAAGTGTCCGGCGCCGCGGTCGTAGGTGTGCTCGACCAGCCAGCGCACTCCGCCCGTGATCGCTTCCGCCACCCTCTGATCGCCCGTCAGGTCATGATAGCGGCGCAGCGCCGACAGCAGTACCCCGACCATGAAGCCGGCCTCGCCGAGCGGCCGCGGCAGCCCCCGGCCACCGTGGCTGGCGGTGAGGACCCGCTGCCAGCCGCCGCCGGGGCTCTGCGCGGCCAGGACGTGCTCGACGATGACGGCAGCCGCGTTGAGGTAGCGGGGATCGTCGCCGAGTCGGTCCAGGGCGCACAGGTGGATGAGCTGCCAGCCGCACTCGCGCGCGCTCTTGATGGTGTAGTGGCGCAGGTTGCCGGTCATCCAGCGCGCGGTGTCCGCCAGGACCCCACCGGCGAAGGGGTCGCCGGTAAGCAGGAAGTAGAGCGCCGGGCCCTGCACCCACATGTGCGACGGCATGGTGGCGGAGCCTGCCATCTTGTTACGGAAGAACGGCGGCAGGTAGCCGCCGACGTGGCCGGCCATGTGCATGACCTGCGCGCCGACCTGCGCCGGGTCGCGGGAGTGGTTGCAGGTGTCGATGTCGAGCGTGTGTCGCGCCGTCTCATATCCCAGGGGCAGCCAGCGCGGGTCGCCGCCGCGCAGGAACTCGACCAGGTGGCACCAGGTGGCGTCGTACTCGTTGTTCTCCCAGAAGCCGCCGGCCTCGGCATCGCCCTTGAAGGTGTCGCCGTAGTTCATGAAGCCGACCTCGTGGCGGCTGGAGCGGTGCTCCAGCCACTCGGCGAGCGCCCGGTCGACCATGCGCTCGTAGGGCGGATGGGGCGAGTCGTGCTTGGCGGCCAGCGGCTCCAGGACGCCGGTGCTCCCCAGGTAGCCGAAGTCGGGGCGGACGGCCAGTCGGCCCTGAAACCAGTCGGCCGTCGCGTTCTGCCGCTCGCAGTCGGCAGCGAAGCAGAGCATCAGCTCCGTGGTGAGGGCGCTGCCCACCTTGATCCGGTAGCAGCCGGACGGCCGGTCGACCCAGAAGTAGAGCCGGTGCCATTCGCGCTCGAAGTCCGGGAGCTCGACCTCCTCGCCCAGGGCCGGCAGCAGCTCGACGGCGAGCGTGTCGGCGTCGCTGCGCACGGCCTTCGGGTAGAGCTCCCAGAAGTCGCGGACCGCCAGCAGGCACGGGCCGGCCTCGCTTTCGATGGCGAGGCGGCCGGATGCGTGGCCTTCGACGGTGTGCGACCGGCCCTCACCCTCCACGAGGTAGGCGCGGTCGTGCTCGTGCGCCACCCGCACCGGCGCGCCGGGCGCAGGCGCAGCGGCTGTGCCGCCGGGCATGTCCACCGCCCGGATCGGCTGCCAAGGCAGCCGCAGCTCCAGCGAGCGCACGCGCAGCAGCGACGCCTTCTCGTGCTCGGCACCGTCGATGTCGGCGTCTGCCACGGAGTCTGCCAAGTGGCTGAGATCGCCGTGCATGGCCGCGCCGGCCAGCGGACTGACGACCACCAGGCGCTGCGTGAGCGTCAGGAACGGCTGGCCGGCGTGGATCTGCACCAGCACCGAGGCACGCAGGTGCGCGACGCCGTTCGGATCGGCTACCGGCACCTCGGTGCGGATCGCCAGCCGGCGCTGCCCCGCTTCCTCGATGTGCGCCTCCTCGACCGGTCCCGAGTTCAGCGGCACCCCGCTTCCCAGCGCTCCGTGCAGGCCGCCGCCGCGGCAGATGGTCATCCATTCCCCGTCCCGAAGCGCCTCGACCCGCTCCAAGAGGTCGCCGCCCTGCCGCATCGTCACCCGCACGTGGCCGTTGCCCGCGGTTACCGCGCCGCCCTCCTGGCTCCAGGTCAGGTCGCTGGCGCCCGCGGGAGCCGTGGCGTCCGCGCCGGTGAGCGTGACCATGCCGCTGGCCGGCAGGGCGCCGCCAGGGCAGCCCGTGTCCAGCAGCGCCCAGCGCGCACTGCCGTCGGGCCAGCGCGCGTGCACGCGCACCTGTGCCTCCTCGCCGTCCGGGTCCACGGCGGACGCGGCAAAGCTCACCCGCGCCGCCGGCTGCCGTAGCGCGCCCCGCGGCAACGGCACGGCGAAAGTCAGCGGCATTCCCGTCGCCGCGTCTCCGCACCGCGCCGCTCCGGTGCTGTCCTCACGCCCGCAGTCGACCACCTCGATCGGGATCCGCAGGTCCGCAGCCTCCGCTTCGAGCGACGGAGCGTCCGCCGGCACGTCGACGGTTGCGCGGGTGATCTCGCCGCCGGGCTCGCGAGCCTCCACGTCGATCCGATAGGGCAGGCCAGGGGTCAACCCCCGCAACGGCAGCGCCAGCAGCGGATACGGCTCGCCGCTGGCCGCGCTCACCGTGGCGCCGACGCCCTCCAGCGGTGTCGCCGTCGCGGTCACCGCCACCGGCTCGGAGGCGATGCCGTGCAGCTCCACCGTGCCAGGCGCGGTCACACGGGTGCTGAGGCGGTCCAGGCGCGGCGCGAACGACGACGCCTCGGGCAGCTCGGTGAGAAACAGCAGCTTCTCCAGGTAGCAGGGGCCGGTGCCCTCCGCGCGCACCGTGAACGGCACGCCGGCGCCCAGGATCTCGACCGGGCGCTCGGCGACGACTAGGTGCCGGCGGTTGTCCAGGCGCTCCGGCCGCACCGTGCCCAGGAGCTCCGCGCCGGCCTGCAGGGTGTAGCGGTAGTCGTCACGGTCCGACGCGTACAGCAGCAGGCCGATGTACTTGCGGCCGCACACCTGCTCCTTCTCCGGGGGCAGCCAGAACCGATGGCGCAGCACCGCCGGCATGCCCGACGCGGCCACCGACGGCGTCCGATAGACCCCGTAGCCGACCCGGAACGGCGTGTTCTGCTGGCCGACGTTGATCTGCCAGCCGTCGAGCGTCTCCGCTTCGACGGCGTTCACGACGACGATGTCGTCACGGGCGGCGATCGCGTCGATCCGGTCGTCGCCGGCGAGGTCGACATGTCCGATATCGACACGGCCGACGTCGCCGTCGCCGACGGGCCGCTCGCTCATGGACGCGCGTAGCTCACCGCAAGCATGGCGTCGACGTCCATCGGATCGCACCCGAGCTTCTTGCGCAGCAAGGCGAGCTGTTCCTCCTCGGAGCGGAGCTCCAGGTCGGCCGCCAGCGGCAGCGCCAGCTCCACGCCGCCGCGCAGTTCGGACTCGTCGCAGGCCTGGCTCATCTCCATCGCCGCCAGCGCATCGCGGTCGGTGTACTCCCAGCCCCGGCTCGCCAACTCCGCCGCCGCCTCCTGCGAACCGTTGTGCCGGTGCACGGCCAGCACGAAGTCGACGATGTGGCCGGCCACCGCGGCGCCATAGTAGGGGCGGCCGGTGCGGGTGGGAACGCGATACGGGTTGACGTACTCGATGGTCCTGCCCGGGACCTCGACCGTGGAGCGGGTCCAGACGTCGTCGGCCTGCTCATGGACGACCGGGCTGATGATGTCCGCCTTGCCGCCCGCGGCGAGCGACTCGTCGCTGCAGACGCGCACCTCGGCGACTCCGGTCCAGTTCTCGGCCGGCGTCTGCACGACCGTGCCGCGGGCACCTGCGATCTCCGTATACCCGGGCCGCGGATGCCGGCCCAGGTTGCCCTTGACGTTGCCCGCCAGGTCGACGACGAGACGGTCCTGAGGGAACGTGAAGAAGTTGCAGTGGAACCCCTCGTCGACGTGGTGGCGGTGCGGCATCGAGTTGTACGGGGCCACCGGCATCGTGTGGCTGATCGTACGCGCGGTCAGCGGGTGCGACTCGTAGAAGACGATCCAGCGCGAGTTGTTATGGTAGCCGGTGTGGTCGTACATGCACAGCACGCGCCGCACCTCGCCGATCGCCCCTGAGGCCGCCACCGCCTTGCTGATCCGGTCGATCGGAAAGCGCCAGAAGTTCTCACCAATGCGCAGGACGACGTTGCCGTCCCTGGCGCGTTCGGACATCTCCCGGCCCTGCTGGAGAGTCACCGCCATGGAGGTCTCCACGTCGTGGTGGATGCCGTTCGCGGAGAGAAAGGACGAGATGGAGTGATGCGAGGGCACCGGTGTGACCACCAGCGCCGCCTCCGCCACCTGCGAGTCCACCAGTTCGAAGATGGAGTGGAACGGCCGGGCGCCAAGCTGCGCGGCCAGCGCGTCGGAGTGCTCGGCCACGGGGTCGCACACCGCGACCAGGTCCAGCCACTCGCCGAGGTGGGGGAGAATCGGCGCGTAGACGGTGCTGGCCCGGTTGCCTGCGCCGATCAGTGCCACGCGCAAGGGTTTGTCATTGCTCATGGCGTCAGTCTACTGCGGCAGCCTCGAAGGGGGCCATACTGAGGACGCTCCGGCAGGATCGTGCGGTCACGCGTGATCGCATCGCGCCGCCTCCTACGACCTTCGATTGCCGGCATGCGGCGCGGTCGGCGCTCCTTGTCTGGTGACTCCGCCACCACCACGTGGTCCTGCGCCAACGGCTTCATCGTCGTCCCTTTCGGCCATCGCGGCCGACTCGCTGCTAATAGAGAGAGCCGGGCCTGCAGATCGCCGGCCCGGCTCTCGGTTGGCCTCGTTCGAGGCCCGATCAGGCTATGCGCCTGAGCGGTCTACTTGACGGTGTCGAACCACGCGTTGGCTTCCTGGGTCAGGATGTCGCCGCCGTTGCGGCGCCACTGCGCGATTACATCGTCGTAGTCGTCGACGCTCTGCGTGCCCAGGACGACCTTGTAGAAGAACTCCTTGAGCACCTTGTCGACGTCCGCGTACTCGGCCTGTGAGGGCAGCGCCACCTTCAGCGGCTGCTCCACGGTGTTCTGGCTGGCGATGGTGTCGTACAGCGTCTGCCGCTGCACGCCGCTTGCCCCGCGGCTCACGTTGTACCACGGCGCGTACACCCAGAACGGGTTCGTCGAGAAACCGCCGGCCAGGTTCTGGCCCAGCTCGCCCTGGCGGCGCGGGTCGGCCAGCCAGTCCTCGGTCTGAGCGAATCGGTCGCCGTACTCGGAGCCGTCAAACGGCACCCATTCCCAGGGCGTCGCTTCCTCACACACCTTCGTCGTGTCGCCGACGAAACAGCCGAGCGCCGCCGCATAGTACAGCGCGCGGTCGGTGGCGATGGTGTTCAACACCTGCAGCAGGCGATGGAGCTTGTCCTCATCACGCTCGAGTTGCCGTCCGAACGTCACGTACAGCGGCTGCAGGCCGCGTATCGACATTCCGGCGTCGCCGCGCGGTCCGATCGGCGGCTCGCCGGCCACGTAGGGATGGTAGTCGGTCACCGACGCGTGGGCGGCAGGATCGATCTCCGTGAAGGCGATGATGCTGTAGTGCCCCTGGCCGGCGCAGTCGTCCGGCCAGCAGTCGGGATCGTCGTAGATGTAGGCGCGGTGCTCGGGATGGGCCATGTGCCACTTGCGGTTCAGGTGGCCACCGCCGTCCCACTCGGAGTCGTCGGAGCCGAGCGAGGAGACGTAGCCGATCTTCTCGTTGGCGAACTTCCACGAGACGTCGTTGGCGCCGTCCTTGCGCCCGATCTCGGTGACCCACTCCGGATCGATGACCTCGTTGGCATACCAGTCGGCCAGCAGCGCCAGCGCCTCCTTGGTGCCGGGATCGGTAAAGCCGTACTGCAGCTTGCCGTCCTTCTCGATCCACTGGAAGGCAAACGTTCCGTGGGCGCCGAAGATCTCCTGGAAGAAGCCGGCAGGGGCGGTCTCCTGGTCACCCGGCGCGGTGAACGCGTAGGTGTCCTTCGCGCCGCTTTGGTTGGGGTCGTCATTGCGGAACTTGAGGAACGCCTCCTCGAACTCGTCCAGCGTCTCCGGAACCTTGTCGATGCCGACGTTGTGCAGCCACTGCGCGTTCCAGGCGATGCCGCGCCGGTAGATGTTCCACGGGCTGATGATCGGCAGCCCCATGTGCTTGCCGTCGATCTCGCCGTACTTCCACACCCGCTCGTCGCCGAACGACGCGACGTGAGCGTAGTACTCCGGCATCACCTCGCGGATGGTGTCCACCGACAGCTCGGCCAGGACGCCCTGATCGGCGTAGGTCGCCAACTGCACGGGATTCATCCGCATGGCGATCATGTCCGGCACCTCGCCGGCGGCCAGCAGCACGTTGAGCTTCTCGAACTGGTTCTCCGTGACCACCCAGTCGAACTGGACGTCGAAGTACTCGTCCAGCCAACGCTTGGTCATGTTCAGTTCCGCGTCCCGGCGATGCATGTTGGTCGCCGCGCTGGTGTAGGTGTACTCCTGGGCCGCCAGTTCCAGGGCGAACCCGCCGAGCAGCACCAGGACCAGCAATAGTGAGAGTTTGCGCATAGTCTTCGATCCTTCCTTCTTGGTTTGGTCGCGCGCTTGGCGATCTCCTCGCGTCAAGACACGCGGTTGAGCTACGGCCCCAAGGGCCGCAGGGGCCAATGCTACCCCTTGAGAGACCCGATTATCACCCCCTTCACGAAGTATTTCTGTATGAACGGATAGACGATGAGAATCGGCGCGATGGCGACGAAGATCGCCGCCGAGTTGAGGGTCGCCGGCCGCACGGGGCGTAGTGCCGCCTCGTCGAACGCCTGTTCCGCCTCGATGGTGAGCTTGTCGCTGGCGGTGATCACGATGCGCCGCAGCCAGATCTGCAGCACGTGCTTGTGCTGGTCTCTGATGTAGATGAGCGAGTCGAACCACGCGTTCCAGTGCCCGACGGCGCTCCAGAGTCCGATGGTGGCGATGACCGCCATGGACATGGGGGCGATGATCCGGAACAGCGTGACGATCTCATTGGCGCCGTCGATGCGCGCCGAGTCCTCGATCTCCGCCGGGATGGTCATCAGGAAATTGCGCATGATGAGCAGCCAGAACGCCGGCGCCAGGTTGATCAGGATGAACACCAGCCGCGTGTCGATGAGGCCCAGGCTGCGAATCAGAATGTAGGTGGGGATCAGGCCGCCCGAGAAGAACAGCGTGAAGACGAAGATCGACGTGTAGACGTTGCGGTGGGGCAAGTACTTCTTCGACAGGGGATAGGCAGCGCACAGCAGCACCACGACCGTCGCGAAGGTGCCGGCCACGGTGCGCACGATGGTGTTGAGGTAGCCCCAGTAGAGGTCGCCGTCACCGAGAATCACCTCATACGATTTCGTGGAGAAGGGGCGCGGCCAGAGCATCACGTTGCTCAGGTACTCGCTCGATCCATGCGTGAGGGACACCGCCAGCAGGTTGACGAAAGGAAACAGGATGGTGGCCGAGAACAGAATCAGGAACAGAGCGTTGCACACCCCGAAGACCTTCTCGCCGGTAGTGCGGACCGCCACGCCAGTCGCCTTTCCTACCAGATCCCGTAGTCGCCGACCGCCTTGGCGATACGATTGACGATCACGACCAGGATCAGACCGATCACGTTCTTGAACAGACCGGCGGCCGCGGCCAGGCTGAAGTTCAGCTCCTCCAGACCCACGCGGTACACGTAGGTGTCGATGATGTCGGAGACCTCATACACCGCCGGATTGTAGAGATTCAGTATCTGATCGAAGCCCGCTTCCAGGATGTCACCGACGCGCAGGATGAAGAGAATGACGATCACGGGCATGATCGACGGGATCGTGATGCTCCACGCCTGCCGGATCCTGCCGGCTCCGTCGATGATCGCCGACTCGTGAAGCTGCGGGTCCACCCCGGCGATGGCGGCGAGGAAGATGATCGACCCCCATCCGACCTGCTGCCAGACGCCCGTGGTGATCAGGACGGTCACGAACCAGTCGGAGTCCGCAAGGAAATGAATCTTGTCGGCCCCCAGCAGGGTGATGATCGAATTGATGACGCCCGTGGACGGAGAGAGGATCGCCGCGATGACGCCGGCGAGGACAACCCACGACAGGAAATGTGGCAGGTAACTGATCGTCTGCACGACGCGCTTGAAGTGGCGTTGAGCAACCTCGTTCAACAGCAGCGCCAGGATGATGGGCGCGGGAAAGCCCCAGAACATTCGGTACAGGCTGATGAGGAGGGTGTTGCGGAACACCCTTTCGAAATCGGTGGTCCCGTTGAACAGCCGTACGAAATAGTGGAGCCCGACCCACTCACTGCCCCAGATGCCGTCAAAAAGCCGGTACTTCTTGAACGCGATGATGACCCCGTACATGGGACCGTACTTGAAGATGATGGTCCAGACGAGCGCGGCACCCAGCAGGGCGAACAGATAGCGGTGGCGGTAGTACTGCTTCAGGATCGACGGACGGTTGATGGAGACGAGGTCGGCCCGAGCGGCGGTGTTCGGGGCTGCCTTCGACAACGCCATGCGAAGCCGGACGCTACCACCTCAGGAGGCGGCGGTCAATGGATCCGACCGCCGGGGAGCCGGCGCGCCCAACGCGCTCCGATGGACCCTCAGCGGGTGAAGTCGCGGCTCAGGTCGAGCGCCAGGTCGCGGAAGCCGCGCACGCGATGGCAGGTGACCAGGTTCGTGTCGTGCTGGCTTGCTCCCCCCACCGACGTCCGCGACAGCACGACCAGATCGTCGCCGTCGATCAGGTTGGAGGCGTAGCTGAACGACTCGGTCATCTTGCGGCTCATCGCCACGCAGCCAGCCTGGAACCAGTTCTGCGCGTCGGCGCTGTAGATCAGCAGCAGGATGCGCCGCTCGTTGGCGACGATGCCGCGGAAGCCGATCTCGGCCAGCTTGTCGTTCACGGGCGTCAGCGTGTCCGAGACCGGATTCACGCACGTCCAGAACAGGTCGGAGACCTCGTCGTGGACGATGTGGAACTTGCACTGCCCGCCCGGCATCGGGCAGTACTGGCTGAACCGGTAGTTCATGGTGCGGCCGTCGTCCTCCAGGTCGCAGATGGCCGCCAGGCCCACCGTAGCGCGCCCCAGCACGTGCAGGCGCAGCAGGTTGCGCAGCCGGCCGCGCACGGAGATCAGGTTGCCCTCGATCCAGCAGTCCTCGGTCCCGGTCTCCGGCGGATAGGCGAAGGTGTTCATGGGGTACGGCGCGCCGGGAAACCGCTCCATCGGCGACGCCCGCCACGCCGCGGGATCGAGCAGGTCGCGGCTCAGGTCGCCCGCCATCACGAACGACTCCCATGAGGAGCGCCCGCCTCCCGAGCGGCCGACCCGCGGGCAGGTCTCGAACGCGCGATAGACCTGCCCGCCCTGGAAGGTCACCGCCGTCGGCGCGCCGTGGCTGCGCCGGTCGCACACCTCGACCTCCGGCGCCCAGGTGTGGCCGCCGTCCTCCGAGCGGCTGATGATCACCTCCCGCGACTGGCGCCGGTTGCCGATCATGTAGAGCGCGCCCGCGTGCACGAAGCAGCTCGGCCAGATGATGTCGGTCTTGCCGCGCAGCTCCCAGGTCCTGCCGCCGTCCGCGCTCACCCGCACCTCGGTCTGGTTGGGAAAGGTCTCCGTGTACGGCTTCGGCTGAAACCACTCGTAGGAGACGACCATCTCGCCGCCCGGCAGCCGGGTGATCCCCGGCGAGCCGGCGAAGTGCCGCTCCTTGTCTGGTGACTCCGCCACCACCACATAGTCCTGCGCCAACGACTGCATCGCTGTTCCTCCTTCAGCCCGCGTCGTTCCGCACGCCCGCCATCGCTCCGAGCCAGTATGGCTTGCGGCCCGGTTTCGGCGCGACGTCCTTCGGAACGGCCGGCTCCACGCCGTGCTCGATGAGCACGTCCCAGTAGGGATCCCTGGTCTCGGCCAGCATCTCCAGCAGGCGTGCGCGCTGCCGACGGCGCTCGGCCGGGTTTCCGTCCGCAAGGTTGTGCTGCTCGAACGGGTCGTTCTCGAGATCGAAGAGCAGCTCGATGCGGTGCTCGTTGAAGGCGTACTTCCAGCGTTCGCTCACCAGTCCGCGCCAGTCCGGCATGCCCAGGTCCCAGCGCGGGCTGCCCACCATCTCCAGGAACACGTCCCGCGGGGCGTCGAAGCGCTCGCCCCGAAGCGCCGGGGAGAAGTCCGTGCCCTGGTTCCAGCCCGGCACGCCGGCGCCGATCAGCCCCAGCGTCGTCCCCATCAGATCGACCAGGCTGAACAGTCCGTCCTTGAGTCCGGTCGCCGGGATCTGGCCGGGCCAGTGGAAGATCGCCGGAATCCGCACCGACTCTTCGTGACAGTGCTCCTTCTGGTTGTAGAGCCCGTGACAGCCCATGTAGTCCCCGTGATCGCTGACGTACACCGTCAACACGTCCTCGAACCCCGCCAGCCCCCGCACGCAATCCATGAGCCGGCCGATGTTCCAGTCGAGGTTCTCGATCATGGCGTAGTAGTCGGCCAGATGCGCGCGCATCCGTGGCGTGTCGGCGAAGTTCGGCCGCACCGCAAGCGCGGCGGGATCGAAGCGCTTCCACTCGTCGGGAACGATCAGCGGGAAGTGGGGCGGCGTCACCGACAGCACGAGAAACAGCGGCTGGTCGCCATCATTACCGCGCAGGTACTCCATCGCCCGGTCGGTGAGGGCGTCGGTCTCGTAGCCGTCCAGAGGGGTCGGATCGGCGTTGTCGAGCTCGTAGATCGAGCTGTTGAAGTGGCGGTTCAGGCTCTCGAACCCGTACCAGTCCTCGAAGCCCGCGCGGAAGTACTCCGGCGTGCGGTTCCGCGATCCTCCCTCGAAGAGCCCCGTCGTATCTTCGGCCGCCGACGCCGGCACCTGGTTGCGCACGATGCCGCAATGCCACTTGCCGAAATAGGCGGTGCGGTAGCCGAGCTCGCGCAGCAGCGTGGCCGTGCTCGGCGCCGCGGGCTTGAACACGTCGAAGAACCCTGCCACCGGTCCGGCGTGCGCGTGGCGCCCGGAGAAGATCGTCCCCCGCGACGGCGTGCAGATCGGGCAGTTGGCGTAGGCGCGCTCGAAGCTCGCCCCCTCGGCGGCAAGCCGATCCATCCACGGCGTCCGCACGTTGGGATCCCGGGCGTGGCTCATGGCCTGGCCGCGGTGCTCGTCGGAAAGGATGTAGATGATGTGGGGTCTTTTCACGAGTCGCTCCTTGGAACGGCAAGGATATAGGAAGTGACACGCGACGCCGGCGCCTGACCTGTGGTCCTTCAGCGAGTTCGACGGAAGGAACATGGTCCTGCCGTTGCTGCACCCCTCAGGCATCGCCCGGCGGGCCATCGCCTGGAACGCCCAGTGGCTGTTGAACACCGGTATCACGGAGATCCCGGTAACGCTGGACGACTTCGAGGCGGCGTTCAGGGCGTTTCGGAACGACGATCCGGACGGAAACGGGAGCCGGGACACCTTTCCGATGACAGCGCCGGGAGATCGTGAGGATGCCCCGAAGGGGTTCTTCGACGAGTTCTTCGGTGCCTTCGGTACCTTTCCGTACGAGTGGGTCGAGAAGGATGGGAAGCTGGTGTACGGGTTCACGGATCCCGGGCTCGTCCAGCGCGTCCAGGAGCCGGCGGATGTAGCCGGTCTTGTCTACGTAGTAGAAGCCTCCCTCCCGGATACGTCGGAAGGTCTGGATGCCGATGGGGAGCCGGAGCTTGCCCATGGCGGCATCCTACGACGTCCGGTCAGCGCTGCGTAGCGGAAGCGGCTCGCCCGGCCACTCGGGAAGCGCGAAGGCGCCCTCATCCGCCGGGTCGGCGAGGGAGCGGCGCCGCGCGCCGCGCAGCCAGTGCCGGCGGCCCAGGAACAGGGGCCGGTAGCGCTCCGGCAGGTCCGTGATGAAGGCGTCCGAGAGCTCGCCGTCGTCCCAGCTCTGGTACATGGTGGGGGCGTAGCCGCAGATGACGATCGCGCGCTCCCGGTCGCTGCGCACCTGGCCGGTGGCGTGGATGAGGGTCTCGCCGAACAGCAGGGTCGATCCGGTGGGCGCCACCACCTGGTGGATCAGCGAGCGGTCGCGGTAGGCGCAGGCGATCAGCTCCTCCGGCGGCTGCGCGAGCTTGTGGCTGCCGGCGATGACGGTGGTGCCGCCGTCGTCCGGGCCCAGCTCGGTGAGGTTGGTCAGGGTCTTGACGAAGTTGCAGTGGAACAGGTCGCCGTCGCGGTGCGTCCCGAACGGCACGTCGGTGCCGCGGTGGAAGCCGTAGGTTGCCGGGGCGGACAGGTCCTGGTCCGGATCGCGGCGGTTGATGTGGGCGTTGACCTCGACGATGCGCGCCTCGCTTCCCATCAGCTCCTCGGCCATGCCCACCAGCCGCGGGTGGATGGCGTATCCGGCGATGGCGGGATCGGCCTCCACGATCGCGCCCATGTACACGTGGTGCGGCTCGTCCTTGAGCAGGTTGGCGCCGCGCACCCGGACGTTGGGGTCGCCGGTGCGGTCGCGGGCGGCGTGCAGCTCGCGCTTGAGCCGCTGCAGCGCCTCCAGGATGCGGCCGGTCTCCTCCTCCGACAGCGTCCCCGGCACGACGACGTAGCCGTAGATCTCCAGGTGGAGGCGCTGCTCGGGGGTCAGCGCCGGGAACGGCCGCGGGAAGTCGCCGGCGTTCGGCCCGGGCTCGGCCATCGCGGGACCCTACGCCGGCTGCGGCTGCTCCCGAGCCACGGGCGCCACCTTCGCCTCGGCCAGCGCCGCGCGCACCTGCGCCTTCTCCGCATCGTCGAGCGGCAGCACCGGCTCGCGCATCAGCGGCGAGCCGAACACGCCGCGCTGGTAGAGCGCCTCGTTCATGCGGGCGTGCGCCTCGCCGGAGGGCTGGCCGATGCCGTAGATGGCCTCCGCCATCGGGAAGATGTGGTCCTGCAGGTCGCGCGTGCGCGCGAAGTCGCCCGCCTTCATCGCCGTCCACGCCTCGCAGATCAGCTCCGGGATGCAGCCCGCGAAGCCGATCAGCGCACCGTCGACGCCCACGTACATGGACGACAGCAGCGACTCGTCGTGGCACGTCAACAGCGACAGGTCCGGCACGTGGCGGCGGAACAGGCGGCAGTCGCGCTCGTACAGCGCCATGTGACGGGTGCCGGTCTTGAGGGCCTTCACGTTGGGGATCTTCGCCATCTCGATGACGGTCTCCGCCGGGTAGAACGCCTTGGTGGCGAACGGGTACAGGTGGATGACGATGCCGATGTCGATCGCTTCGGCCACGCGCTGAAAGAACCGCACCGGCGTCTCCGGCTTCATGCCGAACCGCAGCCAGTTGTGCGGCGGCATCAGCAGGATGCCGTCGGCGCCCGCCTCCTGGGCCTCCTGCGCGTGCTCGATCGCCTCCAGCGTTCCCTCGGCGGACACGCCGGAGACCACCAGGACGTCGCCTGCAACCTCGCTCGCGATCACCTCGGTCACGCGGCGGCGCTCCGCGGGCGACAGCGAGGTGATCTCGCCCGTGTGGCCGTTGCAGACCAGGCCGCGGATCTCGTCGAAGCCGGCCAGCCAGCGCACGTAGCGGCGCAGCTCCCCTTCGTTCACGGAGTAGTCGTCGTGCAGCGGCAGGCAGGTCGCCGGAAAGATGTCAGTCCATCGCTCGTCGTTCATGAGGCCCTACGATAGCAGGATCGGAGCCGACGTGGCGCCGTCTACTCGGCGATCACCCCGGCACGTCCCTTGGTTACGCAGATGTAGCGGACCGGGACGTTCACGAAGGACTCGACGCGCTCGATCAGCCGCCGCGCCCCGCCCGGCAGGTCGGCGCGCCGGCGGATGCCGTCGAGCGGACCACCCACGGGCTCCAGCTCCTCGTAGTGGGGCTGGACGTCACCGAGACGCCGCACGTTGGCGGGCACGCGGTCGACCCGCTCCGTGCCGATCGAGTAGCCGCTGCAGACGCGCAGCTCGGAGAGCGTGGACAGGACACCCAGACCGGTCACGGCCAGCGCGGTCACCCCGGTCACCCGGGCGGTGTGCCTGAGCGCCACCAGGTCCAGCCAGCCCACGCGCCGCGGCCGTCCGGTGGAGGTGCCGTACTCGTTGCCGGCTTCCCGGATCCGATCCGCCGCCTCGCCGAGGATCTCCGTCGGAAACGGCCCCTCGCCCACGCGGCTCATGTACAACTTGGCGACGCCGACCACCTCGCCCAGGGTTCGGGCTGCCAGCCCGGTCACGGCCAGCGCCCCGCCCGGCGAGCAAACGCTCGACGTGCAGTACGGGTAGGTGCCGAAGTCCACGTCCAGCAGCGCCGCGTGCGCCCCCTCGAACAGGATGTTCTTGCCGCTCCTCCGCGCGTCGTCCAGCACGTACTCCGTGTCGGTGATGTACGGGGCCAGCCGGCTCCCCCACTCCGCGCACTGCTCCATGATCGGCTCGCTCGCGAGTTGTCGGAAGTCCCGGCCGGATTCAGTCGCCAACGCGCCGAGCAGGCTGTTCTTGAGCGACACCAGGCGGGGAAGCCGCGCGCCGAGATAGGGCTGGTCCTTGATGTCGGCCATGCGCACGGCGGTGACGCGGTGCGCCTTGTCCGCGTAGCACGGGCCGATCCCGCGGCGCGTCGTGCCGATCTCGCCGTTCTCGCCGGACGCGAAGGCGCGGTCCATGAGCTCGTCCTCGATCTTGTGGTACGGCATCACCACGTGCGCGCGATCGCTGATCGCCAGCCGGTCCGGGTCGACCGGATACCCCTCCGCCTGCAGCTCGTCCATCTCCTTGAGGAGCTGCGCCGGGTCCAAGGCCGTGCCGTTGCCGATCACGTTGAGGACACCGTCGCGGAGGATCCCGGACGGCATCAGGTGAAACGCCTTGCGCCGGTCGCCGATCCACACGGAGTGGCCGGCGTTGGCGCCGCCGTTGTAGCGCACCACCACGTCGAAGTCGCCGGCCAGGTAGTCGACGATCTGCCCCTTGCCCTCGTCCCCGAACTGCAGCCCGCAGATGACGCAGCCGCCCGCTCCCCGATCGATCCCGTTGTCGCTCACCCGCCTACTGTAGCGTCCGCGGCGCCGCGCGTCGCCACCACGCTTGCCCGGTACGGATGGCTGCTCCGCCGCACGCTCACGTTGATCGGGACATCGACGTGGTTGCGTATTGCAACTATATTGACTGCGTCATGGCGAGCATCACGATCCGAGGTGTGGACGAGCCGGTTCTTGAACGGATCCGGTCGCTCGCCCGCGCCGAGCGCCGCAGCATGAACGGCGAATTGCTAGTACTGATCGACCGTGCCCTTCAGGCCGAGGATCGCGCACGGAGCCAGCGCGCGGCCGTGCCCAAGGACACTCAGTTGAGGATCTGGCGCAGCATCGCCGGGTGGTGGGAAGATGACCGTTCCACCGAGCAGATCATCGCCGAAATCCATGAGCACCGGACCTTGGGCCGGGACATCAGCCTGTGATCATCCTGGACACCGATACGTGCGTGGAGCTGTTGCGCGGGAACGGGCGCGTGATTGAGCAGCGCGCCCTGACCGAAGACGCGATCGGCGTGTCGTTCATGTCGGTGGCCGAGCTGTACTACGGCGTGGAGCGCTCGTCGCAGCCGGCCCAAGCCCGGCATGCGGTGGGCGCACTGCTGCTGTCCGTCCTGGTGGTCGAATCGGATCGCGCGATCGCACAGCGGTTCGGTCAACTCAAGACCGAGCTGTCCCGGGCTTCGATGCTCCTCCCGGATGCGGACCTGTTCATCGCCGCCACCACGCTCGTGCACGGCTCGCTCCTGGTGACCGGCAACACGCGGCACTTCGAGCGCATAGGGGGGCTGCGCCTGGAGCGCTGGACATGACCGCTCAGGCGAGCGTGTTCGGCCTGGAGTCGAAGCCGAGCAGGCGCTTCAGGGTGGGGGTGGCGCGCGACCACCTCGTCGGAGACGATCCTGATCTGATCCTGCTGCGGCTTCAGGAACGCGCGGCAGAAGAAGCCGAGCAGGCACACGCGCTCGCGGTCGGTGCGGTTCGCCGACGACGCGTGCCACAGCGCTCCGTTGGTGATCATCACTGAGCCCTTCGGCCCGGTGACCTGCAGCTCGTCGTCGTAGCGCACGCCCGGCTCCGGCAGAGCCGGCGGTGACTGCCGGGAATGCAGCGCGTGGCACCGTTCTCGGCCGTGAAGTCGTCGAGGAACCAGATGCTGTTTGCGGACAGCGGGAACGCCGGACGGGGCGTCGGCAGCGTCCCCAGCGGGTGGTCGATGTGCAGGCCGCCGTCCGGTGCGCCGGGGCCGATCACGTTGACCGTGAACGAGCTCAGCGTGCAGTCCGCGCCGAGCAGGCAGGTCATCGCGCCGAGCACGCGCGGGTGCTGAATCGCCCGCTCGAACACCTCGCCCTTGTCGACCAGGTTCCAGACCCGCTGCGCCTTGTCTTCAGGGTCGATGGTCGACGCTTACCATCTCCTCGTCGTTGCCGACGAAGCGTTCGATAGTGTTGTGGGTCGCCGGCTTGGTACGGAAGTCGGCGATCCACGGCGGGCGGAAGTAGGCCTGCTTCTCACGCGGCAGCGACTCCAGGACCTCCGCGGGGAGCGTGAGCCGGTGCCAGTGGGTGGCGAGGTGGGCGTAGGCGTTGAGCACCGCCACGCGCGGCGTGGCGCGGCGCCACTCGGGTCCGGCGTGACAGACGTTCTCGGTGAAGAAGATCGCGCTGCCGGACGGGCACTCGTAGGTCGTCAGGAACGGGCTGCGTCTGCCCGGCTCCAGCGACAGGTGGTCGGGGTGCATGGGGAAGTTGCTCTTGTGGCTGCCGGCGATGAAGTGGGTGCCGCCGTCGTCCTTCGAGACATCGGTGAGCTCGAACACGACGCGCACCATGCCGGCGTGGATACGGCCGTCCTGGACCCGGTAGCCGAAGATCGGGTCCCCCTGCTGCGGCCCCCCGCCGTGCAGGTCGCCGTGCGCCTCTCCCTGTTTCCGCCACACGCAGGAGCTCGACTCCAGGCGGATGTCGGGGCCGATCACGTCGTGCAGCACGTCGATCACCTGCGGGTGGTCGATGAGCACGCTCGAAGGCCCGCCGGGCACGGCCCGATGCGCCGGCGGCAGCGACTCGGGATTGTGCTTGATGCGGTCGATCTGGTCGACGATCCCCTCGATCTCGCCTTCCGCCAGGATCGCCGGACGCACCACGAACCCGGCCAGGTCGAAGTGGAATCGTTCCGAGTCGGTCATCGCCATCCCCTTCCCCCTCGTCAGTCCCGATCGTCGCCCCGCTCGACGAAGTGGCCGGCCGCGCGCAGCGCCTCCGCCCCCGAGCCGGCCATGGTGACCGGGAAGCTCACCGGGCGGTTGCCGTCGAGCTGCGACTGGTAGATCGCCATGATCATCTCCATGGAGCGGCGGCCGACGCGGCCGTCGCTGCGCAGCGTCCCCGTGCCGTCCAGTGCGTCCAGCAACTCGTCGAGGGCGGCGCAGTAGGTCGAGGCCGGGGCCGGCCTCTCGACCGGGGCCTCGGCGAGCTCCCGCCACGCGAAGCCGCTGTCGGGCTCGACGTCGCCGGGATGCGACCGGAGCAGGCGCACCTGCTCGCCCTGCATGTCGATCATGCCGGTCGAGCCGCTCAGCACGAACGCATGGTTCTCGTAGTCGGTGAGCTCCGCCCCGTGCACGATGCCGGTCACGCCGGAGCCGAACTTCATGAACGCAGCGCTGAAGTCCTCCACCGCCCACGGCCGGGAGCGCTGCTCGGCCATGCCGCACAGCCACTCCACTTCGCTGGCGAACAGGTCCATCAGGTCGAAATAGTGGGTGAAGTCATGCAGCAGAGGCCCCTCGTTCTCGCTGCGCCACGACGGCGTCGGTTTGCCGCCGTCCATCGAGCACCGGATGTAGTTGAGCTTGCCGATGGCGCCGCCTGACACCAGCTCCTTGGCCAGGATCCACTCCGGGTGCCAACGCCGGTTGTGGTTGATCTGCAGCAGCACGCCCGCGCGCTCGCAGGCGGCGATCATGCGGTCGCACTCTTCCAGGGAGAGCGCCATCGGCTTCTCGCAGATGATCGCGCGCGTGGACGGCGCCGCCGCGAAGTCTTCCACCATCGCGCAGTGCAGCTCGGGGTGGGTGGCGACGATGCAGATCTCGGGCGAGGTCTCGGCGAGCATCTGCCGGTAGTCGTGATAGAGCGCCTCGACGCCGAAGCGCTCGCCGAACTCGACCAGCTTGTCCCGCCCGCGGTTGACGCCCGCCACCAGCCGGCAGCGGTCGCTCGCCGCCACCGCGGCGGCGTGGTTGTCGGGCAGGTCGCTGAACGTGAACTGATAGCCGACGCGGCCGGTGCCGATCAGAGCAACGCCATACATGACTATATCCGCTCGAACTTCTGCAGGCGGTCGCGGTCGAACGGGACCTCGCAGACGTAGAGGTCGCCGTGCGAGTCCTCCCAGATGCCGTGCGGGGCGCCCTTGAACCGGCCGGGCTCGTCCCCCTTCTGTCCCCAGCGGCCGATGACGCGGCCGTCCAGGTCGACCAGCGCCACCGTCGCGTCCGCCTCGGCAAGATGGACGACGTCCCGGTCGTCGATCACCAGGTCGTTGGCGGCCTTCACGTCCGTCCATTCCTCGATGAAGTCGCCTTCCCGGTCGAACACCTGGATGCGGGCGTTGGTGCGGTCGATGACCAGCAGCCGCCCGCGCGGGTCCACCTTCACGCAGTGCGGGAGCTGGAACTCCCCGGGACCCGTGCCTTCGGCTCCCCAGGAGCGCACCAGCTCGCCCTCCGGCGTGAACCGGTGCATGCGCTCCTGGCCGTAGCCGTCGGAGACGTACAGGTCGCCCCACGGCGCCCGCACCGCCCAGGTCGGCCGGTTGAACGGCGCCCCGGGCTCGCCGGGCTTGCCGCGGGTGCCGATGGTCTGCACGACGGTGCCGTCCAGCCGGCAGATCTCCACGGTGTGGTGAATGATATCGGTGATGTAGGCGAGCTGGTCGGGCCCGATCCAGATCGAGTGCGGCCGCTTCAGGAAGTCCCCGCCCCAGGTCTCCACGTAGGTGCCGTCGCGCTCGAACACGCGGATCACGTCGTTCGGCTCGCGGTCGGCGACGTACACGCGGTCGTTCGCGTCGGTCGCCACCGCCGTGACGATGCCGATCTGCGCGCGGATCTCCTGGTCGCCCCAGTCGGGCACCAGCCGGTATCGGTAGTCGCCGACTCCAACGGAGTCGTTCACTCCCACGGTCATGCGTGCATCTCCTTGTCCGGTCGAAACAGTATCCACATGGGAGATTCCCCCACCTCGCTCACCGCCAGCGGGGTCAGCCGGCCGCCCGCCGGCTCGATCCGGTAGGCGGCGATGCGGCCCGAGTCCTGCCCGGCGGCCAGCAGCAGCCGGCCCGCCCGGTCGAGCTGGCAGGCCCGCGGCACCGGCTCCGTGGGCACGATCTCGCGCAACGACAACGCGCCGGTCCGTTCGTCGAGCGCGAAGTTGGCGATGCTGTCGTGGCCACGGTTCGGCGCGAACAGGCTGGTCCCGTCGGGGGTGATGCGGATCTGCGAGCAGGTGTTCTCACCGTCGTAGCCGGCGGGCAGCGTGGAGACGGTGTGCCAGCGGGCCAAGGTGCCGCTCCCCGTGTCGTGGCGGTAGGCCGTGACGCTCCCGCCCTGCTCGTTGGACACGTACATGAGCGGCAGCCGAGGGTGGAAGCAGAAGTGGCGCGGCCCGCAGCCGTTCTCGCCGATCAGGCGCGGCGGCGTGTTGGGCCGCAGCGTGCCCGCCCGCTCGTCGAACAGGAACTGGTGCACGGCGTTGGAGCCGACCGGCTCGGCGATGGTGCAGGAGAAGGCCCAGCGGTTGGTACGGTCGGTTTCCAGGATGTGCGCGCCGACCCCGGTTTCGTGCCGGCAGAGCGCCGGGCCCGTGGCGACGCCGTCAGCACCGATGGCGTGCACGGCCACGGCGCCGTCCGCGTAGTAGGCGGACAGCAGGAAGCGGCCGGTGCGGTCGGTGGACACGTAGCAGGCGCCCGATGGAGTCGCCAGCTCGCCGACGGGAGTCAGGCTTCCGTCGGGTTCGACCATCAGCGTGCTGATGCACTCGTCACGCCGGCGGCTGACGTAGACGAGCCGTCCCGCCGGGTCGAACGCCATCGGCGCGGGGCCGCCGGCCAGCGCGTACGAGCCAGCGGGCCGGAGCACCCCGTCGTCGGGGTCGAGCGCCAGCCGCGACACGCGGTCTTCTCCGCTGAGCGCAACGTACACGGTCAGGGGTTTGGCACTGATGCCGGTGCGGGCGATGGCGGGTGGAGGGTAGCAGCACCCACCGATCACCGTCCATGATGCGCCCCGACATGGCTGAACGACGCCTACGAGTTCTCTTTCTCACACAACCGGGCGTACCGGTTACCGAAGGCCGCACGTACCGCCACCTGGCGGCGGTCAGCGAACGGCACGACACCAGAGCGTTCGACGACACGACGCCGGCGGCGCCACAGTTCGACGGCATCGAGGTCGTGGTCGACATGGGCGGCAACGCGAGCAAGGAGAGGATCGACCTTGCCGCGGCGGCCGGCGTCCGCCACTTCCAGGTGCAGACCAACGGCCTGGACCACGTCGAGGTGGAGCACATCCTGGCCAGGGGGATCACGCTCTCGCACTGCCCCGGCTACCTGAGCGCGGAAGCGCTGGCCCAGAACGCCATGATGTTCATCCTGCTGCTCGCCGCCCAGTACAAGGCGGCGGCTGTCAACTTCGACGGCGGCACCTATTACCACCCGGAGGGCATCCGGCTGGACGGCAAGAAACTGGCGATCGTCGGCTACGGCGCCAGCGGCCAGCAGCTCGCCCTGCGCGCCCATCCGTTCGGGATCAAGGTCTCCGCCATCGACGTGCGCATGATCCCCACCGAGGTGCTCGACCAGGTGCCCCTGGAGTTCCTGGGATCGCCCGAGGACATGGACGAGGTGATCGCCGAGTGCGACATCCTGTCGGTGAACCTGCATCTGAATGCCAGCACCCGCCACATCATCGACCGGCGCCGCATCGGCCTGTTGAAGCCGACGGCGTGGGTGATCAACGTCGCCCGCGGGGCGCTGATCGACGAGGAGGCGCTCTACAACGCGCTCCTGGCCGGAAACCTGGGCGGGGCGGGGCTGGACGTGTTCGAGACCGAGCCCCCGGACAGCAACCACCCGGTATTCTCGCTCTCCAACGTATACGCGACGCCGCACACGGCCGGCGGCACGCAGTCGACCACCGACAACCGGGCCCGCTTCGCCGCCGACAACCTGGACCGCATCGCCCGCGGCGAGGAGCCGCGCGGCCTGATCACCGGCCGCATCTCGTGAGAGTCAAATCGATGCGCTGGTGAGGAGCGAGGATGGCTGACTCGGACGATGCGGCGGCGGCGGCCCACGAGTGGCTGGCCCTGCTGGACGCTGGCGAGTACCAGGCGTGCTGGGAGGGCGGCTCGGCGCTGATGCGGGGAGCGGTGAGCCCGGGCCAGTTTGCAAAGTCGCTGCGGTCGGCGCTGGAACCGATGGGCGCTCCGCAATCGCGGTCCCTCGAGGGCGCCGACTACCACGAGACGCTGCCCGGGGCGCCGGATGGCCGCTACTGGGTGATGCGCTTCGCCGCCTCCTACGCGCGCAAGCAGGGGGCGACGGAGACCGTCACGGCGTCGTGGGACGGCGATGCCTGGCGGGTGAGCGGGTACTTCATCCGGTAGCGGCCGCCTGAAGGACCGGGGGAGCGCGGCAGTTCGCCTTGCCGGCACGTCCCGGCCGGCGTAGAATCGCGCGGCTTCCGGCCTCCTGCCCGTACATGGCGAACATCGCACCCCAGACCGCGCCTCACCTGTCGACGGCCGAATCGAGGGCCGGCTACAAGCGCGTCCTGCGCCGTCAGACCCGCGCCAGGGCGTGGCGCATGCGATCGTTCTACGGCCTGCTGCTGATGGCGTTCGCGCTCCTGGCGGTGTTCAAGTACGCGCCGATGTGGGGCGTGTCGATCTCGTTCCTGGACTTCAACTTCTACGACGGCATCCTGGGCAGCACCTGGAACGACTTCGCCCACTTCCGCCGCCTGTTCCGGGAGCCGTTCTTCCTGCGGGTGTTCCGCAACAACGTCATCCTCAGCCTGCTGCACCTGGGGATCACGTTTCCCGCCCCGATCGTCCTGGCGCTGCTGCTCAACGAGGTGCGGCACACCGTCTACAAGCGCAGCGTGCAATCCATCGGCTATCTCCCCCACTTCATGTCCTGGGTGGTGCTTTCCGGCATCCTGCGGGAGTTCCTGTCGCCGAGCACGGGTTTCGCCGGGTGGCTGTTCACGCAGCTCGGCCTTGACCCGGTCAACTGGTTCACCACCGTCGAGACGTTCCGGGCGTTGCTGGTCGGCACCGCCATCTGGCAGAGCGTCGGCTGGGGTTCGATCATCTACCTGGCCGCCCTGTCCGGGATCGACCCGCAACTCTACGAGGCGGGAGCCATCGACGGCACCAGCCGCTGGCAGAGTGCCGTTCACATCACGCTGCCGTCGCTGGTGCCGGTCATCACCGTCCTGTTCCTGCTGCGGCTGGGCAACCTGTTCGAGCAGAGCTTCGAGCACGTGTTCATGATGTACAACGCGGCCGTGTACGAAGTCGGCGACATCATGGAGACCTACATCTACCGGGTCGGCATCCAGGGCGGCGACTTCGATTACACCACCGCGGTCGGGCTGTTTCAGAACGTGCTAGGCCTGGTGCTGCTGGTGGTCGTCAACCAGATCACCCGCCGCTACAACGACTTCAGTGTCTGGTAGGACCGGATGGCGATCGTAGCAAGCCGCACCTCGGTTACCGGCAGGCTGTTCGACGGCGTAAACTACCTGTTCCTGGCGCTGTTCGCCCTGTCGATCGCCTACCCGTTCTGGACGCTGATCCTGCAGTCGTTCTCTTCCATCGACGCGGTCAACAGCCTGCGGCTCCGGATCTGGCTGGACGCCTGGCACCTGGAAGCGTGGGGGTTCGTCCTGCAGGACGACACGATCGGGCTGGCCTACTTCAACACCATCTTCCGCACGGTGGTGGGCACGGCGGCGACCCTGCTGGTCACCTTCAGCGCCGCCTACGCGCTGTCCAAGAGGCTGCTGCCCGGCCGCGCGGTGCTGACGTTCCTGTTCGTGTTCACCCTGTTCTTCCAGGGCGGTCTGATCCCCCTCTACCTGGTCGTACGCCGGCTCGACCTGATCAACACCCGGCTCATCCTGTTGTTGCTGCCGGCGATGAGCGTCTTCTACATCATCATCTGCCGCAACTTCCTGATGACGATCGACGAATCGCTGGAGGAGTCCGCGGTCATCGACGGCGCGGGCTACTGGCGCGTGCTGTTCCGGATCATCATTCCGCTGTCGAAGCCGGTGCTGGCGACCGTCGCGCTGTTCGCGGCCGTCGGCCACTGGAACGATTTCATCCTGCCGCTGATCTTCGTCAACGACGACGACAAGCGCGTGCTGCAGGAGTTGATCCGCGACCTGATGATGGACCTCAGCCTGCTGCAGACCGACGAGTTCATATCCGAGCTGACCGAGGAGCTGCGCCAGTCCGAGCAGTTCCGGGAGCTGATGCGCATCCCGCCGAAGGCCGCGCAGGCGGCCACCGTCCTGCTCACCATCGGGCCGATCGTCTTCGTCTACCCGTTCCTGCAGAAGTACTTCGTCAAGGGCGTGATGATGGGATCGCTGAAGGGCTGATCCCGCCCCGGGACGGCCGCCCGCGGTCAGCGCCAGACGGTCTCGAACAGCCGCATCAGGTTCTCTCCCATGATGCCGCGGACCTCCTCTTCCCCGTAACCGCGGCGACGGAGGCCCTCGGTCAGGTTGGGCACCTCCTCCGGGCCGGCGATGCCGGGCGGAAAGATCCAGGGAGGCGGCGGATAGGCCCTGCGACTGAAGCGGCCGGAGTCCCAGCTCTCCTGCGGGATCGAGCAGAAGTCCAGCCCGAAACCGACGTGCTCGGCCCCCACCAGCGCGGCGACGTGGTCGAAGTGGTCGAGCATCTGCTCCAGCGTCGGGTCCTGCCAGCGGACCATGCTGGGAAAGGCGGTGACGCCGATCACGCCTCCGCAACCGGCGATCGCCGCGATCGCCTCGTCACGCAGATTGCGCGGATTGCGGCAGACCGCGTCCGCGTTGCAGTGACTGGCAACGACCGGCTCCGACGATGCCGCGACGATGTCCATTGCGGTCCGGTGCCCGGCGTGCGACACGTCGATCAGGATCCCCGCCTCGTTCGCCGCCCGCACCACCCGAACGCCCGCATCGCTCAGACCCGCGTCGGTCGGCTCCAGGCAGCCGTCGCCGAACGGGCTGTGCTCGTTGTAGGTGAGCTGCAGCATGCGGATGCCGAGCCGGTGCAGGTTCCAGGCCTCATCGGGATCGTCGGCCAGCTGCGGCGGCGGCTTCTGCACGTGGAAGATGACGCCGATCCGTCCATCCGCCTTCGCCTCGCGGACGTGTCGCGGCTCGGTTACGTGCAGGAGGCTTTCGTCGTCGCGGAACCGCCTGAACCACGCCGGGAGCTGTGACCGGACCGCGGTTGCCGCGAACGCCGTGGTGCCGCCGGCCCGGATGCGCCGCCAGTACGCGCCGCGCTCGTCCGCGCGCGCCAGCACCTCCGCGCCGTTGATGACGATCAGCTCCTGGTGATCCATCGCGTCCCCGTGCCGCGCACCACGCCGAGCAGGGTGTCGACGTAGTCGCGGATCCCGAACAGCCGGCACCCGGCGTCTCCGACCAGCCCCCGCCGCAGGCGGCCCGTGCGATCCCACAGCTCCCCCAGCCGCGGCCGGTCGAGCCCCATGAACCGCGCCCGCGGGTCGGACTGCCGTCGCTCCTCCCACCACATCGCCTCCACCACGTGCACGTACGTCGACGAGTGGTAGTCCACGCCCAGCATCAAGAGGCGCCCGTCCCGGTCGCGGGCCCGGATCATGGGCGAGTGCGCCCCGTAGGTCCGTCCCCACGGCGGACGGTCCCAGGGGGAAGGCAGCCCCTCGTCGCGGCGGTGGCCGTCCACGAAGCTCTCGGCCTCCCTGCCCCGCGCGGCGACGGAGTGCGAGTAGTGGTCCGACCGCACCGTTCCCGGCATCCGGCGGAAGAACTCGGTGAGCCAGCCGACCGATGACGGCGCGTTCTCCACATCCCAGCTCGCCGCCCGCCAGTCGCGCCCTCCGTCCAGGTTGAAGGACGGCATCAGCAGCAGCCCGTCGCCGACCGCGTCCATCAGGGCATCGACGACCGACTGCGCGCCGCCTGCCACCTCGCCCAGGCTCTTGAAGGATGAGTGGACGAACAGCGTGTCGCCTTCGCGCACGCCGAGCGCGCGCAGATCGCGGGTCAGAGAGGTTCGCGTGTGCATGGCGCTGCTCTACTACTTCCACCACCCGGTCGGCAACAACCGGACCGGCAACGTCCCCGGACGAACGGTGGCATAATCGGAGTCCCATGCAGCGACTCGACACCCAACAACTCTGGATCAGCGGCGAAGACGGCTATTTCCGTTACCGCATTCCCGCTCTCACGGTGACTGCCGCCGGCACCGTGCTGGCATTCTGCGAGGCCCGCAAGTACACCGGCGGGGACTCCGACCAGATCGACCTGCTGGTCCGGCGCTCAAGCGATCACGGCAGGACCTTCGCCCCGCCCCAGCTCGTGGCCACCGAGCCGGACTGGGTATGCGGCAATCCCGCGCCGGTGGTGGACCGCGATACCGGAAGCATCTGGCTGCCGTTCTGCAAGAACCGCCGCGACGGCGACGAGCGCATGATCTGCCAGGGGCACGCGCCGCGCACGGTCTGGGTCACCGCCAGCCACGACGACGGGGTCACCTGGGAGGAACCGGTCGAGATCACGGCACAAGTCAAGCAGCCCGACTGGACCTGGTACGCCACCGGTCCCGGCCACGGCATTCAACTCGCCTCCGGCCGCCTCCTGATTCCCTGCGACCACATCGTCGCCCGCCACCACGAGGCGCAGGATCCCTACCACTCCCACGTCATCTACTCCGACGACCACGGCGCCACCTGGACCATCGGCAGCAGCGCCGACGAGGGCACCAACGAGTCGACCGCGGTGCAGACCGAGGACGGCTGGCTATACCTCAACTGCCGCAACAAGAGCATCCTGCGCGATGCCGGGAGCGGCCATCACCGTGCCGTGGCGTGGAGCAACGACGGCGGCGAGACGTTCTCGCCGATCGTGCGCGACGTGGCGCTGCCCGAGCCGATCTGTCAGGCGAGTCTGTGCCGCTACCCCGGCACCGACGGACGGCAGCGGATCCTGTTCAGCAACCCCGCGGCGACCACCCGGCGCCGCATGACCGTGCGCCTCAGCTACGACGGGTGCCGGAGTTGGCCGCTGGCGCGGGTGCTGACCGAGGGCGCGGCTGCCTACTCCGATCTGTGCGTGGCGGACGGGATGGTCTGCTGCCTGTACGAGAGCGGTTCCGGCAACGACCCCTACGATCGGCTGACCCTGGCACGCTTCAACCTGGAGTGGCTCACACGCGGCGCGGATGTCGCTGGCAGCCGTTGACGCCCCCTGGCGGGTCTGAGAAGGTCCCGTAGAGGTATCCATGAAGACACTCCTGAAGAGACTGATTCTGGTCGCGGCAGCGCTGCCGCTGTTCGTCACGCTGGCCCATGCCGAGGACTTCGTCGGCTCGGGCGTGCCGGTGCAGTACAACTCGCCCGCCGAATTCGAGGCGGCCACCGGGGGCACCCTGACGTATGGCGAGGCGCCGGTGCTGGCCGCGCTGGTGGCATCAGGCGACCTGCCGCCGGTCGGCGAGCGCCTGCCGAACGATCCGATCGTCATCGCGCCGGCCCATCAGATCGGCGTCTACGGCGGCACCCTGGTGATTCCCGGCGATCCCGGCTGGATCAACGACGAGTACATGCGTCAATGGGGCCTCACCATACCGGTGAACGGCGAAACGCTGTTGCCCAACGTGTTCGCATCGTACGAGCCGAATGCGGATGCCTCGGTGTACACTATCCGCTTGCGGGACGGCCTCCGCTGGAGCGACGGCGAGATCTTCGACACCGAGGACATCCGGTTCTGGTTCGACCACGAAGCCTCCGACAAGGACCTCAACCCGCACGGCGTCGGCAACCTCAAGGTCGGCGGGGTGATGGCCTCCCTGAACGTGGTCGACGACATAACCTTCCAGTTCCAGTTCGCCGGCCCCTACCCGAATCTGCCCAACAACATGATGCGCTGGTTCCCCGATTCGTTTCTGCCCGAGCACTACATGGGCCAGTTCCACCCCGCCGTGGCGGGCGACAAGGCGGAGAGCGCGGCAAAAGAAGCCGGATTCACCACCTGGATGGCGTATTGGAAGGAATACGTGATCTGGAGCAACTTCAACACCGAGCTGCCGGTGATCCACCCGTGGAGGCTGGAAAGCAAGAGCGACACCCTGGGCGTGTACGGCCGCAACCGCTACTACTACAAGGTGGACGTGGCCGGGAATCAGCTCCCCTACATCGACGGCATCCGCGTTCCGCTGATGGGGATGGGCAGCGATGCCTATCTGCTGCAGGGCCTGGCCGGCGAGATCGACTTCGGCCTGCGCGGCGACTTCGGCGACATCTCGAACTTCAGCGTGCTGCGCAACGCGGAGGAATCAGGCAACTTCAGGCTGCACGCGGCGATGTCGGCGATCATGTATCACGGCACCGTGTACTTCAACTTCGCGAGCGAGGACGCGGAGCGGCGAGAGCTGTTCAACGACATCGAGTTCCGGCGCGCCGTAGCCCTGGCGATCGACGGACAGGAAATCAACGATCTGCTGTTCCGCGGTCAGTACACGCTGTCGCAGACGCCGGTGGCGGGTGACCTGGTGCACCCGGCCGACGAGCCCTACAAGGAGCACGATCTCGACGCGGCAAACGACATGCTCGATGAGCTGGGATTGGCGTGGAACGCCAGCCGCACCGCGCGCACCTTCCCGAGCGGCAAGCCGTTGGAGCTGATCGGGCTTGTCGAGACCGACAAGAGCGCCGAAGTCGCCATGTCCGAAATCTACAAGGAGCAGTTCAAGAAGGTCGGCATCGAGTTCCTGATTCGACCCTACGCCGGCGATGCGTACGGCGAGAAATTGACCACCGGCGACTACGACATTCTGATCGGCCCCGTCGATATCGGGCGCGGCATACCGACCGCCAGCATCGCGCGTTTTCCGCACGTGGTGCCGAGCAATCCGCAGGGCTACCACGTCACGACCCCGTGGGCGCGCTGGCTGCACTCGGGCGGCGCCGAGGGAGTGGAGCCGCCGGACGGGGTGAAGAGGCTGTACGAGCTGTCCGAGGAGTATCCGCGTGCGATGGACGTCGACGCCAGGAAGCGGATCGAGCAGGAGGTGGTGCAGATCTTCAGCGAAGGGCTGTGGTCGATCTCGCCGCTGGAGTCGAAGGTCGACATCCCGCAGGTCTCCTTCTACTACTTCCACAACAGGGTCGGCAACGTGCCGGACGAGCCGCTGAGCTCCGAGGCCAGCTACCTGTTCTTCGACGTCCTGTTCCTGAACGAGTAGACCGGCCCATACCGCTGTCCGCCGCCATGCGCAACCGCGTGGCGGCGGACGCGGCCTCATCTGACCGATGACCATCTACGTGCTGCGGCGCGTGCTGATGATGATCCCGGTGCTGTTGATCGGCAGCGTGATCGTGTTCGTCATCATCCAGCTTCCCCCCGGCACCGTGATCGAGGCCAAGATCGCCCTGATGCGCAATCGCGGCGTCGAGATCACCCCCGAGCTGGTCGCATCGCTGAACGCGCAGTACGACCTCGACAAGCCGATCATGGTGCAGTACTTCTTCTGGCTCGGGAACATCCTGCGCGGCGACTTCAGCCACTCGATGCTGTTCAACAAGCCGGTCAGCGCGATCCTGGCCGAGCGCCTGCCGCTGACCGCGCTGATGTCGTTCATCTCGTTCCTGCTGCTCAACGCGATGGCGATCCCGATCGGCATCGTGTCGGCGGTGCGGCAACGCACCTGGATCGACTACTGCATCACCTTCATCGGCTTCATCGGGCTGGCGGTGCCCAACTTCATCTTCGCCCTGGTGCTGTCGTGGATGGTATTCTCGCTCACCGGCAGCACCGCCACCATCGGCCTGATGTCGCAGCAGTACCTGGACGCGGCCTGGAGCCTGCCCAAGTTTCTCGACCTGTTGAACCACCTCTGGATCCCGGCCATCGTCATGGCCACCGCCGGCACCGCGGAGCAGGTACGGATCATGCGCGCCAACCTGCTCGACGAGCTGGAGAAGCCCTACGTGATGGTGGCGCGCTCGAAGGGGGTGAGCGGTGCGCGACTGCTGCTGAAGTACCCGTTCCGGGTGGCCCTGAACCCGTTCATCGTGCGCCTGGGATGGCTGCTGGCCAGTCTCATGTCGGGCGAGTTGATGGTGTCGGTGACCCTGGGCCTGCCCACGCTGGCGCCGATCATGCTGCAGGCCATCATGGCGCAGGACATGTTCCTGGCCGGCAGCATCCTGTTCATCGAGCTGGGCCTGACGGTGGTCGGGATTCTGCTCTCCGACATCCTGCTGGGGATCGTCGATCCCCGCATCCGGGACGCGATATGAGCACCTCGGGCACGCCGCTGCAGCACGGCGATCCGCGGGCGGCGACCGGTCAGCGCGCCTACGCCTCCCAGTGGCAGCTCATGCGCTGGCGCTTCCTGCGCCACCGCGTCGCCGTGGTGGCGCTCGGCTTCATCGGTTTCCTCTATCTCGGCGTCATCTTCGCCGAGTTCATCGCCCCCTATGATCCCCGCGCCTACGACGAGGAGTTCACCCTGGCGCCGCCGCAGCGGATCAGGTTCTTCGACGCCGACGGCCGCTTCCACCCGCGCCCGTTCGTGCACCCGATCGTCAAGACCGTGGATCCCGACACCTGGGAGTACCTCTACTCGGTGGACACCACCATCGTGCAGCCGCTGTATCTGTTCGTACGCGGCGACCCCTACCGCATGTGGGGATTGTTTCCCGGCAACCTGCACCTGTTCGGCCTGCGCGACGGCCGCATCTTCAGCCTGATGGGCAAGGACTCGCTCGGGCGCGACCTGTTCTCCCGCATCGTGTACGGGTCGCGCATCTCGCTGACCGTGGGCTTCGTCGGCATCCTGATCGGCTTCTTCCCCAGCCTGTTCATCGGCGGCATGGCGGGGCTGCTTGGCGGGGCGGTGGACAAGGTGATCATGCGCATCACCGAGACCTTCATGAGCGTGCCCACATTGCCGCTGTGGGTCGCGCTGGCGGCGGCGCTGCCGGCGCGGCTCTCGGTGGTGCAGCGCTACGTGCTGATCACGGTGATCCTGGCGTTGATCGGGGTCGTCACCGGCGGCAGCCGTACCGTGCGCGGCAAGTTCATGGCGCTCAAGCGGGAGGAGTACATCCGCGCCGCCCGCCTCGACAACGTCGGCGACGGCAAGCTGATCTTCTCCTACCTGCTGCCCTCGTTCCTGAGCCACACCATCGCCGAGCTCACCCTGGCGATTCCCGGCATGATCCTGGGCGAGACCGCGCTCAGCTTCATCGGCCTCGGACTGCAGCCCCCGGCGATAAGCTGGGGGGTGATGCTGCAGGAGTGCCGCCACCTGCGCAACCTGATCGCGGCGCAGTGGCTGTTCATCCCAGCGTTCTTCGTGGTGGTCGCCATCCTGGCGTTCAACTTCATCGGCGACGGCATGCGGGACGCGGCAGATCCCTATTCCAAGGTGTGACGATGGGTGCGCCGCTGCTCGAACTGGACGATCTGCACGTGGTGTTCCCCTCCAAGGAGGGAACGGTGCGGGCGGTGAACGGCGTCAGCTTCGCCCTGCACCGCAACGAGGTCCTCGGCATCATCGGCGAGAGCGGCTGCGGCAAGAGCGTCACTTCGCTGGCAATCCTGGGCATCCTGCCGCCGGTGGCGCGGGTGACCGGCGGCACGATCCGCTACCACGGCGCGGGCGGCACGGTGACCATCACCGGCGAAGCGCGCGAGAGCGAGACCATGAAGGCGCTGCGCCGCAACGACATCTCCATGATCTTCCAGGAACCGATGACCTCGTTCAGCCCCGTGCACACCATCGGCAACCAGATCACCGAGGCGATCGCGATGATGGACGAGGCGCAGAGCATTCCGCGGCATCGCCGGCAGCGCGAGTTAAACGAGCGCGCACTCGACGTGCTCGGCCGTGTCGGTCTGCACGACCCCGACATCCTGGCCGCCTACGCGCACAACCTGAGCGGCGGCATGCGCCAGCGGGCGATGATCGCCATGGCCGTGGCCTGCGAGCCGCGCATCCTGATCGCCGACGAGCCCACCACCGCGCTCGACGTGACGCTGCAGGCGCAGGCGCTGAACCTGATGCTGGAGATGCAGCGCAGCATGCAGATGGCGGTGATCCTGGTGACCCACGACCTGGGGGTGATCGCCGAGGTCACCGAACGCGTCGTGGTGATGTATCTCGGGCGGGTGGTGGAGACGGCGCCGGTCGGCCCGCTGTTCGCGCGGCCCGAGCACCCCTACTCGCGCGCGCTGCTGGCGTCGATCCCGCGCCTCAGCGGCCCGATCGAGGCGCTGGCGCCGATCCGGGGCATGGTGCCGAGTCCGTACGAGATGCCGCCCGGGTGTCCGTTCCACACCCGCTGCGACGAGTTCGTGCCGGGGCGCTGCGATCGCGACACGCCGGCGACGATGGCCGTCGCGGCCGACCACCGGGTGGCGTGCCTGATCCGCGGCGGATGAGTACAGCGCAAGGGCCGATCATCGCGGCGGAGCGGCTCAGCAAGAGCTACGCCAAGGAGTCGGGCCTGCTGCGCCGCCGGCAGGGCGAGGTTCGCGCTGTCGATCGGATGTCGTTCACGCTGGCGCGCGGAGAGACGCTGGCGCTGGTGGGGGAGAGCGGCTGCGGCAAGACCACCACCGGGCTGTGCATCGTGCGCAGCGAGGAGCCGACCGGCGGCCGAATCTGGTACACGCCACGGCCAGGCGCGCCGCCGCGCGACATCGTGCAGATGGATGCCGCCGAGCTGCGCGCGCTGCGGCGCACGGTGCGGATGGTGTTCCAGGACCCCTTCGCGTCCCTCAACGCGCGCATGACCGTGCTGCGCATCGTCGGCGAGCCGCTGATCAACAACCGCCTGGCCCGAAACGGCGCGGAGCTCAAGGAACGGGTGGCGGCGATGTTGAGCCTGGTGCAGCTCGACCCGGTCTACATGAACCGCTACCCGCACTCGTTCTCCGGCGGCCAGCGGCAGCGGCTGGCGTTCGCGCGCGCATTCATCCTCCAGCCGCGGGTGGTGATCGCCGACGAGCCGGTCTCGGCACTCGACGTGTCCGTGCAGGCACAGATCCTCAACCTGATGCGCAGCCTGCAGGCCCGGCACGCCATGAGCTACCTGTTCATCGCCCACAACCTGGCGGTGGTGCGCTACCTGAGCGACCGGGTGGCGATCATGTACCTGGGCCGCATCGTGGAGCTGGCCAGCCGCGCCCAGATCTTCGTACGGCCGAAGCATCCCTACACCGAGCTGCTGCTCACCTCCTCACCCAATCCCGACCCGACCGCCCGCAAGCTGCACCTGGTCAAGGCGGGCGAGAGCCCGTCGTACGGCATGCTTCCGGCCGGCTGTCCGTTCCATCCCCGCTGCCCCTACCGCGAACCGCGTTGTACCGTGGAGCAGCCGGAGCTGGTGGAGACGGGCACGGACGGCAGCGCATCGCACCAGGTGGCGTGCCACCTCCACGGGCGGCTCTCGCTGCGCACCTTCAACGACTGAAGGAGGAACCGGTGCCATGAGCACGACCGCTCCCGAGGCACTCGCCACGCAGGCGGCTCCCGTCGAGCACGACTGGGCCGCGAATCCGAAGATCCGGTGGTATCGCTCGCCGCTGCCCATCGCCGAGCTCCGCGCCCTGTCGCAACGCCGGACGCTGCGCCCGTTGCTGCACTGCGTCGGCTTCCTGGCCCTGCTGACGGTGACCGGCACGGCCGTGGTGCTTTACTCACCGCCACATGTACCCAGCGTCCCGTTCTACAACCTCGGCAGGCTGCGGCAGGCGATCGCCGACGACCTGCCTCCCGCCACGCGCGGCCTGTGGCGGTCGTGGGCACAGATGCTCCCCATCCTGTGGCGCCAGCGCCGCGACCCCGACTACGTGTTCACGCCTCCCCTGCCTACAGGAACGAGTTGACAGCCCACCATCGACGCCTCCCGAGCGTCATTCGCCACCAGCCGGACATGATCGCGGATTCCGTCGCTTTCAGCGTTCCGCCCTGACGTACTTGCCAACCGTCAATCTCATCGTGCAAACACGTGCGGCAAGACAACCAATGTAGAGAGCGTCGACATCGTCGCCCGGAGAACGGCGAATCGTAAATCGTAAGCGGCCGCCGTGTTCCCAGCGCGCCACGGATCGACCGTATTGGATGAACGCCGCCTGTTCATCGCTGTCGGGTCCGTCTTCTCGCGCTGGCGTCCATCTCCTCCGCCCGCATCAGAGACGCGTCGGACGAATTCCGGTCCCTACGACGTCTCAAACGGGACGCGCTGGATTCCGCGGCTCAATAGAGCCTCCATGAACTGATCTGATCTCTCAGGGCCATCCGGAAGTCGGCGATGCTCCCACTCTCCGCCTCCTTCCTACCTACATCCCGGGCGATCTCCCAAACCTTTCGCCCTATCTCTTTCGCAAACGCCGACACTGCCGCCTTCGCCTGATCGCGTTGATTGACGGCGCCCTCAACAAGCTGACCTACTCTCCAGGTCATCGATATCATGTCGGCCACCGTAAGCCCGAACGCTCCCGCGTAGTCGTTTGGTCGCGCGCTTAGGATCTTCCACAACCACTGCTCCGGCGACGTCTCTCCCGGTAGAAAAAGAGGTTCCAGCCGATGGCCATATTCTTCCGCAACGACTTTTGGTTTGTTCCCCATTTCACGCGCGTCACCGTCCAGAACGACGAGGAAATCGGAGAGCTTCTTGAATTTTCCGAGCGCGTGAACGTGAGCTGGAAACTCGGCATTACCGGTGTTTCTGCCGACCACAACGTCTTCGTGGCGTAATCCAATCTCGACATTCAACACGTCCAACACACCCCGGATCAAGCCTTCCGAGACAACGTCCTCGCACAGTATGGAGAGCCTATCCTGCGATTGTCCGTACAACGCCTTCTGAAAGATATCGCGACAAGGAGGCTCAAGTCGGACATGCCCCGTTCTACTGTCACGGTCCAGAAATATCCTCGCCTCCGGGGGCACGCTGTCCAACACGACGGAACTGTGAGACGCGACAATAATCTGCAGCTTCTGGCGCAGCGCGCTTCGCTGCAACTCCAGCATCGCTTGCTTCTGGGTATAGGGGTGCAGCCCTGTGTCCACTTCGTCGATCAAGACCAGTGCGTTTTCAAGAACGGAAATATCCTTGGAAATGCGCACTATTGTTCGTTCCCCCGAAGACATATGGAATTCAGAGTACAGTGTTTCATCGTCGGAATCGATCTCCGCGAAGAGCAAATCGCGTGACGATTGGCCACTGATGAGATCCACATTGTGATACCGCCACGGTAGCACGCGATGTGCGAATATCAGTAACTCGGCGCTGACTCTTCTCAGTCCGCACCTCTTTTCTTCCGAGCTGCAGAATGCTTCTGACCTCAGCAGGACTGGTAAGATTGGCGAGCGTGCGCAGATATATTTGCCGCTCCGGATGGCCATTTCCGTCTCCTTTGCGGCTCCACGATCTGCCACGCCGCCATGTCATGAAGCGACGCACACCCCCATGCACGTAATGAAACTCAAGCTCGGTTTCCTGTGCGCGGTCCGATAGCACGGACGCCTGCCGGCTGGTGAAGTTGGGGAACAGCCGGCTGGGTGAGGACTCCCGCGCATCGCGTCCCGGTACACGAGTAGGCGCAAGCGCAAGCGAATAGTACCGTTGACTTACCGGAACCATTGGGGCCAGCGAGCACCGACACAGGATAATTGAAGGGAAACCGGAGGTGCTCGATACCTCGTAGGTTCGTGATGCGAACCTCCACAAGTGCTTCGTCTCGCCGGCCTGCACTCGCACGCAGCGCGTTCCATACCTCGTCTAGTTCCTGGTCAATATGTGGCATGGACAATCCTGAGATAGCGTTGAATTCCGCCCCGCAGGCGTCCCATCAAACTACGGGCACTGCTCCTAATGCGGCAACTGTGCGGCTTCGGCAATTGCACCAGCCCACCGGACGCGCGCCGACCGAGCAAGACCGGTCGGTGGCCTACGCTACAAAAGCTGACGCCAGGCACCTGTGGACACATCGTACGCTCACAGGATCCAATAGCCAGGAGTCAGATGTCAACCGTGGCTGTCGGGATTCGCCGGGATGCGGTGCCCGCGCTTACTCGCGATGCAGTAGCGGGACGAGCTGCGCCTCGTCGGTGCGTCGGGCCAGCCGCCGAGCGGTTCATCATGCCAGTCGGCGGTCAGCACCTATCTTGCGGGATCGCTAGCCTCTTGCAGGATCGCTAGTGGACCGTACCATCTGTTTTCGTACTATAATTGGAGGCATGAGAGAGGGAATCGTATTGACCGAAGCCGAGCATCGCGAACTCACCAAGCGGGCCAGGAGTCGCACTGGTCGAGCCGAGGATGCGCGCCGTGCGCGCGTCATTCTGCTGCTCGCTGAGCGACTCACGTGGGACGTAGTGTGCGAACGAGCCGAGTGCAGCCGCGGCTTCGTGGCGATGTGGGCTGGCCGCTTTCGGGCCGAGCGATTGGCAGGACTGTACAGCCGGCACCGCGGTCAGAAGCCGTTTCGCTGCACCCCGAGCGTGGAGGCCAGGATCCTCAACGCCACGCGCAAGGCGCCGACCGATGGCGCCACGCACTGGAGCACGCGCCGCCTGGCAGCCAAGCTGGGCGTGTCGCACATGATGGTGGCGCGGGTATGGAGCAAGCACCGGCTGCAGCCGCACCGGTTGGAGCGCTACATGAGCTCCAACGATCCGGACTTCGAGCAGAAGGCGGCCGACATCATCGGGCTGTACCTGAACCCGCCGGCGCACGCGGCGGTGTTCTGCGTGGACGAGAAGACGGCGATTCAAGCGCTCGACCGCAACGTCCCGGTGCTGCCGCTGTCGCCGGGTCGGGACGAACGGCACGGGTTCGAGTACTACCGGCACGGCACGCTGGCGCTGTACGCGGCGTTCAATACGAAGACCGGCGAGGTGCTCGGCAAGACCGCCACGCGGCACACCTTGGTTTGCGAAGATCTCGCGCGACCTGATCACCCGCGGAGTGTTCAGTTCGGTGGCGGATCTGAAGAGTAAGCTGATGCGATACATCCGCGAATACAACAAGAATCCGCGGGTCATGAAGTGGCATTACGTTGATCCGTCACGCCACATCGGTGCATGATTGCTCGTTACAGTCCATTAGCCGTTTATACACGGTGATCATTGTATCTGGCCCGTGCGGAGCCGGACCGTGTCCGGAGAGGCGTTCCACCGGCGATCCCTGCACGAGGCGCGCCCCCAACCACCTCCGAGGTTCCCGGGCATCGTTGTTCACCAACCGCCGACCGAGACTCCACCGCTTCCAAGCCCAGGGATGGGCTTCGCTTGATCCGTTGGCCTCCGACGATGGATTCGGGGACGGCAAGGACGTCGTTCGCCCCGGCATCGACGATCGTCTCCACCTGTGCGAGCCTTGCGGCCGGTGGTCCCGCGCCGACCGGGCGCCCGCCGCAGGTGATCGATCGGCACGTCCCCCGAAGCACCCGTACCCACCGCTCCGGTGGCGGTCCCTCCGCGAACTGCTCCACGAACTCCGGCTGCCTCCGACACGCCGCCCGACGGCAGCGATTCTCTGTCAACATAGAACATCGTAGCGTCACCGCGCATAAAACACGCCGGACAAGAGATTTGCTGTCATGCTTGACGCTATAATGGAAAATGCGTTATTATGCGATCGTCAGGAGGTTGGAACCGTGGAGAACGACATAGTATCGCCCGCTCACCTGGACACCAGTGCCGCGACTGGCACCAGCGCCTCAGGCTCACCGCAGGCAGAGCAGAACCCTGTGCTGTCTCGACTGCTGGATGAAGTCCGGAACGACCGCGACACCTCATCCACTTACGACCGCGTGCACAACCGTCACAACCGTGGAAGGTAGCCACGTGTAGGGCAACCGAGGTCTGGCCCGTGGTGCATCTAGATACGATCCTGCTAAAGACCGCGAGCCGATGCAACTTTGATTGCACCTACTGTTACGTTTATCGCGGTCCCGATACCAGTTGGCGTAGTCAACCCAGCAGGATGTCGCGAGAGGTCATTTCCGCGATCTGCGATACCCTCGCTATACAGGCAGACGATCAGGAAGTGGGATTCGCCACTGTATTGCACGGGGGCGAGCCGCTCCTCCTCGGATTCGAGGATCTGGCAATGTTGCTCCACGGCCTTAGGGACAACTTGCCGCCACACCGGTACCCCATTAGCATACAGACAAACGGGGCGCTCCTCTCCTCACGACTGCTTGACCTGTTCGCGGACACTCGTACCAGTGTATCGGTCAGCGTCGACGGCCCGGCGACTGCGAATGATATCGCTCGCCTTGATCGACGCGGAAACAGCACCCATGCAGCGACCATCCGGGGCATTCGTCGACTCAGGGCTCACCGGGACAGTGAGTTTCTATTCGCTGGAACGCTCTCGGTGATCCAGCCCAGCGTCTCGCCCGAGTCTGTGTACCGCTTTCTCAAGGATCTCGGATCACCTAGCATGGACTTTCTTCTGCAGGATGGTAACCACGACCATCCTCCTCGAGGAAAGGCAAGCTTCCAGAGTACCGAATACGGCGACTGGCTAAGCGTGCTGTTGGACCTCTACTTGTCCGATGACTCACCTGTCCCAATCCGAATGTTCGATGACTTGATCAAGCTGTGTCTCGGGGGAGAGGGTCGAAAGGAAGGTATGGGTGACAACGCGTACGGGATTCTGCTTATTGAGAGTAACGGTGAACTCCGCAAGAACGACACCCTGCGGAGCTCGTACGATGGCGCCGACTCCTTCTGTTCCCCCTGGAATGTCCTGTCAACCTCAATTGCGGACGTCTTGTCGTCTGAAGACTTTGCTGAGTACGCCACGATGCAGACTCCAACCGCGACCGCATGCCGAGAGTGCGGGCTCGTGTCTGTATGCGGAGGCGGAATGCCACTCTATCGATGGAGCTCGGAGCGTGCCTACGATAACCCGTCGATCTACTGCCACGATCACGCTAAGGTGATTCGCCGCGTGATGACCCGCTTGACTGAGTACGGAGTAGCTTCGTTTCCCGTTGCTCGCTGAGGCGCTTCAAGTGTTTCCACAGTTTACGCTGATCGAAGCCAGTCAGTCGCCATTCCCCTACTACATAGGGTCAGGCGGGGTGTCGTCGCACCAACAGCAAACGTGGCTCCGCTGGCTGGAGAATGAGGCGTCGTGGGAGCTGACTGTCGAGGACTTCTATGAGCAGTATGAGATGCCAATCGTCCCGGGCGCGAATGACCTCGTGCCTGAAGATCTCGTCCACGAAGACGTCCTCGCCGCGCTTCGGTGTTCGATGTCTGAGCATTTCGCCTGCCGCTTTGTGGCGCGGGTCGACGTCACGGCCCATATGCTCATGCCCGGACAGACGATCCGGATTCACAACGACTATCTATCCGGCGGGGAAACGCATCGTCTCCTGCTTCAGATCAATCGGAATTGGGAACCGAATCAAGGCGGGTACCTGATGTTCTTTCGTGGATCCACGCCGGAGTCCGTCCACCAGATAGTCGAACCGCGCAGCGGTTCTGTGCAAGCATTCGCCATTTCTCCGAGATCGTATCATGCGGTTAGCACTGTTCGCTCCGGAAAACGTTTTACGCTAGTTTACTCCTTTTTTCAACACGAACCGCCCTGATCAGATCGTCGCCGTGATTGCGAGAGAGTTTGTAGATCGGCCTGGCAGTTGGCGACCCGGAGCACCGATGGAGCTCAAGAAGAAAGCGTATGACGGAGATTTGGACTGGAGACTGTACTCTACGTCGCGTTTCTTGGAGGCCCTCGAAGGTGACACTTACAACTTAGTATTGATCGATAATCTCGAAGACGCATCGAAGGTCAGCATAGAGATCCTATCCGATTCGATCGCCGATCACTGGAGGTCGATGGGTCTTCGGTTCGCAACGGCCGCCGAGATCGAGTCACTGTGCTTCCCGGACCTGATGGTCAGCTCCATCAAGCTCATTCGGGAGGTGGCCCCATTTGGCGGGACCGTTGCCGCCCTATGCCGTTCGGTCCATCCGTTGATCGCGCCAAACGCGGATACGGACGTGAGCTATAGCGACCCTAACCTGTCGTTTTCGGTCTTCGTTTCCGCTCCGCCGCTATCTCACACTCACTCCGTAGAGCGACTTGCTGAGAATGTGGTGCACGAAGCGCTACATCTGCAGCTTTCGCTCGTGGAGCGAATCCTCCCAATGGTCGTCAGCAACCCGGGGGGCGAGAGTGAGCAGGTACTCTCGCCGTGGGCGGGGGAAGGACGCTCGGTGCAAGGACTCCTCCACGGAGTATATGTGTTCAGCAATATTCGTTTCTTCTGGGAAACGGTAGCTGAACAGGTTCCCGCCGTATCAGGGTTCGCCGACGATCGTATTGCCGTCCTTGATCGGCAGCTGGTCGATGCTTCACATCTTTCTTTATGCGCCGAGCTGACTCCAGCCGGCCGGCGTTTGGCAAACGTGCTTCTTGCGGTCTGATACGGCGCAAGTGTGCGGGCCGACAGCACCTGACGGACGGGCGAGACGCCTTTACGCGAGGCTTACTCCTCCCCAGCAGCGCCGAACGCAGCGTGCGGCTCGGCGTGAACGGTGGCCGCGGCTCCCGCCTGGATCTCCCGGACCTCCGACTCGACGGCGTCCACGGCCTCCTCCCCCGAAGGCGACCTCCAGCATCACCGTGGCGGCGTACTCCCCGCCCGCGGGAAGCTCCACCACCCGGCCGGCGTCGCGCTCGACGCTCTTGAGGTTGGGGAAGTTGGTGCCCCGGCTCCAGGCCGGTCACATAGCCGTCGCGCTCGCCGGCGGTGTTCTTCCACAGGCTGAAGCAGGGCAGCTCGCCGATGTCGAAGCGCATCACCGCCGCGGCGGTCCGCGAAGGGTTGACCAGCGCGGCGAGACTGGCCGTATCGCCCGGCCGGGCGGCCGGCCGGATCCAGTACGCCTGCTGGACAAAGCCGGGGGTCGGTCCCCCGTAGCGCTCGATCTCCGCCACGCCCTCGGCCGAGCGGGCGTCGCGGGGCGCCGCCTCCGTGACCGGCAGCAGCACGCGGCTTCCCTCGCCCAGGAACGGCGGGCCGTAGTTGCAATGGTACAGGAGCTGCAGCTCGGCCGGCGTCTCCTGCAGGTTGCGCACCGTGTCGGCGACGGTGATCCGCGACGAGTCGGGACCGGCAGAGATCGAGGTCGACAGCCGCAGCGACGGCACGAACAAACCGGCCTCGTCCACCTGTCCGGTGACGGTGATCACCCGCGCGGCGGCGTCCGCAGTGACCTGCACGGTGTGCGCGGGCAGGTTGGCGATCATGCCGTGCAGCGTCAGCTCGACCGCTTCCGCAAGGCCACCGGCGTCCACCCTCGCGTCCGTCCCCGGCATGCCGTTCGAGTCCAGGCCGCAGCGCACGATCCACTCGTCGAAGCCGCGCAGCCAGCCGACGCCGCCGCGCTCGGCCCAGATCGACGAACGCCGGATGCACCGGGCCGCGCACCGGCGACCGCCAGCCAAGAGCCTGCCCGCCGTAGCTCCCCCGCCACACGCCCATGCCGCGGCTCGGCACCACGCTGAATGACAGCTCCCCGCAGGTCACCTCGACCAGGTCCACGCCGTCGCGGAGTCCGCCGCGCAGGCGCCGCTTGCGCACGGCGCAGCCGGGAATCCCGAGATCCTCCGGTCCCAGTTCCAGCGTTTCGACCCACAACCCCGACGCCGCGTCGGTCAGCACCCAGCTCCGTTCCATGACCGCCGACCATAGCGAGAGGCCGTGCCGGTGGCAACGTGGCGGAGAAGCCGAGCGGCGCGTGGCCATCGACCGCCGAGTCGTGCAACGCTCCCGCGCATCATGCACACGACCGGTCAGGAGCGTTGATCATCGCCGACCCCGCTTCGCCCAGCGTTCTGGCGCTGGCCTCTCAGGCTGACGGTTTCGACACGCTGCGCCCGCACCACCAGGACCAGGCCGAGGCCGGCATCGACCGGCTGCGCGACGGCGCGGACCGCGAGGGAAGAGACGCGCTCGGAGCGGAGCTGGAGACGCCCGCGGGACAGGCGTTCTTCTCGTTTCTCTGCGGCAACAGCCCGCACCTGAGCCTCCTGCTGCAGCGCGACCTGGAGCTCACCCAGGCGCTCGTGGACCAGACTCCCGACGCCATCACCGGCCGCGTGCGCGGCGACCTGGCCGCCGCGGATCCCGCCATGGAGCGCGACCAACTGATGACCTTCCTGCGCCGCCAGCGCAACCGCGTGGCAGTCCTCGCGGCCGCGTACGACTGCTTCGGCATCCACTGTGTCATGGAGTGCGCGGAGTTGCTGTCCGACATGGCCGACCACGCCGTGCGCCTGAGCGTCTCCCACCTGCTCCTGGACCGGGTCGAGCGCGGCGACCTGGAACGGCCGAACGGGGACCGGTGGGGGTACTTCGTCCTGGCGATGGGCAAGCACGGCTCCCGCGAGCTCAACTATTCGTCCGACATCGACCTGATCGTCCTCTTCGACCCGGAGTCGGTCCGCTACACGGGTTCCCGAACCCTCAGCGACTGCTTCGTGCGGGTCACGCAGGACCTGGTCCGCATCCTGCAGACGCGCACCGCCGACGGCCACGTGTTCCGCACCGACCTCCGGCTGCGCCCCGACCCGTCATCCACGCCGGTCGCCATCACCGTCGACTTCGCCCTGAACTACTACCGGCGCTTCGGGCGGACCTGGGAGCGGACGGCGCTCATCAAGGCGCGGCCCGTCGCCGGCGACCTGACGGCCGGCGCGGCCTACCTGGAGCGGCTTTCGCCGTTCATCTGGGACGAGGCGCTGGACTTCACCTCCGTCGAGGAGATCCGTTCGGTGAGCCAGCAGATCCACGACTTCCACGGCCACGGCGCCGTCCGCGCGGCCGGCCACAACGTCAAGCTCGGCCGCGGCGGCATCCGCGAGATCGAGTTCTTCGTCCACATGCACCAATTGGCCCACGGCGGCCGCAACCGCCGGCTGCGCGGTTCCCGACTGCTGGCGATGCTGGAGACGCTGGATGGCGAGCACCACATCATGCCGCGGGAAACGGCGGCCCTGCGCGACGCCTACCTGTTTCTGCGGCGCGTCGAGCACCGCCTGCAGATGGTCAACGACGCGCAGACGCAAGTGCTCCCGGACTCCGACGACGGGCTGAAGCACATCGCCGCCTTCATGGGACTTGCCTCGGCAGAGGAGCTGGTGCGCCGGATCGAGTCCGTGGCCGGCGAGGTCCACGACCTCTACCGCACGCGCTTCAACGTCCCCGAGAGCGAGCAGGACATCACCGCCGTCCTCCTGGACGGACCGGACGAGCACCCGGACGCCGTCGCCAAGCTGGAAGCGGCCGGGTTCACGCGGGCTCCCGAGGCCATCGCGGTCTTCCGGGGATGGGCGGAAGGACGGCATGAGTCGACCGGTTCGGAACGCGCCCGCACCATCATCCGCGAGATCCTCCACGAGATCGTCGACGCGCTGGGCAGGACGCCCGACCCCGACCGCGCCCTCGCCCGCCTGGACCGCTTCCTGGCGGCCCTGCCGGAAGACCTCTCGTTCTTCTCCATGCTCCGGGCCAACACTTGGCTCCTCAACCTCATCGCCGTCGTGATGGGCAGCGCCCCCCGCATGGCCGATGTCCTGGAGGGGAATCCCCGGCGTCTGCAGGCCGTCCTGGACCCGTCGTTCTTCCTGCCGATCCCCGAGCGGGATGAATTGGCCCGCGAGCTCGATGAGCGCCTGGCCGGCCGGCGGGACGCCGCGGAGCGCGTCGAGCAGGTGGCCGGCTGGGCCGGCGACCGCCGGTTCCAGGTGGCCGTCCAGGCGCTCGAGAACCTGGTCACCGTGGACGAGGCGTCCGCGGCCCTGTGCGACGTCGCGAGGGCGGTCATCGATCGCCTGCTTGCTGACGTGCTGGACGGGCTCCACGAACGCTACGGACCGGTGCCGGGCGGCGGCTGCGCGGTCGTCGCACGGGGCAGGCTGGGCGCCGGAGAGATGACCTTCGGCTCCGACCTGGACCTGCTGTTCGCGGCGGACTTCGAGGCCGGGTCGAGGACCACGGGCCCGACCCCCATCGACGCTTCGGCCTTCTATCGAAACGCGGCCAGCGAACTGACCTCCCTCCTCCGCAGTCCATCGACGTACGGCCGGCTCTACGAGCTGGACGAGCGCCTGCGGACGTCAGGGGAGATCGAGCTGCCGGTTTCGACGCTCGACGAGTTCAGGGACGGTCACACGGGCGCGGCGTCGACCTCGGAGCTCATGTCGCTGACCCGGGCCAACGTCGTCTGCGGCGACCCGGCCACGTCCGCGGCGGTCACCGCGGCGATCAGGGCGGCGCTTGCCAGCCCGCGCGACTCTGCGAGGCTGCTCGAGGACGTGGCGCGTCGGCGCGAGGCGATCGCCGCCGGACATCCCTCGCAGGACCCGTTCGACGTCCAGCACGTGCGCGGAGGGCTGGTGGACCTCGAGTCCCTGGCCCAGTACCTGCGCCTGCGCCATGCGCACGAGTCGCCGGAGGTGCTCGTGGGAGCGACGGCGTCCTGCTTCGATGCCCTGGGCGCCGCCGACGTCATCCCGGAGGAAGAGGCCCGTTTCCTCGCCGGCGCGGTGCGGATGCAGCGGACGATGCAGGCCATGCTCCGCCTGACGTGGAGCCAGGGAGCTCCGGTGCGCGACGCCCCGGAACCGATGCGGCTGAAGCTGGCGACCGCGCTGAAGTGCGCCGGACTCGACGAGCTGGACGCGAAGCTCCGCGAGACGCAGGCGGCCGCGTTCGACATCGTTCAGCGCCGCATCGGCCTGCCTCCATAGTGCGCGCATGGCCTGTGGCTGCTCGTCCGCACCTGGCCGCGAAGACCCGGAGCGGCGACGGAGTCGCGGTGGGGCTTGCCCCGGAACCGATCCCTTCTTCACGCGCCAGGCCCCGCGCGTCGCGCGCCGCGTTGCTACCCGGAGATCGACCCGCTACTGGCGGTATCGATGGAGCGCGCACAGCGCCTGTACGCGGTGGTAGTTCCGCGGCCGCACTGGCTCGTAGCCGCCGCGTGGCGGCTCAGCATCGCCCTGCTCAAGCTGCTGCGCAGCTCCTTCCACCCCTACTATCACGACTGGCAGCGAACTGCGGATCGCCGTCGGCCGCCGCGAAGCGGTCATGATGCTTTGCACGTGCGCGAACGCGGGCTGCAGTCCGCTGAAGATCCCGTACGCTTCGAACTCGCGGAGCGAGAGGATCGGATACTGATCTCGGAGGACACCGACTTCGGCACGCTGCTCGCCATGAGGGATTCGGCAAAGCCCTCGGTGATTCTCTTCCGCCACATGCCGGATCGCAGCGCCGCGAGCTTGAGCCGCATCCTTCTCGCCAATCTCAGCGCGGTCGAGGCTGACCTCCCAGCCAGGGCTCTGACTGTCTTTGAATCCAGCCGGATCAGGCTGCGGCGGCTTCCGATCGGACGGACCCGGCGCCTGCCGTCAGGTGCTTCGTAACCCACGTGGCTCAGGCAGAGCCCGGCGCTCCATCTCCCTTCGGATCTCCAGGACGTCGGCAGGAACCTGCAGTTCCACGTCGACGCGCGCGACCGTCTCGCCGGCCGCGATTGGCCGCTTGAGGGCGGCGCCGGCCGCCAGGCCGATCGGAAGGGAATCCGCCGCCAGGGAGTCGGCGGCCGGCATCAGGCGTCCCCAGACGGTCGAGCCGCCCTCCCCGTCCAGCACCTCTCCTGCGCGGAGGTCGCGCTTGGCGACCGCCACCACGTCGGCGGAGAAGCGGTCGGGAGCGCCGGTCGGCTCGCCGCGCAGCGCCGCGGAGGCGATGCTGATGCCGAGCTCCATACCGATCAGGTGCGCGGGCCGATACAGCGCCGCGTACCGGCCGCTCCGATCGGTGGGGACGCCGTACTCGCCGAAGCAGGACGCCGCATAGTCCGACGGGGCGGCGAACGTCACGTACACGCCCCAGCGCAGATCGCGCTCGACCGGACTGCCGTCACGCCGCAGTGACGAGACCACCTCCACGGTTCCCAGGTGCGACAGCGTTCCGCCGTCGCCGGCCGGTTTCAGCGTCTCGGCCAGATCGTCGCTCCCGCACGGCGGAAAGCGCAGCCCGCCGGCCGCCGGCTGCAGCCCGGTCGCGTTCGCCACCGCGGCCATCTCGATCGCCGACTTGGTGCCGTCCAGGAAGGAGTTGAACATCCTGGCGTTCATGCCGCCGCTCGCGGCACGCTCCGGGCTGATCCCGTAGTGCCGCCAGACGGTGTCCGGCGTGGAGGCGTGGAAGGCCGGCAGGTACCTGGTGCCCTTGCCGGCGCATACGACCTCGAAGCCGCAGGTCCGCGCCCAGTCGACCAGCTCCACGATCAGGGCCGGCTGATCGCCGTAGGCCAGCGAGTACACGGTCCCGGCCTGAGCCGCGCGGCGAGCCAGCAACGGCCCGGCCAGCACGTCCGCCTCCACGTTGACCATGACCACGTGCCGGCCGGCCGCGATGCAGGCCAGCGCGTGGCGCACCCCGGCGACCGGATCGCCGGTCGCCTCGACCACCACCTCGGGATCGTCATGGCCGATCACGCTGTCCGCGTCCGGGTACAAGCCGATCGCCGCGATTTCCTCCGCGCTCCAACCCGACCGCCGCAGTGTTGCTTTCGCCCGCTCCGGGGCCAGATCGCACACCCCCACGACGCGCATGCCCGGCGCGGTGCGCACCTGTGCCAGGAACATGGAGGAGAACTTGCCTGCGCCTATCACGGCGACGCGCACGGGATCGGATTCGTGTGCTTTCAGGAGCCGATACATGCCGACCGGAATGCACTACGCGCGGGATCATGGCGCCGAAAGCCCTCGACCACTCTGTCTCTCGCTCCGTCTCGGGACAAGCGGGAGGTATCGACCTCGATGTCGTAGCGGCCCCACGTGTGCACGCCATCCTCCAGATGCAAGCGGCCCTCGCCGACTTTGCGATCGCCCCGAAGCTGCTCTCTTCGTTCCAACTCGCCGATCTCACAATGCACGCCGACGAAGAACACCGAGTGATGGCGGAGCAACGTCACGAGGTCGTTGCCGGCATCGGCGATTGCCGCGGCACAGCGGTGGAATCCGTCGAAGAAGCGCGGCCTGATGGTCCGCCACGACCACTCCCCGGTCTTCGCCGTGCGATCTACGGACGGCAGAACGTCCGCATCGACAAGTTGATCGGAAGACCAATAGAAGAACGGCGAGCCCAGTGCCAACTGCACGGCGCGCCCCAGGGTCGTCTTTCCCGAACTGCTCGGTCCGTTCAGGAGTATGACTCGCGACGATCTCATTTCAGTTCGCGCTCGTCGGGACTGTAGGCCAGACCGAGATCTTCGTCGAGGAGATGAAGGAACTGGACCTGGACATCAACCTGTCGGTGATGGCGAACGAGCAGGCGAGCCAGTGGCGGGCGAACAACCAATACCAGTTCTCCTGGGGCTCCGAGGACTTCTGGGGCGGCGGCGCCCCGGCCGCCGGCCTGCCGGTGACCACATCGCCACCAACGGGCAGCTCTGAGGCGTCTACTACGAGACCGGTGGCGAGAAGGGCGAGGCTCCCGACCCCGAGACCGCGGCGGACGTCCTGAAGGTGTGGGAGCTCTACGACAAGGGCCGCGAAGTCCCTGCCGAGGAGCGCTACGAGCTCGGCAAGGAGATCTGGAGCATCCTGATCGACGAGGTCTGGACGATCGGCATCGCCGGGCAGGTGTGGTACCACCCGCGCGTGCTCAACAACCAGTTGGCCAACGCGGCCGGAAGCTGGTGCGTCGACGGCAAGTGCCGCTATCCCGGCTCCTCTCACCCGGAGTTGTGGTACTGGGCATCGCCCAAGGACAGGTAGCGATCGACCGTTTGGCGCCGGGGCGGGGCGCACCCGCCCCGGCGTTCTTGACGTGCCGTGAGTGATCGATGACGAGCTACGTCGTCCGCCGCCTGCTGATGGCGGTGGTGACCGTCGTGGTCATCTCGATGCTCACCTTCCTGATCATCCAGCTCCCCGAAGGCGACTTCGTGGACAGCTACGTCCGCGAGTTGGAGTCGTTCGGCGCCAACGTGAGCCATGCTGCTGGCCGGCAACATCCTGCTGATGGTGAGCATCCTCACCGTGATCGGGACCTTCCTGTCCGACCTGGTGTTGTTGTGGATCGACCCCCCGGATTCGGGTGAGGGCGCGATGATGGCGGAGGCACCCGTCCGCGCCGACCAGGCAGCCGCGGAGGACGAACGGCAGGAGGCGCTGTACTCGCAGCGGCGGCTCACGCGCATCCGCTTCCTCCGCCACAAGGCCGCGGTGGTGTCCGGCGTGCTGCTGTGCTGCTTCTACCTGGTGGCGACCTTCGCCGACCGCAGCGAGTACCTGTCCGGCCTGATCGACGATCCGCGCATCGCCGGACCGGTGGCATCCATCCTGGGCTGCGACTACAACTACGCCGCCAGCGACGGCAACTACTACGTGGGCGACACGAAGTAGCACTCCGACCACCACCTGGACACGCCCTTCAACTCGGTCTCGGCGGAGAACCGCAGCCGCGAGGTATGGGGCATCCACGGCAGCGAGGTGCCGGCGCTGGCGATCGCACCCCGCCGAGCTGCCCGACGGCCGCCTGGTCTGCCTGTGGCGCTACCAGCCGGAGCAGCTTACCGAGCACCGCTACCTGCGCCAGACCGGGAGCGAGGACGGCGGCCGCACCTGGACCGATGCGCACGCGACGGCCATCCTGGGATATCCGGCGCACCTGCTGCCGCTCGAGAGCGGAGCGCTGCTCGCCACCTACGGGCGGCGCGTGCCGCCGATGGGCCACCGCGCCTGCCTCAGCCACGACGGCGGCGCGAGCTGGGACACCGGCAACGAGATCGTGCTGCGCGACGACGCCCCGGACATGGAGCTTCCCTGGCCGGCCACCTGGGACCTGGGCTACCCCGCCAGCGTGGAGCTGGCTCCGGGCGAGCTGCTGACCGTCTATTACCAGATCGCCCCGCCCGACCTGAAGCCGCGCATTCAGGCGACGCGCTGGTCTCTTAGTTGACCGGGGCCTCCGTGCCGGCGTAGTCGGGCAGCCGCCCGGTCAGCGCCCGGATGCGCGCGGTGCCGTGCCGTGCCAGCAACTCGTTGGCGGCGCGCACGCGCGGTACGCCGCGCAACTCGGCCCGATGCCGGTCGTTGCCGGGCATGCGCGCGAACTTGAGGATGATCGACCGCCGCGGATGGACCTTGCCGTAGACGGAGTGGAACAGCCAGTTGTTGAAGAACACCACGTCTCCGGGATCGGTCTCGATCGCGTACGCGGGAACGTCTTCGCCGCGCTGGCCGAAGTACCGCCGGTCGCCGTCGGCCCTGGTCTCCTCGTGGAACGGCAGCAGCGACTCGTGCAGCAGCGCCCGGTGCGACCCCGGGATGATGCGCAGCGCGCCCGTGTCGCGGCGCAGCGGATCCAGGTAGAGCATCACCTTGAGCCGGTACGGCTCCATCTGCTCCGGGAGCCAGCCGCCGTCCGCGTGCCAGTCGTGATCGGCAAGGTCGTCGAAGCCCCACATGCCCTCGGAGCCCTCCCACAACACGTCATCGCCCAGCAGGTCGCAGACCGCCTGGTAGATGCGGTCGTCGGCGACCAGGTCAGCGAGCGCGCCGCTCCGCTCCACGAACGGCGACTCCCAGACCACGTCGCCGTCGCCCGGAGCATGGCCCAGGACCTCCCCGCACACCGACTCCATCTCGTGCAGCGCGGCGTCGATCTCGACCGGGCCGAGGGCGCCGCGGCGTACCACGACCCCCAGCGCGTCGAACTGCGCCACCTCGCCGGCGGACAGGAACCGCGGAGCCTCGGTCACAGTTCGAGAACTGTCTCACACGGCCGGCGCCTGCGGAATGGCCGGCAGCGCCCGATCGGAGTAGGCTCGTCGCGCGGCCTGCGCCCACGCCATGAACCACACGACCGATCGATTCGAGGTGATCCCAACCGGCGGCGCCCTGGGCGCCGAGATCGGGGGCCTGGACCTCCGCCAAGCGCTCGACGCCGCGACCGTGGGCCGGCTCCGCAGCGCCATTCTCGACCACTGCGTTCTGGTGTTCCGCGACCAGGCCATCAGCGAGGCGGACCAGGTCCGCTTCACCGGCTACTTCGGCAACCCCGTCGAGCATGTCCGCCGCCAGCCCGACCGCCCGGTCAAGGAAATCTTCCTGATCTCCAACATCGAGGAGAACGGCCAGCCGATCGGCGCCCTGGGCCACGGCGAGCTCAGCTTCCACTCCGACCTGTCCTACCTGCGCCGGCCCGGCACCCTGTCCCTGCTGTACGCGGTGGAGGTCCCCGCCGAAGGCGGCGCCACCCAGTGGTGCAACGGCTATGCGGCGTACGAGGCGCTGGACAACGACCTCAAGACCAGGGTGCAAGGCCTGCGCGCCATCCATCGCCACCCGGTCGAGGAGCAGAATCCCCCCGAGCCGGTAGACCACCCCGTGGTGCGCACCCACTCGGAGACCGGCCGCCGGACACTGTACGTCGGCCCGCACCTGACCCGCTCGATCGTCGGGATGGAGCCAAGCGAAAGCCGCGCCCTGCTCGACCGGCTGTTCGCGCACATGACCGAGCCGCGTTTCGTGTGGACGCACCAATGGCGCGCCAGCGACCTGATTATTTGGGACAACCGCGCAACCATGCACCGCCGCGAGCCCTTTCCGGCCGATCAGCGCCGGCTGATGAAGCGCACCCAGGTCATTGGCGAGGAAGTGCCGTCTTGACGTGTCGACGCCGCGTCGATCCGCCTCAACACAACGGTTGTCAACGAGATCGTCGAGTGTTCCTCAAAGCAAGCCCCAGTCGAACACCGCGCCCAGATAACCGTCCTTGCGGCCGGTGAGCCCTTCGTAGACCGCCTGGCAGTCGGCGGGCGAAGCCACGCGGTCGATCAGCGGTTCTACCAGCAGCCGGCCGGCGGCGATCCACTCGACCAGCCGGCGGTAGTTGGTCTCCACGTCTCGTACCCGTTCGGCGGGGTGCGCCGGCCAGCGCCACTCCAGCGATCCGATCATCCGGATCGCCTCCAGGTGGATGCGCAGCAGCATGGGCGTCACGTCGAAGGTGGCGCGGGCGCGCGGGCTGCCGAGCAGGATCACTTCACCGTGGCGCCGGGTGGCCATCACCGCCTGCTCCACCACCTCGCTGATGCCGATCGCCTCCACGGCGACGTGCACGCCCTCGCCGGCCGTCCACTCAAGCACCGCGTCCTGCAGGTCGTCCACGCCGGGGTTCACCGTGCGCTCGATGCCGCAGGCTCGCGCCTTGTCCAGACGGTAGTCGGAGAGATCGGCCGCCATCACGTCGGCGCCGGCCATGAGGAAGAGTTGCGCGGCCAAGTTGCCGACCAGCCCCATGCCGGTCACCAGCACCGTGTCGCCCGGCTGCACGCTGGAGGAGCGCAGCGCGGAGATGCTCACCCCGGCCATGCGGGCAAACACCAGGTGGCTGCCGGGAGCGTCCTCGGGCGCCGGCAGCGCCATGCGGCCGGCGTCCGCCTTGACCAGCGATGCATGCCGGGAGAAGGACAGCACCCGGTCTCCCTCACGGCACATCTCCACCGCCGATCCCACCTCCCGAACCCGGCCCAGATGGCCGTAGCCGGTGCCGCGGGGATACGTGCCCCCGTCGCCGAACGGCATTTCCCGCACCAGGCCGGTAAAGCCGGCCCCCTCGGTGCCGGCACTGACGATGGAGTACTCGGCCTCCACCAGCGCTTCGTGCGGCTCGAGCGCTGCGTCCAGGTCGAGCTCCTGCAGCTCGATCCGGCCGGGCTCGACGACGGTCAACTGCCTGGTCTTCATGCGCTCCCCCGATTGCGGCGGTAGTCGCCTGCTATCGTCCCGATGTCGGTCTTCGGGCGCTATACCGAGGCCGGGCGGCTCGCCTCGGTCACCGAGCCCATCCCTGCCCGCTCCCTACCAGCAGATGGCGTCGAAGCGCCGGATCGACTCGATCGTGCTGCGCTCGAGCTGTTTTCGGCGCTCGTAGTCGGTCTCCTCGCCAGAGAACGTGATGAGGAAGTCACGCACCACCGCGGAAACGGAGGTATGGAGCTCCGCGGCGCGAATACGCGCCCTGTGATACGTATCCTCGTTCACAGAGACTGTGATATTCTTCGTCTTCACAGCCTGATGGATGACTCCGAGTCGGTCAACGCGAAACGGCTGTCAACGGGATGAAAACATGACCAGCCCATCGTCTGGCCGACGGCCCAACCTGCTCTACATCCACTCCGATCAGCACAACCCGTTCGTGACCGGCTGTTACGGCGACCCCGTGGTGGAGACTCCCCACCTGGACGGACTGGCGAGCCGCGGCGTGACCTTCACCAACGCCTACTGCCCGTCACCGGTGTGCGTGCCGTCGCGCATGGCGATGCTCACCGGCAAGTACCCGCACGAGATCGACGTGTGGACCAACCACCACATCCTGGGCAGCGACCACCCCACCTTCGCGCACGCCATGGGCGCCGCCGGCTACCGGCCCGTGCTGATGGGCCGCATGCACTCGGTCGGCATCGACCAGCTCCACGGCTACGCCGAGCGGCCGATCGGCGACCACGGCTCCAACCATCCCGGCGACGGAGAGACGCCCGGGGAGGCGTGCGCAGCAATCGAGAACTCCGGCGCCGGACAGAGCAGCTATCAGGTGCACGACGAGGACGTGACCGCGGCCACCATCGACTTCCTCAACCGGTTCGGGATCCGCTGGCGCGCCGGCGTGAACGACGAGCCGTTCTGCCTGTCGGTGGGGTTTATCCTCCCGCACGCTCCCTACGTCGCGCGCCGCGCCGACTTCGACCGCTACCGCGACCGCGTCACCCTGCCCCGCGTGAGGACGCCGTTCGACGACCGGCTGCATCCGTTCGAGTCCTGGTGGCGAACCTTGTGCGGCGTCGAGGACGTCCCCGACTACCTCATCCTCAGGGCACGGGCCGCCTACTGGGCGCTGATCGACCGGATGGACGCGCTGATCGGTGACATCCTGGCGGCGCTGCGCCGGAACGGACTCGAGGAGAACACGCTCATTGTCTACCACTCCGACCACGGTGACATGGCCGGCGAGCACGACCTGTGGATGAAGCGCTGCCAATACGAGGCGTCGGCCCGCATCCCGGCGATCGTGTCGTGGCCGGGCAGGCTGCCGGAGGGCGTGGCGTGCGACCGCGTGGTCAGCGGGCTCGACCTCAACGCCACGATGCTGGAGGCTCTGGGCGCCGAGCCGTTGCCCGGATCCCACGGCCGCAGCCTGCTGGGCCTGCTCGGCGGCCGGCAGACCGACTGGGAGGACCAGGCCTTCTGCGAGTACTGCGTGTACGAGGGTTGGACGACGCGGATGATCCGCCGCGGCGACTGGAAGCTCGTCTACTACCACGGCCACCGGCCGCAGCTCTTCAACCTGCGCGAGGATCCGGACGAGGTGGCCGACCGGAACGGCGACCGGGCCTGCGCGGCGCTCGTCGGGGAGCTGACGGCAGCCGTGCTCGCCGGCTGGGACCCGGACGCGGTGGAACGGAAGATGGCCGAGCGGCGCCGCGCCACCGACCTGATCGCACGGTGGTCACGGAAGACCGGCGCCCCGGAGCAGTTCGTCTGGCCTCGCCTTCCCGGCATGGACTACGTGGAACCGGGCTGAGCGCAGCCTTTACTTCTCCTTCTTCTCCTTGTTCATGTACTCCAGCCACGTACCCTTGGCGGACTCGAGGTCCTCCATGAGCACTCGCCTGGAATAGTCGTCGGCAAACACCGGCGCTCGGGAGAAGTAGCGCAGCAGGTCGTCAATCCCCTTGAGCGAGCGCCGCTTCGCCTGCGCCTCCAGCCGGGCGATGCGGCGCTCGCGCACCGCCGGATCCAGGTCTTCGTTCGCCTGCAGCGCGTCGATCTGATCGAAGTAGGGCTTGGTCCACGCCTTCGGCACCTGGCCGGTGCTGGTGATGTACTCCGCGTTCTGATGCCGCTCGTGGACGACACGGCCGAGCACCTTGCCGATGATCACCACCCCCCAGCGGACCCCCAGCGTGAACAGCGCGATGACGGCGACGAATGCGAGCAGCAACGGCAGCATGGCAGAACCCATCATAGCGCCGGCGCACGGTCGCCGCCCGCCCCCACCAGACCCACTGCTCGACGAAGACCAGATGTTGCTGCTGAGCGGTGACGGTCGACACGGAAAGTCAGACCTCAGTGCCATGCGTTGGAGACGACCCTTCTCGCCGCCGATAGCACGGTGCATTCCTTTGGTCGTCATCTTCGACGTCTTAGCCTCCGCTTCGGTCAGCGATGCCGTCTCAGCCCGGCCAACGTGAGCCGATGTCGCGGTTCTTTCATTCCAGCTCATTGCGTCTCTACATTCAGCTTCCGTGCTGTTGACGAAGGTGATCGACGTTCCGACATCGCTCTCTGTTGCGCTAAACCGAAGTTCCAGAGCGTGAATCTCTCGTAATTTCATTGACAGAAAATTAGTTGCAAGGTGATCTGCGTGCTGATTGGCGTCGTTTCGTGTCCATGCAGATGGTGGTGAATAGCGGCGAGATACATGCTATTTGATCTTGACATATCGTGACTTGTGTGTATTCTGTTGCCACAGATCAGTAGTCATGTACATCGAGTCTGTCCCCAACCGCTCCTCTCCCCCTGCCATCCTGCTCCGCGAGTCCTACCGCGAGCACGGCAAGGTCAAGAAGCGCACGCTCGCGAACCTCTCCAAATGGCCCCCTGATCTGGTCGACGGCTTGCGCACCCTGCTCAAGGGCGGCCACGCCTTCGCCTCGGTCTCGGATGCGTTGCTGCTCACGCGCTCGCTGCCCCACGGCCACGTCGCCGCCGTGCTGGGCATCCTCAAGCAGCTCGGACTCCATACCCTCATCGCCCGCAAGGCCAGCCGCTCGCGCGAGCTGATCATCGCCATGATCACCGCCCGCGTCATCGACGCGCAGTCCAAACTGGCCACCGCCCGCGCGCTCTCACCGCCCAGCGCCGTGTCCACCCTGGGCGAGTCGCTGCGGTTGGGGGAGGTCGATGAGAACGAGCTCTACGAGGCGATGGACTGGTTGGTCGGGCGCCAGGCGGCGATCGAGGACCGCCTGGCCGAACAGCACCTCAGCGAGCACACGCTGGTGCTCTACGACGTGAGCTCGACCTACTTCGAGGGCAGCCACTGCGAGCTGGCGCAGTTGGGACACAGCCGTGACGGCAAGTCGGGCACGCTGCAGATCGTGTTCGGGCTGCTGTGCACCCAGGAAGGCTGTCCGGTGGCGGTGGAGGTATTCCCTGGCTCTACCGCCGACCCGAAGACGGTGAGCGCGCAGGTGGACAAGATCCGCACCCGCTTCGGGCTCACGCGGGTGGTGCTGGTCGGCGACCGCGGGATGCTGAGCGCGGCGAGGATCCGCGAGGACCTGCAAGAGGTGGAGGGGCTGCGCTGGATCACCACGCTGCGCGCGCCGACGATCCGCAAGCTGGTGGCCGCCGGCGAGGTGGCGCCGTCGTTGTTCGACGAGCGCGACCTGGCCGAGATCACCAGCGAGGAGTTTCCGGGCGAGCGGCTGATCGTGTGCCGCAACCCGTTGCTGGCCGACGAACGGGAGCGCAAGCGCCAGGAGCTGCTACAGGCCACCGAGCAGAAGCTGGCCCCGATCGCTCAGGCCACCCAGCGCGTCCATCAGCCGCTACGGGGCGAGGCCGAGATCGGCATGCGGGTCGGCAAGGTGATCAATCACTACAAGGTGGGCAAGCACTTCGTGACCGAGATCACCTCCGAGTCGTTCAGCTTTCGGCGCGATGAGGCCAAGATCGACGCCGAGCAGGCGCTGGACGGGCTGTACATCGTGCGCAGCAACGTGGAGCCGCAGGTGCTCGACGCGGCGCAGACGGTGCGCGCCTACAAGGGGCTGTCGAAGGTGGAGCGGGCGTTTCGGTGCATGAAGTCCGTGGACCTGAAGGTGCGCCCGATTCACCACCGGCGCGCCGATCGGGTGCGGGCGCACGTGCTGCTGTGCATGCTGGCCTACTACGTGGAGTGGCACATGCGGCGCTCGCTGGCGCCGTTGCTGTTCGACGATCACGATCGACAGGGCGCCGAGCGCAAGCGGGTCTCCGAGGTGGCTCCGGCAGCGATCGGCGGCCGCGGCGGCCAAGGCGTCGAGCAAGCGCACCGAGGACGGGTTGCCGGTGCACAGCTTTCGCACGCTGATCACTGAGCTGGGCACGCTGACGGCGAACACGATGCAGGTTGCAGAGGGCGGCAGCACGTTCACGCTGCACACGCACCCGACGCCGGTTCAGCAGCGCTGTTTCGAGCTGCTTGGGGTCACGCCCCGCATGTAGCCATGCACAGGAACCTGCACCATTGAGAAACTACCCTGACCACAAGGACTTCAGGCAATTTCGCTCCTGGAACTTCGGGCTAAAGTGCCGAAGGACCGCAGAGCTATATCGCTTCAGATCTATCCTTTCACCACGGTCTTCGCTGCCCGCGTCCCGAACCTCCCGATCGCGCTGCCCCTCGCACGATTGATCCGATTCACAGTCCTCCGGCACCATGGGACACCACCGGCCTTCCAGATTCCGGTCGAGATACTCAAGCCGATGAGGGATCGTCCGGCGAATCGTCTCGACGAGCTCAGGCGGCATGCGATCTGACCGGTATCGCACCAGCAGGTACGGCACAAAGCTCTCCGCCAAGTCCTCTCGGTCAGGATTGTCACGCGCGTAGGTCGAGCTGAAGGTTCCGTCGGACCGCCCGGCGGGCGGGGCTTGACCGGAAGCCGGCGGCGGCACACACTCGGGCCTCTCGTGAACACCGCTACCCAGGCGCCGGTACTGGAGCTCAAGGACCTCAGGACCCACTTCTCGCTGGACGAGGGCACGCTGAAGGCCGTCGACGGCGTCAGCCTGACCGTTCGAGAGGGGCAGACGCTCGGCATCATCGGCGAAAGCGGCTGCGGCAAGAGCGTGACCGCGCAATCCATCCTGCGCATCGTTCCAACGCCGGGCCGCATCATTTCCGGCGACATACTGCTGCACCGCGACGCAGAGCCCGCCGTCGACCTCGCGGACATGGACCCGTTCGGCCATTCGGTTCGCGCCATCCGGGGCAAGGAGATCTCGATGATCTTCCAGGAGCCGATGACCAGCCTGTCGCCGGTGCACACCATCGGCAACCAGATCGAGGAAGCCATCCTCCTGCACAAGACCAGGGACAAGCAGGAGGCGCACTCCCTGGCCGTGGACATGCTGGACAAGGTCGGCATCCCCAATCCGTCGCAGCGCATCAACGAGTACCCGCACCAGCTCTCCGGCGGCCTGCGCCAGCGCGCCATGATTGCGATGGCGCTGTCCTGCAACCCCAAGCTGCTGATCGCCGACGAACCAACCACGGCGCTCGACGTGACCGTGCAGGCGCAGATCCTGGACCTGATGGAGCAACTCCAGGAGGAGTTCGGCATGGCGATCCTGTACATCACCCACGACTTGGGGGTGATCGCCGAGATCGCCGACGAGGTCGCGGTGATGTACTTGGGGCGCGTGGTGGAGCACGCGGTTACCAAGGAGTTGTTCCGCAACCCCCTGCACCCCTACACACGGCTGCTGCTGAAGTCGATTCCGCGCATGGGCAAGGAGGCCAAGCAGCGCCTGGAGGCGATCGAAGGCACCGTGCCGATCCCGCTCGACCCGCCGCGCATGTGCGGCTTCTACAGCCGCTGCCCGGACGCCATCGCCGGAACCTGTGACATGGAGGTGCCGGGCCTGGTCGAGGTTTCCCCCGGCCACTCGGTCCGCTGCTACCTGCACAGCCCGCAGACCGAACCCATCCCCGAGACGCCGGAGCAACCCCGGCGAGCGTTAGGAGCGGCACGATGAGCGAACCCGACAGCCGCGGAGGCACGCAGCGGTCCGCCGCCACGGGCGGAGCACCCGCGGGAAACGGAGCGCGAACGCTCCTGAGAGTCGATGAGCTGCGCAAGTACTTCCCGATCGAAAAGGGGTTCCTGCGCCGCGTCACCGGTCACGTCAAGGCCGTCGACCGCATCAATCTGTTCATCAACGAGGGAGAGACGCTCGGCCTGGTGGGAGAGTCCGGCTGCGGCAAGACGACCCTGGGGCGCTGCATCCTGCGTGCGATCGAGCCCACCGACGGCTCGATCAACTTCCAGTTCCAGGCCGCCGACGCGCCCGTCGACATCACCAAGCTGGACAAGAACCGGCTGCGGCAGATCCGCCGCCACATGCAGATGGTCTTCCAGGACCCCTATTCGTCGCTCGATCCGCGCATGACGGTATTGGACATCGTCGCCGAGCCGCTGGTGGCCAACAACCTGGCGCGCGGACAGGAACTGGAAGATCGGGTCAAGGAGCTGGTGAACATCGTCGGCCTGGAGGTCAAGCACCTCAAGCGCTACCCGCACGCCTTCTCCGGCGGCCAGCGCCAGCGTATCGGCATCGCCCGGGCGCTCGCGCCGAAGCCGGAGTTCATCTGTTGTGACGAGGCGGTGTCCGCCCTCGACGTGTCCATCCAGGCGCAAATCCTCAACCTGCTGGAGGACCTGCAGGCCGAGTTCAACCTCACCTACCTGTTCATCGCCCACGACCTCAGCGTCATCGAGCACATCTCCGACCGGGTGGGCGTGATGTACGTAGGCAAGATGGTCGAGCTTGCCGAGACCGAGGATCTGTTCGGCAATCCCAAGCATCCGTACACGGAGGCACTGCTTTCCGCGGTGCCGCAGCCCGATCCGGAAACGCACATGGACCGCATCATCCTCCCGGGCGAGGTGGCCAATCCCGCCAACCCGCCGTCCGGGTGCTACTTCCATCCACGCTGCCTGTACGCCCAGGACCGATGCCGTTCGGAGGAGCCGGCTTGGGAGGAGGTGGCTCCCAACCACTTCGCCGCCTGCCACTTCGCCAGGGAGCTGAGTCTCAAGGGCGTCCAGTAGCGGCGGCACCGGATCGTGAAGCCGCCAAAACCGTGACGACTCTGGTCGCCGTCACCACCTACTACGACCGGGACTTGATCGCTTGCGCCCTTGCGCGCGCGGGCGGAGGTGCGCTTCGGCCCGCGGGTGGGCCGCAACCTGCAGGCCTCCGAGCTCGTCGCAGCCCTCTCCGGGGCCGCCGCCCGCCACGGCGTCATCGACGCCCCCTTCGAGCGGGTGCTCGCCGAGTCGGACATCGTCAGCCTGCACTTCCCTCTGACGGAAGAGACCCGTGGCCTGATCGGCGCGTCCGAGCTGGCCGCGATGAAGCGCGGCGCCTATCTGATCAACACCTGCCACGGGCGGGTCGTGGACGAGCCGGCGCTTATCCACGCGCTCGCCTCCGGCCACCTGGCCGGCGCCGGCCGGGACGTGCTGGCCGACGAGCCCCCCGATCCAGGCAACCCGCTGCTGTCGATGGAGCAGGTGGTGCTCTCCCCGCACGTGGGCGGCGACACCGAGCGCACCATGGTCCGCGCCGTGGAGATCGCGTGCCAGAACGTCCTGGACGGCCGCACGCCGCCGACCATTCTCAACCCTGAGGTGCTCAACCCGCACTCGTAGCGCTCAGATGCTGGAGCGGACCGCCCATCCGTAGTCCCCCGAAGCCTGTCTGAACCGATATTCTTGTGCTGTGTCGAGGCGTCGCTCATTCGGACTCCGGCCAACGTCCCGCGCAGCCGATAAGACGAAGGTAGGGACGAAACTCAATGACCACGCAGTCGGTGACCAGATGGTGTCACCTCGCGATCGCAGCCGTCTTCCCGCTGGTGCTCACGGTCTGCGCCACGCAGCCCGTCTCCATTCCCCTCGACCTGGGAATTCACATCGCACCACCGTCGGTGACCGCGCTTCCGGCCGCCCGATTGGACGAGCCGGCGATGCCGCCGCCGCTGATCGACCTCGCGGCCGTCCCGCACGTGGCCCAGCCGGCTCTCGATACCGGCCTGTTTGGCGCTGGGGGGGAAGGACGATCCGAACTGCTGGCGTCGGGCCACATGGACGAGGTTGGGGGCCCGCCAAGGCCGGTGGGCGCCGGAGCCGAGGGGACGCCGGGCCCCGGCGAGCACACCATGCCCGCGCGCCCGGAGCACCCGGTGAGGAAGGTGCCGCAACCGATCATGCCGGGTGCGATCATGACGCCCACAGGATCCGGCGCCGGTACGGCTCCCGCCGTGGGGGCACAGGTGGAACCGCAGCGGCCGCGACATCCGGCCGTGAGCGCCGCGCTGCCCGTGCTCCCGTCCTACCCGCCGCCGGCGCGTCCCGCCGGTCCGGCGATCATTCAGCCGCCCACGGACGCCGATCTCGACCGGGTGCGCGTGCTGATCGCGCGCGCCGAGGAAGTGGACGCGGCGTTCTACGATCCGCAGAACCTGGACGCGGCCCGCAGGGCTCTGCGCACCTCCGGACGAATCCGCGAGGTCGACCCGGGTGGATCGCACGTATCCCTGAAGGCCGCGGAAGCGCGGGCCGTCGCGGCATTCGAGAACTCGGTGCGGCTGGCCGCGGAGCGTCTGCGCAACCTGCTGCAGAGCCGGCTTGACGAACTGCAGGGAATCCAGGCGGATCTCTGGATGCCGGGCTCCTTCCTGGAAATGGTCGACGCCATCCGGCGTGCCGAGGACCTTTACCGGTCACGCGACTACTTCGGAGCGTACCGGCTGGCCCTGGCCACCGCCGACGACATGCTGGCCTTGCGCGATTCGCTCCTCGACCGGCTGGAGCTGCTGTACGGAGCACGGGTGGAGGCGGAGCGCTGTCTGGCCGCCGTCCAGCAACTCGACACAAGCGGCTGGGCCGCGGCGAGGGTGCGAGAGCTGCGGTCGCTGTACCAGCGGCTCAACACGCTATACCTGACCGGCCTGGAGGCCATCCAGTCCTACCGGCTGGCCGACGCCGAAGAGGCGTTCGGCGCCGCGATCGAGGTGTGCCGCAACCTGATGTCCGTGGCCGACGAGGCCTATACCGAGCACATGGAGCGGGCCGCCGCGCTGCTGCAGGCGGTGATGGAGGAGCTGGAGGCGGCCTCGGAGCTTACGGTGGTGACCGAACAGGGCGACGTCATCACGCCGCAGCCATGGTCGGGCCGGCCCGTGCTGGACGCGCTGCGCGCAGGCGGGGCGCGTCGCCGGGCGATCCTGGACGGGATCGAGCGCGGGGCTTCGAACGATCTGCTCATGGCTCGGGAGCTCTGGATCGACGGCGTGGTGGCGTTCGATGACCGGAAGTACGGTCAGTCCATCGAGCGCTTCGAGGACGCCCGCCGTTACCTGGAGCGCTACAAGCTCTACACCGTCCTCGGCATCCACACCGTGCAGCTCATTCCGGAACGGCGCGAAAGCCTGTGGCGCATCGCGGAGTACGACCGCTGGTACGCCGATCCGTTCCTGTGGCCGCGGATCTGGCGGCGCAATCGCGACCTGATCCAGAACCCCGACCTGATCTACCCCAACTGGAACCTGATCATCCCGGCGATCTGATGCGTTGGAGGTAGACGAAAAGAGCCGGCGGAAACCCGCCGGCTCTTTTCGCGATCCGATCGTGTGACCCGAGTGAGGCGCGTTACTGCCCCAGGGCCTCCTCGACCGAGATCTTCCCGGACTTGAAGTCGGGAACATTGTAGGTGAGCTTGTTGAGCTCATCCAGCAGGCGCTGCGCGCCGGCGTTCAGGTACTTCTCCACGTGGGCGTCCCACTCGGCGTCCACGTCAAAGTCGGCGTTGGTCATCGCCTTGAAGTAAAACTCGTCGCGGATCGTCCAGAGCGCGGCGGTCACCTCGCCGGCGATCGCCGTGTACTCGGTCTGGTTGAAGACGTCTTCCTTGTACGGCGGCAGCGAGAACTGCTGGCCGGGGCCGGTGAAGTAGTGGTCGATCCACGCCTGGTGGTCGGCGTTCCTGGCGCGCGCGACCGCGTACCGGGCCGGGAACGTCTGGTGCGTAAAGTAGTGGCCGCCGACGTTCTCGAAGGTCCAGCCCTCGAGCGCCTTGCGGGGCGAGTTGGACAGCGCGATGTCGCTGGAGCGATCGGGCTCGCCGTCCCACTCCCAGTGCACGCCCTCCAGGCCGCCGGGGCTGCCGGCCATGATCCGGCCGAGCGGGTCGAAGTTCACGTAGTCGTAGATCGAAAGCAGGCGCCGCAGCTTCTCGTCCGACACGTTTCGGTTGACGGTGTAGGCGACCACGCGGCTGCCGAACGGCAGCGCCTGGTTGTTGTACTTGGTACGGTACGTGCCGTTGTGGCTGAGGCCGGTGAATGCCATCCACTTGGCGCCGTCTTCGCGCACCGCCGTCCATCCCTGTCCTTGGCCGGTACCGTCGCCCCAGCCCCAGCCGGTGACGCCGCAGGTGGTGCAGATGCCGTAGACGCCGGAGGCGATGCGGTCCTTCCACTGCTCGAAGCCGACAGCCGGCAGCTCCGGATCGATGTAGCCTTCCGAGTACCACTTCTGCAGCCGCTTGGTGGCGTCCCGGAAGCACGGGCAGTTGCCGTCCATGACCAGCTCGCCGCCGTACGGGGGCACCGTGTCGCCATCGTAGTCGTAGCTGGGCTTGTTGTTCAGACCGTAGGCGTAGAGGACCAGCGAGGCGCGGAACATGAACGCCTGCGTCTGGTCGCCGGTGAACCCGTACGGGATGCGCACCTGGCCGTCACCGAAGTCCAGCTTGTCGCGGAACGCCGCCAGCACCGACTCGAATTCGTCGATGTCGTGGACGGCGGGTTCCCAGTAGAAGGTGTCGGGCTTGTTCTCCGGGCTCTGGTCGACTGCGTCGAAGAAGTCGGTCATGCCGACCCGTTCCAGCCAGTCGTAGCGCAGGTAGTGCTGGGCGCCGTTGCCCTCCTTCCCGAACTGCTGCTGGAAGCGCGGGATCGCCCAGTACTCGTCGCTCTTGCCGGGAGCCAGGAAGTAGGCCCAGCCGGCCGTGCCGATCTCGTTCATGGCGTCGACGTAGAACGGCATCTCCTCTTCGATCATGCTGCGCGGGATGGTGCGGTAGGCGCCTTCAATGAACTTCTGGTCGTGGAAGTTCCAGACGTACCAGGCATCCGGATGCTCGCCCGACGCCACCAGCAGGTTGTGCTTCTCGCGGTCGTTCTGGTGGTAGCGGATCGTGTCGATCTCGACGTTGAACTTCTCCTCCAGAAGCTGCTCGATCACCGTGTTCTCGCCGACTGCGGCGCCGCCGACCCCGGCCCAAGTGAGGGGCATGGGACCGCTGGCCATCTCCCCCTCGCCGGCTGCAAACAGGCCTGCGGTCGGCAGCAGCAGCATTCCGAGCATGACTATCGATAGCTTTCTCATCGTCGCTCCTCGTGTGAAGTGTCCGGCCGGACGGCCGGCTCGGTAGGTCGAGCGGATTATAGGCGCGCGACAACGCGCCGTCACGCCTTGGGACGGCTGCGGAAGCCTACAGCCGGCCGATCATGGCCAGCGTGTCCCACAGGTCGAGCTGGTCGACCGCGTGGTGCCGGTACACCCCGACGGCGTCCGCGCCGGCCGCCAGCGCGCGCCGCGCTCCCTCCAGCAGCAGGTCCGGGTCCTGGAAGCTTCCCGCGTGGTAGCAGGAGAGCTCGGCGTACAGCGGGATGCGCCCGGCCACCACACGCGCCGCATGGCCGACGCGCCGCTCGACCGCATCCGGGTCGCTCTCGGTGCGGAACCACAGGTACAGCTCGTCGATCACGCCCCGCTCGGCCCATGCCGCCCAGTCGTGCAGCCCATGCAGGGAGCGCTCGGGCTCGCGCGCTATGATGGTGGCGGAGAACACCGCCTGCTTCGAGATCGCCTTGACCCGCTCGCGCGCCTCGGCGAGCATCTCGGTCACGTAGCCGGCGCGGAACGCCAGCCATTCCGAGTCGTCCGCGGGCAGAGCGCGGGCGTCCCGTCCCGACGCCCGGCGGTACTCGGCCACCGTCCGCTCCTCGTATCCGGCCGGCACCAGCCCGCCGGCGTCCTCCATGCCGTTGACGAACTCCACCTGCACCCCTTCGGCGCCGGTGGCGGTCAGCGCCTCGGCGATCTCCACCGCCTGCCGCGCGCGCACCTCGGGAAACGCGGGGCTGAGGCACAGACGGTCGCAGTAGCCCAGCGTGTCGGCCCCGTCAGCGGTCCGGGCCCGGTACTCGGGATGGGAGGCCGCGAACGGATTGATGCTCGGCTCGCCGCGGTGCGGGCCGACCAGGATCGGCCGGTGGCGGTCCAGGATCTCGCGCGCTTCCGGAGACGCCGGATCCACCCCCAGGTAGTTGAGCGACCACGTATAGGACACCGGCCGCTGTCCGTGCGTGGGCATCGGCGTGCAGGCCACGTAGGGATGCACCTCCAGGCCACGGCTGCGGGCCAGCTCGACCACGTCCGGCGCGCTCGGCCCAATCAGGCGGGTGACGCCGGCATCGAGGGCGCGACCGACATAGTGCGCGGCGCCTTCGGACTCGATGATCCCCCACAGGGTCAGCGGCCGGCTCATCGCGCTATTCTACCCGCACACCGCGCGGAACACGCGCAGGTAGTTCAGGCCCAGCACGCCGCGGATCACCTGCTCATCGTGGCCGCGGGCGGCCATCCCGGCGGTCAGAGTCGGATACTCGCCAGCGTGCGGGATCACCGTGCCGCCGCCGTCGAAGTCCGATCCCAGTCCCACGTGCTCCGCTCCCGCCACCTCGATGGCGTGGTCGACGTGGTCGAGCAGGCGCTCCAGGTCGGGCTCCGTGTCCGAGACGAACTTTGGCACGAAGGTGATCGCCACCACTCCGCCGGTGGCGGCTACCGCCTCGATCTGCCGGTCGTCCAGGTTGCGCGGCTGGCTGCACAGGGCGCGGCAGTTGCTGTGCGAGGCGATCAGCGGTTGATCGGTCTCCGCCACCACGTCCCAGAATCCCGCGTCGTTCAGGTGCGACACGTCGACCAGGATCCCGAGCCGGTTCAGCTCGTGCACGAGCGCGACGCCGTGGCTGGTCAGCCCGCCGGACGCGGGCTCGTGCGCGCCGGCGGCCGCCCAGGACACGGGGTTGTGCGTGATACCCACGGACCGCAGGCCCAGTGCGTACAGGGCGGAGAGGATGTTGAGACTCCTCTCCAACCCGTTGGAGTCCTCCAGCGCCAGGATCGCCGCGATCGCCCCGTCCTCCTTCGCCTGCGTGAGGTCCGCGGCAGTGCGCGCGATCCGGAAGCCGTCATCCTCGGCCATCTCCGCCATCAGGATGCCGAAACCGTCCAGGGCATAGGCGGCGTGGTTGCTCCATGCCTTCGTGACGCAGACGGCGAAGAACGCCGCGTCGATGCCGCCGTCGCGCATGCGCTGCAGGTCAAGCTGGATGCGATCCCCTTCCGGAGGCCCGTGGAGCGCCCCTCTGAGCTGGGCGATGGTGCCGCCCCCGGCATGGCGCGTCGGCGCGCCGCCGAGTCCGCTGCCGCTCGACACGCTGGCGACGACCGAGTCGTTGTGGCTGTCGATGACCAGCGCGTCGCGGTGCAGCTCCAGCGGATCCATGCGGCGATGGTGCCGGCCGGCCCGGATTTGTTCAAACGGTCCCGGAACCGGATCGGGCGGCCCGCGCTTGCCGGACTGCCCGCGACAGACGATGCTCGGGGTGCATGGCTGCGGGCGTGATGGACATGGACCTGGCGCTGTGCGGCGGCGGCCTGCAGAGCGGGCTGATCGTCGCCGCCGTGTCCGGGTCGGGCTCTGTCGGCGCAGTCGCGTTGGCCGAGCGCGAGCGGATCGGCGGCAACCACACCTGGTGCTTCCATGCCGGCGACCTTTCGCCGGCCATGCGGCGCCACGTCGACCCGTTCGTGGCATACCGGTGGAGCTCCTACGAAGTGCGCTTCCCGGGTTACCGGCGAGTGCTCGACACGCCGTACGCGATGATCTCGAGCGAGCGGCTGCGGTTGCAGGTCCTGAGCATGCTGGAGAAGCGCGCCGGGTCGATGGCGTGCGAGCAGATGCCCGCCGACATGGACGGCGCCGGAACCGTACGGCTGGCGGACGGCCGGACGCTTGCCGCGCGGACCGTGGTCGACGCGCGCGGCGCCGGCCGGGCGGCCGTCCCGTGCGGCTGGCAGAAATTCTATGGCGAAGAGATCATCCTGCGGCGCGGGCACGGGCTGACCCGGCCGATCGTGATGGACGCCACGGTCGCCCAGCGCGACGGGTACCGGTTCATGTACGTTCTGCCCCTCGCGCCTGAGCGCGCGCTGGTGGAGGACACCTCCTTCTCAGACGGCCCGGAGCTGGACGAGGACGAGCGCCGGTGGCGGATCGCCGAGTGGCTCCGGGAGCAGGGCTGGGAGGCGCTCCGGGTCGAGCGCACCGAGCGGGGCGTACTGCCGATGCCGATGGCCGAAACGCCGGCGGATCCCCCATCGCTCTTCGCCGGCTCCTCCGTCGTGACCGGCGGCTACCGCGGCGGCTGGTTCCACCCCGGCACCGGCTACTCCCTGCCGCTGGCCGCCGAGCTGGCCGAGCTGATCGCGACCACTCCGGCGGACGCCCTGCGCGACGCGGTGGCTGCCGCGGCGCGCGAGCGGCGGCGACGCGCCCGGTTCTGCCACCTGCTCAACCGGCTGCTGTTCCGGTGGTATCCGCCGGAGGCGCGGCGCGGCATCTTCGAGCGCTTCTATCGGCTCCCCGAGCCCACCATCGCCCGCTACTACGCGATGCGGCTGCGCCCCGGCGACAAGATACGCATCCTGGGCGGCCGGCCCCCCGCCGGCCTGTCGCTCCCGGCCAGGACAGGCGACCGCCTCACGCACGCATCGGGAAACGGATGACCGACCACTCGCGCGGCGCCCCAGGTCAGCCGGGCGGCCGCGTCGCCGCCGACTTCGACCGCGTCGCCGCCTTCTACGACCTGCTGGTCGGACTCAACCCCGGCTACCGCCGGCACCTGCGCCGGAGCGCGGAACGGCTGGAGCTGGCCGGCAAAGCCCGCATCCTGGACCTCTGCTGCGGCACCGGACAGTCGACCTTGGCGCTGCGCGCCGTCTACCCGCAGGCCACGCTGTGCGGCCTGGACGCCGCGGCCGAGATGCTGCAGGTGGCGCGCGCCCGTCCGCAGCTCGCGGGCGTCGAGTTCGTCCACGGCGACGCCATGGATCCGGCCGCCGCCGGCATCGACGGTCCGTTCGACGGCATTCTGATGGCCTACGGGATCCGCAACGTGCCCGACGCCGACGCCTGCCTGCAGCGGGTGCGCGAGCTGCTGGCCCCGGGCGCGCCGGTCTGCTTCCATGAATACTCCGTGACCGGCTCGCCGTTCCACACTGCCGTGTGGAAGGCGGTAACGGCGCTGATCATCATTCCCGCCGCGCGCGTGGTGACCGGAGACGACGGGCTGTTCCGCTACCTGCGCGACAGCGTCCTGGGGTTCGACAGCGTGGACGGATTCGAGCAGCGCCTGCAGCGGGCCGGTTTCACCAACGTGCGGACACTGCCGGCCGGCGGCTGGCAGCGCGGCATCGTCCACTCCTTTCTGGCCCGCAGCCCGGAAGGCGACCGGTGACCGGCCGCGAAGTGCCGCGCGTCGCGGTGGTGGGCGGCGGCATCGCCGGCATGGCGGCGGCCGTCGTGCTGGCCGAGCGCGGCATCCGAGTCACCGTGCTGGAGCGGGAGATGGGCCTGGGCGGGCGCGCCGGGGCGTTCGCGGTGCGGCTGGCTACCGGCGAGACGGTGCAGATGGACCGCGGTTTTCACGCGTTCTTCCGCCAGTACTACAACCTGCGCGCGCTGCTGCGGCGCATCTCGCCCGACCTCGACCTGCTGCAACCGCTGGACGACTATCCCGTCCTGGGCACCGGCGGCGCGCAGCAGTCGTTCGCCCGCCTGCCCAGGCGCGCGCCGTGGAACATCGTCTCCCTCACGTGGCGCACGCCGTCGCTGACCCTGGCGGCGCTGCGCCGCGTGCGGCTGCGCTCCGCGCTGTCGATGCTGGCCTTCGACGCCGAGCGCACCTACGAGCGCCACGACCGCCGCTCCGCCACCGAATACCTGGACTCGCTGCGCTTTCCTCCCGACGCCCGGCACCTGCTGTTCGACGTGTTCGCGCACTCGTTCTTCAATCCGGAGGGCGGCATGTCCGCCGCCGAGCTGCTGATGATGTTCCACTTCTACTTCACCGGAAATCCGGAAGGGTTGCCGTTCGACGTGGCCCGGCAGCCGTTCTCCACCGGGATCTGGGAGCCGATGCGGCGCTACGTCGAGGAGCGCGGCGCCACCGTCCGCACCGGTACCCAGGCCCGCGGCATCCGGCGCGACGCCGGTTCCTGGGCGGTCGAGACGGACGGAGACACCGATCCGGTGGCGGCCGACGCCGTGGTGCTGGCCCTGGACGTGGCGGGGCTGAAGCGGCTGCTGCCCGCCACGCCGTTCGACCGCGGCGACTGGGCGGCACGCGTGCGCGCCCTGGAGACGACCCTGCCGTTTGCCGTGTGGCGCCTGTGGCTGGACCGCCCCATCGCCGCCGAGCGCGTGCCGTTCGCCGGCACGGCCGGCTTCCCGCTGCTGGACAACATCTCCCTGTTCCACCTGTTCGAGGACGAGAGCCGCGCCTGGGCCGCCGAGCACGGCGGCTCGGTGGTCGAGTTGCACGCCTACGCCGTGCCGGACGGGACCACCGAGCAGGAGCTGCGCACGGCGATGCTGCGCGGCCTGCACCAACTGTATCCGGAGACCCGCGACGCCCGGCCGCTGGACGAGGTGTACCTGCTGCGGGATGACTGCCCGGCGTTCGCACCCGGTTCGCGCGCCGGCCGCCCGGGGGTGGAGACCCCGCACGCCGGCATCTACCTGGCCGGCGACTTCGTCCGCATCGAGCAGCCGAGCGCGCTCATGGAGCGTGCGGCCGCCTCCGGGATCGCCGCCGCCAACGCCATCCTGGCCGGGAACGGGCTTCGCCCGGAGCCGCTGGCGTCGATACGCCCCAGCGGCATCCTGCCGGCGGCGGCGGCATGAGCGGAGACCGTCGAGAACGCGGCTTCCTGTTCGGCCGGCAGCCCACCGGCGCCGAGTCCGCCGCCGAGCTGCAGCGGCTCCCCGACTGGCAGCAGTCGGACCCCAAGTGGATCAGGGGTGCGCTCCGTCGGGCGATGGCGCTGCCCTCAGGCGGCTGGCACGTCATCGACGCCGTCCGCGCCATCGGCGACCGGCCGCGCCGCTACCGCGTCGCGGAGCGGGAACTGGTGGTGTGGCGGGGCACCCAAAGCCTGCTGGTGGCGCCGAACGCCTGCCCTCACCTGGGCGCGTCGCTGGCGGACGGCCATGTCCGTGACGGCTGCCTGGTCTGCCCCTGGCACGGACTGGTCCTTGATGAATCCGGCCACGCGGGCTGGCGGGTGCTGCCGAGCCACGACGATGGCGTGCTCCTCTGGGTGCGGCTCGACGGCACGGAGGAGGAGCCCACCGAGAAGCCCTACCTCTGCGTGCGCCCCACCGGCGGCATCGACGCCGTGATCCGCATGGAAGCGGCATGCGAGCCCGAAGACGTGATCGCCAACCGCCTGGACCCCTGGCACGGCGCGCACTACCACCCCCACTCGTTCGGCCGCCTGCGCGTGATCGAGCAGAACGACGACAGCATCGTCGTCCGGGTGACCTACCGCGCCACCCGCCGCATGGGCGTGGAGGTGGACGCGCGCTTCGACTGCCCCGACCCGCGCACCATCGTCATGACCATCATCGACGGCGAGGGCGCAGGCTCCGTGGTGGAGACCCACGCCACCTCCGTCGCGCCCGGCCGCTCCGCCATCATCGAGGCGACCATCGCCACCTCGGACCGTTTCGGCTTCCGCCTGGCGTCCCGCGCCGCGGGCCTGATCCGCCGCGGCATGGAGCGCAGAGCCCACCGTCTCTGGGTCGAGGACGCCGCCTACGCCGAGCGTCGCTACGCCCTGCGCACCGGCAACGTCTGAGCGCAACCGGCGGCTGAAGCCGAGTCAGCGCGCCAGCACGCGGTAGGCGAGACCCGCCGCCCCCGCTCGGGTGAGGGACGTCGCGGACTCGGGCCCGTCTCGTTCCGGCGGCATGCCGCGTGCAAGCAGCAACTCGTTCCACTCGGCGCGTGTAACGCCACGACCGGCCGGCGCGCAGTTCAGGATGCGTCGCGCCAACTCGTCGGCCACGTTGACGCCACCGCGCACGTCTGCCAGTCCGTCGGCCCACAGCGCGGCTTCGGCCCGGTCCAGCGGCTCGGCCGGGCGCGCGTCGTACGACGCGAAGAAGCCGTGCACGCCGAGCATCTGCAGCGTCGGCACCGCATCGCCGTCGCCCGGATTGCCGTCGTTCAGGAAGGTGAGCATCGCCCCGGACTCGACCAGCTCGCGCTGCACGGCGCCGATGTCCACGTCGGCCACCGGGACCCCGCCGGCGCCGTGTCGTAGAGCTCGGGGTCGATCCCGGCGATCGCGGCAAGGTAGATGATCGAGCCCCATCCCACCCCGTGCCACATCCAGGTGGAGAGGGCGATGAGCGGAAGAAACGCGGGTCGCCAGGAACAGCACCGCATCGCCGCCCAGACCGGTGATGATCAGGTTGAGCAGCCCGCCGTCCACCGAGAGGATGGCGTGCACGAGCGACGCCACCACCACCCACGAGATGAAGTGCGGCAGGTAGGAGACGGTCTGCGCCACCCGCTTGAACACGAGGTTGCGCACCTCGTTGAGCAGCAGTGCCAGCATGATGGCCAGGGTCGGCCCCAGCAGCAGCCGCAGCAGGCTGAACACCAGCGTGTTGCGCACGACGTTCCAGAAGTAGAACGACGACACGAAGCGCTCGAAGTACTTCAACCCGACCCACTGGCCGCCGAAGTAGACACGCCCTGGATGCCGTGCCGGGTGGTGAGATAGCCGTACACGTCTTCCCACCGGAACCCCAGGTCGATGAACTTCATCGCCGCGTCGGGATGCTCTGAACGCTTGTCGACATCAACGCACGGTCGCGGCCCTTGCGCATCGTCTCCGCCCAGTGGTTGCGGTCGGTGATGCGGCCGGCGCCGGACAGGGAGGCGGCGACACGGTTGTCGCGGACGGCCTGGTCGATGTCGGCGCGCTTGACGATCGAGAATTCCTTGTAGAGGTAGCCGTTCGCGAACCAGCCGTGCACGGCCTCGAGGAAGTCGCGGTAGCCGGGATGGAGCTCGATGATGGCGAGTCGTTCGCATCATCGATCGCTGAGCTGACCTCGAGACACGCGCCAATCGGCTCCTTGCCGATGTGAGAACCGGCCGTTGAGCTGGGCTTGACCCCTTACAATCCGGCGGCGTGGGCGGTGTGGAAGGTGTCGGCGCCGCCGCGCAGGCCGTCGGGTCCGCGGGTGATGGCCAGCGGGCTGGCGAACGGGCTCATGCCCTCGGTGGTGTAGCGCGGGTCGATCACCACCACGCGGTGGCGGCGGGCGCGCAGCTCCTCGACCACGTCCGGGTCCAGGCGGCCGTCGACGGCGGTCAGCGGCGTGCTGCAGTCCAGGCGCGGCGCGTCGATCGCGGCCTGCGGACCCAGGCCGAAGTCGAGCATCTTCACCACCAGGCTGGTGACGCAGTTGGTGATCCGCCGGCCGCCGGAGGCGCCGACCGCCAGCCGAGCGCCTCCCTCTCCCAGCACCAGCAGGGGCGACATGTTGTTCAGTGGCTGCTTGCCGGGCGCGATCGAGTTGACGTGACCGGGCACCGGGTCGACCCACATCATGCCGTTGTTGAGGATGACGCCGGTGCGTCCGGCGACCACGCCGGAGCCGAAGCCGGACCCCAGCGTGTTGGTCAGCGACACGGCGTTGCCGTCGCCGTCCATCACGCACAGGTGGGTGGTGCCGTCGTGATAGGCCGGCGCGCTGCCGGGCGGACGCTTCGGGGCCTTGCGGCCCTCCTCCCGCCACGGGTCGCCGGCTTTGAAGCGCGCCGGCGCCTTGTCGCCGATGCCGGTCTGGCGGCGCGCGGCGTAGGACGGCGAGGTCAGGCCGCGCCAGGGCACGTCCGCGGTCTCCGGGTCGGCCAAGTAGGCGAAGCGGTCGGCGTAGGCCAGGCGCGCGGCGCAGATATAGCGGTGCAGGGCCTCGGCGTCGTTGTGCTCGCAGGCGCGCAGGTCGCTCCCGGACAGGAGCTGCAAGGTCATGGCGCTGGTGATGCCGCCCGAGGCGAACGGCGCCACCCGCACGCGGTCGCCGCGGTAGGCCACTTCCAGCGGCGCCGGGTCGGCGCCGGTCTGCCAGTGGAGCGGCCGATAGCTCTCAAGGTCGGCATGGTCGAGGATACCTCCCGCATCGCGCACCGCGTCGACCAGCCGGCGGCCTACCTCGCCGCGATAGAACGCGTCGGCCCCTTTCCGGCCGATCGCACTCAGCGTGTCTCCCAGGTCCGGCTGGCGGATCCTGACCGGCGCCGCCCGCAGCACGTCGCCCCGCGCGTAGGGGCTGCCGGGGATCTCGACCCCGGACGGCAGCTCGCCCGCCGGCAGAAAGGTGCGGCGCAACTCCGGGTAGCGCGTGAGCTTGCCCACCTGACTCGCAAAGGCCATCACGTCGTGGAACTCGGGAGCGAAGCCGTACTGCGCGAGCTCCACGGCCGGCGCCACCACCGCGTCGAGCGGCAGGCGCCCGAACGCCGCGTGCGCGGCCGTGAGGCCGGCCACCGCCCCGGGAGTTGCGATGGAGCGCGGTCCCTCCAGGTTGGCGTTGTCCTCCACGCCTGGCCAGCCGAACGCGCCCACCGCCGCCACGCCCGTGAGGCGGTACATGTCGGGAGCGGCGGCCAGCGACGCGCGCATGGGGAAGGCGAACACGCCGCCGCGCTCCCCCATCTGGTAGACCAGGTAGCCGCCGCCGCCGATCCCGCTGGAGGTAGGCTCCACCACCCCCACCGCGAACGCGGCCGCCACGGCCGCGTCCATGACGTTGCCGCCGGCGCGCAGCGAGCTCAGGGCGGCGGCGGTGGCCAACCGGTGCTTGGTGGCCACCATGGCGCGCTCACCGCGCGCCTCGCTCTTGCTCGCGGCGAAGGTGCTCTCACTCACCATCGTTCCACCCATCGCCGTCCTCATCGGTCTGCAGTCTGAAGTCCAGCATCGTATCGCCGTCGAACAGCCCCCAGCCACGGAACCGCTCGCCCGCCAGGAAACGGGGGAGCCACTCGCGGTCGTCGGCCCACATCCGCTCGTACGGGATCGCGTCGAGCGGCACCCACATCGGCTCGGCCTCGTCGGTCTCCGCGGGCGTGCCGCGCGCGCTGGTGGCGCGGAACACGTGCATGTGGGTCGAGTAGCCGTCCAGGAACTGGAACGAGATCGCGCCGCGGTGGCGGAGGCGGCCGGCGCGGACGCGCACCTCTTCCCAGAGCTCCCGCGCGGCCCCCGCCGCGGGAGTCTCGCCCGCCTCGACGCGCCCGCCCGGCGCGTTCACCTTGCCGGCCCCCAGCCCGCGCTTCTTGCGGATGAGCAGCGCGCGGCCGTCCTCGACGACGAACACGACGGTGGTGACGTCCACCGGCTCCCAGGTGTCCCAGTCGATGTCGCGCAGCGAGCGCGCGTCCGCCAGCGCCGGCAACGGCGGCTATGCCTTCTTCGCGTAGGGCGGCAGCGGCCAGCCGGACTCGGCGCCGATGCGCATGGCCCGCTCCCGTTCCTTCGCCGACAGCGGCGCCACGTCCACGGCGCCGGCGTTCTGTTCCAGTTGCGCCCGGTCCCTGGCGCCGGGTATGGCCGCCGTCACGCCGGCGGTGTCCAGCACGAACCGCAGCGCCGCCTGCACCATCGTGCGGCCTCGATCGGTCAGAAAGCGCAACTCGGCCAGTTTGGCGAGCGCCGCACGCGCGCGCGGGGCGGTGAAGCGCTCGTGGCGCCGATCCTCACCGTCGAGCTGCTGCGCGTCGAAGTACGTGCCGGTCAAGGCTCCCTGGCCGAGCGGCACGCGGATCAGCGTGCCCAGGTTCGCTTCCAGCGCCAGCGCCAGCGCGTCGTCCGCGGTGGGATTGACGATGCTCAGCCCCACCTGCGCCATGGCCAGGTTTCCCAGGCGCAGCAACTCGCGCATGGCATCCCCGTCGTTGGTGGAGATGCCCCAGCAGCGGATCTTGCCGGCCTGCTGCAGCTTCGCAAGCTCCTCGGCCACGGCCGGCATCAGCTCGCTCGGCGGCACGCCATGGAGCTGGTAGATATCTATGTAGTCGGTTCCGAGCCGCTGCAGGCTGCCGGCGCAGGCGGTCTGAACGCGGGAGCGCGCGTCTGCTTCGCTGTCGCCGTCGACCGGAGGCGCCACCTTGGTCGCCACCACGTAGCGGCTGCGGCGTCCGATGAGCGCGCGGCCGATGATCCGCTCCGAGTGGCCGCCGCCGTAGCCCTCGGCCGTGTCCAGCAGGTTCACGCCCAGCGTTTCGGCGTGGTGGATGGTGCGCACCGACTCCTCGTCGTCCATGCCGGGCCAACCGCCGCCGCCGTGCATGCCGCCCATCTGGTAGCAGCCCAAGCCGATGCGCGAAACCTCGATGCCGGCCTTGCCGAGCGTTCGATATTCCATGCCTCTCCCCTTCAGCGCTCGACCGGCGCCGTGCGGCCGTCGGCCATGCTGCGATGGACGGCCTCCGTGAACGCCATGTATTGGACGCCGATCTCGAACGTGTTGCGCTCGATCGCACCCTCGCCGCGGATGGCGGCGCAGAACTCCTCCTCCACCCGCCAGCCGGGCGGCATGAGCTCGCCCGGTCGCGGCTTTGCGTGGGGAATCGGCAGAGGTGCGAGCGCGTCGTCTTCCCGCCGCGCGCCCTGCAGCCGGCCGCCGGCGATGCGCAACGTGCCTTCCGATCCGTAGATCGTCGTCCCGGCCATGCCGTGGCCCATCACGCTGGAGAGCTGCAGGTGCAGCGTCGCCCCGCACGCCATGTCGGCCAGGACCTCCAGGTGGTCGGGAAGCTGCATGGCCTGCGCGACGCCCGCGTCGTCGCGGCGGGTCGTCACGAAGGTCTTGCCGATCGCCGCCACGCGGGTGGCGGGTCCCACCCAGCGCATGATCGTCTCGTAGGTGATGCCCAGCGAGCCGATGTTCAGCCCGCTGTAGACGGCGCTGTCGCGCCACATCGCCGGCGCCTCGCGATCGATGAATCCGCCGCCGCCCAGATGCTCGACCGCCAGCACGTCGCCGACGTAGCCGTCGGCGATGTGCCGGCAGATGGTCGCGTCCATGCCCAGGGTCATCGCCGCCGGCACCACCTGCGTGACCAGGTCGGGCCGCGCGCGCGAAGCGGCCAGCATCGCCCGTGCCTCGGCCAGGTTCAGGGCCAGCCGCGCCTCGGTCAGGACGTGCTTGCCGGCGGCCAGCGCGGCGAGCGTGACCGGCTTGTGCAGGTAGGGCCAGGTGCCGATCAGGACGGCGTCGACGTCGTCGGCCTGGACCAGCTCGCACCAGTGCTCGTGGACACGGCCGATGCCGTGCTCGGCTGCCGCCCGCTCGGACGACTGCCGGGAACGGTTCACGACGCCTGCCAGCTCGACGTCGGGTTGTGCCTTCAGTCCGGGGATGTGCCGGTTGCGGGTGTTGTTGCCCGCGCCGACGATGCCGACGCGGATCGTGCCGTTGGTTCGTGACATGGACGGGGATGATAGCGCAGGCGGCGAGTCGCCCTCCCTTCAGAGGTCGAACACCACTTCCAGAGGGGCATGATCGCTCAGTCCGCCCTCTGCGATCGTGCCCATCTTCCCGGTCCAGTACTGCGCGCGGCGTACGCGGAGGTCACGGCTCGCGAAGACGTGGTCGCTCCGCGTTCCCGCAACGAAGCTGCACGGGGCTTCATCGTGGCCATGCAGATCGAGATATACGTCACGCACCCCGAACTTCCGGAGCGCCAGGGGATCGTCCGATTCATCGCCGTGCAGGTCGCCGGCCAGGATGGTCGGATGCCGGCCTCTTCGAGACATGGCCGAGTGAATCACTTCCTTCCGATCCGGAAGCTCTCCCCACAGACACGCCGTGTGCAGCCTGATCCCGTTGGCGAGTTGCACCGAGAGTGAAGCATGCATGTTCGGCCATCGGGTCTCCGTATCCATCGCGCCGTCCGCGGGCGAGAGCATGTCGAGAGGGGCCTTCGAGGCGATGAGCACGCCGCTGTAGGCACGCATCGGGTCCCGCACGGGGCTCATCCAATGAGGAAGTCCGATCTCACTCAGCAGCGGCTTCCACCGATCGAGGGACGTTCGCATGATTTCCTGCAACGCGATGACGTCGGGTGACAGGCCCCGCAGAAACTCGGCCTGCGACCGTGTGTCGGCTCGATGCCCGGTGTTCCACGTGACAAGACGCATGAACCTGATCCAACCACATTCCCATCACTCGTAGAAGCGACAGGCGTTCGTGGCAGCCGCTACGAGCCGGCCAGGACCTCCGCGAAGAGCTCCCGGTCGATGTTGCCGCCCGAGAGCGCCAGCGCGACGCGGCTGCCGCGCATCCGCGACCGTTCCTGGAGCAGCGCCGCCAGCGGCGCCGCTCCCGCCCCCTCGGCGACGTTGTGCGTGTCGGTGTAGCAGGCGCGCATCGCCGATCGCAGCTCGGCTTCGGAGACGGCGACGACCCGGTCCACGCCGGCCAGGATCAAGGCGAGCGCCTCCTCGTCAGGGACACGCACCGCCATGCCGTCGGCGATGGTCGGCGCGGGACCGGTGGGGCGCGACTCGCCCGCGGCGAACGAACGCTGATAGGCAGGCAGGGCGGCCGAGACCACTCCGATCACCGCCGTCGTCGGTGACAGCGCGTTGCGAGCGGCCATCACCCCGCAGATGCCGGAGCCCAGGCCGATCGGCACGTAGACGGCGTCCAGGTCCTCAACCTCCCGGAACAGTTCCAGGCCGGAACTGGCCACGCCCCTGACCAGTTCCGGGCTGAAGGACGGCATCAGGTGCCTGCGGTCACCGGCGGCCAGCACGGCGGCATGAGCATACGCTTCATCGAAGTCCTTGCCGTGCTCGACGAGGCGGGCGCCGAACGCTCGCATCGCGGCGTTCTTCTCACGGCTGTTGCCGGCCGGCATCACCACGGTGGCGGCGAGTCCGGCCCGGCGCGCGGCGAAGGCGACGCTCTGGCCGTAGTTGCCACGCGTGGCCGCCACCACCTCGTTGACCCGTGGTTTGGCGCTCCGCAGCCGGTCGACCGCTACCAGCGCGCCGCGCAGCTTGAACGAGCCGATGGGGGTGTGATTCTCGTGCTTCACCCACACCGAGCAGCCGGTCCGCTCGCACAGCAGCGGCCAGCGGTACTGAGGCGTCGGCGGCATGGCGCGATAGACGATCTGGGCCGCGCTCTTGATCTCGTCAAGCGAAGGAAGCCGTGCGTCGGACACGCCTACAACGTACGCCTACGGCAGGCCGGCGGGAAGCCTTCGCCCCCATCTCCTGCCTCTCCATTACTGTTCGTCCGGAGGCGTGCTGCATGCGTACCACACCGCCCGATCGAGCCACCGCGCTGTTCTACGAGCTGTTCAGTGGGCTTCCCCGGCAGGGACCGGGGACAGAACCCAGCACGCGCCGGGCCCTCGGGCTCGTGCCGGACGTGGGGCCACGGACCCGCGTCCTCGACGTCGGTTGCGGAACCGGCGCCCAGACATTGGTTCTGGTGCAAAGCTCGCCGGCGCGCATCGTCGCCGTCGATAACCATCCCCCGTTCATCGACGAGCTGAGCCGCAAGGCGCATGAACTGGGCATCGCGGATCGGCTGGAAGCCCGCGTCGCGGACATGCGCCGACTCGTCTTCGCCGACGGTTCCTTCGACCTGATCTGGTGTGAAGGCGCGATCTACAACATGGGTGTCGAAGCGGCCCTCCGCGATTGGCGCCGGCTGCTGCGACGCAATGGGCACGTCGCGCTGACAGAGGTATGCTGGCGGAAGCCCGACCCGCCCGCGGCGTGCGCAGCGTTCTGGAACCGTGAGTACCCGGCCATACGCGACACCTCCGCGCTCCTGGAAGCCACCGAGGCGTGCGGCTACGAGACCGTCGGGCACTTTCCCCTTCCCGCGTCCGCATGGTGGGACGACTACTATCGGCCACTGCAAGGCAACGTGACCTTATTCCGGACGCGTCACCACGACGAGCCGGACGCACAGGAGTTGGCGGAGCAGTGCCAGAGGGAACTGGACACCTGGCATGCCTACTCGGACTTCTACGGCTACGAGTTCTGTGTGCTCCGCGCCCGATGAGATCCTGCACGGTAGCCAAGGTATGTCAGCCGATGTTCAGCGATTGCGGGAACCGCCGTCGCCAGATCTCGCAGCGTTGTGCATCTCGCGCTTCATAGGCTTCCAAGGCCGAGGCAGGGCTCAGACCGAAGTGTCCCTCATCGTCTTCTCCAAGCGCCGTGAGCCGCATCGTGTACCACGCGGTAACTCCACCTTGGGGAGGCGGATCAAACACCGGGAATTCAGGATCTCCCCCGTCGTCGCTCAACCACGTATTGGCGAGCGCTGGATTGAGCGCCATCGCGCGGGCAAGGCTCACCGCGTCGACGCATCCCTTCTCGACCGCGTCTCTCGCCTGATCCCTTGTCTCGAATCCTCCTGTCGCCATGATTGGAATGGCCGTCGCCTCTTTCGCGCGCTCTGCAAAGTCAGTGAAATAGGGCCCCGCCGATGGCCTGCCGTCGGAACTCGATGCTGCGCCTGGAAAGTACGTTCCTCCGCTGACGTCAATAAGGTCGACAGAAGTCCGGTCGAGCATGTGAACCACTTGCAGGGCATCGTCTTCCGTAAGGCCTCCCACCAATCTGTCCGTCGAGTTGATCTTGATGCCGACCGGAAACGACACGCCGACGGTCCGCCTGACGGCATCTATCACGCCGTCGATGATGCGGAACCGTCCTTCGATCGATCCGCCATAGGCATCCGTCCTGCGATTGAACAGAGGTGACAGGAATTGGCTCAACAGAAACCCGTGCGCCGCATGGATCTGGACGCCCCCGAATCCTGCATTCTTCGCGAGTATCGCAGCTCTTGCGTATATGCCGGGCAATTCACGAATGTTATCGCCTGACATCCCTTCGCACCGGAGTCCTTCAATATCCAGTGGAGAGGGCCCCTTGGGCCGACTGATCGGGACATGTGACAGAGCCCCGGCATGGCCGATCTGCGGCCAGATTTCGGCACCGTTTGCCGACCCTCGTCGTGCCAGGACTTGCATGGCCTGCACATCGGCATCCGGCGCAAGAACAAGATTGCCGGGTTTCTCGGGATAACGGGGATCCGCCTGCACCTCGCCGATCAGCGATAGCGCCGTCCCACCTTCGGCCCACCGTTCGTAGAGCCGCATCTGCGCGTCAGTGGGGTTACCCTCGCCATCTCCAAGCGAGTCGGACATCGCGGACTTTACCAGACGGTTCTTCAACACCACGCCACAAGGCAACTCCAGGGGGCGTCCCAGCACCGTCATCGATTCGGGGTATGTCGCGCGATCTCGAGCGGTTGTCAAGCCTGGCATGGGCACTCATGGCGCTGGCAGAACCGAGTCCTGCGGACTCGGCTCCGCCCCATCCCAAACTCGAATACGGGTCCCTCGGGTAGCAAGGCTTGCGCACTACACCCGGGGGTCCCATAGTCCCCGCCGATGAGCCATACAGCGATCGAGCGCGCGACGAACGTCTCCTGGGGATCGGGAGCCGCTGGCGACGAGTCCTACTGGGAGCGGGTCCGTGCCCGCTTTCCGTTGGATCCGGACATGGTCTACCTGAACAGCGCCGCGCTCGGCGTGCCGCCCGACCCCGTGATCGCCGCCGTGCACGAAGGCTACCTGCGCCTCTCGCAGGACCCCGACGCCGGCAAGATCGACTACCGGCGCTACAACGACGAGGTCGCCATCCCGGAGCTGGCGGCGTTGATGGGCGCGCGGCCCGAGGAGCTCGCCATCAACCGCAACGCCTCGGTGGGGCTGGCGCTGGTCGCCGACGGCGCCACCGGCCTGCGCGCCGGGGACGAGATCCTCACCACCAGCCACGAGCACCCGGTCGGCGTGGAGCCCTGGCGCGCCCGAGCCGCCCGCGACGGGCTGGTGGTCCGGGAGGTGGAACTGCCGAGTCCCGTCGAGGACGCGGCGCAGTTGATCGAGCCGCTGCGCGCCGCGATCACCGGCCGCACCCGCGTTCTGGCCTTCTGCCACGTCACCCGCGGCGGTATCCGCTACCCGATCGAGGCGATGTGCCGCCTGGGGCGCGAGCACGGCCTGATCATCGCCGTCGACGGCGCCCAGGCGATCGGCCGAGTCCCGGTCGACGTGACCGCGTACGACTGCGACCTGTATGCCGCCAGCCTGCACAAGTGGCTGCTGGCGCCGTCGGGGACCGGCGTGCTCTACGTTCGGCAGGAGTTCCAGGAGCGCTTCGGCACGATCACCACGCCGCCCGGCCCCACCGCCTCGAGGTACGAGGAGGAAGGCACGTTCGACCTGCCGACGCGCGCCGGCATCGGCGTGGCGGTCGCGTGGCTGCGCCAGATCGGCATGGGGGCGGTCGAGGCGCGCAACCACCTGCTGGCCGAGCGGCTCCGCGCCGGGCTCGCCGAGATTCCCGGCATGGATATCGTCAACTCACCCAAGCGGGAGTTCGTGGCTCCGGGGACGACGCTGGTCGTGCCGCCCGGCGGCGACGCCGCCGGATGGCGCGCCCGACTGCAGCAGGGCTACAACCTGCGGGTCGACGACCACGTCCGGGACGGGCACGACGCGCTGCGCATCTCCACCCACTACTTCGTCTCCCCCGCGCAGGTCGACCGCCTGATCGCCGCAATGGCCGCAGAGGCTGCGTAGGGCGAACGCTCGCGCGCCCTACAGCGCTGCCAGCGCCTCCCGTTGGCGGGCGAGCCGCTGGTCGCGGTCGGCCGCGAACCGGGTGATGCCGGCCGCGATCGACTGCTCGTCCAGGTGCGCCTCGGCGATCACGTCGGACTCCTTGCCGCCGGTCAGCCAGCGGTCGTGCCAGTCGGAGACCAGGGAGTACTCCGACGTGAGCGTCCCCACGTCGCGCACCGGCCACATGCGCTGCGTGCCGGTGGTGACCACCATCAGGTCGTTCTTGGCAGCGGCCGGCAGCACCGCGTCGCGGTACGCCTGCGGCTGGCGGTCGAAGAGCTCCTCGCTGATGGCCGCGACCACCTTGACGTTGATCCCCTGCTCTTCCAGGCGCGGCAGCGCCTGCAGCAGGTTGAAGGTCGAACTCGACCCCTGCGCCAGCACGTAGCCGTGCCGGGGCTTGCCGGGATCGAAGTCGCGGATCACGTAGAACCCCTTGGCGGCCGCCTTGAGGTCGGTGTCGGCAAACGTCGCGCGGTCGGCCACCGGGAAATCCGGGCGCGCCACCTCGATCACGATCACGCCGACCAGCGGGTCGCGGGCGGCGATCTCGGCGGCGGCGAAGTAGCCGGGCGCCACGTCGTTGTAGTCCCAGAAGCTGAGCGTGATGACCTGGCCGCGCGGGAACAGCTTCCACACCTGCGGCGCAAAGATGCCGAAGTGCGTGCGCGCGTCCGCCGCCGTCTCCGGGCCGGAGTGCCCGGCCAGGATGTGCAGGACGCCGACCCGGAACGGGCTATCCTGGTTCTGCTGGCTCCACACGCGCGCGGGCAGGTACATGAACGGCGTGAACGCGCCGTAACTGCCGCTCAGCGCCCACACGCCGGAGTGCACGTTCGGGTCGAGCGAGGCGCTCTGGCCCACCAGCCCGATGGCGGCGGAGGCGTTGCCGGCCTCCTGGATGGCCGCCTTGAGCCGCGTGCCTCCCTGGTTGGCGAGCGGATCGTAATGGCCGGTGAGCGACCCCTTCTCCACGTTGATCGAGCCCGACAGGTCGGCCGACACGGTCAGAAACCGGTTGCCGGTGACGTGGTTCAGCCACTTCACCACCTCCGAGATCGCGCGGCGCGTGCCCTGCACCTCGCCCGGCTGCTTGAACAGCTCGATGCTCTCCTCGCCGGTGCCGGCGCTCACCGTCTGAGGCTCCACCGGGATGGCCGAGACGCGCAGGCGCTCGTCCTGGAACGGATCCGTGCGATTGTCGACCCGCAACGCGGCGTCGTCGCCCACGTCGTCGCCGATGGCCACCAGCCGGTCGGCAAGCCACTCGCCGAGCCCGTCCTGCTCCAGCACCGACATGACCACGTCGATGTTGGTCTTGAACTGGCGGATGCGGTCCGCCTCGTCGTCGACCGGGCCGTCGTGGATTCCCTCGAAGGTGACGCCGAAGCGCTGCTCGAAGGTGCCGGCCAGGGCAACGAAGTACGGGACGTTCATCTTCATCTCGTACGGGTGGCTGTGATAACCGACCAACTGCTCGCCGAATCCGGCGATGGTGCCGTTGGTGGCGGCCGGCCACCAACCCTTGGTGGTGCGGCCGACCACGATCATCGGCCGCCGGTCTTCCGGGTCCCATTCCTCCATGGTCTTGAGCGCCCCGACGACCTGGTCGTAGTCGTTGCCGTCGTCCAGCGTCAGGACATTCCAGCCGTAGGCCGACCACTGTTCGGCGATCCGGTACCCGTCGAACGACTCCGACACGACGCCGCCGACGAGCGAGTCGTCGATGCCGGCGTTGTTGTACGACAGCAGGATGCGCAGCCGCTTGCCCACCTTCTGGGCCACAGCCTGCGTCTTCATCTCCTGCGAGTGGCCGGAGGTCATGGCGAACTCGCCTTCCAGGGCGACGATCTTGGGCGAGTCGCCGGCGCCCATGAAGTCCCAGAAGGCGGCTTTCCCGGGGGCGGTGGCGATGCCGATGCCGGACGGGCCGCCGTTGACGTCGTTGATCAGGTCGGTGGTCTCCGAGTGGCCGGCCAGCGACCGGATGCCGCGCAGCTTCGCCTGTGCGAAAAGCGGATCGTCGGCCAGGCCGTTGTCCTCGAGCAGCGTTGCCAGCGCGCCGGCGCCGCGACGGAAGCCCAGGCAATCGATCGGCAGCATGGCGATCTCGGGATCGACCGCGTAGCGGTGATGACCGGTCGCGCTATAGCGGCGGGCCATCGCCTCGCCCATGACCATCCACAGAGCGTACAGGGTCGGGATGTTGTGCCCGCCGGCCAACAGCAGCTTGTCCCCGAACGGGTGCTTGGGCCGGCGGTAGTCATAGCGCAGGCCGCCGTTCTCGGGCCCCACCAGGTGCAGGGCGATGTTGTACGGCGTGTAGGCCAGCGGGCCGCCGAAGTGGCCGGTCTGCGCGTAGTTGCCGAGCAGGGTCAGCGTCATGGCGGTCAGGAAGCCGACGTCCTCCAGCCGCTGCCGGTCGTAGGCAGGGAGTTTCACGCTGTGTTCCGACGCCTCGCCCGCGGGCGCGGCCGTGCGAACCAGAACTGATGTTCCGTCAGTACCCATTGTCATCTCTCTTGTCGGCACCGGCGGCGCCTGCGTCGGGCCGCGGTACGTGAAGGTCTTCGGAGAGCGCCGCGGCGGTGGCGGCGCCATCGACTGAGCCTACCGCAAGGTGCGCTTGGCGTCACCCATGCCGCGCTACCGCAGGGCACCGAACGCGCGCTCGAACCGGCCGCTGAGCTCGTCCATGCCGGCGCGCTTCTGCGTGCCGTCCAGGTCGGTGCGGCGGATCATCACGTGCGCCTGCTTCTCGAAGTCGTTGACCAGCCGGCACGCCTCGACGATGGCGGCGTGGTTGGGCCCCGGGATGACGATGCAGCCGCCCTCATCGCCGTGGACGAGATCGCCGGTCCGCACCGTGATGCCGCCGACCTGCACCGGCTCGCCGTAGTCCGACCAGCGAAGCGCCGCGTGCTGGATCACGCGGGCGATCGCGAACATGCCGAATCCCTGATCGATGATGCCGGGCAGGTCGCGGACGCCGCCCGAGGTCACCATGCCGATGGCGCCCGCGGCCATGAAGCCCTTGGCCATGCCGTCACCCATCACGCACTCCCGGTACGGATCGGGGCCGACCGTCTCCACCACGATCACGCGCGGCAGCTCGCTCCCCTCGATCGCCTCCATCATCGCGAAGTACGGCTCCGTCTGCGGCCCTCCTTCCGGGGTGCAGGTGTCGATCTTGATCGTGATCGCCTCCCCCACCAGCGGCGGCAAGTCCGGCGTCATGCACTGGATGCGCCCGTCCATCGCGTACGTGTGCGGCTCCGAGTGACCAAGCGCAGAGAGGGCATTGCATACCAGGGCGGTCTCCGAATCCCCGAGGCTTTCGATGAGTGCTTTGTCCATTAGAAGCGCGAGACTACCGGCCGGTCCATACCGCGGCAAGGCGGGGTTGACCCACTGGAGGCATGCCTCGACACTGCGGCGTCATGCGCATCGTGGTAGTGGGCGGCGGCGTGATCGGGCTGAGCACGGCCTTCCACCTGGCCGACCGCAACGCCGGCCAGGTGGTCCTGGTGGAAAAGGGGCCGATCGGCGACGGCTCCAGCTCGCGGGCCGGCGGCATCATCACCGGGCTGATGGGCACGGAGACGGCCGTCCGCACCCGCAAGGTCAGCCTGGAGCTGTTCCACCGGTTCAGCCGCGAGGTGGACGGCTACACCTTCCACGACGTCGGCACCCTCAACCTGGCCGAAGACCAGGGCGCGGGCCGGGTGGAGATGCTGCCGCTCTACGACCGGCTGGAGGCCCCCTACGAGATCCTGGACGCGGGCGAGATGCGCCGCCGCTGGCCGCTGATGGCGGTCCCGGACGACGCCTGGGCGCTGTACGATCCGATCGCCGGCTACAGCGAGCCGGACGAGTACGTGGCCGCCATGGGCGCCCACCTGCGCAAGCTGGGCGTGGATATCAGGGAGTTCGCGCCGGTGCTGGAGTTCCCGATGCAGGGCGACCGCGTGATCGGGGTCCGCATCGAGGCCGAGACCATCGAGGCGGACGTCGTCGTCTGCGCCTCGCACGTCTGGTCGATCCGGCTGCTGGAGCAGTTCGGCTGGCGCATGCCGTCGAAGGTGTTCGTGCACCAGCGCTACGTCTCCACGCCGGTGCCCAAGCCGGTGGTCCTGCCGGCGGTCAACGACCATCCGCGGCACGGCTACTACCGCCCCGCGTTCGGCAATCGGGTGTTGATCGGCATCGAGACGCCGGACCGCGAGGAGGTGCCCCCTCCGGAGCGGGAGACGCATCTGTCGAGCTTCTCCGTGGACCCGGAGATCCGGGAGCGGGAGCTGCGCCGCCTGCAGCACGTGGTGCCCGGCGTGGCGCCGCTGTCGTGGGAGATCGAGAAGGTCGGACTCCTGGCCTACTCCGCGGACGGCGAACCGATCCTGGGCCCGGTGCCGGGCGTGCGCGGTCTGATCTGCGCCGGCTGCTTCCACTCCGGCGGCTTCGCCTACAACCCGGTGGCCGGCCTGCTGGCAGCCGAGTGGGCCGTGGACGGCCGCACCGGCATCGACATCAGCGCCTTCGCGCCGGACCGGTTCGATCCGCAGCAGGCACGCGCGTTCATCGACTCCCACATCCGCCATGCCGACTACCAGCACGGCCTGCACGCGGGCGGCCGGCACTGACGCACGGAGGTCCACATGCCCGAAGCGTTGAATCCCGGAAAGATCTCGGTCGCCGTCATCATCGGCGGACACGCCTACGACGTGCCCGCGTTCAAGCGGCTGTTCGACTCGTTCCAGGACGTCGTTGCCTATCCGCAGGACATCAGCAACTTCTCGCGCGCGTGGGGCGTGACGCCCGACGCCTACGACGTGCTGCTGTTCTACAACGCCGGCGGCGACACGGCGGCCGACATGGACGCGACCTGGGGGGACGGCACCGCGGCGGCGGTCGAGGCGGTCGGCACGGCCAAGCAGGGCGTGGTGATGCTGCACCACGCCATCCGTTCCTACATGGCGTGGCCGAAGTGGTCGGCGCTGCTCGGTATCCCGCACGAGCAACGGGAGGGATCGGAGTTCACGGTGGAGTTCGGGCAGACCATGCGGGTCACGGTCACCGACCCCGACCATCCGATCGGCCAGGGGATCGAGCCCTGGGACGTGGTCAACGAGGCGTGGCCGACCATGGCATGGACGCCCGATGCCGACGCGACGGTCCTCATGACCACCGACAACGACGTGACCAGGACGAAGGCGATGGCATGGTGCCATCGCCTGGACAACGCCAGGGTGTTCTGCCTGACCCCCGGCCACGACGACCAGGCGTACTCGCAACCGAGCTATCGGACCACCCTGCACCGCGGCATCCGCTGGGCGGCTGGCCGGCTGTAGCCGCCCACGCCGCGGCGCGGGTCAGCTCAGTCTTCCATCCTGGGCTTGGCGCCGTAGTGCTTGAACGACGGCAGCAGCCGGCCGGCGCTGGTGCCGCCGTCGACGTGCATCACCTGCCCGGTCACCCCGTCGGCGTCGCTCGACGCCAGGTAGACCGCGGCGCGGGCGATGTCCTCGGGCTTGCCCCAACGGCCGAGCGTCGTGCAGCGCCGAGCCCATGCCGGTCTCCGCCTTGAAGCTTCCGAAAATCTCCTTCAGTCCCGCCCGCCCCAGGTCGCCGCCGAAGTAGTGGGTGATGGTGACTTCGCCATCGGCCCAGCTCATCGTCGCGATCAGAAGGAAGGCGAGCGCCAGTCCCCAGCGCCCTGAGCGCCGTTCTGCCCCGCTTCCAGACTATCCGTTCTCTGTGGTGCATGGTGCTACATCCTGCCGGACGTTATGGGCGGATCGCCGATTCCTGATCAATGCGAGCCGGGACGCCGTGATGCGGTGAGTGCACGCGCAGGCTCTGCCGGCCAGCTTCATGCTCCGGCCCACGGATCGACGACTGCCGCACCTGTCGTCTCGAAGTCGGCCACGTTCCGCGTGACCACCGTCATCCCGTGCACGATGGCCGTGGCAGCGATCAGCGCATCCCGTTCAGCCCGGGGGTCCGGCACATGCAGCCGCGCGCATTTCAGGGCGACGGTGGAGTCGACGGGCAGCGTGCGCTCCACGAACTCGGGCAGCACGTGCCGGTCCATCCACGTGCGCAGCCGCACCCCTTGCGCGGCGTCGCGACGTTCGATGCGCAGGATGCCTATCTCCAACTCCATCAGGGTCAGCGCGGAGATGTAGAAGCTCGCGGCGTCCCGGCCCGCGACCCATGCCACGACATGAGCGTCGGCCTTGCCATCGCCGAGCTTGCGCAACTCGGAGATCACGTTCGTATCAAGCAGGAACATCAGGAAAGATCGGGCGGAGGGACTTCAAGGCGGGCGCGCGGGGGATCGAAGTCGATGCCGGTCAGACCCGGCATCGACAGTGCCTCCACCAAGCTGCGGCCCTGCCCCGCGAGCCGCCGATAGTCCTCGATGCTGAGCAGTACGTGTGCGGGCTTGCCACGGTCGGTGATGAAGACGGGGCCCGACTTCGCGGCCTTCTTCGCGCGTCCGACGTCCTGGTTGAGTTCGCGACTCGTTACAGTCGTGATAATCATAGCAGGTCCCTCAAAGCACATGTAGTCATGTAACTACATTTTCGCAGAACACGCAAGAACGGCAGGACGGTGCGAGCTGCAGCCGCCCTCGCGGGTGCACGGCTACGCGATCGACGCGCCGGCGATGGTCTCATTTCGCTTTCCCGGCCAGCGCTGCGGCAACCTCGAGGTCGTCTACTCTCCCGACCTGGAGATCCTCTCCCCCCACTACGCCCAAGACGACCGGGTGGAGATCACCGGCACACGCGGCGTGATCTGGATCAACCGGGGACACGGGCAGTTGGGCGACGTGGTGGCCCCGGTGCAGCTCTACCGCGACGGCGTGACGACCGACTACCGGTCGATGCAGATCGGCTGGGAGACCAGCTTCGTGCACGCGACCTGCCACGGCATTGAGGCGCACCGCCGCGGCGAGCAGCCGCGCCTGTCCGGCCGCGACGCACGCGAGGTCCTGCGCTTCGCCCTGGCCGCCCAGGAGTCCGCCCGAAGCGGCGCTGCCGTTCGGGTGTAGCCGGCACGATGTGATTCGAACGTGACCCCTGCGAACGATCCGGCCGTCGATTACCGCGCCCTGGTGAGGCGGGGATACGACACGTGCGCGAAGGCGTACGACAGCTCCCGGCGAACCGAGCCCGGAACCGAGTTGGAAGCAATGTCCAGCCGCGTGCAGGACGGGGACTCGGTGCTGGACATCGGCTGCGGAGCCGGACACGCTGCAGCGGATCGCACGGGTGGGCGCCTCCGTGATCGTCGCCATCTATCCGCAAGATTCGGGCGAACCGGCGAGCGAAGGCTGAGCCGCTGTCCGCGGGTGGGGCTACTCGGGCTCCACGACCACCGCGGTTCCGTAGGACAGGATCTCGGACGCGCCGCTCATGATCGCGGAGGTGGTGAAGCGGATGTCGGTCACCGCGTTGGCGCCGCGCTTCTGAGCGTCGGCGGCCAGGCGGTCCACCGATTCGGAGCGGGCGTCGTCCATCATCTGGGTGTAGGAGACGATCTCGCCTCCGACCATGGTCTTGAAGCCGGCCATGATGTCCCGCCCCATGTGGCGGGAGCGGACCGTGTTGCCGCGTACCAGGCCGACCGTCTTGACGACGCGATGGCCGGCGATGCTCGCGGCCGTTGTCAGGATCATCGTTCTCCCCCTGCTGACCCGCGGTCTTCGGTGTCAGCGTACTATACGGGAGTGACCGCACAGCGAATCGTCGATGCCTTCATGGGACGCGGTCACGACGAGTCGTCCCCGGAGCACGAGATCACCGCCTCCGTCTGCGTGGTGCTCGGCGGTCCCGACGCCGCCCCGGCGCTCTGCTTCATCAAGCGCTCGGAGCGGCCGGACGATCCGTGGTCGGGGCAGATGGCGTTTCCCGGCGGCCGGGTCGCCCGGACCGATGCAGACCCGCGCGCGGCCGGAGTGCGGGAGACGGCCGAGGAGGTCGGACTGGACCTGGCGCGCTGCCGGTACCTGGGCGCCCTGCCGCCCATGCAGATCACCCGCCGGGGCCGGCCACACCTGGGCTGGCTGCAGCCGTTCTTCCATCTCTGCTCCCCCGAGCTGCCGGCGCTGCGCCCGCAACCGGCGGAGGTCGCCGCGGCGATGTGGATCCCGATCGAGCATCTGATCGACGCGTCCCACCGCACCTCGGTGGAGATCGCCGATGGCGAACGGCGCCTGGTGTTTCCAGGGATCGCCTACGGCGGAGAGGCGATCTGGGGCCTCACCTACCGGGTGCTCGGCGCCCTGTTCGAGCTCGCCGGGCCGGAAAGCGGTCAGCCGCGCAGGTAGGCCTGGACGTCGATCGGCTCGCCGCCCCGCTTTGCGGACTCCCAGCCCGCCAGCAGCGGCGCCAGCGTGGACAGGCCGTCATGGTAGTCGTTCAGCAGCCTGCTGCCGTCTCCGGTCCTGACCGCTTCGCAGAAGCGCCGGTCCAGCTCGAACCAGGGGTTGAATTCCTTCGCCGCGTACACCGTGTGGCCGTTCATCTCGATGCGGTCGTAGCCGTGCACGCTGAGATAGCCGCCCTCGAAGCAGATCAGGAAATACGGCTCGTTCGTCGGACCGCCGGGACCGGCGCAGACGAACGTCACGGTCATGGTGGCACCGCACTCCATGACGAAGTTGAACGACGCCGACAGCGGCGTCAGGTAGGGTGGGCGGTCGGTGAAGAACGCCTGCGCGGTGGTGATGTCCAGCCCGCTCAGGAACCGGCAGTAGTCCACGGCGTGCGGCCCCCAGTCGAAGAAGGCGGCTCCGTAGCTGCGGAACTCGGCGTCGCCGGCGTCCTGCGCCGGCAGGTCGCGGAAGCTCTGGAAGCGGACGTGGACGACCTTCTTGTCGGCGAGCAGGCGCTTCGCCTCCTGGAAGATCGGGCGGTAGCGCTCGCGGAAGCCGACGGCGGACAGCACCCCACTCCGGCGGATCGCCGCGTCGATGCGCCGCGCGGTCCGCATCTCCGTTGCCTGCGGCTTTTCGCTGAACAGGTGGACGCCCTGCTCCGCCGCGGCCACTTCCACGTCGCCGCGCGCGGCCGCCGGGACGATCGACCACAGCGCGTCGAGCCGCTCCCCGGCAAGCATCTTCATCCCGTCGGTGTACACGCCGGGGATGCCGAAGCGCGCGGCCGTGGCTCGCGCCGCCTGCTCGTCGACGTCGCAGACCGCGACCACGCGCACGCCGTCGATACGCGCCAAGTTCGGCAGATGCTCGCGGTTGGCGAAGTTGCCGGCGCCGTAGACGCCGACGCGAAGCGGGCCGTCCACCCTACCGGTCTTCGTCGTTCACCGCCTGCAGCAGGGCGTGGATGTAGCCGTAGGTGTAGGCGAAGCCGACCTGGTGCGGCTCGGCACCGGACAGTCCGGGAACATGGTCGGGCATGATCATGTACCGGTAACCGACCTCCTTGAGGGTCCGGAGCGCCTTGAGCATGTCGACGTCGCCCTCGTCCGGGAACACCTCGACGAAGTTCCCCAGTCCACCCTTGATGTTGCGGAAGTGGATGTTGAAGATCTTGTCGCGCTCTCCGAAGTAGCGGATCACCTCGCAGATGTCCGCCCGCGGATTCTCCAGCGACTCGGCCATGCAGCCGATGCAGAAGTTGAGGCCGTTGTAGGGGCTGTCGTAGAGCTCGACCAGCTTCTTGAAGCCGTTCACCATGCCGAGCACGCGGGCCACGCCGCGATACTCGGCGCCGTAGCCGATGCCGGGATCGGACGGGTGGCAGGCCATCTGGATCTTGTACTCCTCGGCCACCGGCATGATGTTCTGCAGCCAGTGATCGATGCGCTCCCACATCGTGTCCTCGTCGGCGGGGCCGCCCTCGAAGGTGCCGAGCGACTGGTCCAGCTTGTCGAGCTCGAACGACGACAGCTTCGCGCCGCCGCGCCCGTAGCGCGGCTCGGTGCGCAGGTGGCCGAGCAGCGTGACGTTGTAGTTGAGGCCGCGCAGCCCCGCCTCGGCGGCCATCCGCACCGTTTCGCACATGCGCTCGATCTGGCGGTCACGCGCGTCGCTCGGCCCCAGGAAAATCGCGCCGGCCTCATTCACGAACGCGCTGCGCGATCCGAGCGGGATGTGGATCATCTCCAGCTCGATGCCGTACCGGGCGAAGCGCTCGCGCAGCGCCTTCAGCGTATCGGCCGTCCACTCCTCCCACGGTTCCGTCGGCATCTGGTCCACGTGCATGACGCCGAGCTGGGCCAGCACCTCGATATCGGTGTCGTGCCGGCAGCCGAACTGCGTTCCCACGTACACGAAGCCGCCCCTCAGCCGCTGACGGTGTGCGCGAGTTGCGCGGGCGAGATCTGGTGGTGGCTCAGGACGGTCGTGGCGCTGCCCTGCTCGATCTTCAGGAGCTGCGGCGATTCGTGCCGGACGCCATAGCGCTTCGCCACTTGGTTGGACAGCTTGCGCTGCTCGATCACGTTCACCCAGTAGACGGGCAGATCGAACGCCGTGCTCTCAACCACCTGCGCCGCCGCCGCCGACACCGGGCAGGCGCTCGAGTGCTTGTAGATGTAACAGTCGGCTGGCAACTCCGACTTCTTCTCCATCCGCTTGATCACCGCGGCCTCCTCACCGTGCGTATCACCGCCACGTGGCGGCCCTGCATCGTACCACGGAGGCCGGGGTCTTCATGGTTCCCTGGCGGTAGAACCGTCCCGTTTGTCGCGCAGCACGGCCAGCGCGTCCCGCGCCGCGGGGAATCCTCCGAACGCGCTCATCTGCAGCATGACCTCCTCGATCTCCGTCTTCGTGCATCCGGAGCCCAGCGCCCGGTCGATGTGAACGTCGATCTGCTCCGGCCGGCCGAGCACCGTCAGCGCCGCGATCGTGCACAGCAGGCGTATCCTGATGTCCAGCCCGGGACGCCCGTACAGGTCATGCATCACCTGCGTCATCACCAGTCGCTCGAGCTCGGGATGAACTGCGCGCATGTTCTCCGTGGAAGCCTCTGCAGCGGCTTCGCCGAGCATCTTCGAGAGCACTCTGCGGCCTGATTCGTAGCGGTCGCGATCTGTCATGCATCCTCCCTGCGCTGCCAGCGTGTGATGGTAGGATGATCGACCCATGACGGCACGCGAACGCTATGCCCATGAGGGCTACCTGTGTCCGGTGCCGGCGTTGTCGTTCGCGGAGGCGGCCGCCTTCCGCGCGAAGCTGGAATCCTTCGAGGAGGCGGAGCCGGAGCGGGCACCCACGATCCTTCGCCACAAGGGCCACGTCGCGCTGGCGTGGCTCTCCGAGCTGGTGCGCTACCCCGGCGTGCTGGACCCGGTCGCCGAGATCCTGGGCCCGGACCTGCTATGCTGGACCAGCAACGCGTTCATCAAGAACCCCGGCGACGGCGCGTTCGTCTCCTGGCACCAAGACGCCACCTATTGGGGCCTGTCCTCGGACGAGGTGGTCACGGCCTGGATCGCCCTGTCGCCCAGCACCCCCGACAACGGCTGCATGCGCGTGATTCCCGGCTCCCAATCGGCTCGACAGATGCCGCACACGGACACGGTCGACGGCCGGAACCTGCTCACCCGCGGCCAGGAGGTCTCCGTCGAGGTGGACGAGAGCGAGGCCGTCGACCTGACTCTGGAGGCGGGGCAGATGTCCCTCCACCACGTCCTCATCGTGCACGGCTCGGCGCCCGCGGCGCGCGGCGACCGCCGCATCGGCATCGCGGTCCGCTACGTCCCCACCTCCATTCGCCAGAACTCCGGCATGCGCGACACCGCCACTCTGGTGCGGGGCCAGGACCGCTACGGCCACTTCGACCTGGAACCGATACCAAAGGCCGACCTGGACCCCGGCGCGCTGGCCGCCTACGACAAGGTCCTGGCCGCCAGCACGGCTCTCCTGTACCGAGAGACCGGCGAGGATTCCTGATCGGGAGATCGCTCGGTTCTCACCGCTTGCGCAGCACCTCGCCCGCCCGTTTCCCAGTCAGTGACCCGTCCCGGAGGGTAATCGTGCCGTTGACCACCACGTGGCGCATGCCGGTGGCGAGCTGGTTGGGCTCGAACGTCGTCGCCGTGTCCGCGAAGCTGCCGGGATCGAAGACGGCAAGATCCGCCCGCATGCCAGGTCTCAGCAGGCCCCGATCGGCAAGGCCGAGGATGTCCGCCGGCTGGCCGCTGAGCTTGTGGATGGCGGCCTCCGGGGGCAGGCGCGCGCTGTCGCACACCATGAAGCGCCAGAACCAGGCGGCCCAGCCATAGGCGCCCATGAACGCCGAGCCCGCCAGCGGGCCGTCCGGGGCCAGGGCGGTCGCGTCGGACCCCGGCACGCACAACTCGTGCGCGAACACCGATTCCTGCATCTCCTGCGTGTAGCTGCGCATGATCACCATCGGCGCCCTGTCGGCGCCGACGCTGTCCCTGAGCAGGTCGCAGGCGGCGTCGAACGCGCCCGATCCGCGGCGGCGGCCGATCTCCTCGAAGTCCAGGCGGGCCAGGTCCGGCCACACCTCGTTGTCCAGCAGGTACACGCGGCCCCAGTCCCCGAGCCCGGTGATGATGGAGCGATGCGAGCGAATGCGTTCGCGCGACTCGCGCATGCCCAGGTGGCGCGCCTGGCTCTCCGGGCTCTCGCCGAGCAGCCAATGCGGCAGCATCGCGTACAGGAAGGTCAGGCCGTAGAGGCGGGTGTGCATGTCGAAGGCGATGTCGTCGCCTGCGGCCCGCGCGCCGTCCACCGCGTCGACGCAGCGGGCCGTGTGATCGGGGCCGCTGCGCGGCGCCAGGTGGGAGACCTGCAGCCTGGCACCGGCGGCGCGGGCCGTGCGGATCGCTTCCTCCACCGCTCCGACTGCGTCCTGGTCCCGATCGCGGGTGTGGGTTGCGTAGAGCCCGCCGCGCCGGGCCGCGGCAGCCGCCAGCGCGGTGATCTCGGGCTCGCGGGCGCCCTGTTCGGTGGCGTACTCCAGGCCGGTCGAGTAGCCCCAGGCCCCGGCGTCCATGCCCTCTTCCAGGAGGTGCGTCATGGCCGCCACCTCGGCTTCGCCGGCCGGGCGGTCCTCCAGCCCCATCGTCGCCAGGCGCAGTTGGCCGTTGGGCACCAGCGTGATCACGTTGACCGCCGGGCGCGCCCGCTCCAGCCGTTCCAGGTACGCCGCCGGCGTGGACCAGTTGATCGGCACCTGCCCGTCGAAGCCGTAGATGATGCGCGACGACAGCAGCCGATCCCTGATCGGAAAGCAGCCGTGACCGCAGTTGCCGACCACCTCGGTGGTCACTCCCTGGTGCACGGCACTCACCGCCCGCGGATCGACCAGCAGCGTATAGTCGGAGTGGCTGTGGATGTCGATGAACCCCGGCGTCACGTTCAGCCCGCGCGCGTCGATCTCCAGCTCCGCCGATGCGCGAATGTGCCCGACCTCCGCCACCCGCCCGCCGCTCACCGCGACGTCCGCCTCCATCGGCGGAGCGCCGGTGCCGTCGAACACCAGCCCGCCGCGGACAACGAGTTCTGTGGAGCTCGAGGAACGACTCAGGCCACCCTCTCCTGGTGTGCTCCCTTGACTCGCTTTCCATACCGCTCACAGAAAAAGCGCACACGCTCGGGAGCCAGATCGATTGCATGCTCGTCATACGCACCGCTCTCGGGATTGGGCCAGATCAGCGCATAGTCTCCGAGCACCTGCCGAAACCGTTCCTCGTCTCTCAATAACTCGAACACGCCGCCGGGATTCTCGTCGACGAACAACGGACGAAAGTCCAGCTCATAGATGGAAACTTCCAAGTCCTCCTCAAACCACACTCGCAAAAAGAATTGTGCGAGGTGTTCGGCCTTCAAGACCCCCTTCTCCTGGTGATGGTCCCATCTGCTCTTCACGTGAACATGGGGTGGAGCATGATCATTGTAGTTTCATCAGAACGACCAAGGCTCCTTCTTGAACGGGTGCGATACCGGTGGCATCGTGGGATCGGTGGCTGCGTACGTGCCGTCCCGGCGGGCTACACGATTGAGGGAGCCGGCGGTGGGAGTACGGACCAACCGCCCGAGCCGGGCTGCTCGAAGGAGGCGCGGACGGTGATGGAGATGCCGCCGCGCACGCTGAAGGCGCCGGTCACCTCGCAGGCGACGGGCTGCAGCGCCGCGACCAGGTCGTCGAGGATGCGGTTGGTCACGTGCTCGTGGAATGTTCCCTCGTTGCGGTAGGACCACAGGTACAGCTTCAGCGACTTGGACTCCACGACCCGCTGGTCGGGGATGTAGCGGATGGAGATGGTGGCGAAGTCCGGCTGAGCGGTCATCGGGCACACGCAGGTGAACTCCGGGCACTCCAGGCTCACCAGGTAGGGTCGGTCCGGGCTGCGGTTCGGGAACGTCTCCAGCTTCCGGGACGGTTGGGCGACGCCCTCCGCGCCGAGCAGGGTCAGCTCGTCGCCGGCCGGGGAATCCTCAGCCACGGGACGGCACGCCCACGCGAAGCGGCGTGAAGTCGGTCCCGGTGTCGAAATGGTCGACGCCCTCGCTCCGCTTCAGCCAGCCCACCACGGCGTAGGTCAGTGGCGTGGCGACCGTCTCGTACGCGACCTTGAACAGCCACTGCGCCACGATCAGTTGCAGCACCTGGCCGGAAGGGAACACGCCGATGAAGGCGACCGTGATGAACACGCCTGAGTCGATCAACTGGCCGACCACCGTGCTGCCGATCGTGCGCAGCCACAGCATCCTGCCCGAGGTGGCCACCTTGAGCTTGGCGAGCACGAACGAATTGACGAACTCGCCGGCGAGGTAGGCCAGGAACGATGCCGCCACGATGCGCGGGACCGCGCCCAGGGTGCGCAGGTAGGCGTCCTGGCCGTCCCAGAATCCGGCCGGCCGCAGCCAGCCGCCGATCGCGATGGCGATGACTGCCACGGCGTTGCAGAGAAAGCCGATCCAGATCACCCGGCGGCAGCGCTGGTAGCCGTACACCTCGGTGAGCACGTCCGCGAGGATGTAGGTCAGCGGGAACAGGATCACCGCGGCGGGCAGGACGATGGTCGCGGTGAAGGCGACCTGCTTGCCGGCGATGATGTTCGAAACCACCAGCGTGGTCACGAACAGCGCCGTGATGGCGTCGAGGTAGCGGGGTCGGGCGGACTGCGGCTTCATCGATCGAGCCTACCCGCGCCGGCCGATCCAGACAAGAATGATCGATCGCGAAACAGCGGCTCGAAGACGTCCCTGCCGGGTTCCGTCGCATGACTGCCATCGAACGCGCGCGGTACCATGTGGCGTAATCACTCAAGGAGACCCGCGGTGCCGACACCACACGATCTGACGCAACTGGGCCAGGCGGTCTGGCTCGACTTCATCCAGCGCAGCTTCCTGCGCGACGCCGGCCTTTCCCGGCTGGTAGCCGAGGGCGTGCGCGGGGTCACGTCCAACCCCACCATCTTCCAGAAGGCGATCGGCGAGAGCGACGACTACGACCAGCAACTCCGCGAGGTGCCCCGGGACGCGTCCACGGAGCAGGCGTACGAGACCCTGGCGATCGCGGACATCGCGCGCGCCTGCGACGAGTTGCGCCCCACCTACGACCGGCTCGACGGGCGCGACGGGTTCGTGAGCCTGGAGGTGAGCCCGGCGCTCGCCCACGACACGCGGGGAACGGTTGCCGCTGCCAAGCGGCTGGCGGCGGCGGTCGGCCGCCCGAACCTGATGATCAAGGTGCCCGGCACCCCGGCCGGAGTGCCCGCGATCGCCGAGCTGATCGGCTCCGGGATCAACATCAACGTCACGCTCCTGTTCTCCGTGGACGGCTATCGCCGGGTGGCAGCCGCCTACCTGGACGGCCTGACCACGCTGGCCGCACACGGACCCACCGTGCCCGGCGGCCACGCAGTGAACCGCATCGGCTCCGTGGCGTCGTTCTTCGTGAGCCGCGTGGACACGGCGGTCGACGACGCCCTGCCGGACGGCTCGCCCCTGCTCGGCATGGCGGCGGTCGCCAACGCCAGGATCGCCTACGCGGCGTACCAGTCGATCTTCTCCGGGGAGCGCTGGGAAAACGTGGCAGCGGCCGGCGCCCGCGTGCAGCGCCTGCTCTGGGCCAGCACCAGCACCAAGAACCCGGCCTACCCGGCCACCAAGTACGTGGACGACCTGATCGGGCCCGACACCGTCAACACGATGCCTCCGGAGACGCTGGACGCATTCCGCGCCGGCGGCACGGCCGCCGTCACGTTGACCGCGGGCGTGGACGAAGCGCGGCGCCATGTCGACGGGCTTGCCGGCGCCGGCGTCGACCTGGACAGGGTGACGGCCGACCTGCAGCAGGCCGGCGTCGCCGCGTTCGCGGAGTCCTTGGACGCGCTGCTCGCGTCGGTCGAGCACAAACGGTCCGAGCTGGCCGCTTGACGTTCCACTGCGACCCATCCTCCCTCGCGGCGGAGGTTCGGGCGTGCCGGGAGCGCTTGGGCGCCGAACGGATCGGCGACCGGCTGCGGGCGCGCGACCACACGGTCTGGGGTCCCGACCCGACCGAGATCGCCGACCGCATGGGATGGCTGACGCTTCCCACGGCGATGAGCGCCGAGCTGCCCGCGATCGAGCGCGTGGTCGCCGACGCTCGGGCGGCCGGCCTGACCCGGGCGCTGCTGCTGGGCATGGGCGGCTCGAGCCTGGCGCCCGAGGTGTTCGGCCGCGTGCTGGGCAGCCGCCCCGGATACCTGAACCTGCGCGTGCTGGACAGCACGCATCCCGACGCCGTGCGCGCCGCGGTGGCGGAGGCGCCGCCCGAGCGGACGCTGGTGCTGGTCGCCACCAAGTCGGGCGGCACGGTGGAGACGATCAGCCTGTTCCGGCACCTGTTCACGTGGCTTGACCGCGAGCTCGGCCGCGCGGCGGCGCAGTCGCGCGTGGTGGCGATCACCGATCCGGGCTCCGGCCTGGAGCGCGAGGCCCGCGAGCTCGGGGCGGCGCACGTGATGTACGGCGACCCGGAGGTGGGCGGCCGCTACTCGGCGCTGTCCAACTTCGGCCTGGTGCCGGCAGCGCTCATGGGCGTGGATGTCGCGCGTCTGCTGGAGGCCGCCGCGGTCGAGGCCGTGCAGCCGATCGAGGACAGCGCCGGGGTAGCCCTGGGCGCCCTGCTGGGCGCTGCCGAGCGGTCCGGGCGGGACAAGCTGATGCTGCGTTCCTCGAAGAGTCTGGCTCCGCTCGGCGCCTGGATCGAGCAGCTCGTCGCGGAGAGCACCGGCAAGGACGGCCGCGGCATTCTGCCGGTGGACGGCGAGATGGAGCTCGCCGCCGGCCGCTATCCCGAGGACCGGGTGTTCGTCGGCCATCGCCTGAGCACCGAGCCGGCAGGCGGCCTCGATGCGCTGGCCGAAGCCGGCCACCCGGTGGCCGAGTGCGTCCTGGACTCGACCGACGAACTGGGCGCGGTCATGTACCGGTGGGAGATCGCCACCGCCGTGGCCGGCGCCGTGATGGGCATCAACCCCTTCGACCAGCCGAACGTGGAATCGGCCAAAGTCGGGGCGCGGAGCATGGTCGACGCCTACCGCGACGCCGGCTCCCTGCCGGTCCTGATCCCGACGGCGGCCCTCGACGGCCTCACCGTGTACGGCGGTGGCGCGGCAGACGTGCCCGGCGCACTGGCGGCGTTCCTGTGGCCGACGGAGTCGGATGGACCTCGCGGGTACGTGGCGCTGCACGCCTACCTGGCGCCGACGCCTGCCACCGACGCGGCGCTGGACCGGCTGCGTCGGCGCATCCTGGAGCTCACCGGCCTTGCCACGACCTGCGGCTACGGCCCGCGCTTCCTGCACTCGACCGGGCAACTGCACAAGGGCGATGCCGGCGCCGGCGCGTTCATGCAGCTCACGGCCGGCCACACGGACGACCTGCCGATTCCGGACCGTGACGGCGCCGAGGCGAGCTCGCTGTCGTTCGGGGTGCTGATCGAGGCGCAGGCGCTCGGCGACCGGCAGGCGCTGCTCGACGCCGGCCGGCGCGTGCTCCGCGTCGACCTGGGTTCCGATCCGGCCGCGGGACTCGACACGCTCGTCTCGACCATACAGTAGAGGAGCAGCTGATGCCGGACTTCGATCCCCGCGAGCAGCGCCGCATCATGGGCATGTTCGCGACGGGCGTCTCCGTGGTGACGACCGGACACGGAGACGCGGGCTGGGCGATGACCGCCAACTCGCTCCTGTCGCTGTCGCTCTCCCCTCCCCTGATCCTGTTCGCGGTCGACCTGCGCAACGCCATGCGCGAGCGGCTGAGCGAATCGGAGGCCTTCGCGGTCAGCATCCTGCGCCGCGACCAGGAAGACCTCTCCCAGCGCTTCGCCACCCCCGGCCCCAAGAGCCTGGAAGGCGTCGCGCTGCGCACCGCCGAGACCGGCGCGCCGGTGTTCCGCGACGCGCTGGCGTGGGTGGACTGCCGGCTGACCGATCGGCTGCCGGGCGGCGACCACGAGATCTTCATCGGCCGGATCGTCGCCGGAGACGCCGAAGACGGCGATCCGCTGCTGTTCTTCGGCGGCGCCTACCGGAGCATCGCACCACAGAGCGAAGGCTGAGCCGGCGGCCGCTCGCCGGCGCCCGCGTCGGGTATGGCGTCGGGTATGATTGCGCCCGTTATGCCTGCCATTCCCCCAGCCCTGCACGCCGCCGGCGAGGCGATCGACGGCTTCACCGTGCGCTCCGTCGATCCCGTGCCGGAGGTGCGGGGCCGCGCCTATCGAATCGACCACCGGACCAGCGGCGCCCGCATCCTGCACGTCCACTGCGACGACCCGGAGAACCTGTTCTCGATCAACTTCCCCACGCCGCCGCCGGACGACACCGGGCTGACGCACATCCTCGAGCACGTGGTGCTGGCCGGCTCCCGGCGCTTCCCGGTGCGCGAGCCGTTCTTCGAGATGCTGAAGATGAGCATGGCCACCTTCATCAACGCCATGACGGCGCCGGACTGCACCTATTACCCGGTGGCCAGCAACACCCGCAAGGACCTGTTCAACCTGGCCGAGGTGTACTTCGACGCGGTGTTCCATCCCCTGCTCACCGAGGACTCCTTCAAGCGGGAAGGCCACCACCTGGCCCCCGCCGATCCGGACGACCCGACCGGGGCGCTGGTGGTGACTGGCATCGTCTACAACGAGATGAAGGGCGCCTACTCCAGCCCGCTGGCTCGGCTGTACCGCGGCGCCATGCGCAAGCTGCTGCCGGACACCATCTACGGCCGCTCCTCCGGCGGCGAGCCGGAAGCGATCCCGGACCTCACCTACGATGCCTTTCGCCGCTACCACGCCGACCACTATCAGCCCGGCAACGCCTATTTCTTCCTGTACGGCGACATCCCGACGCGGGACTACCTGGACTTCCTCAGCCCACGGCTCTCCGGCCTGACCAGCGCCACGCCCGCGATCGACCTGGGCCTGCAGCCGCGCTGGTCGGAGCCGCGCCACTTCGACGACACCTATCCGGTCGGCCCCGGCGAGGCAACGGACGGCAAGACCTACCTGTTTCTGGGCTGGCTCACCGCCGATGCCACCGACGTCGATGCCGGGATCGAGTGGTACCTGCTCGACACGATCCTGCTCGGCCACGAGGCGGCGCCGCTGCGCAAGGCGATCATCGACAGCGGCATCGGTGCCGACCTGGTCTCCTCGGGGGCGTTTCCGCTGGGGCGTGAGATCGCCTTCGCCGTGGGCATCAAGGACAGCGAAGCCGACCGCACCGAGCAGTTCACGGACCTGGTCGTATCCACCTTGGGCGACATCGCCGAGAACGGGGTGACCGCCGAGCAGGTCGACACCGCCCTGCAGCAGGCCACCTACCACTACCAGGAGATCCAGCCCATGTACCCGCTGCACATGCTGGACCGGGTCCTGGACGCGTGGATCTACGGCATGGACCCCCTGACGTTCCTGCGGCTGGGCGAGCACCTGGAGGCGTTCCGGCAGCGCTACCGCGACGATCCAAAGCTCTTCGAGCGGATGATCCGCGAACGGCTGCTCGCCAATCCGCACCGCCTCCGCATCCGCCTGCGTCCCGATCCGGAGCTGCAGGAACGCACGGACACTGCCTTCACGGAACGGATGCGCACGCTGCGCTCACGTCTCTCCGACGGGGATACCGAACGGATCGCCGAGCAGGCGGCCGCGCTGCAGCGCAGCAACAGCCAGCCCAACAGCCCGGAGGCGCTGGCGCGGCTGCCGCAGCTTGCGGTGGGCGATCTGCCGGGCGAGATCACTCGCATCGACACCGCCGTGCACGACGTCGGCGGGGTCGATGTCCTGCGCAACGACGTGTACGCCAACGGCGTCAACTACCTGGCGCTGTCGTTCGACCTGATCGGACTGCCCGCGGAGCTCTGGCCCTTCGTGCCGCGCTACACGTCGGCGCTGCGCAAGCTCGGCGCCGCGGGACAGGACTACGCGGCGATCGCTCGGCGATCGGCGGCCACCACCGGCGGCATCGCCGCCTCGACCGGCATCGGCTGGCATGCCGAGGAGCCGGAGCGACGGGTCTGGCGGCTGACCGTTCGCCTCAAGGCGCTGGACGACCAGATGGCGGCGGCGCTGGAGCTGCTGCGCGACCTGCTGTTCGAGGTCGATCCCGGGGACCGCGAGCGGCTGCGCGAGGTCATGGTGCAGACGCGCTCCCGCTTCCGCACCCAACTGGTGCATCAGGGCCTGGGCACCGCCCAGACCTACGCGGCACGCGGCATGAGCGAGGACGGCTACCTGCATGACCTGATGGGCGGGCTCCCGCAACTCGACCAGTGTGAAGAGGTCGCAGGCGCGTTCGGCGAACACGCCGACGCGCTGATCGGGCGGATCGAGTCGATCCGCGACTTCCTGCTGAACCGCGACCGCCTGGCGGTGAGCTTCACCGGCGGCGACGCCGCCTTCGACCTCGCCTCCACGGCCTTGGCCTCATGGATCGCGTCGATGCCGGCCGCCCCGGTCGTCGCCGCGCCGACCGGCTTCGCTCCACTGCCGCCTGCGCACGCCGGTCTGGCCGGGCCGATCCAGGTGGCCCACTGCGCCAAGGTGATCCCGGCGCCGCACGCCTCCGACCCGGCCGAGGCGCCGCTGCGGGTGGGGGCCCACCTGATCCGCATGGACTACCTGCTGCCGGAGGTGCGCTTCAAGGGCAACGCCTACGGCGCGAGCTTCTCCTACGATTCGCGATCCGCGCGGGCCTCCTTCGGCTCGTACCACGACCCGCACGTGGCGCGCACCCTTGGCGTGTTCGACGCCACGGACCGCTACGTCGCCGATTCCGACTGGAGCCAGCTCGACATCGACCGCGCCATCATCGCCACCGCCAAGGGCGACTTCCGGGCGGTCCGGCCCGGACAGGCGACCGGAGCGGCGCTGCAGCGCCACCTGAGCGGCACCACGGACGAGCTGCGGCAGCGACGTTACGAGTCGCTGCGCCGCGTCACCCCGCGGGCCGTGAGGGACGCGCTCGGCGACCTGCTGGCGCCGTCCGGGCACGCCTCGGTCTGCGTGGTCTCCAGCCGCCAGAAGCTTGAGCAGGCCAACCAGGAGCTGGGGCAGCCGCTGGAAGTCCGCGACATCCTGCATCCCGGCGCCGGCAGCCGCCCCGGTCCCGCCGCGGGATAGCGGTCCGCCGATGGGCTCGGTCGAACACGACGCGCAGCTCACCGGCACCTGGAAGAAACGCCATCCGCTGATCAGCGACGTCCGCCGCCGCCCGCTGCTCTACCTCATGGTGCTGCCGGCGGTCGCCGGCATCGTCCTGTTCCGCTATCTGCCGGCCTACAACATGGTCCTCGCCTTCCAGAACTTCTGCTGGACGGCGTGTGGGGCAGCGACTGGGGCGGGCTGAAGTGGTTTCTCAAGTTCTTCCGCGATCCGTTCTTCTTCGGGCTGGTCAGGAAACGTTCCTGCTCGCCTTCTTCAGCCTGGTCTGGGGCTTCTGGCCGCCGATCCTTCAACGTCCGCGTCGATCCCCGAGCCCTGCGGAGCGGTCGGCGCAGCTCCCGCACCGCTGCAGCCCGAGCGTAGCGGCCGCGTGGTATCGTTGCTTCCGTGGTGACACGTAAGACCGCGTCATTGGTGCGTGACGCGGTCGTCGAGGCGGTCGATCCGGTCGAGATCATCCTGTTCGGCTCAGTCGCGCAGGCAGCGTCAGGCAATGACCTCGACCTGCTGGTCGTGACCGAGGACCGTGACGGCCCGCCGGGCAACGACAGCGCTGGCGAGTTGACGACTGCGCTGCGCTCTTTCAAGCGCATGTTCGACATCGACGACTACGTGCTTACCCGCTCCCGGTTCGCCGAGGAGTTTCGGCGCGGAAGCGTGTTCCTGCGCAAGATCGTCAGCGAGGGAATCTGTATCTACATGAGAGAGGGCATCAGGGCGTGGATCCAGCAGGCGGAGGAGGACCTCAATGCCGCCGAGCATCTCCTGTCCGGCGGTTTCTTCCGCGGCGCGTGCTATCACGCCCAGCAGTCTGTGGAGAAATCGATCAAGACCATGCTCCTGGACCGTGGCTGGGATCTCGAAAAGATCCACAGCATCCATCGGCTGCTGGCGATAACCGAGGACTATCGGTTGCCTGCGCCACTACATCCTGCCGATGTCGACTTCATGGACGAGATCTACCGAGGCAGATACCCGGCGGAGTCGGGTCTCCTGCCTCTGGGCACTCCGACCAGGGACGACGCCGATCGCGCGCTCTCCATCGCCAAGCGTGCGGTCGTCGCAATGCACGAGATGGTGGCGAAACGCGAGTAGGGCCGCCCTCGCCTCAGCCCTTCACGCCACCGGCCGTAGCCCCGACGCTCTCCTCGATCTTTTTCCGCGCGACCAGAAAGAGCGCCAGCGGCACGATCATGCCGACGACGATCAGCGCGAAGATCGCGCCGAAGTCGCTCTCGTGTTCGTTTGTGAAGTTGTAGATGAGCAGCGTCAGCGGCTTCGTCTCCTGCTTGCGCAGGAACAGGAGCGGTATCAGGAACTCGTTCCACACTGCCGGGAGCTGCAGGACGGCGAGCGACAGCACCGGCGCCCTGATCAGGGGCGCGCTCACGTGGAAGATGCGCTCGAAGTAGCCGCACCCCTCCATCTTCGCCGCTTCCTCGAGCTCCAGGGGAACCGTCCTCAGGAAGCTGGTGAAAATCAGCACGCCGATCGGCAGCATGAACTGGGCGGCGTACAGCAGCGAGACCGCGGACGTGTTGTTCACCAGCCGCAGCCTGGCCATCATGACGTACAGCGTCACGAAGCTGGCGATCGCGGGGACGATCATCGAGCTCAGGAAGATCGCGTAGAGCACGCCGAAGATCCGCTCCGTGCGCCGGGCGATCGGTACCGACGCCAACAGGCACAGCACGCATCCTACGATCAGCGAAAACAGGCAGATGTAGAACGAGTTGACGATCGCTCGCAGCACCCTCTGATCGCCGAGCACGCGCATCAGGTTGCCGAAGTACACGGACTCGGGCAGGAACCTGGAGAGGAGGACCTCGCTGTTCTGCTTGAACGCCCCCAGGAACCCATAGAGGATCGGGATGCCGATCACCATCAGCGCACCCACGGCGAGCGCATACCTGAAGATCGCCACCCCGAGCGCATCGCCTGTTCGGTTGGGCAACGCCGCGGCTCTTGAAGCGCTAATGCTGAACCTCCAGACGCCGCGTCGTCCGGACTTGAAGGAACGCCAGGACTCCTATGATGCAGGTGAGGAGCACCGCGGATGCGGCGGCGAATCCCACCCGGTCGAAGCGGAACGCCTCCTCGTAGATCGCCAGCGCCACCGTCCTGGTCGAACCGCGCGGCCCCCCTCTGGTCATGATGAAGATCAGATCGAACGTGCTCAGCGTGCGGATCCCGAGAAACAGGTCGATGGTCACCGAGTACATGATCAACGGCAGCGTGACGTGCCTGAATCCGCGGAAGCCGGAAGCTCCGTCGATCTGCGCCGCCTCCTCGAGCTCCCGCGGGATGGACAGGAGCCCGGCAAGGAAGATGATCAGGCCGTAGCCGAAGCCGGCCCACGTATTCACGAAGATCACGGCTGCCATCGAGGTGCCGATCTCGCCGAGCCAGTCGCGTATCAGCACCTCCAGACCGATCGACTCCAGCAGCGTGTTCAGCAGCCCGTTGAAGCGCAGGATGCTGTTCCAGATCACCGACTGGATCACCCAACTGAACAGCAGGGGCAGGTAGAAGACCGTCTTGAAGAAGCCGACACCGCGGATCCCCCGGTACAGGACCAGGGCCATCCCGAGCTGCGTGACCAGACCGAGGACGGTGACGCTCAGGGTGAACACGAAGGAGTTCACGATCGCGGACGTCATCGGCTCATAGGTGAAGAACTTCGCGTAGTTCGCCAGCCCCACGAAGCTGAAGCTGCTGCTGTAGCCGTTCCAGTCCGTGAAGCTGAGGAAGACGTTCATCAACTGCGGAAAGTAGACGAACGCGAAGAACAGGACGAACGGGATGGCGATCGAGAGCAGGGCCGCTCTGAAGTCGCGTCGCTCCAGCTTGCCCCGCAGCCCGGGGGTCTGTTTCATGACAGTCTGGTTCCGGTCACCGCGCTGTGGGACGGCCGTTGGGGGAGACCGTCGCCGGTCTCCCCCGCCCGAACGCCGGACTAGCGTTCTGGTACCGAGATCTGGCCTCTGTGCTCGGCGTAGAACGCATCGAGATCGCCGAGAGCTTCGTCGACCGTCGCTCCGGCCAGCACCGACTGGCTGAACTGTCCATAGTTGGTGTGCTCGTCGCCGGGCACGAACGGAAACACGGTCAGCAGCGTGATCGGTTCGAGCGACGTGAGGTATTCGTTCCACTCCGCGAAGACCGGCTGCGGCTCGATGCCTTCGACCGGCAGAATGAAGCCTCCGGCCTTGCGCGAATTGAGGTAGGAAGCGAGGTTCTCTTCCGAGCCGAGCCAGTTCAGCAGCACCTTGGCCGCGTCCAGGTTGTCGGACCTGGCGTTCACCATCAGCATCTTGTCCGTGATGCCTGTGGCGTAGTAGTTGCCGTCCACGCTGTCCTGGGGCATGTAGAAGGCGCCGATCTCGAACACTTCGGCGTCCGCCTGCAGCGTCTGGTCCATGCCCGGAACCCAGAACCCTTGCGGAAATACGGCGGCGTTGCCGGCCGCGAAGTGAGCGAATGACTCCGGCCACGTCATGGACAGGCTGTTTCTCGAAATCCAGCCGCTGTCCTGCCAGCGTTTGAGCGTCTCGAAGGCGGTGCGCAGGGCGTCGGACGGCTTGGCTACGCCGCTGTAATAGGCCTCGTTCGGTTCGATGGGGGTACCCCCGTTCATCTCCGCGAGCGCGCCATACATGGCGGACTCGAAATAGCGCAGCGCGAAGAACCCGGTCACCCAGTGATCCTTCGCTCCGAACAGCACCGGCTCGATGCCCGCCGCCGCGATCGTCTCCAGCGCGGACTCCAGCTCGTCGATCGATGCCGGAGCGAACGGCACCGGCAGCCCCAGCTCCCGGAAGATCACCTTGTTGTAGTACATGTGGCTGTAGCCCAGGGAAGCCTCGTGCGGCACGGAGTACACTTTTCCTTGGTAGGTGAGGGCGTCGCGGACGGCGGGAGCACGTTCGAGCAGGGCGGTCGCGGGCTCATCCGTGATGTCCAGCGCCCAGTCTTCCTTGAGCAGCATCTCGACGAAGTTCTGCTTGGCCGTGATCACGTCCGGCAGGTCGCCCGCGGTCATTCGCAACCTGAGGATCTCGCCGTACTTGGCTCCGTCAATCGCCTCCACCTCGATCGTGATCCCGGGATTTTCCTCCATGAACCGGTTCAACAGCTCGTCTTCCTCGCCCTGCGTCAGCCACGTCAGGTAGGTCAGCGTGACGTCGCCGGCCGCGCCTTCCTCCGTGCCGGCGGCGAACAGCATCGACCCGAACACCACGAACATCAACGAGAGCAACAGTTTCCTTTTCAAGAAGAACCTCCGATCGGTCGTTACCGGCGAGCATGCCAAACCATGCTTACCCGCGGTAGCAATCAGGTTGTGGGATTGGCCGGGACTGTCACACGCGCCCTCCGAACGTGTCAATGAGATTCACGGCGCCGGTCGGAGGGTGAGCTGGCCGCTCAGCCGTCCTTGATCATGCGGCCGGAGCCCGTGGTGCGCACGTCCACCCGCGCGGGAGAGCCGCGGTAGCGCACCTCGCCGGAGCCGGAGATGCTGCCAGCGAGGTCGCCGCTGCCCAGCGTCAGCGTCCCCGATCCGGAGCCGGTGATTCGGACGTTTGCAGAGGCGAACGCACATCCGTCGAGGTCGGCGCTGCCGGAGCCGCTGATCTGCAGCGTCACGGAGCCGGTTGGCTGCTCATCGGACGCTCCGCGCAGCGTCACGTCGCCGGAGCCGGTGATCGACACCCCGGCGGATTCGCTTGCGCAGCCCTCCAGCGTGATGTCGCCGGAGCCCGAGATCCCGGCATCGAGGACGCCCACGGAGATCCCCGAGCCCTCCACGTCGCCGGAGCCCGTCACCCTGAGCCGCAGCGCCGGACTCTCGAAGTCCGAGAAGGTCGCGTCTCCGCTGCCGCTCACCCCGACGGCATCGAGCGCCGGCATGGTCACCTGCGCGCGCAGCGTCACGCGCCGCAGTCTCACCTGCGGCCGCAACCCGAAGTACAGCGCGTCGCCGCGTACTTCGACCCGCAGATCGTCGACCACGTTGTCGTCGACGGTGACCTGCACGTCGTATGGACCGGGCCGCACGGTGACCTCCCAGGAACCGCCAACCTCGATCCCGGTGAACCCCGAAAGGGCAAGGCGTTCCGTGACCAGGGCGCCCGACCCTTCCTCGCCCAGACCGCTGGCGCCTGCCATGGATGCTCCGAACATCAATACAACTCCTGTCGCGATCGCACTCAACCGTCTCATGTCGTCTCCCGCCCGTCGTCAGGCGGCCGTCCCGCGGTCGGCGGCGCCGGCGCGCGGGGACAGCCAGGTGAGTCGGCCGCCGCGGCCCAGGCGCTGCACGAGCACCGCCAGCTCCAGCAGGTGGTAGTCGCCCCACATGCACGCCTCGCCGTTCGGAACGGCGCTGCCGTCCGGCACGTGGTCCCAGCCGTTGGGGCGGTGGTAGACCGCGTGCAGCAGCAGGCCCTGGTGACCCGGGTCCTCCGACAGATAGGGAGCCGCGAACAGGGTGCGGGCCATGGTCAGGCCGGCCTGCGTGTAGCGCCGCGCCGCCTCGTCGTCGCTGCCGGCCAGCAGGGCGCCCAGGCGCAGCAACCCCTGCGCCCCGATTGCCGCCGCCGACGAGTCCACCGGCTCGGCCGGATTGTCGGGCTCGGCCGGCCGGCTGCGCCAGTCGCCGAGCTGGGCCAGACCGGGCGCGCCGGTGTCCCAATACGGGATCCCGTCGCTGGCCGAGTGGTCGATCAGGAAGTCGGCGGTCGCCCGCGCCACGTGCAGCAGCCGCGCGCTTGCCGACGCCACCGACTCCATCGACGGGACGGCCAGCTCGGCCACGTCGCCCGGATCGCACCACTCCAGCATCTCCAGCAGCTCCGGATAGCCGAGCACGGCCCAGGCCAGCCCACGGGTCCAGGTGGAGAACGGCGAGTATCCCTGCTGGGTGCTCGGGCAGCGGTAGCTGCCGTCGTTGGTGTTGAAGATCGACTCATGCGCGACCCGGCCGGCGATGTCGTAGGAGTCTCGCCCGTCGCCGTAGTACACGTTATGGCGGGCCGTGGTCTCCGCGTGCCGGAGCGCCCGGCCGAGCAGCGATATGCGGCGGTCGCGCTCGCCCATCAGGACATGGCCAAGGTCGTGCGCGGCGGCCAGCACGCGCATCGAGCGGATGGTATCGATGAACAGCGAATGCGGCCCGTTGAACGAGTAGACGTAGCCAAGCTCGTCCGGAAGCGTAGTCCAGCGCGCCGCCTGCACGGCGCCGGAGACCTTGATCGCGACGCGGCACGCCTCGACGTCCCCGTCGCTCGCCTGCCAGCGGCCTTCGCGGGCCAACCGGAGCAGGTTCCCGTACGTGCTCATGGTGTTGAAGCCGTGGTCGTGCACGCCCACGTGGCTCAGGTGCGGCGCCATGTGCTCCCAGGTCTGCCGCCGGCTCAGCTCCAGCAACTCGTCGTCGCCGGCACCGTCGAACGCCAGCAGGGCGCAGCCGTACTGGAAGCCCTCGGTCCACTCCGTCCAGCCGCGCTGCGTGTAGCGGCCGGCGACCGTGTAGACCGGGGCGCCGCTGCTCGGGTCCCTGGTCTCGTAGATGCTCCGCACCTTGCCGGCGGCGGCCTCGAATACCTCGTGCGCCGCGTCCGCCAGGTCCGCGGCGTTCACCTTCATGTCAATCTGCATGGTTCCTGCTCACCAACATACCCCATGTGCCGTGCAGCGGCGTACCAGACGTCGGAGCCATCGCCACCGGCAGCCACTGCTACAGCCCGCATCTGCATCTGCCACACCTTCAGCGGAACAGGCCCCGCCTTGACGCGGGTTCGCATTCTTGCTAATGGACTGTAACGAGCATTAATGCACCGATATGCGTGACGGATCAACGTAATGCCACTTCACGACCCGCGGATTCTTGTTGTATTCGCGGATGTATCTCATCAGCTTGCTCTTCAGATCCGCCACCGAACTGAACACTCCGCGGGTGATCACGTCGCGCGAGATCTTCGCAAACGGCCGCCTTCTGCTCGAAGTCCGGATCGTTGGAGCTCATGTAGCGCCCCAACCGGTGCGGCTGCAGCCGGTGCTTGCTCCATACCCGCGCCACCATCATGTGCGACACGCCCAGCTTCGCTGCCAGGCGGCGCGTGCTCCAGTGCGTGGCGCCATCGGTCGGCGCCTTGCGCGTGGCGTTGAGGATCCTGGCCTCCACGCTCGGCGTGCTTGGACACAGCACGGTATCAGCGACAGCCACACGCCCCGATGTGCCCGCGCCAACGCGGACCGCGTGAGCTGGGAGCAACCCTGGGCTCCGCTGCCTTACTCGCTCCCTACAGGCGCTTCAGGCGGAAGCCGCCGTCGACGTCGATGACCGTGCCCTGCGAGAAGGGGAACGCTCCCGACAGGAGCGACGCCACCGCGGAGCCGACGTCCTCGGCCGTGCCCCAACGCCGCTGCGGGACCAGGCCGCCCGCGATCAGCGCGTCGTACTTGGCGGTCACCGCCGCGGTCATGTCGGTGCGCATGATGCCGGGGCGCACCTCGTAGACGGCGATGTCCTCCTCGGCGAGCCGAGCCGCCCACAGCTCGCGCGACATCGACAGGCCGGCCTTGGAGATGCAGTACTCGCCGCGCGCGGTGGAGGCGTACTCGGCCGAGATCGAGGTCACGAACACGACGCTGCGTGGGTACCCCGGGCGCGCCTCCGTTTCCAGCCAGCGACGCGCCACCGCCTGCGTCAGGAAGTGGGGGCCGGTCAGGTTCACCCGCAGCACCTCGTCGAACGACTGCTCGGTGGCCTCGACCAGGTCGTCGCGCCGCCGCGGCGCGATGCCGGCGTTGTTGACCAGCGCGTCGATGTCGCCGTACTCGGAATGCACCTCGTCGACCAGCCGCTGCCGGTCGGCGGCGCTGGCCACGTCCGCGCGGTGCGCCGTGAACCGCTGCCCTGCCGGCGAGCCTGCCGCCATGCGCTCCTCGGCCTTGCCGCAGCAGACCGCGAGCGTCTCCCGCGCTGCCGCCTCGTCGCTGCGGTAGCAGATCGCCACCGAGAAGCCATCGGCGGCCAGCGCGATCGCCACGCCGCGGCCCAGGCCCCGGCTGCCGCCGGTGACCAGCGCGGTGCGCGCCTGCTCGCTCATCGCGCTGACCCGTCGGCTGCCGGCTCGCCTTCCAACGGCAGGGCTGGCCGGTTCAGGCGCGGGTGGTAGGGCGGTTCCATGACCAGCCGCTGTTCGGGGCTCATCATCGCCAGCATCTCCGCCGGCCACGCGTGCGGGACGTAGGCCATGTTGCCGGGCGAGAACCGGAAAAGCGCCGTGCGCCGCGGGTGGTCGGCCGTCCACGGCAGCGTGCCGTGGGTGACCGCCTCGGTGAAGATCACGCAGTCCCCGGCCTTGCAGGTGATCTGCTTCACGAACTCGCCGTACGCCTCGCCGTGGCGCATGGCTTCCGGACACGGGAAGTTGCCCTTGTGGCTGCCGGGTACGACGCACAGGCCGCCGTCGCCGGGGTTGATGTCGGTGAGCTGGTAGGCGACCACGGTCAGTCCGTTGTGCATCCTGCCTTCGCGCACGATGTAGTACTGGTGGCGGTCGAAAGCGGGTCCGGACGATCCGTGCAGCACGTGGCCCTCGGCGCCCTTGCTCATGGTCAGGATGCCGAGGTTGTGGTCGAGCCGGAACCCCGTGCCCAGCAGCTCATCCAGGTAGGGCACGACCGTGCGGTTGACCAGCATGTCCCGGAACGGGCGGCCGTACGGCTCCTCCCACGTCAGCGCGCCGTCCAGGTCGCCGCGGCCGGTGCTGCCCCTCAGCGCCTCCGAGCCGCCGGAGAGCGAGAGCTCGCCGAGCCGCACGCGGATCTCTTCCGTATGTCGGTCGATGGCGTCGTTGGCCAGCGCGATGTCGTCCGCCGACAGCGCTTCGCGGACGACGATGTAGCCGTTGATGTCGAACAGGTATCTCTCGTCCTCGGTCATCTGCACCCCCGCCAAGGGTGCCGCACGCATCGCCGCGCCCGCAACTGTCGGCGCTGGCGTTGCGGAGGTCCGCCGATCCTGGTCAGAGTGGCGGCGTGGCACCTAAGTATCGTCGCGTCGCATCGCTGAAGTCCGCGGAGCATTTCGCCGAGCACCTGGACCAGCTCGGCATCACCGAGCAACTTCCGTTCGCCGAGGGCGATACTGCCGGGCCGCTGTCCCAGCCTCTGACCCTTCCGGACGGCCGGACCGTGGGCAATCGTTTCTGCGTGCAGCCCATGGAGGGATGGGACGGAACCGCCGACGGGAGGCCCTCGGACCTGGTCGAGCGGCGCTGGCGCGCCTTCGGCCGCAGCGGCGCCAAGCTCGTATGGGGATGCGAGGCGGTGGCCGTCGAGCACGCCGGCCGCGCCAACCCGAACCAGCTCCGCATCGGCGAGGACACCATCGACGACCTGGTCGGCCTGCGCCGCACGCTGGTCGACGAGCACCGGCAGCGCTACGGCACCGCCGACGACCTGCTGGTCGGCCTGCAGCTCACCCATTCCGGGCGGTTCTGCAAGCCCACGGACAAGGCGCGTTCCGAGCCGTGGCTCCCGGCGCGGCATCCCATCCTCGATCAGCGCTTCGGGATCGCCGGCGACCATCCCCTGGCCACCGACGAGGAAATCGAGGCGCTGGTCGATCGCTTCATCGCCTCGGGCGTGCTCGCCCAACAGGCCGGCTACGAGTTCGTGGACGTCAAGCACTGCCACGGCTACTTCGGCCACGAGCTGCTGGGCTGCCGCGATCGCACCGGCCGGTTCGGCGGGGACTTCGAGCACCGCACGCGCTTCCTGCGCGAGGTGGTCGCCGGCCTGCGCAGCCGCGCGCCGGGGCTCCTGATCGGTGTGCGGCTCAGCGCCTTCGACACCGTGCCCTTCCAGCCGTCGGGAGACGACGGAACGGGGGAGCCGACGTCGGTGGCACTACCCTACCGTTCGGGCTTCGGCGTCTCCCAGGACGACCCGACCGCGCTGGATCTCACCGAAACGTTCGCCTTCCTGGAGTTGCTGCAGCGGCTCGAAATCCCGCTGGTCAACATCACCGCCGGCAGCCCCTACTACACGCCGCACCTGCAGCGCCCGGCGTTGTTCCCGCCGTCCGACGGCTACCAGCCGCCCGAGGATCCGCTGGTCGGCGTGGCGCGCCAGATCGACGTCGTGCGCGAGTTGAAGCGGCGCTTCCCGGCGCTGACCTTCGTGGGGTCCGCCTACAGCTACCTGCAGGAGTGGCTGCCCGCCGTCGCGGCCGAGGTTGTCAGCCGCGGGCAGGTCGATTCGGTCGGCCTCGGCCGCATGATGCTTTCCTACCCCGACCTTCCGCACGACGTGCTGGCCGGCCAGCCGCTCGCCCGCAAGCGCATCTGCCGCACGTTCAGCGACTGCACCACCGCGCCGCGCAAGGGGCTGATCTCCGGCTGCTTTCCGCTGGACCCCTTCTACAAGGACCATCCCGAGGCGCAGCGCCTCCAGGAGCTCAAGGCCGCCTCCGCATCGTGATGCACGCTTCGCGCGTCACGAGTGGCTTTCAAGGCGTACTCATTGCGTATATGGCGTACTCATTGCGTGTGCTGTGAACGTGGACACCCATGATCGATGCCTTGCTGGACGCCGGCAACATCGCCTTCACGGGGTCGCTCGCCGTGATGCTGCTGATCGCGGCGGTCGAAGGCGTGGGCGCTCTGATCGGCGCGAGCGTCTCCGAACATCTCCAGTCCCTTCTGCCCGACACCGACGCGAGCGCCGAGATCGACGTGTCGGAGGCCGCCCTTGGGCCGTTCACGAAGGTGCTTGGGTGGCTGCAGGTGGGGAAGGTCCCCCTGCTGATGCTGCTGGTCGCCTTCCTGACGATCTTCGGACTCGGCGGCATCGTGCTGCAGGGGCTGGTCAAGGCAATCTTCGGCTCCTACCTGCCCTCGTGGATCGCCGTGCCGGCCGTCTCCGCGGGCTCCCTGCTGCTCCTGCGGGCGGCCGGCGGCGTCCTCTCACGCGTGATCCCGATGGAAGAACCGACGCCGTGACGGAGGACTCGTTCGTCGGCTTGGTCGCGACCGTCACCCTGGGCACGGCGCGGCAGGGTGAGGCCGCGCAGGCGAAGCTGCGCGACGCGCACGGCCATACCCACTACGTCATGGTGGAGCCGGACGACCCGCAGGCCGGATGAGCTCAAGGTGCTGGTGGAGGGCAAGTTCGTCGACGCGCTGCGCGCCGTCGCCGCCGAGATGGCGATGGAGGAACTGCACGAGAAACGCGTCGACTTCGTGCAGCAGATGGTATCCGACGACCTGCTCAAGAACGGCCTGGAGCTGGAGTCGGTGTCGCTGACCGGCCTCGACCAGACGAGCGTCCAGCACTTCAACCCCCGGAACGCGGAGGGTCTCACGCGCCTGACGAGGCCATCGAGCCGCGCCGCAAGACGCGCAACGACCTCGAGCAGGACACCGAGGTGGAGGTACGCACGAAGAACCTCGCGCCGAGCGCCTGAAGCTCGACGTCGCCCGCGACCAGGAGTACGCGCAGCTCGCCCAGGCGCGCGAGATCGCGGTCCGCAAGGCCGACCAGACCGCGGAGATCGCCATCGAGGAGGCGTCCAAGAACCGCGACGCGCAGGAAGCCGAGATCCAGGCGAAGCGGCAGGTGGAGATCGCCAACATCGACGCCGAGCGCACCGTCGAAGAGCAGCGCATCTCCATGCAGCAGGCGGTCAACAACCGCGAGATCGAGCGCGACCGGCTGGTGGAGACCGCGCGCATCGAGCAGAAGAAGACCATCGAGCTGCCCGACCAGGACCGCACCATCGCCGTCGCCGAACGGTCCAAGGCGCAGTCCGAGGCCGAGCGCGCCGCGAACCAGGCACGTTCGGCCGCCGTGCGCGAGGAAGAGCGGGTGGCCACCGCGCGCGACGTGGAGGTGGCCGACTCTCTTCGGGTGCCGCGACCTTCCTGGTCGATTTGTGGCGGACCAAGACGGGGTCGGAGTCGAGGGCTCGGACGCTCCTCGCCGCGCATCGCGGTGAGACATTCGTCGTGCCCGCGCACGCCGCCGGTGAGTTCCTGGAGGGAGGAGCGTCGACTTCGTCGGTACGTCGCCGGGCGAGTGGCGTCGTCTATCCGGACTTGAACTTGGCCGCTTCCTCCGAGCCGCCGGTGGCGTCGCCCTCGCTGTAGGAGTGGGCTCCCGTGCCCGCCAGTCCGCCGCCCTGCACGATCAGGTATTCGTCCCGGATCGGCGTGCCGTCGAACCAGCACTCCAGGATCTCGCGGACGCCGGCCGCGTAGCGGGCCTGGGCGGACAGCGAGGTGCCGGACGTGTGCGGCGTCAGCGCGTGGTTGGGCATCGAACGCCACGGGTGGTCGTTGGGCGGCGGCTGCGGGAACCAGACGTCGCCGGCGTACCCGGCGAGCTGGCCGCTCTCCAGGGCGCGCACGATCGCGTCGCGGTCGCAGATCTTGCCGCGCGCGGTGTTCACCAGGTACGAGCCGCGGCGCATCTTGGCGATCAGGGCGTCGTCGAACATGTGCTCGGTCTCCGGGTGCAGCGGGCAATGGATGCTCACCAGGTCGCAGGCGGCTACCAGGGACTCGACACTGTCGTGGTAGGTCGCGCCAAGCTCCTGCTCGACGTCCGCCGGCAGGCGGTGACGGTCGGTGTAGTGGAGGTTGACATCGAACGGCTTCATCCGCTTGAGCACCGCCAGGCCGATGCGGCCGGCCGCCACCACGCCCACGTCCATCCCCTCGATGTCATAGGAGCGGGAGATGGCGTCGGCGATGTTCCAGCCGCCCCGGACGACCCAGCCGTATTGCGGGATGTAGTCGCGCACCAGCGCCAGCATCTGCATGACCGCGTGCTCGGCGACGCTGATGCTGTTGCACCACGTCACCTCGCAGACGGTGATGTTCCGATCGATGGCCGACTGCAGGTCGACGTGGTCGGAGCCGATGCCGGCGGTGATGGCCAGCTTGAGGTTGGGCGCCTTGGCGATCCGCTCGGCGGTCAGATAGCCGGGCCAGAAGGGCTGAGAGATCACCACGTCGGCGTCGGTCAACTCCTTCTCGAACTTCGAGTCGGGTCCGTCCTTGTCCGAGGTCACCACGAACTGGTGGCCTCGCTCGGCCAGGAACGGCCCCAGGCCGAGTCCGCCGGACACGGAGCCCAGCAGATGGCCGGGCGTGAAGTCGATGCCGGCCGGCGTCGGCAGCGTCTGGCCGTCCGGGTACTGGGGAAGGGTGGGAATGCTGTTGCGGGCGTAGTCGGGCGGGAATCCTCCCACCGGGTCCTCGTACAGGACGCAGAGCACTTTCTGAGCGGACATGGCGAATCCTATGAAATGGAAATCTGGGCTCCGGTCACCATAGGCCGAATCGCCCTGCCCCGCAACGCGATGCAGTGGTGACGCGGCTACGATCGCTCGCCTTCACGGGTCCGTGCGAGCCGGGCTGACGGCAGCTCGGCTCCGGGTTCGGCCGTGAGGGGTGGGGGAGCATCGTCCATCGAGCCCTGCGCCTCCATCACTTCCCCCGCGGAACGGAGCCGCTGCAGCGGTGAACCGTCGGGAATCCGGCTCAGGATCGCGACCGGCCGGCCATGATTGGTCACCTCGAAGGTCTCGCCCGGCTCGACGCGGCGGAGGTAATCGCTCGCCCGCTGCCGAAGCTCGCGGACGCCGACGGAACTCATCGTGCTACATGTGGCACATGCCCCGCTCATCCGCAAGACGCGACGCCAGCACGCGGACGGAATCTCGCATCGCGGTGCATACTCGGGGAGCCATGACCTCGGCGCTGGATCTGGACGAGGGCGCGCTCGCGGAGCGCCTCACCTCCCTGGGCGAACCCGCCTACCGCGCTCGGCAGATCCGTACCCACCTGCTGCGCCGGGGCGTGCTCGACTACCGCGAGATGACCAACCTGCCGGCGGCCATGCGCGACCGGCTGGGCGACGAGCTGCCGGCCACGCCGCTGACCGTTGAGCAGCGCCGCCCGACACCCGACGGGCAGACAGTGAAGCTGCTGCTGCGCGCGCTGGACGACGAGCTGATCGAAGCGGTGTCGATCCGCGACGGCGGCCGCCACACGGTCTGCGTCTCCAGCCAGGTCGGATGCGGCATGGCGTGCGCGTTCTGCGCGTCCGGACTGGACGGGGTGACGCGCAACCTCAGCGCCGGGGAGATGGTGGCACAGGTGCTCTGCGCCGCCGCGCACGGGCCGGTGACCAACGTCGTCTTCATGGGCATGGGCGAGCCGCTGGCCAACTTCCCCCGCCTCATCGAGGCGATCGGCGCCTTGACCGATCCCGACGGGATCGCCCTGGGCGCGCGCCGGCTCACCGTCAGCACCGTCGGCCTGGCGCCGCGCATCCGCGACCTGGCGACGACCGGGTTGCCGGTGAGGCTGGCGATCAGCCTGCACGCGAGCGACGACGAGACACGGCGGAGCCTGGTGCCGGTCGCCGAGCGCTACGGGATCGCGGAGCTGATGGAGGCCGCCGACGACTATTTCGCCGCCACCGGCAGGCGGGTCACCTACGAGTACACGCTGATCGCCGGGCGGAACGCCGAGCCGCACCATGCCGGGGCGCTGGGCCGGCTGCTGGCCGGCAGCGGGTCGCAGGTCAACTTGATCCCGTACAACCCGGTTCCCGGACTGCCCTTCGCCGAGCCCGAAGCGGGGGCGGTCCGCCGTTTCGCCGCCATCGTCGCCGGCCACGGCGTGACGGTGACCACGCGCAAGGAGATGGGCCGCCGCGTGGACGCCGCCTGCGGCCAGTTGCGCCGCACGGTCCGGGAACCGGCGCCGTGATCGGCGACCGCAGCCCGGACGTCCTGATCGTGGGCGGCGGCGTGGTCGGCATGAGCTGCGCCTGGTACCTGGCTCGGTCCGGCGCCCGCGTGACGGTCGTCGATGCAGCCACCATCGGCGACCGCCTGGCCTGCTCCTACGGCAACCAAGGGCTGGTGTGTCCCAGTCACGCCGTGCCGATCGCGGCGCCGGGCGTGGTCGCCCAGGGTCTGCGCTGGCTGTTCGACCCCACCAGCCCGCACATCCGCAGCCCCTGGCGCCCCGAGATGGTCCGCTGGCTGTGGCGCTTCGCGCAGGCGTCGAAGCCGGCCCGCACCGAGGCAGGAACGGCGGCGATGGCGGAGTTCCTGCAGCACAGCGCCGGGCTGCACGCGGGCATCGCCGCCACCGCGGCAGGCACGACCACGGACGGCACCAATCCCTACGGCTACGCCGCCGACGGCGTGCTGTACGCGTTCCTGACCGAGGAACGACTAGAGCACCACCTCGAAGAGTCCCATCGGGTTGCCCGGCACGGCATCCCGTTCGAGCAACTCATCGGCGAACAGGTGCGCCGGATGGAGCCCGCGCTCTCACCGCGGGTGGTCGGCGGCGTGCTATACCCCGGCGACGCCCACGTCGACTCGCGCTCCTTCGTGCGCTGGCTGCACGCGCAGGCGCTCGAGTCCGGCACCCAGATCGTGGAGCAGACCGACGTGCTCCGCGTTCCGGCCGAAGGACGCGGCGGCCGCGCGTCGGTGCTCACCTCGCGCGGCGAGATCGCCGCCGGCCAGATCGTGATCGCCGCCGGCTCCTGGAGCCCGCGAGTGGCGGCCGGCCTCGGCCTACGCCTGCCGGTGCAGGCCGCCAAGGGGTACTCCGTCACCTTCTCCAATCCGCCATGGCGGCCGAGCCGGCCGGTCAACCTGGGTGATGCCCGGACGGTGGCGACGCCCCTGCCGCACGGGGTCAGGATTGGCGGGACGCTTGAGTTGGCCGGCCTGGACCGCTCGATCAACCTGCGGCGCATGCAGGCGATCCTGGACGGCGCGGGCCGGGTCGTGCCGGGCGCCCGTTTCGATGCCGCCGACCCCGGAGCGGAGGTCTGGCACGGACTGCGTCCGCTGTCCCCGGACACGCTGCCGATCGTCGGCCGCCCCCGCGGCCACGCGAACGTCGTTCTGGCCACCGCGCACGGCACCCTGGGCCTGTCGCTGGGGCCCGCAACGGGCGAGGCGGTGGCAGCCTTGATCGCGGGCAGCCAGCCAGCGATCGATCTGCAGCCGTTCAGCCCCGACCGTTTCGCGTGAGGTGAGCGCTCCTACCCCTTCACCTGGCGGAGGATCTCGTCGAGCGTCGCCAGCTTCTCCGCGTCCGGAGCGAAGACGCGCTGGACCCGGCCGGGCCGGCGGTCATGGAGCGCCTTCACGATCGGCGACTCCTCGGCGATGTCACGCGGCTCGTCCATGTCCGCCCGCACCTTCACCAGCACCTTGCTGAGAGCCGACGCGTCGTCGTCGAAGTCGTACCACGTGTAGGGCGTGATAGTGGCCTGATCGAACAGCAGGTCGCCGAGCCACTCGAGGCGGCGCTCCTCCAGCTCGCGCCGGAAGCGCAGATACAGGTTGCCCTGCCGCTCGTCCCAGGAGCCGATCTCCAGGCACTTGTAGAGATGACGGTCGCGCAACCGTCCGGCGAGCTCCGCGACCCACCGGTTGCCGCAGTCCGCGAACTCGCCCAGAGCGGCCCAGATCGCCGCGTCGTCGAGACGCAGGTAGGCGTCGAGTGACAGGTTCTCCGCCGTGAGATGACGCAGGACCGGATCGCGGCGGGCCAGGTCCGTGCCGCGCAACGAGGTTGCCGCAGCCTCCAGCAACGCCTCCAGCATCTTCTCGGCCGCACGCGTGGTCTTGTGCACGTAGACCGTCCAGTAGAGCCGGAACCGCGCCTCCAGGTAGTCCTCGGCCACCGCGATTCCCTTGGGCCCGAGGTACAGGCACTGTACGGGGACGTAGTCCCGCTCTCCGATCGTCACGGAGCCGACCTCCAGGCAGTCGATCAGCCAGTCCGAGTCGACGTGGCCGAACTGCACCCCGGTCATCATCCGGTCGCGCTGGACGTAGTCCAGCCGGTCGGCGTCGAACTGACTGGAGACCACGGCGGCGTAGACGTCCTTCGGCTCTTCCTCTCTGAGCAGTGCTCCCACCCGCTCCGGCAGGCTTTCGTCCACGTCGCGCAGCACGCGGTTGATCTCGGTGTCGCCACGGACGATCTCGGCGCCCCAGTCCTCGTGCCGCCGCTGCAGCCCGATCGCGTCCGAGGCGCTCTCGAAGGCGTGGCTGAAGGGGCCGTGACCGATGTCGTGCAGCAGCGCAGCCAGCAGCGCCACCCGCGCCCGGTCGCGGTCGTGCTTCGCTCCCTGCTCGCGCGCGATCACGTCCAGCAGCCGGCGCGCCATGTGGTAGACGCCGATGCTGTGCGCGAAGCGGCTGTGCGTCGCCCCCGGATAGACCGTGTCCGAGAAGCCGAGCTGGCGGATGCGGCGCAGGCGCTGGAACTCCTTCGTGTTGAGCAGGCGCCACGCGATCCGGTCCGTCTCGTTCCCGCGCGGGTCGCGGCCTCCGAACATGATGAGACCGTGCACGGGGTCGCGGACCCGCTGCTTCCAGCCGTCGCTCATCGTCGTCGTCCCGATCATACGCGACAGGGTGGGCGCACGCGCGGGGCACTCCCGAGGTGTCGTACACTGCGAGCCGTACGCAGGAGGTACCCATGGCGCAGACGCTGCGCATCGGACAGATCGGCATCGCCCACACCCACGCCACCAAGGTGATGGATCCCGACTCGCAGCCGGTGCTGCGCCGGCTCGACGCCGAGCTGGTCGGCGTGCACGAGCCGGACCCGCAGATGCTGGCCGCGCGCGGCGGGCGCGAGATCTGGAGCGGCGTGCGCTTCATCGACGATCCCGACGAGATCCTGGCCGACGACACGATCGCCGTCGTCTTCATCGAGACCTGGCCCTGGGAGTGCATCCCGTGGGCGCGGCGCGCCGTCGAGGCGGGCAAGCACATCCACCTGGACAAGCCGCCGGGCACCTCCGTGGAAGAGCTGCGCGAGCTCTACGAGCTGGCCGGCAGGTCCGGGCTCTGCATCCAGATGGGCTACCAGTGGCGCTACAACCCGGGCCTGGAGATGATCCAGGGTTGGGTGCGCGACGGCCTGCTGGGCCGCGTGAACTTCGCCCGCTTCCGGGCCGGCAGCGAGCCGGAATATTACCACCGCAACCAGCTCCACCGCTACGAGGGCGGGATCATGATCGAGGAGAACTGCCACCTGGTCGACCAGGTCGCCTGGATGTTCGGCAAGGCGGACGCCATCCATCCCTTCCTGCGCTCGTCGGCGCGCGGATTCGAGGAGATGCCGGCCGGCACCGACCTGGGCGTGATCGTCTTCGACTACACCGGGCAGGGGGCGCTGGCGGTGATCGAGGGCACCTCCCTGGAGACGCAGGCCGGCCCGCACCGCCGCGTGGAGGTGCACGGGCTGGGCGGCAGCGCCATCCTGGAGCCGATCGAGCCCCCGCACATCCAGCTCTGCCTGCGGGAGCCCAAGCCTCCCTTTCAGGAGGGCTGGCAGCACATCGAGGTGGAGCACCGCCCGCGCTACATCGGCGACCTGGAAGAGCTGATCCAGGTCGCCCGAGGGGAGCGCGAGCCGCGCTTCTCGCCCGAGCACGACCTGATCGTGCAGGAAATGCTGATCGACGCCTGTGGAGGCATGCGATGAATGACGACCCGACCGTGGACCTGCGCAGCGACACCCTCACCCACCCCACCGCGCGGATGCGGCAGGCCATGCACGCCGCCGAGGTGGGCGACGACACCTTCGGCGACGATCCGACCGTCAAGCAACTGGAGGCGATGGCCGCCGAACGGCTCGGCAAGGAGGCGGCCGTGTACGTGCCCAGCGGCAGCATGGGCAACAGCACCGCCCTGATCACCTACCTGGAGATCGGCAGCCGTTCCGGCGCCGGCCGGCGGGCGCTGGCCGTGCACGAGACGCACGCGCACATGTTCTCGAGCGACCGCGACCGCTTCGCGCGGGCGCTGTTCGGCGTCGAGTCGGCCGCGGTGGAGACCGAGTGGGGCGTGCTCACCCCCGATCACGTGCAACAGGCGGTCGCGGCCCACCCGGAGGCTGAGCCGCTGCTGCTCTGCATCGAGAACACCCACAACTACACCGGCGGCGGCGCGGTGACGCCCGCGGAGGTCAACGCCGTGGCCGGCGCCGCGCACGCGGCCGGCATGCGCGTGCACTGCGACGGCGCGCGGCTCTTCAACGCCGCGGTCGCCCAGGGTCTGCCCGCCGCCGAGCTGGTCGAGCAGGTCGATTCGGTGATGTTCTGCGTCTCCAAGGGGCTGTCCGCTCCGGTCGGCTCGATCCTGTGCGGAGAGGCGGCCTTCATCGAGGCGGCTCGCGACACCCGCAAGATCCACGGCGGCTCGATGCGCCAGGCCGGCGTGATCGCCGCCGCCGGCATCCTCTCCCTGCAGGAGATGATCGACCGGCTGGCCGAGGATCACGCGAACGCCACGCGGCTGCGTGACGGGCTGCGGACCATCGACGGCATCGAGGTGGTCGAACCGCCGATCCCGACCAACTTCGCGGTGGTGGACGTGCGCGGCATGGGCTGGACCGCCGACGAGATGCTCGACCGCTACCGCGCCGAGGGCGTGCTGGGCGGCTCGCGCCCGCCGACCCGCATCCGCCTGGTGGTCAACCGGCACATCGGCCCCGCGCAGGTCGACCGGGTGATCGACGCCACCCGACGCATCGTGGCCGGCGGCTCGGAAGCCGGCGGCTCGGAAGCCGGCGCCGCGACGGTAGCGGGCACGGCGCGGTGAGCGACGCTATTGGGGCGCTGGCGGCGATGCGCTGGCGCTCCATCGGCGCGTACCGCGGCGGCCGTGTTGTGGCCGTCGCCGGCGATCCCGTCGAGCCGCTGGTGTTCTACTTCGGCGCCTGCGCCGGCGGCGTCTGGAAGACCACCGACGCCGGACGCTTCTGGCGCAACGTCTCCGACGGCTTCTTCCGTACCGCGTCGGTCGGCGCCATCGCGGTGGCGCCGTCCGCGCACCGCACCGTGTACGCCGGCATGGGCGAGACGCAGATCCGGGTCGACGTCACCCACGGCGACGGCGTCTACCGCAGCGACGACGGCGGCGAGTCGTGGCGCCATCTGGGCCTGGAGGCCACGCGCCACATCAGCCGCATCCGCGTGCATCCGCGGGACCCCGACACCGTGTACGTGGCCGCGCTGGGCCGCGCCTTCGGCCGCAACCCGGAGCGCGGCGTGTACCGTTCCGCCGACGGCGGCGCCACCTGGGAGCGGGTGCTCTACCGCAGCGAGGAGGCCGGCGCCGGCGACCTCTGTCTCGACCCGAACCGTCCGAACGTGCTGTTCGCGGCGCTCTGGCAGACGATCCGCAATCCCTGGACCGTCCGGAGCGGCGGGCCGGACTCCGGCATCTTCCGCTCCACCGACGGCGGGGCCACGTGGGATGAGCTGACCGGACGGCCCGGACTGCCGCGCGGCATCCTGGGCCGCGTCGGCATCGCCGCCTCGCCGGCGCGGGCGGGCCGCGTCTGGGCGCTGATCGAGGCGGCGGACGGCGGCCTGTACCGCAGCGACGACGACGGCGAGTCGTGGCAGATGGTCACGAACGACACGGAGCTGCGGGAGAAGCCGTTCTACTTCACCCACGTCTACGCCCATCCCACCGATCCCGAGCAGGTGTGGTCGCTCTGCAAGAAGCTGTACCGCTCCACCGACGGCGGCCACACCTTCGAGGTGATCTCCTCGCCTCACCACGACGACCACGACCTGTGGATCGACCCCGCCAACCCGCTGCGCATGATCGAGGGCAACGACGGCGGCGCCACCGTCAGCCTGGACGGCGGCGAGACCTGGAGCAGCATCTACAATCAGCCCACCGCGCAGTACTACCGGATGGAGGTGGACGACCGCTTCCCCTACCGGGTGTACGCCACGCAGCAGGACTCCAGCGCAGTCAGCGTGCCGTCCGACAGCGTCTACGGTGCGATCCGCTGGGCCGACTGCTACACCACCGGCAGCGCAGAGAGCGGCCATATCGCCGTCAAGCGCGACGACCCCGACATCGTCTACGCCGGAGCGACCGGGAGCAGTCCCGGCGGGCCGGGCAGCCTGATGCGCTACGACCACCGCAGTGGGCAGGTTCGGCTGATCTCACCCGTGCCCGGGATGGACGGATCGAGCCCGCCGGCCGAGTGGCCGACCCGCTTCAACTGGACCTTTCCCGTGCTCTCGTCCCGCCACGACCCGGACGTGCTGCTGACCGCCGGCAACGTGGTTTTCCGCTCCACGGACGAAGGTGGAAGCTGGGAGCCGATCAGCCCCGACCTCACCCGCGACGACCCGGACAGGACGGTCGCCTCCGGCGGCCCGATAACCCGCGAGGGCGCCTCCGACGTGTACTGCACGATCATCGCGCTGGCCGAGTCGCTCGCGCGGCCGCGGGAGATCTGGGCCGGCTCGGACGACGGCCGCGTGCACCGAACCCGCGACGGCGGCGAGAGCTGGCACGAGGCGACACCTGCCGACCTGCCCGAATGGTCGTCCGTCCTCTGCCTGGAGCCCTCCCCGCACGACGCCGACCGCTGGTATCTGGCCGCCACGCGATACCGCCTGGACGACACGCGGCCGATGCTGTACCGCACGGACGACGGCGGGGAGTCATGGCAGTCGATCGTCGGCGACCTGCCGGCCGACGACTTCACCCGCGTGATCCGCTGCGACCCGGAGCGCCCCGGACTGCTGTACTGCGGCACGGAGACCGGCGCGTACGCCTCGCTCGACGACGGCGGGTCCTGGACCCGGATGAACGACGCGACCGAGCGCTGGAGCCGGCTGCCTGCGGTCCCCGTCTACGACCTGCGCGTCCACCAAGGCGACCTGGTGGCGGCCTCGCACGGCCGCTCCTTCTGGATCCTCGACGATCTGACCCCCCTGCGTCGCGCGACCGCTTGGTCAACGCCGGCGCTCGTCACGCCGCGCCCGGCGGTGCGCACGCTGCCGCAGGTCGGCTGGGATCCCTGGTCCGGCCCGCAGAAGACCTACCAGATCGGCTCGCTGGGCGTGGAGGCCACCTTCGTCGAGCACGAGTGCGCCGGCGACGGCCGCCGCGAGTTCCTGGACTCGGGGAGCCCGCGCCCGCGTGGCGCGCTGATCTACTACTGGCTGCCGGAAAGCTGCCGGTCGGCCGCGATCCGCATCGTCGACCCCAGCGGGCGCCCGGTCCGCCGGTTCGCGAGCGACGGCGCGGACCCGACCGCCGGCGATCTGTCCTGCGCCGCCGGCCTCACCCGCCTGATCTGGGATCTGACCTACAGCTCCTACGCGACATCAGCGCACGGGGACGACCCGTTCGACACCGGCGTGGCGCCGCTGGGTGCCCCCGGCGAGTACCGCATCGAGCTGGTCGCCGACGGGAGCAGCGACGCCACCGTCGTGCACGTGACGTCCGACCCGCGAGTCGACGCCGACCCTGAGGACCTCCAGGAGCAGACGGAGCTCCTTATCCTGATCCGCGCCGCGATCGCGGACGTGATGGGGGCGCTCGCGGCGATCGAGCGCCGCCGCGAGCAGGAGACATCGCCTGCCGAAGCTCTGGACGAGATCGAGCGCATCCTGCACCGGGTGGTGCCACCAGGCGACCTGACACGCAACCACGTGGGCGGCGTGCTCGAAGGCATCGCCAGCCTGGCGCCGGTCGTCGCGAGCGCCGACGCCGCTCCCACCCGGCAGGCGCGGGAAGCCTTCGACTGCTGGTACCGCCAAGCGCAGGCCGCCCTTGAGCGATTGGCAGATCTCCTGTCGGCTTGAGGAGGACGAACGCTCTCGGGCTGCGTTTAGCCCGAAGTTCCAGGAGCGAAATTGCCTGAAGTCCTTGTAGTCAGGGTAGTTTCTCAATGATGCAGGTTCCTCTGCATGGCTACATGCGGGGCGTGATCCCAAGCAGCTCGAAACAGCCCTGCTGAACCGGCGTCGGGTGCGTGTGCAGCGTGAATGTGCTTTCGCCGTCGGCGATTCGCATCGTGTTCGCCGTCAGGGTGCCCAGTTCGTCGATCAACGTCCGAAAGCTGTGCACCGGCAGCCCGTCCTCGGTGCGCTTGCTCGACGCCTTGGCCGCCGCGGCCGCCGATCGCTGCGCCGGCGCCACTTCGGAGACCCGCGTGCGCTCGGCGCCCTGTCGATCGTGATCGTCGAACAGCAACGGCGCCAACGAGCGGCGCATGTGCCACTCCACGTAGTAGGCCAGCATGCACAGCAGCACGTGCGCCCGCACTCTATCCGCGCGCCGGTGATGAATCGGGCGCACCTTCAGGACCACGGACTTCATGCACCGAAACGCCCGCTCCACCTTCGACAGCCCCTTGTAGGCGCGCGCACCGTCTGCGCCGCGTCGAGCACCTGCGGCTCCACGTTGCTGCGCACGATGTACAGCCCGTCCAGCGCTGCCTCGGCGGCGATCTTGTGCTCATCACGGTGAAAGCTGAACGACTCGGAGGTGATCTCGGCCAGGTCGCGCTCGTCGAACAACGACGGCGCCACCTCACCGGCGGCCACCAGCGTGCGGATCGTCGGCGCTCGCAGCGTCGTGTCCACCGCGTCCCAACTGCGCCAGCTCGCAGTGGCTGCCCTCGAAGTAGGTCGAGCTCACGTCGTAGAGCACCAGCGTGTGCTCGCTGAGGTGCTGTTCGGCCAGGCGGTCCTCGATCGCCGCCTGGCGCCCGACCAACCAGTCCATCGCCTCGTAGAGCTCGTTCTCATCGACCTCCCCCAGCCGCAGCGACTCGCCCAGGGTGGACACGGCGCTGGGCGGTGACAGCGCGCGGGCGGTGGCCAGCTTGGACTGAGCGTCGATGACGCGGGCGGTGATCATGGCGATGACCACTCGCGCGAGCGGCTGGTCTTGCCGGCGATGAGGGTATGGAGCCCGAGCTGCTTGAGGATGCCCAGCACGGCGGCGAGGTGGCCGTGGGGCAGCGAGCGGCGTGAGCAGCAACGGATCCGAGACCGAGGCGAAGGCGTGGCCGCCCTTGAGCAGGGTGCGCAAGCCGTCGACCAGATCAGGGGGCCATGTGGAGAGGTTCGCGAGCGTGCGCTTCTTGAGCTTGCCGTGCTCGCGGCAGGACTCGCGGAGCAGGATGGAGGGGGAGAGGAGCGGTTGGGGACGGACTCGATGTACCTGACTACCGATCTGTGGCAACAGCATGCACCCAAATCACGATATGTAAAGATCAGATAGCATGTCCTTCGCCGCTATTCACCCCAACTACATGGACACGAAACGACGCCAGTCAGCACGCAGATCACCTTGCACTAATTTCTGTCAATGAAGTTACGAGAGATTCACGCTCTGGAACTTCGGCTTAGCGGACGGCCCGGGCACGACAGAACAGCTCGCACGTTGCGGTCGCAACGACCCCGGTCAAGTACCTGAGGCCGCTCAGATCATCGATCGATCGATCGCCTCCGAACCGGTCACGCTGTCTCCGGAAGACTACCGCAGTCCAATCAGTGTCCCCAAGTTACATCCGTGCATCAGAGACTCGAGGGAGTCGGGAATCAGCTCTCGTCCGTTGCGATAACGTTTCACATGGGCGGTTCGCTCGTTTCCGAGGGTTGCATTGTCGAAGACGATAACGCCATTGATATCTCGAAAGAGATGAGCGAAATCCAAGCCGGTCACGGTCCCGCTGAAGTCGTTGTAGATCACTCTCCCGACCTCCTCTTCCAGCTCTTGGGAACCGAAGAGCCTATGACAGGCGTTGATCGCGATGATAGCAACCTCATCCTTCCGCCCCAAGCTTCGCCAGTGCGACGCTTTCGTTTTCAAGTTTTGCCTCATCGACACTCGACAGCCACATCGTCTACCTCTATTGGCCCCCGGACGCGACCGACTGTTTCTGGCGCGAAGACACGCAGCTTTGTTGTCAGTTTCCAGGCTCCTTCCGATACGATAGCAATCGGGGCGCAAGCTTGGCCTCCCGATATGCGAACACTCTCGCGCCGTAGCACTTCATCTGCGGGGCACTTGTTCAACAGATCGAGGATAGGACTCACGAAACGCTCTCTCGAAAGGGTCGTCTCGAGCCTTCCTTCGACCTCCAGATCCACATGCGAGTGAGAATGCGCCACACCCTTTGTGATCTTTCTCCTCACATCTTCCAGATTCTGGTTCGCGCTCAGCCTATTCAACCCGCTCACCGTGGCTTCTACAAAAAAGAGAGGGTGCCAAGCGCTGTACACCGAAAGTCAACGGTCTTGTCTGTCCCAGCAAGTGATGGCTCGATGTCGATTTCGAGGCCCAGACGCCGGAGCAGATGATGAACCTGAAGCTCGAAGTACGCCTCAATATTGCTTGAATTTCTTGGACTTTAGACGGTTCCCTATCCCTAAGTCCGTCCTGCGGCAACAGGGGATCTCGCTCCACTCCTCTTCCATCCAATCTCGGATCTCTGAAGCCTCATGTCTGCCGCCGCGCGCAAGGAACTCGAATGTTGATTCATCGAGATCGATCCACCCCGACCGTTGTACGACCGGCTCGAAGAGCCGGTCTTGCCCTGTCATAAACCGCCCCAATTTTGATAAATTCATTAGGCCGAAGTTCCAGGAGCGAAATTGCCTGAAGTCCTTGTGGTCAGGGTAGTTTCTCAATGGTGCAGGTTCCTGTGCATGGCTACATGCGGGGCGTGACCCCAAGCAGCTCGAAACAGCGCTGCTGAACCGGCGTCGGGTGCGTGTGCAGCGTGAATGTGCTTTCGCCGTCGGCGATTCGCATCGTGTTCGCCGTCAGGGTGCCCAGTTCGTCGATCAACGTCCGAAAGCTGTGCACCGGCAGCCCGTCCTCGGTGCGCTTGCTCGACGCCTTGGCCGCCGCGGCCGCCGATCGCTGCGCCGGCGCCACTTCGGAGACCCGCTTGCGCTCGGCGCCCTGTCGATCGTGATCGTCGAACAGCAACGGCGCCAGCGAGCGCCGCATGTGCCACTCCACGTAGTAGGCCAGCATGCACAGCAGCACGTGCGCCCGCACCCGATCGGCGCGCCGGTGGTGAATCGGGCGCACCTTCAGGTCCACGGACTTCATGCACCGAAACGCCCGCTCCACCTTCGACAGCCCCTTGTAGGCGCGCACCGTCTGCGCCGCGTCGAGCACCTGCGGCTCCACGTTGCTGCGCACGATGTACAGCCCGTCCAGCGCCTGCTCGGCGTCGATCTTGGCCTCATCGCGCCGAAAGCTGAACGACTCGGAGGTGATCTCGGTCACGAAGTGCTTGCCCACCTTGTAGTGATTGATCACCTTGCCGACCCGCATGCCGATCTCGGCCTCGCCCCGTAGCGGCTGATGGACGCGCTGGGTGGCCTGAGCGATCGGGGCCAGCTTCTGCTCGGTGGCCTGTAGCAGCTCCTGGCGCTTGCGCTCCCGTTCGTCGGCCAGCAACGGGTTGCGGCACACGATCAGCCGCTCGCCCGGAAACTCCTCGCTGGTGATCTCGGCCAGGTCGCGCTCGTCGAACAACGACGGCGCCACCTCGCCGGCGGCCACCAGCTTGCGGATCGTCGGCGCGCGCAGCGTGGTGATCCAGCGCAGCCCCTCCACCTCTTGCAGGTCCTCGCGGATCCTCGCCGCGCTCAGCATCCCGCGGTCGCCGACCAGCACCACCCGCGTGAGTCCGAAGCGGGTGCGGATCTTGTCCACCTGCGCGCTCACCGTCTTCGGGTCGGCGGTAGAGCCAGGGAATACCTCCACCGCCACCGGACAGCCTTCCTGGGTGCACAGCAGCCCGAACACGATCTGCAGCGTGCCCGACTTGCCGTCACGGCTGTGTCCCAACTGCGCCAGCTCGCAGTGGCTGCCCTCGAAGTAGGTCGAGCTCACGTCGTAGAGCACCAGCGTGTGCTCGCTGAGGTGCTGTTCGGCCAGGCGGTCCTCGATCGCCGCCTGGCGCCCGACCAACCAGTCCATCGCCTCGTAGAGCTCGTTCTCATCGACCTCCCCCAACCGCAGCGACTCGCCCAGGGTGGACACGGCGCTGGGCGGTGAGAGCGCGCGGGCGGTGGCCAGTTTGGACTGCGCGTCGATGACGCGGGCGGTGATCATGGCGATGATCAGCTCGCGCGAGCGGCTGGCCTTGCGGGCGATGAGGGTATGGAGTCCGAGCTGCTTGAGGATGCCCAGCACGGCGGCGACGTGGCCGTGGGGCAGCGAGCGCGTGAGCAGCAACGCATCCGAGACCGAGGCGAAGGCGTGGCCGCCCTTGAGCAGGGTGCGCAAGCCGTCGACCAGATCAGGGGGCCATTTGGAGAGGTTCGCGAGCGTGCGCTTCTTGACCTTGCCGTGCTCGCGGTAGGACTCGCGGAGCAGGATGGCAGGGGGAGAGGAGCGGTTGGGGACAGACTCGATGTACATGACTACCGATCTGTGGCAACAGCATGCACACAAATCACGATATGTCAAGATCAAATAGCATGTATCTCGCCGCTATTCACCACCATCTGCATGGACACGAAACGACGCCAATCAGCACGCAGATCACCTTGCAACTAATTTTCTGTCAATGAAATTACGAGAGATTCACGCTCTGGAACTTCGGATTAGGCTTCAAGCCTAGACTGCGAACATTTCCTGCGCGTGTAAGATTCGCGCCGTCCCGTGTCGCGCGTCTCAGACTCGCCTGTCCAACTCACTGCGTCAAGAACGGGTCGGAGCTCTCGGCACACGTCAGTTTCGCGCTCCCGGACCCGACACCCCGGCCCCACGCGACATCGGAAGCCACTGAGGCCCGCCCGGCACGGCAGTTGCTCTTGACGATGTGCCGCTGGCCCGCCGACGATAGGTTCCGGCACATGGGTACCGCCTATCCGCTCGTTTTCACGTACCGGGTCACGGTGCAAGGAGCTCGCTACCTGGCGGGGGTCGAGTTCCGTGGCGGAGCGGTGGTTACTGTGGAGCCGGACGGCGCATACCTCGCTCATGGCCTGCAGCCCGGCGGCGTCGCCGGCCAGGGTGTGACCTTGCGGGAGGCATACCACGACCTGGAGCAGTCGATCGAACTCGTGCTCTACGACTTGGCTGACGCCGCTCCCGACCTCGACGCCTTCTCCGCGTCGGTGCGGCAGTTCTTCGACGATACCGATCCGTGGGCCGAGCGAGCTTTCGCATCGGCGCGCGAGGACGTGGCCGCTGGGAGGATCGAGAGCGACCTTCCCAAAGTGCCGCAACCGACGTTCAGCGCGAAGGTCGTCGAGTTCGTGCAGCCATCGGCGCGGAACAACCCCGCTCCGACCGCCGTCGAGATCGCCGCCTGAGGCGGCTTCCCCGCGTGCCCGGCCATGGACAGATTCAACTCCGCAAAGTCTTCGAGATGCTGAACGCATGCGCCGGCGGCCATACGGCGATTGAGACCCGGCATCACTGGAGGATCCACTACCGGAAGCAGACTTCCTGGCTGCCCAAGGGAGAGCACAGCCAGCAAGGCAATCTTCGAGCGGAGATCGACCTCGGCAAGGTCAAGTCGATCTGTCGCCGCTTCGACATCCTGGACTGCGCCAAGCGCACGCTTTCGCAGCTTCGCTGAGGCTCGGAACGAGTTCCTTCTCCTCACGCGGTCGGGACGTTGCGCGGAAGTCCCGCTTCCAGCAAGATACGCACCCGCGCCGCGGGTCCCGAGCCGCACCATGTCCAAAGTCCCCTGCTACGTCACCACACCCATCTACTACGTGAACGACCAGCCGCACGTCGGGCACGCCTATACCACCGTGACCACCGACTTCCTGGCGCGCTGGCACCGCTCGGACGGCCACGACACTTGGTTCCTGACCGGCACCGACGAGCACGGCGAGAAGGTGAACAACGCCGCGGCCGAGGCCGCCTGTGACACGCAGGCGTTCGTCGACCGGGTCAGCCAGCGCTTCCGCGACGCCTGGGAGGCGCTCGACATCTCGCAGGACGACTTCATCCGCACCACCGAGGAGCGCCACAAGCGGGTGGTGCGCGCGATCCTGCAGCGTGTCCACGACGAGGGGGACGTCTACTTCGGCGAGTACGAAGGGCTGTATTCGGTCGGCCAGGAACGCTACGTCGGCGAGGACGAGCTGGTCGACGGCAAGCTGCCAGAGGACCGCGACCCGCCGGTCCTGCGCCGCGAAGGCAACTGGTTCTTCCGCATGGAGAAGTACCGGGAGTGGCTGCGCGAGCACCTGGAAGCCAACCCCGGCTGGATCCACCCGGCCGGCTACCGCTCGGAGATGCTCGGCCTGCTGCGCGAGCCGGTCGGCGACCTGTCGATCTCCCGCCCGCGCGAGCGGCTGCCGTGGGGGATCGGGCTGCCGTGGGACGATTCGCACGTCACCTACGTCTGGTTCGATGCGCTGATCAACTACGTCTCCGCGCTCGGTTACCCCGACGATCCTCGCTACCACACCTTCTGGCCGCGCACCTGGCACCTGATCGGCAAGGACATCCTGCGCCAGCACGCCATGTTCTGGCCGACCATGCTCAAGTCGGCCGGCCTGCCGCTGCCGGAGCGCATCCTGGTCGGCGGCTACCTGTCCGGGTCCGACGGCCGCAAGATGAGCAAGTCGCTCGGCAACGTGCTCGACCCGTTCGAGCTCGCGGACCGCTACGGCACCGACGCCGTCCGCTACTACCTGCTGCGCATCCTGCCGTACGGCAACGACGGCAACGCCGGCGAGTACGGCCTGGTGGAGCGCTACAACGCCGACCTGGCCAACGACCTGGGCAACCTGATGTCGCGGTCGCTCACCCTGGTCAACCGCCATCTGGGCGGCACCGTCGGCACGCCGCAGCCGGGGCCGGCCGAGCGGGAGGTGGCCGAGCACGCCGACGGCCTGGCCGACGCGGTGCGCGAGTTGATCGCCAACATGCGCCTGAACGGCGCGCTGGAAGAGATCCTGCAGTTCGTGCGCCGGGTCAACCGCTACTTCAACGACCAGCAGCCATGGGCGCTGGCCAAGGACCCGCAGGACCGCGAGCGCCTGGATACCGTCCTCTACACCGCGGTCGAGGGCCTGCGTATCGCCGCGGTGCTGCTTGCGCCTGCCATGCCGGCCAAGTCCGCGACGCTGCTGTCCGCCGTGGGCGGGCGGGCGCAGAGCGTCCGCGACGGGGCGCGCTGGGGGCTCACGACGCCGGGTACCGTGGTCGCGTCCGACCCGCCGGCGCTCTTTCCCCGGATCGACACCGGCAAGCAGCCGCGGAAAGAGAGGAAACAGCCGAAGACACCGAAACCTGCGGCAGAGCCGCCGCAGACCATAGACAAGGAGCCCGGGGTGAGCGACGACAACCTGATCACCTTCGACGAATTCGGCCGCGTCGACCTGCGCGTCGCGGAGGTCCTGACGGCCGAGCGCGTGCCGAAGACCGACCGCCTGCTGAAGCTCGGCGTCCGCATCGGCGTCGAGGAGCGCACCATCGTCGCCGGCATCGCCGCCTGGTACGAGGCGGAGCAGATGGTCGGCCGCAAGATCGTCGTGGTCGCCAACCTGAAGCCGGCCAAGCTGCGCGGCATCGAGTCGCAGGGCATGCTGCTGGCCGCCGAGGACGACGCCGGCAACCTGGCCCTGGTCGAGGTGCCGGGCGACACCGCCAGCGGCGCCAAGGTCAAGTAGTGATGAGCCGCAAGATCCGCATGGGCATGGTGGGCGGCGGACGCGACGCCTTCATCGGCGTCGTGCACCGCATGGCCGCCGCCCTCGACGGACATATCGAGCTGGTCTGTGGGGCGTTCTCCAGCGACCCGGACAAGTCGCGCGCCTCCGGCGCCGACCTCTACCTTCCCGCCGACCGCGTGTACGGCACCTACCCGGAGATGATGGAGCGGGAGGCCGCGCTGCCGGACGGCGAGCGCATGGACTTCGTCTCCATCGTCACGCCCAACAACGTCCACTTCCCGGCCACCAGGACCGCGCTCGAAGCCGGCTTCCACGTCATGAGCGACAAGCCCATGACCTACGACCTGGACGAGGCGCTGGCGCTGCGCGACCAGGTCCGTTCGACCGGGCTGCAGTACGGACTCACCCACAACTACACCGGCTATCCCATGGTAAAGGAAGCACGGCGACTGGTCCGCGACGGCTCCATCGGCCGCATCCGCAAGGTGGTGGTCGAGTACCCGCAGGGGTGGCTCGCCAGGCTGGAAGAGGCGACCGGCATGAAGCAGGCCGCGTGGCGCACCGATCCGGCGCGGGCCGGCATCAGCTCCTGCATCGGCGACATCGGCACTCACGCCGAGAACCTGATGGAGCACATCACCGGACTGTCGATCACGGAGCTGTGCGCCGACCTGACCACGTTCGTCGAGGGGCGCAAGCTGGAGGACGACGGCAACGTGCTGGTGCGCCTGCAGCAGGGCGCGAAGGGCGTCCTGTATGCCAGCCAGGTCTCCGCGGGCGAGGAGAACGCGCTGGCCATCCGCGTCTACGGCGAGCACGGCGGCCTGGAGTGGCACCAGATGGAGCCCAACACCCTGACCGTCAAGTGGGCGGACCGCCACTGCGAGGTGCGGCGCACCGGCGTGGGCGAGCTGTCCGAGGCGGCCGGCGCCCACACCCGCCTGCCGCCCGGCCACCCGGAAGGCTATATCGAGGCGTTCGCCAACCTGTACCGCAACTACGCCCTGACCCTGCAGGCACGCCTGGACGGCACCGAGCCGCCCGGCGGTCTCGATTTCCCCACGGTCGACGACGGGGTGCGCGGCATGGCGTTCATCACCGCCTGCGTCGCCAGCTCACAGAGCGACCAGAAGTGGTATTCGCTGGAGGAGAAGTAACATGGGACGTCCGGTAACGCTGTTCACCGGCCAATGGGCCGATCTGCCGCTGGAGGAGCTGGCCGCCAAGGCGGCGGCGTGGGGCTTCGACGGCCTGGAGCTGGCCTGCTGGGGCGACCACTTCGAGGTGGACAAGGCGCTCGCGGACTCAGGCTACGTGGCGGCCAAGCGCGAGCAGCTCGACCGTCACGGACTCAAGTGCTTCGCGATAAGCAACCACCTGGTCGGCCAGTGCGTGTGCGACTTCCCCATCGACGCCCGCCACCAGGCCATGCTGCCGCCCGAGATCTGGGGTGACGGCGATCCGGAGGGGGTCAGGCAGCGCTCCGCCGAACGGATGAAGGAGACCGCCCGCGCCGCCGCCGCGTTCGGGGTGGACACGGTCGCCGGCTTCACGGGCTCCAAGGTCTGGTACGCGGTCGCCGGCTTCCCGCCGGCGGTAGACGGCATGATCGACGACGGCTACCAGGACTTCGCCGACCGCTGGAATCCGATCCTGGACGCCTACGACGCGGAAGGCGTTCGCTTCGCGCTGGAGGTGCACCCGTCGGAGATCGCCTACGATTACTGGACCACGCAGCGCACCCTGGAGGCCGTCGACCGACGGGCCGCCTTCGGGATCAACTTCGATCCCAGCCACCTGGTGTGGCAGATGGTCGACCCGGAGCAGTTCGTCCTGGACTTCGCCGACCGCATCTACCATGCCCACGTCAAGGAATCGAAGCTCAACCACAACGGCCGCAACGGCGCGCTGGCGTCGCACCTGCCATTCGGGAACCTGCGCCGCGGCTGGGACTTCGTATCGCCGGGGCGCGGCGACGTGCCGTTCGAACGGGTATTCCGTGCCTTGAACGCGATCGGCTACCAGGGCCCCCTGTCCATCGAGTGGGAGGACTCCGGCATGGACCGCGAGGAGGGCGCGCAGGAGGCGCTCGCCTTCACGCGCCGCACCGACCTGTCCGCCTCCGCGATCGCCTTCGACGCGGCGTTCAGCCAGCAGGACTGAGGCGGGAACCCCGTCATGAAGCGAACACGCTACGCGCAGGTGGGCGTCGGCGGACGCGCCCGCTCCTTCTACGAGTCGATCGCCTCCGACTACACCGACCGCGCGGAGCTGGTCGGGTTCTGCGACCTCAACCAGACCCGCATGAACTACGCCAACCGCACGCTTGCGGAGCAGTTCGGCCATGCGCCGGTGCCCACCTACGGCGCGGACGCGTTCGACCGGATGGTGGCCGAGTGCAAGCCGGACGTGGTCATCGTCACCTCCATCGACCGCACCCACCACCGCTACATCGTCCGCGCCCTGGAGCTCGGCTGCGACGCCATCACCGAGAAGCCGATGACCGTCGACGCCGGCAAGTGCCAGCAGATCCTGGACGCCGTGAAGCGCACGGGCAGGAACCTGCGGGTGACGTTCAACTACCGCTACTCGCCGCACGCATCGCTGGTGCGCCAGCTCCTGATGGACGGCGTCATCGGCACGGTCACCGCCGTGCACTTCGAGTGGCTGCTCGACCTCGTGCACGGCGCCGACTATTTCCGGCGGTGGCACCGCGACAAGCGCAACTCGGGCGGCCTGCTGGTGCACAAGGCCACCCACCACTTCGACCTGATCAACTTCTGGCTGGCCAGCGCGCCGCAGACGGTGATGGCCTTCGGGGACCTGCGCTTCTACGGGCACGAGAACGCCGAGGAGCGCGGCGTCACCAGCTTCTACACCCGCGCCCGCGGCTCGGAGGCGGCCAGGGACGATCCGTTCGCCCTGCACCTGGAGGAGAGCGAGGCGCTGACGGAGATGTACCTCAAGGCCGAGCACGAGGACGGCTACTTCCGCGACCAGAGCGTGTTCGGCGACGGCATCAGCATCGAGGACACCATGGCACTGCTGGTCCGCTACGACTCCGGCGCGATGATGAGCTACTCGCTGACCGCCTACTCACCGTGGGAGGGGCTGCGGATCGCGCTGACCGGCGACCGCGGCCGCCTGGAGCTGACGGTGCGGGAGTCGAGCTACGTGAACGCCCAGGGCTCCAAGTCGCAGGAGGGCGTCGCCAGGGAGCGGGAGCTGCGCATCTGCCCGCACTTCGCGGAACCGTACGAAGTGGAGATCCCGGAGCCCGAAGGCGGCCATGGCGGCGCCGACCCGTTGCTGGCGGCCGACCTGTTCGGGGATCCCAAGCCGGACCCCCTGCGGCGCGCCGCGTCGCACATCGACGGAGCGATGTCCATTCTCACCGGCATTGCCGGCAACATCTCCATGGACACCGGCAACCCCGTTCATCCCCAGCGGCTGGTGCGCTGGCCGGCCGGCGCTCCTCCTACTTGATCCGGGCCGGCTTGATCCGGGCCGGAATGCCGGCCGTGACCGTCCAGACCGTATCCGCGGCCGCGGCGATGCGCTGATTGGCCAGGCCGGCCAGCTCCTGGAACAGCCGGCCGTCGGACGTGGTCGGGAAAAGGCCATGGCCGACCTCGTTGGAGACGATCAGTACGGCGGTGGACCGACTATCGGCGGCTCGGACGATCGCCTCGACCTCCACCGCCACCCGCTCCGATGCCGACGCCCGGTCGACCACGCCGTCACGGAGCATCAGGTTGGTCACCAGCATCGTCAGGCACTCCACCACGATCACCGCCGGCGGCGCCGGCAGCCGGATGCCGTCGCGGATCGCCGCCGCCACGCGATGGGGCTCCTCCACGGTCCGCCACTCGCGTGGCCGTCGGCGGCGGTGCTCGGCGATGCGGCGGCGCACGTCCGGGTCGCCGTCGAGGGCGGTGGCGATCACCAGCACACCACCGGGTTCCCGTTCGGCGGCACGGCGGGCCCGCTCGCAGGCGAAGGCGCTCTTGCCGCTGAAGGTACCGCCCAGGATCAGTTCCACGTTCGACAACTCTCCCCCGTCCTTGCTATAGCTTGAGCCGATGATACCCACGATCCGCGTCGTGCAGTTCGGCTGTGGGCCGATCGGCTGCCGCATCGCCCGTCTGACCGCCGGCCGCGCCGGCCTCCAACTGGTCGCCGGCATCGATATCGATCCCGCGCTGCACGGGCGCGACATCGGCGAAGTGGGCGGCGGCGCGCCGCTCGGCACTGCCATCGTCGGCTCCTGGGACCGGCTCCCGGACGACGCGGCGCCCGCGCTGGCGATCCACACCACCGGGTCCAGCCTGCAGGCGGTGGCGGGACAGCTTCAGGCGCTGCTGCAGGAGGGCGTCGACGTGGTGTCGACCTGCGAGGAGCTCGCCTTTCCCGACGACGCCAACGCCGCGGTCGCCGCGGAGCTGCACGAGCAGGCGCTCGAAGCCGGCGTGACACTGCTCGGCACCGGCATCAATCCCGGCTACTTGATGGACGCGTGGCCGCTGTACATGACCGTCCCGTGTCAGGTGGTGCGCGCCATCCGTGCCACTCGCGTGCAGGACGCGAGCGACCGCCGCGGCCCGTTCCAGCGCAAGATCGGCGCCGGACTCACCGAGTCGGAGTTCCGACGTCTCGCTGCCGACGGGGAGATCCGCCACGTGGGGCTCACCGAGTCGGCCCGCATGATCGCGGCCGGCATGGGCTGGTCGCTGGACGAGCTCACCGAGACCATCGAACCGATCATGGCGCCACATGCGATTCACACCGAGCACGTGTCGGTCGCGGCGGGTCAGGTGGCGGGTGTCCGGCAGGAAGGCGTCGGGCTGGCCGAGGGACGGCAGGTGGTCACCCTGGAGTTCCGCGCCGCGGTGGGACTGGACGAATCCTATGACGCGGTGTCGATCGACGGCGTGCCGCCGGTGGAGGCGCGCATTGACGGCGGCGTACACGGCGACCTGGGGACGGCGGCGGTCGTGGTCAACGCCATCCCTCGTGTGGCGGCGGCCGCGCCGGGGCTTACAACCATGAAGGACCTGCCGCCGCCGCTGGCGGCGGGCGCATGATGGCGAACCGGCTGACGCGCGATTCTGAGCTTGATCGGCGGGGGCGCGATGGATAAGCTCTCCCTTTCCCCCGACATGCCAGCCTCAAACGGTCGTTCGATGGACACGCTCCGTCTGTTCTCCGGGCGGGCCAATCTGGAATTGGCGATCGAGATCGCGCAGATCCTGGGGGTCGAGCTCGGCGAGCTCAGCATCAAGTCGCTGAACGACAGCGAAACCCACGTGCAGATTGAGGAGAGCGTCCGCGGCGCGGAGATCTACCTGGTGCAGCCAACCTGCCGCCCGGTGAACGAGACGCTCATGGAGTTGCTGATCATCGTCGACGCGATGCGCCGCGCGTCGGCCGATCAGATCACCGCGGTCGTCCCCTACTACGGGTACGGCCGCCAGGACCACAAGTCGACCGGACGGGAGCCGCTCAGCGCCCGCCTGGTGGCCGACCTGCTGGCCAACGCAGGCGCGGACCGCATCGTCTCCGTCGACCTTCACGCCCCGCAGATCCAGGGATTCTTCAACAAGGTGTCCGATCATCTGACCGCGGTCACCACGCTGGCCAACCACCTGCGCCAGCGCGACCTGTCCAACGCCGTGATCGTGGCCCCGGACGTCGGGCGCGCCAAGCTCGCGGAGAAATACACGGACATCCTGGGCCTGCCGATGGTGCTGATGCACAAACGGCGCCACGGCATCGGCGGCTCGAACATGGAAGTGGAGGCGGTGGTCGGCGACGTCAGGGGCAAGAAGCCGATCATCATCGACGACCTGATCGCCTCGGGGTCGATTCACCAGCAGGCCGACACGCTCATGGAGCACGGCGCGCAGCCGGCGATCATCTCGGTCACCCACCCCGTGCTTATCGAGCAGGCGCCGGAGCTGCTCACCCGCCCGTCGATCGAGGAGGTGCTGGTCACCAACACGATTCCGGTCCCTCAGGAACGGCGCGCCGGTGGGCTGATCAAGGTGATCTCCATTGCGCCGCTGCTCGCCAGCGCCATTCTGCGCATTCACGAACGGCGTTCGGTCAGCGAAGTCTTCACCCAGCAGAATCTGCTGTTTCCCGTGTGACGCGAGGTTTCCCACCACGCGCTTGCCGCGGCGCCGGGCGCCGCGCCATCATTGATACGCTGGAGGATACGTTTGTCAGAGAACATGCCGAGGTCGGCCACCGAGCCGATGCAGCGCGAACCGCAGGGAGAGGGCCCTGGCGGAGGATTCGGCCCGCGTGAGGGTGGCGGCGAGCGCGGCGGGCCGGGAGGTCCCGGCGGGCGCCGGCGTCCCTACTACCGGCGCAAGGTCGACCGGACCAAGAACCTGGACATAACCTATCGCAAGCCTGAGATCCTGGAGCGGTTCATCACGCAGAGCGGCAAGATCCTGCCACGCCGCGTGACGGGCACCTCCGCCAAGAACCAGCGCCGCCTGGCACGCCAGATCAAGCTGGCGCGGGTGCTGGCGTTGCTACCCTACAAGCGCCACGGCAGGTCCGGAGAAGGCCAGCACAGGTCCGCAGAGGGCTACGGCAGATCCGGAGAAAGCCCGGGCAGGCCCGCGGAGGGCTACGACAGGCCCGCAGAAGGAACGTAGCGCCGGCACATCTGGGCACATCTGGAGAGACTCCTTGGTTCGCGGCCAGCAGCCTCGTAGACTCGCAGTGCCGTGAACCGCCTCAGCGTACCCGCACATCGCGCCATCGGGACCGCAGTACTGCTGAGCGCCCTGCTGGCCGGCTGCGCCGACAAGGCCAAGGTCGACGGCCAGCACATCCGCGTCCGGCTCGTCAGCGAGCAGACCACCGTCACGCCGGGCCAGCCCTTCTGGGTGGGGTTGCTGCAGACCCTGGACGACGGCTGGCACACCTACTGGCGCAACCCCGGAGACTCCGGAGCGGCGGCCCGAATCGAGTGGCACCTGCCCGACGGGTGGACGGCGTCATCCATCCACTGGCCGGTCCCCGAGCGCATGCCGTACGGCGATCTGATGAACTTCGGCTACTCCGGCGAAGTGCTGCTCCCGGTCATGATCACCCCTCCGGCCGCTCTCGAGCGCGGCCGCGTGGAACTCGCCGCGGAGGCACTCTGGCTGGTCTGCGCCGACGTGTGCATTCCGGGAGAGGGACGCCTTCGCCTGACCCTGCGGGTACGTCCACGGGCCGGGCCCGCCGATGCCGAGAACGGTTCGCTGTTCGACCGATGGCGCTCGCGCATCCCGGCGGCGCTCGACGGCGCCCGCGCGCGACGGCTCGATGATCGGATGGTCATCACCGTGCCGCTGCCCGATGCGGAAGACGCCCGGCAGGTCTGGTTCTTTCCGCACGCCGACGGCGTGGTAGCGCACGCTGGCGAGCAGGAGCACCGGGTGACCGCCACGGGCTCGGTCGCCGTGACGGTGGAGGCCGGAGCCGTCGACGGCGACCGGCTCGACGGGGTGGTCGCCGTCACCACCGACGCCGGCACCCGTGGATTCCGCATCGATGCACCGATCGACGACAGACTGAACCGTGGCTGACGGCCTGCCGGCGCGGGCAGACGCCGCGGCCGATCTTCAGGCGCTGGCCGCGCAGGGTCTCCCTGGCCTGCAGCGGCAACTCGCCGCGTTGCTCCGCACCGATCGCGCCCGCCTGATCACGGCGCTCTACCGTCTCGACGTCGACGAGGCGCAGGCGCGGCGGTGGCTGGCGGCCGCGGCGCGCGACCGCGATGTCACCGGAGCGGCGGCCGGACTGGCCGAGCTGATCGTCCGCCGGCTGGACGCCAAGCTGCGCACGACCGCGGCTCATCGCTCTCGCGCTCATCAAGACGGCGGGCGGACGGACTCCTCCGACCCTCTGGACAAGCCGCGGTGCAACTGCGCGATCGTCGGCATCTACGGCAATCGCAACGCCGCCGTGCTCGCGTATCAGGCGCTCTATGCCATGCAGCATCGCGGCGACGAGAGTACCGGCATCGTCACCAGCGACGGCGCGCAGACCTACCGGCACGTCGGCATGGGCGAGGTGCGATCGGTCTTCGCCGACCAGAGCATCCTGCGCGGCCTGCGGGGCAGCCTGGCGCTCGGCCACAACCGCTACTCCACCACCGGCGCCACGCTGCTGCACAACGCCCAGCCCTTCCTGGTGGAGTTCAAGGAAGGTCCCACGGCGATCTCGCACAACGGCAACTTCACCAACGCCGCGGCCCTCCGCGAGAAGCTGGTTGACAGCGGCGCGATCTTCCAGACCAGCTCGGAGACCTGCGCGCTGGACCTGGTCGGCGCGCGCTACGTCCGCGAGGTCGAGCGGGGAGAGATCGTCGTCCTGGGTCCCGATGGCGTGCAGAGCCACCGGCTGGAGGAGCAGGCGCCGCAGGCTTCGTGCGTGGTGGAGTACGTCTACTTCGCCCGCCCCGACAGCCGCGTGTTCGACCAGTACGTGGATACCGCGAGCCGCCGGCTGGGCGAACGCTGGCGGCCGAGCACCCGGCCGACGAGGACATCGTCATCGCCGTGCCGGACACCGCCAACACCGCGGCGCTCGGCTACTCCAACCAGTCGGGGATCCCCTACGAGCTCGGCATCATCCGCAACCACTACGTGGGACGGACCTTCATGGCGCCGCGCCAGGACCAGCGCGAATTCCGCGCCCGCGTCAAGTTCAACACGGTCGACGGCCTGCTGAAGGGCAAAAAAGTGGTCGTGGTCGACGACTCGCTGGTGCGCGGCACCACGCTCCGGCAGCTCCTGATGGACATCCGCAAGGCCGGCGCCGCGGAGATCCACGTGCGCATCTGCTCGCCGCCGGTCATCTCGCCATGCTTCTACGGAATGGACTTCCCCACTCACGGCGAGCTGATCGCCTCCGGCATGTCCGTCGGGGAGATCCGCCGGTACCTCAGAGTGGACAGCCTGGGGTTCCTTTCCCTGGAAGGCATGCTGTCGGCCTGCTCCGGCGCAGACGTAAGCGGCTTCTGCGACGCGTGCTTCACCGGGAACTACCCGCTGCCGCCGGCCCGTGCGGCGGCAAGCGCGGCCGCGCGATGATCGAACCTCGCCGGCAGGCGAGGACTGCCGGCGACACCGGCGGCACACAGGCGCTCGACCGCTACCGCGCCAAGCGGGACTTCTCCCGGACGCCCGAACCCGCCGCGGGCGGCACGGACGGCGGCGGGTTGCGCTTCGTCGTCCACCGCCACGAAGCCCGGCGCCTGCACTACGACCTGCGGCTGGAGATGGACGGCGTGCTGCTGTGCTTCGCCGTGCCGCGAGGCTTCTCCTTTGATCCCACGGACAAACGGCTTGCCGTCCACACCGAAGACCATCCGCTCGACTACATCGCGTTCCGGGGGGTGATCCCGAAAGGCCAGTACGGCGGCGGCACCATGGAGATCTGGGACCACGGCACCTACCTGGTCCGGCGCGCGCCGAGCACGGCCGCGGCGCTGGCGTCCGGTGAGATCAAGGTCGTGCTGCGCGGCCGGCGGCTGCGCGGCGAGTGGCACCTGGTGCGAACGGCCGGGGCCGGCGACGACTGGCTGCTGTTCAAGGCACGGGACCGCTACGCGCGCTCGCCCGGCGATCCGCCCGGCGCCGTCGACCTGGGGGACGCCCGGCATGCATCCGTCCCCGCCCGGCCGCGGCCCATGCGTCCGGCAGGCGAGCGGGCCGCATTCTCCGATGCGGCGTGGCTGTTCGAGATGGAGTTCGCGGGCCGGCGGACGCTGGCCGTCATCCGCGACGGCCAGGCCGAGCTGCTCGCCGCGGACGGCGGAGCCGCGGACCGCTTCGACGCCATCCTCGCCGCTCTCGGCGGGTTGCGGGCCGAGCACGCCGTGATCGACGGCATGCTGGTGGCGGTGGACGGACACGGGCGGCCGTCGCGTGCCGAGCTCGACCGCCACGCGGCGGACGGCGACACGTCCGGTGTCGCGTTCTACGCGTTCGACCTCCTCCACTACGAGGACTGGGATGTGCGCGGGCTGTCCCTGCTCGACCGCAAGGCGCTGCTGAAGTCGATCCTCACGCCGTGCGGCTCCGTGCTGTACGTGGACCACGTCGCCGCGGACGGTGAGCGGCTGGCCGCCGCCGCATCGGCCGCCGGCCTGCAGGCGCTGGTGGCGAAGCGCATCGATTCCGCCTATCGGCCGGGCCGTCAGAACGCCTGGGCACGAGTGCGGCTTCCCGCCGGCGGCGACGCCGCCGGCCTGCCCATCGACGAAGCGCTGCGACGCCGGCCTGCGCCGCCCGCGGATGCCGTACGCGTGAAGCTCGGCAACCTGGACAAGGTCTACTGGCCGGCCAGCGGCCACACCAAGGGCGACCTGATCGACTACTACCTTGCGGTCGCCGATTCGCTGCTCCCCTACCTGCACTCGCGTCCCATCCACCTGCTGCGTTACCCCGACGGCGTCGACGGCGAGGGGTTCTATCAGAAGCAGGTGCCGCATCTGCCGTCGTGGGTGCCCACGGTGGACGTGTCCACCGGTGACCAGGAGGCACGCTACATCGTATGCGGAGACCGCGACACGCTGTTGTACATGGTCAACCTCGGCAGCATCGATTTTCATCCATGGCTGTCCAGGATCGACGACTTCGACGCCCCGGACTGGGCGGTCATCGACCTGGACGCCAAGGGGTCCTCGTTCGCGAAGGTGGTGCGGGTGGCGCGAACGCTGGCCAGGGTCCTGCACGGCATGGAGACCGCCGGCTATCCGAAGACCTCGGGCAAGTCGGGCATGCACGTCTACGTCCCTCTGGCCGGCGGCTACACCTACGACCAGGCGCGCATGTTCTGCGAGGGACTGGCGCGGGTCGTCGTCCGGGAGCACCGCGACATCGCCACCGTCGAGCGGTCGGCCGCCCGGCGCGGCGACCGGGTGTACGTGGACTTCCTGCAGAACCGCCGGGAGCAGACGGTCGTGCCGCCCTACGCGGTGCGGCCAGTCGCCGGTGCAACGGTATCCGCGCCTCTGTCCTGGGACGAGCTGGACGCCGATCTATCGCCGTCCCGCTTCACGCTGGACACGGTTCCCGAGCGGCTTGCGCGCACGGGGGACCTGTTCCGCGACGCGCTCGCGAACGGCCAGGATCTCGCCGACGCCGCCGGCCGGCTGGAGCGCTACCTGAGCCTGTCCTCGCCCCGACGGCCTTGACCGGGACCCGGATGAACCTGAACCGGGGACTGGACTTCTACGATCCCGCGTTCCTTGCCGATCCGTATCCCGCTTTGGGGCGGATCCGGGAGGCGACACCGATCTTTCGCAGCGAGCAGACCGGACAGTGGATGCTCACGCGGTTCGCCGACGTGTACGAGACGTTGCGCGACCGCCGGCTCGGCCGCGTCTACCACCACCGGCACACCCCGGCCGAGCTGGGTCAGCCGCCTCCCGACCCCCGCTGGGCCTCCTTCCACCGGCACGAGCGATGGTCGCTGCTGAGCCTCGAACCGCCGGACCACACCCGGATCCGGAAGCTGCTCTCCAAGGTGTTCACCTCCCGCTCGGTGGCCGGGCTGGGACCGGTGATCGCCGGGCTCTCGTGGGAGCTCGTCGACCGCTGCCGGCAGAAACGGACCTTCGACCTGCTGGCAGACTACGCACAGCCCTACTCCGTGGCCGTGATCGCAGAGGTGCTGGGCGTGCCCCGCGCCGACACCCGGCGTCTGCTTTCCTGGTCGCACGCCATCGTCAAGATGTACGAACTGTCGGCTTCCGACGATCTCAAGGCGCGGGCCGACGCGGCGGCAGGCGAGTTCATCGACTACACACGGGCGCTGATCGACGACAAACGCCGTTCACCGGACGGCCGCCTGGTCTCGCAGCTCGTGCGGACTTCCGACGGCGGCGACCGCCTCAGCGACGACGAGATCGTTTCCACCACGATGGTGCTGCTGGAAGCCGGGCACGAGGCCACGGTCAACGCGCTGGGCAACGGCATGAGGGCGCTGCTGACCCATCGCGAGCAGTGGCGCCGCCTCGTGGCCGGCGAAGTGGGCGCGGCCACGGCGGTCGATGAGCTGCTGCGGTGGGACTCCCCCCTGCAGATGTTCGCACGCTGGGTGCTCGAGCCGGGCGTCGAGATCGCCGGCCAGCCGCTGGCCGTGGGCAAACAGGTGGCCATGCTGTTCGGGTCCGCGCAGCGCGACCCGCGCCGGTTCGCCCGCCCCGACCGCTTCGACGTGGCGCGCGGGGATCCGGCCCACGTCGGCTTCGGCGGCGGCATCCACTTCTGCGTGGGGGCCCCCCTGGCCCGCCACGAGCTCGCGGTCGCCCTGGCCGACCTGGCGGCCACCGTCCCGGACGTGGAGCTGGACGGCGAGTCCGTCTACAACCCCACGTTCGTGATCCGCGGGCTTGCCGGGTTGCGGCTGGCGATTCCGTGACGACGATGATCGGTACCGAGGTTGCCGCCGGGACGGAAGGTCCCACACATTTGCAAAGACCATGGAAGAGCGCAGCCTGATCAAGACGGGGTCGAACGGCCTATTCCTGGCCGGCGCGGGGGCGGTGGTGCTGCTCGCGAAGGGAATCCTGTTTGCCGGACCGATCGAATACCTGGTCGCGGGGGCGGCCGCCATCTGGGGTGGCTACATCCTGCTGACCGACCGCACGCGGCGCAACGCCGGATGGGCCAGCCTTGCGGGCGCCGGCGTGCTGGTGCTGCTCGGCGGACTGCTGCAGGCCGGGGCGGCGATTACCGGCATCGGCCTGATCGTTGCCGGTGCGGTGTCCTTCTTCTCCAGCCTGTTCCGCCGGCGCGGCTCCTGACCCAGCGACGCCACGACCGGTACGCCATCTCCTGACCGCCGGCCGTTCCGGCGACCGCGGCCGACGGTCAGATTGACCCCGGTCACGGCCTGTTCAGGTCACGGCCTGTTCAGCCAGAACTCGACGCGGCGGTTCTTCCAGCGGTTGCGCTCGTCGCCGTGCGGGACCAGCGGCTGCGCGCCGCCCAGTCCGGTGGTGGTCATCCGGCTGCCATCGACACCGCGCTCGATCAACGCGGCGCGCACGGCCTCCGCACGGGCCGCGGAAAGCGGCAGCAGCACCTCCTCCTGCTCTTGGCGGGCCTTCTCCGCGTCGGCCCAGTGCACGGATACCGCGTGCCCCTCCAGCAGGATGCTGTAGGTGCCGTAGCGGTGCAGAATCTCGGCAAGGCGGTCGAGCGTCCGCAGGTTCCTGCGCGTCTTCTCCGCGTCGCCGAGACGCCGGTAATCGGCGGTGTTCGGCGCGAAGGTGATGCTCGATATGCGGATGCGCAGACGGTCGCCCTCCCGCAACACCAGGACGTCGATCGGTACGACCGCCGATGCCGTCGTCCGGTTGCCGACGTGATCGAACACCTCCATCTGCAGCGTGTAGTCGACCGCTGCCTCGACCAGCTCACCCGTCTCCCTGGAGAAGCCGCCCCACTCGAAGGCCGGCGGCGGAGCGCTGCCGCTGCCGCTCGACGAGTCGAAGAGCTGCCCCCGCGGGTCCAGGATCTGCAGCGTCCATGACGCGATGCCGCCTTCGTCGTAGGCGTCCAGCAGGATCGTCAGCCTGTCGTTCACGCCGTCGTCGTCCGGTGAGAACGGCAACGACGGCGTGTCGAGCTGCGTCTCGATCGTTGCCCGTGGCGGCTCCGAGTCCATCAGGAAGGGATCGGTGGCCGCTTCGACGATGTTTCCCTTCACGTACTCGATCCCCAGGGATGCGCGGAAGAACCCGTCCGGCACCTTGTTGCCGCGGTCGCTGCGCCCGTCCCAGACGATCGCCTCCGGGAGCGGCGCGGCGCCCCGTCCTCCGCCGAAGACGCGCACCGGACTGGCCGTGCCGTCGTAGATCGTCAGCGCCCAGCGGTCGATCTGCACCGACGTGGTGGCGGATATGAAGATGTCGATCGTGTCGCGGTCGCCGTCGCCGTTGGGGGAGAAGGCATCGCCGGAGGCGGAGACCGCGGCGACGGTGGTGACGGTGTCGACCTGGATTCCTTCCAGGACCGCACTGACGCTGTTTCCTCCGGCATCGACGCTAGCGATGCGGTAGGTGTAGCTGCCGTCCGGCACGGCGGCGCCGGATTCGGTGCGGCCGTCCCACACCAGGTCCGGCAGAGGCCCCTCCTCCTGCCATACCCGCCGCAGGACCACGGCGCCGTCCCGGTCGTCGGTGATCGTCGCCTCCCACCGGTCCCCGGGCGTCGCCTCGTGCGTCAGCGTGATCGTGTCCCGGCGCCCGTCGCCGTCGGGGGAGAACAGCAGATACGGCGCTCCGACGCGCACCGCCGGCGGCCGTGTGTCCAACGTCACGGCCGTACCGGCAACCCGGCTCACGTCCCCTTTCGCGTACTCGACCGTGAACGTCGCGGCATACTGTCCGTCGTCCACGCGGTCCCCCGAGTCGTCACTGCCGTCCCAGGGCAGGCGCATCGGAAAGATCGTCTCGGAGACGCCGCTGTAGGTACGCACCGCATCGCCGCCGACGTCGGCGATGACAAGCTCCCACGCCTGCAACGGCAGCTCCTCGGTGACCCGCAACTCGAAGAACATCTCGTCGTCCACGCCGTCACCGTTCGGGGAGAAGCCGGTCGTGGACGCTTCCATCCACGCTGCGCCCGTACGGGTATCCACGCGGATCGGCGGCAGCTCCCCGGTGGTGACGTTGCCGGCGGCGTCGGTGCCGCGTACGCGGTAGCGGTACTCGCCGTCCGGCACGCGCGTGCCCTGACTGTCCGTGCCGTCCCAGACCAGGTCGCGAAGCGCGCCATCCGATACCGTGAGCTCGCGGACGATCGTGCCGTCGGCGGCCACCAGCTCGGTGTGCCACTCGTGCTCGGCATCCGTGGCATGGGTGATCCGCAGCACGTCGCGGTTGCCGTCCCCGTCCGGCGAGAACAGGAGGTAGTCGGCTTCCACCTCGAACGCCGGGTAGACCGTGTCCAGGATGATGGGCACGTCCAACCGGTCCTCGGCGACGTCGCCCTTGCGGTAGACGACCGTGAACACCGCGGTGTACTCGCCGTCCTGCGCCATGTCGCCGGTCGTGGCGCGGCCCAGCCAGCGCTGTGTCGCAGGCAGCTCCCGACCGCCGCGGAAGATCCGCACCGGGGCCTCGGACGAGTCGAGGACCGCAAGCGTCCAGGTCTCAACCGGCACGTCCGGCGTCGCCGACAGGCTGAACAGCATCTCGTCGAGTTCGCCGTCAGCGTTGGGCGAGAAGGCGACGGCGGCGCCGGTCCGCTCGGCTTCGGCTACATCCACGCGAGCCTCGGTTTGACGCGTGTCCAGCCGTATACCCGGCAGGAGCGCGGTGACGCTGTTGCCGGCGGCGTCCGTAGCCGTGACCTGGTACTGGTACGTCCCGTCTGCCCCGGGCGCCCCCTGATCGTCCATCCCGTTCCAGCGGTAATCGGCCACCCGGCCCTGCCAGCTCGCGGTGGCGACCGCCATGCCGTCCTGGTCGATGAAGCGAGCCTCCCAGATCTCCTCGCTGCTCGACGCCTGCTTGATGAGCAGCTCGTCCTTGACGCCGTCGCCGTCCGGCGAGAACAGGAGATCGTCGGTGCTCGCTTCGATCGTCGGATACGTCGTGTCGAGCGTGATCGGCTCGCCTTCGGCGGCCGCGCTGGTGCCGTTGGCGTACTGCACGGCGAGCCGCACGGAGTACTCGCCGTCCGGAAACGGCTTGCCGTCGCCGGCCAGGCCCGTCCACGCGAAGCGCTCGACCGCCGCGCGGCCACGTTCCCGATACCAGACGGTGCCGGACGCGTCGGCGATCTCGAGCTGCGCCGACTCGATGCTGTCGGTGACCGAGAGCTCGGGTGCGATCTCCACCGTGTCCTGGATCCCGTCGCCGTTCGGCGAAAAATGCGTACGGCCGGCCTGCAGCGAAGCCGTCGCTTCGCGGGTGTCGACGGTGAAGGCGAGCGGCCCGGAGGAGAAGCCGTTGCCTGCGCCGTCGCGCCCCGACAGCTCGTAGAGGTAGCGGCCGTCAGCGACCCGCCTGCCCAGGCTGTCGCGGCCGTCCCACCGGAACGTGACGCTGGCGACCGGCGCGCGCTCCGACCACACCGGCTCACCGCGTTCATCCGTGATCGACACCAGCCATGCCCCGTCTCCGGACGACTCCTGAGTCACCAGCAGTTCGTCGCGAACGCCGTCGCCGTTGGGCGAGATCGTCTCGTAATGGAGCTGCACGAACGCGTCCGGTGGCGTGACATCCAGCGTGAACGGCGGCGACGCGACGACCCGCGTGCTGCCGTTCGTATACCGGGCGGATAGCACCAGCGTGTAGTCGCCCTCGGCAATCACCGCTCGTTCATCGTTGCGTCCGTCGAAGCGCAGCGGTTGCGGAACCGGGGCCGGCCCGGACATGGTGCGCATCACCCGAGCGTCCGCATCACGGACCTCCGCCTGCCAGTCGACCAGACTGTCGCCCACGTCGATGGTGACGGGAAAGATCATCTCGTCGAGAACGCCGTCGCCGTTCGGAGAGAACGCCGGCAGCGCCAGATCGATCTCCAGCCGTCTGGTCACGGTGTCGATCACGATGCCGTCGACGGTGACGACGGTATCGTTGCCGGCCAGGTCGAGTGCGCTCATCCGATAGCGGTAGGTGCCGTCCGGGAGCACACGCCCGTCGCTGTCCCGGCCGTCCCAGAGGAAATCCGCCGGTGGCCCGTCGGTCCACAGGAACGTGCGGACCACCGCCCCGAGGCTGTCGAAAAACCGTCCGGACCATCGTACCTCGCTCGACCCGGTCTGCAGGATCGGCAGGCTGTCCCTGCTCCCATCGCCGTCGGGCGAGAAGATCGGGTACTCGGCCTCGACGGTGACCGCCGGCGGGGTGTCATCCACCATGACCTGCCTCGGCTCGGAGCGCCCGGTGTTGCCGAAGTCGTCGGTTACCTCGAGGACGAAGCGGTAGACGCCTTCCAGAACCCGGGCTCCCCGGTCGTCGCGGCCGTCCCAGGTGAACGACTCCGGCACTTCGATCGAGGCGGGCTCCTGCAACCCCAGGTCGATCAGCAGGCGCGGCACCACGTCGGGGATGGGCTCCCCGCTGTCGCCATCCATGGTGCGCACCGGCCGGCCGTCCTCGTCGCTGATCACCAGGCGGTACGCCTTGACCACTGCGCCGGCCTGCTGAACGTCGACGGCGGTCACCAGCCTGGTCGTGTCGTTTTCGCCCGGCGAGTGAGCGGGTGAGAAATGCGGAGGATCGGCGTTGACCGCCACCGCCGGAGCAGGCTGTTCGTCACCGCCCAGTGCAGACAGCCAGCCTGTGGCGCCCACCAGCAAGGCGCCGACGACCATGCGCCGGGCACGCATCACCGGACCGCGGCTGACGCACCGTGCCACCACGGCCCGGCGGCGAGTCAGCGTAGGTGCCGTTTCCGAAGGCATCCTGCCGGCGCTACCGCCGATACCGTTCAGGCAACGCGATGCTCGGCGAGCACGTCGAAGTCGATCTCGATGCCCAGTCCCGGCGCATCCGGAACCACGACCTGCCCGTCGTCATCCAGGGTCAGCTTCGGACTGAACAGGCGCCCGCGCAGGGGATCTATCGTCTCCCGGTAATACTCCAGGATCAGGCCTCCCTGCACGGCCGCCACCAGATGGACGTGGATTTCCTGCGCACCGTGCGGGGCGATCGCGAGATCGTGGGCGGCAGCCAGCGCGGCGACGTTCATGAACTCCGTGATGCCGCCGACGATCTGGGCGTCGACGTTGAGGATGGCCGCGCCGTCGTGCTCGATCAGATCGCGAAACCCGTAGCGGGTGTACTCATTCTCGCCGGTCGCGACCGGGATGCTGGTGGCCGCTGCCACGCGAGCGTGTCCCCGGTAATCGTCGGGCGCCACCGGCTCCTCGAACCAGAAGACGTCGAACTCCTCGATGCGCCGGGCGAAGTCGATCGCCTGGTAGGCGCTGTAGGAGTTGTTGGCATCGACCAGCAAGGAGATGTCCGGACCGATCGCGTCGCGCACCACGCGCACGCGCTCGACGTCTTCCGGGATCGGCACGGCGCCGACCTTCATCTTCACCGCCCGCGCGCCGAGCTCCAGGTTCTCTTCCATCTCCTGGGCCAGCTCGCGCAGCCCCTTGCCTTCCTCGTAGTAGCCGCCGGCGATATAGGCGGGGATGCGGTCGGTGTAGCCGCCGAGCAGGTGGTGGACGGACCGGCCGGTCGCCTTGCCGATCAGGTCCCAGACCGCGACGTCGAGCGCGCTGATGACCTGCGTCGACATTCCCCGCCGCCCGACGATCTTGGGCTCCCACATGTCGTCCCAGAGCCGCCGATAGGCGAAGGGATCGCGGCCGACGAGCGCCTGCCGGAAGTGTCCGACCAGCGCCTGGGCGATGGCGCCCGGGCGACCGGCGGCGGTTCCGCCGGTCCAGCCGACGCCGGTGACTCCTTCGTCGGTGTGGATGAGGACCGGCGTGAAGGTCACGTCGGTGTACGTGTACTTGCCGTTGCTGATCGGCACGGGGCGCGGCCACGCGTAGCAGCGCACCTCGACATCGGTGATTTTCATACGCTCTCGATCATAGGCGCGCGGCTGTCACGGGCCAAGATCTTGGGCCATCGCCGCGGGGGTGTTCCGCGACCGCACTCGCGGTTTCCGCCGACGAAGACTCCACATCATCTATCTTCGGCAGGTCCGGGCATCTTCGGCACCTCGGCCCGAGTCCCACGGGCGAAATTGACAATCCGACCGGTGGCTCGCTACCGTCCGCCCCTGTGGCGGCGGGTACAGCCGAGGACACGATTCCCAAGCTGTTCGCGCGCGTGTGCCACGAGTACGGCCTGATAGCGGCCCAGCTCAGCAAGGACGCGCGGGGCCGGTTCCAGCCCACCTCGTACTCGGAGCTCTTTGCCGAGGTCGGCGACTTTGCCGCCGGCCTGCAGGAGCTGGGCGTACGCCGCGGCGACCGGGTCGGCCTGCTGGCCGACAATCGCCGGGAGTGGCTGGTCGCCGATCTGGCGATTCTGGGGCTGGGCGCGGCCGACGTGCCGCGCGGCGCGGACAGCACCGCCGAGGAGTTCCGCTTCATCCTGGCGCAGGTCGACGCACCGGTGTGCCTGGTGGAAGACCGCACGCAACTCGACAAGGTGCTGTCGGTGCGGGAGGACCTGCCGGCACTGCGCACCATCGTGGTGCTGGATCCGGAGATCTCGTCGCGCGAAGAGCGCGACGGGGTGCTGGTGATCCCGTACGCACAGGTGCTCCGCGCCGGGCGCATCGTCACGGAGCTGCAGCCCGACTTCTATCGAGCGCACCTCCAGCGCGGCACGGCCGATGACGTCGCCACCATCATCTTCACCTCCGGGACCACCGGCGAGCCCAAGGGCGTGGTGTTGTCGCACCGCAACTTCGTGTTCCAGACCGGATGCATCCCCGAGTTCCTGACCACCGAGCCCGGGCAGATCTGGCTCAGCGTCCTGCCGGTCTGGCACTCCTTCGAGCGGATCTTCGAGTACTGCACGATCGCCAGCGCCACCACGCTGGCCTACTCCAAACCGGTCGGCAGCGTCCTGATCGCGGACATGGCGACGGTGCGCCCGCACTGGATGGCGTCGGTCCCACGCATCTGGGACGCCGTTCGCTCGGCCGTGTACCGCAACGCCGAGCATGAGGGCGGCCTCAAGAAAGCCCTGTTCGGCCTGTTCGTCGCCACCGGCAGCGCTCACACGCGCGCCCGCTCAAGGGTGCGCGGACTGGTGGCCCATCTCAAACCTCGCTCGCGCGGGGCCGAGCAGGCAGGCGGCCTGGTTCCCCTCGTGCTCCTGTCGCCGCTGAAGGCGCTGGGCGCGGCGCTGGTGTTCTCGAAGATCAAGGCGCGGCTTGGCGGCCGGTTCCGCGGCGCCATTTCGGGCGGCGGAGCCCTTCCCGACTACGTGGACGGGTTCTTCGCTGCCGCCGGCGTGCTGCTGCTCAACGCCTACGGCCTGACCGAAACGGCCCCGGGCGTGGCGATCCGGCCGGAGTCGGCGCCGGTGTCCGGCACGGTCGGACGGCTGTTGCCGGGCACGGGACTGCGCATCGTCGACGAGGAAGGACGGCACCTGGGGCCCGGCGAGCTCGGCGTCGTGCACGTGCGCGGCCCGCAGGTGATGCAGGGCTATTACAAACGCCCCGATCTGACCGAGGCGGTCCTGCACGACGGCTGGCTGGACACCGGCGACCTGGGGATGACGACGGTTGACGGCGACCTGATCATCCGCGGCCGCGCCAAGGACACCATCGTGCTGATGGGCGGCGAGAACGTGGAGCCCGCGCCGATCGAGGAGCGCATGCAGGAGTCCAAGTACATCGACCGCGCCGTGGTGATCGGCCAGGACCAGCGATCCCTCGCCGCGCTGGTCGTGCTGAACGAGGAGGCGGTCACCGAGCACGCGGCCGGCGCCGCTATCAAGGGCGACCTGCAGGCGCTGGCCGAACATCCGCAGATCCGGAAGCTCACCCAGTCGGAGGTCTCCGCCCGCGTCTCGGCCGCCAATGGATTCAAGCCGTTCGAGCGGGTTTCGCGCATCCATCTGCTGCACCGGCCGTTCGAGGTCGGCCGTGAGCTGTCGCACAAGCAGGAGGTCAAGCGCGCCGCCGTGGCCGAGCTGTACGCCGAGCAGATCGCTCGGCTGTTCGCCTGACGCCGGTGTCCTCGGTGCGAGTCGCCGCCCGCGACCTGGAGCGGTTCGTGGCCGCGACCCTCCGGGCCGCCGGGGCCACGGACGAGGACGCCACGTGCGTGGCGCAGGCACTGGTGGCCGCGGACGTGGCCGGACACGCGTCGCACGGGATCCTCCGCGCGCCGGCGTACCTGGAGGGGATCGACCAGGGGACCATCGACCGGCGCGCGCGACCCGAGCTGACCGGCGAGGACGGCGCCACCGCACGCGTCGACGGGCACGACGGCTTCGGGCAGATCGCCGGCCGATTCGCCATGGAGATCGCGATCCGCAAGGCGCGCGAGCACGGGGTTTCGAGCGTCGCGCTGGTCCGCACCACCCACCTCGGCCGGCTCGGCGACTACGTGGAGATGGCCGCGGACGAAGGAATGGTCGGCCTGGCCTTCTGCACGGCCACCAGCGCCAACGGGCGGGTCGCCCCGTTCGGCAGCGTGCAAGCCGTGTTCGGGACCAATCCGTTCGCCGCGGCGACCCCGTCCGCGGACGGCCGCACGGTGCTCTGCGATTTCGCCACCAGCGCGGTTGCGGAGGGCAAGCTGCAGATCGCGGTCAACAAGGGACGGTCGGTCCCGGAGGGATGGCTGCTCTCACCCGACGGCCAACCCACCACCGACCCGGGCGACCACTACGCGGGCGGGCCGTTGCTGGCATTCGGCGGCTACAAGGGATCGGGCCTGGCCATCATCACCGACCTGCTCGGCGGCGTCGTGGCCGGCAAGGGCACCCCCGCCCTGCCCGGCCTGGTGGCGGGCAACGGCGTCCTGTTCATCGTCATCGACATCCGCCGCCTGCACCCGCTGGACGAGGTGCTGGCCGGCGTCGCGGCACACAGCGGCATGATCAGAAGCGCCGCGCCCGCACCCGGCGTCGATGCGGTCATGGTGCCGGGAGATCCGGAGCGGCGCGCCAGCGCCGAGCACGAGCGGCTCGGCATCCCGATCGATCGGGCTACCTGGCGCTCCCTGACGGAGGCAGCGGCTCAGCGCGGGGTCGCGGCCCCGCCGGTCAAGGCCGATCCGGACGATCCGTAGCCGCCAGCCCGAGCTCGATCGCGTGGAGTTGCAGCCGGATCGCCGCGCGCGGGTCCACCGGCTCGACACCGAAGCGCGCAAGCTCGTCCGTCACCGGGACGCCGCGATGCGCCCGCATCGTCAGCTCGGGAAGCCGTGCCCGAAGCGCCACGTGGCCGCCCGCCCGCCTCGACACGCGAAACAGGGGCACCTCCGTGACCAGACACCGCGGAGCTTCGGGCCCGGGTGCCGATCGGGCGACCTGCTCCATCGAGCTGTCGTGGAACAGGGCGGCGGTCTCAGGGTCGCCGGCATCCCGGAAGTGCGCACGCATTGCCGCGCCGGTCGGGGTTGTGGCGAATCCCGGTCCCACGTAGTGGAATCCCTTCTCGCCGCGGCGGTCCTCGTCGTGCAGCCCGACTCCGCACTCGGCCGCCGCAGCGCTGAACGCCCGCCGCAGCCGTGCCGTGCGGGTGACCCAGCCGCGTTCGATGAGCAGTGCGGCCCCCTCGGCGAAGGCCATCCCGTGGAGGCTGGCGTGAAGGCGAACAGGAGCCGCTCGTGCCATGAACGCCGCCACCGCCACGTTCTCCGGACGCATGGAAGGAAACCCGAACTCCAGATCGCGTCCCGGCGGCTCGCGCAGCACATGGCCCAGGAAGGCGTCGACCGACGGCCAGCGCTCGATCCATGCGTGATTGGCAAGCTCACCGTCGGGATTGACGTGGGGAACCACCCATAGTCTCCACTGCCGCAACACCGCTGCCAGGGCCGCCTCGGGGCGGGTGGCTGACACGATGAGTAGCCGCAGCGTCTCCGGGCCCACCGGCTCGTCGGCGTGCGCGCCGCCGATCAGCGTCGCGTGACGGTTGCCGGTGCCGATCACGGCACCCAGCACCGGCCGGCCCTGCTCGCTGATTCCGATCGTCCTGACCGCAGCGTGGTGGCCCGCCTCCATCCGCCACGCCGCCGCCGCCGTGAAGCGCCCGGACCAGCGGGACGCCAGGGAGACGAGTGACGGCATCTCGGGCCCGGTCATGCACGGTCATGCTACGTTGCCGGTATGGCTCATGACGACGGCGGCACCGACACGGCGGTCACACTGGGACTCGATCCCAGCTTCGGCTTCGGCGACCGGATCGGCCTGGCGACGCCCGGCCACGTGCAGGCCCTGCGCGCGGCGGGGGTGCCGATCCAGCCGATCTTCCCGCAGCAGTCGATCCGCGAGATGCAGCGAACCGGGCGGACGCCCGTCGACGTGATGACCGACGCGCTGGACGGCATGGCGCGAGCCGGCTGGGACGGCCCGACCGGGGCGGACGCCGATCACCTGAAGACACCGCAGGACGTGGCGGTGACCACCGAGGCGGGTTTCCGATTCTTCACGATCGACCCTTCCGACGCGGTGGACGAGCACGCGGACCGCTACGACGAGGCGACCCTGCGCGAGCGTTACGCGGCGGTGCGCGCACAGGTCGACTGGGTTGCGGACTACCGCGGGCGCACGGTGACGCTGCCGGGAGACATGACGCTTCAACTCAGCGAAGAGGCGTGCCTGCGCTGTGCGGTCAAGTACGGGCCGGCCCTGAATCTGGCGGCCGATCTGGCCGGGGAGATCCACTCCCGCAACGCCGGCCGCGACTACGAGATCGAGCTTTCGGTCGACGAGACCGAGCAGCCCACCACCCTGGCCGAGCACTACATCATCGCCGACCAGTGCCGCCGGCGCGGGGTACCCCTTGTGGCTCTGGCGCCGCGCTACATCGGCGACTTCGAGAAGGGCGTCGACTACAAGGGGGACGTACCGGCACTGGAGCGTTCGCTGCGGGAGCACTGCGCCATCTCCCGCCACTTCGGACCGTACAAGCTGTCCCTGCATTCGGGGTCGGACAAGCTGTCGATGTACCCGGCTCTGTCACGCGCCACCGAGGGATGCTTCCACGTGAAGACCGCCGGCACCTCCTACCTGGAAGCCCTGCGCGTGGTCGCCCGGCATGACGAGGCGCTGTTCCGGCGCATCATCGCCTTTGCCCGCTCGCGCTACGACACCGACAAGGCCACCTACCACGTGTCGGCCTCGGTGGAGCGGGTGCCGCCGCCGGAGGACCTGCGCGCGCCGGAGCTCGAGACCGTCTACCTGGAGCGCTGGCAGTACGTGGGCGCCGGCACGGGATTCAGCGAACCGGGCCGCCAGATCCTGCACTGCACCTTCGGCTCCACGCTGACCCATCCCGATCTCGGGCAGGCCGTCCGATCGGTGCTGGAGGCGCACCCGGACACCTATACCGAGGTGCTGGCTGAGCACTTCGCCCACCACCTGCACAGCCTTGCGGCCGGGCTGTAACGCCCCGAGACCGTCGACTGCGGCTCCGCTTTCGGCCCATCCCCACCTTCACGACGCTCTTCACCCCATCGCCAGCAGCGCGCGAACCGCCAAGTTGCCCGCCGCCAGCACGGCCAGCCCCATGGCGGCGGCGCGGAAGGCGCGCTCGGGCAGGCGGCGGACGATCAGGACGCCGAGCGCCGCGCCGGAAAGCACCACAGGCGCTGCCACCGCGTTCAGCGCCAGCGTGGCGCCGGTCATGGTTCCGATCGCCAGGTGAAGCGGCACCTTCAACACGTTGAGAATGAAGTAGTACCAGGCACCGGTGCCCATGAACTCGTGCTTGGGCAACCTCATCGCCAGCAGGTAGGCGGTGAGGATCGATCCGGAGGCGTTGCTGATCATCGAGGTGGCGCCGGCCAGGATGCCGAGCGCGATGGCGACCGCGGCCCGGCTGCCGGCGACACTCCCCTGCGCAGGCGGAGTGTCCGCGGCCCCGCGCAACCTGCGCAGCGGCCGCCACGTCGCCACGGCTCCCGCTGCGACGGTTGTCACGACGATCAGCGCGATCAACAGACGGAGCTGCGTGTCGTCGACCACGCGCAGCAGCACCGTCCCGGCGACGATGCCGCCGAACGCGGCCGGCACCAGCTTCACCAGGTACGAGCGCACCACGTGGCGACGGAAGTACACGATCGCGACCACGTCCGCGACTATCAACAGCGGCAACACGATCGCTACCGACGCACGGACCGGGAACGCCGTCGCCATGATGGGCGCAACGACCGTTCCCAACCCCGGCAGGCCGGTCTTGGTGACCCCGACCAGCAGGGCTCCACCCATCAGCGACCCCCACTGCAGCACCGTCAAGGGAAGCAGGGCGCGGTCCTTTCAGCGCAGGCCCACGGCCTGCGTTGCCGGGGAAAACCGGGGTAGGATCGGCCCACCGCAATGTTGTTTCTGCTCGGAGAGACGCTGCAGCAGGTCTACGGTCCGTTTCGCCTGATGAGCTCCCACTTCGTCGTGGCCGGCGCGGCGCTGGTCCTGTCCTCGCTGGCCACCTGGATCCTGCTTCCCCGGACCAGCGGACTTCTGCCGCGCGATCGAGGTCGGGAGTTCGCGGTGGACAAGGAGGCGGCACTCGGCAAGCCGACCGGCGCGGGGCTGGTGTTCTGCCTCGTGTTCGCGGTCGTCGGCGTGCTCACCGCGCCGCTCGAGCTCGCCTATCTGGGAGTGCTGGCCTGCGTGACGCTGGCCATGGTCGCCGGCTACCTGGACGACCGCAGCGCGAGCGGCTGGCACGAATACCGCAAGGGACTCGTCGACCTGGGGATCTCGCTCGTGACCGCCGTGCTGCTGTGCAACACCGAGCCGGCGGAGATCTGGCTCCCCTTCACCACCGCGATCATGACCGTACCTCCCGCGGTCTGCATCGCCGGCGGCACCGTCCTGATCTGGGCGGCCATCAACGCCACCAACTGCACGGACGGTGTCGACGGCCTGTCCGGGACGCTGGCGATCCAGGCGCTGCTTAGCCTCGGCGGGCTGCTCTACTTCGTGCTCGGCAATGTCGACATCTCCGCGTACCTGCTGCTGCCGCACTACGCCGACGGCGCCAAGTGGGCGATCCTGTCGTTCGCGATGGTGGGCTGCCTGACCGGTTACCTGTGGTACAACGCCCACCCCAGCCAGCTCCTCATGGGCGATGCCGGATCACGAGCTGTGGGGCTGCTGCTCGGCATCCTGGTCATCAAGTCCGGAAATCCGTTTCTGATCTTCATCGTGTCCGGCGTGCTGCTGGTCAACGGCGGCACCGGGCTGATCAAGGTCGCGTTGCTGCGCTTCCTGCGCATCTCCATCTTCTCGAAGCTGCGCTTTCCGCTGCATGACCACATGCGCAACAACCTGGGCTGGTCCAGCCCCCAGGTCATGGTGCGGTTCACGCTCGTGCAGATCATGTTCACTCTCGTCTCGCTGGTGGTCCTGATCAAGGTGCGCTAAGGGCTTGCTCCGCGGTTCTCGGCGGTTCCGGAGGCCCCGTCGCGGCTCTCCAGGGGCGCGCCGCAGTGAGGGCAGTAGCCACCCCCGGACTCGGCCTCCCCGTCGCCGCCGTCCTTGCGGCGCTTGGCAAGCTCCTCGATGAAGCCGGAGCTGACGATCCCGGTCGGCACCGCCACCAGGCCGATGCCCATGACCGCCACCAGGCCGCTCAGCAGCCGGCCCCAACCGGTGACCGGAACCACGTCGCCGTAGCCGATGGTGGTCAGGGTGACGACCGCCCACCACAGCGACGACAGGATGTTCGGGAACTTGTCCGACTGCGCGTCGCCCTCGATGTAGTACATGAGGATGGAGGCCACCAGCAGCACCAGGGCGGTCATCATGACCGTGATCAGCAGCTCGTCGCGCCGCTCCCGCAGCACCTTGCCGAACAGCGACACGGACCGCAGGTAGCGGCCGAGCTTCAGCAGCCGCAGGAAGCGGGCGATGCGCAGCAAGCGCACGAAGCGCAGGTCGACCCCGATCAACGGCAGGTAGAACGGGACGATCGCCAGCAGGTCGATCAGCCCGGCCGGCGAGACCGCGAAGCGCAACGCTCCGGCCAGCCCCCCCTGCCCAGGACGCCGGTAGCGGGCGGTCCACAGCCGCAGGAGGTATTCCACCGTGAACAGAAGCACCGAGACGACTTCCAGCACGTACAGGGCGCGTTTCAGCCCCGGAGTCACCCACGGCAGCGTCTCGATGACGATGGCCAGCACGTTGACGCCGATCACGCTGATGATGGCGATGTCCACCACCGCGCTCACCCGATCGTCATCGCGCGCGCGCTCCAGCACCTCGTACAGGCGCCGCCGTATTGGCACAGCCATCCTCCGGTTGACTGTAAGTCCTGGCGTGTTTAGCGTAAACACGTCGCTATGCAGACGATCCTGGCTACGCTCACGCTGGTCGTCGAGAAGATCCCCCACTTCGCGGTCGGCATGCTGCTGGTGTTCGTGGGCAAGCTCTTCTACAACCTGACGACCCGCTACCACATCGACCACGAGATCGCGGACAACGGCAACGACGCCATCGGCCTCAGCTTCGGCGGCTACCTGCTGGGCCTGGGGTTCGTGATCGCGGCCGCCGCCCGCGGGTCCGGTGGAGAGATGCTCACGGACCTGGTCAACCTGGTGGTCGTGGGCGTCATCGCCATCCTCCTGCTGCGCCTGAGCGGCATCATCAACGACCGGCTGGTGCTGCACGCGTTCTCGACCGAGCACGAGATGGTGCAGGAGCGCAGCGCCGGTACCGGCGTCGTGGTCGGCGGCATGACCGTGGCCACCGGCCTGATGATCTCCGGCGTGATGGAGGGGCAGAGCGCCAACTACCTGGCGCTGGTGCGCGACATCGCCGTCTACTGGCTCGTCGGGCAGGCGTTGCTGGTGCTGGATGGCCTGGTGTTCCAGGCGATCACCAGCTACGACGTGCACGGCGTGATCGAGGACGACAAGAACGTCGCGGCCGGCATCAGCTTCGCCGGCTTCCTGGTCGCGCAGGGCGTGGTCGTACGCACGGCGGTCGCCGGCGCCGGCAGCGACCTGGGCACCGAGGTGCTGATCACGGCCGTGATCGCCATCTGCGGCCTGATCCTGCTGGTGATCGGCCGGGTGATCGCCGACCGGGTCTTCCTGCCGCGCGCCGCCCTGTCCGACGAGGTGCGGGCCAGGCGCAACACCGCCGCCGCCGCGATCGCCGCGGCCAGTTTCATCGTGGTCGCGTTGATCTACTCCGGGGCCGCCGACCCGAACGTGGCGCTGGCGCCGCTCGCGGAGGGCGCTGCCGCACCGTGATACGCCCTCGCCCGGCCGCCGGCAAGGTCGCCTGCGCCATTGCGATCGCGAGCATCCTGCTGCTGGTGGCCGACGATGCCTTCGCACGCCGCATGGGCGGCTTCTCGGGCGGTCGTTCGTTCTCCAGCCTCGGCTCCTCGCGGTCCTTCTCGTCCCGCTCAACCCGCTCCGCATTCGGATCGAGCAGCCGCACGTCCACGACTCGCAGCACCCTGTCCGGCACGCGCGGCGTGTCGTCGCGCTCCAATACCTCAGGTGTCAGCCGCTCCCAGTACGAGCGTTCCCGTGCCGCCGGCACCACCTTCCAGAATCGCTCACAGGCCGAGTCCGCCTTCCGGCAGCGCAACGCCGGCCAGTTCCCGTCCCGCTACGCCACGCAGCCGTCCACCCGGCCCAGCCACATCCCACAGAGCACGCGGGTGGACGGCCGCAACGTCAACGTCACCTACAACGCCGGCCTCGGCGGCTACGGCTACCTGCACCCGACCCTGGGCACCTGGATCCTGTACGACGCGATGACCGATGCCGCCATGATGAGCATCCTCATGAGCCGCGGCGGCTACTACTACGGCGGCGCCCCCGGCACCTACTACGGAGGAGGCGGCGGCTTCTTCACCGGGCTGATCCTGATCCTGCTGATAGCCGGCGTCCTGTGGGTGCTGCTGCGTTCGGCCAGCCGCCGCTACTGAACGCACGCCGAATGCGGAACGGCCGAGCATGAGCGGGCGTACCGCGCCGGGCGCCGGCAACCGGGGGCGCGGGTTGCTGGGCGGGCTGTTCGCACGCAGATCCCGGGCCGAGCCGGAAGCGAGGGCGACTTCGACCGCCGATCCGCGCTTCTGGCGGCAGTTGCGCGGCGGCGCGGTGACCCTGCGTGACTTTCAGGCCATGGCGGACGCGGCACAGCGCGGCCTGGCAACCGACGGGCTCGACTTCCAGATCGCTGACAAGCGCGCCATCGAGGTGCGTTCCACGGCCGGCACCGTCATCGCCGAGTACCTGCTGTTCGATCTCACCAGCGCCGATACCATCGAATTCCTGCTGGTAGTCATCCACGGCGACGCCCTGGAGTTGCGCGCCTACTTCATCGCCGAGGGGCTGGCGCCGGGGTCGCGGGCGGCGGTGATCGACGCCGGAGGCGCTTGGCTCTTCGCCGAGCCCCCGGACCCGAACCGGTTCGTCCCGGCCGAGCTCGAGTTCGCGCGCTATCCGGCCGCGCCTCCCCTTGTGGACGCCGACGGCAGTGAGGTCGAGGCGGAATTCGTCGGCCACGACCGTGCCCTGTACGGCGACTACGCCGACCGCGACGGCAAGCGCATCCCCGTGATCCTGGCCGAGTACGAGACCCGCGCCGACATCCCTAACCCGCTGCTGCTGATCGTCGAGGAGGGCGGCCTGGACGCGGACGGCGACTCGATCCCGGAGGGCGGCTTCATGACGGTGCTGATGGGCAGCAGGATCGACCGCGGCGAGGTGGAGGTGTTCCCGGCGTGAGCGGCTCTCTTTCCTTCTACAGCGACAACAGCTCCGGAGCCCATCCCGAGGTACTGGCCGCGATCGGGGCGGCCAACCACGGGCACGCCCTGGGATACGGAGAGGACGAACACACGCGCCGCGCCGAAGCGGCGTTCGCCCGCCACTTCGGCGACGGCGTGCAGGTCCTGTCGGTGGTCACCGGCAGCGCCGCCAACGTGGTGACGGCGGCGGGCTGCTGCCAGCCCTACGAGGCGGTGATCGCCACCTCGGTCGCGCACCTGGCGTGGGCGGAGTGCGGGGCGATCGAGCGCTTGGTCGGCTGCAAGGTGCTGGAGGTCCCGCACGTGCACGGCAAGATCGACCTGGACGCGGTGCGGCGCCTGGTGACCGCCGAGCCCGACGTGCACGCCAGCCGGCCGCGCCTGATCTCCATCACGCAGGCCACGGAGGTGGTCACCGTGTACACGCCGGCCGAGATCGAGGAGGTCGCCGCCCTGGCCCACGCGCACGGGCTGCTGCTGCACGTCGACGGCGCCCGCATCGCCAACGCCGCCGTCAGCCTGGGCATGGGGCTGCGCGAGTGCACCCGCGACCTCGGCGTCGACCTGCTGTCCTTCGGCGGCACCAAGAACGGGCTGCTGATGGGCGAGGCGGTGGTCGCCTTCACGCCGCTGGCCCACCTGGACTACGTGCGCATGCAGGGTCTGCAGCTCCTGTCCAAGATGCGCTTCGTGTCCGCGCAGTTCAGCGCGCTGCTCGAAGGCGATCTCTGGCACCGCAACGCCGCGCACGCCAACGCCATGGCCGCGCACCTGGCCGCGCGCCTGCGCGCGGAGACCAGCGTGGAGATCCTGCACCCGGTCGAGGCCAACGGCGTCTTCGTGCGCCTGCGGCCGGAGGTCATCGAAGCGACCATCGGCCGCTTTCCCTACTACGTGTTCGACAAGGATCAGGGCGTCGCGCGCCTGATGACCACGTGGGACACGACCAGGGAGTTCATTGACAGCTTCGTCGACGCGGTCCGTTCGGTACCGTAGACATCGTATGATGGGGGTTTGCGCCCCATGAAACCCGAGCTTCCCGAGTCCATCACGGAGCGGCTGTCCGCCGCCGGCGTTGCCGGCCGGGAGATCCTCCACGCGGTCAGTTCCGACCTGTGCCTGGACGGCCGCTACGGCGAGGACTGGGCCGTCGCCGCCCGACTCCCTGCACATCGTCACCGCCGGTGGCATCGACAGCCTGGCGCTCGACCGCATCGGCCCCGTGCAGGTGGAGAGCCTGGTCTCGGGAGGACTGCTCACCGCCGGCCCGGTCAGCCGTCCGCCGGACGGCGGCGGCCCGAACGGCGCGGACGCGGAAGTCCCCCCGGCGGAGACGGCCGAACGGCTGCTGCTGCGCTTCAGCAACAGCCGCGCGCGACAGTTCGGCGCCTTCGCCGGCCCCGTCGCGGCGCTCCAGAAGGGCGTGGTCGACGACTCGCTCAGCGGAGTGCGCGCGGTCAAGGCGTTCGGCCAGGAGCAGCAGGAGATCGAGCGGTTCACGCCGGCCAACGACGAGGTGCGCGGCTCGGAGCTGCGCACGCAACGGGCACTCGCCAGCCTGTTCCCGCCCGTCGCCTCCTGACCCAGATCGGCGGCTTGATCGTCTGGGCGGCAGTCGGTTGGCAGGTGATCGGCGGATCCCTCACGCTTGGGGTACTGATCACGTTCGCCACCTACTCGGCCCTGCTGTACGAGCCGATGCGCTTCATGACGATGGTGGTCGAGTTCTGGTCGATGGCCATGAACTCCGCGCACCGCATCTTCGAGGTGGTCGACGCGGTGCCGGAAGTCGCCGAGCGCAGCGACCCGGTGGCGCTGCCGCACATGCACGGCGCGGTCGAATTGCGCGGCGTCACCTTCGCGAGCCCAACAAGCCGGTGCTGCACGATATCGATCTGACCGTCGGCGCAGGCGAAGTGCTCGGCCTGATCGGCCACACTGGCGCCGGCAAGTCGGCGCTGATCAACCTGATCACCCGGCTGTACGACACCGAATCGGGCCGCGTGCTGATCGACGGCATCGACGTGCGCGACCTGCGCATCGCCGACCTGCGCCGCCAGGTGGGCATCATCCTGCAGGATCCCTACCTGTTCGATGGCACGGTCTCCGGGAACCTCGCCTACGGCCGTCCGGACGCCACCCACGCCCAGATCGTCGCCGCCGCCAAGGCCGCGTTCGCCCACGACTTCATCGCCCGGATACCGGACGGCTACGACACCCGGGGCGGGCCCCGCGGCCACGGCCTGTCGGGCGGGGAGCGGCAACGGCTGTCGATCGCCCGCGCCGTGCTGATCGATCCGCGCATCCTGATCCTGGACGAAGCCACCTCCTCGGTCGATTCCGAGACCGAGGAGATGATCCAGCTCGCCCTGGAACGGCTGATCCGGGGCCGCACGACGACCGCCATCACTCACCGGCTGTCCACCCTGCGCATGGCGCACCGCCTGGCGCGAAGGACACGAGATCGGCATCGTCGAGTCGCTCGAGGACCTGGCGCCGGCGCAGGCGGCGCTCCTCCGGGACGAGCTCGACCGCCGCTACTTCACGCCGCTGATCGAACGGGTCGAGTCACTCAAGGAGGAATTCGGCTACTCCTACTGGACCGTGGACACCGGCGCCGGATGGCGCCGCTTCACGGTGCAGAGCGGCAAGAACAACGTCTCAACCGTGTCAGCAGGGACACCCGCAAGGATCCAGACCTTCATCAACTTCTGGCTCACCGACAGCCTCGCTCAGGTGCTCACGCTGATCGGCGTGGCCGTGATCCTCTTCCTGCGCGAGTGGCGCCTGGCGGTGCTGGTGCTGGTCCCGATGCCTGTGGTGGTCGTGCTGACGCACAGCGTATGGAAGCACGTGCGGACGCTGTTCCGCCGCGAGCGGTCGGAGGTCGGCCGCTTCCGGCAGCGCTCCGCCGAGCTGCGCGACGTCACCCTGCGCAATGAGCGGACCTGGGCCGTCCTGACACCGACCTGGACCTTCGTCATGCGCTTCGGGGAGTTCCTGGCCGACGGCTACCTGGTCCTGGGGGCGGAGATGAAGGTGGGCGAGCTGGTGCAGTTCGTCCAGTACGCGATGATCTCTACGGCCCGCTGGCCATGATCGCCGGCCTCCCCCGGCAATTCGCCGAGTCGATGAGCGCCGCCGAGCGCGTGTTCGAGATCATCGACGAGCCGCCAGCGGTCGCCGATTCGGCCAGCTCCAGGCGCCTGTCGATCGACGGAACGGTCCGGTTCGAGTGGGTGGTGTTCGGCTACCAGAGCCACGAGCCGGTGCTGGAGGAAATCTGCCTGCAGGTGGATCCGGGCGAGATGATCGGCATCGTCGGCCACTCCGGCGCCGGCAAGACCGCCCTCATCAACCTCTTGATGCGTCTGTACGACCCGGACGAGGGGCGGATCCTGATAGACGCCGTCGACCTGCGCGACATCGAGCAGCGCGACCTGCACCGCCAGATCGGCGTGGTCCTGCAGGAGACCTTCCTGTTCGCCGGCACCATCGTGGAGAACATCGTCTACGCCAAGCCGGACGCGACCTGGCGGCAGATCGTCGACGCCGCCAAGGTCGCCGGCGCCCACGACTTCATCTGCGCCTTCGCCGACGGCTACGACACCGTGGTGGGCGAGCGCGGGCAGCGGCTCTCCGGCGGCGAGCGCCAGCGGGTCGCGATCGCGCGCGCCATCCTGCACGACCCCCGCATCCTGATCCTGGACGAGGCGACCGCGGGCCGTCGACAGCGAGACCGAAGAGATGATCCAGGAGGGCCTGTTCGCCCTGATGCGCGGGCGCACCACCTTCGCGATCGCCCACCGGCTAGCCACCTTGCGCAACGCCGACCGCCTGGTGGTGCTGGACAAGGGCCGGCTCGCCGAGGTCGGCACCCACGCCGAGCTGATGGCCGCCGGCGGCATCTACCACGGCCTGGTGCAGTCGCAGCGCCGCATGAACCGCTCGCGGCGAGGGCATGCCCTTCACGGTGGCGAGCGCCCGCGGGTGCGGTCCCATCCGGAACACGCTCGAGGGGCTACGGCTCTCGCTTCCGGTCATCAACCAAAACGGAGCGTTCGTTTCCGACCTCGCCTCAGGCCGTCATCTGGCGATCCAGGCGCTGCCTCCCGCTGTCGCACGCGACCTGTGGTCGCTGCTGGACGACGCCGGATGCCGTCCGTTCCTGATGACTTTCGACGACGCGGTCGATCGCCTCTACTACAACGACGCCATCCTGCGCAACGACGGCATGAGACGGTTTCTTCACGACCGGCAACGGGTGGCCGATCCGCGGCTGACATCCATCGACCACTTGACCCGCGGGCTCGAGGATGAGGTGGTCTGCCTCACCACCATCGATACCCTGCCTCGGGTTCGGCACGTTGAGCGCGAGACGCGACGGCGCCACGGCGGCTCGATCGACATCCACTGTCACAAGGAGTTCGCCCCCCACTGGTACGTGCTGGCCGTGCACGACGCCCGCGCCACCAAGGATCGGGGGCATCGTCGGCGTCAAGCACCTGCGGAACTTCGGGGATTGCCGCCTGGTCGTATTTGGGGATCACGTCAACGACATCGGCATGTTCCGCATGGCCGACGAAGCGTACGCGGTCGCCGGCGCCGCTCCTGAGCTCCTCGTGCACGCCACCGCCGTCATCGGCTCCAACGCTGACGATGCTGTCGCCCGGTGGCTGGAGATGCAGTGGCGCTGGTAGGCTGGCGACACACGGGACCGTGGGTGAAGCGACATGACGGACCACGACCGATACCTGTTCGATCTGCAGGGCTACCTGACGATCCCGGACGCGCTCGATGCCGATCAGATCCAGTCGATGAACGCGCTCCTGGATGAACGTGTCGCGGCCGAGATGACCGCGAACGATCCGACGCATCGCTTCGGTGACATGCTGCGCTGGGGGCAGCCGTTCCTGGACGTCATCGACAACCCCAGGGTCGAGCCCTGCTTGCGCGAGATCCTGGGAGAGGGGTTCCGCCTGGACCACATCTATCTGGACGTGATCCGCAGCGGGCTCAGCCCGATCGGCGCGACGCTGCACGGCGGCGGCACGCCCTACAATCCGATCATGTCCTACGACTTCCGCAACGGCCGCATGTACAGCGGGCTGTTCGTCGCCGCCTACAACCTGGCCGACGTCGGACCGGAAGATGGCGGCTTTGGCTGCGTGCCGGGCAGTCACAAGAGCAACTACCCGTTCCCGGACGATTGGAAGGACCTGGCCCGCCGGCCGCCGTTCGTCCAGGCCGTGACCGGGCCGGCCGGCACGGCGGTGCTGTTCACGGAGGCGCTGACCCACGGCGCGCTGCCCTGGTCCGGAGCCGGCGAGCGGCGCACGCTGTTCTACAAGTACCACCACCACGGCGCATCGTGGGCGTCCAGCTACCCCGTCCCCGAGGACCTGCCGGTCACCGAACGGCAGCGCCGCATCCTGGAGCCGCCCCACGCGCCCGGCATGGGCAAGCCGCTCGCCCATGCCCGATGACAGAGTTCCTGGGAGAACCCGATGATCGATCGTGACGAAGTACGCGCCGGCCTGACCGGGCCGATTTCATCGCTTGCCACCCCGTTCACCCGTGACGGCGCCGTCGATCACGACGCCCTGCGCACCCTGATTGACGCCAATCTGGCCGGCGGGAGCAGGACCGCGCTGCTCACCTGGGGGGACAGCCTGTTCTCGGTGCTGACCGACGACGAGATCGCGGAGGTCACGGCGACCGTGGCCGACCATGCCCGCGGCCGCGCCCTGACCGTCGCCGCCGACAGTGACTGGTGGACGGGCAAGACCGTGGAGTTCGCCCGCTACTGCCGGGAGATCGGCATCGACGTGCTGATGGTCAAGCCGCCGGTGTGGAGCCCGCCGGGCAAGGCGGAGTTCGTCGAGCACTACCGCGCGGTCGCGGCTGAGATCCCGGTCATGCTGGTGACCAACGTCTGGGGCGGCATGCCGGACGTCGCGCTGTCGGTCGTCGCCGCGCTCCTGGACCAGGTCGAGGGCGTCATGGCGCTCAAGGACGACATGGGGGGCGAGGTGGCCCGCAAGATAACCGCCATGGCCGGGGAGCGCTGGGCGGTGTTCGCCGGCGGCCAGAAGCAGCAGCACCTCGATCTCGTCCATTACGGCGCCGTCGGCTACATGTCCAGTTTCGTGAGCTTCCAGCCGGAGGTGAGCCGCCGCTACTGGAACGCGGTCTGTGCCGGTGACTGGGCCGCGGCGGCCCGTGTCGTCGAGCAGGACGACTGGCCACTGTTCGATTACCTGATGGGACTGCCGGGCGGTTTCGACGGAGGTTTCCACGCCGTGCTGGAGGTGTTCGGCGTCGTGCCCCGCTGGCGCCGGCCGCCCATGGTCAACCTGGACGACGCGCACCTCGAGCGGCTGGACGCCTTTTGCCGCGAACGCGGCTGGAAGTAACCCTCTCGCAGGCCATGGAGGCAACCTGGCACGAGATCCACTTCGCCGACTCGCGGTCCATGTCCGCGGTCGGTGACGAAACGATCGACTTGGTCGTGACCTCGCCTCCGTATCCGATGATCGAGATGTGGGACGAGCAATTCGTTTCCGTTGACGCGGTAATCGGCGCTGCGCTGAGCAACGAGGACGGAGGCCGCGCGTTCCGGCTCATGCACGCCGCGCTCGATGAGGTCTGGGGCGAGTGTCACCGGATACTCCGTCCGGGAGGGCTGGCGTGCATCAACATCGGCGACGCCACCCGAAAGATCGGCGGCGAGTTCCGCCTGTTCTCCAACCACAGCCGCATCCTGCAGAAGATGGCCAGCCTGGGCTTCTCCATCCTGCCCGACATCCTGTGGCGCAAGCCGACCAATGCGCCGAACAAGTTCCTGGGCTCCGGCATGCTGCCCGCGGGCGCCTACGTCACCTACGAGCACGAATACATCCTGATCGTGCGCAAGGGCGGCCTTCGGCGGTTCTCGGCCGCCGACAAGGCACGGCGTCGTCGCAGCGCCTTCTTCTGGGAGGAACGCAACGTTTGGTTCTCCGACGTGTGGGTCGATCTGGTCGGAGCCAGGCAGCTACTCGGCAATTGGGAGGTCGATGACCGGGAAGCGCGCGCGCGGAGAGCCGCGTTTCCGTTCGAGCTGGCGTATCGGCTCATCCAGATGCACTCGCTGATCGGCGACACCGTGCTCGACCCGTTTCTCGGCACGGGAATGACCACCGCCGCCGCCATCGCCAGCGGACGCTCCAGCATGGGTTTCGAGATCGAAGACATGCTCGAACGCCCCATACGCAACGCCATCGAGACCGCCGTTCCGCTGGGCCGCGAGTACGCGCAGCGACGGCTGGCTGCCCATCTCGACTTCGTGCACTCCCGGGAAGAGGCGGGACGACCCTGCAAGCACGTCAACCGTCACTACGGGTTCGCCGTCGTAACCAGCCAGGAGACCGACCTTCAGTTCGCTGTACCCCGCGCGGCGGAGGCGGAGTCGGCGGGAATGTTCTCCGCCCAGCATGAACCCGCACCGCTGCCAACTCGTTCCGCTCAGATCGAGCTACCGCTCGCGAGCACTTCATGAAGGTAAGGCTCACGCCACACGACTTACGAGGACGACTCATGGGAAGTCGTCCAGCATACGAGAAATATGTCAGTCCTCTGATCAACCTCGCCAATCGTTTCGCTCAGGCAACGAAGCCGCGCTTGGGAGCGCTCGCCGCACGGGAGATCGGCTTGGAAACCATGCGCGCCGAGTGTCCGCACTTCGATTGCTGGGTCTCGCGGCTTGAGAGACGAACTGCCTGACCTACCTGATTGATGGCGACGCCGGCGCGGCCGAAGGGGTGCACGCGGCGCCTACGGCATGTCGCTCCCCGACCATTACGATCGAGGCCGCTTCACGTTCCGGCTGTGGGGCGAACGCGCTCAGGCGACGCGGTAGCGCTCGATCCTGGACTCGTCGATCTCGACTCCCAGGCCGGGGCCCGAGGGCACTCGGACCATGCCGTCCGCGTCGATGCCGATCGGCTCCGGGATGATGCCGTGGAGCTGCTGGTAGCTCTCCACGGTGCGGTACGGCGGATCGATCATGTACTCCACATACGGGCTGTTGGTCAGCGTCGCACAGAGTTGCAGGTGCGCGGCCAGGCCGAGGCCGCACGCGCCGTGGTGCGGGACGAAGCGGCGGCCGGCGAGCTCCGCGGCCGCGGCGATCTTGCGCATCTGCGACAGCGGCGCGCTGGCCGCGGAGTCGGGCTGCAGTACGTCGTAGGCGCCGGCATCGAGCAGCCGGGCGAAGGCGGCCGTTCCACGGTCGCCTTCCCCGCCGGCGATCGCCAGCTCCGCCTCGCCGGTCAGGCGGGCGATGGCCGCGACGTCGCCGCGCGGCAACGGCTCCTCCAGCCAACCCACGCCGAGCTGGTGCAGCTCGCGCGCTGTCTCCCGCGCCCGGCGGTATTCCCAGGCCGGCCGCGGCGAGCCCGGTCCCACCCCGCCCGCCAAGTTGGCGTCGACCAGGATGTCCATCGACTCGCCGACCCGCTCCCGAACCGCCCGCACCATGGCGATATCCTCGACTATGTTCGGCCGTGACGTGCGCAGCTTGATCGCCGTGAAGCCCTCTTCTCGGTAGCGCGCGGCGTCGTCGGCCAGTTCGGCGTCCGGCTTGCCGACCACCGGCGAGACGTAGGCCCGGATCCGGTCCCGGCAGATCCCCCACAGGCGCGCCAGCGGCTGGCCGGCTTCCTTGCCGAGCAGGTCGCACAGGGCCATGTCCACCGCCCACGCGGCGGCCGCCTCGATTGCTGGCGCATGCGCCTGCAGCCAGGCGCTGTCGGCGCCGAGCAGGGCCGGCGTCACCACCGCCACCGCATCGCGGGCGTCGCCGCCCATGGCCCCGTAACCGACCGCCCCCTCCGCCGTTCGGACCCGGACCAGCGTCATCGTCCGGGACCGCTCCAGCGCCCGCGGCGGCGACCACGCCTTGCGGTAAGGCCGCGGATGCGGCAGCTCGACGACGAAGGGGTCGACGGCGGTGATCTTCATCGCCACCCATGGTAGCCCAGCACACACGTCGCCATGAGCCTGTCGGACTTGCCGCGCAAGCGCCGGTCCGACAGACTTGTGGCTGGGGCGGGGATGGGCCGGACCCGGAGCTGAAGGCGACGATTCCGGGGCGATGCCGCCGCGACAGCGACCCGCGAAGGAGACGACGATGGCATCAACGAAAGCGAGCGGCATGGACCACCGGCCCGAGGGCGAGTACCGGCGCGTGGTCGAGCCCGGCGAATTCCCGATCGCCGCCATCCACAGGGCCCACGGCCACCTGCACTCGATGTGCGCGGCCCTGGTCGGCGCCGGCGCCGAGGTGCGGGTCATCCACGACCGCGATCCGGACAAACTGGCGCTGCTCCGGGAGGACTTCCCGGATGCGCGCGTCGCCGCCAGCGAGCAGGAGGTGCTCGACGACCCGGAGGTCAAGCTGGTGGCCGCCGCCGCGGTGCCGTGCGACCGCGGTCCGGTCGGCGAGCGGGTGATGCGCTCAGGCAAGGACTACTTCACCGACAAGTGCCCATTCACGACGCTCGGACAACTGGAGTCGGCCCGCGCGGCGGCCGCCGAAACCGGCCGCAAGTTCATGGTCTACTACGGGGAACGGCTCCACAACGAGGCGGTCATCCGCGCCGGCCAACTCATCGACGACGGCGCTATCGGCCGCGTCGTGCACCTCGACAGCTTCGGCCCGCACCGGCTGGAGGCGCACAAGCGGCCCGACTGGTTCTTTCGCAAGGAGCAGTACGGCGGGATCATCGCCGACCTGGGCTCACACCAGGCCGAGAAGTTCCTGAGCTTCGCAGGCTCTGCCGGAGCGCGCGTGTTGTCGAGCTCCGTGGCCAACTACGGAAACCCGGAATATCCCGAGCTGGAGGACTTCGGCCAGACCACCATGGCCGTCGACGGCGCCACCTGCTACTTCCGCGTCGACTGGTTCACCCCCGACGGCCTGCGCTCCTGGGGCGACTCCCGCACCTTCGTGATGGGCACCGAGGGATACCTGGAGGCGCGCGCGCACGTGGACGTGGCGCGCGGCGAGGGGCCGGTGCTGAACCTGGTGGACGGCAAGGGCGAGCGCTCCGTGGAAGTGGGCGCCAGCGGCTTTCCGTTCTTCGGCGACCTGATTCTGGACTGCCTGGAACGGACCGAGAACGCGATGACCCAGGAGCATGCGTTCCTGGCCGCCGAGCTGTCCCTGCAGGCGCAGGCGCAGGCCGTGGACCTCACGCCGCGCTGACGGCCGTTCGGCAGGCGGCGGTCAGGCCGGCTTGCGCGGATCGTTGATCGCCGCCTCGGGTACCCCGCCCTCCAGGGCGGTGCGCACGCGCTCTGCCACCTTGGTCTTCAATTCGACCACCGACTCCTCCGTGTAGTAGGCGTGGTGGTCGGTCAGGATCACGGTGTCCAGATCGCGCAGCGGACTGTCGGCCGCCAGCGGCTCCGTTTCGAACACGTCGAGCGCGGCGTAGCCCAGGCGGCCGGCGCGCAACGCGGCGGCCAGCGCGGGCTCGTCGATGATCCCGCCGCGCGCGGTGTTGACGATGATCGCCGTCGGCTTCATCGCCGCGAGCCGCGCCTGGTCGAGCATGCCGCGCGTCCCGGCCGTCAGCGGCGTGTGGATCGATACGTAGTCCGACGCGGCCAGCAGCTCGTCGACTCCCGCCGGCTCGGCGCCGGCAGCCCTGATTTCGGCAGCGTCCACGTACGGATCGTGCGCCAGCACGCGCGCCAGCCCCAGTCCGGACAGCTTGCGGTGCACCGCGCGCGCGATCGCCCCGTAGCCCAGCAGGCCGAAGGTCTTGCCGCGGATACGGTAGGACGGGCGGTTCCTCGGAAACCCCCAGCCGCCGTCGCGGATGCCCCGGTCGGTGTACGGGATCTTGCGGACGCAGGCCAGGAACAGGGCCAGCGCGTGGTCGGACACGTCCTCGATGCCGTAATCCGGCACCCGCGCGACCCAGATGCCGCACTCGGTGGCCGCGTCGATGTCGACGTTGTCGTAGCCGACGCCGTAGCGGCAGATGATCTTGCAGCGCCGCATCCCCTCGATGATCCACCGCGGTACCGGCTCCAGGTTGACGATCACGGCGTCGGCGTCGCGGCAGGCGGCGGCGATGTCGGCGGGATCGGTGGACCGCTCGACCTCCAGGGTCGCGATCGGCGCCAGGACCGCCCGCTCCTGATCGTGTGCCTCGAAACGATCGTCGATGATCGCGACGCGATAGCTCACCCGTATGCCTGCCGGTCCAAGCTAAGCATGGCCCGCGGGCGCCATCAACGGTATCTTCTCCGCATGCTGATGGAAAAGATGAGCCTTGCCCTGAACGACCAGCTCAACGCAGAGCTCGCCTCCTCCTACACGTACCTGAGCCTCGCCGCCCACTTCGGCGCCCAGAGCCTGCCGGGACTGGCGCACTGGTTCCGCACTCATGCCGAGGAGGAACGGGTGCACGCGATGAAGATCTTCGACTACATCCTGGCACGCGGCGGCACGGTCACGCTGGCCGCGGTGCCCGCTCCCCCGGCCCCGGCCGCGTCGCCGCGCGAGGCCTTCGCGGACGCGTTCCGCGAGGAGTCCGAGGTGTCCGGGGCGATCGACGCGCTGGTGGAGGTGGCCATGACGGAGAAGGACCGCGCCACGCAGGTGTTCCTGGACTGGTTCGTGACCGAGCAGGTGGAAGAGGAAGCGCTGTTCAGCGAGCTGCTCACGCAGATCAACCGGATCGGTGACTCTGAAGTGGGGCTGTTCGTATTCGACCAGAAGCTCGCCGAGCGCACGCCCGACACCTCCGGCACGGCGGGCTGACGCGCCGTGTGCCGACCACGGCTCGTTCCGCCGGCAATCCGGACGGCCGCCGTGGTCCTGGCGTGCACGCTCGCCGGCACGCCGTCCGCCGTCGCTCAGTCCTCTGCCGCGGCGCCGCCCCCGGAATACGGCTACAGCACCATTCCCTTCGGCGCCACCGCACGCGAGGTCCTGGGAGATCTGAGCGGCGCCACGATCGATACCGACGACGGAGGCGCGGCGCAGTTCATCGGCCACTACGAGGTGCTGCGCGACTTCTTCACCGCCGGCGCGTATCCGAACGTGCTCGGCGTCCACGAGCTCAACACCGCGGTGACGCGCATGTACCGGGTCAGCCACCGCACGTGGGAGAACGTGATCGCCCTGGAGCTGTACTTCTTCAGGTACCCCGACGCGCCCGATCAACCCGACTCCTACCGGCTCTTCATGGCGCGCAAGACGCTGAACACCTCCGGCGCGGGAAGTCACCTTGCCGTATCCGAGGGCCTGGAAGAGTCGATCAGCGACGCCCTGGAGCTGGACGCCGACAGCTACGAGGTGGGATACCAGCCGTTCGGCCAGATCTTTGCCCTGGCGGCGCGCATTTCCATCTGGGAGCCGCCGGACATCGACGTGTATCTCATGGTGTTCCAGAACATCCTGGTGTCCAGCAATGCGGACATCGTGTACCGCGACCGCGCCCTCTGGGAGCAGTACGTCGATGCGGCGCGCCGGCAGCGGGACGCCGAGGAAGAGAAGGACTCGGAAAAGGCGCGCTCGGTGGGCAGCAGCTTCTGAGCACGGCCGCACCGCCGCGCAACGGCTCTCCTGCCTGACTCCCGGTCGAACCCGAATGATCGAACCCGAATGATCGATCTCGCGGTCGTCCACTACCACCTGCTGCCGGGCGGGGTCACCAGCGTCATCCGCGACGGGCTGCGGGCGATCCTCGAGCACCGGCCGGGCCTGCTGCGCTCGATCCGTCTCATCGCCGGACGCCTCGACGGCGTGGAGGCGCTGCGCGGCTCGCTGCAGGCGGCCGCGGTGGACGCAGGCGCCGACACCGTGGTGCGGGCCACGGTCGACCCGTTCCTGGACTACGACGTCCGGGGGTCCACGAACCCTGACGACTGGAGCCTTGCCGCGGTCAGCGGCCCGGATACGGTCTGGTGGATCCACAACCATCACGTGGGCAAGAACGTCCCGTTCACCCGGGCGTTGCTGCGCGGCGCGGCACGCGGCGATACGCGCGTCCTGCTGCAGATCCACGACTTCCCGGAGTGCGGCAGGATCGAGGGATACCAACAGGTACGAGCCGCCGTAGGGACCGACCTGTATCCGTTCGGACCCCGTCTTCGCTACGCGGTCATCAATCGCCGCGACCACACGGCGCTGGCCGCCGCCGGCATCCCGCACGGGTACCTGCACCTGCTGTGGAACCCCGTTGCGCCCAGTCCGGTCGAAGTCGGAAGCGCGAGCACGGCGCCGTTGATGCCGGGCGGCCGCCGCCTCTGGCTCTATCCGGTGCGCATCCGCCGGCGCAAGAACGTGCTGGAGGCAGGACTGCTGGCGCGGATGGCCGGTCGCGCGGCGGTGGGAGTCACCCTGCCGGCGAGCTCGGCGGCGGAGGCCTCCTACCATCGCCAGGCGGGCGCCCTGTTTCGCGACGGCACGCTGCCCGGCCGGGTCGGATTCGGCGGCCAGCCCCGCTTTCGCGACCGGTCGCTCGGCGCGCTCGCGGCCGGCGCCGGCGCGGTCGTCTCCAGCTCCATCGAGGAGGGCTTCGGCTACCAGTTTCTGCATGCCCGCCAGTGGGGCCTGCCCCTGATCGCCCGCGACATCGACGCGATCGACGGGGTTCGAGACCTGCTGCATCCTCGGTCGACGGTGCTCTACGACCGGCTCCAGTTTCCGCTGACCCGCGCCGACCGCCTGCACCTGGGCGGCCGCTACCGCGCGCGCCTGAAGCGCCTGCGGCCGTACGTCCCGCGGGCGACTCTGGACCAGGTCGCCGACCAGGTGGCTGCCGGCACCGGCGGGCCGCTGGTCGACTACTCGTACCTCAGCGTGGAGCTGCAACAGGCAGTCGCCGTTCGCTGCACGTGCGACACGGAGCTGCGCCGTCACCGTGCGGCCAACGCCGACCTGATCGAGCGGGTACGAGCGGTGCATCCACCGCACCCCCCGGACCGCGCTGACGACCTGCTGGAGCGGCGCTTCGGCGCGGCCGCGTTCGCTGCGCGGGCGGCGGAAGCGCTGTCGTGGAAGCCGGCGGCCGGCGGCGAAGGCATGGCGGATGCCGCTTCCGTGGCCGCACGGTTCGCCGCCGCGCCGTATCAGCGCCTGCTGCTCGACCCGCTGTGAGTGCTTTGGGAGCCGCAACGCAGCGCGCTACCTTCATCGTGACCTGATGGCTCCCCTACCCCCGTTCGAGCTCATCCTGGGCCGGCTGCCGTCGCTGCGAGAGCAGGTCTTCGAAGACCGCCACACCTTGCTTGCGGAGCTGGCCATGATCTCGGAGATCCCGGCGCCCACGTTCGGCGAGCAGCAACGGGCGGAATTCCTGCAGGAACGGTTCAGCCAGTTCGGCCTGACCGACGTCGTGCAGGACGATCTGGGCAACGTCGCCGCCACCCATCCCGGTGCCGGTGGCGACGGTGTCGTCCTGCTGGCAGCTCACCTGGACACCCTGTTTCCGCACGGGACCGAGCACGTCACCGAGGTGCAACCCGACCGGGTGGTTGGTGCGTCGGTCGCGGACGACTCGCTGGGTCTGGCGACGCTCGCGACCCTCCCACACCTGCTGGAGCGCCTGCGGCTCACCTTGCATTCCGATCTCCTGCTCCTCGGCACGACCCGCTCGCTCGGCCGCGGCAACCTGGCCGGGTTGCGCTTCTTCCTCGAGAACCCGCGCCTGCCGATTCGCGCCGCGGTGTGCGTGGAAGGGGCTCCCCTCGGACTCCTGAGCCATACCTCGATCGGCATGATCCGCGGAGACGTGATCTGCCGCATCCCCGAACAGCACGACTGGACCCGCTTCGGCGAAGCCAGCGCCATCGTCACGGTCAACGAGGTGATCAACCGCGTCCTGGCGCTGCCGATGCCGCGCCGGCCGCGTTCCACCGTCGTGCTGGGCGAGGTAAGGGGCGGCACCGCCGCCCACACCGTGGCGACGCGGGCGACGCTCGGATTCGAAGCGCGCAGCGAGTCGGGACACGTCGTGGCATCGCTACTGCACTCCATCGGCAGGATCGCGCAGCAGGTCGCCGCCCAGCGCGGCGAGCATGTCGAGCTCGAGCTCGTCGCCCGGTGCCATCCCGGCGGCATCGGTCTTGATCATCCCCTGGTGGACCGCGCGCTGCGGATCATGAGCCGGCTGGGGCTCTCGCCGCGCATGACGCCGAGCACCTCCGAGCTGGCGGCGTTGATCGACCGCCGGCTCCCGGCGATCACCATCGGCATCACCGAGAGCGCTCATCCCGGCGAAGCGAACGAGACGGTCTTCATCGAGCCGATGGCGACCGGGCTCACGCAGCTCCTCGGCATCCTGCTGGCCATCGACGGGGGTTACTGTGTCGACTGACCGCGAGACTGGCGGCGGCACCGGCGACGGCTGGCTGCAGCGCAACACCTACCACCACTCGGACTTCGATGACCTGGGCGCGCTGGTCGCGGCCAAGGAGCGGCTTGGTACCTCCATCTCGCTGTGCATTCCGGCCCTGAACGAGGAGCTCACCATCGGCAAGGAGGTCGTCGTCTTTCGGTCCGAGCTCATGCAGCGCTATCCGCTGCTCGACGAGATCGCCGTGCTCGACTCCGGCTCCCGGGACGCCACCCGGGAGGTTGCCCGCGACTTCGGCGCCGACGTCTACCTGGCAGACGAGATCCTCCCGCACCTGCCGCGGCACCGCGGCAAGGGCGAGAACCTGTGGAAGGCGATCTACCAGCTCCGGGGCGACATCATCGTCTACATCGACGCCGACATCCGCAACATCCATCCCCGCTTCGTGTACGGCCTGGTCGGACCCCTGCTGGCCCGCCCGGAAATCGGCTACGTCAAGGCGTTCTACGACCGTCCGGTGGCGATGCCGAAGGAAATGCGGCCCACCGGCGGCGGCCGCGTCACCGAAATTCTGGTGCGGCCGCTGTTCTCGCTGTTCTTCCCGGAGTTGGCCACGATCATCCAGCCCTTGTCCGGCGAGTACGCTGCCCGGCGCGACGTGCTCGAACAGCTCCCGTTCCCGGTCGGCTACGGCGTGGAGACCTCGCACCTGATCGACGTCTACCACCGGCACGGGCTCGACGCGATCGCCCAGACCGACCTGGATCGGCGCGTGCACTACAACCAGGACACGCAGGCGCTGGGCAAGATGGCGTTCCGGATCCTGCAGGCGTTCCTGCGGCGGGCGACCGCGCACGGAACGATCGGGGCGACGCCCGTTCTCGGCACGGCGTTGCACCAGTTCCGGTCACGGGACCGGGATTACGAGCACCTCGTGAGCGAGATCGAGGAGATCGAGCGCCCGCCGATGATCGAGCTGCCGGAGTACCGACGGCGGCGCGCCGGGCTGTCGCGTGAGACGGCGCGCCAATACGGCGCCGCAGGCGACGGGACTACCCGTTCCCGGCTTGGAGCGCATCGGGAACCGATGCGCTCCAAGCCAACGGAGGGGATGGGCCGAGGTTCCAGCGCCTCTGGCGCCGAAACCTCGGGGCGCTAGTCCTTCGGTCCCACCAGGCGGTAACGGCCGGCCGCCCAGTCGCCGACGCCGTGGCGGTAGTACTTCGACGACGGACGGCCGCTGGCGCCGCCGGGCATCGCCGTGAAGGCGATCTCGTCGGCGAAGTCCACGATCAGCCGGTACGATGGACCCGTAGCCTTGGCGCGGCGGCCCACCCGGTTTCCCTGCTGGACGGTCGAGGCGTCGCCGCGCGCCAGAAAGGGTCCCGCGCGCAGAAAGCGCCCGACGGGCGTTTCGCCCAGCAGCACGTGGTTGACGACGATCGGGTCCTCTCCCCAAGGCGGCTGTTCCGCCCCCACCCAATCCAGGACGGCCGGCACGATCGTGTCCCAGTCGACCGCCGCGAACGGCGGGCGGGCAGCGATCCACGCTTCCTCGATGAGCCGGAAGTTGAACGTGAAGAACGAGCCGCCGGCGGCTGCCGCCAACGTCCCGGCCGGGAACAGCACGGCCTTGCACGTCGCCAGCAGAAGACCATGGACGAACTCGGAAAACGAGGTCGCCTCGCGGCTGTCGGCCTCCATGCAGCAGTCCCAGGACAGCAGCCGGCGGCCGAGCGGATGCAGGCGCAGGCGGTCGCGCAGAAAGCTCAGGATCCGCTCCGCGCGCAGCGAGTACACGTCGGTCTGGATCTTCATCATGTCGCGCTCGGTCAGCGGTCCACCGGTTCCGTCGTGACCGGCCTCAAGCATCTGCCGGATCCGGTCCGCGCGGTCGGCGGAGGCGGTCATGGTCTGTGCCGAAGCGTCGCCGTCGAACGGCTGATTTGCCACGACCAGGATGCCCGACGCAGGATCGCGCTCCGGCGGAAACCGGGCGGCCTCCCACATCCCGTCCCAACCCACGCCGCCCCGCCATGCCGGCATCGGCAGCAGGCCGCTCAGGCCTCCGCCCCGAACAGGAACCGCGGCGTTCATGCGCCGGCCGATGCGGCCGCTCCGGTCGGACAGCACCCAGTGGAGACCCGGCAGACGGATCGTATCGATCGCGGCCAGCCCCTCGTCCAGGTCGCGGGCGGCGTTCAGGGCGATGATTCCGGCCATGCTGCTCCCGGCCAGCGGCGCTTCTCCCGCCCATCGGCGGGTCAGATAGCGCCCGGCCGTGTGCGGGTTGCCGGCCAGAGCGCCGTGCTCGGTCTCGTGGAAGGCGGCGAGCTCCGACCGGCCGGACCGGGTGCGGATCTCCTCCTGACGCACCGGGAACGGATGCCAGCGGCCGCCGCGCAGAAAGCGACCGTCGCGGCACTCCTCCACGAACAGGTCTTCGCTGTCCGCGTGCGCATAGGTGACCCCCCACGCCAGGTTACGATTCCACCCGGACGCGAACACCGGCCCGCCGGCCACCGTGGCTCCCATGACCCAGAGCTCCGGCGTCTCGATCACCGCTTCGTACCAGACCGCCGGCAGGCTGGTGATGTCCAGGTGCGGGTCGTTGCACAGCAGCGGCCTGCCGGATGCCGTCAGCCCGCCGGCGACAGCCCATGCGTTGCTGCCGCCCGGTGACGGCGGCATCGCAATGCCCTCGCCACCCGGCCGTTCGGCCTCGGCCTCCGCCACATCGTGGCCGTTCGCCACACCGTGGCCGTCCACCACCAGGCGCCGGTAGTCCCCCTGCCGATATCCGTTGGCCGGCCGGCCGAACAACTGGCTCCACGCACGCAGCTTCCCCGGATCGACAGCCAGCGCCCGCGCGATCGCGAGCTCCATGTCGCCCTGGCCGTCGTCGAGTCCGATGTAGGCGATGGCTCTCAGGCAACAGAGGAGGTCCGCGGGCGTGAACGGTTCGACGCGGTTGCCGGTGAGCCGTAGCTCGAAGGGCCGATGGCCGCTGCCGATGACGTCGTTGAGGCCGGCGCAGTACGAGCGAACGACCGACATGGCGTGCTCTCCCAAGCCTGCCAGATCCTCGTCCGACACCTGGTGCAGGCGGAGCGCCCGCGAGCGCCGGTCGCTGTCGATGAGCTTGGGGATATCGCCGAACGCCTCGGCCAGCCGCCCGGCGCCCAGGGCGCGGGTGGCGAATATCTGGAACAGGCGATCGGTCGCGTGCATGAAGCCGAGGCCGTAGTAGCCGTCGACCAGCGTCTGCGCGCGGATCCGCGGCGTGCCGGAACGTTCGCGGGCGACCTGCACGTCCTGCGCCGGAATGCGCAGTCCGCCGGGACGCGTTCTTGGGGGAAGACGCACGGCTTCAGGTTGGGGAAAAGCACCGAAACAGGCAACATGAGCCCGGGCGGTGCGGAGGCTGGCCGCTGACCCGTCGTGCCGATAGGATTCCGGCTCCGATGATACGAGCCGCGGCCGCGCTGGCCGCCCTGATCGTCGCCTGCGCCGCCTGCCGGCAACCGCCCGCGGAACCGCAACGGCCTCCCGACGACCAGCGCGCCCGCTCCAGCTACAGCGTCGGGCTGAAGATCGGCAGCGGCCTGGCGGAGCAGCCGCTTGACCTGGACCTGGACTGGGTGGAACGCGGCATCCGCGACGCCCTGGCGGGCACGGCCATGTTCGGGCCATCGCAGGCGGACGAGGAACTGCAGGCCGCACAGTCGATCATCCGCTCAGGCGTTGCGAACGCTACGGCCGGCGAGGCGCTGCGGAGCGAGAACCGGGGCGATCCGGACGTCACGGAGCTCGAAAGCGGCGTGCAGTACCGGGTGGTTTCGTCCGGGACGGGCACACCCCCACGCCTTGATCAGCGGGCGATTCTCCAGTACCGCGTGAGCACTCCCGGCGGACAGCCGATCCTGGACCTGTTCGAGAACGGAGAGACCGAGACGGTGCGGGTCGGCGACCTCATCCCGGGGCTGGTCGAGGTGCTGACGCTGATGGGCCCCGAGTCCCGCTGGGAGGTGACCATCCCGCCCGGGCAGGCCTACGGCGAACGGGGCAGACAGCCGTTCGTGGGTCCCAACGTCACGCTGATTTTCGATCTCCTGCTGCTGGGGATCGACGAGGGGCAATCCTGATGAACGCAGCGAGGCGCCCCGGGCGCGTGTCGGTCGAAACGCTGGGCTGCCGCCTCAACGCCTACGAGAGCGACGCCCTCAAGGCGGACTTCGCCGAGCGCGGCTATCGCGTGGTCGAACCGGGGGAGGCGGCCGACGTGGTGGTCGTCAACAGTTGCACCGTGACGGATCAGGCCGACCGCAAGTCGCGCAATGCACTGTACCGGGCCGGACGCGCCGGCGGCCCGCGCGACGGCCGGCAGCCGCTGGTCGTGGCCACCGGCTGCATGGCGACCGGCCAGCGGGCGACCGTCGCCGACCTGCCGGGAGTGGACTACGTGGTCGACAACGAGCACAAGGCCGGCATCGCCGCCCTGGTCGACGCCCATCTTGCCGGCGAGATCGCCGCGGCGTCCGCGCTCCCGGCCGGCCCGTTCGCGTACGGCGGCGGCGAGCACGCCGCGCGCGCACGGCGCTTTCTCAAGGTCCAGGACGGCTGCGACAATCGCTGCAGCTTCTGCATCATCCCCTTCGTGCGAGGCCGCGCGGTGAGCCGGCCGCTCGCGGCGATCCTCGACGAGGCGCGCGCCATCATCGACGACGGCTTCCACGAGATCGTCATCACCGGCGTGAACTTGGGCCGGTACCAGGACGGCCCAACGGGCTTCGCGGCGATGCTCGAGGCGGTGCTGGCGTTGCCCGGCGACTTCCGCGTGCGGCTGTCCTCGCTGGAGCCGGACCTGCAGGTCGAGCCGGCGATCGACCTGCTTGCCGACGACCGCCTCTGCCCGCACCTGCACCTGTGCCTGCAGTCAGGCTCCGACCGCGTGCTGCTGGCCATGCGCCGGCTCTACGACCTGCGGACGTTCGAGCGGTTGCTCGATCGCGCGCGCCGCATCCGATGCGACCTGAACGCCACCTCCGACATCCTCGTGGGATTCCCGGGCGAGACCGACGAGGACTTCGAAGACACGTGCCGCGCCGTGAAGGACCTCGCCTTCACCCACTGCCACACCTTCCGGTTCGCGAAGCGCGAAGGCACCCGCGCCGCCCGCATGGCCGGGCAGTTGGACGACCGGGCCAAGCAGCGCCGCAGCGCCGTGGTGCGCCGGCTGGCCGCCGCCAACCGCCACGCCTACCTGCGGAACCTGTCCGGCGCCCGGCAGCGGCTGCTGGTCGAATCGGTCGAGGACGGGATCGCGCGCGGGTACGGAGAGTGCTATGTGCCGATCGAGGCGCCGTGCGGCGACGCCGCTCTGACGCGCGGCTTCCTGGACGTGCGCGTCAGCGGCCCGCCCCTTCCTGGTAGCGGCGCCCTGGCGGCCACGGCCCTCGACGGCGTCGCCGTCACGAGCGCCGCCGGCCGAACAGCAGCCGCCCTCCCCACTTGAACAGCGCGAACACGGCGGCGACCAGCACGAAGAACCAGATCATCGGCGCGCCGAAGAACAGCCACACGCGCAGGCGCTGCAACACGAACGCCACCACGAAGGCGACGACCAGCATGGTCATGAGCCCGGTCAGCCGGTTGAAGCCCGGCACGTTGTCGAAGTCGACGTTGCGCCGCATGACACCCAGGGTCGCCACCATCGCCGCGATCGGCACCAAGTAGATGACCACGTTGACGTCGAGCAGATCCTCCCCGGAGAAGAACAGGGAGTAGAGCACCAGGACGGCGGCGAAGGTGCCCGGCACGCAGGCGGCATAAACCAGCACGGCGTAGAGGTAGCGCCACGGCGCGCGTCCACCCCGGCCCTTGCCGTGCAGCGCACCGATCAGCGCCGTGACGATCACGACGGCAGCGAAGCCGACCAGCAGCGGCACGCGCAGCGAGTCGGCCGCGGCGATCAGCTCGCGCAGGGTCACGGGCGGACGATACCCCGATGCCGAGGTGTCCGTCAGACGCGACGCAGATCGCATCGGGGTTGAACGGACCGATCGATCAGGCTAGATAGGCCAGATGAGAAAGGTCGGCGTGACGGAAGCCAAGAACGGCCTGAGCGGCCTGCTCGCCGAGGTGGGACGCGGCGAGGTGGTGTTGATCATGCATCGAGGGACTCCGGTAGCTCGCATCGAGCCATATCGCACCTCGGAACTGGACGATGACGCGGCTGTCGCCGACCTCATCGGTCGAGGAATCGCGGATCCGCCGGAGTCGCCGTGCGAGCTCGATGAACTCGCGGCGATGCCAAGCCCCGTGCCTTCCCGACGGGGTGAGCGCGAGCCGCCTGATCGCCGCGGAGCGCGCAGACGAACGGTGAAGTCCTGGGACTCGTCGGCTCTGTGAGTGTCGTCGACGCGCTCCTTACCGCTTCCCGGTCGCTGGCCATCGCAGGCGAGCAGGGCGCGTTCGGTCCCCCCGTCGCGTGCGTCTACAACCCGCTGCGATATGCGGGAGCCGCATACCGGCGGTACATCACCGCCTACGCGAAAGAGAATATCCGCGCCTTGTTCCTGGGCATGAATCCCGGCCCGTTCGGGATGGTGCAGACGGGGATCCCCTTCGGCGACGTGCGGACGGTGACCGACTGGCTCGCCATCGCCGACAGCGTGGAGCCGCCGGAACGCCAGCACCCGGCACGGCCGGTGCTCGGCTTGGCCTGCACGAAGATCGAGGTCTCGGGGTCCCGTCTCTGGGGCCTGTTCGCCGATCGCTTCGGCACGCCCGACCGCTTCTTCGCCGAGCACTTCGTGCTCAACTACTGCCCGCTCGCCTTCCTCGGCGACACCGGCCGCAACATCACCCCCGACAAGCTGCACGGACCGGCGATTCGCGCGCTGCTGGCCGCCTGCGACCACCACCTGCGGGAAGCGGTGGCGGCGCTGCGGCCCCGGTGGGTGGTCGCCCTCGGCGCCTACGCCGAGCGCAGGGCCCGCGGCGCCCTTGCCGACGAGCAGCGGGTGATCCGTGTGCTCCATCCAAGTCCGGCCAGCCCGCGCGCCAACGCCGGCTGGGCCGAACAGGCGACCGCGGAGCTGGCCGCCGCCGGCATCTGGACCTGACGATCGGGATGCGGGGCTGCGTTAGAGTAGGCGGCATGTACGACGACATCGCCACCCTGACCGACGGACGCACCGGCCGCTGCTCGTCGTGGGACACGACCGGCCGCAATCAGGACCGCTGGCTCATCGGACCCGGGGAGACCCGGGTCCTGGCGGACCTCGAGGGTCCGGGGGTGATCACGCACCTGTGGTTCACCCAGCGCAATCACTACCGCGAGTGCCTGCTGCGGATTACTTGGGACGACGCGCCGTACGCCAGCGCGGTGGCGCCGCTCGGCGACTTCTTCTGCCTGGGCCACGGCATCGTCTCGAGCTTCCAGTCGGCGCTGTTCACCGCGTCGACCAATCACGACAACCGCTTCGACCAAGGCTGCGCGCTCAACTGCTACGTGCCGATGCCGTTCCGCAGGCGCGCCTTGGTGGAGCTGGTCAACGAGAGCTCCGACGAGCACCTGCAGTACTTCTACGTCGACTACGAGGGGCTGCCGGAACCGCGCGAGGACGCCGGGTACTTCCACGCCGAGTTCCGGCGCGCCAATCCGTTCGGCGGCTGGGGGCACGAGATCACCGTCAACACGCCGGAGTCCAACGTCGTCAATCGCGCCCGCACGGCCTGGGAGAACAACTACGTCATCCTGGACACACGCGGCCGCGGCCACTACCTAGGCTGCAACCTGTCGGTGACCAACTTCCAGGGCACCTGGTGGGGCGAAGGGGACGACATGATCTGGGTGGACGGCTACCGCTGGCCGCCGGACCTGCACGGCACCGGCAGCGAGGACTACCTCAACCAAGCGTGGGGGATGCAGGACAACGCCTTTCTCCGCAACGGTTCATCGGTTTACGAGAGGAATACCGGCGGCTACCAGACCAGCTACGTGCTGCACCTGGAGAACCCGGTGCGCTTCCGCAAGGAGATCAAGGTCACCATCGAGCACGGGCACGGCAACCACCTGGCCAACGAGATGTCCTCCACCGCCTACTGGTACGCGGCCGAGCCCGCCGCGGCCGTTCAGCCGCCGCCGGTGGCGCAGCGCCTGCCGGTGCTGCGCGACAACCATGGCACGTGGCTGGAAGAGCCGGCACGTCGTCATCGGGGCCGCCAGGTCTCGCTGACCGCGGAGATGCGCCGCATGAAGGAGCGGGCGGCTCGCCGGTCGCAGGCCTGACCGTCCCGTCGCCGTCAGCAGCCCTTGTCACCGCCGGCTTTGGGACCGGGTTGACGCGGCAGCCCGATGATAAAGCGGGCTCCGCTGTCGTGGTTCTCCGCCCGTACGCTTCCGCCGTGCGCCTCGACGTGCGCCCGCACGATGGCCAGCCCCAGCCCGCTGCCGCCTTCCGGAGCGTGCTCGCTGCGATAGAACCGCTCGAAAATGTGCGGCAAATCCTCCTCGGAGATCCCCGGTCCGCGGTCGGTCACGGACAGGTGCACCGTGTCGCCGCGCTCGTGGATGTCCACGGTCACCGTGGTGCCCAGGGCGGTCCAGTCGATCGCGTTCTGCACCAGGTTGCCGATCGCAGCCTCCAGCGAGCGCTGATCGCCTTCGATCGTGGTGCGTCCGCGCTCGATCAGCTCCACCTGCACCGAGCGTGACTCGGCACGGGCGCGCAGCAACGCGATCGCGTTCCTGGCAGCATCGGTCAACTGCAGGGGGCGCCGCTCCAGGCCGGCCACCCCGCCTTCAAGGCGCGCGATATCGAGCACATTGGTGGTGATCCACTCCATGCGTTCGATCTGTCGCAGACACTCCGGGAGGAACTCGCCGCGCATCTGCTCGTCATCCGGGTGCTTCTTCATCAGCTCTGTGAACGTCCGCAGTGCGGTCAGCGGTGTGCGCAGCTCGTGCGAGGCGTCGCCCACGAAGCGGCGCAGCACGTCGCGCTCCCGGCGCAACTCCTCGATGGTCGTGCCGAGCCGGGAAGCCATCGCGTTGAAGGCGACGGCCAGCTCGCGCATCTCGCCCTTGCCGCGCTCCGGAGCGCGGACACCGAGGTCGCCGTCGCCCATGCGCCGGGCAGACGAAGTCAGCGACGAGATCGGAGCGGTCATGCGACGCCCGACCACCAGCCCGATCAGGGCCGCCAGGACCGTGGTCGCCACGCCAGCCGCCACGAAGGTGTCGCGCAGACCGCGCCGGACCTCTTGCAGCACGCCCCGGCCCGAGCCGATCTGCACGTAGCCGAAGGGCCGCGCGGGATCGCCGATCGGCACGGTCACCGCAGGTTCGATCTCGGCCTCGGGCTCCACCAGCGCCGCGCGGGCGGAAGCTGCTTGCCGGTCGAGGGTCAGGCGATTGCCCAGCAGGTCACGCCTCACGCGCATGCCGCGCGCGTGGGACTCCAGACCGAACCGCCGATACATATCCTCACGCCACTGCTCCAGCGCGGACAGGCGTGAGCGCTCCATCAGCAGCAGTACGGCCGCCGAACCCAGGTCGAGGTCGCCGAACGCCGGGAACGCCCAGACCAGCTCATAGTCGCTCATGCGGGCCGAGTCGGCCCACACGCGCCGTGAGCGGTCCAGGATCCAGACCCTGACATCGCCCATGAGCGCCGAGGTTTCTGCCAGGTGCTGCAGGCGTCGCTGGTCCACGATCGGAGAAAAGTACGGCAGGCTCTGGGTCGCGATGACCGCTGCGGTCTCCTGCAGCATGTCGCGCTCGCGACGCTCCACGAGCCTGCCGATGACCGCCATGGAGAGGCCCCCCATGACGGCGATCGCGACGATCGAGATGACGGCGAAGCTCAGTACCAGCCGCCACCTGATCGTCGCGAACACGCGGGTCACCGAATCGGTTTGCCCGAACCGGGTCTACCCAATCCGGGCTACAGGGCGCTGTCGGCGTCCATGTCGCCGCTGGTGTCCTTGTCGGCGTCGTCGTGATCGCCCCGGGACCTCCCGCGCCGCTCGAAGCGCTGCCTCATGTCGTCGAACATCCTGCGCATGTCCTCCAGGGCCGGAAATGCCTGGTAGCGGATGCCGAGCATGGCCGCCCCGCTCTCCGCGTCTGCCTCCAGGGTGACCATCGCTGTCATTTCCTCACCGTCGCGCTGGTAGTAGATGCTCACCTCGGCGCCGGCTTCGTGGCCGCCGATGATCTCCACGAGCTGACCCGGAGATCCATCCAGCGCCTGGCCACCGACGGCGGTGATCCAGTCGCCGGGTTCCAGTCCCGCGTTCGCAGCCGCACTCTCGTCGACGACCTCCACCACGACCACTCCCGGCGTGTCGGACTCGACGCGGAACTGGAATCCGCGCCGTTCGGGAGCCATCGGCATGCGAAGGCCGCGTCGCGGCAGCCGGTCCACGCTGGCGCCCGCACCGCCGGTGATCGCCAGTCCGATGCGCGGCTGTCCCCAGATGCGCTCGATCACCACGACCTGTTCGCGCGTCTCGTCGCCGTGCCTGATGCTCAGTGTCACCTCGGAGCCTTCCGCATCGGCCAGCGCCTGCACCAGCTCACGCGCGCTTGCCAGAGCCTGACCGTCGATGCCCAGGATCAGGTCGCCTCGCTCGATGCCGGCCGCCGCCGCCGGGCCGTCGGGGTCGACCTGGGTGACGATCACGCCCATGGCCGCCTCGGCCTCACCGCCCTCCTGCGCGGCCAGCGGCAGGCCGACCGCCAGCAACGCCGCCGTCGCGATTGCCAGTACCTTCGTCCGTCTCGTCGTCATCGCAATTCCCTCCATGCGATTGAAGCTGGCATAACGATCGAAGCTGCGGTTTGCGACCCTGTTTCCGCAGAATTAAGTTTTTGTAACACTCGCGAAGCGGTAGCCGAAGCCGCGCACGGTCTGAATCCAGCGCGGCGAGCCCGGATCGTCCTCGATCTTCTCCCGCAGCCGGCGCACGTGCACGTCGACGGTGCGGTCGTAGCCGATGTCGGCGGTGTACCCCCACACCGCCTCGATGATCTGCGCGCGGCTGAGCAGCCGCTCAGGCCGTTCCGCCAGGTAGCGCAGCAGCCGGAACTCGGTCGGCGTCAGGTTCACCCGCCGGCCGCCCCGCTCCACCGCCATGAGGTCGGGATCGATCACCAGGTCGCCGAAGCTGATGCGCTCGCTGCCGGCGGACGCGGCCAGCCCGCCGTAGGCACGCCGCAACAGGGCGCGCACGCGCGAGACGAGCTCGCGGAGCTGGTATGGCTTGACCACGTAGTCGTCGGCGCCGAGCTCCAGGCCGAGCACCTTGTCCATCTCTTCGTCACGCGCGGTGAGCATCAGGATCGGTTCACGCCGGCCTTCGCCCCGGATCGTCCTGCACACGTCGAAGCCGCTCATGTCGGGCAGACGGATGTCCAGGATCAGCAGCCGCGGGTTCCACGTCCGGAACAACTCCAGGCCGCCGGCGCCGTCGCGGGCGCAGCGCACCGTGAAGTCCTCCTTGCCCAATCCGTACTCCAGGCCACGAGCCACGGAGGCGGAGTCCTCGATCACCAGGATGCGCTCGCCGCTCACCGCCGCCCGTCCCGAGCCCGCGCCGCTTGCGCCAGCGTGGCGCGCAGCTCGTCGAACCCCTGCTTGTGCAGCGCGCTCAAGGGGATGGCCCGCGCCGACTCGCCCGGCTCCATGACGTCGGGCAGCGGCATGCCGTCCTCCACCCGATCGACCTTGTTGAGCACGGTCACCGTGGGGCGGTCGGCGGCGCCGAGCTCCCGCAGCACGCGCATCACCTCGGCCGCCTGCTCGCGCGCCATCGGGTGGCGTGCGTCGACCACGTGGATCAGCAGATCGGCCTCCACCACCTCCTCGAGCGTCGCGCGGAACGCGGCCACCAAGTTGGCGGGCAACTTCTGCACGAAGCCCACCGTATCGGTCAGCAGCAGCGGCACGTCGTTCACCTGGACGCGGCGCGTGGTCGGGTCCAAGGTCGCGAACAGGCGGTTCTCGGCCCGCACCCCGGCGCCGGTGAGCGCGTTCATCAGGGTGCTCTTGCCGGCGTTGGCGTAGCCGACCAGGGCCGCCACCGGGACCCGGCTGCGCCGCCGTCGTTCACGGTGGCCGGAACGGGCGGCGGAGATGCCCTGCAGATCCTTGCGCAGCCGGCTGATACGGTGCCGGACGCGGCGCCGGTCCACCTCGAGCTGAGTCTCACCCGGGCCTCGCACCCCGACACCGGCGTTGCCGGCCGAACGGCCTCCGGCCTGGCGCGCCAGGTGGGTCCACATGCGGGTCAGCCGCGGCAGGCGGTACTCGAGCTGCGCCAACTCCACCTGGATCTTGCCTTCATGGGATCGGGCATGGGAGGCGAACACGTCCAGGATGAGCGCCGACCGGTCGACCACCTTGACCTCTTCACCGAGGATCTGCTCCAGGTTGCGCTGCTGGTTCGGCGCCAACTCGTCGTCGAAGAGCACCACATCGACGCCAAGGCTGGAAGCGAGCTCCGCGATCTGCGCCGCCTTGCCGGAGCCGATGTAGGTCGCCGGGTTCGGCCGCGGCAGCCGCTGACGTTCCCGGCCGGCGATCGCCAGCCCGGCCGTCCGCGCCAACTGCCCCAGCTCGGCGAGCGACGCGTCCAGCGGCCACCCGTCCCCGTCGCGTGTCAACTCACAGCCGACCAGCAACACACGCTCGGCACCCATCAGGCACCTTCCCTGCCGGCGCCGGCTCGCCCGGAATCCGTCAGCCGCTCCGCCGCCGGCCCGGCCAGCCGCACCAACGCGCGGGTCACGGCCGAACGGTCGTCATTCTCGGCGCTGCGCAGTTTCAGCAGTTCCCCCCGAGCGTCGTCCAGCGCCAGATTGCCCGGTGCGCCGGGATAGTCCTTGGCGAGTGCGGCGGCGAGGGCGGCTGCGTCCCGAAGGGGAGGGCCTTCGCCCGCCTCGCGCAGCTCTGCGCCGACCTGACGGTAGGCATCACGGAACGGAATGCCCTGCACGACCAGCTCGTAGGCGCGGTCGGTCGCCAGCAACTCCGGCGTACAGCCGTCCCGCAGCCGGCGCTCGTCGACCGTCAGCCGCGAAACGGCCAGCCGCATCACCGTGACGCAGCCCGCCGCCTCCTCCAGCGCGTCCAGGAACGGGCCCTTGGTTTGCTGAAGGTCGCGGTGATAGCCGCTCGGCAGGTGCTGCGCGATAGCCCGGATGGTCGCTGCCTGACCGTCGACGAACGCGGCCTTGGCCCGCACCAGCTCCAGCAAGTCCGGGTTGCGCTTCTGCGGCATGATGCTGCTGCCAGTGGTCAGCTCCTCCGGAAGGCGGAAGTAGCCGAACTCCGGCAGCGTGAACAGAAGCAGGTCCCAGGCGAGCCGCGCGAGCGTGGCGCAGACGCGGCCGGCCGCCTCCGCAACCTGCGCCTCCACCGCGCCGCGGCTGGTGTTCACGTACAGCACGTTGTTCTGAACACCCGGAAAGCCCAGCGACGCGGCCACCTTCCGGCGGTCCAGCGGCAACGGGACACCGTACCCGGCGGCCGCACCGAGCGGGTTGCGGTCGTTGCGGCGATACGCGCAGGCGACCAGGTCCGCGTCGTCGATCAGGGCCTCGGCGACCGCGGCCGCCCACAGCCCGACGGTTGACGGCATCGCCGGCTGCATGTGGGTACGGCCGGCCATCGGCGTCCGCGCGTGAGCGCCCGCGAAGTCAAGCAGCGTACCTGTCAGCCCGGCGATTTCCGCGCGGAAGTCGAGCAGCCACTCGCGCGTGTACAGGCGCAAGGCACCGATCACCTGGTCGTTGCGCGAACGTCCCGTGTGTATCTTCTTGCCGGGCTCCCCTACCCTCCCGGTCAGGAACCGCTCCAGGGCGGAGTGGCCGTCCTCCTCGTCATCCCGAATTCGGAACCGGCCGGCGTCGATTTCGGCAAGCGCCTCCCGAAGCGCCTCCCGCAGCGCGGCGAGCTCGGCCGCCTGAAGGATGCCGATCGCCCCGAGCATGTCGGCGTGCGCGAGGCTGGCGACCGCGTCGGCCTTCAGCAGCTTCCGGTCATGGATGCGGTCGTCGCCGACCGTGAAGCGCTCGACGGCCGGATCAAGATGACCGCCCTTGTCCCAGAGTTTGGCCCTGTCCCCCAGCTTCGCTGCCGCCCGGCTCACGGGGCACCGTTGCCGCCGACGCGGGCGATCCACACGTTGAGCATCTTCTCGGTCGCGTCCGTCGCGGCCAGCACCTGGTCGGAGTTGACCCCCTTGGTCGTCAGCGTGTCACCGTCGCCGCGCCATGTGATCGTGCACTGCACGATCGCATCCGAATGACCTCCCGGAGGAATGGAGACGACGTAGTCGATGAGCTCCGGCAGCGTGAGGCCGATCCTGCCGGCGATCCGGCCCACGGCGTTCATGAACGCGTCGTACCCGCCGTCGCCCTGTGCCGAGTCCTCGTGGATCGTGGCGTCGCTCCCTTCGGGAGCGGTATAGCGCAGCTTCACGGTGGCCGTCGAGCGCAGGCCGATGGCGGAGACCACCACCACCGACTCGAGAACGAAGTGGCGCTCGTGGGGACGCGCCAGCACGTCGTCGACGATGTAGGGGAGGTCCTGCTGGGTAATCGTCGCCTTGCGGTCGGCCAGCTCCTTGACCCGATCCAGCACGGCGCCGCGCTGTTCGCCCGAAAGCTCGATGCCGAGCGCGTCCAGGTGGTGCTCCAGGGTCGCCTTGCCGGCCAGCTTGCCGAGCGCGTAGGAGCGCTCCCGGCCGAACCGCTCGGGCAGCAGCTGGCCCTGGTACAGGTCTCCCTTGCGATCGCCGTCGGCGTGGATGCCGGCGGTCTGGGTGAAGGCGTTGGCGCCGGAGATCGCCTTGTTGGGCGGCACGCGCCGGCCGGACACCACGTCCACCCGCTCGCTCACCTGCACCAGCCTGTTCTCCCGGACACGGGTGTCCCTGCCCAGGAAGTCGTGCATGCCGACCACCACCTCGTCCAGCGGCGCATTGCCGGCACGCTCGCCCATGCCGTTGACCGTGCAGTGCACGCCGGCGACGCCGGCCGCAACCGCCGCCAGCGTGTTCGCCGTCGCCAAGCCGTAGTCGTTGTGCGCGTGAAAGTCGAAGTGGCGATCGGGAAATCGGCTCAGGACGGCCCCGACCATCTCGGTCACCATCCCGGGCGACAGCACGCCCAGGGTGTCCGGCAGCATGATGCGCACGAGCGGCGTACCGGCCAAGCCGCCGATGAGCTCCAGGACGTAGTCGCGCGAGTCGACCATACCGTTGGACCAGTCCTCCAGGTAGAGGTTGCACGCCACGCCGAGCCGCCGCGCCTTGCGCACCGTGTCGTCGATGTCCTGCCGGTGCTGCTCGGGCGTCTTGCGGAGCTGCGTGGTCAGGTGCCTGAGCGATCCCTTGGCCAGCACGTTCATCACCTTCCCGCCCAGGTCGGCGATCCAGCGCGCGGACGCCTCCCCGTCAGTGTAGCCCAGGATCTCGACGCGCTCGGCGACCCCGTGCGCGTTGGCCCAGCGCAGCACCGTCTCCGCCCCCGCCCGCTCGCCGGCGCTCACCTGCGCGCTGGCGATCTCGATGCGGTCCACGCCGACCTCCTCCAGCACGAACTGGGCGACGGAGAGCTTCTCGTCCGGCGTATAGCTGACGTCACGCATCTGCTCGCCGTCCCGCAGCGTGGTGTCCATCACCTCGATCATCTTCGCGTCGTCCCCCCCTTCACGCTCCACGAGGCACCGGCTCTTCTACACGAGAAAGGCCGTGAGCCTCCGGGAGCCCACGGCCTGCCTCGATCACGTCGTCGCGATCAGCTAGCGCACATGGGACCCTCGAAGGCCCTCGATAATCCTGATCGGAGTGCGCCTCGCCATCGGTTGCAAGCTACCGGCGCGGGCGGCTCGCGTCAAGGCACCGGAAAGGCGCGAATTCGTCGCCACGCAGCGAATCGCGCGGCGACCTGAGGCTGCCCGACGGGACGAAGCAGCGTTTGCGATCGCCCCGAGCATCGCCCTATACTGCGGAAACAGAGCAGCCGACCTCGGTGAGGCGGCAAGCCCCAGCCGGTCCCACGGAGCCGTCGCGCCGGCCGTACCCACCGGGACGGCACGGCAGATGCGCAACACGCTCCACACGGGGTCCGCCTTGGGCGAAGGAGATGCCCATGGAACGGTCCCGCTACACGCTGACCGACATCACGCGCCCCGACCGGGAGCCGCTGGTGATGGTCACCGCCTACGACGCGGCGAGCGCCCGTCTGGCCGACGGCGCCGGCGTCGACCTGATCCTGGTGGGCGACACCTTGGCAGAGTTCGCCCTGGGATACGACAGCACCGTCCCCGTGACCATGGACGAGATGCTCCACCACTGCCGTGCGGTCACCCGTACACGGCCGCGCGCGCTGGTGGTCGGCGACATGCCGCTCGGCTCCTACCAGGTCTCCGAGGAGGAGGCGGTGCGCAACGCCATCCGCTTCGTCAAGGAGGGCGGTGTCGACGCGGTCAAGATCGAGGGGGGCGAAATCCGCGCACGGGCCGCGCGGGCCATCGTCGACGCTGGCGTCGCGGTGATGGGGCACATCGGCTACACGCCTCAGTCGGCGGTCAGCTTCGGATCGCACATCGTGACCGGCCGCGACGCCGCGACCGGCATCCAGCTCTACCGGGACGCGCTGGCGCTGGAGCGCGCCGGCTGCTTCTCGATCGTGCTGGAGGCGGTCGTGCGTGCGGTGGCGAGCCGCATCACGTCCGACTTGGCCGTGCCGACGATCGGCATCGGCGCGGGCGCCGGCTGCTCCGGGCAGGTGCTGGTGTTCCATGAGCTCACCGGCATCCACTCCGGCCCCTCGCCCCGCTTCGTGCGCCGCTATGGCGAAGCGGGCGCGGAGATCAGCCGCGCGATCGCCGACTACGCCCGTGACGTGCGCACCCGCGCCTATCCGGACAAGGAGCACGCTTATCTCATGCCGGCCGATGAGATCGCCCGCTTCGACCATGCGCTGGCCGCCGAGCGGCGCGAAGCGGGGCTGCGCACGAGGACGGCATGAGGGTGGTCGAACGGATCGACCAGGTGCGCTCGTTCGTGCGCGCCGTGGGCCGGTCGACGGTCGGCCTGGTCGCGACGCTGGGCGCGCTGCACGCCGGACATCGGTCACTGGTCGAGCACGCCAGTGCCGCCGGTGACACCGTGGTGGGGACGCTGTTCCTCAACCCCACGCAATTCTCCGAAGAGGCCGACCTGGAGTCCTATCCGCGCACGCGGGACGACGACCTGGCGCTGTTCCGCGACGCCGGAGCCTCCCTGGTGTTCGCGCCGGCGGTGCAGACGATGTATCCGCCCGGGTTCGAAACCACGGTGCTGCCAGGACGGGTCGGCGAGCCGCTGGAAGGCGCCGGGAGGCCCGGCCACTTCCCCGCTGTCTGCACGGTGGTGGCCAAGCTGCTGAACATCGTCACGCCCGCGCGCGCCTACTTCGGACAGAAGGACGCGCAACAGGTCGCCGTGCTGCGGCGCATGGTCACCGATCTCGACATCGACGTCGAAATGGTCGTCTGCGCGACGGTCCGCGACCACGACGGCGTGGCGCTGAGCTCGCGCAATGCGCTGCTCACCCCGGAGCAGCGAGCCCGCGCCGTCGCGATCCCGCGCGCCCTGGAGGCATGCCGGGCGCGGTTCGGCGCCGGCGAGCGGGATGCCGAGGCGCTGCGCGCGGTGCTCCGCGACCGGCTGCGCGGCAGCGTCGACCTGGAATACGCGAGCGTCGCCGATCCCGACACGATGGCGGAGCTGGAGACCGTCGATCGGTCCGGCGTCGCGTCGGTCGCTGTCCGCGTAGGCGGCGTGCGGCTGATCGACAACGTGCCGCTGGAGCCGGTGAGCTGATGCTGCTCTGCATGGACATCGGCAATACCAACATCGTGCTGGGGACCTTTCCGCCCGATGCGGCCGAGCACGCCGCGCCCGCTGCCACGTGGCGGCTGTCGACCCGCGCCAACGCGCAGGCCGACGAGTACGCCGTGCTGCTCCGGCAACTCCTGCAGTTGGAGGGACTGACGGAGGAGGCGATCGACGCGGTCGCGATCGCCAGCTCGGTGCCGGCGGTGCAGGGAGTGTTCGCCACGCTGTGCCGCAGCCGGCTGGGACTGGAGCCGCTCATCGTCGGCGTCGGCGTCAGGACCGGCGTGCGCGTCCGCTACGACAGCCTGCGGGACGTGGGCGCCGACCGCATCGTCGACGCCGCGGCGGCGTTCGCCGAGCACGGCGGCCCGGTCTGCGTGGTGGACTTCGGCACCGGAACCACCTTCGACGCGATCGACGCGTCCGGCCAGTACCTGGGCGGGGCCATCGCCCCCGGCATCGAGATCGCCGCGGACGCGCTCGCGGAGCGCGCCGCCAAACTGGGGCGCATCGAGCTGGTGGCGCCGCCTCACGCGATCGGCACCAACACCACGCACGCGGTGCAGTCCGGGCTGATCTACGGCTACGTGGGCCTGGTGGAGGGCATGGTGGCGCGCTTCCGGGCCGAGCTCGGCGGCAGCGCCTACGTGCTGGCGACCGGCGGGCTGGCCGACACCATCGCGCCGCTGACACGGGTGATCGACGCGGTCGATCCGTGGATCACGCTGAAGGGGCTGCGCCTGACGTGGAACGCGAACGCGGGCAACACCTGGACGGGGAGGAAGACGTGAGCGACGGCGAGGACGCCATGAACGCCGAATCGCGAAGCCCGTTCGCCGGTCGGTCGGTGCTGGTGTGCGTCACCGGCGGCATCGCGGCCTACAAGACGGCTGCCCTGGTCAGCGAGCTGGTGCAACTCGGCATCCGCGTGCGCGTGGTGATGTCGGCCGGAGCCCGCAGGTTCATCCAGCCGCTCACCTTCCAGGCGATCACCGCCGAGCGGGTGGTCACCGACCTGTTCGATCCCGATCACGCGGGCGTGCAGCATGTCGAGCTTGCGACCGCGCACGATCTGGTGGTCGTGGCGCCGGCGTCCGCCAACACCATCGCCCGCCTGGCCCGCGGCGCGGCCGACGACGTGGTGGCGGCGACCGTGCTGGCCAGTCCGGCGCCGGTGCTGGTCGCGCCGGCCATGGAGAGCACGATGTGGGAGAAGCCGCCGACGCAGCGCAACGTCGAGCAAATCGCCGCCGACGGGATGACCATCGTTCCGCCTGCGACCGGCCGGCTGGCGTCCGGCGCCCATGGAGTCGGCCGCATGGCCGAACCGGCGTCGATCACCCGCCATGTCCGCCACGCGCTGGGCGCGCACGGCGATCTGGCCGGCCGTTCCATGCTGATCACCGCCGGCGGCACGCGGGAGGCCGTGGACCCGGTCAGGACCCTGACCAACCGCTCGTCCGGCCTGATGGGCCGCGCAGTGGCGGCGGCCGCCCGCGACCGCGGCGCCGAGGTCACTCTGGTGACCACCGCCGCCGCCGAGACCGAGCCCGGCATCACGCCGATCGGCATCGAGAGCGCCGCCGGCATGGCGCACGCCGTCAGGGAGCACCTGCCGGGCCGGGATGCGCTGATCATGTCGGCAGCGGTCGCAGACTTTCGTCCCTCGGCGCCCGCGGTGGCCAAGATCAAGAAGGCGGGACGGCCCGGGTTGACGATCGAGCTGGAGCCGACCGAAGACATACTGGCATCGCTTGCGGCCGGCGGCGACGGGTGGCAGCGGCCTCCGGTGGTGGTCGGCTTCGCCGCCGAGACCGAGCGGCTCCGGGAGGGGGCGCGCCGCAAGCTTGCCACCAAGCGGCTGGACCTGATTGCCGCCAACGCGGTCGGTTCCGACCGGCGGCCGTTCGGCGCCGCCCGCGTGGCGCTGACGCTGATAGATCGCACGGGACGCGAGGAGCCTCTGCCGGAACTGTCCAAGGAGCAGGCGGCGCACCGCCTGCTGGATCGGGTGGGGGCGCTGCTCGGCGCCTGAGGTCCGGCTACTCCCCTGAAGTCCGGCTACTTCGTCCCGCCGCTATTTGCCCTGCCGTCGGACTCCGCCGTGTCCTGCAGCGCCTTGCGGTCGCCTTCCGCGCCTTCGGCGTCCTTCTGGCCGGTCGTCAGACCCTTCTCGAACTCCGCCTTGGCGCGGCCGATCGAGCGCGCGAATCGCGGGATCGCCGATGCGCCGAACAGCACCAGTACGATCACGCCGACGATCAGTATCTCCGGATGGCCAAGCATGCTTGCTACCTCTCTACCGCGTCCCCGGACGAGGTCTTGTCAATATACCCCTGTCCCGCGTCCCCGTCTTCCTCCGCAGGCCGGGTCTGCATGGGGTGAATCGCGCCATCCGGCGGCGTCGCCCCGGACCGCTCCTGGTCCGCCTGCTCGAGGGCGGCGCCGAGCTGGCGCATCTCCGCCTTGGCACGCGCGGACGTGGTCTGGACCTTCCGCACGACCCGTCCGACCGTGCGCGCCGCGCGCGGCAGCTCGCTCGGCTTCACGAACAGCACGATCACCAGCGCGATGATGCCGATCTCCCAGAGCCCGAGGCCGAACATCAGCCGCCTCCAAACCGCAGAATGCGGGCGATCAGGATGGTCAGGAAGAACATCGCCACCATCGGCAGCGCCAGGCCGATCTGCGACACGACGTCCGGCGGCGTGATCAGGGCCGCCATCCCGAAGATTCCGACGATTGCGAAGCGGCTCGCGCGCAGCAGCGCGCGGCGGGTCACCACGCCCCCGCGCAGCAACAGCAACAGCACCACCGGCATCTGGAACACGAGCGCGAACATCAGCAGGATCTGCAGCAGAAAGAACACGTTGCGGTCGTAGCTCAGCAGTATCCCCACCCGCTCCGGGATGAACCCCGAGCCGGTGAGAAAGTCGACCGACAACGGCAGCACCTGGTGGTACCCGTAGAGAAACCCGCCGCAGACCAGGACCATGCTTGCCCAGAGCGCGGCCGCGATCACTCTCCGCTCCTTGCGCTGCAGGGCGGGAAACACGAACCGGATCACATTGTAGGCATGCACCGGCAGCGACGCGACGACCCCGGCCAGCAGGGCAACCTTCATCCGCACCAGAAACCCCTCGAGCAGCGAGGTCGCATAGAGCTGCTGCTCGCCGAGCCGCTCCTGGATCGCCGCCAGAGGCGCGAGCAGCAGGTTCAGGATCCACTCGTAGAACCCGTAGCAGACCCCGGCGGCCACCAGCGCGGCGATCACGGACACGATCAGCCGCCGCCGCAGCTCTTCGGCGTGCTCCAGGAACGTCATGTGGCGTTCGGGCGAACGCGGCCTGGTCGTGGTCGCGCTCATCCCCGCTGGACCGTGGGCGTCCTCGGCGTCCGCGCCGCCGTCCTCGGCCTTTGCGCCGCTGCGCCGGACGGACGGACAACGCGACGGCGCACCAGCAACGCGACCGCTGTCAGGAATACCACCTCGATCGCGCCGTAGATAAGCAGGCCTGGCAGCACCCCCTCGGTGAAGCCGTAGGAGTGCAGCCCGACGCCGAGCTCGTTGATCCCGAACCAGGCAAGCATCACCACCATGATGCCGATCACGGACCCTGCCGCCATGCCATACTCGCCGATCATCTTGCCCAGCCGCGCGTGGAACAGGATGGCGCACCACAGCACGATCATCAGCGCGCCGTTCTCCTTGGGATCCCATCCCCAGAAGCGCCCCCACGACTGGTCGGCCCAGATGCCGCCGAGCATGGTGCCTGCGAACGACAGGGTCAGTCCGAACGCCAGAGAACCGACCAGCATCCGGTAGGTCTGGCGCAGGCGTGGACCGCCGCCGCGGTTCTCGACGTACTGGAACAGGTAGACGTGGCCGACGAAGCCGGCGAAGACACAGGCACAGTACCCGGAGGTGATTACGACAACGTGAGTGGAGAGCCAGAAGTTGGTGTCGAGCACCGCCTGCAGCTCGCGCAGGGTGTCACCCTCGGCGGCGAACTTGCCGGAGACCCACAGCAGCAGAAAGCCGATCACCAGCCCGCTGACGGCCCCCAGGCGATTGCCCCGGTAGCGCAGGAACACGCCGGCGGCGGCCGCGCACCAGGAGACGAACACGAACGTCTCGTACAAGTTGGTGACCGGCGGCCGGCCGCTGATGATCATCCGCAGCAGGATGCCGGCGGTATGGATGGTAAGGCCCAGCGCCAGGGCGACGACGCTCGCCCGCTCCGGCCACGGGCGGCTGACCAGCATGGCCAGGAGCGCCAGCGCCGTGCCCAGCAGGTAGACCCAGCGGGCATGGAAGAGCGGATCGAAGCGGCGGTAGAACAGCTCCAGGAACGGGTCGGGCAGCGGCAGGGCGCTTCCCAGCCGCCGATCCTGGGCAAGGACGAACGTTTGCGCGGCCAGATCGAACCGCGCCTGCCGGCCCTCGACATACGCCACCTGCAGGTCGCGGAGCGCGGTCAACTCCTCGGCGGCCTGGGACGCGATCTGCGGTTGCGCCAGCGCCTCCCAGGGGCTCAGCCACCGATCGCCTGCGGGTGACGGCAGCGGGATCAGCGGCAGCGGCAGGGAGCCGTAGCTCTGATCCCACAGGCGGAGGTTCTGCGCCAGGCGCAGCAGCGTCCGGTCAGTGGCATCGAGCTGGCCCGAGCGGCCGTGCCGGTCGACCACGGCGGCGGCGTGCTCCTCCAGCAGGGGACGACGCAGTGCGAGATCCAGATAACTGTACGGCCCCGTTCCCGGTAGCTGCAGGGCTTCCGCCGCGCCGTCCGTGTCGACGAAGAACGCCTCGGTGTCGGGGTAGGTGAAGCCGAAGGCGGCGAGCATGCCGGAGAATTCGACCAGGTTGTTCCAGACACGGATGATCTCGCGCTGGACGAGGCTGCGCTCCTCGGCCGCCAGCTCGGCCGCCAGCGCGGCCAACTCCTCGAGCTCGATCGCCCCGGCGCGCAGCTCTTCGAAGCTGTAGCGCCCCCGTCCACGAGACGGTACGCCGATCGCCTCCAGCACCTCCGGGTGGTCGATCAGGAACACCTCGTCGCGGTAGGTCTCCTGCGGTGACAGCAGCACCCGCGCCAGCCAGTCGATCGCCGGCTGGCCGGCGTAGCGCTCGCGGCCGGAGTAGCGCAGCAGCGTGTTGCGCGCGTAACTGTCCAGCGGCTTGCGGCGCCCGTCCTCGATCATCAGCAGCGGCTGCAGCGCCGCGGCGCTGGCGATCCGGGGCGCTGGCGGCTCGTAGCCGGTGGAGCGGTCGCCGCGGCCGAAGCGGCCGATCATCGACAGCGCCAGCAGGCACAGCACCGCCAGCAGGACGAACAGGACGATGCGCATCGGCTTGGCCAAGCCGGCGCTCGGCCCGATCAACGGGGCCGCGTCTGCGCTCATGAAGCCTCCTCGACGGCGGAGGGCCGCCGGCGTCCGGGACGGACGAGGGTCTGCACGAAGTGCACGATCAGCCCCAGGCCGATGACCGCGGTGGCCACGTACGGCACCAGGCGGCCGCGGTTGCGAACCACCGCCAGGGTCGAGTAGGCAGCGCCGGTGGCGTCGAACTCGTAAGAAGCCTGATAGAAGGTGAATCCGCTGACCCGTAGCGGCTTGTTCATCGAGATGCGCACCGGCCGCCGTGTGCCGGGCGCTTCGAGGACCACGTCGCTCTCGAACGACCGGGGCGTGTCGGTGCCCGGATGGAACTCGGCGCGGAAGTCCTCCAGCCCTATGAGCGCCGGCAGCACGTAGCGCGTTCGGCGCAGGGAGAAGCCGTACCGTTGGCCATCCAGCGTCACGCTGGTCGGCGTCGGGTCCAGCGCCCACAGCGCCACCGCAGCGCCTTCCGAGCGGCTCGAGACCTGCAGGATCACGCCCGGCTGGTTCTCCTCCGGGCGAACCGAACGGCGGCGTGGCCTGAGGTCGGCGATGCCGCGGGCGTTCACGAACGGGCTGCTCTGGCCTTCCGGCGCCAGGTAGGCGTCCGCGCTCGCGTGGTTCTCCTCCACCAGTATGGTCAGGCTCAGTTCCGGCAGGGCGACCCGATCGCCGGGAGCCAGCCGCCCGAGGTCGACCGCGCTGACGTCGCGCGCATCGGTCCCTTCACGCCAGGCCGCCACCTCCCACTCGTGATAGTCCTCGCTGGTGTTGCGCCACTCCCCCTCCTGCAGCCGCAGGAACGACTCCTGCGCGAAGTAGGACACGAAGAACATGCCGAAGAACATCACGAACATGCCGAGGTGAATGATCAGGATTCCCACCCGCGACCACCGGTACACGAATCGGACGGCGGTCACCGCCACCAGGTTGACGAACAGAACCCACAGCACGAGCTGCGCGCCGGGCAGCGGCACGATGCCCCCGACCAACGTGATCCAGGCTCCGAAGTAGCGCTGCTGGGCGTCGTACAGACCGTGCGACACCTGATGGAACGTGCCCAGCAGCGTCAGCAGAAACAGCAACGCCAAGCAGATCACCGTAACGCGCAGGTCGATCGCGATCCGCACCAGCGGGCTGCGCCTCATCGCCTGAACCCACATCGGTCCCTATCCCTGGTCGCCGTATCCGCTACCGGACGAACGAGGACCGAGCGAGTTCAGGAGGTCCACGAAGGAGGAGCGCTGCTCGATCAGGACTCCGGCCGGCGCCTCGGCCTTGACGAACATGGTTTGCCCGCCCACCGAGGCGATCGCCGTCAGAAATGCCGTGTTGTCGCGGCCGGCGACCAGCGACGTGAAGTCGAACACGGTGAAGTCGAGATCACCCCGAACGGACACCGCATCGCCGAGGAGTGCCCGCACCCGTTCGTGCGGCAGGTCCAGCCCGAGCTGCGTGAGCCAGCGGCGCACGTTGGCTTCCACGCCGCCGGCGTCGCCTGCCAGCACCACCACGTTACCCTCCCCGCCTCCCGGCAGCCCGAACCGGGCCAAGCGAAGCCCGTCTCCCGGCAGTTCGTTCCAGCCGGTCGGAGCGACCCACCGCCAGCTCTCGCTTCCGTTACCCGAGCCGGTCTCGCCGCCGGTCGAGTCGAACAGCGCACCGACCGGCGTCGGCGCTACGGTCACTTCTCGGTAGGTGCGGACCTCGACCTCTCGATCACAGCCCGCAAGCGACAGCAACGCCGTCAGCGTGACCGCGAGGAGGGCGGGCTGCCGGCCAGCATTCGAACCCATGAGACCCTATACCAAGGTAGGGCCAGCCGCGGATCGGTTCAAGCGCTGGCGCGGGTTCGGGCGCCGGTCACGGCGTGCCGATGTCGGCCAGGGGACATATCGCAGTCACGCTGGATCGCGGCACGGATACGCTGGGATACTGCTTCCAGACGCCGTACTCGGCCGCTCTGGCAAGGTAGGCCGCTTTCGTGACACCGCCGGCGCCTTCCTCGTGCGATGCGGCGTCCAGCAGCAGCAGGGAGCCATCACGTTCCTCGAAGAAGCGGCCGACGTACACCGGCCCGTCGGTATCGACCACGACCGTGATCCCATGCAACTCGCCGAGGTGCCGGTGCCCGAGCGCCGCGAACGATTGCCGCTCACCCACCCCGGGATCTCCTCCATCCGACATGGCATTCGACCAGCTCAGTCGCAATGACAGTCGAACACCTCTCTCAGGTCGGCGGCAATGGACCGCGGGTCGCGCCCTTCGATGCGATGCCGGGGGAACAGGTGCACCAGCTCGCCGTCGCGGAACAGCGCGAACGAAGGGCTTGAAGGCGGATAGTCGGCAAAGTAGCTGCGCGCCCGCTCGGTCGCGTCCAGATCCTGTCCTGCGAACACGGTCCCGACACGCTGCGGCTTGGGGTCCTGCTGCAGCGCCAATGCCACCGCCGGCCGGGCACTGCCCGCGGCGCATCCGCACACCGAGTTCACCACCAGGAACGCGGTTCCGTCCGTGGTCTCCATGAACCGGTCAACGTCTTCGGGAACGATCAGCTCGGTGACGCCGATGCGCGCGAGCTCGTCACGCATGGGCTGCACCAACACGGGGTCGTATGGCATGGATTACCTCACTCTGGGGAGAGCTGGCTCGCGCCGGCGACCATCTCTTTCCCCGGATGCTCTGCTGGCTGCCAGCCTACCGCTTGCTCGCGCTTCCGTCGACCCGAAGGCGCATGCCGACACGGCACGACCCCGCCGAAACGCCGCTCCCGCCTGCGAAATTCGTCCACGGCATCCGCCAGATCGGCCCGCTTGAAATCCGGCCACAGCGTAGGCGTGAAGACGAGCTCCGCATAAGCGGCCTCCCAGAGCAGAAAGTCGCTCAGCCGCTGCTCGCCGCCGGTCCGTACGATCAGGTCGACCTCGCCCAGTGCGCCGTCGCCGCCCGTCAGCATGCGGGCAAAGTCGGGCCGTGTCGGCGTGTCGCCGGCGGCGAGCAACGCGGCGGCGGACAGGATCGCATCGCGAGCCGAGTAGTCGGCCGCGATGCGCAGGAGCAACCGAGCGCAGTCGCGTGTCGCGGACTCGCTACGCTCGATCTCGCGTTGCAGCGCCATGGGGAAACGATCGCGGCGGCCGATGAACGAAACACGTACTCCCTGCCGGACGCAGTTGCTGGTCTCGCGCTGCAGGTACCACTGAAACAGGGACAACAGGAGATGCACCTCGGCGGACGGACGGCGCCAGTTGTCGGACGAGAACGCGTACAGGGTCAGCACATCGACTCCGAGATCGGCAGCGGACTCCACCGTCTCGCGCACCGCGTCGGTACCGGCCCGGTACCCGTCATATCGGGACAGGGACCGGGCCTGCGCCCAGCGCCCATTGCCGTCCATGATGATGCCCACGTGCCTGGGGCCGCCGCCCCCGGCCCCGTTGGCATGCCGTTGACCATTCACCGTCCCGTCCTGGCGGCCCGGCATCACGACCTTCCCATTGCGCCGGCAGGGAGCGGGTGCGGGGCCGGGTCGTCTCCAGCCCCGGCATCCGGACCATCCGAAGGACCACGGCCGATCCGGCCGATCGCCGAGATCAGTGCCTCCATGTGCCTGACGTACGCCTCGAGCGCCTGGCGACCCTCTGGCGTCAGTGCGAACGTGGTTCGGGGCTGACGCCCGCGGAACCCCTTGCGCACCGCGATGTAGCCGGCGTCCTCCAGCTTGCGGGCATGCACGCTGAGGTTGCCGTCGGTGACGCCGAGCAGCGACTTCAACTCCCGAAAGCTCATGGAGCGGGCGGCGGACAGCGCGCTGAGGATTGCCAGCCGGGTGCGCTCGTGCACCACCGCATCAAATGTCCTCGCGGTGGCGGCCAGCCCCTGCGCCAGGTCGCGCGACCGGAGGGCGTCGGCGGGAGCGGTCATGGCACGGTCAGCGGCGAACGCGCGGTCAGCCGCCATGTCGATGGGCGATGTGGACGCCGAACGCCACGTGCAGCACGCCGAAGCCGCACACCATCAGCGCCGGACCAGCCACCGGGTAAAGAAGGGCGGTGGCGCCGAGCAGCAGAAACCCGGTCCCCATGACCGACACGCTCCGCACGGAGAATGCTCCTCCGGTGAGGGTGGCGATGCCGTACAGGCTGAGCCATGAGCCGGGCATCAGCAGGTGTGCGCCGGCCGCGGCGAGAGCTCCGGTGAGCAGCGCGCCGACGGCCAGCGGCGGCACGAACGTGAAATCGTCGTTCGGATGAAGCGCAACTCGTCCGCCGCGTGCTGTTCCATCGCAATCGGCGTGGTCATCACGGCACAATGTGACACTGATTGGGGGCAGCATCAAGTTCTTTGCCATTCAAAGTAAGACGGGCGCATATGCCTGCCGCCGGCCCGTTTCTCCCGGTGCATCGCCACGCTCATCGCCCACCGTCGTCGGAGGTCGGTTCATCCGCGGGGGCCGTCGACGCGCCCCCCTCGACCGCAAGGCCGCGCCGCCGCACACGCCCGGCCCACCGTCGGCGTGCCAGCTCCTGCATGTCGGTCGCGCGATCGGTCTCGTCGACGATCTCCAGTCCCAGCAGTGTCTCGACGATATCTTCCACGGTGACGATCCCGGCTGTCCCCCCGTACTGATCCACGATCAGCGCGATGTGCTCGTGACGGCTCAGCATCCGCGAGAACGAGTGGCGAAGCGACGTTGTGTCCGGAAGCGGCAGGATGTCCCGGCGGAGCGACTCCACGGTGCGCTGGCCCTCCCCACGGGCGACGGCCAGCAGCAATTCGTAGCGCAGGACGTACCCCGTGACCGAGTCGACGCTGCCCCGGTAGATCGGTATCCGCGAGTGCCGCAGATCGGCCTCCGCCACCTCGGCGAGCGTCAGCGACTCGTCGAGCGCCACTACCACTGTGCGCGGCGTCATGGCGCCCCTGACAGCAAGCGCTCCGGACTGTATCACGCTCTCGATGATGCGCGACTCGTCCGCCGCGATGACGCCCTCGGTATGGCCAAGGTCGGCGATGGCGCGGATCTCGCTGCGGCTGACGCGGGCGGCGGGCTGGCCGCGGGCTATCAGCGCGGCGATGCGGTTGGCGAACGCCACCATCGGGTACAGGCCGACGATCAGCCCCTGTATCGTCCACGCCGCCGGTGCTGCCAAGCCGCGCCAGTAGGTGGCGCCGAGCGTCTTCGGGATGATCTCAGAGAAGAGGAGCACCGAGAACGTCAACCCCCCCGTGACGAGTCCCACCCACAGATTCTCGAAGACCGCACCCGCCCGGTTTCCCACGAGCGTTGCGCCCGCCGTGTTGGCGACGGTGTTCAGGGTGAGAATCGCGGCGAGCGGCCGGTCTATGTCCTCCTTGAGCCGATCCAGCAGCAGTCCGGTGCGCCGCCCCACGCGCTTCAGGGCGGCCACGTAGCTGGGTGTCACGCTCAGGATGACCGCCTCCAGCACCGAGCAGAGGAACGAGAAGACCAGCGTGAACGCCAGATAGGCGAGCAGCAGCGCCATGGCGACGATCTACGGCACGAACGGCATGCGCCGGGCGCCGTGCCACAGGTAGCGGTCGGACAGCACGTTGAGCGGCTTCGCCGCCAAGTTGAAGTTGGTGCCGAGCTCCGCCAGGACGTTCTCCATCTGCAGCTCGTGCGCGGTCTGATGGCGGGATGCCAGGCGATAGAAGCGCGACCCGTGCTCGATCCACGCGGCGCTGCGGCCACCTTGCGCCCGTATCCGCTCCGGGAAAACACCAATCGTGAACAGGCACAGATCCGCGACGCGCTGGTACGCTGAAAACCGCCCCGGCTCCGCCGCCAGCGCCGCCGCCTGGATCATGCTGTCCAGGTCCAGCGTGTCGAACCGCGGCATCCTCCGGCGCCCACGGTCGTCGGCCACCGCAAGCGTAACCGAGCGCACCTGCACGAATGAGACGAGCAGAAATACCAGGTAGTCGAACACGTGCGGTTTGCACAGCAACGCGAGCGCGGCCGCGGCATCGAACACCACCGCCGTATGTCCGCCTGACGCCTCGACCGTGAACCGATGTGACGTCAGGTCGCGCCGAACCCGCGCGACCTGCATCGAGAAGAACAGCATGGGGGAGACGCGGAGCAGCGGTTCCTCGGTCTGCATGACCGCGTCAGCGAGCGCGTCGGACACCAGCATGCCGTCCCGGATCTCCCGATCCTCACGGAACGCGTCCCCGAGGCGGCCCCTCACGGCGTGCGCAGGCGCCACCGCATGCAGCACGAACGCGACATCCGCGTCGCCGTACAACGGGCCCAGATCGATCAAGCACAGCCATACTACACGGGAATCCATGGGGCGCGTCACCTCCCCCGGCCAATGGTCAGGGCTACGCCGGTGGGCGGGCACAAAAAGCCTGGCGACGACCTACTCTCCCGCCCTGATTGGACAGTACCATCGGCGCTGGAGGGCTTAACTTCCGTGTTCGGGATGGGAACGGGTGGGACCCCTCCGCTATGGTCACCAGGCACACATGTACGAAATCAGTGGGCCTGAAACCGCGCACCAATCCTCGGGAAGCGGAACGGCATCGCACAGAGAAGGGTAGAAAGGTGATATGGACAAGCCTAACGGTAAATTAGTACTGGTCAGCTGAACACATTACTGTGCTTACACTTCCAGCCTATCGACCAGATCATCTGTCTGGTACCTTCAGTCCGCGCCGATCAAGCGCGGACGGGTTGCCTCATCTCGAGGTGGGCTTCCCGCTTAGATGCTTTCAGCGGTTATCCCTTCCGAACATGGCTACCCAGCACTTACCCCTGGCGGGATAACTGGTACACCAGCGGTTCGTCCACTCCGGTCCTCTCGTACTAGGAGCAGCTCCTCTCAAGCAACCGACGCCCATGGAAGATAGGGACCGAACTGTCTCACGACGTTCTGAACCCAGCTCACGTACCGCTTTAATTGGCGAACAGCCAAACCCTTGGGACCTGCTTCAGCCCCAGGATGCGATGAGCCGACATCGAGGTGCCAAACAGTGCCGTCGCTGTGGACGCTTGGGCACTATTAGCCTGTTATCCCCGGAGTACCTTTTATCCGTTTAGTGACGGCGCTTCCACGCACAACCGCCAGATCACTAAGACCTGCTTTCGCACCTGCTTGACTTGTAGGTCTCGCAGTCAAGCCACCTTTTGCCTTTGCACTCGTACGCTGATTTCCAACCAGCGCGAGGTGACCTTTGCGCACCTCCGTTACTCTTTAGGAGGTAACCGCCCCAGTCAAACCGCCCACCAGACACGGTCCGCGCAACCGTTTCAGGTCCACGCGTTAGATACCTAATCGACGAAGGGTGGTATTTCAACAACGGCTCCATCCAGCCTGACGACCAGATTTCAACGCCTCCCACCTATCCTACACGTCGCAGATCAAGTACCAATGCCAAGCTGCAGTCAAGGTTCCGGGGTCTTACCGTCTAACCATGGGTAATCGGCATCTTCACCGATACTACAATTTCACCGAGTCCCGCGTCGAGACAGCGCCCAGATCGTTACACCATTCGTGCAGGTCGGAACTTACCCGACAAGGAATTTCGCTACCTTAGGACCGTTATAGTTACGGCCGCCGTTTACTGGGGCTTCGATTCGGAGCTCTCACCCCTCCTCTTAACCTTCCAGCACCGGGCAGGTGTCAGTCTCTATACATCTCGTTACCGATTAGCAGAGACCTGTGTTTTTGGTAAACAGTCGCCTGGGCCATTTCTCTGCAACCTCGTCTGAATCATCCGCCATAAGGCCGAATCTCCAACCGAGGCCACACTTCTCCCGAAGTTACGTGTGCAATTTGCCGAGTTCCTTAACGCGGGTTCTCTCGAGCGCCTTAGAATACTCTTCCCGCCTACCTGTGTCGGTTTACGGTACGGTCCCTGGCAGGCACCCCTTAGAGACTATTTCTCGGCGCCGGCCTCTATGCACTTCGCGTTCTGCCCGAAGGCTTCAGCTCGCCATGGCGGCTCGAACTCCGCGGATGGATTTGCCTCCCCGCATCGTCGTCCTCGCCGTTTGGACCGGGACTACCATCGCCCGGCTGCACGTCCTCCGACGCGTCATCCCTGTCGGCATCTCCTGCCAGAGGTACGGGAATATGAACCCGTTTCCCATCAACTACGCCTCTCGGCCTCGCCTTAGGGGCCGACTAACCCTGGGCAGATTAACTTTACCCAGGAAACCTTAGGCTTTCGGCGGACGGGTTTTTCACCCGTCTTTTCGTTACTCATACCGGCATTCTCACTTCTGTCGCCTCCAGCGTTCCTCACGGAACACCTTCATCAGCTGCCAGAACGCTCCCCTACCGCTCGCCAGCGCGCGACAACGCGCTCCGGCGAACCCGTGACTTCGGTGGCGAACTTGAGCCCCGTTATATTGTCGGCGCGCAAGAACTCGACCAGTGAGCTATTACGCACTCTTTCAAGGGATGGCTGCTTCTAAGCCAACCTCCTGGCTGTCTTCGCACCTGCACTTCCTTTTCCACTTAGCTCGCGCTTGGGGACCTTAGTCAACGGTCTGGGCTGTTTCCCTCTCGACCACGAACCTTATCGCCCGCAGTCTCACTCCCGCCCATCATGTCACGGCATTCGGAGTTTGGTTGGGGTTGGTACCCGGTGAAGGGCCCGAATCCATCCAGTGCTCTACCTCCGCGACACTAAGGCGAGGCTAACCCTAAAGCTATTTCGGGGAGTACCAGCTATCTCCGAGCTTGTTTAGCCTTTCACTCCGATCCACAGCTCATCGGTGCCTTTTTCAACAGACTACCGTTCGGCCCTCCACGCTGTGTTACCAGCGCTTCAGCCTGGCCATGGATAGATCGCTCGGTTTCGGGTCTACAGCATGCAACTAATACGCCCTTGTCAGACTCGGTTTCCCTACGGCTCCGGCACTGCAATGCCTTAACCTCGCTGCATACCATAACTCGCCGGTTCATTCTGCAAAAGGCACGCCATCACCCTGCATAAAGCAAGGCTCTGACCGCTTGTAGGTCTACGGTTTCAGGTTCTATTTCACTCCCCTCTCGGGGTTCTTTTCACCTTTCCCTCACGGTACTTGTTCACTATCGGTAGCTACCTCGTATTTAGCCTTGGAAGGTGGTCCTCCCAGATTCCGGCAGGGTTTCACGTGTCCCGCCGTACTCAGGTGCGCCAACAGCGACGCTCGATCAGATTTTGTGTACGGGGCTTTCACCCGCTCTGGCCGCCCTTCCCAGAAGCGTTCCACTATCCGATGATCACGCCGCAGGGTGGCCTTACAACCTCCCTCGCTGGCGTCCTACAACCCCGCACCGACAACGGTGTAAGCCTTATCACGTCGGTACGGTTTGGGCTGTTCCCCGTTCGCTCGCCGCTACTAAGGGAATCTCGGTTGATGTCTCTTCCTCGGGGTACTTAGATGGTTCAGTTCCCCCGGTATCGCCTCACGACCCCTCCAGGCCGCGATGTAGAGCGTTTGACAGCTCTACGAGTTACCCCATTCGGCCATCCACGGATCTCAGGATGTTTGCTCCTACTCGTGGCTTATCGCAGCTTACCACGGCCTTCCTCGCCGAGTAGCTCCAAGGCATCCGCCGTAGACCCTTGCCCGCTTGCCATATCACCCATCTCCCCTTCCCTGTGTCCGATGCCGCTTGAAAAAGACCCCGTCAGATCAGCTGCGGCTTCGGAGGTGCGCGGGCATAAACCTGCGCACCGATGTCAAAGACCCGTCGTCACAAGGCGTCAGCGGTTCCCCGCTCAACGCCGTCATCGTCTCAATTTCAGTACGTCGGGCCGAATCGAGTCCGCTTCGAACGGGAAACGACCCGGCATGGCCCCCTTCCGAATCCGACTCGGTCGAGTCGGCCCTGGCCGAATCCGACCTGTCGAATCCGTACCCGTGGAGGCATGGGGACTCGAACCCCAGACCTATGGCTTGCAAAGCCATCGCTCTATCCACCTGAGCTATACCCCCGCCGATCCGCACGGGCAATCGACGCGGCGGAGCGCCGTCTAGCCCCGGTCAACGGGTGCTGCGAGCGCGCATTGTTCTCCTGTCTCGACTCAAGCCCGAGCGCTTCTGTGACAACGAATGGGATTGGGGAAGAGCGGGGCCCGGAGCAGGCGACGATCGCCCGCTGGCCGGCGCCGACCAACCGAGGCCGCCACCGACGCTGAACTCTTGAAAAAGGAGGTGATCCAGCCGCACCTTCCGGTACGGCTACCTTGTTACGACTTTACCCCCCTTACCAGGCGTACCTTCGGCGTCGCCGTCCTTACGGTTAGGCAAACGACTTCGGGTACCCCCAACTCGGGTGGTATGACGGGCGGTGTGTACAAGGCCCGGGAACGTATTCACCGCGCCATGCTGATGCGCGATTACTAGCGATTCCATCTTCATGGAGTCGAGTTTCAGACTCCAATCCGAACCAAGGCCGGCTTTCAGCGATTTGCTCAACGTCGCCGTATCGCTACGCTCTGTACCGACCATTGTAGCACGTGTGTAGCCCAGGACGTAAGGATCATGATGACCTGACCTCGTCCCCACCTTCCTCCGGTTTGTCACCGGCAGTTCCGTCCGAGTCCCCAGCACTACCTGTTGGCAACAGACGGTAAGGGTTGCGCTCGTTGCGGGACTTAACCCAACATCTCACGACACGAGCTGACGACGGCCATGCAATACCTGTGTGCACGTCCCGAAGGACAACCCACTCTCATGGACTTCCGTGCACATGTCAAGCCCTGGTAAGGTTCCTCGCGTATCATCGAATTAAACCACATGCTCCACCGCTTGTGCGGGCCCCCGTCAATTCCTTTGAGTTTCACCCTTGCGGGCATACTCCCCAGGCGGTGCACTTAACGCGTTAGCTACGGCACAGAGCACTCAACGCACCCTACGCCTAGTGCACATCGTTTACGGCGTGGACTACCAGGGTATCTAATCCTGTTCGCTCCCCACGCTTTCGCGCCTCAGCGTCAGTCTTTGGCTAGAAGCTCGCCTTCGCTACCGGTGTTCTTCCTGATATCTACAGATTTCACCCCTCCACCAGGAGTTCCAGCTTCCCCTCCAAGACTCTAGCGCAGCAGTTCCCAGCGCGTTCCTCGGGTTGAGCCCGAGCCTTTTACACCAAGCTTGCTGCGCCGCCTACGCGCCCTTTACGCCCAATAATTCCGAACAACGCTCGCCCCTTACGTGTTACCGCGGCTGCTGGCACGTAATTGGCCGGGGCTTCTTCCTCAACTAACGTCATCGATGAGGCGTTCCACTCCTCACCTTATTCTTCGCTGAGAAAAGGGCTTTACAACCGTCAGGCCTTCATCACCCACGCGGCGTCGCACCGTCAGGGTTTCCCCCATTGCGGACTATTCTTAGCTGCTGCCTCCCGTAGGAGTCTGGGCCGTGTCTCAGTCCCAGTGTGACCGTTCACCCTCTCAGGCCGGCTATCCATCATCGCCTTGGTGAGCTATTACCTCACCAACTAACTAATGGACCGCAGGCTCATCCCAAAGCGACACAATTGCGCCTTTCATCCGAGACATCCAATCCTCGGATCATATGAGGTATTACCCTATGTTTCCATAGGCTATCCCACGCTTCGGGGCAGATCACCTACGTGTTACTCACCCGTTCGCCACTGTCCCCCGGTGCTTCAGCAAGCTGAAGCACCATGGTTCTCGTTCGACTTGCATGCTTAAGACACGCCGCCAGCGTTCGTTCTGAGCCAGGATCAAACTCTCCGTGATATGAGTAGGACTTCCGCCCGAAAGCATCCGTCCTACGAATCTACATTTGAGGACCCCACTCTCCCCATCCCTATGATGTCAAAGAACCGCTGGGATCCGATCGGGATCCCACTCGCGAACGGCCAAGGGCGCCAGATCCGCATCACGGAAGCCCGTCTACCGACGCGCACCGTAGAAAAGGAATTTATACATCGTCGCTTGGCTCCGTCAAGGGCTTCGGAGCCTTTTTTTCATCTTTCTCGTCATCGGCTCCCGGCTCCCCGGCCAGCGGCTCGCCGGCCATGCCCTGGATCGCGAGCTGCTCCAGCGCGTGCCGCTTCGCCGCACACCGTTCGGCCAAGTCGTCGATCTGAGCCATCAGGTCCTTGACCCCGGGGGTGCCGTGCGACACCGTGGCTTGGCCCTGTGTGCCCAGGCGGTCATGGATGAGCTGTCCCAACTCCTCGAGCAGCCGCGATCGCTGCCGTTCGAGCTGCAGCAGGTCGAGCCTGAGAGCACCCCGCTCGCCGAGCTCCCGCGCTTTCGATCGGGCGCGGTCCAAGGCGTCGCGCGAGCCCCGGAGCCCTTGATTGACAGCCCGCTCGACACCGCGCCACAGGCCGCTCCCAGCCATACCGGTAACGAGTTTACAATGACCGACGGGAGCTCGGCCACATCGGCCGGGGCGAAACGGCCCTTGGGCGACCGATGGCCGATGGTCTGTCGACCGCAGGCGGGCAAGCCGCTAAACTACCGCCCGTGACCGGATACAAGATCAAGGATCCAGCGCTCGCCGATCAAGGTTCGCTCAAGCTCCGGTGGGCGGAATCGCGCATGCCCGTACTTCAGCATCTCCGCCGGCTGCATCGCGACTCGAAGCCGCTGGCCGGCACGCGGATAGCCGGCTGCCTGCACGTGACCAAGGAAACCGCGATCCTGATCCGCGCCCTGCGGGACGCGGGAGCCGAGGTCGCCTGGTCGGGCTGCAATCCCTTGTCCACTCAGGATGATGTCGCAGGCGCGCTGGCGGCCGAAGGAGTACCGATCTACGCCTGGCACGGCCTATCCACGGACGAGTTTTATTGGTGTATCGACCAGACGCTTGCGGTCGGCCCGACGCTGACCCTCGACGACGGTGCCGACCTGATCTTTCGCGCGCACGCTGCCGGGGACGGACTGACCGCCGGCATCATCGGCGGCACCGAGGAAACCACCACGGGGGTGCACAGACTCCGCGCCATGGCTGATGATCACGCCCTCAAGTACCCCGTCATCGCCGTGAACGATGCCACTACCAAGTGGGATTTCGACAACGTCTACGGGACCGGCCAGTCGGCCCTCGATGGAGTCTTGCGCGCCACGTCGGTACTCCTGGCCGGCAAGCAGTTGGTCGTTGCCGGCTTCGGTCATTGCGGGCGTGGCGTCGCCCAGCGCGCACGCGGCCTCGGCGCGAACGTCGTGGTCACCGAAGTAGATCCGATCGCCGCCCTCAAGGCGACGCTGGAGGGGTTCAACGTGTCGACCATGGATACGGCCAGCGCCGTCGGCGACGTGTTCGTTACGACCACGGGAATCCGCGACGTGATCACCCGCCGGCACTTCGAGCGAATGAAGGATGGCGCGATCGTCTGCAACGCCGGTCACTACGACTGCGAGATCAATCTGAACGATCTGGCAGAGCTCACCGTGCGTTCCGTGGAGGTCCGGAGCAACAATCGCGAGCACATGCTCAGCGATGGCCGCCGCCTGTACATTCTGGCGCAAGGGCGGCTGGTGAACCTGGCCGCGGCCGAGGGCCATCCACCCGAAGTGATGGACATGTCTTTCGCCAATCAGTTCCTGTCCCTCATCCGATTGGCCAAGGAGGGTAGCTCCCTGTCGCCGCTCGTGTACCCGGTGCCCGAAGAGCAGGACCGGGAGATCGCCGCCATCAAGCTGCAAACGATGGGCATCCAGACCGACGAGCTTACCGCCGAGCAGCAGGCGTACCGTACCGACTACGCTCAGGGCACCTGAGCCCTGGAGCCACCGCGGCGTCGCTCGCTCGCTCAGCCTGCCCCAATCCCATGCAGATGGTTCTCCTCGGACCGCCCGGCGCCGGCAAGGGCACGCTCGCCAGCACCGTGGCCGGCCGCAGCGGAATGCGTCACATCTCCACGGGCGACCTCTTCCGCGCCGCGGTGAAGGCTAGGACCCCGCTCGGGCGCCGGGTGGCCGACCTGCTGCAGGCCGGCAGCCTGGTCCCCGATTCACTGACCATCTCACTGGTGCGCGATCACCTGGCGACCCTCGACGAACGGAAGGGATTCATTCTCGACGGCTTTCCTCGCACCGTCCCGCAGGCCGCCGCGCTGGCCGGATTCGCGCAGATCGACGCCGCCGTCGAGCTGATCGTGCCCGAGCAGGAAGTCGTTCGCCGCCTGTCCGGACGCCGTACCTGCGCCCGGTGCGGCGCCACCTTCAACGTGGCCTCGATGCCGGCGAATGCGTCACTGTTCTGCGCACCCGTGCAACGCGAAGACGACGATCCGGAGGCGATCCGACGGCGGCTCCACGCCTATCGGGCACAGACCACCCCGGTCATCGAGTACTACCGATCGACGGGTCTGCTGCGCGGCATCGACGGTACCGCCACGCCGAACGAGGTTGCCGATCGCATGCAAGCCGTGCTGGCCCGGCGATCCGGCCTGCTGCCACCGCGCCGAGCGCGACGAGCACGGTGACGTACCCGTGCTGACCCGGGACCCGTGGCGGTGTACACGTGCGCCCCGCACTCCTATGATTAAGCATCGCACTCCCATGATGAGGATGCACACCTGATGGCCGACATCGCCGTGGCCGGGATGGCCGTCATGGGCCGCAACCTGGCCCTCAACATCGAGAGCCGCGGATACACCGTCGCGGTCCACAACCGAACTGCCCGTACGCTCGAGACCTTCGTCGACGGCGTGGGTGCCGGCAAGCGACTCGTGCCGTGCCGTACGTTGCCCGACGTGGTCGCGGCGCTCAACCGCCCCCGGCGCATTCTGCTGATGGTGCAGGCAGGCGCGCCGGTCGACGCGGTGCTCGGCGAGCTGCAGCCGTTGCTGGAGCCGGGCGACGTCATCCTGGACGGCGGCAACTCTCACTTTGCGGACACGACACGGCGCTGCCGCGACGCGGAAGCCTCGGATCTGCTGTACCTGGGTACGGGGGTCTCGGGAGGCGACGAAGGGGCGCTCCTCGGGCCGAGCATCATGCCCGGCGGCAGCGAGGCCGCCTATCGTCAGGTGAGCCCGATCCTGACATCGATCGCCGCCAAGGTGGACGGAGCCCCCTGCTGCACGTACATCGGCGCCGGCGGCGCAGGCCACTACGTCAAGATGGTACACAACGGCATCGAGTATGGCGACATGCAGCTCATCGCCGAGGCGTACTCACTGCTGCAGCAGCTCTGCGGCATGACGTTCCCGGAGATGGCGCAGCGCTTTGCGGACTGGAACCGCGGCGATCTGGACTCGTACCTGATCGAGATCACGGCGCGGATTCTGGCGGCGACCGACCCGGAGACCGGCGCGCCGATGGTGACCATGATCCTCGACAAGGCGGGACAGAAGGGCACGGGGACGTGGACGGGACAGTCGGCGCTCGAGCTTGGCGCCCCTGCGCCCACCATTGCCGAGGCGGTATTCGCACGCTCACTGTCGGCGGCAAAGCAGGAACGGATGGCCGCCGGCAGCGTGCTCCGCGGTCCGGACGCCGCGTTCAGCGGCAATCGTGAGGACTTGGCCAACGCGATCGGGACGGCACTCTACGCCGCGAAGATCTGCTCCTATGCTCAGGGCTTCGCGCTGATGCGTACCGCTGCCGCGGAGCACGGCTGGCGGCTCGACTACGGGGCGATCGCCATGATCTGGCGGGGAGGGTGCATCATCCGCGCCCGCTTCCTGCAGCGCATCAAGGAGGCCTATGACCGCGAACCGGACCTGGCCAACCTCATGCTCGACCCGTACTTCGCCGACGTGCTGCACGGGGCCCAGTCCGCATGGCGCCAGGTCGTCGGGACGGCGACCACCGCTGGAGTTCCAGTCCCGGCGTTCGCGTCCTCGCTGAGCTACTTCGACGCATACCGAACGGCGCGCCTGCCGGCCAACCTGATACAGGCGCAACGCGACTACTTCGGCGCCCACACCTACGAGCGGGTCGACCGCGCCGGCACGTTCCACACAAACTGGTCGGCGACATGACGACTCCTTCCCCACTGTTCTCACTGGACGCCACGGTGGCCATCTCGGGCGGCGGAGCGACGCTGGCGATCGGGATGGCGCGCGGCCTGCTCGATACCGGAGCGCGCATCGCGGTCTGGAGCCGACGGGCCGAGACGGTCGACCGCGCCCTGACCACGCTGAACGCTCCCGAGTACACCACCGGCTTCGTGGCCGATGCCGGGTCGCCGGACGCGATCATGGATGCCCTGCGCCACACCGAAGCGCGGCTGGGTTGCCCGACGGTCCTGATCAACGCGGTCGGCGGCAACCTGAGCAAGGGAGCGTTTACCGAGATCGACATCGACGTGTTCCGTCAGACCGTCGAGCTCAATCTGGTCGCGGGCTGCCTGGTTCCGACCAAGGTTGTCGCGGCGCACTGGATCGAACACGGGATCGTGGGATCGATCATCAACATCGCGTCCATGGCCTCGTACAAGCCCTTGTCCGGCGTGTGGGCCTACGGAGCGGCGAAGGCCGGAGTCGTCAACCTCACGGAGGCGACGGCCAAGGAATTCGCCCCCCACCGCATCCGCGTGAACGCGATCGCACCCGGATTCTTCCTCGCCGAACAGAACCGACGGCTGCTGGTGGACGAAGCAACCGGCCAACCCACCGAGCGTGGCCGGCACGTGCTCGGCCGGACGCCGTTCGCGCGGTTCGGCGAACCGGAGGACCTGGCCGGGGCGGCGATATTCCTTGCCAGTGAAGCCGCATCCGGGTTCGTCACGGGAGCGACCATACCGGTCGACGGCGGCTTTCTCGTGGACAGCATCTGAACGCCGACGCCGGAACGATGCACGGGAGCACCTGGACGCGGACATGCGGGAGGCCGGACGTACGGGAGGCATGACATGGCGGATCTGATGACGATGGAGCGTTCCGCGACGATGACCCACGAGGACATCTGCAGCCGCATCGAAGCCGGGACGCCACGCGCGCTGTTCGAGTCGCGTCGGGTTCTCGCGATCACGCCGGACGCCACCCGCAGCGCCCCATTGCCCGCTCTGGTACGGGCGGTGGACGAGGTCATCGGCGCACACGCCCGGCAGCTCGACTACATGGTGGCGCTGGGGACGCACCCGATCATGCCGGACGACGCGATCGCCCGGCTCTATGGGGTGAGCCGCGCCGAGCGCGCCGAGCGCTTCGGCGCCAGCCGCTTCCTCAATCACCGGTGGGACACCCCCGGGACGCTGCAGCGGATCGGGTCGTTCACGGAGCGCCAGATCTCCGCGGCCACCGACGGCCGGTTCGCCGAGGCCGTGGACATCACCATCAACCGCGCGATCTTCGAGTATGACCTGTTGCTGATCGTCGGCCCCGTATTCCCGCACGAGATCGTCGGCTTCTCGGGCGGCCACAAGTACCTGTTTCCCGGCATCTCCGGCGGCGAGTTCCTGGACTTCTTCCACTGGCTGAGCGCGGCCATCACCTGCATGAAGACGATCGGGCACAAGGACACGCCGGCGCGCCGCGTGATCGGGCAGGCCGCCGACCTGGTACCCACGGCCTGTCACCTGGTCGCGATGGTCGTGCAGCCGGGGCAGGAGCCGCCGGAGCTTGCCGGGCTGTACGTGGGCGATCCAAGGCACGCGTGGAGCGATGCGGCCGACCACTCCGCACGGATCCACATCACCCGTACGCCTCGCCGTTACCACACGGTTCTCGGGCACGCGCCCGCGATGTACGACGAGCTGTGGGTGGGCGGAAAGGTGATGTACAAGCTCGAGTCGGTGGTCTCCGACGGAGGACGCCTGATCATATACGGCCCGCAGATCGACAAGCTGTCCGCCACCTGGGGCGACTACCTGGAACGGGTCGGGTACCATGTCACCGACTACCTGGTGGCGGAGCGGCACCGATTCGCCGATGTCCCGCGAGGCGTACTGGCTCACTCGGCCTTGGTCCGCGGCGTCGGCGATTACCGCGACGGCGTCGAGCGCCCGCGGATCGACGTGGAACTGGCCACCGCCCTGCCGCGCGCGCTGTGCGAGCGCATCGGGCTCGCGTACCGGGATCCCGCTGCCATGGAACTGGATGACTATCGAGACCGGGAGGACTCCGGTATCCTCTATGTCCCGCACGCCGGGGAGGTGCTGCATCTGCCGGCGGCCGGCTGAGCTCGGTTGCATGACGAGTCCACTGCAGTTGTTCATCGACTTCGATGGCGTGATCTGCGATTCCGCCGCCGAGTGCCTGTTCAGCTCGTGGGTTGCCTATGACCGCCTTACCCGTGACGCGCAGCCTGACGGCCCCGCCGGCCCGGACCCGGACACACCGCCATCGGTTCCGGTCACGCTGCGCGAGCGCTTCCTCGAACTCCGCCCATTCATCCGCGCCGGTGACGACTACGTCCTGATCCAGGACCTGCTGGCCGCGGGACGCACGCCCGCACATCAGGAGGAGTTCGACGAGGCCCGCCGCATCGCCGGCCCGGGGCTGCTGGCGCGCTACGCGGACGCGCTCAATCGCGTCCGTCAGGAATTGATGGTTCACGATCGCAGCCACTGGCTGCGACTGAACCCGCTGTACCCGGGCGTCGCGGAGCTCCTGCACGCCGCCGACTGGGACAGCACCTGGATCCTCTCTACCAAGCGCCCGCGTTACATCGAGGCAATTCTCGCCTTCCACGAAGTGCCGGTGCCGGCGCAGGCGATCCTGCACGCCGCTGCCGTTTCGAAACTGGAGATGGTTGCCGAGGTGCTCGACGAGCGGCAGGCCGGGCGAGCTGCGCTGGTCGATGACCAGCTCGACCACCTGGTCGGCAACGACGACGCGCGCATCGAAGTGTATCTGGCCGCGTGGGGGTATGCCAAACCGGAGTGGCGGGCGGACCCGCGCGTCCCTTCGGTGGACCTCCCGGAGTTGCACGACCTGCTGGGACGAGCGATGAGCGGCCGGCGCTGATGATCCGAGGACTGTTGTTTGTCGGTTACCTGCTGGTCCGATTCCTCGCCGGGGACGTACGTCTGGGCCTTTGGAAAGTCTCGGGAGTAGCCCCCCGAGCGGGACCCGCGAAGGGCCGCCCGGACGGCGAACCGGATCCTGCGCAGCGATTGCGCGCCGCAGTATCGCTCTTCATGCGCCGCGAGGGACGAAGGCTCATCCGTCGCGCGGGAGAGTTGACCGGCTTCTCGGTGGTCATCGAGTCGGCTCTTCCCCATCTCCCACGGCGGTTCGTGCTGGTCAGCAACCATCAGAGTCTGCTGGACATCCCGGTGCTGATCACGGCACTGCCCGGCCGAAGTCTCAAATTCGTCGCCAAGCGATCGCTGAAGTACGGAGTGCCGCTGGTGTCGAAGTGCCTTCGCTATGGCGGCGACGCCCTGATCGTTCGGCCGCGCGGCCGTATCGACACCACCCAGATTCGCCTGCTGCTCCGCGAGCTCCGCCGCTTCTCGGCGCTCGCCGACGAAGGTGCCTGTCCCGTCGTCTTCGCGGACGGCACCCGTTCACGGGACGGCGCGGTGCATCGGTTCCATTCGGGAGGGTTGGCCATCGTCCTGGAAGGGCGGCGGTTGCCGATCGTGTCGGCCGCGATCGACGGCGGGTACCGCCTGCGCGGACTCGCCGGGCTTGCCCGCATGGGAACGACCCGCTACCGCGTGAGATTCCTGTCGGTCTACCAGCCGCCGGAGAACAAGGCGGAGTTGCGCCAGAAGGTGCGGCACATGCGCACGGAAATCGCCGCACAGGTCGAACGCTGGCGGCGCGAAGCCTCCGTGCTCACACCGGGCTGACCTCCCAGCGCCGGTTCGCCTCATCGAACCGGAAGTCCCCGAACCCGACTCCCAACACCGCGCCATCGGCGCCGCTGATGCGGGCCCGCCTGGTGAGCGCATTCAACTCCATTACGCGAAAGCGGTCGCCTTGGTAGTACACCGACTTGCCTTCCTTGGGCACCGAGCGGCGCACCTCCTGGTAATAGTCATACTCGTAGGACAGGCAACACAACAGCCGCCCGCATAATCCGGAGATGCGCCGAGTATCCAGCGAGAGTCCCTGGTCCCGAGCCATACGGACCGTCACCCGCGGGCGTCGGTCCGTAACCCCATTGCAGCACAGAACCCGGCCGCAGATCCCTGCCCCGCCGACGATCCGTGTCTCGTCGCGCATGCCGACCTGCTGCAGATCGATGCGCAAGCCCACCTCGTCCGACAGCTCTCCGATCAGCCGGCGGAAGTCGATCCGCTTCTCTGCCGTGAAGTAGAGGACGAGCGTGCCGCCGCTGAACACGATGTGGGCTGCGGCCAGCTTCATCGCCAGATTGAGACCTTCGAGACGCCGTCGGCATGACCGCAGCAAGTCGTCGGCGAGCTCGCGGTTGCGTTCGTAGTCGTCCAGATCATCGGCCTCCGCCTGGCGGATCACCTCAAACAGCTCGGCGCCTCGCAGTTCCGTTTCGTCATGGACCGCTCCCAGCACGCGACCGATCTCGGACCCATGACGAGTCGGTACGATGACACTGGCATCGGTGTCCAATTCGACCGCCACGGACGTCGGCGGAACGCACAGGCAGGTCTCGCTGGAGTGCAGCAGCTTGACCCGCACGACCCGACCGCTCACGGGTGCGGCGGTCTTCATGCCGGTTTCGCCGAGTACGGCGACGCCAGACGAGATTCTGTCACCCGGCCGTCTCCGACTCCCACGCGGCACCGTCCGCAGAACCGACCGCCTCCGTCGACGATCAGCCGCGGCGTGCAGATCGAACCGATCACGGTGGCGGTCGAGCGCAGTTCCACGAGCTCGGAGGCGACGACATCGCCCCGTACGCTACCGGCCACGACGACCGTACCCACGCGCAGCGTGCACTCGGCTCGACCGGTGTGGCTGATGAGGACCCGTCCCCCGGCACGAACCTCGCCGTGGAATTCGCCGTCGATTCGAAGCATTCGGGTCAGGTCGATCTGTCCGCTCATCCGGGTGCCCTGCCCCACGATCGAGTCTACGATGTTTCGGTCGGCGGCACCGCTGCCGGAGTCCCGATCGGTCGTCATCGCAACGCCGCCACCGTGATCGCGGACACCGCAAGGAACTCCTCAGGGTTGCGGAGTTGCCCGCCGATGCTCACCTCGTAGTGCACGTGGGGCCCGGTCGACCGGCCGGTAGAGCCCATCAGCCCGATCGTCTGACCACGCTGCACCGTCTGGCCCGGCTCGATCAACACCCGTTGCAGGTGCCCGTAGCGCGTGACGAAACCGTATCTGTGGGCTATCTCGATCACGTTGCCCAGATTATAGCGCTCGTAGGCGATCCGGCTGACGGTCCCATTGGCCGTGGCGACGATCTCGGCGCCGCGTTGCATCGCGATGTCGATGCCGCGGTGGATGTAGAACGCGCCCGTGAACGGATGGCGCTGTGGACCGAACTCGAAGCTCACGTACCCGCCGCCGCGGACCGGCCACAGCGTGGGCACATCCGCCAGCAACGTCTGCTGAGCGGCTACCGTTTCGTTGAGCTCGGTCAGCGGCATCATCGCAGCGTCGAGCGCGGCGCTGAGCTGCCGGAGCGCGGTCACTCCCGGCGATTCGCCCGCCAGCGCGGAAGGCTGGCCCACGAACGCCGCCAGATCCCCGGCGCCGCGCACCGCGGACGCCGTAGTGGCGGTGAGATTCCCGGAACTCAGAATCCGCTGGAGCTGGTCGATCAGCACCCGGAACTCCTGCATCGTCCCCTGCAGCGCGATCACTTCGTCACCCACCGATTCCAGCGCCAGCTCGCTTGCGGCCAGGGAACGGTTGACAGCAGCCATCCTCTCATTGGTAGCGGTGAAGTGGGTGGAGAGAATCAGAAACGCGCAGAGCACGACGACCAGCAAGGTGCCGGCCCCCAGCAGCGTGAAGACCGAGAGCTGCAGATTGTACGTGCGGCGTTCACTGTGGGGGATCAGCATGACCGTGAATCGCTGGTTTCCCCTACGCACGAGCGACCGCAGCGCAAGCCTGAAACCGCGCGCCGCCGCGGCTGCACGCGGTTCGCCGGGGGTCTCCGCCAACACGTCGTTGCGACGATGAAAGCCTGATTGCACGGTGGTGTCTGTGATGGCTCGGGGGCTCCGCTCCGGCACCATCTTGACCGGAGTCTGGGCGCCACGGTAGCGTTCCGCTCGCTCTCCTGTCAAACCGGTACGCTGCCCGGCCAGACCATTCCCCATCCGCCGAAGAAGAGACATGCAACTGTTCGACACTCACGCCCATCTCGCTCTCATCCACGACGACCCCATCGAGCAACTCCTGGCGGTCCAGGAAGCCAAGCATGCCGGCGTGCAGGCGTTCGTCTGCATCTCGAACGACCTGACCGACTTCACCGACACCTACGAGCAGCTCGGGCAGGATCATTCAATTTATTACAGCGCAGGCATTTCTCCTTCAGAAGTAGACCACCTGCCGACCGGCTGGGAGACGCGCCTGGCCGATCTGGCCGGTGGCGAACGCGTGGTGGCGATCGGCGAGACCGGGCTCGACTACTATCGCAAGTACGGGGATCGTGACTCGCAGATCAGCCTGTTCGTTCGCCAGCTCGAGATCGCCGATCACGTCGGGCTGCCGGTGGTGATCCACAACCGGGATGCGGGCGCCGATGTGTTGGCGGTATTGCGGGACAAGCTGCCGGAGCGCGGCGGCGTGCTGCACTGCTATTCGGAGGACCTGGAGTTCGCGACACGTGCGCTGGAGCTCAACCTGTACATCTCCTTCGCCGGCAACGTCACCTATCGCAGCGCTCGCACCCTGCAGGAGGTGGCGGCCGCCATGCCGCTGGAGCGGCTGCTCCTGGAAACCGAGACTCCGTTCATGGTGCCGGCGTCCCGCCGCGGTGAGCGCAATCGACCAGCCTATCTGCAAGAGACCGCACGCTTCGTGGCCGAACTGCGCGGGATGCCGCTGGAGGAGTTCGCGGACGCCGTGTTCGCCAACAGCGAGCGCTTCTTCCGGGTGAACGGCGTCGGGACTGGCGCCGCTCCGTGACCGGCCACCCGAAGCACTCGTCGGGGCGCGGATGAACGCGCTCGTGATCGGCTCCGGGGCACGGGAGAGCGACCTGGGTTGGGGCCTGTCACGCAGCTCGACAGTCAGCCGGCTGTACGCCGCCCCCGGCAACGCCGGCACCGTGGAGATCCCCGGGAATATCGCTTCACTGAACCCGCTTGACCCGGACGCCGTGGCCTGATGGTCACCGAGGACGGTCCTCGGGTGATCGAGTACAACGTCCGCTTCGGAGACCCGGAAGCGCAGGTGCTCATTCCCTCCCTGAACACCGATCTGGCCTCGCTGCTCAATGCCGTCGCGGCGGGACGGCTGCCGGACGTTCCACCCCAGGATCGCGCAGCCGCGTGCGTGGTGGTCGCTTCCGGCGGCTACCCCGAGCGGTACGAGACCGGCTTTCCCGTGGACCTGCCGGTCGCCGACCCTGACCGCGGGCTGATCTTTCACGCGAGCACGCGGACTCGCGACGGTCGAGTGGTCACCGGCGGAGGCCGGTGCTTTTCCGCGGTGGGATTCGGCTCCGACCTCGGGGCGGCTGCCGCCCACGCCTACGAACTGGCGGAGCGGATCCGCTTCCACGGCGGCTGGTACCGCCACGACATCGCTGCCGCCTACCGCGGCAACCGATAGACAGGACTCCGGTCGCCTCGCCTCCGGCGAAGGGTCCCGGTCAGGGACCCGTGCGACAGGCGGCAGCATGGGAGCGCGCCGCTCGATACAACACGATCCCGGCAGCCACGCTCACGTTGAGCGAGCCGACACTGCCGGCCGTCTCGACAGTCACCAGCGCGTCGCAATGCGCGCGAACGCCCGGGCGGATCCCGGATCCCTCCGCCCCCACGACGACGACGCTGCGCTCCGCGAACCGATACCCATCCAGGGATTGTCCGTCGAGATCGGCCCCGACTACCCAGAATCCAGCCCGCTGAAGGCGCGTGAGCGCCCGCGCCAGGTTGGTGACCGTGGCGATCGTCAGGTAGGCCGTGGCCCCGGAAGCCGCGCGAATCGCCGCCGGACTGACGGCCGCGGCGCGGTCCGCCTGCAGCACCACGATGTCGACGCCGAAGCATTCCGCGGAACGGAGGATCCCTCCCAGATTGCCGGTATCCGTGACCCCGTCGACGGCCAGAACCAGGGCGTGGCTGTCGGTTCGAGCCGCGATCTCTTCCAGTCGCCGGTCATCCGTTCGTGATTGACGGCAACGGACCCGCAACAACGCGCCCCGATGCCGCTCCGGGTCGACGTGCCGGCTCAGCTCACCGTCGCTCGTTCGCCGGACGGGCACTCCCGACTCAGCCGCCAGTTGCGCCAGCTTTCTGTGTCGAGCCCCGGCGCGCGCAAGCATGAGCACGCCGCCGGGCGAAGGAGCCGACAGCAGTTCCTCGATCGCCCGGAATCCATGGACGTAACGATGGCGAGCGTGGCTCATACCTGTCCGCCTCCCTTCCGCATCATCGCTCTTTGCGTAACACCAGGATGTTCTGATGCACCATGGAGGGGATGTAAGCGTACTGGTAGCCGTACAGATGCAGCGCCTTGGCGACGTCGTACCAGACGAGATTGGCCTTCCATACCAGGCCGGGAATGGCGCTGAGGGTTTCGCCCAGTTCCGCGGACAGGCAATGGTAGCGGCCTTGCAGATACATGTCGCCGATGAACGTCACGAGATAGCGGTTGCGGTCCAGGAGGACGGTTGCCTGCATGAAGATCCTTCCCATGGCATCGAGCCACGCCTGCTTGCTCGGATATCGGATGTCGCTGTGGCCGTGCAGCCGCGTGGGCCGCCGGGGAGCGGCCGGTTGTCCGACCCGCTTGAACTCCCCTTTCGACCGCGGCGCAGTCTCCATCTGCCAATACGGAACGTCGGTGAGAATCAACTGGAAGCGGCGGCCGCGCAGCTTCGGGAGCGCCTCCCGGGCATCGCCCGCAAGGGTCTCCAGCCCTCCCAGCCCCTCCAGGCTGCAGACCTGCCGATACAGGCTGATCCAGTGCGGGTTGATGTCGATCCCCGTGGCGTTCCGGCCGGCGAGTTCCGCCCCGATCAACACGCCGCCCACGCCCATGAACGGATCGAGCACAGACTCGCCCGCCTTGCTGAAAACGCGGACCAGATCCGCGCACAGCTCCGGCGGTTTCTGGCCGCCATGGGCTCGCCGTATATGGTGCTGATGGTCGATCGGATACGGGCGGCTGATCACCGAACGGGTCCAGTACAGCCACTCCTTGCCGGTGAGGTCGTTCAGCCGGTTGCGCTCCGAGTAGAACCCGCGGGAGCGGCCGTCGGGATGGAACAGCTCCTGCTTGCCCGTGCTCATCACCGGGGCCCGATCATCACGAGGTATTCGGTCACCGACCGGCGCCGGGCCACGCCCGCGCCGCGTCCAAACACCGGGTACGGACGCGAGAACGTGCGTACGGTTCCATGCCGGCGAGCCAGGGAGACCAGATCGGCGATGGGCACGATGCCCTCCGAATTGTACGAGACCGCGATCCACCTCGCGCGCAGCGCCGAGAGCAGCGCGGCGATCGCTCCCGCTGCGCCGCGCCGGGTGCTGAACGGGCTCTTGAGCCGGCCGCGGGGGAACTTCCGCGTCTTCCCCGACAGCTCGGGCCGCTGCCATCGCGCGATGTTCTCCAGCACGTGGTAGTTGTCGACGTACTGCCGCGTCGTGTAGGGAGGATCGAGGTAGACGATGTCAGCCTCGATGCTCGGTGCAATGTCGAGGAGGTCTCCGGTGAGCACGCTCGCTTCCGGTGCGTCGATCGTGCGAATCGGCACGAGGCGCAGAGGTTCGTACACGCGTGCGTCGACCACGTGACGGCCGCCCCGGAATGGGCTGCTGCCGAGGTGCTTGAGATACGCGTCGTACTGGCCGACGGTATTGGCCGCCCGGTCGCATGCCAGCAGCAGGCTGGCAAGCAGCCACGACCGCTCGGCCGGGCCGATCACTCCGGAGGCGAGGAGCACGTCCACCCCCGGACGGATGGCGTCGATCCGCATGCAGTTCTCACGCGTGAAGTAGGTGTCCGAGTACCACCGCGTCGCATAGCCGGACCTCGGCAGCATCGAGTTGAGATCGCGCAGCGCCGGGTGCAGCCGCTCAGGGTCGGTGCGGGACAGCACTCCGTCGAGGATCAACGTGTTCGAACGCAGATTGTCGACGCACGTGACGCCGCCCACCCCTCGGGACAGCATCTCCAGGCCGATCGCACCGGTCCCGCAGAAGCCATCCAGAAAGGATGCGGGGGTCCCGGCGACGGCGAACATGGAGTCCGCGATCCAGCGAGCCAGGCGCCGCTTGCAGCCCAGGAACTTTCGGCTGGTCGCCGTCCGTACGCCCACGCCCGGGTCCCCGATCTCCATCGCGCGCCGTATCGCCTATGCCTCGGGAAGCTCGATCGTGAAGCGCGAGCCACCCTCCACGGGATGCCACTTGAGCTCACCGCTGGCGCTCTCGACGAGCTTGCTGCTCAAGGGCAGACCCAGTCCCGTGCTCTCGTCTCCCGAGCTACCCAGCTCGAACGCGGCAGTCGCGGTCTTGGCGTCCATCCCGCCTGCGTCGTCGATCACTTCCACGATCACCGTGCCGGCGGTCCCTCGCCACGACGCGACGCGGATCGTGGTTGGTGATCCTCTGCCGGCGCGGGCAGCATTCTCTACCAGACTGGAAACCACGATGGTCAGGTCGCTCGGCCCGATCGCGGCCATGAGTCCCGGCTGCAGGTCGACCTGCAGGGTCGCCCGATGCGGCCGCACGGCGATGCGCATGGATTCGGCGACCGCCTGGACCACCTCCGTAACGTCCGCGTCCCGCGCCTCGTCGTCCTTGATCTCGCGCAGCAGCCGTTCCAGGTCCTGATGCGCTGCGCGGACGTTGCGGCGGATGAGCTGCAGGCTCCGCTGTGCGTCAGCGTCCGTACCCGCCGCCGTTCCCCAGTCGGCCGCCAAGCCGATTGCGGACAGCGCATTCTTGACTCCATGCACGGCCCCGGTGGCCAACTGGCCGACCGACGCGAGGCGGCTCTGCATCTGCAAGCGCTCTTCGGACTCGGCAAGCTCGGCGCGAGCGGCATCCACGTATCGAGGCCGGAACGGGCCGGTATACAGTTGGTTCGCCACCACCGCGGCAGCCAGCAAAGCCAGCTCACACCAGAGGCCGGGCGCGAGGCGCGGCAGACCGAGTTGGTCCGTCCAGCGCTCGTACAGCGCGCCCGCCACCGCCAGAGAGGCGAACGAAACCACGACGACACGCCCGCGAGGTCGGGTAGCGATCGTACCCGAGGCCAGCAATTGGAGCGGTCCGGCAGCCGCAGAGGCGGCAAGCGTCAACGAGGACAGCGCCAATGCGGGCACCGTGCCTTGCAGACCAAACGCCGAAGTCAGGCAGTTCTGCACGATCAGTGAAACGCAGAACGCGTGCCACACACGAGGCGAGACCCCGCGATCACGGACCGCCAACCACGCTCCGGAGAACCAGATCACCCCCTGGGCGCTCAGGATCTCAACGACCGTGCCGTCCGGCATCAGCCTGCCGATCGCCCGCACCGCCAGCGTCGCAAGCAACGCGACCTGCCAGACACCGGTCCACGTCCAGCGCCGCTGCCATGCGGCCGCCACGCCCAGAGGTACCGCCAAGGTGATGAGTGCGATCGCCCCGACGGTGATGGGGTGTACCGTGGCCGGCTACTCCAATTCGGCGAGCGGCACCGGCTCGGGGCTCGACTCCTCTCCGACCACTTCAGCCACCTCGCCGAGCAGTTTCCTGGCGTGCGACGAGAGTCTGTCCGGGACCGTCACCGCGACCTTGATATACAGGTCCCCGCGCCGACCGGGTTTGTCCAGATGCGGCACTCCCTCGCCCCGCACCCGCAGCAGTCTGCCCGGTTGCGTTCCGGCCGGAACCTTGACCCGGATACGCCGGTCGTCGAGCGTGCCGACCAGGATCGAGGTTCCCAGCGCGGCCTGGGTGAACGCCAGTGGGATCACGCAGTACAGGTCATCGCCATGGCGCTGGTAACACGCGTGCGGCTCCACGTGCACGAAGACATACAGGTCGCCGGCCGGCGCACGACCGATGCCTTCGTCCCCCTGTCCGTTGATCTGGATGCGCTTGCCGTCCTCCATGCCGACCGGGATGGTCACCCGCAGTCTTCGTTCCTTCTGTTCGCGTCCGGTTCCCCGGCACACGCGGCATGGGTTCTCGATCACCTCCCCCTCCCCCCCGCATGAGGGGCAGGACGTGGCGATCGAGAAGAACCCGGAGTTGCGGCGCACCTGACCGGAGCCGCCGCAGGTCGGACAGATGCTGCGGCCGCTGCTGCCCTCGGTGCCGCTACCGTCGCAGCGGGAACACGCCTCCTGACGACGGTAGGCGATCTCTGCCTTGGTGCCGAACACCGCTTGTTCGAACGGAACGCGCAAATCGTAGCGCAGATCGCCTCCACGGCCCGCAGCGCCGCGGTGTCCTCCACGCCGCCGATCGGTGCGCGTGAAGAACGAGTCGAAAATGCTGCCGACGTCCCCGAAAATGTCCTCGAAGTCGCGGAACACGTGTGAGAAGTCGTGCGCCTGGCCCCCGGCCATGCCGTCCACCCCGGCAAAGCCGAACTGGTCGTAGGCTTGCCTCTTCTGCGGATTGGCCAGCACGTCGTACGCTTCGGTGGCCTCCTTGAAGCGCTCTTCGGCTTGCCCGTCGCCGGCGTTGCGGTCCGGGTGGTAGCGCACCGCCAGCTTGCGATACGCCTTCTTGATCTCGTCGATCTCCGCGGAGCGGTCCAGCCCCAGGACCTCGTAGTAATCCCGCTTGGCCATCCTGAGCTATCGTCCTGCGGTGTCGCCGCGGCGGTCACCACCGCAGGTGGTCAGTCCGTCCACCGTGAGCGCCACCCTGAGCGTCTGTCCGGATTGGCACCATGGGCCATCCGACAGATTCCTAGCCGCGCTTCTCGTCGTCGTCGACCACCTCGTAGTCGGCGTCCTGAACCGAACCGGCCCCCGCCCCCTTGCCGTTGGCTCCCTGGTCGGCATCACTCTGCGCGTCGCTCCCGGCGCCGGCATCCTGCGTGCCGGCGCCGGAAGCGCCCGATTCGGCCGATGCCTTCTGCTGAGCGTCCCGGTACACCTCTTCGGCGAGCTTGTGGGAAGCCTGCTTGAGCGCCTCGGTCTTCTCCTTGATCGTGGCGCTGTCGTTGCCCTCGACCGCCTGCTTCAGTTCCGCGATCGCGGTGGTGATCTTCTCCTTGTCGTCCGCGCCCACCTTGTCACCGAAGTCGCTGAGCGACTTCTCGGTGGCGTAGATCAGGCTGTCCGCCTCGTTCCTGGCCTCGGCGGCCTCCCGGGCGCTCTTGTCTTCGTCCGCGTGGACCTCCGCGTCCTTCACCATCCGCTCGATCTCGTCCTCGGAGAGTCCGGAGGAAGACTCGATGCGGATCTTCTGTTCCTTGCCGGTACCGAGATCCTTGGCGGACACGTGGACGATCCCGTTGGCATCGATGTCGAAGGCGACCTCGATCTGCGGAACGCCACGGGGAGCCGCCGGAATCCCGATCAGATCGAACCTGCCGAGCGTGCGGTTCTGCGTCGCCATCTCGCGCTCCCCTTGCAGTACGTGAATGGAGACCGCGGTCTGGTTGTCGGCAGCCGTGGAGAAGATCTGGCTCTTGCGAGTGGGGATCGTCGTATTGCGCTCGATCAGCCGTGTGAACACCTGCCCCAGCGTCTCGATCCCGAGCGACAGCGGCGTGACGTCCAGCAGCAGGACGTCCTTGACGTCCCCTCCCAGGATACCGCCCTGGATGGCCGCTCCGACCGCGACCACCTCGTCCGGATTGACACCACGGTTCGGATCCTTCCCGAACAACCCGGCAACCAACTGCTGGACCGCCGGAATGCGGGTCGATCCGCCCACCAGGATGACCTGGTCGATCTCGTCCGCGCTCACGCCGGCGTCCTTGATGGCCTGCTCGCAGGGGCGCCGCGTCTGTTGCACCAGATCTTCGATCATCTGCTCGAACCTGGCCCTCGTCAGGGTGTACTGCAGATGCCTGGGGCCGGAGGAGTCCGCGGTGATGAACGGCAGGTTGATCTCCGTGCTCTGCGTTCCGGAAAGCTCGATCTTGGCCTTCTCAGCCGCCTCCTTGAGGCGCTGCAGCGCCATCCGGTCGTTGGTCAGGTCGATGCCGGTGTCGCTCTTGAAGCTGGTGATGAGCCAGTCGATGACCCGCTGGTCGAAGTTGTCCCCTCCCAGGTGGGTGTCGCCGTTGGTGGACTTGACCTCGAATACGCCGTCGCCTAGTTCGAGGATGGAGATGTCGAAAGTGCCGCCGCCAAGGTCGTAGACGGCGATCTTCTCCTCGGAGCCTTCCTTGTTGAGCCCGTAGGCGAGCGCTGCGGCCGTCGGCTCGTTGACGATCCTCTTGACGTCGAGGCCGGCGATCCGCCCGGCATCCTTGGTCGCTTGCCGCTGCGAGTCGTTGAAGTAGGCGGGGACGGTGATCACCGCCTCGGTCACCGTTTCGCCGAGGTAGTTCTCCGCCGTCTCCTTCATCTTCTGCAGCACAGCGGCCGCGATTTCGGGCGGCGAGTACTGCTTGTCGTCGATATGGACGCGGACGTCGTTGCCCGAGTCGGTGACCCGATACGGCACCATCTTGATCTCTTCCGGCACCTCGTCGAAACGGCGGCCCATGAAGCGCTTGATCGAATACACCGTCCGTTCCGGATTGGTGACCATCTGGTTCTTCGCCGGCTGGCCCACCAGACGCCCCTTGTCCGTGAACGCGACGATCGACGGGGTGGTGCGCTGACCCTCGGAGTTCTGCACCACCGTCGGCTCGCCTCCCTCCATCACCGAAACACAGGAGTTGGTGGTTCCCAAGTCGATGCCGATGATCTTTCCCATGTTATTCGCCTTCCTCTCTGTCCGCATTCGTGTTGTCCGTGTTCTTGACGGTGTCGGCAGCCCCATCGTCCTGTGGGCCTGCCGGATCCTCGTTCGAGCCTGAGAGCGGTTGCGCGACCTTGACCCGCGCCGGGCGCACCACACGATCGTGCAGCAGGTAGCCTCTTTGGTAGTCCTCGACCACGGTGGCAACCTCGTGGGTTCCGGACTCTTCTGACGCTATCGCCTGATGCCGTTCCGGGTCGAACGGCTCACCCTTGGAGATGAAGCGACAGAACCCCCACTTGCGCTCCAACAGACCGGTCAGTTGCTTTTCGATCAACGACACGCCATCGCGCAGGGACGCGACGTCGGCGTCCTCGCCGGTCTGGATGGCACGCTCGAGGCTGTCGATGATGTCCGCAAGGTCCAGGAGAACCCCGGCGTTCGCGTAGCGGATGGCCTCATCCTTGTCGCGATGCAGCCGTCTGCGAAAGTTCTCGAAGTCCGCCTGCTTGCGGAGGAGCTGGTCCTGCAGGGCAGCCACCTCCGCGGTCAAGTCCCGTTCCGAAGCGGCAGCTACCTGACCGCCCGCCCTGTCTTCGCCGCCATCACCGCTGGCTTCCGCGGCCGGCGGCGTGTCGGCCGCCGCTTCATCCGGCCGCTGCGGATCTCCCGCCGGCGGAGCACCTGCGTCCTCGCCCGATACCGGCCCTGTCCCGTCTACCGGCCCTGTCGTGTTTCCGTTGTCGCTCATCTCTAGTAGGATCAACCCCGCGGGACGAAGCGGGCCACGTCCCGGTTGCCGTCAAAAGTGGATGATGGAAGATAATAGGGCCCCGAAAGCACCGTCAACAACGGCCGCGGACGTGCTCGGCGCGTCGCTCCAGCGCATCCATGCGGTCCTGCAGCTCGTCGAGGCGCTTGACCACCTCCGCTTGCCACCCGGACTGCCGTCCTTCGATCGAGGCTACGGTCGAGTCCAGGCCGACGATACGCTCCTGAAGGGTCGAGCGTTGCTCGTCGACCCGGCGCAGGCGTTCGTCTTCACCGCGGAGCCGGCGCAGATTGTCGTCCACCCGCTCGCTCATCTTGACCAGCTCGGCCAGCGCGGTGTCATATCCGTCGATGCGGCTGTGAATCGCCTCGATCTCCGCGGAACGCTCCTCGAGATCCCGGCTGCGAGCGGCGAGGTCCTCCTGGACCTCGCGAACGGAACGCAGCAACTCCTTGCCCTGCTTGACACTGATCTGCACCTCGATGGCGAGGTCCTTGATTTCGGAACTCTTCTTCTCCACGAACGCCGACAAGGTCTGCATGACCCGGTCTCCGTACCGCTTTACCTTTTCGAGCGAACGGTTGTTGCGGTCGAGCTGGCGAAACACGAGGACGACCGCCAGCACAACCAGAATCGTGATTGCATCTCCAGGCCCGAAGATAGGCATGTATCCCCTCCCAGCGGGATGCCCGATATTATGGCCGTCCAGCGATTACTGTCAACGAATCACGAAGAACGTTCTGCCGGCAGTCCGATGCCGGCGGAGCCCATCGCCTGCAGCAGCGAATCGTAGCGCCGGAAGGTGAATCCCGCACGGCTGCCCGGCTCCGCCCGGCGCGCTCGGTGCGCGGTCAGCATTCCTGCCGCGCCAGCGCCGAGGATGTCGTACCGGTAGTCATTCCCGACGTACAGCGTTCGCTCCGGGCGCACCTGCAGGAGGCCGGAGACGTACCCGAACGGCTCCGGATTGGGCTTCAGGTAATTGGTCGCTTCCGAGGTGACCGCGCAGGACAGTCGTCCCAGCCCCATGTCACCCAGCTTGGCGGCCGGCGGCATGTCCGACAGAACGCCGACCTTCGCTCCATGATCCCGCAGCGCGGTGAGCGCGCGCGACACGCCGGGATACGGACGCACACCCCGCAGCGCGGCTGGCAGCCGCGTGTACACGACGTCGTCGATCCGTGCGCGCGCGGCGGCGGCCGTGATCCCCATGCGTTCGGCCACGAGGTCAGCCTGCAGGCCATGCAGGTCGGCGATCGGACGGATCGAACGAATCTCGATGCGTACCTCGCGGAAGGCCCGAAACAGAGCCGCGTTCCGCAACACCAGGCGCCACGATCGCGCCGCCGCCCGGCGGGTCGGATACAGGGTGCCGTCAAGGTCGAACACCACGGCCTCCGCGATCAGGTCGCGCGGCTGGCTCATTGCCCGCTGACGGCCACCTCGGCTGAACGGGTGCGGATCTCGATGGTCACGATGCCGTAGACCCGATCCTGGGTCTTTACCGGCTCATAGCGCCATTGGCGCAGCGCTTCGATGATCTTGTTGTTGATCTCCGTGGACCCCGAGTTCTGCTCCCAGCGTTCGTACTTCACCAATCCCTGCGAGTCCACGCTGATATGCAAGCGCAACGTCGAACGAACGAGCTCGTTCGGGTATCGCTTCGGCAGCGCCGGATCCACGACCTTCAACAACGGGCGCAGCCCCAGGGAGCCCGACACGTTCCAGCCTTCTGGCAGCCGCGCGTCAGCGACCGCGGGACCCGCGACCCCGTCGGCTGCCGTGCTGGCACCTCGATCCGCGCCCGCGCTGGCGGTGCTGTCGCTGCCGCTCGCGCGGAGCGCCCGGTCGAGATCCTGCAACCGCTCCCCGCCATCTGTGGCTTCGCCCGACGGTGCTGCCGGACCTCCGTACACCGTGGCGTCCACCGGAGCCGGCTTGGGCGCCACCTGCGGCGCGGAATCAACAAGCGGCACGCCCCGCTCGGTTCCGGCGGTGCCCGGGGCATCCGCCCTGCTGGCCGTCGGGGTCCCGCTCATGCGTACCGGAGTGAGCGGTGCCGAAGCGTCCCGGCTCCTGCCGCTGAGCCCGGGGTCGCGTACCACCGGCACCGAGTCGTCGGAACCGGCGCCCTGGAAAGCACTCGCGCCGGGCGCTCGGCTCGACGCGCTCCTGGCATACACCGAGTCGTCCACCGGCAACGCCAGCCCGTCCTTGAAGGTGGTGGCGAGATCGTCCTGCGCCGCATCCTGCGCCATGAACGGGGCAGCAGCCGAAGCCGCCGCGGCCGCACGCGGCTCGGCCTGGCGGACGGTGTCGCCGGTCACGGCGTTCAAGCCCCCACCTCCGCGTACCGGCGCGGACTCCACCGACTGGCGGAGCGCCGGCGTCCACGCCGCGACCGGGGTGGCAGACGCCTCGGCCGGCGCGGACTCCGTTCGCGGCTGCGTCCTGACCGGAGCCGGCTCCTGCGCGGTTGCCTGTTCCGGCGCCGGTTGCGGCCGGGCAGCGGGCCGCGGAGTGGCGACCGGCTGCGGCGCGGGCTTGGGCACGGCCACCTCCGGGGCCGCCTCCTCCTGCTTCGGCAGCGGCCGCTCCTCTCTGATGGGCGCGCCGCGGTGCTCCGGGGCGAGCAACTGAACCGTCAGGGGCCGCGTATAGTCCTCGAAGCGGAGGTCGAACACCTTGTGCATGGCGATCAGCAGCGCGCCGTGCAGCACAGCTGCCACCAGAACGCCGGCGAACATCCGTTCCGACTGCTCGCGGAAGGTCACGGCACCGCTCGGCCCGGGGCAAGACGCGTTCGCAGCGCTACCGCGTGTATTCCGTTCATGCGCAACACGTCCATCACATGGACCAGAATCTGCGAGGATGCTCCTTCATCCACCTCGACGATGATGCTCTGGACCGACTCGGGGTCGATGCCGTCCTTGCCGAACGCGTTGGCCAGACCGTCGAGGTCGAGCTTCCGTTCGTTGAGATAGATCGCGTCATGCGAGTGCACGGTGATGACCAGGCGCGTCATCTCCGTCGGCACCGCCGTCGCCGATTCCGGCAGGGTCAATCCGATCGCGGGGGTGATCTTGAACGTCGAGGAGACCATGAAGAAGATGACAAGCTGAAACACGACGTCGATCATGGGAACCATGTCGACCCTCGTGCTGCGCTGCAGGCGCCGCCTGCGCAGTGTCATCATTCCCCCTGAACTCCCAGCAGCAGCACGAGCTCGCTGACCCGGTTCTCCAGCCGGACGATCGTATTGTTGGCTTTGCTGACCAGGTAGTTGTAGAACATGATCACCGGAATACCGACGATCAGGCCGGCAGCGGTGGTCAGCAATGCCTCCGAGATCCCGAGCGCCAGCTGGGATGAATCCGCCACCGCACCCGCCTCGCCGAGCACGCCGAACGCACTGATGTTTCCGGTCACCGTCCCCAGCAGGCCCAGCAACGGCGCCACGTGAGCGATCGTTCCGAGAGTCGGCAGAAAACGCTCCTGCTTGGGGATCTCGACGTTGGCCGCGTCCATGATGATCTCCCGGACGACGCGGTTCGGCTGGTGGCGGTGCTGGATGCCGACCGAGACCAGGCTGGAGATCGGCGACGGGTTCGCTTCGCAGATCGCCAGGGCTTCATCGAAGTGACGCTCCTGCAGGCGGCTCTTCAGCCGGCTGAGCAGCTTCTCCTCATCCACCCGGTTGCGGCGAAAGTACAGCATCCGCTCGATGATCACGACCACTGCCACGACCGACAGAAAGATGATCACGACCATGATCGGACCGCCTTTCTGAATGATGTCCACGGCCTATCCTCCCTTCCTCTACAGGTTGACTTCGACGCCGAGCGAGGCCTGGAAGCCGGGCTCCTGGTATGGCGCCAGCTCGTAGCGCGGCTCATCCGACAACGGCTGCAGCAGATCGGCGAGACCGGCGACTATGGCGAAATTGTCCGAGATGTTGTAGAAACCGCGGGCCGAGACGATTGGCAGGCCCACGTCGGGTGCACGGTACCTGCCGGTCTCCAGTTCATTCGGAAACACCCAGTCGACGTTGTTCTCGACGCCGAAGCGGCCGCCGTCCCAAGTTGCCCGCATGCCGAGGCTGAACACGTGCGGGGACTGGTACAGCGGGATGTCGAAGAATGCTCCCGACCAGTCGAGATTGAGGGCCGCATTGGGGTTGATGTCCCATCGCAATCCCAGGCCGGTCTGGAGTGTCCCGGCCTCGGCCGTCTGCACCACCTGGTGCAGCCTGGAATGCTCGTCAAGCTCGCCGCTGACATCGACCCGGTTCGTCCCGGACTCACCACGCACCGCGGCGACAAGGTGCACATCCTCGCCGACGGCCGCCCGCACCGACACGTCGCCGAACCACTGGCGCGTGTCGCGCAGATCCGCCGGCTCCTCGACGAACTTGAGCGTCTCATACAGGCCGGCGAGATCGCGGCCGATGATCTCCCGCCCTGCGGCGATCCGCAGGGTGATCAGATCGGTCGGCATGCCGTCCATCGACACCTCGAACGGGATGCGCACCTCCGAGGTCTTGTCTTCGGATGCGTACTGCACCCCGGCGCGAGCGCCGAGCCGGACCGGCACTCCAAGGTCGTAGGTGAGCGCGAGCTGCCCCAGCAGCCGATGCGCGGTCGGCTCCTCGACACGAATGTGCCGGAACTCGTAGTCCCCCGTCACGCCGATCTCCAACTGACGGAGTTGCGCCGTCAGACCTGCGCCCGCGCGTCCCTGCCACTCGGTCACCGCCAACTCTTCGCTGCCCCTGAATTCCCGTGAGGCGCCCCTGCCACCGATCATGCCGCTCACCGTGACGACGTTGCTCGGCCGCACCAGCAACGTCAGGTTGCCGTCGACAAGCTGATGGCTCAGGTCGTGAGCGGGATCGCCGATATCCTGCAGGCCGTCCTCGACCCGCCGGTAGCGGCCGGACACGCCAAGGTCCGCGCCGCCGATGTCGCTGCTGTAGGCACCCTGCAGATCGTCGGTGCGGTGGTACCCCTGCAAGGGTGCCGGCGGCCCGAATCCCTCCAGAAGCTGGTGGTCCACGCCCAGATGAAAGTCCGGTCCGTCACCCGCGTGCTGAAGGGCGATGCTGCTGGTGAGCAGGCCGTTGTTGCCGGCGGCGACCGCCGCCTGCATCGCCAGACCGGGGCCCAGCAGCCCGGGGCCGCCCTCGCCGGAGTCGGTCAAGACTTCCGGCAATCCGGGCGTGACCACCCGCAGCTCATCGGCCTCCGGCAGCGGCACGGCCGAATCCGGCTTCGTCAGCTCTGCCTCCGGCGGCAGGCCCGGTTTCACCTGTACCTCCGCCACGTCCTCGATGCTCAACGTGACGGCAGGCACCTCCAGCGGGCGAGCCGCCGGCTGCAGGTCGCTTGCCTGCCCATGGGCGGCTACGGTCAACGCCGCCAGTACGGTCGCCAGCGCGTACCCGGCGACGCGTCGCGCCGCCGACACTCTCATGTCCATCATTCCTCACCTACCATTGTGCGCGCCTGCCCGGCCCACCTGGATTCGGGGAAGTTGTCCAGAATCCGCTGCGCAAGCGCTTTCGCGGCGTCGGACCGCCCCGCGGCGGCCTCCGCCTCGGCCGACTTCAGGATGGCTTCCGCGCGCAGCTCCTCCTCCGCTCCCTGGACCAGGGCGGCGTCGAGGAAGGCCCTTGCCGCCGCCGTCGGGTCCTCGCGCCGCAGGTAGTACTCGCCGAGCATCACCCGGGCACGTGCGAGGACGGTCGGGTCGCTCGCGGTCGAGGCCACGTCCTCCAGCAGTCGAAAGGCGCGGTCGGGAGGCGCCGACTCGTCGATCAGATACAGGCCTGCCAACTCCAGCATCGCCTTGCGCCCCGCCTCGGTCTCCGCGCGGCCGAGCCGCTCGACGGAAGCCGAAAGCTCCGCCTCCCTGCCGGTGAGGCCGGTCATCAGCAGCTTGACCTCGGCGATCCGCTGCTCCGTGCCCAGCGCCTTCGCCTGATCCGGATGGCGTCTCAGCAACTCTTCGAGGCTCTCCAGCGCCGCGCCGTGTTCCCCATCGGCCAGATAGGCCGTCGCCCGCAGGTTCAGGGCTTCGGGGTGAAAGGAGCTGTCCGGATAGCGATCGATCAGGTTCGACCACATGAACGCCGCTTCGAAGCGCTCTCCCGAGCGCTCCGCCGCCAATCCGCCCCAATACAGCGCGGCGGGGATGGACTCACCGGACGGATACTCTTGCCGGTACCGGTAGAACGTGTCCTTAGAACGCGCATAGTCGCCCTCCTCGAAGAGGACCTCGGCGCCCCGGAACAGCGCTTCCGCACGGAGCGTGCTGTCCGGATAGCGGTCCACCAGCGTCTCGAACGCGGTCACTGCAAGCTCCACGTCTCCGGCTTCATCGGCGGTTTCCCCGTACTCGAACAGCGCGTCGTCGGCCACCTCATCGGTGGGATAGCGCTCCCATACCTCTCGGTACGAATGTTGCGCACCCGCTACGCGGCCCAGGTTCCGGAGGCTCTTGGCGTGCATGTAACGGGCTCTGCCGGCCAGGTTCGCCCCCACGCGCCGCGCCAGGCTGTCGAAGCGGTGCGCTGCCTCCTCGAACCGTTCTTCGCTGTAGTAGGCCCAGGCCACGAGGAACAGGGAGTCGTCGTCATCCTGCCGGCTCTCCAGGACGGAAGCCGCCTCGCGGAACTCGCCGAGCCGGTACAGCGCCCACCCTAGCCAGTAGTCCGCGTCCACGGCCAGATTCGCCAGATCGGCCCCCAATGCCTGCTGGAGCCCCGGCCGGCGTAGCAACTCGATCCCGGCGCGGTACCGCTTGAGTGCGATTTCCGACACGCCCTGCAGGTAGGCGGCCACGGCATCCGCGCCGGGATCGCTCCCGGCCAGATCCGGGAACGTCTCCCGAAGCCGGCGCGCGTACTGCGTTACCGCCGCGTGGTCTTCCAGGTCGAATGCCAGCTTCATCCGGTCGATCTGCGCAGAGACATCCTCCGGGAGCAGTTGGATCAGCTCATCGATGCGCTGCAGAGCTGCCTCCAGCCTGCCTTCACGCCGGGCAAGATTGGCCCGCAGGCGCAGCAGATCGGCGTGATAGGAACTTCCTCTCACGGCTTCCTCGGCGTCCGCGGCAGCCGCATCCGCCTTCACCAGATCGCCGGCCCGATAGAACGCGTAAGCTGCCAGATAAGCCACCTCGGCGGCGCGCGCGTCGTCCTGATGCCGCGTACGGAGATCGCTATACAGAGCGGCGGCTTCGGCGAACCGCTGCTCTTCCAGTGCGATATCGCCGAGGATCATCTGCACGGCTGCGGAGCGGCCCGGGGCCATCCGGATGACATGCGCAAGGATCTCCTTCGCTTCCGACAGGAGATCGGCCTCCGGGGATGCGTCAGTGCGGATCAGGGTCATCGCCAGGTACAGCGGCGCTGTGCCGTCCGTCCTTCCGGCGGCCAGTTCGCGTTCCCAGACCTTGCGGAGGAACAGCTCGGCGAGCTCGTCGGCGCCACGCTCGTAGCTCTCGGTGCCCAGGCGCAACCAGAAGTCGCTCAGGATCCCGGGTGATGTTGCGAAACGGTTCTCGGCGCTGTGCGTCCAGCGCTGCATGGCGTCGAGGTCGCCGGCCCGCCGTGCGGCGGCGAACAACCGACGGTGTGCGGCCGCCGCGATCTCAGGAGCGGCCGACACGAGTTGCCGGTAGAGCTCCGTGGCAAGCTCCACGCGCTCCAGCTCCCACAGCGCCTCCGCCTCGTAGAACATGATCTGCTCCCGGTACCGTGGCGGATACGATGCGGTCGGCAGGCCGGATGCGAAGGCGACCAGCTCCTCGTGTTGTCCGCCGGCACGGTAGCTGTGGGCCAGCAGAACCGCGGCGTAGGCGATCGTACCGTCGGACATGCCCTCGCTCTGACGCATCAGCTCCGCGAGCGACTCCTGCGCCGCGGCAACCCTCCCGGCCCCCAACTCGGCCAAGCCCTGGTACAGCAGTGCCTGCGGCCGGCGTGCAGGCGCGGCGCCCGAGCTCACGAACTGCTTGAGATCCAGCGCCGCGGCCTCGAAGGCACCGAGCTGATACCGGGTGATGCCGGTCCAATAGGGGATCTCTTCGAGGAACGCGGCGAGCCGGTAGCGACTTCCGATCAGTGCGAAGGTCTCCAGCGCCTCCTCGTAGCGGCCGAGGTGATACAGCGAGACCCCCCGGCCGAAGTGAACATCCGCAATTGACTCGGACTTCGGATAGCGGGCGAGAAACGTGTCGTACACCTGCAAGGCGAGCTCGTAGTCGCCATCGGTAATCCGCCGCGCGGCTTCGCTTAGGAGCTCACGCTCGTCGGCCAAGATCGCAAGCGGCAGAGCGACGGCGCTCGCGGCCAGGGCAAGGCACACGCCGGGGCGGGAGACCCTGCGTCCGGCGAGGCTCGACATCGCGAGCAGCACCCGGGCACCCGCGGACACGTACCCCTTCATCCTACTTATTGAATGACGGTACGAACCGCCCCGCTCTTGATGTGGAACTACAAGATAGTTCGCTTCATGGCCGTGCCTGCACCGGCATCATCGAAGCGCCGGAAGCAGCACCGCGGCCGTTGCCGGCCCTCCCCGCGATGGCGCGCCGCACCGACCTGCTGGCGACCAGCGCGGCCAGCAGGTCGTCGCGGATCTCGGCGAGCTGCGCGCGCAACTCCGGATCGACCCGCTCGGTTTCCTGCCACAGCCGACGGCTCGCGCCGTCGACCGTAAAGCGAGCCTCCTGCAACAGGTAGCGGACGCGAAACAGCACGTTCACCTCATAGCTGCCGTACACTCGTCGGCCGTAGACATTCTTGCGAGGAGCGATCTGCGGGATGGAACGCTCCCAGTAGCGCAGGATGTGCGGCTTGACCCCCAGCAGTTCGCTGACCTGCCCGATCGAGTAGTACGTACCGGTACCCCTTTCAGCGCCGGCCCGGTCGGCCGCGTTTCTCAGGCCCGCGAACGTCGATGATGATTGGGACCCGGTCGAAGCCCAGGTCGGCCCGCGCCCGGTTCTCGAGGAAGCGGCGGTAGTGGGACGGAACACGAACCCTGTTAACGAAAAACAGGAGGCGCACGGGATTGGTGCCGGTCTGCACCCCATACTGGACTCGGAGAGGTTGGCGGCCCGGCGCCGCGCGCCTTCCTTTCTCCGAAGCTCCCGGCCCCCGGTTCCACTTCCGCACCGCATCGTTGATCTGGCTGGTGGAGACCAACCGGGAGCGCTGCCTGCTCACCGCCGCGCACGCTTCGGTCAGGCTGGAAATGCCGGTTCGCTCGCGGGCGGACAACGTGATCAGCGGTACGTAGTTCAGTGCCGGAAGCTGGTAGCGGGCGCGCGCAATCACCCCATCGCGCTGGTGAGGCTGGAACAGATCCCACTTGTTGAGCGCTACCACCAGGCCGTTTCCCTTGCGCACCGCCAGGGACGCCAGGCGTTTGTCCTGGTCGGCGATCTCCTCCCCGGCATCCGCCAGCAGCACGACCACGTCGCTGTGCTCCAGCGCGTCGACGGAACGTTGTGTGGAATAGTATTCTACGGGTTCCTGTACGCGCGTCCGCCGCCGGAGCCCCGCGGTGTCCACGACCTCGAACCGCACGCCATCTGCGATGAAGCGGCCGCTCACCGGATCGCGGGTCGTGCCGGGCGTGGCGTCCACCAGCGCCAGCGGGCGCCCGGTGAGCGAATTGAGCAACGTCGACTTGCCGGTGTTGGGCCGCCCGAGCAGCGCAAGACGAATCACTCCGTCCGGGGTGTCCTCATCGGGCACCGGGTCCTGAGCATGATGGAGAACCCCGCCCGCGGCGGAGAGACGCGTGCGGGTGATCTCTGCAAGCGCATCGATGCCGCGGCCGTGGGCTGCGGAGATCGCCACGACGTCGCGGAAGCCGAGTTCGTGGAATCGAGCCGCCTCGACGTCAAGGGCGGCATGGTCGGCCTTGTTGACCGCCACGATCGGGTCCTTTCCGCGGCGGCGAAGATCCTCCGCGAGCGCATGGTCGTCGGCGCTCGGTCCGTCGAAGTCGACGACCAGCAGGACCACGTCGGCCGCGGCCGCCGCCTCACGCGCGCGCGTCGAAACCTGGTCTGCAAGCGGTTCGTCAGGGATCCGGGCACTGACGACACCGCCTGAGTCCATCAGCGTGGCTGTCAGGCCGCCGCCAATATCCCATGGCGCGTAGCCCAAGTCTCTGGTAACCCCGGGATCCGCGTGGGTGATCGCCCGGCGGAGGTTGCAGAGCCGATTGAACAAGGTGGACTTGCCGACGTTGGGCCGCCCGATGATGGCGACAGTCATGATCTGAACGGAGCGTCGGCAGCAGCAGCGGCACTCCCTATCCCCACGGTACGTCCGCGGGCTCCGCACTGTCAAACTCGCGGCCCTGACACGACACCGCCGACCGCATCAAATCGGCGGACCGGCGTGCCGATGATCTCAATAGGAATGGCTCGCAAGCGGTCTTGGGTGGGGTTCGTCTTCTGGGTGGGCCTGGTTACCGCGGTGCTGGTGGTGTTCGTGTTCAGCCGTCCGACCATCGAACGGGTGCTGGAGTCAACCGACTTCTTTTCGGCGGTGATGCCGGGGGATGGTTCCTCCGTAGTCGTGCAGCGACCATCCGGCCAGCCTTCGAACCGGTACGTGAATCGGAGCCAGGCGCCGGACCGTGCGGAGACGATCGACCCGACGCAGGAGCCTGCGGCCCCGCGGCCTGCCCGTGTGGAGCAGCCCGAACCGCCCGTGCCGAAGCGCACCGCCCGGGTGTTCTTCGTGATGGTGGACGAGGCCGGCGAAATGCGGCTCCACGGCGTGCAGCGGTCGGTCAGCGCCGATGCCGCGCCGCTCACGGCGACGCTGCGCGAGCTCCTCGCCGGACCCACGGATGCCGAGCAGCGCCTCGATCTCATCAGCCTGCTGCCCGAGGATGTGGAGCTTCACGGTGTATCCGTCCAGGACGGGACGGCGACCATCGATCTCGGTCAAGGATTCCGCTTCAGCTCGCTCGGCCAGGAAGCACTCCTGGGCCGCCTGAAGCAGCTCGTGTATTCGGCCACCGATCTTCCTACCGTCGACGCGGTGCAGGTCCTCATCGATGGAACCAACGTCGACTACCTCGGGCCGGAAGGCATCTACATCGGCGAGCCGCTCACCCGGGACTCAATCGAGCGCTGAATCCCTCCGGGTCCCCGCTCCGTTTGCCATACCCAACCGCCCCGAGAAGCCGCGGAGCGTCATCGGTCCTCGCCGACTCTCATGCGTTCGATCGCCAGCGCGCGGCCGCTGGCGGCGTCCACCTCGACATGGACGGCGTTCAACAGGCTTGGACCGTCGGCCACCGCAAGCTTCAAGGGCATCTGCGACAGGCTGCGCCGTACCGACACCCGCTGATCGAACCCGATCACCCCACTGGCCGGGCCGGTCATGCCTACATCGGTGATGTAGGCGGTGCCGCCCGGGAGAACGCGCTCATCTGCCGTGGTCACGTGCGTGTGCGTGCCGATCACGGCCGACACGCGGCCATCCAGATGGAGCGCCAGCGCTTCCTTTTCCTCCGAGGACTCGGCGTGCATGTCGACCACGATCACGGGTGTCCTGGTGCGCAGGGCAGCGACGGCGCTGTCGGCCGTCCGGAACGGACACCGCGGTGACGGGAGCGCATGACGGCCTTGCACGTTGAGCACGCCGACGTCAGCCGCCGGCGTCCGCACCACACACCATCCGTGCCCCGGTGCATCGGGGAGGTAGTTCTCGGGACGCAGCAACCGCTGTTCGTGTTCGAGCGTGTGATGCAACACGGGATGCTGCCAGACATGATTGCCTGACGTGATCACCTGGACTCCGAAACCGAGGATGCGGTCCACAACTTCCGGTGTCAATCCGTAGCCATCGACGGCGTTTTCCCCATTGGCGACGACTACCGAGGCGCCGCTTCGCCGCTGCAGGCCTCGCAGTCCGGCGAACACGGCTCTCATGCCCGCGTCGCCGACGATGTCCCCGATGAGGAGGACTCCGACCCTTTCCGACGACTCCCTGCGAGGGGTTCGGAGCTGCGCGGTTGCGGCCGGCCCGGCCGGATCCATGGGCACAGGGTCAGCGTGGATCAACAGCAGGCAAGCCGGGCGCGAAGCTACGCGAACGCTTACCGCGCGTACTCGGTGATGCGCGTCTCGCGGATCACCGTCACCTTGATGCGGCCGGGATAGGTGACTTCGTCTTCGATCCGGCGCGCCACCGCTCGACTCAGCTCGCCGGCGCGATGGTCGGAAACCGAGTCGGCGCTCACCAGTATGCGCAACTCGCGTCCGGCCTGGATCGCATAGGTCTTTTCCACCCCTTGGTACTCGCCGGCGATTCGCTCGAGGTCTTCCAACCTCTTGAGGTAGTTGTCGAGCGCTTCCCGGCGCGCGCCGGGCCGCGAGGACGAGACGGTGTCCGCGATCTGGACGATGATGGCCTCCACCGTCTCGGGCTCGATGTCGTTGTGATGCGATCCGATCGCGTTGCACACGATGTCGTTCTCGCCGATCCGCTTGGCCAGATCCATGCCGAGCTCGGCGTGCCCGACCTCCCCGTCCGATACCATGCCCTTGCCCACGTCGTGCAGCAGAGCCGCCCGCTTGGCGGCTTTCGTGTCGCCCCCGATCTCGACGGCGATGAACCCGGCGAGCACGGCCGCTTCCTTGGAGTGAGCGAGCTGGTTCTGGCCATAGCTGGTTCGATAGCGCAGGCGACCGAGCGCCGCCACGCCATCCGGGTGCATGTCGTGGATGCCGAGCTCGAACAACACCCGCTGCCCCTCTTCGAACAGCGTCTGCTCAAGCTCCCGCATCACTTTGCGTACGACCTCCTCGATCCGCGCCGGATGGATGCGCCCGTCCGATACCAGCCGATGCAGAGCCAGCTTCGCGGTCTCCCTGCGCACCGGATCGAAGCAGGAGAGAATCACGGCTTCAGGAGTGTCGTCGATGATGATGTCGACGCCCGTCAGGGTCTCCAGGGCCCGTATGTTGCGGCCTTCCCGGCCGATGATCCGCCCCTTCATTTCGTCGGAGGGGAGATCGACCGAGGTGACGCTGGTCTCGGCGGTGACCTCGGTCGCCAAGCGCTGCATTGCGGAGATGATGACCGCACGGGAACGCCGCTCGGCACTCTCTGCCGCCTCCGCCTCGATACGCCGCACCAAGTCGTGCGCCTCCCGGCGGGCTTCCGTTTCTATGCTCGCGGTCAGCTGCCGCTTGGCCTCCGCAACCGTGAGTTGGGCGACCTTCTCCAGTTCGGCGTTCAACGCCGCTCCAGCGTGGTCGACGGCGTCCTCTCGCTCCTGTACTTGCTGCTCGCGCGTCGCGAGTGCTCGTTCCTGACGGTCTAGGGTCTCAAGTCGCTCCTGGAGACTCTCTTCCCTCTGACGAATCTTCCGTTCATAGCGCTCGATCTCGCGCCGTTGATCACGGGCCTCCCGGTCCAGCGTCTCGCGCTCGGCGAGGAGCTGGTCCTTGGTCTCGATGAGGGCTTCAGTCTTCCTCTCTTCCGCCTCTCGTATCGCGTCTTGGAGTACTCTTCTTGCCTTCTGCTCCGCAGAGGCAAGCTCGAATCTTGCGTAGGACCATCGGACGAGCCAGCCGATCAGCAAACCGGCGAGAGGAAGAATGAAGAACCATACCAGTCCCACTTCGTTCCTCCATAATGGCTGACATCCACGGTACGGGCCGGGCCGGGCAAAGTCAAGGAGGAGCCGGGCCGCCCTGCCCGGCATCCCTCACCAGCCGCAACCGTCGCACGAGGACCTGTACGTTCCATGCGCCCGCACCCTGGGCACCGGCAAGCATGAGGTAGGCGGCCCGCCCGCCCGTCCGTGCGGGAAGGAATGACAGGCAACCGATCCGGTCGCGCGCCGACGCGGCGAAGCGGCGGCCCAGTCCGGGGATCGCTTGCAGCGGATCCTCCACGATGAGCGCCACGCGACGGGTGAGGTAACGGGCGGCCACAGGATCCTCATCCGCGAACGCGAGCCGCCCGCCCGCCCGGTCCAGGATGCCGGCGACCTGCCGCGACCGGTATCCCCCGTGCCGACCGCGAACCAGGAAAGCCGCGCCGACGGCGTCCACGCGGCGAGCCAGGCGATCCAACGGACCACCGCGGGTCCCGGGCTGCTCGTCGCCGCGCGCGTCTGCCAGGAACGCGTCCATCTCGATGCCGTACCCGGTCACCTGCAGCGCGTCGCCGTCCTCGCTTCCCACGTCCACCTCACCACTGGCCGGACCACCTGCGTCCGCCGCGCCGCCGGTTACCGCAGCCGCCAGCCGGCGCAAACCCGGATCGCGCCCCGGGACCCCGCCGTAGGCGTGCGGCTGAACGCGGTAGATCCCGTCCTCGACCGCGACCGCCGGCCTGCCCGGAGCCGCCAGATCAAGCAGCTCCCGCATCGGATGGACGCTGATGTGGGCGGACGGCCGGTTCCCCGCTGCCGCCGCGCGATGGTTCGCCCGCAACGGCTCCTCGGCTTCCCGTGCAGGCGGTAAGTCCTCCAAGTACTCGTCCCGAGCCGTGGAGGTCACCGGCGGGGGCTTTACCGGCTTGCGCGGGCGACCCACAACCGGCAGTTGCTCCAGCCTCACGACGTCCGGCGTCCCTCCGCCGCTCGCGCTCCCGGCACCGCTCCGCTCGCCTCGCGCTTAGTGTACCGCAGAAGACGAACACCGTCACGGATCAGCCGCGGAGGCGGCTCCAGACGAGCGCTCCGCCTGCGAGCGCAAGCACTACGGCCACGCACGTCCCGCCCAGCAGCGTCGTCGTGCCGGAACCGCCTCCGGCCGGTGGCGCTTCGGGCGCGGCGTCCCGAGCGGAGAGCAATGCCCGGTCGAGGCTCCGGGCAGGATGGCGCAGGTCGAAACGCACACGGCCGTCCATGAGACGCGCAAGGAACGCGAGGCTCGAGGCGAGTAGTGCCCCCGCCGCTCCGGGTAGCCGCAGGCGCGAATCGACCATGAGCCGCGAGAGAAACATCAATCCGCCCAGGCTTGCAGCCTTGCCCGCGCCGACGGTCAGAGCCCCCTCCGTGACCGCGACGCCGCCGATCCGCAGCAGGACGCGACCGGCCGGGGTGAGCAGATTGAACGCGACCGTCACGCCGAGGAACAACATGGTGCGCCGCAGCCGCAGGCGCGGTTGCATCAGCCATGCCAGCGCGGCGAAGATCAGCGCCTGGGCTCCACGCAGCATCAGGTCGTCCTGCGCCACCAGTCCAGCGGCCAGCAGCAGGCCCGCCAACAACCGCGTTGAGGCCGACAGATTGCCGTCAAGCCAGCGGGCCGCGGTAACTCTCAGTGCAGGCAACCCCGAGCGATGCGGCCTCGCATGCGCTTCATCCGCGCCCGCCGCGTACTCGTCCGATCGGCCGCCTACGCGGCGCCGGGGTGACTGCTCAGGGAGCTTCTTCCGTATCGACCGGGCGGTCGAGCAACTCCAAGATCACCATCTCGCTGGCGTCGCCGTATCGCGGACCGAGCTTCAGCACACGCGTATATCCGCCGGGACGGCTCTGAAAGCGAGGTCCCAGGACATCGAACAGCTTGGCCAGCACCGCCGGATCATGCAGGCGCCGCGCGATAATTCTCCGGCTGTGCACACTGTCGTGTTTGGCGCGCGTAATCATCTTCTCCGCGCTGCGACGCACGGCAAGCGCCTTGGCACGGGTGGTGCGGATGCGTTCGTGCCGGAACAGCGCCGCCACCATGTTGGAATGGAGCGCCTTGCGGTGGCTCGGCGTGCGGCCGAGCGGATTGTAGCCGACGCGGTGTCTCACTTCACTCCACCCCCAGTATGCACCGGTTTCCGTACATGATGCTCACTCGTCGGTCTCGTCAAGCGCCGCAACCTCAGCGCCCGCCGCGGCCTCGGTCCCCACCGTTGCCTCCGTGTTGCCGACCACTGCTTCATCGCCCCCCTCACCCGTCGCGGGAGCGACCGATTCGGCGCTGGCAAGCTGCTGCCGCACCGCGCTGTAGTCGCTCATGCCAAGCTGCAACCCACGCTCTTCCAGCCGCTTCTTGATCTCGTCGAGGGACTTCCGTCCGAAATTGCGCGTCTTGGCGATCTCTTCCTCGGTTCTGCGCGTCAGGTCGCCGATGGTGCGGATGTTCTCGTTCCGCAGGCAGTTGCTGGACCGTACCGACAGCTCCAGTTCCTCGACCGGGGTATCGAGCAAGCGGCGCAGCCGTTCGTCCTCGAGATCAAGCTCCTCGTGGTCGCCGACCTCGTCTTCCTCGAAGTTGATGAATATCGTGTAGTGGTCCTTGGCGATCTTGGCCGCCTCCGCGACCGCGTCCTCAGGCTTGAGCGTGCCGTCCGTCCACACCTCCAGCACCAGCTTGTCGTAGTCGGTCCGCTGGCCGACCCTGGTGTTCTCCACCGCGTACTTCACGCGCGTGATCGGCGAGAACAGAGCGTCGATCGGAATCGTGCCGACAACATCGATGAAGCGTTCGCTGTTCTCCGTCGGCAGATAACCACGCGAGAACTCGATCTGCACCTCGAACTCGAGATTCGCGTCTTCCATGAGGGTGGCGATCGCCAGCTCCGGCGTGGTCACCACTATGCCCGTGTCCACCGCCAGATCGCCGGCGACCAGGGTCTTGGGGCCGGACACTTCCACGTACACCGTCCGCTCCTCCACCCCTTCGTCCAGAGCCAGTCTGATCTGCTTAAGGGCGTTGATGATATCCGGCGTGTCTTCAACGACATGAGGAATGGGCTCGAATTCACTGGAAACCGTGTGCGATGATCCGTCCTCCTCGCGGCTGGCGATGCGCACGGCCGTGATCGCATACCCCTGGATTCCCGAGAGCAGAATGCGCCGCAGGCTGTTGCCGATGGTCGCGCCATAGCCACGCTCGAACGGATACGCGATGAACTTCCCGTAGGAGGCATCCACGTCGGTGTGCTCGAAGACCATGCCGGTCGGCCGATTGAGCCCCGTCAAGAGGTTTTTTCTCGCCATCAGCCCCTCACTTGGAATACAGCTCGACGATCAGCTGCTCGTTGACGCCTTCGAGATCCGGGACGTCTGCCCGCCGTGGCAGAGCCAGGACCCGACCACGGACCGCATCCGGATCGACCTCCAGCCATGGCAGCGTTCCGGAGCGGGAATACTCCTTCAGACTGTCCTTGACCGCCGTCATCATCTTGCCCCGCTCCTGCAACTCCAGCACGTCGTCCTTCTGTACCAGATAGCTCGGGATGGTCACCCGCCGGTCGTTGACCATGACGTGACCGTGCGAGACGAGCTGCCGTGCCTGCTTGCGCGAACTGGCGAAATGCATGCGGTATACCACGTTGTCGAGCCGCTGCTCCAACATGCGCACCAGGTTCTCCGCAGTAACGCCGCGCTGCCGGTTGGCGCGATCAAAGAAGATGCGGAACTGTCGTTCCAGCATTCCGTACATGCGCTTCACGCGCTGCTTCTCGCGAAGCTGCATGCCGTAGTCCGACAGTTTCTGCATACGGGCCCGCGGGGCCTTGCCCGGCTTGCCACGCCGCCTGGTGATCTGACACTTGTCCGAATGACAGCGCGCCCCCTTGAGAAACAGCTTTACCCCTTCCGCCCGGCAAAGCCGGCAGGCAGGGCCGATGTAGCGAGCCATCGCTACACCCTCCGCTTCTTCTGCGGCCGGCAGCCGTTGTGTGGAATCGGCGTGACGTTCTGGATCGTGCGCACGCGGAGGCCGAGCGCCCCGAGCGACCGAACAGCCGATTCGCCGCCCCCACCGGGACCCTTGACGAACACGTTGACCTCCATCAGGCCGTAGTCCATCGCCTTCCGCGCGGCGGTCTCAGCGGTCGTCTGCGCCGCGAACGGAGTGGACTTCTTCGCCCCGCGGAACCCGAGAGATCCCGCCGAAGCCCACGACACCGCGTTTCCCATAAGGTCGGTGATTGTCACGATCGTGTTGTTGAAGGTCGCCTGGATATAGACGTTCCCCTCGCTGACCGCCCGGTCCCGTTTGCCTTTCGATTTTGCCATCTACGTTACTCGCAACCGTCCTTTACCAGTCTTGTCCGTCGAATCAGCCCTGTCGTCACTTGGCGGTGGGCGCTTTCTTCTTGCCCGCGACCGTCTTCTTGCTGCCCTTGCGCGCGCGCGCGTTGGTTCGCGTACGCTGTCCGCGTACCGGCAGTCCGCGCCGGTGGCGTATGCCCCGATAACAGCCGATGTCCATCAGCCGCTTGATGTTGAGCGACGCCTCGGTACGCAGCGATCCTTCGACCACGTAGTCGCTCTCGATCACGCGCCGCAACTCGTTGACCTCTTCCGGTGCCAGGTCGTTCAGCATCCGGTCCCGGGCGATCCCGGTCTTGTCACAGATCGCAGCCGCCGAAGGCGCTCCGATTCCAAAGATGTAGGTCAGGCCTACGCTCACGTGCTTGTTCGGCAGGTCGATCCCCGCGATCCTCGCCATGTCGTTACCCCTGTCGCTGTTTGTGTTTCGGGTTGTCGCAAATGACGCGGACGACGCCGCGACGCCTGATGACCTTACACTTCGCACACATCTTCTTCACGCTGGCCCTGACCTTCATGATGACCTCTACAGATTGCGGGCCCGTACGCGGCCCTTGCGAACGATCCCGTCGTGATGGTGCATCTTCAGATGCCCTTCGATCTGACTCATCGTATCCAGGTCGACGCCGACCATGATCAACAGCGACGTGCCGCCCATCAGGAAGGCGACGCTGGATGGAAACCGGAACAACGCCTGGATGATGGACGGAATGATGGCGATGACCGCCAGGAACAGCGCTCCCGGCAAGATGATCCGGTTCAGAATCCGCGTCAGGTACTCCGTCATGTTGTCGGAGCTGATGCCGCGGATCGAGCCGCCGTTCTCGCGGATCTGCTTGCTGATCTCGACCGGGTTCAGCGTGACCTGCGTATAGAAGTAGGCGAAGAACACGATCAACAGCGCGTAGAACAGCATGTACGGCACGCCGTTCGGCGTCAGCCATGCCGCGAAGCGCGAGAGCCACGGCACGCCGCCGCCCAAGTTCTGCGCGATCTGCAGCGGGAAGATCAGGACCGAAGAAGCGAAGATCACCGGGATGACCCCCGAGGGGTTGATCTTGAACGGGAGATAGGCGTTCTGCGCGCCATATACCTTGCGGCCGATCACCCGCTTGGCGTAGTTGACCGGGATCCTTCGCTGTCCCTGCTGTTCGTAGATGACCAGCGAGATCACGCCGACGAACGCGCCGAGCACGAGGACGAAGAAGACCGGATTCAGGTCGCCACGCTGCACCTGGTTGATCATGAGGTAGATCGCGTCGGGAATGCGGGCGACGATTCCGGCGAAGATCAGCAGCGATATGCCGTTGCCGATGCCACGCTGCGTGATCTGCTCCCCCAGCCACATCAGGAAGATCGTGCCGGCGGTCACGGTGACGGTAGCCAGGACCGTGAACGGGATGCGATCCATGATGATCGCACCAGGGATCTGGCCGGCGAAGGTCGTGACGGTCAAGGACTGAATGAGACAAACGCCGACCGTGGCGATCCGGGTGTACCGCTGGATGCGCTTCTTGCCGCCATCCTCCTGGGAGATCTTCTTCAGCTTCGGGAACACCAGGACCAGGAGCTGCATCATGATCGACGTGGTGATGTACGGCACGATTCCCAACATGAAGACGGAGAAGTTCGTGAATGCGCCGCCCGAGAAGAAGTCGAAGTAGTCCGTGATGCCGATGCCGCCCGACTGCTGCGCGGCGTAGAAGTTCTTGACGGTGCTGACATCGATCCCGGGGATCGGCAGGAACGCGCCGATCCGGAATATCACCAGGATCATGACCGTGAACAGGATCCGTTCCCGCAGGTCGCGGATCCGAAAGATGTCGAGCAGCGGATTAGCCATCAGCCCGACTCGTCGCCCGCGGTTCCATCCGACGCCGGAGCGTCATCGGGCGAAGCATCGGCGGCGGCATCGGTCAGATGGATCGTGCCACCGGCGGCCGTCACCTTCCGGCAAGCGCCGGAGGACGCGCGATCGATGCGTACGGTGAGCGCACGTTCGAGATTTCCCGAGCCCAACAGTTTGACCGGCACCCCTGTCGACCGGATCATGCCGGCTTTCAGGAGCGCCTGCCGGTCGACGGTGGCCCCGTCCGCAAAGCGGTTGAGATCGCGGACATCCAGTACATCGTGGACGTTCCGGAACGGGTGATTGCTGAAGCCGCGGCGTGCGATACGCCGGTACAGCGGCATCTGCCCGCCCTCGAAGGTGGGGCGAACGCCGCTCCCGGCGCGGGCCCGCTGTCCTTTCGTTCCACGTCCCGAGGTGCCGCCATGCCCGCTCGCCGAGCCGCGGCCGACGACGCGTCGCTTGCGTACGGCGCCGGCCGGCCGGCGCACCCGCGGCGCATCCACGGTGCTGTCAGGTTCGCTCATGAGATCTCCTCGATCGCAAGAAGGTAGCGTACCTTGCGGATCATGCCGATGATCGGCGCGGAGGCGGTGTGCTCGGCGGACGATCCGATGCCGCGCAACCCGAGCGCCTCAACCGTGGCCCGATGCCTGGGGCTGCGCCCGATAACGCTCCGGGCGAGCGTCACGCGCACGCGCGCGCCGTCGGTGAGCCGCAGGGGGCCTTCAGTGCCGATGGCAGCCACTATCGCCACAGCTCCGGTACGGTCTTGCCACGGCGGGCGGCAACTTCCGAGGCTTCCATGATCTGACCCAAGCCCTGAAACACGGCCTTCACCAGGTTCATCGAGTTCTGCGAGCCCAGCGACTTGCTGAGCGCATCACGCACGCCGGCCGCCTCGAGCACCGCCCTCACCGGACCGCCGGCAATCACGCCGGTTCCCGGAGCCGCGGGTTTCAGCAGCACCTTCGCCCCCTTGAACACACCGTTGACCTGGTGCGGCAGGGTGCCGCCCCGCATCGGAACTCTCACCATGTTGCGCCGCGCCCGTTCCGAACCCTTGCGAATGGCGTCGGCCACGTAGGCAGCCTTGCCGAACCCGACGCCGACATGGCCGTTGCGGTCACCGACCACCATCACCGCAGAGAACGAGAATCTGCGGCCTCCCTTTACTACCTTGGCAATTCGGTTGAGGCGAACGAGTTTCTCGAATCCCTCACCCCGGTCGCCGCGTTCCCGGTCTCTGTCGCCCACGTTACCCCTCGAAATCCTACAGTGCGATGCCGGACTTGCGTGCGCCGTCCGCGATCGCCTTGATCTTGCCGTGATAGGGATAGCCGTTGCGATCGAACACCACACTCCGTATCCCGCTCGCGCGCAATCGTTCGCCCGCGAGCTCACCGAGCCGGCCGAGGTCGGACACCCGGTTGGGCACGTCGACCGCCGCTTCCCGATTCGAAACCGCCACTACGGTACGCTCCGCGTCGTCGTCGATCACCTGAACGTAGGTGTACCGGTTGCTCTTGAAAACCGTCATCCGCGGCCGCATGGCGGTGCCGCGCACCTTACCACGGATGCTCCGCTTGCGCCGAAGACGACGCACCACCTTAGCCGGCGCACCCATCAGCCGGCACCTCCCACGGCCGACTTTCCTACCTTGCGGCGCACGTGCTCGTCCGCGTAGCGGATGCCCTTGCCCTTGTATGGTTCCGGCGGCCGTACCGACCGGACATCCGCGGCGAACTGGCCGACACGCTGTTTGTCGACGCCGGAGATCTGGATACGATTGCCGCCCTCCACCTGAACGGCGAGGTCGGCCGGAACCTGCAACTGGACCGGCCGCGCGTAGCGGGCGTCGACGACCAGCGTAGTCCCCTGAACCTCCGCACGGTACCCCACCCCGTTGATGAGAAGCTCCCGCGTGAACCCGGTCGACACCCCGGTCACCATGTTGGCGATCAGGTTGCGGGTCAGACCATGCACCGCCCGCGAGGACCGTTCATCGTCGGCTCGGCTGACGGCGACCGTTCCGTCCGCGACATCGACCCGCAAGACATCGGGCAACGACGTGCTGAGCGTGCCCTTGGGACCGGCAACGTCCACCTGGCTGTCATGCACCGCCACTTCGACTCCCGTCGGCACCGGAATCGGCAGCACTCCTATGCGTGACATCCGGCTACCACACGCTGCAGATCAGCTCGCCGCCGACCTGTTGCTGAGCGGCCTTGCGGCCGGTGATCACACCCGACGAGGTGGAGACGATCAGTGTCCCATACCCGTTCAGGATACGAGGCATGGTGCGATAGCTCCGATACACCCGGCGCCCCGGTTTCGAGATCCGCTGCATTCCGCGGATGACCGGTCTGCGCTGGTCGTCGTACTTGAGGAACACGCGCACCGGTCCCTGACCGTCCTGGCCGGCGCGCTTGAAGTTGCGCACGTAGCCCTCGGTCTTCAACGTCTTGACGATCTCCAACTTGAACTTCGAGGGCACGATATCCACGCTCTCGTGGCCGGCCATGCCCGCGTTGCGGATCTTGGCCAGCATGTCCGCTACCGGATCGGTCACACCCATGGGGCTACCAGCTCGACTTCGTCACGCCGGGTATCAGTCCCCGGCTCGCGAGATCTCTGAAGCAGATCCTACACATCTCGAAACGACGCAGATAGCCCCGTGGTCGCCCGCAGCAGCGGCACCGGTTGACCTTGCGTGTCGAGAACTTGGGTTTGCGCTGCCCGCGCACGATCAGTGCCTTGCGTGCCACCTATACCTCCATCGTCCATGCGCGGGCCCGGACTCCGTCCTGCTCGCCGGTCGCGGTCCGTACCATCGTGATCCTCTTCACCGCCGCGCAGTCCGTCACTCGCTGCGGAACGGCATTCCCAATCCGGCGAGAAGACTGCGGCCCTCGCGGTCGGTATGCGCCGAGGTAACGATGGTGATGTTGAGTCCATGAATCGAGTCGATGCGATCGTAGTCGATCTCGGAAAAGATGATCTGTTCATCGACGCCCACCGAGTAGTTGCCTCTTCCGTCGAATGAATTAGGGGACAGACCGCGGAAGTCCTTGATGCGGGGCACGGCCACGTTCACGAAACGATCGAGGAACTCCAGCATGCGATCGCCGCGAAGGGTCACCATCGCGCCGATCTCCATCCCGGCCCGGATCTTGAACGCCGCGATCGAGCGCCGCGCGCGCGTGGTCACCGCCCGCTGGCCGGCGATCAGCGTGAGCTCGTTGACCGCGGTGTCGAGGAGCTGGCGATTGCTGGGAGCCATGCCGACGCCCATGCTCAGCAGGATCTTGGTCAGCTTGGGCACCTGCATGGCGCTGTCGTAGCTGAACTCCTCGATCAGCGCTGGCGCAACCGTGTCCCGGTACAGGGCGCGCAGACGCGGCATGTTCCCGCCTCTGGCGCCGCCGTTCCCGCTTGCCGTTCCATTGCCGGCTTTGTTCTTGCTCACAGCTCCTGCCCCGTACGCGCGGCGACGCGGCGAGTGCCCTCACCGCTGCCGGCACCACCGGTCTCATACCGGATCCTCGAGCGTCCCTCCGGCGTGCTCAGCATCACGTTCGACAGGTGGATAGGCGCCTCGATCTCGGAGATGCCTCCTTGCTGGCGCTGCTGAGTGGGTCGTATCGCCTTCTTCACCAGATTGAGCCCCTCGACGACCACCTGCTGCCGATCGATGTCGATGCGCAACACGCGGCCGGTCTTGCCCCGCTCCCTGCCGGCGATCACCACCACCTGGTCATCACGGCGCAGCCGTACCCGCACCTGCGCGCGACCGGCACCACGCTTGCGTGCCACGTTACAGCACCTCCGGCGCCAGGGAGACGATCTTCATGTAGTCACGATCGCGCAACTCCCGCGCAACCGGACCGAAGATACGCTTTCCGGACGGATTGCCAGCCTCGTCGATCAGGACGCAGGCGTTGTCATCGAAGCGGATGTATGAGCCGTCGACTCGGCGCGTCTCCTTCCGCGTCCTCACGATCACCGCCCGCACTACCGTGCCCTTGCGTACCGTGGCGGACGGTATCGCGGTCTTGACCGTCACCACGATCCGATCGCCGACGCCGGCGCTTACGTGGCGCGTGCCGCCGAGCACCTTGATGCACTGCACGCGCTTGGCGCCCGAGTTGTCCGCGACGTTGAGATAGCTCATCGCCTGTACCATCAGCTGCTCCGTTCCAAGATCTCCAGCAGCCGCCACCGCTTGTCGCGACTCAGCGGCCGCGACTCCACGACCCGGACGCGGTCGCCGATGCGGCAGGCGTTGTCCGCATCGTGCGCTTTCACGCGCTTGGACCTGCGGATGTATTTCTCGTACATCGGATGGCGCTTCTGGGAACTGACCAGGACCACGATCGTCTTGTCCATGCGATCCGAGACTACCGTTCCTGCCAGTACGCGAAGACGTGCCGTGCTACTCATCTCGTTCCATTCATCGCTGTCGAATCCCCAGCTCGTACTCGTTGATTATGGTCTTGGCGCGAGCCAGCCTTCGGCGCAGCACGCGGACACTGACCGGATTGTCCAAGTGGCCGACCACCGCGTCGAACCGTGCCTTGCGGTACTCCGACACCAGCTCGTCATGCTTGAGCAGCAGCTCCGGGTAGACGAGCCCACCATACTGTTCCTTCACGCCACTGTCCTCATGCCTGTGGTGCGAACACGCTGCCGCGCGCACAGATCGTTGTCTTGATCGGCAGCTTGCTGCCGGCCAGCGTGAGCGCTTCCCGCGCCAGATCGGTCTCCACGCCGGCGAGCTCGAACATGACCGTACCGCGTCTGACCGGCGCGACGTGGTACTCCACGTTGCCCTTGCCCTTCCCCATGCGCGTTTCGGCAGGTTTCATGGTGTAAGGCATGTCGGGAAAGATCCGTATCCATACCTTGCCACCCCGTTTCACGTGCCGGGTCATGGCCACCCGAGCGGCCTCGATCTGCCGGTTGGTGATCCACTTGTGTTCGAGCGCGATCAGACCGAAATCCCCGAACGCCAATTCCTGCTGGCGCTCGCCGCCGCGCCGTAGCGGCCCGCCGCGCTGGCGCTTGCGAAACTTCTCCCGCTTTGGAGCCAGCATCGGTTACGCTGCCTCCTCACGGCCGCGCTGCCGCTTCAGGAGCAGCCCCGCGTCGTCCTTCTTGTCGCGGCCAAACACCTCGCCGTGAAAGACCCATACCTTGATGCCCAGCGCTCCGACCGTGGTGATGGCCACGGAGAATCCGTACTCGATGTCGGCGCGAAACGTGTGCAACGGGATGCGCCCCTCCTTGTACTGCTGGACGCGCGACATCTCCGCGCCGTTCAACCGTCCGCCGGCCCGGATCTTGATGCCCTGTACGCCGGCGCGCATCGCGTTGTTGATCGCCATCTTCATGACCCGCCGGAACGATGCCCGCCCTCGCAACTGGCGCGCGATGTTCATCGCGATCAACTGGGCGTTAGTCTCGGGCCGCTGGATCTCCTTGATCTTGATCTGGATCTTCTTGCCGACCTCGCGCTGCAGCTTGGCACCCAGCCGCTCGATGTTCTGCCCCTTGGCTCCGATCACGACGCCGGGGCGGCCGGTGTGGATGATCAGTGCGATGCGCTGAGGATGGCGGACGATCTCCACCTGGGCGATGTCCGCGCCGCGCGTCTCCGGAGCGGTGTCGATCGTCTTGCGCAACGACAGATCCTCGTGGAGCGTCGCCGCGTATTCGCGCGGGTCCACGTACCACTTGCTGCGCCATGACTGGTTGATCCCCATGCGCAGCCCGGTCGGATTGACCTTCTGTCCCATACTAGCTCATCTCCTCCACCGCTACCGAGATATGACAGAGGCGGCTCACCTGGCGATCTGCTCGGCCGCGCCCGCGCACCCAGATGCGCTTCAGGCGCGGACCGTCGAGCACCTGCAGCTCGCGGACGTACAACGACTCCTCGTCGAGATCCTCATTATGAAACAGTGCGTTGTCGCCGGCCGACTTGATCGTCTTGCGCAGGAGCGCGGCGCCCTTGTGCGGCATCGTCTCCAGTAGCGCCAAAGCCTCGGCATAGGGCTGGCGACGAACCAGATCGGCGAGGGGGCGCACCTTGCTCGGCGAAATACGCAGGAACTTGCTGTGGGCCGTGTAACCCTGCTTGCCTCTGACCATCAGCGCCGCACCGCCTTGCGGTCCGACCCCGCGTGCCCTCGAAATACCCGCGTCGGAGCGAACTCGCCGATCTTGTGCCCCACCAGGTTCTCCGTGATGTAGACCGGAATCCAATTCTTGCCGTTGTAGACCGAGATGGTCATCCCGACCATCTGCGGGATGATCGTCGAGCAGCGCGAATACGTCTTGACCATCTGCTTGCCGGAGGACTTGGAGGCCTCGATCACCCGCTTGAACAGACTCGGCGATACGAACGGCCCTTTCTTGATCGATCGTGACATAACCTACCTCGTCATCCTTACGGTCTGGTGCGTGGTCATCGGCGTTTGCCGACGATGAAATCGCCTGACCGCTTGCGCTTGTTCCGCGTCTTCATCCCCTTCGTCAACTTCCCCCAGGGGGATACGGGATGGCGCCCTCCGGACGCCTTGCCCTCGCCGCCGCCGTGCGGGTGGTCGACCGGGTTCATCGCCACTCCGCGAACCTTTGGCCGTCGCCCCATCCAGCGAGCCCGGCCGGCCTTGCCAAGCGAAACGTTCATATGATCGGGGTTGCCGATCTCGCCAATGGAGGCCATGCAGCGTACATGGACCAGACGGGTCTCCCCGGATGGCAGCCGCACCGTCGCGTACTCGCCCTCCTTCGCGACCAGGGTGGCGCTATTGCCTGCGGCACGGACCAGTTGGCCGCCGCGTCCCGGCGTCAACTCCACGTTGTGGATGGCGATACCCAGCGGCAGGTCACCGATCGGCAGGGCGTTGCCGATCTCGATCGGCGCGCCGGGACCACTCTGCACGGTCGCGCCGACGCGCAGCCCGCGCGGCGACAGGAGATAACGCTTGTCCCCGTCGGCGAACACCACCAGCGCCAGATCCGCGCTGCGGTTCGGATCGTATTGGATCGAATGAACCGTACCCGGCACGCCGTGGTTGTCCCGCTTGAAATCTACCATGCGGTACTGGCGCTTGTGCTGACCGCCCTTGCGGCGAACGCTGATCCGCCCCTTGGAGCGGCCGGCGCGATAGGGACGGACTTCGGTGAGGCGCTTCTCCGGCCTCTCGTCGCTCAGCTCGGAATAGTCGCGAACGGTCGTAGTGCGGGACGACGGCGTCGTCGGCTTGCGGTTCCGTACCGGCATCAGACGCCCTCGAAGATTTCGATGGTCTGGTCACCGGACAGGGTCACGATCGCCTTCTTCCATGAGGCTGTGTAACCGCGCCGGTAGCGAACCCGTTTCGGCTTGCGGGGGACATTGATGATGTTGCAGCGAACCGGGTTGACGTCGAACAGCCGCCGCACCTCCGCGAGCACCTGCTGCTTGGAGGCGCGTGGATCAACGCGGAAGCTGTACTTGCCCGCCTCGCGCAAGGAGTTGGATTTCTCGGTCACCAGTGGCTCGAGGATAATTTCACCCGCCATCGTCGGCCTCCAGATCTGCACCGCCGTATCCGGCGTTCAATCGCGCCACGGCTTCGCGCTGCAGCAGCACTCGGTCTCCGTACAGCAGTTCGTGCACCCGAAGCCGTTGGCTGGAAAGAATGCGCAAGGAAGACAGATTGCGTCCCGCGCGCCGCGTCATCGGGTCGTCGGCGCCCAACACCAACACGGTCTTCAGTCCCGGCGACAGGGCATCGATCGTCGCCGCGAGCTCACGGGTGCGGCCCGAAGCGGACTGCACGCCGTCGACCACCATCAGCTGCTTTCCCCGGCATTTGGACGTGAGCACCGATCGTATGGCCAGTCGCTTCACCTTGCGCGGTATCCGATACCGGTAGTCGCGCGGCTGTGGGCCAAAGGTGATGCCGCCGCCGACCCACAGCGGTGATCGCCTCGATCCCGCGCGTGCCCGCCCCGTACCCTTCTGCCGGTAGGGCTTGCGGCCACCGCCGCGCACCTGGCCGCGGCGCTTGGTCGCCGCCGTGCCGACGCGCTGATTGGCAAGCTCATTGCGCAGCGCCGCATGGATGGCCCCGTCCGAGACCTCGACGTCGAAGACCCGGTCGTCCAACTCGATCTCTCCGGAAGGATTGCCGTCCGGGCCCAAAACCGGAACCTTCACTCCGCACTCCCGTTCCGGCCGCCCTGCTTCTTCTTCGCGCTCGCCACCAACACGTGCCCGCCGCGGCGGCCGGGAATCGGTCCGGCTATCATCATCAGCCGCCGCTCCTGGTCGATGCGCAGCAGCTCGAGGTTCTGCACCGTGGCACGCCGGCCACCCATGCGCCCCGCCATGCGTGTGCCCTTCAGCACCCGCGACGGCCACGCCGACTGACCGGTGGACCCGCCGGCGCGATGGAACTTGGAGCCGTGCGTCGCGCGGCCGCCCCGAAACCCGTGACGCTTGATCACGCCCTGAAAACCCTTCCCGAGCGACACGCCCTGGACATCCACAAAGCGCCGGTCGGAAAAGATGGACAGGTCCAGCGGTTTCCCGACCTCGAACTCTCCGTCAAAGCCGCGCAACTCCATGATGCGTCGCGTCGGATCGATGCCCTCCGGGAACTGACCGGCAAACGGCTTCGTCAACCGCCGCTTGCGAGCCGTCCCCCAGCCCAGCACGACGGCGTCATACCCGTCACCTGCGGCAACGCGCGTGCCGATCACGACATTGGGTTCGACCCGCACCAGCGTCGCCGGGCGCGCCGTGCCCGCGTCGTCGAATACCTGCGTCATTCCCACCTTGACGCCAACTACCGCTACCACGCCGCACGCTCCCTACTGCCTGATCTCGACGTCGACGCCGGCAGGCAGCTCAAGCTTCATCAGCGCATCCATGACGGCGCTGCTTGGCTCCAGGATGTCGATGAGCCGCTTGTGAGTCCGCATTTCGAACTGCTCACGCGACTTCTTGTAGACGTGCGGGGATCGGAGCACCGTGAATTTGTTGATCCGGGTCGGCAGCGGGATCGGACCCGCGACGCGCGCCCCCGTCTTTTGCACGGTCTGCACGATCGCCCGTGAACTTTGATCCACGAGCTCTATGTCGAACCCGCGCAACCGCACCCGAAACCGTTCCGTAGCCATCGCTCGGTACCAGCCAGTCTTCCCTGTCGCCTCAGTCCAGGATCTCGGTCACGGCGCCGGCGCCGACGGTGCGTCCGCCTTCGCGAATGGCGAACCGCAGCCCGCGCTGGACCGCAATCGTGTTGATCAGATCGATGTTCAGCTCCGTACTGTCGCCCGGCATGACCATTTCCTTGCCTTCGGGGAGCGTGACGCTGCCGGTGATGTCGGTCGTCCTGAAATAGAACTGCGGACGATAGCCGGCAAAGAACGGAGAGTGGCGCCCTCCCTCTTCTCTGGTAAGCGCGTACACCTGCGCCTTCACCTGCCTGTGAGGCGTGATGGAGCCGGGCTTGGCCAGCACCTGGCCGCGCTCGACGTCACTGCGCTCCACACCGCGCAGCAAGGCGCCGATATTGTCGCCGGCCTGCCCTTCGTCGAGCAGCTTGTTGAACATCTCGACACCGGTCACCACCGTCTTGTCGGTTTCCTTGATCCCGACGATCTCCACCGTCTCGCCGACCTTTATTCGGCCGCTCTCGACGCGGCCGGTCACGACCGTGCCCCGACCGGCGATCGAGAAAACGTCCTCGATCGGCATCAGGAAGTCCTGATCCACGTCACGCTCCGGCAGCGGAAAGTACGCATCCATGGCCGTGAGCAGCTCTTCGATCGGCTGGTTCGCTTCCGCGTCGCCCGGATTCTCCATCGCGGCGAAGGCGGATCCCTTGATGATCGGCGTGTCGTCACCCGGGAAGTCGTACTGGTTGAGGACATCCTTGATCTCCTCCTCCACCAGCTCAAGGAGCTCCTCGTCGTCCACCATGTCGACCTTGTTGAGGAACACGATGATCGAAGGAACCTCCACCTGACGGGCAAGCAGGATGTGCTCACGCGTCTGCGGCATGACCGAGTCCGGCGCCGACACGACCAGCACGGCACCGTCCATCTGCGCGGCGCCCGTGATCATGTTCTTGATGTAGTCGGCGTGCCCCGGGCAGTCGACGTGGGCGTAGTGCCGATCCTCGCTCTGATACTCGACGTGCCGGGTGTTGATCGTGATGCCGCGCGCCTTCTCTTCAGGCGCGTTGTCGATCTGGTCGTAGGTCATCACCTTGTCGCCGTACTTGTTGGCGCAGTGCTGGGTGATTGCCGCAGTCAGCGTCGTCTTTCCATGGTCGACGTGACCGATGGTCCCGACGTTCATGTGCGGCTTGGTGCGATCGAATTTCTCCTTTGCCATCCCTTTGTGTCTCCTTGGCCTGTTCTCCTCGACTAACCCTGGACTCCTCAAGCTACGGGAGTCTGGTTCCGCTCCGAAGCGCGTCCTGCGCGCTGAATAATCTCTTCCTGGACCGCAGCGGGCACGCGGCGGTAGGCAGCGAACTGCATCGTATGGTTTCCGCGCCCGCTGGTCATCGAACGCAGCGCGGTAGCATATCCGAACATGCACCGCAGGGGCACGGCGGCGGTCACGACCTTGCCGCCGAAGCGGTCGTCCACGGATCCGATCTGGCCCGAACGGGCACCCAAGTCCGCGATCACGTCTCCCAGATGCTCATCGGGCGCGCACACCTCGACATCCATGATCGGCTCCAGAATCGCCGGCCCGGCGCGGCGTACCGCTTCGTGGTACGCGGTCGTGGCCGCCACGCTGAAGGCCACCTCGCTGGAGTCGACCTCGTGGTAGGAGCCGTCGAGCAGCACGGCTCGAAAGTCAACCATGGGATAGCCGGCGACCGAGCCGGTCTCCTTGGCCTGAGCGACACCCTTCTGCACGGCGGGAATGTACTCCTTGGGCACGGCGCCGCCTACGATCTTGCTCTCGAACACGAATCCGGCACCCGGCGGCAACGGCTCGAACCGCATCACGACGTGACCGTACTGACCGCGGCCCCCGGTCTGGCGCACGAAACGCCCTTCGGATTCGGCCGCCCGGGTGAGCGCCTCACGGTAGGCAACCTCCGGCCGTCCGACATCGGCGTCGACCGAGTACTCGCGCAACAGACGTTGTACCAGCACGTCCAGATGCAACTCGCCCATCCCGGAGATGATCGTCTGGCCGACTTCCGCGTCGTAGCGCACGTGGAAGGTCGGATCCTCCTCGGACAACGCGCGCAGGGCCAAGCCGAGCTTGTCGGACTCGGCCTTCGACTTCGGCTCGATGGCGATGGACACGACGGGGTCGGGGAACACCATCGATTCGAGCAGCAACCGGGCGTCGGCGTCGCACAGTGTGTCGCCGGTGGTCGTGCGCCGCGCGCCTACCACGGCCGCGATGTCGCCGGTACGCAGGGCATCGACCTCCTCGCGGCGATTGGCGTGCATACGCAGGATGCGCGTGGCGCGTTCGCGCACATCGGCGGTCGCGTTGAACACGTACGATCCCGACGGCAACACGCCCGAGTAGACACGCACATAGGTGAGCCGGCCCACGTACGGGTCCGTGGTGACCTTGAAGGCCATCGCCGAGAACGGCTCGTCATCGGAGGGCTTGCGATCGACATACTCACCGTCGGCAGGCCGAATACCCGACACCGGCTCCTTGTCCAGCGGCGAAGGCAGGTAGTCGACGACCGCGTCGAGGAGCAACTGGACTCCCTTGTTCTTGAACGCCGCGCCGCACAGCACCGGAAACAGCTCACCGGCGCAGGTGGCCTTCCTGATCACCTGCTGCACACGCTCCCGGGAGATGTCGGCGCCGTCCAGGTACTCCTCCATGAACGAGTCGTCGTGGTCGGCGAGCTTCTCGTGAAGTTCGATGCGGTGCCCTTCGGCAGTCGGAAGGAGATCAGCCGGAATCGGCCGGGCGCGGTACTCCGTACCCTGGCCGGATTCCTCCCACTCGACGAGCTGCATGGCAACCAGGTCGATGAGAGCTGAGAAGCCGGGGCCTTCCGTCACCGGAATCTGGATGGGGACCGCGTCGGCGCCGAGCTTGTCGTGCAACTCATCCACGACATCCGCGAAACGCGCCCCCGTGCGATCCATCTTGTTGACAAACACGATCCGAGGGACCTTGTAGCGAGTAGCCTGCTTCCACACCGTCTCGCTCTGCGGCTCCACGCCGCCGACCGCGCAGAACACCGCCACGGCGCCGTCGAGGATACACAGCGATCGCTCCACCTCCACCGTGAAGTCCACGTGCCCGGGCGTGTCGATGATGTTGATATCGTGATCCCGCCACGGACAGGAGGTGGCGGCGGCGGTGATGGTAATGCCGCGCTCCTTTTCCAACTCCATCCAGTCCATTTCGGCCTGGCCGTCGTGCACTTCTCCAAGCTTGTGCTTGCGCCCGGTGTAATAGAGCATGCGCTCGGTCGTGGTGGTCTTGCCGGCATCGATGTGCGCCATGATGCCGATGTTTCGTGTCCTGTTCAGTGGCTGCGACCGCGCCGTTCCACGCCGATTCGTCCGTTCCGCCATCAGTGCCCTACCCGTGACCTGCCGCCTGCCAGCGATGCCGTGCTACCAGCGGTAGTGGGCGAAAGCCCTGTTGGCTTCGGCCATCCGGTGCGTATCCTCTTTCTTCTTGGCAGCCGAGCCGGTGTTGTTGTAGGCGTCTAGGAACTCGGCGCCCAGCCGCTCGGCCATGGAGCGCCCGCGACGGGCACGCGCGAACTGTAGCAGCCAGCGGATCGCGAGCGCGACCTGGCGGTCTTCGCGAACCTCCACCGGCACCTGGTAGGTGGATCCTCCCACGCGCCGCGATTTCACTTCCAGCATCGGCTTGATATTGTCCACCGCCTTGTGGAACATCTCGATCGCATCTCCCTCTCCCTTGCCGTCAAGGAAGTCGAGCGCCTGATAGAACGTGCGCGCCGCCAGCGACTTCTTGCCGCGCAGCAGCATGCTGTTGATGAACCGTCCCGCAAGCGGGTCGCGAAATCGCGCATCGCGCACGTCGCGCCGCTGCGTACTTACGCTACGTCTGGGCATTTCCGTGAACTCCCTGAATTATCCCGCTACGATCTGTTCGGATACGGCCCTCAGGACCTCGGCCGCTTGGTGCCGTACTTCGATCGCGCGCGACGCCGATCGTCGACACCGAGCGTATCCTTGGCCCCGCGTACCACGTGGTAGCGGACACCCGCCAGATCCTTGACGCGCCCGCCCCGGATCAGAACGACGGAGTGCTCCTGCAGGTTGTGCCCGATCCCGGGAATATAGGCGGTCACTTCGACCCCCGAAACCAGACGCACGCGCGCCACCTTGCGCAAAGCGGAGTTCGGCTTGCGCGGGGTGACGATCATCACCCTCGTGCATACACCGCGCTTCTGCGGGCATGACTGGAGCGCAGGACTCTTGCTGGTCTTGGTGCTGCGCTTGCGTCCGTTCCGGACAAGCTGGTTTATCGTCGGCACTCCTGACTCCTCATACTCGAACTACCACACTCCAACGAACCGCCCACTTCAGGGGTACACCCGTCCTTCCGGAGGAACTGCCTGCTGGCGGAACCGCCGACATGCGACTCAGGCTGACCGCAGGTGTCTACGGCTTGATAGCGACCGAGCCACTACCATACGCGCCTTCGGCACGGACAGTCAAGTACCCCCGACCTTCCTTTTCCTGCGACGGCAGCGGGCACGATGGCCCGCCACCTCCGCGTCGGGGCTTGCGCTTGCCCCAGAACGTACCGAGCGACGGCGCGGCTCGTCAAGCGGGCTCTTCAAGTGAAACGGGGTCCGCGCACGCCGCCGGTCGGCAGGGAGTCAGGTCGGCCAGAAATCAGGCGGTAGGCACCTCGCTCACCAGATCGCCCAACTCCTCGGACATCATCTCGGCGCGGATCTGCGCCTCGCGCTCCTCCTGCTCCTTGCGCTTCTGGGCCAGGATCCGCTCCACGGTGATGTCCAGGTTCTCCATGTTCTCGTCGAACAGCTTGACGTCCCGATAGGCGCGGATGCCGGTACCCGCCGGAATCTGGTTGCCGATGATGACGTTCTCCTTCAGACCGCGCAGATAGTCCGAGGACCCGGCGATCGCGGAGTTGGTAAGCACCCGCGTGGTCTCCTGGAACGAGGCCGCGGATATGAACGAGTCGATGTTCAGCGAAGCCCGCGTGATGCCGAGCAGCATCGGCTGCGCAACCGCCGGCTGACCGCCTTCCTGAATCACCTTCTCGTTCTCCGTGCGGAACCGGTGCCGATCGACCTGCTGGCCGAAAATGAACTCCGTGTCGCCCACCGACACGATCTCCACCTTCTTCATCATCTGTCGGATGATCATGCCGATGTGCTTGTCGTTGATGCGCACGCCCTGCAGCCGGTAGACCTCCTGAATCTCGTTGACCAGATACGCCTGCAGCGCGTTCTCGCCCAGGATCGCCAGCACGTCGTGCGGATCGGTCTGCCCCTCGCAGAGCGGCTCGCCGGCCTCCACGGTGTCGCCGTCCCGTACCAGCAGATGCTTGCCCATGGGTACCGCGTGCTTGTGTTCGTCCCCGAAGGAGTCTTCGACCGCGAGCACGCGCTTGCCCTTCGTGATGCCCCGGAAGTACACGATGCCGTCGATCTTGGCCAGCACCGCGGGATTCCGGGGCCGCCGCGCCTCGAACAGCTCGCCGACGCGCGGCAGACCGCCGGTGATGTCGCGGGTCTTGACACTCTCCTTGAGCAGCTTGGCCAGCGTGCGCCCGGCCTTGACCTCATCCCCCTCCGAAACGTTCAGATAGGCGGAGCCGGGCAGGTAGTAGACGGCTTCCTGGCCATCCTCGGTCTCCACCACGAGGCGCGGCTGCAGGGTCTCGGCCGAGAATTCGGTGATCTTCTTCTCGATCTTGCCGGTGTCCTCGTTGATCTCCTCGCGCAGCGTGGTACCCAGCACGATGTCGTCGAACCGTACCGTGCCGCTCACCTCGGCGATGATCGGCTCCGCGAACGGGTCGAAGTAGGCCATGGTCTCGTCTTCGGGGACGATCTGCTCGGTCCCGACCATCAGCTCGGAGCCGTTGCGGATGTCGACGCGGCGCGGCTGGGCGGTGATCAGCACCTGATCGCCGATGCGGTGCACGTAGCCGATCTCGGTCGCGTCGATGCGGTCGCCGTTGCGGCCCACCAGCGAATCGCCGGCCAGCACCTGCTGGCCGGCGGTCGCCATAAGCTCGTCGCCGGAGTCGAGCGTGATCTGCTGCAACACACGGTTGACGATCAGGTGTCCCTTGCGTGTGAACAGGCGGTTGCCGTTGTCCAGCTCCACGACGTTGCCGTGAATCTCCCTGATCACGCACGGATACGGGAGGTACACCCGGTTCTCCTCGCTGACCCGGGTCGCCGCGCCGCCGATGTGAAAGGTCTTCATCGTCAACTGCGTGCCCGGCTGCCCGATCGACTGCGCCGCGACGATGCCCACCGCTTCGCCGATCTCGACGGCTCGGTTCGACGCGAGATTGCGGCCGTAACACTTGCGGCACACGCCGCGCTTGGACTCGCAGGTCAGCACCGTGCGGATGCGCACGGTCTCGATGCCGATCTGCTCGATGTGCTCCGCGAGCTCGTCGGTGATCTCCTCGTTGAAGTCGACGATGACCGCACCCGAAATCGGGTGCCTGACCCGGTCCAGGGTGAAGCGCCCGGCGATGCGGTCGCGCAGCGGCTCGACGATGTCCTCACCGTCCTTGATGGCCTGCCGGTCGATGCCGTTGATGGTGCCGCAATCGTCCTCGCTCACCACCACGTCCTGGGCGATGTCCACCAGGCGACGCGTCAGGTAGCCGGCGTCGGCCGTCTTGAGCGCCGTGTCGGCCAGCCCCTTGCGGGCGCCGTTGGTCGAGATGAAGAACTCGATCACCGACAGCCCCTCCTTGAAGTTGCTGCGGATCGGCAGCTCGATGATCTCGCCGGACGGGTTGGCCATCAGTCCGCGCATACCGGCGAGCTGGCGGATCTGCTGCCGGCTACCCCGCGCGCCGGACGCCTCCATCACATGCATGGGATTGAAGCCCTGCCGGTCCGACTCCAGCTCCGCCATCAGCTCGTTGGTGATGTCGTCGTTGGTGGTGCTCCAGACCTCGATGACGCGGTTGTAACGCTCCTCGTTGGTGATGTGGCCCTGCAGGTACTGGTGGTGGATCTCCTCAACCTGGTGGCTAGCGCGATCGATGAGCTCGGGCTTCGAGGCCGGAACCAGGATGTCCTCCATGCCGATAGTCGCGCCGAATTTCGTCGCGTAGCGGAATCCCAGCTCCTTGATGGTATCCAGCGCCTGCACGGTGACGTGCGGTCCGTGGTCGCGGTAGCAGTCCGAGATCAGCTTGCGCAGCTTGCCGTCGTCGAGCTGCTCGTTGATGAACTCCATCTCGTCGGGGAGGTCCGCGTTCAGCAGGACCCGCCCAGGCGTGGTTTCCACGTACTCGTCGCCCAGCTTGAGTTTGATCCTGGCGTGGTAGTCGACCGAACGCGCGTCCACCGCCCGCAGCACCTGCGTGGAAGTGGAGAAATGCTTGCCCTCGCCGGCGACCCCGTCACGCGAGCCGGTCAGATAGGCGATGCCCAGGATCATGTCCTGGGTCGGCACCACGATCGGCGAGCCGTTGGCCGGGTCGAGCAGGTTCTGACTGGACAGCATCAGCGTCCAGCTCTCGATCTGCGCGTCGGGCGTGAGCGGCACGTGCACGGCCATCTGGTCGCCGTCGAAGTCGGCGTTGAAGGCCGCGCACACCAGCGGATGCAGCTTGATCGCCTTGCCCTCGACCAGCACCGGCTCGAAGGCCTGGATCCCCAGCCGGTGCAGGGTGGGGGCCCGGTTCAGGAGGACCGGGTGTTCGCTGACGACCTCCTCCAGGACCGCCCACACCTCCGGAGTCTCCTCCTCTACCAGCGTCTTGGCCTTCTTGATGTTGTAGACGACGTCGTCCTCCACCAGCTTCTTCATGATGAAGGGCTTGAACAGCTCCAGCGCCATCTTGGTGGGCAGCCCGCACTGGTGCAGCTTGAGCTCCGGGCCCACCACGATCACCGACCTGCCCGAGTAGTCCACGCGCTTGCCCAGCAGGTTCTGCCGGAAGCGTCCCTGTTTGCCGCGCAGCATGTCGGACAGGGACTTCAGCGGCCGGTTGGCGGCACCCTTGACGACCCGCTTCTTCTTGGAGTTGTCGAACAGCGCGTCCACGGCCTCCTGCAGCATGCGCTTCTCGTTGCGGATGATGATGTCGGGCGCGTCCAGGGCGAGGAGCCGCTTGAGGCGGTTGTTGCGGTTGATCACGCGCCGGTAGAGGTCGTTCAGGTCGGAGGTCGCGAAGCGGCCGCCGTCCAACTGCACCATCGGCCGCAGCTCCGGCGGGATCACTGGAATGACGTCGAGCACCATCCACTCCGGGTCGTTGCCGGAATCACGGAAGTTCTCGACGATCTCGATGCGCTTCAGGAGCCTCTTGTCGCTCTTGATCCCCTTTTCCATCATCTTGCGCCTCAGCTCGCCGGCCAGTGCGTCAAGATCGAGCGATTCCAGCAGGGTGCGGATCGCCTCCGCGCCGATGCCGGCCGTGAAGCCCATCGCGTGCCGGTCACGCGCCTCCAGGTACTCCTCCTCGGTGAGGAGCTGCATGCGCTTCAGGTCGGTGTCGCCGGAGTCGATGACGATGTACTTCTCGTAGTAGAGGATCGAACGGAGCGCCGCGATCGGCAGGTCAAGCAGCAGCCCCAGCCGCGAGGGGACCGAGCGATAGAACCAGATGTGCGACACCGGAGCGGCCAGCTCGATGTGCCCCATGCGCTCGCGGCGCACGCGCGGATGGGTTACCTCCACCCCGCAGCGGTCGCAGATCACGCCGCGATAGCGGATCGACTTGAACTTCCCGCAGTAGCACTCCCACTCCTTGGTGGTGCCGAAGATGCGCTCGCAGAACAGTCCGTCCTTCTCCGGCCGAAGCGTGCGGTAGTTGATGGTCTCCGGCTTCTTCACCTCGCCGTACGACCAGTCCCGAATCTCGTCGGGCGCTGCAAGGCGAATGGTGATCTTCTCGAAATCGTCGTGCTCACGCATGAGTTCCCCCCCTCCTGTCGGATCTCTGCGACCGCGGACCGCCTGATCTCAATCCGCCTGATCTCAATCCGCCTGATCTCAATCCGCCTGATCTCAATCCGTCTGTCCGCATCGGCAGCCCGCCCATCAGAAGCGCGCTCCCTCGCGGGTGATCAGCTCCTCGTCCCGCTCGGTGAGCGGCACCGGCTTGCCCTTGCCGTCGAAGATCGTGATGTCCAGCGCCAGGCCGCGCAGCTCCTGTACCAGCACGTTGAACGACTCGGGGATGCCGCCGGACTCGAACGGCTCACCCTTCACGATGCTCTCGTACACCTTGCCGCGGCCGTTCATGTCATCCGACTTGACCGTGAGCAGCTCGCGCAGCGTGTTTGACGCGCCGTACGCCTCCAACGCCCACACCTCCATCTCGCCGAGCCGCTGGCCGCCGTTCTGAGCCTTGCCGCCGAGCGGCTGCTGGGTGACCAGCGAGTACGGCCCCGTGGAACGGGAGTGCATCTTGTCGTCGACCAGGTGGCTGAGCTTCATCATGTAGATGACGCCGCAGGTGACCGGGTTCTCGAACGGTTCGCCCGTCAGCCCGTCGTACAGGGTAATCTTGGAGCTGGACGGAAGGTCCGCCTGGGACAGCTTGCCCTCGATCATCTCGTTCGACGCCGACTGGAACACCGGGGTCGCGTACCATTCGTCCAGCCTCAGTCCCGCCCAGCCGAGCTGGGTTTCCATGATCTGGCCCAGATTCATCCGCGACGGGACGCCGAGCGGGTTCAGCACCACGTCCACGGAGGTGCCGTCGGCCATGAACGGCATGTCCTCTTCCGGCAGCACGCGGGCGATCACCCCCTTGTTGCCGTGGCGGCCAGCCATCTTGTCGCCTTCCTGCAGCTTGCGCTTGGATGCGACCAGCACCTTGACCACTTCCTCGACTCCCGGACTCAACTCGTCGCCGGCCGAGCGGCGCATGCGCTGGACGTCGATCACCGTGCCTTCCACGCCGTGCTGGATGCGCAGCGAGGTGTCGCGCACCTCCTTGGCCTTCTCACCGAAGATCGAGTTCAACAGCTTGAACTCCGGCGTGGAGTCGGTCTCGCTCTTGGGCGTGACCTTGCCTACCAGGATCGACCCCGACTTTACCTTGGCGCCGATGCGCACGATCCCCTCGGCGTCCAGGTGCTCGAAGGCATCCTCGGCCGTGTTGGGGATGTCGCGGGTGATCTTCTCCGGACCGAGCTTGGTCTCGCGCACCTCGATCGAGAATTCCTTGATGTGGATGGAGGTGAACACGTCCTCCTTGACCACGCGCGAGGAGACCAGGATGGCGTCCTCGTAGTTGTAGCCGTTCCACGGCATGAAGGCGACGATCACGTTGCGGCCCAGCGCCAGCTCGCCGGCATAGGTGGACGGCCCGTCGGCCAGGACCTGGCCGGCCGCCACCCGGTCGCCGACGCGGCACACCGGCTTCTGCAGGAAGCAGGTGTCCTGGTTGGTGCGCTGGTACTTGACCATCGGGTAGGTGTCGATCACACCGTCGGCGGCGCCGTCGGGACGGATCTCCACCCGCTGGGAGCTGACGTAGTCGACCAAGCCCGCCCGCCTGGCAAGCACCAGCACGCCGGAATCGTAGGCGGTCTTCTCCTCCATGCCGGTACCGACGCGCGGCGGCTCCGGAATGATCAGCGGCACCGCCTGCCGCTGCATGTTGGACCCCATCAAAGCCCGGTTTGCGTCATCGTGCTCCAGGAACGGGATCAGCGAGGCGGATACCGAGATGATCTGCTTGGGCGAGACGTCCATGTACTGGATGGAGTCGGGCTCGCGGGTGATGTAGTCGCCGCCCCGCCGGACCGGCACCAGGGTTTCCGCGAACTGCCCGTCATCGTCGACCGGCGCGCCGGCCTGGGCGATGAAGTACTTCTCTTCGTCGATCGCCGACAGGTACTCGATCTCGCGCGTGACGCGGCCGTCGATCACCTTGCGATACGGGGTCTCCAGGAAGCCGTAGGAGTTGACGCGCGTGTAGTTGGCCAGCGACACGATCAACCCGATGTTCGGCCCTTCGGGGGTCTCGATCGGGCACATGCGGCCGTAATGGGTGTAATGGACGTCGCGCACCTCGAAGCCGGCGCGGTCCCGTGACAGGCCGCCGGGGCCGAGCGCGTTCAGCCGCCTCTTGTGGGTCAGCTCGGCAAGAGGGTTGACCTGCTCCATGAACTGCGAGAGCTGGCTGGAGCCGAAGAACTCCTTGATCGTGGCAACGATCGGCTTGATCGACACCAGGTCCTGCGGCCGGATCGTGTCCGCCTCCTTCAGCGACATGCGCTCCTTGGCGATGCGCTCCATGCGGGAGAAGGCAATCTTCAGATGGTTGGTCAGGAGCTCTCCGACCGAGCGGATGCGGCGGTTGCCCAGGTGGTCGATGTCGTCGACGTTGCCTTCGCCGATGTAGACCTTGGTGAGCATGATCATCGTGTTGACGATGTCCTCCGGCACCAGCGTGTGCGTCTCCGGCGGCTCTGCGTAGTCGAACTTCTTGTTGAGCTTGTAGCGCCCCACCCGCCCCAGGTCGTAGCGGCGCGAGGAGAAGAACATGCTGTGCAGGTCCTTCTCCGCGCTGTCGATCGTGACCGGCTCGCCCGGCTTGATGGCCAAATAGACGCGGATCACCGCGTCTTCCCTGGTCATCTCGTCGTCGTCGTCGCTGGGGACCAGCCTGGTCTCCTCGCGCTCGAAGCAATTGACCACGATGGGTGAGTGCAGGCTGTCCGGATGGTCGAAGTCGATGGCCTCGACCTCGGGCACCTGCAGGTTGACCAGCTCCTCGACGTCGTGGGACAAGAGCTTCTCGCCGGCCCGGTAGAGTCGAGTGTCGTCGCGATGCAACGGCCGCGCCAGGATCTTGCCCACAAGCTGCGACTTCGCCTCCGGGTCGTCCGATACCGGAATGGTGGTGCGCTGGTAGAACAGGTCGACGATCGCTTCGCGGCTGTCGAATCCCAGCGCGCGCAGGAACACCGTGGCGAGCAGGCGCTTCTTGCGGTCGATCTTGGCGTAGATCAACTCCTTCTTCTGGTCGATCTCGAACTCCAGCCAGGAGCCGCGGTACGGGATAATCCGCGAGGCGTAGACGCCCTTCTCGTGCGAGAAGATCGCGCCGGGCGAGCGGTGGATCTGGCTGACCACCACGCGCTCGGCGCCGTTGATGATGAAGGTTCCCCGCTCGGTCATGAGCGGGATGTCGCCCATGTAGATTTCCTTCTGCCGGATTTCGCCGGTCTGCAGGAAGACCAGGTTGATCTTGGCCTTGATCGGGATCGCGTACGTCAGCCCCTTGGTCTTGCACGCGCTCTCCGAGAACTTGATGTTCGCCTCATCGAGCGAGTAGCCGGCGTACTCCAGGACCATGTCTCCATTCGGGCTCTCGATCGGAAACACGTCGCGGAACACCTCTTCGAGCCCCTGCCGGTCCGGCCCCTCGCCGTCGCGCAGCCGTTCGCGCTGCAGCAGGCGCTCGTAGGACAAGATCTGGATGTCCACGAGGTTCGGCATGGCCATCACGTCGTCGGAGCCACGGCCCATGAACTGGCGCGGGACCTTGGTAAGCGTACCGGGCATACATACCCCTCCTGTCAGACCGGCCGCGCAGGCCGGGGACGAGACGCGTCGAATCTGTTGTCGGTCGGTGCTGGAGTCGGGCTACTTGAGCTCAACGACGCCGCCAGCGCTCTCCAGCTTTTCCTTGGCCGTGTCGGCCTCTTCCTTGCCGACCATCTCCTTGACCGGCTTGTCACCGGCTTCGACCAGTTCCTTGGCCTCCTTGAGGCCGAGTCCGGTGAGGGCGCGAACCTCCTTGATGACCGGGATCTTCTTGCCGTCCGCGAAGCTCTTGAGTATGACGGTGAACTCCGTCTGCTCCTCTTCCTCCGCGGCTTCAGCGTCGGCCGGCGCCACTGCCACCGCGGCCATGGGCGCCGCGGCGGTCACGCCGAACTTGTCCTCCAAGGCCTTGACCAGTTCGGACACCTCCAGAACGGTCATCTCCGCGATCCCGTCCATGATCTGCTCTGCTGTCAGCTTGCCCATCGTCTGCTCCTAAAACGTTCTCTTTGCTTTTCGGTCGGTCTGTCTCAACCGTCTGTTTCTTGTGCGCCGGGCTGGTCCGTGGCCGCCTGGCTGTCCGCAACGGCCTGCAGGGTTCCTACCAGCTTCCGGATCACCCCCTGCAAGACCCCCGCCACCGAGCGGATCGGTCCGTTCATGGCGGCGAGCAGCATCGCGTACAACTGGTCGCGTGGCGGCAGGTTGGCCAGCGCCTCCACCTGGGCGGTGTCGAGGAGCTGGCCGTCGACCAACGCACCCTTGATCACCAGCGGCGAATCGCGGCGCACGTCCACCAGCACCTTGCAGGCGGCACCAGGCTCCGCTCCCAGCGTGGCGATCACGGTCGGGCCGGTCAGGCATTCGTCGGAAGCCGGCAACTCCAGCGAGTCGAGGGCGATCCGCATGAACCGGTTCTTCACCACCCGCAGGGTGGAGTCCTGTTCGCCCAGGGCCCGCCGCAACGCGGTCATCGCGCTGACGTCCAGCCCGGTGTAGTCCGCGTACACGGCATTCGGCGCCTGCTCAAGCATTTCACGGAGCCATGCCACCGCATCGCGTTTGTGCTGCTGCGGCTCGCGCTCGGCGACGCCCTCGGGAAGTGTGGCTACACCGTCGCTCATACGGCCACCTTCACGCCGGGGCTCATCGTCGTGCACACCGCGACGCTCCGAAGGAAGTCGCCCTTCGTGTCGGCGGGCCGCTTGCGCTCCACTTCCGCGACCACGGATCGCGCGTTCTCGGCCAGCGCCTGCCCGTCCATGCTAAGCCTGCCGATCGGCAGGTGGACGACACCGGTGCGATCGGCGCGAAACTCCACCCGGCCGCGCTTGAGCTCGGCGATGGTGCCGGCGACGTCCTGGGTGACGGTGCGGGTCTTCGGATTGGGCATCAGGCCGCGCCGGCCCAGGATCGGGCCGAGCCTGCCGACGTTGCGCATCATGTCGGGCGTGGCAACCGTCACGTCGAACTCCAGCCAGCCGTCCTTGATCCTGTCGATCAGCTCCTGGCCGCCGACGTACGTGGCGCCGGCCTCCTCGGCCTCCCGTGCCTTGTCGCCTTCGGCGAACACCAGGATCCGTTGCTCCTGCTCGAAGCTGTGCGGGAGGACCATCGTGTCGCGCACCGTCTGGTTGCCCCTGAGGGTCACCCGGACCGCGATCTCCACCGTCTCGTCGAATTTCGCCGGGGGCAGGCCCTTCAGCAGCTTCAAGCCTTCTTCGACCGGATAGGTGTGCCGCCGATCGATGGCTTCCAGGGCGGCGCGATAGCGCTTGCCGTTTCGTGCCATTGCGTTCTCTCCTTTTCCGCGCCCGGTCTTCAGGCTTCGACCGTGACGCCCATGCTGCGCGCCGTGCCGGCGATGATGGCGATGGCCGCATCATCGTCGATGGCGTTGAGGTCGGGGCGCTTGGTCTGAGCGATCTCCAGCAACTGCGCGCGTGTGATGGAGGCCACCTTTTCCTTGTTCGGCTCCGCCGAGCCCTTCTCCAGCCCGCACGCCTTGCGGATCAGCACCGCCGCCGGCGGCGTCTTGGTCACGAAAGTGAAGGTCTTGTCGGCGTAGATGGTGATCTCCACGGGGGTCGTGAGCCCGGGCTCCAGACCCTTGGTGCGCTCGTTGAACTGCTGCACGAACATCGGCGCGCTCACCCCGTGCGGGCCGAGCGCCGGCCCCACCGGCGGCGCCGGCGTCGCCTGCCCCGCCGGCACCTGTACCTTGACCACCGCAGCGATCCGTTTCTTGGCCACGCTTACGCTCCTTTAGACCTTTTCTACCTGCATGAAGTCGAGCTCCACGGGTGTCGAGCGGCCGAAGATGCCGACCATCACCCGCAGCTTCGCCTTTTCCTCGTTGATCTCCTCCACCGCTCCGGTGAACGAGTCGAACGGCCCGTCGATGATGCGCACGCTTTCGCCGATGACGAACGACTGCTTGGGCTTCAGCGTGCGGTCGCTCTTGATCTCTCCCGCCTTCTGCAGCAGCTCGCGCGCTTCGTCGGAGGAGATGGGCTGCGGCTTGCGGTTCTTGGTGGCCCCCACGAAGCCGGTCACTCCCTGTATCTGCCGGACCGCGGCGCAGACGTCCATCCAGGCGTCGCCCTCAAGGTCCATCTCCACCAGGATGTAGCCGGGAAGGAACTTGCGGGACGTCACCTTCTTCTTGCCGTCCTTGACCTCGACGACCTCCTCAGCCGGGACCTTGGCGTCGAACAGGTGGTTGTGCATGCGCGGCGACTCGATCAGGCGCGCCAGATGCTTGTGCACCTTGTTCTCGAACCCCGAGTAGGTGTGGACCACGTACCAACCCTTCGCCATTCCTCGAAACCCGCTCCTCAGCCGTTTCCCGCGCGCGTGCTGCCGCTCAGAAGACCAGATCGATCGCCTGGAACAGCAGGAAGTCGATCAGCCCCAGCGCGAGCGCAATGAGAGAGACCGACACGAGCACCACCTTAGTGGAACTGGCGACCTCCTCTCGGCTCGGCCACGCCACCTTGCGCAACTCGCCATAGCTCTCGCGAAAGAACTGTATGATCCGACCCACGATATCGCTTCCTCTACTCGCTTCCAGGCCAGGCAGGATTCGAACCTGCAACATCCGGTTTTGGAGACCGGCGCTCTAACCAGTTGGAACTACTGGCCTTCCGATGCCTTCGTTCCGCGCCCGCTCGCCTTCAATCCGACTCGTCAAACCACTCTGCAGCTACTTGACGCGCGCCTCTCGATGCACCGTGTGCGTGCGGCAGCGGGGGCAATACTTCTTGAGCTCAAGCTTGCCCTGCGTATTGCGACGATTCTTGGTCGTCGTGTAGTTGCGAAGCTCCAAGCCGCCGGGCTGCGTGCAGCCGTCGGGCTGCGTGCAAGCCAACGCCACCAACTCCACCACCTTGGTCTTGGCCATCGAGAGTACTCCGTTGCCGAAGGGTGATTTAAGAATACGGGAACGCCGGGCACGTGTCAAGCGGGCCGCACGTCACCCCTGTGCGGAACGGGCCCGAAACGAGCCTCCGACCGGATTTGAACCGGTGACCCCCTCCTTACCATGGAGGTGCTCTACCAACTGAGCTACAGAGGCAGCCCCTCGTACATGCGGCAGTTTCTACTACCGATCCTCCACCGCTTGCAACCCCCGTCGGTGGGACCGGGCCGGTCACGGCTGGAAGAGCATCAGCGCCGACTGCCCGTAGCGCCGGTGGTCGACCAGCCTGAGCGGCACAGCCGCAGGATCGAGCGGATCGTCCGCGGGGCAGTGCAGCGCCAGGCAGCCGGACGTCTCCACGAGCCCCGCGTGCGCCAGCGCGGTCAACAGCCCGTGCTTGTGGCGGTACGCGTAGGGCGGATCCACGCAGACCACGTCGAACCGCTGCCCGCGCCGTCCGGCCACGGCGATGAACCGTTCGGCCGGCGCCGTGATCACCGTGGCGCGAGCGCCGACGGCCTCGATGTTCGCCCGGATCGTGCGCCGCTTGCGTGCGTCGCGCTCCACCGCGACGATCGGTCCCGCCCCGCGGGAGGCGGCCTCGGCGGACAGCAGGCCCGAGCCGGCGAACAGGTCCAGGAACGAACGGCCCCGCACGCCGCCGTCGATTCCGCCCGGCACACCGCCGAGGACGCCGCCGAGGATGACGAACAGCGCCTCGCGCATGCGCGCGGTCATCGGCCGCGCCCCCGCCGGGACGCTGAGCGCGCGGCCGCGAGCCGCGCCGCCGGTCACCCGCATGTCCGGCCGCCGGCGGCCGACGCTTCCCGACCACAGCGGTGATGACGGCGCGCGTCGGCCTGAGCCTGACGCATCAGGTCCAGGTCGTCGGCCAGACGCGCGGCACGCAACCGCGGCAGGCCCGCTTGGCGCGTGCCGGCCAGCTCACCCGGACCGCGCTGCGCCAGGTCCAGGTCCGCCAGCGCGAAGCCGTCGGCGTGCTCCTTGACGGCACGGAGCCGCTCGGCCGCCTGCGGTGTGAGGTCCTTGCCGTAGACGAAGAAGGCGTACGCGGGATCGGTGCCGCGGCCGACCCGTCCGCGAAGCTGGTGCAGCGCCGCGAGCCCGAAGCGTTCCGCGTGCTCGACCACCATGCAGGTCGCGTTCGGAACGTCCAGCCCAACCTCCACGACCGTGGTGGCCACCAGCGCGTCGACCGAGCCTTCGTGAAAGGCGCTCAAGGTCGCCCGCTGCTCGGCCGGGGACATGCCGCCGTGGGCCAGCCCGACGCTGAAACCGGCAAAGCGCTGCCGGAGCCGCGCGAAGAGCGCGTTCGCCGAAGCGGCGGGACCGTCCGCCCCCTCGGGCGCATCCTCCTCGGGCACGGCCGCGGGGCCGGGCTCCGCGGCCGCGGCGAAGAGGTCTCCACTGGCGTCCGCCGCCACGGCGTCCGCCACCGCGCCGACCGGCACCGTGCCGTCGCCGCCGATGGAGGGACAGACGAAATAGGCCTGGCGACCGGCGGCCAGCTCCGATTCGACATGCGCGTACACTCGCTCCCGACGCTCCTTGCGCACCAGGTGGGTACGCAGCGCCGGACGTCCCGGCGGCTGGCGGTCGATCGAGCTCACCGTCAGGTCGCCGAAGAACGTGAGCGCCAGCGTCCGCGGGATCGGCGTGGCGGTCATCAGGATCAGGTCGCCGCGGGGCGCCTTGGCGGCGACGGCGGCTCGCTGCGCGACCCCGAACTTGTGCTGCTCGTCGATCACCACCAACCCCAGGTCTGCGAAGCGAACCGGCTCGGAGAGCACGGCGTGAGTGCTCAGCAGCAGATCGACATCGCCGGCCGCCAGGGCCGGGAGCAGGTGGGTCCGGGCCGCCCGGTCGGTGCTTCCGGACAGCAGTCCGAGCCTCACCCCCAGCGGCTCCAGCAGCCTCGACGCGGTCTCGGCATGCTGGTAGCAGAGCGCCTCCGACGGGACGACGACCGCCACCTGTCGGCCGGCGTCGATCACGCCCGCGGCCGCCAGCAGCGCCACCAGGGTCTTGCCGCAGCCCACGTCTCCCTGCACCAGCCGGGCAGAGGTGTGAGGCCTGTAGAGATCTTCCTCGATCTCGGCCAGGACGGCGCGTTGCGCGCCCGTGAGCGTGAACGGGAGCCGCTCGAGCATCGCCGCCTGCAGCCTTCCGGCCCGCTTCCGGGGTGCCGGGCGCGGCCGGCCGGCCGGCGAGCGGCGCGCCAGCTCGAGCTGAAGCAGAAACAGCTCCTCGTAGGCCAGCGCGCGCCGCGCCCGTTCGGCCTCCTCGGGGCCCGGCGGACCATGGACACATCGCAAGGCCGCACCCTTGTCGGGCAGGCGGCGGACGGCGGCCATTTCCCGCGGCACCCGATAGCGGGCGGAGCGCGCGGCCCCCGCAAGGGCTTCATCGACCAGGCGGCGCAGCAGACGCTGCGCGAGTCCGGCGGCGGCCGGATATACGGGCAGCAGCGTTCCGGCCGCCATCTCTTCCGGGCTCATCAACTCGAAGCTGCCGGCCTGGAGCCTGCCGTTGCGACGGTCGAACCTGCCGTAGACCAGCACCGGCTGACCGGCCGTCAGCGTCCTCCCGAGTTGCGGCCGGCCGAACGCGTACAGCATGGCCCTGTCGCCGGCGGCGTCGGCGATCGTGATCGTGGGCGTACGGCGGCCGCGAAACCGGAAGGAGCCGATGCGCACCACGGTCGCGCTGACGCAGGCGTCGGTGCCGGCGGCGACCTGCGCCAGCGGCAGCGACCGCCGGCGGTCCTGGTAGCCGCGCGGCATGTGCATCAGCAGGTCGCCGACGGTCTGCAAACCGAGCCGCCCCAGCCGCTCCCGCGTGGCGGGGCCGACGCCGCGGAGCGCCGCTACGTCATCGTCCCACGCAAGGATCGGTGCGGACAGAGTCCCGCTGCGGAGTTCGTCGGATTGGCGCGCCAGCGGCATATCCGACGGACACCGTAGCGAAAAAGTTGGGGATGGGCCAAAGACGGAGCCGTAGGCGACGCCTTTGGGGCGCTCAGAACGGAGAGCTCAGGAACTGTGCGACCAGCCACCGCACCACGATGTTGCCGACGATCAGCACCACCAGGAGCAGCACGGCGATCAGGCCCAGGTAGGCCACCTTCTGCACCGTCTGTCCCCGCTCCATGAGCCGTTCGCCCAGCGAAATCCGGCGAGACACGAAGGTGACCATCGGCTGCAGCGTGTGATCGAGCATGTTCAGCAGTCCGCCGCCCTGCTCCCAGCGCATGGCGGCGATGAACGCACGCGCGACGGTCATGATCATGAACACCACGACCAGCACGGACGCCGCCGACCAGGCGACCAGCAGCACCTGAGCGAGCACGATGCCGACGGTCACTCGTTGCGCCGCCGCAAGCCGCTGCAGCACGTTCCCGGCCACGATCAGGACCAGAATCGCTGCCGCGGGGGAGAAGTCCAACACGCCGACGCGCAGGAATCGCAGGCGCTGAAACCAGCGCAGATAGGGATCGGTGACGCGCGCCAGGATCTCGGTCGGCGCGTGGTGATCGGCGCCGCGGAACCACGTGATGATGATCCGGAGCGCGACCAGCACCAGGTACACCAGCACGACCGCCTGCAGGAACCGAAACAGATCCGTCACTCCGCCCATGCTTCCACCACCAATGGAGACGCGGACAGCGCCTGCAGCATCTCGCCGTCGCTCGACACGGAGAGCTGCGGACCCGCGCGGATGACCACTTCCCCCGCCGCGGCGCGTGCCGCGTCGTCGTCGCCGTTGACGGCGTCGTCGGCCGGCGTGCCGTTGCCGTAGTGCAGAAAGAGCTGACACTGCCCGGGGCGATCCATGCAGAGGTCGCGCAGCGCCACCAAGCCTTGTTCGTCGTCCGCCTGCACGCGCAGGTGCACGCTCCGGTAGGGTCGGTCCGGCAGACCGTCGGGGGCCGTGATCACTTCGGCCAGAATCTTGCTGCTGCCCCGTGAGCGGTCGACCCTGCCGCTCACGGCGACCACCGCGCCGGTCTGGAGCCGTTCGCGGCCGGCGTCGAACGCGTCCGGGAACACCACCACCTCCGCGGTGACGCCGTAGTCTTCCAACTGCGCGAACGCCATGCGCTGGCCGGACCGGGTGGCGATCTCCCGGATTTCGCCGACGATGCCGATGGCCGCCACCGGCGACCCGTCGGAGCGGGAGTCCAGCGTCGCCAGCTCGGCGACCCCCTTCTGCGGGCGCAGATCTGCGTAGTCGTCCAGCGGATGACCGGTGAAGTACATGCCGAGGTTGTCGCGCTCGTCCTGAAGCATCGCCGCCTGGTCCCACTCATCGTGCCGTGCAAGCTCCGGCCGCGCTGCCCGCACCCCCTCGTCAGCGGCGAACAGGTCCTGCTGGCCGTGGGCGGTGCGCTGGCGCTCCGCGTCGGCCGACTCCAGCAACCGTTCCAGGTTCTCACACAGCGTGGCGCGATTGTGACCCAGTCCGTCGAATGCGCCCACCCGAACCAGCGTCTCGATCACCTTGCGGTTGACCGCGCGCGCGTCGATGCGGGAGACGAAGTCGATGAAATCCTGGTACGGGCCGCCGTGCTCCCGTTCGGCGACGATCGAGTCGACCGCACCGGTGCCCACGTTCTTGATGCCGCGCAGGCCGAAGAGGATTCGTTCCTCGGCGACGCTGAAGTCGGCCGCCGACCGGTTGATCGAGGGCGGCAGGACCTCCAGCCCCAGGTCGCGCGCCTCGTTCACATACTCGGCCAGCTTGTCGGTGTCGTGCATTTCGTTGGTGAGGTTCGCCGCCATGAACTCCGCCGGATAGTTGGCCTTCAGGTACGCCGTGCGGTAGGCGACCACGGCATACGGGGCGGCGTGGGTCTTGGGGAAGCCGTACTCCGCGAACGGGACCAGCGACTCGAACAGCTCGGCGGCGACCTGGCGGTCGAAGCCGCCTGCGACCGCGCCGTCGACGAAGCGCGAGCGCTGCTTCTCCATCTCCTCCATCTTCTTCTTGCCCATCGCCCGCCGCAGCAGGTCGGCCTGCCCCAGGCTGAAGCCAGCCACGGCGCGGGCGATCTCCATCACCTGCTCCTGGTAGACGATCACCCCGTAGGTCTCCCGCAGGATCGGCTCCAGCTCCGCGACCTTGTGGCGGATCGGGCGCCGGCCCGACTTGGCGTCGACGAACTGATCGATGAACTGCATGGGCCCGGGCCGGTACAGCGCGTTGAGCGCGATCAAGTCCTCCACGCAGGTGGGCTTTACGCGCGTCAGGACGGCGCGCATGCCCGCGCTCTCGAACTGGAACACGCAGGCGCTCCGACCCTCGCCCAGCATGCGGAAGGTCTTCTCGTCATCCTCCGGGACGGTCTGCATGTCGAGCTCGACACCGCGCGCGCGCACCATCGGCAGCGTGCGCTCGATCAGGGTGAGGGTCTTCAGGCCCAGGATGTCGATCTTCACCAGGCCGCAGTCCTCCAGGTACTCGTGCGAGTACTGGGTGGAGATCGCCTCGGTGCGCGTGTCGCGGTAGAGCGGCACGAAATCGGTCAGCGCGGAGGTGCCAATGACGATCGCCGCAGCGTGGGTGGAGGCGTGCCGGCTGAGTCCCTCCAACTTCAGCGAAGTGTCGATCAGCGTGCGGTGCGTGTCGCTCTGTTCCCTCACCTCGCGCAGGCGCGCCTCCTGCTTGAGAGCCGTGCTCAGGTCGGAGTTCGGACCGCCGGGAATGAGCTTGGCGATCTCGTCCGCCTCGCCGAAGGGGATCTCCAGCACGCGCGCCACGTCACGCACCACGGCCCGCGCCTTGAGGCTGCCGAAGGTGATCACCTGGGCCACGCGGTCGGCGCCGTACTTCCCGGTGATGTAGTCGATCACCTCGCCGCGCCGCTCGTAGCAGAAGTCGTTGTCGAAGTCGGGCAGGGTGACACGTTCGGCGTTCAGGAAGCGCTCGAACAGCAGATTGTACCGCAGCGGGTCGATGTCGGTGATGTGCAGGCAGTAGCCCACCAGCGACGCCGCCCCCGACCCGCGTCCCGGGCCGACCGGGATGCCATGCTCGCGGGCGAAGCGGATGAAGTCCCAGACGATCAGAAAGTAGCCAGCGTAGCCCATCGAGCCGATGACGTCGAGCTCGTACTGCAGCCGTTCCTGCGCCTCCTCCGTGGGGCTGCCGTAGCGCTCCCGCAGGCCCTCCCGGGCGAGCGCGACCAGGTACGACTCCTGGGTGTGGCCTTCCGGCACCTCGTAGGCGGGCATCTGCGGGCCCGGCATCGGGATCTGCAGCGTGCACTGCTCGGCGATCGCGCGCGTGCTCGCCAGGGCCTGCGGCAGGTCGGCGAACAGGCCGGCCATCTCCTCCGTGCCCTTGAAGTACAGCTCGCTGTGCTCCTGCTTGAGTCGGTCGGCATCCGAGCGCCGCTTGTTGGTGCCGATGCAGATCAGCACGTCCTGCGCATCGGCGTCGTCGCGGCCGCAGTAGTGGATGTCGTTGGTCGCGACCAGCGGCAGCCCCGTGCGCCGGGCCAGGACAAGCAGCCGCTCGTTCTGCACCTTCTGCGCCGCGGGGGCGCCGTGGTCCTGCAGTTCCAGGTAAAAACGGTCCGGACCGAAGATGTCGCGGTAGCTGCCGGCCAGCTCCTCCGCTTCCTGCATGCGGTCCTGTTGCAGCAGCATCGGGATCTTGCCGGACACGCAGCCGGAGAAGCCGATCAGGCCCTCCGCGTGCCGGGCAATCGCCTCGTCGTCGATACGCGGCCTATAGTAGAAGCCCTCCGTGTAGCCGATCGTGGAAAGCGCCATGAGATTGCGGTACCCGACCTCGTCCGCGGCGACGAGCCCCATGTGGTGCGACCATGAGTGGTCGCCGCCGCGGTCGTGGCGCGAACCGGGCGCCAGGTAGAACTCGCAACCGATGATCGGGTTGACCCCCGCCGAGCGGCAGGCGCGATCGAAGCGCGCGACGCCGAACATGTTGCCGTGGTCGGTGAGCGCCAGGTGCGACATCTCGTGGCGTTGCGCGCACTCGGCCAGCCCTTCCACGGTGGCCGCGCCGTCGAGCAGCGAGTGGTCGGAGTGGACGTGCAAATGGACGAAATCCGAAGCCTGCGGCACGGCCCAACGGTACCCCGTTCGGCGGGAGTTTTCCACGTAATGTGGGGGAGGGCCGTAGACGACCACGCGTGGCGCGCGGCGACCCGCGAACTGGCGATCCTGCGGCGCCTCACGCCCGCGGAGCGGGACCTGTTGCGGGAGTTGGGGGACCGATTCCTGGCCGGCAAGCGGTTCGAGGCGGCCCGCGGCGCCGAGCTCGACGCGGAGCTGCTGGCGCGGGTCGCGGCGCAGGCATGCCTGCCGGTGCTGGCGCTCGACCTGGACTGGTATGCCGACTGGTCGACCGTGGTGATCGTGCCTGACCGTTTCACCGCGGACTTCGAGGAGGTGGACGAGGCCGGCGTCGTCCACGAGTGGACGGAGGACGCAGCCGGCGAGTTCTGGGATGAGGGGGGACCGATCGTCCTGTCGGTGGCCGACATCGACGCGTCCGGCACCGGCGAGGGATTCAACGTGGTCATCCACGAGGTCGCCCACAAGCTCGACGCGCTCGACGGCAGTCTGAACGGCCGGCCGCCGCTGCACGCGGGCATGGAACCCTGCGCGTGGGCCGGCGCGTTCACCGACGCGTTCACGGCGCTGTGCGAGGCTCCCGACGACTTCGCGCTCGACCCCTACGCCGCCGAGGCCCCGGAGGAGTTCTTCGCGGTGGCCAGCGAGTACTTCTTCGAGCTGCCGGCAACGCTGGCCGACGAGCACCCCGCGGTCTACGCCCAGCTCGCCGCCTTCTACCGACAGGACCCCTGCGCCGCTATCTGACGCCACGCTCGCTCAGCGCATAGCGATCCGAGCGAAGAACCGCTTCGACCGTCGCCGGACCTCCGGTCGGTGGCCCGCCAGCGAGTACGTGTCGTCCTGGTCGCCGGCCGGCTCGTTGTTCTGCCGCACCGTCACCCCGTCTGACGGATAGCCCGTGCGGATGGCGAGTGCCACGCGGCGCACCACGTGGGCGATACGGCCGGCCAGCTCGTCGGGCAGCGTGTAGACGTTCTCGTGGTGCGCCAGCGGGATCACCAGCGCCTTGCCGGGGTTGACCGGGTTCCAGTGCAGGGAGATCTGCACCAGCACGTGCTCGTCGCGCCACGCCGTGAACTCCGATTCCGCGCCGGCCGCTATCGCGCAGAACGGGCAGTGGTACCCGGCCGGCTCGTGCGAAGGGGGAATCACGTCCAGCGCATTTCACCGCGGCCAAAGAGAAGTCCCGACGCGACATTCCGTCTACGGTACACGATCATCGATCACGGTCGTCCACGATCTTTCCGTCCTTCATGGTGATCACCCGGTCCGCCATTCCCAGGACGCGGTCGTGGTGGGATGCAATCACGCAGGCGTGCGCGGACCTGTGCCGTTCCAGATAGGCACACATCGCCCGTTCCGCCTCCCGGTCGAGAGCGCTGCCGGCCTCATCGATCAGGAGTACGCTCGGCGGCCGGCGGGCGATCGCTCTCGCGAACGCGATGGTTCTCGCCTCGCCCCTCGAAACCCTCACCGCCCGCTCGCCTACCGAATCAAGCGGCGTGTGTCCGTTGCGTTCCAGCATCTCCTGTAGGCCGCTCACCTGCATCGCGCGGGCTGCCTCCTGATGAGACCGGCGCTCGCCGGTACCGGCCACCACGTTGGCCAGAATCGATCCGCAAAACAGTTGCGGCGCTGACGGTACGTAGGCGCTGAGCCTCCGGAGCTCCGCGGCCGGACAGGGAGTCCCATCCACCTCGATCGTCCCCTCGCCCGGCCGGTACAGTCCTCCGAGCAGCCGCAGCAGCGTCGACTTACCGCTGCCGTTGTCGCCCGCCAGCGCGACGATCTCTCCGACGCCGACCGAGAGCTCGCCTACCTGCAGCGTGAAGGGCGCATCCACGCACTCGTGCATGGGATACCGGTACCGCACGTTCGACAGGCGGAGGCTGGAGCGCACGCCCTCGCGTTGCGTACCCGCATCGGGCGGCCCCCATCGGTGGGAGCCGATCGAATACGCGGACGCCAGCCGCCGCCACGCCGCTGCGCATCGACCGAGACCGGCAGCCTGCGTGGACACCTCGTAGAACGTCGCCCGCAACGCCTCCACGACGACCAACGCGGCGATGAGGCCGCCGGGGCTGTATGTATCCGGCGGGGCCAATACGGCCGACCCGATGATGGCCATCTCCGGCACCAGCGTGATCGCGGACATCGACACCCTCGTCCGCCACAACGCTTGGGCTTGGCGCCTGAGCAGCGCGCCTATCGACGTCTCGCGTGCGTCGAAGACCTGTCGCGCATCGCCGAGCAGTCCCTGAGCCCGAACGCTCGGCGCGGCGGTCCACGTCTCCTCGATGTCAGCCGACGCCTGCGCCTCGATCTGCCGCGCGGCGGAGTGCACGGTTCGCGTCCGCCGCGACAGAAGCACCTGTACGGCGGCCACAATCGGAATGGTGCCGAGGGCGACGAATGCGATCACATGACGGGTCATCGACAGGATCCAGAACGATCCCGCAGCCTGCACGACGAGCGATGCGGCAGCCAGCGGGAATCGCACGAGCACCTGCGCGACCACCCGAGTGTCGACGTTCAGAGTGCTGGCGGCGTCACGCCCCTGTTCCTCGAACCGGTCCAGATCCGCGCACGTCAGGGCGGTCGCAACAACGCAGCGAGCCTCGTGGCCCAGGGACTCTTCCGCGACGGACGCCGTCCACCGGGAAACGGCCCGCAGCACGGCCAGGCCCACGCCGCAGGCGGCAACCAGCACCACTCCACGCCAGAACAGAGCCTCGTCCCGGCTGCCGATCGCATCCAGCGCCTCCTGCAGGCCGGTCGCGGCGCCGAGCGGCAGGATCTTGACCAGGACGTGGAGCGCAGCGTAGAGGCCGATGACCGGCACGACGTTACACGCCTCTCGCAGCAGCGCTCGGTGCAATCCGCGCTCGCTCACGTCGGCACCACCTGGATCACGCGGTCTGCGCGTTCGAGCAGCTCATCCCGATGCGTGACGACGACGATGCTTCGTTCGCGCGAGCGCGCCTGCAGATCGTCCGAAAGACGGGCGATCGCGCCGGGATACAGGCCCTCGAAGGGCTCATCGATAAAGATGAACCGTCGGTCCTGCGCGAGCACGCGCGCCAGATCGATCCTCTGTCGCTGGCCGGTGGAGAGACCCCGGCCGAATGCGTGGATCGGCGTGCCGAGCCCCTCGCTCAGCCAGCGCTCGCCTTCGATCAGTCCCGTCGCACGACAGGCGGTCTCCAGCCCAAGCGACGAGGCGTCGCGATTGCCGAAACGCACGTTGTCTGCAACGGTTCCTTCCACCAGCAGGGGCCGCCCGAACGCACCCGTGAGCTGTGATCGATAAGGCTCGATCGGCCATTGATCGACCGCGAGCCCATCCAACGTCATCTCCCCGCTACGGATCGGCAAGAAGCGAAAGATCACGTACAGCAGGATTGTCTTGCCCGCCCCATTGGGTCCCGTGATCAGGGTCAGTCCACGGCACGGGATCTCGGCATCGACCTGCACGCAAGCGGAGCCGCCGCCGAAGGGAAGCGTCACCCCGTGCAATGCGAAACCACGGTTCGGGTGTACGAGGGCGATCCCCGGACGGGAGTCGGGTCGTTCCGTGACGATCGCCTTATCGTCGGCGCCGCGAGCGATTGAATCCAGCCTCTCCAGAGGACCGAGCGCTGCTGCCACGTTCACGACCGCGCTCGAGGATCCTTGCAGCGGCCCCCACAGCAGACGGCACAGCGCCAACGCAGCCACCGTGCCCCCGGCATCAGCCCCAACCCTGAGAGCGCCGTATCCGGCGAGGACCAGGACCCCAACCTCTGTCAGGCTCTGCGCCGCGTGCGACTGCACCAGGTTGAGCCATGACTTACCACGTTCGAGCGCCGCTGACGACGCCGCGAGTGAGCGGGACCGGCGGCGATAGGTTTCCGTCGTTGCCGACTCGAGCCCGAACGCCCGTACGGCGGCGGCGCCGTCTACCAGTTCGCGGGCGAGGGTGCTGAGCCGACCGGCAAATGCGCGATTGCGAATGGAGAGACGGCCGATCCCCCACCGTCCCGCGAGCCCGGCCGCGACACAGAGGCACGCGATGCCGACGATCGCCGCCGTGGTCAGGATGTCCACGGTGATCGCGAGGTACAACACCATCCCGAGCAGTGCGAACGGGTCTCTGATGAGCGCCGGTGCGAGCTGCCCGGCCACCTTCGAGCACGCATCACAGTCCGACTCCAAGGTCTGCACCAAGTCGCCGGCCGACCGGTCCAGGACCGAGCGCAAGGGCATTGAGAGGCTTCGCCCCATCACCAGGGTCCGCAGTTTCCCGCGCAGAACGATCCGGAGGGTCTCCTCCATGACCGGCTGAACGTAGCCCCGAGCGATGACGGCGACTCTCATGACCGCATAGATGAGTCCGGCGACCAGGAGATTCGTTGCTGGCGAGGTCAGCGCCTCCGCGATCAACCGCAGCCCGTGTACCCGTCCTATCTCGAGCAGCACGCCCGCCAGCGCGACGACGCCGAGCAAGACCATGCTCGTCCGGGAGAGGTTCGTTTGCCGCGCCAAGTTCCACAGCAGCGAGAGTGCCCGCCGCACGGAATGGACATGTGCCGCGAGCTTGCTCAACATGCCTCCGTCGACAACTTGATGCCGGTCGGCCCGTTACCGACCATCCAGCCGGTACCTAAGTGTGAGACTGCGCCGAGAATCCAGCCATCCGCCGGCCGGCGCCTCGTCCGCGGAAACCACGTCCACCCCGAACGACTTCAGAGACGGCCGCCCGCGCTCGATCCACTCCTCCTGAGCTGCTCTGAGCTCACTGAAGGCGCGGGATCGGCCCGCGACCCGGACGCTCGGATCGTCGGGCATGAAGGTGATCCAGGACGCGGTGTCCACGTGGTGGAGGATATGGGGGATCTCTTCGCCAGCCACGGCGACTTCTCCAGGGCGGCGCACTTCGGCCGCAGCTCCGCGATCAGCCGCTCGACGTGCTCATCCACCATCCACGGCACCGCCGATCGAAGGTTGCCGCATCCCAGGCCGCCCCGTATATAACTGTCGCGTGACCGAGCGCCAGGCTGCCGTGGAGATCGAGCGGCTGTCGGCGGAGATCCGCCGGCATGAGCACGCCTACCACGTGCTGGCCCGTCCGGAGATTTCCGACGCCGAGTTCGACGGCCTGTTCGACAGCCTGCTGGAGCTGGAGCGGCGGCACCCGGAGTTGGCCGGAGCGGACTCGCCTACCCGCCGGGTCGGCTCGGACCTGACCCAGGATCTCCCCGAGGTGGAGCACACGGTGCCGGTGCTGAGCCTGGACAAGGCGTACGACATGGCCGGCGTCGAGCGCTGGATGGACAAGGCCAAGGCCGCCGACCCCGGGACCGCCTTCGTGGTCGAGGAGAAGATCGACGGCAGCTCCATCCTGCTGCACTACCGCGACGGCGTGCTGGAACGCGCCGTCACCCGCGGCAACGGCCGCTCGGGCAACGACGTGACCGCGAACGTGCGCACCATCCGCACGGTGCCGCTCCGGCTCCAGGCAGCGGAGACGCTGGTGGTTCGGGGCGAGATCTTCATCCGGCGCGCGGCCTTCGAGGCGCTCAACGACGGTGTCGAGACCCCGTACGCCAACGCCCGCAACTTCGCGGCGGGCAGCCTGCGGCGCGTGAAGAGCGTCGACGTGGCCACCGTGCCGCTGGAGATCTTCGTGTACGAAGGGTTCATGGCCGATCCGCCGCCCACGCATACGGAGCTGCTGGCTCACCTGCGCCGCCTTGGCTTCGGCATCAACCCCGCCACCGTGGTGATCCGGGACGACGCCGACGGCTTTCCGGCCGGGCAGGCTGAGTTCGACGTGATCGACACGGCTTCGGCGCCGAAGTACGTGGACGAGCGAGCCGCGGCCCGTCCCGATCTTCCCTACGACATCGACGGCCTGGTGATGAAGGTCGACCGGCTGGCGACGCGCGAGGCGATGGGCGCCACCGAGCACCATCCGCGCTGGGCGATCGCGGTCAAGTTCGACGCGCCCGAGGGGATCAGCGTCGTGCGGTCGATCGAGATCCAGGTAGGCCGCACCGGCCGGGTGACACCAGTCGCGCGCATCGATCCGGTGCCGATCGCAGGCTCCACGATCGCCAACGTCACGCTGCACAACCAGGACTACGTCGACAGCCTGGAGCTGGCGGTCGGAGACACCGTGGCCGTGTCGAAACGGGGCGACGTCATCCCGGCGGTGGAGCGGGTCCTGGAGAAGGACCCGGCGGGCGAGCCGGTCTGGCGCATGCCGGCCGAGTGCCCGTCGTGCGGGAGTGCCCTCACCGTGCAGGGAGCGCACTCGTTCTGCCCCAACGCCGCGTGCCCGGACCAGGTGCGCGGCCGCCTGCGGTTCTTCGTCGCCCGCGACCAGATGGACATCGCCGGGCTCGGACCGGCAACCATCGACCTGCTGGCCGACCGGGGGTGGGTGCGCGACATCGCCGAACTGTACCGCTTCGACCCGCAGCGGCTGCTGGGCGAGGAGGGGTTCGGCGAGAAGTCGGTGGCCGCGCTCGCAGCCGGCATCGAGGCCAGCAAGGCCAAGCCGTTCGCGATCGTGCTGCCGGCGCTGGGCTTGCCGGAGCTCGGGCCGAAGGTGAGCGATCTGCTCCTGCAGGCGGGGTTCCGGGACATCGACAGCCTGTACGCGGCGGTCGACGCCGGCGACCCGGAGGTGTTCACCGGCATCGACGGCATCGGCAAGCGCACGGCGGAGAGCATCATGCGGCAGCTCGGCCGGCCGGACCCGCTGACCGGCTCGCGCATGGCGACTTGGCGGACCACGCCGCGCGGCCTGATCGCGGCGCTGCGCGCCCGCGGCCTGCGGTTCGCAGCGGATCCGTCCGATCAGGCCGGCGCGGATGGCGACGGCAAGCAGCCCTTCGCCGGCCAGACGTGGTGCATCACCGGCTCGTTCGATGCGTTCAAGCCGCGGGCGCGGGCCGCGGACGAGATCCGCGCGCGCGGCGGCACCGTGACCGGCGCGGTATCCGGCGCTACCACCCACCTGCTCGCCGGCAGCGGCGGCGGCAGCAAGGTGACCAAGGCCGAGGAGGCAGGCGTCGAGATCGTCGACGAACAGGCGTTCCTGCGCCTGCTGAGGCGCTCCCCGGACCCGCCGGCATGATCCTGGCGATCGACATCGGCACCACCGCGGTCAAGTGCGCTCTGTTCGCACGCGACCGAGACGCGGGCGGCGCAACCGTGCCCGGCACGTGCATCACCGTCGGGCGCGCACCGGTGGCGGAAGGGGTGCGGGAGGAGACCGACGCGCACGTCTGGTCGAGCGCCGTGCAGGAGGCGATCGCGCATTTCTCGAGTTCGGCCGGAGCCGTGACCGCATGCGTCGTCACCGGCAACGGGCCGACGCTGATCCCGTGCGACGCCGCCGGCGAGCCGGTCGGTCCGGCGCTCACCTGGCTGCACGCCCGCGCCCGGCAGGAAGCGCGCGAGGTGGCCGCACGGACCGGCATCGCCGTGGACGCCTCCTTTCCGCTGCCCAAGGCGCTGTGGCTGGCGCGCTGGCGGCCGGCGACGTTCGAGCGCTCGGCCTGGCTGCTGTCGTGCGCGGAGTGGGTGGTGTTCCTGCTCACCGGCTGCGCGCACACCGCGATCGGCGCCCACGGCGTCGACCGGTTCTACTGGTCGGACGAGGCGCTGGCCGCGCTCGACCTGCACGCCGCGCGCTTCCCGCCGTTCGCCGTCGCCGGCGAGGAGATCGGGCCGGTCACCCGGCTGGCGGCCGAGCGGTTCGGGATCGCCGCGGGCGCCCGCGTGTACGCCGGCGCCGCCGACTTCCAGATGGCGCTGATCGGGTCGGCCACGGTCCGTGCAGGCCGCACCCTGGACCGCAGCGGCAGCTCGGAGGGCATCAACCACGCCAGCCCCGTGCCGGTCGACGACCCGCGCCTGATCGTCCTGCCACACCTGGTCGACGGGCTGCACAACCTCGGCGGCGTGACGTCGGCCAGCGGCCGTGCGCTTTCCTGGCTGGCGCAGTCGGCATCGCCGAGTCCCGTGGCGGTGAGCGCGGCGGTGGAACGCGGCGCCGCCGCGCCGGCCGGAGCGCGGCGCGCCCTGTTCCTGCCCTACCTGTCGGGCGAACGAACCCCGCACTGGAACGCGGAGGCATCGGCCGCCTTCCTGGGGCTGACCCTCCGGCACGGCTGGAACGAGATGGCGCGCGCGGTGCTGGAGTCGGTCGGGTTCGCGATCCGCCAGATCATCGCCATCCTGGCCGAGCACGGGTCCCGCGTGCAGGAGCTGACCGCCTGCGGCGGCCCCGCGCGCCACGACGCCTGGAACCGGATCAAGGCCGACGTCACCGGCGTGCCGGTGCGGACACTCGCCAACCCGGAAGCCGACCTGGTCGGCTGCGCCTGTGTGGCGCTTACCGCGGAAGGCCACTTCGCCGACCTGGCGTCAGCGGCGGCGGCCCTGGTGCGGCCCGGGCGTGAGTTCGAGCCGGACCGCTCGCTGGCCGACCTGTACGCCGAGCTGTTCGACACGTATCAGCGTGCCGGCGGAGCGCTGCAGCCCCTCTACCCGCACCTCGGCGGAGGTTCCGGCACGGTCAAGCCGTGAGCACCACACCATGCAAGCGCGGAGCCGGATGACCCGCATCCATCGTCCGGTCGTGCTCTCGACGACCGCCGTGCGCCCTTGGTCGTAGTGGTGGACGCCGCCGTGCCGGGCCTCCGGTTCGTGGAAGCGGCCGTCGAACACGTCGAGGACCCGTCCCTCGATCGCCAGGGGCTCGCCGTGCAGGTCCACCTGCAGCTCTGCCCGCATGTCCCACAGCGCCCGCGCGATCTCCCCGGCCGCCTGCTCGGCAGCCAGCGCATCCCCGTCGGAGACCACGGTTACCGCGGAGCCCATCTCGGCCACGTCGGCGTACGGGAACCCCAGCCAGAGGCTTGCCGCGAGGATCTCCGGCCGTGCGCGGATGGCCTCGATCCGCTCCACGAGCACGCCGAGCGGCGGCTGGTCCGTGCACTGCTTGTCGATGCTGATCGCCACCGGCGGAAACACGGCGGCCATGCGGGACGTGAGCGTCCCTTTCAGCCGACCGACGAGCAGCCGCGCTGCTTCCAGGCCGTGGTCCCACTTCGTGTCGGACTCCTGCATCCGGAAGCCGACGATGATCCGCGCGCCGTCACCGTCGATCACGGTCACCACGAACCGCACGACCTCCGTGTCGGTGCGCGTCTCCCTGCAGAGCCGGTCCGCCGTCTCCCGGTCGAACCGGTGCGGTCCGTAGAAGTCCCGCGTCCGCGTTGACAGACGCGCGAAGTAGGCTCCGAGCGGCTCCGCGTCGTCATCGCGCAGGCAGCGCAGCGTGGCCTCGCCGCAGCGCAGCGCAAGGGTCGCCCGAAGGTCGGGCGGCCGCCCGGTCTCACCGGCGGTCACGGCGAGCTCGCCCGATACCACTCGCGCTTCGGGTCGAAGAACTCCTCGTTGATGGACGCGCCTAGGCCGGGCCGGCAGCGCGACGTGGCCGTCGGCGACCTGTTGAACCTCGTCGATGAGCTTGGGGTACACGGTGTGGATGTGCGCCCGCACCGTCTCCTGCAGCACGCAGTTGGGTAGCGCGGCGTTGAGATGGATGCCGGCGTACAGCGTCAGCGGCCCGGTGCAGTCGTGGGTGCTTACCGGGAGATTGTAGGCCTGCGCCATGTCCGCGATGCGCCTGCCCTCGGAGATGCCGCCCACCAGGTGGGGTCGATCATGGTGTAGTCGGCGGCCCGCTGCTGGAGCACCTCCGCGTAGTCGGGCCGGGTCAGGAGCATCTCGCTGGCGCTGATCGGCATGCGGCTCTGCCCCCGGAACTCGGCCAGCATGCCGATATTGTCCATCTTCAGGATGTCCTCCAGCCACAGCGGGCTGACCTCCCGCAACGCTTCGGCGATGCGCATCGCGGCCGGGAACTGGAAGTGGGCGTGCCCGTCCACCAGCAGCTCCAGGTCCCAGCCGAAGGCGTCGCGCATCGCGCGCAGCGGCCCCATCGCCTCGTCGATGTCCGCCGCGCCGATGAGCCCCGGCCCGCCTTCGATCGCCGCGCGGTCGAACGGCCACACCTTCAGCGCCGTGTACCCCAGCCCGGCCAGCTCCCTGGCCAGCGCGGCCGGCTCGTGCAGGGCCCAGGTGTCGGCCAGCGGGCCGGGCTCGCCGACCGATCCCATGCCGGGCCAGCCGTGCGCGCCCGCTCCGGCGCCGTAGCTCGGGTGGCCGCAACTGTTGTAGACCCGCACCCGCTCGCGCACCGGCCCGCCCAGCAGGCGATGGATCGGCTGGCCGGTCGCCTGGCCGAGGATGTCCCACAGCGCCAGGTCGACGGCCGACAGGGCGCGCAGCTCGGCGCCGGTAGCGGCGGCAGGTGCCGGAGTTCACCGCGGGCCGCTTGCCGGACCCCGGCGAGGTAAGGGACGCAGGCTTGCGGCGTTCATCACGAACGGGCCGCCGCCTGCGGAGGCCTCGTCGAGCCGTGCCTTCTGCTCCGGCGGCAGGCGCCAGCCGACCGCCCCCACCGCCTCGTCGACGTGCTCCGGCAGGTCGGGCCCCAGGATCGGCGCACTGAGCGCCGGGTTCGCCAGCAGCCAGGCGATCGCCACCTGCGCCGGCGTCTTGCCCAGCTCGCGGGCGACGTCGACCAGGGCGGCGATCACGGGCTCGGCGTAGTCCAGGACCCGGTCCGCGTCGGCGCTGTCGCGCCAGTAGCTTTCGGCCGGCAGCGGCCGGCCTCTGCGCACCTTTCCGGTGAGCAGGCCGATGGCGAGCGGGCTGTAGGTCATGAGTCCCAGACCATGCCGCTCGCACAGCGGCGCCAGGTCGTACTCGGTGTGCCACCGGTGCAGCAGGCTGTACTGGTACTGGAGCATCGCCGGCGCGGCCAGTCCCTCGCGTTCGGCCGTCCAGAGCATCTCCATGACCTCCGCCGCGTGATGGTTGCTCACGCCCACGTGCCGGGCCTTGCCCTGCCGTACCGCGTCGTCCATCGCCCGCAGCGACTCCTCCAGAGGCACGGTCGCGTCAGGCTGGTGCATGAGGTAGATGTCCAAGTAGTCCATCTGCAGGCGGTGCAGGCTCCGGTCGATCTGTTCCAGGATGTACTCGCGCGACAGCCCCCGCTCGGACGGCGCGTCGCCCATCGCCTGGCCCACCTTGGTAGTGATCACGAGCCGGTCACGCCCGCCCAGGCGCTTGACGGTCCGCCCCAGGAGCTCCTCGCTCCATCCACGGCCGTACACGTTGGCGCAGTCGAGGAAGTTGATGCCCAGATCGACCGCCCGTTCGATCGTGGCCATGCAGTGCTCATCCGAGAGCCCGCGGTGCTGACGGCCACGAAACGCCACGCCGATGCAGAGCGCCGACGCGTGGATGCCGGTCGTGCCGAGCTGCCGGAACTCCATCGGGCGATCAGGCGTTGGCCGCGTCGCGGCGGAAGGCCCAGCCGGTGAGACGACGCTCCAGCCAGGCGAAGGCGGCATACATGCCGATTCCCTCGACGGCCAGCGCCCACAGGCCGGCGAACACCAGCGGCACCTCGAAGTTGGCCTGTGCGATCGGCAGCATGTGACCGATGCCGACATTGGCGGCCACCGTCTCGGAGATCACCGAGCCGACGAACGCCAGCGTGATCGCCACCTTCAGGGAGCCGAAGAAGTACGGCAGCGCGCGCGGGATGCCGACCTTGAGCATGATGTCCCGCCGGTGAGCTCCCAGCGCGCGCAGCACGTCCTCCAGCTCCGGGTGCACGTGCCAGGCGAACACGCGTTCGGCAAGCTCCACCGCCCGCGCGCACAACGCATCGTCGCCGGCGATGCGGCCGACGTGGTCGAACACCATCGCGAACATCATCCAGACGCCGTGCGCGGCGAACGGCGGAGAAATCGCGTGCGGCTCCGTCGGCAGTTCCTCGTGGCGTTCCAGCAGCGGATCGAGCCGGCGCAACGTCTGCAGCGAGGCGTCCAGTGCGGCGCGGTCACCCGTAGCGCGCTCGTACTCTCGGAGCCCGTAGGCGGCGTAGACGTAGACGTAGACGTAGACGCTGGCCGGAAGCCGCGACACGCTGCCGTCGCGGTGCAGGGCGAAGTGCCACCTGCCCGCGTCGTCGCGACCGTGCCGGAGCAGGAACGCTGCGACCGGCCCGGCCATCTCCAGCCACGCGCGATCGCCGTCGAAGTCGTTGTACAGGCTGGCGAAGGTGAACAGCGCCCGGCCCTGCGACCACAGGTACTTCTCCGTCGAGGTCACCCCTCCGTCATCGGTGATGATGTTGGTAACGCCGCCGTGCTCGCGGTCGATCGCCCGGTCGACCCAGAACGGCATCACGTGTCGGTCAGGTGCTCGCGGTAGAAGCGCAGCAGGCCGGAAAGCCGGCATCGCGCAGTTCCGCGGTTGCGGGGATCATTCCGGCGGCTGCTCTCTTCGCCCGCGGACCGACCGGCTATCTACTCGGTCTGGGTCAGAGCGAGCTGGATCGCGTCCGGCAACCGCTGGACTTCCCGTGCGGAGATCAGGAACTCGCGGGCACCGTCGACGTCGGCGGCGTAGAAGTCCTGGTCGTAGGGGATCAGGCCGACGTCAATACGTTCCGGCGGCCCGGGGTCCAGCACGTAGCCGATGCGGATCGTCGGCTCGCCCGCGGGGGCCTCGCCGGGCAGCTCGATGTCCGCGAGCAGCCCGATGATCGCCTGGTACAGCTTCTTGGCGGGATCCTCCGCGATGGCGGCGCCGTTCAGGGTGAAGGTCTCCTCCTCACCGTCCTCGGCGGCGGGAATGACGTCGAGCGTATAGGACTCTTCGCCGATCTCCACGGTCACCAGGTCGATCGCGGTGATGATGACCAGCGCCAGGAAGCGGCTGACCAGGTCGAACGGCACGACGTCCATGAAGCGCTGCACGTCGCGCGCGTCGATGCCGTAGATCTTCGGGTCCTGGGCCTGCTTCACGTACAGCCGGTCGCGGCCGTAGCCCGAGCCGAACTGCAGGTGCAGGACGCCCCGGCCGTGGTTGACGACGATCTCCATGCTCGGCGGCGCCAGCCCGTACGCGGCCGGGTCGTCGGCTCCGTCGGCGACGAACTCGTCCACGCGGATGGCCGATGCGGCGTTGATCAGCTCCTCGACCTTCTCGCCATCGGCGCCGCGCTGCATGGCGTACGGCTGCACCATGACGTCGCGCGACATCACGTGCGGCATCCCGTGCGGCTCGAAGTAGCGGACGATCTCCGTGGTGCCGTGCTCGTTGACCACCTTCAGCCGATTGACGCTGGCGGTCTCCACCCGCGGCAGGCGGCGCACGCGCAGGTCCTCGATCGTCCACGCCATCTGGTTCTTGTTGTTCTGCCAGACCGTGAACACGCGCGGATCGCCGTCGATCATGATGTAGTCGGTGTTGCGGCTCGGCGTGCGGTCGCCGAACGTGACGGTGCGCTCGGTGCCGTCGGCCAGCTTGATCCGGCCGACGATGTCGCCGCGGTCAAGGCCGTAGATCGACAGGTCGTCCGGATTCTCGGCGATCACGTCGCGCGCCCAGAGCCGGGCGAACATGGACACGATCGTCAGGATCCGGTTCGGGTCGAGGTCCGCGTCTTCGTGCCCGGGTACGAACCAGCTCGCGTCTTCGTTCCGGCGCAGCGACAGCCCGGTGTCGGGGGTGCGCAGGTCGATCTCCAGGATTTCCTCGTCCGGAACCTGGTGTACCTTGACGTTGTCGTCCGGGAGCGGCGGAAGAGGCGGCGGCGGACGGTTGATCAGGAACAGGTACGCGCCGACCAGCGCCGCGACCGCGACGCCGAAGACGGCCAGCAGGATGCCGCGCTTCACCGTCGAACCCTACAGGTGCCGGCGCCGCAGCCAGACCACCAGCCCGGCGCCGAGCACGATCAGCGGCACCACCACGACGACCGCGCCGGTGAAGATCCAGGTCGACAGGCTGTTGAGCCGCAGCGGCAGCATCAGCGTGAACTTGGGGCGCACGGAGATCGTCTCCTCCCGTTCGAAGACCCAGTTGATGCTGTTCACGATCAGGTCGACGTTGCCGGGAAAGTTCTGCTGAAAATCGCCGCGCAGGAAGAAGGCGGTGGACAGCACGACGATGCGCGTGTCGTCGCCCTCGACGGTCGGCGCGGGGTCGGTGACGGTGACCCCTAGGTTGAACGGCCCGCGCGGGTCGCCTTCCTGGGGCAGCAGCTCACCGCTCTCGGTGGTGATGATCTCGGCGCGCGCGAACGCCTCCGGGGAGCTCTGCAGCAGCGACTGGATCTCCAGCGACCGGCGGCGCACCTCCAGCTCCTCGATCCACGCCGGCGCCGGCATCAGGACCAGCCGCCGGTCGAGCGAGATGGGCGAGGTGATCGGGTGGCTTACCACCTCCGGCACCAGCAGGTTGGGCTGGTTCGGCAGGTGGCGGCGCGCGTCCTGCTCGAACACCCAGTCGTCTCGAAACTGCACGCCGTAGCTGCGCAGCAGGCCGTTGAGGTTCACCATGTCGACGTCCGTGACCTTGCTGAGCGCGAAGATCGCCTTGCCGCCGCCTTCCAGGTAGGCACGCAGCTTGGCCACCTCATCCTCGGTGTAGTCGGTGGTCGGCGCGGTGACCATCACGATCGTCGCGTCGTCGGGGACCGCTTCCACCTGCTGCAGATTCAGGTCCTCCAGCGCGAAGTTCTCGATCTCCAGGATCGGCCGCAGCCCCAGGGCGGTGACGTTCTGCTCGCGGTGGCCGATGATCGAGTAGATCTTGGGGTCCTGGTCGGAGGTCACGAACAGCAGCGCGGAGGTGACCTGCTGCTCGACGTTGAGCCCGATCTGGCGGTTGTTCTGCGTCAGCCGCAGCGAGAAGACGCTGATAACGCGGTGCTTGTTCTCGGTCGCCACCACAAGGTCACCGGCCCGCAGGCCGCCCTCGTCGTCGAAGCGGTCGGCCTGCGTGGGACTGCGCTCGGGGTCGAGGGTCTTGACGGTGATGTTCTTCGAGCGGTCGGCGTACAGGTTGAGGATGTCGTCGATTTCCGGGTTCTCGTCGCCCAGGGCGTAGACGCCGTAGATGGTCACCGGCTCCTCGATCCCGTCGGCCACCTGCCTGGACTGCTCGGACAGCGAGTAGATGCCGCTCTCGGTCAGGTCGAACTCGATGTCGAGCTGGTCGACCACCAGGTTGACCAGCACCAGCGCCGCCACCGCGATCAGGGAGACCAGCGTGGCGTAGCCGCCGTAGCGGACCTTCTTCTGGTCCTTGAAGTCGAACGACATCAGATCCTTGAATGCCAATCGTTTCCTCCTCAGGCCCAGCGCCGCTTGTCGATCATCCGTACCGTCAGCAGCAGGAAGAAAGCGCTGAAGGTCAGGTAGTAGACGATCGGACTGAGGTTGAGCAGGCCGCGGGCGAAGGTGTCATAGCGGTCCACCGGCGAGAACCAGACCAGGAACCGGTTGATGAAGGTGTCGTAGAAGGTGATATCCACCAGCACGATCACGACCACCGCGGCCGCCGCGACCAGCGCCGCCCCGGCCGTGACGATGATGTTGCGGGTGGCAAGGAAGGTCAGCCCGGCCACGCCCGCCCCCAGCGCCGCGGTGAAGATGATGCCGGCCGACTGGTCGGCTGGGATCAGCCGCTGCAGGCCGGGCATCACCCACATCAGGAACAGGGCGACAAACGTGACGATCGCCGCCACCACCAGGCTCTCCGTGGTCGAGGAGATGAAGCAGCCGACCGCCACGAACGCGGCCGCCAGCAGCAGGAAGCCGACGTACGCGGTCACGACCTCACCGGCCGGCAGGTCGCCGAAGAACGACAGCGCAACCGGATACGTCACGGTGATCAGCAGCATGGTAACCAGCACGGTCATCGCGGCGCCGAACTTGCCCAGAACGATGTCGGTGAGCTGCAGCGGCACGGTCAGGAGCAACTGGTCGGTGCGCAGCCGCCGCTCTTCCGTGAACAGCCGCATGGTGAGCACGGGGACGACGAAGATCAGCATGAAGCGCATCTGCGCCAGCACGCCGCCGAACAGCGGGCTGCGCGGGAACAGGATGCTGAAGGTGGCGGTGATGCCGAACAGCACCAGGAACAGGCCCATCGAGATGTAGCCGAAGGGCGATTGGAAGTAGGCGCGCAACTCACGCCACCAGATGGCTGCCATCGCTCAGGCCTCCTGCTCGGAATCGTCTTCGGTGAGCTGCAGGAAGATCTCCTCCAGCGTCACCTCCAGCGACCGCATGCCGAACAGCGGCAGCTTCGCCTTGGCGAGGGCGTAGAAGATGGCCTCCCGCGGATCGGCCTGACCGGTGTCCACCTCCAGGTCGACGGTGCCGGTGGCTTCGCTCTGTCCGGTCAACCGCACCGACTCGACGCCGCTCACCTTCCCGAGCGCCGCCTGAGCGGCGTCCGCCGTGCCCTTGATGCGGACCGACAACCGGCCGGTGCCGGCGAGCGCCTTGCCCAGGTTCTCGGCCGTGTCACTGGCCACGATCTTGCCGTGGCTGATGATGATAATGCGCTCGCAGACCGCCGATACCTCGGGCAGGATGTGAGAGCTCAGGATGACGGTGCGCTGCTCGCCCAGCGTGCGCACCAGGTCGCGCATCTCGATGATCTGGTGCGGGTCGAGCCCGATGGTCGGCTCGTCCAGGATGAGCGCCTTGGGATTGCCGACCAGGGCCTGCCCCAGCCCGACGCGCTGCCGGTAGCCCTTTGACAGGTTGCGGATCATGCGGTCGGCGACGTGCTCGATGCCGACCGACCGCATGATCTGTTCGTTGGCGTCGTCGCGCTCCCCGCGATCGACGCCCTTGACGCGCGCGACGAACCGCAGGTAGTCGCGCACGGTCATGTCGACGTACAGGGGCGGCAGCTCCGGCAGGTAGCCAAGCGTGCGCTTGGCGCCGATCGGATCCTCCAGGACGTCGATTCCGTCGACGGTCACCGTACCATCGGTCGCCGACAGGAAGCCGGTGATGATGTTCATCGTCGTCGACTTGCCCGCGCCGTTCGGGCCCAGGAAGCCGACGACCTCACCGGCTTCGACGCGGAAGCTGACGTCGTCCACGGCAGTGTGCGTGCCGTATCGCTTGGTGACGTTCGTTACCTCGATCATCGCCTCAGACCGTCATCGAATGTTGGGGTCGCTGATGCCGGGCGACCCGACATGCTTACGCCGCGTTCGGCGGACTCCTTACTATATAGAGCAATGGTTGGGGAGAAGCAAGCTTCCGGCGGCTCCTGCTGCCTGGTGTCGACGATCTGCCGCGGCAGCGGACCCGGGGAGCCGTCCGGATACCTGTACGTCCTCGATCCGGAACGCGGCGTGCTGGGCTCCTGCCCGGTCCCGCCCTGCGAGCACCTGCACCGCGAACCCAACCCGCGCGGCGGCATCCGCGGCGGCCGCGGGCTCGCCGCCGACGGCGACACGGTGTACGTCGCCAACGGCGCGGAGGTGCTGCGCTTCGATCGCTCCTGGCATCGGCTCGCCGGCATCAGCCACCCGTGGTGCGGAAACGTCCATGACATCGCCGTCCACGACGATCGCCTGTGGGTATGCTCGACCGCCAACGACGCGCTGGCGGCCTTCGATGCCGCCGGCCGTCTGACCGACCTGGTAGACCTGCGGCCGGCGGCGGGGCTGGCCGCGGACGGCTCGCGCTTTGCGGCGGCTCTCGATTATCGGGATCCCGCCGGGCACCCCCTGGCGGCGACCAACCTTCTGCATGCCAACGGTGTCGCATTCGACGCTGACGGGGAGGCGCTGGTGACGCTCGGCCGGTCGGAGGCAGACGGCGAGGGGTGTCGCCGCGGGCTGATCGCCCGCGCCGATGCGCGCCGAGCGCCGATCCCGGTCGCCGATGACCTCCCGGTACCGATCCACAACGTCCTGCCGATGCCTGACGGCACCCTCCTGACGCTCGACACCGGCGCCGGCCAGCTCTGCATCCTGCGCGCCGACGGCACGGTCGCCGACTCCCTGACGCTGGCACCGCCGGCCCCGCACGGGTTCCTCCGCGGCCTCTGCCGGGCAGGCGAATGCCGGCTGCTGGTCGGCGAGCGCAACCGGCTCCTGCTGGTCGACCTGAAGAGCCGGACGGCCGACACGCTCGCGCTGAGCGACTCACCCTGCGAGGCGGTGTACGCGATCGCGCCGCTGCCTGCCGGCTTCGAGCCGCTGCCTGCGTCCCTGGTGCCCGAGCGTCACTGGTAGCGCAGCAGACGCGGGCTGCGCAGCGCGATCCACGCCGACAGCAGGATCAGCAGCACTCCGAAGATCACCAGCGCCATGCGCACGCCGAGCACCTCGGCCAACGCGCCCGCCGGCAGGGCGCCAGCCGGCGTGAGCCCGAAGTTCATCGCGTAGATGCTCACCACCCGGCCGCGATACTCCGCGTTGGCCGACTCCAGCAGCAGCGCCTGGTTGAGCGCCCGCCGCAGCGCGTCGCCGACCCCGACCAGGACCGTCAGCCCGACCGCCACCGCAAGCACCGGCACCGTCCCGATCAGTGCCAGTCCCAGGCCGCTGGCCACCGCCCCGCCGATCAGCAGGGCTCCGCGCCAGCGGCGGCCGCTCCACGCCACGTAGGAGGCGCCGACGATCGCGCCCAGGCCGATCATGCTGGACAGCAGCCCCAGCGTGCGCGGACCTTGCTGGTACACGTCGACGACCAGCACCGGCAGCAGGAACCGGTACGGCATCGCCAGCACGGTGAAGGCGAGCGCCACGACGATGAGCGCAACCAACAGCCCGTCGTTGCGCACGTACCGCAGCCCGGCGCCGATGTCGCGCAGAAACGACCGCTTCCCGGATGACGACGACACGCGCGGGCTGGCCGAGTGGCGCACCAGGCTGGTGCAGAGGACGGCGAGCAGATCGGAGGCCAGGACCACGACATACACGCCGAACGGACCGATCGCGTCGTACAGGACCCCCGCGACCGCCGGACCCAGCAGGCCGGTGACGCTGAACGATACCGACACCAAGGCCACGGCGTTGCCGGCCAGCTCCTCGCCGACGATGTCCGCGATCAGCGACTGGCGCGCGGGCACCACGAAGGCGAACGCCACCCCCTGCACCGCGGATGCGGCCAGCAAGTGACCCCAGACGACCACGTCGAGCTTGATCGCCACCGCCACCGAGGCCGCGCTCGCGGCGATCAGGAGTTGACCGATCTGCAGGATGCGCTTTCGTGGAAACCGGTCTGCCAGCGCCCCGCCGAACAGTGACAGTGTCAGCATGGGCAGCGCGAAGCCCATGCTGACCAGCCCCAGAATGAACGCCGAGTCGGTCAGCTCATAGGCCAGGTAGCTCGCGGCGATGAACGTGGCCTGGTTGCCCCCCATGACGATGGAGTTGCCCAGCCACAGGTAACGAAAATCGCGGTGGCGCATCGCGCTGAAGCGCGACGCCCACCCGGAGGCAAAGCGCATCGAGTCGCGGCCGCCCTCACCATCCCAGCCCGTAGCCGATGACGGCACGGGGCGAAACGCCGCCGCGGATCACACCGCGCTCGGCGTCGATGCGGACGGCCATCGGCTTGCCGTGCCCCCACGGGCCGGTCATCCGTACCTCGTGGCCGCGCCGGCGAAGCTCGTCGAGCACGCCCGCGTCGATGCGGCTCTCGGCGGAGACGCCCAGCCGATGGGCGCTGCGCGGATAGAACGACGACGGGAAATGGGTGGAGTGCACGGTCGGCGCCTCCAGCGCCTCCTGCAGCGGCATGCCGAACACGGCGTGGTTCAGGAACACCTGCAGCGTCCACTGATCCTGACCGTCGCCGCCGGGCGTCCCGAACGCCATCTCCGGACTGCCGTCGCGGGTGACCAGGCTGGGCGTGAGCGTGGCGCGCGGCCGCTTGCGCCCCGCGGCGGAGTTCGCCCGGTTGGGGTTGAGGTAGAACATCTGCGCGCGGGTGCCGATCGGGAAGCCCAGCCCCGGCACGACCGGCGAGGAGCCGATCCAGCCCCCCGACGGGGTGCAGGCAACCATGTTGCCGTCGGCGTCGATCGCGTCACAGTGCGTGGTGTCGCCCATGTGCGCATGGCCGGCGCCCTCGCCCGCCTCGCGGCCGGTAATGCCGAGCGCGGCGCGGTTGTCGGCCGGCACGTCGGCCAGCGGCAGCCCCTCGGCTCCCAGCGGTCCGGCGACCATCTCCGCGGAGGCGTCGGCGCCGATCGCCTGCCGCCGTTCATCGGCATAACCGGCCGACAGCAGCCGCTCCAGCGGCACATCATCGTGGTCCGGGTCGCCGTAGTAGGCCTCGCGGTCGGCGAACGCGAGCTTCGCGCACTCGATGACGGTGTGCAGGTAGTCGGTCGTGTTGTGCCCGATGCCCTGCAGGTCGAAGCCGTCGAGCAGGCGAAGCTGCTGCAGAAAGACCGGTCCCTGCGTCCACGGCCCGCATTTGTGCACCTCGACGCCGCGGAAGTGGACACTGCACGGCGTCTCCGCCGCCGCGCGCCAGGCGGCCATGTCGTCCATGGTCAGCAGGCCGGCGTGCTCCTCACCGGTGGCGTCGAGCACCGGCTCGGCGATGAAGCGGACGATCGCTTCCGCGATCGGCCCCTGGTAGAAGGCGTCGCGCGCCGCCTCGATGCCGCGCTCCCGCCCGCCGCCGGAGGCCTCCTCGGCGGCCGCCATCGTGCGCAGCGTCGCCGCGAAGTCGGGGTTGCGGAACCGCTCCCCGGTCCGCGGGATGCGGCCCCCGGGGCAGTAGATCGCCGCCGTCGAGGGATAGCGCTCCAGGAACAGCCTGGCCTTGTCCTCGGTGCTGCGGCTGAACGCCGGGTAGACCGGAAAGCCCTCTTCGGCCAACTCGATGGCGGGGGCCAGGATGTCCGCGAAGCGCAGGCGGCCGAAGCGCGCCACCGCGCACGCCCACGTGTCCACGGTCGCCGGCACGCAGGCCGGAAGGAAGCCGTCGCCCGGGATCAGGTCGATACCGTGCTCCCGGCAGTAGTCGATGGTGAGCGCCGCCGGCGAGCAGCCCATGCCGCTGATCGCGTACGGCCTGCCCTCCGCGGCCGAGTAGACCAGGGTCGGCGCCTCGCCGCCGATGCCGTTGGCGAACGGCTCCAGCAGGTTCAGGCAGATGCACATCGCTGCCGCCGCGTCGATGGCGTTGCCGCCCCGTTCCATGACGTGCGCGCCGGCCGCCGTGGCCAGATAGTGCCCGGAGGTGACCACGTAGTTGCGGCCCATGATCTCCGGGCGGGTCGTGAAGTCGCTCATGCCCCTACCTCGGTTGTCGTCAGAGTTGGCTCAGGAAGGTGGCCGCGGCGGTCGCAGCCGCCGCGATGTTCTCCTCGATGGTGACGCCCGACCGCTTGCGCGGCATGTAGCCGTGGTCGCCGTCGGTGATCCAGGCGATGCGGATGCGTTCAGGCAGCCCGAAGCCCGGCACCTCGTCTCGGTCGCCGAACGGATCGCGCTCGCCCTGCACGATCAGGGCCGGAGTGCGCAGGTCATCCAGGTGCGCGGTGCGCAGGCGCTCCGGTTTCCCGGGCGGGTGGAATGGATAGGCAAAGCAGACCAGGGCGCGCACGCCGCAGTCGTCGGCCACCATGCTGGCGATGCGCCCCCCCATCGAGCGGCCGGCGATCGCCAGCCCGGACGGATCGCCCAGCGCGGCGATCACCGCACGCCACATGTCGATGAGCACCGGTTCGCGATCCGGCGCCTTGCGGCCGGCAGCCATGTACGGGAACGCAAAGCGGACCACGCGCAGCCCGTGCGACCCGAGCTCGCGCGCCAGGGTGACCATCGCGATGTGCTGCGGCCCCACCCCCGCGCCGTGCGCGAGCGCGATGGGCGGCCCATCGGCAGGGCCGTCGAAGAGGAGCTCCAGAGTCGGGTCGGGCACGCGCGTTACGCCGCGAACTGACCGCTGGCCAGCAACACCAGGGTGCAGGCGCGGATCACCGGGATGCCCCGTTCCTGCAGGCGCCGCTCGACCAGATCGGATTCCGTGCCCGGGTTGAGGATCACGCGGCCGGGAGCCAGGGCGATGATCTGTTCGATCAGCTCCTCCCCATGGCGCGGGCCAACGTAGACGGTCAGCGTATCGACCGCGCCGTCGATCGCGGCAAGATCGCGGGCGGCAGCAAGGCCTTCGATCTCGTCATGCGCGGGATGGACCGGGATCACGTGATGACCGTGCTGCCGGAGGCGACGCACCGCCTGGTTGGAGGTCCGGTCCGGTTTCGGGCTGGCCCCCAGGACGGCGACGCGTTCGGTACCCATGATTCGCCCGCAGCGTAGCACGGCGGCGACCGCCCGTTGGCCCAGCCTCGTCGGTTAGACCGAAGTTCCAGGAGCGAAATTGCCTGAAGTCCTTGTGGTCAGGGTAGTTTCTCAATGGTGCAGGTTCCTGTGCATGGCTACATGCGGGGCGTGACCCCAAGCAGCTCGAAACAGCGCTGCTGAACCGGCGTCGGGTGCGTGTGCAGCGTGAACGTGCTGCCGCCCTCTGCAACCTGCATCGTGTTCGCCGTCAGCGTGCCCAGTTCAGTGATCAGCGTGCGAAAGCTGTGCACCGGCAACCCGTCCTCGGTGCGCTTGCTCGACGCCTTGGCCGCCGCGGCCGCCGATCGCTGCGCCGGCGCCACTTCGGAGACCCGCTTGCGCTCGGCGCCCTGTCGATCGTGATCGTCGAACAGCAACGGCGCCAGCGAGCGCCGCATGTGCCACTCCACGTAGTAGGCCAGCATGCACAGCAGCACGTGCGCCCGCACCCGATCGGCGCGCCGGTGGTGAATCGGGCGCACCTTCAGGTCCACGGACTTCATGCACCGAAACGCCCGCTCCACCTTCGACAGCCCCTTGTAGGCGCGCACCGTCTGCGCCGCGTCGAGCACCTGCGGCTCCACGTTGCTGCGCACGATGTACAGCCCGTCCAGCGCCTGCTCGGCGTCGATCTTGGCCTCATCGCGCCGAAAGCTGAACGACTCGGAGGTGATCTCGGTCACGAAGTGCTTGCCCACCTTGTAGTGATTGATCACCTTGCCGACCCGCATGCCGATCTCGGCCTCGCCCCGTAGCGGCTGATGGACGCGCTGGGTGGCCTGAGCGATCGGGGCCAGCTTCTGCTCGGTGGCCTGTAGCAGCTCCTGGCGCTTGCGCTCCCGTTCGTCGGCCAGCAACGGGTTGCGGCACACGATCAGCCGCTCGCCCGGAAACTCCTCGCTGGTGATCTCGGCCAGGTCGCGCTCGTCGAACAACGACGGCGCCACCTCGCCGGCGGCCACCAGCTTGCGGATCGTCGGCGCGCGCAGCGTGGTGATCCAGCGCAGCCCCTCCACCTCTTGCAGGTCCTCGCGGATCCTCGCCGCGCTCAGCATCCCGCGGTCGCCGACCAGCACCACCCGCGTGAGTCCGAAGCGGGTGCGGATCTTGTCCACCTGCGCGCTCACCGTCTTCGGGTCGGCGGTAGAGCCAGGGAATACCTCCACCGCCACCGGACAGCCTTCCTGGGTGCACAGCAGCCCGAACACGATCTGCAGCGTGCCCGACTTGCCGTCACGGCTGTGTCCCAACTGCGCCAGCTCGCAGTGGCTGCCCTCGAAGTAGGTCGAGCTCACGTCGTAGAGCACCAGCGTGTGCTCGCTGAGGTGCTGTTCGGCCAGGCGGTCCTCGATCGCCGCCTGGCGCCCGACCAACCAGTCCATCGCCTCGTAGAGCTCGTTCTCATCGACCTCCCCCAACCGCAGCGACTCGCCCAGGGTGGACACGGCGCTGGGCGGTGAGAGCGCGCGGGCGGTGGCCAGTTTGGACTGCGCGTCGATGACGCGGGCGGTGATCATGGCGATGATCAGCTCGCGCGAGCGGCTGGCCTTGCGGGCGATGAGGGTATGGAGTCCGAGCTGCTTGAGGATGCCCAGCACGGCGGCGACGTGGCCGTGGGGCAGCGAGCGCGTGAGCAGCAACGCATCCGAGACCGAGGCGAAGGCGTGGCCGCCCTTGAGCAGGGTGCGCAAGCCGTCGACCAGATCAGGGGGCCATTTGGAGAGGTTCGCGAGCGTGCGCTTCTTGACCTTGCCGTGCTCGCGGTAGGACTCGCGGAGCAGGATGGCAGGGGGAGAGGAGCGGTTGGGGACAGACTCGATGTACATGACTACCGATCTGTGGCAACAGCATGCACACAAGTCACGATATGTCAAGATCAAATAGCATGTATCTCGCCGCTATTCACCACCATCTGCATGGACACGAAACGACGCCAATCAGCACGCAGATCACCTTGCAACTAATTTCTGTCAATGAAGTTACGAGAGATTCACGCTCTGGAACTTCGGGTTAGAATACGGGAAAAGGAATTGCTGAACCGATGAAGATCGAACACATCGCGCTGAACGTCCCCGATCCCGCGGCGATCGCCGACTGGTACGTCGCCAACCTGGGCATGCGGATCGTCCGCCAGAGCGGGGCGCCTACCCATACCACCTTCCTGGCCGACGGCGATGGCGAAACCGTGCTGGAGCTGTACCGCTTCGAAGACGCTCCCATGCCCGACTACGCCGCACAGGATCCGATGGTGCTGCACCTGGCCTTCACCTCCCCGAACGCGGTCGAGCAGGCCCGGGAGCTCGCCGCGGCCGGCGCGCAGCTTCACGGCGAGCCGCGCGCCACCGGCGGCGGCGACACGCTGATCTTCCTGCGCGACCCGTGGGGCATCGCCCTGCAGCTTGTGGAGCGCACCCAGCCGCTTCTCGCTTGAGCGAAGCGAACCCACCCGCTGTGCGGGTGACCGCGAGCCGCCGGCCGATCGCGCTGGGCGCGGTCGGACACCTGCTGCTGGAGATCACCAACAACTTCCTGCCGGTCACGTACCCGCTGCTGATCCCCCTGCTGGGGCTCTCGTTCACACAGGTAGGGCTGATCGCACTGGTGCACTCCGCCTGCGGCACCCTGCCGCAGCCGTGGCTGGGCGCGCTGGCGCAGCGCTGGGGACCGCAGCGGATCATCGTCATCAGCCTGGCGTGGTCGGGGCTGTTCATGGGGCTCATCGGTCTGACCGGTTCGTACTGGCTGGCGCTGGTGCTTGCCGGGCTGGGCGGCTTCGGCGGCGGCGCGTTCCATCCCGCCGGTGCGATGAGCGTGGCGGGCATTGCGGCCGGACCCGAGGGACGGCAGCGGCGCGGGGCTGCCATGTCGCTGTTCTCCGTGGGCGGCAACCTGGGCTCGGCGCTGAGCCCGGCCGTGATGGCCGTGGCGCTCGGTCTGTTCGGCCTGCCCGGCACCGGCGCGGCGGTGGTGGTCGGGCTGGGATCGGCGCTGCTGGTGTGGCGGCTGCTCGCGCCCCGGGCGCTCGCGTCCGGCGGCGACGCGGCCGCGGACGGCGCCCAGTCGGGCTCCGGGCCATTTCCGTCACCGGCGCGGCCGCGTGCGGAGCGTCGCATCCATCCCGTCCTTCCGCTGGCCCTGATCGTGGTGTTCGCGATGTCGCGGAGCTGGTTCCAGCTTTCGATCACCAGCTTCCTGCCCACCTGGACCGCCGAGTCGCTGGGCTCCACGGCCTGGCCGCTGGTGCTGTTCATGGGCTCCGTCGGGGCGGGCAGCCTGTCGGGGGGCCGGCTGTCCGACCGCATCGGCCGGACCCGTACGCTCCTGGGCGCAGCGCTCCTGACCATCCCCGCGCACCTGACCTTCATCCACGGGTTGCCGTCGGTGCAGTTGGCGGCGGTGGCCGTGCTCGGCGCCGCCCTCGGAGCCACGCTGCCGGTGGCCATCGTCATGGCGCAGGAGCGCCGGCCGCATGCGACCGGCGTCGCCGCCGGACTGGTGATCGGGTTGGGCGGGTTGCCGGCAGGCATCGGTGCGTCGGTCACGGGGCTGCTGGCGGACGCGTCCTCACTCGACGCCGCGCTGCAGTGGACGGTGCTGGCCCTCGTGGTCGGCGCGCTGGCCGTTATCGCCCTGGCGTACCTGGAGCAGGATCGGGGCCGTCCAGCACCTCGGCGCACGCCTCGCGAAACACCGCAAGCGACTCCCGCAGCGCCTCCTCGGTGATCACCAGCGGCGGGGCGATCTTTACGCACTCGCCTGCCACCCCCACCGGCGCGAACATCAGCAGGCCCCGCCGGTAGCAGGCCTGGACGATGGCCGCCGCCGTGGCGGCGTCGGGCTCCCTCGTGCCGGCCGGCCCGGATCCGGGGCGCATCACCTGGATGCCGGCGACCAGCCCGCGGCCGGTCAGGCACGCCAGCGCCGACGAGTGCGGCGCGACGATCCGGGCCAGCTCCTCCATCAGAATGCGCCCGAGCGCCTCCGCCCGCTCCACCAAGTGCTCACGCTCGATGAGGTCGAGGTTGGCCAGCGCGGCCGCCACGCCGATCGGGTTGCCGGAGTGCGTGGAGGTCATCGACCCCGGCGGGTACACGTCCATGATGTCGCGCCGGCCGATCACCGCCGCCAGCGGCAGGCTGGAGGTGATGCCCTTGCCGCACGTGATCAGGTCCGGCGTGACGCCGTAGTGCTCGAAGCAGAACATGCGGCCGGTGCGCCCGAAGCCGGACTGCACCTCGTCGAAGATGGTGACGATGTCGTGCTCGGCCGCGAAGGCGCACAGCGCCTGCGCGTACGCCGCGGGCAGGAAGTCCGGGCCGACCCCCTGGTACGACTCGGCGATGATGCCGGCGATCTCGGCGGGCTCGACGCCGGACTCGGCGATCGCGGCCAGAAATCCCTCGAAGGAGGTGTCCGGGTTCTTGAACCCGTCCGGGAACGGCACGCGGAGGAAGGTCGCCCCCTCCCCGTTCAGCCACTCGTGCTGGGCGGCCATGCCGCCGGCGAGCTGCGCGCCCATCGTGCGGCCGTGGAACGCATTGCGGAAGGAGACGATCACCCGCTTGGCCGGCCCGTGCCGGCGAAGCCCGTGGGTCTTGGCGAGCTTGATGGCCGCCTCGTTGGCTTCGCTGCCGGTGGTGACCACGAACACGGTGTAGTTGTCGGGGTCGGGGGCGAGGGCCTGCAGGCGGGCGGCGAGCCGCGCACGCCGTTCGTGCGGGAACACGTAGGCGGACAGCAGCGGGCGCGACACCGCGTCGGTCACGGCGTCGCGAATCTCGCGGCGGCCGTGGCCGGCGTTGGCGATCAGGACGCCCGACGACCAGTCGATCCAGGTGTTGCCCCAGCGGTCGGACACCTGGAAACCGTCGGCGCGGTCCCAGACGATTGGGGGTTGCCCGGCCATGGCGCGCGGCTCGGCCGCGCGCAGCCGCTCCAGCACGGGAAGCGACTCCGGCACCGGCAACGGCGTGCAGATGCGGCGGTGACTGGTGTGCACCGGCGGGACCGCCACCGGTTCCAGCGAGAACTCAGCAGCCATCGATGACCCCCGGCGTCCCCTCGTAGCTGATGTGGACCGCGGCCCCGGCGGACGCCAGCGACTGCCGAGCAGCCTCCACGACCAGCTCGTTGATGCCGCTGTTGAACGGCGTGGCGATCAGGCCGTTCCGGTCGATCTCCTGCAGGCGGGCGCGCCGCCCGTCCACCGGGAGGTCGCGGAGCGCGCGCACCGCCTGCACGGCGGCGGCCATCGACTCGTAGCCGTAGCCGATCGCGTCCGCGCCGGCGCCCTCCCGCGGCGCCAGCCGGAAGAAATCGGGACTGACAAAGTTGAACCGGCTGCCGCCCGGACCGGTCGCCGCCACGTAGGCGTACTCGACGCCGCGGTCCTGGTCGTCGTGGTCGATGAGCCCGGTACAGCCGTCTCCCTCGCAATACAGCGTCATCCCCTGATCATTGGAGCCGGCGCCGGCGTCCGGATAGCCCAGTCCGGCGCTCACCGACAGGATCGCGCCGTTCTCCCAGTGCACCCGTCCATGCGCCCACAGGTAGCCGGTGTTGCCGTTGGGAAAGGCGCCGGTGGCGCCGGCGGCGCTGACCGCCACGGGACGCAGGCCGGTGATGAAGTACACCAGGTCCACGTAGTGGCAGCCCACGTAGGTGAACGGGTCGCTGTTGTCGCAGGTGAACCAGTTCTGGAAGTTCGAGTGGCGGTAGAAGTAGGGCTCGAACAGCCTGGCCTCGCCGTAGGCGAACTGCCCGAAGTCGCCGCGCCCGTACTGGCGGCGGGCGACCAGAGAGCGGCGGTCGAAGCGCTTGTGGTAGTCGATCCCCACGAACAGTCCGCGCTCGGCGGCAAGCTCGCCGATCTGGCGGCCCTGCTCGTACCGCTGCACCAGCGGCTTGACGCTGTAGACGTGCTGGTCGCGCTGCAGCGCGTCGAGGATGATCTCGTGATGCAGGTGATCGGGCACGGCCACGAAGACAAGCTGCTGCGGGGCCAGCGCAGCCAGGGCGCGCAGGTACGCCCGCGGGTCGCGGCCGGCGTCTGCGACGCCGGGGTACGCCGTGAACCCCTGGCCGGGGAACGCCTCCGCGAGCTCCTCGTCGGAGGCCAACGGCGCCAGCCGGGCGGTGCTGGTGGCCGCGAGCGAGATGGAGCCCACTTCGCCGCTCCGCTGCAGGTGGTAGAGCGACGGCAGGATGACATCACGGGTAAACATGCCGGCGCCCACCACCACGACGTCGAGCGGTGCGTGCGCACGCAGAGCGCTGTCGGATTGAAGGATGCTCATGTGGTGGGCACGTATCGTCTACCGGGGACGGCTGCCGATCATGGTATGGGCGTGCCCGAACACCGTCAAACCACGAGATCCTTCGGTCACTCCTCCCAAACCTCGCTGCATCGACGCATCACGCGCCCATCAACTCCTTGACGGAGCCGAGCGACAATTCCAGTATGTCAGCCGATCGGCACGCCCACACGTACCGGCGACGGTGAGTCACGCATGCTCGGTGAAGACTATATGGAGATTCAACCGGAGACTCATGTCTCGTCACTGACATCGAGCCACCTCCGTTCAGGATTCGTCGTCTCAGCTCCCCGCGAACACGGACTCACATCGGGCGCGACGACATGATGAAGGCAGGCCTGCGACGCATCACCGAGAGCGGCACCTTTATGTGGCCATGGTCCGCCACACGTGGCGTTGCCGTGATATCTGGCGCCGCCGGTGGATGCGGAACGCCGCGAGGCTTTGGCTCAATCGGGCGGCGATTATGAGATTCGGGAACGCTTGACGCGCCAGACGTCGAGAGAGAGGCTCACGGGGCCGGTCCAGTTCGTCTTGAAGCTGATGGAGTTCTGGAGCTTGGAGAGGTACCAAGTCGTCGGTCTCCTCGGCTTCGACCAGTCCGACGCGGACCACGTAGACGCCGCTCTTGACGGACGCGAGTCCTTGCGCGGACGGGATGTTCGAGCCCGGATCGCATATCTGTATGCGATCCGGGCGACCCTGCGCTCCCTGTTCCGCGATCTGGATGTCGAAAACGAGTGGCTGCGAGAGCCACACTCGTTGCTGAGCGGGAAGTCTCCGCTGGCACTGTTGTCGAACGGTCTGTTTGAAGACCTGATGATCGTCAAGGAATATGTAGACGCCGTCGCGGGACGGTAGGCGTGCTTGAGACGCCCCCCAGCCGAGACACCCTTCGGCAAGTGTTCCGACTGGCCGTGATCCCGGATGACCTCAGGGATCCCGGAGAGACGACGGTGCGGTGAACCGGACCGAGGCGCGGCAGAGCGACGGCAGGATCACGCCTCGCTTGAACATGCCGGCCAACCCACGTCGATCGGCCCGCGCGCGCTGGGGATCCCGGTGGCGCGCAAGCCGACCACGAAGACAGACTATTTCTCGACGGACGGGGGCTCCTCGTCTTGAGCCCCTCCTTGACCCTGAGTAATCGGACCGCTGACCTGTGACTCGGATTCCGACTCTTGTGCCCCTTGTCCGGCCGCCGGCTGCTCGGCGGGCGCCTCCTCGGCAGCCGGCTGGTCCGCGGTGCCTGCCTCCTGCTCTTCCGATTCGGCGGCCGGCGCCTCCTCGGCAGCCTCTCGCTCGTCGGTTGCCGGCTGCTCCTGGGCCGGCTCCTGCTCCTGGGCCGGCTCCTGTTCCTGGGCCGGCTCCTGTTCCTCGGCGACTTCCTCCGCAACCGGTTCGGGCGGTGCCGTCCCGCTGTCGCGTATCGCGAGGTACACGATGATCGCAGCCACGGCAACGACCACAACGAGCGCGATGATGCGTCCGGGTCTGGATGACCTCTGATTCATGTGTCAGCTTTAATCAACGGCAGACCCAGGCATCAAGCTTAGCGTTCGCATGCGAGCAGCCGTCTGAAACAACGAAACTGTCGGTTTACCTTGGGATGGTAAATCCGGTATTTTGATGAATCAAAATTACCTGTGATAGAAACAACCGGGCTGACCAAGTACTACGGCCGCACGCGCGGGATCGACGGGCTGGATCTGAGCGTTGAGGCCGGCGAGTTCTTCGGTTTCATCGGGCCCAACGGCGCGGGCAAGTCCACGACGATCCGCACCCTGCTCGGGCTGCTGCGGCCGACGCGCGGCAGCGCCACGGTGTTCGGGCTGGACGTGACCAGCCGCGGTATCGACATCCGCCGCCGGCTGGGCTACATCCCCGCGGAGATCGGCTTCTACGGCGGCATGACCGGCGAGGCGATCCTCCGCCTGGCCAGCCGCATGCACGGGATGGACCCGGACCGGGGCCGGGAGGTGGCAGGCCGCCTGGACCTGGACTTGCAGCGCAAGGCGGACGAGCTGTCCACCGGCAACCGCAAGAAGCTGGCCGTCGTGCTGGCGCTGCAGCACCGACCGGAGCTGGTGATCCTGGACGAGCCGAGCGCCGGTCTGGACCCGCTGATGCAGGGCGTGCTGTTCGACCTGCTGCGCGAGGAGCACCGGCGCGGCGCCACCGTCTTTTTCTCCTCCCACGTGCTGGACGAGGTGCAGCGCATGTGCCGGCGCGTGGCGATCGTCCGCAGCGGGCGCATCGTCGAGGTGGCGGAGATCGAAACGCTCCGCCAGCGCCACCTCAAGCGGGTGCGCGCCGTCTTCCCCGGTGAGCCGCCCGCGCGGGCGCTGGCCATCGACGGCGTCGCGAACCTGAGCGTGGATGCCGACAGCGCGCGCTTCGACTTCACCGGACCGCCGCGCGCCCTGCTCGCCATGTTGACCAGGCGCCGCGTGGTCGACGTGACGATCGAGGATCCGACCCTGGACGACGTGTTCCTGCATTACTACGGCAGTGACGCGGAGGATGGGGCCGCCGATGCGGCGGAGGACCCCGCATGAGTCCGGCCTGGCACCTGTTCACGCACGAGTTGCGCCGCAACCGCCGGCAGGCGATCGCCTGGACCGGCATCATCGCCGGCCTGGTGGTGCTCTACTCGCTGTTCCTCCCGTCGATCGCCGAGTCCGGCGACACGTTTGCCGGCATGCTGGAAGCCTATCCCGAGGGGTTGCTCAAGGCGCTCAACATCGAGGACGCGGCGATGTTCGTGACGCCGCTCGGTTTCCATGTCACCGAGAGCGGCATCGTGATCACCATCCTGGGCGGCATCTTCGCCGCCTCGCTGGGCGCCAACCTGCTGCTCAAGGAAGAGCGCGACCGCACGGCCGAGTTCCTGCTGGCCCAGCCGCTGTCGCGCCTGCAGGTGTGGGCGGGCAAGACCGCCGCCGCCTACGTCTACGTGGTCGCCTTCAACGCCGTGACGTTCGCCGTGTCGGCCGCCGCGGTCACCGGCTTCAGCCCGGACCCCGTCGATCTGCGCGCCCTGTTCATCTACGACGTGTACGTGCTGCTGCTGACCGCGCTGCTGGCCGCCTTGGGCCTGCTGCTGTCGGCCGCGGTGCGACGTGGCCGAAGCATGACCGGCGTCGCGGTCGCCATCGCGCTCGGCGGCTTCTTCGTGGACGCCATCTCGAAGACCACCGAGAAGGCGCGGCTGATCGGTTATCTGAGCCCCTACCGGTTCCTCGACGTGTCGGTCCTGGACCCCGACTACGTTCTCACCATCGGCCGGCTCGCCTACTTCCTGCTGGGCACGGCCGTGCTGCTGACCGCCTCCGCGATCCGGTACCGGCGCAAGGACATCGTGGTCTAACATCGCCCCTGGAGGGCGCCACGATGACCATCGCCGAGAGGATCGCCGACCGCGCGCGACAGGAGGGGCTGGAGCTCTACTTCGGGCTGCCCGGATCCGGGGCGCTGATGGACCTGATGGAGGCCGGACGCCACGTCGGGATGGACCTGGTGCTGATGGGCCACGAGTCGAGCGCAGCCATCACGGCCGCCTACTACGGCTACCTGCGCGGCGGCGCGGGTCTGGCGATCGGCATCAAGGGCGCGGGCGCCGGCAACCTGGCCGCCGGCGCGGTCAACGCGTTCTTCGAGCGCATGCCGGTGGTCTGCCTGTGCGAGCGCATCGGAAGCGGCGCGCGCAACGAAATGTCCCAGGTGTGCGAGCAGGAGCCGCTGTTCGCCGCGGTGTCGAACGCCACCCTCCAGGTCGACACGGCCGGCGATGCGGGCCGCACCATCGACGCCGCTTTCGCCGCCGCCGCGGGCGGACGTCCCGGGCCGGCGCTGCTGCAGTTGCCGTCCGACCAGGCGCAGAACGATGCCGGCAGCGGCCCCACCGAGCGGACGGAGCCTCGGCTGGACGGACCGCCGCCCGACGACGCGGCGATCGCTCGGGCGGCGAGGCTGGTCTCGGGCTGGCGGCGGCCGGTGGTCATCCTGGGCCCGGACATCGCCCTGGCCGGCGCATCCGGGGCGGTGCGTGCGCTGATCGACCGCATGCGGCCGGCGGTCCTGCACGGCTTCCACGCGCGCGGCACGGTGCCCGAGGACGATCCCCGCTTCGCCGGCGTGTTCATGGCGTTACCGGGGCCGAACATCCTGGCCAACCGCATCCTGGCCGAGGCGGACGGCGCGCTGCTGATCGGCGTCGACGGCCTGTCCGTGGAGGGCACGTGGGACAGCACGCTGGGAATCCCGACCTGTGAGTTGGCGGCGCGGCCCGACTTCGAGATCGTGTCGCCGGCAACCGTGCGCGTCGACGGTGATCTGGCCGCCTCGCTCCCGGCCCTGACAGCCGCCCTGCCCGCACGCACCGACGAGGGGTACCCGACCGAGCGCGTGGCCGCCATCCGTGCCGACATCCTGGCGCGCTGCTTTGCCCGGCCGCCGGAAGCCCGCCTGGCCGCCCAGGACGCGGTAGAGATCGCCCGCGAACTGCTCCCCGAGGACGGCATCATGGTCTCGGAGACCGGGGTCTTCATCGTCATGCTCGACCATCTGTGGCCGGTCACGCGGCCGGACACCTTCTTCGGCTCCGGCGGCGCGCGCACGATGGGCCTGACCGTGCCGGCGGCGCTGGGCGCCAAGCTGGCCCGCCCCGACACCCCGGTGCTCGGCATCGGCGGCGACGGCAGCCTGCTGATGCGCCTGGGAGAGCTGGAGACCTTCGCCCGCACCGGCGCGGCGGTGCCGCTGCTGATCATCAACGACCAGGCTCACGGCACCATCCGCTCCCGGCAGAAGACGCGCGGCCTCGACCCTTACTCCCTGCAGTTCGCACCGGTCGACTACGCCGCGATCGCGCGCGCCAGCGGCCTGCGCGGCGCCACGGTCTACGACCCTGAGACGCTGCGCCGCGAGCTGGCCGCGGCGCTGGCGGCCGACGTCGCCACACTGATCGACGTGCGCGTCGACCCGCAGCCCTACCAGGACAGCTTCGGCCCCACTGTCGGCGTCCTGTCCTGAAATCTGCCCGGCAGGGCAGGCAACACGGGTAAGCATGCGGTAGGATCGGAGCATCTCTCCGATACCGCAGGAGGTTTCCGATGAAGATGACGAAGAGCATCCTGGCCATCCTGATCGCAGGACTGGCCGTCACCGGCGCGTGGGCGTCTCCCGTTCAGGAGGAGGCGGTCATGGCCGAGGAGATGAGCCCGATCGACATGCTCGCCAAAGTCGATCACTCCGCGTGGGAGCGCGGCAGCCACGGCGGCCGGTTCGTGGTGACCAACATCTCCGACGCCAAGACCTTCAATCCGGTCGTGGCCAAGGAGACTTCGACGACGGACATCACCGATCAGATGTTCGCGAGCGTCGTGCGGCGCAGCCAGCTCACCCTGGAGTGGGAGCCGGGGCTGGCCGAGCGCTGGGAGATCTCCGAAGACCAGAAGACGATCACGCTCCATCTGCGCAGCGGACTGGTCTGGTCGGACGGCGACCCGATCACGGCGGACGAGATCGTGTGGAGCGTCAACGAGATCTACAAGAACGAAGAGGTGGAGACCAGCACCCGCGACGCGCTGGTCGTCGGCGGGGAGTTCGCGGAGTTCGAGCTGATCGACGACCTGACCTACCGCATCGTGCTGCCGTCGGTGTACGCCGGCATCTTCGACATCGCCTCGATCGGGCCGATGCCGCGTCACATCTTCGAGCCGCTGATCGAGGCGGAAGGCGCCGCAGCGGTCAACTCCTTCTGGGGGGTCGACACCGACGTGAGCACGATCGTCGGCAACGGCCCGTTCCTGATCAGCGAGTACCTGCCCAGCCAGCGGGTGGTGATGACGCCCAACCCCAACTACTACGAGAAGGACGAGTGGGGCCAGCAGCTCCCGTACCTGGACGAGTTCGTGATCGAGTTCGTCGAGGACCTCGACACCGGCCTGGCCCGCTTCATCGCCGGCGAGACCGACGCCTGGGGATTGCGCGGCGAGGACTACGGGGTCCTGGCCGAGCGGCAGGAATCCGACAACTTCCTGATCTACAACGTGGGTCCCGCCTCCAGCACCCAGTTCATCACCTTCAACCAGAATCCGATCGAGGGCGAGGAGGACGGCGGCATCGAGCCGCCAGCGCTCACCTGGCTGTCCAACAAGAGCTTCCGGCAGGCGATGGCGCACCTGATCGATCGCGAGACGATCATCAACAACATCGCCTTCGGCTTCGGCTACCCGCAGTATTCGTTCGTCTGGACGGTCTCGCCCTACTACTGGGAAGGCGCGCCGGACGCGGCCCTCAAGTACGACCCGGAGCGCGCCAAGGAGCTGCTCGACTCGATCGGCTACACCGACCGTGACGGCGACGGCTTCCGCGAGGACCCGGACGGCAACAAGATCGAGCTGATCCTCAACACCAACTCCGGCAACACGGTACGCGAGCAGATCGGCGAGCTGTTCACCCAGGAGGCGCAGGCCGCCGGCATCGACGTCACCTTCAAGCCGGAGGCGTTCAACGAGCTGGTCAACCGGCTGGTCGCCTCCTACGACTGGCACATGATCCTGATCGGCCTGACCGGCTCGGTCGACCCGGTGTCGGGCGCCAACGTGTACCCGTCGCGCGGCTCCCTGCACATGATCGAGCCCAACCAGGAGGCGCCGCGCCGCGACTGGGAGGCGGCAGTGGACGCCGCCTGGGACGAGGCCAACCTGACCACGGACGAGGAGCAGCGCATCCGCGGATTCCGCAAGCTCCAGGAGCTCTGGATCGACGAGGTCCCGTGGGCCTACACCTTCGCCCCGGCGACGATGCACGCCTTCCGCAACACGTTCGGCAACATCAAGACGCACCCGCTGAACGGCTACGGCATTCGTGGTACCGCCGATCGGCTCTTCGTGAAGTAGCCGGACGATGGCACAGGAGCCCGGGACGAGCACGAACGTCCCGGGCTCTTCCTTTCCATCAGGGACCTGATTCGATGAGAGATGTGATTTCGATCACGGAGCACCTCCTCATGCGTCCACGGTAGGGATCCGCAGCCCATGAGCCTGTCGCTGTTGCGCGTCGTCGGCCGGCGGCTGATGAACGCCGTACCGATCCTGCTGATCACGCTGGCCGTCGCCTTCTGGCTGATCCAGCTCGCGCCCGGGGACGTCTACAGCGAGTACGCACTCAACCCCGACATCCGCGCCGAGGACCTGGAGCGGTTCCGTGCCAACTTCGGCCTGGACCAGCCGTGGTACGTCCAGTTCGGGCGCTACCTGTGGAACGCCGTGCAGGGCGACTTCGGCTTCTCGCAGACCTTCAAGGCGCCGGTGTTCGTGCTGGTCAAGCAGCGCGCTGCCAACACGCTGCTGCTGTCGGTGGTGTCGCTGCTCCTGGCATGGGGGTTCTCGATCCCTGCCGGCATCATCGCCGCCGCGCACCAGTACCGGTGGCAGGACCAGTCGATCGCGGTGCTCGCCTTCTTCGGCCTGTCGATCCCGAATTTCTTCCTGGCCGCCCTGCTGCTGTACGTGATCTCGGCCACCGGGAGCTGGCTGCCGATCGGGGGCATGACGTCGATCGACCACGACCAGCTCTCCACCTTGGGGAAGATGTGGGACCTGGCCAAGCACCTGGTGGTGCCGGCGCTGGTGATCTCCACGGCGATCACGGCGTCGCTGACGCGCATCATGCGCGCCAACATGCTGGAGGTGCTGGGCCAGCAGTACATCACCACCGCGCGGGCCAAGGGGCTGGCGGAGCGGGTGGTGATCCTCAAGCACGCGCTGCGCAACGCGGTCAATCCGATGATCACCCTGCTGGGCTTCAGCATAGGCGACATCCTGGGCGGCTCGGCGCTGGTCGAGATCGTTACCGGCTGGCCCGGCCTGGGCAAGCTGATCCTGTCGGCGCTCCTCAACCAGGACCCGTACCTGGTGTCCGGCAGCCTGATCTACGGCGTGATCCTGCTGATGGTCGGCAACTTGGTGGCCGACATCCTGCTGGCGATCACCGATCCCCGGATCCGCGTGACATGAGCACTCCGGTCACGGCGAGCGCCGGCGCGGTCGACGAAGCGGTCGAGTCGCTGCTCGGCGGTTTCGCCAGGAAGTTCCGCAAGCACACGCTGGGCAAGATCGGCGCCGTGACGCTGGTCGTCCTGTACGCCATGGCGCTGCTGGCCGACCCCCTGGCGCCGGCGACGATGCGCTGGACGGACAAGACCAAGTCCTACCAGCCGCCGACCCGCATCCACTTCAGCTACCTCGACGGCGGCAACGTGGTGGTGCGGCCGTTCGTCTTCGAGATGCACATCGTCAATCAGGCGCTGCGCACCTACGGCCGCGTGCCGCGCCACACCCTCCGCGTGATCTCGCAGGAGACGGTCGCCGGCCGCGGTGACCTGCGCGCCGTGGCCATGCAGGACTCGGCTGCCGCGCGCGCGAGCACGGCGGTCGCGGCGTTCCGGCGGCAATACGGGCTGCGCACAGACCACCCGGCGCTGGCCGAGCTGCGGTCGCTGATCGCGCAGGTCGAGCGCGACCCGAGCCGCGACCTGCACCGCACCGTGCGGCTCGACCTGGGGCTTCCGGCGACGCCGGTCGCGGAGCTGATCGTCGCCAAGGGCAACAAGAACTTCGTGGGCTTCTTCGCGCGCGGCGTGCCGTACCGGTTCCTGGGGACGTTCACGGCGCGCTGGCACCTGCTCACCTCGCCCACCGGAGGCTTCTTCCCGCTCGGCACCGACCATGCCGGCCGCGACCTCTTGTCGCGGCTGCTGCACGGCGCGCGCGTGTCCCTCACCGTCGGGCTGGTCGGCGCGACCATCACGCTGGTGATCGGCCTGTTGATCGGCGGCGCCGCCGGCTACTTCGGCGGCGTGATCGACAACCTGCTGATGCGCTTCACGGAGGTGCTGCTGGCCTTCCCCGCGTTCTACCTGCTGCTGGCGCTGCGCGGCACCTTCCCGCCGACGCTCCATAGCGTGCAGGTCTACTTTCTGATCATCCTGATCGTCTCCTTCGTCATCTGGGGCGGCCTGGCGCGCATCGTGCGCGGCATGGTGCTCTCCCTGCGCTCGGAGGACTACGTGCTGGCCGCCCGCGCGCTCGGCTTGGGTCCGTTCAAGATCATCCGCCGGCACGTGCTGCCGAACACGCTCTCCTACGTGATCGTGCACGTCACGCTGACCATCCCCGGCTTCATCCTGGGCGAGTCGACCCTGAGCTTCCTGGGGCTGGGCATCACGGAGCCGCAGTCGAGCTGGGGGCTGATGCTGTCGGTGTCGCGCGGCTACCGGATCTTCCAGGACTTCCCGTGGATCCTGGTGCCGGGCATCTTCATATTCCTTGCCATCATGGCGTGGAACTTCGTCGGCGACGGCCTGCGCGACGCGGTCGATCCGCGGAGCCGAGGATGAGCGAAGCGAATCACACCCGAGGGGTGAGCGACACGGCGGGTGGCGCCGACGCGGTCCTGGACGTCCGGGACCTGCAGGTCTGCTTCCACCTGCACGACCACGTGGTGCGCGCCGTGGACGGGGTCGACCTGCACGTGGACGAGGGGGAGACGCTGGGCTTGGTCGGCGAGTCCGGCTGCGGCAAGTCGGTCACCTCGCTGGCGGTGATGCGGCTCATCCCGCAACCGCCCGGCCGCATCGAGCGCGGCTCGATCCGCCTGCGCGGACGCGAGCTGACCGGCCTGAGCGACCGCGAGATGCGCGCCGTGCGCGGCAACGACATCTCCATGATCTTCCAGGAGCCGATGACCTCCCTGAACCCCGTCTACTCGATCGGCGACCAGATCGGCGAGGCCCTGACCCTGCACCGCGGCATGGACCGGGCCCAGGCGCGACAGGAGGCGGTGAGGCTGCTTGGCCTGGTCGGCATGTCCGACCCGGACTCGCGGGTCCGCGACTACCCGTTCCAGCTCTCCGGGGGACTCCGGCAGCGGGCGATGATTGCCATCGCGCTGGCCTGCGAGCCGGCGCTGCTGATCGCGGACGAGCCGACCACGGCGCTGGACGTCACCATCCAGGCGCAGATCCTGCGGCTGATGCGGTCGCTGAAGGAGCGCGTGCACACCTCGATCATCTTCATCACCCACGACTTGGCGGTGGTGGCCGGCTTCGTCGACCGCGTCGTGGTGATGTACGCCGGCGTGGTGGTCGAGTCGGCGCCGGTGCGCACGATCTTCAAGAAGCCGCAGCATCCCTACACGCAGGGGCTGCTGGCCTCGGTGCCCGTGCTGACCGGCCCGGCCTCGCGGGAGCCGCTGCGCGCCATTCCCGGGCACCTCCCCGATCCGCGCCGGCGGATCTCCGGCTGCCGCTTCGCGGAGCGTTGCCCGCACGCCATGGCGCGCTGCACCGAGGCGGAGCCGGCGCTGACCCCGCTCGACGAGACCCACCAGGTGCGCTGCTTCCTGTACGGCGAGGCGGCGCGGCCGGTGGAGGAGCGCCTGCCGTGAGCGACGCGCCGCTGGTGCAGGTCACGGACCTGCGCAAGGAGTTCGCGGTCAAGGCAGGCGGGTTCGGCCGCTCCCGCGGCACGCTCACCGCCGTGAACGACCTCACGCTGACCATCCGGCGCGGGGAGACCCTGGGCATGGTCGGCGAGTCGGGCTGCGGCAAGACCACGGTCGGCCGCTGCCTGCTGCGCCTCTACGAACCGGAGCGCGGGCGCGTGTTCCTGGACGCCGATCCCGCGGTCGCTGACCAGGTGGTGGAACTGGACCGCGAAGCGCGCGCGCTGGACGGGTCAGCCGACGCGAAGCGGCGGGTGCGGGAGATCCGCGCGCGCGCCGACTCGCTGGCGGCCGGCCTGGACCTGCTCAGCATGGACCGCGCGCAGGTGAAGCAGGCGCGGCGCAAGCTGCAGATCGTGTTTCAGGACCCGTGGGCGTCGCTCAACCCGCGCATGCTGGTCGGCGACATCCTCACCGAGGGCCCGCGCGAGTTCGGCGTCAGCGGCGCGGCAGTGCTCGGCGACCTCACCGGCAAGCTGCTGGACATGGTCGGCATGCCCCGGCACGCGGCCGGCCGCTACCCCCACCAGTTCTCCGGCGGCCAGCGACAGCGCATCGGCATCGCGCGGGCGCTGGCCCTGGAGCCGGAGCTGATCGTCGCCGACGAGCCGGTGTCCGCGCTGGACGTCTCCATCCAGGCGCAGATCGTCAACCTGCTGCTCGATCTGCAGCGCGAGATGGGGCTGGCCTACCTGTTCATCGCCCACGACCTGAGCATCGTCCGCTACGTCTCCAACCGCATCGCGGTGATGTACCTCGGCCACCTGGTGGAGCTGGGCGAGGCGCAGGCGGTCTGCGAACGGCCGCGCCACCCGTACACGATCAGTCTGATGTCCGCGGTCCCGGTTGCCGACCCCGACGCCCCGCCGGCCGACCGGCCGCTGGAAGGTGACGTGCCGAGCCCGGTGAATCCGCCCCCCGGCTGCCCGTTCCACCCCCGCTGCCCGCAGGCCATCGACGAGTGCCGCCGCTCGATGCCGGCCCTCACGACTACCTCCGACGGCCACACCTTCGCCTGCCACAACCCGCCGGCCGCGTAGCCGTCCGCCACGGCGGCTCCGAGCGTCAGGAGCCCGTGGTCATGATGCGGTGGTAGACCTCGACGGCCTGCAGCACCTGGGCGCACTCGATCCACTCCACGGCGGCGTGTGCCTGGTCGATGCTGCCGGGGCCGAGGACGATCGAGGGGATACCGGCGGCGCTGAGCTTGGCCGCGTCGGTGCCGTACGGCTCGCCGTCGACGGACGCGTGACCGGTGACCGCGCGCACGGCGGCGGTGGCGGTGGACACGATTGCGGCATCGGCCGGGGTTTCCATCGGCTCGATCGCCAGGTCTTCGGTCACGTCGATCTTGATGCCCCGATGTTCGCCTGCGATCCGCTCGGCGATCGCCCGGTACGGGTCCAGCACGGCGGCGAAGTCCTCGCTCGGCAGGATCCGGCGGTCGAGCTCCATCCGGCACTCGGCCGGCACGAAGTTGACCTGCAGGCCGCCGTGGATGGTGCCGACGTTGTGGGTCGGCACGCCGGTGATGCCGTCGTCGAGCGCGGCGAAGCCGGCCCCGACCTCCTCGTCGAACGCCGTGATCAGCCGCGCCGCGGCGCTGATCGCGCTGGCGCCGAGGTGCGGCTTTGAGCTGTGCGCGGCGGTGCCGTGCACGTCGATCACGGCGCGGATGATCCCCTTGTGCGCGCGGACGATGCGCAGCTCGGTCGGCTCGGCGACCACGGCCGCCACGACGCGCGTGCCGCACGCCGGCAGCGCGTCCGCCAGCGCAGCGGCGCCCCGCATGCGGTACTCCTCGTCCACCACGCCGGCGTACATCACGCTGACCGGCGGCGGCTCGCCGGAGCGGGCGATGCGCAGCATGGCGTGCAGCATCGCCACCCCGCCGGCCTTGGTGTCGGCGGAGCCGCGGCCGAACACCTTGCCGTCCTTTACGACCGGCTGGAAGGGATCTATCGTCATGCCCTCGGCGGTGGCGGTATCCATGTGGCACTCGAACAGGACGGCCCGGCTCGGGTCCCGTCCCGGCAGCGTGGCGACCACGTTGGGCCGCCCCGGAAGCGCGTCCCACCGCTCGCACGCGATTCCGGCATCCGCGAAGAAGCGGGTCAGGTAATCGGCCATGCCGCACTCCCCGTCGGTGCCGCCGGGTAGTCCCGGATTGACGCTCGGGATCGCCACCTCCTCCTGAAGCGTCGCGATGATCGGGTCCGTGCTGCGCTCGTGAGCCACCGTGCTACCTCCGGAGGGGTTGCCTCCCGAGCCAATGATACGCCTGCGGCCGCGCGGAACGAACACCCGCCGGCAAGCGCCCTTGCCTTCGTGGCCGTGCTGGCGCTGCTGTGGGGCGGCAACTCGGTCGGGTTGAAGATCGGGCTGGAGTCGCTGCCGCCGATCACGCTCTCCACCCTGCGGTTCGCGCTCGGCTGGCTGCTGGTCGGCGGTTGGGCGTTGCTGCGCGGCCACTCGCTGTCGGTGCCGCGGTCCCAGCTGGGATGGATCGCGGCGTTCGCGGCGCTGTTCGTCGTGCAGACGATCACGCTGACGGTGGGCACCCACCACACCTCGGCCGCCCACTCGACGATCATCATGAGCGCGTTTCCGTTCTTCACCGCCCTGCTCGCCCACCTGCTGGTGCCCGGCGACCGGCTGACGCTGCCGGTGGTCGCCGGCATCGTCGTCGCCTGCGGCGGTGTGGCGGTGACCTTCATCGGCCGCGACATCGCCTCCGGCGCCACGGCCCTCGGCGACCTGGTGCTGCTCGGAAGCTCGATCGGGCTGGCGCTGCGCACGGTGTGCGCCAAGCGGTTTTCCGGGCGGGTGGACGCGCTGCAGTTGCTGTTCTGGATGATGACGCTGAGCCTGCCGCCCTACGCGGCGCTGGCGCTGATTTTCGAGGACCCGTTCGCCGCGCCGCTGAGCACGCGCTCGGCGGTCGCGCTGGGCTACGTGGGGCTGGTGGTGGCCGGCTTCTGCTTCCTGTCGTGGTTCTCGGTGCTGCACCGCTACAGCCCGAGCAGGCTGTCGGTGCTGTTCTTCCTGCAGCCGCTGGCCGGCCTTGCCGGCAGCCGCCTGCTGGTCGGCGAGCCGGTCGGCCCCGCCCTGATCGCCGGCGGCATCCTGGTCGCCGTGGGCATCGCCGTGGTCAACCGGCCGGAGCGGCCCGCCGCTGGTCGCCGCTGACCATTCCTGTAAGATCGCGCGCGATGACATTCATTCAGGATCGGGTGATCGCCCGCGAGGTGCTCGCCGGCTGCTTCTGCACTATGGGCTCGACGGTCTCCGTCGAGATCGCCGGTCACGCCGGCTTCGACTTTCTGGTGCTCGACATCGAGCACGGCGCCGGGGACCTGGAGACCCTGTACCGGCAGCTCCAGGTCGCCGCCGGCACCCCCGTGGCGGCGGTGGTGCGGGTCGCCTGGAACGAGGCGCCGCGGTTCAAGCGCGCGCTCGACGCCGGCGCCGACGGCATCATGGTGCCGTACGTGCAGTCGCCGGAGGAGGCCGCCGCGGCGGTCGCGGCCATGCGCTACCCGCCGGCAGGGATCCGCGGCGTCGCCTCGTCGGTGCGGGCCACCCGCTTCGGGGCCGACTTTGCCTCCTATCGCGCCGGCTCCGACGACGGGCTGCTCACCGTCCTGCAGATCGAGACAGCCGAGGGCGTGAACGCCGCGCGCGAGATCGCCGCAGTCGACGGCGCCGACGTGCTGTTCGTCGGCCCCAACGACCTGAGCTTCAGCCTGGGCATCCCGCAACAGTTCGACCATCCCGATTTCACCGGCGCGCTCGACCGGGTCTCGGACGGCGCCCGCGCGGCGGGCAAGGCGGCCGGCATCCTGCTGCAGACGCCGGACCAGGTCGCGCCGGCCATCGAGCGCGGCTATACCTTCATCGCGCTCGGCTCCGACGGCAGCTACGTGGCAGGCGGCGCGAAGGCTGCGTTCGCCGCGCTCGCGCCCTACCGCAAGGCCGGAGGGAACTGATCATGCGCAGATTCATCGCCAGCGGGGAGGTTCCGGAGGTGACGCACCGGATCCTGGCACCACACGGACCCATCGAGGTCACCGCCGACAACGAGCAGGCTACGCTGGATGCGGCAGTCGACGACGACGTCATCGGGCTCATCCTGCGCGGCTCCTCCGGCGCGCCCGGCGACCTGATCCGCCGCGCCGCCGGGCTGCGCGTGATCGGCCGCACCGGGGTAGGCTACGACTCCGTGGACGTGGAGGCCGCCACCGAGTGTGGCGTGGCGCTCATCACCACGCCCGGCGCCAACGCAGCTACCGTGGCCGAGGCCTCGGTGGCCTACCTGCTGGCGCTGAACAAGCGGATCCCCTATTGGGACGAGCAGATGAAGGCCCGCAACTGGGCGTCACGAGAGCAGTTCCTGGCCTGCGACATCGCCGGACTGACGGTCGGCATCGTCGGCTTCGGCAACATCGGCCAGGCGCTCGCCCGATTGCTCGGGCCGTTCGGAGTCACGCTCCTGGCCCACGACCCGTACGGCGATCCGGCCGCCGCGAAGGCGCTCAGCGTCGAGCTGGTGGATCTCGACGCGCTCCTCAAGCGTTCCGACACCGTCTGCCTGCACACGGCGCTCACTGCCGAGACCCGCGGCATGATCGACCGCACGCGGATCGCGGCCATGAAGCCGGGCTCCTTCCTGATCAACCTGGCGCGCGGCGGCGTGGTGGAGAGCCTGGACGCGGTGCTCGCCGGGATCGAGGACGGGCCGCTGGCCGGCGCCGCGCTCGACGTGTTCGAGCCCGAGCCGCCCGACTTCGATCACCCGATCTTCCGCCATCCGGCGGTGCTCACCGCCCCGCACGCCATGGCGATGACCCAAGGAGCGATGGACCGCATGGCGGAGGTGATGGCGGAGGGAATGGCCACGGTCCTGGACGGCGAGCGGCCGCCCCTCGTCGTGGTCAACCCGGAGGCACTCGACCGCGGTCGAGCGAAGGCCGCCCGTGGCTGACCGGGTACGCGGCGATACGGTTCGCATCGTGTTCCTGGACGATGCGATGTACTCGCTCGACGGCGATGTCGACTTCAGCGGCATCTCCTCTCAGGGCGACTACGTGCACTACGCCAACTCCACCCCGGACGAGGGCGTGGAGCGCGGGCGCGATGCCAACGTGCTGATCACCAACAAGGCCAAGGTGACCGCCGCCGCGATCGAGGCCGGCCGCGACCTGCGCCTGGTGGCGGCGGCGGCGACCGGCTACGACAACGTCGACGTGCAGGCGGCGTCCGCGCGCGGCATCCCGGTCTGCAACGTCCCGGGCTACGCCGAGAACACGGTCCCGCAGCATGCATTCGCGCTGGTCCTGAACCTGGCCACGCAGGCGTTCCGCTACGCCGCCGACGTGGCGTCCGGCGACTGGGAGGCCGCGGACGGCTTCACGCTGCTGCGTTACCCGACCTTCGAGCTGCACGGCAAGGCGATCGGCATCATCGGCTTCGGGACGATCGGACGCGGCGTGGCGCGCATCGCGGAGGGATTCGGCATGCGCGTGATCGCCCACGACGCCCTGGGCATTGCCGACGGCGCCTACCCCAACACGCCGGTAGACGAGTTGCTGCGCGAAGCGGACGTCGTCACCGTGCACACCCCGCTCAACGACGCCACGCGCAACCTGATCGACAGCGAAGCGATCGCACTGATGAAGCCGTCGGCGCTGCTGATCAACACCGCGCGCGGCGGCATCGTCGACGAGCACGCACTGGCCGAGGCGCTGAATCAGGGCCGGCTGGCCGGCGCCGGCTTCGACGTGCTCACTAGCGAGCCACCGAGCGACGGCAACCCGTTGCTCACCGCGCGCAACGCCCTGATCACCCCGCACTCGGCCTGGTCCACGCGCGAGGCGCGGCAGAACCTGATCACCCGAACGGCGGAGAACGTCCGCGCCTTCCTGGCCGGAACGCCCCGCAACATCGTGAACTGACCGATCCCGGGGGACGGCCGCTCCCCTGCGGGAGCAGCGTTCAGCGTCGGAACCAGCGCTTGCGAATGCGGGCGGCGCCCGCCTGCGGTTTGGCAAGGTCCTTGGCGGCAGCCGCGATTACCTTTGACGCCGTCGACGACGGGACAATCTCGGTGTTGACCACCAGGTGGTAGAGCGACGCGTCGTCCCAATCGGCGTGATAGTTGCGGGAGATGAATGCCGACCGCCGCCGGTCGCTGTCACGGACAAGCTGCAGCGCCTCGCGGGCGCCGAGTCCCTCCAGCGCCCCCGCCCGTTCCGCGCGCGACTTCTCGGAGGCGGTGATGCGCACCCGCAGCACGCCGGGCACGTCCTGCAGGACCATCATGCTGCCGCGGCCGACGATGATCACGTCGCCGCGCTCGGCGAGTTTCATGATCGCCTGGCGCACGACCTCGTGGTAGACCTCGCGGTCCAGCACGTGCGTGGTCTCGCCCAGCTCGTCGATCAGCGCCCCCGGCGGGATCGCCACATCCCCGAAACCCGAAGCCCGATAGGCGCCCGTGGCGGCCGCCGCCTCGAACCAGCGCTCCAGGATGCCGCGCAGCCCGGTCTCATCCTGCTCGTCGACCTCGCTCACGCGTTCCTCGGGAACGCCGGTAGCGCGCGCCACCTCGCTGATGATCTGCTTGTCGACCACGTCGTAGCGGAGCTGTCCGGCCACCTGCTCGACGATGTCGGCAGCACCGGATCCGAGCTGCCGCGAAATCGTGATGACACCCATCGTTCTACCTCCGCTTCTCCTGGATCCGCTCCTTGTCCTTGGTCGCAGCGGACTCCAGCTTGTCGATGAGCAGGTCGACCCCCTCGTGCTCGTCGTACGCCTCGATTTCCACGTGCAGGTCGCTACCCCAGCGCAGGTGCAGGTTCGCCCCGAACAGGATCGAGCCGTGATCGGCGGTGAGCGTCACGCGCAGGTCCACGATCTGATCGTCCACGTGACGGAGCCGGTGGAGCTTCTTCTCCAGGTACTCTCGGGTATCCTTCGCCACCGGCATGTGCACGCCCTGGATGTCGAGATTCATCGCGCTCCTCCCCGTCCGGCTGATGGGGAGACAATAGCAACATCCGGGCGTCTAGACATCATCCAGAGGCTGAGATCGCCCGTACCGCGATCCGCGAAGGCGTGGTGCCGCTGGACGACTGAGCTCCGGCCCGCGGACCGCTCCTACAACAGCTCGCCGACTTCGCGGCGCGCCCACAGGCGTTCGCCCATCACTTCCTCGACGTCGGTCAGCGTGGTGCAGGCGAGCATCGCGTCCGCTTCCGCCTCCGCCTCCTGCAGCTCGATGCCGGCCACCAGCGCCCGCACCCGCGGCAGGTACGTCGGCTCCACGCTCAGCGTGCGCACGCCGATGCCGATCAGAAACGGGATGTACTCGGCCTGGTGCGCCATGTCGCCGCACACCGACAGTTCGGTGCCATGCTCTACGGCGCTCTCGGCCACCAGGTGCAGCGAGCGCAGCACCGCCGGGTGGTAGGGGCGGTAGAGGTCGGCCACCTTCTCGTTGGTGCGGTCGACCGCGATCAGGTACTGGATCAGGTCGTTGCTGCCGATCGACAGGAAGTCGGCCTCCGCCGCGAAGGCATCGATGATCGGCAGCACCGACGGAACCTCGACCATCATGCCGATGGCAGGCAGATCGCACTCGACGCCCTCGTCCTGCAGTTCCTGCACGCAGTCCAGGGTGATCCTGCGGCCGTGCAGGAACTCGTCCAGGGCCGACACCATCGGGAACATGATGCGGATGGTGCGGCCCACGCCGGCGCGCAGCATCGCCCGCACCTGCTGCCGGAAGATGTCCGGGTTGCGCAGCGAGAAGCGGATCGAGCGCATGCCCAGGAACGGATTGGCTTCGCGGGTGTCGTCGGAGAAGTAGGACAGGACCTTGTCGCCGCCCATGTCGAGCGTCCGCAGGTTGACCTCGCGTCCCCGGAACCGCGCCAGCAACTGCGTGTACACCGCGAGCTGCTCCTCCTCCGTCGGGAAGTCGCTGCGCACGATGAACGGGAACTCGCTGCGGTACAGGCCGATGCCGTCGGCGCCCAGATCGGTGGCGAGCTCCACGTCGCTGAGCAGGTTCACGTTCGCCAGGACGCGGATGCCGGTGCCGTCGATCGTCCTGGTGACCGGCTGCCCCGGCGCCTGACGCTCCGAGCGCTCCAGGATCGCCCGCTGATCGTGGAAGATCTGCAGGTCAGCCTCGTCGGGATTGACCTGCACCATGCCGCCGTTGCCGTCCAGCAGCAGGGTGCTCCCCTCGGTGACGGTCATCATCCGTTCGTCGCGGACGATGATCAGCGGCAGCAGCAGCGACCGGGCCAGGATCGACAAGTGCGAGCTGGCGCCGCCGGTGACCAGCACCACGCCGGCAGCCCCCAGGGCGGAGAGCTCCAGCAGGTCCGACGGGTACAGCTCCCGCGCCACCACGATGCTGCCCGGCCGGGAGTCGATCGCCGAGCTCTCGCCGACGATATTGCCGAGCAGGCGCACCACCACGTCCTTGACGTCCTGCACCTTGTCCTTGATGTAGACGCTCTCGCTGGCGGCGAAGCGCTGCAGGTAGGAGGAGGCCACCTGCAGCACGGCGCCGGGGGCGCTTTCGCCCCGTTCGATGCGGGTCAGCACGCGGCCGATGAACTCCTGGTCCTTCAGGATCAGCAGGTGGGCGGCGAAGATCAGCGAAGCGACGTCGGAAAGCTTGTCCTCCACCTTGGCCTGCAGCTCCTCGAGCTTGTGCTCGGTGGCGAGCACCGCCGATTCGAAGTCGGCCCGGCCGAACGTGCGGTCATAGGTACGCTGGGCGAACGACTCGTAGACCCCCTCGCGGTCGAACGGCGCGGCCGGTCCCACCGCCTGGCCTTCGGCGGCCGTCTGCCCGGCGAAGCGCTCCCCGGAGCGCGCCTGGCGGCCGCGGGCGCCCCGTGCCGGGCGGCGGTGACCGTCGCTCCGCGCCGACTCGTCCGCTTCCCTGGCGTCCATGAGCAGCCGCGCGTTCTCCAGCGCGTTGGCGAGCTGGCTGGCGACCGCGCGCAGCGCCAGCGCGTCGTCCTCGTCGAACGGCGTGGCCGCTTCGCGCTGCACGGCCAGCACGCCGATGGGAGCGATGCCGCGCGTGATCGGCACCGCCAGGAACGCCTCGTAGCGCTCCTCGTCGATGTCGGGGACTGGCTTGAAGCTGGGATGCTCGGAGGCGATCCGCTGCACGATCGGCCGCCGGCCTTCGAGCGCGGCGCCGACGATCCCTTCGCCGAGCGCCAGGCGCACGCGGCCGACCGGCGACGGCTCCAGGCCGATGGTCGCGCGGAGCACCAGCTCCTCGGATTCTTCCTCGAAGATGTAGATGCTGCACACCGCCGCGCGCATGTGGCGCGCGACCATCTGCACCGCGCGGTCCAGGAACGCCTTCAGGCTGAGCGAGCCCAGGAACAGCCCGCTCATCTCGCCGAAGTCACAGATCAGCCGCAGGTGAGCGAAGCGAACCTCACTCGAAGAGCGATCCATTGAGGGGATACTAACGCATTTGACCCGAGGTCGGCCCCGCCGTACCATCGTCGCGCGCCATGGAGACCCTCGATCTGGGCCGCCGCATCGAGTTGCTGTCGATGGATCCGCACTTCCACGACATCAGCATCGCCGTCTACCGCACCGACGGCGCCGACGGCGCCACCTACCTGCTGCACAGCTACAGCAAGCGTGAGGGGGCCGGCGACCGGATGGCGTTTCTGGCGGCCGTGATGCAGGCGATCGGCGGCATGGAGAGCGCCGGCGGCAATCCGCTGGCGTTGCGGTTTGCCTGCGGGTACGCCCACGAGACGGCGCTCAAGAGGCTGTTCGTGGAGTCGTGCAAGGTCGCGCCCGGCACCGAGCCGGCGCAGCGAGAGATGTGGGTGCTGGACAAGAAGAACGACCTGACGATCCGCGCCGACGGGCTGGGCGGCGGCCGTTACCGTTGCTCGGGCGACCGGGACGGCGCCCGCGAGCGCAGGCGGGTGGCGGCGGTCGCCGCCGGCCTGGGCAAGCTGGCGGAGCTCGACGTGGAAGGCGACGAAGTACGGTTCCCCTGCGGGACCGACCACCACGAGCTGGTCGGGCTCCTGCTGCTGCGGGCGCTCAACGTGCGGGGCGCGTTGCGCGAGCAGGAAGCGGCCGCGTCGCGAGGCGTGCTCAGCGCACCGAGTCAGCAGCGGTAACGGGCGCGACGATGAACGGAGGAAACCGATGACAGGCAGGGAGCGGGTGCTGGCGGCGTTTCGCGGCGAGCCGGTCGACCGGCCGGCGGTGTGCAACCCGACCTCGGTGGCGACCGTGGAGTTGATGGACTTGGTGGATGCGCCGTTCCCGGATGCCAATCGCGACGGCGAGCTGATGGCCCGCCTGGCGGCCACGGGCCATACCGAGCTGGGCTTCGACACCATCATGCCCGTGTTCTCGATCATCCAGGACTCCTCCGCGCTCGGCTGCAAGATCCAGTGGGAGCAGAAGGACAACTGGCCGACCGTGAAGATGAGCCAGCCAATCTGGGAGACGCCGGACGACATCGTCATCCCGCGCGACTTCCTCACCCATCAGGACACCACCTGCGTGCTCGACGCGATCCGCCGGCTGAAGGCGGAGTACGGCGACGAGGTGGCGGTGATCGGCAAGACCATGGGGCCGTGGTCGCTCGCCTACCACTGCTTCGGCGTGGAGCGCTTCCTGCTGCTGTCCCTGGACGACCCGGACGAGACCAAGCTGATCCTGGACCGGCTAAAGGAGGCGACCATCGACTTCGGCGTCGCCCAGATCGAGGCGGGCGCCGACGCGCTGACCCTGCCCGACCACGCCACCGGCGACTTGGTGTCGGGCGACTACTACCGGCGCTTCCTGCGGGACCTGCACATCGAGTTCGTGGAACGCATCCCGATCCCGCTCATCCTGCATATCTGCGGCAAGACCATCGACCGCATGGGCTACATCGCCGAGACCGGCTTCGCCGCCTTCCACTACGACTCCAAGAACGACCCGGCCGAGTCCATCGAGGTGACCGGCGACCGCATCGCCCTGGTCGGCAACGTCAACAACCCGGAGACGCTGTTCGCCCGCGGCCCCGAGGAGGTGCAGGCGGAGGTGCGCAAGAACCTGGACGCCGGCATCAAGCTGGTCGGGCCCGAGTGCGCGATCCCGCTGCAGACCCCGCTCGACAACCTCAAGGCCATCCCCGCGGCGGTCGCCGACTGGTCTCGGCAGTACGCGAACTGACCGCCGGAATCAGCACGCACCACAGGAACGGACGGAACCACCCATGGCGCAGATCGAAGACATCGACAATGAGTTGATCCGAGAGGAGATCGAGGAGTTCATCGAGCGGCCCGACGAGCGCGAGCGCATGATCGAGATGTTCGCGCGCGCCCGGCCGGCGATGCAGGAGATCTCGGCGGCCCTCATCGAGGGAGAGGACGACGAGGTCGACGAGCTGACGAAGCAGGCGCTTGACGGCGGCATCACCGCGGTCGAGATCATGGACGACGGTCTGATCGCGGGCATGGGGATCGTCGGCATCAAGTTCCGGGAGAACATCATCTTCGTGCCGGAGGTGCTGGCGTGCGCCCGCGCCATGAAGGCCGGCATGGCGCACATCGAGCCGATCCTGTCGGAGTCCGGCGTGCCGTCGCAGGGCACGGTGGTGATGGGCACGGTCAAGGGCGACCTGCACGACATCGGCAAGAACCTGTGCATCATGCTGCTGCGCGGCGCCGGCTTCGAGGTGATCGACCTGGGCGTCGACACCTCGGCCGACGAGTTCATCGACGCGGTGGAGGAGAACGAGGCGCCGCTGATGGGCATGTCGGCGCTGCTGACCACGACCATGCCCAACATGGGCAAGACTATCGAGGCGTTCATCGACGCCGACCTGCGCGACGACGTGCAGATCATGGTGGGCGGCGCCCCGGTCACGCAGGAGTTCGCCGACGACATGGGCGCCGACGGCTACGGCAAGGACGCGGTCGCCTGCGTGGAGTTGGCCAAGCGGCTCATGGTCGAACGGGAGCAGGTCGACGACTGAGCGGGCGTCCGGCGCCGGGAACGATGGAGGGTCCGTGGCGGCGGGCCTGGAAGCGGAGGCATGGCAGCAGCGCCTTGACCGCCTCAGCGCGGTGCTGGCGCCGATCGCCGACCACGCCAGCGTCCAGGCGACGTGGCGCTGTCCGTACAAGGACCGGCACGACCGCTGCACCGCCGCGTTCGGCTGCCGCAACCAGAGGCGCCCCGAAGCCGACGACCCGCGCTTCGCGTCGGGGACGGACAGGCTCCGCTTCCTCTGTGCGGGCGACGACAAGCTCGACTATCGAAGTGCTTGGGAAGTCGACGCGATAGCGGTGAGCTCCCAGGAACGGCCGGCTGGGCGCACGCCGGAGCGACAGCGACGACGTGCGGGCGAGGAGGTCGACGCGGACCACCACGGATCGGGGAGCGTGACGTGCGGCGCCGAACGGCTGAGCCCGGTGGCAGGCGCCACGCTGTTCGACTACGCGGACCGCGCGTCGATGCGCGTCCCCAGCTCCTGCGCGCGCACCGGCATCTGCCACGAGTGCGTGGTGCGTGTCGATGCCGGCCTCGACGGGCTGAGCCCCCGCACGGAAGCGGAGCGCTTCCTGCAGGACCCGTTCCGACTGGCGTGCCAGACCGAGGTCACGGACCGCTGCGCCGAGGTGGCGTTCCAGCCGCTGCGCCGCTCGCCGCGCATCCTCACCGACGGCAGCGGCGCCGGCCGCGAGCGCACCCTCGACGCGGAGCTTCGGACCGACGGCAGCCCCGGCTCCGCCTCCCCGCGGGACCGCTTCCCCGGACACGAGCTCGGCCTCGCCATCGACCTGGGCACCACCACCGTGGTGATGAAGGTGATCGACCTGGAAGCGGAAGCGACCATCGTCACCGCCTCCTTCGCCAACCCGCAGGGGTTCGCGGGCTCCGACATCATGCACCGCATCTCCTACGCGGCCGGCAGCTTCACCGGCGAGCTGCAGCACGCCATCGTCAGCGCCATCAACACCGAGATCCGCACGGTCGCCCGCTCCTGCGGGTTCCGGCGCACCTCGGTGACGGAGATCGTCGTCGCCGGCAATCCGACCATGCGCGACATCCTGTTCGGGCTGGACGTTCAGGGGCTGGGCCAGCGTCCGTACCGCTCCAGCGTTGAGGCGGACTTCCGCGCCGGCCGCCGCGCCACCACCACGCTGCAGGCGCCCGCGCGGCAGCTCGGCCTGCACCTGAACCCGCGCGCCCGCGTGGTCGGCCTGCCCATCATCGGCAGCCACGTCGGCGCCGACACCGTCGCCTGCCTGCTGGCGATCGGCATGGCCGACGCCGAACGGCCGGTGATGCTGGTCGACGTGGGCACCAACACCGAGGTCGTGGTCGGCCACCGCGACCGGCTGATCGCCGCGTCCTGCCCGGCCGGCCCCGCGTTCGAGGGCGGGCTGATCACCCACGGCATGCCCGCCTACGACGGCGCCATCGAGTCGCTGGCCTGGAAGGATGGGGGATTCTCATTCCACACCATCGGCGATGCTCCGCCGGAAGGAATCTGCGGTTCCGGCCTGATCGACCTGGTCGCGGAGCTGCGACGGCACGGCATGATCACGCCCAAGGGGGTGTTCACCGCCGACCGGCGGCTCAAGGAGATCGACGTGGTGCCGGACCGCATCACCTTCTCGCGCGCCTGCGCCAGCGCGCTGGCGCAGGCCAAGGCGGCCAACTACTGCGGCCAGGTGATCGCCATGCGACACTTCGGTATCGAGCCGGCAGAGCTGCACCGGCTCTACCTGGCCGGCGGGTTCGCCACCTACGTGAACGAGCGCAACGCCATCGATATCGGCATGCTGGCACCCGTTGCGGCCGACCGGATCGAAAAGGTCGGCAACGCCGCGGTCGAGGGGGCTCGCATCGCGCTACTCTCCGAGCCCGAACGCGAGCGCATCGACGCGCTGGCGCAACGCATCGAGCATGTCGAGCTGGAGCTGGAGCCGGACTTCTTCGAACTGTTCGTTGACGGCTGCCGGTTCGAGCCGATGCAGCTCGGCGCCGCACGGCGCTGACAACGGAACGAGAACCACCAGGAGCAACAGGTTTGGGCGACGACAACGGACGATTCACGACTATAGGCGAAAACATACACACCACCCGGGTGCTGTTGCGCCGCGGCAAGCGCATCGTGGAGGCGCCGGACGGGCGCGAGTCGGTGCGCTTCAGGGACCGCGGCCGCGAGAGCGGTTACCTGCCGATCCCGGACGACGTCAAGCGCGGGCAGGACTACGAGGAAGGCCGCGTCAAGCACGTGGGCATCGCGGTGCGCACGGCGATGGCCGGCGGCCCCGACGCCCCGATCGCGCTCGAGTACTTGGCTACGCTGGTGCAGCGCCAGGAGCGCGCCGGCGCGGACTACCTGGACCTGAACGTCGACGAGGTGTCGCTCAAGCCGGACGAGCAGCAGCACGCCATGGCGTGGCTGGCCGGCATGGTGCAGGACACCGGTTCGACGCCGCTATCGATCGACTCCTCCAACAGCGACACGATCCGTACCGGGCTGGAGGTGGTCGACGCCGGCCGGGCGGGCCGGCCGCTGATGAACTCGGCGTCCCTGGAGCGGATCGACGTACTGGACGACGTGAAGCGATTCGACACGCGCGTGGTGGTCACCGCCGCCGGCGAGTCCGGCATGCCGGCCGGCGCCGGCGAGCGGGCGGACAACGCCACGCGCATCATCGAGGCAGCGCTCGGCAAGGGGATCGCGGCGTCCGACATCTTCGTCGACCCGCTGGTCTTCCCGATCTCGGTCGACATCGAGTTCGGCAACCACTGCCTGGACGCCATCCGCACGATCCGCGGCCGCTTCGGACCCGACATCCACATCACCGGCGGCTTCAGCAACGTGTCGTTCGGGATGCCGCAGCGGCGGCTGATCAACGACGTGTTCCTGCTGTTGGCGCTGCAGGCCGGCGCCGACTCCGGCATCGTCGATCCGGTGACCAGCCACCTGGACGAGGTGCGCGGCATGGACCGCGAGTCGGTCCGCTACCGCATGGCCGAAGATCTGCTGCTCGGCCGCGACGACCGCTGCAAGGCGTTCCTGCGCGCGCACCGCCGGGGACACCTCAACGAGGAGGCATGAGCCATGGCCGAGTACAAGGTGCTGTCCTGGGGCGGCATTCCCGCGCAGGTGAAGGTGTACGGCGAGGAGGGAACGCAGTCGGCGACGATGCCCGACCGCTACCAGACCGAGATCGACCGGGTCGCCATGCGCGAGGGGCTGGCCGGCAGCGACGCCTACCTGGAGCAGTGGAAGTGGGGGCCGCGAACGGCCCGTGACGGAAGCACCCGGCAGGTGCTGGACGAGGTCGTCGCCGAGCTCACCGCGGAGTGGGATCCGAAGCTGACCTCCGTGCCCGGCAGCGCCGCCGGGGATCGATAGCGCCGGCCGCATCGGGGTACGGTACGGCATGGCACCCCGCCCACGACTGACCTTCGACAAGACCGAGCTGGTACTGATCGACACGGAAGCCAAGAAACCGGCCGTGCACAACCTGAGCTGCGACGACCTGGTCCGGTTCCGGCTGACCAGGAAGCGGGCGTTCGCCGTCTACCGGTTCGTGGACGACGACGTGCTTGAGCTGCACGTGCGCGGCACCGTGGATCCGCTGCTTATGCGCCGGCGCCGGAACCAGGAGCTGTTCGACGGCTACCTGGACGGCGCCAGGAAGTTCTGCGAAGCGAACCAGATTCCCTTCGTGGACGAGACCTGAGAGAAACGAGAGGAGCTCATCATGAGAGTCAGCAAGACCCTGGCCAAGCTGCGCGCCGGACGCGCCGTGCGCATCTGCGGGCTCGGCCACTACATCCCCGCGTTCATGCGCCACGCCGCGCACCTGGGCTTCGACTGCATCTGGCTGGACCTGGAGCATCGCGCGATGGAGCAGCGCGAGCTGCAGTCGCTGCTGGTGCTGTCGCACCTGGTCGACATCGACGTGATGGTGCGCGTGCCGCTGGTCGACGGCGCCCAGCTCTACCGCGTGCTGGAGGACGGAGCCACGGGCATGATGTTCCCGCTGGTCAACACCCCGGAGCGGGCGCACCAGATCGTGCAGGCGGTCAAGTTCCCGCCGACCGGCAGCCGCGGCATGGACGGCGCCGGCCTGGACGGCGACTACTACCTGGACGCCGGTGAGACCTACGCGGAGGACGTCAATCGCGAGACCTTCGTGGTGGTGCAGATCGAGACCCCGCAGGCGGTCGAGAACGCCGACGCGATCGCGGCGGTGGAGGGCGTCGACGGGCTGTTCATCGGCCCCGCCGACCTGACCCTGCGCATCCGGCACCACGAAGGAGACCTGGACATCGACGCCGCCACCGATCGGGTGGCCGCCGCCGCGGCGCGCCACGGCAAGGCGTGGGGACGGCCGGGCGACGTGCCGTTGACCGCCGACATCCACGCCAAGGGCGCTCGGCTCCTGGTGCAGGGCAGCGAGTTCATGGGCATGATCAACGAGTTGCAGCGCGGCCGGGACGTATTCGACGATCTGCTGGCCGCCGAGTCCTCCTGAGGCCGCCGTCCCCTCGCCCGCGCAGGCTGGAATGACCGCCTCAGGAGTGACCGTCGCCGCGGACGGGCCGGTAACGCTGCCGGCGGTCGCGCGGCTCGCCGACCCGGTGGACAACGTCGCCATCGCGCTGTCCACCCTGAGCACCGGCCGGCGGATCGAGCACGGCGGGACGGGGCGGAACCCGAGGTTCGCGCTGCCGCACCCGGTGCTGGAAGGGCACCGCTTTGCGGTCACCCGCATCCGTCGCGGCGAAGAGTTGCTCTCCTGGGGCTATCCGTTCGGCCGGGCGCTGCGCGACATCGATCCCGGTGACTGGATCCGCAACGCCGGCATGATCGAGGCGCTGGCGCAGCGCGACCTGCCGCTGGCGCTGCCGGCCGACGCCAACTTCGAGGACCTGCCGCTTTCGCAGTCGGCGCGGCTGGACGAGGTCGCGCCGGCCGCGCCGCTTGCCGCGACTCCACGGGACCTGCGGTTCGCCGGCTACGACCGAGGCGAGCGCGGCTTCGGCACCCGCAACTACGTGATCGTGCTGGCGGTCAACTCCCACGCGAGCGCCGCCGCGGTCGCGCTGGCCGCGCGGCTGGACGGCATCGCCCGCTCGCTGGGCGGCACGGATGGCGTGGTGCCGGTCGCGCACACGGAGGGCGGCGGCCCGGAGCCGCCCAACAACCGCGATCTGCTGGAGCGCGCGCTGGTCGGCTTCCTGGTCCATCCCAACGTGGCCGGCGCCGTGGTGCTGGATCATCCGTCGGGCGCCGTGCGCTGGGCGGACGTGACCGCCTGCGCCGCGGCGCGGGAGCGCCGGCTGGATCGCATGCCGATCGTCGCAACGACCGCGGGAGACCCCGTCGACGACGATGCCGTTCTACCGTTGCTGCGCGCCGCGGCCGACGCCTGCCGGTGCGAGCTGCCGCTGTCGGCGCTCAACATCGCCCTGCAGTGCGGCGGCTCGGACGCTTTCTCCGGCATCTCCGGCAACCCGCTGGCCGGCGCGGTGGCGCGCGAGGTGATCGCCGCCGGCGGCGGCGCCATCCTGGCCGAGACGGACGAGCTGATCGGCGCCGAGCGCTACGTGCTGTCGTCGGTCAGGGACCGGGCCACCGCCGCCGCCTTCCTGGACCAGGTGGAGCGCTTCAAGGCGTGGACCGCCCGCCACGGGCAATCGGCGGCCGGCAACCCGTCGGGCGGCAACAAGCTGCGCGGCCTGTACAACATCACGCTGAAGTCGATCGGCGCCGCCGCCAAGAAGGCCCCGGACGTGCCGCTGGCCGGCGTCGTCGAATACGCGGCTCCGGTCACGGAACCTGGGTTCCACTTCATGGACAGCCCCGGCAACGACCTGGAGAGCGTCGCCGGCCAGGTCGCCTCCGGTTCCAACGTGATCTTCTTCGTGACCGGCAACGGCTCGATCACCAACTTCCCGTTCGTGCCCACGATCAAGTTCGTGACCACCACGCCGCGCTACGAGCTGCTCCCACGCGAGATGGACGTGAACGCCGGCCGCTACCTGGACGGCGAGCCCATGGACGTCCTGACGGACGAGGTGCTGGAGCAGACGCTGCGCGTCGCCTCCGGCGAGCGCACCAAGGGCGAGCTGGCCGGCCACAGCCAGGTCTCCATCTGGCGCGAGTGGGCAGTCGGCGAAGGGCTCGCGGGCCGTGGCCCCGGCGCCCGCTCCGCCCATGTCGCCGCGGCAACCGAACCGCTCGCGGAAGCACCGGCGCTTGACCGTGCGGCAGCGCGCCGCGATCGCCACCATGGCCGGATTCCCGCGCCGGCGTGGCCGCACGAGCGTCCGCGGGTCGGCCTGATCGCCCCCACCTCGCTCTGCTCCGGGCAGGTGGCCGGCCTGATCGCCGCCGGCATCGAGCAGCGCGGCACCGTCGCCGGAGCGCTGGCCGGGGTGGTCGCCCTCCCCCACACCGAGGGCTGCGGCTCCGGCGGCAGCGACGACCTGTACACCCGCACGCTGGTGGGCCACGTGCTGCACCCGGCGGTGGCGGCGGCGCTGCTGCTGGAGCACGGCTGCGAGCGCACGCACAACGACTACTTCCGCGCCGCACTGCGCGACGCGGGCCAGTCCACCGACCGCTTCGGCTGGGCGAGCATCCAGCTCGACGGCGGCATCGCCGCGGTGACCGAACGGGTGGCCGGTCACTTCGCGACGGCGGTCGCCGGCCGCCTCCCGGCGGGCGAAGGCGGGCCGCCGGTGGTCGGTCTGGTCGCCGCCGGCGACCCGTGCAGCCCGTCGACGGCCGACCTGCTGGCGAGCTTCGCGGTCGCCGTGGTCGCCTCCGGCGGATCGGTGATCGCGCCTGCCGCCGGCCCCACGCCGGCGGTCCTGGCCGGGGCCGGCATCGCCGCCGACAAACCGCGTCCCACGGTCCGCTTCGCAGAGCGCCCTTCCGCCGGCGGGCTCCACCTGATGGCCGCTCCCACCGGCCACGTCGACGAGGTCGCCGGCGGCCTGGTCGCGGCCGGGGCCGAGCTGATCGTCGCCTTCAGTCCCAGCCGGCCCATGCACGCCCACCCGTTCGTGCCGGTCCTGCAGGTCACCGACGCGGCGGACGCCGCCGGGTTCGACCTGGCGCTCGCGGAGGCGGGGTCGCCGGACGAAGCCGGCCGCCGTCTTGCGGAGCTGGCCGCCGCGGCGCTAGCCGGCGACTACACGCCGGCGCAGCTGCGGAGCGGCGCCGTGGCCTTCCAGCTCACACGCGGTACGGCCGGCGTCTCGCTCTGACGCCGCACCTCCCCACCGGCAGCGTTCAGAAGGGGATGTCCAGCTCCGGCAGCGGCTGGAGCGAGAGCAGCTTCCGGCGGACCTGCTCGGCCCAGGTGCTGTGCGGATCCGTGCGCAGATACGCCTGCCAATGCTGACGCGCCTCCTGGGTGCGGCCGAGCTGCACGCACGCCTCGGCCAAGTTGCTGTGCGCGTCGGCGTAGTGCGGGTCCACGGCGAGCGCGCGGCGATAGGCGTCGACCGCTTCGGCGGCACGGCCGGTGTCGATGAGGGCGTTGCCCAGGTTGTTCCATGCAGCGACGTAGTCCGGCTCCCGCTCGACCGCGCGCAGATAGCTGGAAGCCGCTTCGGCGGCGCGGCCGAGCGCGTACCGGGCGTTGCCCAGGTTGTAGTAGACCTCGGCGGAGTCGGCACCGCGCTCGATCGCCTGCGCGTATGCGTCCACCGCCTGCTCGTGGGCGCCGGCCTCGTCCGCGTGCACGCCGGCGTCGAACCACGCCTCGGCGCCGTCCGGGTCCGGTAGCGCCTCCGCGCCCGACTGCGGGCAGAGCTCGACGATCCGCTCCTCGGCCGGCCGGGCGCCATCGCCTTCGGCGGCGAAGTCCAGCAGGAGTTGACCCGAAGGCTCGGCAGCCTCGCCGGAGCGCAGGCGCACCCGCACCCCGACGCCGTCCCCGGCTGCCTCCAGGTGAGGGAGCACGTCGTCCGCATTCGGCAGCCATCGGCCGATCTGGCGCAACGACCGCTTGAGTTGCCGCGTGGTGACGCCGGCGCGGGTCAGCGCGGCCACTGCGCGGGAGGTGGCGACGTCCCTGAAGTCGAAGGACGCCGACCGCCCTTCCCCCCGTGCCCGCTGCAGCAGCCCGCTCCGCACCCAGCGGCGGATCTCGCTTGGCGGCAGGTCCAGGATGCGAGCGAGCTGCGCCGTCGTGAACCGCGACACGACCGCCTCGCTCATGGCTACGCCTCCTCGATCAGCCGCTCGAACACTGGCGCCCGCAGGACACCGGCACGCGTCTGCTCCACGAAGCTGACCTCGCAGTAGAGGCCGGGCCGTACGGCCAGAGCGCCGGCCGGCATCTCGACCAGCGCACCATCGGTCACGCGCCTGCGCAGCAGGCGCGCAAGACGCAGCCGCTCGTCCTCGCCATAGCCGGTGCCGACCCGGCCGGCATAGGTCAGCACGCCGTCGCGGTCCATCGCCACCGCGACGCTCTGGATGTCTCCGGTCTCCTGCGGCAGGTAACCGACGATCGCGCACAGGGCGTGCAGCCGCCGCTTCATCTTGGTCCACGCGTCCGAGCGCCTCCCGGGCCGATACGGGCTGTCCAGGCGCTTGCCCATGATCCCTTCCATGCCCCTCGCGCACGCGCGCTCGTACAGCGTGCGCCCTTCCGTCCGGATCGCCTCCGAGATCGCCATCGGCTCCGGGGTATCGAGCTGCAGCAGCCGTTCCCGGCGGACGCGCAGCGGGTCCGCCATGACCGGCTGGAAGTCCCGGTAGAGCAGATCGAAGGCGATGAACCCGACCGGCTGCCGCGCCGCCAGTGCCTCGGCACGCCGCGCACCGCGTGCCTGATCCCGCGGCTGCAGGGACTCGAAGTCGGGCACGCCGTCGGCGTCCAGGGCGACGATCTCGCCGTCGACCACGCTGCCGTCGGGCAGCGCGGCCAGGGGAGCGAGCTCCGGGTATTGGGCGGTCACGTCGCGGCCGCCGCGGCTGATCAGCCGCAGCGAGCGGTGTTCGACGTGCGCCATGGTGCGGAACCCGTCCCACTTGAGCTCGAACAGGTGATCCGCGGAATCGAACGGACTGCCGCTGGTGGCCAGCATCGGAGCAATGAGACGCGGCAGGTCCGGCAGATGCCTACACCGCCTTCTTCTTCGCCGCCGGGTGGCGCGCTCCCGCGCTCGGCGCCATCTTCTTCGGCGACTCGCCGGCGGCCGGGGACTGTGCGGCGGCCGGGGCCTCGGCGGTCGTGCCGGCCTTCTGCGCCTCGGCGACGCTCTTCTTGAGGGCTTCCATGAGGTTGATGATCTTCGGCTCCTCCGCGTCCTCGGCCTGGACCACCTCCTGCCCCTCCACCTTCATGCGGATCAGCTCGGTCAGCTTGGTGTGGTAGCGGTCGTCGTAGGAGGCCAGGTCGAAGTCCTGCATCCGGGAGGCGCCGATCAGGGTGTTGGCCAGCGTCAGCTCCTGGTCGGAGACCTCCACGTCGACCACCTCTTCGCGCAGCGACTCGGACGACTGCACCTTGGCGTGGTGATACAGCACCGTGAGCCCCAACAGGTCGCCGATCGGCCGCAGCAGCACGATCTGTTCGCGCCCGCTGATCACCACCTGTGCCAGAGCGTGCACGCCGTTCTCCTGCATGCCGCGGTGCAGCAGGGCGTACGGCTTCTGCCCCGGCGTGCCGTCGGGGACCAGGTAGTAGGTGCGGCCCGCGTGATATACTGGGTCCACCGCGTCGGGCGGGATGAACCCCTCGATGTTGATCGAGTGGTCGCTCTGCGTGCGCAGCTTCTCCAGCTCGTCGTCCTCGATGATGACGTACTCGCCCTTGCTGTGCTCGTAGCCCTTGACGATCTGGTCGGAGGCGAGCTCGCCGTGCTCGGGACAGACCTTCTGGTACTTGACGCGGGTGTTGCAATCCTTGTGCAACTGGTTCAGTCGGATGTCGCCGCCCGACTTGCTCGCCGTGAATCCGCGCACCGGCATGGACACCAGGCTCAACTTCAGGAACGCCTTCCAGCTCGATCGTGGAGCCATCTCTTGTTACCTGCCTCTCTTCGTTTCTCGGCTCCGGGCCGGCTCGATTGTAGCACTTCGTCGCGGGGGCACCGGGCGAGCGCTTCGAGTTCCCAGCCCGCGCGCCTTGCGGACGCAATGTAGCCGGCCGCGACCGGTAGCCGGCCGCGACCGCCCTCAGGCCTCAGGAAGGTCGCACGTATGGTGGGCGAAGGCGACGAACCATAGGGTAGTGACGGGTGTTCAACGTCTTCAATTCCAGTTCGTGGCCGTCCGCCGTAGCTGCAATCATCCCATCAGCCAGACCTGTGCCGTGGGACGGCCCGAAGTCGCGACGATGGAGCCCAGCCATCTTCGCGATCTCCAGGTCGACCGGGATCACGGGAAACAATCGGACGAACTCCTCGAGCTCGAATGTCTCATCGCCCTCCCTCACACCGGCAAAGAGCTCGGCCACCGTTACCGCCGACAGAGAGATCTCTTTCTCATGCTCCCGGACAAACGCGACCGCTGCCCGCTCGCCGCGCAGGTAATCGATCGCGATGTCGGTATCCACGAGAAGGCGGTTCATCGCGAAAGGTCTCTGTCCAGTGTGGCGCGCGCGCCGTGCATCTCAGCGAGGTCGCCTCGATCTGCCCACAGACCGGCGGCGGCTCTCAGCACGTCCCGCCGGCGCTCGTCTGCGTGGCGTCCGAGGTACTCGTCCAGGGCCTCTCGAATCAGCTCACTCATGGGTCTTCCGGTGCGTACAGCCCGGCTGCCGAGGCTGTCCCTCTGCTCGTCGGTCAAATAGATCTGTGTTCTCGTCACACTCGCCGAGTGTACATTAGCTGTATACATCCCCTTTCGCCAACCACCGAACGCCGATGGTGTATCGCGCAGCAACGTGTTCGCGCCCGAGTGTCAGGAACCCCGCCACCGGCAGGTCGCCTCCGCGACGCCGCAGTGCCCGCCGGCCGCGACCACGTCGTGGCGGGCACGCAGTTCGGGCGCCGCGTTGGCGACCACGTAGCTGGAACCGGCCCACTCCAGCAGATCGCGATCGTTGTAGTCGTTGCCGACCGCGCAGACGTCGCCGCGGCGGATGCCGTGGCGAGCGGCCAGCCAAGCCGCCGCCTGGCTCTTCGACACCTCGCGCGGGAACACTTCGATCCAGGTCGAACGATGGTCCAGAGGAGAGGTGGCCCTGATCACGGTGAGATCCGGCAGCAGAGTCGCCACGTCGTCGCTGGACGGCTCCGAGCGATCGGCCGGCACGACGGCCAGCAACTGCGCGCTGGGCCCTATCTGCCCGTCGAGCGGCGTCGCGAACGCGCGATACCGCTCCATGCGCTCTTCGAAGTCGACGTTCGGCCGGCCCGACCACCGGTACTGGAAGTGATGGTTGTCCGGGATCGGCCGGTGCACCATGAAGTCGAGGTCTAGTGCGTCCAGCGCCCGGACCGCCGCCTCCGTCTCCGTTTGGGTAAGCGAGCGCGAGCGAACCAGCCGGCGATGGCGCACGTCGTAAATCCCCGCCCCTGAGGAGACCATCACGTAGTCGACCGGGAACCGCTCGCACTCCACCATCCCGAACGAATGCAGGTGCCGCCCCGTGGCGATGGCGCGCAGGCACCCCTCTCGCCCCAGCCGGGCGAGCGCCGCCCGGTCGCAGTCGCGCAGCCGGCGGTCGCCGCCAAGCAGGGTGCCGTCCAGATCCGTGACCAGCAGTCCTCGGCCTCGCTTCATGAGTCGACCGATCCGAGGTCGCACAATCGAGCGTCCGGGTGGGTAATCGGGACCACCCGCAGCGACGTGATGCCTTCGTAGCCGGTGGGATTGACCGTGTACAACGGCAGGTCGTTGGCGATGGCAGTCGCTGCGATGAGCGCGTCATACGCGCGAACGGAAGGCTTGCGCCCGGCGGTCCGCAGGTCTGCCGCAACCTGGCCAAACGCTCTGGCGGCAGGCGCATCGAACGGGACCGCATCGAAGTCGGCCTCGGCTTGCTGAACCTGCGCCTGCCTGGCTGCGCTTTCCCGGGCAGTCCGTGCCACCAGTGGGCCCGCCGACAGTTCCGCGAGCGTGACGGCGCTGATGAACGCCTCGCCGGGGAGCCGCCGAGGATCGTCAAGCCTGGGAAGCAGGATCACCGTGTTGGTGTCGAGCAGACCGCGGCCCGGAAGCTGGCTCGGGCTCATAGCGAGGGATCCAATATAGCGTCGACGTCGCGCCGAAACTCGTCCACGTCGACGCGCGGAACCCGTTTCCAGCGCGCCAGCAACGTCGCGCCATCCGGGCCACGCCGTCCGAGCGGCCGCAACTCCGCCACCGGTCGGCCCGAACGGGTGATCGTGAGGCGTTCCCCGGCGATCACGCGATCGATGACCTCTCGACCGTGGTTTCGCAGGTCTCTGACGGTTGCATGTGCCATAGGGGTGAGTGTATCACGCATGATACCAGGAGCCCCGCCGGATCCTGGCGATCTGATGCTCCGGTCGACCGACGGTCAGGACGAGGCGCACAGAATCCGGCGTTTGGCGAGTCGGCGCGTGCGCGCTACATTGATCGAAGGGGGTGACTGATGGCGTTGAGCGAAGAGCGGCAGCAGGTGCTGCGGATGGTGGAGCAGGGCACGATCTCCGCGGACGAGGGCTCGAAGCTGATCATGGCGCTCGGCGGCGAAGAGCAGGAAGGGCCGCAGGATCAGCCAGAGCAGGAGGCGGCCGAAGAGCACCCGGAGACACCTGCGGAGACGGCCGCCACCGATGACGTGCAGGTGCGCATCGCGCTCGCCAGCGGGGACGGCCACGTGGTCACGCTGGTGCTGCCGCTGCAGCTTGCCCGCTTCGCGCTTCCGCTGCTGGATCTTCCCCACGCGGCCGTGCTCGGCGAGCACGGCGTCGACATCAACCGCATCCGCGAGGCGCTGCGGTCCGGCGAGCCGTGCGACATCCTGGACTATCAGGACGAGGAGTCAGGGCACCGCATCCAGATCGTGATCGCCTGACTCGGCCAATCGCCCTCAACCGATCACCCGCAGGGCGGTCGGCGCGGCGCTGAGCGTGCGCGCACCGGTTTCCGTCACCAGCACCAGGTCCTCGACCCGGAGCCCGCCCCAACCCGCCCGGTAGGCGCCGGGCTCGATCGTCACCACGTCACCGGCGGCAAGCTCGTTCCCGGCCCGGGCGCGCAGGCTCGGCGCCTCGTGGATGTCGAGGCCGACGCCGTGGCCGACCCCGTGACGCCACCAGTCGCCGATGCCCGCGGCCGCAAGCTCTTCATGCGCGGCGTCGTTGAGGTCGTCGCTGACGACCCCGGGACCCACCAGCGCGAGCGCCCGGTCGTGCGCCCGCAGCACCGCGGCGTGCACGCGGCGCTGTTCGGCGTCGGGCTCGCCGATCACCCAGGCGCGGGTGAGGTCGCTGCGGTAGCCGCCCACCGTGGCGCCGCAGTCGATGCACACCAGGTCGCCGGCGGCGAGCCGGCGGTCGGTCGGCAGCGCGTGCGGGAGCGCGCTGTGGGGGCCTGAGGCCACGATGGTCGGGAAGGCCGCCTCCTCCGAGCCGCGGCGCCGCATCTGCAGCTCGAGCTCCAGCGCGATATCGCGCTCGGCCGCTCCGGCGCGCGCCAGGCGGGCCGTCGCGTCCAGCGCGGCGTCGACCATGCGTGCGGCGGACTCGATACTGGCGATCTCCTCCGGCGCCTTGCACCGGCGCCGTTCCTGTACCAGTCCTTCGGCCGGCACGAAGCAGGCGCTTCCGGCATCCCGGAGCCTGTCCAGCATCCCGGCGGTGATGCCCTCCGGCTCGTACCCGACCCGCGAGAAGCCCCGAGAGCGGCAGGACTCGCCGATCATCTCGGCAGAGTTTCCTCCGGCGGGGAGTATCTCCACCTCCCAGTCCGGGCACTCGGTGCAGGCTTGTTCCTGATAGCGTCCGTCGGTGAGCAGCACGCGCTGGCCGCGGGCGATCAGCAGGGCGGCCGAGCTGCCGGAGAAGCCGCTCAGGTAGCGGACGTCGGTTCGCGGCAACCCTTCGCCGTGCAGGCAGAGCAGCGCGTCGACGCCGGCGTCGAGAGCTGCAGCGACCGCGTCCGCTCGCTCGCGCACCTCAGCCGCCGCGGGCCTCGACGATCAGCGAGCGAATGATCGAGAATTCGTCGCGGTTCGACGGCACGCGGGCGCGGAGGAACTGGCGGCCGTTGATGAACAGCGTCGGCGTGGCGGTCAGGCCGGCTCTGCCCGCCTCTGCGATGTCGGATTCGATCTTGGCGCGCACCTTCCGGTCGTCCAGGGCGGTGCGGGCGAGCTCGGGATCGCTCAGGCCCACCTTCTGAGCATAGTCGACCAGCCGGTTCGGGCCGTACCGCTGGAAATTCGCGAACAGCGTGTCGCTGTACTCCCAGAACTTTCCTTCCTGATACGCGACGTAGGCGGCCGCCGCGGCGGCGCAGGAAGTGCTGCGGCTGGTGCTCGGCATGGATCGGTTGCAGGTGCCGTCGAGCGGGTAGAACTTGTAGACCAGCCGTGCCTCGGAGAATGCGTTTGCCACCTCGACGATCCTGGGATCGAAGTAGTGACAGGCCGGACAGTTGTAGTCGGCGAAGACCACCAGGGTGATCGGCGCGTCAGGATCGCCGAGCTGCGGGCTGTCGGTCAACTCGAACTCGAAGCGCCTGAATGCCAAGTAGCGGTCGGCAAGCCGCTGCGAGTCGCGCGCTTCGAATATCTGCTGTTCCAGAAGCTGCCGCTCCGCGCCCGAGGACAGGCCCCAGGTCGCGGCCACCGCCACGACGATGCCGATGCAGCCGGCCATGATGCCGGGCCCGATCGCCGGGCCGGCGATCGACTTCACCGCCCGCTTCAGCCGCTCGGCGCCACCGGCCAGGCCGAACACCAGGGTCCCTGCCAGCGCCAGGTTCACGAGCTGCAGCGCCGTGCAGTACAGACAGAGCGCCCTGATGACGAAGAAGGAGATCACCGCCAGCACCACCGACACCGCCGTCGCGGCCAGCGCCAGGACGGCGCTGCCGCCGACCAGCCCCTGGCGGACGCGGGTGCTGAAGTGCGCCACCACCAGCGCCGCCAGCACGGCGGCGTGCATGCCCAGCCCGAAGGCGGAAATCGGCACGCGGCCGATGGCCGCGAACGGCGACGCGCTGATGCGGTCACAGTCCACGTAGGAGTTGATGGCGCAGCCGGTAGCCGCTCCCAGAACGGTGTGGTGGAAGTAGCCAAGGGTCAGAAGGAAGCCGAGCACGACGCCGGCCAGCGCCAGGGCGATGGCTATGTACGGGATTGCGCTGTTGCGGAACAGCTCGGCCGGCGCTGCCGGCTCCTGGACGGTCTTGGCGGCGGCCGTCGGGGCGTTCTTTGCCACGTTCTACTCCTCTGATGCGTATGCCCGATGCATGCCGTCGCCGGCGGGTCCCGGTGACGGACTCTCACCTGAGAATATCGTCCGCCCGGACGGTCGGTACAACCCCTGTGTCATTGGAGGTGCCGGCGACCCCCGCGGACCTGCGGCGGCTCGGGACTGATCCGGGCGTCGGTCGCGGTGGGAGCTGAGCCGGTTCAGTCCCCGGGCAGCACCACCGGGAGAAAGAACGCCCGGCGCGCGGGCGAGAGCCCGGCATAGAAGGCCGGCGGATAGGAGGTTGGCTCGGGGCTGGCCGCCATCCAGGGGTGCTCGTAGGCGTAGTAAAGGATGATCCGCTCGCCGTCGTCGCGGCGCGAGGGTCCCCTCGTATGCCAGAGGGCGTTGTGGAACATCACGCAGGAGCCCTGCGGGCAGCAGAGCTGCACCGCGCCCGGCAGCGACTCGAACCCCCGCAGGTCGCGCTCGTCCGGAGCCACCCGCGCGCGGTGCGATCCCGGCACCACGGTCAGGTTGCCCTGGTCGGGGGTGCTCATGTCAGAGAGGAAGTAGGCGATCTTGAGCTGGAGCAGGGGGATGTAGGGCCCGAGCCCGCGGTAGCCGTCATCGGCGCCGTCGATGTGCCAGGCGGCGCCGTGGCCGCTGGCGCCGTGCTCCCAGAACGCGTCGGAGGCGTGGAAGTGCGGCTTCTCGTTGAAGAGTCCGGTGACGTAGGGCATCACCGCCGGCAGGTCCATCATGTCCAGGAACAGGTCGTCCTCGGCCAGCAGGTAGAAGATGCGCGTGCCGTTCTCCAGATCCTGGTTGACGCGGAACACCTGTTCGCCGGCTCGCGCCAGTTCGCGGCGGCGTTCGACGGCCTCCTCCAGAGCGGTGCGCAGCCGGCCGACATGATCGGCGTCGAGCACGCCCTCAAGCAGCAGGTACCCGTTGGTGTCGAAGAAGAACCGCTCGGAGGCGGTCGGCCGCTCCGCCGTCGTCACGCCGGTGGTACCGAGCGCTGCACGGCGCTCTTCGAGTCGGTGTGGCGGAAGCCGCGCACCATCAGCCCGCGCTGGTCGTCCGCGCGGGTCGCCTCGGCGGCCTGCTTCTCCGCCTCGGCGCGCACCTCCGTGCGAGTCGCGCGGACGATCGTGTAGTCCTCGGGATCGCGGTAGCGGATGATGAAGACCGGCCGCGGCTCATCGCCGTAGTTGGGCTTCGATCCGTGCACGGTCTTCACGTTGAAGAAGATCGAGTCGCCGGCCGAGCCCTCGATGGGGACCGCCTTCTCCCACGGCCATTCGTGCTCGTCCAGCCCCAGGTGGGAGAAGGTGTCGACGTGCCGGAGCTGTCCCAGGCGATGGCTGCCTGGCACCACGTGCAGGGCGCCGTTGCGCAGGTCGGTATCGATCGTGTAGCTGAGAATCGCCACCGGCCCCCGGTCGCGGTGCTCGAAGTAGGCGGAGTCCTGGTGGAGGTGCTTCGGGTGGCCGCCGACCGGCTCCTTGACCAGCGACTGCCCCTGGCCGAACAGCTCGATATTGGGGCCGACGATCGCCTCCACGACGTCGAGGGACGTGGGATCGAGGGCGGCTGCCAGGAAGGCCGCGCTGGTGGTGTAGTCGATGCCGACCACCATGATCTGCTTGTCCCGATCGTAGTGATCGGGCGCCGGCAGGAACAGGCTGCCGTTCGGGACCACCCAGCCCCTCGGGCACCTGCCACGCCCGGTCCAGGTCGGCGATCGCGTCGTCGACCGTGGCCATGATGTCGCGGTACATCGCGTCCGCGTGCGCGCGCATCAGGCCACGCACCACAAGGCAGCCGTGCTCGTCGAAGATGGCGGCGCCGCGCTGCAGGTCGAGGTCGTCGACCGACACCTCCAGGTCCGCGACGGCGACGGTGGGAGTGGCCGGCGTCATGGATGCCGTTCGGCCGTCCGGGCGACGGCCGGGCCGAAGCGCTGCGCGGCGCGTTCCCGCGCCTTGGCGGCTTCGACCTCGCGGTTGCGCGGCGGCTCCGTGGTCACCAGCGCGTCAAGCAACCGCCGCGTGGCGAGCGCGACTTCGTCGACCGCGCGTTCGAAGGCGCGGGCGTTGGCCCGCGACGACTTGGACGTCCCGCTGACCTTGCGGACGTACTGCAGCGCCGCCGCGTGCATCTCCTCGGCGGTCGCCGGCGGGGCGAAGTTGTGGAGCGGACGAATGCTGCGACACATGGGGGCGAGTCTATCAGGCCCGGCGGTCCCGGCGTTGCACGTTGTGACGAGGGCGGATCACCATCGCACCATGACGAGAGGAGAGGTCGTCAACCGGTACGAGCGGGACGGATACGTCGTGATCCCAGAGGTGATCGACCGGGAGCTGGTGGCGGAGGTGCAGGGCCATGTCGAGTGGCTTGAGCGCCGGCACCCCGACGTGCGGCCCGAGCAGTTCCACCACCGCCTGATCGTGGACGACCCGTTCTGGATCCGCCTCTGCACCGACCCCCGGCTGATCGACCTGATCGAGCCGTTCCTGGGACCGGACATCGCCCTGTTCGCCGCCCACTACATCAGCAAGCCGCCGCGCAGCGGGCAGCCGGTGCTCTGGCACCAGGACGGCAACTACTGGCCGCTGGAGCCCATGGAGGTCATCACCATCTGGCTGGCCGGGGACGACTCGACGCCCGAGAACGGCTGCATGCGCGTCGTTCCCGGCTCGCACCGGACCAGGCGGCTCCACGAGCACCGGCGGACCGAGGACGCGCCGAACGTCCTGAGCTCGAAGCTGGACCGGGACGTGGACGACGCGGACGCGGTGGACGTGGTCGTGCCGGCCGGCGGCGTCTCCCTGCACGATCCGTACATCATCCACGGCTCGGAGGCCAACCGCTCGGAGCGGCGCCGCATCGGCCTGACCCTGCGCTACATCCCCACCTCCACGCGCATCCTGCGCGAGGACCACCCGGCGTACCTGTGCCGCGGCAGCGCCGTCGAAGGCATCAACACCTACCCGCCCTGGCCCCGCTTCCGCCCCGGCGACCACTACCCCTTCCGCGGCTGCGACCAGCCGCCGTGGGCTTGAAAGGGAGCACGGGACGTTCGACTTCTATGATCCGCTTATTCGAAAACTATGGCCACCTGGACCAACTCCTCCTGATGAGGCGACGCCCCTGAACGTGATCCTGCTGGGGCCGCCGGGAACCGGCAAGACTTATGCCACTGCCCGCCGCTGCGTGGAGATCTGCGATGGAACGACGCATCGCCGAACGCGCGCGAGCGAGCGAAGCGCCTCACGTCCTGGTCATCGACGAGATCTAATCGTGCCAACGTCTCCAAGGTGCTGGGCGAGCTGATCACGCTCCTGGAGGAAGACAAGCGTGCAGGCGCGGCGAACGAAGCGGTCGTGACGTTGCCGCATTCCGGCGAGCCCTTCACCTTGCCCGCCAACCTTCACATCCTCGGCACCATGAACACCGCCGACCGCTCCATCGCGCTCCTGGACACGGCGCTGCGCCGTCGCTTCCAGTTCGAGGAGTTGGCGCCCGACCCCGATCTGCTGGAGGACGCTGGTGAGGCGACCGGAATCGATCTGCCGGGGGTTCTCCGCGCCATGAACGAACGCTTGGAGTGGCTCCTCGATCGCGACCACCTGATCGAACATGCGTATGACCGCGCGTACCAAGGCCGATGTGGACGAGGCGATGCGCCGCAAGATCATCCCGCTCCTGGCGGAGTACTTCTACGAGGATTGGGCGAAGGTACGCGCTGTACTGGGCGGCGGCGACGGCTTCGTCGAGCGGATCCCCTGAAACCGCCTCCAGGTCTCGACGATGACGGTACGGACGAGGAGCGCTACCGCTGGACCGTCCGTCTGGCCGAGCTCGTTGCGCGGTTGGAGTTCGTGAACGACACGCGTACCCCATTACGCGAGCCGGTTCGCCTGGACCGGAGCAACACCGCGTATCACGACCTGTATCGTCTATCCCGGATGTTCCTTGCCGGGGATTGGCAGAGCACGGCCAGCGGGAGGGCATCGGGCTTCGCGCTGGTGTTCGCCATGAACGACCTCTTCGAGGGATTCGTCGGACGGAGCGTGCGGCGCGCCGCCTCACCGTGGCAGGTTCACTTCCAGCACGCGAGGCACTGCGCAATCGAAGCGCCGGACGGTCCGCTGTTCCGGCTCAAGCCGGACATCGTGGTCGAGACACCGGACGGCCCGACAGTGCTCGACACCAAGTGGAAGCGACTGGATCCTGCCGAAAAGACGCTCAGCATCGATTCGGCAGCGGGACGACGGCCGCTGCGGCTACGTCGATCGGCAGACCGGACGCCGCTGCAACTCTCGACATCTGATCGAGATAGACCACATCCTGCCCTATGCGCTGGGCGGTAGCGCCGATTCTGAGAACTTGAGACTGTCATGTGGAGCCCACCACCGCCATCGGCACGCGCCGGATGGCTCACGGCCGGAGTACCCGTCTCCTTGAGAACGGCAGGCATCATCCTCAAGCGGGAGTCGGGCGGCTGAGCACCGGGAAGTCGCCGTCCCAGGTCACTTCGGCGACGTACATGCCGGCCAGGTTGCGGCGCTCGTCGTCGACGTCGCCATGGTGGCTGATGCCGCGCAGGCGGTCCTTGCGGCGCAGGTCTTCCTTGCGGGTGCTCGACAGCCACCAGCGGCCGGCGAAGCGGAACACCTCGGCGGCGACGAACGGTCCGACCAGGTAGATGCCGTTGGTGCCTGGGAACCGGTCGGGCCGGTCGCTGATCGTGTGCCAGGTGCCGGGGCCGTTGCAGAAGAACAGGTGGAAGACGCCGTCGCGCTCCAGCACGCACGGCGACTCGCAGCCGCCGGTGCCGCGCAGGCCGGCCGGGAACAGGAACACCGGCTCCGGCGCCAGCTCGAACCGGTCCCAGTCGGTGGTCGTCGCCAGGGCGATCGCCGAGTAGCCCAGCTTCGCGGTGACGATGTAGTAGATGTGGTACGTGTCACCGATGCGCAGGATGTGGCTGTCCTTGCAGGCGCCGTACGGCTCGGCCCACGGCGGGGGCGGCAGCAGCGGGTTGCGCTCGTCGTAGCGCCAGTCGAGCAGATCGGTGGAGAACGCGACGCCGCAGCGCGTCCCCTGCATGCCCACGCCCGTGGTGACGCAGGCGAAGCCGCCCGCGTACGGATGGATGTTCACCGGCACGCCGGTGGCGACGCAGTCCCACTCCCCCTGGGGCGTGCTCAGGATCAGGCCGCGGTACTCCAGGTCGAACAGGCCGCTGCCGACCGCGTAGCCTGTGTACTCGTAGGCGAGCTTGCGGATGCGCGGGTCGGCCTTCTCCAGGTCCTCGGGCGAGCCGGTGATGTGAAAGTTCCACAGCTTGCCGTCGTGCTCGACGAAGGTGTTGTCGATGAAGCTCAGACCGGGACCGGGGCGGTAGGCCAGCTCCATCACCTCGTCGAAGACGAACGGCTCCCGGCCGTTGGCCTGCCGCTTCAGGCGCGCCAGCCGGCCCGCCAGGCTGTGTTCGTCCGCCGCCGGCGCTGGCGGAAACCGCTCCGCGACGCGGTCGCGCTGCTCCCTCGGCATGATCGCCGGCCGTCCATCGAGCGGAAACAGGCCGGTGTGTTCGCGTCCCGTGTCGTCCATCGCAGCTTCAGCGTAACCCACCCCCGCGCGGCCGGCGACCACGGCGCACGAGCGGCCGGGGCAGCGCCTCGCAGGGCTGCTGACGACGATCGCCCACCTGCGCGGTTCGCCGATCGAGACCTTCGGTGCCGCGGACCTCCTGGTGCGCGACATCCACGGCGATCACCTGCGCATCCTGGAGGCCGACCAGACTGTGTATCTGCACCCGCGCGCGACGCGACCGTGGGGCGCCGCGATCGAGGTCGGCAGCGACGCGTTGCCGGACGTGGTGCTGGAGGTGGACAACACCGCCGACGTACGCCGCGGCAAGCTCGCCCTCTACGCAGGAGATCCACTGGGCGCTGAACGAGGCCGAGCTGTCGCACGCCACCATGGCGGCACTGCGTCGAGTGGCGCGAACGCTGGGCGCCGCGGAGGGCACCGGGCCGGATGACGACCCCCTGCTGGCCGCCGAGCGCATGGAAGGCCGTAAGGAGGCGCAGGCCGAGGCGGTGTTTAGCCATGAACTCATACAAGGGTACCGAGTCATGTATCTGTACTCCTGACCCCGGCACGATACGATAGCGGGCATCGCACACCCCACCTTGATCGTCGGGCCAGCCGGCTCCGGGAAGACCGAGGCCCTGCTCCGGCGGGCGGCGGAGCGTTACCGGATGAACCCGTTCGCGGCCACTCTGGTGGTGGTGCCGACCGTCCGGCACGGCGACCAGTTCCGGCGACGGCTGCTGGCGCTGTGCGGCGTGGCGCTCGACCTGCAGGTGGAGACGCCACGCGGAGTGGCCCGCAGGCTCCACACCGGGACCGCTACCGCCTCGATCGGCGCCTCGCGCGAGCTGCTCGGCAGCGTCGCGTACCGGCAGATCGCATCCGGAGCCGCCGCGCACTTCGCGCCCCTGGGCGCGGCGGCCGCGCTGCCGCTGCTGTGGGCGGCGGTGGATGAGTTGCTGGCCGAGGATGTCTTCGCGGACCGTTTCACCGCGGCCGCCGCCGCCACCGGCGACCCGCAGCTCGCGGCGGTCGCAGCCATCTACGGAGCCTGGCGCCGCGAGCTGGAGGGGCACGGGTGGCTCGCGCCGGCGGCGCTGCCCGCCGCGGCCGCGGCTGCCGGCGACGCGGCCGGACTGCCGTTCCTGGTGATCGTCGACGGCTTCCGGTTCTTTCACGGCGGCGAGCTCCGCCTGCTGGCCGCGCTGGCCCGCAACCGCGACCTTCTGCTGGCGTTCGATCCCGACGCCGGTGAGCGCGCCCGCCACTCGTACGAGCGCCTGCGCGGGCGGCTCCCGGATGCGGTCATCGAACGCTCCGGCGGGCGCGCGTCGGCGCCGCGGATGCAGGGGTGCGTTGCCGCCGACCGCGAAGCGGGGCTACGCGCCATGGCGCGCGCCATCAAGCGGCGGCTGACCGACGACCGCAGCCTGCGGCCATCGGACTGTGGGGTGACCTTCCGCCGGCTCGGTCCCGTTCTCGGCCTGGCGCGGCAGGTGTTCGCCGAGTACGACCTGCCGCTCGACCCGGTGGACGGCGAACCGCTCGCCAACCGCCCGCTCGGCGTCTGGGTACGGCGGTTGCTGCGCCTGTCGGCCGAGGGGTGGCGGCTCCGCGACCTGATCACCGTGCTCGGAAGCGGCTTCATCGACTGCCGCCGCTTCGGACTCGACCCGTGGCAGATCACCCGCATCGCGCGCTGCGGGCGGCAGCATCATCTTTGGGCCGGACGCGACGCGCTGGACCGGCTGGCGCTGCTGGCGCCGAAGAAAGAACAGGAGCCTGACAGGACCGGCGGCGAGCGTGAGCAAGGACCGAGCCTCCCCGGCATGGAGGCGCGGGGTCTCACTGCCGTGCTCTCGTACCTCTACGCATTCCTGGAACCGCCGCCCGCGCCCGCCGGCGCGCACGCGCGGCAGGTAAAGGCCGCGCTGTTCGGCCAGCCGCCGCTCATCCGTGCCGACGTCCGCACCGAACCGGGTCTCATCGCCGAGATCGATGCGCTCCGCGGGCACCTGGACGACATCGCCGCCGCGGACGACGCCATCCAGGAGGAGCCGGTGCCGTTCGCGGCGTTCGTGGAGCGTCTCCTGGCGCGCATGGAGGCGCCGGCGGCGATTATGCGCGAAGCGGGCGGCGTGCTCCTGGCGCCGATGAGCGCGCTGTCGGGTCTGCGGCTGGCCCACCTGGAAGCAGGCGGCCTGGTGGAAGGCGAGTTTTCCGCGTCACGCTCGGAGCCGCTGCTCCTGTCCCGGGATGCGAGGAAGGCGCTGGCCGCGGCCGGTCTGGAATTGCCGCCGCCTCCGGAACCGACCGAGGACGAGCTGTGGCTGTCCGTGCGCAGCCGCGCCGACACGGCGCTCACCGCCTGGCGGACGCGCCTGGACGAGCGCGGCCGGCAGGTGGCGGCCTCGCTCTACTTCGACGACGCCGCGGGCGACCAGGCGGACGAGACCGGAGCGCCCGAGCCGGCCGAGGCCGCCTCGCGGCGGGAGCTGGCGATCGCGTGCACCAGCGGGTGGAGCCGCGGCAGCGCCGCGCGGCCCGATGCCGGCCCTGCGTGGGAGGTCGTGCGTGTCGCCGCGCAGATCGAGCAGCGACGGCGGTCGTTCGTCCATGCCGGCGCATTCGAGGGCGCGGTCGGCCCCGGTCTGCGTCCCGAGCTGACCGACGCGCAGGCCGTGTGGAGCGCGACACGACTCGAGAGTTACCGGACCTGCGCCTTCCAGTTCTTCGGGCGCTACGCGCTCCGCCTCCGCGAGCTGGACGAAGAGCAGGACTCCGCCGACGCGGCGACACGCGGCACGGTCATGCACGCGATGCTGCAGGACGCGCTCGCGGACCTGAACGCGACCGATACGCCGCTCACGCCGGATACCGTCGACAACGCCGTCGCACGCCTCCATACCAGCGGCAAGGGGATCTGGGAGCGGGCCCCGGACGAGCACGGGTTCGGCCGGGTGGGGCTGTGGCGGATCGAGCGCGAGCCGGCGCTGGAGCGGCTGGAAGATCTGTTGCGAGCCGAAGCCGAGCGGTGCGCCGCGGACGGAGTCACCGCGCTGCTCGGCACCGAGACCCGGATCGAGTCCGCGCTGCCGCTGGAACCGCCGCTCGCGGTTGGAGCCAAGATCGACCGCCTGGACGCGGCCTCCGGCCTGGCGGTGGTCGTGGACTACAAGACGGGCGGCTCCATCAGCCGCAGGGAACTGGACGGCGACATCAGGGTGCAGCTTCCCCTGTACGCGTACCTGGCGCGGGCGCGGGAGCAGGCCGGGCGGGTGATCGCCCGCTACACCTGGTTGCGCGCACGCCACGCGCAGTGGCAGCTCGACTCTGACGATCCCGCCGACCGCGAGCTCATCGACGGCGTCGTGGCGCGCGCCGGCGAGGTGCGCGCAGCGGTGGAGGCCGGCGATTTCCGGGTCAGCCCGAACGTCCAGCCCTGTCCCTGGTACTGCGCCTTCCAGCACGCGTGCCGCGTCAATCAGTTCAGTCGATGGAAGAGCTGACCCGGCAACAGGCGGCGGTGGTCGCCGACCGCAACGCCGACATCCTGGTTTCCGCCGGGGCCGGCAGCGGCAAGACCCGCGTGCTGGTCGAGCGCTACGTCGCGCTGCTCGACGACTGCCGCATCCCCGAGATCGCCGCGGTGACCTTCACCGACGCCGCCGCGACCGAGATGCGCGAGCGCGTGCGCCGCGAGGTGCGCAGCCGGCCGGAGTTGGCCGGCCATCTCCCCGACATCGATCAGGCCGTGATCGGCACCATTCACTCGCTCTGCCTGCAGGTGCTGCGCGAGCATCCGGTGGCCGCCGGGGCGATCGCCGCGGCGCGCATCCTGCCCGACGATGAGGCGGAGTACGAACGGATCGGCTCCGCCGGAGACGCGCTGGAGGACGCGGCGCAGGCGGACGACGGCCGTGCCCTGGCGATACGGGAGCTCGACGTGTTCCCGCTGAGCGAGCAGCTGCCGCGGATGATCGAGCGCCGCGACGAGGTCCGAACCGCGTTCGGCAGGCTGGCCGGCTCGACCGTCGATGACTGGTCCCGCCACGTTCGCCGGCTGCTCGACGCCTCGCTGAGGGACGCGGTCGACGCGGAGCGGCCCGAGCTGGAACGCTTGGTCGCCGACCTGCGCCGCGCCCACGCGGGAGCCGCGCCTGCCGACAAGCTGGCGCAGCAGGTCGGGGGCCTCCTCGACGCGCTCGGCGATCCGCTTCCCGCGGAGCCCGGCCGGCTCGCCGAGGCGCTCGCCGCACAGGGGCCCCTGATCAAGGTCAACGTGGGCAGTCAGAAGAACTGGGAGGACGTGAAACTCGTCAAGGAGCACCTGAAGTCGGTCCGCGAAGCCGCCGGGCGCCTGCGGGAGGCGCCCCGCTGGGAGGCGTACGAAGCGGACGCCCTGCGGGTGGCCTCGGCGCTGCAGGCTCTGTTCCAGGACGCCTGCCGCCGCTACCGGACGCGCAAGGCCGAGCTTTTGGCATGCGACTACCTGGACCTGGAGCTGGAGGCGATCCGCCTCCTGGAACGCCACCCGGAGATCGCCGCCCGCTACCGCGCGCGGCTCCGGCACGTCATGGTGGACGAGGCGCAGGATCTGAACGAGACGCAGGTCCGCCTGCTGCGCCTGCTCACCGGCGGCAACGGCAGCGGGCCGCGGCGGTTCCTGGTCGGCGACGCCAAGCAGTCCATCTACCGGTTCCGCGGCAGCGACGTCGCCCACTTCAATCGCTACGAGGCGGAGATCGGCCGCGCCGGAGGGTCGGTCCGCGCCCTGACGCAGTCCTTTCGGACCCATGACGAGTTGGTGTCGGTATGCAATGCTCTATTCGAACGCGTGTTCGCTGCCGGCGCTGGCCCCGGCAGCGTCCGCATGCAGCCCATGTCGGGCCGCGGCCCGGCCGGGGGCGCCGGCCCCCACCTGACCGTGATCCCGGTTGCCAAGGCCTCCGGCAGCGACGGAAGCGCGGACGCGAACCGCCGGCGGGTCGAGGCCGACGTGGTGGCGGGCGAGATCGCCGGGCTGCTCGACGGCGGCGCGACGGTGTGGGACGGAAGCCGGGGGGCCGAGCGGCCGGCGACCCCGCGGGACGTGGCGGTCCTGATGCGCCGGCTGGCCAACGTGCACGTCTTCGAGCAGGCGCTGGAGGGCCACGGCGTGCCGTACGTCACGCCCGCGGGCGCCGGGTTCTTCACCCGCCAGGAGGTCCGCGACCTGACCAACCTGCTGGCGTGGCTCTCGGAGCCGGACGACCACATCGCCCTGGTCGGCGCGCTGCGCTCGCCCCTGTTCATGATCGACGACCGAACGCTGCTGGCCTGCCACGCCGCGGATCGGAGCTGGATGCGCGCGCTCGACCATCCACCCGACGAGGTAGCCGGCGCCGCCCGGCGGCGCTGCACGCACGCCGCGGCTGTGCTCAAGGAGCTGTGCGATGCCGCGGCGCTGGAGCCGCCGGACGCGATCGTCGAGCGCGCGCTGGCCGTCACCGGCTTCGAAGCCGCCTGGGCGCCGTTGCGCGGCGGCGAGCAGGCGCTGGCCAACATCCGCAAGCTGGTGACAATCCTGCGCACGCTGGCCGGCCGCTCGATCGACGAGACGGTCACCTATCTGCGCCGGCGGCGCGACGAGCTGGTCGACCGCGAAGGGCTGGCGGTGGTCGACCGGACCGACGCGGTGCGGCTGCTGACCATCCACGGCGCCAAGGGGCTGGAGTTCCCGATCGTCTTCGTGCCCGAAGCGCACGTCCGCGCTCCGGAAACCCACGACAGCATCCGCTGGCGCGTCGACGACGGCATCTCCGTAACCCTGAAAGCGGACGCCGCCTCGGCCGACGAACGCCGCCGGCGTCCGGGGCTGTATCGCTACCTGCTCGATCTCGATCGGCGCGAGGAAGACGCCGAGTACCGCCGGCTACTCTACGTCGCGGCCACCCGCGCGGCCGACCGGTTGTACCTGAGCGGCGATGACGGCGGCCGAGAAAGGAGCTGGCTGGCGATGTGCCGGGAGACGCTGCGCGGCATGGACACGTCTCGGGTGGAGCTACGCGAGCCCGCGCCGGTCGACCTGGACACGATCGCGCGTGCCGGCCCACCCGTGGAGGTCGCGATCCCGCCGGCCTCCGGCGAACGGACGGTGGACGCGCCGCTGGTCGACCGCCCCGCGGTGATCCCGCTGCGCACAAGCACCCCGGTCACGTCCCTACGCCCGCCGTCCGCGCCTGCCGGATCCGCAGGCCACGGGGACGGGCTGGCACTGGTGCGAGGCACCCTCGCGCACAACGCGATCCGGGTCTGGTTCACCACCGGGACCCGCCCGGACCTGAGGCCTCTGCTGGGACGCTTGCACGCCACCGCGGGCTACCCCGCCGGGCTGCGCGCCATGGCCGAGGTGGAAGACATGCTCGACCGCTTCGACGGCAGCGAGCTGGCGCGGGTGCTGCGCAGCCCCGGCACGCGAGCGCACTTCGAGCTTCCGTTCGGCTGGTACTGGGACGGCGCCCCCGTGCACGGCACCATCGACCTGGCCTACGAGCACTCCGGGCGCTGGCACCTCGTCGACTTCAAGACCGACGACGTGACGCGCGGGCGGCTCAAGCGGGCGGCGGCCCCCTACCTTGGCCAGGTCGCCCTCTACGCCGCCGCCCTGCAGCAGGCGGTTGGCCACGCGCCGGCCGCCGCGCTATACTTCCTGCGCGCCGGCACCAGCTACCTCCCCGACGCGGACGAGCTCGGCGCGGCGCTGGCCGCCACCCGTTCCCGCATCGACGCTGGCGAGCTCCTCGCCGAGCCCGAGCCGTAGACGGGGTCATCTCCGCCCCGTCCTCGGCATAGGTGACCGAAGTCCTCGCCGAGCCTGAGCGCAGGCTTCGTCGCGCGTCACGTCACCCGGTCACGCTCTTCTCCAGCGCTTGCCGGATCCAACCGTTCAGGCTCATGCCGCTCGCTGCCGCCGAGCGCGCCAGTCGCTGGTGCAACTCCGGACCCAAGCGCACGTTGAGCTTGCCCGAAAAAGGCTTCCGTGGCTCGACACCGTCTTCTGCGCAGGAAGCCAGATACTCGTCGATCGAGCGCTGAAACTCCCTCCGCAGCCCCTCGACGTCGGTCGCCTCGAAGGTGGCGATCGGATACGCCCCACTGTTCACGACCCGTCCGTGCAGGCGACCCACAGAGCCATCGAATTCGATCTCGGCGGCATACCCCCTGTATTCCATCATGGCCTGACTCCTACGGCATCAAGGAACGCGGCGATGTCACGCACCGTCGCTCGGCCCACTTCCGGCTCCGGATGCGGTCGATGCACCACGATCCGTTCTGCGCCTCTCTTCAGCACCACCCGCGATCCGGAGCGCTGCGTGACCTCGACGCCGGCCGCGTGCAACATGGCGACGAGATCTTCCCATCGAATTCCACCGGGGGGCGGCTTCCTGAGGACGTCGCCCAGCGTGCGACGGTGCTTCCCTCGCATTGCAATCGTTCATAGTACCACATCAAGTACCACTACTCAGAATCTCCCTGAGCCGAGGGTGGCGGTAAGGGAGGCGCCGACGCGGGTGCCGAACGGAGTCATCTCCGCCCCTTCTTCGCCATAGGTGACCGAGGCGGCGGCGCGCAGGGTGAGCCGGTCCGCCGGCCGGAAGGTGACCGACGGCGACACCCGCGCCGAGCCGTCGCTCAGGTTGGAGAGCCAGAACACGCCCATCGACCAGTCCGCGGTGCGGCCGAGTCCGACGCTGGCTGACGCCGCCGCGTAGTGCCGGCCGGGGTAGACCAGGTCGCCGAAGCTCAGGTCGCCCGCCTCCAGCAGCTTCATGACGCCGCGGCGGTTGTCGCGCAGGACCGCCGCGTCCTCGTAGCCTTCACCGTTCCACAGGTACTGGCCGGCGAAGGTCGCGGACCAGTCGCCTTCCTCGGGCCGGTAGGTGTACCGCAGCCCGCCGGTGGCGGCCGCGAACGGATCGTCGGTGTTGCGCACGGCGCGCAGCCCGTGCGGGGTGTCGGGGCCGCGATCGGCCGGCTCCACGAAGCGCCGGTCCGAGCCCAGGCTGGCCTCCAGCTCCCCGAACAGGTCGAAGTCCAGCAGGCTGGTGCTCAGCGTCAGCATGGCGCGCGGCACCCGGTCGCGGTGGTAGAAGGCGCCGATGCCGATCTCGGTGCCGCCCACGACGAACTCCGCCTTGGGCGCGGCGGCGAGCTGCACGCCGCCGTCGCCGGGGTCGGCGATCACGTAGAGATAGAGATTGTTGAAGTCCACCGGCAGGTTGGCGCGCAGCGACACCGGCCCCTCGCGTTCCGCTTCCGGGTCCTCGGGGTCGATGGAAGTGAGGTTCAGCACGTCGGCCGGGCTGAAGAAGTACCCCACCCCCCAGGCGATCGTGTGCTTGCCGCCGCGCAGGAACAGCGCGTCGCCGATCGTGAAGTCCGAGAACAGCTCCCGGACGCTGACGATGTCGTCGAAGCCGCGGGGCGGCTGCGCGTCCTCGTCGGTCGTGAACGGATAGCTCAGGTCGATCTTGCCGAATACGCGGAAGTCGTCCGCCGGCCGCGCGTCCAGGAACACGGTCGCGCCCAGGTCGACGCCGACGCCGTGCGACTCCGGCTCCAGCGGCGCGTCGGCCAGCTCCTCGAACGACGACCAGGCCACGTCTCCGGTCAGCGAGAACCGGTACGAGCCGCCGATCTCGACCGGCGGCGGACCGGCCGCGAGGGCGGCTCCGTCCGAGGCCGCGTCCTCGGTGACCAGCACGTCGCCGCCGAACAGGTCGGAGGTGTCGATCGGACTCTCCTCCTCTCCTTGCTCCTCATCGGAGGAACCGAACAGCGAAACCTCATCGGTCGAACTCTCATCGGCGTCGATCGTCTGCGCGCCCACCGCGCCCGCGACCAGGATCAGGGCGAGCAGGAGCACGCTCACCGGTTAGCCCGCTCGACGTAGGCCTTGGTGAACACCGAGTCCGGGATCGCCGCGTCGGACAGGTCGCTCATGCTGATCCGCGTCTTCTTTCCCTCGACCAGCTCGTCGACGAAGATCATCTCGGTCGGCACCACCGAGTCACCGACGCGGGCGTAGCGCGGATAGAAGGAGGTGCGCATCAGCCGCTCGGTCAGGCTGTAGTCCTCGGTCTTGAGCACCAGGCTGCCCTCGCGCGTGACCCACGCCTTCAGGAACGGATAGGTCACCTCGTCGCTGGTCGCCTGCAGGTCCAGCACGTACACCGCGTACTTGCCCAGCGTACCCTCGTCGATCTCGCGCACGGCGTAGTCCTCGGAGAAGCTGACCTCGCCGAAGTCGGAGTTGCGCGCGTCGGTGCCTTGAAACGCCTCCTTCAGCGACGTGTGCGAGAACTTGCGGCTCTCCGGATCGTAGAACCACAGGTTGTCCCCCTGGCGCAGGTAGCCCTGGCCGCGCTGGACCGCCGGGTCGCGGAACAGGATCAGGAACGCGTCGTCGGCATCCCGCCGGAACTGCTGCACGACCAGGCGCTCGACGCCGTCCTCGGGGTCTTCGGAAATCATGGTCATGACCGCCGTGAAGTCCTGGTCGCCGAAGGTGCGCTGCCGGTCGATCTCGGCAAGCAGCGACTGCACGTCGACGTCGGTGGCCCGCAAGCCGGGGCCGGTGAGCAGTCCGGCAGCGAACAGGAACGCTATCGCGAAACGTCGGATGGTCATGGTGTTTCCTCCAGAGAAGTTAGTCGTTTCCACGGGACCGTGCTGCGCAGCTCATGCCGAGCTTCGCAGCGCCGCCGCCGGCTCCATGCGGGCCGCGCGGCGCGCGGGAATGAAGGCGGCAAGCAGGCTCAGGACCAGCAGGATCGCCACGTTGGTGACCACCGACCGGGGCGGCACCGCGAAGGTGATCCGGCCGTCGTTCAGAAAGAACTGCAGCGGCGAGTCGGTGTCCAGGGTGAGCTGGCCCAGGACCAGCATGGCGATGCCGGCCAGCACCAGCCCGATGAGCGCGCCGATCAGGCCGATGAAGCCGGCCTCCATGAGGAAGATGCCGCGCACCGAGCGGCCCTGCATGCCGACGGCGCGCATGGTGCCGATCTCCCGGATGCGCTCCAGCAGCACCATCCGGAACGTGTTGACGACCCCGACCATGGTGATCGTCAGCAGGATCAGGAACACCACCAGGCTGACGATGTCCAGCACGCCGAACAGGTCCGAGACCTGATCCAGGATGTCGTCCAGGGTCGTGATCTCGTAGCGCGTGCCCTCCCACGGCTCCTCGTCGTCGGCCAGCCGGTTGACGCCCGCGCCGAGCGCCCCGGGAGTCCCCGGCGGCTGTCCGCTCACCTCTTCCTGCTCGTCTTCCGGAGCGGTCGGCAGCCGCGCGCGCAGCACCTCGGCCACGCGGTTCGCCTGCCGCGGGTCGCGCAGGTACAGGTTCAGGACCTGGAACTCGCCGGCGCCGGTGCCGATCAGCTCGCCCATGTAGTCCAGGCGGACGAAAGCCGAGGAGAAGGCCGTGATCCCGGAGTCCTCGATGGTGGCGGCCAGCACCAGCTCGCCGACGTTCTGCTGGCCGGTGACCGTGGCGACGCGCACCAGGACCTGGTCGCCGACCTCGACGCGCAGCCGCTCGGCGGCGGCCTCCGGCAGGATCAGCGCGTTGCGCTCGTCCGGACCCGGCAGCGATCCGGCCGTCAGCGACAGGCTCGGAAAGAAGCTCGCCTCGCCGTGCCAGTCCACGCCGTCGAGGAACTGGTTGGTCTGCTTGGAGCCGAAGATCAGCGTCCCGAGCGTACGGCTGCGCCGGTTCAGATCGGCGATCTGTCCCTCCACCTCGGCGACCACGTCCGCGAGCGACGAGTCTCCGCCCTCCCAATCGCGGATGACGTTGATGATCAGCCGCGAGTCGGTGAGCTCCGTGCCGCTGACGTACACGTGGCCGCCGATCAGGTCGGTGAGCACCCGCTCGATGTTGCGCGACGCCCCGCCGGTGAACCCGTTGAGCAGGGTCACCACGACCACGCCGAACGCGATCGCGCCGGCCAGCAGCAGGGTGCGCTTCTTCTGGCGGCCGGTGTTGCGGAAGGCGATGCGGAGCAGGCTGCGCATCAGTCGACGCCCATCGCCTGCCGCGGCGAGACGCGCAGCGCGACCGCGAGCGGATACAGGCTCGAGACCAGGGCGATCGCCGCGACCATGACCAGCGAAAACGCCACCGAGCCGGGCGAGATTTCGGGCCTGAGCACCTCGCCCCCGAACAGGATGCGCAGGAACAGGTTGGAGGCGGGGATGCCGGTGGCGCCCAGGATGAACAGGAGCACCAGCCCGAGCAGGACGCCGGCGGCGCCGAAGACGAATGCCACCGTGATCGTCTCCGCGCCGATCATGCGCCGCACGAACCCCTTGCGCGCGCCGATCGCGCGCATGGTGCCGATCTCGCTGATGCGCTCGGTCACCGAGATCACCAGCGTGTTCATGATGATGATCACGGCGACCACGGCGATGACGATGATCACGACGTTGAAGACGATCTTGAACCCGTCGGAGAGCTGCGACACCGGCGCGCCGGCCGTGCGCCAGTCCAGCACCTGCGCGTTGAGGTCGCCCTCGGCGATGAGCCGCTCCAGATCCCCGGTCACGCGCTCGGCCGCCCCCGGACGGCGCAGCTTGAGCAGCAGGAAGTGCCAGGCGCCGGAGTCGACCACGGTCTCCTCGCGTCCGCCGAGGTCCAGCAGCACCGGCGCGTCCATGCCGGTGGAGACCTTCTCCACCAGGCTGCCCGCGTCCCCGCCCCCGAACAGGTCGTCCTCGTCCACGGCGCCGAGCTGCGCGACCTGCTCGTCGGTCAGGATCTGCTCCGCCGGTGCCGACACGGTCATGCCGGTCAGCGTGCGCAGGGTCGTGATGTCCACGAACGACACGAAGTCGAGTTGTGGCAGGGCGTTGCGGAACCGGAAGATGCCGGTGACCGGCACCTCGCGCACCTTGATGCCAGCGTCCGTGGTGGCCGTCAGCAGCAGGCGGTCGCCGGGGCGGATCTCCCGTTCGGCCGATTCGCCGAGGTCGGTGGCGACCTCCTCCGACAGGACCAGCCCCACCTGGTCCGGCTCCAGGAGCGAGCCCGCGATCAGCTCGGCCGCGTCCGGGAACGCCTCCCGGTAGCGCGCCGGCTCGATGCCCCAGAGCTGCGTGAACGACTCCCCGAGCGACGTCCCGTCCTCTCCCGCCAGGTTCACGGTGGCGGCGTCGCTCGCCTGCGGGCTCCAGGCGGTTACGTCCGGGTGGTCGGCGACCGCCTGCAGGAGCTGCTCGTAGCCGTCCAGGCGCGGGGTGCGGTTGTTGAGGAAGTCGGTGCTGCGGACGCCGAACAGGCTGACCGGCGCGTCCGCGACGCCGGCCAGCACCAGGTGGCCGGTGAAGTTGTCGATGAACGACCGCCGGATGCCGGCAGCGGCCGAGTCCATCAGCGAGTTGCCCACCACCAGCACGAAGGTGCCGATCAGGATGATCGTGCCGACGATCAGGCTCTTGGCGCGGTGCTCCTGCAGGTTGCGGACCGCGATGCGCCAGACGACGCTCACGCCGCGGGCTCCGCTTCCGTCCTGAAATCCGCGGTGATCACTCCGTCGCGCAGACGGATGACGTGGTCGGCGATGTCGACGATCGCCGGCTTGTGGGTGGAGAAGATGAACGTCGTGCCGAGCTCCGCGTTCATGCGCTTCATCAACTCGATGATCTGCTCGCTGGTCTCCGAGTCGAGGTTGGCGGTCGGCTCGTCGGCCAGCACGATGCGCGGCTTGTTGGCCAGGGCACGGGCGATCGCCACCCGCTGGCGCTGGCCGCCGGACAGCTCGGCGGGGCGGTGGTCGCGGTGCTCGTCCAGCCCCACGGCGTCGATCAGGTAGCGGACCCAGTCGGCCCGTTGCGCCTTCGGCACCCGTGCGTGGCCGATCAGCAGCGGGAACTCCACGTTCTCGGTCACGTCCAGCACCGGGATCAGGTTGAACGACTGGAAGATGAAGCCTAGCACCTGGTGGCGGAGGTCGGTCACCGCGCGGTCGGTCAGGCCGGCCGTATCGGTTTCCATGACGCGCACGGTCCCCGACGTGGGGGTGTCGATGCAGCCGATCATGTTCAGGATCGTGGTCTTGCCGGACCCGGACGGCCCGGCGATGGAGACGAAGTCCCCCTCATCGATCTCGAAGCTCACGCCGTTGACGGCATGAACCTCCGTCTTGCCGAGCGGATAGATCTTGCGTACGTCGGAGATCGATACGGCGGGCATGCCCCGAATGTAGGGCCGGCCCCGAACAACAGGCTACCTGGCGCGAACGTCATTCATACGACGTTAATCGACGGTTAAGCCGGGCTACCGATTCAGTCGATCCATCGACCTCAATCGACGGACACCACGCGCACCGAACCCGGCTCGAACGCCAGGTCGAAGCCGCCCGCGGCGACCTCCAGATCCCCGTCGTGCGCGGCGAGCAGGTCGATGGCGCGCGTGATCGGCCACGACGGCGTGACCCGCCCGGAGGCGTGCCGCAGGGAGGGGTTGAGCAGGAACAGCAGGTCCCGGCCGGTCAGCGAACGGCGCCGCAGCGGCACAATGCGATCGCCTGCGACCGCGACCGGTGGGCGCACCCCGCGGCAGGCGAGCATCGGCAGCACCAGCGATGCGGGCATCGTGCCGCCGAACGCGGTCGCCGGCGACAGGGCGAGCCACGCCAGGCGGCGGTCGGCGCGCTCCACGCCGACCACGGCGCCGTCCAGCCTGGCCAGCACGCGGCTGTCCCCGGCCGGCTCCAGGATCGCGTGGCCGACCGGCTCCGGGACGACCAGGTGCCCGAACGCGCCCGACAGCACGCCGCTGCCGGCGCGTCCCGGCGTGAAACGGTCGTAATCGGCGACGCGAACGCCCAGCAGCTCGGCCAAGCCTTCCGGCGGCGCGTAGCTGAAGCGGCCGTTCTCCGCGTAGGAGCCCAGGTTGCCGTCCGCCACCACGCACGGCCCCGCCTCCCGCGCCACGGCACCGGCGACCCGCTCCACCGTCGCCGCGTCCAGCAGCGCCGTGTTCGGCAGCCAGACCACGCGGTACGGGGACCAGTCATGCTCGCTGGTGATCACGTCGGCCGGGATACCGTGCGCCCACAGCGTGCGGTAGAGACCCAGGAGACCGTCGAGGTAGCTCTGCTGCTCGCCGTTGTAGAGGAAGATCTCCGCGCTCGGGCCGCTGTAGAGGATTGCCACCTCCGCGCCCCCCGCCGCGGGGTCCGGGACGTGCAGCGGCAGGTGGCAGGCGATGCGGTCGATGTCCGCGAGCGCCCGGCGCACGGCATGCAGGCGTCCGGTCGGCGCCCGGTCCGGCGCGGTCAGGCAGTAGCCCGGCGCCTCGAAGCTCAGGTACTCCGGCGTGTACTGCCAGAACATCGCCCCGGCGGCGCCGTGGATGAGGCTCAGCCACAGGAGCGAGGTCACCTCCGCGGGGTGCGACTGCGGCTTCCAGGTGACGCCGGCCGGGCTCATGCCGGCGTAGATCTCCTCGTTCCACCAGCGGCCGCCGCGGCCGATGGCGCGCGACCAGTCGAAGCTGAAGCAGCGTTCGGCGATCCGCAAGGGGTCGGGCCCCGTCAGCAGCTCGTTGGAGGGCATGGACATGCCCCAACTGTCCACCTCGCGCGCGCAGGACTGGTCGAAGGGGCGCGGCATGTTCGCGCCGTGCGCACGCAACTCGTGGCGGTCGTCCAGCTCCCGGATCACCTGCACCTGCCAGCGCAGCGCCTCGGCCAGGTTCTCCACGTGGAACTGCCGGTAGAGCAGTATCTCCACCACGTTGCGGGAGTTGCGCGGCGGCGCCACGTCCTCCCAGCAGCGGTAGCGGCGGTGCAGCCGCTCGTTGAGCTGCTCCAGGGTGTAGCGGCGCTTGAGCCACGCGGCGTAGCGGGCAAGGGTGCTGGCGCAGTAGCAGGGACAGACGGGGCCGTCGGTCGTCGGAAACGACGCGCCGTCCCATACGCCCCAGATCAGCAGGTTCTCGCGGTCGCGGTAGCGTCCCACCACGGTGCGCAGCAGCCGCTCGCCGTACTCCCGCCACTTCGGATGGTCGTAGCAGTGGATCATCCTTCCCTGCGGCATGGCGTTGGTGGAGTCGGGATGCAGGGGCGTCCCGTCGGGCCGCACCTGGCGGATGTCGGGGTGCTCGCGCAACAGCCAGTCCGGGCACGCCCCGTGAGTGGCCAGCGTCAGGTCGAACCAGACCAGCAGGTCGTGACGGGCGGCCTGCTCGAAGAAGCGGTCGAAGTCGTCCAGCTCGAAGCGGCCGGGCGCCGGCTCCATCCAGTTCCAGTAGGAGAAGGTGCGCACGATGCGCATGCCCGCGGCGCGGATCGCCGCGAAGTCCCGGTCCCAGAACTCCTGCGGCGGCATCGGCGCACGGTAGTACTCGGTGCCGACCGGAAACGGGTGCGGCGCGGTCCTGAAAGGAAGTGCCTCGGCCATGACGCCTACGATAGCGCAGCGTCCATCGAACGAAGACGGCCGACTTGCCGTTCATTCTGCGGTGGCCGCGATGCTCCGCCCCCGATTACGGTTGGCTCATGGCTCCCACGACTCCTCCGCACCACGCGATGCTCGCGGCGTTTGCCGAGAGGGACAGCAGCTACGATGGCGCCTTCATGGCCGCCGTGCGGCCCGTCGCAGCCCGAACCTCAGAGCGCCTTGACCGCGTCCTCGATGGCCTGCGTCGCGTCGATGTACGAGGTCCCCGGCGGAAAGATCAGCGGCGCGCCGAAGCGGACCGACACGCGCGCCCGCCACGATCCGGGCAGGATCCCGCGCGCCCGCTCCCTGACGATGTGCACGGGGACGACCGGGGTGCGCGACTCGACGCCGAGCATGCCGGTGCCGCTCTGGAACGGCAGCATGGGCTGGCCGAGCCGCTGCTCGCCCTCGGGAAAGAGCACGACGCTCCAGCCCTCGTCCATCAGCCGGCCCATGTGCTGCAGGCTGGCGCGGACGGCGCTCTCGCGTGAGAGCGGAAAGGCGTTGGCGACCAGCGCGGCCAGGATCCCCCGCCAGCGGTTGCCGAAGGTGATCTCCGCGGCGGCGGCAAAGGCGAGCTGGCGCCGCCAGCGCCGCGGCGTGGCCTTGATCAGCACCAGGCTGTCCATGCGGATGGCGTTGTGGTTGGCCGCGAACAGCACGGCGCCGGACAGGTCGCGCAGGTGCTCGCGGCCCTGTACCCGCACCCGGTACACGAAGCTCAGCACGGGCGTGAGTACCAGCCGGAACACCGCCTCGCGCACCGCCGCGAACCAGATCGAGAGCGGCCACGTGTAGAACGGCGGCAGCGCCGCCTTCGCCTCCTCCTGCGAGCGCAACAGCCGGAGCAGCTCGCCGAACGTGGTGTTGGAGCCGACCAGCGACTCGTCGATGTAGACGCCCAGCTCCTGCTCGATCACGGACAGCAGCTCGACGCGCTTGAGGGAGTCCAGGTCGAGGTCGCCGCCCAGGCTCTTCTCCGGCAGGAGCTGCTCCTGCGGGACGCCGCTCACCTCGGACACCAGCCGCACCAGCCGCTCGCCGGGATCCCCGTCCGCGGCGGCCTTGGACCGCTTGGCCGAAGGCCCCTCGGCGTCGCCCGCGCCCCCGCTCAGCGCCTCGATGACCACCGCCTTCTTGACCTTGAGCGTATGGGTGCGCGGGAAGTCCGCCTCCGGCCACACGGTGAAGCCGCGGATGCGCTGGTGCTCGCCCAGCCGCTCGTTGGCGCGCCTGACGATGGCGGAGGCCTCCTCCGGCTCCTCCAGCAGGAAGACCGCGTGTACCTGCGGTCCGCCGTCGGCGTCGAGCCCGACCACGGTCGCGTCGGTGACCGCGGGGGCGGCCTTCAGTACCTCCTCCACGTCCTCGGGATAGACATTGCGCCCGTCGGCCAGGACGATCATGTCCTTCTTGCGGCCCTTGATATGGAGGTATCCTTCCGCGTCCAGGAAGCCCTGGTCGCCGGTCTTGTACCACTCCCCGTCGAAGGCGCGCGCCGTCTGCTCCGGCGCCTGCCAGTAGCCCTGCGTGATGTTCGGCCCGCGCACCAGGATCTCGCCGTCGTCGGCGATGCGCACGTCGACGCCCGGCACCGGCCTGCCCACCGAGTCGAAGCGGGGATCGTCCAGCGGGTGGGTGCTGATCACCGGCGACGCCTCGGTGGCGCCGTAGCCCTGCAGGACATTGATGCCGATCAGGTTCCACTTCTCGCCCAGCGTCCGGTCCAGGGCGGCGCCGCCGGAGACGATGGTCCGCAGGCTGCCGCCGAAGCGGGCGTGGATCTGGCCGAACACGCGCCGGCGCAGCCCCACCGGCAAGTTGCGGGCCAGCTTCTGCGACAGCTCCCACACCCGCTCCTTGCCGCGGTTGACCACCTCCCGCTCGATGCCCTTCATGAACAGGTCGAGCGCCTGCGGCACCAGCAGCATCATCGTGATCCTGCGCTCCTGCATCAGCTTCAGCAGGACCGACGGCTGCCGGCTGGTGGCGAAGGTGATGTTCGCCCCGAAGCTGAACGCCGAGAACAGCGACCCCATCTGTTCGAACATGTGGCTGAGCGGCAGCAGCGACAGCAGGCGCAGCGACGGGTCGCCGGGGATGACCTTGAGGACCGACTCCAGGTTGGACAGCAGGTTGCCGTGGGTGAGCATCACCCCCTTGGCGTCGCCGGTGGTGCCGGAGGTGAACATGATCTCGGCCAGGTCCTCGCCGGCGAGCTCCACCGGCCGCGGCTCGCCGAGGGGGTAGCTCTGCTCCTCCAGCTCCTCGAAGTAGATCGCGGGCAGCCCCATGGCCTCGTGCTCCGGCGGCGTGAGCCGCGACACGAAGGCGGCTGTCGGATCGGTCTTGGCGCGCACCTGCTCGGCGAACTCCGCCGTCGAGCGCATGTCCAGCGGCACGACGATGGCGCCGGCGCGGATCATGCCGAAGTAGGCGAGCACCCAGTGCGGGGAGTTCGGCCCCCAGACGATCACGCGGTCGCCCTTGGCGACCCCGCGCTGCTGCAGCAGCGACGCGACGCGGCCGGCGCCCTCCCAGACGTCCCGGTAGCTCCAGTGCAGGTAGCGGAAGCCCGGTTTGAACGACAGCGCCGGCCGCTCCTCGAAGCGGCGCGCCGCGTCCTCCAGGAAACGATCGATCGTCTGCGCCATCCGGTCCCTCCTTCTATGCGTCGCCGTGCAGCAACGCGACGACGGAAGCGAACGCGTACGTGTCGTCGTGGGTGATGCTCACGTCCAGGCTGGCGATCCGGGACGCGTCGTACTCGGGCGCGAAGCGCAGGCACGGCCGGCCGTCGGGCCGGTGGACGACCTCGACCACGTGCCAGTGGCCAGCCGGCAGCTCCAGCGCCTTGAAGGCCGCCTCCTTGGCGGCGAAGACGCCGGCGAGGCGCTCGGGCGACGCTCCCGCGGCCTCCGTGGGATGGAACAGCCGCCGGCGGAACGGTTCGCCGCCGCGGCGTAGCGAGCGCTCGAACAACGCGATCGCCACCAGGTCGACGCCGGTCCGCACCTTCGGGCTCATCGCCGCCGGCAGGCCGGTGCGGGATCTCCAGGCGAGGCGAGGACGCGGCCGATCACGGCGCTGTCGCGCTAGCGGCCAACGCCCGAACCTCGTCCACCATCGCCCGCCAGGCGTCGTCCCCGTAGTCGGGGCCGGGCGCGAACGGCGGGGTCTCGATGCACATGGCCAGCGGGTCCAGGCCGCGGGCGTGCGCGAACACGCGCGGGAAGTCGACCGCCCCATGGCCGGGCGCCAGGTGCAGGTCGCGGTCGCCCGGGGTGTCGGACAGGTGGAAGGCGCGCAGCCGGTCGCCCATCGCCTCCATCAACTCGATGGTCCCGTCGTGACCGTTGGCCATCAGGGCGTGGCCGGTGTCCAGGCAGAAGCAGAGGTGGGAGTGGGCGAGCTCGCCCGCGAAGCGGCGGAAGTGATCGGGGACCGAGCCGTAGCGCCGGCCGGGCACCGGCGGCAGGTTCTCCACCGCGAGCGCCAGGTCCACTCGCTCCGCCTCGCGCAGCAGTTCGCTCATGCTCGCCGCCATCTGCGTGAAGTAGCGCTCGAAGCCGTTCGCGTCCACCGGCTCGCGCGAGGTGGAGGGATGGAGGATCCCCGCCTGCGCGCCCGCCGCGGCGGCGCGCTCCATGGCGTGGCGGATGTGCGCGACCGCCTTGCGCCTGCGGCTCTCGTAGAAGTCGGCGATGTCGAACGCCGGGCCCTCGTACGGCAGGTGCACCGTCTCCACCGGCACCCCCGCGGCGCGGTACTCGTCGCCCAGCGCCTGCGCCTGCTCGACGGTGAGCAGCCGGAGCATGCCGTGCATGAGCTCCACGGCGTCGAATCCGGCCTGCGAGTACAGGCGCTGCAACTCGGCGTGCGGTATGTCGTCCATGCCGGCCGTGCACGCGGCAAATCGAAACTCCATCTCCACCTCCTGCGCGGCCCAACCATTCGGCCGCATGGTGCCCGGCAGGATACCACCGCCGGGCACGATGCCGTGCAGCGGTCCGGTTGCCTGCTACAGTCCCGGCCATGATCGACCTGACACGGTCCACGGACCCGGTGCCGGCGGTGCACGCCGCCGAGAGCGACCCCGGCACGGCGTGGCGGAAGAGCCCCGAACCGGCCATCGACGCGCCGCCCGATGACGATCTCCGCCCCGCTTCCGACGCCCGCTGGCCGCGAGAGGCGGCGCGCACCGGCCTGTGCGGATCGGTCAGCCCGCGGGTGGTGCGGCTGGCCGACGGGACCTGGCGGATGTACTACACGCAGATCCTGCCACGCGAGGGAAATCCCACCGGCGCCAACGACTACGACAACGCGACCACCCGCATTCTCAGCGCGCACTCGGCCGATGGGGTGGCCTGGAACCCGGAGCCGGGCGTGCGCCTGTCGCCGGCCGAAGGCGGCGCGGGCGACTTCCGGGTCGTGTCGAGCGAGGTCGCCCCGGCGGCGGACGGCAGCGGCCGGCTGCGCATGTACTACGAGTGCTGCCCGGGATCGCAGGGCGTGCAGAACTCGATCCGCAGCGCGGTCAGCGACGACGGGCTCGACTGGAAGCCGGAGCCGGGCGCCCGGCTGCAGGTGGCAGGCGCCAACATCATGGCGCCGCGCATCCTCTTCCTGGGCGACGGTCGCCTGCGCCTGTACGTGACGCAGCGCGGCGTCGGCATCGTCAGCGCGATCTCCTCGGAGGGGATGACGTTCGAGCTGGAGCGGGGGCCGCGCTTCCCCGGGGACCCGAGCACCTTCGCGCCCGACCTCGTCGTGCTCCCTGACGGCCGCTACCGGATCTACTTCGTCGCCAACGCGGACGACCGGCCGGCGCAGCAGGGCGGCGGTCAACGCCTGATGACCGCTCTGTCCGACGACGGGCTCACCTGGGAGCGGGCGGCGGAGCCGGTGCTCTCGCCCGGCGGCACCTGGGACCGGGCGAAGTCCTCGGAGATGTGCATCTTTCCGCTCCCCGCCCGCGGCGGCCAGCCACCCGGCTACGGAATGGTCTACGAGGGCTGCGACGGCACCACCCCCGCCGCGCGCGGCGTCTGGCGGGTCGCCGCCGCCACCAGCGTCGACGGGATGTAGCAGCGCATGGTCGGCCATCGCACACGCCGAAGTCTGCGGACGTGCGTTATCGCCATGCTCGCCGGAACGGCGGTATCAGACGCACGCGTGCCACGGACGCGTGGTGTGGCCGCGCCGTTGGAAGCACTCGTCGCCACCGTACACCAGCACACCGTGCCGGGCAGCGGGATCGCCGCGAGCGCAGAACCAGTCCAGGCCGTCGTAAAGCGCCCCGCTGAGCGTGAGACCAGCTTTCATCTCGACCGGCAGCAGGCGCGTGCCGTCGTCGATCACCAGATCGACCTCGTGACCGGTACGGTCTCGCCAGAAGTACAAGGGCGAGCTGACGCCCCGGTGGGTGAACGCCTTGAGGTATTCGCTCACCACGAACGTCTCGAATATCGCTCCGCGACTGGCATGCACGGCGATCTGTGCGGGTTCACGGATGCGGAGCAGGTTGCACAGCAGACCCGCATCCAGGAAGTAGAGCTTCGGGCTCTTGATGACGCGCTTCGAGAAGTTGCGATGATGCGGTGGCAGGAGGTGCACGACGAACAGCGCCTGCAGCACGGAGATCCAGGCACCGGCGGTGGTGTGGGAGATGCCGCAGTCGGACCCGAGTGACGAGAGGTTCAGGAGCTGCCCGCTTCGGCCCGCGCAGAGCTGCACGAACCGGCGGAACGTGTCCAGGTCGCCGACGCCGCCAAGGTCACGGACGTCGCGCTCCACGTAGGCGGTGTAGTAGGAGCCGAGCCAGTCGGCGGCGTCCAGACCACGATCGTGAATGCGGGGAAACAGACCTTGGTACAGGATCCGGTCCAACTCCCTGATTGGCAAATTGCAACTTTAACTTTCAATCAGCCATCGGATCGGCCGGTTCAGCCCAGAGGCTCGGGCAGTATCGACGGTCTGTTCCGGCATGCCGACCGCCCCGGCCCGCGACGAGCTCTCCCACCCGCGCTGCGGCCGCGGCTGCAAGGGGGTACACTGGCCAACCATGCTCGACAGACCGTTCCTGACCACCGTGGTCGGCTCCATGCCGCGGCCGAAGTTCTTTCGCGACCGGGTCGACCGCAACCTCGTCGAGGGCACCGGCGAAGGCGACCTGCTCGACCTGATGGACCGATCCATCCCCTACGTCGCCGCACTGCAGGAAGCCGCCGGCGTCGACGTCATCTCCGACGGCGAGTGGCGGCGCAAGTCCTACGTCGGCGTGATCGCCGAGATGCTCATCGGCGTCGAGCAGTTCAAGGTGCCGCTCGACTCGTTCCGGCACGAAGCCCGCGTCGGCTACGCGGTCGTCGGCCCGGTCGCCCCCACCCGCGAGGGGCTGTTCGCGGAGGAAGCGAGCAAGCTGCGCCGCCACACCAGCAAGGCCGTGCGGGTAGCGCTGCCCACGCCGCACCTGACCGCCAGCTTCCTGTGGGACCCGGTCAAGTCGCCCGAGCACTACTCCGAACGCGAGTTCATCGAGGTCATGGTGCCGATCATCCGGCGCGAGGTGGAGTTGCTGCGCGACGCGGGCGTCCGCTACGTGCAGTTCGACGACACCCGCATCGGCGGCGTCCATGGCGAGGAGCCGGAGTCGCAGGCGTATCGTGACGCGCTGTTCGACTCCGTGGACACCCTCAACCGCGTGGTGGACGGCATAGACGGCATCTACACCTCCCTGCACCTGTGCGGCAAGCGCCATATCGGGTCGGACCAGGTGCCGCGCTACGACACGATGCTGCCGGGCTTCGAGCGCTTGCACATCGACATGCCGATGTTCGAGATGCTGCAGTTCGACGACTACGACCGCGAGCTCCTGCGCGGCCTGCCCGAGCGCATGGACGTGGGCTGCGGCTGCGTGGCGTCGAAGACCTTCGAGGTGGACACCCCGGAGCAGATCGCCGCCCGCGCGCGGGAGACCGCGAAGATCGTCGGCCCGGAGCGCACGGCGCTGCACCCCGACTGCGGGTTCTCGCCCGGCACCTATTTCGACATCCCGCTCGACGAGATCTACCAGAAGCTCGGCAACATGACGCGCGCGGCAGAAATGCTGCGGGCGGAGATGTAGCGCGGCCGGCCAGCCGGCGCGCGACAACGGACCGATGCGAGGCGACCGAAGAACGATATTCGTGGGCGACGTGCACGGCTGCTGCGCGGAGCTCGACGCCCTGCTGACCAAGGTCGAATACGCGCCCGGCCGGGACCGGCTTCTGCTGACCGGGGACGCCTTCACGCGCGGGCCCGACCCGCTTGGCGTCTGGCAGCGAATCCGCGGCAGCGGCGCGGAGATGGTGATGGGCAACCACGACGACGAGCTGGTCGGCGAGCTCCGCGCGATCGCCGCCGGCAGCGATCCCAGGCCGGCCTACAGCGACCGCAACCAGACCCTGCGCGCGCTGGCAACGCAGGGCCAGGAGCTGATCTCGTGGCTCGCGGCGCTGCCGCTCTACATCGAGGAGCCCGGCTTCCTCCTCGTGCACGCCGGCATCGACCCCGAGCGCGGGCTCGTTGGCACCACGCGCGACCAGTTCCTGAAGATACGCACCTGGCCGCCCGACGGCGGCATCACCGGCCCGCGCTGGCACGAGCACCTGGACCAGCGCCACGTCATCCCCGGCAGGCCGATCGTGTACGGCCACGACGCACCGCAAGGGCTCCTCATCAAGCGATTCCCGAGGGCCGAGAACGGGTCCCGCCCCGGGCTGGTAGCGCTCGACTCGGGCTGCGTCTTCGGCAACGCGCTGAGCGCCTACGTCCTCGAAGAGGACCGCATCGTCCAGGTTCCCGCCCAACGCCGCTGGATCAAGAGTGGGTCGTTCTCCTACATCCGGTGACGGCGTACGCCCGCCGCGTCGTCGGTCGCGAGCGGGTAGAACCCCTTTTCGTCCCCGGGGATGGAGCGATCGTCACCGCTGAACCAGGACGGCTCAGAGTCCGCCAGTAGCAGCGCTGCCGAATCAGCGGCTTGGCGGCCCGCTCTCCCTCTTCAGCAGGGCGATCTGGCCGGCGTGGTAGACGCTGTGCTGGATGGTGCCGTGCAGGGTGACGTAGAACGGGCCGCTGACTACCGGCGGCTGACGCCCCAGGACGTCGTCGTCGAGCCCTTCGATGCGGCGCGCCAGCGCCCGATTGGCTCGCCGCAGGTCCGCCAGCGCCGTCCGCCATGCCGCGGCGGAGGTGTCGGTGACCGGCGGCCACGTGGTTTCCCCCGCGGTCCACGCCTCCGGCGACCCGCCGCCGACGCTGAGCGCATAGTCCAGCTCCGCGGTCAGGTGGGAGACGATCTCCCAGATGCTGTGCGCTCCCGACGCCGGCCTGCGCGCCGCGGTCGCGGCGTCGACGCCCGCCAGGGCGCCCAGCACCGACGGCCCGTAGTAGGCCGGCCCCTCGAAGGTCTGCTCCAGGAGCCGTGCGATGCGTCCCGTCTCATTCACGGCGGCGCCCATCGTAGCGCAAAGATCCGCGGTTCCTGCCATCGAGCGGACGCGCTATAGTGCCGCCGGCATGAAACCCGTCCAGATCAAGTATCAGCCGGAGCGGAGCGTCACCTTCCTGGGGAGCCCCAGCATCGTCCGGCTTCCCGACGGCGCCCTGCTTTCCACCCACGACCACTTCGGCCCCGGCTGCCCGCGCAACCATGAGGACGAGGAGAGCCTGACCAGCGTCCACCGGTCCGAGGACGACGGCGCCACCTGGAGCAACATCACCCACGTGATGAACGCCTACTGGAGCAGTCTGTTCGTGCACGGCGGCTCCGTCTACCTGCTCGGCGTTTCCCAGCAGTACGGCTCCATCGTCATCCGCCGCAGCGACGACGGCGGCTTCCGCTGGACCCATCCCAACGACGCGGGCAGCGGGCTGCTGTTCCCCGGCGGGCCGTTCAGGGTAGCACCCAATTACCACTGCGCGCCGGTGGCGGTGCTGGAGCACGAGGGCCGCATCTACAAGGCGTTCGAGGACTGCGACCCCTGCGTGTGGGGCACCGGCTTCCAGGCCTGCGTCATCTCCGCGCCGGTCGACGCCGACCTGCTGGATGCCGCCAACTGGCGGATCAGCAACAAGCTGCCGTTCACGCCATCATGGACGCTGGCGGCCTGGGGGCCGGTCACCCAGCCGGGCTGGCGCGAGGGCAACGTGGTGGCCGCGCCCGACGGGCAGCTCTGGGACGTGCTGACCTTCGAGGCGCGCCCGCTGGCGCAGGACACGGCGGCGATGGTGCGGATCGACGGCGAGGGCGAGCGGATCAGCTTCGATCCGGGCGCCAATCCCGACCCCGCGGAACCCGCCGGGGCGGGCGGCTTCGTCGCCTTCCCCGGCGCCAAGGCCAAGTTCACGCTGCGCCGCGACCCGGTGACCGGCACCTACCTGACCTTGGCCAACGCGGTGACGGACCCCGACTGGCTGATCGCCACCTGGCAGGCGGCGCAGCCGCCGGGCGAGGGGCTGAACAAGCACCCGCGGCAGCGCAACGAGGTGTGGCTGTGCGCCTCCGACGACCTGGTGAGGTGGCGGACGGTGAAGCGGCTCATGGTCGACGAGAGCGGCCTGCGGCCGGAGGACTCCCTGCGCCTGACCGGCTTTCAGTACGTGGACTGGCGCTTCGACGGCGACGACCTGATCTACGTCGTGCGCACCGCCTATCGCGGCGCGCGCAACTTCCACGACTCCAACCGCATCCTGTTCAACCGCGAACCGGCGTTCCGGCACCTGTTGCGTTGACAGCTCCGGCCGAGCCGCCGATCATGACGCGTCCGTGAGTACGGCCCCGGCTATTCCCGCGCGCGCGCACCGCCTGTCGCCGGTCGCGCGCGCGGCGCGATCGTGGCAGCTCTACCTGCTGCTGGTGCCCACCGTGCTGCTGGTGCTCCTGTTCCAGTACGTGCCGATGTACGGGGTCACGATCGCGTTCAAGAACTTCAAGCCCCACCTGGGCGTGCTGGGCAGCGACTGGATCGGCCTGCGCCACTTCATCCGCTTCTTCGAGTCGCCGAGCTTCTGGCGGCTGATCAGGAACACGGCCCTGCTCTCGGGCTACGAGCTGCTGGTCGGATTCCCGATCCCGATCGTCCTGGCGCTGATGATGAACATGGTCACCGGGCGCCGCTTCAAGCGCACGGTGCAGATGGTCACCTACGCCCCCCACTTCATCTCCACGGTGGTGATCGTCGGCATGCTGGGCGTCTTCCTCTCCAAGAACTTCGGACTGGCCAACCATCTGCTCGACACGCTCGGCGGGGAGCGGGTGTTCTTCCTGGGACGCCGCGAGTGGTTCCGCACGTTGTACGTGTTCTCCGGCGTGTGGCAGAACGCCGGCTGGGGCACCATCATCTACCTGGCGGCGCTCTCAAGCATCGACCCGGAGCAGCACGAGGCGGCGGTCGTGGACGGCGCCAGCCTCTGGCAGCGGGTGTGGCACATCGACATCCCCGGCATCCTGCCGACCATCGTCATCCTGCTCATCCTCAACGTCGGCCAGATCATGAGCGTCGGCTTCGAGAAGGCGTTCCTGATGCAGAACGCGCTGAACCTGGAAGTGTCCGAGATCATCCCCACCTACGTCTACAAGGTGGGCCTGCTCGACGCGCGCTACAGCTTCTCCGCCGCGGTGGACCTGTTCAGAACGGTGATCAACTTCGTGTTGCTGATCTCCGTCAACCGTGTGGCCAGGCTCCTGGGCCAATCGGGGCTCTGGTAGGCCGGGGCGGAAGCGGATGATCGCACTGGGGCGCCAGGACCGCATCCTCAACGGCGCCGTCTACGCCTTGCTGTCACTGGTGCTACTGGCGGTCGCCTACCCGTTGTTCTTCGTCGTCGTCGCCTCCATCAGCGATCCGTTCATGGTCAACCGGGGCGAGGTCTGGCTGTTCCCGCGCGGCATCACCCTGGACGGCTACGCGCGCATCGTCCAGCACGAGGACCTGCTGCGCGGTTACCGCAACAGCCTGGTCTACGCGACCGTCGGGACGGCCCTCAACCTGAGCCTGACGCTGACCGCCGCCTACGCCCTGTCGCGCCGCGACCTATGGGGCCGCAACGCGTTCATGATCTACCTCACCTTCACCATGTTCTTCTCCGGCGGCCTGATCCCGACCTTCCTCCTGATCCGCAACCTCGGGCTCTACAACTCGTTCTGGATCATGATCCTGCCGGCCGGCGGCAGCGCCCTGCACCTGACGGTCTCGGTGTTCAATATCATCATCGCCCGCACCTTCTTCATGAACACCATTCCGCAGGAACTGCTGGACGCCGCCGTGATCGACGGCTGCACCGACCTGCGCTTCTTCCGCTCCGTGGTGCTGCCGCTGTCGGGGGCGATCGTCGCCGTGCTGATGGTGTTCTACGCGGTCGGCCACTGGAACGGGTTCTTCCATGGACTGATCTACCTGCGCGAGCGCGAGCGCTTCCCGTTGCAGTTGATCCTGCGTGACATATTGATCCAGAATACGTTCACCGAAGAGCTGGAGATCGACGACGAGAACGCGATGGCGGCGATGATGCTGGCCGAGTCGATCAAGTACGGGATGATCATCGTCGCCAGCGTGCCGGTCCTGTTGCTCTATCCCTTCGTGCAAAAGCACTACGTGCGCGGCGTGATGATCGGAGCGATCAAGGGCTGACGGGGGACGGGAACGTGAGGAAACACAGTGCACGCCGGCATGCGCCGGCGAAGAGAAACCATTTCCCAAGGAGTTGTTCATGTTGAACAAACGCTGGGCTGCCGTGGCGGCAGCCACCGTGATCGTTGCCGGGGCCGCGTGGGCCGAAGGCAGCGAAGAGACCGCTTCCGCGGAAGGGCGGCTGGCCGCCGTCGGCTTCAACGAGGGCGGCTACCCGATCGTCGACCAGACGGTGACCGTGAACGCGCTGATCCAGCGGCCCGGCCACGTGACCTCGGCGTTCGACGAGCAGACCCTGCTGGTCGAGATGCAGGAGCGCACCAACGTCGACATCGTCTTCGAGGAGGTGCCGGCAGCACAGGTTCGGGAGAAGACCAACCTGCTGTTCGCCAGCCGCGAGTTCCCCGACGTGATCTTCGTCGCCGGGGTGCAGGACCGGCTGCTGTGGGACGCCGCCCAGGCCGGCGACGTGTGGCCGCTGAACGACCTGATCGAGCAGTACGCGCCCAACTGGCAGAAGGGCTTCGAGGAACGGCCGGTGATCCGCAACGCCATCACCATGCCGGACGGCAAGTTCTACAGCCTCCCGTACTACCGCGAGATCCTCAACGACTTCGGCATCCGCGACATCCAGGCGATCAACGTCGACTGGCTGAACACGATGGGGTTGGAGATGCCGCAGACCACGGAGGAGCTGTACGAGACGCTGAAGGCGTTCCGCACCGGCATCGACTCGGGCACGCTGCCCAAGGACGGCATCCCCTGGTACTTCCGCTTCCACTCGTGGGTGGGCGGCGAGTTCGAGATCTACAACGCCTTCGGCCTGTGGATGAAGGGCCAGGGCTCCGGCGCGCAGCGCTACCTGTCCGTGAACGACGGGGTGGTGGAGTTCGGCGCCGCCGATCCCAAGCTCAAGGACGTGGTCAACTACATGCACCGTCTGTTCGACGAGGACCTGATTCCGGAAGAGGTGTTCACCGACGCGTGGGACGACTACCTGGCGAAGTCGCGCTCGGTGCCGCCGATCACGGGCATGTGGGGCTCCTACTTCATCGTGTCTCCGGTGGAGGAGTGGTACGACCCGCTGCCTCCGGTGGCAGGCCCCGACGGAACGCGGCGCTTCCGCTCGCAGCCGGTGCGCCTGCAGAAGAACGCGATGACGATCTTCTCCAAGTTCGAGTTGCCGGAGGTGATGGTGCGGTTCATCGACGCCTGGGCGGACGATGACTTCAGCATTCAGGCTTCCTACGGCGGTCCGATGATCGAGCAGAGCGCCGACGGCTCCCGCACGGTGGTGGGGCGCGGCACCGAGTGGTACATGCACGGCCCGCACAACCACTTCCCGTCCTACATCTCCAAGCGGGCGTCGGACAATGTGCGCTGGACCGGCGAGCAGGGCGCGCGCGACGACTACGTCAACAACGTGTTCGCTCCCTACCTGTGGCCGCAGGACCGGCACTACGCCTACATCACCTTCACCGACGACGAGCAGGAGGAACTGTCGATCCAGGAGACGGAGATCGGCGACTACGTGAAGTCCACGATCGCCCGCTGGGTCGTGGAAGGCACCGCCGACGCCGAGTGGGACGACTACCTGAAGCAGCTCGACCGCCTCGGCCTGCCGCAGGCGATGGCGATCTACCAGACCGCCTACGACCGCTTCTCCGGCAAGTGATCTTCGGGTCGACCCGACCGATCGAAACGCCTTGACGCGGGGCTGGCCGCATCGCAGCCAGCCCCGCCTTCATCGAGGGGCCGAGGCCGCCGAACCGCGGCAGCGATCCGGTAGCCGCCTGACACCCTCGGCCCTATAATCCGTTCAGCCATGTTCGCTCGCCTGCGCCGATGTGGCCGGATCCTTGCCATCTTCGCCGGCCTCGTCCTGACGGCCGCTGCCGTGACCGCCGCGCCCGAGCACTCCGTGGCGCGCCGCTGGAACGAGGTGACGCTGCACGCGATCCGCAACGACTTCGCCCGGCCGCCCGTGCACGCCCGCAACCTCTACCACGTCACGGTCGCCATGTGGGACGCCTGGGCCGCCTACGACGACACGGCCCGGCAGGTCCTGACCGACGAACGAGCGTCGGTCGACGAGCGCGCCGCGGCCGAAGACGTCGCCGCCGCCCGCCACGAGGCGATCAGCTACGCCGCCTACCGCGTGCTGTACAACCGCTACCGCGACTCCCCCGGCGCCTACGAGTCGCTGACCAGCTTCGACAACCTGATGAAGGAGCTCGGCTACGACCCCGACTACAGCGGCCGGGAAGGGCCGAGCCCGGCGGCGCTCGGCAACCGCATCGGCAACCACATCGTCGACCTGGGCTACGACGACGGCGCCGACGAGCTGGGCTCCTACGCCTTCGAGTGGGAGTACCGCCCCGCCAACCGGCCGATGGTGGTGGCGAACTCCGGATCCGGCGTCGTGCACGACCCCAACCGCTGGCAGCCGCTGGCGCTGCGCATGTTCATCGACCAGGCCGGCCGCCAGCAGGCGGGCGGCGTGCAGCGCTTCATCGGCTCCCACTGGGGCGCGGTCACCCCGTTCTCGCTGGCCGATGAAGGCATGGCCGACGAGGGCGTCTACCTCGACCCGGGCCCGCCGCCCTACCTGGGAGGCGACGGCAGCCTGGAGTACCAAATGGCCTTCGCCCAGGTCGCGCACTACAGCGCCACCCTCACCCCGGACGACGGCGTGCTGATGGACATCTCGCCCGGCGCGTTCGGCAACAACAGCCTGGGCACCAACGACGGCCGCGGCCATCCCGTGAACCCGGTCACCGGCGAGCCGTACGCCCCCAACGTCGTCAAGCGCGGCGACTGGGCGCGGGTCATCGCCGAGTTCTGGGCCGACGGCCCCGATTCGGAGACGCCGCCCGGGCACTGGAACACGCTGGCCAACTACGTCACCGACCACCCGCTGCTGGAGCGCCGGCTGGGCGGCGAGGGCCGGGAGCTCGGCCCGCTGGAGTGGGACCTCAAGCTGTACCTGGCCCTGAACGGCGCCACGCACGACGCGGCGATCTGCGCCTGGGGCTTGAAGGGCCACTACGACTACGTGCGGCCGATCACGGCGATCCGCTACATGGCGGGGCTGGGCCAGTCCTCCGACCCGGACCTGCCCTCCTACCATGAACAGGGCCTGCCGCTGCACCCGGGGCTGGTCGAGGTGGTCACCGGGGAGTCGGCCGCCGCCGGCGAGCGCCACGCCCACCTTGCCGAGCACGTCGACAAGGTCGCGATCTACGGCTGGCTGGGCATTCCCGAGGACCCGGAAACCCAGTACAGCGGCGTGGGCTGGGTCCTGGCCGCCGACTGGGTCCCCTATCAGCGGGACACCTTCGTCACGCCGCCGTTCGCCGGCTACGTCTCCGGCCACAGCACCTTCAGCCGCGCCGCCGCCGAGGTGATGGCGCTGTTCACCGGCAGCGAGTACTTCCCCGGCGGCCTGGGCGAGTTCGTGGCGCCACGGCACAACTTCCTGGTGTTCGAGTCCGGGCCGACCGAGACGCTCACCCTGCAGTGGGCGACCTACTACGACGCCTCCGACGAGGCCGGCATCTCCCGCCTCTACGGCGGCATCCACCCCTGGGTGGACGACCTGCCGGGCCGCATCATCGGCTCCAGGATCGGCATCGCCGCCTTCGAGCAGGCCCTGGCCTACTTCGGCGACCCCTCGTAGCAGCCGGCCGAAGCCCTATCCGATGGTATGGCGCAGTGGCGTCGCCAGGTTGCCGCGCCTGCCGACCATCACCTCGTCCAGCTCCAGCCAGGACGCCATCGACGCCAAGTGGGCGGCCAGCTCGCCGGTGACGGCGCCGGCGTCGCAGCCATCCTCCAGGTACGCGCCGCGCACCAGCAGGGCTCCGCGCGCCCGGTCCGCCTTGAGGTCCACGCGCGCCGCCAGCGTGTCGCCGGTCAGGAACGGGAAGACGTAGTAGCCGTACTGCCGCTCCGGCTCGGGGACGTAGATCTCGATGCGGTAACGGAAGCCGAACAGGCGCTCGGTGCGCTCCCGGCGCCAGATCAGCGAGTCGAACGGGCTGAGCAGCGCACTGGCACCGATCCGCCGGGGCATGCGGGCGTCGCGGTGCACGTAGGCGGGCCGGCTCCAGCCTTCCACGCTCGCCTCCAGCACCTCGCCTTCCTCCACCAGCTCCCGCAGGAGCGGCCGCGCCTGCGGCACGCGGATGCGGTAGTAGTCGGCCAGGTCGCCCGCGTCACCGATGCCGTGCGCGCGGGCGGCAAGCCGCAGCAGCTCTCGCTGCGCGTCCCTCGTCGCTGGCGCCGGCGCGGCCAGCACCTCGGGCGGGATCACCCGCTCGGACAGGTCGTAGACACGCGTGAAGTTGCCGCGCCGGGAGGTCGCCAGCCAGCCGGTGGCGAACAGCCACTCCAGTGCGAGCTTGCCGTCGCTCCTCCCCCACCACGGCCCGCTGCCACCGCTGCCCTGGTCGCGCAGGTCCGATACCGCGAGCGGTCCGCGCTCGGCCACCTCCCGGCGGATCGACTCCACGTAGGCGCGGCGCTCCCGGCCGAAGGAGCGGACCGAGCGGGAGTGCGCCTCCTCCATGCGGTGGCGCAGCAGCGGGTAATGCTCGACCGGCAGCAGCGACGCGACGTGCCCCCGCGCTTCGAACAGCCGCCGACGTCGATAGGCGTAGGCGTCGAACCGCTCGCGCGGGTAGGAGCCGAGCCGCGAGAACGCCGGCATGTAGTGGGTGCGCACTGCCACGTTGACCGAGTCGAGCTGCACGACATTGACCCGGTCGAACAGCCGATCGAAGTGGCGGCTATCGACGCGGCCGGCCGGCGCCCGGTCGGCGAACCCCTGCGCCGCCAGCGCGATGCGCCGTGCTTCCCGACTGGACAGTTCCGTCTTCAGCGTTCCCCTCGCCGTGTCATCGCACCCAAGGTTGCATCATGCCGAGAGCGGATGCGCCGGAGACGCTCGTGAAGATCGGCGTCGACTACTGACCATCGGCGTCAAGGTCGATGCCGAAGATGTCGCCGAGCTGGTCCTCGGCCAAGGTGTCGGCGCCGGTTGCCGCGCCGTCCGGCAGCACCGTCTCGGCGCTGATCAGTTCCGCGGGATCCACCCCGCGCAAGCGGAACAGCAGCTCCGGGCTGTCGTCGAGCCGATGCCCCACGCCGTACAGCACCGCCGCGATGTGCTTGCACATGATCGCCCAATCGGGGCAACTGCACGCCAGCTCGATCTGCCGCGGCTTCGGGAACAGGCCTCGCTCCGGATCGGAGACCACCGCCATCACATGGTCGGACAGCGATCCTCGAAGCAGCTCCAGCATCGAGCCGATCTGCCCCGCGCATGCCTCCCGGATCGCCTTCCAGGTGGCGGCCGGGAGCCGCTTCACGTGGATGTCGACCTCATACGGCTTGGCCCGTGATCCCTTGACCGCCGCCTCGAGGCGCCCTGCATGGATCTGCAGGTGCTGGATGGCGCCGCTGCGCGCGTAGGTGCGGCCGCGTGGCAACCGGTTGGCGTAGTCCGAGAACGACTCCAGGTGCGCGCACCAGCGCTTGCCCCAGAAGCTGTGGGCTATGGTCCGCCCCTCGATCGTTACCGGGCGCAGGGTCCTCTTGGCCATGGACGCCACCAGAACCTATAGCGCGGCGCTGTTCACGTCGAGCCGGACCAGGTCGAGCAACTCGTCGTCGGATAGCTCGGTAACGTTCACCTCCTGCTCGCCGCCGAGCACGTCCTCGGCCAGGTGCCGCTTGTCGGCGATCATGGCGTCGATCCGTTCCTCGACGGTGCCGCGGGTGATGAACTTGTGGACCAGCACGTTGCGCCGCTGGCCGATGCGAAAGGCGCGGTCGGTGGCCTGGTTCTCCACCGCCGGGTTCCACCAGCGGTCGAAGTGAATGACGTGCGACGCGGCGGTCAGGTTCAGGCCGGTGCCGCCGGCCTTGAGCGACAGGATCAGGAACGGCGGCCCGTCACCCGCCTGGAATCGCTCCACGACGTCGCGGCGCTCCGCGACTCCCGTCCCGCCGTGCAGCACCAGCCCGGCGCGGCCGAACAGGGCCGCGGCGTACTCGGCCAGCGGATCGATGATCTCGCGGTACTGGGTGAAGATCAGCACGCGCTCCTGGCGCGCGGCGAGCTCCTCGCAGAGCTCGGCCAGCCGCAGGAACTTGCCGCTGGCCGCCGGAGCGTACTCGCCGTCACCGGAGAGCTGGCTGGGATGGTTGCAGACCTGCTTGAGGCGCAGCAGCGAACCGAGCACCAGTCCGCGGCGCTCGATCCCCTCGCTGGACTCCAGGGCGCGCTGCAGCGTCTGCACCACGTGCTCGTAGAGCCTGACCTGCGCCCGGGTCAGGTGGCAGTAGCGGTCGGTCTCGGTCTTGTCGGGCAGGTCGGCGATGATGCTGCGGTCGGTCTTCAGCCGGCGCAGGATGTAGGGGCTCACCAGCCGCCGCAGCGGCGCGAAGGGCTGCTCGGGCCGCGCCTGAAGCGCCTTGACGAAGGTCCCGAACGCGGTGCGCGAGCCGAGCAGGCCCGGATTGAGGAAGTCGAACAGCGCCCACAGATCGCCCAGCCGGTTCTCCACCGGCGTCCCGGTCAGGGCGATGCGGGCATCCGCCGCCAGCTTCCGGGCCGCGCGGCTCTGGCGCGTCGCCGGATTCCTGATCGTCTGCGCCTCGTCCAGGATCACCAGCCGCCAGTGGAGCTCCGCGAGCCACGTCTGACGCACCAGCATGGCGTAGGTGGTGATCGCCATGTCGGCGTCGGCCAGGCGTTCCTCCGGCGCGGCGGCGATCTCGTCCAGCGTCTGCCGGTCGGTCTCGGCCGGATGCAGGAAGCAGAGCCTCAGCGACGGCGCGAACCGATCCGCCTCCGCGCGCCAGTTGCCGAGCAGCGACGCCGGCACCACCAGCAGCGCCGGCTGCCGTGGCCGGCCGTCGCCGCCGGCAGGGTCGCACAGCAGCAGCGCCAGCACCTGAATGGTCTTGCCCAGCCCCATGTCGTCGGCCAGGCAGGCGCCGAGTCCCAACCCGGTGACGAAGTGCAGCCACGCCAGCCCCTCGCGCTGATAGGGCCGCAGCGTGCCATGCAGGGTTGCGGCGACCGCCGAGTCGAGCCGCTGCAGGCTGTCGGGCCGGCGCAGCCCGTCCAGCAGCGCGCGCAGGGCGGCGCCGGCCGTCACGTGCACCCAGGGCCGCTCGTCCTCGGTCAGGTCCTCCTGCCGCAGGTCCGCCGACGCCCCCGCCAGCAGGCGCATGCCCTCGATGAACGAGATTTCGTCGCCGCCGGCATGGCGCTGCAGCGCCTCCCAGTGCGCGATCGCCTGCCCCAGCCGCTCGCGGTCCACCTCCACCCACTGGTTGCGGATCAGCACCAGGCCGTCGCCGGCGCTGCGCAGCGCCTCCAGCTCCTCGGCCGACAACGGGCTGTCGCCCACGGAGACCTCGACCTTGAAATCCAGCACCGCGTCGGCGCCCACCCGAGGCGGCGTCGTACTGCCGATCGTCACCGACACCTGCGGCCGCTGCCGCTTGCGCCACCAGTTCGGGACCTGCACCGAGAGGCCGCTGCGCTCCAGTTCCGGCACGCTCTGCAGGAAGCGATAGGCATGCTCGGGCGGCCAGGCCAGCGGGCGGTAGAGGTCGCCGGAATCGGCCAGCTCCCGCACCCAGTCGCACGCCCTGGCCGCCTCCTCCACCGGCGACAGCAGGTTGATCAGCGCCGTCCGGTTCTTCGCCCCGGCGTACTGCTGCAGGGCGCTGCGCAGCGGCCGGTGCTTGAGGCGTCCCCCGGCGCCGAAGCCGGAGGCGTAGGTGGCCAGGAACGCGAACGGCCGCTCCTCGTCGTTCGTGTTCTCCGCGAGATGGAAGCAGACCCGTCCCACCTGCCGCCAGCGCGGCGCCCGCGCGCGCAGCAGGTTGGCCACGCCGCCCGCGGAGGCGGCGGCGTCCCGCACCCACGCCTCGAGCTGCTCCCACAGGCGCTGCAGGAGGTCCGCCGAGAGATACTCGCCTCCCTCCATCGGCGGAGCGTTCAGGACCCAGGTGGAGAGGAGCGCGTCGCCCGGCGGCTCGACCGCCGCCTGCCCGGCGCCCGCGGGCCGGTGGCAGAGCCCGGTCAGGTAGTGCTCCGCAATCTGCTGCCAGTAGCGCAGGCCGGGGATCTCCTGCGCCGGCAGCTTCTCCGCCGCCAAGGTGAAGAGCGCGCCACGCCAGTCGCTCCGAAAGGCGTCCAGCACCGGACCCAGAGCGGCCGCGGGTTCCTCCGCCGCGGGGTCCGCTTCCCAGCGCAGATGACCGGCCGGCGTCAGTCGCACGCCCATGGATGCCGATTGTGCACGGAAGGCGGCGGGGTCGGATGACGCTCCCTGGCTACTCCGGTCGCGCGAAGGCGACGAGCGCGGCCTCCGGTCCTTCGCCCGTCGCGACGACGAACTGCCGTCCGTAGCGCGCGCGGTGGACACTGCGACGGACGTGCCGGGTGAGGTGCTCTATCCGACGCAGCCGTTCCCGACCAGGCCGCCGCCGTTCAGCGGTTGGGGGGTGTCTCTCGCCGAAGCCCGGGTCCAGCTCACCGGTGGCGGCATCGATCGCGTACAGCCGGTCGCGGCTGTTGAGGAATACGCCGCGCGGGGCGGGCAGATGGTCCGGGGTCGCCCGTACGCGGGGAGCAGCGACTGGGCCGAGGTCGCCTGGTACTGCGAGAACAGCGACAACAGCACGCAACCGGTGGGCCGAAAGCGACGAACGAGCTCGGGCTGTACGACATGTCCGGCAACGCCCGCGAGTTCTAAGCCGGGCTACGAGTCGGCGGCGCCGTAGCGGACGCCGGTGGGGACCACGTCGGTCTGGCGGCCGGCGCGGATGGCCAGCGCCGTGTCCAGCGTGCTCCAGAAGTCGTGATCGGGGGCGTAGCCCAGGAGCTCGCGCACCTTGGTGTGGTCGAACTCGAAGTAGTTCGGTGACGGCATGCGTACGTCCGCATAGCCCGCGCCCAGTCGCTCGGCCAGCGCCGGAACCAGCTCCTCCCACACGGTGAGCAGCCCGCCCAGGGTGAACGCCTCGCCCACGGCGGCCTCGGCCTCCAGCGCAAGCGCCAGGCCCTTGGCAATGTCGCGCACGTCCGCCCACTCCTGCTTGAACGAGCGCCCGTCGGGACAGCGGCTGACCAGCAGGCGCTTGCCTTCCTTCCACGCCGCATCGAGCTGCCGCAGGGCCTCCCGGGCCGCCGGCGAAGGATTGGACAGCCCCTGCAACTGCCGGCGGGCGCGGGCCACGCTCCAGGTCCGGGGAATGCCCTCCTCGTCGAGAAGCTCGCTCGGCTCCAGCACCGTGGTGAAGCGGCACACGACGGTCGGCACCCCGTACTGGTGGTGGTAGTTCATGCACAGCTCCTCGCCGATCCACTTGGTCAGGAAGTAGGGCATCTCGATGCGGGGGCTGACCTCGTCCTCCCGGATCGGCCGCTCGAACAGGCGGCCGTCGTCTTCGGTACGCCAGTACACCGCCTCCGTGCAGGCGTATACCAGGCGATGCAGCCCCGGCGCGTGGGCACGGATCGCCTCCAGCACGTGCAGGGTCCCCAGCCCGTTGATCTGCAGGTACTCGACGTGGTCGTGCGGCGAGGCGAAGGCGGCGGCGATGTGATACACGGCGTCCACCCCCTGTACCGCCCGCTCGACGGCGGCGTAGTCGCGCAGGTCGCCCTCCACCAGCTCGACGTCCGCGATGCCGTCCAGCTTGTGCGCCCGGCTGGCGTCGCCGGGAAACACGAATCCGCGGATCTCGTGACCCTGGCGCAGCAGACGGCGCACCAGGTTGGCGCCGATGCGCCCGTTGGAGCCGGTCACCAGGATCTTCACGTCACGCCTCCACGCGGTAGCCGTCGCCGGCGCGCACGCCGCGCTCGATCAGCTCCGGCTCCAGGTCGAAGCCGGTGCCGGGCGTGTCCGGCACCAGCAGCGTGCCGTCGCGCTGCTCCCAGCCGTCCAGCAGCAGCCCCTCGGTGTCGGCCGGCGCCGCCTCCAGCAGCGCGAAGTTCGGCACCGACGCCGCGAAGTGGGCGTGCGCGTAGCGCTCGACGATCGATCCCCAGCAGTGCGGAGCGCAGCGCGCGCCCCACGGCTCGATGCGCGCGGCGGTCGCTTTCCACCAGGAGAGCCCCTCGGCACGGAAGTCGTGCTGCACCACGTCGATGTCCCCGTCCTCCACCATGGAGAAGAAGCCGGGAGGCGGCGGCCCCGACTCGCCGTCGGCCACCAGGGTCGGGTAGCCGCGCTCACGGATGAACCGGCGCAAGTCGGCGTTGAGCTCGGGATCCTCCGCGAACGGCTCCTCGAACCAGTAGATGCCGGCGTCGGCGCACGCGTCGAGAGTGTCCTTGGTGCTGTTGAGGGTACCGCCGTTGTTGGCGTCCACCATGATCTTCGCGTCGGGACCGCCTGCCTCGCGCACCGTGTGGATCACCAACAGGTCGCGCGCCAGCCCGGCGGCGGTCGGCATCCAGCGCGCGCCGCGCCCGATCTTGATCTTGAAGTTCCGGTACCCGTAGCGGTGCCCGGTGCGCACCTCTTCGCGAAAGACCTCCTGCGCCTGCGCATCGTCGGCCTCCAGGTCGTCGATGTAGATGGAGCCGTCATAGAGCTCGACGGCGCGACTCCCGCGGGCGCCCAGCAGCCGATACAGCGGCACGCCCTGCAGCCTGGCGGCGAGGTCCCACAGCGGCAGGTCGATCGCAACCCCTTCCCCCAGCGAGCCGCCCGGCAACCGGAACAGCTCCCCAAGGCCGCGCCCCACCAGGGACTCGGCCTTCGCCCGCTCCAACCCCGACCAACCGACGCCCACCGCGCCGCTCGCGGTGTGCACGCGCACCACCAAGTCGTGCACCACCATGCCGTGCGCACCCTTGCGCGAATTGAAGCCGATGTCCCGAGGCCGCCGGCTGCGCACCCCGATCCTCTCGATCCGGGTGATCCGCTCGCCCGAGATGTCGCTCATCACTGCTCTGGGAAGCCGTCGGAGCCTTCCTGCAACTCGAGCCGGTCACCCGGCGCCACGCCGAGCGCCTCCAACACTGCCGCAGGAAAGGTCACCTGTCGCTTCGCTGTGATCCTCACTACCACCGTACTTACGCTTCAGCCACCTTACTACGCTTGAACTGGAGCATGAAGTCCGGAGGAGAGCGATCGCTGTTCCTCCTTGACGGCGCGGCGTTGACTCAAGCGGCCCAGCCGGCTGAGAGGACTTCGGCTTGTTCCAGGACCGTTTGCGTGGCCTTCTCCTGCTTGTCGGGCGGGTAGCCGTGCTTGCGCAGGACGCGCTTGACCAGCCGGCGGAGGTTGGCGCGGACGTTCTCGCGCAGCGTCCAGTCGATGGTGACGTTGCTCCGCACGGTGTCCACCAGTTCGCGGGCGATGCCCCGTAGCGTGTCGTCGCCGAGCACCTGAACCGCGCTGTCGTTGGTTTCGAGCGCGTCGTAGAAGGCGAGCTCGTCGTCCGACAGCCCGAGCTCGTCGCCGCGGGCGTTGGCCTCGCGCATCTCGCGGGCAAGCTCGATCAACTCCTCGATCACCTGCGCGGCCTCGATCGCCCGGTTCTGGTAGCGGCGCAGGGTCTCCTCCAGCATCTGGGCGAACGACCGCGCCTGCACGACGTTCTTGCGGCGGCGGGCGGCCAGCTCTCCCTTGAGCAGCTTCTGCAGCAGCTCGACGGCGAGGTTGCGGCGCTGCATGCCGCGCACCTCGGCCAGGAACTCGTCCGACAGGATCGAGATGTCGGGCTTCTCCAGGCCGGCGGCGGCGAAGATGTCGATCACGCCCTCCAACGCGACCGCCCGCGAGACGATCTGGCGTACCGCGTGCTCCAGCTCTTCTTCGGGACGCGCCTCGGCGGCGGCTCGCTTGCTCAGCACGGACTGGACGGCCTGGAAAAACGCCACGTCATCGCGGATGCGCATCGCCTCGTCGTGCGGTACTGCGCGCGCGAAGGCTCGCGACAGGTCACGTACGGCCTGGACGCATCGCTCCTTCCCGCTCTCTTGAGCCAGGATTTGCTCCTGCGCCGCGGGCAGCAGCGCAAGGCGCTCCTGCGCGGGCCCGGCCGTCCACCGGGAGCGGTCGAAGCCGTGGAACAGCCCGCAGCAGACCTCGTACTTCTCCCGCATCACGGCCACCGCCTCGGCCTGATTCAGCGCGGTCCGCCCGGTGCCGCCGCTCTCGGCATAGGTCGCGAGCGCGCACTTGAGCTCGTGCGCGAGCTCAAGGTAGTCGACGACCAGTCCGCCCGGCTTATCCCGGAACACCCGGTTGACACGGGCGATCGCCTGCATCAGGCCGTGGCCGCGCATCGGCTTGTCGACGTACATCGTGTGCAGACTCGGCGCATCGAAGCCGGTGAGCCACATGTCGCGCACCAGCACCACCTGCAGCGGGTCCGACGGGTCGCGGAACCGCTTCGCCAGCGCCTCCCGGCGAGGCTTGTTGCGGATGTGCGGCTGCCAGTCGAGCGGATCGGAGGCGGAGCCGGTCATGACCACCTTGAGCCGTCCCTTCACGTCGTCCTCGTCATGCCACTCCGGGCGCAGGCGCACGATCTCGCGGTAGAGATAGATGCAGATGCGCCGGCTCATGCAGACGACCATCGCCTTGCCGTCCATGGCTTCGAGCCGCTGGTCGAAGTGCGCGACGAGGTCCCCGGCGACGAGCTTCAGGCGTTTCTCGGCACCGACGACCGCTTCGAGCTGCGCCCACCTGGTCTTGAGCTTCTCCTTGCGGTCGACCTCCTCTCCCTCGGTGGCTTCCTCGAAGCCCGGATCGATCGTCGGCCGCTCGCGCTCGTCGAGCGTCAGCCTGGCGAGCCGGCTCTCGTAGTAGATCGGCACCGTCGCCCGGTCCTCGACCGCGCGCTGGATGTCGTAGACGCTGATGTGGTCGCCGAACACCGCGCGGGTGCTGGCGTCGGCCAGCTCGATGGGTGTTCCCGTGAAGCCGATGAACGAGGCGTTGGGCAGCGCGTCCCGCATGTGGCGGGCGTAGCCGTCGATGAAGTCGTACTGGCTGCGGTGCGCCTCGTCGGCGATCACCACGATGTTGCGCCGGCCCGAGAGCAGCGGATGCCGGTCGCCCTTCTCCTCGGGGAAGAACTTCTGGATCGTCGTGAACACCACGCCGCCGGACTCCACGGCGAGCTTCGCCCGCAGGTCCGCCCGGCTTGCCGCCTGCACCGGCGGCTGGCGCAGCAGATCGTGGCAGCGGGCGAAGGTGCCGAAGAGCTGGTCGTCCAGGTCGTTGCGGTCGGTCAGCACCACCACGGTCGGGTTGGCCATCGCCGGCTCGCCGATAATGCGCCCGGCGTAGAAGGCCATGGTCAGGCTCTTCCCCGAACCCTGCGTGTGCCAGACGACGCCGATCCGCCGATCGCCGGGATCGCCGCCAGGTTGTCGGCCGGCCTCGTATCGTCCGCCCGTCTCGGCGACCTGCTGCGCTTGCTGCTGCAGCGCCGCCGCGCGCAGGGTCTCGCCGACCGCCGCCTGCACCGCGTGAAACTGGTGATAGCCGGCCATCTTCTTCACGAGCGCGCCGCCGTCGTCCTCGAACACGATGAAGTCGCGCAGCAGCGACAGGAAGCGGCGCTTCTCGAAGACGCCCTCGATCGCCACCTGAAGCTCGGTGTAGAAGGCCGGCGCCAGCTCCTGGCCACCGATGGTCCGCCACGGCTTAAACCACTCCCGGCCGGCGGAGAGCGTCCCGAGCCGCGCCTGCAAGCCGTCCGACACCAGGAGCACCGCGTTATAGGCGAACAGCGCCGGCAGTTCCGCCTTGTAGGTCTGCAACTGGTGGAACGCCGACCAGATGGTGGCGTTCTCATCGGCCGGATTCTTGAGCTCGATCACGCCCAGCGGCAGCCCGTTGACGAACACCACGACGTCGGGCCGGCGGGTGGTCCCGTTCTCGGAGACCGTGAACTGGTTGATTGCTGACCACGTGTTCGCATCCGGCTCATCGAAGTCGATCACGCGCGCCTGAACGCCGCGCACGGCGCCGTCCGCGTCCCGGCACTCGACGTTCACCCCGTCCACCACCATCCGGTGGAAGGAGCGATCGCGCGCCTCCACCGTTGCACCCTCCGGGCGCGTCAGCCTGCGCAGTGCATCGTCGAGCGTCTCCTCGGGCAGACCGGAGTTAAGCCGGCGCAGTGAGCCACGCACGGCGCTCGTCAGCACCGCGTCCGCGTGGCTCGCGCACAGTGGGTAATAGAGCGAATCCGGTCCCGGCGACATGTCCGGGCCGCCCTGGACGTGGTAACCGAGCCCCCGAAACCAATCGAGCGTGGCATCCTCCACCATCGATTCCGTCACGACCGGCATCGACTACCCCAGCTCGGGCAGGGATTCCAGCCGGGTGAGCCACTCACCGAAGTGGGCACACTCCCTGCGCATGCAGTCCAACCCGATGCGCTCGGCAAGAGCCGCGCCGTCGCGGGCCTTCCGGTAGCCGGGGAGTTGCTTCAGCCGCGCCGACGGGTGGGTGTATTCTTCAACTGCAGATCGAGGGCCGGACGACGGAGACCGTGCGCCATGATTCGCAGATCGACGCTGTCACGGTCCGGCTCCGGCACCGAGGTCGAGAATCCCGCACGCACGGCCAGCGCCTTGGCGTACGCCAGGGACAACCCTTCCTTCTGATCCGTCCAGTGAGGAGAGTCGCCGTCATGAGAATTCTCCAACGAAGATGCCTTCGATCGTCATCCGCACAACCCACCAAAGTCGATCACACGAGCCTGAGCGCCGCCGATGGGCCGTCGCAAGCGACGTATTCGACTGCCACTACGTCCACCGCCATGTCGGATGCGAGCGAAGTGACTCCTATACCGTCGGCTTCCCGTGCAGCCCGACGCCACTTCGCTTGGCCCGCGTCGCTATCCACCCCTTTCACCTCTCGCCTGCGACGCTTGCGAGCGCCGCCCTCAGTACCTGAAAACACACCTTTGCCGTGTGTTCGTCCGGCGTAAAGCCCGAACTGATCTGTTGATACGGATGGATGTAGTTCCGGAAGTCCCTCAATCCGTGGCTAAATTTCTGCACATCCGCCTTCAGCACACCGACCTCGCTCGCGACATCGATGAAGTTCGCCAGTGTCCAGTCGCCGAATTTCTTGACTTTGCCGCCTGATCTTGGGCCCGCCGAATTGAACCGACCGGGCTCTCGAAGAGCCTTTCCGAGCAGCACGGCTTCAAGAATACTGCCGCATAGCACTACCACCGAAAGATACGCTCCCACGCGCAGCGCCCTCTGAGCCTCGTCTAACCGGCTTTCCACGATCGGCACGACTGCATCTTCAATCGGCAAATTGCGAACATTCGGTATCGCGAACTCCATGCCCAGAAACCGTTCAACGCCCCCTTCCGGGTCGCCTTTCGTTTCTCGCCCACTGAGCCTTGCAAGGATACCGCGGGATTTCTCCAACAAGGAAGCGTCGACCTGCCCCCCTTCGAGATCGCAATCGACCTCGTACTCGTCGAGCATGTCTCCAAGCACAGTCGCGACCAGCGCATCTGGCTCCTGGTCCCAAAAAGACCGCATCTTCTTGGCCTTCGATGTCCCGTAAGTTTGGAACCGCTCTGCGTGGATCTCCACTCCATGACGACGGAAGACCTCGTCGTACGTCGCGTCAGAGTAGTTCAATACGTAACCATAATCCATTTCCAGAATCTTCTCAAGGTAACGCCTATCATTACGAGTGAGCGTACTCATGTCGCGCTCCCTCCCGTTCACTTCTGGCAGAACGCGAAGTTCACCGGTAATGAATTTCGAGAGAAAATGGTCTCGGATTTCCACCAGCGTCCGCGATTCCAGATCGTTCTTGATGACTCTGTCTACTAACAATTCGAGGTCCTGTCAATAGGTGTGTAAACGAGTCAGGCAGCGTCCCGCTCCTGATCTTCGATTCGAATTCCGTCTCGGTACTCGGCTCCCACCCACACATCTTGAAGTAGCTCCGGCGCGTTCAGCTTCCGGAACTTCGTCTCGGCCACCAACAGCATCTTCCAGATCACGGCGGTGGCGTTGGCTACCTTCATGAATCGCTTCGCCGCATCGGTCCGTAACCTCAGCGCCGCGAACGGCGACTCGATCACGTTGGTCGTCCGCAGGTGCCGCCAGTGAGCTCGTGGATACCCGTAGTAGCTCACCATCCGCTCCCAGTCCTCCGCGATCAACTCGGCGGCTCGCTGCAGCCCCTGGGTAAGCGACCGGCGAAACCAGGCTCTATGAAGCCGGCGGCGGTGGACGCGCAGTCGGCAGGAGCGAGAGGTAGTCGGCGCGGGTGCGCGCATGCGGCAGCCTCTCGAACAGCTCGCGCAGATACCAGTACGGCTCGCGCCGGTTGGCCTTGGCGGTCTCGATCAGGCTGTACAGGATCGCGCTCGCCTCGGCTCCGCGCGGGCTGCCGGAAAACAGCCAGTTCTTGCGGCCCACCACGAACGGCCGGATCGCCTGTTCGCAGGCGTTGTTGTCCGGGCTCATCTGCGGGTGGTCCAGATAGCGGATCAGCTTCGGCCACTCGCTGAGCGCGAAGGCCACCGCCTTGCCGAGCGCCGAGCCGGGCAGCACCTGGTCGCGTTTCTCCTGCAGCCAGCCGTGGAACTTCGCCAGCACCGGCTCCACCCGTGCGCGCCGCGCGGCCACGAACCGCTCAGGGTCCTTATCGCGGTACTTCGACAGTTCCGACTCGGCGCGGTACAGCTTGGCGATGAACCCCAGCGCATGCAGCGCCGCTGCGGCCCGGCTGGACACCTTGCCCAGCGCGTCGGCTGCCTCCTTGAACGCTCGCCGCACGTGCGCCCAAGCCCACGTGCACGATGCCGGGCTGCGCACACGGGCGCGCGTAGCCGTCGTCCATCGGCGCCTGGCAGGCTGTGGCGGCAGCGATCATCCAGTCCGACATCGTGCGCCGCGACAGCTCGACGCCGAGGCGCGCGAACTGCCGCTCCTGGCGGTACAGAGGCAGCGCGTCGCAGAACTTCGCCGTGGCGACAAACGCCAGCAATCCCTCCGAGGCCAGCCCCTCCGAGGCCAGCCCCTTCGGGATCAGCGCCGCCGGCGGCGGCGCGATCCGCACCGCCGGATGCTCTTCGTCGCCGGAGCCTTCGCAGTGATGACAGGCGTACTTGGGCCGCACCGTGCGGATCACCCGTACCTGCGGCGGGATCACGTCGAGCTTCTCGCAGGTGTCCTCGCCGATGCGCACCAGGGGGTGGCCACACTCACACTGCTTGTCCTGCTCGGGCAGGTCGATGACCTGCTCGATCCGCGGCAGCGCCTGCGGCAGCGGACGGCTCATCGTCCGGCGATGGGCTGTCGGCTCTGTGTTCGGTACCGCGTCCATACAGCTTGTTCTTGAACCACTCCACCTGTTCTTCGTAGAGATCCAGCTTCTTGTTCAGCTCCCGAAGTTTCGCGTCCATCTGCTCCTGCACCAGCACTACCAGCCCGTTGATCTGCTTGCGCATATCGGTCGCCCCGGGCCGTACGATGATCCGCGCCGCGCCCAGCTCCACCCGGATCACCGCTCGCCCTCCAGCGCCGCCAGTACTTCGCGCAGATCGGTAGCCCGCACCGACCGCCTCAGCCTCAGCACGTACCGCTGGCCGACCACCAGCTCGATCGTCGCGCCCGGCTCGGCACCGCCGCCGCGCTGCCCCAGTTCGACCAGTCGCTGACTCTCCGGCGCCGAGGACTGCCTCAACTTGCCCGCCCACCGGCACAGCGACGAATACCGCAGGCCATGCCGCTCGCAGTACGCCTTCCTCGACAGGCCGCTGCTCCGCCACTCGGCAACCTGCTGGCTCCAATACTCGCGCCCGTGTCTCTCGTTCACCTCATCGTCCCTCCTGACAGGGACGATCACCCGCTATTTCAGCCGTCGTAAGGTGGCGTTCAGCGGACGCTTACACACCAACTCCAGATCCGCCAGGCTGCGTTCGTGCCACGCGGCCGCCTCGGCGTGCCAGCGGTCCTTCACCCGCGCCACCGTGCTCGCCGAACAGCCCCCGCAGCGCCAGCTCGAAATCGCCCAGCGCCAGCCCGTGCAGGTACAACTGCGGCAGCACGTCGGTGACCTCAGGCGTGCGCCGCGCAAACAGCGCCAGTAGCGCGCTCTCGAACCGCTGCTCCAGCCCGCGCACCCGCGGCCGACGCACCGTCACCGTGCCGGCCCGTGTGGTCAGCTGCCGCGGCTTGCCGTAGCCGTTGCGGTAGCCGCGTTCCCCTTCATCTCGGCGACGGTAGCGGGCTCGGCCAAGAAACTCTGCGTCACCTCGTCCTCAAGCAATCCCTGCAGCCACTGCTGAACGTGGCGCCGGGCTATCTCCTCCATGGCCTGCCAGCACGCGCTTGACTGGGTGCTCTGCTTCGTGACCAACTCTTCCACGGCGGTGTCCTCCTGACTTTGTGGTGATTTCAGGATTCTACAGGGCGCCGCCTTTTTCGTTTACACACCTCTTGATGGTAGCTCAACAATTCCATAGTGTGGCCCAACTCGGCGAGCACACCGTCCGGAGGGCAAGTGACCATCGCCTCTTTCAGATGACTCCGTTGGATGTGTCCCATCGTGGTTGCCTTCGAAGCCGCAATGGCCTGGAACTCTTCCAAGTGATGGTAAACCCAATGACCGCAAAACCACATAGGGTACCGACCGGAAGTGACCTTGAATAGATGCTAATTCAGGGCTCCCTCACCACCGGTCCAGAACTTCGCTAGCAGACTTCCAGACCATGAGAACAGAAGGTCACCATCTCTCACCACGTATTCAATTGGGACGTTGCGAGACGCCCGGTCAGTTCTTGGCGTAATGCCGTTGCGCAGCTCACTGATCTCCCCCAGCTCCGAGTCCACCACAGCCGGTCGGGGAACAGGTCGGCGATCTCCTTCGGAAGCCCGGTGTCGCGGCCTTCCATCTTGGCCCGCACCGGGTCGAAATCGACGAACCAGGACCGGAACAGCGCACGCGCCATCGCCTCCAGCGTCGCATTCATCCGAAGGTTCAGCTCGATCTTGTCGTCCAGCGTGCCGAGGATGTGGGCGATGGCTCGCTGCTCGTCGAGGAGCGGCAGGGTGACGAACATGCGCCTCTGGTCCGTGAGACTCACGTACTCGGCCATGTCCGTTTGGCCGGCAACGCCCTTGAATTGCCCGAAGAACTCAGGTCCTCTCATCCAGCAGTACAGGAAGTACGGGTCGATGGCTGTGCGGTCCAGAGATCGCCAAAAGCACAACTGCGGCGAGTAGACGAAGTGCTTCGTGTCCCCCCGAACGAACGCGAACCTGCCGACCGTTCCCTTCGAGGTGAAGACGACATCTCCCGGCCTGCTGGTCTTGTCGCCGACCTTGCTGAGCAGGGCCTCCAGGATTCGCCGGTGCCGGGGCGCGATCTGGAGGCGGTCATCCATCGTTCGCGGTCTCGATGGCGTCGGCCAGCGCCTTCGCATCGGCGATGAAGGCCGGCAGCAGCTCCAGGATCGACTCGGTGAAGTGCTCGCCGTACTTGTGCGCCGTGTCGTTCCGACTGTCGCGGTAGCTCAACCAACGTTCGGCCTCGTCCACGTCGATCAGCCGGTGCCTGGCGGCGTGCCGGAACAGGTCCTTGAACACAAGCTCGTCGGCCCGCCGGTTGCTGGCGAAGAACGCCGCGAGACGCTTGCGCAAGAGCGCACCGGTCTGTTCCAGCACCAGCTCGAACTCCTTGACGCAGGCGGCCCGGCAGAGGTCATACAGGACGTCTGACTCGCCGTGCGTCTCGACTGCCTTGAAGGCGACCTCCAGCGCGTGGATGCAGCGCCGCAGAAAGCCGGTGTCGATACGGCAGCGCGGTCCGTGCTCCCCTCCGGTGCCCATGCGCCGGCTACCCGTCCCTCGTCTCGGGCAGGTCGAAGCCCAACGTCTTGAGGTTCTCGGCGATGGCCGCATCGAGTCGCGCTCCCTCGGCCTGCTGCACTTGCAGCTCCTCGACCAGCCGACGCATCTTGGCCTCGAACGGCTCTCCGTCGTCCGGCTGCGGCTCCGCGCCGACGTAGCGGCCGGGGGTCAGCACGTGGCCGTGCCGGCGCACCTCGTCGAGCGGCGCGCTCTTGCAGAAGCCCGGAACGTCCTCGTACACCGTCGAGCTGTCACGCCAAGCGTGGTAGGCCCCCGCGATGCGGGCGATGTCGTCGTCGGTCAGCTCCCGGTGCGTCCGGTCGACCATCCGCCCCAGCTTGCGGGCGTCGATGAACAGGATCTCGCCGAGCCGGGGCCGGCGTCGGGCCAGGAACCACAGGCAGGCCGGAATCTGCGTCGAGTAGAAGAGCTGCCCCGGCAGCGCCACCATGCAGTCCACCAGGTCCGCCTCGATCAGGTTCTTCCGGATCTCGCCCTCGCCCGACTGACTCGACGACATCGACCCGTTGGCGAGCACGAACCCCGCCACGCCCGCCGGGGCCAGATGGTGGACCATGTGCTGCACCCAAGCGAAGTTGGCGTTGCCCTTCGGCGGCACGCCGTAGCGCCACCGCTTGTCGTCGGCCAGCCGCTCGCCGCCCCAGTCCGAGACGTTGAACGGCGGGTTGGCGAGGATGTAGTCCGCCTTCAGGTCCGGGTGACGGTCGTTTTGAAAGCTGTCGCCGTGGGCGATCTGCCCCTCGATGCCCCGGATGGCAAGGTTCATCTTCGCGAGCCGCCACGTCGTGTAGTTGGACTCCTGCCCGTAGATGCTGATGTCCGCCCTGGCCCTGCCGCCGTTCCCGTTGCCGCTGGCGTGGGCGCGCATGAACTTGACCGACTGCACGAACATCCCCGACGAGCCGCAGCACGGGTCGTAGACCCGGCCCCGGTACGGCGCCAGCATCTCGACCAGAACCGCGACGACGCAGCGCGGCGTGTAGAACTCGCCGCCCTTCTTGCCCTCCGCGCTCGCGAACTGAGACAGGAAGTACTCGTAGACCCGGCCGATCACGTCTTTCGAGCGGGCGTCCCGGTCGCCCACCTTGATGTTGCTCATCATGTCGATGAGCTGGCCGAGCCGCTGCTTGTCGAGGGCCGGGCGGGCGTGGTCCTTGGGCAGCACGTCCTTGAGGGCCGGGTTGTCGCGTTCGATCGCGGCCATGGCGTCGTCGACGAGCTGGCCGATGGTGGGCTGCCTGGCCTGTGCCTTGAGATGGCTCCAGCGCGCCTCGCGCGGGACCCAGAAGATACTCTCCGCGCGGTACTCGTCCGGATCCTCCGGGTCGGCGCCCTCGGCCTGCTCGCGTTCGAGTTGGGCGTGCCGCTCCTCGAAGGCGTCCGAGATGTACTTGAGGAAGATCAGGCCCAGGACGACGTGCTTGTACTCCGCAGCGTCCATGGATCCCCGCAGCGCGTCGGCCATACGCCACAGCTCGGCCTCGTATCCGGTCGTGGCGGCCTGGGTGGTGCCCGCTCCGCCTCCCTCGGCTGTCTGCGCTCTCGGTCGTCCCCGTGCCATGACGCTGGTCTACACCACTCCATCGCGCGCACTGACGGCGCGTCGAGTACACTCTACCCCGTCGGCTTGGCGTCAGAAACAAGTCTGAGCACCACCCGCGGCGGCTTCTTCAGCGTCCCGTTGGAGAACTCGGTGTTCGTCGCCCATACGTATCAGACAGTACGAGGAGAGCCATGAGAAAGGCTCATGGTGACGCCGCGGGAGAGGCGGCGAAGATGGTGAGCCGGAGTTCGTCGCCGAACAGACCGTAGACGGGGCGCTTGCCAGACAGTTTCGTGCTGCGTGCGAGGATGGCCGGGACGCCTTCGCCGCGGCGGTCCATCAGGGTCAGGCGGGGAGTGTCGAGTCCTTCGGGGATCGGGCAGCGATCGAGCAGGTTGGTGATGGCGGGGTTTCTGGCCTGCTGGCGGTAGGGGAGATCGGCGACGGTCATGCCGTTCATCAGCATTCCGGGGGAGCTCAGCTCGATGCGATCGGAGAACATGCGCAAGCGTATCTTGGCGCCTCGGATCGAGTAGTCGCGGTGCGCCACGGCGTTGACCACCGCCTCGAAGATGGCCGCCGGATCGTATTGCGGCCAGTCGCACCGGCCGACCGCCTTGGAAGCTTCGACGCGCTGGTTCCGTGAAACGAACCGGCAGGCGTAGGCGATCTGGTCGTCGAGCGGGCCGTCCAGATCCTTCGCATCGAGTTGATAGCGTGGCTCGTCGAGGGCCTCGGCGATGCTGGTGCCGCGGTACGCTACTGCCTGGATGAACGCCTGTGGCAGCCAGCGCTGCGGGAGACGGCTGCCCAGCAGCACGCCCGCCACGGTCGGGCGCCGAGCTCCGGACTCTTCCTCGGCCACCATGTCCAGCTTCAGCAACGCCGTGGCCCGGTCGTCGTCGCTGATCTCTCCCCGAAACCGGTCCACCAGGCGCGGATCGAGGTCATCGACGGAGGCGGCCGCGATCGCCTGGGTGCCGTAGTCGCGCAAGCGTGACCGGCCGCGCAACTCGAACAGCCGCGCCAGGTATTCGGGCTCCATCTGCCGCTTCGAGCTGCCGATCCGGCGCAAGTACCCGCCCGGACTCTTGTGGACGGATAGACCCCGGCGCACGTCGACGCGCAGCACGGCAACCGGCGCGTCCTGCGGACCCGGCAGCTCCAGTTTGCGGATATCGGCATCCAGTGGCGGTGTGATCGAGTCCTGCACCGTGTCCGCGACGAGGCGCTCCGCGGCGTCCAGATGCGCAGGAGGTATGCCGGTGACACGGCGTGCCCGGTCTTCGACGCCCAGCACCAGCGTCCCGCCGTTGGCGTTGGCAAATGCGGCCAGCTCGTCGGCCAGTTGGTCGCGCCGCGGCCCCGTCACGCGACCGTGGGCAATGGTGACTTCCTTGATCTCCAGCGCGCTGTCCTCGCCCAAGCGGATTCGTTGCGCGAGTTGTTCCGGTGTCTCTGCCATCGCTCCGTCGCCGGGTGGCGATCCGGCACTGCCACCGTATCCCGACCGGCGCCGGCATGCGAGTAGCGTGCCCGTGGCGGCCGCGCCTCAGAACATGCTCAGGACCAGGCGGAGGCGCTCCTCCAGGGTCTCGTAGAGTAGTAGGTGCGGGCGATGCGGTAGTTGTGCTCGGCGGCCTCGGCGCGCAGGGCGGCGTCGGTGAGGTGCGGCGGGCCTCGCGCACGGTGTCGTCGCTGACGAACTCGTCCATCTCGATGGTGCGGAAGCCGAGCGGCTCGATGTCGTGGGTGTACACGGAGTAGCGGTTCACGACCAGCGGCTTGCGGAAGTAGATCGCCTCCGCTGTGACCGGCCGACGGTGTGGTGGCTCCGTTGCGTTCCCTCAGCGCGCGGACTACACTCTGCAGGAACCTTTAGGCATGGGAACGACGCGATGCACGCCACCAACGTCCGAGAGCTGAAGAAGAACCCTTCGTTGGCGTTACGGCAAGCAAGGGAGGGGCCGGTTCTGATCCTGAAGGGCAACGAGCCGGACGCCGTGCTGATGCATCTGGACAAGTCGTTGACCGAGACCGAAGCAGGAATGAGGCCGGCGCTCGCGGCCAGTCTCTACAACGGCGGCGGCGTCTCGCTGGGAAAGGCCGCGAAAATCAGCGGCCTCTCCCTGAGCGAGTTCATCCAGCATCTGGGCAGCCTGGGCATCGAGATCGTCCGGCAGGACGAGACGACGAGCCACGAAGCCGGCGACGTTTCCGCGTGGCTCGCGTCATAAGCGATGCGGGACCTCTGATCGCCCTCGCCAAGATCGACGCGCGCTTCATCCCAAGAGATCTGTTCGCTCGCATCCGACGCGGACTGAGTTACATCGGTACCGCCCGCATGCTCCACATGGCGGAACGGAGATCGCTCATAGACGACGCCGCAGTCGTAGTCCAACACATGGCCGCGTGTGGCTATCGGATTTCACCGCTGCTCTTGCAGCAACTCAGGGCCCGGCATGGCGCCAATGAGCCCAGCGGCAGCGCCTCCTGATTGACCACGCGCGAACCTGCCGCCACCATCGCGCGTCATGGGCAACACCTTCGGGCACCTGTTCCGGGTCACCACCTTCGGCGAGTCGCACGGACCCGCCGTGGGCGCGGTGATCGACGGCTGCCCGCCCCTGCTGGAGCTGGCCGAGGCCGACCTGCAGGCGGAGCTGGACCGCAGGCGCCCGGGGCAGAGCGCGCTGACCACCCAGCGGCGGGAGGCCGACCAGGCTGAGATACTGTCCGGGGTGTTCGAAGGCCGCACGCTTGGCACGCCGATCGCGGTGCTGGTACGCAACACCGACGCCAAACCACAGGACTACGAGGACGTGCGCCGTGCCTATCGCCCCTCGCACGCCGACTACACCTACGAGCGCAAGTACGGCATCCGCGCCTGGATCGGCGGCGGGCGCGCCAGCGCGCGCGAGACCGTGGGCCGCGTGGCCGCCGGCGCCATCGCCCGGAAGCTGCTGCGCGAGCGCTGCGGGACCGAGGTGCTGTCCTACGTCGCCCGCGTGCAGTCGATCGAGGCGGAGGTCGACCACGGGCGGCTCGACCGCGCCGCCATCGAGGCGACGCCCACCCGCTGTCCGGACCCGCGGGCGGCGGAACAAATGGTCGAGCGCATCGGCGCCGCCCGCAAGGACGGCGACTCGCTCGGCGGCGTGGTGGAGACGGTCGTGCGCGGCGTCCCACCCGGCCTGGGCGAGCCCGTGTTCGACAAGCTGGAGGCCGACCTGGGCAGGGCGCTCCTGTCGCTGCCGGCCTGCAAGGGGTTCGAGATCGGCTCCGGGTTCGGCGGTACGCTGCTGACCGGCTCGACCCACAACGACCCGTTCTATGCCGAGGACGGCCGCGTCCGCACCCGCACCAACCACTCCGGCGGGGTGCAGGGCGGCATCACCAATGGCGAGGACATCGTCGTCCGCGCCGCCTTCAAACCGACCGCGACCATCCTGCGGGAGCAGGAGACCGTGGACGTGGACGGCAATCCCACGACGATCAAGGGCCGCGGCCGCCACGACCCATGCGTGTTACCGCGCGCCGTGCCGCTGGTGGACGCCATGGTGGCGCTGGTGCTGGCCGACCACTATCTGCTTCATGGGGCGACATCTGCGGCCGTGCTACAATTCGCAAAGGAGACCGAAACGTGAGTGAGAGCGAGCCGCAGGCAGGTACTGCGGGCTGGATGTCGTATCGCCCGGAGATCAAGGTACTGGACTGCACCATCCGCGACGGCGGACTGATGAACGACCATCAGTTCACGGACGAGACCGTGCGCGGCGTGTACCAGGCGTGCGTCGAGGGCGGAATCGACTACATGGAGATCGGCTACATCAACTCCCGCGAGCAGTTCCCGCCCGGCGAGTTCGGGCCGTGGAAGCACTGCCAAGAGAGCGACGTGCGCCGCATCGTCGGCGACAACGACACGGCGCTGAAGATCGCGGCGATGGCCGATGCCGAGAAGAGCGACTACAAGGAGGACATCCTCCCCAAGTCGGAGAGCGTGATCGACATGATCCGCATCGCCACCTACATCCACCAGATTCCGCTGGCGCTGGACATGATCAAGGACGCCCACGACAAGGGCTACGAGACCAGCCTCAACCTGATGGCGCTGTCCACCGTGAACGATCGGGAGCTGCACGAGGCGCTGGCGCTGGTGGCCCGCTCCGAAGTCGAGGTGATCTGCATCGTGGACAGCTTCGGCGCGCTGTACACGGAGCACATCGACGACTACATGAAGATCTTTCAGCCGTACTGCGACGAGGGCGGCAAGCTGGTCGGCATGCACGCGCACAACAACCGGCAGCTCGCCTTCGCCAACACCATCCAGGCCACCGTCCGGGGGGCCAACCGGCTGGACGCGAGCATGGCCGGCCTGGGACGCGGGGCTGGCAACTGCCCGATGGAGCTGCTGCTCAGCTTCCTGCACAACCCCAAGTTCCGCCTGCGGCCGGCGCTGCACTGCATCCAGCACCACATCGAGCCGCTGCGCGAGAAGCTCAAGTGGGGCTTCGACTACCCGTACATGATGACCGGCGTGCACAACCAGCACCCGCGCGCCGGCATGGCGTTCAACGAGTCCGAGCACCGCGGCGACATCATCCGCTTCTACGATTCGCTGGAGAATCCGGACTGAGCCGATGGACGCGCTGGTGCAACAGACGCCCGGCCACGTTCTGGACGAGGAGACCCGCGCCGCCCTCCGGCTGATCAACTCGACCGCCGTGGTCGACACGCTGGCCCACGCCGGCTACGCCGCACGCTACACCTTCATGGCGAACGTGCGGAGCATGAATCCCGGCGCGCGGCTGGTCGCGCGGGCGGTGACCGTCCGCTTCGTCCCCGCCCGGCCGGACGGCGTGGCCGACAAGCCTCCCGGCGAGCAGTCGGCGGAGTACGTGGCCCTCGAGCAGGCCGGACCGGGCGACGTGATCGTCATGGAGGCGATGCGCTCAACGCTGATGTCGGTCGGCGGCGACATCAAGTTCCTCCGGCTCAAGCAGCGGGGCGCCGACGGCCTGATCTGCGACGGTGGCATCCGCGACATGGACACGGTCAAGGACTACGGCGTCTCACTCTGGGGCCTGGGCAGAACCGCGGCCCTGGGCACGCAGTTCGGCTACCCCTACACCGCCAACGACGCGGTCTCCGTGGACGGCGTGCTGGTCCGTCCCGGCGACTACCTGGTCGCCGACGACGACGGCGTGGTCGTCATCCCGCGCTCGATCGCGCCCGAGATCGCCCAAGCGACCATCGAGCGCGACGACCTGGAGGAATGGATCCGCCGCCGTCTTGACGAGGAGAACCTCTCCCCCGGCAAGTACTACCCCCCGGACGAGGAAACCTTCGCCCAGTACCACGCATGGAAGGCCCGACAGGGCTGAAGGCGAGCTCGCTCCCGGCGGTCCTGTTCGACGCCGATCCGGCGAACGATGGGACCTTGGCTCAACTGCCTGGCGGCAGGATCGGGGGACGGAAGCGGGCGGGATCGGAGCCGAGACGCAGATCGAGGCGGCCGCCGCCGCGGCGTAACTTCGGGCCGTGGCCGGACCATCGAGCGACAGTCCCACGTACAGCTCGCGGCCGTATCCGCTCCAGAGCGGTAGAGCGCGCCGGCCCGTTCCCGGCAGCGCCGACACCGGGCCGAGTGGCAGCGCGGCCCCGGGATGGTTGTTGGCGACCTGCGCCTTCAGATAATACCAGGTGGCCGCGATGCCCTCCGGCTCCGGCAGGTCGACGGCTTCGGTGCCGAGAAAGGGGTCGACGAGGTCGCCGCAACCGGCCATGACGAACGTCTCTACCGTACTGCGGGATGCCCGCTCACGCCACCGCCGGCTCGGAAGGCGGGCCGATGACTGCCGGTTTGTTTGGCGAATGGTAGTTGCGCGAGTAGCATGCGTCGCAGGTCAACGTGCGAGCATGGGATTGGGAGTCATCGGGGCCGTCGTGAAGCGGGCGATTCGCAGGTGCATCCCGGCTCTCATGGTCCTGCTGGCCATGGCTGCGACCGTGCCGGCGACCGCCCAGACCTGGAGTGAGTCCGTCGCGGCCTATGAGCGCGGGGACTACGCGACGGCGCTCCGGGGATTCAGGAGTCTTGCGCTGCGGGGTGACGCCCGAGCCCAGTACCGGGTCGGGGTCATGCACTACCTAGGCCTCGGCGTACCCCGCGACCTCGCGGAAGCGGCGGCGTGGTACTCGCGCGCGGCCGAGCAGGGCGATGTCGAAGCTCAGGCCAGCCTCGGACTCATGTACGCCGAAGGCCACGGGGTCGCCCAGAGCGACGCCGAGGCGCTTCGGTGGTACCGCCGGGCGGCCGAGCAGGGCGACCCTTATGCCCAGTACTACCTCGGCGTCTCGTACCACATAGGACGGGGCGTTGCCGCGAACCAGGCGTCGGCCGCCGCCTGGTACCTCCGGGCCGCCGAACAGGACTACACCTACGCCCAGTTCTACCTGGGACTCATGTACCTGGATGGAACAGGCGTCTCTCGGAGCTCGGCCCGGGCAGCCATGTGGTTCGGCCGCGCCGCCGCGCAGGGCCACGTACGCGCTCAGGCCCTGCTTGGCTTCATGTATCGCGACGGCCTCGGCGTGGACCAGAACGCGGCGGAGGCCGTGAAGTGGTTCCGCCGGGCGGCCGAGCAGGGCGACGGGGACGCTCAGTCCGGCCTGGGGGCCAGCTACTACCTCGGTCAGGGCGTAACTCAGGACTACGACGAAGCCGCGAAATGGTTCCTTGCGGCCGCCGAGCAGGGCGACGCCTACGCCCAGTCCCGGCTCGCGACCATGTACCTCGACGGTCAGGGCGTCCCTCAGGACTTTGCCGAGGCCGCGAAGTGGCTGCTCCGCATCGCGGACGAAGGCCACGCCGACGCTCAGTTCCGGGTCGGGATCATGTACGGAGTCGGCGTCGGCGTCTCCCAGGACTATGCCGCCGCCATGAGCTGGTTCCGGCGCGCCGCCGAACAGGGCCACGACGAAGCCCGTTACATCGTCAACAACACGACCGGCGAGGACATCCCGCCGGCCCTGACCAGGGAAGTCGCTAAGTGGTTCCGGCGCGCCGCCGAACGGGGAGATGTCGTGGCTCAGTACACGATCGGCAACATGTACTTCGCCGGACAGGGCGTCGCCGAGGACCATGCGGCAGCGGCCCACTGGTACCGGCGTGCCGCCGAACGGGGCGCCGCCGACGCGCAGTTCTCGATCGGGTACATATACGACAAAGGACTGGGCGTGGGGCAGGACAACACGGAGGCATACCTGTGGTACGAGCTCGCCGCCTCGCGGTTCCAGTCACCGGAACGGCGGGAAGCGGCCGAGCGGTTCCGGGATCAGGTTGCCGCTCGTCTCTCCGCGGCCCCCCTGGCGGAGGCCCGGCGCCTGGCGCGGGAGTGGCGGCCCGCGGCTGACGCCATCACGGGTCCCAGACGCCTCTCAGAAAGCGGCTGAACCAGCTCAGTGCGCCGACTGAGCGGGAGCTCAATGCGCGCTGAGCCAGTCGGAGCCAACGCCGATCTCGACCTCGATGGGTGCGGCCAGGGGGAGCGCGTCGCGCATCAGGTCGTGCACGAGCGGCACTACCTCCTCGCGCTCGTCCCGGTGCAGGTCGAACACCAGCTCGTCGTGCACCTGCAGGATCATCTGCGTGCGCAGGCGGCGCCGCTTCAGTTCGCGGGCGATGTCGATCATGGCGATCTTGATCATGTCGGCCGCGGTGCCCTGAATCGGGGCGTTGATGGCGATGCGCTCCGCGGCCGCGCGCGCGGTGCGGTTGCGGGAGTTGATGTCGCGCAGGAAGCGGCGCCGACCCTTCAGGGTCTGCACGTACTCGGCGGCGTGCGCGAACGCGATCGCCTCGTCCATGTAGCCGCGGATCTTCGGGTACTGGGTGAAGTAGCGTTCGATGATCTCGGCCGCTTCCTTGCGCGCGATGCGCAGCCGCTGCGCCAGTCCGAATGAGGACATACCGTAGGCGATGCCGTAGTTGACCATCTTGGACTTGCTGCGCATCTCCAGGGTGACCTGGTCCAGCGTCACGCCGTACACGCGCGACGCGGTGGCCGCGTGGATGTCCACGTCGCTGCTCAGGTCCTCCAGCATCGACTCCTCGCCCGCGATCGAGGCCAGGATGCGCAACTCGATCTGCGAGTAGTCGGCCGACAGCAACAGGAAGTCGGGGCCGCGGGGCACGAACGCCCGCCGGATCTCCCGCCCCTTTTCCGTACGGATCGGAATGTTCTGAAGGTTCGGGCCTTCCGAGTTCAACCGCCCGGTGGCGGCCACCAACTGGTTGAAGATGGTGTGGATGCGGCCGGTGCGCTCGAACACCGCCGCCGGCAGCGTATCCACGTAGGTGGACTTGAGCTTCTGCACGACGCGGTAGTCGAGCAGCATCGGGATCATCGGGTGGCGGTCGGCGTAGCGGGAGAGCTGCTGCTCGTTGGTCATGTACTGGCCGGTGCGGGTCTTCTTGGGATTGGGGTCGATCTGCAGCCGGTCGAACAGGATCTCGCCGAGCTGCTTGGGCGAGTTGAGGTTGAACTCGCCTTCCGCCGCCTGGTAGATCCCCTGCTCCAGCGCGGCGATCTCGGTGCCGAGCTGGTCCGCGTATTCGTGCAGCACGTCGACGTCGACGGTGACCCCGGCATGCTCCATCTCCACCAGCACCCTGATCAGCGGGCTCTCGATGTCATGGCAGACGCCCTCGTACTCGGCATCGGCCAGCTCGGCGGCGAGCGCGGCGTGCAGGCGCAGGGCCACGTCCGCCCGCTCGGCGGCGTAGTCGGTCAGGCGCTCCGGGTCGGCCTCCAGCAGCGGCAACTGGTCCTTGCCGTCCTCCCCCAGCAGCGACGACAGCGGGATCGGCGAGTAGTCCAGGTAGCGCTCGGCGAGCTGCTCCAGGCGATGGCGCCCCTCCTGGTCGATGAGGCTGTGCGTGACGTGCGTGTCGCGCACGGTGCCGGCCAGCCGGACGCCGTGCCAGGCCAGCACGCTCATGGCGTGCTTGAGATAGTGGCCGACCTTGATCACCGCCTCCGACTCGAACACCGGCCGCAGGTCGTCGAGCGCCTGCCCGTAGCCGGCCCGGTCGTCCGCCGGGAACGGCACGTAGGCGGCCGCGTGCGGGGCGGCAGCAAACGCGACACCGGCGATGCGGGCGCGCTTCGGATCCGCCGCCGTGCTCTGCAGATCGATCGACACCGCATCCCCGGCGAGCAACTCGGCGGCCAGCGCCAGCCGCTCCGCCGCGGTGGCGGCGACCCGGTAGTCGTGCTCCGTGTCTTCGATGGTGGCCATGCCGCGCGCTGCCGGTGAGTCGTCCCCGGCGTCGCCAAACAGCCGTTCCTTGAGGAGCCGAAACTCCAGCCGGTCGAAAATGGCGATGGTGGCGTCCGGATCGGGATCGCGCCGGGCGAAGCTGTCCAGGTCGACCTCCACCGGGAGGTCGACGTCGATGGTCGCCAAGCGCTTGGAAAGCAGCGCCTGCGCCGCGAACTGCTCGATCCGCTCGCGCTGCTTGCCCTTGAGGTCACCGGCGCGCCCGATCAGCTCCTCGACCGTCCCGAACTGTGCCAGCAGCTTCTGCGCCGTCTTGTCGCCGACGCCGGGAACGCCGGGGATGTTGTCGACCGAGTCGCCCACCAGCGCCAGCACGTCGACCACCTGCGAGACGTCGGTGACGCCCCAGCGCTCGCGCACCTGAGCCGGCCCGAAGATCGACGCAGGGCTGCCGGGCGTGCGGCTGACCCGGTAGAGCGTGGTGCGATCGGTCACGAGCTGCGCCAAGTCCTTGTCCGGCGTCACCAGCCACGTGTGGAAGCCTGCCGCCTCGGCCTGCGCGGCGATGGTGCCGATGACGTCGTCGGCCTCCGCGCCCGGCCAAGTGATCTCCGGAATTCTCAGCGCCGCGGTAATGGCGTGGACGTCGTCGAGCGAGTCCAGCATCTCCTCCGGCGCCTTCTCCCGCTGCGCCTTGTACTCGCCGTATTCGTCGTGGCGGCGGTTGCGGCCGGCGGCGTCGAACACGACCGCCATGTGCGTGGGCTGCTCCTCCTCGATGATCTTGACCAGCGAGTTGGTGTAGCCGAAGGCGGCCGAGGTGTTGACGCCGCGCGAGGTCAGGCGCGGGTTGGACAGGAAGACGAAGTACGCCTGATAGACGATCGGCATGCCGTCGATCAGGAACAGCCGCCGGCTTCCGTCGCCGGCGGCCCGGTCGCCGCTCACCCCGTCAGGTTACTTCCCCGCCCCGTGCCATCACAACTTTGCCGGTGCGGATCATCTCGACGATCCCGAACTTCTCGAGCATGCCGAGCAGCGCGTCGACCTTTTCCGACGACCCCGTGCACTTGAGGATCATCGACTGCTCGGTGAGGTCCTCGGTGGTGCAGTCGAAGTGGTCGCAGATCTGCAGCGCCTCGGTGCGCTGGTCCGACCGGCAGGAGATCTTCACCAGCGCCAGCTCCTGCACCACGGCGCGGTCGAAAGTGTGGTCGAAGCAGTGGATGACGTCCACCAGCTTGTTGACCCCCTTGATGATCTGATCCAGACCCTGCGGATCGCCCGACGCGCCGATCGTCATCCGCGAGTAGGCGCCGTTGTGCGCCGGCGAGACCACCAGCGACTCGATGTTGTAGGCGCGCCGCGCGAACACCTGCGCGATGCGGGCCAGGACACCCGGCTTGTTGGCAACCAGGGCGCTCAACGTGTTGACCGGGCGCTCCTCCATCAGGCTGCCCACGTGCCCGTTTCCCGACGCCATCAGGTGGACCCCACCGGCTTGGCCAGCTTGGTGGTCGGCCGGTCGATGATCATGGTCTCCAGCGGCTGGCCGGAGGGGACCATCGGGTAGACGTTGTCCGCCTTCTCGACCTCCGCGTTGACGAGCACCGGGCCGTCTTCGTACTCCAGCGCCCGGGTCAGGACCTTGCGCACGTCGCCGGGGCGGCGCAGGTTGAGCCCCATGGCCCCGAACGACTGCGCCAGCTTGGCGAAGTCCGGGTTGCCCTCCAGGTCGACCCCGCTCTCCCGTTCGTCGTAGAACAGCTCCTGCCACTGCCGGACCATGCCCAGGTAGTGGTTGTTGAGCACGATCACCTTGAGCGGCAGCTTGTGGATGCAGGCGGTGGCCAGCTCGCACATGGTCATCTGGAAGCCGCCGTCGCCGACGATCGCCAGCACAAGGTCGTCCGGACGGCCGAACTGGGCGCCGATCGCCGCGGGGAAGCCGAAGCCCATGCTGCCGGCACCGCCGGATGAGAGCCAGTTGTCGGGGTGGTCGGTCAGGTAGAACTGCGCCGCCCACATCTGGTGCTGGCCGACGTCGCTGGAGACGATCGCGCGCCCGCCCGTCAGGTGGTAGAGCTCGTCGATCACGTGCTGCATTTTCAACCCACCCTGCTTGCGGTACTTCAGCGGATAACGCTTCTTGTATCCGTCCAGCCGGGTCAGCCACTCCTCGGTCTCCAGCCGGCCGACGTGCCTGGTCAGCTCCTCCAGCGCCACGCGGGCATCGGCCACGCAGTGCAGGTCGGGCTTGATCATCTTGCCGATCTCACCCTCGTCGATGTCGATGTGGATCTTGGTGGCGTTCTGGCAGAACTTGGTCGGGTCGCCGACGATGCGGTCGTCGAAGCGGGAGCCGACCGACATGATCAGGTCGCACTCCATGACCGCCTTGTTCGCGTACGCAGTGCCGTGCATGCCCAGCATGCCCAGCGACAGCGGATGGGTCTCCGGGAACGCGCCCTTGCCCAGCAGCGTGGTGGTCACCGGGGCGTGCAGCTTCTCGGCCAGCGCGCGCACCGCCTCGTGCGCGCCTGCGATCAGGGCGCCGTGCCCGATCAGCAGCACCGGCCGGCGCGCGTTGCCCAGCGCCTCCGCGATGTCGTGGATGGACTCCCGATCGGTCAGCTCCGGCACGTGGTAGCCGGGCAGCTCCAGGCCGGGCTCCATGGAGCCCACGAACGGCCCCTGGCTGACGTTCTTGGGAACGTCGATGAGCACCGGGCCGGGACGGCCGCTGGTGGCGATGTGCACGGCCTCCCGCACGGTACGGGGGATGTCGGCCGTCTCCTTGACCAGGTAGCTGTGCTTCACGATCGGCATGGTCACGCCGAAGATGTCCGCCTCCTGAAAGGCGTCCTTGCCGAGCATCCAGGTCACCTGCTGCCCGGAGACGACGATCATCGGCACCGAGTCCATGTGCGCGGTCATGATCCCGGTCAGGGTGTTGGTGGCGCCGGGACCGCTGGTGACCAGCACGCAGGCCGGCTTGCCGGTGGCGCGCGCGTAGCCGTCGGCCATGTGAGCGGCGCCCTGCTCGTGGCGGACCAGGATGAACTCCATGTCGGTCCCGGTCGCGACCAGCGCGTCGAAGATCGGCAGCGCCGCTCCGCCCGACAGGCCGAACACGTGCTTGATCCCGGCCTGTTCCAGGCACTTGATCAGGACGTGTCCGCCTTCCATGCCGTTGTCCGTCATTGCCATCGCTTCACTCCTGTGAGTAGAGAAACATACGAGTCATCATCGCAGGCTGTCAAGTCCTATGCACGATATTTTGCAAATCCTGGGGCGGTTCCTGGACAGTTGCATCCGGAATGCCTCAGCAAACAGGGCTATTCCGTATCCTCGTATCGATCTCGATCAGTAATTGGCAATAATGTGAAGAACATTGCCATATTCATCCACCCAGGCGCGCGTAAACAGCGCTCTTTCCTTCAAAAACGTCGCGTTCTGCCTTCGATTCAAGATCCATTCTGCGCTTTTTGATCGAATCTGCCGCCTCCGCATCACGCAGAAACGGAAGATTGACGTCGACAGTCAACAGTGCCGATCTCAGCGCCGCGTGCGCCAGATGCAACGCGACGCCGACGTCGCTGATGGCGTGCAGGGCGCCGATCGGCGCGAGCTGCCGGGCCAGCCCCAGCACCTCGACGCAGCGCTCGGCCGTGGCCAGCGGCGCGCGCGTCATGCGCACCACGGCGGCGGCGACCTCCGCTTCGCACCGCTCGCGCGCGGCGGCGTCTTCCTTGGGCACGGCCGACGCCCGCAGGTACGCCCCGTAGGCGTCGGCGTCCTCGACGGCCGCCTCCTGCAGCGCGCGCCTGGCGGCGACCGCCCGGTCGCGGAGCGCCGTGACCTCCATTTGCACGTCCCGGTAGCGCTTTCGGCCGATGGTCAGCTCCCCGACCATCGACACCAGAGCAGCGGCGCCGGCACCGGTCACGGCGGCCACCGCGCCGCCGCCCGGGGCCGACGAACGGGACGCGGCCTGCGCCAGGAACTCCGTCACCGGCAACGCCAGCATGCTCATCCCGCGATCCCCCGCATGTCGGCCGCGCGCATCACGTTGGCCATGATCATCGCCGTGGTGACCGTTCCCACGCCGCCCGGCACCGGGGTCAGCGCGCCGGCGACCGCAGCGACCGATTCAGGCTCCACGTCGCCGACCAGTTCGTCTCCCACCTGGTTGGTGCCGGCGTCGATCACCGCCGCGCCGGGCCGGATCATCGCTCCGGTGACCAGACGCGGCACGCCGGCGGCGGCCACCACCACCTCCGCCTCGCCGAGCACCGCGCCCAGATCGCGCGTGCGGGTGTGACACACCGTGACCGTGGCGTGACGGTTGACCAGCGCGGCGGCTACGGGACGGCCCACGGTCGGCCCGCGGCCGACGATGGCGACCGCTGCGCCGCGGATGGTGCGGCCGCAGTGCTCGATCATGCGGACGCAGGCCAGCGCCGTGGCCGGCACCAGCGCCCCCTCCTCGTGCCCGTCGAAGAGCGCCGCCCGGTTGGCGGAGGTGATGCCGTCGACGTCCTTCACCGGGTCCAGACGGTCCCGGAGTCCGGCGAGCGGGATCCCCTGCGGCAGCGGCAACTCGATGATCACCCCGTCGACGAGCGGATCGCGGCTCGCGTGGCCGACCGCGTCGGCGGCGTCCGCGGCTGGCGTGTCGGCCGCCAGCTCGATGACCCGCACCTCGATGCCGAGCCGCCGGCCGAGCTTGCGCTTCGCGCCAGCATACCACGCGGAGGCTGGATCGTCGCCGATCAGCAGCACGTCCAGCCGCGGCTGACGGCCGGCGGCCGCCGTCGATCTGGCGGCGGCCGCGCTCACCTCCTTGCGCAACGCAACCGCGACCTCCGCGCCGGCGATGATCGTCGCGCCGGCTGGGCTCACGCGTCGTCGGCTTTACCGGTCAGCCGGCCCAGGAGTCTCTTGAGCAGCGAACGCTTCGTGGGCGCCGGAGGACGAACGGGAGCGGCCGGAGCCTCCTTCTTCGCGGGCGAGGTCGCGGGCCGGGGTTTCGTTCCGTTGGTCGCTTCGGGCGCGCGCGGACGACCGCCGCCCGATCCGGCTCGGTTTCCCGCCCGTGCGGCGGCGGGGACGGCGGCCGGTGGACGCACGGGCCGTGGCCGGGCGGGTGCCCCGCGGTCCCGGTGCTCGGGCCGACTCCGTCGGGATGGCCGGTCGCTGCGGTCCTGCGCGCCCACGGGACGCCGGTCGGCGGGCCGCTGCTGCCTGCGCCGGCCGTCGTCGGACGAAGGGCGGGCGGGCGGACGGCGATCGCGCGCTGGCTGGCCTCCGGGCCGCTGGTCACCAGGCCGGTGGCGCGGGCCGTACGGAATCCGCCTACCGGCCGAGCGGTCGGTGACGAACAGCTCCGCGGCCGCCCGCTCCACGGGAATCTCCTTGCGGGTGAACTCCTCGATCGCCTGCAGGCCGTAGACGAACTCCTCGCATACCAGGGAGACCGCCTTGCCGCGCTTGCCGGCGCGCGCGGTGCGGCCGATGCGGTGGACGTAATTCTCAGTGTGCTCCGGCAGGTCGTAGTTGACCACCAGATCCAGGTCGTCGATGTGCAGCCCGCGCGCCGCCACGTCGGTTGCCACCAGGATCGGCAGGTTGCCCTCCTTGAGCTGATCGATCAGCTTCTGGCGCTTCTTCTGCGGCAGGTCGCCCATGATGAACTCGGCCTCGCGGCCGTTCATGGACAGCCGCCGCGCCACCTGCTCGCAGGCGTGCTTGGTGTTGGTGAAGATCAACGCGCTCTCGGGGTTCTCCCGCTCCAGCAGGCCGAGCAACAGGCTGAGCTTCTGCTGCTTGGTGACGTGGTAGAGGCTCTGCGTGACGGTGTCCACCGTCACCCGCTCCGGCTCGATCGCGATCTCCGCCGGCTTGCTCATGTCCCGCCACGCCAGGTTGCGCACCCGGCCGTCGAGGGTGGCGCTGGACAGCATGGTCCAGCGCTCCTTGGCGGGCGGCACGCGCCGCAGGATCTTGCGCACGTCCGGCATGAAGCCCATGTCGAACAGGCGGTCCGCCTCGTCGATCACCAGGGCGCCGACGTCCGGCAGCGGCACCTTGCCGGAGCGGTCGAAATCGAGCAGCCGGCCCGGGGTGGCGATGAGGATATCCACACCCTCGCGCAGGGCTCGTTCCTGTTCCTCGTAGCCGACGCCTCCGTACACGCAGGCCATCTTGAAGTCGAGGTGCTTGGCGAGCAGGAGCGCCTCCTGCTCGATCTGCACCGCAAGCTCGCGGGTGGGGACGATGATGAGCGCGAATCGGTCGTCGAAGTATTCCTCCTTGAGGAACAGCTCGAAGATCGAGATCAGGAACGCGGCGGTCTTGCCGGTTCCGGTCTGGGACTGCACGGTCACGTCGATGCCTTCCAGCGAGTACTCGAAGGTACGTTCCTGGACTTTCGTGCATTCGACGAACCCGGCGTCGCGGATTCCGTCCTGGATCCTGGGATCCAGGTTGAGATCGGTGAACTTCATCGGTTGTCTTATTGCTCCATGAGTCGTTCGAAGGCGCCGGCCGGATCCGGGGCGGCGGTCACCGCCCGGCCGACGACCACGTAATCGGCTCCTGCGGCGAGTGCCGCCGGCGGCGTGACGATTCGTTTCTGGTCGTGCGCGGCCGCCCAGACCGGTCGCACCCCGGGGGTGACGATCCTGGCGTCCGGACCAACGGCAGCGCGCAGCGCCCGGGCATCGCTGCCGGCGGCGATCAGGCCGCCGCAGCCGGAGTCGACCGCCATACGGCCAAGGTCGACCACCACGTCGTTCACCGGACGCCCGGGTGCAAGTCCGACCGCGTCCAGATCGACGCGATCGAGGCTCGTAAGTATAGTAACGCCGAGAAGCGTCGGCGCATAGCCCGCGCCGTCCGCGCCCTCCTGCGCCGCGGCGGCGGCGGCCTGGAGCATGGCCGGGCCGCCCGTGGCGTGCACGGTCACGAGCTCCACGCCCAGCCGTGCGACCGCCCGCGTGGCCCGCGCCACGGTCTCGGGAATGTCGTGCAGCTTGAGGTCCAGGAATACGCGGTGACCGCGGTCGCGCACCGCCCGCACCGCCGCCGGACCCTCCGCCGCGAACAGCTCCAGGCCCACCTTGTAGTAGCCGGGCCGGTCGCCAAGCGCGTCCATGAGGCGCTCGGCCCGTGCCAGGTCGGGCGTGTCCAGGGCGATGATCACTCTTCGAGTGAGGTTCGCTTCGCTCACTCTTCGAGTGAGGTTCCGGCTCGTTTCATCCCGCGGCGGCATTCGCCTCCTCCCCGCGCGGCGTCTTGCCGCCGCTCTCGCGAATCGAGCCGATCAGATCGCGCAGGCACCCGCCCTCACCGCGGACGTATTCCTCGATGCCATCGCGAACCGCGCCGGCGGTGCCGGGATCGACGAACGACGCGGTGCCGACCTGCACGGCGGCGGCGCCGGCGATGATCATCTGCAGGGCGTCTTCGGCCGAGCGGATGCCGCCCACACCGATCACGGGGATGGAGACCGCGCGCGCGGCCTGGAACACCTGGCGGACCGCGATCGGCAGGATGGCCGGCCCCGACAGGCCGCCGGTGCCGTTGGCCAGCACCGGCCGGCGCGTGCGCACGTCGATCACCATGCCGGTGATGGTATTCATCACCGTCACCGCGTCGGCCCCGGCCCGCTCGGCCGCCAGCGCGTAGGCGGCCACCTCCGGCACTTCCGGGCTGAGCTTGGCGGTCACCGGACGATCGGTGACCTGTCGGACCGCCGCCACGGCCGCGGCGATCAGCTTCGGGTCGTGCGCGAACATGCGCGCGTCGGCGTAGGCGACGTTCGGACACGACAGGTTGAGCTCGAAGCCGATCCGGCGGCCCAGTCCGTCTTCGCGGCAGACCCGCTCCACCACCGCGCAGAGCTCCTCCACCGTGTGCCCCATCACGCTCACCAGCAGCGGGATCCCCAGCTCGGCCAGGTACGGCAGCTTGTCGCGGCAGAAGGCGTCGACCCCGACGTTCTGCAGGCCGATCGCGTTGAGCATCCCGGACGGCGTCTCGGTGATGCGCGGCGACGGGTTGCCGGCCCGCGGGCGCAGGGTGACGGTCTTGGTGACGATCCCGCCCAGGTCGCGCAGCGGAAGGAACGCCGCAAGCTCCCGGCCGTAGCCGCAGGTGCCGGAGGCCAGCAGCACCGGGTTCGACGCCGGCAGGCCGCGCGCGATCGTGGTGGAGAGGTCGATCACGCGGACGCCTCGGCCCGGCCGGGCCACGTCAGCCGCTCCGCGTCGAAAGCCGGCCCGTCACGGCAGACCAGGTCGTAGCCGCCGGCGGCGGTGCGCACCGCGCATCCCTGGCAGGCGCCGAACCCGCACGCCATGTGCTCCTCCACGGCGACCTGGCATGGCGTGCCGTTCCGCCGGCAGAGGTCGGCCACCGCGGCCAGCATCGGCTCGGGGCCGCAGGCGTAGACCCGGAACCCGGTGGCGTCCGTTCCCAGCAGCTCACGCAAGCGGTCCGCGGCCGTGCCGCGGCCGCCGGCGCTGCCGTCGTCGGTCATCACGTGCACCTCGGCTCCGAGCGCGGCCAGCTCCTCCCGCAGCAGCACCTGCTCGGCGGTGCGAGCGCCGACGATCACGCGCGGCGGCGTCCCCGTCCGTGACAGCCGCTCGGCCAGCGCGTAGATCGGTGGCAGACCCACACCGCCGCCCACCAGGATCCCCGCCGCCGCTTCGGCGGCGCCGGCTGCGCCCGAGCGGAAGCCACGTCCCAGCGGCCCCAGCACCCACACCCGCTGCCCCGGCGAGCAGGCGAACAGCGCGCGAGTACCCAGGCCCACCGCCTTGGACAGGACCGCCAGGTGGCGGCCGTCGGCACGGAGGATGCTGAACGGCCGCGGCAGGTACGCCGGCTCCAGGCCGAGCTGCACGAACTGACCGGGCTCGAAGCCGGCGCCAAGGCCGCATGCCAGGGTCAGAACGTGGTGCTCCGGCGTCACGACCCGGTTGGCGACCACGTCGCAGAGCTGCCGGATTACCGTTGGCGCGACGCTGCGCCCCGCGGGAGGTAGCGTCACCCCTGCGGCCCGCCTCCGTTGGCGGCGGCCGTCGCGTATTGCTCCTGCAGCGACATCACCTGCAACTGGCCCGATGCCATGGCGCGCATGCCGGAGATGGACGCGAAGGCGCCGGGCACGGTGGTGATGCACGGCACCCCACGCGCCACCGCCAGCGAGCGGATGATCACCCCGTCGCTGCGCGGCTTCTTGCCTCCGGGCGTATTGATGACCAGCGCCACCTCGCCCCGTTCCATCATTTCGACGACGTTGGGGCTGCCTTCGCTCACTCGCGACAGGGCGGAGACCGCGACGCCCGCCCGTTCCAGCTCCGCGGCGGTGCCGCGCGTGGCGAAGACGCGGAATCCCAACTCCCAGAGCGCGCGGCCGATGCCGGCGGCGTGGCGCTTGTCCTCGTCGCGCACGCTCAGGAAGACGTTGCCGCCGATCGGCAGCGGCGATCCGGCGCCCATCTGCGCCTTCGCGAAAGCCTTGCCGAAACTAACGTCTGCGCCCATCACCTCGCCAGTCGACTTCATCTCCGGGCCCAGCACCACGTCGATGCCGTGGAAGCGGCTGAACGGCAGCACCGCCTCCTTGACCGCATAGCGCTCGGGCCGTTCGGGGATGCGGACGTCCATGTCCGCCAGCGGCACGCCGACCATGGCCTTGGCGGCGATCCGTGCCAGCGGCACGCCGATCGCCTTCGACACGAACGGGACCGTGCGCGAGGCGCGCGGATTCACCTCCAGCACGAAGACCTGACCGTCCTTGACCGCGAACTGCACGTTCATCAGCCCGATGATGTGCAACTCACGTGCGATCGCCACGGTCTGCCGCCTGATCTCGCCGACGACGGCGTCCGGCAACGAGTGCGGGGGCAGGCAGCAGGCGCTGTCTCCGGAGTGCACGCCGGCCTCCTCGATGTGCTCCATCACGCCACCCACCAGGTACGTGGCGCCGTCGCCGATCAGGTCGACATCCACCTCGGTGGCGCCCTCCAGGAAGCTGTCGATGAGGACCGGCCGGTCGCCGGACACCTCCACTGCGCGCGCCATGTAGTCGTGCAGCGACTCGGCGTCGTAGACGATCTCCATCGCACGCCCGCCCAGCACGTACGACGGCCGCAGGAGCACGGGGTAGCCGATCCGCTCCGCTTCGCGCTCGGCCTCCGCGACGGAGACGGCCGTGCCGTTCGGCGGCTGCACCAGCCCGAGCGCGGACAGCAGCTCCGCGAACCGGGAGCGGTCCTCGGCGCGGTCGATCGCGTCGCAGGCGGTGCCGGCGATCGGCACGCCGGCCGCCTCCAGGGCGCCCGCCAGGTTCAGCGGCGTCTGCCCGCCGAACTGGACGATGACCCCGTCGGGCCGCTCCTTGTCAACGATGTTGAGCACGTCCTCACACGTGAGCGACTCGAAGTAGAGGCGGGTGGAGGTGTCGTAGTCGGTGGAGACGGTCTCCGGGTTGCAGTTCACCATGATCGACTCGTAGCCGGCGTCGTCCAGGCCGAAAGCGGCCTGACAGCAGCAGTAGTCGAACTCGATACCCTGCCCGATCCGGTTGGGGCCGCCCCCCAGGATGATGACCCGCTTGTGGTCGGACGGGGGAACCTCGTCTTCCTCCTCGTAGGTCGAGTAGTAATAGGGGGTGTAGGCCTCGAACTCGGCCGCGCAGGTGTCCACCGGCTTGTAGGTGGGAAGCACCGCCTGCTCCTCGCGGCGCGCGCGCACCTCACCTTCGCTTGCGCCGAGCGCGGCGCCGATCTGCGCGTCGGAGAAGCCGAAGCGCTTGGCCGCGAGCAACTCTCCGACAGCATCCGCGCCGTTGCCTGCGCCAAGGGCGGCGCCCAGAGCTCCGGTGAGTTGCCGCTCCTGCTCGACGATGCGAGCGAGGGAGGCCAGAAACCAGGGGTCGATGGCGGTGGCCTCGTACAGCTCGTCCACGGTGGCGCCCAGCTCGAAGGCGTGCCGGATTTGGAACAGCCGCTCCGCGTTGGGCGTGCGCAGCGCTTCGATCAGCTCCGCCTTGTCCAGACCCCGGTAGGCGTCGCGGAGCTGGAAGCCGTCCGCCTTGATCTCCAGGCCGCGCATGCCCTTCTGCAGCGCTTCGGTGAAGGTGCGGCCGATGGCCATCACCTCGCCCACCGACTTCATCTGCGTGGTGAGCGTGGGATCGGCCTCCGGGAATTTCTCGAAGGCGAAGCGCGGGATCTTGACCACGCAGTAGTCGATGGTGGGCTCGAAGCTGGCCGGGGTCTCGCGGGTGATGTCGTTGGGGATCTCGTCGAGCGTGTAGCCGACCGCCAGCTTGGCTGCGAACTTCGCGATCGGGAAGCCGGTCGCCTTGGAGGCGAGCGCGGACGAGCGCGACAGGCGGGGGTTCATCTCGATGACCACCATGTCGCCGGTCTGCGGGTCGAGGGCGAACTGGATGTTCGAGCCGCCGGTCTCCACGCCCACCTTGCGGATGCAGGCGATGGCGGCGTCGCGCATGATCTGGTACTCGCGGTCGGTCAGGGTCTGGGCCGGCGCCACCGTGATCGAGTCGCCGGTGTGCACGCCCATGGGATCGACGTTTTCGATCGAGCAGATGATGACGACGTTGTCCTTCTTGTCGCGCATCACCTCCAGCTCGAACTCTTTCCAGCCGATCACGGACTGCTCGATCAGCACCTCGTGCGTGAGGGAGAGCTGCAGTCCGAGCTGCACGATCCGGTCGAATTCCTCGGGAGTGCGCGCGACGCCGCCGCCGGTGCCGCCCAGCGTGAAGCTGGGACGCACGATGCTGGGAAAGCCGGTCTCCTCGACCGCCGCACGGGCGGCCTCAAGGCTGCCGGCAATGGTGGAGCGGGGCACCGCCAGGCCGATTTCCTCCATGGCGCGGCGGAACTCCTGGCGCGCTTCGGCCATGCGGATGGCGGCCAGATCGGCTCCGATCATCTCCACACCGAAGCGATCGAAGAGGCCTGCCTCCGATGCCTCCACCGCGAGGTTGAGCGCCGTCTGGCCGCCCAGCGTGGTGAGCACGGCGTCCGGTCGCTCGCGCTCCAGGATGCGCTCCAGCGCCCACAGGTTGATCGGTTCCACGTAGGTGCGATCGGCCAGCTCCGGGTCGGTCATGATGGTGGCCGGGTTGGAGTTGAGCAGCACCACCTCGAACCCCTCCTCCTTGAGCGCCTTGCACGCCTGCGTGCCGGAGTAGTCGAACTCGCACGCCTGGCCGATGACGATGGGGCCGGCGCCCAGCACCATCACCCGCTGGAGGTCGTCGCGGCGCGGCATCAGCGGGCCTCCGCCATGTCGGCGATGAAGCGGTCGAACAGGGGGCGGGCGTCGTGCGGGCCGGGCGCCGCCTCCGGGTGGTACTGGATGGCGTACACCGGCAGCTCGCGGTGCTCGATGCCCTCCACGGTGTCGTCGTTGAGGTTGACTTGCGTGAGGCGGTAGTCGTCAGGCAACGAATCCTGGCGCACGCAGAAGCCGTGGTTCTGGGAGGTGATCGCCACCGAGCCAGTGTCCAGATCCTTGACCGGATGGTTGCCTCCGTGGTGGCCGAACTTGAGCTTGTAGCACTCGCCGCCGGCAGCCAGGGCCGTGATCTGGTGCCCCAGGCAGATGCCGAACACGGGCAGCGAGCCGATCAGCTCGCGCACGGCCTGGATCAGATAGACAGGGCCGTCCGGGTCGCCGGGGCCGTTGGACAGGAACAGTCCGTCCGGGGCGAGCGCCAGGATGTCGGCAGCCGGCGTCGAGGCCGGCACCACGGTCACCCGGCAGCCGCGCGCCGCCAGCACGCGCAGGATGTTGGTCTTGATGCCGCAGTCGATGGCGACCACGTGATGGGCGCCCTCGGTGCTGTAAGCATACGGCTCCGCGCAGGTGACCGCCGCCACCAGGTCACGGCCGACCAGCCCCGGCGAGCGGTCGGCCAGCGCCACGGCGTCCGCGTCCGACATGTCCTCGGTGGTGAGGATCGCCTTCAGCGCCCCGGCGCGCCGGATGTGGCGGGTCAGCGCGCGCGTGTCGATGCCCTCGATGCCGATGACGCCTGCCGCCTCCAGGTAGGCGGAGAGGTCGCCGGTGGCGCGCCAGTTGGAGACGATCGGCGACAGCTCCTTGATGATGAAGCCCTCCGCCTGCGGGCCGGCCGACTCGGGATCCTCGTCGTTGATGCCGTAGTTGCCGATCAGCGGATAGGTCATGCAGACGAGCTGCCCCTTGTAGGAGGGGTCGGTGATGATCTCCTGGTAGCCGGTCATGCTGGTGTTGAAGACCACCTCGCCGTCGCGGGTGCCTTCGGCACCGAAGCGGGTGCCATGAAAGACCCGGCCGTCCTCCAGCGCCAGCATCGCCCTGCGGTTCACGCCGCCCACAGCGCTCACGCTGCCGCCTCCATGCTGCCCCGCTCCATCAGCACGCGGCCGCCGACGATACAGGCGGTCGCCCGCCCGGTCATGGTGGCGCCCAGGAACGGCGTGTTGATCGACTTGGAGCGGATCGTCTCCCGCTCGACCACCCAGGACTCCTCGGGGTCGATCACGGTGACGTCGGCGGTGACGCCGGGCGACAGGTGACCGCCGTCCACGCCAACCAGCGCCGCCGGATTGACCGACAGGTAGCGCACGAACCGCTGCCAGTCGATCACGCCGTCACGCACCAGGTTCAGCGCCAGCGGCACCACGGTCTCCAGGCCGATGATGCCGTTGGGCGCGCTCACGAACTCCAGCGCCTTCTCGTACGGGGCGTGCGGGGCGTGGTCGCTGCCTATCGTGTCGATGACGCCGTCGGCCAGCGCCGCGCGGACCGCCACGCGGTCGGACTCCGCGCGCAGCGGCGGGTACATCTTGGCGTCGGCGTTGTAGCCGTCCACCGCCTCGTCGGTGAGCTCCCAGTAGTGCGGGCAGGTCTCGGCGGTGACGGAGATGCCCTCGGCCTTGGCCATGCGGATCAACTCCACGGAGCGGGCGCAGGAGACGTGCAGGAAGTGCACGCGCCCGCCGGTCAACGCGGCGATCTGGATGTCGCGGGCCACCATCGCGCTCTCCGCCGCGCATGGCGTGCCGGAGAGGCCCATGCGGGTGGCGGCCAGCCCCTCGTTCATGGCGCCGTCGGCGGACAGGCCCGGATCCTCGGCATGGACCAGGATGGGCAGCTCGAACTTCAGCGCGTATTCCAGGCTGCGGCGCATCACCATGGAGTCGGCGATCGGCTGGCCGTCGTCCGAAAGCGCCACCGCGCCGCCCTTGCGGAGCTGGCCGAACTCGGTGAGCTGCTTCCCCTCCTGGCCCAGGGTGACCGCGCCCACCGGCCACAGCCGGGCGAGCCCGATGCGGCGCGACTCGCGGATCAGGAATTCCATGCCGGGACGGCTGTCGGAGACCGGCCGCGTGTTGGGCATCGGGCAGACGCCGGTGAATCCGGCCGCGACCGCGGCGGTGAGCCCGCTCTGCAGGTCCTCCTTGTACTCGAACCCCGGTTCCCGCAGGTGCACGTGCAGGTCGATCAGGCCAGGCGTCACCACCTGTCCGGTGCAGTCGATGGTGCGGTCGGCCACCGTTCCGGAATCGGCGCCGACGGCGGCGATCATCCCGTCGCGGATGAACAGGTCGCAGACGCGGTCGACGCCGTTCTGCGGGTCGATCACGCGCCCACCGCGCAGCAGCAGCGTCATCGGGCCAGGCAGGTGTGGAACAGGACCGCCATGCGCACGGCCACGCCGTTGGTCACCTGGTCCAGGATGAGGGAGTGCGGGCCGTCGGCCACGTCGGCGGCGATCTCCACGCCGCGGTGCATGGGCATCGGGTGCAGCACCAGCACGTGCGGGTCGGCGGCTTCCAGCCGCTCGCGGGTGATGCCGTACTCGACCGCGTACTCGTGGATCGACGGGAAGTAGCCGCCGTGCTGGCGCTCGAACTGGATGCGCAGGATGTTCAGCACGTCCTGCCGGCCGATCACGGCGTCCAGATCGTAGCTGACCGTCACCCCCAGCTCCTCGATGTCCGCCGGGATCAGCGTCGGCGGCCCGCAGACGGTGACGGACGCCCCCAGTTTGGTCAGGCCCCAGATGTTCGAGCGCGCCACCCGCGAGTGCAGGATGTCGCCGATCAGGCAGACGCGCAGTCCGCAGAGAGGGCGGCGCTCGCGGATCGTGTAGATGTCGAGCAGCCCCTGCGTGGGGTGCTCGTGCACGCCGTCGCCGGCGTTGACCACGCCGGCATCGAGCACCTGCGACAGCAGGTCGGCGGCGCCGGATGCCTGGTGGCGGACGACCACGGTGTCGATCTGCATCGCCTCGATGGCGCGGGCGGTGTCGGTGAGGCTCTCCCCCTTCTCGGTGCTGGAGGTGGAGCCGGTCAGGTTGACGGTGTCGGCCGACAGCCGCTTGGCGGCCAGCTCGAAACTTGAGCGGGTGCGGGTGGAGGCCTCGAAGAACAGGTTGGCGATGGTCTTGCCCTGCAAGGCCGGGACCTTCTTGACCTCGCGCGAGGAGACCTCCTTGAAGGAGTCGGTGGAGTCGAGGAGGAGCTCGATCTCCTCCCGCGACAGGTCCTGCAGCGCGAGCAAGTCCTTGCGCGACCAGCGGACCCTCTCCGCGGCCTGCTCCGTGGCGGTCATGGTGGCGGCCGGAGCCGGGCCGTTGCGGGTCATGCCGATGCCTCCTTGCGGTCGATCAGCACATCGTCGACGCCGTCGGTTTCCGCGAAGCGGACGCGGATCTTCTCGTCGCGGGCGGTGGGTATGTTCCGGCCCACGTAGTCGGCCCGGATCGGCAGCTCGCGGTGGCCGCGGTCGATCAGGACGGCCAGCTTGATCTTGCGCGGGCGGCCCAAGTCGGCCAGCGCGTCCATGGCGGCGCGCGTGGTTCGGCCGGTGTAGAGGACGTCGTCGACCAGGATCACCACCGTGTCGCCGATCGGGAAGCCCAGCTCGGTGGGTCGTACGACCGGCTGCGCGGCCACCTGGGTCAGGTCGTCACGGTAGAGATTGATGTCCAGGGAGCCGACCGGGACGTCGGCGCCAGTGGCCTCCCGCACGGCCTCCGCCAGCCGCCCGGCCATCGGCACGCCGCGGGTCCGAACGCCGACCAGGCGCACATCGTCCTCGGCCGATTCGATGATCTCGTGGGCGATGCGGGTGATCGCGCGGCGGATCTGGTCGGCGTCAAGTACGCGCCGAGTCATGGGGCCCGCCGGAAGGCGGGAAAGCGCACGGACAGCATGGGCAATCCCTTTCGGGCCTCACAGGACCCGACTTAAAGGCGTGCGCAGAGACTACCCGGCTGGCCGGCCGGCGTCAACAGGCCAATGTCGCAGGTCGGAGCGTCAGCTCCGGGTGCCGAACACCGCACGGCGCAGCGTCTCGTTCAGCCGGGTCTGCCAGCCGCGCCCGACAGCGCGGAAGTGCGCGGTGAGGTCCGCATCTCCAGGTAGCGGAGGTCAAGCTCGGCCAAGACATCGAGTTGCGTGTCGACGTCGTCGTCCATCTCGTCACCAAACGCGCTCAGCGCGAAGGATGGACGATCAGTCGTCTGAGCGGCCAACGTCTACTCGGGCGTCGCCTCCACGTCGACCGCGACACCGTTGCCGAGTCCGCGCAGCTCCCGCTTGATGCTCTCGATTCGGTCGAAGCCTTCCTGGATCTTGTCGAGCAGGTCGGCCGAGACCGTGATCCCTTGCTTGACCAGGAACGCCACGGCCGCGCTGCGATCGGGGACGACCTCCGCGCGGACCATCTCGTCAACGCACTTGAGGCTGTCGTTGTCGAGTCGGACGGTCACCGTGTGGGCGCGCGAGTCGAGGGCGCCAGTAACGGCGTCTTTCGCGCCGGTGACGGCGGCGCTGGCACCGGAAACCACTTTCTCTACCTTGTTTTCCACTTTTCTGAGCATGATCTCCCTCCTGGGATGGTTTCCCCTCCCCCAGTCTCCACCGGGAGTGCAACATACCGCCCCACCGCCTGATGGGACAAGCACACCCCGTCCTTCGGCCTAACCGGCGAGATGGTCCTCGGCGCGGTCGGCCGGCTCGAAGCCCAGCACCTCGCGCGTGTGCTCGGCGTCCAGCCACCGGTAACGGCTGGCCGACAACGCATAGAAGATGTCGAAGCGCAGTTCCTCCGGCGCGTTCACGGCCAACTCGGCGACGATGGCCACGTCGCGCTGGCTGCACCACAACGCACCGCCGTCCGCCCCCTCCGGCACGTCACGATCGTTCACTCCGCCGATGCGCAGGCACAGGCAGGACAGGCCGTGGCCGTCGGCGTACGCCCGGCACATGCCTTCGCCCCACACCTTGCTGGCCGAGTAGGGCTCGGTCGGCCGCACCGGGTCCAGGTGCGTGACGCGCCGGAAGCCGTCGGGCACGTCCTCGAAGCGCCCCTCGCTGATCGCCTTGTACGGCTCGTCGAACCCGTAGCCCCAGTTGGTCATGACCGTGCTGGCGTAGACGATGCGGCGCACGCCCTGGCGCTTGCACGCCTCCAGCGCGTTGTAACCGCCGACCACGTTGCTGGGCACGATGACGTCGATCGGCGCCGACGGATCGGGGATGGCACCCATGTGGACGACCACCTCCGCCCCTTCGAAGGCGCGCTCCATCGCCTCCAGGTCGGCGAGGTCCGCCAGCCTGAAGCGCTCCGGCGGACAGCTCAGCGGGCGACCCTGCGCCACTCGCGACGACGACTCATACCGACGGCCGCTCCCCGTCACGGTGTAGCGATCCGGCTGCGCCGCCAGGTGCGCGTACACCACGTCGCCGATCAGACCGCTGACTCCGGTTACGTGTACATTCAATGCCATGGTGCGCGGAGTATCGCCCCGGCCGGACGGATCGACAAACGACACGAGCGCCATCAAGGTCGTGTTGACCGACTTCGACGGCGTGGTCCGTCGGGACCCGGAGACGCTCGAACGGCTGTTGCGCGATTGGAGCCTTACAGGCGGGGAGGCTTGGGCAAGGCGAGCAACGCCGGCAGCCTCGCGGCATTGCTCGCTGCCACGCATGGTTCTACAAGTAGCACTAAGGATGCGGTCCATCTCGCAACGGCGTCTCTATTTGGCGAGTCTGGGAGGCGATTCGTGTGCTACGACGATCGGCTGGCAAGAGCGGCGAGAGCCGGTGACTGGACAGTGGTGCCACCCGGCTCGCGCGTGAACAGAGGCTCAGTGCGTGATGGCCCCCAGGCTGGCTGAGGAGACCAGCCGCGCGTACTTGGCGAGCACGCCGCGCTGGTAGGGGATGGGCCGCTCGGCCGGCTTGATCTCACGCAGCCGCGCCTCGATCTCCTGATCCGTCAGGGCCACGTCGATCGTGTTGGCGTCCAGGTCGAGGGTGATCTCATCGCCCTCCTGCACCGCGGCGATCGGTCCGCCGGCCTGCGCCTCGGGGGCGACGTGGCCGACGACGATGCCGTGGCTGCCGCCGGAGAAGCGGCCGTCGGTGATCAGCGCCACGTCCGCGATCAGCCCGGCGCCGGCGATCGCCGAGGTCGGCGCCAGCATCTCGCGCATGCCGGGTCCGCCGCGGGGACCCTCGTAGCGGATCACCACCACGTCGCCGGCGACGATCTTGCCGTCCAGGATCGCGCGCAGGGCGCTCTCCTCCTCGTCGAACACCCGTGCCGGCCCGGTGTGGCGGCGCACCGTCACGCCCGAGCTCTTCAGCACCGCCCCCTCCGGGGCCAGGTTGCCCTTGATCACGCTGATTGGCCCGGTCGGCTTGACCGGCGCCGACAGCGGATACAGCACGTCCTGCCCCTCCAGCTCCACGCGCACGTCGGCCAGGTTCTCGGCCACCGTGCGGCCGTTCACGGTCAGGCAGTCGCCGTGCAGCAGGCCGGCGTCGAGCAGCAGCTTCATCGCCGCCTGCACGCCGCCCACCCGGTCCAGGTCGCGCATCACGTAGCGGCCGGCCGGCTTGAGGTCGGCGATGGTCGGCGTGGTGTCGCAGAAGGCGTTGAACTCGTCGATCGACAGCGGCACCTCCGCCTCGTGCGCGAGCGCGAGCAGGTGCAGCACGGCGTTGGTGGAGCCGCCGAGCGCCATCACCACGCGGATCGCGTTCTCGAACGCGTCGTGGGTCATGATCTGCCGCGGCGTGCGGCCGGCGCGCACCGCGTCCATCAGCGCCCGGCCGGCGCGGTCCATCTCCGCCGCCTTGCGCTCGTCGACCGCGGGGATGGAGGCGTTGCCCGGCAGCGTCATGCCGATCGCCTCCATGGCGGACGCCATCGTGTTGGCCGTGTACATGCCGCCGCAGGCGCCGGGGCCGGGGCAGGCCGTGCACTCGATGCCGTGCCGCTCCTCCTCGTCGATGCGGCCGGCGCTGAAGGCGCCCACCGACTCGAACGCGGACACGATGTCCACGTCACGCCCGCGGAAGTTGCCGGGCAGGATGGTGCCGCCGTAGACGAAGATGCTCGGCACGTCCAGGCGGGCCATGGGCATCACGGTGCCGGGGATGGTCTTGTCGCAGCCGGCCACGCCCAGGATGGCGTCGAGCTGATGGCCGCGGGTGACCAGCTCGATCGTGTCGGCGATCGCCTCGCGGCTGACCAGCGAGCACTTCATGCCCTCGTGGCCCATGGCCTCGCCGTCGGTGACCACGAAGGTGTTGTAGCGCACCGGCACGCCGCCGGAGTCGCGCACGCCCGCCCGCGCCCGGTCGGCCAGGTCGTCCAGGTGCACGTTGCACGGGGTCACGTCGCTGCCGGCTGAGGCGATGCCGACGATCGGCTTGTCGAAGTCCTCGTCGGTGAAGCCGACGGCGCGCAGCATGGCCCGGTTGGGCGTGCGCTCCACGCCGGCGGTCATCGCGCGGCTGCGGATGTTCAGGTCGCTCATGCGCTCGTTCTCCATTGCAGGTAGGGGATCCGCGCCGCGGTGGCGCCGATCGCCTGGTCGCCGGCGAGCAGTGCCGCCGTCGAGTCCCAGGTGCCTGCGACCAGCGACCGGCGCGCCGCCTCCGGCATCTCGACCGGGTACGTGTCACGGCCGATCGTGATCGTCGACCGCTCCAGGTCGACCCGCACCGGCGTGTCGGGCGCCGCCTCGATGCGGTCCTGCCACTCGGAGACCCGGTCCGAGGTCAGCAGCGGCAGGCCCATCACCAGGCAGTTGCCGGCGAAGATCTCCGCAAAGGAGCCGCCGACGATGGCGCGGAGGCCGGAGCGGTAGAGCGCCTGCGGCGCGTGCTCCCGCGACGATCCGCAGCCGAAGTTGCCGTTCACGAACAGAACCTGCGCGCCGGCGTAGCGCGGGTCGTCGAACGGGTGCCCCTTGCGCGAGCCGTCGGCGGCGACCCGCTCGTCCTGGAATGCGTGCTCGCCCAGGCCGTCGAAGGTGACCGCCTTCAGGTAACGCGCGGGGATGATGCGGTCGGTGTCGATGTCGTCGCCACGCACCGGCACGCCGGTGCCGGAGACGGCGGTGATGCGGGCGTCGGCGCTCATCAGTTGGCCCCCAGCAGCTCGCGCACGTCGGTGACCCGGCCTGCGACCGCGGCCGCCGCCACCATGGCCGGGCTCATCAGCAGCGTGCGCCCGTCCGGCGACCCCTGCCGGCCGACGAAGTTGCGGTTCGACGAGGAGGCCGAGATCTGCGACCCCGACAGCTTGTCCGGGTTCATCGCCAGGCACATCGAGCAGCCGGCGCCGCGCCACTCGAACCCGGCCGCCTCGAACACCTCGCGCAGCCCCTCGGAGACGGCCTGATCGGCGATGCGGCGCGATCCCGGCACCACCAGCGCCTTGACCCGGGACGAGACGCGCCGGCCCTCCACCACCCGCGCCGCTTCGCGCAGGTCGGTCAGCCGGCTGTTCGTGCAGGAGCCGATGAAGGCGACGTCGATCGGCGTGCCGGCCAGCGGCGCGCCCGGGCTGAGCTTCATGTGGCCGAGCGCCGCGGCCATCCCGTCGCGCTGCTCGTCCGACGCGCGCTCCGGGTCGGGAATCATGTCGGTGACCGCCGCGGACTGGCCGGGGTTGGTGCCCCAGGTGACGACCGGCTCGATGTCGGCGGCCTTGAGCACCACCTCGTCGTCGTAGCCGGTATCCGGGTCCGAGGCCATGCCGCGCCAGAACTCGACCGCACGTTCCCAACCGCCGCCCGCCGGAGCCTCCGGACGCCCGCGCAGGAAGTCGAAGGTGGTCTGATCGGGGTTGACGTAGCCGACGCGGGCGCCGCCCTCGATGCTCATGTTGCAGATCGACATGCGCCCTTCCATGTCCAGGGCGTCGATGGTGGAGCCCGCGTACTCGTAGGCGTAGCCGATGCCGCCCTTCACCCCCAGCGTGGCGATGATCGACAGGATCACGTCCTTGGCGTAGACGCCGGGGCCGAGGTCGCCCTCCACCGTGATGCGGCGCAGCTTCGGCTTGCGCATGGCCAGCGTCTGCGTGGCCAGCACGTCGCGCACCTGCGAGGTGCCGATGCCGAAGGCGATCGCCCCGAAGGCGCCGTGCGTGGAGGTGTGCGAGTCGCCGCAGGCGATCGTCATGCCGGGCTGGGTGAGGCCGAGCTGCGGGCCGATCACGTGCACGATGCCCTGCTCGGCGTGGCCGAGCCCGTAGTAGCGGATTCCGTGCTCGGCGACGTTGCGCTCCAGGTGCTCGAGCATCTGCTCTGCCATCGGATCCGCGAACGGGCGCTGCACGTCGTCGGTCGGCACGATGTGGTCGACCGTGGCGACGGTGAGCTCAGGGTGCCGGACGGCGAGGCCGCGCTCGCGCAGCATGGCGAACGCCTGCGGCGAGGTGACCTCGTGCACGAGGTGCAGCCCCACGAAGAGCTGGGTCTCACCCGACGGCAACTCTGCCACGCGGTGCAGATCCCACACCTTGTCCAGAAGACTCTTTCCCATCTATGTGCTCCTTTGCTGCATGGCCCGTCTCCGCGCGAGGAGTCTGTCGGACTTGCCGCTTCAGCGGCAAGTCCGACAGACTCGGAGCGAAAGGCGGGGCTGGGCCGGATCGGTCGCCCGCGGCGACCGATCCGGGGCTCAGTAACTCGGTTGGTCGGGGTCGATCTCCTCTACCCAGGCGTCGATGCCGCCGGCCAGGTTGACCACGTCGGAGAACCCTTCCGAGCGCATCAGCTCCACCGCCTTGGCGCTGCGGCCGCCCATCTTGCAGTGGATGACGTACGAGTCGCTTTGCGACAGCTCGGAGAGCCGGTCGGGCAGCTCGCCGAGCGGGATGAGCTCCGCCTGCTCGATGCTGTTGATCTCGTGCTCGAACGGCTCCCTGACGTCGATCAGGACCGTCTCCGATCCGTTGTCCAGGCGCCGGGCCAACTCGTGCACGTCGATCTCCGGCACGCCCCCTTCCTCGGCGCCGCCTGAGGGGATGCCGCAGAATTGCTCGTAGTCGATCAGCTCGGTCACCGTCGGCGAGTCGCCGCAGACCGGGCAGTCGGGGTTGCGGCGCAGGCGCAGCTCCCGGAACGACAGCTTGAGCGCGTCGAACAGCAGGTAGCGGCTACTGGCGACGTCGCCGACGCCGAGCAGCAGCTTGATCACCTCGTTGGCCTGCATGGCGCCGACGATGCCGGGCAGCACGCCGAACACGCCGCCTTCGGCGCAGGACGGGACCAGCCCCGGCGGCGGCGGCTCCGGGTACAGGCAGCGGTAGCAGGGCCCGCCGTCGTGGTTGAACACGGAGACCTGGCCCTCGAAGCGGAAGATGGATCCGTACACGTTGGGCTTGCCGGTGAGCACACAGGCGTCGTTGACCAGGTAGCGGGTCGGAAAGTTGTCCGTGCCGTCGGCGACCACGTCGTAGTCGCGGAAGATCGACAGCGCGTTCTGCGAGGAGAGCTGCTGGGGGATGCGATCGATCTGCACGTGCGGGTTGAGGTCGGCGAGGCGCTCGGCGGCGGCGTCGAGCTTGGGTACGCCGACGGTCGATTCGCCGTACAGGATCTGCCGCTGCAGGTTGGTGCGGTCGACCACGTCGAACTCGACGATGCCGATGCGGCCGACGCCGGCGGCGGCCAGGTAGAGCGCCAGCGGCGATCCCAGACCGCCCGCGCCGATGAGCAGGGCGGAGCCGTCCTTGAGGCGTTGCTGCCCTTCCTGTCCCACTTCCGGCATGACGATGTGGCGGCTGTAGCGCGCCAGCTCGTCCGTGTTCAGCGCGGCCGCGCCGCCCGCGATCGAAGGCACGATCGATATCTCGTCCCCGTCGGCGACCGGCGTCGCTTCCCCGTCGCGGTCGCGGATGCTGTCGTCGTTGACGTAGACGTTGACGTAGCCGGGCACGGTGCCGTCCGCGTTCAGCAGGTGTTTCTTGAGGTCGGCGCTGAGCGCGGTGAGCTGGCCGAGCAGGTCGGCCACGTCGGTGGCGGCGTCGATGGTGACGGTCGACTGACCGTCCAGAAACTGCCGCAGCGGCGTCGGAATGTTGACGTTAATCGGCATGGATCAATCCCCGAGGACGCGTATCGGCTCGCGGCGAAAGGAACTGCCGTCGTCGTTCAGCACGAAGCAGCCTGTCTGGCCGCGGTATTCCGCCCTCTGTATAGAGATAATGATATACAAGAACAGCGGCATCGCATAGCTCAGGTCGGTGCCGGACGGCTCGGCCGGATGGTCGGGGTGCGAGTGGTAGAAGCCGAGCAGCTCCAGGCCGGCCCCGGTGGCGTGGCGCTCGCAGGCCAGGTAGTCGCGGTCGGAGACGTGGAAGCGGCGGCGCCGGTCCTCCTCGGAGTCGTTGTCGAGCGGCCTGACCTCGGTGATGACCGGTCCGGACGGCGGACGCGTGCCAAACAGCGCCCCGACGCACTCGTACGGATAGGCGCGCTCGCCGGCGCGCTCCATGTCACGCGAAAGGGTCTTCGAGATCGTCGTCATGCTGCCCCCAGAAGTCGTCGGCCAGGTACTTGAGCGAGTTGTCCGGGAACACCGTCACCACCACCGCGCCCGGGCCGGCCTCGCGCGCGGCGCGCAGGGCAGCCGCCAGGTTGGCGGCCGACGAGGGACTGAGCGGGAGGCCCAGGTAGCGCCCCGCCGCGACCGCCATGCGGTACGCCTCCGGCGTGGAGACCTCGATCGGGTCTGCGCAGATCTCGGCGTCGTAGATGGCCGGAACGTGCGCGACGGTGGGCATGTGCTTCCAGCCCTCCAGGCCGTGCAGCGGCGTGTCGGGCTGCACGGCGACGCATCGCACCCCCTTGTCCTGCAGGAAGCGGGAGGTCCCGATGAAGGTGCCGGAGGTGCCGAGCCCGGCGACGAAGTGGGTGACGCGCCGGCGGGTCTGCTCCCAGATCTCCGGGCCCGTGCCGCGGTAATGCGCCTGCCAGTTGGCGGGGTTGGCATACTGGTCGGGGTAGTAGTAGCGCTCCGGTTCGGCCTCCACGCGCCGCCGCGCCTCTGCCTGCGCGCCGTCCGTTCCCTCCAGCGGGTCGGTGTAGGTGACCTCCGCGCCCAGTGTCGCCAGCAGCCGCTTGCGCTCGGGCGAGGCGTTGGCCGGCATGAGGATGTGCACCCCGAGCCGCAGCGCGGCGCCGATCGCGGCCAGGGCGATGCCGGTGTTGCCGCTGGTCGCCTCGATCAGGGTGCGGCCGGCCAGCCGGTCACACGCGAGCGCCTGCTCGATCATTCCCTTGACCGCGCGGTCCTTCACCGAGCCGGTGGGGTTGTAGTACTCGAGCTTGGCGTACACCTCCACGCCCGGAATGCCGTGGCGGATGGGAGCCAGCGGCGTGTTTCCGATCAGAGCGAGGATTGCCTGACCGCCACTCAAGGGCCGGGACTCACAGGGCGAGCAGCACGTCCAGCTCGGCGATGCGGGCGCACAGGGTCTGCAGGAACCGCGCCGCTGGCGCGCCGTCGATCAGCCGGTGGTCGATCGTCAGCGACAGCGCGATCTGCTGCTGGACCTCCTGCTCCCCGATCGGCCGCCAGGTCACCGCGCCGACGCCCAGGATGGCGGCCTGCGGCGGATTCAGGATCGGCGTGAACGACTCCACACCGAAGCTGCCCAGGTTGCTCACGGTGAAGGTGCCGCCGGACAGCTCCGCCGGCGTGATCGACCCTTCGCGGCAGCGCTCCGCCAAGTCTGCGGCGCTGGCCGACAGCTCGCGGACCCGCAGGCCGGCGGCGTCGCGGATCACCGGCACCATCAACACGCGCGGCGTGTCGACCGCGAACGCCAGGTGAACGGCGGCCGAGCGCAGGATCTCCAACCCGCCTTCGCCGTAGCGGCAGGTCGCATTGAGCTCCGGGTGCTCGGTGAGGGTCCTGGCCACCGCGAACAGCAGCAGGTCGTTGAGGGTCACGTCGCTCATCTCGAACTGCGGATCGGCGGTCTTGAAGGCAGCGCGGAGCTGCAGGAGCCGCGTGGCGTCCGCGTAGGAGGTCATGGTGAGCTGCGCCGTGTCGCGCAGCGAGGCGTGCATGCGCTCGGCGACCAGGCGGCGGGCGCCGCGCACCGGGATCACCTGATCGGCCGCGGACGGCGCAGGAGTCGGGACGGGAGGTTGCGCCGGAGCGGCAGCCGGTGCCGCGGCGGCGGCTGCCAGCACGTCGCGCTCGATGATGCGGCCGCCGGGGCCGGTGCCGGTCAGGCCGGTCGGCGTCACCGACAGCTCGGCGGCCCGCTTGCGCGCCCGTGGCGAGACCGCCAGGCGCCGCGGCGCGTCCGCCGCCGTGGGCGCAGCGGGAGTGGGCGCCGGAGCGGCGGGTGCGGCGGGTTCGGCCGGTGCCGGCGGCGCTGCGTCAGCCGGCTTGGTGTCGGCGTCGGCCACGCCGGCCTCCGTGCTCCCGATCTCTTCGGCCGTGCCGACCATCGCGATCGGTCCGTCCTCCGTGATCTCCTCCCCGACGTCGAACAGCTTCGCGACCAGCACGCCGTCGGCTTGCGATTCGATCTCGACCGTGGCCTTGTCGGTCTCCACCTCGCAGATCGTCTCGCCGGAGCTCACCGGATCACCGATCTCCCTGGTCCAGGCGATGATGGTGCGGGTCTCGCCGGGCTGCGCCAGCGGCGGGCGAACCGGGACGGCCATCAGGCGCGCTCCAGTGAGCCCTTGCTGAACGCAAGGTCGATCGCCAGGATCGCCGCGTCCGCATGGGAGTCGAGGTCGCCGGTGATCTCCTCGATGCCGGCGATCAGCCGGTCGAACTCGCCCGCCGGCACGACGGCCATGATGGTCCTGCTCATATCGCTCTTCTCGCCAAGGAAATTCAGGAAGTCGCCGAAGATCGGCACGCTGGTAAGATGCCCGCGGATGCCCTCAGTGTCGAACACCGCGGCGCCGCGGATGCCGCGCTCCAAGAACAGCGTGACGATGTCATCGAAGTAGCGCTGCTCGTATACCACCACGAACAGCAACCGGTCGCCAATGCGTGAGGTGCCGGCGGCAGCGCGCGCCACGGCCGGTTCCAGGTGCGCCGCGAACGCGTCAGCGAGTTGCTGGCGGGTCGGCGCGGCCAGCAGCTCCTCGTGCAGCCGCCGGCTGAGGCCGGTCCGGGAGATCTGCGCCAGGAGCTGCAGGTACTGCTGCGGATCCTCGTCCGGTCCGACCAGCACGAAGAACAGCCTCGTGCGCTTGCCGTCGACGCTGTCGTAGTCGATGCCGCGCTTGGACACGGCGATGCCGAACACGAACCGCGACACCTGCGGCAGCCGCGCATGCGGCATGGCGACGCCGTCCTCGAACCCGGTCGACCCCGCCTCCTCGCGCTCCACCAGCGCCCGGTGCAGCTCGTCCGCGGTGACTCCCTCCAGGCCGGCGCTGATCAGCTCCGCCAGCTCGCGCATGCACTGCTCCTTGGCGGTCGCGCTGAGCGCCACGGTGCAGGCGCGCGCGTCGATGATCTCGCGTAGCTCCACGATCTACCTCTCCTCCATCGTTACCACTCCTAGCGCTGCGCTGCAACGCCGCGGGTCACGCCGTAGCGCGAGATCAACGGGCCGATCAGCTCGTTGATGAACACGCTCAGGAGCACGATGTTGACCAACTGCGTCACCAGACGCTGAATATCCTCCGCAGCCGTCGCCACCACGCTCGCGCCCTGCAGGAACAGTGCCAGGCCGATCGCCACGCCCGCCTGCGGAAACAGGCAGAAGCCAAGGTAGCGGCGCACACCCGCCGGCGCGCTCATCACGCGCGCGCCGAGGTACGACCCTACCATCTTGCCGGCGAAGCGGGTCGCCAGGTAGACGAAGCCGTAGCCGACGATGATCAGCTCCGTGAACACCGAGAGTTGCAGCTCGGCGCCGGCCAGGATGAAGAACAGGGCGAAGATCGGCGGCGTCACCGGTTCCAGCACCATGAAGAGCTGCCGGTTGGACGGGCTCAGATTGATCAGCACCGCCCCGAACATCATGTTCGCGAGCAACGGCGACAGGTGCAGGGCGAGGGCGCCGGCGGTGACGATGAACACCACCGCCACGGTGATCACCATGCGCGCGCCGTCGGACGCTGCGCTGCGGGCGATCGCGTGCAGGATCACGGCGCCCACGGCGCCGAGCAGCACCGAGAGCCCGATCTCCGACCCGGCCTCCGCGGCGGCGCGCAGGACGCCGCCGTGGTCCGCTCCGGCCGCGCCCAGGAGCGGGGTGACCAGCGCCAGGATGAGGCTGAACAGCAGGACGGCGATGGCGTCGTCGAAGGCGACGACGCCGTACAGGTAGTCCACGAACTCGCCGTGCACCTTCAGCTCGCGGACGATGACGACCGTCGCCGCCGGCGCCGTGGCCGCCGCGATACCGCCCAGCAGCAGGGCGAACCAGGACTCCAGCCCCAGAACCCTGAGCACGGTGCTGACTACCAGGAACGCCAGGAACGCCTCCAGCACGGTGATCACCAGGATCTTGGCGCCGGACCGGCGCAGCTTGGAAAGCTGAAACTCGCCGCCGATCGTGATGGCGATGAAGGCCAGCGCCACCTCCGTGACCGGCTGCAGCCGCGCGGTCGCATGGTAGGTGACAAGACCCGTGACAGAGTCTCCCAGCGCAAGGCCGGCAACGATGTAGCCGGTGATGGCCGGCAATCCGATGAGGCCGGCCAGCCGGCCGGCGAAGTAGCCGCACAACAGGAGCATGCCCAGGCTGAGGACCGGGCTGGCGTCGGCGACGGCCGCGACTCGCTCGACCGCCGTTGCGAGCCACTGCACGGCTCAAAGCGTAGGTTCCGCCGGCAGCGTCGTCAATTCGACCGGGCAGTCTGGCATGCCGGCCGGCGGCGGTGTAGCCTGCCTGCGCCGTGATGAAGCCGATGTCCGTTCTGCGCGCCGCGCTGATCGTGCTCGGGGGCGCGCTGGTCCTGACCGGCTGCTTTCCGCGCTTTTCCAACCCCCAGGCCGTCGCCCAGCAGCCGCAGGGATCCTTTGATCCCTCGTTTTCTCCGGACGGATCGAAAGTCCTGTTCGCCGACGATCGCGACGGCGACCTGGAGATCTACGTGGTCAACGCCGACGGCACCGGCATGCGCGCGCTGACCGACAACGACGAGCGGGACTTCTTTCCGAGCTGGTCGCCGGACGGCTCCGCGATCGTGTTCACCTCGAACCGCGACGGCGCGATGGCTCTCTACGTGATGGACGCCGACGGCGGCAACCAGCGGCGCCTCGTCATCGAAGGCGCCAGTCCTTGAGCGTGCCGCGCCCTATCCGCCGCGGCTCCTGCCCCTGCCCCAGCCGTCGGCCGACATGCGGTCCGGGCCGTTCATGGCCACCACCAGCGTGGCGATCATCACCCCGAAATCCCGGATCGCGATCGCCGGCAACCCCAGCGTGTAGAGGGTGACGACGATCACGGCAAGCTGCACGGCCAGCAGCAGCGCCGCCGCCCGCGTGAACAGGCCGACGATCAACGCGCTGCCGAGCGCCACCTCGACAGCGCCGTGGATGACCGTGAACAGGCGGTCGAAGTCGATGATGCCGAGCTGCTCGCCGATCGCGTAGACGAACTCTGGCAGGTAGGCCGCGCCGAAGTCCGGGTCGCGGAGCTGGGTGACGCCGAACCACAGAAATACCACGCCGGTACCGAGCCGTAACAACACCATGCCGGCGTTGTGCACTCTGCCCCCGCGCGGCATCCGGCAAGGCTAGGCGTGGGTTCGCCTCGCGTCAAGGACATGGGCGGCGGCCTCCCGTATCCTCCAGAATGCTCAGTCTTCGATTAGACCCGGACGACCCGGACGCGCCGCGTGACCGGCGCGGGCCACTCGCGGCAGGCCAGCATCGCAGCCCCGCCGGGACCCAGCGCCAGCAACGCCACGGAGCCGGCGCCGGCGGGAAGGCGTGCGGCCACCGCATCCAGCACCGCCAAGCCGGTTGCGCGCTCCGGAACGAACGCCACGAAGGCACCGCCTCCCCCGCCTCCCGAGATCTTGCCGCCGGTGGCACCGGCCGCTCGCGCGGCCGCCAGCAGGTCGGCCACCACGGGCGAACCCACGCCGATGTCGTTCAGCAGCGCGCCGGCCTCGTCGGCCAACGCGCCCAGGCGCACCGCCCGATCGGCGGCAGGCGCGCCGAGCAGCCGGCACGCCGGTTCGACGATCGCACCAAGTCGGTCGATCGCCGCGCGGACCTCGGTGTCACCGGCCTGCATTCGTTGCCGGACGGCCGCCACGTGGGCGGCGGTGTCGCCGCGCCGCGGCACGAATCCGGCGACCAGATGGGTCCCCTGCACGGCAATCGGCCGCGCGGCCGGCACGCTTCCCGGCCCCGCCGGCGTGAACCGCTGCACGCCGCCGAGCAGCGCCAGCCCGGTGTCGATCCCGGACGGCGAGCCATGGAAGGCGTGCTCGGCGCGGTGCGCGACGTCCCACAGCCCGCGCTCGCCCGACGCGGCCGCCGCACCGCCCACGGCGCGAGTCAGCGCCACACAGAGCGCCGCCGAGGAGCCCAGTCCCACCCCGAAGGGAATCTCCGAGCGCACCTCCAGCGCGCCGTCCGGCGGCGCTTCGACGCCGATCCGGCGGCAGGCATCGCGAAGCCGCTTGGCCGCGGCACCAGTTTCGTCCCCTTCGCGCACCGGCACGAAACGGAGCCGCAGCGACCACGGCACGCCCAGACCGACCGCCGGACGGCCGTACACCGCGGCGTGCTCGCCGAACAGCAGCAGCTTGCCGGCCGCCTCGCCGGTCATGCGCCGAGCCCGCCACTCCCGGCACCGGCGACCCTGACGCCAGCCGCACTGACGGTGAGCGGCCGAACCCAGGGCCGGTCCGGCACGACGCATCCCGGCGCCGCGACGCAGATCGCCAGCTCGCCGCCGGCACCGGCAGGTTTGCCGGCATGGCCGGCGGCGGCCACGTGGTCCAGCCGCCCGCGGAGCTCTTCCGGCTCCACCGGGACGCCGATGTGGTCCCCCAGCCACTGCGTCACCCGGCGGCCGGCGCGCAGCGCCTCGGCCCATCCCCCGGCACGCAGCGCGTGGCGGACGATGGCATCGGAGACCCGGCGATGGCGCCGGCAGTCGATGGGCCGCTCGCGAGCCCACGCCAGATAGCGGGACACCGCCGGCGGCGTCGCCAGCGGCCGATCTCCCAGCACCAGGAACAGGTCCGCGGGCGCGGCTGGAAGCGGCTCGAAGCGCGGCTCTTCGCCGCCGTGGAACAGTCCCGTTCCGCCGTAGGTGGAGACGGCCACGTCGTAGCCACTGCCGCGTCCTCCCTGCGCGGCGCGATGCGCCCTCAGGGCGGTGCGGAACACCGTGTCGAGCGGCACTCCGCCGCCAGGGCCGCCGAGCAGCACGCGGGTCACTGCCACCGCCACCGCGGCGCTCGACCCCAGGCCCAGCTTGCGTCCGGCCCCGGTCAGTGCGCCGGAGTCCACCGCCACCAGCGCCGGATCCGGCGCCCTGCCGAGCTCGGCCGCGCACGCGTCGACCGCCGCATCCAGCAGGACGCCCGCGCCGGCACGCCAGGCGAAACGGTCGACGCCGTCGGTTCCCTCGATGCGCAACGCGTCCGCCGCTGGGCGCACGCGCGCGTGTACGCGCGGCTCCACCGCAGCCGCCACCCCCAGTCCGCCGGGCTGCATCACCGCGTACTCGCCCAGCAGCAGCACGCTGCCGGGTACGCTGCACACCCATGCCTCAGCCGCCACGGACCACTCCCGCCCCGACCGCCGACACGAGCGGCGGCGGCGCAGCCGGACACGCCGCGGCCAGCGCCGCTGCCACCCGCTGCGCGTCGCCGTCGAGGCACAGCACCTTGACCTGCGGTCCCGCGTCCATGGTCTCCCACGCGGCCACGCCCTGCTCCCGCAGCTTCTCCACCGCCGCGAGCAGCACGAGCGTCTCCGGCAGCCAGTAGCGGATCGGCGGATCGGCCGCGAGCATGGTCGCGAACATGCGGGAGTAGCTCTTGCGCATCGCCACGCCGAGCCGCGGCAGATCACGGTCCCGCACCGCGGCCACCGCTTCCCGGTACAGCCCCGGACTGTCGGCCACCCAGGCCGCATACGCGGGCGAGGTCCGCCGCACCCGCTCCATCGCCTCGCGCGAGCCGATCGGCTTGGCGGCCGCGGTGACCACGGCGACCACCACCCGCAACTCCGGCCACGCCTCCGCCGGGACGAGCGGCCGCGCCGCCCCGGCGCCGGCCGGCAGCGACACGAAGCCGCCGAACACGGCCCGCGCCGCCGACGCCGAGCCCACCCGCGCCAGCGCGGAGAGCTCGCCATCCGGGAGCTCCGCCCCGCACGCCGCGCTGCACGCTACCGCCAGCGCCGCGAACCCGGAGGACGAGCTGGCCAGGCCGGCCGCGCTCGGGAAGTCGTTGTGCGCGTGGATGCGAAAGCCGTTGCGGATCCCGCACCGGCCGCGAACCACGTCCAGGAACGGCCGGTAGCGGGCCAGGGGCAGGCGGCGGCCGTCCACGTCCACGGAGTCGCCGTCGCCGTCGAGCCGCACCTGCACGCGGCTGCGGAGCGCCGCGAGCGAGACGCCCAGGCTGGGCGTGGCCGGCAGGTTGCGCTCCGCGTCCGCCTTGCCCCAGTACTTGACCAGCGCCAGGTTCGGGTGGGCGACCGCGGTGGCCAGTCCCGCCTTGTCCGGTCCCATCACGGTTCGCCGCGGCGCAGCTCGGCGAGGGCCACGGCAGCGGCGGCACCGTCGACCGTGCCGGCGCGGGCAATGCGGTCGGCGATTCGCTCGACCTCCGGGCCGCGCGCGCCGGCCTGAAACGCCAACCGCCGCGCGTGCAGGCGCAGGTGGCCGCGCTGGATCCCATCTCCCACCAGCGCCAGCAGCGCCGCCAGGTTTTGCGCGAGCCCCACCGCGCAGGCGATCCGGGCGAGCGGCCGCGCACCGGGGTTGCCCAGCACCTGCAGGGCGAACCGTGCGCCGGGATGAACGCTCGTCGCCCCGCCCACCGAGCCGAGCGGAATCGGCACCGACAACGTGCCGACCAGCTCGCCATCTTGGCGGCCATAGGCGGACAGCGGCCCGTACGTTCCGGAACGGCCGGCGTGCAGGTGGGCCGCAGCCTCCACGGCCCGCGTGTCGTTGCCGGTCGCCAGCGCCACCGCGGCGATGCCGTTCATGATCCCCTTGTTGTGGGTGACCGCGCGGCCGGGATCCTCGCCCGCTACCGCGGTCGCGCGCACCACCCGTTCGGCCATCTCCGCGCCGCTGCGCCCGGCGCGCGCCAGGTGCTCTTCCGGGCAGGAGAACCGGGCGGTGCAGAGGTTGTGGCGCGCTGCGTTGGTGACGATCGACATCAGCACGGTGCCGCCGGCGGCGGCCCGCTCCAGCAGGGGGCGCAGCGCCTCGCCCGCGGTGTTGACCTTGTTGGCGCCCATCGCGTCACGGGCGTCCAGGTCCACCTCGACCTTGAGCACGCCGCTCGCCGGAAGGGGCACCACGCGCAGGCCGCGGTAGCCGCCGCCGCGCGCCACCAGCGACGGCACCGCCGCGTCCACCCGCTCGCGAATCTCGGGCTCGGCTGCACGCACGCGTTCAGCGGCGCCCGCCGCGCGGTCGACGAACACCTGCACGGTCGCCAGCGGCAGTCCGCCGCTCGTTGCGAACCCCCCGCCGCGGCGCACCAGCCGGGCGGCGTGGGTGGCGGCGGCGATCACCGACGGCTCCTCGGTCGCCATCGGCACGGCCAGCTCGCGGCCGTCGATCAGGAACCCCGCGGCGACGCCGACCGGCACCGGCAGCACGCCGACCGCCGATTCGACCATCAGGTCGGCCAGGTCCAGCGCGCCGGCCGGCGCACCGGTGGCCGCCTCCTCCTCATCGCCGAGCGGATGCCCGGCGGCGGCGGCGGCGCTCCGCAGCATGACGCGCCGCTCCGCGATGGATGCGTAGCGGAAGCCCTCGGGCAGGGTCACGGCGTGTCGTTCAGCCGGCGCCGGCCGGTACCATCCGTCATCGCGCCTTTACCGCCTCGAAGGTAAGGAGCTACCGCCCCAACACCGTCGCCTGCAGCTCCGCTGTTGGCGCATCCCCACCTCCGCTACGGACTCCATCGGCCATGGCGCTCACGCGCCATCGCCATGGAGTCCTACTGGCGTGCGTTTCTCTGGTAGTCGTAGAGGCGGTAGCCGTCATCGCGAATGCCGCTCAGATAGAACCGCTTGGCCGGCACGACTTCGTCGTCACCAACGGCTCCGTCGTCCGACGCCGCGCCGTCCGCCCTGTTCGGCGCTGACTCGGGGCCCCCCATCCACCGGTCGTACTGACCGAAGGTCGCCGGGACCGCGTGGTCGAGCTCCTCTTCCAGGGTCCAGGACCGGATCACGTCGGGGGCTCCCGCGGCCACGCGGCCCGCGACCACCACCGCCGTGTTGCCGGAACCGTAGGAGAACAGCAGCACCTGGCGGCCCACGATGTCGTCGCCCAGCCGCCGGTAGCGCTTCCAGAGCACGGAAGCCAGCCCCAGGAACAGCGCGCCGGAGTAGATGTTGCCGATCTGGCCCACCGGTGCGACGGCCGCGTCCAGATCGCGCTCCGCCAGGAACGCCCGGCTGGCGGCCTCGTCCAGGTTCAGATGCCGGCCGATCAACTCGCCCATCGCTTCCACCGGCAGCGTCATGAACGGGCTGTGCAGGGCGAACGCATCGGTGGCAGCCAGCACCTCGCGCGGTTCCCGGCCGGCGCGCGCGCAGTGGTCGAGCAGCGCCTGGCTGACCGCCTGCTTGTAGCACTTCAGCGAGTAGCCGCCCTTCACGCGAGCGGTGTCGGAGCCGAGCGGCCGGAAGAAGTCGTCCACGTCGCTCGACGAGTAGCCGGCGGTGGCCACGTCGATCTCCAGCAGCTTGGGGTCGACGCAGGCGCTCATGGCGACGGCGCCCGCGCCCTGGGTGAGCTCCGCGGTCGAGGCGGCGTCGTAGCGGGCGACGTCCGAGCAGACGACGACGCCGCTCTCGGCCGGCCGGTTGGTCAGCGCCAGCAGTGCGAGCACGGCCAGCAGCGAGATCATGCCGCCCGCGCAGGCGTGCTGGATCTGGAAGGTGGAGATGCCTTCCGGCACCTCGCAGCCGGCCTCCTGCAGCATCCCCTCGACGTAGGCGGCGACCGGCTTGCTGTGGTCAACGGTGGTCTCGGTGCCCACGGCCAGGTAGCGCAGGTCGGCCAGCGACAGGGTTCCGCGCGTCAGCAGCCGCAGGGCTGCCTGGGCGGCCATGGTCGCGCAATCCTCCCACCATGCCGGGAAGCGCACCTTCTCCTGCTGCGTGTACTCGAATGCCCGCTTGAGCGCCTTGCGCAGCAGCGGGTTCTCCTCGATGCGGCGGCGGATGAGCGCGCCGATGTCGACCTGCAGCGACGGCAGGTACAGGGCGATGTCGCCGATGCCGACGGCGGTCCTGGCGGCGCTCATGAGGCAAGCTCGCAGGCGGGCGTGTCGGCTTCGCCGGGCGCGGCCTCGGCCTCCCCTTCCACGGAGAGCGGCGCGGCGCCCGTGATCCGCACCGGCACGATGTGGCCGGGCATGACGCCGGCCCGCTCCGGGAAGCGGACGATCACCCGTCCCTCGGTACGACCCGTCAGATGACCGGCGCGGCGGGCCGGCCCCTCGACCAGGACCGGCAGCGTGCTGCCGACCAGGGCGGCGTTGTAGGCGCCGGCCGAACGCTGCAGCTCGTCGGAGAGGATCTGCACGCGCTCCTTCTTCACCGCGGCCGGCACGTCGTCCGCCCAGCGGGAGCTGGCGGCGCCGGGACGCGGCGAGTAGGCGGCGATGTAGGCCATGTTGAACCGGAACTCGCGCATCGCGCGGCGGGTCTGCTCGAACTGCTCGCCGGTCTCGCCGGTAAAGCCGACGATGACGTCCGTGGACAGCGTTGCCTGCGGCAGGATGCGCCGGATGTCGTCGACGATGCGGCGGTAGCGATCAAGCCGGTAGTTGCGGTTCATGCGGATCAGGACCTTGTCGTCCCCGGACTGCAGCGGCAGGTGCACCTGCTTGGCGATCGACGGGTGGGCGGCCATGGTCTCCAGCACTTCGGTCGTCATGTCCTGTGGGTGCGGAGAGGTGTAGTAGACCCATATCGTGCGGCCGGCCTTCTCGCACAGGCAGGCCACGCGGTCGAGCAACTCGGCGAAGCTGCACTCACCCGACGTGTCGGTGCCGTAGGAGTTGACGTTCTGGCCGAGCAGGGTGATCGAGTTGTAGCCGCGGCCGACCAGGCGCCCCACCTCGTCCAGGATCCCGGCGGACGGCCGCGATACCTCACGCCCACGGGTGTAGGGCACGGCGCAGAAGGTGCAGAGCTTGTCGCAGCCGTTCTGGATCGGCACGAAGGCGGCGTGGTCGGAGGAGTAGCGCGGGATGATCTTCCAGAAGGCGTCGTCGGTGCCCAGATAGCCGGCGCCCGAGGCGGGGGTCACCAACCCGTCCTGGCGGATCAGGTCGGGGAGCGACGGCACGTCGGCGGTGCGCACCAGGAAGTCGAACTTTCCGGCAAGCCGCGGCTCGTCGTGCGGCAATACGCAGCCGGAGACGAAGGTGAGCAGGGGGCGCTGCGCCTTCCAGGAGTTCCAGCGCTCGATGCGGGCGTCCACCCGGTCGATCGCCCGCTGCCGTACCGAGCAGGCGATCGCGCCGATCAGGTCCGCGTCTTCCTCTCGCTCGGTCCTCGCGAACCCCGCGGAGTCCAGCACCGTGGCGATCCGTTCGGTGTCGGAGAGGTTCATCTGGCAGCCGAACGACACCAGATGGTATGTCATGCCGCTGCCGAGCATAATAGCTCGCCCCCGCCATCGACAACCGACGGAGCGTCCCGCCAGCGTCCTGGATCGCCGTGGCGGAAACGGCCGGGCTCGGGAGTCGCCGCAACCGTCCCAAAAGATTTTACAATATTTCCAATCAAATCATAGATAGATTGATTTGAGTGAAAAGATTCGATAATCATGCGAATGTGAGCACCCTGCCTTCGCTCGGTGACATTCCCCGAACGCTCACCGACGAGGCGTTCTGGGCCCTGTTCGGCGTGGTCGAGCACGAACAGCTCGACTTCAAGCGGGGCGTCTCGACCGGCATCCAAGACACCATCGCCGCCATGGCCATGACGCACGGCGGCCTCATCGTCCACGGCGTCGACGACCGCCGTACCATCGTCGGCTGTCCGCTGTCGCAGAACACCCAGGACCGGATCACCCGGATCGCCTCCGAGTGCGGCGTCGACGTACAGGTCCGCACCGTGGTCGTCGGACAGCACGAGCTGACGATCACCGCCGTGCCGGAGGTGCGCCGACGGATCGTCACCAACCCCGACGGCCGGCTGCTTCGACGCGTCGGCGGCGACTCGCAGCCCATTCGCGGCGACGCCATGGGCCGGTTCGTCCGCGAGCGGGAGCACCGATCGGCCGAAGACGAGCCCCTTGCGGCCGTCGACGAACGAGCATTCAGCCCGGACGCGATACACCAGGCGCTGGCGGCAGAAGGGCGATCTCCGGCAGGACGCACTCAATTGCCTCGCGCCCTGGTCGACCTCGGCGTTGCCGCCAGTGCGCCGCCGCCGCTCGCGACCAGCGTGCTGAAGGCCGCCGTGGTTCTGTTCGCAGCAGCACCACGTGACTTCATTCGCGGCGCGGCGGTGCAGCTTGTACGCCGCGTCGGCGTGGGTGCCGGCCCGGGGCCCGCCGCCGCTCGCGAGGAGTGCTCCGAACCGCTCGCAGGCACGGTCGACTGCTGCCTGCGCTTCATCGCCGACCACACGCGGCACGTGGAAGCGGTCACGGGTTCGCGGCGGGAGGTGCTGCCCGCATACCCGCGGGCGGTCCTGCGTGAAGCCATCGTCAACGCGCTCGCACACCGCGACTACGGCCTGCATGGCAGTACGGTGGACATCACCGTCTGGGACGATCGGGTCGAGGTTCACAGCCCCGGGCCGCTGCCCGGACACATCACCCTCGACAACATGCGCGCCGAACACTACAGCCGCAATCCCCGCATCATGCGCGTTCTGAAGACGCTCGGCCTGGTAGAAGAGTACGGCGAGGGGATCGAGCGCATGTACCGGGAAATGGAGTCCCGGCTGCTCGAACCTCCGGTCTTTGCCGCAACCGACAGCTCGGTGACCGTGACGCTGTACAGCCACAGCGTGATCGACGTGGCGGATCAGTTGTGGCTGCAAGGGCTTGCCGGAATGCACCTGAGTGCCGACGAACGCCGCCTGCTCCTCGAACTGCGACAAGCGGGTGGAAGTACCACTCCCCGCCAGCTTCGCGAGGCCATGCCCGGTGTGGACATCCAGCGGCTACTCGCCGGCGCCCACGCGAACGGGCTGCTGACCCGTGTCGGTGCGCGTGGCGGCTCGCGCTACGTGCTTTCCGACTGGATCGTCCGGACGGCCGGCGGCGCCGACAAGACCAGCTCGCAGGCGCTGCTGGATGAGATACGCCGCCGTGGCAGCCTCTCCACCACGGAGGGCGTCAGGGTGCTCGGGGCTTCGGCTGCTGCCGTGCGCCGCACGCTCAGGAAGCTCGAACAGGCGGGGCTGGTGCGTGCCGAGGGCAATACGCGGGCGCGACGGTACTATCTTCGTTAGTTCCTGTCCGCAAACTCACAACTCGTTGAACAGGTTCGAGTTGAGGGCCTGAAAGGGGCGGACAAAGAAACGGTGTTTCGGTCATCATCGATCCGCACGAGGTGCCGAAAAAGCCGGCGTTGCACGCCGGCATCAAGGCGATCGACGCGGAGGCCTGGAGAAGCATCGACGGCGTGCGGGTGCTGACGTGGTTGCTGCGACAGGCGGGTGGGCACCTGCCGTGGGTGTCGTCTTGCGACCACTGCCGCGCTGCCAAGCGACGCGAGCAGGAGATCCGCTCGGGGCGCGGTGCGCGGCGGCGGGCGGCCACCTATCGGCGGCTGCTGAGGCTGGTGGCGCAGACGATCGGCTATGCGACAGCGGCGCGAGCGCGCGTGTGTTGCGTAACTGATCAGTGGGCCGGGAGTTGGTGTGCCGAGATGGGCGCCTGCCTGGAGCTGGTCGCGCGGGTGGTGGATCAGACGAAGCGACGCGTGTTCGACGGCGAAACGGTGCCAGCCAGTGCAGGGTGCTCTTGCCCGTCTGCCGCGGTCCCCAGAGGAAGAACGTTGCCGGTGGATGGGTCCGCAACTGCAGCAATCTCGTGTATTCCGTCACCTCTACTTGAATATTGCATGCGAAACACAATCATGCGATGTCCGGTCAGGCATCCGAGGACTTCGTGCAGCAGCGCATCCTGGCCCCCCTCGGCATGCGCGACACGCTGGTCCGGGCGCCGCATCCCGACGATCCTACGCTGGCCGTCGGGTACGGACCGGCCGGCGGCGACCAGGTGCTGCGCGGCAGCACGCTGCGGGAGATGCAGCGTGCTCGCGGCAGGACTCGCGGAGCAGGATGGCAGGGGGAGAGGAGCGGTTGGGGACGGACTCGATGTACCTGACTACCGATCTGTGGCAACAGCATGCACCCAAATCACGATATGTAAAGATCAGATAGCATGTCCTTCGCCGCTATTCACCCCCGACTACATGGACACGAAACGACGCCAGTCAGCACGTTGATCACCTTGCAAATAATTTCTGTCAATGAAGTTACGAGAGATTCACGCTCCGGAACTTCGGGCTAGAAATACACCTCCGCGAACAGATGCTCGCTGGGGACGCCCTGCCGCTTGAGGAGGTCGAAGGCGGCAAAGATCATGGCGCTGTTGCCGCACAGGAAGCAGGGGGTAGACGCCGCGACCGGGTGCTCGCGCAGGTAGTCGGTGACGTGGCCCCGGTACCCGCCCGAACCGCGGCTCACGCACGGAACGTACCGGTCGGCCGCATACGCCTCGGTCTCGTAGCAGTCGTCGAGCGTTCGCACCCCGTGCAGCAGCAGGTAGTCCAGCGCGGGATCGCTGCGCACCATCGCCCGGAACGGCGCGATGCCGGTGCCGGACGCCACGAACAGGACGGGGCCGCGCGCGTGCTCGGCGGCGACGGTGAAGAAGCCGAAGGGCCCTTCCACGGCCAGCGGGCTGCCGGACGGCAGGCGTCGCAGTCGGCGGGAGACGGAGCCGCCGGACACCTCCTTGATCAGCACCTCTAGGTAGGGGTCTCCGGCGCCGGAGTACACGGAGTACTCCCGCGACTCGACATCGCCGGCCGCGCCCACGGTGATGTATTGCCCGGGAGTGAACTGCATCTCCCCACGCTCGATGCGCAGCACGTAAGCGCTCGGCGAAAGGTCGCGGCGGGCGATCAGCTCATGGTTCGGCACGATGGGGAAGACTGCGTTATCGGTGGAGCGCGACGCTCAGCACGTTGAGGTCGGCCGGGGTGACGCCGGCGACGCGCGATGCCTGGCCGATGCTGACCGGCCGGATGCGCTCAAGCGTCTCGGCCGCCTCCGCCGACAGCGCACGCACGGCCGCAAAGTCGAACGCTTCAGGAATCCGGACCTCCTCGTGCTTCGCCTGGCGCGCGATGAGCCTGAGCTCGCGCTGGATGTAGCCGGCGTAGCGCACCTCGGCAGCCACCTGCGCGCGGAGCGGTGCGTCGGTCAGCAGGGCGCGCAAATCCGGGATGTCCGCCGCGCCGCCGGCCACAAGCAGGTCAGGGAATGGCACCTCCGGACGGCGCGCCAGGCTTGCCAGCGAAGCCGGGGCACCGATCGGCGCGGTGCCGGCGGCGCGCAGCAGCTCCTCCACCGCCGCGGGCGCGGCGCGGCCGGCGTCCAGCGCGACCAGCGCTCGTTCCAGCGCCCCCTCCCGATCCTTCACGCGGCGGTAATGGGCGTCGCCGACCAGCCCGAACCGATGGCCGTGTCCTGCGAGGCGCCGCTCCGCGTTGTCCTGGCGCAGCACCAGCCGGTGCTCGGCGCGCGAGGTGAACATGCGGTAGGGCTCACGCCACTCGCGGGTGGTCAGGTCGTCGATCATCACGCCGATGTACGCCTCGCTGCGTCCCAGCGTGCAAGGCGGCCGGCTCTGCACCCGGCAGGCGGCGTTGATGCCGGCCATCAGCCCCAGCGCGGCCGCCTCCTCGTAGCCGGAGGTCCCGCACACCTGGCCGGCCAGGAACAGGCCGGGCACGGCGCGCGTCTCGAGCGTTGGCCCCAACTGGTACGCCGGCACGCTCTCGTACTCGACGGCGTAGCCGGGACGCGCCACACGCGCGCGCTCCAGGCCGGGGATCGTGGCCAGCGCCGCGGCCTGCACCTCGCGCGGCAGCGAGGTGGAGAAGCCGTTGAGGTAGATCAGGTCGCTGTCCAGGCCGTCCGGCTCGATGAAGAGTTGATGTCGGTCGCGGTCGGCGAAGCGCACCAGCTTGTCCTCGATCGACGGGCAGTAGCGCGGGCCGCGGCCGGCGATCGCGCCGGTGAAGATCGGCGAGCGGTCGAAGCCGGTGCGAAGCACCTCGTGAGTGGCGGCGGTGGTGTGGGTGATGTGGCAGCTCACCTGCGGCATCGCGGGAAAGGCGGCGCGATCGGTGCGCCCCGAGAACGGCTGCGGATCGGGATCGCCGGGCTGCTCGTCGCAGGCGGAGAAGTCGATCGAGTCGCGGTACAGGCGCGGCGGCGTGCCGGTCTTGAGGCGATGGGTCACCAGGCCGGCGCGGGCCAGCCAGCCGCCAAGGCCCACCGCCGCCGCCTCGCCGACGCGGCCCCCCGCGGTGGGCTCCAGGCCGGTATACATGACCGCGTCGAGGAAGGTGCCGGACGCGATCACCAGCGCCCGGCAGGCGATCCGCCGGCCGTCGTCGAGCAACACGGCAGACACGCCGCCGCCGGCCGCGTCGCGGTCCACGGCGACGATGGTGCCGGCGACGATGAGCACCGCGTCGAGCGACTCCATGCGCTCGCGCGCGCGGCGGGCGTAGGATTCGCGGTCCGACTGGCAGCGGGTCGACCACACTGCCGGCCCCTTGGAGCGGTTGAGGACCCGGAACTGGATGCCGGTGCGGTCGGCCAGCTCGCCCATCACGCCGCCGAGGGCGTCCACCTCGTGCACGAGGTGGGCCTTGGCGGTGCCGCCGATCGCCGGGTTGCACGACATGCGGCCGATCGCGGCGCGGTCCATGGTGACCAGTGCCACCGTCGAGCCCATGCGCGCCGCCGCGCTGGCCGCCTCGATCCCGGCGTGGCCGCCGCCGAGCACGACCACGTCGACCGGCTCCAGCGTCGCGCGGCCGGCCGCGCCCGTGCCGTTCACTTGCCGATGCAGAATCGCGAGAAGATGCGGTTCAGGATGTCGTCGGTGGTCACCACGCCCAGGATCTCGTGCAGACAGAGGGTCGCGGCGCGCAGGTGCACGGCGACCAGCTCCGCTTCCGTGCGGGCGGCGAGCAGCCGCCGCGCGGTTTCGACCTCGGCCAGTGCATCCCGCAGGGCGCGGCGATGGCGGGCGCCGGCCACCGCGGCGCCGCGCTCGGTGTAGTCGACCCCGGCCGCCCGGTCGCGCACGGCCGACGCCAGCTCCGGGACGCCGGCGCCGGTGCGCGCCGATACCAGCAGCGCGCCGTCGAGCGGCGGAGCGGGCGGCGTCCCGTTCAGCAGGTCGGCCTTGTTGAGCACCGGGATCAGTCGCGCGGCGGGGATCAGCGCCTCCACTTCCGCCCGCACCTCGGACGACAAGCCGGTGCGGGCGTCGCCGACCAGGATCGCCACGTCGGCCTGCGCCGCCGCCTCCCGCGTGCGCTCGATGCCGGTCCGCTCGACGCCGCTCGTCCCCGCGCGGATTCCGGCGGTGTCGACCAGCCGGACGTGCATGCCGGCGATGGACAGGTCCTCCCTGATCACATCGCGGGTGGTGCCGGGGGCGGCGTCGACGATGGCCCGCTCGCTGCCGGCCAGCCGGTTGAGGATCGACGACTTGCCCACGTTGGGCGGCCCGAGAATGGCGGCGTTGACACCGTCGTACGGCAACTCGGCGTGCAGCGGGTCCTCCGCCGCACGCGCCAGCAGCTCGGCGACCGTCTCCAGATGAGCGCGTACCGCCTTGCGATCGACCAGGTCGCCCTCCTCTTCCGCGAAGTCCAGTTCCACCTCGAGCTCACTCAGCGCGTCCAGCACCCCCCCGCGGATCGGCTCGACCGCCGCCGCCATGGCGCCGTCCAGGCGGGCGCGCGCGCCGCGCAAGGCGGTGTCGGCCGAGCCTCGGATCAGGTCGGCCACGGCCTCCGCCTGCGAGAGGTCGAGCTTGCCGGAGAGAAAGGCGCGCTTGGTGAACTCGCCCGGGCCGGCGGCTGCGACGGACGGATCGCCGGCCATCAGCGTGTCGACGATGCGCGCGGCCAGCAGCGGGTTGCCGTGACAGGTGATCTCCACGCAGTCCTCGCCGGTGTAGGAGCGCGGCGCGCGGAACACGGTGACCACCACGTCGTCCACCGGTTCGTCGCCGACGACGATGTAGCCGTGGTGGGCGGTGTGCGAGGCGACCTGCCGGAGGTCCGCGCCGCGGAAGCAGGCGGCCACCGCCGCAATCGCCTGCGGACCGGTCAGCCGGACGATCGCCAGCGCCCCGGTGCCGGGCGGCGTGGCGACCGCGACCACGGTCTCCCGGGCGGGCACCGCGGCGCTCACAGGGACGCTCCCGCGGCCGGAGCCGCGCGCAGGCGGTCACACGCCCAGCGCGCGTGCTCGGCGACCACCGCGTCGCCGTCGGCGGTCAGGGTCTGCAGCCTGTCCAGAAGGTGGTGCGCACCCAGGTTGGCTGCGACCACGCAGGCGTTGCGCACCAGGCCGCGGCGGCCGGCGCGCATCAACGGCGTGCCGGCGAACCGGGCGGCGAGTTGGTCGTGATCCTCGATCGCCAGCACCTCGGCCACGTCGACCGTCGGCCCGGCACGGTCGGCAGTGAAGTCCGGCTCCCCGGTCGGCGCGGCGCGCACGTTCCACGGACATGCCTCCTGACAGAGATCGCAGCCGAACAGCCAGTCGCCGATCAGCGGCCGCAGCTCGACCGGGATCGATCCCTGGTGCTCGATGGTCAGATAGGAGATGCAGCGGCGCGCGTCGATCCGCCACTCGTCGTCCAGCGCGCCCGTCGGGCAGACGTCGCGGCAGTGGTTGCAGGCCGTGCCGCAGCGCGACCGCCGGCCAGCCGCCGGCTCCGGGGCCGTCGCCGGCAACCACGCGGTGGTCAGCACCTCGCCGATCACGAACCAGCTCCCGAGCGTGCGATGGATCAGCAGCGTGTGCTTGCCCTGGAAGCCCAGGCCGGCGCGGGCAGCGTAGTGTGTCTCCAGCAGCGGCGTGGCGTCGGCGCCCCACAGGAAGCGCTCGCCCGGCAGTTCCTCCTGCAGCTTCCGGATCAGATCGCGCAGCTTGCCGCGCAGCACGCGGTGGTAGTCGCGCCCCCACGCATACATGCCGACGCGGCCGGCAGCGGCACGCGGGCCGCCCGGCACGGACGCGGTTGCCGGCTCCATCGCCGCGAGCGCCTCCGGGTGCGACCCGCAGGACCGTCGGCGGTTGTAGCTCAGCCCGACCACGATCACGGAGGCGCAGTCGGCAAGCAGCGTGGTGGCGTCGGTCTTGGCCGGCGCGTGGCGCTCCAGGTAGCGCATCTCGCCGTGACGGTCGAGCTCGATCCAGCGCTCGAAGCGGCGCTGGGCCGCCTTCGAGCCGCGCGGCTCGGTGATCCCGAGGAGGTCCACCCCGACCTGCCCCGCGGCGTCTCGGATCAGGTCCAGGTCGCCCATGACCACGAGCGAAGCGCAAGGTGGGGATGGGCCATGAGCGGAGCCCTGGGCGACGGCCTTGGGGCGCTACAACGAGCAGCGGCAGCCGCCGCAGGAGCTGATCTGCTCCGCGATGATGTTGATCGCGATCTCGCCGGCGAGCCGGGTCCCGTCAGCGTCATGTTCCAGCTCGTGCAGCTCGAACGCCTGCGGATGGCCGTTCTCGGGCAGGCCGTACAGGACCTCGATCGCCCCCTGCAGCGCGAAGAGCTGCTTGGTCAGCATGAACGCCTGCACGTCATCCACCCGGGGATCGATCAGGTCGTCGGCTGGCGCGGAGAGCAGCGCGCGGGCCGGCATGTCGCGGATGACCGGCAGCAACGCGGCGCCGCCGACCGGCTGGTGGCAGGTGCGCTTGTCGAGCGCGAAGCTGCGGATGCGGTCCTGGCTATCGAGCTCCAGGGTCAGCAGCTCGGTCTGGTCGCTGCACGGCATGTCCGCTCCACCGCCACCGCGGGCTCAGTTCGCGTCCGGAGCGTACTCCGGGCGCATGGGCGAGAAGCACTCCACCGCCTCGGTGTCCTCCAGCACCTCGCAGCCGTGGAACTCCTCGGATGCGAAGAAATAGCTGGAGCCGGCCTCGGCGATGAACGTGTTGCCCTCCTGCCCCTTGTGGAACTTCAGCTTGCCCCGGATGACGAAACCGTTCTGCACCGCCACGTGGTTGTGCAGCGGGATGCGCGAGCCCTTGGTCATCTTGAAGTGGCAGAGCATCGATTCGTCCCCGAACGACAGGGTGGTGCGGAAGATGCCCTCGGGGTTCTCGATCGTCTGTGCCTTGCTCAGGTCTGCGTTGCTGATCATCGGTCCCTCACCGTAAGTGGTTGCGTACGTTGCCCCAGATCATACGCATGCGCGCGGCCGATGAGAAGCTGGCGCGTTTCGCGGCCTGCCGGGCAGACTGCACGCTGCGGTTGATCCGTGACCAGTTGGAGAAGGCGCGCCGAGAGGATACTCAGGCGCGGCGATTCATGCGCCTGGCCGGATCGGTCCGTATGGCACCGAACCTCTCGACCAGAAAGGGGTTCTCCGACTCGTGAGAGGGATCGTCGACACCGGCTTCCTGGTCGCGTTCGCCAACGCCCGCGACACCCATCATGAGTGGGCGATCAGCGTCGCGGGCAGAGTGACCGCGCCCTGTCTCACGTGCGAAGCGTTGATCTTCTCGGCCCGCGGGCGTACGCTGTGAGGCGATGAGTGACGCGACGGCCACCGCGCCCTACTCGGTCTCCATCAGCGAACGGGCCAGGGAAGAGATCCGCAGGCTCGCGTCGGACAACGGGTTTCTGCGCCTCTGGGTCACCGAGGGCGGCTGCTCCGGCATGACCTACCAGGCGTCCATGGACGAGACCCGCACGCCGTTCGACGTCGTGGTCTACGACCAGGACGGGATCACCCTCATGGCGGACCGCAACAGCGCCGGGCACCTGCACCATCTCGACGTCGACTATTCCGACGACCTGGTGAGCATGGGCTTCCGCTTCAGCAATCCGAACGCCACCAAGGCGTGCGGTTGCGGGGCCAGCTTCGCCCTGTAGCGGCTGACGCGGGGATCGGCACGGTATGGCAGTGCAGCCGGTCGACCTGACCGGCGGCGATTCCGTCTACTGCATCAACCAAGCCCAGCTCGAGCGGGCGTTCGAGCTGGCCGACGCCGATCCTGACAGCGGTCCGCGGATCCGGGCCGCCCTCGAGGGGCTGGAGCAGGACCTGTCACGCAACGAGCGCGCCGCGCTCGCCTTCGTCCTCATCGACCGCCTGCTGAAGTCGCCCCCGAAGGGCTGACGCCGGCCACGGGCTGCGGATCGCAGCGGCGGACGCGGAAGCCGTCGGCGATCATGGTGCCCTCGTCGATCACGAAACCGGCGCCGCCGCTCGAGTAGCGATCGTCACGCGCTTCGAGCAGGGGGGCTTCGTCCACCGTGAGCGAGAGGCGGTCGCCGGTGGCGGCGAAGCGCAACGCGTGCAGACGCTCCATCTCGTAGGGAAAGGCGGTCTGCGCGAGGGTGTGAACGGCATCGTCCTGACGGGCGACGATGGCGAGCCGGTCGCCGCCCGAGAACAGGGCGGCGTAGTAGCGCCGCAGGCCGCGGGCGCGCAGCACCAGGCCGCCCGAGCGGTGCAGGCTGAAGCGGAGGCCGGTCTCCACGGCGTAGTCGCGCCACGCGCGGGTGCCGAGGGTCACCAGGCCATTCGCGGCGCTGTGCGAGATGCAGTAGGTGAGCTCGAAGTCGGGCGCGAACTCGCGGGCCGCGCTCACCCACGCACGCAGCCAGTGGGGACGCAGGTTCCAGATCGAGGACATCAGCATGCCGCTCTGCCGGAAGTCGTGCGGAGCGCCGTCCCAGTCCACGCTCAGCAACCTCAGCGACCCGGCCAACGGGATCTGCGCCCCGGACGGCGCCGTCAACTCCAGGCCGAGACGGAACAGCGGCATGCCGCCGTTCGCGGGCACCCGCCAGCGCAGCGTGTTGGCGCCGGCGCGCAACGGCTGCCCGGGCGAGCGCAGCTCCTGCACGCGGTCGGCTGCGTTGTAGGAGAGCGCGTACAGGGCTGCGTTCGGAAGAGATCCGGCGGCAGGGTCCGGGGCCTGCACGCACGCTACCACCTCCTGCGTGGCGTACAGCGTGGGGCTGGCATGGGTCGAGAAGTTGTCCGCCACCTCGTCGAAGTCCAGGAAGACCGGCGTCGAAACGCGGCCGACAGTCGAAGCGGCGAGGTCGCGGTAGTGGAGCAGGACGCCTTGCTCATCGCTGCCGGCCACTCGGACCGGCGCGGCGCCGGGAGGGGCGTGCGGGCAGGTTGCGAAGCCCTGCCGGGCTCCTGGGAGCTCGAAGCCGAAGCGGGGCTGCGGCTCCTGGTCGTCCCGGTTGGCTGCGCCGGCACGCAGGATCCGGCGCGTCTCCAGCACGGCATCGCTCACGCAGCGGCCGCCCTCGGCGGTCACCACCAGCAGGCGGTCCGCAACCGGCTCCCGCAGGTCGGCGGGGATCGACGCCAGGCCCAATCGCACGCCGTTCAGGCAGCCGACGCTGCCGGCGTTGCAGTCGGTGTCGTAGCCGGCGGAGGCGCCGATGGTCACGGCGCGGCGGAAGTCGTCACCGCCGAGCAGCAGGGCGGCCAGCACCATCGCGTGGTTGGTCTGGATCGGGCACGGCCCGGCGAAGACGCCGTAACCGTAGCGGGGATCCAGCCACTCCCGTATCCGGCGCCAGTCGTCCTGGCGGGCGCAGATGCCGCGCACGTCGTCCAGCAGCCGGCGGAGCTGGTCGCCGGCCGCGAAGGGCTCGGCCGCGTCCAGCAGCGCGTCCAGCGAGCGGTGCTCGAAGGCCAGCGCCTGCAGCGCCCCCAGGTAGGCGGCGCAGTCGAGCGCCATCCCGTCGTGACTCACCGACGCCGCCTTGCGGATCAGCGCCGCCGCCTGCCCCGGGTCGCCGGGCGACATGAGCGCCAGCGGGTCGGTGAAGATCTGCGCGCCGATCTGGGTGGCGAGCATCGGCCCGTTGAGGGCGCAGCTCCCGCTCTGCGGGGCGCGGTAGCCCGCCTTCAGGCGCAGATAGGCCGTGTGCTCGGTGGAGCGGCCGAGTCCGCCCCACCAGAGGATGGTCCGGTCCTCGATGATGGTGTTGAGCCAGGTGTCGCCGAAGTCGGCCGCCGTGACCTCGCCAGAATCGCCTCGCTGCTCCATCGCGCGGAAGAAGCCGAAGCTGCCGGACAAGTCGTCGTCGGCCACCACCAGCGGCTGCTCCAGCGGCTCGTGCACATAGCGGTCCACCTCGCCGAAGCGCTCCCGGATCGCGTCGTACGCCCACCCCTCGACCGGCCGTCCGAGGTAGACGCCGATCATCTTGCCGAGCACGCCGGCGTAGGTCGCCTCCGCGACGCGCCGTTCGTCAGCCCTCACGGCCCGTCACCGCCGTCACGCGCCGCACGCTCCACCTGGAATCCGCGCGCCAGGTAGCCGCCCTCTTCCACCAGGAACCCGGCGCCGCCGCTCGCGTACTCGCCGTCCCGCGCGGCCAGCAACCCGCGGCTCCCGAGCGCGAAGCGCAGCTCTTCACCCACCACGGTCAGGGCCACCTCCAGGGGCTGGTCGTGCGGCGCGTCGCACGGGCAGCGGGCCAGCACCTGAACGGTCCCGTCGCGGCGCTTGAGCAGCCGCGCCTCGCCGGCGCACAGCACGGCGGCGTAGTAGCGGCGGTGGCCGCGCGCCCGCGCCACCAGCCCCGCCGTCCGCTGATGGACGAGGGTCATCTCCGAGCTCACGGTGTAGTCGTCCCAATCGCGGGTGCCGATGGTGAGCACGCCGTTGTCGTCCGGATGGGAGATCGAGAAGGTGGTCGTGTAGTCCGGTGCCAGGTTGCGCGCCGAGCTTAGGAAGGCCTTCAGCCACGGCGTGTTGGTCGTCCAGGGCGTGAGCTCCGGGGACAGCTCGTCGGCCCTTCCCATCGCCAGGCGCTCCGGCGCGCCGTGCCAGTCGAGCTGGCGGAGGATCACCTCGCCGTCAAGCCGCCCTGGCGCGGTCAGCTCGATGCCCAGCTCGTAGATCGGCAGGCCGTCGCAGTGCGGCACCTGCCAAGACAGCCGGTTGGCGCCCGGCTGCAGCGCGACGACCTCGCCGTAGCGGGTGTTCAGCGAGCCGTCGCCGCAATAATGGCGGACAAAGAAGCGCCAGATCGGCTGCGGCCCGCCGCCACACTCCACCAGCGCCTTCACCGTCTGCGTGCCGTACAGGGTGGGGCTGGCCAGCACCTCGAAGTAGCTGGTGTCGCGCACGCCGCTCGGCTCGGGAGCGAAGCAGGTCTGCACGCGGAGCCGCCCGCAGCGGCCCGGCGCCAGCCGCCGGTAGGAGATCCGCAGCCCGCCGCCGGTGTTCTGCAACCCGGCGACCGCCTGCAGGTGGTGCGGCTCGCGGTCGACCTGGAAGCCCTGCACGGAGCCGGGATACTCGAAGCCGAAGCGCGGCTGCCGCGGCGGCTGCTCCTCGCCGCGCAGGGCGGCCGCCGCGCGCAGGATCCGCCGCGTCTCCAGCACGGCGTCGGTCACGCACTCGCCGCCGTCGGCGCTGACCGCGTACAACCGGTCGGCGACCGGCGCGCGCAGGTCCACCCCCGCCGACAGCGCCGCCAGCCCCAGCCGCACGCCGTTCAGGCAGCCGACGTTGCCGGCGTTGCAGTCGGTGTCCCAGCCGGCGCTCGCCGCGATGGTCAGGCTGCGCTGGAAGTCGGCGCCGCCTGTCAGCAGCGCCATCAGCACCGACAGGTGGTTGGTCACCATCGGGCAGTTGCCGGGGTAGCGGTGGTAGCCGTGCTCGCGCTCGATCCAGTCGCGCACCTCGCGCCAGTCCCCGGCCGCCGCACAGCGGTCGCGCACCGCCGACACCAGCCCACGCAGCATCGCGTTCCCGACGAATCCCAACCCCTGCTCCAGCAGGCGCCCGGCGTCCGCCTCCTCGAAGGCCAGCGCCTCCAGCACCGCCAGGAACTCCGCGCAGTCGACGGCGATGCCGTCGTGGCTGACCGAGGCGGCCTCGCGCGCCAGCCGCGCGGCGCGCGCCGGCGCCCCCGGATTGGCCAGCGCCCACCCGTCGGCGAAGATCTGCGCGCCGATCTGCTCCGCCATCGCCCGCCCGTTCAGGGCGATCGAGCCGCTGGCCGGCGCCGCGTGCCCCTGCCGCAGCCGCAGCCAGGCGGTGTGCTCGGTGGAGCGGCTCATGCCCCCCCACCACAGGATGGTCTTGTCCTCGATGATGTAGTTGAGCCAGGTCTCGCCGATCTGCCGCGCGCTCAAGGAAGGATCGTAGCCGTGGTCCTCCAGCGCCCGGAAGAACACGAACGTGCCCGACAGGTCGTCGTCGGGCACGATCAGCGGCATGCCCACCTCGTGGTGGACGTAGTTGGCGATCTCGCCGAACCGCTCCCGGATCGCCCGGTAGCTCCAGCCCTCCACGGCGCGCCCCAGGTAGACGCCGATCAGCTTGCCGAGCACGCCAGCGTAGACACGCTCGCGGATCTCCTCGCTCAGCTCAACCACGGGAAGAACGTCACCCCTTGAGGGCGCCGGAGATCAGCCCCTCGATGAAGTAGCGCTGCACCAGCGCGAAGAAGATCAGCGGCGGGCCGATCATCAGCAGGGTGCCGGCCATCATCACGCTCATGTTGTCCGTGAACGTGCCGTTCATGGACAGCAGCCCGAGCGTGGCAGTGATGCTCTCCTGGCCCAGGAAGGTGCGCGTGATCAGGAACTCGTTCCACGCCTGCAGGCCGACGATCACGGCCACCGTGATCAGGCCGGGGCGCACCGGCGGGATCAGCACCCAGATCAGCACGCGCACGGTGTTGGCGCCGTCGATGCGCGCGGCCTCCTCGAGCTGCTCCGGCACCGCCAGGAAGAAGGCGCGCATCAGGAACACCGCCAGCGGCATGTTCAGCGCCGCCAGCACCACGCCGACCCCGTACAGGCTGCCCAACAGCCCCAGCACCCGCGCGAAAAGGTAGTAGAGCGGGAACAGGAAGAGCTGGATCGGGACGGTCATCGCCAGCATGAAGTAGACGGTGACCATCCGCCACTGCCGGATCCGCCTCCGGGCCAGCACGTAGCCGGCGAGCGTCGCGCAGGTGAGGACGGTCACCACCGCGGTGCCGCTCAGCAGGATGCTGTTGACGAACCCGCGCGAGAACTGCCCGTAGCGCCAGGCCAGATCGAAGTTCTCCCAGTGCAGGGTGGTCGGCATGGCGAGGGGGCTGCGCACCACCTCGCGGTGGGTCTTGAGGCTGTTGATCGCCACCAGCGCCAGCGGCGCCAGCGCCGTGAACGCGAACAGGATCAGGACCAGGTGGGAGCCCGCCGAGCGGATCAGCCGCCGCGAACGAGGCGACCGCCACGACGACACCGCCGACCGCTCGCCCCGCGCACTCATCGAGCGCACGCTCATGCGCCCGACTCCCGCCGGCTCATCCACACGTAGAACGCCGATGCCGCCAGGCCGAAGAAGCTCATCACCAGCCCGGTGGCCGCCGCCTTGCCGTACTGCAGCGCGTTGAACGCCAGCGTGTAGGCGTAGGTGCTGAGCATCTCCGAGCCGTGCGCCGGTCCGCCGCCGGTCATGATGTAGACGTACTCGAAGGTCAGGAACGAGAAGATGGTGATGATCACGAACATCAGCAGCATGGTGGGCAGGATCGTCGGCAGGTAGAGGAAGCGGAAGAGCTGCAGCACGCCCGCCCCTTCGACGGTCGAGGCTTCGACCAGCTCCTGCGGGGTCTGGCGCAGGGCAGCCAGGTACACGACCGTCAGGAAGCCCCAGTAGTGCCAGATGTCGACCATCGCTACGAAGTAGAGTGCCGTGTCCGGGCTGCCCAGCGGCGAGCGCAGCGGCGCCAGCGGCGAGTTGCGCGGAAACAGGTGGCGGACGTGGCGCAGCATGCCGGACACCGGGTTGAGGATGATGTTCAGCCAGAGGATGGCGTTGGTCACCGGCGCCAGCACATAGGGGCCGAGATAGATCATCTGGTAGAGGGTGCGCGTGCGGCCCCGCTTGAGCAGCAGCATCGCCGTGAGCAGGCCGATGCCGACCGGCACGGTCAGGAACAGCAGAGTCCACCGGACGTTGTTGCCGAGCGCCTTCCAGAACACGCGGTCGGCGAAGATCTTCTCGAAGTTGACCGTGCCGATCCAGTTCATGCTGAGCGACACGCCGTTCCAGTCGGTGAAGGCAACGTAGGCGGTCATCAGGCCGGGCACCAGCACCACCGCCACGCTCAGCAGCACGGCGGGCGCGAGCAGCAGGTAGTACTGGAAGGACCGGCTGTGCATCAGCGGTCGGGGTGGGACGCCGCGGCGGGCCGCGCCGGCCCGGGCATCGCCGTGCGAGGCCCGGGTGGCGCGGTCGGCGGCGCGAAGGTCGGGGGCGCGATCAGCCGCCCATGCCGGGCGCCGGCACCGGCGCCACCAGTCCGGCCGCCTTGTCCTCCTCGTAGGCGGTCTGCACATTGGCCAGGAACTCGTCGACGGTCAGCTCGCCCAGCCAGACCGAGTCGATGTCGAAGAAGGCGGTCTGCGTGGCCGGCGGGAAGAAGGTCGAGGGCGAGTAGCCGAAGTTGCCGGCGTTCACGGCCGAGATGGCGTCCTGAATCGCGCTCAGGAAGCCGTGCGAGAGCCCGCTGAAGTCGTCCAGGTCGATGTCGAGCTGGCTGATCGGAACGCCCCAGTAGCCGGGCCATCCCTCGGTCATGCCGACCAGGAACTCCTGCGTCATCATGCGGTCGATGATCTCGCCCACGGCGTCCTGCACCTCGGGCGAGGAGTAGGCATTGATCGACAGCGAGGCGGTAGTGCCGAGCAGGAAGATCGGCGACGGCAGACCGTCGCGGCTCGGCAGCGGGAAGAAGCCGAGCTCGTCCAGGTTGCCGTCCTCTTCGGAGTAGTAGCTGGTGGCGAACTGGAATACCAGCGACGGACCGAAGAAGAACGGCGAGTCCCCCGACTCCAGCAGCGCCACCGCGTCCGAGAAGTTGAGGTTGAAGTAGTCCTCGCCGGCCAGGTAGTCGGCCTGGAACCACTCCGCGCTCTTCTGCACCGCCTCCGCGATCGCCGCGTCGGTCCAGGGGATGGCGCCGGTGATCGCGTCGTAGGTGGCCTGCGGCCCCGCCCAGTGGGTGAGGAACATCTGCGTGTAGTTCTCATTGACCGGGCGCCAGCCCTTGTTGCCGGTGACCGACGCATACAGGCCCTGGTCCAGCGCGTCATCCATGATCGCTTCCAGCTCCTCGAAGGTGGTCGGGATCTCCCAGCCGTTCTCCTCGAACAGCACCTTGTTGTAGAAGACGCCCATGGTGTTCAGGGAGTTGGGCAGCGCGTACAGGTCGCCGTCGACCGTGCCCGACTCGTAGATCGGCGTGAGGATGCGGTCGCGCCACCCGTACTTCTCGGAGTAGGGCTCCATCGAAGCCAGGTGCCCGGCGGCGGCGAACGGGCGTACGAACGCCGGACCGGAGCCGTAGACGAGGTCCGGGCCGCCCCCGGCGGGCAGCACCGATGCGATGACCGAGTCCACGTCGTTGCGGAACTCCATCACCAGCTCGAACTGGTCCTGCGACTCGTTGTACGGATCGACCAGCACGGCCTTGATCACGTCCTGCAGGTGCGGGCCGGCGCCCCACATCCAGAACTGGACCTGCGTCCGTTCCTGTACTGCGCGCGCTGCGAGCGGCGCGACGGCAAGCAGACCGATCGCGAGCACGAGTATCAACCTTCTTGCGATAGGAGAGCGTTTCATCATTACCTCCTGGGTATTGCTCATGGGCTAACGTCTACACGAGCCACGGCACGGATGCAACCGGCGCACCCGGGCCGCGTCCGCTCGCGGGGGAGAGGCTCAGCCTGCCAGCAGGGTCTCGACGATGAATCGGCGCAGGCCGGGAAAGTCGGCGTCGCGGGCCGCCTGCACCTGCGGCAGATGCTGCCAGCGGAAGTTCTGGCGGACGTCGACCACCGTCTGCCCGCGCGTCAGCCCGTCGCGCGTCTCCACGTCGCAGTGCAGGGCGACGGTGTCGATGAGCTCCGGCCGCGCCGCCGCCGCAATCGCGCACGAATCGATCAGCACGCAGTAGCTGCCGAAGCCGCGCTCGGTGACGAAGTCCAGCATGCCGGCCGCGAGGCGCGCCTCGGCGCGGCCGGAGGCGCGCAGCGCCTCACCGTCCGCGTCGGTGAGCCGCAGATCCCGGTGCGTGGCCACGTCCAGCCCGACCGCAACCAGGTCGAAGCCGCCGTGCAGGACCAGCCGCGCCGCCTCCGGGTCGACGTAGAAGTTCCACTCGCTCATCGGGTTGTCGCCGGTCGCGTTGAGGGCCGCCTCGCGCTGCAGCCCGAACGCGCCGCCCAGCACGACCAGGCGGTCGATCAGCTCCGGCAGCCGCGGCTCCATGTGCAGCGCCAGCGCGACGTTGGTCAGCGGCCCGAGCGTCACCACGGTGAGCGGGTCGCCATCCGCCGCGTGCCGGCGGGCCTGCTCCAATAGCAGGACGGGCGCCCACGTGGGCTTTGGCGGCACCCACGCCGCGGGCAGGCCGGTCTCTCCCAGGCCGTCCGCACCGTGCGAGAATGGGTCATGCGCAAGCTCCCGAACCAGCGCCCGCGGCCCGCCCTGGCCGGTGGGCGGGCCTGCTTCGCCCGTCTCCGGCACCCCCATCAGGTTCAGGACCGTGTGGATGTTCCCGTAGCAGCGGTCGGCCGGCAGGTTGCCGGAGACGCTCGTGATGCCGCACACGCGGACGGACGAGCTCTTCAGCGCGACGATAAGCGCGAGCGCATCGTCCATGCCCGGGTCGCAGTCGATGAACACCGGCGTGGCGGCGGCATCCCCACTCTCGCCCTCGCGGGTCGCTGATCCACTATCGATGGCTGACTCCTCGTTGCACCGGTGCGCAAGGCTATCGGCTCGGCCTGCGCCAGGCAAATCCGAGGTACTCCGGTGAACGCAATCGACTACGTCGTGCTGTCGCACGTGATCGTGGACGATCTGCGCTTCCCGTCGGGCGCCGAGCGGCGCGGCGTGCTCGGCGGCGCCGGCAGCTACGCCGCCGCCGGCCTGCGCCTGGCGGCCGACCGCGTCGGCATCGCCTGCGGCGTGGGAGAGGACTTCTCCGCTTTGGAACACGCGGCGTGGTTCCGCGCGAACGGCATCGACACGGCGGGGCTCGAGCCGCGCGGTCCGCGCACGCCGCGCAGCACGGTAGTTTACCACGCCGAGGACGCGCGCACGGAGACGCCGCTGCTCGGTCCCGCGCACTTCGCGCGGATGTCGCCTGCGATCGACCGGATGCCCGCGGCTTACCGCATTGCGACCGGCTACTACCTCTTTCGCGACCACGACGCGGCGTTCTGGGATGAAGCCGCCGCGCTGCGCGCCGCCTCTGGCGCCGTGGTGCTCTGGGAGCTGCACGCGGCGTCCACGGAGCCGGCCTGCTGGCCGCAGGTCGCCGCCCGGCTCGCCTGCGTCGACGTGGTATCGCTGAACCTCGCGGAGGGGCGTCGCCTGTGCGGCCGGGACGCCCCGCGCGAGATCGTCCGCCGCCTGCTGGACACCGGCGTCGGCGGCGTCGCCCTGAGGCTGGGGGCGGACGGCGCGCTGCTCGGCCGCCGGTCGGCGGAGCTGCTCCGCATCCCGGCCTGGCCCGCAGCGGTGGTCGACGTGACCGGCGCCGGCAACGCGTTCGGCGGCGCGTTGCTGGCCGGGCTCGGAGCGGGGCAGGACTGGCTGGAGAGCGGCTGCGGCGCCGCGGCCGCGGCATCGCTGATGCTGGAGCAGCACGGTCCCCCGGAGCAGTTGGATCACGGCGAGTGGCGCCGTCGGCGCGACTTGCTGCTTGCCCGCGTCCGTTCGGCGACCCCGGCGGGAGCGACCGCATGACCGCGCCGGCGCCTACCGCGGACAACCCGATGCGGGCGCAGGTGTTCAGCCTGTCGGAGCTCCTGGCAACACAACATGACGCGCTGGAGGCGGCCACGCGTGCGCTGCTTCGCACGCCCACCATCTTCGCGGTGCGGGAGGTCATCCTCACCGGCTGCGGCGACTCGCACGTCGCCGGCGAGCTGCTGGCGGAGCCCTGGGTGCAGCTCACGGGCATCCCCTGCCGGCCGCTGCCCGCCATGCAGGCCGCGCGCTACGAGACGGAGCTCCCACGTCGGAGCCTCCCTCACGACCCGCTGGTGGTCGCGGTCAGCTCTTCCGGCACGGTCGCGCGCACGCTGGAGGCGGTCGAGCAGTGGCGGCGGCGCGGTGCGCTGACGGTCGCGGTGACCGCCGATCCGCAAAGCCGCCTGGCGCGAGCCGCCGAGCACTGCCTGCCGCTCACGCTGCCCCCGTTCGCCGCCGCCCCGGGCGTGCGCTCGTTCTTTCTCTCCGCGCAGGCGCTGTACCTGCTCGCCATCCGCATCGGCGAGGTGCGCGGCCGCCTGACGCAGCAGGAGGCGGAGCGGCTGCGGACACGGCTTTCCGCGACTGCGGATGCGCTCGGCCGGATGCTGCCCGCGCTCGACGAGGAGCTGGCCGCGCTGGCGCGGGAGTGGCGCGGGCACGGACGGTACGAATTGCTGGCCGGCGGCCCGGCCCGGGCGGCGGCCGCCTACGGCCGGGCCAAGGTGCTGGAGGCAGCGGGGGTGCCGGCGGTGGACCAGGACGTCGAGGAGTGGGTGCACCTGGACTACTTCGCGCGCGACCCGGACACCTGCGCCACCTGGGTGCTGTGCCCGGAGAGCGCCCGCGACCAGAGCCGCGTGCGCGAGATCGAGCCCTTCCTGCAGCGCCTGGGGCGGCCCTATCGCATCCTCACCGACGCGCGGCGACCCGCGGAGCCCGGCCGGACGATCGCCCTTCCGGAGCCGCCCGACCCCCTGTTCGCGCCGCTCCTCTACGCCGCGGCGCTTGCGCTGTTCGCCGCCCGGCTGAGCAACGAGCTCGGCGCCGAGTACGGCCGCGGCGCACGGGGGCCCTGGCAGGACTGCCGGGACGGCGCCACGACCCGCAACTCGCAGCGACTGCCGCTTCCGGGAGACTGAAAGGAAACCATGCATACCCACCGATTTCGCACACCCGGCAACGGTCCGCACGAGGTGACCGACGCGCTCCACGCCGCGGTCGTGCAGAGCGGCATGCGAGCTGGCGCGCTGGTCGCGACCATCCCACACACCACCGCCGGACTCGCGGTGCTGTCGTTTCCCGACCCGCTCGGGCTGGAGGACGTCGCCGACGAGCTGGCGCGGCTGGTGCCGACGCGGATCGACTTCAAGCACCAGCACGACACGCCGCAGGATGCGGCCGGCCACATCAAGTCCACTCTGGTCGGCGTCTCGCTCAGCCTGATCGTCGAAGACGGCGAGCTCGTGCTCGGCCACTCCCAAGCGGTCTACTTCATGGAGTTCGACGGCCCGCGCGACCGCCAGCTCCACGTGCAGCTTCTGCCGGCCGCGTCCGTGAGCGAAGAGGAGAAAGGAACGTGAGTGACGCAGTCGACAAGCTCTACCGGCGCTACGAGTACGCCGCCAACGTGCCGCGCCGCGGCCTGCTGATCGACGGCCGGCCGGCGTTGACCGGCATCGACCCCGAGCGCATCGGCGACTACGTCATCATCACCGTGCGCGACCCCCTGTGCGCCTACGAGGAGGACCCCGCGCAGCAGGTCGCCGGCCACCTGGACGACGGCGAGCTGGTCGCCCGCACCGGCATGTTCACCACCTACAGCGGTCGCTACGAGGACGCCCACGTGACCGTGGTCTCCGGCGGCAGCGGCTCACCGGAGGCCGAGCTGGTCCTGCACGAGTTCCTGGAGAACACCGCCGCCACCGCCTACCTGCGCCTGGGCGGCTCGGGCGGCATGCACGAATCGGTGCGGCCCGGTGACGTCGTGATCAGCCACGGCGTGGTCAGGGACGAGGGCATGACGCAGGCGTACGTGCGCCCCTCCTTCCCCGCCGCCGCCAGCCCGGAGATCGTGATGGCCCTGGCGCAGGCCGGCGAGGACTTGGGCGCCCGCTACCACGTCGGCATCACCCGCTCCAGCGACAGCGACTTCTGCGGCGTCGGGCGGCCATCGGTCGGCGGCTACATGCAGCCCGAGCACCTGGAGGTGATCGACTACTACCGGCGCGCCGGCGTGCTCAACGGGGATCGCGAGTCGGCAGCGCTGGTCACCCTGCCGCTGCTGTTCGGCAAGCGCGGCGGATCGATCTGCTCGGTGGCAGACAACCTGGTGACCGGCGAGAAGTTCACCGCCGGCGCCGGCCACGACACGGCCCGGCAGATGGCCCTGCTCGGCCTGGCGATCCTGGCCCGCATGGACCGCGAGAAAGCGGAGGCCGGCCAGGCGCACTGGACGCCCTCGCTGCGGGGGTAGACTTACAAATTCTTGAGGCTGCCCTCAGACTTCTCCACTCGGGCTTCATCGATCAGGAAATCCAGGCTTCCAGCTCGCGAATCAGCCTTGATCTGGGTGTCCCAGCGCTCCCACCGACGTTCTAAGAGCCATCGCGCCAGCTCGGCACGCTCGTCGCCGGGAAGCCGCTCTATCTCTGCCTTGAGCTCCTCAATCGTGCTCACGCCTTACCCCTGGAACGCCGCCCGTTCGGCAAGCCGGCATATCACCAACTGGTTGGGTGCCCGTTGAGGTGCCTGGATCCCGGTCGCCCGTATCGAGACTGCACCCATCGTCGCCGCGACTCCTCAGGCGGGGCATGCGGCCGCTACGGCCTGTTCCTCGGCGTGGTAGCTGGAGCGGACGAACGGACCCGAGTCGCAGTGGCGGAAGCCACGGTCCAGGGCGATGCGCTTCAGCCGGTCGAATTCGTCCGGCCGCCAGAAGCGCTTGACGCGCAACTGCGTGCGCCCCGGCTGCAGGTACTGGCCCAGATTGAGGATGTCCACGCCGTTCGCGCGCAGGTCGTCCATGGCCTCGACGACCTCGCCTTCCTCCTCGCCCAGCCCCAGCATCAGGCTGGACTTGGTGACCGGCTTCGGGGACAGCTCCTTGACGGTGCGCAGGAAGCCGAGCGAGCGGTCGTAGTCGGAGTGCGAGCGCACCGCCGGCGTCAGCCTGCGGATCGTCTCCAGGTTGTGGGCGATGATGTCCGGGCCGCTGTCGACCAGCGTCTCCACCGAGGAGGGATCGACGATGAGGTCCGGGCCGGCCAGGTCGGAGGGCAGCACCTCGATCCGGCAGCCGGGAGCGGCGAAGCGGATCGCCCGCACCGTGTCGGCTATGGCTTCGGCGCCGCCGTCGCTCAGGTCGTCGCGCGCCACCATGGTGACCACCACGTGGCGGAGCCCCATCTGCACCACCGACTCGGCGACGCGTCGCGGCTCGTCGGCGTCCACGCTGCCGGGCAGGCCGGTCTCCACGGAGCAGAAGCGGCAGCGCCGGGTGCATGCATTGCCCAGTATCATGAAGGTGGCGGTGCCGTGCGTGCCCCAGCACTCGTGGATGTTGGGGCAGCGCGCCTCTTCGCATACGGTATGGAGCTTCTGTGAACGGACGATTTCGCGGACCTGGAAATAGCTCGGGTCGGATGACAAGCGCACCCGCAGCCACTCCGGCTTCGGCGTCATGAGCGGCACCATACTACACGCGGGCGACCGGCCGGCCGTCCATGCCCGTTCCTTCTGGGACGACCTGCCGCGGCCGTTTTTCGTGGTGGCGCCGATGGCCAACGCCACCGACACCGCCTTCCGCCGCGTCATCACCGAGTGCTCGAGCCCGCACGCCGTCTACACGGAGTTCACGTCGGTGGCCGGCCTGTGCTCGCGCGGCGCGGCGCGGCTGATGGTCGACCTGGAGTTCGCCGAGTGCGAGCGGCCGGTGATCGCGCAGTTCTTCGGCTCGGTCCCGGAGCAGTTCCGGCGCTGCGCGGAGCTGGCGGTCGAGCTCGGCTTCGACGGGGTGGACATCAACATGGGCTGCCCCGACCGGGCGGTCCTGCGCCAGAAGGCCGGCGCCGCGCTGATCCGCGATCCCGACCTCGCCATCGAGATCATCGACGCGACGCGGGCCGGCGCCGGCGATCTGCCGGTGTCGGTGAAGACCCGCATCGGGGACGCCTCCGACATCGTCGAGGAGTGGATCGGCCGGCTCCTGAGCGCGCGCCCGGCGGCGATCGCCATCCACGCCCGCACGATCAAGGAGCGTTCCGAGGTCCCCGCCCACTGGGACGCGGTGCGGCGGGCGTGCGAGCTGGCGCACGGCACGGGCGTGCCGATCGTCGGCAACGGCGACGTGTGCTCGCTGGAGCAGGGCCGCGCGCTGGCCGCCGAGACCGGCGCCGACGGCGTGATGATCGGCCGCGGCGTGTTCGGCAATCCCTGGCTGTTCTCCGCGGCCGGCGGGCCTGCGGACCTGCAGGCGGCGGTGGAGACGATGCTCGCGCACGCGCTGGTGTACGACCTGCTGTTCGCGGGCCGCAAGAACTTCGTCGACATGCGGCGCCACTTCAAGGCCTACGTCGGCGGCTTTCCTGGCGCCAGGCGGCTACGCATGGAGCTGATGGAGACCCGCTCGGTGGCCGACGTGGAGCGGATCGTCGGCCCCGTGATCGGCGCGGAGTCGCTGCGGCGGGCGCGCGATCGGGCGCACGCGCTGGCCACGGCCGATGCCTGGGCGACCCGCCGAAACGGCGCCGTCGAGTTGACGGTGAAAACGGCCGGTTAGTATCCTCACGGCCAAATCCAGACCCGAAACAGGAGTCTACCCATGGCCTTCTCGGTCCCTCCCCTCACCTATGCATACGACGCCCTCGAGCCGCACATCGACGAGCAGACGATGCGGATTCACCACGACAAGCACCACGACGCCTACGTCGGCAAGCTGAACGACGCGGTCGCCGGCACCGACCTGGAGAGCCGGTCGATCGAGTCGATCCTCAGCAACCTGGGCTCGGTGCCCGACGGCAAGCGGGCCGCGGTGCAGAACCAGGGTGGCGGCCACGCCAACCACACGCTGTTCTGGACCGTGATCGGCCCCAACGGCGGCGGTGCCCCCTCCGGTGACCTGGCCGGCGCGATCGACGCGGCCTTCGGCAGCTTCGACGGCTTCAAGGAGGCGTTCACGGACGCGGCCACCACTCGCTTCGGCTCCGGATGGGCATGGCTGGTGGTCAAGAGCGGCGGCGACCTGGCCGTCTACAGCACCGGCAATCAGGACAGCCCCCTGTCCCAGGGCGACACCCCGATCCTGGGCATCGACGTCTGGGAGCACGCCTACTACCTGAACTACCAGAACCGGCGCCCCGACTACATCACCGCGTTCTACAACGTGATCGACTGGGCGGCGGTCGCGGAGCGCTACGCCGCGGCGAGCTGAGGCAACCCCTGAGCAAGACCGACAACGCGGCCGGGAACGGCGCCTTCGGGAACGGCCGCATGGAAAACGTCGTCATCGTCGGCTCGGGTCCGGCCGGGCACACGGCGGCCATCTACGCCGGCCGCGCCCTGCTGGACCCGTTGCTGTACGAGGGCTTCATGGCCGGCGGCGTGGCGGCCGGCGGCCAGCTCACCACCACCACCGACGTCGAGAACTATCCCGGCTTCCCGACCGGTGTCGGCGGCATCGAGCTCACCGAGCTCTACCGCCAGCAGTCGGTGAACTGCGGCGCCCGCATCGAGACGGTCACCGTCGACCGCGTGGACCTGAGCGAGCGCCCGTTCACGGTGGTCGCCGACGGCGAGAGCGTGCGGGCGCGCACCCTCATCATCGCCACCGGCGCCACCGCCAAGCGGCTGGAGGTCCCGGGCACGGAGCGGCTGTGGCAGAAGGGGATCTCCGCGTGCGCGGTGTGTGACGGCGCGCTGCCGGTGTTCCGCGACAAGCCGCTGGTCGTGATCGGCGGCGGCGACACCGCCTGCGAGGAGTCGCTGTTCCTGACCCGCTACGGCTCCTCGGTCACCATGCTGGTGCGGCGCGACATGATGCGCGCCTCCAAGACCATGCAGCAGCGGGTCATGGAGAACGACAAGATCAGCATCTCCTGGCGGACCGAGCTGGTCGAGGTGCTCGGCGACCAGTTGCTGGCCGGCGTGCGCGTGCGCGACAAGGCCGCGGGCCAGGAGCGCGAGATGGAGGCCGGCGGCCTCTTCTTCGCCATCGGTCACCAGCCCAACACCGAGTTCCTGGAAGGCCAGCTCGACACCGACGACACCGGCTACGTGCTCACCGCCGCCGACAGCACCGCCACCAGCGTGGCCGGCGTGTTCGCCTGCGGGGACGTCCAGGACAAGGTCTACCGCCAGGCGGTCACCGCCGCCGGCACCGGCTGCATGGCCGCCCTGGAAGCCGAGCGCTTCCTGGACGCGCACGGATAGCGGCGCCGAACCATGGCGCTGGAGATCGTCCAGGGCGACCTGTCGTGGAGCGGCGAGCACTGGATCTGCATGATCCGCGAGCCGGGCTCGGACGAAACGTCGGTGGTCAGCCACTACCACCTGCGCGTCTCCCCGGCCGGGCCGGGTAACGTGGCGGTCATTCACGTGCCGGGTGTGGACGGCGCCCACGTGATCGCCACCGACAACGACGACGCGGCCACGTTCGCCAGGGAGCGGTTCTTCGCCGGCCGGTCGGACTACCACCACGGCGACCTGCCGGTGCGGCAGGCCACCTTCGAGCGCACCGGTGGGGGACAGCCGGGATCCGGCTGGCGCTACCGGTTCGCCGGCACCGAGGTATCCGCGCGCTGGTTCGTCGCGGAGCTGCCGGTGGTCGCGCACGGCCACCTGCGCCCCGGCGACTGGTGCTTCACCGTCCTGTACTTCGCCGAGAAGGCGGAGATTCACCTGAACGGACGCCGCGTGCCGGGAGCGCCGTTCACCCGCGACATCTGGCGCTCCTCCATCGGCGGCGACCGCAGCTCCTGCGTGTACGCCCTGGCCGAGACGTTCCTCGACACGGAGTAGGAAATCCGGGCCGGCTCATGCCGTCACGATTGCCTGGCGCCCGTATTTACGGGTAGCATGGATCGAGATGAAGACCACCGTGGAGCTTCCCGACCATCTGCTCCGTGACGCGAAGGCAACAGCGGCGGCGCGCGGCCAGACCCTGCGGGCATTCGTCGGCGACGCCATCGCTGACCGGTTGCGGCTGCTGAGGGACGGTGGCGACGAAAAGCCCTGGATGAGGCATCTTGGAGCGTTACTCGACCATGCGGACGAAGTGGACACCATCGAGCGTATCGTCGAGGAAGAGTTCGAGACGGTGGATCCGTCTCTGTGGCGGTGATCCTCGACACCAACGCTCTGTCCGCGTTTCTGAAGAACGAACCGGGGATCGGCGCGGTGGCCGCGGAAGCGAACTCACTCTTCGTACCGGTGATCGTGACCGGAGAGTACCGTTACGGACTGCAGCGCTCCGCGCGGCGCGCGACGCTGACGGCCAAGCTGGAGGCGTTCCTCGCCGACGTTCGCATTCTCGTGATCGATGAAGCGACGTCGCGCGTCTATGCCATGGTCCGTGACGAGCTGAGGGCGGCTGGCACCCCGATACCGGAGAACGACGTCTGGATCGCGTCGCTGGCACGTCAGAACGCTCTGCCGCTGTTGAGCGACGATTCACACTTCGATCACGTCGCCGGCGTCGATCGCCGCTCCTGGAGGCCGAACCCCTGACCGCGGTGCTGGCTGCATGGTCAGCATCGGCCATACCGCGGGCCCGTATCGAGTATCAAGACGTGAGACCGGATTACCATGACTGAATCGACGCCAGCATGCCGGGTCGGTGTCGACATCGGAGGCACCTTCACCGACATCGTCGCACTAACCGGAGGCGACCGTTCCTCCGTGGTCAAGGTGGCGAGCACGCCGGACGACTACGGCCGTGGCGTGCTGCGCGGCCTCGCGGACGCGCTAGCCGAGCTGGACCTGCCCGCCGCCGGCGTGGCCGAGATCGTGCACGGCTTCACGGTCGCGACCAACGCCATCCTGGAAGGCAAGGGCGCGCCGATGGCGCTGATCACCACCGAGGGGTTCCGCGACGTGCTGGAGATCGCCCGGCTGCGCACGCCCCGGCTCTACGACCTCTACTACCGCAAGCCGCCGCCGCTGGTGGAGCGGCGCCTGCGCCTGGAGGTGCGCGAGCGCGTCGATGCGCGCGGCCGGGTGCTCGCGCCGCTCGACGTCGGTGACGTTGAGCGCGCGGTGGCCGCGGTACGCGACTTGGGCGTCTCCTCCGTGGCGGTCTGCCTGCTGCACTCCTACGCCAACCCCGAGCACGAGCAGCGCATGGGCGAGGCGCTTCGCGCCGCGTTGCCCGCCGTGGACGTCTCCCTGTCCAGCGAACTGCTGCCCGAAGCGCGCGAGTACGAGCGCACCAGCACCACCGTCGTCAACGGCTACATCCGACCGGTCGTGGAGCGCTACCTGCAGCGGCTGGTCGCCGGGCTGCGCCGCGCCGGCACCACTGCGCCGGTGACCGTGATGCAGTCCAACGGGGGGTTGATGCCGGTCGAGCTGGCCGCGCGCAAGCCCATGTACTGCATCGAGTCCGGCCCCGCCGCCGGCGTCATCGGCGCCGCAGAGATGGGCACCCGCCTCGGCCAGGCCGACCTGATCACCTTCGACATGGGCGGCACCACGGCCAAGGCGTCGATCGTCGAGGGCAACCAGGTGCTGCTGGCGCCCGAGTGCGAGGTGGGCGGCGGCATGAACGCCGGCCACCGCTTGCTGCGCGGCGCCGGCTACGTGCTGCGCGTGCCGACCATCGACATCGCCGAGATGTCGGCCGGCGGCGGCAGCATCGCCTGGGTGGACCGCGCGGGCGGCCTGCAGATCGGGCCCCACTCCGCCGGCGCGGTGCCCGGCCCGGTCTGCTACGGCGCGGGCGGCACCGAGCCGACCGTCTCCGACGCCGACGTGGCGCTGGGCTTCCTGAATCCCGAGCACCTGCTCGGCGGCACCTTCCCGATCGACGCCGAGCGGGCGCGCGCGGCACTGCGCGAGCGCCTGGCGGAGCCGGCCGGCCTCACGGAGACCGAGGCGGCCTGGGGCGTGCACACCCTGGCCAACGCGAAGATGGGCGGGGCGCTGCGCGCGGTTTCCAGCGAGCGCGGGCGCGACCCGCGGCGCTTCGCGATGATCGCCTTCGGCGGCAGCGGTCCCGTGCACGCGGCAGGCCTGGCGTCGAGCCTTGGCATCGCCCGCGTGATCGTCCCTCGGTCGCCCGGCGTGTTCAGCGCCTTCGGACTGCTGTTCGCGGAGGTCGAGCACCACTTCGTGCAGACTCTCAACCAGCCGCTGGCGGCGATCGACGTGGAGCGGGCCAACGCGATCCTGGACCGCATCGGCGGCGAGTGCCGGGCGCTGCTGGCCCGCGAAGGGTTCGACGGCGCCCGGCAGCAGTTGCAGATCCAGATGGACGCGAAGTACGAGGGCCAGACCTCGGAACTCACCGTCGACCTGCCGGTCGAGCGCTTCAGCGCCGCGGAGTTGCCGGCGATCGAGTCCGCCTTCACGCGCGAGCACCAGCGCACCTACGGCTACAGCGTCCCGGAGCCGGTGCACGTCGTGAGCCTGCGGGTGATCGGCCGGGGTGCCGCGGACCGGGACCGCTCGCCGGCCGCCACCGACCCGAGTGGCGACCTACCCGCCACGGGACCGGCGCACTCCCCGGCCGACCGCCGCGTCTACTTCGGCCCCGGCCAAGGCTGGCTGTCCACGCCCGTGGTCGACCGTCCCGCCCTGCGCTCCGGCGCCATCAACGGCCCGCTGATCGTCGAGGAATACGACTCGACCACGGTGGTGCCGCCCGGCTGGCGCGCCGCCGCGGCCGATCACGGCTGCATGACCCTGGAGGCAGAATGATGGCGGACCAGTCCACGCCCCGCGACCCGGTCACCCGCGAGGTCGTCCGCAGCTCGCTGGTGTCCGCCGCCGACAGCATGGCCGTGACCGTGGTGCGCACCGCCCGCTCGGCCGTCGTCAAGGACGGAATGGACTTCTCCACCGCCGTGTTCAATGCCGCCGGCGAGCAGGTGGCCCAGGGGCTGACCCTGCCGTTCCACATGGGGGCCATGCAGCCCGCGCTGGACGGCGTCCTCGCCCATTTCGAGGGGGACGTCGAGCGGGGGGACATCCTCGCCAGCAACGACCCCTACTCCGGCGCCAGCCACCTGCCCGACATCTTCCTGTTCAAGCCCGTATTCGCCGAACGCACGCTCATCGCCTGGCTGTGTGTGATCGCCCACCATACCGACATCGGCGGCCGCGTGGCCGGCGGCAACGCCTGCGACAACACCGAGATCTACCAGGAGGGGCTGCGCCTGCCCCCGCTGAAGCTCATTGCCGCCGGTCAGCGCAACGACGCCGTGTGGCGGATCATCGGCAGCAACGTCCGCGTGCCGTCGCTCGTGCACGGCGACCTGCTGGCGCAGGTGGCGGCCCTGGAGCAAGGCGAGCAGGACCTGCTGGCGCTCGCCGCCGATCACGGCATCGAGCGGCTCGGCGGCTACATGGGCGACATCATCGAGCACACCGAGCGGCGCACCCGCGCCGAGATCGCCGCCCTGCCGGACGGGGCCTGGAGCTTCTCCGACTTCATCGACGGCGACGGCATCCGCCCGGAACCGATCGAGATCCGCGTGCAGGTGACCATCGCGGGCGACGAGCTCACCGCGGACTTCGCCGGCACCTCGCCGCAGGCGACCGGCTCCATCAACCCCAACCTGCCCTACACCACCTCGGCCGTGTACGCCGTGCTCAAGACCCTCACCGATCCTGCCATCGACGCCAACGCCGGCTTCTTCCGGCCGATCACTGTGAGCGCGCCGCCCGGCTGCTTCGTCAATCCTCAGCACCCGGCCGCGGTCGCAGCCCGCGGGCTCGGCGGCTTCCGCATCGCGCAGGCCGTGTTCGGGGCGCTGGCCAAGGCCCTGCCCGACCGGGTGCCGGCTGCCTGGGGCGGCGGCGAGTTCGGCGTCAGCTTCGGCGGTTACTACCCGGACGGCCGCGCCTTCGTGTTCCTGGAGTTCAACAACGACGGCCCGCGCGGCGGCGGGCCGAACGCCGACGGCGCCGACGGGTTGACCGCGCCCGTGCACAACATGGCCAACACTCCGATCGAGACCATCGAAGCCTCGCAGCCGCTGCTCATCCGCCGCTACGGCTTCGTTCCCGACACCGGCGGCCCCGGCCGATTTCGCGGCGGCCTGGGGCTGGTACGCGAGTACGAAGTCACCCACGACGAGGCGATCCTGCAGATCCGCTCCGACCGCGCCCGCTTCCTGCCCTGGGGCACCCAGGGCGGCTCACCCGGCTCGGCCGGCGCCAACCTGCTCAACCCGGACTGCGCCGACGGCGGCGAACGGCTGCCGGGCAAGTTCCTGCGTACCCTCAAGCGCGGCGACGTCTACCGGCTGGTTCAACCGGGCGGTGGCGGCTACGGAGACCCACTCGAGCGCGACCCGGAGGCGGTGCGGCAGGATGTCGTGCAGGGCAAGATCACCGCTGCCCACGCGCGCGACATCTACGGGGTGGTTCTGGACGAGCCCGGCCGGCTCGACGCGACCGCGACCACCGCGCTCCGGGAGCGCCTTACGCGTGAGCGGGGACCGCTCGTCGGCGGAGAGGTCGACCCATCCCTGACTCTGACGCCGCCGGCTCGTACAGAAACCCGATAGACGCCACGGTGAGTCAACTGCCGGCCCACTCCTCATACAGACGGTCGATCTGGCGGACCACGCGTTGGAGGCGAGCGGTGTGGCGCCGCTCGGCAGCGCGATCGCCGGACTGCAGGGCCTGGGAGACCTGACGCTCCAGTTCCTCCTTCTCACTCTCCAAGCGCTCGATGCGGGCCTCCATCGATGGTTCGACCGGATGCCGCTTGCGCCCGTCGCCGGCCGGGACCGCCGGACTCTCGCGCCGTTTGCGCCGCGCCCAGTACTCGGAGAAGCCGCCGGCGAATCGATGCAGCCCGTGATCGCGGACCTCGACCACGGCGGTGGCGACCTTGTCCAGCAGGTAGCGGTCGTGGCTGACCACCAGGACGGTGCCGGAGTAGTCGACCAGCGCGTCCTCGATCGCCTCGCATGAGGGGATGTCCATGTGGTTGGTCGGCTCGTCCAGGATCAGGAAGCTGGCCTTGCGCTGGACCGCGGCGGCGAGTTGCAGACGGTTGCGCTCTCCTCCGGACAGGGCTCCTACCGGCTTGTCCAGGTCGTCCCACCCGAACAGGTATCCGCTCAACGCAGCCAGGACCGCCTGCCGGTTCCCCAGACCCATGGCGAGGAAGGCCTCCAGGATCGTCCGATCCTCCTCCAGCGTCTCCTGGTGCTGGGCGCAGTAGCCGATCGTCAGGCTCGGACCGACCCGCAGCACCGGGTGCTCCCAGTCTCCGCGCGCGACGATGTCGCGCAGCAGGGTGCTCTTGCCGCACCCGTTCGGACCGACCAGCGCGAGCCGCTCGCCGCAGGCGATCTCCAGGTAGGCGTCCCGGAACAGCACGCGGTCGCCGAAGCTCCGGTCGTAGCCGATCACCTGCAGCGCGACGTTCGCCCGGCTCTCGGCCTCCGGCAGCACCACGGAGACGGCCGCGTCCCTCACGACGGGCCGCGCCACGGCCCGGTTCTCCTCCCGCGCGAGCTGAGTGCGCCGCGCCCGCAGGCGCTTGCCGTGCGCCTTGTCGGTGCGCACCGATGCGATGGCAGCCAGGCGGGCGACCAGCGCCTTGAGCTGGGCGAGCCGCTTCTGCGATGCGACGTAGTCGGCCCGCTGGGCCACCAGTGCCTGCAACCGCGTCAACTGGTAGTCGGAGTAGTTCCCCGCGTACTCCCGGACGCCGCCTCCCTTGAGCTCCAGGATGCGCGTGACGGTGCGGTCGAGCAGGCGGCGGTTGTGCGACACCAGCAGCACGGCTCCCGCAAAGGTGACGAGCGCCTCCTCCAGCCACTCCAGGCCGGCGTAGTCCAGGTGGTTGCCCGGCTCGTCCAGGACCAGCAGCCCCGGGTCCATCATCAGCGCGCGGGCGAGCGCCAGCAGGCTCCGTTCGCCGCCGGAGAGCTGCCCCACGGTCGCCGCGCCCGCGTGGGTCAGTCCGACGTGCTGCAGGACGCGATCGGCCTGCCAGCCGGCCTGGTCGCCGCCGGCCGCGTCATAGCGATCCCGGGCCGACTGGTAGCGCTGCAGGGCATCGGCCATCTGCCGGTCGGCGGCCTCCGCAAGGGCGCGCTCGGCAGCCCGCAGCGCCTCCTCCACGGGCGCCACCTGACCCAGCAGAAAGTCCCGCACCTTCATCGCCGTCGGGGCTTCCAACTGCTGCGGAACGTGCCCGATCTTGAGGTCGAGGCCCACCACGACGTTGCCCGCGCTGGGCCGCTGCGCGCCCAGCAGCAGGTGCAGGACCGTGGACTTGCCGACGCCGTTCGCCCCGATCAGCCCTACCCGGTCGCCGGGATTGATCTGGAACGAGACACCCGTCAGGACATCATGGCCACCGTAATGCTTGGATACATGGTGAAAGCTCACCACGGACTTGCTCTCCGTACGCCGGTCGTGGATTCCTCGGCGCTCAGGCAGTGCACACCTTGGTCCGAATCGGAGCCCGCGCGCAACATGACTTTTCCGCTCGACGGCTTGAGCTCCTTCCTGCTGGCCGGCATGCTGACCGTCCTGCCGGTTTGCTTCGTCGCGTGGTATCCGTCCCGGCGGCTTCTGGGCATCGCGCCGCCCGACTTCTGGCACACGCCGCTGGCGGCGCTCGCCCTGTCGCTGGCGGCGGCGTTCGTCTTCAGGAGAGGACTGAAGCACGCCGATCCCGGCGCTCCTGCAACAGGCGGCCGAACAGACCACCATCCACGACGTGGAGACGCACCGCTCGCGCATCGATGACGTGATCGCGGATAAGTTATGAACATTGGGACTCCGACAAAGGAGGGAGCGGCGATGGCAAGGACGATGTGGCGAGCGGCAAAGGGTGAGGGCGTCGGCAACGTCTTCCTGGAACAGGTGCCGGTGCCCGAGCCCGGACCGAAGGAGGTGCTGACGCGGACCCGAGTCAGCCTGATCAGCCGCGGCTCGGAGCTGTGGCGGCGCTACGTGATGGAGGGGCCGGTGAGCCCGAGCTCCATGGGGTACTCCACCACCGGGATCGTCGAGGCGGCCGGTGACGGCGTGAGAGGCTTCGCAACCGGCGACCGGGTGGTGGCCACCGCCCCGCACGCCGAGTACTCACTGTGCTCGACCGCCGCCGAAGCGCGGCATCCCATGCACCACCTGCATCCGGAGCTCTCCTTCGAGCAGGGGACGTTCCATCCGCTCGCGACCAGCGGCGCGGGATGGGCGCAGGCGCTCGAGATCACCACGGACGACCGCGTCGCCGTGCTGGGCCAGGGGCTGGTGGGCAACCTGGTCATGCAGTTCGCCCGGCGCTTCCGGCCGGCCCAGCTCATCGCCGTGGATACGCTGGAGATCCGCTGCCGCATCGCCCGCGAGGTGGGCGCGCCCGAGGTCGTGCACGCGGGCGAGGAGGACCCGGTGGAGGCGGTGCGGCGGCTCACCGGCGGCGAGGGAGCGAGCATCGTCGTGGACTGCGTCGGCGGCCCGCCCGGCATCGCCTCCTTCGAGCAGGCGCAGAAGATGCTCGCCCCCGGGGGGCTCATCCAGGTGAACGCCAAGTACCAGAACGCGCCGCTGCCGCTCGACGTCGACAGCTTCCAGGGCAAGCGCGTGCTGGTAAGCTACCCGCCCTCGGCCGACCGCGCCGCGATGGCCCGTACCTCAATGGCGTGCATGGCCTCCGGCGAGGTGCAGGTGCAGCCGCTGGTCACCCACCGCTTGCCCGGCCGGGAGCTGAAGGCCGGCTACGACCTGCTCTACGAGCACCCGGAGCAGGCGCTGGGCGTGCTGTTCCACTGGGAGTGACCGACCCCTTGTCAAACGGCGGTGCGCCGGTGCTGGAGGTGCGCAACCTCTCCAAGCGCTTCGACATGACGCAGGCGCTGGACGATGTGTCCCTGTCGTTGCACGCAGGCGAGATCCACGCGCTGGTCGGGGAGAACGGCGCCGGCAAGTCGACCCTGATCAAGATCCTGACCGGCGTCGTGCAGAGCGACGCGGGGGAGATCTTCGTCGAGGGGGAGGCGGTCCACCTGGCCAACGCGCAGGAGGCGCAGGCGGCCGGGCTGGCCGCCGTCTACCAGGAGCCGCTGCTGTTCCCGGACCTGGACGTGGCCGAGAACATCTTCATCACCCACCGCGAGCAGGGACTGCTGACCAACTGGCGGCGCATGTACGCGGAGGCCGAGGAGATCCTGGCGAGCCTCGGCGTCCGGCTCGACGTGCGTGCCCCTGCCCGAGGACTCACCCTGGCCGCGCAGCAGGCGGTGGAGATCGCCAAGGCGATCTCGCTCGAGGTGAAAGTCCTGATCATGGACGAGCCCACCGCGTCGCTCTCCGAGCACGAGGTCGGCCAGCTCTTCCGGGCGGCCCGCCAGTTGCGCGACCGGGGGGTCACCGTGCTGTTCATCACCCACCGGCTGGAGGAGGTGTTCCAGATCGCGGACCGCATCACCGTGCTGCGCGACGGCGAGCACGTCTCCACCCGGCCGGCGCCGGAGGTGACCCGGGAGCTCCTCATCCGCGACATGGTGGGGCGGGAGGTGGACCAGTTCTACGGGGTCGGGCACGAGCGGACCGTCGGCGAGCACGTGTGCCGCGTCCGCGGTCTGGGCCGGGAGGGGGTGTTCTCCGCGATCGACTTCGACCTGCACGCGGGCGAGGTGCTGGGCTTCGCCGGGCTGGTGGGATCATGCCGGACGGACGTGGGCCTGGCCCTGTTCGGCATGCAGCCGGCCGACCACGGCACCATCGAGATCGGCGGCCGGGAGCGGCGCCTCGCCTCGCCGCGGGCCGCCCAGCAGGCCGGCGTGGCCTACATGACCGAGGACCGCCGCAAGTTCGGGCTGGCCATGCCGCTGTCGATCACGGCCAACATCACGCTGCCGGTGCTGCGCCGCTACCTGTCGCGGTTCGGCCTCATCCGCCGCGCCGCCGAAGAGGAGGCGGCCGAGGAGTTCCGGCAGCGGCTGCAGATCAAGGCGCCGTCCACCATGCACGTGGTCGCCAAGCTGTCCGGCGGCAACCAGCAGAAGGTGATGTTCGGCAAGTGGCTGAACACCCGGCCCAGGATCCTGGTCCTGGACGAGCCGACCCGCGGGATCGACGTCGGCGCCAAGGCCGAGGTGCACGCCATGGTGCGGGAGCTGGCCGAGCAGGGTATGGCCATCCTCTTCATCTCCTCCGACCTGCCGGAGGTGCTGGCGATGAGCGACCGCATCCTGGTCATGCGCGAGGGGCGGCAGATGGGCATCCTGGAACGGGAAGAGGCCACCCAGGAAGCGGTCATGTCGCTCGCGACCGGCGAACGGGAGCGGACGGCGGACGCCGCCGCAGGGGGCGTGACGCCGTGAGACTCCGCGCCGGCCGCCTGCGCGCCGAGACCCGTCGCGAGGGTGTGCTGGTACTGCTCATCGTGCTGGTGCTGGTCGGCTTCTCGCTGATCATCCAGAACTACCTGAGCGCGCGCCTGTTCAACCGGGTGTCGGCGAGCGTCACGATCCTGGCCATCCTCGCCATCGGCCAGACGCTGGTGGTGCTGACTCGCAACATCGACCTTTCCGTGGGCTCCGTCGTCGGCTTCACCGCCTACTTCGTCGGCCAGCAGCTCTCGCTCGCCAACGACATCCCGCCGCTGGTGGCGGTGCTGATGTGCGTCGGCATCGGGGCCGGGCTGGGAGCCTGCAACGGCGCCATCGTCGCCTGGTGCCGGGTGCCCGCGATCATCGTCACGCTCGGTACCCTCGCCCTCTTCCGAACCGTGCTGGTCGAGTTTTCCGACGCGCAGACCATCCTCACCGTCAACCTGCCGCAGTGGCTGGTCGATCTGCCCCGCCTCAACGTGGTCAGCTTCGGACGCCTGCACCTGCGGGTGGTGGTGGTCGTCATGCTGGGGGTGGCGGTGTTCTTCCAGCTCCTGCTCAAGTACTCGTCGTTCGGCCGCCGGCTGTACGCCATCGGCTCCAACCCGGAGGCCGCCCACCACGCCGGGTTTCCCACCCGCGGGCTGGTGTTCACGGCGTTCACGCTGTGCGGGGCGCTGGCGGGACTGGCCGGATTCCTGTTCCTGGCCCGCTTCGGCAACATCACCGTGGTCGCCGGCCTCGGCCTGGAGCTCAAGTCGGTGGCCGCGGTGGTGGTGGGCGGCGTGAACATCTTCGGCGGCGCCGGCAGCGTGCTCGGCGCCGTGCTGGGAGCGATCCTGATCGACCTGCTGGAGAACAGCCTGATCCGCTCGCTGCAGGTGAGCGAGTTCCTGCGCGACGCGCTGCTCGGTCTGCTGATCCTGGTCTCGGTGGCCGTCGACAGCCTGCTCATGAAGCGGAGGCGGAGCTCGTGAGCGGCGGCGGACCCGCGGGCTTGGCGGCCGCGATCGGCGCCCGCTTCAAGACCTGGGAAGGCTTCCTGGCCGGGCTGTTGCTCGGCATCGTGGCGATGAACGCCCTCACCTCGCCTTCCTTCCTGACCGTCGGCAACCAGATCAACCTGTTCGCCCTCTCGATCGAGAAGGTGATCGTCGTCCTCATCATGGCCTTCATCATCCTCAACGGTGAGATCGACCTGTCGGTCGCGTCGATGATGGGGCTGTCCGCCTGCGCCCTCGGCTGGCTGATCCAGCAGGGCGTCCCCATGCCGGCGGCGCTGGCTCTGTGCCTCCTGATCGGGATCGCCGGCGGCGCGTTCAACGGGTTCTGGATCACCGTGGTCCACCTGCCGTCCCTGGTGGTGACCCTGGCGATGCTGATCGGCTTCCGGGGGTTCGCCCGCGTGCTGGTCGAGGACCGCTCCATCAAGGAGTTCCCGGCGTGGTTCGAGGCGCTCGGCCAGCAGCCGCTGCTCGGCCCGTTCCCGCTCTCGCTGCTGGTTTTCTTCGGGCTCCTGGTGGTAGCGGTAGTGGTCCTGCGCTACAGCGGGTTCGGCCGGCAGGTGCAGGTCATCGGCATCAATCAGGAGGTGGCCCGCTACTCCGGCATCAACGTCGCGCGGGTCAAGATGCTGCTGTTCACGACGTCCGGGCTGCTGTCCGCGCTGGCCGGGATCCTGTTCGCGGCGCGCCTGGGCACCGTGCGCGGGGACATGGGGCTGGGATTCGAGCTCGACATCATCACCATCGTGCTGCTGGGCGGGGTCAGCATCTTCGGCGGCGCCGGGTCCATCTACGGCGTGCTGCTGTCGATCCTGATCGTGCTCTACCTGCGCAACGGCATGTCGCTCAGCAACATCACCGGGCACCTGCAGGCCGGCGTCATCGGCGTCCTGCTGATCCTGTCCGCGATGATCCCGAACGTGCGCAGCTTCCTGGCCCGCATCGCGGGCGCTCCCGCCAGCCGTCAATCTTGACTTCCCGACGGAGCCGTACGAGGCTCCGCGCCATGAAAATCACACGACTGATTACCGCATCGGCCCTCGCCCTGATCCTGGGTGCGGGCGCCGCCCAGGCTCAGGTCATGGCGACCAAGGGCATGGAGGCCGACCTCGTGCTGCTGCCGAAGTTCATCGGCATCCTGGTGTTCGACCAGGCGCACAACGGCGCGCGGGAGGCGCACGAGGAGCTCGGCAATCCGGGCACGCTGGAGTTCATCGGCCCGACCCCGGAGAACAGCGTCGCAGGCCAGATCGAGATCGTGACCACCGCCACCACGCAGGGGCAGGACGGCATCATGATCTCCAACAACGCCGGCGACCAGATCGCTCCCGCCGCCGTCGCGGCCCGCGAAGCCGGGCTGACGGTGGTGACCTGGGACTCGCAGATTCCGTCCGCGGAAGGCGAGCAGGTGTTCGTGGCCCAGGTCGACTTCGACGAGACCGGCGTGGTGATGGCCGACATGGCGCTCAACATCCTGGGCTCCGACGGCGGCGACTTCGCCGTGCTGTCGGCGACCCCGGATGCCGCCAACCAGAACTCCTGGATCGCCGCGATGCAGAACGCGCTGGAGGACGACAAGTATGCGGCGCTCAACCTCGTGGACATCGTCTACGGCGACGACCAGTCGGAGAAGAGCTACAACCAGGCCCTGGCGCTCATCGACAAGTACCCGGACCTGAAGCTGCTCATGGCCCCGACCACGGTCGGCATCGCCGCCGCCTCCAAGGCGCTGCAGGATGAGGACCTCTGCGACGAGATCAAGGTAAGCGGCCTGGGCCTGCCGGCGGAGATGGTGAGCTTCACCCTGAACGGCTGCGCGCCGGAGTTCGCGCTCTGGAGCTTCGTCGATCTGGGCTACCTGACCTACTACGTGACCTACCTGATCGCCACCGGGCAGTTGGAGGCCGCCGAGGGCGAGTCCTTCGAGGCCGGCCGCATGGGCACGTACACCATCCACAAGGATCCCACCAGGGACCAGGGCCTGCGCGTCCTGATGGGACCGTTCACGGTCTACGACAAGGACAACGTGGAGGCGGCCGCCCGCTGACCCGTAGCCGATCACGCGCTACTGACGCCCCACCCTTCACCGGGTGGGGCGGTTTCTTGTCTGGGCAGCACCGGAGCGCGGTAAGAAAACCTTGCATGCGGTAGACTGGATGGTATGAAGAACGATCAGTCGACGACCGTGCGCGGCCTGATCCGGACTGCGCGACCGATCTCCCTGCTGCCGCTCGTCGCCGCCATGCTCGGCCTGCTGGCGACGACGGCCGGCGCCCGGGCGGTCGAGGAAGAGATGACCGAGGGCGAGGCGATGTCGGAGCGCGAACGGGCGCGCGCCGAGATCCTGGCCAAGACCGTCACGCGCCCCGGCGGCCAGGAGTGGGCCCTGGGTACCGTGGGCGGCACCTGGCTGTCCGCCATCAACAACGACCCCAAGACCTTCAACACCATGTCCGCCCGCGACGGCGACACCGCGACGGTGGTCGGCGTGCTGTTCGACTCCCTGGCCGACTACGATCCGTACACGCGCGAGTTCCTCCCCAACCTGGCCAGCTTCGAGGTGGAGGTCGACGAGGAAGCCGACACGCTCACCGTCGTCTACACCCTGCGCGACGACCTGTACTGGACCACGCTGGCCGATCCCGACACCCGCGTGCAGGTGACCGCCGACGACATCGTCTTCTGGTACGACGAGATCGAGGGCGATCAGGGGCTGCAGCAGCCCGGCTACGCCGGCCAGTTCATCGAGATGCCGGACGGCACCGAGGCGCGCATCGAGGTGGAGAAGATCGACGAGCTCACGGTGGCGTTCCACTACCCGCGCATCGTCGCCAACCCGATCCTGTCCACGAACATGGACTTCGGCCCGCGCTACGTGTACGAACCGGCCAAGCAGGAGGACGGCGCCGAGGGCGTGCTCAACCTGTTCAGCGTCGACACCGACCCGACGACCATTCCCTCGATCGGCGAGTACTACCTCACCGAGTACGAGCCAGGCGTACGCGTCGTGGCCGAGCGCAACCCCAACTACTGGAAGAAGGACGCGGCCGGCGTCACGCTGCCCTACATCGAGAAGCTGGTCTTCCAGATCGTGCCGGACTGGAACACGGAGCTGCTGCTGTTCAAGGAGGGCAAGAAGGACTCCTTCACGCTGCGGCCCGAGGACATGGACGAGCTGCTCAACGCCGAGGACCCCGACTACACCGTGTACAACGGCGGCCCGACGCTGGGCTCCTCCTTCATCGCCTTCAACCAGAACCCGGACACCATGGACCAGTTGGTCTATAGCTGGTTCAGCCAGAAGAAGTTCCGGCAGGCCATGAGCTCGGTGCTGAACCGCGACCGCATCGCCAGCCAAGTGTACCGCGGCCTGGCCGAGCCGGCGCTGCACTTCTTCGCGCGCGCCAACCCCTACTTCGACGAGTCGATCCGCCAGGAGTTCGACTACGATCCGGATCGGGCGCGCGACCTGCTGGCCGAGATCGGCATCCGCCCCAACGCGGACGGGCTGATGGAGGACGCCGACGGCAACCACATCGAGTTCGACATCCACGTCGGCGCCGAGAACAACGTCGGGGTCGACATCATGAACATCTTCTCCGACGAGCTGAAGTCGATCGGCATCACCGGCAACGTGCGGCCGATCGACTTCCAGAAGCTGGTGGAGATGCTGATCAGCACCTACGACTGGCACGTGGCCACCGCCTCCCTCGGCTCCAACTACTGGCCGGAGGGCGGCAGCAACGTGTGGCAGTCCAAGGGCAACTTCCACCTGTGGCACCCGCTGCAGGAAGAGCCGTACACGGAGTGGGAGGCGCGCGTCGACTATCTCTACAACGAGGGCCGCTTCACGATCGACAAGGAGGCGGCGAAGGCGATCTACGACGAGTACCAGCGCATCCTGCTCGACCAGGTGCCGAAGATGTACATCGTCTACCCGTTCCGCTTCGTGGCGGTGCGCAACAAGTGGGGCAACGTGTTCTACGACACCCTGAACGGACTCGACTCGACGTACCTGTACCTGCTCGACGGCGAATAGCCAGGATGCCGCTCCGCGACCGCGCCGGTGCGGATGACCGAGCCCGACCGTAGTCCCGAGCCGGACGCGACGGCGCCCCCGGCGGCTGCGCGGCGCCCGCGCGCCCGCGGCCGCCGCCCGCTGCTCCGGTTCCTGGCCACCCGCCTGGCGTCGATGGTGGCCCTCCTGCTGCTGCTCGGCCTGGCGGTGTTCGCCCTGATGAAGCTGGCGCCGGGCGACATGGTCGAGAACTACGTCCGGAGCCAGATGCTGATCTCCTCCGACCGCCAGGTTGACAACGTCTACACCGAGGAGCAGATCGCCGCGGCCAAGGCACGCCTTGGCCTGGACCTGCCGTTCTACGCCCAGTACGCCCGCTGGCTCTACCAGGTCGTGGTGGAGCGCGACTTGGGGCGGTCGCTGATCTCGCGCGCGCCGATCCTGTTCCTGGTCCGCTCGCGGTTGATCAACTCGTTGATCCTGAACCTGATCGAGCTGGTCTTCATCACCGTGCTGTCGTTCGCGGCCGGGCTCTACTTCTCCTCCAAGACCGGGACCCGCACCGACCTGGCGGCGACCTTCGCGGCGCTTGTGCTGCATGCCCTGCCCGGCATCCTGCTGCTCATCCTGCTGCAGCTCTTCGCGTTCGTGAGCGGCTGGTTCCCGATCACGGCTTATCCCGACTTCCCGTTCCGGGAGGCGCCGCTGCGCTTCTCCTTCAGCTACGTGCACCACATCGCCATGCCGCTGCTGGCGGCGTTCCTGGGCGGCGTCGGCGGCACCATGCGCTACATCCGCGCCACCATGCTGGACCAGCTCGGTCAGCCGTACGTGACGGCGTTGCGCTCGCGCGGCGTCAGCGAGCGGCGCGTGTTCGTCGTGCACGCGTTCCGCAACACCCTCAATCCCTACATCACCAGCAGCGCCGACCTGTTCGCGTCGCTGATCTCGGGATCGCTGATCCTGGAGATCATCTTCTCCTATCCCGGCATCGGCCGGCTGCTGTACGAGGCGGTGCGCCAGGAGGACATCAACCTGGTATTGGCCGTGATCATGTTCACCAGCTTTCTGATCCTGCTGGGGATGATCACCGCCGACGTCCTGCTGGCGGTGGTCGATCCGCGCATCCGTTTCTCGGGCAGCCAGGATGACTGAGTCCGGGCCGGCGCGGCGGCGGCGCAGCGTCTTTGTGCAACGGCTGCGCGCGCGGCCGGTGGCCGCCGCTTCGGTGGTGATGCTGATCCTGCTGTACGGAGCGATGCTGTTCGCGGAGTTCCTGGCGCCCTACGAGCCCACCACGACGTTCCGGTTCCACACCCACCACCGGCCCTCGATCGACTGGTACTCGCCCGAGCTGGGCTTCGGCCCGCAGGTGCAGCGCCGCGCCCTGGTGGACGACGTGACCCGCAGCTATGCGCGCATCCGCGGCGAGCACTACCGCGTACGCCTGCTGGTGCGGGGGCCGGAGTACCGGCTGCTGGGACTGCTGCCGATGCGGGTGCACCTGTTCGGAACCGTCGCGCCGTACGTGGACGACCAGGAGGGCGGCGAGCTGTGGCGGAACGGTCGGCAGGCCTACCCGGTGTTCCTGCTGGGCTCCGACCACCTGGGCCGCGACATCCTGTCGCGCATTCTCTACGGCTCCCGCATCTCCCTGACCGTCGGCTTCATCGCCATCTCGATCTCGCTTACGCTGGCGATCGTCCTGGGCGGGCTGGCCGGCTACTACGGCGGCGCCACGGACTGGATCATCATGCGCCTGTCGGAGTTCTTCATCCTCATCCCCGGCCTCTACATGATCCTGTTCCTGCGCTCCGTGCTGTCCTACAAGATGGACTCCGGGCAGTCGTTCGTGGTCATCACCCTGATCCTGGCGTTCGTCGGCTGGCCCGGCACCGCGCGGCTGATACGCGGCATGGTGCTCAGCATCAAGACCGAGGACTTCGTGGCCGCGGCCCGGCTGCAGGGCATCCCGCCGCTGGTGATCATCGTCAGGCAGATCCTCCCGCAGATGGCGTCGATCCTGATCGTCAGCGTCGCCTTGGGCATTCCCGGCTTCATCCTGGCCGAGACGGCGCTCTCCTACCTGGCGTTGGGCATCTCCGATCCGGCGGTGAGCTGGGGCTCGATGCTGGACCGCAACGTCACCTCCCTGGGCAACCTGCGCAGCTTTCCGTGGTTCCTCTATCCCGGTCTGGCGCTCCTGATCACCACCCTGTCGTTCAGCTTCCTGGGAGACCTGCTGCGCGACGTGCTGGACCCCTACCACCGGGAGCCGGCTCGTGGCTGACCGCGCGGTCCCTCCGGCGTACGAGCAGCCGCTCTGCGAGGCGGCCGGGCTGGCCGTCACCTTCGCCACAGACCGCGGTCCGCTGGAGGCGGTGCGCGGCGTCGACCTGGAGATCCATGCCGGCGCGGTCCTGGGGGTCGTCGGTGAGAGCGGCTCAGGCAAGAGCGTCACCGCCCTGGCCCTGGTGCGCCTGCTGCCGCCGCACGCCCGCGCCACGGCCGGCCGGCTGCGCTTCCGCGGCGAGGACGTGACGGCCATGCGCCCGGCGGACCTGCGCCGCCTGCGCGGCAGCCATGTGGGGATGATCTTCCAGGAGCCGGCGCGCTCGTTCGACCCGATCTACTCCATCGAGCGCTCGCTGGCCGAGACGCTGCGCGCCCACGACCCGGACCTGCAGGACGAGGCGGTGCGTGACCACTCGGTACGGCTCCTGGAAGAGGTGGGGATCGCCGAAGCGGCGCGCCGGCTCGGCAGTTTCCCGCACCAGTTCTCCGGCGGCATGTTGCAGCGGGTGATGATCGCCCACGCGCTGGCCGCCGGTCCCGAGCTGCTGATCGCCGACGAGCCGACCACCGCCCTGGACGTGACCGTGCAGGCGCAGGTGGTCGAGCTCCTGCTGCGGCTGCGCGCCGCGCGCGGGCTGGCGATCCTGTTCATCAGCCACGACCTGGCGCTGGTCAGCCAGGTGGCCGACCGCATCCTGGTGATGTACGGCGGCCTGGTGATGGAGCAGGGTCCGGCGGCACTGGTGATGAGCGAGCCGCGCCATCCCTACACCCGCGCCCTGCTGGAGGCCCACCTGGAGCTGGGCGTGCACTACACGGACCGGCCGCTGCGCACCATCCCCGGCACCGTGCCCGATCCGCTGAACCCGGAGCCGGGCTGTCCGTTCACTCCGCGCTGCGCTCTGGCCGAAGCCCGCTGCGCCCGCGCTGTACCGCCGCTGGTCGACGAACAGGCGGAAGGGCCGGACATCTCCGTCGATTTCACGCTCCGCCACCGCTGCGTGCTGCCGGGGGTCAAGCCAGGTTCCGTGGCTGCCGGGGCGCCAGATGCACCCCGATGCTAGCGCTCGACGCCGTCAGCAAGCGGTTCGCCCTGAAGGCCGGCTACTTCGCGGCCGCAAGGCGGCACGTGCAGGCGGTGCGGGAGGTGAGCTTTCGCATCGACGACGGCGAGACCTACGGCCTGGTCGGCGAGTCGGGCAGCGGCAAGACCACCACCGCCCGCCTGGCGGTGGGCATGTACCGGCCCGACAGCGGCGCTATCACCTACCGCGACCGCGCCGAGGTCGTGCACGAGGTCAGCAGGTCGACGGCCCGTGCCCGGTGCGAGCTGCGCACCCGGCTGGCGTACGTGTTCCAGGACCCCGCCCGCTCCCTCAACCCGCGCATGCGGGTTGAATCGATCCTGCTCGCCGGATTGCGCTACACCGCCGACTGGCGCGGCGTCGACGACGGACGCGAGCGCGCCCTGGCCGCCCTGGAGGCCGTAGGGCTGGCCGCCCGCCACCTGAGCCGCCGACCGCCGGACTTCTCCGGAGGCCAGCGCCAGCGCGTCGCCATCGCCCGCGCGCTGATCGTCCGGCCGGAGACGCTCATCTGCGACGAGATCGTCTCCGCCCTGGACGTATCGGTTCGCAGCCAGATCCTTGACCTGCTGCAGACGCTGCGCCGCGAGCTGGGTCTGACCCTGCTGTTCATCTCCCACGACCTGGCCGTGGTCACCTACTTCTGCGACCGCGTCGGCGTGATGCAGGGCGGCCGCCTGGTGGAGGAAGCCACGGCGCAGGAGCTGGCGGCCGGCCCGCAGCATCAGTACACCCGGCAGCTCTACGCGGCCGTGCCCAGGCTGGCCGGCTCCGGCTGAGCCGCCGCGCTGAACAGGCCACCGATCCGTCACCGCGCCGGCGGCGATGACGCGGCGGCCGGATGCGAACGAGTATCGGCCTGCCGCATCGAGGAGGTGCCCATGACGCTTGCCGAAGTCCACGACGACCGCTCGCTGCAACGGTTCATGACCGAGCCGTCGCCGGCGCTGATCGAGGCGGCGGCGCGGATCGACGGCCCGGTGCTGGTCCTGGGCGGCAGCGGCAAGATGGGACCGGAGCTGGCGGCGACGCTGCGGCGTGCCGACCGTGCGGCGGACGTCGAGCGCGATGTGGTCGTCGCGTCGACCTTCAGCGACGACGCCACCCGCGCGGCGCTGGAGGCCGGCGGAATCCGTTGCATCCGCGGCGACCTGACCGACCCCGGCTTCATCGAAGCACTGCCCGAATCCCGCCAGGTCGTCTACATGCTCGGCTTCAAGTTCGGCAGCGGCACCGACTGGCGGCGCGCGTTCCACATCAACTCGATCGTCCCCTACCTTGTGGGCGAACGGTTCGGCGGCGCGAACATCGTGGTGTTTTCCTCGACCAACCCGTATGCCGGTGTCGACTACGCGGCGCCCGTGCCCGCTGGCGTGGAACGAACGTCCGGCGTCGGACCGCCCGTGGCGGGCGGCAGCCGGGAATCCGACACGCTGCAGCCGGAGGGCGTCTACGGCTGGTCGATCGCCGCGCGCGAAGCCTCCTTCGCCACCACCGCCAGCCGGCACCCCGCGCAGCGAATCTGCAACTATCGCCTCGCGTACGCCCAGCACCTGTGCTACGGCGTGCTGCGCGACCTCGCCGACATGGTCCACCGTGACTCACCGGTTTCGTTGGCGGTGCCGGCGGTCAACCTCATCTCGCAGCGCGACGCCATCGACGTGGCGCTGCGCTGCCTGGAGCATTGCGCGAACCCGCCGTGGACGGTCAACGTGTCAGGGCCCGGCCACCGGGTAGCCGGGATCGTGTCCGCCCTGGGAGCCGAGTTGGGTCGCGACCCGAAGCTGGCCGGCGCCGAAGGCGACACGCTGCCGCTGACCGACGACAGCCTGTGCCGCGCGACGTTCGGCGAGCCGCGGGACGGCGTCGACGAGCTGATCGCCGCGGTCGCCGGCTGGGTGGAGCGCGACGGCGCGGGCTGGGACACGCCGACGCTGTTCGGCAGCGTCGATCACCGCTACTGAGGGGGACTCACACCCTCATGCGCAGCATCGGGCGCGCGAACGAGACCGTGAGATGCTCGCCGGTGCGGCGCGACGTGGTGCCGGGCGTCATGAAGTGGATGATGAAGGCGCGCCGTTCGCGCGGGGTGTTGTTGGGCGCGGTGTAGTGGAACGTCTGGCAGTGGTGCAGCATGGCGCCTCCGGCGGGCAGCTCGATCGCCACCGCCCGTGAGGCGTCCACCTGATCGGCGCTGTCCAGCAACGCGTTGCTGGACGCCGAGCGGTCGTGCTCCAGCGCCTGCACGTGGGAGCCGGGGATCACCTGCATCGCGCCGTTGTCGACGGTGACGTCGTCCAGCGTCATCCAGCAGCTCACCAGGTTGGCCGGCACGCACTGCCAGTAGGCGTTGTCCTGGTGCCAGAACACCGGTCCGCCGTGGTGCGCCGGCTTGTACAGCGCCTGGTCGTGGAAGAGCTGGATGTTGGGGCCGATCAGGTCCTCGATGCAGTCCAGGATCGGCTCGTGGTAGAGCATGCGGCGGAAGTGCAGGTTGCGCTCGCACATCTGCATGATCTGCAGCATCTGCTCCTCCGCCTCGTTCTTGGCCTCCACGTCGTCGGTGTCGTCGATGGCCAGGTTGCGGAATGCACTGGCGCCGGAGCGGGCCAGCGCGAACTCGCGGTCGTATTCGCGGCGCAGCAACTCGACCGTGGCGTCATCCAGCAGCGGTCCCAGCTTGACGTAGCCATGGGTGTGAAAGGCGCTCACCTGCTCGGCGGTCAGTCTTCGGAAGCCGTCGGTCATCACGTTCCTTCCCAGACCCTATCCGAGCCGCGGCACGCTGTCAGCCCGCGGGCAAGCCGCAGGCTTGACCTCGCCTACTCCCGCGGGCATCGTCGCCGCGTAATCCACGACTCACTACGGGAGGTCACTTTCGCCATGAATCGTACGAAGAACCGCGCCGCGGTCACGCTGATCGCCGCGCTGGCGGCCCTGCTGGCGGCGCCAACCGCCTTCGCCAGCGCCGAGGGAGAGACGGGGGCGGCCGAAGAGGTCAAGATCCCTATGCTGTTCCGGGAAGGCGGCAACGACGCCAACACCGTGATGTATCGCGGTTTCATCGACGCGTTCAACGAGAAGTACGACGGCCGCTACGAGCTGGACATCGAGTGGGTGCCCGGCATGGCGGTCGAGATGCGGCAGAAGCTGAAAGCGCTCAACTCTGCGCGCAACCTGCCGGCGGTCGTTACCAACCTGGGCCCGGAGGCGGCATTCGCCGAGGCGCTGATGCGCGACGGCCGGCTGATGGACCAGCGGCCCTACTTCGACGCCGACGCGGAGTGGCAGAAGGTGGCGTTCCCGGAGAGCGTCGAGTTCAACACCGACGCCGAGGGCAGGATGTTCACCGCCCCCTCCACCGGCGCACCCTACATCGGCATCTACTACAACAAGGAGATGTTCGCCGAGGCCGGCATCGACGCCTTCCCCACGACTTGGGACGACTTCTTCGCGGCGTGCGAAACGCTCCAGGCGGCCGGCTTCACGCCCCTGTCGATGCACACCACGGAGACCGGCTGGATCACCAACCTGCTGCTCACCACCTACCTGGGCCGCACCCAGGAGGGTCGGGACTTCATGGACATCCGCTACCCGACCGACGAGTTCACCTCGGAGATCTACATCGACGCGGTGCGCATGGTCGAACGCCTGTACGAGTACACCACCGCCGACGCGATCGGCGGCACCTACGCGCTGGCGGCCAACCACTTCTCCGCCTCCGACACGGCGATGATCGCCAACGGCCCGTGGATGATCGCCAGCTTCGGCGACACGCAGTACTCGCCAGAGGGCTTCGAGGACAAGGTGGGCTACGCCCGCTTCCCCAACGACATGATGATCTCCAACCTGGGCCGCGAGTACGGACACGGCGTGTCGATGGACCACGACCTGCCGGTGCGCGAGGGCGCGGTGGAGTGGCTCAAGTTCCTGGCCACCCGCGACAACATCGCCCAGCAGGCGATCACGCTCGGTTACCTGACCCACCTGGTGCCGCTGAACGATGAAGAGAAGGCGGGCCTCGGGCCGGTGAATCTCGAGTACTTCAACGCGGTCGAAGGGGTGAAGCTGACCATTCCCTGGTTCCAGGCGCAGTGGGATCCGATCAACCAGAACGAGACGATCGTCAATCAGCTCCCCGCCCTGCTGTACGGCGAGATCTCGGCGGAGGAGTACGCGGCCATGCTCGCCGCATCGGCCAAGGAGTACCTGGAATCGCTGTAGACTCCCGCCGCGTGGGGTGACGGCGCCCGGTACCCTCCCGAACGGGTACCGGGCCCGCCTGCCCGCCCGCCGATGAGCAATCGATGATCAAGCCCGGACGCCTGTGGGTAGTCCTGTTCCTGCTGCCGGCGCTGGCGATGTTCCTGCTGGTCTACTTGGGCCCGCTGGTGACCGCGGTGACGACCAGCTTCACCAAGTGGAACGGAGTGCAGGCGCCGCAGTTCATCGGACTCGACAACTACCTGCGCCTGGCAGCCAGCGCCAAGTTCCAGGCCGCGTTCGTCAACAGCATCAAGTGGGTGCTGGCCGCCGCGTTCATCCATGTGCCGTTCGGGGTGCTGGTGGCGCTGGTGCTATTCAAGCGGCCGCGCGGCTGGCGCTTCACCCGCGCCGTCTTCATGATCCCGAACGTCCTGGGATGGACCGCGCTGTCCATGCTGTTCATCTTCATCTACCTGCCCGACGCCGGCATCCTCAACGGGCTCATCCAGCTTCTCGGGTTCCGGGACTTCAACCGCAACTGGCTGTACGAGCCCGGCAGCGCGTTCACGGCGGTGACCATGATCTGGCTGTTCTTCGCCGCCGTGATCACCCTGATCACGATGTCGGAGCTGATGGCGATCCCGGACTCGCTGGGCGACTCGGCGCGCATCGACGGCGCGAGCCCGCTGCAGGTCGACCTCTACATCCACCTGCCGCTGATCCGGCCGATCATCGGCACCGGCATCGTGATCGCCGTCACCGCGGTGCTGAAGGCGTTCGAGATCATCTTCCTCACCACCGGCGGCGGTCCCGGCAACCGCACGCAGAACATCTCCGTGATCATGGTGAACCGCCTGCTCAACAGCCAGGAGTACGGCTACGCCAACGCGCTGGCGGTGGTGCTGCTGGTCATGGGCATGGTGGCGGTCCTGCTGGTGCAGTGGCTGTTCCGCCTGGGCAGGAGCTACCGTGAGTAGCCGGGCGGCCGAGCAGGTCGGCCTGCGCACGCCGCAGGAACGGTTTGCCGCCGGGGCGGCGGCGCTGTTCGGCTACGCAGTCATGGGCTTCGTGATCGCCATCTCCGTGCTGCCGCTGGTGTGGGTGGTGATCTCGTCCCTGGAGACCAACGCCGAGATCCTCTCCTCGGCGCTCAACCTGCCGGCGCAACCGTCGCTCAAGGGCTACGCCACCGCGTTCCGCTTCGCACGCCTCGACCTCAAGTTCGTCACCTCGCTGATCGTCGCCGTCTCGACGACCACCATCTCGCTGTTCATCTACTCGCTTGCGGCCTATGCCCTGTCCCGCTTCCGCTTCCGCTTGCGCACCCTGGTGTTCACGCTGCTGATCTCATCGATCCTGATCCCGGTCAACACGATGGTGCAGCCGGTCTACGAGGTGGTGCTGCGGCTCGGGCTCTACGACACCAAGGCAGCGCTGATCTTGGTGTACACGGGATTTTCCATGCCGCTGTGCCTGTTCGTGCTGCGCAGCTACATGATGCACCTGCCCTACGAGATGGAGGAGTCCGCCTATATCGAGGGGGCCAGCGTGCCGCGCACCTTCTGGCGGATCATGCTTCCCCTGACCCAGCCGGCGCTGGTCAGCTCGGCGGTGCTCACCTTCCTGGGATCGTGGAACGAGCTGCTGTACGCGCTCCTGCTGACCTCCTCCGAGCACAACCGGACGCTTCCGCTGGCGATGCGCTACTTCATGCAGCAGTTCACGTTCGATTTCTCGGCGATGTTCGCCGCCCTGGTGATCTACGTGGTGCCGTCGATCATCATCTACATCCTCCTGCAGGAGAAGATCATGTCCGGCATCGCCGCCGGCGCCATCAAGGAGTGACCGGATGCCCGGATTGCCCGCGTTCCGCCGCCACACCGTCCATCAGGGTGGTCCCGCCGAGCGCATGTCGTGTCTCGTCGGCGACCTGGACGGCGACGGTGTGCAGGAGTTCATCGTCTCGACCCGCAACCCGGAGCAGCTCCACTGGTTCGGTCGAACGGACGGCGGCGCCTGGAAGCCGCACCTGATCGACGACACCTTCCCGAGCATCAGCGTCGGCGGCGCCCTGGTCGACCTGACCGGCAGCGGCCGACTGGACCTGATCGGCGCCACCAGCGATCGCGGCAGCAGCGTCTATTGGTGGGAGTGCCCGGCCGACCCGACCCGGCGGTGGGTGCGCCGGGAGGCATTTCCGCTGCCCGCGCCACGCACCCACGACCTGCTGCTGGCGGACATCGACGGTGACGGCCGGCAGGAGCTGTACGTCTGGAATCAGGACGCCGAGACGCTCTTCTGCGTCCCGCTGCCCGACGATCCCTACGCGACTCCGTGGCCGGACGCGCGGCCCGTGGTCACCGGCGTGGACGAGCAGGGGCTCGCGGCCGCCGACGTGGACGGCGACGGCAGGCTGGAGCTCATCGCCGGCTGTTCCTGGTATCGCCTGCTGCCGAACGGCCAGTGGGAACGGCACGTCTACACCCGCAACTACGGCGGCGTGCGGGTGGTCGCCGCCGATTTCGACGGTGACGGGCGGCCGGAGATCGCGCTGTCCGAGGTGGCGCTCGACATCGGTCAAACCTACGGGCGCCTGGCGCTGCTCAGGCCGGGGGCGGACGTCGGGGACCTGTGGGAAGACGAGGTGCTGCACGACCGGCTGCTGGACGCCCACACGCTGCAGGTGGCCGACTTCGATGGTGACGGACGCCCGGACCTGTACGTGGGCGAGATGGGGCGCGGGGACTGGACCCTCCCGCACCCACCGGCCCAACTGCTCTTTCTGAGCCGCGGGGGCCGGATGGAGCAGGTCGTCATTGACACCGGCATCGGCACCCACGAAGCGCAGGCCATCGAGCTGGACGGCCGGTACGGCATCGTGAGCAAGCCGTACCGGGCGCTGGCGGACAACGCTCCACGACCCGCGGAAGTCGACGCCCTGTACCTCTATCTGCCGGAGTGAGCGGGCGGGTTGCCGTGCCGCCAGCCATCCGGACGGTTATAGACGATGGCAGCTTGAAACGAGTTGAGCAGGTGGATCATTTCAAATCGCGTGGCGTCGGCGCAGATGGTGCTGGAGTGGAGGCGGTGGCGTGGGCGATTGGCGGGCACCGGAAGACCAGCCTGGAATGAGCCGCCTGGCGGGCAAAAGCGCGGTTATCACCGGCGCGGGGCGAGGGCTCGGTCTGGCGGTGGCCGAGCTGTTCGTGAACGAGGGAGCGGCGGTTGTCCTGGCCGACCTGGACGAGGGCGCGATCACGGCAGCGGCAACCCGGCTCGAGACCGCGGGCGGCACGGCGATCGGGGTGCGGGCGGACATCGCCGCGGCCGCGGACGTGCAGGCCCTGATGGCCGCGGCGGTCGAGCGCCTGGGCGGCCTGGACGTGCTGGTGAACAACGCCGGGATCGTCAGCGCCGGCAGCGTGACCGAGGTGGACGAGGCGCACTGGAACCGGGTGCTGCGGGTCAACCTCACCGGTGCCTACCTGTGCTCACGCTACGCGATCCCGCACATGGAGCGAGCCGGCGGCGGATCGATTGTGTGCGTCTCTTCCTCGTCCGGGGTGGTCGGCAAGAGGGATCAGGTCGCCTATAACGTGTCCAAGCACGGTCTCGTCGGCCTGGTGCGCTGCATGGCGCTCGACCACGCCGACGCCGGCATTCGCGTCAACGCGGTGTGTCCGGGCGCGATGGACACGCCCGCGCTCCAGGAGCTCAGCTCCGAGCAGCGCGCGGAGCTGGCCGCGCGCAATCCACTCGGTCGCGTCGCGGATCCGGCGGAAGTGGCGCAGACCGTGCTGCACCTGGTGTCCGCCGAAGCGTCGTTCATCACCGGCGCGCTGTTCCTGATAGACGGGGGCCTCACCGCCATGCTGCGAACTTCCCGGGAAGGGACCTCGGACAAGAACGTCGACGTCCTCGGCCTTCGAGAACGAGCAGATTGACCAGGCGCCGCCTCACCTGTTCGAGAGCGAGGCGCGGAAGGACGATAGCAGTCGCTCAGCCGCCGAGGTACGCCATCGACAAGCCGGCGACTCGCTCGAAGTGAGCGTGGTACGTGAGCAGCGACGCGCCCGTCTGAGTTCGGCGGCTACCGACCCGAATCAGACTGCAGGTCTCGAACGTGAACGGGACGAACGTCACGAACGGCTTGGCAAGAGAGGGTCTGATACGTTCACGCTGTGCAGTACGACGACGAGGCGTACCGGAGGGCCATCCGCCGCGACCAGGGCTGGAACTTCCGGGTCAACGTCGGCGACCTGTCGTTCGTCAACCTGGCCGACAGCTTCGTCTTCATCTCCACGATCCTGCCGCTGTACGCCAGCTACCTGACCGACTCGCGGGTCCTGATCGGCCTCATCCCGGCCGCCTACGTCGTCGCGTCACACGGGCCGCAGCTTTTCATGGCCGCGCGAGCGGAAGCGCTAGGCCGCAAGAAACCGTGGGTGGTGAAGGCCAGCGTCTTCGAGCGGGTGCCGTGGCTGATCCTGGGGCTGGGCATCCTGCTGTGGCCGGAGGCACCGGCATGGTTCTCCTACGCCTTCCTGGTCGCCATGCTGCTGGCGGCTCAGGGCGCCGTCGGGGTAGCCAGCCCGGCATGGCGCGCCATGCTGGCCAACGTCATCCACGCCGACCGCAAGGGGCTGATGTTCGGGCTCGGCAGCTCGTTCGGCGGGCTGATGGGCGCTGCCGGCGCGCTGCTGGCCCGCTACATCCTGGACACAGTCGCCTTTCCCCGGTCGTTCGGAATCTGTTTCCTGCTCGCGTTCGCGGGCCAGGCGATCTCCTGGACGTTCCTGACCCTCAACCGCGAGCCGGAGCGCCCGCCCGACCGTCCGCGCCCCCGCCTGGGCTCCTATCTCCGGGAGTTGCCGGACGTGCTGCGGCGCGATGCCAACTTCGCCCGCTTCCTGGTCAGCCAGGTGCTGATGATCCTGGGAGCGCTGGGAGTGACGTTCTACGTCGTGTACGGACGAGAGGCGTTCGGCGTGAGCGACGCCTTCGCGGCCACCCCGCCCGGTGTTCGTGGCCGGCGCGGTCCTCGCCGTGCTCGCTTGGCTGCTGATGCGCACGGGCGTCGCCGACCCGCGGGTGACCCGCCGGCGGACGGCTCCACCTCGGTCTTAGTGCTCGTATGCCTCCATCAGCTCCACGTGGTTGCCGTCGGGATCGGTGCAGAAGCAGACGCTGACCGAGCCCTCGGTGAGCTCGAAATTGACCGGACCGGAGATGAAGTGGACGCCCTTCGCCCTGAGCTCCTCGACTGCTCCCGGCAGGTCGTCGACCACCAGCGCGAAGTGGCAGGAGCCGACCGACCCGATGGGCGGCTGGTGCGGTTCGATCGGCGGCGTGTAGTACTCCAGCAGGTCGATCAGGATGTCCGGGCTGTCGGGCGCAGCCAGCCGCGTGGACTGGGCGCGCGCACCCCGGAGACCGTTCGCCTCGTCGATCTTGTCGCCTTCGAGCTGGTGGTTCTCCATCAGCCGCAGCCCGAGCTTGTCGACGTAGAATTCCAGCGCCCGTTTGGTGTCGCTGACCGTCACCGCGACGTGGTCGAAAGTCCGTACCTTCATGCGCCGAGTCTACCCGATCGGCTCTACATCGCGGTCAGACCGCCGTCGACCAGGAACAGCGCGCCGGTGGTCAACGACGACTCGTCGGACGCCAGGTGCAGCACGGTGCGTGCCACCTCCGCCGGCTCGGCAATGCGGCCGAGCGGATGCCACCCCGCCAGCTTCGCGCGGTGCTCGGCTGAGAGCGAGTCCGTCATCGGCGTGTTGATCACTCCCGGGCACACGGCGTTGACCCGGATGCCGGCGTCGGCATGGTCTAGCGCCATGCAGCGGACCAGGCCGATGACGCCGTGCTTGGACACGTTGTAGGCGACCTGACCCTTCTGCCCGGTCACGCCGGAGGCCGAAGCGATGCAGACGATCGAACCGCCGCCGGAACGCTCCATGTGCGGGACCGCATACCGGGAGCACAGATAGGAGGCGGTGAGGTTGACCGCCAACACCCGCTCCCAGTGCGCTTCGTCCACCTCGGTGACCGTACCGGCACTGGAGATCCCGGCGTTGTTCACCAGCACGTCCAGGCCGCCCATGAACTCGACCGCCGCGTCCATCAGTTCCTGCACGTGGCGCGTCGAGGTGACGTTCGCGTGCACGGCGGACGCCTCGCCACCAGCCGCCGCCAGCCGCTCCGCCGCTGCCGTGGCGGAGCCTTCGTCCCGGTCGGCAAGTACGACCGCGGCTCCCTCGCGCACGAACAGCTCGGCCACTGCCAGCCCCAGCCCGCGGCCGGCTCCGGTGACCACCGCGCGCCTGCCCGCCAGCCGCTTCATGCCTCGTTAGTCGGTCTGACCATTCTGACTACGTCACCCACAATTTATCCGCAAGTACCTCATAATAAATATCGGCGTCATGGGCGCGTTCAGCGTAGCCGATGGCCGTCACCGCAACGACGGCCGGACAGCACGTCCTGCCGCGGTCACCGGCAGCATCGTCGGGCCAGGATGATGCGGAGCGGGACAACGTCGATCTCCAGCACCAGGATCGCGGCGGTGGCGGCTGAAGGCGGCGTTGTACGAGAGAGGCCGAGGCGCTCACGCTCAGTAGGGGAGCCGGCCTCCGGATACGTTCAGCGTCTGCCCGGCGATGTAGTCGGAATCGTCACCGGCCAGGTAGATCACGACGTTGGCCATGTCCTCGGGCCGCTGAATCCGCCCGATCGGCACCGATGCGACCGCCTCCGCCTTGAACGAGCCCGGCTCCGCGCCGCTGGGGCCGGTGACGCCCCGGTCGATCACGTTCCACATCTCGGTGTCGACGATGCCGCCGCAGATGCAGTTGACCAGGATCCCGTCGGCGGCAAGCTCCACGCCCAACTGGCGGGTCAGGCCGACCACGGCATGCTTGCTCATCGCGTACACCCCGAGCGGCGCCTCCTTGCCCGGCGCCATCTTCCCCGCGCCGCTGGCGTTGACGATGATGCGGCCGCCGTGTCCTTGGCGGAGCATCTGCCGGGCGGCGGCCGTGGCGGTGAGAAACGCGCCCTTGGCGTTGACCGTCATCTGCCGGTCGAAGCTCGCCTCGTTCGCCTCCACCAGGGGGGCCACCTCGCAGATGCCGGCGTTGCAGACCATGCAGTCCAGGCGCCCGAACAGCTCCACCGCGCGGGCGATGCCCTGCTCCACCTGCTCCAAAGAGGTCACGTCCATCGGCTGATACGCGGCGCGCGTGCCGCGCTGCTCGGCCAGGGCGATCACCTCGGCGCTGTCGCCCTCCGCGACGTCGGTCAGCAGCACGCGCGCGCCCTCGGTCACGAAACGCCGCGCGATCGCCAGTCCGATGCCGCGGCCGGCGCCCGTCACTACGACGGCCTTGTCGATCAGTTCGGGATAGGTCGCCATCTTGCCCCTACCATCGACCGAAAGGGGTACGCTGGCAAGGCAGAGACCGGGACGCGACGGTGGACGGCCGGCGCTGCTCGACCGGAACACGGCCGCCGACTATGCTCTGGCGGCCGGCGCCGCCGGTCCACGCCACCATGAAAACCAATCACGTCAGACAGAAACTCAAGGCCGGCCAGGCGACGGTCGGCTGCTTCCTGGGCATGGGCAGCCCGAACGTCGCGGAGCAGATGGCCCACTCCGGATTCGACTTCATCGTCATCGAGATGGAGCACAACGGGCTGGACATGGCCGAGGTCCAACACATGCTCATGGCGGTGAACGGCACGGACGCGGTGCCGATCGTCCGCATCCCCAGCTTCGACCAGGTGTTCATCCAGCGCTCGCTGGACATCGGCGCCCTGGGCATCATCGTGCCGCTGCTGCGCTCGGCCGAGCAGGCGCGGGAGGTCGTGCGCGCGACCCGCTATCCGCCCGACGGGATCCGCGGCTTCGGCCCGCTGCGGGCGTCGCAGTACACCCTGGACTACCCGGACTACCTGGCGCGCGCCAACGACAACATCCTGGTCTCGTTTCTGCTGGAGACGCGGGAAGCGATGGAAGACCTCGAGGAGATCACGGCGGTTCCCGGAGTGGACGCGCTGTACCTGGGCCTCTGGGACCTGTACCTGAACCACGGCGTGAGCCCCTTCGAGATGCCACACCCCGAGATGGACAAGGTCGTGGAGCGTGCGATCGAGGTGTGCGCGGCCAGCGGGGTCGCCCTGGGGATCGGCTCCGCCACGCCGGAAGACCTCACCCACTGGCGCGACCGCGGACTTACCTACCTGGGGTACGGGCCGGACTTCGTGCTGCTCACCAGCGCGGCTCGCGTCGGCATCGAGGCGTTTCGCGCAAAAGCGGGCACCTGATGGCCGCCGCGGTGGCGCCGATGCTCGACGCCACCGCGGCGGCAGGCGACCCGGCCCACCTCCGGGCGCTGCTGGCCGAGCGCGGCTACCTGCTGCTGCGCGGCGCGCTCGACCGCGACCTGGTGCGGCGCGTGCGCGACGACCTCATCGCCATCCTGCACGACTGCCACATCCTGGAGAGCCCCACCGCGCCGCCGCTCTGGAGCGGCGGGCCGCCGCCCACCGAAGAGGAGTACCTGGTCTACTACCAGCGAGCCGTGCGGCTCGACTCCTTCAACCGGCTCGCGGAGTCGCCCGAGGTGCGCGCCGTGCTGGAGGCGATCTACGACGGTCCGGTTCAGGTGTGGAAGCAGCGGCTGCTGCGCATCATCCCGCCCGACCCGGAGGGCGCGGCGCCGCTCGGCGTCGGCGCCCACCAGGACGGCAGCCCGCAGCTCGGCTACCTGACGCAGGACTTCTGCACGGTCTGGGTCCCGCTCACCGACATCGACGAGCGGCTCGGCGGCTTGGCCGTGGTGCCGGGTTCCCACCGGGGTGGGGTGCGCGCGCAGATCGGGGCCGCTTCGAGCTCCCTGAAGACCGCCAAGGACCAGGTGTTCGAGCTGCCCTCGGCGGACGAAGCGTGGGTCACCACCACCTACAGCCCGGGCGACCTGATCGTCTTCGCCAGCATGACCCTGCACAAGGGCAACCCCAACACCTCGGATCGCCTGCGGCTTTCCTGCGACTTCCGCTACCAGCCGCAAGGCGCCTACGCCAACTGGCTGGCGCATACCAGCGGACCCGAGGTGAGGCGCACGGCCCAGCAGATCGACGCGGTCGTGGGAAGCCGCGCGCTGTACGTGACCACCCACGCCGACGCGGACCTGCGCGACGCGGTGCGGCGGCGCATGCTGGAGGAGCGCAGCACCACCCTGGAGCGGGCACGCGAGCTCGCCGCCGAGCTGGCCGGCGGCTGACATGGCCGAGGAGTTCCTGCCAGCTATGCGCAGTGGCGCGGCGTCACCGGCACGTTCTGGGAGCTGCCGTGACGGCTTCCGGTCAGTCGCGCAGAGCGGCCAGCTCTGCCATCAGGTCCGGCGGATTCCACCAGCGCCTGATGCCGAGGTCCGCAGCGATCACGGAGGCGGCATTGTAGCCGCACAGTCCGGTCACGTTTCCTCCAGGATGCGTGGAGCCGCCGCACAGGTACAGACCGTCCAGCGCCGTCCGATAACAGCCGGCTCCCGGAAACGGACGGTTGTAGCCGACCTGGTCGTTGGCAAACGAGCCGACCAGCAGGTCGCCGTGCGACATGTTCGGCAGACGGGAAACCGTATCGAGCGGGCTGAGCGCAAACCGGTCCAGGACCACGTCCTCACCGAGGTTCGGTGCGAAGCGCCTCCAGAACTGCAGTAGCCGCTCGCCGTGCTCGTCACGGTGCGAGTCCCAGTTGGACGCGTTCCCGCCCAAGTGGTACGGAACCTTCTCCCACAGAAACGCCGCGTGGGTGCCCGATCCGGCTTGAGTGGGGTCGAACCGCGTGTGGCACGACCCCCAGGCGACGGTCGGCGGAATCCGGCCCCGTTCGTGCGCGTCGACGATCTCCTGAAACTGGCCGAATCGCTCCAGGCCGAGGATGACCATGAACGCGCTCCGCAACTCCGGATCGTCGTCCGCGGCGGCGTACGCCGGCGGTTCCGAAAGGGCCAGGTGCAGGCCGAACAGCGGCGCGATCACGTTGTAGCGAAACCCCCGCGCGCTGCTTCGGAGAGCGGGACCGGCATCCGATTCCGCCAGAAGCTGCAGGAACGTCTGCCCCGGATTGAGGCCCGAGGCCACGAAGCGGGTCGCCTGCAACCGCTCGCCGTCCCCCAGCTCCACCTCACCGACCCGGCCATGCCTGACGTGCAGCCGCCGGATGTTCACGCCGCACCGAACCTCGCCTCCATGGGCTTCGATGTCCGCTACCAGGCCCCGAGCGAGCTGAACCGATCCGCCGACACACATCTGGGCCTTGCCGGCGGACGCCAGCAGCGCCGGAATCGAATGGCCGAAGCCCTTCATGCGCAGATCGACCTCTCGCAATCCGTTGAAGAACAGCAGCCCTGCCCGGATCACGTCATGGGAGAAGCACCAGGTGACGAATTCCAGTGGAGAGAGCGCCGACACTTCCAGCAGGCGGCGGCCGAGGCGCGATTGGCTCAGCAGGCGCCGCCGCAGCGACGGCTCCAGGGGTGGTGACCGGGACTCCGGGATCAGGATGTGCTCGACGATCGGCCGGAACTCGTCGACCAGCTTGGCGAACGCGTCCGCATCCGCGGGCGACCACTGGTGGAATGACGCCCGGGTTCGCTCGAAATCCGTCCACCACTGCAGGCTGCTCCCCTCGTTGGTGAGCAGAGCGACGTTCAGCTCCGGCTCGAGGTAGCGGACGCCCTGGGCCGCCAGTTCCAGATCGTCGTACCACGGCATCCGGTTCAGGGCGCGGTGATAGAACGAGTGCGGATTATGCATCACTCCGGCGACGCGCGGGTTCTCGATCGTCGCCAGGCCTCCGCCGGGCTCGTCCCATCGTTCGAGCGACAGCGTCCTGAGCCCGCAGCGCGAGAGGTAGGCCTGCAGCACCAGGGCGTTGTGCCCGGTTCCCAGGATGATGCCGTCGTACGCCGTGCTCATCGCGAGTCAGCCGATTTCCGGCGCGGCGATCGCCCACTGGGCCGACGGACTCCCTGGACGGGCGTTTTCACCGAGCCACATCCGCGTCAGGGTGCGCTGGCGATGCATACCGGACCGCTCCGCCACACGGACTGCGGCGTGATTCTCATCGGGAATGTCCCAGTACAGGCGACGACCCTGAATGCTCCCCAGCAGGTCGTCAGCCAGCGCGACGCCGCTCGACTCATCCTGAGCGACCATGGGTCCAAGGTAATTCGCACGTTGGCCGGGCCGCAGCATGCCGTACCCGGTTACCCGTCCGACCCCGTCCCTGCGGACACGCGTGTCCGATTGCGCGGCCAACATCGCAAGCATCCGTTCGCGTGCAACACCGAACGCGGCTTCATCGAGATCCGCGACGCGACCGAGGCCGCCTCTGTCCAGCGGCCGAGGACACCGATCGGATGTCGCGTCGACCCTCTCCAGGCAGGCCGCGAGCTTCGCCGTCTCCCAGCGCGAAAGGCTCCATTCCGCAACGAACCCGAGCGGACCGTATACGCGCCTGCCCAACGGTGTGGCGTCCAGTTTGATGCACCTCACCCCCGACTGCCGCAGATGCTCGATGCAGTGCACGAGCAGCGCCCTGCCGATCCCCCGCCGCCGCAGATCGGGATCGACCAGGACCATGCCGATCCAAGCCAGGTCCTTCGAAAAGGTCGTGGTCGTCGCCGTACCGGCCGGCCGGCCGTTCCACTCGGCGACGAAGCAGCCCTCCGGATCGTGCCGCAGCAGCCGCTGCCAGTCCTGAAGAGTCTGGTTCCAGCCGGCGCTGTCGCGGATGCGGTCGGCGAACCTCACGTCCGCGTCGGCCATCTGTCGCAACGTGATGGAGCCGATGGGCGATCTCCGCTATATCTCGGGACCGACCGCGGCGATACGCATCGGCGCGTAGTGCGTGTCGACGATGCTCTGGTCGCCGGTCGCGCGGGCGCGACGCCAGATCTCCGCCATCATGTCCCGGCGGCGCTGCGCGTGCCGAGGATCGGCGCCCAGATTGACCAACTCGTCGGGATCGGTGGCGAGGTCGTAGAGCTCGTCGTAGTCGAAGCCGTTGAAGACGAACTTCCACGTTCCCTGCCAGAGGATGCGCTGGGTCATCAGGAAACGGTTGCCGCAGGATTCCGCGTAGGCGCAGTCATGGCGTGCGGCCGCGCCCACGGGGTCGCGCAGCAGGTCGGCGAAGGACCGGGAGTCGGGCGCATCGATCGGGGCCGCGCCGGTCAGCTCCAGCAGCGTCGGCGCCACGTCCACCAGAGAGACGATCGCGTCGACGTCGGCGTCGGCCACGACCCCGGGTCCGGCGACGCCGGGCCCGGCGATGACCAGCGGAATCCGGTAAGCCTCTTCGAAGGCGCCGAAGTTGTGGGCGTCGAACCCGTGGGCGCCGACGTAGCGGCCGTGATCGCTCATGAACACGACGATCGTGTCGTCCAGAACGTCCAGCCGCTCGAGCTGATCCAGGAGCGCCCCCACCTGCGCGTCGAGCTCGCCGATGAGGGCGTAGTACACTGCGCGCGCTTGGCGCCACTCGCGCTCGCCGATGGCGCCGAACACCTCGCGCTGGCGCCGGTAGATGGCGGGGCTGTCGGCGAAGGTGTCCCCCAGGCTGGCGGGGAGGTCGATCGCGTCCAGGTCGTACCCGAGGTAGGCGTCGCGGTTGGCGACGAGGGGGACGTTGGGCTCCGCGAAGCTGACACAGCAGGCCCAGGGTGCACCGCCGGCGGCCGCGGACTCCAGGAACTCCTGCGCGGCGCGGGTTGTCGCCGCGAAGGCGCGCCGGTCGGTCGGTATCGGCGTTGCCGCGTAGTGCAGGACCGGGCGATAGCCGTCGTGGCCTTCGTCGTAGCGGACCGGATCGGCGCCGTCGAGGAGGTCGGCGGTCGCGGTGACCCCCGCCCCCAGCGCCCGCTGCGCGGCGGCGTGATCGCTGCCCCCCTCCTGCCACCCGAAGCGGCGCAGATCGTTGCTGCGCTCGATGTGCCACTTGCCGAAATAGGCGGTGCGGTAGCCGGCATCGCCGAGGCGCTGCGCCCAGTGCGGGTATTCGGTGCGCAGCACGCACTGATCGTCGTCCACGGTGTGCTCGACCTGCAGCACGCCGTGGTTGTGCGGCAGCACCCCGGTCATCAGGCTGGCGCGGGCGGGCGAGCAGGTGAACTGGACGGTGTAGGCCCGGCGGAAGCGCTGGCCGCGCTCCGCGATGCGGTCGACGTTGGGCGTGCGGCACGGCGACTCGGGAAACGTGGTCTGCGCCTGCATGCCGTCCGGCACCACCAGGAGCAGGTTGGGCCGTGTCACCCCACTCGTCCCATGACCCTGGTGATCGCGGCCGCCACGTCGTGCGCGTCCCGCTCGCTCCAGTCCAGGGACAGGGTGTATTCCCCCACCCGCGGGAGGATCTCCTCGGCTGTCGGGCAGGTCCCCGGCGCGTAGCTGACGTCTCCGTGGTAGATGCGCGGATCCCACGGGCCGGCGCCGGCATGCCACAGCCGCCGTTGCTGGAACACGTCCCGCAGGTAGATCGGCCGGCCGCCATACGGCGTCGAAAGCGGCACGCCCTCCGCCGCCAGTGCCTCCTTCACAGCGGCCGCCAGCTCCGCCGTATCGAAGATCAGGACCGCGGAGGCGCCCACGTCCGCGTCGCTGCCGGCACGCTGGCGTAGGCGCACCCCGGCGCAGTCCTCCACGGCGCTGCCGATGATGCCGCACACCTCCCGCAGCCGCCGCCGTACCTGGTCGAGCTTGCCGAGCTGGACCCGCATGATGGCGGCGGCGACCTCGGTCAGGCGGTAGTTCTCGCCGAACAGCTCGGTGGTCTCCGGGACGAGGCCGTTCCCCTTGCGGGCGGAGCCGTTGTCGTGGAGCGCGATCGCCCGGGCGGCGAGGTCCGGATCGTCGGTGGCGACCATCCCTCCTTCGCCGGCGGTGAGCACCTTGTTCATCTGGAAGCTGAAGGCGTTGATCCGGCCGCGGGCACCGACCTCGAAGCCGTCGTCGCGGGCTCCGAGGGACTGCGCGCAGTCCTCGATGACCGAAATTCCGTGCGCGTTCGCGACGTCCATGATCGGCCGCAACGGCACCGCGAGCCCGCGCCAATGCACGGCCATGATCGCCCTGGTACGGGCCGTGATGCAGGCTTCGATGCCGGCGCGGCTGATCTGCAGATCATCGTCGACGTCGGCGAACACGGGAACGGCACCTGCCGCCACCACGGCGTTGGCGCAGCCGACGAACGTCGCCGGCGGGAGGATCACCTCGTCACCCGGCCCCACCCCGAGCGCCCGCAGGGCGACGATGAGGGCGGCCGTCCCCGAGCTGACCCCGAGGGCGTGAGCCACGCCCAGGCGGGCGGCAAACGCCCGTTCCAGCGCCGCGGCGGCCCCGGCTACCTGCGGCCCGTAGTACCGGAACGGCGAGCGCCGCTCCAGCACCTCGCGGACGGCGGCCACCTCGTCGGCGTCGATGGCGGTCGCGCCGGGGTAGCCGCCCGGCAGCGGCGCGGAGCGAACCGGAACCCTCGTGTCCGTGGCTACCCGTTCCATCGTCAGTCCGTGTTCGGCGTCAGCGCACGCAGCCGGGAAAGCTCCGGCCGGCGATGCTCAGGTATTCGGGCCCGGGATCCTCCCCGGTGTAGCGCGAGCGCGCGCTCATGTAGGACAGGGCGATGGCGCGGCGCCAGTGGTCGGACGAGTTCGGCGCCGTGTAGTGCGGCAGCAGGGCATGGAAGAACAGGCCGCCGCCTGCCTTGACCGGCGCCAGCACCAGGTCGTCCATCGAGTACCGGTCCTCCTCGATGACGTAGTCGTCCGTCACATGCGTGTGCGGCTGCGCTCCGCGCTTGTGCGCGCCGGGCAGCACGCCCATGCACCCGTTCTCGGGCGTCGCGTCATCCAGGGCGAACCAGCACGAGCACTCGCTCTGCGGCTCGATCGGCCAGTAGGGCGCGTCCTGGTGCATGCCCTTGGAGGAACCCACGTGCGGGGGCTTCATCAGCAGGGCGTTGCGGAACATCTTCACGTCCGGTCCCAGGATCCGCGTGATGACGCTGACGATCGCCGGGTCGGTGCCGAGCGCCCGGAACAGGTCGTCGTGCTCGACCAGGCCGTCGATCTTGCGGATGCCGTCGCCGGGATGGTCGACCCGCTCCTCACCCCGCGTCACCCGCGGTTCGATCTGCACGCGCAGGGCGCCGGCGTCGCGCCCGCCGTGCGTGTACTCCCGGACCCGCGCGCCGAGCGCCGTGACCCGCTCCAGGTCGACCAGGTTCTCCACCACGAGGTAACCGTCCCGCTCGTAGCGGGCCACCTGCTCTTCCGTCAGCCGGACCGGTGTAATCGTCTCAGCCATGGCCCAGAGATGGTAGGCACCGGCACGGCTTATCGTCGAGCGGGCTTCGATCCGATGTCGCGGAAGTGCGTAGACCAGCGCCAGACACCTTGCCCGTGATGAGGCCGTGCTATAGCGTGATGTAGATCCGCTCCTCGAAGTTCCTGCACTTCTCGCAGAACAGGCGTTCCTCGATCACGCCGGTAGACAGGCTCCCGCATCGGCCACGTCGCCGATCCGATTGGTGTCGAGCGTCTCGCCCAACTCGTGCGTCTGGGGGACGTAACCGACGCCCCGCAGCGTGCGCAGGTGATCGTTTCGGGAAGTACAATCGTGTCGAAGAGGCTCACTTCAGCCGCCGTGATCCGCGGTGCAGGCTTTTCGGACGGCAAGCAGGTTCTCGGTCGGCGTGCCGTAGGGAACCACCGCGGTGCCGACGATGAAGCCGGGCAGGTCCGCCCCTTCCGCCACCACCTGCGCGGCGGTCTCGAACACCTTGTCCGGGGTGGCCGACGCCACGAACTGCGGCGACATGTTGCGCCGCACCGAGCGGCCGGCTTGGCGGCAGCGCGCCGACCACGCCGGCCAGTCGGCGGTGAAGTCGCAGAGCAGGTTGTTGGCGCCCGTCGCAAGCAGCTCGTCGATGATGCGTGTCGTGTTGCCGCCGATGATGAGCGGCACGTCCCGGACGCCGAGCTGCCCGAAGTGCTCGACGATCGACCGCGTGAACGGCAGGACGTACTCCCGGTACATCTTCGGGGACAGCAGGTCCGGCGACGCCTGCGAGTCGAACAGGATCACCTCGGCGCCGGCGTCGATGTAGGCGGCGCCGAACTCCTTGATGATGGCCGTGCAGTACTCCAGCAAACGCTTGGAGACGTCGGGATTGTCCCAGCAGCACAGGAAGAAGTCCTCCGCCCCCATCAGGCTGATCGCCAGCGAGAACGGCCCCGACAGGGCGCCGCGAATCCAGACGTCGCCGCCCAACTCGGCGACCACCCGGCGCGTGGCCTCGATGTTGACCGGCATCCGCCCGTCGCGCAGCGGATTGGGGACGGGGCGGCTCGCGAAGTCCGTCGAGGCGTCCACCACGTGGTCACCGGGGCGGATGCCGGGGATGCTGGTGTCGTCGCCCTCGTAGAAGGTGACCCGGCAGCCGGCCGCCTCCGCTTCCAGGTTGTACACGTCCAGGCCGATGGTGAGCGCGTCCGGCTGCAGGGCGGCGTACTCGGCCAGGACGGCGCGCGCCAGCAGGTCCGCGTCCCGCGACACCCGCGACGGCGTGTCCTCCAGAAAGAACGCCTTGTGCTCGTAGACGGCCGGCAGAAACAGCGGCCGCCGGCCGCCCGCGGGAGCCGGCTCGCAGTGGAGCACGCTTCGTACCTCGTCTCGCGTCGCCATCGCCTGTTCCTTCGGCAGCTTAGCGCCGCCCCATACGGCAATCAAATCGGCTTCATCGACACCGTACCCGGCCTCCGCTACCCTCGGGACGTGACAACCGCGCTCGGAGCGGCTCTTCCCAGCGAATACCGGAGCGGCACGGACCCGGTCACCGGCACCACCATTCACCAGCTCACCACCGCCGCCTGCATCAACCACGCACCGTTCTTCCTGACCAGCGCGTTCACGCCCGACGAGCGGCACGTGCTGTTCACCTCCTATCGCAGCGGCTCGCCGCAGTTATACGAGGTTGAGTTGCTGGACGGACCGATCCGCCGGCTCACGGACGTCGAAGGCCTGCATCCCTACTCCGCGGTCATCGCCGCGGATGGGAGCGAGGTGCTCTACACCCGCGGCGAAGGGGGCGCCGAGCCGGCCGGCGTCATCGAGGCGGTGAGCCGCCGCGACCTCTCGCGCCGGGTCATCCACCGGCTGCCGGGCGCGCAGCTCGCCGAGTGCAGCGTGTCCGCCGACGGCGCCTGGGTGGTCACGGCCATGAAACGAGACGGGCGCAACGGGCTCCTGGTCGCCGCCACGTCGGGCGCGGGCGGGCAGGTCGCCCTGGAGTTCCCCCGCACGGTGATCCATCCGCAATTCCATCCGGCCGACGCCGACTGGATCGAGTTCGCCGGCGATCCCGCGCCGCGCATGTTCCGCGTCCGCCGCGACGGCAGCGGGCTTCTGTGCCTGTACGAGCACGACAACGAGGAGTTCGTCGTGCATGAAACCTTCCTCGGCAGCTCGCAGGACCTGGTGTTCGTGGAGTGGCCGCGGGCGCTACGCCGGCTGCGCTGGGATTCGGGAGTGGTCGACACGATCGCGGAGCTCAACGCGTGGCACATCGCCCCCAACCGGGCCGGGACACGCATCGTCTGCGACACCAACCACCCCGACCACGGGCTGCTCGTCGTGGAGGTGGCCACCGGCCGGTGGCGGGTGGTCTGCCACCCGCACAGCTCCAACGGCGGCACGCAGTGGCGGACCTCGCGCTACGCGTTGGCAGAGGACTTCGCGCGAGCGGCACGCGAAGCGGGCGAGCACATGGACTCGGACGGACCGCTGAGCTGGATGGAGTCTCCCACTGATACCGTCTACGGCCCGCAGTGGTCACACCCGCACCCGGCCTTCAGCCCCTCCGAACGCTACGTGAGCTATACCTCCGACTCCGGCGGCTTCCCGCAGGTCTACCTGGCCGAGCTGTAGGTGTTGGGAGACTGAGCGCGGTCGCTGGCGCTCGATGATGTGAAGCCCCACTCCGATTTGATGTCCGAGTTGCGCAGTCGCCCGAAGACCAAGTGATGCGGCCTGCGGACCTGCAGGCCTGTTTCGCAGGGTACACCGCGCTGCGGGCCGAGCTGTCGGCCTGGCTGGCGCAGAGCGTGCGTAGCGACGGTCCCGGCCTCAACGGCGGCGGGGAGGACGAGGCCAACTACGCCCTCGCGTGGTTCGCGCACTACCTGGTCACCCGCGAGCCGGCGATCGCCGAGCGGTTCCGCGAGTTGCTCGCTGCGCTCGCCGGTTGGGTCGACGCGAGTTGCTTCCACGGCTACGAGCCGGAGACGGAGGCCCACCACGGCACCGAGCCGTTCATCCTGTTCCTGCCGCGTTACCTGGACCTGTTCCCGCGGGACCGTACCGCCGTGCGGCTGCTGCTGGACGCCGCCGAGCACGTCGGCAACTGGTGCGCGGACGTGCCGGCCTGGTTCGACGACCGGCGCGGCTGCTTCCGTTCCTTCCACATCGGTTCGCGGGTGGTGGGGGACGATCCCCGCTTCGCCGTCGAGCTGGCCGATGCGCCGGCCGGCCTGCTCTCCCTGGTGTCCGACGACGCTGTCCGCTTCTACAACGGCGCCGGCGATGCCATCGCCTGCCGCTGGCGTCCGGATAGATGGTACCATGACGGCCGCTTCGAACCATGTTCCGACTGCCTGGAAACACCATCGGAGACTGCTGGTTCGCCGTCCACGCTGGGGCTGCCCACTGCTTTTTCTGCATGTCGCCGGAGCTGCAGCCCAGTTGGAACTGGGACATCGGCCACGCGGTGAGCGAAGACCTGCGGAGCTGGCGCTACGTCGGCTTTGCCTTGCGTCGAGGCCGCTGCGATGCCTGGGACAGCCAGACGCTGTCCACGGGCTGTGTCGTCAGGCATCAAGGCCGATTCTGGATGGCCTACAGCGCCATCCGCCGGGGCGAGAACCCGCCCACACGGAAGGTCCACCGCGTCGGCATCGCCTTCTCCGACGACCTGTTCCGGTGGCGCAAGTGCGGCACCGGGCCGGTCAACCAGCGCGACCCGCGCTACTACGAGCGGCTGGGCCCTGCACGATCCGCCTTCGGCCAGTGGCGCGACCCGTATCTCCTGGTCGAGGGCGACCGCATCTACCAGTACGTCTGCGCGCGCAGCAAGGCCCGGGACCGGAGCCGCCGCGGCACGGTCGGCCTGGCGGTCAGCGACGACATGCTGAGGTGGCGGATCCAACCGCCCTTGCAGGTGGAGCCGATCGCCACCGAGATCGAGGTCCCGCAGGTCTACCGGATCGACGACCGCTACTACCTGGTCTGCTGCGCGCCCGCCGCCTGGCTGCTACCGTCGTTCCTGCGAAGGTTCCCCGGCCACCGCTTCCGCGATGCCGACTACGCGATGGTCGGCGCGTCCCCGACCGGACCGTTCAGCCTGCATGGCACCGGCGAGATTCTGCCGGCAAGGGATAGCGGCAGGCCGTACGCCAGCCGTCTGGTACGCTGGCAGGGCGGCTGGTATCTGCTCGGGACCGTACGTGACGGCCGGAACCGTCATGTCTCCGACCCGATCCCGGTCGTCGCGGACGCCACCGGCATCCATGCCGTGATGTCCTCAGGAGTGATACATGGCAATCGTGACCGACGAGCTGGCGCTCAATTACCACCTCATGCACCCGGGCGACGACAGCGCCCCCGGCGACCCCAATCCCGCCTACCACCTGGACGGCACCTACCACCTGCACTACATCCTGCGCCACCCTTGGCACGGCGCGCCGGCGCCCCCGCGTCACGGCCAGGCGTCGTTCTCGTTCATCCACGTCACCAGCCCGGATCTGCTGCACTGGACGTGGCAGACCACGAAGCTGCAACCCTCCTTCACCGGCCACGGGATGTTCAGCGGCACGGGATTCATCACCGGGGAGGGGAAGCCGGCGGCGATCTACTGTGGCGTGTGCGAGCCGGGCAACACCTTCATCGCGGTCGCGGACGACCACGACCTGAGCTCATGGCAGAAGCCGTACGCCGTCGTGCCGCGGGGCGTCCCCGCCGGCAAGGACGTGCGGCTGCTTGGCGACCCGGACCTGTTCCAGGTCGGCGACACCTACTACGTCTATTCGGCCGGTGACAACCTGGAGCTGTGCAAGTCCACGGACCTGGTCGACTGGACCTACGTGGGTCCGCTCATGCAGCGCGAGCTGCCTGACGTCGCCCTGGGAGAGGACACCTCCTGCGCCAACCTGTTCCCGCTCGGCGACCGGTGGATGCTGCTCTGCATCAGCCACCAGCTCGGCTGCCGGTACTACCTCGGTGACTGGGACGCCCGTGCCGAGCAGTTCGTCCCGGAGCGGCACGGGCGCATGAACTGGCGGCGCTCCGGCCAGTCGCTGGCCGATCCGGTCTACCGCGCCTTCTTCGCGCCGGAGAGCGTGCTGACGCCGGACGGCAGGCGGGTGATGTGGGCGTGGCTGGCGACCGCCGATCCCGCGATCCACCTCCGCACGGTGCAGTCCCTGCCGCGCGAGCTCAGCCTGCACGAAGACGGCAGCCTGCGCATCGAGCCGCTCACCGAGCTTCAGTCGCTGCGCCGTGAGCCGGTCACGATCCGCGACGTCACCCTCGCCCCGCCAGGCCGGGACGCGCCGGACCACGCGAGCGCGCGCATCGCCGACCTGGACGGCGACGCGTTCGAGCTGCGCATCGCCGTCGACCGGGCGCAGGCGGAGCGGAAGCGCTTCGGGGTCCGGCTGTTCGCCGATAACGGCGACGCCGGGCTCCTCATCCTGCTGCGGCCGGAGACCGGCACGCTCTGCGTCGGCGACACCGAGGTGCCGTTCGCCGTCGCCGACCTGCCGGCTGGCCAGGACCTGGAGCTGCGCATCTTCGTCGACAAGTACCTGGTGGAGGTGTTCGCCAACGGCCGCCAGGCCGCGCTGAGCGTCTTCATGGGGTACCGCGACGGTGGCAACCAGGTGCGGGGCTACGTCTTCGGCCGCAGCGACAAGGTGGCCCCGACGACGCTCCGCAGCGTGGAGATCTGGAAGTTGAAGCCGACCAACCAGGGGTTCTTCGAGGCGCGCGCGAACCCGATCTGGCAGCCAGAGATTCGCTGAGGAGGTACACCGATGATCGAGCTCTCGACCGAGCAGACCGAGCACGACCGGCTGGCGTTCGCCGTCCACTACGTGAGCGAAGGCACCTGGGTGTACCGCTGCGACGTGCAGGACACGGTCTCCGCCGACGAGTATCGAAGCCCTGCGGTAGTCAGCCAGACGCGCCTGACGCGGGCTCGTCGCCGAGGAGCGCGGCGCTCGCCTCACTGACTGTCGCGTGCTCGCCCGTGGCTACGGCAGCGCACAGGGCCGCGCCGACCGCCGCCTCTTCGGTGAGCGTGCCGATGACGGGCGGGTGACCGAACAGGCGAGCGAGCTCGCCGCGGAGAACGGGGTTGAGCCGCAGGCCGTTCCCGGAGCCGACCAGCGTCGTCCGCTCTCCCGCGCCGAGAGCCACCGCCCGGCGGTAGGCGTCGTGCAGCTCGCGGGCCATCCCGTTCAGCAGCGCCCGCGCCAAGTTGCCCGGCGTGAAGTTGGCGGAGCTGAGGCCCTCGAAGCGAGCCCGCTCGTCCGTGTCAGCCGGTGTCCCGTCGAACAGCGGCACGCAGCGCACGCCGCCGGCGTCCTCGCCGGCCGCCTCGGCCGCGGCCACCAGGCGCTCATATACGGTGTCGGGGTCGGCACTCGCTACGGATGCACCGAGGGTCGCGGCCTGCGCCACGAACTCCCGCAGGTAGCGGAAGTTGCGGCCGCCCACCCGGCCCACCGAGGCCAGCAGGTAGCCGCTCTGCATGAACGGGCGCAACTCCAGCCAGCCCGGCTCGACCGGCTCGCCGACGAAGGCGCTCATCTGCCCGCCGGTGCCGACGTTGACCGCCACCGATTCGGCGTGGCGGGCGACCGACCCGGCGAACGAGCACTGGTGGTCGCCCGACGCGACGGCGACCGGCGTGCCGGACGGAAGCCCGATCCGGGACGCGGCCGGCGCCGTCAGCGGACCCGCGACACGTGCCGCGCCGGCAACCGGCGGCAGCAGCGACTCCGCGAGCCCCAGCGCGGCGGCCAGCCCCCGGTCCCAGTCGCCGGAGAACACGTCGTAGACGCCCCACCCGTGGGCGATGGTGGGGTCGAGGGCATGCGCGCCGCCGGTAAGGCAGCGGACCAGGTAGTCCGGAGCCGTCGCGGCACGCGCCCCGTCCGCAACGGTGCCGTCGGCGCGCAGCCGGAACAGCAGGGCGGCGGTGTGCTTTGGGTCCAGCGGGCATCCGGTCCGCTCGAAGCGTGGCAGGCTCCTGCCCTCCCGGCGCGCCCCGCCGCGCTCGGCAACCAGGTCGATGTACGTGGGGGCATCGGCGGCGGTGCTCGACGGCTCGCTCGCCCGCCGGTCCTGCCAATTGATGTGCGGGCCTGCCGGCCGCCCGTCGGTGCCGAGCACCTGGCAGCCGTGCTGCTGGCCGGTCACGCCGATGGCGTCGAAGCCCGCTCCGTCGCCGGCCCGCTCCACCACGCGACGCGCCAGTTCGACGGCGTCGGCGACCATGCCGTCCAGGTCCCACTCGGAACGTCCTTTGCGGCGATCCGTTGGCGAGGTCGTCTCGCGCCCGTTCGCGGCCGACGCCACCGCCACCGGTGCCCGCCGCCCGGTGTCCAGCGCCAGCGCGGTCAGGCTCGTGGAGCCAAGGTCGATGGCGAGGTACCGGCCCACACCTCATGGGGCTCCATCGGTCCGTCGTTGTCAATCGGACGGGTGCACGCTAGGCGAGCTTGCGTTCCTTCATGGCCGTCTGCAGCTCGTAGATGACATCCGACCGGAGCGCTTCCGGCACGGGCATGCGGACCGGCACGGGTTCGACGCGCGGCACGTTCGTCGGCTCTCCGCGGATGATGGTCCCGTTGAACGTATCCCAGTCCGTGAAGTGGACCAGCGGCCAGGCGTCGATCGCGCAGTACTGGAACAGAAGCAGCCGGCGCGGCTTCCCGGACCGGTTCGGCGTGGAGCCATGGACGGTCCGCACGTGGTGAATGGAGATGCCGCCGGCCGGGAGCTCGACGGGCACGGCGTCCTCGTCCGAAAAATCCGGATCGGTGATGGCCCCGCAGAAGCCGGCTTCGATGTGGTGGTCGTACACCGGACCCCGGTGCGATCCGGGCAGCACCAGGAGGGCTCCGTTCTCGACGGTCATGTCGTCGATGCACACCCCGACGGCGAGCAGGTCGTCATTGGTATGCGGATAGAACGCCCAGTCCTGGTGCCACTCGACCGGGCTCCCGACCTCGGGGAGCTTCAGGTTGAGCTTGTCACCGTTGCAGCGCAAGCCGTGGCCGATGAGCTGCGAGACCATGGTGAGGATGTCCTCGTTGTGGAGCGCGTCACGGTAGATCTCGTGCTGGACGATCGGGCGCTTCAGGCGGCGAAGCTTCGGATGGTCTCGGGAGTGTCCCGGCTCCAGGTCGAAGACATCGGTGTGCTCGGTGACCTCGCGCGACCGTTCGACGAACTCGTCGGTGACCCGCTGGAGCTCCTCGACCACCCGCGCAGGGATGACGTCTTCGATCCCCACGTAACCGTTGGAGTGATAGGAGTCGATCTGTTCCTGAGACAGCATCATGGATCCCTCCGCTAGAACAGCTGGGCTTCGTCGCCGCGGCGCTCGCGATAGCCGGACACCAGGAGGCCGGGCGTGCGAACCGCGCCGTCGCTCGGCGGGTTGTGCGGGTGGCGGTAGCCGACGCGGACCATGCGCCGCGACCGGTCCGTCCGGTTGATGTACGAGCCGTGGATGGTGTAGTAGCTGAACACGACGAGGTCGCCCCGCCGGGCCGGCACCGGGACCGAGTCCGCCAGCCGGTACTTCTCGGTGGGGAGATGCGGTGCCGAGGGCTCTTCCTCCGTGCCGGTGATGTGCTCCAGCGCACCTTGCTTGTGCGATCCGGCCAGGAAGCGGATCTCCCCGTTCTCGTGACAGGTGTCGTCGAGGTGCACGAGGACGTCCAGGTAGCGCCCGTCGTCGTGCGGGTAGAACGGATGGTCCTGGTGCATGGGAAACACCTGCCCGCCGGGCGGCTTGGTGTGCATGACCGAGTGATGCAGCTCGATGTCGGGCCCGAGGATCGGCACCAGGCAGGCGATCAGCCTGGGACTGGTCACCGCGTCCAGCCACGCCCGAGAGTAGAAGTGCAACTCGTGCATGGCTTCGAGCTTGGCGGCCTTCTCCTCCTCGTCGTCCATGTAGACCTTGCGCCAGGGCCCCGGCCAGCGCCGGTCGATGGTCGCCCAGTCGTGGGCCAGGCGGTCCAGGTCGTCCGCCTGCGCCTGGCTCTCCTCGGGCGTGAACACGGACGGGATCCGCAGAAAGCCGTTCTCGTGAAAGAAGTCGACGTCGGCCTGGGCGAGCGGAGCCGGGCTGACGGCGGAGCCGTTCGGCGCCGCGCTGACCAGTGTTTCCGTTGCCATGGCGCGACGGTGACCGGTTCCCGACGCTGCGTCAATCAGACGGTATCGGCAGGTCCGGCGAAGCCGGGGCCGCCGGCGGCGACTCGGACTGGTGGGCCAGACCAGGTTGGTGCCGGGCTGCTCGGGTGGATCTCGGGCCGGCCGAACAGGCGCTTCAGCGTCGTCTCCGAGATCAGGAAATCATCGACCAAGAGCTGCCGCCCCAGGTCGAGTCGAACGGATTGACCACCGTCACCCCGTCGAACACCTGACCGGCATTCAGATCCTCGGTCAACAGCTCGTCACACTCGAGCATCCTCGCCGCTTCGATGATCGCGCCATCCCAGTAGGACACCTGCCATCGCTTGGCCGCGACGAGCGCCTCCCGCATCAGCGCAACCGACAGATCCTGTACCCGGAACCGCTGCCAGGTCTCGATGAACGCGACCGCGTCATCGTGCGAAAGGGGATAGGAGCGAGTGACCCGCGTGGACTGCACGTAGAACTCCTGCAGCACCTGCACCGAGAGGCAGAGATCCTCGCCGCCCAGCACGTCGACCGCGACGGCGGCCTTGCTCGCCTCCGCCGGATGCGTGCTCACGCTGTAGAGCAGAACGTTGGTATCAACGAAGCGCATGGCGATCGTGCAGGGCATCGCGGGAGAGCCGGTCGGACGCCGCGAACCTGACTCCGCGGCTCCTGAGGCGATCCCGCAACTCGCGCTCCTCGCGGCGGAGCCTCTCGAACGGAGTCTCCTCTTCCGCGACGTCTGCCAGCATCTGCCGCACCATCGCCGAGACCGACGTCCGTCGCTCTGCAGCCCACATCCGCGCCCTGTGATAGACCTTGTCGTCCACAGATACTGTGATGTTCTTCATTCGATCACAGTGACCGCCCGGCTCCCCGCAGTCAACTCCAAGGATATCGATTGAGTCCGATGCTATCCTGCACGCGAACGGAGGAGGGCGTATGCAAGCGCTGGTGCTGGAGCGGAAACATCAACTCGCCCTGCGCGAGATCGATCTGGATGAGCCGCTGGCGGCCGACGACGTGCGCATCGCCATCGATACCGTCGGGATCTGCGGCAGCGACGTGCACTACTACCAGCACGGTCGGATCGGGCCGTTCGTCGTGGACGCGCCGATGGTGCTCGGGCACGAGGCCGCCGGCGTCGTCGTCGAAGTGGGCACCGCGGTGCGCCACCTGCAGGCGGGCGATCGCGTGACCATGGAGCCGGGCATCCCCGACCCCACAAGCAAGGCATCCCGGCCGGGCATCTACAACCTCGATCCCGCGGTGCGCTTCTGGGCAACGCCGCCCGTGCACGGCGTGCTCCGCCCCACGGTCGTGCATCCGGCGGCGTTCACGTTCCGGATTCCCGACAACGTCGGCTTCGGCGAGGCGGCGATGGTCGAGCCGCTGGCGGTCGGCATGCACGCCGCCAACAAGGCCCGCATCCAGCCGGGTGACGCTGCCGTGGTGATCGGCGCCGGCCCGATCGGCATGGTCACGGCGTTGGCGGCGCTGGCCGGCGGGTGCAGCCGCATCGTGATCGCCGACCCCGCGCAGCCCAAGCGGGAGCTGGCCGCCTCGCTCGGTCCGGTGACGACCGTCGACCCCGCGCAGGAGGATCTGGCGGAGGTGACCGCCGGCCTCACCGACGGCTGGGGCGCCGACATCGTGTTCGAGTGCTCGGGCAGCCCGGCGGCGGCCGCGGGCATGCTCGAACCGCTGGCTCCGGGCGGCCGGGTGGTCCTGATCGGCATGCCGGGAGAGCCGGTCGCCTTCGACGTGGTGGCGGCCCAAGTCAAGGAAGCGCGCATCGAGACCGTCTTCCGCTACGCCCACGTCTACCCGCGCGCGCTGGCGCTGATGGCGGGCGGCCGGATCGACGTGAAGCCCCTGATCACCGACACGTTCGCCTTTGGCCAGAGCGTGCGTGCCTTCGACTACGCGTGCGCCATGCCGCCGACCAGCGTCAAGGTCCAGATCGACCTGGGCGCGGGATGACGGCCGGGAAGATGGGCACCATGGAGATCGACTTCCGCGGCAAGCGCGCGCTGGTGACGGGCGCGGGCAAGGGGATCGGGCGCGAGATCGCCGCGTTGCTCGGCGAGCTCGGGGCGCAGGTCACGGCGCTCAGCCGCACCGCGGAGGACCTGGAAACCCTCCAGGCGGAGACGGGCTGCGGCACGATCCTCGCCGACCTGAGCGATGCGCGGGAGGCCCGGCGGGCCGCCGAACAGGCCGGGAATGCCGATCTGCTGGTCAACAACGCCGGCATCTCCATTCCGCAGCCGTTCCTGGAGACGACCGCCGACGCCTTCGACGCGACGATGGCGGTCAACGTCCGCGCCGTCCTGATCGTCACCCAGGTGATCGCCCGCGGCATGATCGCGCGCGGCGGTGGGGCGATCGTCAACCTGTCGAGCCAGGCGTCGATGCGAGGGCTGGCCGATCATGCGTCCTACGGCGCCTCCAAGGGAGCCCTGGACCAACTCACCCGCGTGATGGCGCTGGAGCTGGGACCGCACGACATCCGGGTCAACGCCGTCAATCCCACGGTCACGCTGACGCCGATGGCGGATCTGGCGTGGAGCGACCCGGCCAGGCGGGAGCCGATGATGGCCCGCATACCGCGCGGCCGGTTCGCGCGGCCGCTGGACGTGGCGCACGCGGTGGCCTGGCTGCTCAGCGACCTGGCCGACATGGTGCACGGGGCCGTCGTTCCCGTGGACGGGGGATTCACTGCCGTCTGAGCCGGGCACCGCCCTGCGCGTCGTTGACAGCTTGGCCCATGCGGACCATGGTGTGCTGATGGCTGATACCGTTCAGGCTCGGGCTCCGGAAGAAGTCACCGCTCGCGTCGACGACGGCGCGGCGACGCGGGACTCCAGAGGCGAATGGGTGCCCAGGGTGCTGCAGGCCGGCCAGCCTTTCGTCTGGCCGCCGCAGCCTGCGAAGCTGCTGCGCTTCCTGATCGGGTTTCCGGGATTCCTGTGGCCGTTCGGTGCGGCCTTCTATTACGGGCTCGCCTGGGTCACCTGGCGGTTCCTGCAGCCGGGCGCGCACGACCTGACGACCTTCACGCAGTTGCGCGCCGACTGGATCCTGCCGATGTACGCGCGCAACGTGGCGATGCTGCTGGTGCTCGCCGGCGTCTGGCACGTGATCCTGTACTGGCGGCGCACGCAGGACACCCGCTTCAAGTACAACAAGCGCTGGCCGAGCACGAAGAGCAAGGCGTTCCTGTTCAACAACCAGACGTGGGACAACATGTTCTGGAGCATCGCCAGCGGCGCCACCATCTGGACGCTGTACGAGGTGCTGCTGCTGTGGGCCTACGGCCACGGCGTGTTGCCGTTCGCCGCTCTGCGCGCCAATCCCGTGTGGCACTTCGCGTTCTTCCTGGTCCTGCCCTTCTGGCAGGACTTTCACTTCTACGTCGTCCACCGCATCACGCACTGAAAGCCGCTCTACAAGGCCGCGCACTACCTGCACCATCGCAACACCAACGTCGGCCCCTGGTCGGGGCTGTCCATGCACCCGATCGAGCACCTGCTCTACTTCACGCGCTGGATCATCCTGCTGGTGGTTCCGTCCCACCCGATCCACATGCTGTACCTGATGCAGCGTCCCGCCATCGGTCCTGCGGTGGGGCATGCCGGGTTCGACCAGCTCGTCCTCAAGAAGGACTCGGACACGCGGATCTCGATCGACAACTACTTCCACTACCTGCACCATCGCCACTTCGAGTGCAACTACGGCACCACGGGCATCCCGTTCGACCGGCGGTTCGGCTCGTTCCACGACGGCACGCCGGAGTCCTACGAACGCATGCGCCGCAAGCGCCGGCTGCCGCCCGACGGCGCGACCTCCGGCCGGTAGAAGAGGTTCCGCCGGCGACGCTATCCCGCCGCTGGCGCGGTCGCGGAGAAAGGCGCCGAACGCTTCGAGGTCGCTCACTACCAAATCTGCCGACGCGCCAGCTCGCGTATTTCGCCGGGCGAGGCGGTGCCGGTGCGGTGCAGTTTGGTGACGGTGACGCCGGCAGCCAGTCCCGCGAACGCCGCTGCCACACCCGGTTCACGGCCGGCCGCCAGAGCAGCCGCAAGGCCGGCCAGGAACGCGTCGCCCGCGCCGACCGGGTCCACGTCGGCCGGCACACTCGGCGCCGCCAGCTCGATCACCCCGCCAGCGGCGCAGGCCAGGCAGCCACGGGCCCCGCGGGTCACGAACACCGGCTTCCCCCAGCGCCGGAACAGCTCGCACGCGGCCGCGGGAGCGGGCCGGGCCGGGCCGGGCCGCCTGAGGCGAGCGCGCCTCCCGCCACGGCCGCGGCCTCGGCTTCGTTGAGTTTCCGGACGGTGCCCGCGAAGGCATCCGCGAAGTGCCGGCTGTCGGCGACCCACGGCGTCTTCGGGTGTCGGCGGATCAGATCCTGCAGGCAGCGGCGCAGGCGCCCGGTGTGTACGCCGTTCCGCACCTGCTGGTTGATGACCACGGCATCGACCAGCCCGTCCGCCAGCACGCCGGCGAGCCGCGCGACCAGATGGTCCGCGGTCTTCGGCCGCAGCCGGTTGGAGGTGCCGTAGTCGATACGGTTGGACTCGCGCTGCTCACCTTCACCCGCTTCGAACACCTTGGTGTAGGTGCAGGTGTCCCACTCAGCGCCCTGGATCAGCAAGCCGCCGGTGTCGATCCCGCTACGCCGCAGGATGCGCGCCATCTCCGCCCCGAACGGATCATCGCCGATCACGCCGAAGGCGCACACCTCCGCGCAGCCGAGCGCGGCAAGATTGGCCGCCACGTTGCCGGCGCCGCCGAGCGAGTAGCGCTGCTCGGCGACCGGGCGGGTCGGCAGGCCGGTTTCGACGGAGACCTCGGCGGCGGCCGGATCGAGCACCAGATAGACGTCGAGGCAGAAGTCGCCGATCACCGCCACGCGCAGGGGACGGATGTCGTACAAGAGGCCATCGACGTCGGCGGGGCCGATCGGCCACGGGGACTCGTGCCGCATGGAGGATAGCTAGGCGAGGAGCTCCGCAGGTCGGGGCGCGCTCGTTCGCGCCGCTTCTACGGCTGACTCCGGCCTACCGCGCAAGGATTGAAGGTCTTGATCTCCCCGAATCGGGAGAGATCGCGGTCCGCCGTCCACAGGAGCGTTACCGCATGGTGGATGCAGATGGCGGCAATTCGTGCATCGTGGACCATACCCCCGACGACCGCACCGTCCACGACCAGCTTCTCGAGTCGATCCAGGTAGGAAGTCCCCTCGCCGATCGCGGTACAGAGCGGCGACTCCAGCCACACGCGCATGCTGTCGATGGCCAAGGCAGGCGGTGTGGCCGGCTGGTAGATCCGCGGATGGGTCACGATCGCCAGGAATTCGTGGACGCACGGCCATGGCACGGCCCATCTCGAATGGCCCTCCGCAAGACCCGTCAGGTGCCGAAGGGCGGGCTGGTGCCACTCAGAATCCGCTCGATGGGCATACACCAGGATGTTGGTGTCGACTGCGATCACTTGTTCGGCCCGCGTGCCGGACCGCCGGGGCTTCCGGTCTCACCCCCGTAGATCTCGGCCCGTATCTCCGCCCAGGACGCTCCGCGGAACCGGTCGGAGAGTCCGGCGCCGTCGACCACCACCGGGCGGATGCAGGCCCTGGACCGATTCGTGTGACGCTCGATGACAAGCTCCAGCCCCTCCTCCGCCAAGTCCTTCAGGGTTGAGCCCTCCCGCGCGGAAAGCTCCTTCGCCCGGGCAAGAAGATCGTCGGAAATGTCGATCGTGGTCTTCATCACGAGTGGACCATATAGCTGTATCGATCAATAATGCTACCCGGCAGAGACTATCATCCCCTCTGACGGGAGGACCGAGCCGGCGCGATGGACACGTCATTTCTGGAACAGGACCTCGAGCGATTGAAGGCGGCAGCCGTGGAACGGCTCACGGCGGCGAGCGACGGCTTCGTGCGCTGGGCCGACCGGGTGCGCGACCCGCAGGCGCCGTTCCGGATGAGCTGGGCGGTCGATTCCGTTCGCAGCGCGAACGTGGCCGCCACCAACTACATCCTGGGACAGCTCAAGGAGGCGGGCATCCTGGAGCGCGTGCTCGACGCCGATCAGCAGCGGCTCGGACGGGAGTGGATCGAGTCGCTGCAGGTGGCGCCGGGCAGCTACGAGGACCCGGCGCTGCTCGCCTACAAGCCGCCGAACTGGGACGACGACGCCGAGCCGTGGCCGCCCACCGCCGCCCACAAGGAGGCGATGAACCAGTATTCGCACGGCTGCCTGCGCGGCTACGGCGTGGACGGCGTCGACCAGTTGCAGATCCCGCCGCCGCCCGACTGGCCGCAACAGGACGAGCCGGAGCGGGTCCTGCCGTGGATCACGAGCGTCGAGCCGAACTGGAGCTGGGTCGGCCGCATGGTCAAGCGTCTCGCGGACTGGCACCTGGCCGGCACCACGCCGATCGACCCGCTGCTGGAGTGCCTGCGCTGGGTGTACTCACGGCAGGACCCGCGCACCGGCTTCTGGGGCCGGGGCATCCAGACCACCTTCAAGATCATCATCGCCGTGCTCGAGCCGCTGGGACTGACGGTCCCGCGCGCCGACACGCTCATCGACTCGGTGCTGGCCAGGATGTACCACCCCGGGTACGACGACAACCTGTTCCCGTGCGAGGAGTTCGACGCGTTCTACGACCTGGCGGCGGCGAACGACCACGCGCCCGGCTACCGCCGGGAGGAGATCCTGAAGCTCGCCGCGCACCGGATCGCGTTCATCCTCGACACCCACCTGCAGGCAGACGAGGGCCTGGCGAGCTACCCCGACCACTGCATCCCGACGTGGCTGATGTGGGACATGGCCCCCGCCACCCCGCAGGGCGACGCGTTCGGGCTGGCCATCTACGGAGCGGGCTTCACGATCTGCGTCGACCTGCTGGACATCCGGCGGGAGACCGGCTGGCGGGGCGCGTGGCGCTACGGGCACGCGCACGACGACACCGCCTACAAGCGGCTCGGCGCAGAGGTGCGCGCGGCGATGGCGTAGCGCCCGTGCTGCTGGCGCTGAGCGGGTTCCTGTTCGAGGAGCGCTACCGGGCGCAGTCGGTGTCGTTCGCCCGGTTCTGCCGGATCGCGCGGTCGGCTGGATACGGCGGTGTGGAGCTTCGCCGGACCCAGATCGCGCCGGATGCCCCGCCGGCCCGCCGCCGGGAGCTTGCGGACATCGTCCGTGGCGAGGGGTTGACCGTGACCTGCCTGACCGCACGCGGACTGCCTGCCGGCGGTGACGAGCGGGACGCGTTCCTCGACCGCTACCTGGAACTCTGCGCCGACCTCGATTGCCGGCTGCTGAAGATCAGCTCGGATCCCGCGTGGCTGCCCGAGGCCGCGGAGCGGGCGCAGGCACACGGCGTCATGCTGGCCGGCAACAACCACGTCGGCAGCGCCCTGCAGACGGTGGCCGGCACCCGCCGCCTGCTCTCGCAGGTCGCCCATCGCAATTACGGCCTGCTCTACGATTCCGCACACCTGTACATGGCGGGCGAGGACTACCTGGGATGCATTCCGTCGCTGCTGCCGCACATGCGCAACCTGCTCGTGCATTCGTTCCGGCGTGCCACGGGCGTCGACACGCCGTTCCTCGTGCATGACGGGCAGGGCTGGGGCGCCGCGCTGCCGAACGCGCCCGGCGTGCAGGACTGGCCGGCGATTCTTAGCGCGTGCAGGCGGCACGGCTACGACGGCTTGATCACGGTCATCGAGAGCGGCTGGAGCGCCGCCAGCCGCGAGTCGGTGGCCCGCCACAACGCCGACTGCATCCGCCGCTGGTGGGGCGGCACGTCGTAGCTGTTCCCTGGTGCGCACGATGGCTTCCCTCTCCCCGGCGCGGGTATAGTGGGTCCCTTCATGAGTAGGCGAATCGACTGGTACCGCTGCCCGGTCCCGCGGGAACGGCTCAAGGAGCTGAACCAGCGCAGCGACCTCCTGGGGTTCGCGCAGACCCTGGGATTCCTGGCCGTGCTGGCGGCGACATCGGGAACGGCGATCTACTCCTCGCTGCACTGGCCGTGGTACGTCACGGCCGCGCTGGTGCTGGTCAACGGCCACGTCTGGCACTTCGTCGTCAACGGCTTTCACGAGCTGGTCCACGACTCGGTGTTCCGGACCATGTGGCTCAACCGGCTGTTCCTGCGGATCTACGCGTTCCTGGGCTGGCACAGCCATCACGCGTTCTGGGCCAGCCATGCCGAGCACCACAAGTACGCCCTGCATCCCCCGGCCGACCGCGAGGTGGAGCTGCCGCGCGACTTCGACCTGCGGGGCATCTGGAAGTGGGGCATCGTCAACCTGAGCTACATCCCTACGCAGGTGCACGCCTACGTGCGGAACGCATTCGGCTACGTCGGCCCGGAAGGCTCGTGGATGGCCTACCTGTTCCCGCCGAGCGCGACCGAGCGCCGCCGCGTGCGGCAGACCTGGGACCGCATCCTGCTTATCGGGCACTTGGCTATCGCCGCCGCGGCGCTGGCCCACGGTCTGTGGGTGGTGCCGCTGGTGATCACCTTTCCGAAGGTGTTCGGCGGCTGGCTGCAGCGGCTGTGCAACGAGGCGCAGCACATCGGCCTCACCGACAACGTCCGCGACTTCCGGCTGTGCTGCCGGACGATCTATCTCAGCCCAGTGCTGCAATTCCTCTACTGGCACATGAACTACCACACCGAACATCACATGTACGCGGCCGTCCCGTGCTACCGGCTCGGACGCCTGCATCGGCTGATCCGGCACGACATGCCGCGCTGCACGCGGGGCCTGCGCGAGACCTGGACAGAGATCGACGGGATCCTCGAACGGCAGAAGAGTGAACCCGACTACCAGTTCGCCCCGGAGGTGCCCACGGCCGCGGCAGCCGGTGCCGCCTGACTCCCCTCGCCTGCCGGCGGACCGCTTCGTGAACGGTCAGAACATCCTCCTCATCCTCACCGACCAGCAGAGGGCGGACACCCTCTCCTGCTACAACTCGGTGTGGGCGCAGTGGCACCTGATGGCCACCGGCGACGAGCTGGCCTGGTCGCCGGTGTTCGCGGAGACGATGCCGCCCCGGCGCCGCAGCCTGTTCCGGGGCGTCTGGCAGCTCGGCACCCTGCACGGCGTCGACGGCAACGTCGCCTACGCCGACGACAACCGCGCCGTGTGATCCGCCGGCCTACTCGACCGTGGCGATGTGGTCCCGTTTCACCAGGTCCCAGTCGATCGGATAGCCGAGTCCGGGCTCGTCCGGCGCGTGGACCATGCCGGCGGAGTCGACCTCGATGTCCCGGACCAGGCCGTACATGTTCGCCCCGGTACAGGGGAAGAACTCGTAGAACTCGCAGTTGGGAACGGCCATGGTCACGTGCAGGTTGGCGACGTTGTTGAGGCTGTTGCCGCCGTGATGGATCTCGCAGCGCATGGCGAAGCCCTCGGCCAGATGGCACTGGCGAACGAGCGGCGTGATGCCGCCGGTGACGGCGACGTCGCCGCGAAGGATGTCGGTGGCCCGCTGCGTGATCCAGGCGTTCATGGCAGGAAACCGGCCGGGAGCGTATTCCGTGCACATGATCGGGATGTCGAGCTTCTGCCCCAGGTCCACGTAGTTGTAGACGTCCTCCTCGGCCAGCGGATCCTCGTACCAGTAGTAGCCGAGCTCCTCGATGGCGCGGCCGACGCGCAGCGCGTCGGCATACTGAAAGGCCCACATCGCGTCGAGCATCAGGATGAAGTCGTCTCCGAGCGCCTCGCGCACGGCGCCGCATATCTCGACGTCGGCGCCAGGCTCTCCGTGCGGATGGATCTTGTGCGCCGTCCAGCCCATCTCCTTGAAGCGCAGTGCCTCCTCGACGTATTCGTCCACGGTATCGTGGAAGGCGGTGCTGGAGTATGCGGGAACGGCGTCCTTGCAGGTGCCGAGCAGGCGGTGGATGGGAAGGCCCGCGGCCTTGCCGTTGATGTCCCACAGGCAGACGTCGATCGCGCCGATCGACTGGATCGACACCTGGCGGTTCTTCTTCCAGAGCCGCTGCCACAGCCGGCCGATGTCCTGCGGATCCTGGCCCATGACGACCGGCTTGAGGTAATCGACGAGCGGGCCGGCCAGGTGATGCCCGCTCAGGTGGGAGCTGCCCAGAAACGCGTTGCCGGTGATGCCGGCGTCGGTCTCCACGCTTACCACGCCGAGTTGCGTGGCGCCGCCGAACGTGGCGCCGCCGGTCGTCCACACCTCGCTGTTCCACGCGAACAGATCGACCTTGACGTTGGTGATTCGCATCGCCCGCAGCGTAGCACGGAGCCGAGCGCCCGGCGCGGTATGCTCGGGCACCTGTGAGCTACACCGTCGCGCTCATCGGCTTGGGGGCCATCGCCCGTGCCCACCTGCCGGCCATCGCCGCGCAGGACGGGCTGCGGCTGGCGGCGGTGTGCGACCGGGACGAGCGCGCCCTGCAGAGCCGAGCCGCCGAGTATGGGGTGGCCGGCTACCGTGACTACCGCGACCTGCTGGCGGGCGGGGCGGACGTGGCCGTGGTGGCGCTGCCCCACTACCTGCACTTCGAGGTGGCGGTGGCCGCGCTGCAGGCCGGCTGCCACGTGCTGGTGGAGAAGCCGCTGGCGGTGTCGGTGGAGCAGTGCCGGGCGATGCTGCAGGCGGCGCGCCGCGTCGGGCGCATCCTGGCGGTGACCGACACCGCGGCCTACCACCCGGGCGCCCTGCTCACCGGGGAACGGTTCCGGAACGGGGCACTGGGCCGCTTCCTCAGCGGGGTCCATCACAACGCGCGCTTCTATTTCCACGAGGGGCGCCCCGCCTGGTTCCTCGATCCGGCCACCAGCGGCGGCGGGATGTTCGCGAACGTGGGTCTCCACCGGCTGGCGCAGACGCGCGCCTGCCTTCCGGGTCTTGAGCCCGTGACGGTGAGCGCGTCGGTGTCGCACGTGGCCGAGCACCCGGTGGAGGCGTGCACCTCGGCGTTGGTCCGCTACCGTGAGGGAGGGTCCATGCACTACGAAGAGCTCGGCTACGTGCCGCGCCCGGCGTGGTGGCACCTGGACGCCCACTACGTGTTCGAGGAAGGAGTGGTGACCTTCGACGACGAGCGCTGGCGGCTGGTGACACGGGACGGTGCCGAGCGCGAGGAGCCGCTGGCCGGCGGCCGGGCGCCTTACGAGCCGGTCTACCGCGACCTGCTGCGCCGCCTGCAGGGAGAGAAACCGCTGGGCCCGGCCGGCTGGGAGTCGGCCGCCGACGTGGCCGTCGTGCAGGGAGCCTACGCCAGCGCCGGCACCGGACGCGACGTGGACCTCACCGGCCCAGCCTGGCTCCTCCCCGAGTAACGCTCATCAGGAGCGACCCATTGAAGCGGCAGCGCCACGCGCTCCGTTGCCATGTACGAAGGCGTTCCACCTCCGATGTCGGTCCGAAACGGTACGTACGGCAACGGGACGACGCGCAACCCGCGTGTGACACCGCGTCGATCGGCCGGTAGGATTCCGAAAGAGGAACGGAAGGCCCGGGAGAGGTGTACGTGAGTACGGAATTGATCGGGATCATCGCAGCGGCCATCACTCTCGGCACCGCCATGTTCGCGGCCATGCGTGGGATCCGCCGGGACATCCGCGAAGTACGCACCGAGCTACGAGAGGAGATGAAAGCGCTCGGAACGAGACTCGAGGACAAGATGGAGACCGGCGATAACGAGCTCAAGAAGGAGATGATCAGGCTCAGAGAGGAGATGAAGGCCGGCGACAACTCCATCAGAGAGGAAGCGAAAGCCGGCGAAAGCGCAATCAGAGAGGAGATGAGGGCCGGTTACAACGCCATCGGAGAGGAGATGAAGGCCGGCGACAATTCCATCAGAGAGGAGATGAAGGCCGGCTTCAAGGAGCTCACCGCGAGGATGGTCGACGTCGGCGACCGGTTGTCCAAAATCGAGGGAATCATCGAAGGCTTGTTCTGGAGCAGCCGCAACCAGCCGCCCGACAAGCCGCGGGAGGGCGTCGCTTAGGCTCAGGAGTCCGCGCTTGCCACCTCGGTAGCCGGCTGGCAGGCGACCTCGGACCGCCAGACGGGCGCATCCCGGTTGGCCATGTACCACTCACCGGGAGATCGCTGGTGCGTCGCGTCCCAGTCGCGGGCGGCGCGGCGAGCTTCCGCGATCTGCTTATCGGTCATTCGGCGGCGCGGCGGTACCACCACGCCGCCACGACGTAGCCCTGCAGCACGCCGACGGTCTCATACAGCTCGGCAAGGCTGTGCCGAGCCAAGCGGTCCCCCTGCACGGCTGCACGGTGGTGCCACCTGGCGGATTCGCAGGCGTTCTGCGCAACTCCGTTGCCGCGGAGGTACAGACTCCCCAAGGCGCGCTGGGCAGCCGGCTCTCCCTGTCCCGCCGCCAGGCGGTACCACTTCGCGGCGTCGGCGTAGGCTTCGGGGTCGGCATCCTCAGGCGCGGGCGGACCGGCGAGGAGCGTCGTCAGACCCGGGGCGATGAGCCGGGCGAGCCTGAGTTGAGCCACGGGATTCCCCCGCTCGGCCGCCTGGCGAAGCGTGGCGGTCTCCGCGTCATCCGCCAGTCCCGCGCCGGCTGCCAAGGGTTTCGCTCGCGGGCTTGAGCGGTGGTATCCTGAGGTGTTCTTCGCGGGAGGTTGGAGCGATGAGACGGAACGCGAGAACATTGTGCTGTGGTGTGTCCGCACTGCTGGTGTTTGCGGGAGACCAGCGCGTCGCTGTCGAGCTTGCCGGGCGCCGGCTCAGCCCTTGAGGGAGCCGATCATCAGGCCGCGCACGAAGTAGCGCTGGATGAACGGGTAGATGATCAGCATCGGCACGATGGAAGCGAACAGGGTCGCGAACTTGATGCGGTCCACCGATGCGATGAGCTGGTCGCTCTGCTCCTGCTCATCCATGGCCCGCGCCGCCGCCATCTCGCCGCGTTCCAGCAGCGCCTCGGTCATCTGGTTCTCGATCACGATCTGGCGAAGGATCACCTGCAGCGGGTAGCGCTCCGCCTTGCTGAAATAGACGACTGCCGGAAACCAAGAGTTCCAGTGGCTCACCGCGTAGAACAAGGTGATGGTAGCCACCGCTGCCTTGGAGATCGGCAGCATGATCCTGAAAAAAATCGTGATGTCGTTGGCGCCGTCCACGACCGCCGAGTCCTCCAGCTCCTGTGGCAGAGTCTGGAAAAAGGTGCGCATGACGATTAGATAAAACGTGCTGATGGCAGCAGGCATGGCCAGCGCCCAGATGGTATTGTACATGCCAAGGCGGCGCACCAGCAGGAAGGTGGGAATCAGTCCTCCGCCGAAGAAGAAGGTGAATATCACCGCCGCGGTGATCAGGCCGCGGAACGCCAGGCGCGGCTTCGAGAGCGCGTAGGCCATGGTGGTGGTCAGCAGCATGTTCACGACGGTGCCGACCACGGTATAGATCACTGCGTTCTTGAACGCGTTGGGAATCAGCGGCGAGGAGAAGATGAGCTGGTAGGCGCGCAGGTTGAAGTTGACCGGATAGAAGGTCACGCGGTTGCCCATCACCGACACGTCGTCGCTAAACGATACGCTGGCGATGTGCAGCACTGGATAGAGGGTGGTCAGGAGCACCAGGAGCACCATCGCGTGCACCGCCAGCCAGCTCATCCGGCCCGAGACCGAAGTGTCGGTGATCATGCTACCAGAGCCGGTACTCGCTGAACCGCCTGGCGGCCGTGTTGGCCAGCACCACCAGGACCAGGCTGATCACGGAGTTGAGCAGACCGACTGCGGCACCGTAACTGAACTCCTGCCGCAGCAGCCCGCGCCGGTACACGTACGAGCCGATCACGTCGGCGGTCTCGAGCGTGAGGTCGTTGTACATCAGGATAACTTTCTCCGGGCCGACCGAGAGCAGTCCGCCGATGCGCAGGATGAGCAGGATCGAGATGACCGGCGTCAGCGCCGGCAGGCTGATGTGCCACATCTTGCGCAGGCGCGACGCGCCGTCGACGGTCGCCGCCTCGTACTGTTCCGGATCGACCCGCGAGAGCTGCGCCAAGTAGAGGATCGCGCCCCAGCCGACGTTCTGCCAGATGTCGGAGATCACGTAGAGCGGCCGGTGCCAGCGCGGCTTGATCATGAAATAGATCGGATCGATCCCGAACGCGCCCAGGATCACGTTCACGAACCCGGTAGAGGGGGAGAGCGCCAGGACCAGCATGCCCACCACCGCCGGCATGGCGATGAAGTGGGGCAGGAAGCTGACCGTCTGCACCGTTCGCTGGTAGGTGCGGTTGACCACCTCGTTCAGCGCCAGCGCGAAGATGATCGGCGCCGGGAAGCCGAACAGCATGGTGTAGAAGCTGGTCAGGAAGGTGTTGCGGATGATCCGCCAGAAATGGGGGTAGTTGAAGAACCGTTCGAAGCTGTCGAACCCGATCCACGGGCTGCCCAGGACGCCCTGGCGGAGGCTGAAGTCCTTGAAGGCGATGGTGACCCCGTACATGGGGACGTACTGGAAGATCACGTACCAGACGAACCCCGGCAGCACGAGCAGCAGCAGATACTTGGAGGCGCGGATCTTGCGCGTCTGGCGCTCCCAGACGCTCTGCGAGCCCACGCCCTTCACGGGGACTTCGGTGGGCGCTACCGCGCTCCGCATCTCACCATCACCTCATGACCAGGACGGGCATCTCCAAACTTGGAGATGCCCGTCGAAACGTTCAAGCCGAGAGCGGCTCAATAGTTGCGGTCGTAGGCTCCCTGGTAGAGCTGCAGCAGGCGCTCGACGCCGGCGTTGTCCAGAGCGTCCAGGTACTCCTGCCAGTGTGCGTCGTCGGACGCGTCCAGCTCGCCCAGGACGAACTTGGCGCGGTACTGCTTCCAGGTGTCGTCCACCACCGTCTGCACGTCGGCGCGATCCTTCTCCTCGGTCTCGTTGAAGCCCCAGGCGATCTTCCTGATGAACGGCTTGCCCACGGCCCACGCGGTCATCTCCCCATAGATCCGGTCGCCCTCGCTCATCGGACGGTCGGGGTGGAAGATCGGGTAGTTCTCCAGCCCTATCTCCCAGCCCTGGACGCCGTCGGGGTTGTCCGGGGTGCGCATGTGCGGCAGGTAGACGGGCTTGCCGTCCTGGTACTCGAAGTCCACGCCTTCCTCACCGAAGTAGCGCGCCACCAGGCCCTCGCCGTCCATGATCCAGTTCAGGTAGGCGATCAACCGGTCCAGCTTCTCACCCTCCGAATTGGTGGTCAGGAACGGACCCCAGGGGTAGTACACGGTCTCCGGATTGATGATCGCCTCGGCGCCCGGCGCCGACAGCAGCGGGATGAAGGAGTGGGTCCAGGTGACTTCCGGGGTGGCCTTGCGCGACGTGTTGTTCATGTACGGGACGTTGCCGGTCCAGTTCGGGGTGGTGATCGCGGTGTTGGCCACGTACAGGATCTCGTTCTCCCGCTCGCGGGTGTTGGTCAGGAACTCCGCATCCATCAGGCCCTCGGCGTAGATCCCGGTGAAGTACTTGATCAGCTCCCTCATCTTGTCGGTGGCAGCGCCATAGACCAGCTCACCCGAGTCGATGTCGAAGTGCACGCCCGCCGTGGTCCGCCACGTGTTGTAGAAGACGTCGGTGAAGATGCCGCCCTGGCCGCGCGTGAACAGCGGATAGTGGTCGGGGTTGTTGGCCTTCAGCGCCCTGAGCAGCTCCGTGTACCCGTCGATGGTCGTCGGCCACTCCAGGCCGGCGTCCTCGACGAGGTCCTTGCGGTAGACGAAGCCGCGGCTGATGGTGCGCGGGTTCTTGGACAGCAGCATGTACATCTTGCCGTCGGGGGCCGCGTTGAACGCATCGACCGTCGCCCACTCGTCGTCCGTCCACCACTTCCGGTAGTTGGGCAGGTCCTCCCAGTGGTCGGAGAGCGGCACGATGTGGCCGTCCATGGCCCAGCGGTTGACCTCCCAGACGCGCAGTCCATACGGATGCATGTCGTAGTAGTCGCCTGCCGCGAACAGCAGGTCCGTCTTCTCGACGGTGGAACCGCCGGCCACGAAGTCGTACTCGAAGCGCAACCCGAACTTGTCCAGCGCGAGATCGGCGTGATAGGGATGCTCCTGCGGCAGGCGGTCCTTCGAGAACTCGTAGAACACCTTCACGTCGTAGATCGCGTCCGCCGCTCCCTCTGCTTCGGCGGCGGCGAAGGCGCCTGTCGCGGCCAGAGCCAGCGCTCCGGCCACCAGAATCAATCGTTTCATCGTTGCCTCCTCAACTCGGCACGGTCGTTGATTGGTGCGGCGAATCATCGCACGGCCCCCGAAACCGGTAAAGAGCGAGGGCACACGACATTACCCCTGCATTTCGGCCAGCAACTCGCCGATCAACTCCATGCCGGCGCCCCAGCCCCGGTCCAGGCGGTCCATCGCGCCGGCAAAGGCGGCGGTCTCCGCCGCGCTTGCCTCGTGAGGCGCCCAAGTCAGCCGCAGCCGGGTACGGCCGCCGTGGTCCTCGAAGGTCACGGTGGTCAGAAGCACCCGTGGCCAGTCCGGCATCATCGGGTTGGCGTTGACATTCCAGTCCGCGTCGCAGACGGAGTGCAGCCAGACCAGCCGCTCCGGCGGCGTGACCTCCGTGTACTCGACCCGCTGATAGTGGGAGCCGCCTCCCATGCGCATCTCGCCCAGCCACAGCCCGCCGGGCTTCACCTCCAGGCGGTGGACGATCGTCTCCACCCCCGGCCCGTACCAGCGCGGCAGCAGCTCCGCATCGGTCCAGACCTTCCACACCAGCCCGCGCGGCGCATCGAACTCCCGCTCCAGCACGTACGTCGGCACGTCGCTCACACTCGGTCTCCTTTCTCCCGTCAAGTCGCCGCGCAGGGTACCGGGCCGGTCGCAGCTCGGAAACCGGCCGCGCTGGCAGCGTGGACGATTGCGGGGCGGATCTCCTGCCGGCAGGATCCTCGACATGGACGATTACCAGCCTCGGGCGGCCGGAAGCCATCTGCTGCTCCCGGCAAGCGCCTGGCCCCGCGGGCAGGTGTACTGCTTTTGCCCGCGCTGCACCGCGGTGCACGCCGTGGACGCCGCGGCGCAGGCGGCCTGCCCCGCGTGCGGGCGGCACCCGCTGCACGACATCTTCGCGGAGATGGCTTCTCGCCTGGAGCGGGCGTTCGGGTTCTTCGACGCGACCCGCAGCGCCGGGCATCCGTGGCTGTTCACCACCGCGCCGGGTGAGGAGGCGCACGCGCTGTTCATATCCAGCATGGCCCTCGGCGCCTTCGGCGAGCTGCGTTCCCTGGGTTTCATACCGCCGTCGCACACGCCGTGGGACTCCGACGGGGCCGTGCTGGCCGCCTGGACGGACGCTGTCCTGGAGCACCTCGACCCCGCCGCCAACCTGCTGCGTGTCCCGGAAGGGGACGGCACCATCGGCGGCGCGATCGCCTCGCCGGAACGCTACGTCTCGTCCGGATTCGAGTGGCAACTCCGCAACCGCGTGTTCATGGCCGACCGCTACCGTCTGCCGGCCGGCACCCAGTCCAACCGCGACTACTTGGCCACCGTCGCCGAGGCGCGCCGCTGGCTGGAAGAGACGTGGGCCGGGCACGCGCCGTGGACGGCCGGAAGCTGGACCTCGCGGGCGGTGGAGACCCACCTGCACCTGCAGGCCGCCGGCGTGCGCGGAGCACACTGCGCGCAACCCGAGGACGCGGTGATCGACTTCGTCCAACAGTGGCTGGAGGCACGCCAGGATCAGGCTACCGGCGCGTGGTACGCCGGCGTCGAGGCACCGCACTCCAATGTGGTTAACGGCATCTTCAAGCTGTTCGTGACCTACGAGCGGCTCGGCTGGGAGATCCCGCGCCAGCGCGCCATCATCGACTTCGTTCTCGGCGGCGCCGACCGCGAGCGCGGATTCGGCGGCCGGGGGTGCAGCGTGTTCGACCCGATGCAGGTGCTGTACGTGCTGCGCTGCCGCGGCAACGGCTACCGCGCGGAGGAGGTGGACGCGGCCACGGCCGCCTCGTTCCTGACCTTCCTCGACAACTGGGACGAGGCGGCCGGCTGGTTCCGGGAGGGCACCTGGCACGGCAAGCACAACCTCGGCATCCCGCTGTACATGGCGTCGCTGTTGCTCGACCACCCCTACATGCGCATCAACACCATCTACAACTGGCGCGAGGGACCGATCATCCTGCGTTCAGCCGACGGCAGCGTGCGGCTGCGTCCGGGCATCATCCACCACACCCGCGGACACCCGTTCACCGGCTGATCCGACGTGCACCTGTGTCATCCGGCCGGCTCAGCGCCGAAGGCAGCCGGTCATTCCTGCAACTCCCGAGGTGCATGGGCCGATTGCAGACCAGAGTGTGACGCGAGAGCCTCTGGATCTACTGTGCCCGCTCCCGGCGGATGCGCTTCGTGGCGTCGTGGTCGACGGCGAGGGTGTCGGGGTCGAGCACCACGCCGTAGTCGTCGCAGGCGAAGGCGAGCGACACCTTGTCGTTGCGGACGTCCTGCGCGACCAGCTCCGGGTCCCGCTCCAGGGGATCGCCCCAGCCGCCGCCGCCGGCCTGCCGGTGATAGAGGCGCTCGCCGGCCTCCATGGTCGTGGAGACCATGGTGATGAGTGTCTCCTCCTCGCCTGACTCCCGGCTCAGCACGTTGATCGAGCCGGTGCCCGGCCGGCCGCCGGACAGCCCGTACGGCAGGTGGTCGCGCCGGTCGGAGCGGATCGCCAGGTGGGCGCGGCCGTCCAGCAGCCGCCACTCCCGCTCCACGGCCATGCCGCCGCGGAACCTGCCTGGCCCGCCCGAGTCGCGGACCAGGCCGTAGCGCTCGATCCGCAACGGGTAGTTGCTCTCAGCCTCCTCCACCGGGATGTTGCTGGCGACGTTGGCCGGATTGCACAGCCCGTCGTTGGCGTCGCGGTCCGGGCGCCCGCCCCACGTGCCGGTCATCAGCTCGTAGTAGACGTAAGGCGACCGGTCGGGGCGCAGGCCGCCGAGCACGACCAGCGAGTTGCCGCCCTCGCCGGCCGCCTGGATGCGGTGCGGGACGAACTGCGCCAGCACCCCGAACATCAGGTCGGCCAGCCGGAAGCCGGTGATGCCGCGCATCGACGACGCGCCCGGCATCACCACGTTCAGCACCGTCCCCGCCGGGGCGATGACCGAGATCGGCCGGAACATGCCGGCAGTGTTGGGCAGGTCCAGGCGCAATGCGGCGCGCACGCACAAACAGGCCACCGAGAAGGTGAAGGAGTAGGTGTTGTTGATCGCTCCCGGCACCTGCGCCGCGCTGCCGGTGAAGTCCGCGGTCAGGCTGTCGCCGGCGACCGTCAGCGCCACGTGCAGCTTCACCGGCGGGCCGCCCACCCCGTCGGAGTTCATGTAGTCGGTGAAGGTGTGCGTGCCATCCGGCCAGCGCGCGATCTCGGCGCGCACCAGCCGCTCGGTGTAGTCGATCAGGTCGGCCGTGCAGGCGCGGAAGGTGTCGGGGCCGTAGCGCCGCACCAGCTCGTGTACGGCGCGCTCGCCGGTGTGGCAGGCTGCCACCTGCGCGCGCAGGTCGCCGAGCGTCATCTCCGGGACGCGCACGTTGACCCGTATCATCGCCAGCAGCGCCTGATCCGGCTCGCCGCGGCGATGCAGCTTCAGCCACGGGATGCGCAGGCCGTCCTGGAAGGTCTCGGTGTTGTCGCACGCCGAGCTGCCGGGCAGCCGCCCGCCGAGGTCGAGGTGGTGGGCGGTGGACACGGAAAAGGCGATGCGCGCTCCCTCCCAGTAGATGGGCTTGACGATGAAAATGTCCGGGATGTGCATCCCGCCCTCGAAGGGGTCGTTGAGGATGAAGACGTCGCCGGGCTCCATGTCGTCGCCGTACCTGGCGAACAGCGTCTCCATCGCGAACGGCACCGAGCCCAGGTGCAGGGGGATGGTCACCCCCTGCGCGATCATCTGTCCTTCGCCGTCACAGAGCGAGGTGGAGTAGTCCAGGCAGTCGCGCACGATCGTCGAGTAGGCGGTGCGGTAGAGGGCGATCGCCATCTCGTCGGCGGCGGCGGCCAGCGCGTTCTTGACGATCTCGCGCGTGACCGGGTCCACGCCGTGGTCCATCACGGGCGCGCCTCCTCATGTGGCGGTGGTCCGAATGCCTTCAGGTAGAGCCGCGTACGGTCGTTCAACACCCCGTAGAAGGCTCGTGTCTCGGCGTCGGGAGAGTCGCGCCAGAACGTGGCCGGAATCGCCGAGTCGTTCGCCAGCGGGGCACGGTGCCGGTGGCCGTAATAGATTTGCGCCGTCTTGCGGATCTGCTGCGTCGGCCGTGTGGTCGCCGTGTGCAGCACCGATACGTTGAACAGCGCACAGGTGCCCGCCGGACCATGCAGATCGTGGACGCCGCCGCGGACAAGCTGCGCCGCCTGGTCGTCCAGCACCGGGTCGGCAACGGACTCCGGCGACAGCGACAGGCAGTGAGTGCCCGCATCCACGTCGCGGAAGTAGACCACGAGTTGCAGGTAGTCCATGCGGAGCGGATGGTCATGCCAGTGCGCCCGGTCGCGGTGCCAGTCCCGATGGAGCGCGCCATCGTACGGCCCCATGGAACGCAACCCGATCTCGCCGAAGCAGACCGGCCCACCCATCAATTCCTCTATCGCCGGCAGCAGACGCGGATGCCGAATCAGTTCGTCGAACCGCGGTGAGGTCACCAGCGCGTCGTAGTTGGCGTGCTGATGATGCCCGGAGGCGTGCCAGAAGTAGGGATGCCGCAGGCGATCGTCGTCGAACATCGCTTCGAAGCAGGCGGTCTCATCCCGGTCCAGAACCGGTCCCAGATTGAGAAACCCTTTGGCCGCAAAGAAATCCCGCTGCCGCGTCGTCATGACGACCTCTCAGGTTCGATGTGGACGTTGAGCCGGTCGTCGGTGCGCGCGCGCATGCCCGGCGACACGACGATCGTGGTGTCGTACTCGTCGATCAGCAGCGGGCCGCGCTCGCCGGCCCGCAGATCCCCCCGCCGGCACACCGGCGTGTCGATGCTGCCCCACGACGGGCCGAACCAGGCGCTGCGGTCGCGCGACTCCCCTGCCGCGGCGGCGCCCGGCCGCAGGCGGTCGGTCATGTCCGCAACCTCGGCGCGGCCGACCGCGCGCACCGCGATCACCTCGACCGGATTGTCGGGATCGGAGCGGTGGCCGTACAGGCGCTCGTGCTCGTCCGCGAAGGCTTCCTGCATGGCCGCAAGCTCCGCCGCCCCCCACGAACCGGAGGCCAGCGGCACGTTGATCTCCGAGGTCTGCCCGCGGAAGCGCACGTCCGCGGTATAGCGCACGGCGACCTCGTCCGCGGCGTGCCCCTCCTCGGCAAACGTGTCCAGCACGTCGGCGCGCAGCTCGGCGCGAACGGCTTCCAGCGCCTCCGCCGACAGGTCCTGCCGCGACAGCATGCAGCTTCGGACGGCGTGGTGCTCGATGCCGGAGAACAGCAGCCCCATGGCGCTGAACAGCCCGGGCAGCGGCGGGATGACCACGCGGCGGATGGCCAGCTCGCCGGCCAGGCCCGCGGCGTGGATGGGACCGGCGCCGCCGAACGCCACCAGCGTGAATTCGCGCGGGTCGCGGCCGCGCTCGGTGGACACCTGACGCAGCGCGCGCATGGTGGTCGCATTGGCGATCTGGTGGATCCCGAACGCGGCGGCCGGCAGGTCCAGGCCGAGTGGACCGGCGATGCGGTCCGCCACGCTGCGCCGGGCGAGCTCGCCGTCGACCACGACGTCGCCGTCCGCCAGGGGACCGGGGCGGATGTAGCCCAGCACGACGTTGGCGTCGGTGAGCGTGGGCTCTTCGCCGCCGCGGCAGTAGCAGGCGGGGCCCGGCCGCGCTCCTGCCGAGCGCGGGCCGACGCGCAGGCCGCCGGCCGTGTCCACATACGCCACGCTGCCGCCGCCGGCGCCGACCTCGGCGATGTCGATGGTCGGGGCGCGGATCAGCTCGCCGCCCCCTCCGACCAGGCGGCTGCCCGAGGAGAGCGATGCGCCCACCTCGTACTCGGCGGAGTAGTTCACGCGCCCGGCCTCGACCATCGACGCCTTGGCGGTGGTGCCGCCCATGTCCAGGGTGACGATGTTGTCCACCCCGAGCCTCCCGGCGGTCAGGTTGGCGGCCAGGACGCCCGCGGCGGGGCCGGACTCCAGCATGAAGACCGGCCGCCGGGCGGTGTGCGCCTCCGAGGCCAGGCCGCCGGACGACTGCATGATGAGCAGCGGCGCGCCGATGCCCAGCTCGTCCAGGCCGCGCCGCATGGCCAGCAGGTAAGCGGCCATCGTCGGGCGGACGTAGGCGTTGACCGCCGTGGTCGCCGTGCGCTCGTACTCGCGCCGCTCCGGCAGGATGTCGCAGGAGAGCGAGACCTGCATCTCCGGCAGCTCCCTGCTCAGGAACGCGCCGACCTGGCGCTCGTGCCCAGGGTAGGTGTAGGCGTGCAGCAGGCAGACGGCGACCGACTCCACGCGTTCCCGGACCAGCTCCGCGGCGATGTGCTCGAGGTCCTCCTCGCGAACGCCGCGCAGGACCTCGCCGGCGGCGGTGACCCGCTCGTCCAGCTCGAACCGCAGGCGGCGCTCGATGAGGGCCGGCGGCTTTTCGAAGAACAGGTCGTAGAGCTGCGGGGCGCGCAGGCGGCGCAGCTCCAGCACGTCGCGGAACCCGGCCGTGGTGATCAGCGCCGTGCGCGCGCCGCGGCCTTCCAGCACGGCGTTGGTCGCCACCGTCGTGCCATGAGAGACGAGTCCGACGGCGCCGCCGTCCACGCCGGCCATGCTCAGCGTGCGCCGGATGCCCTCCAGGGCCGCCTGCTCGAAGTCCGGCGGCGTCGAGGGCAGCTTGTGGGTCCAGACCCTGCCGGCCCCATCGGTCAGCACGACGTCGGTGAAGGTCCCGCCGACGTCGGCGCCGATGCGCACCGGTCTCTGCTCTTGGCGCGCCACGGTGGGGCCGACACTGCCACGCACACGCCATGCATGGACAGCCGGCGGGGACTCCGCTCTGATACGGGTATGCCGCTCGCCGCCCGCAACGTCCTCCTGATCACCTCCGACCAGCAGCACTGGAACACTCTGGGCTGCCTGAACGGGGAGCTCCGCACGCCCAACCTGGACCGGCTGGCCGCGCGCGGCACGCTGTTCACCCGCGCCTACTGCCCCAACCCGACCTGCACGCCGACGCGCGCGTCGATCATCACCGGCCGCTATCCCAGCCAGCATGGCGCCTGGTCGCTCGGCACCAAGCTGCTTGAATCCGAGCACACGGTCGGCGAGGACTTCCAGGGTGCCGGCGTGCGCACCGCGCTGGTGGGCAAGGCGCACTTCCAGCCGACGGCCGGGACCTGCGAGCACCCGTCGCTGGAAGCGTATCCCACGCTCCAGGACCTGGAGTTCTGGCGAGGATTCCACGGCCCGTTCTACGGGTTCGAGCACGTCGCGCTGGCGCGCAACCACACCGACGAGGCGTACGTCGGCCAGCACTACGCGCTCTGGATGGAGCGCAAGGGGCTGGCCGACTGGCGCGGCTACTTCCGCCCGCCGACCGGCACCAACGACCGCCAGCGGCGGACCTGGGAGATTCCGGAGGCGTTCCACTACGGCACCTGGATCGCCGAGCGCTGCTGCGACCTGCTTGACGGGTACGCGGAGCGCGGTGAGCGCTTCTTTCTCTGGGCAAGCTTCCTCGACCCGCACCCCACGTACCTGGTCCCGGAGCCGTGGGACTCGATGTACAATCCCGCCGCGCTCACCGTGCCGGCGGTGCAGCCCGGCGAGCACGATGCCAACCCGCCCCACTTTCGCCTCAAGCAGACGGCGAATCCCTACTTTTCGGCGTGGAAGGAGAGCGGCCAGGGCGTGCACGGCTGCACCTCGCACCTGCACGACCGGGACGAGCTGGCCAGGGACATCGCCTGCTACTACGGGATGATCAGCCTGATGGACGCGCAGATCGGGAGGATCCTGGACCGGCTGGAGGCGGTGGGGCTGGCCTCCGACACGCTGGTGGTGTTCACCTCCGACCACGGCCACCTGTTCGGCCAGCACGGAATGACCGGCAAGGGGGCGTTCCACTACGAGGACCTGATCCGCGTGCCGCTGATCGTCGCGCAGCCGGGCGGCGTGCCGGCCGGCCGGCGTTCGGACGCCTTGCAGTCGCTGGTGGACTTCGCGCCGTCGTTCCTGGCGGCGGCCGGCATCGCCGTCCCCGCATCGATGACCGGCATCGACCAGACCGGCGTGTGGTACGGGCGGCGGCCGTCGCGCCGCGACCACGTGGTGGTCGAGAACCGGCACGAGCCGACCACCGTGCACCTCAAGACCTACGTCGAGGACCGCTACAAGCTGACCGTCTACTACCGGCAGGACTACGGCGAGCTGTTCGACTTGGCGACCGACCCGGGCGAGGTCGACAACCTCTGGGACGTCCCGGAGGCCCAGGGGCTCAAGAACGAGCTGATCCGCAAGCTGCTGTTCGCGGAGATGGGCAAGGAGCCCCTGCCGATGCCGCGCATCGCCGGCGCCTGACGCTGCTCGGCACCGATTGCGAACGGCCCCTCGCCGCGCTACCGTTCAAGGGCTATGGCGTCTGCCGACCTTGGTGTTCGCGACGCGCGCGGCGAGTGGAAGCCCACGGAGCGGATCGAGTTCCCGCCGCCCTTCCAGTGGCCGCCCAAGCCGCTGGCGTTTCTCAAGTGGATGTTCGGGTTCCCCGGCTACCTGTGGCCGCTGAACGCGTTCTGGTTCGGGACCACGGCGCTCGTCTGGTTCGTGCTCACCCCGCCGCTGGAGTCGATGGCCACGTTCCGCCCGGGATGGATGGCATGGATCCTGGCCCGCAACGCCGCGCTGATGTTCGTCTGGTTCGGCCTCTGGCACGTGCGGCTGTACGTCCAGCGGGCGCAGGGGATGCGCTACAAGTTCAGCAACCGCTGGCTGAGCACCAAGCACCGCGGGTTCACCTTCAATCACCAGATCCGTGACAACGTGTTCTGGAGCATGGTGTCAGGCGGCGGCATCTGGTCGGCGTACGAGATCCTGACGCTGTGGGCCTACGCCAACGGCTACCTGCCCTTCGTCGAGCTGCGCACCAACCCCGTGTACTTCGTCGCCCTGCTGGTACTGATACCGCTGATCCGGGACATCCACTTCTACTGGGTACACCGCCTCCTGCACTGGAAGCCGATCTACAAGGCCGCCCACTACCTTCATCACCGCAACATCAACGTCGGTCCGTGGTCCGGGCTGTCCATGCACCCGATCGAGCACCTGCTCTACTTCACCGGCGTGTTCCTGCACTGGATCCTGCCGTCCCACCCCCTGCACGCCATCTCCACCTGCAGCACGCCGCCCTCTCGCCCGCGACCGGCCATACCGGGTACGAGAAGGCGGAGCTTGGCAATGAGTCGATGGCGCTCAAGCACGGCAGCTACTACCACTACCTCCACCACCGCTACTTCGAGTGCAACTACGCGGGCGACAACGGGATGATGTTCGACCGCATGTTCGGCAGCTTCCACGACGGCACCGAGGAAGCGCACGCCCGGATGCGCGCCCGCACCCACGCCCGCATGCGGAAGCGCCGGACGTAAATCCTGACAGTAGCCAGTCCGGTTCGATGTGACACTCCCAGTACGGTGACAGGTCACCCGAGAGCCGATGGGCGCGGTGTCGTGGTTCCAGTCGCTCGCCAGCCAATGGCACGACCAGAGTCGCCGTGATGAGGAAGCCCTTGAACCCTTTCGGCGCCGCCGCCTTGGCGCTGGCCGCCGCTGCCCTGCTGCAGCCGGCGCCACTCGCGGCCGTCGACTACGAGTTCGACCTGACGTACGACCCGGTGGAGTCGGTGGTCGCCGGAACGCAGGTGATCTCCTTCAGCCGCTCCGAGATGGCCGACTTCGCGGGCGGCAAGGCGGCGGTACTGGCACTGCTCAACAACGCCGGCGCCATCCCCAACCCCCACGCCAACCCGTTGATCGAAGACGCCAGCTACCAGGCCGGGTTCGAGGCCGGCTACACGCGCATCACCCGTATCGTCGACGCGCACGGCGCCGAGGTGCCGTTCGAGGCGCTCCCGCTGGCGGGCCGCCGCCAGTTCACCTATCCCATACCCGGGCTGGCGGTGCGGCTGCGGCTGCCGCCGCGCGACCGCTACCGGCTCACCGTCACGTTCCGGACTCGCCTGCCTGCCCTGCGCGCCGGAGACCTCACCAGCCTCGACGGCGTGTTCGTGCAGCGCTTCGCCTGGTATCCGCGTCTCTATCCCGATCCGGACCAGTACACGCTGCCGCCGATCCACGGCTACCGCGTGCGCCTCGTCGTCCCGCCCGGCTACCGGGTGATCTCGCACGACGAGCGCTCCTCGCCCGTGGAGGACGGTACCGCCTACGTGATCGAGAGCCGGACGCCGGCAGTCACCATACCCCTGACCATCTTTCCCGAGGACCGCTTCCGGCTCGTCGAGACCGCATCCGCGCACGCGGAGGTGCGCCTGTTCCATCGCCCCGGCCACGAGCGCCAGGCGCGCAAGCTCGCCGGCTACGCCGCCGAGGCGCTGAACCACTACGCCGCCGTCCTCGGGCCGCTGGACTATCGCCGCGTCACCATCGTCGAGGGAGTGCGGCCCGGCGCCTGGGGCATGGCGGCCGACGCCTTCGTGATGCTGGGCAGCGGCGCGTTCAACGCCGACGTGCCGGCGCGAGCCCTCTGGGACCGCGTGCTGGAGTTCCTGGTCGCGCACGAGATCGGGCACTTCTACTTCGGCATCGGCACGGCCGTGGACTTCATCAGCGACAACTGGCTCAGCGAATCGCTGACCCAGTACGTGACCCTGGACTACCTGGAGCGGAAGTACGGCGCGGACGACAACCTGTTCCCCGGCGACGCCGGCGCGGCGGGTACGATCGCCCGCCGCCTGCTGGGCTACCACAGCTTCCGCGAGCGGCTGGTGACCCGGTTCCACGCGCTGCGCAAGGCGGGCTTCGACTTCCCGGTGGCGAGCGACGTGGACGCCCGGAACCAGAACGGATTGACGGCCGTCATCTACGACAAGGGCGCGCTGGCCGTGCGCCAGCTCGCCACCGAGATGGGCAAGGACGCCTTCGACGAGGCACTGGGCGAGTACGCCCGCCGGTACCGCCACCGGTTCGTCGACACCGAGCGCTTCCTCGCCCACCTGGAGGAGCGCCGGCCGGGCATGCGGAGCGCCGGCGAGCAGGTGCTGACCACCGGCCGCTATCCCGACTACGCCGTGGCCGGCGTGGCACACGAGGGGGACGTGGCCAGGATCACGATCCGGGACCTCCTCGACAGCGGCCTGACCGCCCCGGTGCGGGTCGTCGTGGAGCGTGTCGGCGAAGGCGAACGGACGCTCGACTTCACGGTGCGAGGCACGGAGGTGCTGGAGGTCGCCGGCCGCGTGCGAAGCGTCGAGGTCGACCCGGCCTGGTACACGCTGGACGTCGACCGAAAGAACAACCACTACCCGCGCAGGCTGAGCTGGGTGGTGCGCCAGCACAGCCGGCACGAGGCGGACCTGGTGGGCATCGACCTGCGCCTGTTCGAGCTGTCTCCGGACACGCTGCGCCTGGGGGGCGGCGTCGGCTACTGGTCGACCGGGATGGTGTCGTACGGGCTGAGTGCGGGGGCGGCCGCCCGGATAACGCCGGGTGATCCCGTCAGGTGGTTCACCACGGCACCGGCAGTGGTGCCGGGGGCCTATGCCGCAGCGGAGCTGTCGCTGCCGCGTGGGGCGCGCGCCGGTGGGCTGTTCACGTGGTACGGCACGGAAGACTGGAGCGGCTCACTTGCATTCCGGCAGCCGCTGCGCATGCCGCTGGAAGTGGGCACCCGCCCCACCTACTACGACAGCGGCCTGTCATTGGCGGCCGGGCTGGACGCCGATCAGCGCCCGGCGCTGGAGCCGTGGCTCGGACTCGACTCGGTGAAGCTGCCGGGACCCTTTCCTCATTTCGCATCGCTGCGGCAGCGGTTCACGGTGCTGCCGGGCGACGGCACCTGGTCGCTGCAATCGAGCCTGTCGGCGGCAGTGCCGCTCCGGATCGTCCCGCGCGTGTATGTGGTGCCGAGCGTGGACCTGGGCGCCGACTGGCGACTGTTCGGGATCGGCACCGCGCCGGCCGAAGGGGTGGAGAGCCGGCTACGCGCCGGCGGCGGCAGCCGCGCGGGCGGGCCGGCAGCTGCGCGCGCGTACGGCGGCCTGGACCTGCTGGTCCCGCTGGTCGGCGGGCGCGAGGACCGGCTCCTGGACCTGGTGGTGTTCCGCAGCCTCACCGCCGCGCTCTACATCGAGGCCGAGAACCGCTTCACGGAGTTCCCGGAACTCGCCGACGGCCGCGAGTGGAGCCCACATGCCGGGATCGAGCTGAGCGCCGGCCTCACCTCGCTGATCGACCTGCCGCTGGCGGTCGCCGGCGGTCTGGACGTGCCTCTGCGCACGGCCGGCGACCCGTCGACCTGGCGTGCGTTCCTGTCGGCGAACCTCCCGCTCCGTCTCTACACCCTGCTGCTGGCCGACTGACCAGCGCCGTGTCGACACCGTGCGCTAGGCGAAGGACACGCCCGCGACCGACGGCCACTGGTCCATCGGGGGCGGGATCGGCTGACGGCCGGCGCCGAACACGGACTGGTCGTAGTCGATCAGCGCCCCGGTCATCACGCCGGACTCCTCCGAGGCCAGGTAGGCGATGGTGCGGGCCACCTCGGCCGGCTTGATCAGCCGCCCGAACGGCTGCGCGGCCTCGGCGGCGGCCAGCCAGTCGCCGCCGTCCGTGTGATAGCGACGCTGGATCGCGTCCTCGCCCGGCGTGTCCATCCAGCCGAGGTTGAGGGCGTTCACGCGGATGCGGTGGCGCATCACGGAGTAGGCGACATTCTTGGTCATCGCGTTCAGCGCCGCCTTGGAGATCGAGTACGGGCAGAGCATGGGCTCGCCGCCGTGCGCGGCCACGCTCGACACGTTGACGATCGATCCGGCCACGCCCTCGCGCTGCATCACCTTGACCGCCTCCTGCGTCAGGAAGAATGGCGCGCGCACGTTGATGCTCATCACCCGCTCGTAGAACTCCGGCGTCGTGTCCCAGATCGTGGAGCGCTCGGTGAAGGCGGCGGCGTTGACCAGGACATGCAGCGTGCCGAAAGCGCGGTCGGCGGCCGCCACCAGGTTCCGGCAGTCATCCAGGCAGGCGAGGTCGCCCGCCACGAAGCGCGCGTCGCAGCCCAGACCGGCAAGCTCGCTCGCGACCGCCTCTCCCCGCTCGGCGTCACGGCCGGTCACCACCACCCCCGCCGCGCCGCGCTCCGCGAACGCCCGCGCGGTGGCTGCGCCGAGCCCCTGCGTGCTGCCGGTGACCAGCGCGTACTTCCCCTCAAGGGAAGCCGTGCCGGCCAGCGAACCGGCCCCGCCGGCGGGCCGACCGTCGCGCTCCGCGACCGCCATCCGCCCTACCGCTGCTCGGGAGCCGTCTGCAGCCCCTGCGGTGCCAAGTCGCCTATGGAGGCTTCCAGGTCGTCCGGCTGGTCGGGACGACCGTCCCGCGCATCCGACGGGGCCACCTCGTCAGGCAGCGGGGTGTCGAACTGGTAGCCGGGGTCGGTCTGCTGCCGCTTCCAGACCTCGCGCATCTCCCGCCACGCCCCCCACAGGGTGCGCGGCTCCGGCATGTCGTGCGCGATCTCACGCGCCAGCTTCCTGAGGTTGTAGCACGGCACCCCGGCGTACATGTGGTGCTCGGCGTGCCAGTTCATCCGCCAGTAGAGGAAGGTCGAAAGCGGATCGAGCTTCATCGAACGCGTCGACTTGCGGAAGTCGGCGACGTTGTCGCGCAGGCCGCAGTGCTGGGGCAGGCCGCACAGGTACACCAGCCAGTTGCCGATGTGCGGCGCCACGCCGACCAGGATCGGCAGGATCCAGTACCCGGAGACGATCCCGTAGACCGCCACAGCGCCGTGGAAGGCGAGCTGCACGCGCGAGAACCACATCGACTTGCGCGCCTCGGCCGGCTGGTCTGAATGCAGGGCGCTGACCCACTCGCCGGCCGGCATGCGGACGTAGCCGACCTTGCCGATCGCCGACATGAAGGTGACCACGAGCGTGGAGATCAGGCCTCCCTTGCCGAACGTGCGGCCGGGACGGCCGGTCAGGTTCACGGTGAAGATCTGGATCAGGAACCACGGACCGCCGACCTTGGGGTTGAGCGGCAGCAGGTTCTCCCGGTCACCCTCCGGGTACAGCGTGTAGCGGTGGTGGTACGTATGGCTGGTGCCGTAGTCGTACGGGTCCCACCAGCTCAGCACGCTGTAGACGTAGAGGAACACGTGGTTCAGCCACTTGGTGCGGAACACCGTGCCGTGCGCGAGCTCGTGCGGGGCGACGCCGCGGATGAAGCTCGCCACCGTGCCATGGGCGAACAGCGCGAAGGCGAAGGCCACCCACGCCTGAGCGGCCCACAGCCGGAACGCCAGGGCGCCGAGCGCCAGGTACAGGAGCAGGTGGCCGCCGGACTGCAGCCATCCCTGCAGGTCGCTGCGCTGCATCAGCCGCCTGAGCGTGGCCGGCTCGATCGGGCTGCGGTACCACGCCACTCTGAGGTTGCGACGGACATCCGACAGAGGTTCGTAAGCGGTAGCCATCTTGACCGGTTGTCGTACCACGCCGCTCACCGCGCGGCAAGAACCGTCAGGAGGTGAGGCGAGCGTCCGGGGTCCGGCTGACCTCCTCGGGTTCCACCGGGCCGTCGTACCAGGCGAGCACGCCGCGCAGCGCGCGCCAGCCGGCGTCGCTCCAGCCCGCGGGCCTTCCTTCCAGGACGTTGCGGCTGCCGTAGAACGCATGCAGGCGCTCGGGGAGGTCCGGCCAGGTCGGCAGAAACCACAGCGTGATGACGGTGCGGCGCTGTCCCGAGGCGTTCGGGTGAGCGGAGTGCAGCAGGCGCGCGTCGCCGATCACCACGTCGCCCGCGCGGACCGGCACGTCCATCTCGTCCGGGTCGGGCTGCAGCGCGGGATGATGCTCCCCGGCGTGTGCCAGGTCCTCGCCATGGGCCGGCGGCAGGCCGTGCAGCCGATGACGTCGGCGATGCGAGCCCGGGATGACCCGCAGGCAGCCGTTCCGCCGGTTGGTGTCGATCAGGTAGTACATCAGGAACACCTGCACCGGCTGGTCGGTGTAGCTGGTCGGGTCGTCCCAGACGATGCCGTCCTGGTGCCAGAACAGCGGCGGAGCCACCAGCGGTGGCTTGCTGATGATGTAGCCGGACATGAAGCGCGCGCCGGAATAGCCCATCCCGGCCAACACCGCGCGCGCCGCCGGCAGCACGATCAGCGGCAGCATCTCCTCGTGTTCCTTCACCTGGATCATCGAACCCTGGAACCGGGTCCGCTCCTTCTGCGCGTCGGACAAGCGGTCGGCGGCGCCGTCGGCGAATGCCCGCACCCGCTCGATCAGGTCCGACGGCGCCACCCCGGGGACGTGGCAGTAGCCGTCACGGACGAGTTGCCGGTTCAGCTCGGCACCGCGTGCGGTCGTCGGGTCCATGTCCCGGAATCCTGCCTGCCGGGCGCGGGCGCCGGCAATCGACGCGCCGCGGGCCGGCCGTGCTACGCTACGGTGCGTACCCGCGATGGCTCAGAACCCGACCGACGGCGAGCGACGCTTCTGGGAGGAGAACGGCTACCTGTTCCTGGAGGGAGCCATGGCCGGCGCCGAGCTGACTCGCCTGCAGCGGGCCTTCGACCGCTGCGTGCGCGAGGAAAAGGCGCAATGGCTGGAAGGCATTGCACAGGGCACGCGACCGGGCGGGTTCTTCGACATCGAGAATCCGTTCGAGAAGGACGACGCCTTCATCGACCTGATCGACCACCCTTCCTGGTACCCCTACCTGATGGACTTCGCCGACGACAAGCTGCTGCTGCTCGCGCCGCAGGTGCGGACCCTGCCCGCGCAGCCGGTCAGCTACCTCCGCTGGCACGCGGACGTCCCGCACTCCTACCCCCTGCACATGAAGGTGCAGATCTACGTCGACGACGTTCCCGCCGACGGCGGCGCATTCGGCTATGTGCCGGGAAGCCACAAGCCGGACGCCGGCGAGTGCCCCAATGCCCGGCCGCTGGAGACGATGCCCGGCCACCGGGTCTTCGCCGGCAAGGCGGGCGACGCCGTGCTGTTCAACTCCTATGGATGGCACACCTCGATGGTCAACAGGACCGGCCAGGCGCGGAAGTCGATCATCCTCATCTACGAGAAGTGGAGCGAGAAAAACGCGAACAGGGACGACTACGCGAGCATCGCGGACCGGTGCACGACCTCCGTGCGGCGCAAGCTGCTCAGCCTGGAGCCGATGAGAAGCGCTGCCGCCCGCTGACCGGCTTCAGGCACGCATCTCCAAGGCAGCGCGCAGGCGCGCCGCGACGATCCGCTCCTCGCCCGGCTCCAGCGTCATCGGGTCGACGACCACGCCGTTCCCGCTCTGCCGCATGGCGATGCACGGATCGCCGTTCCACAGCTCCTCCACGACGGCGGCCGCCTGTTCGGGATCGAGCTCGACGTGAAGGCGCGGTGCCACGTCCGGAAACGCGCGCTGCCCCCTGCCCGTGATCGACACCGCGGCTTCCGGGGCGGCGGAGGCCGCGACGAGGGTGTCGGCGATGTGCGCTGCCTGCGCCTGCCAGCGCGCCACGTCCTCCTCGTCGCTGGAGGCCAGGAACCGATCCACCGCCGCCAGCAGCCCCATGATCTCTTCCTTTCCCACCTTCATCGCCCGGCCGATGCCGCTCTCGGGACTGGAGTTCAATCGCACGGCGGCGACCAGCTCGGGCGTGCCGACCACCAGGCCCGTGCACTGCGGACCCCGAAGCCCCTTGCCGCCGCTGAACACGGCCAGCGACGCGCCCTCGGCGACGAGCTCGGTCAGGTTGGAGCGCGGCGGCAACTGCGCGGCGGCGTCGACGATGACCGGCACGCCGCGCTCGGCGGCTCCGCTCGCCACCTCGGCGAGCTGTTCGATGGGCTGGCTGCCGAGGAAGAAGACGACGGCGGCCGTGCGGCTGCCGATGGCGTCGACCATCTCCTCGGTACCGAGGGCGGCGCTGGTGCCCACGCGAACCAGCGTGCCGCCGCACGCCTCGATGCCCTGGTGGATGTAGAAGTGCGGATCGACGCTGCCGATCACGAACTCGTTGGCCCATCCGGACGTGTTGGGCAGTGCCCGCACCCGCTCGACGTCGGTACCGGTCAGACAGCCCGCGGCGGCGAGCTGCATGCCGCTCGCCGCGCCGCAGGAGACGAACGCCGCCGGCACGCCGATGCGCCGCGCCAGGTACTCGCCCGACTTGACCAGCAGGTCCGGCAGATCGACGTACGCGCCGGCCGCCGCGCGCATCGCCTCCAGCACCTCCGCGGGCATAAGGCTGCCGCCGAGCGTGGTGATGGTGCCGCTGGCGTTGATCAGGGTACGCGCTCCGAGCTCTCGATAGTCGATCATGGCAACTTCGATTGTAGTCGAGCCCGCCGGGGGCTGCTTGAGCCGCCCCTGTTTTGACGGCCCGCCCCGAGCGACCTATGGTGCCGGGCAGGATACCGATGGGCACCGATACACGCCTGCTCGCGCACTGGCCGCTCGCGGGCGACTGCCGTGATCACTCTGGAAACGGCCACCACGGCCGGAACCAGGGCGCTGACCTCACGGCCGGCGGCGCCGTCCTCGACGGCCGCGGCGCCCACGTCCTGGTTCCCCCGTCGGCCGGCCTGGACCTGGGGACGGGCGACTTCACCCTTGCCGTCCGGATCCACACGGACGCCGTTCTCGACGACGTGCCGGGCGACATCGTCAGCCGCTACGCCCCCGGTACCCGGACCGGCTTCCAGCTCAGCCTGCTCAACAACGCCGGCGTGACCGCCGCCCAGGCCAACTACCGCCACCTCCACTTCGGGATCGACGCCGGCAGCGAAGGCGCATGGGCCGACTGCGGCCGCCCGGGCAACAACCTGCGCGTCTATTCCCTGTGCGTCTTTCGGGGCGACCTCTACGCCGGCACCTTCGAGACCGGCGCCGACGAGGCCGGCGGCGTCTACCGCTACGACGGCCAGGCCGGCTGGGAGCCGTGCGGGAGCCCGGACGCCGCCAACACCGTGGCCTCCCTGTGCGTCTTCAACGGCGGCCTCTACGCCGGCACGTCGTGCTATAGGGCCGGCGGCTCGGCGCTGCCGGAGTCGGAGAACCGCACCCCCGGCGGCGCCCTGTACCGCTACGCGGGCGGCTCCGAGTGGGTGAGCGTCGGCCGCATGGAGGGCGCCGACTCGTGCGCCGGCATGGCCGTCTACCGGGGCGAGCTCTACGCCATCCCGCTCTACAGCCAGGGCGTGTTCCGCTACCAGGGGGGCGACCGCTGGGAGCACTGCGGCACCCCCGGCCGCCGCATGATGTCGCTCGGGGTCTTCAACGGGCACCTCTACGGAGCGGGCAACGAGGGCGGGGAGTCGGGCGGCGTGTTCCGCTACGCCGACGGCAGCCACTGGGTGCACGCCGGAGGCCAGGAGGGCGTCTCCCAGGTCTACTCGTTCGCCGCCCACGACGGGAAACTGCACGCCGGCACCTGGCCGGAGGGCAAGGTCTTCCGCGACGACGGCACGGACCCCTGGACCTGCGTCGGCCGCCTCGGCGACGAGCTGGAGGTCATGGCCATGGCCGTCTTCAACGGAAAGCTCTACGCCGGCACCCTGCCGCTGGGCCAAGTCTACCGCTATGACGGCGGCGACACCTGGACCCTCACGGGACAGCTCGACACCACCCCCGACGTGAAGTATCGCCGCGTCTGGTCGATGGCCGTCTACCGCGGCCGGCTGTTCGCCGGCACCCTCCCCTCGGGACTCGTCTGTGCCCTGCAGGCGGGCGCCAACGTCACCCACGATCACGAGTTGGAGCCCGGCTGGCGCCGCCTGGCCGCCGTGCGCAGGGGAGGACGGCTCGAGCTCCACGTCGACGGCAGCCGCGTCGCGACCTCGACGGCGTTCGACGGCTCCGCCTTCGACGTCTCGACGGACCAGCCGCTGCGAATCGGCGCCGGAGCCATCGACACCTTCAACGGCAGGATTCGCGACCTGCGCCTGTACCGCCGCGCCCTTGCGGAGGAGGAGATCGGGAGGCTCGCCTCGTGATCGACGCCCACGTGCACGTCTTCGCCAAGGCATCGCCGGAGTTCCCGCGTGAGGTGAGCGACACCCTGCCGGCCGAGCGGGAGGAGAACGCCGAGAAGCTCCTGGGCCTGATGGAGGAGCACGGCGTCGAGCGGGCGACGCTGGTGCAGATCGGCGGCACCTCGCTCAAAACCCACGCCTATCTCCGCAACTGCCTGAAGCGCTACCCGGAACGGTTCAAGGGGATCGGCCTGGTGCCGGACCCGCGGCGTCCGGAGGACCACATGGACCGGCTGGCCGAGGACGGCGACATCGTCGGCTTCCGCCTGCACGAGATCGGCGGCCCGCTCGATCCGACCGCGCCGATGGACGTGCGCACCTTCACGACCTACCCGTTCTGGAAGCACGCCGCCCTGAAGGACTACATCGTCTGGCTCCATCCTCGCGCCGCCGAGGCGCACCTGACCCCGTGGCTGCTGGACGCGTTTCCGGAGCTCACCGTCGTATTCAACCACCTGATGGTCTGTCCGCCCGAGGGGTCGATGACCACCGACGAGCAGGGCCGGCCGCGGATGATCCGGCGCACGTTCACGAACGACCAGCCGCTGACCCGCCACAACACCCTGGGTCTGGCGCAGTTCCCGAACGTGTGCGTCAAGCTCTCCGGCCAGTATGCCTTCAGCCAGGAGCCCTACCCGTACTTGGACCTGCGGCGCTGGCACGGCGAGCTGGTGATGGAGATGGGCGCCGACCGCTGCATGTGGGCCACCGACTTCCCCTGGATCCAGGAGGAACCCGGCTATGGCAAGCTCACCCGCGTGCTCGACGAGCTCCTGCCGGACCTGGACGACGCCGACCGCGCGCTGATCATGGACGGCACCGCGCGCCGCATGGTCTGGCGCGAGCCGGGGAGCGACGCCCCGCGCCGCTGAGGTGACGAGCGCGGGACTCGTCCGAACGCGATCAACCGCCCGGCGGAGACGCCGCACTTCTACTCTCTACTGCTCCCTGAAGCGCCGGCGCCGGACGGGCCGCTATCGGTAGTGCGGACACCCCACCATGCTCCATGACGAGAACTACAAGCGCCTCTTCGCCTGCAAGCTCTTGGTCGAGGACCTGCTGCGCGCCTGCCTCCCTGCTGACGTCCTGGCGGCAGCCGACTTCTCCGAGTTGGGCGAACTCTCCACCGAGTACGTCAGCGACGAGTTGCGGAAGCGCCACGGTGACACCGTCTGGCGCCTGCGCATCGGCCAGCACTCGATGTATCTGCTGATCCTGTTGGAGTTCCAATCCGAGGACGACGCGTGGATGGCGCTGCGAATCCACACCTACACCGGCCTGCTCTACCTGGAGATGGTGCGCAACGAGGCGCCGGGGACCGCCGAGGGGCGACTGCCGCCGGTGCTGCCGATCGTGCTCTACAACGGCACCGGGCCGTGGACCGCGGCGCGGCGGATGAGCGGGCTGGTCATTCCGGGCGCACCGGGGCTCACGCCGTATCAGTCTGCGCAGGGCTACGCCGTGCTTGACCTCCGCCGCGTGACGGCCGACGATCTGCTTGGGCGCAACCTGCTGCGTGTGGTGGCCGCGCTGGAGCAGAGCCGAACGAACGCTGACCTGCTGCGGGTGTGGGAAGCGCTGCAGCCCTGGTTGCGGGATCCGCGCGCGGGCGAGTTGCAGCGCGCGTTCGTGGCTTGGATCCGGCAGATGGCCGAGCGGCTCGCGCCGGCAGGTACTGTGGTGCCGCCGCTCCGGACATGGGAGGAGGTCAGGATGACGCTGGTCGAACGAGTAGCCGAATGGCCGAAGCAGTGGCTCCGGGAAGGACGCGAGCAGGGGATCGACCAGCAGCGTGCCCTGCTGTGCCGTCAGGCGGACGCGCGCTTCGGCGACGACACCGCCCGGACGTCTGGCCGAGGTGGTGGGGCCGATCACCGAACCCGACCGCCTGGCCGAGATCGGCGAATGGCTGGTGCGTTGCGACACCGCCGCCGAGTTTCTCGCCCGCCTCGATCCACGTTCACCTTCGACCTCTCGACCGACCACCCCCTGAGGATCGGCGCCGGCGCCATCGACACCTTCAACGGCAGGATCCGCGACCTGCGCCTGTACCGCCGCGCCGTCGCTGACGACGAGATCGGGAGGCCCGCTTCGTGATAGACGCCCACGTCCACGTCTTCGCCAAGGCATCGCGCGAGTTCCCGCGCGAGGTGAGCGATACCATGCCGGCCGATAGGGAGGAAAGCGCCGAGAAGCTCTTGGGCCTGATGGAGGAGCACGGCGTCGAGCGGGCGACGCTGGTGCAGATCGGCGGCACGTCGCTCGAAACCCACGCCTACCTCCGCTACTGCCTGAAGCGCTACCCGGACCGGTTCAAGGGGATCGGCCTGGTGCCGGACCCGCGCCAGCCGGAAGACCACATGGACCGGCTGGCCGGGGACGGCGGCATCGTCGGCTTCCGGCTGCACGAGATCGGCGGCCCGCTCGATCCGACCGCACCGATGGACGTGCGCACCTTCACGACCTACCCGTTCTGGAAGCACGCCGCCGAGAGGGACTACATCGTCTGGCTCTATCCCCGCGCCGCCGACGCGCACCTGACCCCCTGGCTGCTGGACGCGTTTCCGGAGCTCACGGTGGTGTTCAACCACCTGATGATCTGCCCGGCCCCAGGATCCATGACGACCGACGGGCAGGGCCGGCCGCGGATGGTCCGGCGCACCTTCTCCTTCGACATGCCGCTGACCCGCCACAACACGCTCGGACTCGCGCAGTTCCCGAACGTGTGCGTCAAGCTGTCCGGCCAGTACGCCTTCAGCCAGGAGCCCTACCCGTACCTGGACCTGCGGCGCTGGCACGAGCAACTCGTGAAGGACATGGGTGCCGACCGCTGCATGTGGGCCACCGACTTCCCCTGGATCCAGCGGGACCCCGGCTACGGCAAGCTGACCCGAGTGGTCGACGAGTTGCTGCCCCACATAGGCGAGGAGGACCGCGCGCTGATCATGGACGGCACCGCACGCCGCATGGTCTGGCGCGAGTCGAGGAGCACCGCCCCGCGCCGCTGAGGTGACGACCACGGGAGTCCGTCCCCGGCCCCCCTTCGACCATCGCATCCGCACAACCCTCCGCTTCCGGCTGGCGCCGTATCAGGCGCAGGGCTACTTCCTGCTTGACCTTAGGCGGGTGACGGCCGACGATCTGCCCGCGCACAACCTGCTGCGCGAGGTGGCCGCGCTGGAGCAGAGCCGAGCTCACTGAACAGGGCGAGACGCTGTTCTCCGCGCACGGCCCGCCCCATCGCCAGCAGCAACAACAACGGCTAGTCCGAAATTCCAGAGCCGAAATTGACGTAACTATTTGAAGCAATGGCAGTTACCGCATTTTGGAGGTGCAATGTGTAGCCACGAGTGTAGTTGACGCTCGTTCCTCTTTCTGCTATCCTGGCAACTATGCCCAGCAGACAGGGACCCGTGCATGTAGCCACCACTACGCGCCGCCATGGCAACCGGACCTACCACACCCACCTGCTGCGCCGTACCTTCCGCCAGGACGGAAAGATCAAGCACGAAACCCTCGGCAACATCTCCCATCTCCCCGATCACGTCATCGATCTGATCCGCAGAGCCCTCAAGGGCGAACCGCTGGTCAACCCCAAAGACGCGTTCGACTGCCTGCGCAGCCTCCCCCACGGCCATGTCGCCGCCGTGCTGGGCATCCTCAAGCAGCTCGGACTCCATACCCTCATCGCCCGCAAGGCCAGCCGCTCGCGCGAGCTGGTCATCGCCATGATCACCGCCCGCGTCATCGACGCGCAGTCCAAGCTGGCCACCGCCCGCGCGCTATCACCGCCGAGCGCGGCGTCAACCCTCGGCGAGGCGTTGCGGCTGGGCGAGGTCGATGAGAACGAGCTCTACGAGGCGATGGACTGGTTGGTCGGGCGCCAGGCGGCGATCGAGGACCGCCTGGCTGAACAGCACCTCAGCGAGCACACGCTGGTGCTCTACGACGTGAGCTCGACCTACTTCGAGGGCAGCCACTGCGAGCTGGCGCAGTTGGGACACAGCCGTGACGGCAAGTCGGGCACGCTGCAGATCGTGTTCGGGCTGCTGTGCACCCAGGAAGGCTGTCCGGTGGCGGTGGAAGTCTTGCCTGGCTCTACCGCCGACCCGAAGACGGTGAGCGCGCAGGTGGACAAGATCCGCACCCGCTTCGGACTCACGCGGGTGGTGCTGGTCGGCGACCGCGGGATGCTGAGCGCGGCGAGGATCCGCGAGGACCTGCAAGAGGTGGAGGGGCTGCGCTGGATCACCACGCTGCGCGCGCCGACGATCCGCAAGCTGGTGGCCGCCGGTGAGGTGGCGCCGTCGTTGTTCGACGAGCGCGACCTGGCCGAGATCACCAGCGAGGAGTTTCCGGGCGAGCGGCTGATCGTGTGCCGCAACCCGTTGCTGGCCGACGAACGGAAGCGCAAGCGCCAGGAGCTGCTACAGGCCACCGAGCAGAAGCTGGCCCCGATCGCTCAGGCCACCCAGCGCGTCCATCAGCCGCTACGGGGCGAGGCCGAGATCGGCATGCGGGTCGGCAAGGTGATCAATCACTACAAGGTGGGCAAGCACTTCGTGACCGAGATCACCTCCGAGTCGTTCAGCTTTCGGCGCGATGAGCACAAGATCGCCGCCGAGCAGGCGCTGGACGGGCTGTACATCGTGCGCAGCAACGTGGAGCCGCAGGTGCTCGACGCGGCGCAGACGGTGCGCGCCTACAAGGGGCTGTCGAAGGTGGAGCGGGCGTTTCGGTGCATGAAGTCCGTGGACCTGAAGGTGCGCCCGATTCACCACCGGCGCGCCGATCGGGTGCGGGCGCACGTGCTGCTGTGCATGCTGGCCTACTACGTGGAGTGGCACATGCGGCGCTCGCTGGCGCCGTTGCTGTTCGACGATCACGATCGACAGGGCGCCGAGCGCAAGCGGGTCTCCGAAGTGGCGCCGGCGCAGCGATCGGCGGCCGCGGCGGCCAAGGCGTCGAGCAAGCGCACCGAGGACGGGCTGCCGGTGCACAGCTTTCGGACGTTGATCGACGAACTGGGCACCCTGACGGCGAACACGATGCGAATCGCCGACGGCGAAAGCACATTCACGCTGCACACGCACCCGACGCCGGTTCAGCAGCGCTGTTTCGAGCTGCTTGGGATCAAATCCCGCGTGTAGCCACGCACGCGACCCTGAGGAATCAAGGTAACTATCATGATCACAAAGACTTCAGAGCATTTCGCTCCTGGAACTTCGGGTTAACGGTTGAAGCGATAGCACCGAGCGCGCACTGTCCTGGCATGGACGACGAGAGGATGCGCGACCACCTGGACCGCCAGCGGCGGTACAGGCCGCGGTGCGGCCGCACGCCAAGCACTTCGCCGCCGAGCGGCGCCTACTGGCTGCCGCCGCGCCCGAATCCGACCTGTGCTGGCGGCCTGAACTGATCCGCCGCGCCGACGCCCACGCCCAACGGCATATTTGGTAGATTGACACGAGAGAGGAACCGAAGATGGCACCGGACCCCAAAGCACATTCCGGAGACGAGGCTCGCAACCGTGAGGACGCCGCTCGCCTACCCCTACCGCCTTCGCACGATCCCGATTGGCGAGAGCGGATCGAACAAGCCAGAAGCGCACGGGAGGATGGACGCAAGGCGCGCGAGGGCAAGCAGATCGTGTTTCCCACCGATGGCTCACGGCCCACGGCGTGAGTTCTGGTCAGCCTGATAGCGGAGTCCCAACCCGGAGTCCGCTCTTCGAGGCGCAGAACGCGTCTCGATACGAACGGCAGAATCTGATTCGAGACTACGAGAGGAAGCACTGCTGTCGCCTCGTCGTCTTGATCGACATCATACATCCAGGCAGCGTAACCCCTTTTGAAGAAACACTGTACGATGCAACCCCCGAGGATAATCTTCATGTGATGCTGGCGACACCGGGTGGCGACGGAGAAACGGCGCTACGACTGGTCCGGCAAGCTCAGAGCCGGTGCCGTGAGCTAACAGTAATCGTGCCGGATCAAGCGAAGAGTGCCGGCACTCTGTTCGCCGTCGGAGCTGACCACCTTTACTTGGGACCCACAAGCGACTTAGGACCGGTCGACCCGCAGTTTCCGCTCCCCGACGGCCAATGGGCTGCAGCCAAGACAATCATTGCCGCGGTCGAGGATGCCGAACAGCGAGTTGAGGCGAAGCCAAACACCTATCCTGTGCACGCGTCTCTACTGAGTGACCTCACCGCGCTGAAGGTGCAGCAGGCACGCGAAGCGTTGGAGCGCGCTGGCGACCAGTTGCGAGAAGCACTCGCCTGTGCCCCAAGCCGTCAACCGAAACAAGTCGACGATATGGCAGAGGCGCTCAAACCCGCCTTGATCGACGAGACGCCGAGCCATCGTGCTATCATTTCCTCCCAGAGCGCCAAAGGGTTGGGGCTGCCGGTCAAAGAGGCCAACCCCGCGGATCCCCAGTGGCAGGCCATATGGCGTCTGTGGGCAAAGTACTCCGTGCTGAATGCAGCTCGTGTATATGAGGGTAATCACGCCTCGTTCGTCATCCTGAGAAGCCCGACCGGGTAACCCCCACGTCACGACCTGATGCGTCCGGGTTGCCCCTTGGTCGCCCCGGAGCATTCACCTTATCCTCAGCTTCCCTTGGGCGAGTGGTAACGGACAAGCCTCCCGTATTACAACAGAGCCGACGCAGTGAGAAGTGTTTCGGCCTCCTTGACGGCGAGGGTTTCCGTGCGCGCCAACGCCGCGGCTCCCGGCGTGACGCCGCACATGCACTGGCACGTTCTTGGCCCGGGTGCCGGTGCCGATTGGCCGGGGTCGTGATGCGACCGGCGCGCCGGCTTCATGCGGCCGGTTGCTGTTCGTGGCAGATCAGGTCCTTTTCTTCCACCGCGAGCGGTTCGTCGAGCAGCCGGCAGTAGTGGGGCGCGCCGCCGGGGTGCCGGAGCGCGAAGTAACGGCAGTCACGGCACTGCCCGAACGGTTTGCGCTGCCGCGCATCGAGGCGGGAGGAGAGTATCGATTCGAGACCCTGCGCCAGCCCTGCTCGCTGCGGGCCGGACAGGCTCCGGGTCGCGTCCACGGTCTGGGCGAGCGGGTCACGCCCCAGCAGCGTGCGGCCGGCCGGGCTGAGCGACAGAAGCCTGCTGCGGCGGTCGCCGGGATCGACCCGCTTCACGACCAGACCCCTGGACTCCAAAGCGTTGATGGTCTGTGACACCGTGCCCTTGGTGAGCCCCAGGTAGGCGGTCAGCGCCGCCGCCGTCCTGGAGAAGCGATTGGCACGGCCCACATAGCGCAGCGCCTCCCACTGCACCGGCGCCAGCCCCGCGGCGTGCGCGTCGGTGCTCAGCAGGCGGCCGATGCGTTCGATCAGCGCCGCGATGTGCTCCGGGCCGCCGCCGGTCATCGGCCTATAGTCGCGACTCGAAACCAGTCTTGCAATGGATCAACGAGCAGGCCGAGGCCCCGCTGCTGTGCTTCACCGGCGTGCACGACATCGCCTCCGGCGACCTGTCGCTGCCGGGCCGGGTCACCGCCGGCCAATAAACCGCGAGCCCGCGAGCTTGTCGGCACTCCGGCAAGCTCGTAGGCTCGGGCGATGACCGCGACCCAGAAGTACCTGTTCGACCTGCAGGGCTTCCTGGTGGTCGAGGACGTGCTCACCGACCAGGAGTGCGAGACCGCCAAGCGCAAGATCGCCGAGCGCATGGAGCCGCTCGACAAGACCCCGAACGGCTACGACGCCAACGGCACCTGGCACGGTGCCTGGGGGCTCCTGGACGCGGGTGAGCCGTTCATCTCGCTGATCGACCACCCCAGGCTGATGGAGGTGCTCACCGAGATCATCGCCCCCAAGCTGCGCCTGGAGATCACCTACAGCTTCGTGCGCTCCAAGGGCTGCCCGCAGTTCGAGATGCACGGCGGCCATCGCGGCGGCCGGGTCAACTTCCGCTACCACGTGCAGGGCGATCGGATCTTCACCGGCCTCACCGTGGTGTCGTTCACGCTGCAGGACATCGCGGAAGAGGACGGAGGCTTCGCCTGCATCCCCGGCTCCCACAAGTGCGACTTCCCGCTGCCCGAGGACCACCAGCGGCTGTTCGCGGTCGACGGCCCGCTGGTGCGCAACATCGGCGCGCCCAAGGGGTCGGCGATCATCTTCACCGAAACGCTGGCGCACGGCGCCAACCGCTGGCAGGGCGAAGAGCCGCGCTACGGCCTGTTCTACAAGTACAACGACCGCGCTGCCAGCTACCACTACCAGCACACCGGCGGCCGCATCCCCGGCGCCGACACCATGGCGCGGCTGAACGACGCGCAGCGCGCCTTCTTCAACTCGCCGTGGGAGGCGTTCGGACCGGAAGACAACTACCGCAACGAGCTGCCGGAAGCCTGACACCATGGAGGCGGATCATGGGTGACGCCTAGAACGGCACGTTGTGGATCGAGCCGCGCTGCCGACCGCTGCCGATCACGGACTACGGGAGCAGGACTTCCCCGAGCCGATGGTGGTGACCGGCAACGCCTGCCGCACCAGCGCCGACGACGGGGTCACTTGGTCGGCGCCGGTGCCCATGACCGACGGTTCCGAGCCCGGCGTGCCGCAACAAGGGGCCATGGTGCGGACCAGGAACGGCGACATCGTCCTGACCTACGGCGACTCCACCACCTACCGGTGGGGTGGGACGAGACCACCAACGAGCCCGATCCCGACGTGTGGTCGATCCGCCGCGCGGACGAGGGCAGGACCTGGACCGACCGCCAGCCCATCTTCCTGGGCTTCTGCGGCGCGGTGACCGACATCATCGAGACGCGCGCCGGCAACCTGGTCACCCCCGTGCAGCACCTCTGGCGGCAGAGCAGCATCATCGACCTGGGCGGCCACGGCCCACCACGACGGCGTCTGCGAGGGCACCGTCGCCGAGCTCTCCGACGGACGGCTGCTGATGCTGCTGCGCACCGGCCTGGACCGCTTCTGGGAGGCGTACTCCGACGACGGCGGCCTGTGGCGGGAGATCAGGCCCAGCCCGATCGACGCCAGCAGCGCGCCCGGCTACCTGCTGGGCCTGCAGAGCGGGCGCCTGGCGCCGGTCTGGAATCGGCTCTACCCGCAGGGAGAGGACAGCTACATCCGCGTGGCGCTCCCCTGGGCCGAGCGCCCGATGAGCGTGCACCGCGAGGAGCTCTCCCTGGCCTTCTCGGACGACGCCGTTCGTGGTCGGAGCCGGTGGTCATCGGCCGCATGCGCGCGGACCGGATCACCTATCCGTACGGACGGCTCTGCCCCTACATGGTCGAGCGACGTCCCGGCGAGATCTGGATCGTCACGACCCACAACCGGCCCAGGCCACCGGGAACTCCCCTGGCGGTGAGCGTGCTTGAGCGGGACTTCGTCTCCTCGGCTCGCTGAAGGGTCACGACGCGCAGTCAGCCGATCCCGATGAGCTGATGGAGTCGCGCCCGCTGTTCGGGCCGTACATCGCGGCAATAGTGACGCACCTCCAGGCTCGCGTTGATCGCTGCGGCAACCTGCTCGTATTCTTGATCTTCCGTCTGCAAAGGGCTGGTGGGGTAGTGGGTCGCGAACCAGCGGCGGACTTCCGACCAGCGCCATAGTCGGTAGCGGGTACGTGGGTCGGTGACGGGAGCGGGAAACCCTCCCGGGCCGCGTTCGTTCGTAACAAGCAGGCGTATGCTCTCCCGGCTGCGCCCCGTGTGCACCGCGATGTCGGCCATGGAGACAAGATCGCCGCCAGCGATTCGAATCACTTCGACACCCGGGAGGCGTTCGACATCCGCGATCGCCGACAGGATAGCGGTCTCCGGATTCGGCCCACTCCGGTCGAAATCGAGGTACTGTATCCCGTCGTTACGACCGACCAGCGCATCATCGCAGCCCGCATCGAAAAGGGCATCGACAGCCGTATCACTCTGTAGATCGGGACCATCGACAATCAAAGTAAACTGAAATAAAGACATGTTAACCCCGTTACTCATTGATATAAATGATGCAGACATCGTTCTATCGCACGACGAATCTGCTTCGCGTGGTTTCCGGGATTACGTGGAGTCGACCAGATTGAAGCTTGGCATCCCGATCTACTGGCCTCGCAACAACGCATGTAACCCCAACGGTGCCCAGATGCGGTCGTCACCGTCCATCCAGCGGCTTCTGCATCGGCAAGTGCCTCCTCAACCTCCTTCTTTGGATGCCGCGCCCTTGCCATACCGGTCTGCGCGTGCCAAGTGCTGGCGCCAGCGCACTATGAATGGACAGTAGCCAGGGCCGTGGTTTTGTGTCAACACTCTGTCGAGCCCAAGCCCCAAGAGTGAGACCGGCGTGTGTGCGCGACTTGAAGGCGACCGAAACTTGCTGAGTCCCCGAGAAGTCCCATAGGCTCGGAACGAGACCGCCATCGGCGAGCCGGAGCTGTTCATCGAGACCCCCGACCGCGGCACCTCCGTGTTCGGAAGCGCCGACTACTGCGGCCCGAGCGGAGCCGAGATGCTCTGCGAGTACCGGTACGAGGTCATCAGCGACATCGACGACGCGCGCTTCCAGCGCTGGAGCGGCGACAACGGCCGGATCTGGAGCGATCCGGTCGAGCTGCCCGTCACGCACCCCCGGGACGACGGCACCTCGTGAAGAGACCCGGATGAGCGCTACGAATCTGACGACCCTCGACTGGAGCTTCACCCCCTGGATGCCGAACGGGACACCGCCGCCCTCCACGCCATCCGCTGGAGGCTATGCCTCGAAGCAGAATCTGAGCGACGCCAAGGAGTTGGGGGTGGAGCACGTGGTGATCCACAAGAAGAGTGGTCTGGAGCCGGCCGACATGACGCCGTCGTCGTGGATCTACGGTCAACTCAAGCGCTTTCGCGCTGGTGTGGAAGCGGGCATTTCATACCTGAAGCGGCGTTTTGGGCTGAACCGCTGCAACTGGCGTGGCTGGGACCATTTTCAGGCGTACGTGCACGCGGCGGTGTTTCGCGCACAACCTGATACGGCTGGCGCGCTTGCCGAGATCCTGACGAGCCGCCGGCGTCTCGGTTCTCATCTGACAATTATCTTGGGCGCCGTTTTACCGAAAAGGCGTGTCTTACGTATCGGTACAATCAAGGAAAGCGTCCACAGATCTCGAAACAGCCTTCTCAACCGCGCGAAAACCGACCTCGATGGTGGTCCCATTCACGATCTCCACTGCCCGGCAAGCCCCCTACAGGCGATCCCCGCTGGCTCCCTCTCTCAAACCGGCGATTACCGGACAGGAACAAGCGGAAGCGACCGGCGAAACCAGCCTCTATGAAGCCGGCGGCGGTGGACGCGCAGTCGGCAGGAGCGAGAGGTAGTCGACGCGGGTGCGCGCGTGCGGCAGCCTTTCGAACAGCTCGCGCAGATACCAGTACGGCTCGCGCCGGTTGGCCTTGGCGGTCTCGATCAGGCTGTACAGGATCGCGCTCGCCTCGGCTCCGCGCGGGCTGCCGGAAAACAGCCAGTTCTTGCGGCCCACCACGAACGGCCGGTTGCACCTGTGCGCGCCGCGCGGCCACGAACCGCTCAGGGTCCTTATCGCGGTACTTCGACAGTTCCGACTCGGCGCGCTACAGCTTGGCGATGAACCCCAGCGCATGCAGCGCCGCTGCGGCCCGGCTCGATACCTTGCCCAGCGCGTCGGCGGCCTCTTTGAACGCTCGCCGCACGTGCGCCCAACAGCCCACGTGCACGATGCCGGGCTGCGCACACGGGCGCGCGTAGCCGTCGTACATCAGCGCCTGGCAGGCTGTGGCGGCAGCGATCACCAGTCCGACATCGTGCGCCGCGACAGCTCGACGCCGAGGCGCGCGAACTGCCGCTCCTGCCGGTACAGAGGCAGCGCGTCGCAGAACTTCGCCGTGGCGATAAACGCCAGCAATCCCTCCGAGGCCAGCCCCTTCGGGATCCGCACCGCCGGATGCTCTTCGTCGCCGGAGCCTTCGCAGTGATAGATGCCTTAGCACGAAGTACGCTGACATTTCAACCCACCTCAGGCGATTTCCCGGTACCGGAGCTCCTCGTGGGTATGCTAGAAATCGATCCGATCAGCAGCATCCGAAGCTCCTCGATGCCGATCTCTCGGCGCGCCTCGGTCGCCGTTGGCGGCCACGGAAATCGCCCCTTCATCCACAGACAGAATCCCGTCCGATCCCAGTACACCGCTTTCAGCACGCGCCGCCGCGCGTTGCAGAACACGAACAGCGCCGTCTCGAACGGACTGAGCTGCATCTGCTCCTGCACCAGCACTACCAGCCCGTTGACCTGCGTGCGCATATCGGTCGCCCCAGGCCGTACGAAGATCCGCGCCGCGCCCAGCTCCACCCGGATCACCGCTCGCCCTCCAGCGCCTCCAGTACTTCGCGCAGATCGGTAGCCCGCACCGACGGCCTCAGCCTCAGCACGTACCGCTGGCCGACCACCAGCTCGATCGTCGCGCCCGGCTCGGCACCGCCGCCGCGCTGCCCCAGTTCGACCAGCCGCTGACTCTCCGGCCCCGAGGACTGCCTCGACTTGCCCGCCCACCGGCACAGCGACGAATACGGCAGGCCATGCCGCTCGCTGTACGCCTTGCTCGACAGGCCGCTGCTCCGCCACTCGGCAACCTGCTGGCTCCAATACTCGCGCCCGTGTCTCTCGTTCACCTCATCGTCCCTCCTGACAGGGACGATCACCCGCTATTTCAGCCGTCGTAAGGTGGGGTTCAGCGGACGCTTACGAAGAAGTAGAACTTGGCGGTCGCCAAGGCTGCAGCAGGAACCCGATGAACGTGTCCTTGAGGATGTCGAAGTAGGAGCGCACCGACGTGACGGGCACCCAAGAGTCGCGCGACACGTTCGCGAAGTTGAGCTGCTGGCCGTTGCAAGCAGCCGCGACGTTCAGGAAGCGCGCGCAGTGCGTGAAGTTCTGGACCAGCGCCTCGCCCCGGATCTCTTCGGCGAGGTACGTGTTCACGTATGCGTCGAGCTCCTCCTCCGGGTACTCGGCGTCATAGACCTGCGGCAGCCCGCCGTGCAGGAGGTACCGCCCCAGGTCGAACTCCGGCACCTCCGTGCTCGTCAGCGGAAACAGATTCGCCTGCCATGCGCGGCCGCCCAGGAGATTCACCCCGCACCCGCGTGAACTTGCGGCCGCTGGAGCCCGAGAGGACGAAGTGAATCCGCTCCGTCTCGATCAGGTCGTGCACCTCGTCGAGGAGCGGCGGCAGCTTCTGAATCTCGTCGATGACGACGACCGGAGGCTCGGCCGAGACGTCGACCCCGCCCTCCGCGACGATCTCGCGCAATCGAGAGGGATTCTCGGCCAGCGGCAGGTAGACGCTACTGCACAGAAGGTTGACGATCGCGCCCGAGCCGAACTGCTGGCGGAGCAACGTCGTCTTGCCGGTGCTGCGAGGACCGAACAGAAACAGCGACTTTCGCTTGGCGAGCTTCCTGACGGCCAACGTTCGCGAGAGTACACGGCGCCCAGAGCATATCCGGCCTATCCTTGAAATCAACGGCAGATCCGCTTATTTTTAGCATAATTCATCGGAGTGGCCGCGCATTTCTGCTGATTCGCCGTCCCCGCGTGTCACTCCTTACTCGATGGTCACGTACCAGGGGCTCAGCCAAGCCTTGGCGCCGTCGATCTGGGTGATGCGCAGCCAGTAGGCATGGCGGCCCGGCGGTGCGGCGCTGTCGAGGAAGGTCGTGGCGATTTCCAAGCCGCTGCCGGTCGGCGCCATCTCCATCACCAGGCGGGTGTCGATGCCGGGGCCGGGCACCGTCACCGGCTGCCGGCGCACCTCGCCGAGGCTGGCTCGATGTTGCAGCACGCCGGTGTGGAAGCTGAGCGTCGCCGTCTCGGGGCCGTCCACGTCGACGAGCAGGCCGTCGGCGTCGCCGGTGGTGACCGAGCGCCAGGTGATGCGGTCGCGGCCCGTCTCCTCCAGGCCCTCGGCGGCCGAGTCGAAGGCCCAGCCTTCGGCGGCGCCGAACGTGCCGCCGGCGATGGACAGCGATCCGTCCCAGCGCAGCATGCGTTGGCGATCGCGGTTGCGGGCGCCGGCCCAGCTCACCCGCACGCGGTCGGCGGCGCGCGGCAGCCGCTCGGGGAAGGTGGCGATCAGCTCCGTCCCGCGGAAGCAGTCGATGCGCTCCACGGGCGCCGTTCCGGCCACGCTGACGCTGATGCAGGGTGCCGTGGCGGCGTCGAACGCGGCGCCGACCGGATGGCCGTCCGCGCTCGCCTCGACCTGGATACGCGCTCCTGAGGTGCCGTAGCAGCGGCGCGCGCGCAGCGCGGAGAGGATGCCCTCGCGGCTCAGATCGTCCGCGAATACGCATGCCAGCCCGCCGTTGACGCCGAACGTGCTGCGCCCCGGGTTGGCAGTGCCGGGGCGTCCCTTGTGGTCATCCGAGCCGCAGACGAATCCGACCTGATGCCCGCGCCCCAGCGCCTCCCGCAGAAACCACTCGAACTCCCCCCACTCGGACAGCACCTCGATGACCGGCTCCAGCTCGGGATCGTGAAAGCGGAGGTCGGCGCGGCGGCCGCCCATGTGCGGGATGATCAGCGGTCCGGCCGCGTGGCCGCGCAGCGCCGCATACAGGTCGCGCACGTGCGGGGCGTCGGCATCGGCGCCGCCGGCCTGTGGCGGGGCGTCCACCAGGACCCGGCTCGAGCGATGCAACGGGCCGTCGGCCTGCGCGTAGTAGACATTGCGGTCGCCACCGGACGCCGTGGTGCCTGACCACTCCCAGCCCACGAACGCGACGTAGCGGCCCGGAGCGTCATGGCCGTTCGCCTGCCGCTTGATCTCGGTCCAGATCGCGTCGGTGATCTGCAGGTCGTTGCCCTGATGGCCGGCGAAGTCCGCGAAGGCGACGTCGCGGGCGTAGGTGAAGTGGGCGGAGACCGGGCCGGTGCCGACCGTCTCGTTGCTCTGGCCGTGGAGGTCGCCCCACCAGGGCTGAGGACCGCCCTGCGAGGCTCGGCAGACCAGCGGGTTGGCGGTAGCCGCCGCCAGACCTTCGGCGCGTACGGTCACGCGATGGACGCCCGGTGCCGCGGCGCGCACGTCCTGGAAGCGGTGCGCGCCGCCGTCGCCGGGCTGGAACGTATACCGCTCGGGAAGGCCGCTCAGTCCGTCCGCGTCCAACTCGATGCCGCCGGCGAAGTCGCGGCACACGTTGCCCCAGCGATCCTCCACCCTCACCCCGAGCCAGCCGGGCGAGCCCGGCGCGATGACGGAGGGACCGACCGCTACCAGGCGGTGCGGGCGGCCGCCCGTCACCTGGACCACCGGAGACGCCACCACGGTGTACTGCCAGGCGCCCGCCCAGTCGACAGCCACTCGGAACTCGAACGTGTCGTTGATGAAGGTCTGCGCTCGGCTTCCCGGGCTCCCGCCGGAGCTGTCGCCCAGCGTCAGAGTGACCGTGTCGCCCTGGCGCAGCCAGCCGTCGAACACGTCCACCGTGACGCAGCGGCGCCATGGCCTGATGTAGCGCTGCCGCTCGTAGGCCGCGCGCAGCGCGGCGGCACCGGTGGTCGCTACGCTGGCGAAGTCGGCGGCGCCCGGCTCCGCGAACTGCGGCGTCCCCCAGTCGCTGGTGTCCCGCCAGGCGAACTTGATCGAGCCGCCGTCGTCGATGCCGCGCTCGCCCACGTGGTAGGTAATCCGCCACGTGTCGGTGGAGCCGGCCTCGATCGGACCCGCGGGCGAGATCTCCGCCCAGCCGTGCAGGTCGCGGGCGCTCACCGCCAGCCCCGCTGGCCGCTCAGGCCGCGGTCCGGCTGGTACTCGTAGGCCGGCTCCGGCATGCCCACCAGGCGGCCGTCGCGTACCCACGCGCGGTCCTCGCCGTAGAGCTCGCCTGCCATCAGCGCTTCCATCTCTACGGCGACTTCCGAGGTTTCCGGCGAGCCATACAGGTCGTGCAGCTCTCGCGGGTCGCTTTGCAGATCGAAGAGCTGCAGGCGATTGCCGGCCGGGTAGTAGATGAGCTTGTGCCGGCCGCGCCGGAGCATGCGCATGGCCGCCGGCCCCTCGTGGTGCTCGCAGTACAGGTGGGTGCGGCGCGGCTCGCCGACCAGCGACTCGCCCTCGACCGTGGGCGGCACGTCGATGCCGCACAGGTCCAGCAGGGTCGGCATCACATCGCGCAGCGCCGCCAGCCGCCCGTCGGTGCGGCGCGCGCCGACCCTCTCGTCCGCGGCGGTGCCGACCAGGATCATCGGCACCCTGGCCGAGTACTCGTACATGGGCGGCTTGGCCCACAGGTGGTGGTTGCCGAGCATGTCGCCGTGGTCGGAGGTGAACATCAGGATCGTGTCGTCCAGCAGGCCGGCCTCGCGCAACTGGCCGATCAGCAGGCGGATCTGGTGGTCGATGTACGTGCACTGCGCGTAGAAGCCCATCCGCGCCAAACGCGTCTCCTCACCGTCCAGGCCGTCGTTGCGCCGCCCGCGGTAGAGCCTCAGCGCGTGCGGCAGCGCGTCGAAGTCGCGCGCCCAGTCGCCGATGAACGGCTTGTCCACGCCGAAGTGCTCGTAGTGGCGGAGATAGTCGGCCGGCGGCGTGATCGGCGGGTGCGGCGCCGTGTACGAGCAGTACCAGAACGCCGGCCGGGTCGGGTCGCGGCGGCGGATCGTCTCGCACATCTGCCGGGTGGTCCAGAACGTCTGGTGGAACTGCTCGGGCAAGTGCCACGACCGCACCGTGTAGCTGTTGTTGCCCATGGCATGGGTCAGCTCCTGACCCCCGTGGCCGTGGTCGTGCAGGTAGCGCTCGTAGTCGTCACTGCCGCCGCCCAGGTGGTGGCGGCCCTCCTCGTTGAGGATGACGTCGTCGAAGCCGATGCGGTCGCGCTGCGGATAGACGTGCAGCTTGCCGACCGCGTACGCCTGATAGCCCGCGTCGCGGAAGGTCTGCGCCATGGTCGGCAGCGACGGGTCCATCGGCTCGTGCTCGCGAAAGGTGCGGTCGCCGTGCGTGCGCGAGCTGGTGCCGGTCATCAGCGCCCGCCGCGCCGGGATGCAGGTCGGCGTGGTGGTGTAGGCCTGCGCGAAGCGAACGCCGTTGCGGCAGAGCTGATCCAGCGTGGGCGTGAAGACGTGCTCGTGGCCGGCGGCGCGCAGCAATGCCCCGGGCCAGTGATCGACACAGATGAGAAGGACGTTCGGGCCGCTCATCCGTGCATTCTATCGGGTTGACGCGCGTATGGTGCCGCTCTAATGGACCGTAACATCTGATGTAGTACTATAATTGGAGGCATGAGAGAGGGAATCGTATTGACCGAAGCCGAGCATCGCGAACTCACCAAGCGGGCCAGGAGTCGCACTGGTCGAGCCGAGGATGCGCGCCGTGCGCGCGTCATTCTGCTGCTCGCTGAGCGACTCACGTGGGACGTAGTGTGCGAACGAGCCGAGTGCAGCCGCGGCTTCGTGGCGATGTGGGCTGGCCGCTTTCGGGCCGAGCGATTGGCAGGACTGTACAGCCGGCACCGCGGTCAGAAGCCGTTTCGCTGCACCCCGAGCGTGGAGGCCAGGATCCTCAACGCCACGCGCAAGGCGCCGACCGATGGCGCGCCACGCACTGGAGCACGCGCCGCCTGGCAGCGAAGCTGGGCGTGTCGCACATGATGGTGGCGCGGGTATGGAGCAAGCACCGGCTGCACCCGCACCGGTTGGAGCGCTACATGAGCTCCAACGATCCGGACTTCGAGCAGAAGGCGGCCGACATCATCGGGCCGTACCTGAACCCGCCGGCGCACGCGGCGGGCGTTCCCGTCTGGAACGTCCTGATCCTGCTCAACTTCTTTCGCAGGCTGCCGGTGGAGCTCGAGAAGTCGGCCGCGATGGACGGCGCCGGCCACTGGAAGATCCTGTGGAGGATCTACATCCCGACCTCGCTGGCCGCACTCGCCACGCTCGTCCTGTTCGTGGCGGTCACCCATTGGAACGCGTGGTTCGACGGCATGATCTACATGCGATCGCTGGAGAAATACCCGCTGCAGACGTTTCTCCGTTTCATCGTAGCCGTCAAGGACATGACTTTCCTGCGCAGCATGACGCTGCAGGAAGGCTCAACCCCCACTACGGCATCGGCTGCGTGCTCTTCTCCAGGATCTCCGATGTGGCGCGTCACGCGATCCTGCACGAGAACGCGGAGCGCATCTTCGAACGCTGGCCCTGAGTGCCGCGGGGTCATCGGGGAGGCGTCGTCGGGCGTGCGCTTGCGCGGCAATCCCGTAGACACATAGGCTCAGGCCATGACGGCCACGCAGAAGTACCTCTTCGACCTGCAGGGCTACCTCCTCGTCGAGGACGTGCTCACCGACGAGCAGTGCGAGACGGCCAAGCGCAAGATCACCGAGCGCATGCAGCCGCTGGAGAAGACGCCCGACGGTTACGACGCCAACGGCACCTGGCACCGCTGCGCGGGCCTGGTCGAGGCGGGCGAGCCGTTCATCTCGCTGATCGACCACCCCAAGCTGATGGAGGTGCTGGCCGAGATCATCGGGCCCAAGCTGCGCCTGGAGAGCGCCTACAGCTTCGTGCGCTCCAAGGGCTGCCCGCAGTTCGAGATGCACGGCGGCCATCGCGGCGGACGGGTCAATTTCCGCTACACCGTCCAGGGGGACCGGATCTTCACCGAGACGCTGGCCCACGGAGCCAACCGCTGGCAGGCCGACGAGCCGCGCTACGGCCTGCTCTACAAGTACAACGACCGGGCGGCGACCTATCACTGGCAGCCCGACCGCATCCCCGGCCCGGAGACGATGGCCACGCTGACCGACGCACAGCGCGCCTTCTTCAACACCGCCTGGGAGGCGTTCGGGCCCGAGGACAACTTCCGCAACGAGCTTCCGGAAGCGTGACCGGCAGGAGCGGACCTTGACCTCCATCACCGCGACCACGCCATACACGCAACTTCCCGCCTGGGCGGTTCTGGAACGGCGACTGTTCGACCTGCTGGACGCGTCGGTCGATCCGTTCCTGGACAAATACACCGCTGCCGACGGCACCCTGATCTGGCGCGACGCCGCGACCGAGGGGTACCCCAGCCGCGACGGTGGGGACGACTTCTACGAGAGCTTCGGCAACTGGCCCCTGTACTACCTGCTCGGCGGCGGCGACCGGCTGCTGCCGCTGAGCCACCGGCAGTGGGACGCGGTGACCCGGCAGCTCACCTCCTACGGCGTGGTCACGCGCGAGTACGAGCTGGGCTACGACCAGTTCCACCAGTCGGAGAGCTACATCTACTTCTACGCCCTGTGCCTGGCCGACCCCGGCAACGCGCTGCTGCGCGAGCGGGCGGAGCGGTTCGCCGGCTTCTACCTCGGATCGGACCCGGAGGCGCCCAACTACGACCGGGAGCGGCGCCTGATCCGCGCCCCGCACAACGGCGCCGGCGGTCCGCGCTGGGGCCTCAGTGACACCGAACCGAACTACGGATGGTCCCCCAGGATGTCCCGCTACGGCCTGCCGTACCACGATGTGCCGCGCATCACGTCCTACGACGATCTGCGCGATCCGGCTCTGGCGCGCCGCATGGGCGAGGTGATGGAGGAGCGCATGGGGCGCGGCGACGTCGCCGGCAACCTGTGCGTCACCAGCCTGATCACCAACGCGTTCCTGCTCACCGGCGAGGAGCGCTACCGCGAGTGGGTCCTGGAGTACACCGACGCGTGGCTGGCCAGGGCGGAGGCAAACGGCGGGCTGCTGCCCGACAACATCGGCCAGTCCGGCCAGGTGGGCGAATACCTGGGTGGCAAGTGGTACGGCGGGCTGTACGGCTGGACCTGGCCGCACGGCTACTACAACATCGGTTACGCGGCGGTCGACGCCGCGCTCAACGCCTTCCTGATCTCGGGAGAACGGCGTTTCCTGGACTTGCCGCGCCAGCAGTTCGACGCGGTCTGGGAGCAGGGCCGCGACCTGCCGTACGCCGAGCTGGAGATGAGCCTGCCGGAGTTCTTCGCCACGCAGCCGCCGGACGAGATCGAGTTCGTCGTCCCTTACCGCTACGGGGATCACGGCTGGTTCGACTTCCAGCCCATGTCGACCCGCGTGCCGGCCGCGCTCTGGAACGTGACGGAGGAGGCCGAGGACTGGAACCGGCTGCTCGCCATCCGCGCCCGCTCCACCGCCGACTGGCGCCGGGTGGTGCCGATGCGCGGCAAGGAGGACGCCGATCACGAGCCGGCGTGGCTGGCCTATCTGTGCGGCGACAACCCGGACTATCCGGAGGCGATCCTGGGGCAGGCGTACGCGCAGGCCAGCCGCCGCCTGGACCAGATCCGCCGCGACGACCTGGACATCACCACCGTGCACATCCACCACTGGCAGGACGCCAACCCGATCACGACGGAGGCGCTGGTGCACCTGACCACCGGCTCGCCGCAGATCATCTACAACGGCGGCCTGTTCAACTGCCGGCTGCGCTACTTCGACGCGGAGCGGCGCCGGCCGGGTCTGCCCGCCGACGTGGCCGCGCTGGTGACGTCGGTCGACCGGGGAAGCCTGAACCTGCACCTGGTCAACACCAGCGGCCTCGCCGACCGCACCGTGATCCTGCAGGCGGGCGGCTTCGGCGAGCACCGTTTCCGGGAGGCCGCGTTCCGGGAGCGCGTGAGCGACTACCCCGGCGCCATCGGCAACGGCTCGCCGCCGGAGGTCCACACCGAACCGCGCACGATGGAGGCGGACGGCCGCTACTTGCAGGTGGTGCTGCCGGCCGGCACCGAGCTGAGGCTCTCCCTGGTGATGGACCGCCATGCCGGCGCGCCCGGCTACCATACCCCCTGGGACTGACCATCGGGTCACCCGCCAAGGAGGACTCATGTCAGACCACGAGGAACGGCGCGTCGGTCCGCAGCACATGCCGGACGGCCTGACGCTGCCCATTCACGGACCCGACTTCCCGCGCGCGGACCCGGCGCTCATCCAGGAGCTCAGCCGGGTCAGTGCCGCCACCGCCGCGGCCGGCCTGCACGGCATGGGCGTGCGGCAGAGCTTCGTCCAGGGGCCGGTGCAGCGGCTGCCCGGCACCAGCACCATCGGCACCGCCGTCACGCTGCAGTTCATGCCGCAGCGCGAGGACATCGCCTCCGGGATCGGCCAGGAGCATACGGAGAAGGTCAGCGCGCTGTGGCGCGTGCTCGACGAGATCCGGCCCGGCGACGTGCTGGTGGTGCAAGCGTACGGCGACCGCTACACCGGCTGCCTGGGCGAGATGCTGATCACCTACCTCAAGGGCCGCGGCGGCGTCGGCCTGGTGGTCGACGGCTGCATCCGCGACTGGCCCAAGGTGCGCAACATCGGGCTGCCGCTCTGGACGGTGGGGGTCACCCCGCACTACGCCTCGCAGGCGTTGCTGTTCCCGTGGGCGTACAACGTGCCGGTGGCGGTCAGCCGCGTGCTGGCCATGCCGGGTGACATCGTCATCGCCGACGACGACGGCGCCGTGATCGTGCCCCGTAAGATGGCGAGCGACCTGGCCGTGGGCACGACCGCCCACGAGGAGTGGGAGGAGTTCAGCCGCCTGCGCCTGGCCGAGGGCGGCTCGATCAGCACGTACTACCCACTGAGCGAGGAAGGCCAGCGCGAGTACGAGCAGTGGCGGGCCGAGCAGGAGAGCACCTAAACTTTCAACTTCGAGTCCTCAGCCTCAACCTATAGAACGCGTCAATCGGCAACTGAACCGCCCGTTGGTCTCAGAGTTCTGCTACTCTCGATAGACTGAGTTTCTTGTGGAGATATCTGTCGATGTATCCGAAATAAGATGGGACTTTACAATTCTGCCAAGGTCCAACGAGAGCCCACTCTGCTAACATGTGCGAGAGATGCAACGGAACGCTAGCGAGAGCCCCGGACCCCGCCGAGAGCGGGACAGCCGAAGTACATTCGATCAATAAGCATCGACTGGTGAAAAAGAACAGCAACGTGAGCATGGACAGCGCCATGTGGCGCCAAGAACGCACGTGAAGGCGTAAGCCATGCTGGACACCAACGCCCTCATCGCCTCGATTCGAGCCGGCGAGGACACCGAGCTCGAGCTGAAGGAGGTGGTTTTCCGCGGGAACCGGATCGCGTTCGCACGCGATGAGTCCCGTTCGGGGGCGCGGCTCGCCGAGGTGTTCGTGAGCATGGCGAACACGCAGGGCGGGATGGTCGTGATGGGCGTCCGCGACACCGACCGACTGCCGGTCGGTGTCGATCCGGACAGGCGCGATCTCCTGGAGCAGTTCGTCATCAACGCGGCGACGGTCAACTGCATCCCCATGATCGTTCCGGCCCTGAATTGGGAGTACCTGCCAAGCGCCGACCAGACGCCCGTGATGTGCCTGATCGTCGAAATCCCGCCGTCACAGTTCGACGTGCACCAGACCAGCGACGGGCGGTTTCTCCATCGCATCGGCAGCCACCGGCGGCTGATTCCGGCCGAACGGCTGGCCCGCATGCTGAGCGCCCGCCGCATGGCAAGCCCGATCGAGGAACGGCCCGTGTTCGGCAGTACGGTGGACGACCTCCACGATCTTCGGCTGGAGCGGTACTTCCGCGACCGCTTCCCCGACTGGTCGCGGCCGGACGACTGGGCTCATTCGCTCGTGACTCACAAGCTGGCAGCTTCGACCGATTCCGGGGTCACTCCCACCCACCTGGGAATACTCCTGTTCGCGGAGCAACCGGAGCGGTTTCTGCCCGGCGCATACGTCGACGTCGCCGCTTACCATCAGGACACGGCCGACGGCAACACCGTTGACAGCAGGCGCATCACGGGGCCGTTGCCCGAGCAGATCGGGCAGGTGCTCACCTACTTCCGGTCGTCCCCTCTGATCCCCACCGCATCCAGGAAGGACGGAGACGGCCGCCATGATTTTCCGAGCTATGCGCAGACTGCGCTTCAGGAAGCCGTTGTCAATTCGATCGTCCACCGCGACTACGAGGCGCGCGGATCACAGATCATCATCCGCCTGTTCCCCGAGCGCATCGAATTCCAGAACCCCGGCGCCCTGTACAACACGCTGACCGTCGAGAACCTGTACGCGGGGTGCCAACCTGCCCGCCGCAACCAGTTCCTGGCGGGCTTCATGCGCGATTACGAGAGCCCGCTCACCGGCACCAGCTACATGGAGGCGCGCGGTGAGGGCTTTCTCAAGCTGGTCCGCGAGTCCGAACGCCTGTCCGGCCTCCGTCCCCATCTGGAGCAGATCGGCGACGCCACCAAGCTCACGATTTTCGCCGCGAAGAACGGCGGAGCGTGATCGCGCCTGGCGTGCCGGCTCCGCTGCCGGCCGGCGGCGACCTGCGTACGGAGCTCACCCGGCACTTGGCCTCGCGCGCCGTCGACCGGCTGAATCGCCGCGACCGCGAACGTGAGCGGCTCCTGACCGCCAGACGCTGGCGGGAGCTGGGCGAGGAGGTTCGCGCCCACGTCCGCACGGCGTTCGGCCCCATGCCGTTCGGGGAGTCAGGGGCGGTGGTGGAAGCGCAGCCGGTCAGCCGGCACGAGACCCGCCACTGCGGGATCGAGAACGTCCTGTTCGAGTCGTTCCCCGGATGGGAGGTGAACGCCTCGGTCTTCGTCCCGCACGGGCCGGGGCCGTTTCCCGCGGTGGTCCTGCCGGTCGGGCACTCGGGCAAGCAACACGCTGAGTACCAGATACCCGCGCAGGCGTTCGCCAGCCTCGGCTTCCTGGCCGTGCTGTTCGATCCGCCCGGACAGGAATCCGAGAAGAAGCCCGGCAACGACCACTTCGTAGACGGCGTGCGCACCTACCTGACCAGCCACTCGTCGAACCGCTACTTCGTCCTGGACGCGCTGCGCTGCATCGACTACCTGGCCACCCGCAGCGACGTGGACTTGAGCCGCGGCGTGGGCATGAGCGGCGTGAGCGGCGGCGGCCACACCACGCTGTTCGCGACCCTGTTCGACGACCGCATCGCCTGCCAGGGCCCGAGTTGCTGCCTGAACCGCATGGCCGATCACCCGGTCGGCGACCTGTACGCGCCCTGTCCGGAGGGCCTGTGGTGGAACCGCATAGGCGCGGGCGTTGACGAGGTGGACGTGCTGCTGGCCGGCATGCCGACTCCGACCCTGCTGATGGCCGGCCGGCACGACGAGGTCTTCCACATCGAGTGGAGCCGCAGCCTGGCGGAGCTGTGCGCCGGCGCCTTCGAGGCTGCGGACCGTCGCGACCGCTTCGCCTTCTTCGAGGACGATGCCGGCCACGACTACACCCTGGCGCAGGTCCGCCGCTTCACCGCATGGATGAACCGCTGGCTGCTCGGCGAGCCGGAGCGGCCGGTGCCCGCGCTCGATCCGGCGGACTTCCCGATGCTGCCGTACGGGAACCTGCGCTGCCATCCCGCGCCGGTCGAGAACATGTACACGCTCAACGCCGCCCTGGCCCACCGGCAGGCGGCACGTCTGCCCGAGCGCCTGGACGCGGCGGCGCTGGCCGAGGCGGTACGCGCGGTCACCGGAGCCCCGGGCGGTCCCGCCCGCTGGTCGGAGGGCGAGCCCTTCCAGCTCTGGTCGCAAGACTACCGGGAGGCGCTGGCGGTCACCGCGGACGGTCTGTCGATGCCGGCCAGCGTGCTGCGGCCCCGCCCGTCGGCGCGGGCCGGCGCCCTGGTCGTGTTCGTGGACGATCGCGGCCGCCACACGGCGCTGGAGCGCAACGGCTTGGCGGCGCGCCTGGCGGACATGTTCGAGCGGACACCGGGCGCCGTGCTGCCCGAGCTGGTCGTGGCGGACCTGCCGGGCTGGGGCGAATCGCGGCCGGCGCTGGCGCCGTTCGCGGCGGCCGGCTGGGGCAGCATGGACCGGATCCTGTCCTACTTGGCGTGCGCGATCGGCGACGGCCTGCTGGCCGTCCAGACCAGGGCGCTGGTGGAGTTGGCGCGCGCCGTGGCAGAGGAGCGCGTCGACGCGCCGCTCGCGCTGGTGGGCCGCGGGCTGGGCGGCGCCGCGGCGCTGCTGGCGGCGGCGCTGCTGGACGACCCGGCCGCTGCGGAACCGGACGCCGCCACGGTCACTCTGGTGGCCGCGGTCGACTTCCCCACCCGCTTCCTGGACTTGGCAGCCGTGCCCGAGTACCGCTGGCCGGCAGCCGCATTCCTGCCCAACGCGCTCCGCCACCTGGACCTGCCGCTCGTGGCGCGCTCCCTGGCGGTCGGCCACCTGCTGCTGGCCAATCCTCTCGACGCGCAGCGCCGTCCGCTGCCGGCTGCGGAAGCTGACGAGATACTCGGCGAGCTCGGCCCCGGTTACGTCCTGATGCCGGAGTGCGACGAAGCGGAAGTCGAAGCCCACCTGTCGACAGCGCTCCGCGACCAAGCATCGCTCCGTCAAGAATAGGCGAGCCAGGCTCTGACCTCCTCGATCGAGACTTCGTGACCTGCCTCGACACCGACACCTGCGCTGGGCTGCGCGACTACGTCGCGCGATCACGAAAGCGCGGCAAGGAAGTCCGCTTCGTCAGTGCATGCGAGCGCGGCCGAAATCAGCACGCCCTCGGACGCCGCGGAGAACGCCGCCGCGGCAGCGGGGAATCTCTTCGAAACCTCGATACCCCGTGACAGCAGTATTTGCCTGACCATCTCCGCGCGTCCTTCTGCGCGGCCACGCTCGAACCCCTGGCGCCGTTGCGAGCGCAGCAACAGGTCCAGCGAGCCGTAGCATTCGATGCGCGAACCGCGCACCTCGGCGATCCGCTCAGCCAACCTCGTCAAGACAAGTTCGGCTATCCGATGCAGCAGCAACCGGGAGTCTGACCGTGCGCCGCCGCTTCGACCTGGATGTCAGCCGGCAGCGCGAGATCCTGGCCAAGCGCCGCCGCGATCGGGTCTGCGAGCGGTTGTTCGCGTGGACGCAGGGCTTTCTGGCGGAGTTCGCGCGCCGCCCATGGAACGAGGAAGGGGTGTGCGGCGAGGGGCCGGGCTACGGCGTCGGCACGCTTCTGGAGCTGGTGGAGGCGCAGCCGATCATCGCCGCCTGCACCGGAGCGAGCCTGGACGAGACTTTCCCTGCGCCCGCCCGCAAGGTCATGCGCTACATCCAGCACGTGCGCTCCACGTGGGACAGTCCGGTGTGGGAGCATCGCCCGCACTTCCTGGGGCTCTCGGATGGCAGCGAGTACCACTGGGCGACGAACGCACCGACGGCACGGTTCCGCAGGCTCACCGTGCTGGCCGCGGCGGGCCGCGATCAGATGCAGCCGCGACTGGACGCGATCGGGAACCGGAACGACCTGCAGGCAGTAAGCGTCACCCGCGGCGAGCGGCGCGACCTGATACTGTTCGGCAACGCCCCCACGGATCGGTACCGTGAGCTGCGACGAGTCCGTGCTGGAGGTCGGCGGCCGAGCTGCCGTGGTGCGGCTGCAGGGCGGTGAACCGATCGGCTGTGCCGCCCTCGCCTCCACCGGCATGGCCTGGAACGGCCGAACGCTCTGCGGCAGTGCGCCGGGGCTGCAGGCGACATTGATCTCACCCCCATGAACCCGCGAGGAGCGAACCGCACATGAAGATCACCGACATCGAGGCGATGCACATCCGCGTCGAGGACCCCAACATCGGCCTGTTCGACGGCTCCTACGACGACTGCGTGATCGTCGTGCGTACGGACGAGGGGCTTACGGGCATCGGCGAGACCGAGTCGCTGCCGGCGGCGATCCAGGCCATCGTGCGCTCGCGGGCGGCGCACAACCACGCCCGCGGGCTCCGCGAGCTGCTGATCGGCGGGGATCCCACCGACCCGGAGCGGCTCTGGCAGCTCATGTACGACGCCACCGACTACGTCGGACGCCGCGGCCTGATGATGCACGCCATCGGCGGCATCGACCTGGCTCTGTGGGACATCGCCGGACAGGCGGCCGGCCAGCCGATCTCGGAGCTGCTCGGCGGACGCCGGCGCGAGCGCGTCGAGGCGTACGGGACCATCTACCCCATGGCCCGGGAGGAAGACGAAGTGCGCGCGCAGGTCGCCGCGGCCCGCGCCATGGGCCTGCGCAACTTCAAGTTCTCGGCCGATCCGTGGTGGATGGACGACCTGGACGCGACCGCGCGGCTTCTGCAGGCGGGCCGGGCCGAGGCCGGTGCGGCGGCCAAGCTGATCGTCGACGCCCAGATGGCCTACCGCACCGCGGAGGAAGGCCTGCGTCTGCTGCCGGTGCTGCAGCAGGTCGGCATCTGGTTCCTGGAGGCGCCGCTGCCGCTGGACGACGTGGCCGGGCACGCGCGCATGGCCGGCCGCGGCGTGCCGCTCGGCGTGGGCGACCTGGGCCTCACGCACGTGGACGAGTTCATCGAGGCCATGGACCGCGGCAGAGCCGACATCTGCCAGCCCGACATCACCCAGGTCGGCGGCTTCACCCACATCCGGCGCATCGCCGACGCCGCGGCCGAGCGCGGCAAGCGGGTGATCACCCACGGCTACAAGACCAACATCGAGATCGCCGCCAACCTGCACTTCCTTGCCAACCACCGCGACGCCGAGGTGCTGGAATACTCGACCAGCTCCTCGCCCCTGCGCTGGCGGACCACCCGGGAACGCATCCCCATCGACGCCGACGGGACGGTGGCCGTTCCGTCCGTGCCGGGCCTGGGCGTGACCCTCGACTGGGAGTTCATCGCCGCCCGCCGCTACAACTGACGCTGTGGCCGACACGGCAGGCAGAACCGACTTCAGGCGCTGCCGAGCCTTGTAATCAGGACCGGCCGGCGGATCGCAGCCTCGCTCCAGCACCCGCTTCGTAGATCGGGACCCCCCATCGGTCGATATGGGCCTTCAGCGGTTCGTAATCGATCTGCTCGTACGCGTGGACCTCGCACTCCTGGGGGATGGAGATTTCGTCAAGGTCGAGGGCGAGCCGGCCAAGCCGGTGGCGGTCCATGATCCCGCGCGTAGCCAGATCGATATCGGACCGGTCGGTCGCTCTTCCGGTGGCCCGCGAGCCGAACAGGATCACTTGCTTCAGGTCAGAGTAACGTCTGAACACGGTGACGAGATCGCGCAGCGTTGCGGCAGGGAGTTCGACTTTGCTCACGACTCACCCACCTCCTGTTCAGCAATCTCTCGACTCAGCCGGGTATGCAGCTCGTGAAAGCGCTCGACATACCGCTCCTCGATCTCCTTGATGATCCCTTCGAACGTATCGCTGTCGTACATGTGTGACATGCGGTTGCGATCGGTCAGCATGTCGATCCAACGTTCGCCGTCGGAGATCAGCTTGGCCTGGTATGCCTTGCGGAGGACGGCGCGCGGAGTTGCCTGCGTCAGCACCACGCCGTCGTACTCCAGGTAGTCCTTGAGCGTATTCCATGCCAGCTCGAACGTGTACTCGAAGCGCTGGATGACGCCTTCCTGCTCAAGCTCGTTCAGGGCCTCCGATCCTTCCTGCAACGCGTGCTGCAACCGGCCAAACGCCCGGGAGAAATTGCGGAACCGGTAGTGCCAGCGAATCTCCTCCTCGGGCATGTCCACTCGGCTTTCAGAGTGCCTCGATGCAGCTTGCTTGTCCAACTCCGCGAAGTCTCGCGCATGGCGCGGCCGGATCCGCTGGGCGGTTCAGCCCGGTCCGGACCTCAGAGACGCGACGCGCTCCGCCTGCCAGGGCTTCCGCTCGCCGTAGAACGAATCCCGCGGCTTGCTCGGGGCCGCCGGCGTCGCCACCTCGCGAATCATGATCAGCAGGTCGCTGAACGCGCCGCCCAAACGCAGCCGCCGTGGCCACCGGACGCCCTCGACGAAGCCGGCCGATTCGGCCAAGCCGCGCTGCTCGTCGTCCTCGGCGGCGACCCTCAGGGCCAACTGGCCGATGCCGAGCGCAGCGGCGCGCTCGGCGGCAGCATCAAGCAGGTCGGCCGCACGGTCGAAGTGCGCGCGGCCGAGGCGAAAGCTCAGCTCAGCCACGTGCTGCTCGCGGAAGGTGTCGGTCCTCCGGAACGCGACCGCTCCCACAACGCGGGAGTCGCTTGCCTCCAGGACCAGGAACGCACCGTTCCCGCCCTCGATCGCGCGCATCACCCGGATGAAGTGACTCTCGTAGCGCGTGTCACGGAACGACTCCGACAGCGGATCCTTGAGCAGCCAGGCCGGATCGGGGTGGTTGTACAGGACGCACAGCCGCGCCAGGTCGCCCCAGTGCGCGTCGCGGATGGTCGTGTCGCCGGCGGCGAACCAGCGGCCGTCGAAGTCGGCGGCGCCGGGAGCCAGGAAGCGCATGCCGTCACCGACGTGGTAGCGGAACCCGTGGCTCTCGTACAGGTGGCCGGCCACGGGGTTGGCCGTGCACAGGTAGAGCGCCCGTCCTCCTTGCGCGGTGAAGTGGTCGACGAGGGCTCCCACCAGCGCCGAGCCGACGCCGCGGCGCCGGAAGCGCTCCTCGGTCGCGACGAACTCCAGCGCGCCGACGTCGCGGGTGTCCGCCAGCGCGTAGTAACACATGGTGCCCGCGACCTCGCCGTCGACGCGGCCGATGAAGTACGGCGCGTGCATCCACCGGTTGAGCCGGCCCTCCATCATGTCCTCGCGGATCAGCGGCCACGAGCGGAGCCGGTCCCAGCCGCCGGAGCGGTCGCGGGAGCGATCGAACGGCGGCTCGGCGATCTCGATGGCCAGCGTGCTTCCGTCGGGCAACGTCACTTCGTGGGCGAGGGAACGGCTCATGCGGATGAAGATGCCGGATTCGGTCGCCGCGGGTATACTCCGCTCCGGCGAGACCGACAACATCCTGGTGGCACCCCCGCACGGCGGTTCACCACCGGGTCTCCGCCGCAAACCAGGGACAGAGAATCCGAAGACGATGAAGATCCATGTACAGGGAGCCGATCTGCGAGGACGGTTCCAGCTCCGCGACGCTCTCGTTGACGCGCTGGCCGAGCGCTACCGGTCGGCCATGCGCGTCTATTTCTCCGCCAGCTTCGAGCAGGAACGGCGCCATCGCGCCGACTGCTTCATGATCACCGCCGACGAGCTGCTGGACTGGATGCTCGAAGACACCGAGATCCTCGAGCGCAACCTGCACGCCGATCCGGCTCGTGACGGCCTGCTGAGCCGGGCCCTGGCCGTCCTGGAAGAGGAGCGGCCGCTGAACGGGGAGCCGTTCGCCGCCGACGAGATCCAGTACCTGCGCGGGCTCAACCTCTCGACCCTCAGGCCCGGCGTGGTGATCGACGGTCCGCCACCGGAAGAGGAGCTGCACCGCCACGTCCGTGCCCTGCACCGGGCGCTCGGCCGTCTGTTCTTCTATACGGCCGGCAGGACCGAGGCACGCGTGTGGGACGTGAGCGGCGGCGCGGCGATCGACAAAGCGGCCGGGCAGATCCACAGCGACCTGGAACGCGGCTTCATCCGGGCCGAGGTGTTCAACGTCGGCGAGCTCGACCGCTTTCGCACCCCCCAGGAGGCGAAGACCATGGGCCTGCTGCGCGTGGTGGACCGCGGCTACCGTATCGCCGCCGGCGACGTAATCGACGTGAAGTTCAACGTTTAGGGCTTGAGATGATCTACCACATCGCCGTACAGAGCGAGTGGGACGCGCAGGCCGACCTGCCCGCGTACGTGCGCGGCCGATACCGGAAGGATGGGTTCATCCACCGCTCGGAGCTTCAGCAGCTCGAGCGAGTCGCCGACTACAACCTTCGCGGCCAGAGCGATCTGCTCCTGTTGGAGATCATGCCGACCAGGCTGCACCCGGAGACCCGCTACGAGCAGGGCGGCAGGGAGAAATTTCCGCACGTCTACGGCCCGATCAACAAGGGCGCGATCAGTCGGACAGTACCCGTGGCATGCAATCAGGACGGCCTGTTTGCAGGCGTTTTCGACTCAATATAGCTCGATATTATCACCGCGTGACGTTCCCTTGGACCGCCCTCCCTAGGCTTCTGCGGAGAACGTACAACCGCTTGGCCACCATCTGCGACCTGAACGGTCAGCTCATTCACGCCTCCGACGCCGTGATCGCACATCGACGCGCCACCTCGCGTGCGAGCGCCTGAAAGTCATGGTAGCAGCCTCTCACGGCACTCACGTGGCCGCCGATGGCGCCGTCAGCGGGCTTCAGGGCAAACATCGGCTTGCGGGCCTCCTGTGCAAGAGGCATGAGGCTACGGAAGTGTTTCAGGGTCGCGAGGCAATGCGGGTCCTCGTCCATGGCAGGTGACGGCTGCTCGGTACGTCCAACGACCGAGTCGCGGTACGCCCCCGGAATGCGGTCCATCCACCGTTCATATGCCTTGACAGGACGATTCAAGCGAACCGCGTGCTGAAGCACCACGTAGCCGATCGGTTGCATGCCGCCCCCGGGCAGATCGAGATCGCTCGGAGGGTTCCGTTCCCGTCGCTCCAACCACCCCTGTCGCCACCGATCGAGCGTCGGACCGAGATTACGAAGTCCTTGAAGAGAATACAGATCCGGCGCCAATGGCACTACCACATAGTCCGCGGAGACCAATGCGGCTCGGTTGAGAGCACCTATGTTTGGCCCGACATCCAGCAGAACCAAGTCTGCATGATGTTCCTCTGCCACCATTCGCATTACACGCCAGATAGCTGACAGCACACGGAACGCACGCGGCTTCTCGTCGAGGCAGCCCGGCCAGTTGCTTCCCAGCTCGTCCTCGGCGCCCGACAACAGCATGTCGCCTGGAACCAGTGCGATATCCGATGACGGCTTTGCGACAAGCGGCCTCGTTACGTCTCCCGTTCCCTCGAGGAGAGGTCGCAGTGACGAATAGATCGTTCCACCCGTGCCATCATCATCCCAGAGATGCTCCAACTCCTCGTCTTCCAGAAACATGCTGGTGAGGTTGGCCTGCGGGTCGAGATCGGCCACCACGACGTTGTAGTCCAGGTTGGCGTACATCCATGCGAGGTGATAGACGAGCGATGTCTTGCCAACTCCTCCCTTGTTGTTGAATACGGCGATGCTCCTCATGGCGCTGCCCTCACGATGACGGCAACCAGCGCATTCTCGAATCGGAATTCCGGCTCGGGGTTGCCGTTCGCGGCAAGCGCGTCCCGTGCGAGCGGGACACCCAGTCCGAACCGCTGAGCAAACCCGAGATTGCACATGACCTCGGCCAACAACGGATTGCGATAGTCGGTGTCGCCGGTGCCGAAATTCTCCGGCGTGATCCTGCCGTGCAGGCCGCCGGGACTGACGACTTCCACTCGGTCGGCGAACCAGTGAACGCGCACCGGTGTATTGGTCCCTTCATAGCTGCGATGCATGACCGCGTTGTGGGCGAACTGGCGCAGTGCATCAACGGGATAGTCAGGCCGGCGCACCTCGCGCGCCTCCCCGGCGACCCGGGTTCGAACCGATACGTTCAGTTCGAAGAGCTCATCGAGCCGGCGAACCACGTCATCCAATCGGCCAGTCAGGTGCTTCTGGTCCCTGATCGGATCCGTGATCTCAGTGCCGTCAATGCGCAGGAACTGGACATATGCTCCGGGAACGAGCGCCTGGGGATCCTTGCCCAACGCGAGGAGCGCTCCCCATGTGGGGCTGGCCGCCTGGACCAGCCGTAGCGAACGCAGTTGGTGCTCCGGCGATCTCTCATTCCGCTCCAGGACTTCGGGAGCGATGGCATTCGGCAGATATTGGGTACGCGCGAAATCCATGTCGAGGTCGTCGACGCGTGCGCCGCTCGCGGGCCTCATGTCGAATGGCAGGTCCGCCGCGCGACGACGCTCGGCAAGCAGACGCTCGTCCTCCACGGACCCTTCGCGCACGGATGGGCCGACGCGAACCCACACGCGACCTCTGAACCGAACCGGAGTATCCGCAGAGGGCTCGACAGTGACTGCCGCCACGGTGCAGCCGCGCAACACCCGCTTCTGAACGGTCATCGACGGCAAGGGCAGAATGTCGCCCTCTCCATGGATGTTCGCCAACCGTGTGAGCAACTCGTCATCTATCGACAGCGACGCGCAAGAACCGTCATCCCGCACGCCGACCAACACGACACCCGGCTTTCCGTTCCTCGGCAGATCATTCGCGAATGCGCAGATGTTCCGGCGGATCTTTCTGCCGTCGGAGGCGCTTTCCTTCCGCTCCACCAGGTCGGACTCCATGTCCGACGTGAGCACCTCGAGTTCAGCGTCGGTGTAGGCGGCCATCAACTCCTATTGTGCACGCTCGGGCCGATGGCCGCCGCAAGCCCGATGCGGTCGAACGGGATCGCCTGCATGCCGGCCTCGTAGGCGAGTGATCCGGTCGCAAGCCGCAGGTCGTCGTTGGGCTCGTCGGCGAAGCCGGGGTCCACGCCGATCAGGTTTCCGTCGTCCGGCAGCAGGTGGGGTTCGACGTCGCGCAGGGTGAGCAGCCATCGGCCGCCGTAGCAGAGGTTGTTGACGATGACGTTGCCGGTGGGCGCGAAGCCGTCACCGGCCTCGTACACGGCGTCCAGCTCGGCAAGCTGGGGGTACCGCTCGGCGTAGGGCGGTTCGTGGTGGTTCATCTCCTGGAGGCGGGGACGCATGGTGTTGTAGACCATGTCCCGCCACTGCTCGGTCAGGCACTGGCCGCGGCCGTCGAGCTGGACGGCCGGCTCGCAGTGCACGAACAGGTTGTTCTGCACGCGGTTGTCGCGGCCCCCGCCGATCAGCACGGCGCGGGTGCAGCGCAGGAACACGTTGCCGTAGATCGTGGTGCCGCTGGCGCAGTCGTCCAGGTAGACCGCGCGCACCCCGTGCCGGCCGTAGCCGAAGATGCCAAGGTCGTGGAAGAAATTGTGCCTGACCACGTTGCCGCGCTCGGTCCAGTCGCGCCCCATGTAGAAGGCGCCGGCGTCGCCGGTCTGGGTGCAGACGCGGTCGATCTCGTTGAGCTCCACGACGTGGTCGTTGCCGGTCAGCAGCACCGCGGTGTGCGGCGCGTCGTGCAGGTGGCAGTGGGCGACCCGGTGGCCGACGCCGTGCAGGTCGACGGCGGGCGTGTAGGTGAGCTGCAGCCGGCTGAAGTGGTGGATGTCGCAGTTCTCGACCACGTGGCCGCCGGGGGTCAGCGTGCGGCGGTCGCCGCCGGCGAGCGACACGCCGCCGGCGCCGGTGTGATGGATCCCGCACCGTTCGATGCGGTGGCCGGAGCCCCCTTCCACCCTGATGCCGTACTCGCCGGTATTGCGGACCTCGCAGCAGCAGACCGTGGCGTCCCGGCCGCCGCTGATGGCGATGCCGTCGCCCCGGCAGCACTCGACGGTGATACCGCGGACCCGCACGTGCGAGGCGCCGCGGATGGCGACCACCGGCTCCGTGAGGATCGACACCGTGACCGCCACCTCCGGCGGTGACGGATCGCCCGGCGGCCAGAAGTACAGGAGGCCGGCCTGCCGGTCCAGGTACCACTCGCCCGGCGAGTCCAGCTCCTCCAGCACGTTCAGGTAGTAGTAGCGCTGCCCGGTGGTGTAGCCGTAGGCGCCGGGCTGGTCGGTGGTGATGAGCCGGGCATCGAGGTCGATGGACTCGATGCGCTGGTAGGAGTCGGCCCAGTCGTAGGTCCAGTAGCCGTGCACCAGCGCCTCGGCCGGCTCGCGCCAGTCGCGCGGCCGGTCGCCGAAGTACTCGAAGCTGCGGTTGGGCTCGTCGCTGCTGGCGTCCCAGGGCACGTCGTCGGTGCCGCTACGCCCCGGCACGTCGACGCGGGCGACGTTCACGAACGAGTGGTCGGGCCAGCGTGCCAGGGTCATGCGCCGGTCCCGGTGGAACACCTCCAGGGCGGTCGGCCGCCGTCCGCGGCCGAAGCCCGCCGGCTCGAGGGTGCCGTAATCGCTGATGCCCTGCGCACGGAGGTCCGCCACCAGCACGTGGCTTCGGGCGGCCGTCGACAGGCGCTGCCACGCCTCCGCGGTTGCGCCGGATCCGGCGATCGGACGGAACCCCGACACCGTGCGCCCGCCGATCAGCCGCACCTCCTCGCCCGGGAAGGCGCGGTAGACGACCGGCGCGTCCTCGCTGCCGCCGTCGGAGGGGCCGAGCTCGAAGGAGGCCTCCCGCTGGTAGCTCCAGCCGCGCAGCCACACCGTCGCGCCACCGGCCGCCCCGGAACGACGCCGCTCGCGCAGCGCATCGCGGGCCGCCTCCAGGGTCGCGAACGGCCCGTCGCTGCCGTCCCCGGTCGGATCGGGATGACAGCCGCTCCAGGCGTCGTCACCCGCGGGCGATACGTACAGGTCAAGGGTCTCAGGCATGCACACGCTCCTCGCCGCTTGGGTTCAGTCGTTGTGTCTCCGTCGCTTCAGACAGCCGGCGCGCATGTCGCGATCGCCCGTTCGCCGACCGTGTTCACGGCTCTGCGTTCGCCCGCGCCAGAGTTGCCGCCACAGCTCGCCCCCGGTCCGTCAGCCGGTACTGCTGCAAACGGCTGCGCGGCTTGTCCGGCAGAGTGTACTCGATCATCCGGTTCGCCAGGAGTCGCCGCACTACCTTGTCGAGCTGGCCGGAAACCCCCTTCTGTCCCAGGTTCTTCGACAGCTCAGCCTTTGCCATCGAGCCGCCGGCCAGCAGCGCGAGCAGTTTCGCCTCCAGTGACTCTGGCTGTGACTCTGGCTTCACCCCGTTACCCGCGTCTCTGGCAGACGCGCCGCCTGCCTCGGCATGCGGCCGCCTAGTGGACCGTACCATCTGCTTTCGTACTATAATTGGAGGCATGAGAGAGGGAATCGTATTGACCGAAGCCGAGCATCGCGAACTCACCAAGCGGGCCAGGAGTCGCACTGGTCGAGCCGAGGATGCGCGCCGTGCGCGCGTCATTCTGCTGCTCGCTGAGCGACTCACGTGGGACGTAGTGTGCGAACGAGCCGAGTGCAGCCGCGGCTTCGTGGCGATGTGGGCTGGCCGCTTTCGGGCCGAGCGATTGGCAGGACTGTACAGCCGGCACCGCGGTCAGAAGCCGTTTCGCTGCACCCCGAGCGTGGAGGCCAGGATCCTCAACGCCACGCGCAAGGCGCCGACCGATGGCGCCACGCACTGGAGCACGCGCCGCCTGGCAGCCAAGCTGGGCGTGTCGCACATGATGGTGGCGCGGGTATGGAGCAAGCACCGGCTGCAGCCGCACCGGTTGGAGCGCTACATGAGCTCCAACGATCCGGACTTCGAGCAGAAGGCGGCCGACATCATCGGGCTGTACCTGAACCCGCCGGCGCACGCGGCGGTGTTCTGCGTGGACGAGAAGACGGCGATTCAAGCGCTCGACCGCAACGTCCCGGTGCTGCCGCTGTCGCCGGGTCGGGACGAACGGCACGGGTTCGAGTACTACCGGCACGGCACGCTGGCGCTGTACGCGGCGTTCAATACGAAGACCGGCCAGGTGCTCGGCAAGACCGCCACGCGGCACACCTCGGAGCAGTTCGTGGCGTTTCTGCGCGAGATCGTGGCGCATCAGCCGGCCGGTCAGGAGATTCACGTGATCGCTGACAACCTGTCGGCGCACAAGACGAAGCGAGTGCAGGAGTTTCTCAGCGACCATCCGATGGTGCGGCTGCATTTCACGCCGACCTACTCATCGTGGCTGAACCAGGTGGAGCTGTGGTTTGCGAAGATCTCGCGCGACGTGATCACCCGCGGAGTGTTCAGTTCGGTGGCGGATCTGAAGAGCAAGCTGATGCGATACATCCGCGAATACAACAAGAATCCGCGGGTCGTGAAGTGGCATTATGTTGATCCGTCACGCCACATCGGTGCATGAATGCTCGTTACGGTCCACTAGCGCCGAGCCGGGGAGAATATCTTGTGCGTTTGACTTCTTGAGTTGTTCACGCAGGACCGCGGCAGCTTTGTCGGATTCATGGAAGCGTTCCGTTATGCTTCTAAGTCGGGCATTCTCCTCCTTCAACCGATCAATTTGACCGAGCAACATCCTCAAAGAACCCGGATCTGTAAGCTCTTCTTTGGACAATTAACGCGGGACGTTTCGCAGGGTCTTCCTGCCCGCCTCCTGCGTTCTCTGCTCGGCATCCTGGGGTTCCCGGTCGTCCCGCGAGCTATCACGACCACCACCTAGGCTTTTCTCCGTCACGGGTATGAAATTCATAGTAGCCTACGACCAGCGGTCGTCAAGTAGGTGTCGGGGTGACAGCCCACTCGGTGCGCCCGTCGGTCGCCAGCGTTTATGCCCTCGGCTGCTGATCGTGACTCCCCCTGACCGTCCTTCGGATGACACGTCGATGTAGGGCGGCAACGGCGCCAGCGATCACCGTCGAGCAGCGCCGGGTTCTCCAGGAGCACGTCGCTGACCGCGGGCAACCGGCTACGGATGACCACTATGCCGGTAGCCCTGAACCTCGCGTCAATGACGCCGGTGGTCAGCTCGGCGCGCCAGCGTGCCACTTCGCGTCGCTACTCGTAGTAGGCCGGGCGGTCACGCTCGGCCGCCCGCAGCTCGTCGAACATCTGCCTGATCTTCGGCAGCGGGACAACGGCGGCGGTCAGCGGTCGACGACGCAGGCGTGGAAGGCGGCCTCGCGGTCGCGCTCCAGCACCGCCTGCACGGCCAGCTCCTGCACGGCGATGTTGCTCATGTTCAGGGCCGCGCACTGCGCCGGCAGCGATCCCACGAAGGTGGGATGAACCCCCTCGCCGTCGACCAGGCACGGCACCTCGACGTAGCATCGCTCCGGAGGTTGGTGATCGAGCCGTGGTTCATGACGTTACCGTTGAAGGCGAACGGCCTCCCCGTGAGGCGCGCTTCGATGATCATCGAGGCGTACTCGTGCGAGGCGGCCAGCGGCGGCACGTCGCCGTCACCGTCCTGCCGCCCACCTGAGTCCTTCATCCAGTCGCGCACCCGCGTGTTCTCCATCGGGATGGGGGCGCGGCTGCCGACGCCGTAGTGGTCGAGTAACTCCTTGGTGCGGTTGAAGTAGGGCAGGTATTCCGAGTTGTGCGGCGTGCTCTCGGTCACGAAGTAGCCGAACTGGCGCATCATCTCGGCGCGCACCCGGTCGTCGGAGAAGGCCTCGTGCGTGTCGAGCACGGCGCGCAGCCAGCTTCCTGGTGGTGCCCTGCAAGCTGTGGCACAGACCCACGTTCCGGATCGAGGAGCCGACCGAGTGCAGCCAAGTGAGCATGCACATGGGGTTGGTGTAGTTGAGCATGAGCGCGTCGGGACAGAGGCGCTCCATGTCGCGCGCGAACTGCAGGTGCTCGGGCGCCGTGCGCAGGAAGCGGAACACCTCGCCCACGCCGACCGTGTCGGCCACCGTCTGCACGACCCCGTAGGAGAGCGGGATCTCCATCTCCGACCGGTACGGCTCGCCCCAGTACGCCGCGCCGCCGATGGAGACCGCCGTCACCACGCAGTCGGCGTCCGGCAGCAGCTCCTCGCGGTCGGGACTTGCCACAACGGTGCCGGGCAGTCCGTAGGTTTCGATCGCACGCTGCACGTAATCGCGCACCTGAGCGAGCCGTCCCGCGTGGATGTCGCACAGCGCGATGGTGGAGCCGGCGAGGCTCTCGCGCGCCAGGATGTCGATTGGACAGCCGGCTGCCGGCGCCGATGATCACGATCTTGGCCATGCCATTAACTATATGCTCCGGGCATGAAGATCGCCCACGTGCGCCCGACCATCCTGAGCATCGACCTGCCGGACGGCGAGGTGTTCGCCTACTCGCAGGCCTGGTTCCTGCGCCGCCGCGCCCTGGTGGTGGAGATCGAGACCGCCGACGGCACCGTCGGCTACGGGGAGGCGTTCGGTCCCCCGGCCACCAACGCGGCGCTGATCGACGAGGTGTACGCCCCGCTGCTGCTGGGGCGCGACGCCCTCGACCGCGAGACGCGGTGGCTGGAGCTGTACACCGCGATGCGCGACCACGGCCGCAAGGGGACGGCGCTGGAGGCGCTCAGCGCCGTGGACATCGCACTGTGGGACCTGGCCGGGAAGCACTTCGGGGTGCCGTGCCACCGGCTGGCGGGGCGCACCTACCGCCGCCAAGTCGCCGCCTACGCCACCGGCTTCTACCGTAAGCGCGCCGCCGGCAGCCTCACCGGCCAGGCACCCTTGATGGTGGAGGAAGCGCTGCGCTACGTGGAAGCGGGCTTCACCGCCCTGAAGCTCAAGATCGGCTTCGGCATGGACGACGACGTCACGGTCGTGAACGCCGTGCGCGACGCCGTGGGTCCGGACGTGCGGATCATGGTGGACGCCAACCACGCGTACGACCGGGCGGCGGCTCTGGAGGTGGCGCGCCGCATCCATCCGGCGGGCATCGACTGGTTCGAGGAGCCGCTGATCCCCGAAGACCTGCGCGGCCTGGGCCGCTTCCGGCGCGAGTCACCGATTCCCATATCCACCGGTGAGGCGGAGTTCGGGCGCTGGGGCTTCGCAGATCTGCTGCGCCACGAAGCCGCCGACATCGTGCAGCCCGACTGCTGCGCGGCCGGCGGCATCACCGAGACGCTGAAGATCGCCGACCTGGCCGACGCCGCTCACGTGCGCTGCATCCTCCACGTCTGGGGCACGGGGATCGCCGTCGCCGCCTCCCTGCAGGTGCTGGCCATGATCGCCCCCTGCCCGCCGGCGCTCCTGCCGCGCGAGCCGTTGCTGGAGCTGGACCGCACCTGGAACCCGCTGCGCGAGGAGCTCAACCTGACTCCGCCGGCCGTCGGCCCCGGCATGACATTCACCATCCCCACGGCCCCGGGCATCGGCTTCGAGCCCGAGCGGCGCGTGCTGGAGAGGTACCGCTCGACCTCATGACGTAGCAGTGCCGGGGATCAGGACACCACGACGTCCACGCCGCCCGAGAGTATCCGGCCGCCGCGGCAGGCCGCCGCGATGATCCGCGACACGCCGGGTGCGTTGGCCGTGACCTCGCCGCCGACGTCCACTGCCGCCACGCGCGGCGTGCGGCTGCTCCAGAACACGTCCAGAGACGCGGGATCGAGGACGAAGCCGCGTTCGCTGCGGACGGTCAGATGGAACCGCACGGTTTCGCCGACGGAGAGCCTTGCGAATGGCCGGCCGTCTTCGGCCGCCACGATCACCGCCGCGACCGGATCGTCCGGGTCGGCGAACGGGTGCCCGGCCTGGAGGCCGATGGCCGCCAGGTCGAGCGGCTCGATGCCCAGCGCCCACGCCGGCGAGTCGTGCCTGAGCCGGAAGTCGCCGTGCCGGGCATCCATGAAGCGCGGATCGGCTGTCAGCGACGCCCGGTCGTGTCCGGCCGGGTGCGAGCGCCATCCGTCCAGGTCGGTGACGCCCGGAACGCCGTCCACGAGATAGGAGCCGTCAGGGGCGTAGAACAGGTTGCGGTCCACGGCGGCGAAGCGGTCGTCAGACCAGTTCTGGAAGCTGTAGACCGCCGGTCCGCAGTCGGCGAAGACGTTGCGCTCCAGTGTCAGGTCACGGCAGGGCTCGCCGGCCATCTCGAAGCTGCCGAAGCAGGCGGCGGCGCCGTTATCGGCCACGACGTTGTCGCGGAAGACGTTGCCGATCCCCTTGGAGTAGATGGGGTGGCGCAGCAAGCCGAGCTCGCCGCGCGCCGCAGCGCGGCTGCGCTGCAGGCCGTGCACGAGGTTGCGCTCGACCGTCATGCGGTTGCTGGCGTCGTCCAGGTAGATCCCGAAGCCGAAGGAGAAGCGGATCTCGCTGTCGCGCACGCGGTTGTTGCGCACCACGTTGTCCAGCCCCGGCCCCCACGACTCGAACACGCCGGTGTCCTGCGAGTCGGTGTTGGCGTGCGACAGGTCGTTGTACTCGACCACGTTGGCGCGCGAGTGGATGAACTCGTGGGCGTTCTCGCGGGTAACCGTCACGCCGTCGACGCGGCTGCCGACGATCGTGCCCGGCCGCGGTCCCTTGATGCTGACCGCGTAGCGCGGCGTGTGGTGGACGCAGTTGTGGGCCAGCGTGCACTCCCCGGCGGAGAAGAGCTGAATGCCGGCGCCGTGGCCGACGCACCGCCCGGTGTGATGGATGAGGTTGTTGACGATGCGGTGGCCGCGGCTGGCGAACCGCCGGGTCAGTGGGGGCGCGTCGGCCTGGACGCCGGTATGGCCGATGTCGTGCAGCCAGCAGTCGGCCACCGTCACGTCGCGGTTGGCGCCGTCGATGTGGACGCCGTGCAGTCCGGTGGCCGTGATCTCGCAGCCGACTATGGCGACCCGCTCGGCGTCCGCGATGTGCACGGCGCCCGTGGCGCGCGCGGCCGCTGACGGAGAGGTCAGCCCTTCGGGCGGGCGATCGCAGCCGCGCAGCACCAGATTCTCCAGGCGCACGTCAGTGACCGCAGGCCCGTCCTCAAGGCCGCGCACGACCACCAGGCCCGACACGGCCGCGGCGCTGACCTCCCGGTCCGCGATGTCGCCGCCCAGGTGCAGCAGCACCTCACCCGTCCCGCGGTCCAAGACGTAGCGCGGCCCCGTGGCCGGCAGCTCCAGGAACTCCACGGCCCCCATCAGGAAGAACCGCGTACCCGGTCCCAGCGGGTAGCGGCCGTTGCCGGCAAGCGTCAGCATGCCGCCCGCGCGGTCCAGGTCCTCGACCGCCGCCACCTCGGAGAACCAGTTCCACTCTCCGCCGTCGCCGCCCGGCCACACGAAGACCTGCAACGCGCTGGGATCGGCGATCGGGGGCAGGTCGGCAGTCGGGATGCGCATGCGACGGCGCGAGGCGTCCGGATCGTATCCCAGCCCGCGGGCGTAGCCGTCGGCCGGCCACCGCGCCTGCGCGCAGCGCGCACCGTCGATGAACAGGGAGCCGAAACGCCGCTCCGCAGCCGACGCACGCCAGCGTCCGGGCCCGGACGGCTGCCAGCCATCGATGAGGTGGGTGCCGTCCAGCACCGCCCGCCCGCCTCCCGGCCGTGTGCGGATGGTGAGGGCATGGCCGTCGCGCCCGCCGTCGTCCGGGCCGATCTCGATCGGCTCCGTCAGGCGGTACACGGCCGGCTCCAGGTCGACCACCACGTCGCCGGTCCACGGCCGCGGCAGCTCGCGGACGGCCTGCAGGGCCTGCTGAACGGTCTCGAACCGGTCCGGGGCATCGCCGCCGGGTAACACGGAAAAGCGAGTCACGACGGCTCAGTGTAGGTAGAGATCGTCGCATCGGCTATGCTCGCCGGGATGCCTGAGAGCGAAGGGCGGAGCCCCGCCCTGCGCACGACCGGGGCCGGCGGCAGGATCTTCGACGTCGCCAACCACCTGTTCCTGATCCTGCTGTCGGTGTCCATCCTGCTGCCGTTCATGCGCCAGATCACCATCTCGCTCAGCACCGCGGAAGAGGCGCTGAGGTTCGGCGCCCACATCATTCCCAACTTCCAGAAGGTCACCCTAGCCTCGTACGAGCGTATCTTCCAGACCGACTCCATCGCCCGCGCCTACTTCTGGACGCTCGCACGAACCGGCGTCGGCACCACCCTCACGCTGCTGGTGACCGGCCTGATGGCTTACCCGCTTGCCAAGCGGTATCTGCCGATGCGCCGCTTCTGGACCATATTCGTGTTCGCGACCATGTTCTTCTCCGGCGGGCTGATCCCCACCTACCTCCTGGTGCGGAGCCTGGGGCTGATCAACACGCTGATGGCGCTGGTGCTGCCCGGGCTGATTTCAGCCTTTGCCCTGATCGTCATGCGCAGCTACATGCTGACCCTGCCGGAGGACCTGGAGGAGAGCGCCCGCATCGACGGCGCCGGCGAGCTGCTGGTGTTCTTCCGCATCGTCATGCCGATGGCAAAGCCCGTGTTCGCGGTGGTGGCGCTCTGGACCATCGTCGAACACTGGAACGCGTGGTTCGACGCCCTGATCTACATCACCGATCCGCGCATCAAGGTGCTGCAGCAGTTGCTCCGCCGCGTGCTCCTGGAGAGCGACTTCAGCTACGCCGGGCTCGGCACCACGGAGACCGCGGCACAGATGATGGCGCAGGAGCGGCTGCTGCGCGAATACACGCCGGAGACCATCAAGGCCGCCATACTGCTGGTGACGACGATACCGATCCTGCTCGCCTACCCGTTCATGCAGAAGTATTTCGTCAAGGGCGCCCTCATCGGGGCGCTGAAGGGTTAGAATCAGGGGGTTTCCGCATGGCCGATCGCCCTTCTGCAGCAGCAGCCGCCCCCGCCGAGCTTGTCGAGTATCGCAAGCCCAGCCTGATGCGGGAGCTGTACCGCCACCGCTACCTGATGCTGCTGATGCTGCCCGGCATCGCCTACTTCGTCGTGTTCAAATACGTCCCGATCTACGGCCTCGTGCTGGCCTTCAAGGAGTACGACGTCCACCAGGGCATCCTGCTCAGCCCCTGGGCGGGACTCAGGCACTTCCGCCGCCTGTTCGAGGGGCAGGACGTCGCCCGCGTGTTCTGGAACACGGTCGAGATCAGCGCGCTGCGCATCATCTTCGGCTTCCCGATGCCGATCATCCTGGCGCTGCTGCTGAACGAGATCTTCAACACCAAGTTCAAGCGCACGGTGCAGACCATCTCCTACCTGCCGCACTTCCTGTCCTGGGTCGTGGTCGCCGGCCTGATCACGGAGCTGCTGTCGCGCCGCGGCATCTACGGATTCATCGTCCGCCTGCTCGACATGGAGCCGACGGTGCTGTTGACCAGCCAGACCTGGTTCATCCCGATCCTGATCATCTCCGGCATCTGGAAGGAGGTCGGCTGGGGCACGATCATCTACCTGGCCACCATGTCGAGCATCAATCCCGAGCTCTACGAGGCGGCCGTGGTGGACGGCGCGAGCCGCTGGCGGCGCGCGATCTCCATCACCCTGCCCGGCATCCTGCCGGTCACCGCCATCCTGCTGATCCTGAGCATGTCTCAGATCCTCAACGCCGGCTTCGACCAGATCTTCAACCTCTACAACACCCTGGTCTACGAGACAGCCGACATCATCGACACCTACATCTACCGCGTCGGCCTGCAGGGCTTCGAGTTCGAGTTCGGCACCGCCGTGGGACTGACCAAGAACGTGATCGCCCTGGTGCTCGTGCTGGCCGTCGACCGGATCGTGCGGCGTTTCACCGGCTACGGCCTCTGGTAGGCGGCGATGGTGCTGCAGAAGCCGCTGGGCGAGAAGGTCTTCGACACGACCAACGCCGTCCTCATGGCGCTGTTCTGCATCACCATCCTGTACCCCTTCATGCGCCAGATCACCCTGTCGCTGAGCACGGCCGAGGAGGCGATGAAGATCGGCTTCAAGGCCTTCCCACGGCCGGGAGCCATGAGCCTGGCCTCCTATGGCCGCATCCTGCAGACCCCGGCCATCGGCAACGCCTACTTCTGGACCGTCCTGCGCACGGCGCTCGGGACGGCGTTCACCGTCGCGGCGACCATGTCGATGGGGTATCCGCTGGCAAAGCGCTACCTGCCGTTGCGTACCTTCTGGACCATCTTCGTGCTGATCACGATGCTGTTCAGTGGCGGCATCGTGCCCCTCTTCGTCCTGGTACGAACCCTGGGGCTGATCAACTCGATCTGGTCGCTGATCCTGCCGATCCTGGTCGACCCGTTCACGCTGATCATCGCCCGCAACTACCTGATGGCGCTGCCCGAGGAGTTGGAGGAGAGCGCCCGTATCGACGGCGCCAACGACCTGGTCATCTTCGCGCGCATCGTGGTGCCGCTGTCGATGCCGATCATCGCCACCGTGGCGTTGTGGACGATGGTCCTGCACTGGAATTCCTGGTTCGACGCGCTCATCTACATCACCAGTCCCAAGATCAAGGTGCTGCAGATCCTGCTGCGGCGCGTGCTGCTGGAGAGCAATTTCGCCTACTCCGGCCTGGGAGCCGACGTGCAGGCGATCCAGCGCCAGGAGGAGCTGGTGCGCCAGTACACGCCGGAGACCATCAAGGCCGCCATCCTGATGGTGTCGACGGTGCCGATACTCTGTACGTACCCCTTCATGCAGCGGTACTTCGTCAAGGGCATCATCCTGGGGTCGCTGAAGGGATGAGCCCGTCTGGTCACAACGGAAGTCGATGCCCCACGGGGCAGCCCTGCGTCGCAGGGCAGGCAACTTTATTTCGAGGAGAGTGAGTGATGAGGAAATCGCTTACCGTCATACTCGGCGCGCTGCTGTTGTTCGGCAGCGCGGCGCTGGCGCTCGGCACCGGCGAAGGCGAGGGAGCGGCAGACGCGCCGCTGGAGATCCGCTGGTTCGGCCTGCGCCAGGTGCCCGAGGAGCGCACCGAGGTGTTCACCACCGTCGAGGAGTGGATCGAGCGCGACCTGGGCCGCAAGGTTACCATCCTGCCGGAAGGCGTGGACGCCGACAGCGAGGTGACCGAGAAGCTCAACCTGCTGCTGGCATCGGGCGACATGCCGGACGTGTTCCCGGTCTGGTGGAACGAGGAGATCATGAAGCAGGGCACGGCCCGCTTCACGCTGGAGGACGTTCAGGAGTACATGCCGGGCATCTACCAGGCGCTGGTGGACGTGATGAAGGTGGTCGGCCTCAATGAGCAGGGCACCTGGGACCGCTTCCACCGCGACGGCAAGCTGGTGCAGATCCCGAACGTCTGGTTCGGCGGCCAGTTCCCGCACGGCATCGCCTGGCGCCTGGACGTGCTGGAGAGCCTGGGCTTTGAAGACGTGCCCGGCACGTTCGAAGAGATCGAGGCGGTCTTCGCGGCCTACAAGTCGGCGAATCCGAACGATTATCCCTACTCCTGTCCCGCGAAGGGGCTGACCTGGCAGTGCTTCCCGATGATCTTCGACGGCACCGGCTGGGCGCAGTGGCGCTGGAACGTACGCGACGGCGTGCTCGTGCACGGCTTCAACCAGCCGGAGATGAAGCTGGGCTACGAGGTGGCGCGCGACTGGTTCGAGAAGGGCTACATCGATCCGGAGTTCCCGACCATCGACTCCGGCACCAACGTCAACCTGTTCCGCAATGGGGAGACCATCGTCAAGGAGTGGATCGGCTACGGCTCATGGGACGACTCGCTGGACCGCCCCGGCACGGAGGGCAACTGGATCCGCAAGGTGGTGCCTGAGGCGCAGGTCAAGATGGGACCGTTCCCGCGCTTCTTCGACGACGTGCGGCCCGCGCGCTACGTCTGGAACCCATTCCACGGCGGCTCCTACGGCTTCGGCCGGCACCTGGAGTCACGACCGGACGACCTGCACCTCATCATGCAGATCATGGACAAGATGAACACGGACGAGGCGTACAACACGCTGACCAACCTGGGCATCGAGGGCACGCACTGGGAGATCAACGAGTTCGGATTCCCGGAGCGGAAGCCGGAGTTCATCGGCATCGACGCCGCCAAGCAGATCGGCGCCGGCTACTTCTGGGGCGCGCTGTACAGCTACACGCCGCACACGGCGAACTGGCAGCACCCCGGCGTCATCAACGCGCTGGACGATTTCCACAAGAACCCGGACGGCATCTACTCCGACGTGAGCATCCGGCGGGTTCCCACCAACCGGTTCTTCCCGATCACGGACGAGAACGGGGATGACCTGTGGCGGAAGATGGACATCAGCGGCCAGATGAACGTCCTGTTCGTCGAGCTGATCACCGGCGCCAAGGACCTGTCCGCGTTCGACGAGTGGATGGCGCGCTGGGAGGAAGGCGGCGACCTCCGCATCGTCCAGGACCGCATGAACGAGATCAACCTCAAGTTCCAGTAGCACTCCGAGGTCGACTCGAAACGCAGGGCGCGGTCGCAAGGCCGCGCCCTCTCTGTCTGGCTGGAACCGCTATCTCAAGCGGAGCGGACGGCTTCCTCCTCACGGTCCTCGAGTATCTCCATCACCTCCGTGCGAATCCCATCAGATCCTCGACCGCGGCAAACACGCGCGCACCTGGAGCGACTCGAAGGGCCTGGTCGATCGAGGCCTCGTGCGGGTTCCGCGACCGCCACCACTTCGCCGCCGGGAACTGCCGTGATGTTCCGCAGGTGCTCGCGCCCCATGTCGCCGACACCTACGACTCCATACCGAAGCGACTCGGTCACCTCGTTCCCCACCAGCCCGTCAATCGAGTGTTGCACGAAGGCGGAACCGGATACGTTCGGCGCCAGCCTACGGAAACTGCTCCAGGTGAGCGGTGACCTCGACGGTGCCGGACGTGCCTTCGATGGCCAGCACGATGCGGCGCTGCACGGCGCCGTCCGGCAGCGGCAGCTCGTCTACTCGGATACGCGCCGCCGGCGGCACCTCGAGCCGCATACGACCGCGCCGGCCGGTGATCACGATCTGCTGCCCGTCCACGGTCACCGGCAACGCGGTCTGCCAGTACCACTCGACGCCGGTGCCGGCGGCAAGCTCGTAGTCGTCGCGGATCGTGAGGACCGCCGGCTCCGGCGACGACCAACGTCGCCGCCAGTGCCGGTACCAGCCTTCCCAGCCGGGGCTCAGGTCGATTTCGGCGGCGAAGCGCCGGTCGTCCCCTGCGGCTCGCGGCTTCACGTCGGCCGGGATCGGGCACTCGGGGTGCGGGCGCGCATCGGTGCCGGCGGGTACCAGCATGGAGTGCCGCTCGCAGTGCTTGAGGAGCCCGGCGAGCGGATTGGAGTAATCGCAGGTGCCCGGGTCCAGAGCGAAGGTCTGGCCCGCGAACTCCAGCACGAAGCTGCCCTTGTCCTCGTGGGTGTGGCCGGCACGCGCTCGATTGCCCATGACCAGCAGCTTGACCGTGTGGCCGTGCAGCGGGCGGTGGGAGGCGACGATGCCCATCTCCGGCAGCACCACCAGCGCCGGCGCCGGCGCGGCCTGTGCCGGAATCCGTTCCGCCTGCGCCATCGCCGGCAGCGAGGTGAGCGCGAACCCGGGGCGCCGTTCGGCGCTTCGGTAGGCGGTCACCCACCCGCTCTTCGGCCGGGCGGCGGCCAGCAGTGCCAGCCACTCGCTCTCCAGCACGGCGCGGGCGTCGCAGATCGGGATCACGTCCGTGTCCTGGTCCGTGGAGACCAGTGCGGCCGCCAGCGCGTCGCTGCGTGCCAGCGCGGGCGGCAGGTGGGCGTGCGGAGGCTCGCCGAGCGACCGGCTGTGGTGGGCCAGCGCGGTGAGGGCCCGCGCCATGGTGCCGGCGAAGTAGTTCGGCCCCTCCACGAAGCCGCCGTCGGAGAGAATGATGTCCTCCAGGCTCACTGACAGCTCGCGGTATGCCAGCTCCTGATACGGCGCGACGCGGGGCCAGTCCCGCCGCAGCGCCCCGTAGGCGGCCAGCCGGCCGGTGGAGAACAGTGCCAACTGGTTGCAGTGATGGATGTACTCGTGCCGCCACGCTGAGAAGTTGACGGCGCCGATGCCGTCCTCCGCCAGGCGCCGCCGCAGCAGCGCCCGTCCCGCTTCGGTCAGGACGTCGTCGGCCAGATCGAGCGCGTGGACCAGGTCCGAGCTGGTCAACCCCTGCAGGAAGGCGCGGCTCTCGAACGCGCTGCCGGGAAAGCGCGAGATGAAGCCCCAGTCCCACACCGGCGTCAGCGCCGCCGCCAGCGCGAACTCGGTACCGCGGCGAAGCAGCTCCGCGTCCTCCAGGACCACCGCCGCCTGCAGCGCCGCGACGGCCTGCCCGATGCACGCCACGCCGTGCTCGCGCTCGCGCCCGTATCGGGTGTCCGGCGCCGTCAAGATCACGTCGTTGACCAGGTCCGCCGGATCGGTGGCGAGTGCCCGCGCCGCTGCCTCCGCGAACGGCGAGCGCTCGCCGCGGGCGACCATGGCAGCGTGGACCCTGCGCGCCGCCGCCAGCTCGTCCGCGGTGATCACCACCTCCAGCGACGGCTGCATGCGCGGCCGCACGGAGCTGGGCCGCAGCAGGTGCTCCATGGCCTCCGTGCGGTCGCGGTGAGAAGCGAGGTGGCGCGCAAGCAGATCCCGGTTCTGGAGCCCGACCCAGTTGAGCCATCCCGCGCCCGCGCCGCCGTCCGGCGGAGCCGTGACCTCCAACCGGACAGCCCGGATGTGGACCGCTCCGTCCAGCTCGACGCCGTACTCCCGCTTGAGCGCCGGCGCCCGCTCCCGGCAACGCCGCTCGCCCGCATCGGTGTCGACCGCGATTGCCACCTCGCCGCCCTCTGGAGCCACCAGCGAGAACAGCAGCCGGTCATAACCGCGGCAGTCCAGGTCCAGCGAACGCTGCATCGACAGGGCCGGGCCCGAGCGCGGCGATCTGGTCCAGGAGAACTCCACCCAGCACCAGAACTGGCGGACCTCCAGACCGTGCCGGCTGCCGTCCGCGACCTGCCACTCGGACAGTCGGCTGAGCTGCGGGTCCCAGAACGGCTCGAACACCGCCTCGGCGACGTTGAAGGGAATGGCGCGCATGGTGGCGGATCAGGAGTCCTCGGCGTACTCGACCACGACGTCGTCGCCGTCGACCGCCACGGGATAGGTCTTCACCCGCACCGCGGCGTCGGTCAGGCAGCGGCCGTCGGTGATGTCGAACGCCCAGTTGTGCCAAGGGCAGCGGAGGATCTCGCCGTCGCGGTCGATCGTGAGCGTGGCGCCGGCGCTCGACGGCGGCCGGTCGGCGACCGGCTGGCCGCTCACGCGCCCGGTGCAGAGCGGTCCGAGCTTGTGCGGACAGATGTTGCGCAGCGCGTGGAAGCGGCCGCCCACGTTGAAAACACCGATGCCGGCGCGCCCGCGGAACGGCACGACGATCTTGCGCCCGCCCGCCGGTATCTCCGCGACCGTGCCGACGACCACGCGGCGCATCGCCCGCCCGCGGCGGTCGCTCACGAGCCGGGCAGGCGCAGCATCTCCAAGGCGTTGTCCGAGAAGATGCGGCGTCGCAGGTGGTCGGATATGCCCGGCAGCGCCGTGACCGGGTCGTTCTGGTCGAAGTGGGGGAAGTCGCTGCAGAAGATGAGCGTCTCCTCGGCGTGCAGCATCTCCAGGGACGGCAGCAGGTGCTCAGGAGTTCCCGGCTCGTGCATGGGCTGCGTGCCCACGCGGATGTGCTCGCGGAAGTACTCGCTGGGCAGCCGCTGCAACCACGGCGTCTGGTCGCCGATCGCCTTCCAGTCGAAGTCGAGCTGCCACATGAGCGAGACCGCCCACATCTGCTGCACCTCGATCATGCCGAACGTGAGGGCCGGGAACTTCTCGAACACGCCCTCGACGATCAGCGAGGCCGCCTGGGCCATGGCCACCGACTGGCGTGCCAGGCGAGTCTCCACGTAGTAGGTCGGGTAGCCGACCGGCGTCGGCGTGTTGCCCGGACCGCCACCGCCGATGTGGGCGACGACCGGCAGGTCGTGCTCGGCGCACGCCTCCCAGATGGGATCGTGGCAGCGGTTCCCGAACGGCCGCGCCGTGTTCAGGGGAACGTGCACGGCTACCGTGTCCCTGCGGGGAGCCAGGCGCCTGATCTCGGCGACCGCCTGCGCCGGATCGGTCGCTGCCACCAGGATCGCGTGCACGACGCGGTCGTCCTTTTCCAGCCAGTGCTCGATGGTGTAGTCGTTGAACGCCCGGCACAGCGCCGCCCCCCAGTCCGGGTCGGGTACGCCGCACGCACCGTAGATGTCGGACGGCGATCCGGTCAGAAGCGCGACGTCGATGTTCCAGCGGTCCAGCAGTTCCCGCTGCGTGAACTCCAGGGTGAAGTTGAAGTCGCGGCGCTTGAGCTCGGGCTCCTTGAGGTCGGGCCGCGTGGTGCGAAACGGGACATTCGGGTAGGGGGTGCCGCCGATGTGCATCCCCTGGTCGATCAGATGCTCGCGGTCGGCCTTCGACAGGTAGGGCAGGAGCTGCTCGGGAGACTCGAAGCTGTGGTGGACGTCGCAGTCGACGATGCGAAAGGGCGGTTCCTGAGCGGTCCAGCCGGGCGCGGCGACCGGCGCGGCGCCAGTCTTCGTCGGGCCAATCCTGGCCGAATCGGTCCTGGCAGGCATGGGGGTGCGTTCCTCCCCGCCGCCGCGAGCCTTACACGGCCTCGGCGAGCGGCGGAACGTCCACGGACTCGAGCAGATCGTCGACCGCCGCATCCTCGGTCATGCCCTTGGCGGTGTGCTCGGACTTGAGCAGCAGCCGCTTGCGCAGCACGGAGGGCGCGAGGTCGCGGACATCCTCCGGCGTGACGAAGTCCCGGCCGCGCACGGCGGCCAGCGCCTGGCTGCCCTTGAACATGGCCAGCGAACCGCGCGGCGACACGCCGATCATCAGGCGGTTGTCCTCCCGCGTGCTGTTGATGATCGCCAGGATATAGCGCCGGATGGACGGCTCGACGTGCACCTCCATCACCGCCTCCTGCATCTCAAGCAGGGTATCGATGCCGGTCACCGGCACGATGCGGTCCAGCGGTGGCTCGATGACGCGCTGCATGGCGATCACGGACTTCTCCGCCTCGCGCGACGGGTAGCCGATCTTGATCGACAGAAAGAACCGGTCCTTCTGCACCTCCGGCAGCGGGAAGGTGTCCTCCGACTCCACCGGGCTCTCGGTGGCGATCAGCACGAACGGATTGGGCAGCGGCTGGCTGCGGCCTTCGACCGAGACCTGGCCTTCGGCCATCGCCTCCAGCAGCGCCGACTGCGTGCGCGGCGTGGCGCGGTTGATCTCGTCGACCAGCAGCATGTTGGTCATGATCGGACCCTCGCGGAAGTCGAACTCCCCGGTCTGCGGGTTGAAGACCGACACGCCCAGCACGTCGGCGGGCAGCAGGTCCGGGGTGCATTGGAGCTGGCGGAACTCGCCGCCGATGCTCTTGGCCACCGCGCGCCCGAGCACGGTCTTGCCGGTGCCGGGCACGTCCTCGATCAGCACGTGGCCGCGGCACAGCAAGGCCACCAGCACCCGTTCGACCGAGTCGGCCTTGCCGAAGAACGCCTGCTCCACCGAGCCGCGCAACCGCTCGGCCCATGCCTTCACGTCTGCCATCGAATCACTCCTCTCTGTCCGCCAAGAGCACGCCGTTCACGCCGCCGCCGAATCCTTCGGGCGTCGCCTGAGTCACCGCGCCACCGGAGCCAGCGAGGCGTCCGGTGCGCGGCTTGGTACCGGCTCCTGCATGCGTTGGCGAGTCACCTCTTTGATGAGGTTGTAATAGGTCTGCGACCGTTCCTGCGGCGGATCGGTCGCCGCGTAGGCGATCTGCTCGAAGATGGTGCCGATCTCCATCAGCGCTCTGGCGTTGGAGGTCGAGCGTTCCGCCACCAGCATCAGGTACTCCATCGGCCCCATCCACTTCCGGAACGGCACGCCACCGCGCTCGGCCCAGCGGATCAGCCTCACGAACGCCTTGGACGCCTGCCCGATCGCGCGCTGGCGCTGCCTGTCGAGCTCCGCATCGCGGGCGCGGGCCGCGGCCCGCGCAGCGCTGCGCTCGCGGGCGCGCTCGACCAGCGACTCGCCGAACCGGGCGAGCGACTGCCTCGAGCGGGAAAACGCCTCGATCATGCGCCGCACGGACTCGGCGAACGCCGTGAAGAAGCGGCCGACCGCGGCCGCCAGCCGGGCGAGCGGCCGCGCCTGGCGCAGCCGTTCCCGGTAGTCGCGCGACAGCAGTGGGCGCACCAGGAAATAGAGCAATCCGATCAGGATCAGCGCGCCGATGGAGATCAGCACGATCCTCACCAGCCGCTCCAGGAAGTCGTTCTCCTCGCGCTCACCGCTCAGGTCGCCCAGATCGGGTTCCCGAAAGTCCTCCTGGAAGGCCTCCGTGTCCCCGCCTTCGCGGACCCTGACCTTGACCTCGCGCTCCGGCAGCCGCAGGCGCTCCTCCAGCCACTCCATGAATGCGCCGATCGCCTCCGCCGGCAGCAGCGCCTCCCGGCCGGTGAGCGGCATCACCACCACCGCGGTCAACAGCAACGTCAGCACCGTGGCGCGCACGCGGCGGCGTTGCAGCGCAGGCGGCACCGGCAGCCCCTGGCCCAGATGCTGCTGCTCCTCCATGAAGCCGTTGACGATCGCCAGGAAGACCAGCCCGAAGCCTACGTGGCCGAGCGCCAGCACCGTCCACCACGGGTCGATCGGATCGACCGCGATCAGCAGGATCAGGAACGCGATCAGGGACAGCGACTGGAACCACAGGATGGCGCGGCGCAGCGCGCGCATGCGGGCGGAGGAGGTGGTCGCCTCCTCGGAGTAGTCCCGGAACGCGGTCTTGAGCTGGTCGCCGTCCCGCCCCACCACCAGCGCCAGGAACGCCTCGCGCTCGCGCATGTTGCGGTGCAGGCCGAAGGCGATGATCCAGTAGACGAAGGTCAGCGCCAGCGGATACAGCACATCGGCCTTGACCGGATTGATGTCGAGGCGCAGCAGGTGGCCCTGCGCCAGCATGAACAGCACCAGCGTTCCGATCAGAATCAGCAGCAGCTCGCGGAGGCGCGGCGCGATGCTGGAGGTCCCCTCCTCGGCCGCGCGGTTGGCGGCCACCGCCTGGATCACGCCCACCAGCGCCAGCACCGCCCACAGGTAGCCGGGCAGCGGCAGCACGGCGTGCAGGACCATGGCCCGCACGAAGGTCTCCACCGACAGCAGCAGCAGGAACGGGATGGCGATCGACAGGAACGGATGCAGGGTGTTCCGGTAGAAGCGCAGGCGGTCGGGATTCATCGCTGGATCAGCTCCGAGCCGTAGCCGCGCACCGCGTGCGAGCGTATGCCGGGCACCACGACGTCTTCTTCACGGGTCTGGTGCGTGGAGACGACGAACACCTGCACGTCGTGTCCGCGTCGGCGCAGCCCTACCAGGGAATCGTTCTGGGCCTGCGTGGTCGGCGGGGTCACCACCATCACCTTGGCGCCGGTGGGAATCGGCACCCCGCACGCCAGCACGTGGCCGGTGAAGTCGATCGGTTCCTTGCCGGCGGTGACGCGGGCCAGCATCTCCAGGATGCCGATGGCATGGCCCACCCCCGCCCGAGCGGGCTCCGAGGGAGGCTGCTCGCTGCCGCGGATCGAGCCGGTAGTGATGATGCCGACCTCCTGCTTGAGGCTGACGAAAAAGAACAGCAGGCTGCCGGCCACCTCGATCGCGCGTTCCATGAGGTGCTCGCGCTGCCCCATCGGGTAATCGGCCTCCGTGAGGTTCAGCACGATCATGACCGGGTAGTAGATGGATGGCGTGTACTCGGTGGAGAACAGCTTCCCCATGCGCGCCGACACTTTCCAGTTGATCCGCTTCAACTCGTCGCCCGCCACGTACTCGCGCACGGAACGGAACCGGGTCGTGTCCTCGTAGAGGCGGCTGGACACCGTGATGCTGCCGGAGGGCAGACCGTCCTTCTCGTGCATCTCCACCGGGAACACCGCCGGGTAGACCAGCACGGTGCCCGGCGTCGGCGACTGGTGGTCCCAACTGAAGAAGCCCATCGGGTCGGAACCGCGCAACCGCACCGGGCCCAGTGAGAACTCGCCGCGGTAGTGGCTCTCCGCCTCGTAGGTCACCTGAGTGCGCCCGCCCGGGGGCAGGGCAACCATGAACGAGCCGCCGCGCACCACGAAGTTGCCATAGGTGTCGGCCACCGTCAGGTAGTGAATCGGGATCGGCCCCCGGTTGTGCAGGTCCAGCGTCACGCGGAAGCGCTGGAATCGCTGCGCGTGGATGAGCGTCTCGCTGCGGGTCACCTGCACCAGCCGCGGGACCAGGTACGCGTACAGCAGCGACAGGCCGCGGACCACCAGCAGCGCCAGGACCGCGAAGCGGAACGGGCGGAACGGCGCGAACAGGAACGTCCCCAGGAGCACCAGTGGGAACAGGAGGTCTACGAAGAAGCGCAGCCGCCCTCCGGCGTTGATCGCCACCGGGTCAGCCGTCGGTTGCTTCTGCGACGGCGACCGGCTCCCGTGGCGTCGAGTCCAGCAGGCCGTCTATCACGAGATCCTCGTCCAGACCCTTGAGCTGATGCTCCGACCTGACGCTGATCCGTTTCAGCAGGACTCCCGGCGCCAAATCGACCACGTCGTCGATCGTGGCGCTCGTGCGGCCGCTCATGGCCGCCACCGCCTGCGCGCCCTTGTACAGCGCCATCGACGCGCGCGGCGAGGCGCCAAGGTTCAGCCGGTTGTCGCTGCGGGTCGCCTCCACCAGGGTCAGGATGTACTCCTGCACCTCGTCCGCGACCTCGACGTCCAGGATCTGCTGCTGGAGTGACAGCACCTGCTCGAGATCGGTGGCGGGCTTGAGGTCGGTGACCGGATGCGTGAGCCGGCGCTGCGCCAGCATGATCTCCTCCTCCGCTTCCGGCGGGGGATAGCCCATGCGCAGCGTGAGAAAGAAGCGGTCCTTCTGCGCCTCCGGCAGGTTGAACGTGCCCTCGAACTCGACCGGGTTCTCCGTGGCGATCATGAAGAACGGCTGCGGCAGCGGAGTGGTCTTGCCCTCGACGCTGATCTGCCCCTCCGCCATCGCCTCCAGCAGCGCGGACTGCGTGCGCGGCGTGGCGCGGTTGACCTCGTCCACCAGCAGGATGTTGGTCATGACCGGGCCTTCCTTGAAGTCGAAGTCTCCGGACTTGGGGTTGTAGACCGAGACGCCCAGCACGTCGGCCGGCAACAGGTCGGGCGTGCACTGGATGCGCCGGAACTCGCCTCCCAGCGCCAGCGACAGCGCCCGCGCCAGGATGGTCTTGCCCACGCCGGGCACGTCCTCCAGCAACGCGTGGCCGCGGCACAGCAGGGCGATCAGCAGCCGGCGGATCACCTGCTCCTTGCCGAGGATCACCTTGCCGACTTCGTCGACGATCGTCTGCGACCAGCTGCGCACGTCCATAACGGCCGAGTGTAGGCGGTCAACCCCTCACACACAACCTCCGACGCGATCCGCGGGCAGGACCGCGGTCTGCGGTCAGGAACGGACCGCAGACCGCCAGTCAGGGACGCTTACGAAGCTGCCGGCGGAACGTCGGGAGTAACCGGCCGCCCGGATCGCGCGCTCTCGTAGATCGCCAGGACGATGGCGACCGCCGCCGTCGCCGCGCGGCCGTCGATGTCGGGCGTTTCGCCGGCCAGGATGGCCGCCGTCAGCTCCTCGTATTGCCGCCGATGGCCGGCGATGCCCACGCCGGCGGGGTCAGAGGCGCCGCCGCGGTCCGGATCGACGTCGGCGCGGCGTTCGCGGAGCGCCCGGTCCTCATCGGTTTCCTCCGAGAAGTGCCACTCCCCGATGGTGTCGCCGACCAGCACGGCACTGCCGGCCGTGCCGCCGATCTCGATGCGACGCTCGAAGCCCGGATGGATGGCGGTCGACCCCACGATGGTGCCGAGCGCACCGGACGCGAAGCGGACCGCCGCGACCGCCGTGTCCTCCACCTCCAGCCCGGCGTGGGCGCGGCGCGTCGTGAACGCCTGCACCGACTCGATGGGGCCGAGCAGCCACTGCAGCAGGTCGATGGTGTGGATGGACTGGTTCATCAGCGCTCCGCCGCCGTCGAGCGCGCGGGTTCCGTGCCAACTGTCCTGGTAGTAGCTGGCCGGCCGCACCCACTTGACGATGGCGTCGCCGACGACGACGTCGCCGAATCGTCCCTGCTCCAGTGCCTGCTTGATCAGGAGCACGTCGGCCAGCGATCGCGACTGGAAGACGCCGGAGCAGATCACCCCCGCGGCGTCCGCCACGTCGACGATGCGGCGGCAACGCTCCAGGGTGACCTCCAGCGGCTTCTCCACGAACAGGTGCTTGCCGGCCGCGGTGGCGGCCAGCGCCGTCTCCAGGTGTGCCCCGGACGGCGTGCAGATGCTCACCGCGTCCAGGCCGGGATGCGCCAGGAAGGCGTCGAGGTCGCTGAAGGCCGCGCAGCCATGCTCCTTTGCGAACTGCCCGGCGCGCTCGGCATCGCGGGACAGGCACGCCACCAACCGCGCGGAGGCCACCCCCGCAAGCGCCTGGGCGTGCATGCCGGCGATCAGACCGGTGCCGACGATTCCGAAGCCGACCGACACGTGCGTGCGCCCTCAGGCGCCGGGCCGCCAGATCGCCGGCCGGCGCGACGACCCGGCCACCGACTGCAGCATGCCGGGGTCATGTGCGCCGGGCGCCGGATCGAGCAGCGTCTCCATGCGCCGGTCGCTAAGCAGCGGCACGCGGTCCTTCTGCGCCTGCTGCTCCTCCGGATCCAGGTCGGCGACGATGACGCCCGGCGTGTCCTCGGCCGCGCGCGCCAGCACGTGACCCTTCGGAGTGACGATCAGGCTGCGGCCACAGGTCCGCAGCGAGGGATCGGGATTGATGATGTCCGAGCCGGCGACGAACACGGAATTGTCCAGCGCGCGCGACCGGACGGCAAGTTCCCACTCGTCGCCCGGCCCCAGCCACGCCGTCGAGATCATGCACAGATCGGCGCCGGCCAGCGCCGCCGCGCGGCCGATCTCCGGGAACCGCGTGTCGTAGCAGATCCACGACGCGCAGGTGACGCCGGCCAGCTCGTAGGGATCGATCGAGGTTCCGGGCTGCGCCCAGTTCTCGGTCTTCCAGAGGTGGATCTTGCGATAGACCCCGGCGATGGCGCCGGTCGCGTCGACGGCGAGCATGGTGTTGTAGCGCATGCCGCCGGTGATTTCGGGCAGGCCGAAGACGATGGCGATGCCGTGCTCTCGCGCGACGCCGCACATACGCTCCACGCCGTCTCCATCGAGTGGCTGGCAGTGGGCGAGGACCTGTGGCGCGGGCAGATAGCCGGTGAGCGCCAGCTCCGGAAAGACGATGATCTCGGCACCGCGCGACCGGGCCTCACCCGCCTGATCGCGCATGATTGCCACGTTGTCGGACAGGCTGCCGGCCTCGAATTGACCGCAGGCGACTCGTATGGCGCGCATCGTTCCTTGTACCGGCGCAGGCCGGCCGCGTCAACCGTCCGGGCCGATTGACCGTGGTCCGGCGGACCGCGAACATCGGACCCACCGACGCGGAGGCTCCATGTCCGACCGATTCAGGCTGGTTCCCGAAGTTCATCTGTTCCTGCTGGACCGGCACGGCAGGGTACTGCTGCTACGGCGCTGCAACACGGACTACGAGAACGGGAACTACTGCGTGGTTGCCGGACATGTCGAGGCCAACGAACCGGTTACCGCCGCTGCGAGCAGGGAAGCCAGGGAGGAGGTCGGGGTTCAGGTTCATCCATCGGACCTCGAAGTGGTCGGAGTCATCCATCGCAGGGCTGACGACGGGTACATTTCGGTCGCCTTCTTCCTGACCGCTCGCACCTGGGAGGGCTTGGTCGTCAACGCTGAACCGGAGAGTCACGACGAGTTGACGTGGCGCGCCGTGGACGATCTACCGCCGAACATGATCCCGTACGTCCGGCGTGCTTTCCTGAACTACCAGCACGGGAAGCGCTACGACAGCGTCGGATGGGAACGCGCCTGCGAGTTGACACGCCACCGCACGTACGCCCCCCTTCCGGCGTTCCCGAAAGCTCGGATGCCCGTTCGGCCGCCCGGCGCCCCCTTCAGCGCCCGCTGATCGCGGATCGCGTGCGGGTCCCGGACCGACCAACGATGGATATCTGGAACAGCTCCGTGGGTTGCTCTCGCACGTGGACCCGCGCATGACCGTGGGGCAGCTCGTCGGCCGCATCGTGCAGGAGGCGCTCGACCGCCACGACCCGAGCCGGCCGCCACGCCGGGCGCGCACCGGCAGCGGGACGGCGGCCGCTGCAGCTACCTCGATCGGAAGACCGGACGCCGTTGCAACTCACGACATCTGATCGAGATAGACCACATCCTGCCCTATTCGCTGGGCGGTGGCCCCGATGCCGTGAATCTCCGATTGCTCTGTCATGCCCACCACCGGCATCGGCACGCGCCCCACGGATGAACGGTCCTTCCGCAGGATCGGACCCGGAGGCCGCCGCGGTCGCACCTTCCACGGTCTCGCCCGCACGAAGTTCTGAAGACCCTTCGATGTCCGCCTCGGGCGACTCCAGACAGACCGGTCGAGAAGTCGCCACGCTCGCTTCCGGTACGAGCCCTGACTGAAACCGCAGCGCACTTTGCTGTACGCGCCGCCGGGCTGACCGAGCAGAAGGATTCAGGATGCCGATCACGATGCAGAACGCCGACTTCATGAGGTATGATACCGGGACCGGAAGCCACTCAGGAAGGTCGACTCTGCTGCTATGATCGCGCGCGTGACGCGGGGGCCGGACTATCGGGAACGCTTCGCCCGGTTTGCGGTACGCGCCGGCCTGCTGCGCTTCGGCCGGTTCACGACCAAGTCCGGACGCGCTTCGCCGTACTTCTTCAACACCGGCGGGTGCGCGGACGGAGCAGCTCTGAGCGAGCTCGGCGGCTACTACGCCGCTGCCATCGCCGACCGGTTTCCAGACGCGACGCTGCTGTTCGGTCCGGCCTACAAGGGCATCACGCTGGCGGCGGCGGCGGCGATGGCGCTGAGCCGGGACCGCGCGCAGCCGGTCGGCTTCTGCTTCGACCGCAAGGAGCGCAAGGATCACGGCGAGGGCGGATTGCTGGTCGGACGGCTCCCGGCCTCAGGCGACCGGGTGGTGATCGTCGACGACGTGGTCACCGACGGCGCATCCAAGCGGCACGCGATGGAGCTCCTGCAGCAGGAGGCAGGGATTCGGCCCGCGGGGCTGCTGGTGGCCGTCGACCGCCAGGAACGGGGAGCCGGCGACCGCAGCGCGCTCCAGGAGCTGCCAGAGGAGTTCGATGTGCCCACGGCGGCGATCGCCACCATCGGCCAGATCGTCGACGTGCTGTCGCGGCAACCGGTCGACGGACGCACTGTGATCGACGAGGAGTTACGCGGCCGCATCGAAGCCTACCTGCAGAAGTACGCTCCGCGCGTACGGTGAGCCCGTGCGGATCCGGCGGCGCCTGACTCCCCTGCAGCCCACGCCGCGCAACCGCCGCCGCATCGAGGCGCGGGTCAAGTGGCTGGGACTGCTGGTCCGCTACGCGTTCCGGCCGGTCGTGCGCACCACATTCGGCCCCCGCGAGCTGCTGCGCGAGCCGGCGCTGGTCGTGTCCAACCACTCCTCCCTCCTGGACCCGATGTTCCTGTCGCTGGCGGTCGGCCGCGCGGTCCACTTCCTGTCGACCGAGTTGGCGTTCTCGGGAGGGGGGATGGGATGGATCAACCAGTTCTTCGGCGCGGTGCCGAAACGCAAGTTCACCGCCGATCCCCGCGCGATACTCCGACTGCGCCGCTGGCGTGACCTGGGTGGTTCCATCGGGCTGTTCCCGGAAGGGGAGCGAACATGGGACGGCCGACCGCTGCCGATCCTGCCCGGCGTCGAGAAGCTGGTGCGGGTGATGGACCTGCCGGTGGTGACAGTCCGCGTGTACAACGGTTGGCGGCAGTCGCCGCGCTGGGCGGCCACGCTGCGGCGCGGCCGCGTGCACGTCGAGGCGGACCCGCCGCGCCGCTTCGCGCCCGGCGACTCCCTGGAGTCGATCCGCCGCTACATCGAGGAGCGCATCAGCGTGGACGCCGAGGATGGGCCGGCCTGGCCGGTGCGCGGGCGGCGTCTGGCCGCGGGGATCAGCAACGTGCTGTTCGCTTGTCCGGCCTGCCTGCGGCTGGACGCGATCGAAGAACGCGGCGACATCGCGTCCTGCCGAGACTGCGGCGCTGCGTGGCGTGTGGACACCGAGTCGCGGCTCCACCCCGCGAGCGGGGGGCGGCCGATGACCCTGCGCGCGGCCGCTGACAGCATCCGCAGCCGCTTTCCCGAGCCGTGGCTGCCGGCGGACGGCGGGCTGCCGGTCGGTGAGCTGCTGAAGAGCGAGCCGGTGCGGCTCTACGACGTCACCGATCCGGACCCGCTGCTCGTCGGCCGCGGCCACCTGGTCCTCACGGCAGACGCGCTCCGCGTCAGCGGCATCACCCCGTGGTCGATCCCGATGGCGGACATCAGGGCCGAGGCGGTCGATCTCAAGCGCCGCCTCAACTTCTCCTCCTGGCGCCGCGTGTTCGAGGTCGTAATGCCACGCGAGTCGGTGATCAAGTGGGAGCTCTTTCTCCGCCACGTGCGGACTCGGACCGTGGCGCCGACCGGCGACCTCAGAGCTCGTCGGCGAATCGGCGGCGGATGAAGCGCTCGTACACCCCGGGCGCAAGCCGCGACAGCAGCAACGCCCCGCGGCCGGTCCCCGACAGCACCAGGAACCGCCTCCTTCGCACCACGGCGGCCAGGATGCGTTCGGCCACGTAGTCCGGGCTCGCGGCTTTGCCCATCTCGACCCGCGGGCGCTCCGTGCGGTTGCCCGATGCGTCCAGCGCGTTGGCGACGATATTGGTATCGACGAAGCTGGGGCAGACGATGAGCACGCTCACCCCGGTGCCGATCAGCTCCGCCCGCGCGGTCTCGAACATGCCGTGCAGGGCATACTTGGACGCGCAGTACCCGGTGCGGCCGAGCAGGGGAGCGAATCCCGCGATGCTGGAGGTGACGACGATCATGCCCTTTCGTCGCAGCAGCGACGGTAACGCGGCCTGCGCGCAGTAGAGCGATCCGAACAGGTTGACCGCGATCACGCGCTCGTACACGACCGCGGCGGTGTCCCGAAACGCGCTCCGGTGGCTCATGCCCGCGTTGTTGAACAGCAGGTCGACGCCGCCGAAGCGGCTGCAGACCTCCGTCACGGCCGCGCCTACGTCGGCGCGGTCGGTGACGTCGCACCGGCGGACCAGATGCTCCACCCCCGCCTCGGCGAGCGCGGCCGAGCGTTCCGCCAACCCCACTTCGTCGACGTCGAGCAACGCCACGCGGCATCCGGCCGCTCCGAAGCGGCGCGCCAGCGCGAAGCCGATGCCGCCGGCGCCACCGGTGATCAGCACGACCTTGCCCTCGGGATTGAATCGCTCGGCCATGGTCGCGCCCGTGAGTCTGTCGGATTGGCGCGCAAGCGGCAATCCCACAGACTCCGTAGCGGAGGGTGGCGATGGGCCAGGGACGGAGCCGCAGGCGACGAACTCGGGGCACGGTCCTGGTCACGGGGGCCACCGGCTTCCTGGGTCGCAACCTCGTACCCGTGCTGGTCGAGTCCGGCTGGACGGTGCGGGCGCTGTGCCGGCGCGCCGCGGCTGCACGGGAGCTTGCCGGCCTGGGCGCTCTGCCGGTGAGCGGCGATCTGTTCGACGTCGGCGCCTTGCGGGCGGCGATGTCCGGCGTGCTGGCGGTCGTGCACGCAGCCGCCGACACCGCGGTGTGGCCGGCGCACAGCCCCTCTTGCTTCCGTGTCAACGTGGACGGCACGTGCTCCGTCCTGGAGGCCGCGCGCGACGAACGGGTGGGCCGCATCGTGCACGTGGGCAGCGCAAACTCGTTCGGGCCCGCACCGCACGGCGGACAGACCGACGAACGCACGCCGTTCCGCGGCCGGCGCTACGGCCTGGGCTATATCGTCAGCAAGCAACAGGCGCAGCAGGTCGCGCTGCGGGCCGATCCGCCCGCGATCGTGGTCAACCCGACCTTCCTGTTCGGCGCCCACGACCGCGTGCCCGGACCCGGCCGCCTGATCCAGCAACTGGCCCGGTCGCCGGCAATCTACCCCTATCCGGCCGGGCGGGGACGGAACGTCGCCGGCATCGGCACGGTCTGCCGCGGCGTGGAGCGCGCGCTCCGGCACGGCGCCCCTGGTGAGTGCTACGTGCTCGGCGGCGCCAACATCAGCTACCGGACGCTGTTCGAGCTGATCTGCGGCGTGACCGCAAGCCGTACGCGGCCGGTGCCACTGCCGGCATGGCTCATCTGCTCGGCGGGTGCGGCGGGATCGGCCGCCGGCCGTCTCACGGGCCGCGACCCGGGATTGAGCCTGCCGCTCGCCCGCGCCGCGTGCGAGTCGTTCCACTACTCGTCGGCCAAGGCGGCGCGCGATCTGGGCTATGTGCCGGACGACGTCGCCGGCATCGAGCGGGCGATCCGTGCGTCGTTCGAGTGGTTCCGCCGGACAGGCCGCATCGCTCAACGGACGCGCGGGCGGCCCCCGAGAGACCCCGCGCGTGCGGTATCCTAAGGTTCGTCGTGACCCCCGACGCGATCCGGGCGCGCATCTTCCTGCACGGCGTGCTGGCGCAGATCCCGGCGCTGTGCGCCGGCGACGCCGAATCCCATGCGCTGGTGCGGGGCTGGCGCACCAGCATCCAGTTTGCGCAGGCCGGCGGCCCCGCCGCGCTGTTGCGTTTCCGCGACGGCGCGGTGAGCTTCGAGCCGGTGCGGCGCACGGCTCCGGGGCTCAGTCTCTGGTTCCCCACCGATCGCGCGCTGGTCCGCTCCTTCACCGGCAGCGGCATACCGATCCCGCTCTTCGGCGTTTGGCGCGTCGGGCTGCTGCGCGCTCTCCCGAGGCTGACCAACCGGCTGAGCCACTACCTCAGCCTGAGCGAGCCCGAGCCCGGCGACAAGAATGGTGAGGCCCTCACTCTCGCGCTGCGGATGCGGCTGGACGCGCTGGTACGCGCCGTCGGCGTGCTGGCAAGCGTGGACTCCAGGGCGCGCCGCACCCTGCAGGAGGCCCCCGACGGCACGATCGCGCTGCGGGCGCCGGGCATGGCGGACGTCGCGGCCCGCAAGCGCGGCGATCGGCTGACCATCGAGCCCGAACCCGACACCGCCCCCAACCTCACCCTGGGCTTCGCGTCCGTGTCGTGCGGACACGACCTGCTGGCAGGCCGCCTGGAGCCGGCCGCAGCGATCGGTCTTGGCAGTATCGAGCTGCGCGGGCAGACCCTGCTTGCGGATGCCGTCTTCCAGGTGGTCGGCGACGTGCAGATGCTGCTGGCGGGATGATGGCCGCACCGTTCCGCTTCACGCGCAGCAGGCAGCTCCTGACCCGCGCCGTCGAGGTCATCCCCCGCGGCATCTACGGCACGAAGAGCCCGGCGCTGGTGGTGCCGGGCTCCTTTCCCTACTACGCCGAGAGCGGCGCAGGCTGCCGCTTCCGGGACGTCGACGGCAACGAGTACATCGACTTCCTGTGCGGCTTCGGCGGCAACCTGCTCGGCTACCGCGACCGCGGCGTCGACGATGCCGCCGCAGCCGCCATGCGGCGGGGCTTCGGCTTCAACACGCCCTGCCCGGAGATGGTGGAGCTGGCCGAGGAGCTGACCGCCCGAATCGCCGGCATGGACTGGGCGCTGTTCGGGATCAACGGCTCGGACATGACCACCTACGCGCTGCAGACCGCTCGCGCCCACACCGGGCGCCGCAAGGTGCTGGCCGCCCACGGCGCCTACCACGGCGCCCACCCGTGGGCGGTGCCCGGGCATGCCGGCCTGCTCGAAGAGGACCTGGCCCACGTCCATCGCTTCCGCTGGAACGACCTGGACAGCGTCGCCGGCCTGTTCCACCGCTATCCCGACGACATCGCGGCGGTGATGGTGACACCCTACCACCACCCGGCCTTCGCTGACTCCGAGCTGCCGGCCGCCGGGTTCCTGGACGGCCTGTGCGCGCTCGCCCACGATCGCGGCGCGCTGGTGATCAGCGACGACATCCGCGTCGGCTTCCGCGCGCACCTGCAAGGATCGCACGTGCGCTTCGGCTACCAGCCGGACCTGTGCTGCTACTCGAAGGCGATCGCCAACGGCTATCCGATCGCGGCGTGCCTGGGCCGCGACGGCGTAAAGGGGGCGGCCAGCCGCGTGTTCTGTACCGGCACCTTCTGGATGCACGCCTACCCGATGGCCGCCGCGCTCTCCTGCCTGCGGCGCATCGACGAGGACGGCGTGATCGAGCGGGTCGCCGCCCTGGGCGAGCGGCTCATCGCCGGCCTGCACGCCGCGGCCGCCCGGCACGGGCAGCGTCTGGCCGTCACCGGCCTGCCGGCCATGCCGTTCGTCCGCTTCGCCAACGAGACCGACTTCCACCGCAGCCAGCTCTTCTGCGCGGAAGCGACCCGGCGCGGCGCCTACTTCCACCCTCACCACAACTGGTTCCTGAGCGCCGCCCACACCGAGGCCGACATCGACGAGAGCCTGCAGATCGCCGATCAGGCGATGTGCGCCGTGGCCGAGCGCTTCGGCGCCGCCTGAGCACCCCCGGCCGCGATCAGCCGCACGGTATAGTGCATAGTGCGCGCGTGATCCGCCACACCCGCGCCGCGCTGCTGGCAGTGCTGATCGGCCTGCCGCTGTGCGCCGGCACCCAGACGCTGGTCTCCCCGAACGACCCGGTCTACGGCCACCTGCGTTCCTGGGAGCAGCGGGGGCTGATCGAGTGGCTGCCGCCGCTGCGGCCGCTGCCGGCGCCGCTCGTGCGCAGCGCCCTGCAGCGGGTGGCGGCCTCCGAACATGATACGGACCGGCAGATCGCCCGGAGCCTGCTGGAACGCTACTTCGGGGCGCTGCCGGTGCAGGGACGGGCGCAGGTCGCGCGCAGGTCGAAGGCCCCGATCACCTCCGGCGGAGAAGCTGGCGCCGACGCGTTGCCGGCGCAGCTCGCGGTCCAGCTCGGGGCGGGGGTCGAGCTGCCGCTCGGCGAGCGGGTCGGCTTCGGGTTAGCCGCCCGCACGTTGGCCACCTCGGTCGTTCCTGAGCCCGTCGCGCCCGAGTTCGCGCCTGACCCCTACGATCCGGGCGCGCCCGGCGACGGAACCACCATCCTGGGGGAAGAGTTCGACGTGCAGGTGGAGCTGGCCGGCACCGGCTTCTTCGGCGCGAGCGACCTGGGAACCGGGCCCGGCACCTGGTTCGTGCAGGCCGGCTTCGGCCAGAGCTCCTTCGGGCACGGGGAGGACAGCCCGGTCGTGTCCGCCGCCGCGCCGCCGGCCGGGTACCTGGCCGGAACCTACCGCGCGCCCTGGGTCGCCTATTCGGCAATGTTCCTGGACCTGATCGCCACGTACGGAATCTGCAGCGCCGCCACGAAGGAACGCGGCTTCTGCGGCTCCGAACGGGAACGCTACTCCCTGCGCACCCGCGCCAGAAAGGAGCAGGGCTTCCACCCGAGCAAGTACCTGGTGGCGCAATCGCTGAGCTTCTATCCCACGGACTGGCTGGAGCTGACCGCGTTGCAGTCGGTGATATTCGGCGGGCGGCTGTCGCCGACCTACCTGCTGCCGGTGTTTCCCGTCCTGTATACGCAGATGCAGCTCGACGACTACGACAACGCCTTCGTCGGCGCGGCAGCCCGCGTGCGGCTGCCGTACGGAGCATCGGCGAGCGCCGTGCTGTTCGTCGACGACGTGAACCTGACGAAGCTGCGGCGCTTCGACTTCGACTCCGACCAGAACAAGATGGCCGTCGAGCTGGAGGCGAGCGTCGCCCCGCCCCTGCCGATCCTGACGGTGCTGGCCGCCCGCTACCGGATGGTCACGCCGTACATGTACGCACACCATCCATCGGCGCTCGACTACCTGCAGTACACGAACGACGGGCGCCACCTGGGCACCCTGCTGCACCCCAATTCCGACGAGATTCTCGTTCGCGCCCGGGCGTTCCCCGTGGCGTGGCTTGGGGTCGACCTGTCGCTGCGCCGGGTGCGCCACGGCGGCCCTGCCGGCGGCTCGGTCTGGGATCACGGCCTGATCGACGGCACGTTCGTGTTCACCGGTCCCTCGACCTTCCTCAAGCAGGACGTGCTGGAGCACCTCCTGCAGGCACGTGCCGGCATCGATCTGCGCGTCGACCTGGAGCCCGTGGAGCTGAACGTCGCGCTTGCCTACACCTACGAGCAGGTGAGCAACCGCGACTGGGTACGGGGTGCCGACGAGCGGGCACACCTGATCGAGGTGAGCACCGCCGTTCGCTACTGACCGGACGGCGGCCGCAGGCCGATCACCTCGTCGAGCGGTGGACGCACGTCCAGGGATGCAGCGAGCTCTCGCGCTCGCGGGGACATCTTCTCCCAAGTCCGGCCGAGCACCCGCTGCAACGTTTCCGGATCGCGCCCTTCCGCGAACCCGGCCAGCTCCGCCTCCAGGAACGACAGGCACGCCGCATCCTCAAGCGCCTGCGTCTCCGCATCGCGCCCCAGTCCCTCCTTGCGGACCAGCGCCGCCACCCGCTCGATCAGCGCGGCGGGCGCACACAGATCGTCCAGGATGAGCCCCACCTTGTCGGCGTGGTGCCGGGCGCAGGCGCGCCGCCAGCGCAGGTAGCCGGAACGGCCCTCCGGGTAGCCGGCGCGCGGGATCTCCCAGCGCCGCAGGTGCTGGGCGCGGACGGCGATGGCCAGCGCCGCCGACGGATGCAGCACCAAGCGCTCCAGCCAGCGCGTCATGCGCCGCGCGTACTCGAGCGCCCGGCCCGCCGGATCCTGCCGGTGGGCCTTGTCGATGCGGTCCAGAGCCTCCCCGATCAGCTCAGCATCGACCACGGTACGGTGCCGGTTCGGCGACGGGTCCGGTCACTCCGACATGGAGCTGAGCTCGTCCCGTACGCCCTGCAGGACCTGGCCGTAGCGGTCGTCCACCATCATGAGCTGCTGGCGCATCAGCCCCACGTACTCCGGGTCGTTCTGGGGGTTGATCTGCACCCGCTGGCCGGTCTTCTTCTCCATCTCCGCCTCCTTCTGCTGGCGGCGCGGCTCGTAGGCGCGATCGACCTCCTGCCTCATGCGGTTGCGCTCTCCCAGGTACTCCTGGAAGAACTGCTCGAGCTGGCCCAGCAGCATGCGCAGCTTGCGGTCATTGGTGCTGAGCGCGCCGAATCCTTCGCCGGCGCGGCGGCTGCGCTTCAGCGCGAACTCGTCCGTGGGGAGGGTGAGGTTGCTGAGCAAGGCATCGCGCACCCCGTCGCGGACCCAGCCGGCCTGCTTGCCTTCGAACGGCTCCAGCAACTCCTGCAGGTCGACCTCCGGATCGCCGAAATAGCGCGACACGAGCTTTCTGCCCTCGGTGCTGAACCGGTTCTGCTCCAGATTCTCCTTGTCGGGGACGACATCCTTCGTCCGCTCCAGGGCGATCTCCCACGACGACTTGATGGTTCCCATGAACCCAACCTTTCTCCTTTGCGAACCGGCTCCCCGCGTCTCATCGGGCTGGGCGGACTTGAACCGCCGACCCCACGCCCCCCAGACGTGTACGCTACCAACTGCGCCACAGCCCGAAACGGAAGCGGCCCCACGGTACACTTCCTGGTTGAAGTGTACCGCCCGCCGCACGCCCGAGTCCACGAGCACCGCGCCGCTCGGCCGCCGGCGCCGCGCCGGCAGCCTGCGTCAGCCGTCCCCGTCCGTCCCCCCGTCCACCATCGCCGCGGTGCGGGTCGACAGGCCGTAGAGCTGGATGAAGCCGCTCGCGTCCTGGTGGTCGTAGGAGCCGGCGCTGAACGACGCCAGCCCCTCGTCATAGAGCGAGTACGGCGAGTGGCGGCCCGCCACGGTGATGCCTCCCTTGTACAGGCTCACGGTCACCGCGCCGGTGACCCGAGCGCAGACCCGCTGCATGAACGCGTCCAGCGACTCGCGCAACGTCGAGAACCAGTGGCCGCTGTACACGGCGTCGGCGTAGGTCATGGCCAACTGCTGCTTGCTGCGCAGGGCGTCCGCCTCCAGCGTGAGCATCTCCAGCTCGCGCAGCGCCGCGTACAGGATCGTGCCGCCCGGGGTCTCGTACACGCCGCGGCTCTTCATGCCGACCACGCGCGTCTCGACGATGTCCGCCCGGCCGATGCCGTTCGCGGCGCCCAGCTCGTTGAGCCTGAGCACCAGCTCCACCGGGCCGTGCCGGACGCCGTCCACGGCCACCGGGATGCCCCGTTCGAACTCGACCGTGACCTCCTGCTCGCGGTCGGGCGCCTCCGCCGGCGACACCGAGCGCTGGAACAGCGTCTCCTGCGGTCGCCGCCCGGCGTCCTCCAGGTCCCCGCCTTCGTGGCTGAGGTGCCAGACGTTGTCGTCGCGCGAATAGATGTTGACCCGTGAGATTCCGGCCAGGTCGATGCCGCGGCTCTCCGCGTACTCTATGGCGTCCTCGCGCGAGCGGATGTCCCACAGGCGCCACGGCGCGATGATCTGCAGGTCGGGCGCCAGCGCCCGGTAGGCCAGCTCGAACCGTACCTGGTCGTTGCCCTTGCCGGTACAGCCGTGGGAGACCGCGTCGGCCCTTTCGGAACGGGCGGCCTCGACCTGAACCCTGGCTTGCAGCGGCCGGGCCGCCGAGGTGCCGAGCAGGTACTTGCCCTCGTACACCGCTCCGGCGCGGAGCATCGGGAACAGGTACTCCTCGACGAACTCGCGGCGCACGTCGCGCAGGATGAGCTTGGCGGCGCCGGACGCCGCTGCCCGCTCCTCCAGTCCCGACAGGTCGTCGGACTGCCCGACGTCCGCGCAGACGGCCACCACCTCCACGCCCGGATAGCGCTCCTTGAGCCACGGGATGATGATCGAGGTGTCCAGCCCCCCCGAGTAGGCCAGGGCGATTCTCTCGACGTCCCGGCGCTTCGCTTCGTTCGTTGCCATGTGCTGCGCTCCCCGTTCTCCTACAGGCCCGCCAGCGCCGTGTCCATGCAGCGCAGCCCCTCGGCGATCTCGTCGGCCGAGATCACCAGCGGCGGCGCGATGCGCATCACGTCATCGCCCGAGCGGAGCACCAGCACGCCTGCGGCGCGCAGAGCGGTCGACAGCGCCTGGATCCGGGGCTGCTCGCCGGCCTTTCCCGGCACGTGCACGCCGCGCAGCAGCCCGGCGCCCACCACCGTCCCCAGCCCGTGCGCCTCCCGCAGCGACTCCAGCCCCTGCCGGAGCTGCTCGCCGCGCTCGCGGACGGCGGCCAGGAACGCCGGATCGGTGAGGATATCGAACACGTGCGAGGCCAGCGCGCAGGTCACCGGCCCGCCGCCAAAGGTGGTGCCGTGCTCGCCGAAATGGAGCCGGTCGTTCACCGCCGCGGGCAGCAGCACCGCCGACAGCGGCAGGCCGCCGGCCAGCGGCTTGGCCAGGGTGACGATGTCCGGCTTCAGACCGGCGCTGTCGGAGGCGAGCAGGTGTCCGGTGCGTCCCAGGCCGGTCTGCACCTCATCGGCGATCAGGATGAGGTCGTGCTCGTCGCGGCAGGCGCCCAGCGCCTCCGCGAACTCCGGCGTCATGGACTGCAGCCCGCCCTCGCCCTGCACCACCTCGACGATGACGCCGGCGAAGGTCCCGTCGAGCGTCTTTCGCAGCGCTTCCACGTCGTTGTAGGGCGCGACCTCGACGCCGGGCAGCATGGGCCGGAACGGCTCCTGGTACTTGGGCGTCGCCGTGCAGGCCAGCGCGCCGTAGGTGCGCCCGTGGAACCCGCCGGTGAACGCCAGGATCTTGTGGCGCTCGGCGTTCTTCTCGCCGCGATGGGCGTACATGCGCGCGAACTTGAGCGCAGACTCGTTGGCCTCCGCGCCGCTGTTCATGTACTGCACCGCGGCGAAGCGGTCGCCGGTCAGCTTGCCGGCGAGCTCCAGCGCCGGGCCGGTGGTGTACAGGTTGGAGACGTGCACGAGCTTGCGCATCTGCGCGGCGGCGACGTCCGCCAGGTCCTCCCGCCCGTAGCCGAGCGCGTTCACGGCGATGCCGGCCCCCAGGTCCAGGTAGCTCTTGCCCGCGGCGTCGGTGACCCGGCACCCGGAGCCGTGCTCCAACAGCAGCATTTCCGGCGAGAAGGCGTTGGGAAAGGGATGATCGGTGACGATCGCGTCCTTGATCTGCATGGTCAGGTTCTCCTCTGGTCGTTGATTCGATTGGTGTTGCAATTCGTTCCGTGCGACTCGATCGGTTCAGCGCGACGGCGCTCCGTCCGCGGCAGCCGCGATCACGGTGCCGCGCGCGCCGTCCAGCAGCGCCCGCAACGCCCCAGCGGCACCATAGTCGCCGATGTGCACGCGGCCGACGCCCGCGGTGACCGCGGCGACCGATGACCTGATCTTCGGGATCATGCCGTCGGTGATGGTCCCCGCCTCGATCTCGGCATCCGCGCTCGCCGGATCGAGGCGCCGCACCACCGTCCCCTCCTTGAGCACGCCGTCGATGTCGGAGATGAATAGCAGGGCGTCGGCGTCGAGCGCGGTCGCCACGCGGAACGCGACGGTGTCCGCGTTGACGTTGACGCCGCCGCCGGCGCCGTCGTCGCAGACCGGGCTGACCACCGGCACGAACCCCGCGTCCGTCAGCGTGGCGAGCAGAAGGGTGTCGACGCCGTCGATGCGCCCGGTACGGGTGCCCGGCGGCACCGCCTCCGGCTGCGCGGCCAGGGTCGGCCCGTCCGATCCGCAGATGCCGACCGCGCTCACGCCGGCGGCGCTCAGCGCGCGTACCAGCCGCTTGTTGGCGCTGCCGGCCAGCACCATGTCGACCACCTCCATCTCGTCCGCGGTGGTCAGGCGGATGCCCTCGTGGAAGCGCGGTTCGTGTCCCAGGCGGCGGCTCATCGCGGTCACCTCAGCCCCGCCGCCGTGCACGACGATCACGCGCCACGTACCGGCCTGGCCACCACCTGCCAGCGAGGCCAACTCCGCGGCGAACAGGCCGCGCAGCGCCGTTTCCTCCAGCGCCCGCCCGCCGAGCTTGATCACCGCTGTCCGCGCGGACGTGCCCCTGCCGGTCAAGGCGTCCCGTGCATGGGCAGGCCGCGCTCTTCCGGCAGCCCCATGCGCAGGTTCATCGCCTGCACCGCCTGGCCTGCGGCGCCCTTGACCAGGTTGTCGAGCGCCGCGAACAGCAGCACCGCGCCGCCGTCGACCCGGCACGCGATGTCGCAGCGATTGGATCCCCACACCAAGCCGGTCGCCGGCAGGCGGTCGTCGAGCAGCCGCACGAACGGCGCGTCACCGTAGGCCGCCCGCAGCGCCGCGCCGACCGCTTCCGTGTCGGCGCCGGCCGCCGCGGGAGCGGTGATGGTGGCGGCGATGCCGCGCTTCATCGGCGCCGTGTGCGGGGTGAACCACAGCGACGCTCCGGGGCGCACCGCCTCCATCTCCTGCACCATCTCGGGCACGTGGCGGTGGCTGGTGCCGGGGTTGTAGGCGGCCGCGGTCTCGCTGCGGTCGCAGAAGGTCCATTCGGCGTCCGCCTTGCGGCCGGCGCCGGACAGCCCGGTGACCGCGCAGGCGACCACCGGGTCGCTCACCAAGCCCGCCGCCAGCACCGGCAGCAGCGGCAGCAGGACCGCCGTCGGAAAGCAGCCGGGACTGGCGATCAGGTCGGCCGAGCGAAGTCGTTCCCGGTACCGCTCCGGAAGGCCATAGACCGCATCGCCGAGCAGGTCCGGGCGTGCCGGCGGCTGACCGTAGGCGGCGGCGAACCGCGCGGGGTCGGCGATGCGGAAGTCGGCCGACAGGTCCACCACCACCGTGCGGCCCAGAAACGGCTCCAGGGTCTGCGCGGACGACAGGTGCGGCAGCGCTGCGAACACCACGTCGACGCCGGCTGCGGCCGCCTCGTCGACCGATGCCAGCGTGCCACCGTCAACCGCCCGCAACCCGCGCGGCGACAGCTCCGGCACCGCCTCCGCGACCGGCGCACCCGCCCGCGAGCCGGAGGCAAGGACCAGGGTACGCACGTCCGGGTGCTCGGCCAGCAGGCGCGCCAGCGTCGCCCCGGCATAGCCGGTCGCGCCCAGCACTGCCGCCTTCATGCGGACAGCCCGGCCACGCCCGGCACCGCCGCGGCCAGGACGCGCAGACACCGGTCGCGGTCGACGCCCTCGCGCAGCACCGCCAGCACCGTGTCGTCGCCGGCGATCGTTCCCGCCAGCTCGTCGATCGGCAGGTTGTCCAGGGCGCGCGCAACGCTTGCGGCATGTCCCGGAAGGGTGTGGACGACCAGCAGGTTGCCGGAGAAGACCAGATCCACCAAGCCGTTCTTGATGTCGTTCACCAGCCCGGAATGGGAACCCGCCATCGGTTCCGCGTCGGCGAAGCCATAGCGATAGCCGTGCTCGCCGTCCGGCACGCGCGCTACCCGCAGGTCGCGCAGATCACGCGACAGGGTCGACTGGGTCACGGCGAATCCGTCGCGCGCCAGCGCTGCCAGCAACTCTTCCTGCTGCGCGGTCCCGCCCCGGCTGATGATCCTGCGGATCGCCGCCAACCTGAGTCTTCGATCGGCCATGGAATATTCATGCAGATTTCTGCATTCTCTGTCAACATGACCGGCGGAGTCGAATCGGATAGCGTCAGCGCATGGCGTTCGATCCCTATCGGCAGGCCAACCCGTCCGTGCTCGACATCGCCCCGTACGTCCCCGGCAAGTCCCTGGAAGAGGCGATGGAGGAGTCGGGCCGGGACGACGTGATCAAGCTGGCCTCCAACGAGAACCCGCTCGGCGCATCACCGGCCGCGGTCGCGGCCATCCGCGACGCGCTCGACCTCTCCCACCGCTACGTGGAGTCGAGCACGCGGCAGGTGCGCGAGCGGCTCGCCTCCCTCCTGCACCTGACGCCCGAGCACCTGATCGCCGGCAACGGCTCCGACGCGCTGCTGCTTGCCGTTGCGATGGCGTTCCTGCACGCGGACGACGAGGTGATCGTGCCGGAAGTGACCTTCAGCATGTACGAGATCGTCGCCCGGATCATGGGCGCGCGCGTCGTGCGGTCGGCTATGGACGGCATGGCGATCGACGTGGACGCGATCCTGGACAAGGTCACTCCCGCGACCAAGGCGGTGTTCCTCTGCAATCCCAACAACCCCACGGGGACACTGATCGACGAACGGCGCTTCGCCGATCTGGTTGCCGCGCTGCCGGATGACGTGCTGCTCATCCACGACGAGGCGTACGCGGACTTCGCCGACCCCGCGCTGCGGCCCGACACGATGGGGCGGGTGCGCGACGGCGTGACCAACCTGCTGGTCACCCGCACCTTCTCCAAGAGCCACGGCCTGGCCGGCATCCGCTTCGGCTTCGCCTGCGGCGATCCACGCGTGATCGACCTCCTGCACCGGGTGCGCCCGCCGTTCGACCTGTCGGTGACGGCGCAGGCGGCAGGCTTGGCGGCGGCCGACGACCGGGAATTCCTGCGGCGGACCCTGCAGGTGAACCGCGACGGCAAGGCGCAGCTCACCGCCGGTTTCGACGCCCTGGGGCTGCCCTTCGTGCCCACGCACACCAACTTCATCATGGTCCGGCTCGGCGAGCGAGCATCCATCGTGGCCGAAGACCTCCTGCAGCGCGGGCTGGTGGTGCGCTGCTGGACGCGACCGGCGGCGCTCGCCGGCTGGCTGCGCGTCACTGTCGGGACCGAGCCGGAGAACCGGTCGCTGCTGGCCGGACTGGCCGATGTGCTTGCCTCCCACGGGCCGTAGCGAACGGGGCGGACTCGTCCGTGCTGCCGGCGTTGCCGGCCTGATCTGCCTGCTGGCCGCCTGCGAGGTCGCGGCTCCGGAGGCGCACGAGTTGTTCTGGAAGCGCGTGGTGTTCGCGGATCTGCGCCAGGGGCGCACCTACGAGACCTTGACCCTGTTCGCCCGGGTCAGCGACGCCGACGGCCTGGACGACCTGGACGCTCTGTACGTGATGAACGACGACGCGCAAATCTTCTGGAGGCTGACGCCCGAGGTGTGGGTGGTCGATCGATCCGACTCCGGCACCTGGATCGGGTCGACGGCGCTGGCGATGCCCTCCGACGAGCCACTGCCGGCGGGCGTCTATCGCGTGATCGTCCAGGACATCTCCGGTCAGACCGCGGAGGAGAGCTTCCGGGTCACCGGCAGCACCGGTCCCGAGGCCCGGCGGCACGTGGAGGCGATCGACGTCGCGATCGATGCGAACGAGCTGACCGTCACCGGTCCGTTCGCGTGGTACGAGGTTTGGCTGTACGGGAGCGCCCGAACTCGCGTGGCAGCGGCGGCGTTCGCCGAGCGCATCGATCTGGAGTCCGCGCTTCCGGAAGGCATGCTTGCCGACGAGCTGCTGCTGTACGTGTATGCCGAGCCGCCTGAAGACGGCAGCGGCTACCTCAGTGGCCCGTACGCCTGGAAACGCAACTGAAGCGTTGCCCGGTTTCTCGACAGCGATTCTCGAACAGGATGCCGCCGAACAGAATCGAACTGTTGACACAGGGATTTTCAGTCCCTTGCTCTACCAACTGAGCTACAGCGGCTGTAAGGCGTGTTCTACCATCTGCACCGCTCGCGGACAATACCCGTGCGCCGCGCCGCCGGCAATGGCCATTCCGCTGACGCCGCCATTCCGACAGACTCATGCGCAGCCATGCCCGCCCACGTCTCCCACCTGCTGTTCGCCGAGGAAGCGGCGCGCCGTCTCGGCGCGGAAGGCGGCGAGCTGCTCTCCGCGGCCGGCAACGCGCTTCGCCTGGGTGCGCAGGGGCCGGACCTGTTCTTCCACGCCCTGCGCACCCGGCCGCACGGGTTCCGCTTCGGGCCGCTGATGCACCGCACCCGCTTCGGCAGCCTGGTGGCCGCCTTCCTGCGACACGCCTCTTCGGGGGCTGAGACCGCCGCGTTCGCCGCGGGGATGGCCACCCACGCCGCCCTCGACCGCTCCTGGCACCCGTACGTGGTCTACCACGCCGGCTGGTTCGTGCCGGGGAATCCGGCAACGCGGCGCCTGCGCCGCTGCCACGCGTTCCTGGAACGCATCCTGGACGTCCTGTTGGCCGAACGGCTCCGCGGCGGCGTGCGAGCGGTCGACGTCTTCTCCGATGTCCGTCTGGGCGAGGAGCTCCCGTCCGCTCTGCGTGCCGGGCTGGTCGCCGCCATCGCCGAGGTGTACCCGCGCGCCCACGACCCGGCCACCGATCACGCGCGCGTCGGCAACGCCTATCGCGACGCCTTGCGGTTCTTCGCGATGACCGACCCGCGCAACCCCGGCTTCCGCCGGCGCGCGATGGAGATGGAACGGCACGAGCAGGGAGGCCGCCGGCGCCTGGCCATGTTCCATCCGGTAGGGATCGACCGCGCTGTCGACTGGGCCAACGAATCACACCGGCGCTGGTGCCACCCGTGCGATCGCGCCGACGAATCGACCGCCAGCGTCTTCGATCTGTTCGAGCAGGCGCTGCAGGAGGTCCAGCCCATGCTGCGTGCCGTGCTGGACGCCGGGCAGGAACGCGTCAACGGCGCCTGCGTGAGGCAGGCGGTGGGCGACCACGGCCTGAACCTGACCCGGGGGGGCACGCGGTGCGCGCCTTCGATCTGCGACCCGCTGCCGGTCGCAGATCTTCTGGACGCGCAGTACCGCCGGTGACTACGGTACGAATCGCCGCCGTGACCACTCCATGCTCCGCCCAAGCCAAGCCCGCTCCAGCCGGGGCGCACACGCCCACCCCCGGCGAGCTCGCCCACCGCGCCAAGGACGAAGCGCGCGACGTCGGTTACGAGCGCGCCGCACACTTCCTGCTGCTCATCGACGGGGATGCGGCGGCGGCCGTGCTGCGCGCCCTGGACGCCGAGGAAGTCACGGGCATCTGCCGCGCGATCGCCGGTCTGGGGACGGTGAACGAACGCGATGCCCGCCGGGTCGTGCAAGAGTACGGCATTCGTCCGTCGATCGTCCGCTCCGCGGCGAGAGGGGGGCCGGACGCGGCGCGCCTCCTGCTCTCGAACGCCTTCGACGCCAGACAGGCCGAGCGGTTGCTCCACCACATCAAGGGTGAGCCGGCATGATGAACGACGCGCCGCCCCGCGTGGCGATCAGGGACGTGGGCGCCCACGACGGAGGCGCCGTGGAGGTGGCCGGCTGGCTGTACAACGCGCGCTCCAAGGGGCGAATCCTGTTCCTGCAGCTCCGCGACGGCACCGGGCGCATGCAGGCCACCGCCATCAACGGCGAGACGGAGCCCGACTCCTTCGCCCGCGCCGCCCGGCTCCCCCTGGAGTCCAGCGTGTTCGCGCGCGGCACGGTCCGGGCCGAGCCACGCGCCCCCGGCGGCTACGAACTGCAGCTCCACGCGCTGCAGGTCCTGCAGTCGCCGACGGCCGATTACCCGATCGCGAAGAAGGCGCACGGCGTCGATTTCCTGCTGGCGCACCGCCACCTGTGGTTGCGCTCGCGCCGGCAGGAGGCGCTGATGCGGCTGCGAAGCGAGTTGCGCATCGCCATGCACGACTTCTTCCACCGGAGCGCCTTCGTGCTGGTGGACACGCCGATCCTTACCGGCGCCGTCGGTGAGAATGCGTCCTCGCTGTTCACCCTGCCCTACTACGACCTGGGCGAGGCTCACCTGGCTCAGACCGGCCAGCTCTACCTGGAGGCCGCCTGCCAGTCGCTGGGCAAGGTGTACAACTTCGGCCCGACGTTCCGCGCGGAGAAGTCCAAGACCCGCCGCCATCTCAGCGAGTTCTGGATGCTGGAAGCCGAGGTCGCCTTCGCGGACAGCGACGCCAACATGCAGCTCCAGGAAGACCTGGTGCTCGCCGTGGTGGACCACGTCCTGACCCGGTGCGAGAGCGAGCTCGCCACGCTGGAGCGGGACACCGCGCCGCTCGCCAGGCTGGCCCCGCCGTTCCCGCGCATCGACTACGCGGAAGCCGTGCGCATCGCCCAGGCCGCCGGCGCCGACGTGCAACTCGGCCAGGACCTGGGGGCGGACGAGGAGACGGCGGTCAGCCTGAGCTTCGACCGCCCCGTGTTCGTCACCGACTACCCGCGCGCGGCCAAGGCGTTCTACATGAAGGGCCACCCCACCGACCCGGACCGGGTGCGCTGCTCGGACCTGCTGGCCCCGGAAGGCTATGGCGAAATCGCCGGCGGTTCGCAGCGGGAGGACGACCTGGACGCGCTGGTGGCCGCCATCAGGACGAACGGCCTGCCCCTCGACGCCTACGAGTGGTACCTGGACCTGCGCCGCTTCGGCTCGGTCCCGCACTCCGGTTTCGGCATCGGCCTGGAGCGCACCCTCGCCTGGATCGCCGGCATCCCCCACGTGCGCGAGGCGATCGCGTTTCCCCGCACACTGCAACGGCTGTACCCTTAGCACAGGCGCGCTGCATGAGCTACTCGCGGGGCACCGCCTACCTGCTGTGGGCGTTGTGCCTGTTCGGGGTGTCCGGGATCCACCGCTTCTACCTGGGACGGATCGGCACCGGCATCCTCTGGCTGTGCACGTGGGGGCTGTTCGGGATCGGCAACATCATCGATCTGTTCACGATCCCCACCATGGTGGACGCGGAGACCGCCCGGCGGCTGCCGGGACCGTCTCCGGGCCGCCTGCCCGACGTCGCGGAGACGGCAGGCGCCGTGGAGTCGATCGAGACGGTGATCCTGCGCGCGGCCAAGGCGCACGGCGGGGTCGTGACGCCGACGGAGATCGCGGTGGGCGGCGACTACAGCCTCGACGACGCCAAGGCCTGCCTCGACGACCTGGTCTCCCGCGGGCACGCGGAGTTGCGCGTGCGCAGGAGCGGCGGCATGGTCTACGTGTTCCCGGATCTGCTCACCCCGGAATCGGAGGATCTGGTCGAGCCGCTTACCTGATCCCGATCGCCGCGGTTTGACACCGCGGCCGGCGCCCGAGCACATTTCGTCATGCCAACGTCCGCCATACGAACGTCAGCCTTGACGGCCAACGATCTCCGCGATCGCTATCTGTCCTACTTCGAGTCCAAAGGCCACGCGCGCATCCCCAACCACTCGCTGGTCCCCGAGAACGACCCCACGGCGCTGTTCGTGATGGCCGGCGTGCACCCGCTGGTCCCCTACGTGCTGGGCGCTCCGCACCCCTCCGGGCGGCGCCTCGTCAACGTGCAGAAATGCATCCGCACGATCGACATCGATCTGGTCGGAGACCTGTCGCACCTGACGCTGATCGAGATGCTCGGCAACTGGTCGCTCGGCGACTACTTCAAGCAGGGTGCGATCGAGCTGAGCCACGAGTTCCTCACCGACAGCCGCTGGCTGGGCTTTCCGGTCGAGCACCTGCACGTCACCTGCTTCGCCGGCAACGAGATGGTGCCCCGCGACGACGAGGCGGCCTCCGCCTGGCGTTCGCTCGGCATCGCGGAGGATCACATCCATTTCCTCGGGGAGGACAACTGGTGGGGACCGGCGGGGCAGACCGGCCCCTGCGGGCCGACGACGGAGATGTACATCGACCTGTACCCCGACGCCGGCGACGACGGCCGCGCGCCGGGCAACGGCGACCGTCACCTGGAGATCTGGAACGACGTGTTCATGCAGTACGACAAGACCAGCGAGGGGCGCTTCGTCCCGCTGCAGCAGCAATGCGTGGACACCGGCATGGGCGTGGAGCGAACCGCGGCCGTTCTGCAGGGCGCGGCCAGCGTCTACGACATCGACGTCATGGCGCCGATCGTCGCCACCGCCGCAGGGCAGGCCGCCGTCGCATACGGAGAGGATGACGAGCGCGACCGGTCGATCCGCATCGTGGTCGATCACGTCCGCGCCGCCGTGTTCATGCTCGGTGACGAGGCCGCCATCACCCCCTCCAACCTGGGCCAGGGCTACGTGCTGCGCAGGATCATCCGCCGGGCGATCCGCCACGGACGGAAGCTGGACATCCCCGGCGAGATGCTGCGCGCCACCGCGGAGAGCGTCATCGACAACTACGGCGACGCCTATCCGCGGCTTGCCGAGCAGGGCGGCACGATCCTGAGCGAGCTGTCCCAGGAGGAACGGCGCTTCTCCGCCACTCTGGCCAAGGGCGAGGCGGAGTTGCAGAAGATGCTGCCACGTCTGCTCGCACGCGACGACAAGGTGATCCCTGGAGATGTCGCGTTCCGCCTCTACGACACCTACGGCTTTCCCCTGGAGATCACCGAGGAGCTCGCAGAGGAGCATGGCCTGACGGTGGACGGCGCCGGGTTCGCCCGGCGGTACGCCGAGCACCAGAAGCGGTCCAAGGCTGGGGCCGACAAGACCTTCAAGGGAGGGCTGGCCGACGCCAGCGAGACCGTGCAGCGCCTGCACACCGCCACGCACCTGCTGCATCAGGCACTGCGTGACGAGCTGGGAGAGCACGTGCAGCAAAAGGGCAGCAACATCACCGCCGAGCGGCTGCGGTTCGACTTTTCGCACAGCACGCCGATGTCCCAGGAGGAGGTCGCGCGCGTCCAGGCCACCGTCAACGACCGCATCGCCGAGGATCTGCCGATCAGCATGCAGGTGATGAAGCTGCAGGACGCTCTGGACGGCGGCGCCATCGCCCTGTTCGGCGAGAAGTACCAGGAGGACGTGAAGGTCTACTCGATCGGCGACTACTCCCAGGAGGTGTGCGGCGGGCCGCACGCGAGCCGTACCGGCGAGCTCGGCGCGTTCAGGATCGTCAAGGAGCAGTCGTCATCGGGCGGCGTGCGGCGCATCCGCGCGGTGTTGGAGCCCGCCTCCCGAGGCTAGACCGAAATTCCAGAGCGTGAATCTCTCGTAACTTATTTGAAGGAAATTATTTGCAAGGTGATCTGCATGCTGACTGGCGTTTTCGCTCCTGGAACTTCGGCCTAGACGACCCGGCCCTTCGTGGAGCGCGGCTCCCGTCCCGGAGCCGTCCGGAATGCCTGGCCCAGGGCGCGGCCCAGCGCCTTGCACAACGCTTCGGCCATGTGGTGGGAGTTGTCGCCGTACCTGGCCGCAGCATGGACGTTGATGCGCGCCCGCCCGGCCAGGGCCGTGAAGAACTCGCACAGCAGCCAGACATCGAAGTCACCCGCTCGTTCCTGAGGAAACGCCGCGTCGAACCGGCAGTGGGAGCGGCCGCCGGCATCGACGGTCACCTCCGCCAAGGCATCGTCCATCGGCACCACCGCATGCCCGAAGCGGGTGAGCGGCGTGCCTTGATCCATCGCCCGGAACAGGCATTCGCCCAGCACGATGCCCACATCCTCCACGACGTGGTGGGCATCCACCTCCAGGTCTCCGGACGCCGTGATCTGCAGGCCCAAGCCGCCGTGAAACCCCATCGCGTGCAGCATGTGATCGAAGAACGGCACCCCGGTGGACACCTCGACCACCGGGACGCTCCCCGCATCCGTGGGGTCCAGGTCCAGGCGCACCGCCACCTCCGTCTCCCTGGTGCTGCGTTCGAAGGAGTACTGCCGGGCGGCCATCGGATCAGCGCGCGGCCAGCCGGCTCACCAGCCGGTCGACCGCACGAAACCGCAACTTATAGTAGGCGGGGTTGGCGATCAAGTAGACCGCCGTCGGCTCCATCCGCTCGATGACCTCCAGCCCCTGCGCCGCCAGCGTGGCCCCGGTCTCGACGATGTCGACGATGCAGGGAGCCAACCCCAGGACGGGCGCCAACTCCACCGACCCGGTCAGCCGGATGATCTGCGTGGGTACCCCCCGGCGGCTGAAGTACCCGCGGGCGAAACGCGGATACGAGGTGGCGATCGTCAACTCGCTGCCATCGGCGAGGATCCGCTCCAGCGTGCTGCCGCGCGCGGCGGCCAGGCAGAACATGCCGCCACGAAAGTCGAAGCGGTGCAGGCGCAGGAAACGGCCGTCCGCCTCGCCGATCACGTCGCTGCCGCAGATCCCCAAGCCGACGATCCCGTGATCGACGTAGATGGGCAGGTCATGGTTGCGCACCAGCATCGCCCGCATTCGTCCGCTCTTGTCCTCGGCCATCAGCTCACGCGGGCCGAACGCCAGCTCGTGGCCCACCGCCTTGAAACGTTCCAGTATCGCCGCCAGCAGCCGGTCAGTCTTCGGCAGGGCGATGCTCAGCGCGGGCTCGCCGCCGGCGTCCGGCACGGCCCTACTGGATCGCGGCGCGTCCACGCGCGCGCAACGCCTCGGCCCGCCGGTAGGTGGCCGTGAACGGGCTGCCGCTCAGGTCCACGGGCTCCTCGGCCGTGACCTCGACGCGGCGCGCGTGCCTCTCCACACGTCCGAGCAGCAGCGCGAACCCGGTTGATGGACACTCGCCCCCGAATCGCCCGAGCAGACCGTCGTAGCGGCCACCGACGGCGACCGGGCCGCCTGCGCCGGCGACGTAGGCCGACATGACGATCCCGGAGTAGTAGGACTGGGCGCCCAGCTCCGAAAGATCCAGTCGGACGGGGGGCAAATCCAGCGTGCCGAGCGCATCGGCCACCACCACCAAGTGGGCGACCGCCTTGCGTGCGGCGTCCGGCAGGCGGTCTCCGAGCTCGGCGACCCGGTCCTCGAGCTCCCGGACGTCGCCGATCATCGCGAACAGCTCCGCGAGCGCGTCCGCATGTGCCACGCCGGCCGCGGACGAACACTGCCGTAGCGCGGCCCACTCCCGGTCGCGGATTGCTCCGCGAAGCTCGACGAAAACGTCTTCAGGCACCTCCGCGTAGCAGCCGTCGAACACGGCGCGCGATCCGACATGCAACGCCACGCCGCGGACGCCGGCGTGCTCCAGCGCACGCAGGCACAGCGCGATGATCTCGGTGTCGGCGTCCACGCCGGATCGGCCGATCAGCTCGGCGCCCACCTGATACGACTCGTTGTGGGAGATGCTCTCGGCATCCTCGTGCCGGACGACCGAATCCGCGTAGCACAGCCGCAGCGGCAGCTCGGCGCGGGGCATGGTGCGTGCCGCCAGTCGGGCCGCGAACAGCGTGACGTCTGAGCGGACCAGCAGCAGCTCCCCGTCGCGATCGATCAGCCGGTACACCCGCTCCAGCATCTCGGGGTCGAGCACGGGCCGGAACGCTTCGAAATAGTCGAACACCGGCGTCTCCACGAGCCGGTATCCCCACAGGGCGAACAGATCAAGCAGCCCCTCGCGCAGCCGGCGGCGGGCGGTGGCCCGTCCGAATAGCAGTCCGCCGCCCGCGCGCGGCGCCTGCAGGTAGGCGCTCATGCCATCGGCGTGGGAACGGAGCTGGCGTGGAGCCCGATTCTCACCAGTGGTCGTAGGAGACGATCTGCTGGAGCGGTTTGCGAGGGTGCCGCGGCGTCGCTTCCGCCGCGTAGCCCAGCACCAGCAACAGCACCACCCGCATGCGATGCGGCACGCTCAGCAGGTCCTTGACCTCCTGCTCGTCGAACGTCGTGATGAAACAGCTCTGCAGGCCTTCTTCCTCTGCCTGCAGCGCCATGAACGTGGCGGCTACCGCCAGATCGATCGGGTGCGAGCACTGCCCGTTGGGCATCATGTAGTCGACGTTCGTCGTGCACGCGGCGATCACCACGGGGGCCGTGCCCACGTTCTGCTCACGGAACGCCGCCGCCGCGACCTTGTCGCGGAGGTCGGGCTTGCGTATGACGATGAAGCGCCACTCCTGCCGGTTCTTCGCCGAAGGCGCCCGACGCCCCGCTTCGATGATCTGGTCGAGCTTGGCGGTGGCGACAACCCGCCCGTCGAAGCGCAGACAGCTACGCCGTTCCGCGATCACCGGCAGCAGTGCCATATCGATACACCATAGCCGCCGCCATCCGGATTGGCAAATCCGTTCTCATCCGATGCTTGCGCCGGGCCTGGACGCCGGTGCAGCACGCTTGCCAAGCCGCCTAACCTCTCACCTGCGCGATCCAGCCGTCCATCTCGTTGGTAGTCCGCAGTTTTCCAAGCATCAGGTCGGCTTCCGGACGAGATCCTATCGGGCCGATCCGCACCCGGTGCATGGTGACGCCGTCGGTGTCGTGGGCGGTGATGCGTCCGGCATAGCCCAGGTCGGCCAACAGGTTGTGCAGGTCGTCGGCTCGTGATCGGGAGGAAAACGAGCCGACCTGAATCCAGTATTGGAAGTCGCCGGTTGCCCGCGGCGCGGGTGCGGCGGGAGGCGCTGCCGGGACCGGGGCTCGAGAGACGGACGCCGGCGACTGCGTCACCGTTGCCGGCGTCACCACGGCGGGAGTCGGCGCAGTCTGCGAAGTCTGCGGCGTTGAAGCCGGGCCTGTCATCGGTGACTCGCTCGATGCCTGCGACTGGACGTCGCCCACCACCAGCGTTACCTGCCGCGGGGACTCCGTCGTCTCCTGCAGTCCCGGGGTCTCCTGGTCGCTTCGTACGTACTCGAACGGATCGAACGCGGACTCGTCGGGTTCGGTCACCGCGACTTCGGTCGCCTCCGCGCCGCGCGGCCGGAGGAAGTAGAGTCCCCCGGCCAGCACGATGATGACCAGAAGGCTGACAGCCACGACCGCCCAGAGAATCCGTTGTGTATCAGCCGCTTGCCTGTTCATGCGTTGCCTCCATCGTCGCCGGCGCTAGAGGATGAGCTCGATCTGGCGCCGGAGTATCCCTCGCGTCGCCCCGTTGTAGATGGTGCGACGCGAGACTCTACGTGTATCGACGCCCCCCACGGGACGCTTGAGCCGCCGGCCGCGTTGGGCCCACATGGCCCCGAGCACGGTGGCCCTCGGTTTCCGGTCGACCACCAGCACGCGGTACAGGCGGAGCAGCAACGGAGCGTGCACCCACAGCACGAGATCGCAGAGCGCGTCGAGCCCCATGGGATTCAACAGTGCCGCGTCGATGGCGGTTCGGCTCGGATCGGCCTCCACCAGGGTCTTCACGCTGCGCACCATCACGGGATGGACGATCACGTCCAGGCGGCGCCTGGCATCCGCGTTGGCGAACACCAACGGCCCCAGGCGCCGGCGATCGATCCATCCCTCGGAATCCAGGACGCCCCGGCCAAACACGTCGACGATGCGGTCGCGTTCCGTGACCAGCGCCCGGTGTCCCAACAGGTCGACGTCGATCACGCGCCAGCCGGCATCCCCAAGCAAGCCCGCGACGGAACTCTTGCCGGAGCCGAGCTTGCCGGCGACTCCTACCACCATCGGGAACGACCGGTCGGTCAGCGGTCGCGGGTCGCGGCGCTCGCGGAAGGCTCCGCCGGAAGCTTCGCGCTGTCGGGAAACGCACGGCCGGTGAACAGGCGAAACTGCTCGTACGCCTGCTCGGCCAGCATCCGGCCGCCGTCAATGACCGCGCATCCCGCCTCACGAGCTCGCCCGAGTATCGGCGTCAGCCCCTCGCCGTAGACCAGATCATAGACCAGCTCATGTCCACGAAAGGAGTACGCCGCCAACGGATCGCCGGGATTGTCGGGCAGCCCCACGCTCGTGGTCTGGACGATCAACTCGCTGTGCCCGGACACCCGCGCCAGCCCCGCGGCATCCAGAGCGCCTGCCGTCCCGCCGCAGTCTCGCGCCAGGGACTGCGCGCGCTGCTCGGTCCGGTTGAGAATCAACACCTCGGTACCGAGCGAGCGCAGCGCGAACGCGACTGCCCGTGCCGCCCCGCCGGCGCCGATAACGGTCGCGCGACGGGGAACGATCGACCGTTCGCGGAGCGGCGCCAGGAAGCCGTGGACGTCGGTATTCTCGCCGCGCCACCCCGTGCGGGTTCGCACCAGCGTGTTGCACGCGCCCACCCGCCGCACCATCGGCGCGGCGTCCGACACGCGGGCGGCATCGCCCTTGTGCGGAATGGTCACCGAACAGCCGTCAAGCGGCAGGAGCCGCGCCAGGCGCTCCAGCTCCGACAGATCGTCCAGCTCGATCGGCACGTAGACGGCGTCGACCCCCGACGCGGCGAGCGCCGGGTTGTGGATGTGCGGCGACCGCGAATGTGACAGCGGCGTGCCGATCACTCCCAGGACGCGCGTGCCCGCATGGATGGAGGGAAACCGGTAGAGCTCGATCATGGTCTCCGGGTCGAGGTGGCCGGGAGCCGCGGAGCGTCCTGCACGCGAACAGAACGTGAGGAAGTTGCCCAGGTGGGCCGCCAGAATCCGGGTAGGGAGCCCGAACCGTCCCATGCCCAGCAAGATACGTGCAGGAGTGTCCGGGGACGGTGCTCCCAACCGCCGCGCGCACTCGAACAGGTCCACCATCTCGCTGCCCGTGCGCGGCGTCACGGCCGCCTTGGCGATCTCTCGCCCCGTGCGGGGAAGGTCGCGCATCACCCGTTCGATCCGGTCCGGAACGCCGGTGGTGTCGTGCAGGGACCGGATCACCTTGGTGCCCGCGGGTACCAGCTCATCGAACGAGCGGTCCACATCGGACTCCAGGTCAACGTAACGGTACGCGCCGGCGGCGGCACCGATCAGGCTCCGGCGTGATCGCTCGTCCTTGGGGAACCTGCCGCCTTCGACAGTTCGCCGGATGGTGAGGATGGCCGGCATCCCGACCATCGCCGGGAATCTGGAGAGCAGGGCCAATTCCCCGTCGTCCAGGAAGTCGGCCCGCAACTCGACAAGGTCGATTTGCGCCGCGTTGGCGCGCGCCAATTCGGCCGCGCGCGCCAACGTGGGCTCTGTCAGTGCCAGGCAGAGCCTGGCAACCCCTCCGTGGCTCAGATTGCCGGGATGATCAACTGCCAGCCCGGATAGATCAGGTCGGGGTTCTGGATCAGGTCACGGTTGCGCCGCCAGATCCTCGGCCACAGGAACGGATCGCTGTACCACTGCGGGTACTCCGCGATGCGCCACAGGCTCTCGCGCCGCTCCGGTATCAACCGCACGGTATGGATGCCGAGCACCACGTAGAACTTGTAGCGCTCCAGGTAGCGTCGCGCGTCCTCGAAGAGGCTGATGGCCTGTCCGTACTTCTCGTCGTCGAACTCGACCACTCCTTCCATCCAGAGCCCCTGCGCCGTTTGCAGGTCGTTCTGGCCCTCGCGACCGATCCCGTCGAGGAGCGCGTCGCGTTGCGCGCCGCCGGCGCGGAGCTGGTCCAGCACCTCCTGGCCGTTCCACGGCTGCGGCCTGATCACGTCGCCCGTTTCGGTGATCACGTGCAGCGCCGACGCTTCCTCGATCTCTTCCATCACCGCCTTCATCAGCGCGGCGGCCTGGTCCCTCAGGTCCATGTAGGCGTCGTCGGCCACCGCCATCAGCCTGCGGCACACCTCTACCGCGGCGCCGAACGCCTCTTCGGCGTCGGCCAGCCGGTAGCTCTGCATGGCTTCAAGACCAACCAGGTAGAGCGCGTTGAGCTGATCGTACAGCGACTGCAACTCCGCAAGCCTGGATGCGGTCCAGGTGCTCGTGTCCAGGTTCTGGGCCGCCGCAAGGCAGCGCTCAGTCTCCGCCCGTGCGCCGTACAACAGCTCGAGCCGATCGAGCAGTGAATCGCGCAACGTGAGCATGTCGTCCGCGGTCGCCAGCGCCAGCTCGTACGCACCGAACAGGTCGCCCGCTGCGAACAGCTCTTCGACGCGCTGCACGGCGTCGACCATCTCCTGGAAGGATACCGGCACCCAGAGATCCGCCTGGATCTCCCGCAACTCCTCGAGGCGTTGCGCCAGCAGCTTGCGCAGCCGCTCCGCGGTCAGCCGCACCGCGCTCTCGAACGCTTCCGTCGCCCGCGCTTCGGCCACCGCCAACGCCACGTGCGATCCGACCGGATCGGACGCACGAATGCGTTCGGCGAGGGCCAGGGCGTCGCGCGCCGCGTTCAGGTTCTGCGGGTCGTAGAAGTCGGCGTCGACCTCTTCGGCACGCGCGATGAGCACGCGCACCCGATCGAAGTCGGCGTCGGTCGGACCCGTGATGACCGACGGTCCCGCCGCGCCCGCAGGCGCCGGTTGCGCCGCCACCGCGGGCACCGACCAGTCCATCGCGGGATGCAGTGGCGCCGCCGGCGGCTCGACTCCAGCGCGGTCACGCACCGCGTCCGCTCCGTCGGCGCCCAAGGGTGCTGCCGGTTCGGCCAGCGCGGCCATCAGCGACGCTGCCGGCGCCTCCGGATGCGCCGGTCGAGGCGGCTCCATCTGCGCGCCGAGCTGCGGTGATTCGCCGGTGCCGGCCCCAAGCGGAACACCGATCCCGCCGGGCACGCTCGCGGCGACGGCGCCCATCGCCGGATGCCCCGGGCGCACCGGCGCTACGTACGCTGCCTGCATCGCCGTCCCGTCGGCTCCGACACCGGCCGGCACTCCGATCTCGCCCGGTACGCCGATCATCCCCGCGACCATCACGGGATGACCCGGCGCCATCGGCTCCATCTCCGTGCCCTGATCAGGCGTCCCATCGGCCCCAACGCCCATCGGCGTCCCAGGTACCGCGGGCTCGCCCGCAGGCACCATCGCCAGCGTCACCGGGTGTGCCGGCGCCGTCGGCTCCATCTCCATGCTCTGGTCAGGCCCGACGCCCATCGGCGTCCCAGGTACCGCGGGCTCGCCCGCAGGCACCACCGCCAGCGTCACCGGGTGTGCCGGCGCCGTCGGCTCCATCTCCATGCTCTGGTCAGGCCCGACGCCCATCGGCGTCCCAGGTACCGCGGGCTCGCCCGCAGGCACCACCGCCAGCGTCACCGGGTGTGCCGGCGCCGTCGGCTCCATCTCCATGCTCTGGTCAGGCCCGACGCCCATCGGCGTCCCAGGTACCGCGGGCTCGCCCGCAGGCACCACCGCCAGCGTCACCGGGTGTGCCGGCGCCGTCGGCTCCATCTCCATGCTCTGGTCAGGCCCGACGCCCATCGGCGTCCCAGGTACCGCGGGCTCGCCCGCAGGCACCACCGCCAGCGTCACCGGGTGTGCCGGCGCCGTCGGCTCCATCTCCATGCTCTGGTCAGGCCCGACGCCCATCGGCGTCCCAGGTACCGCGGGCTCGCCCGCAGGCACCACCGCCAGCGTCACCGGGTGTGCCGGCGCCGTCGGCTCCATCTCCATGCTCTGGTCAGGCCCGACGCCCATCGGCGTCCCAGGCACACCCACTTCGCCCATCGGAACCACGGCCAGTACTGCCGGATGCGGAGGGGGTGACGGCTCCGTGCGCGCGGCGAGGGTCGCCGTGCCGTCCGGGCCGATCAGGCCCGCGTCCGGAGCGGGCTGGGACGGTTGGGCAAGGGCCGCAGCCGCCATCTCCGGCCGGACCGGGGGCACCGGTTCGGCCGCAGCGAGCGCCGTCGTCGACGGCACCTCTACTTCGACATTGCCGAGGTCGGAAATCGAATCGATTGCGTCGGGCGGCGTATAACAGACCGTAAGCACCAGCGGTACTACGGCAGCGATCGCGAGGCGGTACCACCTGGTGACCGGGTGCTTGGTCATGAGTTCGCCCTAACCTTCCTTTCTGTTTCCGCTAGACAGTGGCCGCAGCAGCCTGAGTGAGAGACGCCTCGGTCTCCATGTCGAAGTAATGAACGCGTTCCATGTTCGGAGCCAAGGAGATCTTCGTTCCGACCCGGACGTCGACGTCCGGTGCCACCTTGGCGATGAGCTGATTGGATCCCACCGTCACGTAGACGTGTGTCTCGGCGCCCAGCGGCTCGACGACGTCCACCGACGCCGTGAGGGTGCTGCCGCGCGTTTCGTCCGTGTAGGTGAGGTCCTCCGGCCGGATTCCCAGCAGGACGTCACGCCCGACGTGTGACCGCAGGCGATCCTGGTGCGCGGGGGCGACCTCGAGCTCGAAGTCGCCTTCGCCGACGACCAGCCCGCCGCCCGACTCCTTCAGGCCGACCTTCATGATGTTCATGGGCGGGGAGCCGATGAAGCCGGCGACGAACCGGTTGACCGGCGTGTTGTACAGCGCCAGCGGCGTGCCGATCTGCTGGATCACGCCGTCGCGCATGACCACGATGCGGTCGCCCATGGTCATGGCCTCCACCTGGTCGTGGGTGACGTAGACCATCGTCGCCTGCAGGCGGGTGTGCAGCGAGGCGAGCTCCGCCCGCATCTGCACGCGCAGCTTGGCGTCGAGGTTGGACAGCGGCTCGTCGAACAGGAACACCTTGGGCTTGCGGACGATCGCGCGGCCGACCGCCACGCGCTGCCGCTGGCCGCCGGACAGTGCCTTGGGCTTGCGGTCCAGCAGCTCCTCGATGTCCAGGACCTGCGCCGCGTCACGCACCCGGGTCTCGATCTCGCTCCGCGGGTACTTCCTGATCTTCAGGCCGAAGGCCATGTTCTCGTACACCGACATGTGCGGGTAGAGCGCGTAGTTCTGGAACACCATGGCGATGTCGCGATCCTTCGGGGCGACGTCGTTCATGCGCCTGCCGTCGATGGAAAGCTCACCGTCGGTGATCTCCTCGAGTCCGGCGATGCAGCGCAGGGTGGTGGTCTTGCCGCACCCCGATGGACCGACGAGGACGAGGAATTCCTTGTCCTCGACGCTGATGTTGGCGTTGTCGACCGCCTTCACCCCGCCTTCGTAGATCTTGGACAGATTCTGGAGTTCAACGGTGGCCATAGTGTCTCTCCTGGCCGGGCATGAGGACCCATGGTCCCGGCAGATTATGTTACCCGGCAAGCCTACCGGCCGTTCTTGCCCGTGTCAACGCGACGGGCCGGGTCTTCCCGTGGCCGCCTGCGCCGCCACGTCCGTTCGCCGCTGCCGCCACGCGGCCACCGCGTCGGCCAATGCCGGCTGTTCGGCACCTCGCGTTTCGGCCCGCAGCCACGGCAGCACCACCGCCTCGCGCAGCCGTGCCCAGTCGGCGCCGGGCGCCGCCGGAGCGCGGAGCTCGGCCGCGCTCGGGACGCGCCCGACCAGCACCGGATAATGCGTGGCCAGGTCGTGCCGGGCCGACTCCACGAGGGCCGGCAGTCCATCGGCGATACCGAACCCCGCGAGGTGCTCGCGCCGGCCGAGCTCGAGCAGCGCCGCCTGCGTGGCAGGCTCGAACAGCCAGAGCAGGAACGCCTGTGCGCCGCGCGCGTTGGGCGCCCGGGCACGGATCGCCGCGTAGGTCAGGTCGTCGGCCGCCAGCAACCCCTCCCCGCTCCCCAACCAGCGCATGGCGAGCTGGTCGCGGCGCTCGGCAGGAAAGTCCACGAACCGATGCAGGTCGGTCAGGAAGAACTCGATTCGTCCGTCCAGCAGCATCTGCACCGGCGGCAGAGCGCCGCGAGGTTTGGCGTAGGGCGTGTCGGATGGAAGCCCGCCCGGCTCCGCTTCAAACCACCGGCGCGCCTGATCGACCGCCCGGTCGACCGCGCCCTTCCGCAGGCCCAGCCGGCCGCCCGGCAACCGCCGAAAGTCGGCACCGTAGAGCACGGCCGCGTGGTAGACCAGCTCCGCGCTCCAACTGCTCGATGCCGGACCGAGCGCCGCCAACTCGTCCGGTGTGACCGAGAACGATGGAAGATCGTCCCGGCCGGCGCGCACGGCGATCACCGGAACGCGGAATGACAGCGGCAGGGCGCGGAGGACGCCGTCGGCTCGGCCCGACTCCAGCAGGCTGGGGAAGAAGGCGGACGCGCGGAGGAGACCGGACCGAAACAGGCCGTCCAGGGGCAGCAGCCTTTCGGCCAGATCGCGGCCCGCAAGGCCCGGACCGATCAGAACGTCGGCATCGCTGCCGCCGCGCGCGAGCGACTCGGCCGGAGCGTCGGCGAAGCGGGTCACGACCCGGTACCGATCCTGGGAGAGATTGTAGCGCTCCGCGTAGGCGGCAACGTCGGCGTGGACGGTGTCGACGTGGACGAGCGTCCTGTACGACCCCGTGCAGGCCCCCAGGAAGCAGGCGAGGGCCAGGGCGATCAGCGCCCGCGCCGCGGGCGAGCGGGTCAACGGCTCGCCGCCGTGACACCTTCCGGCGGTTCGGCCTGCACCGCGCACCGTTCGGCAGCGGCGTAGATCTCGGCATAGAGCTCCGGCAGGTCGTCGGTATCGACGCCCGCGAACGCCACCCGCAGGTGTTCGGCGTCGACCGAGATCGTGCCGATGCCACGCTCGTGCAGGAGGTAGCGCCGCACGTCCTCCGCGGTCCCGTCCGGCAAGTGGAAGCACATGAAGTAGCCGGAGTTGAACGGCAGCGGCCGGATCGCCGCGCTCGACCGCTTGCCGACCTCGCGGAACGTGGTCAGATAGCGGCGCCGCAACTCTTCCTGGTTGGCGTCACGCTGCCTTGCGTGCTCGGGGTGGTCCAGGGCGGCCAGCACCAGGTGCTGCGCCATCCGGTTGGCGCTGGACACCGTGGAGCGGATGGCCGCCATCGCTTTCTGCTCGAACGCCCGGTAGTGCTCGTCGCCCAGGCCGGCGGCGCCGACGGTGACGAAGCCGATCCGGAAGCCCCAGACGTACTCTTCCTTGGTCGGTCCGTCGATCTTGATCGCCAGCAGGTTCGGATGCAGGGCCGCGAGGCGGGCGAACAGTGACTCCTTGAGCGTCTCCTCTTCGTAGAACAGACCGTGATAGGCGTCGTCGATCAGCACCACGAGCTGCACGCCGCGCTCGGCCGCCGCGGCCAGGGTCGCGGTCAGGCGTTCCGCTTCCGCCCGGCTCGGTGAGTAGCCGGTCGGGTTGTGAGGGAAGTTGAACATCGCCACGACCTTGGCCCCCTCCGGGTGTCGGGCGAGCGTCAATTGTACGGCGTCCAGGTCCATGCGATCCCCGGCGAAGAACGGGTAACCCTCCACGCGGGCGCCGCGCCGCTCGCCCATGATCAATCGGTAATTACCCCAGACCAGGTCCGGCAGCAGCACCGGATCATCGGCATCCACGAACAGGTCGGACGCCAGGCCGATCCCCGCCGTAAGGCCCGCCGTCACGACCGGCCGCGACACCGCCGATCTCAGCGAAGGGTTCTTGGTACTCAGCTCTTCCGCCCAGCGGTCCCGAAGCGCGGGTATCCCCGCGGTGGGCGCGTACGCGAACGCCTCCTCGGCGGTCAGGCCGGGAAGACGATCGGCGATCGCCGGAAGGTGCATGGGCTCGCCGCCGCTGGCCGCCAGCCCGACCGTCGCGTTGAAGCGGTCGGCGTGCTCGGCCGCCTCCGCGGACTGGGCGACAACCCCCTTGGGGAAGTACAGGCGATGGCCCAGTGCGGAGAATGAGCGGCCTATCGCCGTGGGCTCCAGAACCCGGTTGAGCTCTGCGGCAAGCGGATGGATGGCGGATGTCTCGGACACGCAGCGGAGGATACGGCCGGGGCATTCCGCGGTCAACGATTCACCGCGCTTCATCAAAGCGGCAATCACCACCGGACCCTTGTCGCCGCTGACCACGGCGACATCGACAGGCGCCCGCCGCATATGCGGCGGGCGTCGCTTTGCTGCCATGAGATCCCGGTAGGAGAGCTTGACAGGACTCTGCCGACTCATGCCCTGTGTGTGAGGATGACCGAAACTCCGGACGGTGTGCGCGGCGACGTCCGCGAGCTGACCCTGCTGTTCCACATCAGCCGGATCCTCGACGAAAGCCTGGATCTGCGCGAGGTGCTCGGTCCGGTGCTGGAGGTGTTGCACAGCCGGCTTGGCGTCCGCATCGGCGTGCTGGGACTGCTCAACCGCGAAACCGGAGAGATCTCGATCGAGGCCGCGCTGGGCCTCTCCGAACTGCAGCGCGAGCGCGGCCGCTACCGGATCGGCGAGGGCATCATCGGCCGCGTCATCCAGAACGGGCAGCCGGTCTATGTCCCCGACGTGGCCGCCGAGCCGCTGTTCCTCAATCGTACCGGCGCCATCGACACCGGCCCCGCGGCCGGGGAGTCGTTCACTTGCGTACCGATCAAGCTCGGCAATCAGGTGGTCGGCGCGCTGGCCACCGGCCGCCTGGCGGACCCCGACGCTTCGGAAGACATCGTCAGGCTGCTGTCGATCGTCGCGTCGATGATCGCGCAGGCGGTCAAGCTGCGCCAGACCGCGGAAGAGCAGCGGCAGCGGCTGGCGGCCGAGAACGACCGCCTGCGCGGCGAGCTGAAGTCGCGGTTCCGGCCGGCCAACATCGTCGGCAACTCGGAAGCGATGCGGACCGTCTACCGACTCATCGAGCAGGTCGCCGGCAGCGAGACGACCGTCCTCCTGCGGGGAGAGACCGGCACCGGCAAGGATCTCGTGGCCCATGCCATCCATTACAACAGCCCGCGCGCGGAGCGGCCGTTCGTGAAGGTCAACGTCGCCGCGCTGCCCGACTCCGTGATCGAGAGCGAGCTGTTCGGCCACGAGCGGGGCGCGTTCACGGGTGCCGTCGCCTCGCGCAAGGGCCGCTTCGAGATCGCGCACGGCGGCACGATCTTCCTGGACGAGATCGGTGACCTGGCGCCGCACGTGCAGGTGAAGCTGCTGCGCGTGCTGCAGGAGCGGGAGTTCGAGCGCGTCGGCGGGGTCGCCACCCTGCGCAGCGACGTGCGCCTGATCGCGGCTACCAATCGCAACCTGGAGGAGCTCCTCGAGCAGGAGGTGTTCCGCGCCGACCTGTACTACCGCCTGGCGGTGTTCCCCGTTCACATCCCGCCGCTGCGCGAGCGCAAGAGCGACATCATGCAGCTCGCCGACCACTTCGTCGAACGCTACGGGGTGCGTCGCATCTCCACGCCGGCGATCGACATGCTGATGAGCTACCACTGGCCCGGCAACGTGCGCGAGCTGGAGAACTGCATCGAGCGCGCCGCGCTGCTGTCGAGCGACCAGGTCATTCACGGGCACCATCTGCCGCCGAGCCTGCAGACCGCCGACGCGACCGGAACCGGCCCGCGCGGGACGCTGAAGTCGATGATCGCGCGGGTCGAGCGCGAGTTGATCGAAGAGGCGCTGAAATGGGCGCGCGGCAACCTGTCGGCCGCCGGCCGCCGGCTCGGGACCACCGAGCGCATCATGGGACTGCGGGTCCGCAGGTACGGCATCGATCCCGAACGGTTCAGGTCCTGAATCCGAACGGCAGCCTGCACGTCGGCCGGCCGGAGATTTCTACGACACGGTAAGAACGGCCGATATGTCCTACCATTTGGTAGAGCAACAGCGAATGGCCTACCCCGGCGTGGACTGGGCTGGCCTTCTTCGTTTCCTGATATTGGCACGCCTTTTGCTTTATTTGGCGCATGAAACTACCGCACCCACCCAAGCGCTGTGTCCTGGTGCTCGTGGGCCTGGGGGTCGCGCTCGCCGCGTTCGCGGACGCCGACTCCAATGCCCTGGCGATCGACACGGTATGGACGCTGCTCGCGGCCGTCCTGGTCTTCCTGATGCAGGCCGGCTTCGCGATGCTCGAAACGGGCCTCACCCGGGCCAAGAACGCGGCCAACATCCTGATGAAGAACCTCATGGATTTCTCCATCGGCATGCTGTCGTTCTGGGCCATCGGCTACGCCCTCATGTTCGGGGCCAGCCAGGCCGGTCTGTTCGGCGGCAGCGACTTCTTCCTGGCCAACTTCACCTCTGCCGGGACCGGCAATGCTTCCGACTTCGCCTTCTGGCTGTTTCAGGCGATGTTCGCCGCAACCGCGGCGACGATCGTCTCCGGCTCCATGGCCGAACGGACCCGCTTTCCCGCCTACATGGTCTACAGCGTGTTCGTGACCGCGCTGATCTATCCGATCGTCGGCCACTGGACCTGGGGCGGCGGCTGGCTGAACGACATCGGTCCCGGCTTCGCCGACTTCGCCGGCTCCACCGTCGTCCACTCCACCGGCGGCTGGCTGGGCCTGGTGGGCGCCATGGTCATCGGACCCCGCGTCGGCAAGTACGTGCAGAACGGCTCCGGCCTGACCGCACGCGCCATCCCCGGCCACAGCCTGCCGCTCGCGTCGCTGGGGGTCTTCATCCTCTGGTTCGGATGGTTCGGCTTCAACGCCGGCAGCACGGTGGCCGGCACCGACCTGAGCATCGCCCTGATCGCGCTCAACACCAGCGTGGCAGCCGCCGCCGGCGCGGTGGGCGCGCTGTTCACCGCCTGGATCTGGTTCCGCAAACCCGACCCCACCTTCGCGCTCAACGGCGCCATCGCCGGACTGGTGTCGATCACCGCCGGCTGCGCGTTCGTGGCGCCGGCCATGGCCGTCCTGATCGGGCTGCTCGGCGGCGTGCTGGTCGTGCTGTCGGTCGAGCTGCTGGACAAGGTGTGCAAGATCGACGATCCGATCGGCGCCGTGTCCGCGCACGGCGTGTGCGGCGCCTGGGGCACCCTGGCGGTCGGCCTGTTCGCGAACGAGGCCATCGGCGGCGTCTCGGGATTGTTCTTCGGCGGCGGCCTGGCCCAGCTCGGCGTACAGTTCGTGGGCGTCGTGGCAGTGTTCGCCTGGACCATGGCGGCCGGCTTCGTGCTCTTCGTGGTCATCAAGGCGGTCATGGGATTGCGCGTCAGCCGCGACGAGGAGCTGCGCGGCCTGGACATCGACGAGCACGGGGCCGAGGCGTACTCGGGCTTCCAGATCTTCTCATCGCAATAGGAGGCGAACCGTGAAACTGATCATTGCGTACATACAGCCCCACAAGCTTGGCGACGTGAAGCAGGAGCTCTACAAGGAAGAGGTCTTCAAGATGTCGGTGACCAACGCGCTCGGCTGCGGCCAGCAGCGCGGCTACACGGAGACCTATCGCGGCGTCGAGACCGAGGTGAACCTGCTCAAGAAGGTGCGCCTGGAGGTCGCGGTCAACGAGGGCTTCGTCGACCGCACCACCGACGCCATCATCCGCGGCGCCCGAACCGACTCGATCGGGGACGGCAAGATATTCATATTGGACCTGCCGGAGTGCATTCGCATCCGCTCCGGCGAGCGCGGCGAGGCGGCCATCGGGTAGCCACGCGTCCGTCAGCGCGAGAGAGGGTCCCGGTTGCTGCCGGGACCCTCTCCTTGTGTCAGGACGACAGCCAGTGGCGGTACGCGGCGTGCACGCGCTCGCTCGCGGCGGCGAGCGTCTCGGCGAGTGTCCGCTCGGTCGCCTCCGCGCCAAGAAGGCGCCGGGCCAGCGCGATCAACGCGGGTCCGTCGGCGGGGATGGCGTGCACCTGGCGATCGTCCAGCACCTGCAGCAGGTGTTCGGTGCGGCGCAGAAGCGCGTAGTCGCCGGCAAGCTCCCTCGCCCGGTCGTCGGCCAGCAGACCGGCCTCCGCCAGCCGCTCGATACCGCTGGGCGTATGGCCGGTCAGCACGCCCGGATGCTCACGGGCGTTGGTGAGCTGCAGCCCCTGCACCAGGAACTCGACGTCCCGGATGCCCCCGCGGCCGTTCTTGACGTCTATCCCGCGCCGCAGGCGGCCCGGCCCCGCCGCCGCCACCGCCGAGGCAGCCGTGTGCGCGTCGCGCATCCGCGCGACCGTGGCCGACACCTCGGCGTGGTCGAAGCCGCGCCGGATGACCGGCTGCAGGCGCCTGAGCAGCCGTTCCCCGAACGCGACGTCGCCGGCGATGGCGCGACAGCGCAGCAGCGCCTGGACCTCCCACAGTCCGGCGCGGCGTTCGTAGTAGTCGACGAACGCCGTCGAGCCGGTGACCAGTTCCCCCGACCCGCCGTACGGCCGCAGCCGCAGGTCCACCCGGTAGGCGTGCTGATCGCCGGTGTGCGCGCTCAGATCCTGCCGCAGCCGGGTCGTGAGCCCGGCGGCGCGCTCCCGCAGGCCGGCCTTGCGCGCGTCGTACACGGTCGCCAGGTCGATGTCCGAGCTGTAGTTGAGCTCGCGTCCTCCCAGCTTGCCGAACGCCAGGATCGCCACGCCGTCGCCCAGCTCCCCATGCAGGTCGGCACCGACGCGCTCCAGTGCCACGGTCACCACCGCGTCGGCGACCGTCGCCAGCTCCGCGGTCGTCACCGCGATCGGGGCGCCCAGGTAGAAGTCGCGGGCAGCGATGCGCAGCATCTCCCGGCGGCGGAACAGCCGGATGGAGCGCAGCCAGCGCTCGTGGTCGGCGGCCTGTGACGACAGCGCGCGCAGGTCGCCCAGCATCGCCTGCAGCGAACGGGGCCCGTGCAGGCGCCGCTCGTCGGCGATCCAGTCGAGGAACTCCGGGTTCCGCACCAGGGAGTCGACCAGGAACTGGCTGGTCGCGAACATCGACAGCAGCAGCCCCAGCCGCACCGGCTGTTCCAGCATCCCCGCCAGGTGCGCCGGCGGGTCCGGCTGCACGGCCACGAAACGCTCCCAGTTGTTGAGCGCCATATCCGGATCGGCGCTGCGCGCAAGGTCGTCGAGCGCCAGTACCATCAGGCGCGCCAGGGTGCGGCGCTGCTCGCCGTCGCCGCGCCCGGCCACCTCCGCCTGACCCACCCCCGACCGATGGGCGATGCCGACGATGTTGCGCATCGCCCGTCCCGAGTCGCGGAAACCGGCCCGGCGCAGGAACGCCAGCTCCGCATCCGTCGGCACCCGGTCCGAGCCCACCGCGATCACCAGATCCGCCGGCCCGACCGCATCGGCGCCCCAGGGGACGGACTCGTGACCGAACCGGCGGTCCACGAACGCCCGGACCGCCGCCGTGTGCACCTCGAAGTCGGCACGGAGCTGCGCCGCCTCGCCCAGACCGCCCCGGCCCCCGTAGCCGATGCGCCGCGCCAGGTGCGCGTACTCGGCGCTGTCGGTGGCGGGCAGCAGCAGATCCCGCGCCGAGCCGCGCAGCATGCGCAGTCCGTTGATCAGGCGCCGCAGGAAGTCGTAGGCGGCAGCCAGCGCCTGCGCGTCCGCCGGTTCGATCACCTCCAGCCTGCGCAGCTCATCCAGCGCGGCGTGCACGCTCGGCGTCCGCAGGGCGGGAGTAGCCGAGCCATGCACGACCTGCAGGATCTGCACCGTGTACTCGACATCCACGAGGGCCCCGGGGCTGAACTTGGCGTTGGCCACGCCGCCCGGGCACTTCTCGCGCACCTGCCGCGCGCGCAGGTCGGCAAGCGATGCCATGTCGAGCGACCCGCGCGTGTAGAGCATGCTGTCCCGCAGCCGCTCGACCCGCGACCCCAGCGCGGCGTCGCCGGCCACCGCGCGCAGCCTGACCAGCGCCAGGCGCTCGTACGACAGCGCCGCTCCGTCGGCGTCGTAGTAGGACGCGAACGTCTCCAGGCTGCACGCGAGCGGCCCGGATTCGCCGTAGGGTCGCAGGCGCGTGTCCACGTCGAAGATCCCTTCGCGCTTGGCCGCGATGACCTCCTCGGTTTCGCGCACCAGCCGCTGGTAGAACTCCCGGTTCGGCAGCGGTTCGGGACCGGTCGTGCTCCCCTGATCGCCGTACACGAACAGCAGTTCGATATCGGAGGCATATCCCAGCGCCCGGCCTCCGAACTTGCCGAGCGCAAGCACCGCGCAGCGCGATTCCAGACCCGCGAACGTGCACGGCGTACCGTGCCGCGCGCGCAACTCGCCGAACGCCATCGCGACGGCCGCGGCCACCACTGCTTCGGCCAGTTCGGTGAGCCGTTCGCTCAGCTCCCGGAACCCGAATCCGTCGGTGAGGAGGTGATCGAGATCGAGGAGGAACACTTCCCGGTCCTTGAAGTCGTTGAGCGCGCTCTTTCTGGTGGCACGGTCCTCCGGTGCCCGCGCCACCGCCTCGGCGAGCCGCGCCGCGCAGGTCCCGGCCGGTTCGGAGTAGCCGGTGGCGCCGGTATCGCGCAGCCGCGGCAACAGCGTTTCGTACTGCAGCCGGACGAAGTCCTCCCACAGGTAGTCGCTGGCGCCGAGCAGGCGCGCCAGGCCGCGGAGCACCGCGGAGTCGCTCAGCAACTCCGCCCACCCGATCCGCGAAGGGCGCTGCAGCAACTCGCCGGCCAGTTGGCCGAAGCGGCCCAGGGCCGCGAACGGGTCCGGGGCGCTGCCCAGGAAGTGCGTGAACTGCTTGGTCAGCAGCGCCGCCAGCTCGATGCGCGCCAGGTCCTCCGCCGCCGCCAGCGTGGTGCCGGCGGCGGCCGACACCACGAACTCGTCCGCGATGCGCCCGGCCTCGGTGGTGATCACCACCTGGTCGATGACCACTCCCAGCGTGGACAGCGCGGTGGCGAAGGAATAGAGGAAGAACGGTGTGTCCTGAGAGGCGATCGCCAGGCGGGCGCGTCCCGACTGGCCGTCCGTGCCGTCGGGCAGCACCTCCGCATGCACTTCGACCGGGTAGAGGACCGGTTCCTGCTGAACGTCTGCGGCTACCGCCCGGGCCACCAACTCATCCACATGCTGCTTGGCGGCGTCGCGCCCGTCCCGCTCCAGCACTGCCAGGACGGATCGCAGTTCCGCGGCCGCCTGCTCCGCGAAACGCGCGGCGCGGGCCGGCGGCACGTGGCCTATGAAGCGATCGACCATCCGTGCCCGCAGCGCACCTCGGGCTTCGACGGGCTCGGCAGAGAACCCCAGCGGTGCGCGGCGCGGATCGACGCGGCGCCGCCGGCGCGTCCTGCGGGACACCGCGCCCTGCTCCGAGGCGTTTGACCGCGGGTCCCGTGCGTAGGTAAAGGCGTGGCCCTGCTCGATGTTCAGGCCCAGGGAGCCGAGCACGCCGGTGATCAGCGAGAACTCGTCCCGGTAGTCGAAGGCGACCACCGTGCAGACAAACCGCTCGAACGCTGTCGCTTCCACCGAGACGTTAGCCGGCATCTGGGGCCCAAGGCGGTGGGCCGCGCGCGCATGCCGGACGAGCTCGGGCTCGGTGAACGTGTTCAGGTACCGTTCACCGAGCCGCGACAGGTGCTCGTCCACGAACTCGGCATCGATCTCGGGACAGCGGACGATGACCCGCCGGCGCAGTGCCAGCGGGGCACCGACCGTGCCGTGACGCTTCGTTTCCTCAGGTTTCGTAGCGCGTCAAGTATCCCCGAAACCGCGTCGAACTGTCCCAGGCGTCAAATGTCGTAGTAGAGCGCGAACTCCCACGGGTGCGGACGCAGATCCATCTCCTGGACCTCGTTCTCGATCTTGTAGTCGATCCACGTCTCGATCACGTCCTCGGTGAAGACATCGCCCTTGGTCAGGAACTCGTGGTCGTCGGCCAGCGCGCCCAGCGCCTCTCGCAGCGAACCGGGGGTGGTCGGCACCTTGGCCAGCTCCTCCGGCGGCAGGTCGTACAGGTCGCGGTCCAGCGGCTCGCCGGGATCGGCCTTGGTCATGATGCCGTCGACGGCGGCCATCAGGAGCGCCGCGAACGCCAGGTACGGATTGGCCGACGGATCGGGACAGCGGAACTCGGCCCGCTTCGCCTTCGGCGAGTTCGAGTACATCGGGATGCGCACCGCGGCGCTGCGGTTGCGGCGCGAGTAGGCCAGGTTGACCGGCGCCTCGAACCCGGGAACCAGCCGCTTGTAGCTGTTGGTCGACGGGTTGGTGAACGCCAGCAGCGCCGGCGCGTGGCGGAGGATACCGCCGATGGCGTTCAGCGCCATTTCCGACAGGCCCGCGTAGCCGTCGCCGGCGAACAGGTTCTCCTCGCCCTTCCAGATCGACAGGTGCGTGTGCATGCCGGTGCCGTTGTCGTTGAACAGCGGCTTCGGCATGAAGGTGGCCGTCTTGTTGTAGCGCCGCGCGGTGTTCTTGACGACGTACTTGTACTTCATCATCCGGTCGGCCATCTCCACCATGGGGGCGAAGCGCATGTCGATCTCGCCCTGTCCGCCGGTGGCGACCTCGTGGTGCTGGGCTTCGACCGACACGCCGATCTCCTCCATGATCAGCATCATCTCGCTGCGCAGGTCCTGCTGCGAATCGGTCGGGGGCACCGGGAAGTACCCTTCCTTGTAGCGGGGCTTGTAGCCCAGGTTGGGCTGCTCGTCCCGGCCGGCGTTCCAACGCCCTTCCTCGGAGTCGATGTAGTAGAAGCCCGAGTGCTCGTTCTGGTCGAAGCGGATGTCGTCGAAGACGAAGAACTCCGCCTCCGGCCCGAAGAACGCCGTGTCGCCGAGGCCGGTGGACGCCAGGTAGGACACCGCCTTGCGCGCGATGTGGCGCGGGTCGCGCGTATAGTCCTCACCCGTGATCGGATCGCGGATGTCGCAGACGAATACCAGCGTCTTGCGAGCCATGAACGGATCGATGAAGCCGGTCGACGGATCCGGCACGATCAGCATGTCGGACTCGTTGATGGACTGCCAGCCGCGAATGCTCGATCCATCGAACCCCAAGCCACTCTCGAAGTCGTCGACGTCCAGCGAGCGCGCCGGAACCGAAAAATGTTGCCAGATGCCCGGGAAGTCGATGAACCGCAGGTCGACGACCTCCACGTTTTCGTCTTGAATCAGCTTCAGTGCGTCTGAAACCGTTTTGAGTTCCTTCATGAACCCTCCTCTCCGCCGTTTTATAAACAGAAATCATGCCAATAGGCAAAGAGCCCCTCAGACCTTCACCTGTCCTACGTTTCGGTAGGCTCTCCGCCGCCGAACCTACATTAATGTAGGCATGCTTCCGAAATCTGTCCCGTTCGTGCTACGGTTCCGCCAGACCATGAACCAGAACGATACACCAACCCCCACCCGCACCCTCGCCATCGTGAAGCCCGACGCCGTCGCGGCCGGACACACCGGCGCCATCGTCGAGATGATCGAGCACGGCGGTTTCACGCTTCGCGCCCTGCGCATGACGCGACTGTCGATCCCGCAGGCACGCGCGTTCTACGCCGTGCACGCCGAGCGACCCTTCTACGACAGCCTGGTGGAGTTCATGACCTCCGGGCCGGTCGTCGTGGCCGCCCTGGAACGCGGCGACGCGGTGGCCGCCTGGCGCGCGCTGATGGGCGCCACCAACCCGGAAGAGGCCGACGAAGGCACGGTTCGGGCCCGGTTCGGCAGCTCGATCGAACGCAACTCCACGCACGGATCGGATTCGCCGGAGAACGCCGCGGCCGAGGTGGGCTTCTTCTTCTCGGCAGCCGATTTGCTCTGAACGTCGAGCCCGGAAGCGGCGTTGCGATGATCATGCCCACTGCGGGGCCGGCCGCGAGACGCCTGGCGCGAGAGCACGGCGTCGACGTGCGGCGCACGCGCGGAAGCGGCCGGCGCGGACGCGTCACCCTCGACGACGTGCGGCGGGCAGCAGCCGCTGCCCGGCATTCCGCACGCGGCACGCTGCCACCGGTTACGGCACGTGCAGACCTGAGCGATCTCCTGGATCGGCTGCCGGCGCTTGCCGCCGTGAGCGGTCAGCGCAAGGCGCCGCTGACGCCGCTGCTGATCAAAGCCGCGGCCATGGCCCTTCGCGCCAGCCCGGAACTGACTCCGCTATGCCTGGCCAGAGGCTCGCGGCGTTGGGCGCTCCCCGACGGAGACGATGTCGGCAGCCTGGGCATCGCGGCCCTGACGCGCGCCGCCGCCGAGGCGCGGATCGACACTCGTGGTGCCACAGGCTCCTTGCCGTGCGGGGCGACACTGCGCCTGGAGGGCCCGGTGTCGGATGCCGCCTTCCGGGACGGTGCAATCCGTGCCCGCTCGCACCTGGATCTCACTCTGGAAGTACCGGACGAAACCGCCGCAACGCCGTTCGTGTACGCCTTGGTCGAGCTCCTGGAAAAGCCCGGCCTGCTGCTGTCGGCCTGACCTCAGGCAAGCACTTCCTCAGGCAAGCACTTCGTGTCGGGGACGAGCCAGCGTGTAGCGCAGGAGCGACGCGAGGTGCTCGGTCGCAGTGCCGGGCTCGAACCCGTCCAACTCGGCGCGCGCATCCTCGGCGCTCCGGCGTGCCTGGCCGGGCAGCGCCGCGCGGTCGCCATAGACCGCGTCGCCGTCCAGGTAGTCGTCGATCAGCTGGAACACCATGCCGAAGGCGCGGCCGAAGCGCGCGTACGCGTCCGCCCGCTCCGCGCTGACGCCGGCGACCAGGGCGCCGCCGTAGCAGCAGCCGGACATCAGGCCGGCGGTCTTGGAGTCGATCACCTCGTGATAGAGCCGCTCGCGGGCCGGCAACTCCCCTCGCAACGCGCCCTGTTGCACCATCTCGCCGAGGCACATGTCGCGGGTGATCGAGCAGAAGCGCTCGAAAAGCGCCACGCGCGCCGCGTCCGAGACCGGCAACCGGGCGATGACGGTGAAGACCTGAGCGTACAGGACGTCACCGATCAGCACGGCCATCTGCGTGCCGAACCGCTTGTGCACGGCTACCTGCTCGCGCCGCACCTCGGTCTCGTCGACGATGTCGTCGTGAACCAGCGAAGCCGAGTGCAGGAGCTCGGTGGCCGCCGCGAGCTGGATCACCGCGCGTGACGAAGCCGCACCAGCGGATCGCGCCGCCAGCAGCACCAGCACCGGGCGCAACAGCTTGCCGCGCACGGAGCGGAGCTGCTCGATCAGCGCTCGCAGCCGCTCGTACTGCCCGCCGAGCTCGCGGCGCTCGGCGACCACCGAACCGATCTGCCGATCCAGCTCGCTGCCCGTCGCGTCGAGGTCCGCGCGCAACGCCGCGTAGATTCGCGTCAGGATCATGGCGTCGGCACCGCCCGGCCGGGACGGCTGCCCCCTAGAACTCGTCGAAACGGATCATCTCCGGCTCGACACCGAGGTCGTCCAGCATCTTGCGGACCGCGTTAAGCATCAGCGGCGGACCGCACAGGTAGTACTCGATGTCCTCCGGGGCGTCATGGCTCTCCAGGTAATGCTCCTGGACCACCTGGTGGATGAAGCCGACCGGCCCGTCCCAGTTGTCCTCCGGCAGCGGCTCGGACAGGGCGATGTGGAAGGTGAAGTTCGGGAATTCTTTCTCGATCTTGCGGAAGTGGTCCTCGTAGAAGATCTCGCGCCGCGAGCGGGCACCGTACCAATAGCTGACCTTGCGGCCGGTCTTCAGCGTGTGGAACAGGTGGAAGATATGCGAGCGCAGGGGCGCCATGCCGGCGCCGCCGCCGATGTAGCACATCTCCCGGTCGGTCTCCTGCATGAAGAACTCGCCGTAGGGCCCGGAGATGGTGACCTTGTCGCCGACCTTCTGGTCGTACACGTAGCTGGAGGCCACGCCGGGCATCACGTTCATGAACGCCCGCTTCTCGCGGTCCACCGGCGGCGTGGCGATGCGGATGTTCAGCATCACGATGTTGCCTTCCGCCGGATGGTTGGCCATCGAGTACGCCCGCGACACCGTCTCCGTGTTCTTGGTGTGCAAGTCCAGGACGCCGAGCTGCGTCCACTCCTCCAGGTATTCGTCCTCGATGTCGAAGTTCTTGAAGTCGGCCTCGAACGGCGGCACCTCGATCTGGATGTAGCCGCCCGACTGGAAGTCCAGGTTCTCGCCCTCCGGCAGCTTCAGCGTGAACTCGCGGATGTACGTGGCCACGCTCTTGTTTCCGATGACCTCGCACTCCCACTTGTTGATCGAGAACACCTCGTCCGGGACGGTGATCTCCATGTCCTCCCGGACCTTCACCTGGCAGGACAGCCGCCAGTCCTCCTTGGACTCGCGGTAGTTGATGTGCGACTGCTCGGTCGGCAGGATGTCGCCCCCGCCGGCGGTCACCTGGCACTTGCACACGCCGCAGGTGCCGCCGCCTCCGCACGCCGACGGCAACATCACGCCGGCACCCGACAGCGTCGACAGCAGCGTGTCGCCCGGTTGGGTCTCGATGGCCTTCTCCGGATCGCCGTTGATGGTGATCTTCACCTTCCCCTTCGGCTTCAGGCGGCTCTCCGCCGCCATCAGCGCGAGGGTGAGCGCGACGATGACGACGGGAAAAACGATGACGCTGCCGATCACGACTGCCACGGCGGTTCCTCCTGTGTGAGTGCCTGCGAACGTTCCGCTACAGCGTGATGCCGGCGAAGCTCATGAACGCAATCGACATCAGCCCGGTCAACAACATGGTCATGCCCAGCCCGCGCAGGGCCGCCGGTACGTTGGAGTAGCGGATCTTCTCCCGGATCGCGGCCAGGGCGACGATCGCCAGCATCCAGCCGATGCCGGATCCCAGCCCGAACACGGTCGACTCCAGGAACGTGTAGTTGCGCTCCACCAGGAACAGCGATCCGCCCAGGATGGAGCAGTTGACCGTGATCAGCGGCAGGTAGATGCCGAGCGCCGTGTACAGGCCGGTCGAGGTCTTCTCGATCACCATCTCCACGAGCTGCACCATGACGGCGATGACCGCGATGAAGGCGACGAAGTTCAGGAAACTGAGGTCGACGTCGGCCATCTGGGGGCTGACCCAGCCCAGGGCGCCGTCCTTGAGCAGGTACTCGTGTACGGCCCAGTTGATCGGCGCGGTGATGCCGAGCACGAAGATGACCGCGAAGCCCAGCCCGACCGCGGTCTTCACCTGCTTGGAGACGGCCAGGAACGAGCACATGCCCAGGAAGAAGGCCAGCAGGATGTTCTCGACGAAGATGGCCTTGACGGCCAGGTTGATCAGCGCCATGGCCTAGCCGTCCTCCTGAGCGTCCTTGGCGATCAGCCGCTGAACCCAGATGAGCAACCCGAGCAGGAAGAACGCCCCCGGCGGCAGCGCCATCAGGCCGTTGTTGACGAACCCGGAGTCGTACAGGAACTGCGGAACCACCTGCACGCCGTAGAGGTTGCCGGCGCCCAGCAGCTCGCGGAAGAAGCCGACGATGACGATGACCGCCGCGTAGCCAAGGCCGTTGCCCAGGCCGTCCAGGAGCGACGGCCACGGCCTGTTGGCCATCGCGAACGCCTCGAGGCGGCCCATGATGATGCAGTTGGTGATGATCAGGCCGACGAACACGGAGAGCTGCCGCGACACGTCGAAGGCGTACGCCTTCAGCACCTGGTCCACCAGGATCACCAGCGACGCGATCACGGTCATCTCCACGACGATGCGCACGTTGTAGGGAATGAGCTTGCGCAGCACGGAGATGATCACGTTGGACATGACGATCACGAAGGTGACCGAGATGCCCATCACCACCGACGGCTTCACCTGGGTGGTCACCGCCAGGGCGGAGCAGATGCCCAGTACCTGGGTCGCGATCGGGTTGTCGTCGATCAGCGGGTCGCGAAACGCCTTGCGGTTCTTGGCCGAGAACAGCGGTTCACGTTCCGCGGTGCGTGTTCCCTGTGCGACAGCGGCGTCAGCCATGGGTCCCTCCTCTCATGTCGAGCTCCTCATCCTCCCGCACGTCATCCTCCCGCGCGAATCCGTCTGAAGAAAGGTTCGTACAAGGCCACTTTCGTTTCAAGCAGGTTGCTGACCCCGCGGCCGGTGATGGTCGCCCCGCTGATGCCGTCCACGTAGTAGTCGCGGTCGCCGGGATCCTGTATCCGGTTCTCCACGGTTCCCTTGACGACTTGGATCGTGCGCAACGCACCCGCGTCGTAGATCTTCTTGCCGACGAAGTTGTCCTGGAACCACGCCTGCTCAATCTCGGCGCCCAGGCCGGGCGTCTCTCCATGCGCGTAGAACGTCATGCCCCGCACCGTCTCCAGGTCGGCCTCCAGGGCCAGGTAGCCGTACAGCGTGGACCACAGCCCCTTGCCGAACACCGGGATCGCGTACACGGTGCTGCCGCCCGCATCCATTGCCACGAACACCGGATACTGGTGCTGGCCGGTGTCGGGATTCTGAAGCACCACCTCCAGGTCGAGCGACTCGCCGGACACCCCTTCGACGATCGTGCCCTCCGCGTCGACCGCGAAGCTCTCCACCGACTCCCGGTACATGGCGTCGATCTCGTCCAGCTCCATCTCCCGGTCGCGGTCCAGCACGCCGACCGCCATCAGGATGTTGCGCTTGACGTTCACTTCCTCGTTGAACTGCTGGCGTTCGCGCAGGGCGCTGGCCGCCAGCGCCAGCAGCAGGCCGAAGAGCGCGGTGATGATCAGGATGAAGCCGATGCTGTAGGGCTTACTGTGCTGCACGTGCCAGCCTCCGCCGCATGTTGGCCTTGACCACGTAGTAGTCGATGAGCGGTGCGAACATGTTCATGAACAATATCGCCAGCATCACGCCCTCGGGGTAGGCCGGGTTAACGGTCCGTACCAGGATCGACAGCGCGCCGACGATGGCGCCGTAGATCCACTTGCCGGTGTTGGTGGCGGCGGCCGACACCGGGTCGGTCGCCATGTAGACCAGGCCGAACGCGAAGCCGCCCATCACCAGGTGGTAGTGCGCCGGCAGCGCGGCGAAGCTGGCCGGGCTCGGGGCGACCAGGTTGAGCAGCAGCGCCATGACGATCCCGCCCAGCAGCATGGAGAGCATCACGCGCCAGCTTCCGACGCCGGCAGCCACCAGCAGCACGCCACCGAGCAGGATGGCGAGGGCCGAGGTCTCCCCGATGCTGCCGGGGATGGAGCCGACGAACATGTTCCACCACGTGAAGCCGGCGGCGGTGAGCTCGGTCAGGACGTCGCCGGTCTCCAGGGCCCCCTCGGCGATCACCGCCAGCGGTGTCGCCGCGGTGTGGCCGTCGACGGCCACCCACACCAGGTCACCGGAGATCTGCACGGGATAGGCGAAGAACAGGAACGCCCGGATCACCAGCGCCGGGTTGAAGATGTTCATGCCGGTGCCGCCGAAGATCTCCTTGCCGATGACCACCCCGAAGGAGGTGGCGATGGCGAGCTGCCAGAGCGGGATGGTCGGCGGCACGATCAGCGGCACCAGCAGGCCGGTGACCAGGAACCCTTCGCTCACCTCGTGCTTGCGCACGACCGCGAACAGCGCCTCCCAGGCGCCGCCGACGACGTAGGTGACCGCCAGGATCGGCAGCATCTTGAGCAGGCCGATCCCGAACGCCCGCCCGATCGGGACCGCCGCCGGATCGGTGCCCAAGGCCACCAGGTTCTGAAAGCCGATGTTGTACATGCCGTACAGCAGCGGCGGGATCAGGGCGATGATGACCGTGGCCATCATGCGCCGCACGTCGATGCCGTCGCGGATGTGCACCCCGCCCTGCGTGCGCGTCGGCAGGGAGAAGTGCATGGACTTCAACATGTCGAACACGTAGTACAGCCGGTGGAACTTGCCGCCTTCCTCGAAGTGCGCCTCCGCCTTGTGGATCAGCTTGTCGATCATGCTTGCCGATCCGTTCTCGTGTCCCGGGTCCGTACCTTCCGGTCGCTTCATGTCACCGTCACGCTTCGCGCTGAATCAGGTCGAGCCCGCGCCGCAGGATCTCTTGCCAGCGGATCTTCGAAGGGCAGATGTACTCGCACAGGGCCACGTCCTCCTCGGCCAGCTCGTAGATGCCGAGCCCCTCCATCTCCGGGATGTCGTCGGCCAGGATGCTCTTCATCAGGAATTCGGGAAAGACGTCCATCGGCAGCACGTCGCGGTAGATGCCGGTGGCGATGAAGGCGCGCTCCCCGCCGTGCAACTCGGTGGTGGCGGTGAATCCGTTGCGGCCGAACAGGGCCGGCAGCCACGCCGACGGAAAAGTCCGCGAGCGGCTGGCGGTGCCGAGCCTCGGCATCGCCCAGCCCATCAGCTTGTGGCCATGGTGCTCCGGCAGCACGGTCACGGAGGTGTCCATGAAGCCCAGGAATCCGTCCGGTCCGACGGGGATTCCGGTGAGCGGGTTGCCCGCGATGTAGCGCGCCTCGTGGTCGACGCGCCCGCCGGTGACCGCCTCGACCGGCGCGCCGAGCACCGTGCGCACGTGCGTATGGCGCGGCGCCGAACTGCCCGTGGAGGCCACCACGATGTCCGGCACCAGGCGTCCCTCTTCGAACAGGCGGCCGATCAGGATCACGCCCTGCAGCGGACAGACCCACACCGCGTCGGTGCGGTTCGCGATCGGGGCAATGTGGTGGATGTGCACGCCCGCGTTGCCGGCCGGATGCGGGCCGCGGAACACGTGCCGCTCCAGCCGGTCGACGTTCTCCACTTCCGGCAGCTCCAGCGCTCCGTCGGTGCAGAGGTGGACGTGTCCGTCCGTGAGGCGGGACAGCGCCTGCAGCCCGGTGCGGAACGCGTCCTCCGAGCCGCGCAGCAACAGCGCGCAGTCGGCGGCCAGCGGCGCCGTGTCGACGGCCGGCACGAAGATGTCGCGCGGGGCCACCGTCGGGTCGGGAGCCACGGCCAGCGGCCGCTGGGTGATGGCCGCCAGCAGGCCGCTGCGCCCCAGGGCATCGAGCACCTGGCCGCGATCGGCCGATGCCAGCGCCGGCGGGTCGAGTGCCAGCGCGTCCTGGCGGCCGTCCGATGAGACCACCACCTTCTGGATGGCGCGGCGCGCACCGCGCTCCACCTCCGCGACCGTGCCGGAAACCGGCGAGGTGAACAGGAAGTCCTCGTGCTCCTTGTCATGGAACAGGGGCGAGCCCACCTTCACCGCGTCGCCGGGCTGCACGTCCGGTCGGGCGATGATGCCGCGAAAGTCCGGCGGCTTGATGGCAACGGCCGACGGCAGAGGAGCGTCGATGACCGCGTCATCCGGCCGGCCGGCCAGACGTATGTCGTATCCGCGTTTGATTGTTCGATTCACCGGATGTACTCGTCGGCGCACGCGGCTGTCCCTCGCAGGTGCTGGTGGGCGGTCGTGCCCAAGGGTACCTCTTGTGAGCGGGGATACAACGCCGTAGACGCCGCGCGGACACTAAGAAACGGAATGGAGGCTGTCAACTGGTACCCCATCAAACCGATGTCGACGGTTGACATAGGTGGCTACACGGGCTTCAAGCGCGCTGGAACAGCGCGCACAAGGTCGAGTTTCCGTGGCACGCACCCCCAAAACTACCGTTTGATGGGGTACTACTGGTGCCGGCGGGGACCGTGACGGGGCGCACGGGCGAATTTTGACCGGTCGGCGAGTCCGCACGTAGGTTCTGAACAGCCCCATGCGGTACGACAAGCTCACCTCGAAGGCGCAGGAGGCGTTGCAGAGCGCCGACTCGATCGCCCACCGCCATGACCACGGCACGATCGAGGTCGACCACCTGCTGGCCGCCCTGCTGGAGCAGGCCGACGGCATCATCCCGCCGCTGATCGAGCGGCTCGGCGTCGACGGCGCCGACCTGCACGCCGGCGTGCAGCGGCTGCTCGCCGACCGCCCGCGCGTGTACGGCGACGGCGGCACCGCCCAGGTCGGTCGCGGGCTGGCGGTGGCACTGCGGCGCGCCGAGCGCGAAGCCGAGCAGCTCCAGGACGATTACATCAGCACCGAGCAACTGTTCCTGGCGCTGCTGGAGACCGACGGGCCGGTCGCCGGCCTCCTGCGCGAGGCGCGCGTCAGCCGTGACACGGTACTTGCCGCGCTGAAGGAAATCCGTGGCGGCGCCCGCGTCACCGACCAGGACCCGGAAGGCAAGTACGACGCGCTGGAGCGCTACTGCCGCGACCTGACGGAGCTGGCGCGCCAGCAGAAGCTGGACCCCGTGATCGGCCGCGACGAGGAGATTCGCCGGGTCATGCAGGTGCTGGCGCGGCGCACCAAGAACAACCCGGTGCTGATCGGCGATCCCGGCGTGGGCAAGACTGCGATCGTCGAGGGTCTGGCGCGGCGCGTGGTCGAAGGCGACGTGCCGGAGTCACTGCGCGACCGGCGCGTCCTCACCCTGGACCTGGGCGCGCTGGTGGCCGGCGCCAAGTTCCGGGGCGAATTCGAGGAGCGGCTCAAGGCGGTGGTCCAGGAGGTCACCGGTTCCGATGGGCGCATCATCCTGTTCATCGACGAGCTGCACACCCTGGTCGGCGCCGGCAGCGCCGAGGGGGCGATGGACGCCTCCAACCTGCTGAAGCCGGCCCTGGCGCGCGGCGAGCTGCGCGCCATCGGCGCCACCACGCTGGACGAGTACCGCAAGCACGTCGAGAAGGACGCCGCCCTGGAGCGACGCTTCCAGCCGGTCATGACCGCCGAGCCGTCCGTGGAGTCGACCATCGCCATCCTGCGCGGCCTCAAGGAGCGCTACGAGATCCATCACGGGGTGCGCATCCGCGACGAGGCGATCGTCGCCGCCGCCACCCTCTCGCACCGCTATATCACCGCGCGGTTTCTGCCCGACAAGGCGATCGATCTGGTCGACGAGGCGGCCAGCCGCCTGAAGATGGAGATCGAGAGCCAGCCCACGCAGCTCGACCGGCTGGAGCGCCGGCTGCTGCAGCTCTCGATCGAGCGGCAGGCCCTTGCCAAGGAGGATGACTCGGCCTCTCGAGAACGCCTCGCCGAGCTGGAACAGGAGCTGGCCGAGGTGCAGGGCGAGCGCGATGCCATGCACCTCCGCTGGGAGAATGAGAAGCGGCAGATCGACGACGTGCGCGAGATCAAGGAGCAGCTCGAGCGGATGCGCCTGGAGCAGGAAGAGCGCGTGCGCCGCGGCGACCTGGCGGCCGCGGCCGAGATCCAGCACGGGGCGATGCCCGCGCTGCAGCGACGCCTTGAACAGCAGGCAGCGGAGATCGCAGCGGGCGACGAGGACACGGAGGCCGGCGGCGCCACGCGCCTGCTGCGCGAGGAGGTGTCGGAAGAGGACATCGCCGCCGTCGTCTCGCAGTGGACGGGCATCCCGGTCTCCAAGATGCTGGAGAGCGAGCGCCGGCGGCTGCTGGAGCTGGAGCGCATCCTCGGCGAACGGGTGATCGGCCAGGACGACGCGATCGCCGCGGTCGCCGACGCCATCCGCCGCAACAAGAGCGGACTGGCCGACCCGGAGCAGCCGCTCGGCGCCTTCATCTTCCTGGGCCCCACCGGCGTCGGCAAGACGGAACTGGCCAAGGCGCTGGCCGCCTGGCTATTCGACGACGAGCACGCCCTCACCCGCATCGACATGAGCGAGTACCTGGAGAAGCACGCGGTGTCGCGGCTGATCGGCGCGCCGCCGGGCTATGTGGGCTACGAGGAGGGCGGCCAGCTCACCGAGGCCGTGCGCCGCCGGCCGTATTCGGTGGTGCTGTTCGACGAGATGGAGAAGGCGCACCCGGACGTGTTCAACGCCCTGCTGCAGCTTCTCGACGACGGCCGCCTGACCGACGGCCAAGGCCGCGTGGTGGACTTCCGCAACACCATCGTCATCATGACCAGCAACGTCGGCAGCGACCTGATCCAGAGCGCCCGGGACCTGGAGGACGTGCGCGAGCAGATCGGTGCGCTGATGCGCGACACCTTCCGTCCGGAGTTCCTCAACCGCGTCGACGAGACCATCCTGTTCCACCGCCTGGAGCGGCGGCACATCGAGCGCATCGTCCGCATCCAGCTCGACCAGATGGCCGAGCGCCTGCGCGGCCGGCGCATCGAGCTCTCCGTGACCGCGGCCGCCTGCGACTACCTGGCCGAACGCGGGTTCGATCCGCAGTTCGGAGCGCGCCCGCTCAAGCGGACCCTCACCAGCCTGGTGCAGAACCCGCTGGCGCGCAGGCTGATCGCCGGCGAGGTGGCGGACGGCTCGACCGTGCGGGTCGACCTGGTGGGCGGGGACCTGGTATTCGAGTCCGCGGGGCTTGCCACGCCGGCCGCGAACGCCTCGTAACGCCGTCAGCGCGCTTACGCCCTGAGACCTACCGGAGGGCACCGGAGCTGCTGAGAGACGCCTCCCACGCGCGGCAACTCCGCTCGTGACAAATTGTACTCTACGATCGGCGACAGCTGACCGTCGTGGTCGCCGACGGCAGCGCCGATCCGTTGGTCAGTCCGGCCGTGGTGGCCAATCTGATCGGCGCTGCGCCGACCAAGAGCGGACTGCGGGTGCGCTCGGAGATCGCGACTTCCGCTCGTACGCGGTGAGGCGACCGGGGTTGGGCTACCGTCGCTTGGCCGCCGACGCCGCGAGCGCGTTCACGCCGCGATAGCCCAGCAGCACGGCGCCGATCACGGCGTAGATCAGGAACTGGGACTCCAGGTGCTTGAGTTGCAGGGCGTAGTGGACGACACCGGCGGCAAGCGCCAGGTACGCCAGCCGGTGCAGCACCGTCCAGTTCTTGCCGAGCCTGCGGATCCAGCCGGTGGTCGACGTCACCGCCAGTGGCGCCATGGCGGCGAAGGCGGTGAGCCCGACGATGATGTAGCCGGCGCCGACGATGTCCAGGATAATCAGGTCGAATGCCAGGGCGAAGTCCAGCACCGTGTAGATCAGCACGTGCAGCAGGGCGTAAGTGAACGCCAGCAATCCGAGCGGACGCCGGTAGGTGGCAAGCCAATTCCACTTGGTCAGGCCGCGCAGCGGCGTCACCGCCAGCGACGCCAGCAGGAAGCGGATCGCCCAGTTGCCGCTGCGCAGCGTCACCTCATCAATCAGGATCGAACTCGTCTCGAACGAGCCGCGGAACCAGCCCTGCGCGATGTTGACAAGCGGCAGCAACGCTGCCGCGTACAGCGCCGGCTTGACCAGACGCGCGCGTTCGATCGGCCGCGCATCCCAGAACTGTCGGAACGGATTCACCGCGGAACCGTCAGTAGTTGCGGCGCAGGTCCAGGTCCTTGTACAGGTCGGCGACGTACTCCCCGTAGCCGTTGAACAGCTCGGTGCGGCGCCGACCGATTACCGTGCCCTCCGCATAGCGCCGCTCGGTCGCCTGACTGTAGGGGACCGGGTTGACTCGCGGGTTCACGTTGGAATACCAGCCGTAGTACCGCGGATTGGCCTGGTTCCAGGTGGCCTTGGGCTGCTGCTCGGTCAGCTCGATGGACACGATCGACTTGATGTTCTTGAAGCCGTACTTCCACGGCACCAGCAGGCGCATCGGCGCCCCGTTGGTGTTCGCCAGCTCCTGCCCGTACATGCCGACCGCCATCATGGTCAGCTCGTTCATCGCCTCGTCCAGGCGCAGCGCCTCCTCGTACGGCCAAAGACCGGACAGGTATGAATTGGTCCTGTGCGCCGGGAATTGCTCCTTCGAGTAGAGCGTGACGAAGTGCACGAACTTCGCTTTCGAGGTCGGCTCGACGGCGCTGATCAGCTCCGACAGGGGAAAGCCGATCCACGGGATCACCATCGACCATCCCTCCACGCAGCGCAGCCGGTAGATGCGTTCCTCAAGCGAGAAGCGCCCGATCAGGTCGTCGATGTCCAGGGTCAGCGGCTTTCCCACTTCGCCCGAGATGGTCACCTCCCAGGGGCGCGGTTTGAAGTCCTTCGAGTTCTCCGCCGGATGGTGCTTCTTGTCTCCGAACTCCCAGAAGTTGTTGTAGGTGGTCGCCTGCATGAAGGTGGTCTGTGGCTCATCGGTGCTCAAGGGCGAGGGCGTCGCGTTCGCGTAGACGGAGGCGTCCAGCGGCCACGACAGAGCCGGCGCGCCCAGCACCAGGGCGGTGCCGGCGGCCGCGCCGCCGGCACGCGCCAGGAACTGGCGTCGACTCAGGTAGACGTCGCGATCGGTGATCTCCGACGGGACGATGTCGGCATTCAGCCGGCTAGCGAGCGATCTCTTGATCATGTTCTCCTTCCTCCCCGGGGACTGGCTCCCCGACGCGTTGACGGTTTATCCAGATGCTCTTTGGCTTCCCGGGTCAGCCTCCGCCCGGGCGCGGTGTAGTCGCTGCCTGGCGACTGCGAGCCGACGACTTCCCGGCGCCGGCACGCTTCAGCAGTGGCGCGACGACGCGGTAGCCGAGCAGGAGCGCGCCGGCAACCATGTAGGCCGCAAGCTGGAAGGTGATTTCCTTGACCTGAAGAAGATAGTGCACGACCCCCAGGATGAGCGCGAGGTACGCCAGCCGGTGCAGCATGCGCCAGCGCTTGCCCAAGCGACGGATCCAGCCGGTGGTGGAGGTGATCGCCAATGGGATCAACAGCAGGAACCCGGCCACTCCCACCACGATGAAGATCGACTCGGTGACATCGATCAGGATGAACTCCAGGTTCAATGCGAAGTCCAGGTACGCGTAGACCAGCAGGTGGACGCACAGGTAGTAGAATGCTGCCAGACCGAGCGGCCGGCGGTAGGTGATGAGCCAGTTCCAGCCGGTCAACTCGCGTACGGGTGTGACGGCGAGCGTGGCCAGCAGCAGCCTGATACCCCAGTTCCCGGTGTCCAGCGTAAAGTCGCCGATCGCGTCGACCCCGAACTGGTCGGTGAAGTAGCGCACCAAGGCGATGGCCAGCGGCACCATGGTCAGCGGAAGGACGACCAGCTTGGCGCGCTTGGCGACCTGAGCAGGATTGCGCCGCTTCCGTTTCGCGTCCGCCATGGGTCCCTCCTCAGCCTCAGTGATACTTGATCAGATCCATGCCCTCGTACATCGAGGCGACCCATTCACCATAGCCGTTGAACTTCACCGTTTCGCGCCTGCCGCCGACGCCGATACGGTTCTCCAGGCGCTGGCTCCACCGAGGGTGGGCCCGCTCGGGATTCACGTTCGAGTAGAAACCGTATTCGTGCGGGGCCGCCATGGTCCACGTGCTCACCGGCTGCTCCTCCACGAAGTCGATCTTGATGATCGACTTGATGCTCTTGTAGCCGTACTTCCAGGGAACCATGATGCGGATGGGCGGCCCATTGGGCGTCTGGAGAACGTCGCCGTACATCCCCACGGTAACGAGCGTCAGGTCGTTCATCGCCTCGTCCATGCGCAGACCCTCGACGTAGGGATACCTGATGGAACGGAGGGCACGCGGCATCTGATCGGCGTCGAAGAAGGTCTCGAAGCGGAGGTACTTCGCACGCGAGGTGGGCCCGTAGTCCTTGATCAGGTGGTGGAGCGGGAACCCTACCCATGGAATCACCATCGCCCAGCGCTCGACGCAGCGCAGGCGATAGATACGCTCCTCCAGCTTGTCGCGGTACCGGGAAATCAGGTCCTGGAGATCGATCACCCCCGGATTGTCCACCTCACCGCCGATGGAGACCTGCCACGGACTGATGGTGAACCCCTCTTCTCTCCGCGGCCGGCGGCTCGAGGTGACGCCTATCTCGTAGAAGTTGTTCTTGTTGATGGCCTCGTGCAGGGTGTTGGGCGCTTCCTCGGCATCGTAGATGCTGCCGGGAAGACCGGGAAACGCTCCGCCCTGGGCGAAAGCCTTGCCCACGAATCCGGGCACGACGGTAGCCAGCCCGATGCCGGCGGCCACCGTTCCGGCCCGGCGCATGAACTCTCGCCGGTCGATAAAGTGCTCGCGGTCGGTGATCTCCCACCACTTGATGTCCGCTTCGTAGTCCCTGCGTTTACTCGCTGCCACGTGTCACCTCACTGTGCAGCCGGCGCCGCGATTACCTGGCAGTTGACCCAACCGGAGTCGCCTTCGGCGTAGCTCTCGCGTTTCCAGATCGGCAGCCTCTGCTTGATCTTGTCGATGACATAGCGGCAGGCGTCGAAGGCCGCGGCGCGGTGCGCGGCGGCGACTCCGACCCACACTGCCATGTCTCCTACTTGAAGCATACCAGAGCGATGAACGCAATGTACGGCGATCACGTCGAACGTGTGTAGCGCGTCTGTCACCACGCGCTCACCTTCGGCTTGCGCCAGTTCCGGGTAGACCTGGTACTCCAGGGTGCACACGGCGCGGCCGTCCGCATGGTTGCGCACCCACCCCTCGAAGGTGGCCAAGGCACCCGCCGCGGGATGCGCCAGCCGCGCCTTGAGCGCTTCGGGATCGACGGCGACAGCGGCCAGCGTGAAGTTCGCACGCGGCGATTCGGTCATCGGGTTGCTCATCCGCCGGCCACCGGCGGGATGAACACCACTAGGTCGCCGTCGCGCAGCGGCCGGCTCCACGGGACGAAGTCGCCGTTGCACGCGACCCGCAGCCGATCCGCGGGCAGGCTGAAGGCGAAGCGCGCGCGCAACTCATCGTACAGCTCCGCGACGGTGGCGGCGCCGGTCGCCAGCGACTCCTCCTCCCGGCCCCGCTCCTCGCGCAGGATGGCGAAGTAGCGGATGCGCACCGTCACGCCCGCCTCTCCGACGGCCGGCCCGCCGCACGCCATGGTCGACTCAGGCGCCGTCGGCATGGTAGTCACCGCTCCTGCCGCCCGACTTGCTCATCAGTCTCACGTCCTTGATGACGATGCCACGGCTGATCGCCTTACACATGTCGTAGACGGTCAGCGCCGCCACGCTGGCGCCGGTGAGCGCCTCCATCTCCACCCCGGTCTTGTGGGTGACGACCGTCCGGCATTCGATCGACAGGTCGCCGGCCGGCGTCTGGCCGATGTCGATTGTGCAGTCCTCCAGGCCGATCGGATGGCAGAGCGGGATCAGCTCCGCCGTTCGCTTGGCCGCCATGATCCCGGCGATGCGCGCGGTGTGGAACACCGGTCCCTTGGCGGTGACGATGTCGGCCCCGGATCCGGCGTGGTCGGCGCCGTTCCCGCCCGCTCCGGTCAGCCGCTCGCGAACGGCGGGGGGCAGCGACACCAGCGCCCGCGCGGTCGCCGTGCGGGTGGTCGCGCCCTTGGCGGAGACATCCACCATGCGCGGATGCCCGGCGGCGTCGAGATGCGTGAAGCCGGACCCGCCGGCCGGGTCAGCCACCGACATGGTGCATCTCGACCTTGGCGTGCTCGGCCACTTCCTGTTCGGCGCCATCGGCCGCCCGGCCGTTGCCGCCGCTGCGCCTGCTGTCCATGAATACCCGGATCCGCTTGCGGTCCTCGGAGTAGCGGTCGTCGCGCCGCTCCCAGGTCTCGCGCACGACCCGGGCGACTTCCGCGTCACCGGCGCCGCTCCGGAGCAGAGGCAGGAGCGGCACGCCTTTCCAGGCGAACAGGCAGGTGTACAGCGTGCCGTCCACCGCCAGCCGTGCGCGCGTGCAGTCTCCGCAGAACGGCTCCGACACGCTGGAGATGAAGCCGATCTCGCCCGCGCCGTCGGCGTAGCGGTAGCGCCGCGCCACCTCGCCCGCGTACGCGGGTTCCAGCGGCTCCAGCGGGTGCATGGCGTGGATGTCGGCGACGATGCGCCGCGACGGGACCACCTGCTCGGCCGACCAGCCGTTGCGGTTGCCGACGTCCATGTACTCGATGAAGCGGACCGTGACGTCGGTGCCGCGGAAGCGCTCCACCAGGTCGATCAGCCCGTCGTCGTTGACGCCGCGCAGCACCACGACGTTGATCTTGACCGGCCCAAGGCCGGCCGCCGCCGCGGCGTCCAGGCCGCGCAGCACCGGCGCAAGCGGCTGGTTCAGTCCGTTCAGGTGCTCGAACACGTGCGGGTCCAGCGAGTCCAGGCTGACCGTCACCCGGTCCAGACCTGCGTCGGCCAGCGCCTGCGCGTGCCGTTCGAGCAGAAATCCGTTGGTGGTCAGCGCGATGTCGTCGATGCCGCGCTCGCGCAGCGATGCGAGCGCCGCGATCAGCCCCGTCAGGTTGCGGCGCAGCAGCGGCTCGCCGCCGGTGATGCGCAGCTTGCGGACGCCCAGGTCGGCGAACAGACCGGCCAGCCGCACGGTCTCGGCATCGGTGAGCTGATCGGCGGTGGGGACAAACCGGTAGTCGTCGCCGAACTCCTCCTTGGGCATGCAGTACGGGCAGCGGAAGTTGCAGCGGTCGGTGACCGACACGCGCAGGTCGTGCAGGGCGCGCCCGAAGCGGTCGCCGCCGGTTTCAGCCGGCACGGGCACCCCAGCGGTACAGCGGCGCCACGTGTCCGGCGGCGAAGCGGTCGGGCCCCGCGGGGAGCTCGACGAAGCCGTCGGAGGCCATGAGCCGCAGGTAGTCCCCGGAGCTGCCGGTGGGACGTGGCGCGGCAGCAAGCCTGCCCTCGGAGCAGTCCAGGGCGACCGGCAGGTAATAGGTGAGCGGCATCGGGAAGCGCACCTCTTCGGTCAGGGCCGCGGCCTCCGGCGCCGGCGGCGCGGCTTCCAGCAGCCGGAACAGGAACGGCAGGACGTAACGCCGCAGGCAGACCGCGACCGACACCGGGTTGCCCGGCAGCCCGAAGGCGGCCCGCGGAACGCCGTCGGCGGAGCCGGTGCCGAACCAGAGCGGCTTGCCCGGCCGCTGGTCGAGGCGGTGAAAGCGCTCCTGCATGCCGGCGGCGGCGAGTACCTGCGGCATGTTGTCGGTCACCCCCATGGAAACCGCGCCGGTGGTGATCAGCACGTCGTGGTCGGCCAGCAACCGCCGGGCACGGTCGCCGAGCCGTTCCTGGTCGTCGGGAAGGTGCTCGCTGCCCGCCGGCAACCCCGCCCCCTGCAGGATCGCCTCGGCCGCGTAGCGATTGCTCTGCCGGATCTGGTGCGGCTCCACCGGGCCATCGACCGCCATCACCTCGTCCCCGGTGGTGAGGATGGCGATGCGGGGAAGCCGCGAGACGCTGACCTGCGATGCGCCGATCGAGGCGATCACCGCCGCCTCGCGCTCGCCGATGCGGGCGCCGGGCTCCATCACGACGTCTCCGGCGCGTCCGTCGCTGGCGGTGCGGTGCACGTTGTGCCACGGCGGAGCCTCGACGCCGGCGGCGACCTCGGCCGCGCCGTCGCCGAAGGTGACGTCTTCCGACCGGATTACCGCGTCGGCGCCGCTCGGCAACACCGCGCCGGTCATGATGCGCACGCAGCCCCTGTCGTCGGACAGGCTGACCGCCGGCTGTCCGGCGACCGCCTCGGCTTCCACCGCGAACCGGCGGCTGCCCGCGGCCAGTGCCGCGGAGCGCACGGCGATGCCGTCCATGGTCGCCCGGTCGTAGGGAGGCAGGTCGCGGTCGGAGCGCAGCGGCAACCGTAGGATGCGACCGTAGGACTCGGGCAACGGCACCGGTTCGGCCGGCAGCGACCACGCTTCATCGGCGAGGATGCGATCGGCCTCCGCCACGGAAATCATAGGGTCATCAGACAGTAGTGGCGCAAGGATGCGCGGTCAAACATTCGCGCGTTGACCCGTTATCGCGGATGCACCAAGGTAGCCGCCGTGCCGCCGAACGCCGATCTGGTCCGCGCCCTGGAGGACGCCATAACCCGCGTCTTCGTCGGCAAGAGCCGCGAAGTGCGATTCATGCTGGTCGGCTTCATATCCGGCCTGCACGTGCTGATCGAGGACGTGCCCGGCGTCGGCAAGACCACCCTTGCGCGGGTCATGGCGGCCAGCGCGGGGGTGGACTTCGCGCGCATCCAGTTTACGCCCGACCTGCTGCCCGGCGACATCACCGGCATGACCGCGTGGGACAACGACCAGCGCACGTTCGTGTTCAGGCATGGCGCGATCATGCACCAGTTCATCCTCGCCGACGAGATCAACCGCGCCTCGCCGCGCACCCAGTCGAGCCTGCTGGAGGCCATGCAGGAAGGGTCGGTCACCGTGGAAGGGGTGACGCACGCGCTGCCGCAGCCGTTCTTCGTGATCGCCACCCAGAACCCGGTCACCTTCGTCGGCGTGTTCCACCTGCCGGAGGGGGAGTTGGACCGCTTCGGCATCTCCTTCTCGCTCGGCTATCCGACCGACCGGGCGGAGAAGGAGATCCTGGACCGCTTCCAGAGCGATGACCCGCTGACGGATCTGCGGCCGGTGGCCGGCGCCAAGGAGATCGTGGCACTGCGCGGCGCCGTCCGGCAGGTGCAGGTCGACGGCTCGATCAAGGACTACGTGATCGCCCTGGCGTCCCGCACCCGCGACAACCCGCTGCTGAAGCTGGGCGCCAGCCCCCGATGCTCCCAGCACGTGCTGCTGGCCGCGCAGGCATTCGCGCTGGCGGACGGGCGCGACTTCGTGCTGCCGGAGGACGTGCGAACGATGCTGCCGGCAGTGGTCCCGCACCGGCTGGTGCTGTCCGCCGAGGCGCGCATCGAGAACCTCGACGCCGCGACCGTCCTGCAGCGCGTCGTGGACTCGGTGCCGGTACCGACCGGCGTCCGCTGAGCGCGGGCCGCCGCGGACGACCAGCCATGAGCGACAAGCCGAACGACCCCAAGCCCATCAGCAAGGCGTACGAGAACCTGGCATTCCTGCGCAGCCGGGACGCCCGCACGGTGCGCATCCTCTCCGAGTACCTGGAGCCGCAGGCGCGCCTGCGCCGCCGCCGCATCCGCAACGCCATCGTGTTCTTCGGATCGAGCCGGACCCTCCCCATGGCGGAGGCGGAGCAACGCTACGGCGCGGCCGCCTCCGGCAGGCAAGCCGGCGTGTCCATCGCCGAGACGCGCTACGCCCAGCGCCAGGTCCGGCTGGCCGCCTACTACGAGGATGCCCGCGAGCTGGCACGCAGGCTCACCACGTGGGCCAGGGAAACCGGGCACGAGAATGAGCTGGTCGTCTGCTCCGGCGGCGGTCCCGGCATGATGGAGGCCGCCAACCGGGGCGCCGCCGAAGCGGGCGGGCAGAGCGTCGGCCTGGCCATCAGCCTGCCGCACGAGCCTGCGCCCAACCCCTACATCACCCCGGGCCTGGCCGTCGAGTTCCACTACTTCTTCATGCGCAAGTTCTGGTTCATGTACCTGGCGCGGGCGCTGGTGGTGTTCCCCGGCGGCTACGGCACCATGGACGAGATGTTCGAGGTGCTGACCCTGCTGCAGACGCGCAAGGTGCAGCGCCCCGTGCAGGTGATCGTCTACGGCCGCGAGTACTGGGATGACGTGGTCGACTTCGAGAAGCTGGTGGAGTGGGGGGCCATCACCGCCGCCGACCTGGAGCTCGTCCACAAGGTCGACGACGTGGAGGAGGCGTTCGCGCTGCTCACGCAGACCATCCGGTCCTCCCGAGGCCGCAGGCGAGTCTGAACGCGCCGATCCCGTTCCCGATCGCCAACGTTGACCCAGGAACGCCTACGCCATAGGTTGTGCCAGAGAGTCGCAATGGGACAGACGGGAAACGGCGTGCAACTGGAGACCACCGTCGATCTGCCGACGCGCTTCGGCAAGTTCCGGCTCTCCGCGTTCAGCACCGACGACCACGCGCAGGAGCACCTGGCGATCATCCACGGCGAGATTGACGGGGCGCAGGACTGCCCGGTCCGCGTCCACTCCGAGTGCCTGACCGGAGAGGTGTTCGGCTCGCAGCGCTGCGACTGCCGCGAGCAGCTCGACGCCGCGCTGTGCCACATCGGCTCGCAGCCCTGCGGTGCGGTGATCTACCTGCGCCAGGAGGGCCGCGGCATCGGCCTGATCAACAAGCTGCACGCCTACCGGCTTCAGGACGACGAGGGCATGGACACGATCGAGGCCAACCAGCACCTCGGATTGCCCGTCGATGCCCGCGACTACCGGATCGCCGCGCGCATCCTGGAACTGCTGAAGGTGCGCTCGGTTGCCTTGCTGACCAACAACATGGGCAAGATCGAGGGGCTGCGCGCGGAGGGGATCGCGGTCACCGACCGCATTCCGCTGATCACCTCCGGCAATCCGTTCAACCAGGACTACCTGGAGACCAAGCGCACCAGGATGGGCCATCTGCTGTAGGCCCGCGCAGGCCGGCGCCGGTTCAGCGCAGACAGCTCCGCACGGCTTCCCGGTAGCGTTCCAGCCCGGCGGTCGCCAAGCCTTTCACCTTGGCCAGCTCGGACGCCAGCGTCGGGTCCACCAGCTCGCTCATGGCACCACCGTCTCTCTCGACCAAGGAGGATACTACGAGAACTCGGCGAGCTGGCCGGCCAGCGTCTCGGGATCGGTGGTCGGGCGATCGCAGACGAATCCCCTGCAGACGTAGGCGGTGGGCTCGCCGGCAGCGGCCATCGCCGCGAGCTCCGGCACGCGGTCGGCCAGCGGCGAGTCGGCCGCCGCCCACAGCACCGCGGCGCGCGGCAGGAACGCAGCTCCGACCACTCGCCGCAGCGCGCGGAGGCGCGGATCGGCAGATGCCCCGGCCAGCACCACCTGCGCGGGCTCCGCGACGGCCAGGTCGACAGAGATGGCGAGCTCCGGAACCGCCGCCGGCGCCCGCTCGACCGCTCCGGCGCCGAGGCGCGCCGCCGCCAGTGCGGCACCGGCCAGGTCGGCGCGGCCCAGCATGCGTCCCAGCCGGGTCATGGCGCGGATCGCCAGTGACAGGCCGCTCGGCTCCGCCCCGTCGGAGAGCTCGCGGCTGCGCAGCAGCAGGTCGTCGGCCGCTCCGTCGGTGTCGTAGAACCCGCCGTCGGCAGCGCTGAAGCGGCTCAGCATGGCGTCGGCCAGCCCCTCGGCCGCGAGCAGATAGCGCGCCTCCCCGCCGGCCTGGTAGAGGTCGATCAGACCGTCGGCCAGCGCCGCGTAGTCGGCAAGGGAGCCGTCGAACCGCGCTTCGCCCTCCCGGTAGCGGCGCAGCAGCCGGACGGCCTCGCCGTTGCGTCCGTTCCACATGGCAGCCAGGACGAAGTCGGCCGCCCGCGCGGCGGCCTGCACGTAGGAGTCGCGGCCGGCGGCGGCTCCAAGCAACGCCAGCGCGCCGATCGCCAGCCCGTTCCAGCCGGCGATCACCTTGTCGTCGAGCAGCGGCCGCGGGCGCCGCGTACGCAGGTCGAAGAGCACCTGCCGGCAGCGCGCCAGATCATCTTCCAGCCGGGGCAGGCGCCGGAGCGCCTGTGCGTCGCGCTTCGCCGAGCGATAGAGCACGTTGCCCGTGCCCAGCTCGCCGTGTGGGTCACTCAGGGTATTGCCGCGGCGCTCGAGTCCGTAGACGTAGATGAACTGATCGGCCGATGGCTCCGCGTCGAGCACGGCGCGCACCTCGTCGTAGTCCCACAGGTAGAAGGCGCCCTCGCGGGTGTGCTCCGGGTCGTCGGCGGAGACCGCGCTGTCGGCGTCTTCCGCCGAGCAGAACGCGCCGTCGGCCGTGGTCAGGTCGCGCAGCAGGTAGTCGGCAGTGTCACGGGCGACCGCGGCGTAGCGCTCGGCGCCGGTCGCCTGGTACGCCTCGACGTATGTGCGCATGAGCTGGCCCTGGTCGTAGAGCATCTTCTCGAAGTGCGGGACGCGCCAGTGTTGGTCGACGGAGTAGCGGTGGAAGCCGCCGCCCAGATGGTCGTACATGCCGCCGGCCGCCATCGCGTCCAGCGTGTGCAGCGCCATGTCGCGGTGCCGCCGGCCCTCCTTGCCGTCCGCGCCGGGGTGGCGCAGCAGCAGGGACACCACCGACGGCCGCGGGAACTTCGGCGCCGGGCCGAATCCGCCCTCCTGGGCGTCGTAGCCGGCCGCCGCCCCGGCCGCGGCCGCCGCCAGGTCGACCGCGGCCGGGTCCGACGCCTGCGGGGCGCCCTCCAGATAGCCGCGGATGCTGTCCACCACCGATCCGGCCGCCCGCTCCAGCTCATCCCGCCGCTCGCGCCACATCTGCGCCAGTCGCCTCAGGATTTCCAGAAAGCCCGGCCGGCCGTACGCGCCGCGCGGCGGGAAGTAGGTGCCGCCGAACACCGGGCGCCGGTCGGGCGTGAGGAACACCGTCATCGGCCATCCGCCGGAGCCGCTGGTCGCCTGCACCACCGCCATGTAGATGCGGTCGATGTCCGGCCGCTCTTCGCGGTCGAGCTTGATGGAGACGAAGTTCTCGTTCAGGAACGCCGCCACCGCCTCGTCCTCGAACGACTCGTGCGCCATCACGTGGCACCAGTGGCAGGTGGCGTAGCCCACCGACAGGAATACCAGCCGGTCCTCCCGACGCGCGCGCTCGAAGGCGGCGTCGCCCCACGGGTACCACGCGACCGGGTTGTAGGCGTGCTGCAGGAGGTAGGGGCTCTTCTCCTCGATCAGGCGGTTGGGCGCATGGCCGGCTTGCCGGTGCCGCTCCAGCAATGCCCGCGTCTGATCCTGCTGCGCCTGCCCCACGCCACCCATGCTCCCGCCGGGATCAGTCCCCGTAGCGCTGGCGCAGGAGTGGCGACAAGCGCAGGATCCACTGCGCCCGCTCGAACCCGTCCAGCCACTCGTCGATCTCGACCGCCAACTCTTCCGCGGCCGGCGGCACCAGGCCCACCTCGCAGGTCGGCCCGAGCTCGCGCAGCGCCTTCGTGCGGTAGGTGCTGAGCATGCGGTCGCCGATGCGCGCCAGCTCGTAGAAGTCCTCCGACAACAGGACCACGACCGGCACCTTGAGCGCGCCGTTGATGCGCAACTCCTCGGCCAGCTCGTCCTCGACCCGCTCGACGAAGCGCAGGTCGACCCCGGCCGAGGCTGCGGCGATCGCCTCCAGGATCGGCCCCTGGCGCACGCAGTCCCCGCACCAGATGCCGCTCAGGCAGAGCGCGGGCATGGTACGGACGAAGCTCGCGGCGCGCTGCCGTTGCTCCTCGCCCAGGGCGATGCGCCCGGCCATCGCTTCCCATTTTGCGCGGTGCGTGTCCTTTCCGTCGGCAAGGTACCGACCCATCGGCTTGGCCGCCTCGAACTGCGACCGCCAGAACTCCTGGCGGGTGTCGCTGTACTTAGCCATCATCATCCTCCGTTGCGGTGATCTGCAGGCCCACCTGGGCCAGTTGCTCGGCGTCGACCGGCGACGGCGAGCCGTCCATCAGCGACGCCATCGCCGTGTTCTTGGGAAAGGCGATCACCTCGCGGATGGTGGGCTGGCCGGCCATCAGCATGACCAGCCGGTCCAGCCCGAAGGCGATGCCGCCGTGCGGCGGCGGGCCGTAGCGGAACGCGTCGAGCATGAAGCCGAACCGTCGCCTCGCCTGTTCGCGGTCGATGCCCATCAGCGCGAACACCCGTTCCTGCAGGGCGCGGTCGTGGATCCGGATCGAGCCGGACCCGAGCTCCGTGCCGTCGAGGACCAGATCGTAGATCTCGCCGCGCACCGATCCCGGATCGGATTCCAGGCGGTCCAGGTCCTGCTCCTGCGGCCGTGAGAACGGGTTGTGGCTGAAGTCCCAGCGGTCCTCGTCCTCGTTCCATTCGAACAGTGGGAAGTCCGTGATCCAGCAGAAGCGGTGACCGTCGAGTTGCCGTTCCGCGCCGAGCGCGGTGCGCACGGCGCCGAGGGATTCGCAGGCGGTCTGGCGGCCGTCGGCCACGAACAGCGCCACGTCGCCGGCAGCGGCGCCCAGCGCCTCGATCGCCTGCGGCGCCACTCCGCCCAGGAAGCGGCCGACACCCCCGTCCAGCCCGTCTGCGGTGACGCGCGTCCACGCCAGCCCCTTGGCGCCCCGCGCCTTCGCGTGCTGCTCCAGCGCGTCGATGCGTGCCCGCGACAGGCCGTCCCCGGACACGGTCAGCGCCTTGACCACGCCGCCGCCGTCCAGCACCGAGCGGAACACCTTGAAGTCCGTCTGCGCGCCGATCTTGCCGAAGTCGACGAGCGGCAGCTCGAAGCGCAGGTCGGGATTCTCCGACCCGTAGCGGTCGATCGCCTCGTCATGGGTGATGCGCGCGAACGGCATGTCCAGCGCCTGGTCCAGGCAGCGCGCGAACACCCGCGCCAGCATGCTCTCCACCGCGCTGAAGATGTCCTCGCGGTCCACGAAGCTGGCTTCCAGGTCGATCTGGGTGAACTCCGGCTGGCGGTCGCCGCGCGTGTCCTCGTCCCGGTAGCAGCGGGCGATCTGGAAGTAGCGGTCAAGCCCGCTCACCATCAGGAGCTGCTTGAAGATCTGCGGCGACTGCGGCAGCGCATAGAACCGTCCCGGCGAGATTCTCGACGGCACGATGAAGTCTCGTGCCCCTTCCGGGGTGGAGCGCATCATCGTCGGTGTCTCGATCTCCAGAAAGCCCTGGTCGGCCAGCGCCGCGCGCACCTCGGCGGTGGCGGCGCTGCGCAGGGCCATATTGCGCTGCATGACGCCGGAGCGCAGGTCCAGGTAGCGGTAGGTCTGGCGCAGCTCCTCGCGCGCGTCGACCGTGTCGCCGATCGCAAACGGCAGCGGGTCGCAGGTGGAGAGCACCTCGATCTCCGCTGCCGCCAGCTCGATCTCGCCGGTGGCCTGGCCGACGTTGGCCATCTCGGCGGGGCGCCGGCGCACCGTGCCGGCCACCGCGACGCAGTACTCGTCGCGCAGGTCTGCCGAGGTGTCGTGCGCCTCCTGCGGGGAGGACTCGTCCACCACCACCTGCGTCACGCCGTAGCGGTCGCGCAGGTTGAGGAAGCGGATGCCGCCGTGGTCGCGCCACGAGTCGACCCAGCCGCCCAGCACCACGGGCGACCCGGCGTCGGCGGCCCGCAACTCGCCGCACGTCTTGGTTCGTTTCAGTCCCATGTGGATCAGGACCGTAGCATGAGGCGGGCGCGCCGGGCTCAGGCGAGGTCCTGCGCCAACAGAAAACCGAGGTCCGCCCGCTTCTCCTCGGTCGCGAGCCAATTCGCGCCGTCGGCGGTAAGAAGCATGGGTGAGATGCGCGTCAGCAGGCTGTCATCAGCAAGGAGCCAACGGACGCGAGTCGGCGGCATGCGCCCGAGGGTGGCGAGAAGCCAGTCATCCGGCGCGGTGCGTGCCGCGGCAGCCAGCGTCGTGATCACCTCATCGGAGCCGATGGCGACGAGAGCCGACGAAGCCGCCGCACGGCGACGGTCTCCGCCAGAAGCAAGGTCGTCCACCAAGCGCTTGACGGTGGCGGTCGGCGTCTGGCGATCGAAGCCGGCTATGGCATGTAATGCGATGGTACGTGAGGCCATCGGGGAACTGTCGGACACCAAAGATCCGAGTCCCAGTGTCGTCTACGCCAACATTCTCAGAACAGCGATCCAGAGAGGTTTGGTCTTGGACGACCTACACTTGGGCGACGTACTGATCACGCTCCGCAATGCGGGGTTCTCCGTGAGCCCGCGCAGTGGGCTGATCAATCGCGGTGAACGGGCTGAGAGAGACCTTCGCCCATGATGTTGTGCGGGACAACTCCGAAGCCGCTCCGCCGCCGTGGTACGATCACGGCCGGATCGAGGCCCCGGTCCGTGGGCTTGCCGCTTTCGGGACCGGAACCTCGGCTGACCTTCAGGAGGGGGCTTCAGGTAGTGCTACCTGCGGCTCCCTCCGTCTGCAGCGCGCACGGTCACTCCTCCGAGAGGTACAGGCGCCACATGAAGCCGGCGATGTCCATGTAGACGGCGTCGGCCTCGGTTTCGTCTTCGCCTGCATAGCTGAGCGTTCCGACACCGGCACCGAGACCGCGCCAGAGCTCGCCGTGGATGAGAGCCTTCAGGTCCGGATAGACCTCCTCGTCCCGCGTCAGCTCGTTCATCAGGTCCTGGGCCTGTTCGCTGTCGAGCCGGTCGACATCGAACCCCTGCTCCGCGAGCAAGTCGAGAATCTGATGCGTGGGCGCAAGCTGTGTCCCATGCTCCGTCTCGCCGACGACCTCCACGGCCGATCCGACGGCCGCCGCACCGATGATCGCCACCAGGGCGATTGCGAAAACCTTTGAGCGTTTCATCTTCGCTCCTCCTCCGTCGCCTTCCGGCGACTGTGATTCGGAACGAATATGGGGTCCGCAGCGTGAACCGAAGGTGAAGCCCGGCAGAATGGAACGGAAAGTCCGCGACAACACTCAGCGGGAGGCGATGGCTGCCGCGCCTGGCGGCCGCGGACCCCGCCGCGGAGGATCTGCGCCCCGCGGCCGTCAGGCGCACCGAGGCGCGAATCCTGCGCGCGGAGATAGGCTACGCCGCGTGTCGGGCGAAGCGCCCGCTGCCGCTGCCGCCGGCGGCACAGGGCAACGCCGGCGCCGGAACCGGCGCAACTATCGGCAAGTGGGGCGGCCGCGCATCGATGATGAAGATGGCATGCCGCACGGTCTGCAGGCTCGGCGGGTTGGTGTCGAAGCGGACCGCGATCGGCGGGCGCTTCTCGTGGGCGTACTGCAACAGCGACTTCAGCGACCCGCTACGGTCAGCCTTCACCTCGACCGGAATGATCCAGTCTCCCCGTGAGGTCACGTAGTCCACCTCGGCGTTTCCCGCCCTGGCGTGACGCAACCAGTAGTGGAGTTCCGGCGCGGCCTCCCCTGCTCCGAGCGTCGCCAACTGCTGCCCGACGTGCTGCTCGGCGATGCCGCCTTCGTTCACCAACCGGACCTGACGAACCCCGCGCAGGACCAGCGGCTTGCGCCGGCGGCGAGCGAGCCAGCGGCGCAGAGCCCCCTCAACGAATCGTTCCATTTGATCTATGAACGGCTAACCATACCACGGGATATGACGAAATAGACGCCTGTTTGAGCAGATCCTGCGTGCATGGGAGCGAGCGATACGCCGGGCCGCGCGATGCGGTCAATCGGCGGCGTCTTCGGCTACGTCATCCAGAGATGCCAGAAACGTCTCGATCTCGGCCTCGAATCGCCCTGCGACGCCGTCCAGCCTCTCGCTGAGCCGGGCGAGCCGGTCTCCCTTGAGCTCGAATCCATAGATGTTGCGGAACACGTGCCGGAACGAGAGGTATTCGTCCAGTTCCGCGGCGAGCTCCTCGCTGATGACCCGAGGCCGGACGCCGGGCACCGCCACGGTCATGCGGAACAGCAGCTCCTTGTGCCATGCCTCACCGCGATAGGAGGCCCCGTTGATCTCCGCGCCGATCCGGCGGAACACCCGTTCGCAGCAGTTGTAGAAGTCGTGCGTGATCGAGCCGAGCACGCGCGGATTCCGCTCCGGCTTGCGCCGCTCGGCGCGTGCCTCCGCGCGCAGGGCCGCGCAGTTCGCAAGCTCGCGGCGGATCGCCGTCGCTACCTCATCGAGCGGGTCGTCACGCCTCATGGAGCACCACGCCAAACGCTCTGATCTCGTTCCGCGATGCCGCCGGCAGGTCCTCCAGGACCTTCACGTCCAGAGGGTACTTCGCGTCGGCGGTCAGCAACCCGACGAGCGGCCAATAATCCTCGGGCGCCAAGCCCTCGACTGCCAGATCGATGTCCGACCACACCGCAAGACGCGCGCTGCGAGCCACCGACCCGAACAGATAGAGTCGGCGGAACCGGTACCGCTCACCGGCCAGCCGCGCCAACCGCTCCGCTTCGCGCCGCATGTCAGCCTCAAGCTGCCGGTCGCGACGCCGGTGTCGCTCGACGATGCGCTGCCGGTAGGTCTGCCGGGGCATGATTGCGCTCAGCTTACCCCACCAACTGAGCGCGCCCGACGAACGGCGCTACCCGAGCGTCGCCTGCAGGGTGATCTCCGGGCCGGCCAGCGCGCGGGAGACCGGGCAGCCGCTCTTGGTGGCCTCCGCGATCTCCTGGAACTTCGCGTCGTCGATGCCCGGCACCTCCGCGTCGCACACCAGCGCTATGGTGGTGATGGTGGGGCCGCCGTCGGTCATCTCCAGGGAGACGTCCGCGGTAGTGCTGACGCGGGTCGGGGTGTGGCCGGCCTCGGCCAAGCCGTGCGACAGCGCCATCGAGTAGCAGCCGGCGTGCGCCGCTGCCAAGAGCTCCTCCGGGTTGCTGCCCGCGCCTTCCTCGAACCGTGAGCTGAACGTGAACGGCTGCTCGAAACGGCCGCCGATCGACATGGTGCCGCTGCCGCCCTTGAGATCGCCCTTCCATTCCGCCTGTGCCTTTCGAACTCCCATCGTGTCCTCCTGTAGGGTTGCGTTACCGCACGCCCCGGCGGCGGTTCCGCACGTAGTCGGCGAAGATATATTCACCCAGTTCACCGGGCGCCGCGTAGTAGGCGCGCCCGCGGTTGATCTGCGACAGCTCCTCGACGAACTCCACCAGGTACGGGTCCTCGGTCACCATGAAGGTGGTGATGACGATCCCGTAGCGCTTGCACTCGGCCGCCTCGTCCAGCGTCTGGTTGACGATCTTGGGGTCGAGCCCGAAGGAGTTCTTGTAGATCCGTCCGTCCTCGAATATGGCCGACGGCTTTCCGTCGGTGATCATGAAGACCTGCTTGTTGGCGTGCCGCTCGGCGCGCAGCACCGACTGCGCGAGCTGCAGCCCGGCCTTGGTGTTGGTGTGGTAGGGCCCGACCCGCAGGTAGGGGATGCTGCCCACGTCAATCAGCTTGGCGTCGTCGCCGAAGTAGGCGACGTGGAGGCTGTCGCGCGGGTATTGCGTCATGATCAGCTCGGACAGCGCCAGCGCCACCTGCTTGGCCGGGGTGATCCGGTCCTCGCCGTACAGGATCATGCTGTGGCTGATGTCGATCAGCAGCACGGTCGCGCACGACGACTGGTGCTCGCTCTCGTACACCTCGAAGTCCTGCTCCTGCAGGGTGATGTCGTCCAGCCCGCCGCGCTTGACGGCGTTGCTGATGGTGCCCAGCGCGTCGATCTGGGTGATCGGGTCGCCGGCACGGTAGCCGCGCGTCTCGGTCGTGCGCTCGCCGCCCTCGCCGGTGTGCGGCACGCGGTGCTGGCCGAAGCCGCCCTTGGCCAGGTTGCGGAAGACCAGCGCCAGCGACTCCTTGCGGATGCGCTGCTCGCCGCGCGCGGTCAGGCTGTAGCCGCCTTCGCCGTCGCGCTCGATCAGGTTCTCGTCCTCCAGGCGGTCGCGGAACTCCTCCAGGTCGACGTCCGCGTCGATCATGCCGCGCTCCTGCAGGTAGCGCATCCACTGCAGGACCCGGTCGACGTCGCCGGACGCCTGCAGCAGCAGGAAGTTGAACAGGCTGAGCAGGTCCTCGAAGGCCGCCACCGCCGCGGCCAGCGAGTCGTCCCACTTCAGGTAGCGCCAGTGCATGGAGCCCGCCTCAGGCGGTGTCGTCGTCGGTCATCTGGTCGAACATCGCCTTGAGCATGTCCCGGTAGGAGGTCGAGCTCTCCAGGTCGCGCTTGGACAGCATGGAGTGCTGGTGCAGGCCCTCCAGCACCAGCTCCATCCCAAGCCCCAACTCCTCCGGCTCGTCGATGCGGAAGCGCTCGGCGGCCATGTCGCGCAGGCCGGCCACCCGCCCGAATCGGCGGATGTACTCCTCGGTGGCCAGATCGTCCGAGGTGTCCACGGTCTGCCCCTCCGCGAACCAGCTCACGATAGGTTGATAGACGGAGTCGGTCTCGTCCGCTTCCGGCCGCTCCGCGCGCTCTGCCTGCCCCGATCGCCCGGCGCGCCGCTCACCGCCGCGCTCGCCGCCATCGCGCGAGCGCACGTCCGGCGTCGGCAGGTAGCGGCGGAAGGTGCGCTTGACCGCTTGGCCGATGATCTTGCGGGCCACCAGCACCGGGCCCTCCTGCTCGCCCTCGTAGACCAACTCCATCTTGCCGGTCATGGCGGTCAGCGCCGTGTGCAGGTCGGTCAGTCGCGGGTAGATCACCGGCTCGCCCAGGCGGGCGGCGCGCCGCTCCATGTTGCTGAGCACGTTCTCCAGCAACGCGATCGGCATGCGCGCCGACACGCCGGACTTCTGGTCCACGAACTCGCTCTTGCGAGCCTCGAAGGTGACCTCCTCGATCAACTCCTTGAAATAGCGCGGCACGCGCAGCTCGTAGTCGGCGTCGCGGTCCGTCCACGCCTCCTGCGCCGTGATCGCCATGGCGTGCTCCATGCGATCCGGGTAGTGGGTGATGATCTGCGAGTCGATGCGGTCCTTGAGCGGCGTGATGATGTTGCCGCGGTTGGTGTAGTCCTCGGGATTGGCGGAGAAGACGAGCTGGATGTCCAGGGGGATGCGGATCGGGAACCCGCGGATCTGGATGTCCTCCTCCTCCAGCACGTTGAGCAGCGCCACCTGGATGCGCGGCGCCAAGTCGGGCAGCTCGTTGATGGCGAAGATGCCGCGGTTGGTGCGCGGGACGATCCCGTAGTGGATGACGCCCTCGTCGGCGTAGGAGAGCCGCTTGGTGGCCGCCTTGATCGGGTCGATGTCGCCGACCAGGTCGGCCACGGTGACGTCGGGGGTGGCGAGCTTCTCGTGGTAGCGCTCGTCGCGGTGCATCCAGTCGATCGGCAGGTCGTCGCCGAGCTCCCGCACGCGCTGCCGGGAGGCGGCCAGGATCGGCTCGAACGGGCTCTCGTTGAGGTCGCTGCCGGCGATCACGGGCGCGTACTCGTCCAGGAAACCGGCCAGCGCGCGCAGGATGCGCGACTTGGCCTGGCCGCGCAGGCCGAGCAGGATGAAGTCGTGCCGCGACAGGATCGCGTTGACGATCCCGGGCAGCACGGTCTTGTCGTAGCCGATAATGCCCGGAAACAGCGGCTGGTCCGCGTGCAGGCGGGCGAGCAGGTTGGCGCGCAGCTCCTCCTTGACCGAGCGCTGCCGGTAGCCGGATGCCTTGAGCTGGCCGAATGTCGAGGGCAGGGATGTCGACGGAAGGGATGAGGTGCCGGTCACATGCTCACCATAGGCGACGGACGCCGTACCGGTCGAACGGCCGCTCGACCGAAATCAGGGCGATGTCCAGCGTCAGGGCCTGCGCGATCAGCATCCGGTCGAAGGGATCGCGGACCGGACCCGGCAAACGCCCGGCACGCTCGCCGTCGGCCACGGTGATCGCGAGCGGCTGGAAGCCCTGGTCCAGGAGGCAGCCGGTGACATCCTCGGCGACGGCCGCCGCGCCAGGAAGGCGCCCCAGCCGGTACTTGGTAGCGATCTCCCAGGCGGACGCCGCGCTGACCAGTACGTCGTTGGCATGGTCGGCGATCGCCCCGCGCGCCGCTGGGGACAGCCGTTCGTTACCGGCAAGCCACCACAGCAGGGCGTGCGTATCCAGCAACATCCTCACGGGTCACGATTCCCAGCGGGCCAGTTCGCTCTCCGGAAGGGGTTCGAAGAAGCTGTCGTCCACGACGACGTGGTCCTTCAAAGCCCCGAATCGGCGTGTGCCGCGCGTGCCTCTGACGCTGACCAGCCGCGCGACCGGGTCGCCGTTGCGAGCGATCACCACGTCCTCGCCCGCCTCCGCCCGCGCCAGCAGGCGCGAGAGCTGCGACTTGGCCTGATGGACGTTCACCATCACCTGCAACTCGTCCATATTAGCTAACGTCATAGCTAACTACGAAGGATGTCAACCGCGCGATTTCGGCACCGGCTGCCGCAGCGCTCGTACTGGGCGGTCAGTCCTGCCTGCCCAGGTCCATCAGGACCTTGGACAGGATGCCGCCGGCGGCCAGGTACTCGACCTCCAGAGCGGTGTCGATGCGAGCGGTGGCGGTGAACCGGGTCACCGCGCCGTCGTCGGACGTCGCCGTCACCGCCACCTGCCGACCGGGCGTCAGGCCTCCGGACAAGCCGCTCAGGTCGAACCGCTCCCGGCCGGAGAGGCCCAGCTCCGCGGCGGAGTCGCCGGGCTCGAACTCCAGCGGCAGCACCCCCATGCCGACCAGGTTGGAGCGGTGGATGCGCTCGTAGCTCTGAGCGACCACGGCGCGAACGCCCAGCAGGGCCGGCCCCTTGGCCGCCCAGTCACGGCTGGAACCGGCGCCGTACTCGTGGCCGGCCAGCACGATCAGCGGCACCCGCTCGTCGCGGTAGCGGACCGCCGCGTCGAACACGGACATGCGCTCGCCGGAGGGCCGGTGCTCGGTCACGCCGCCCTCGGTGCCGGCCACCATCTGGTTCTTGATGCGGATGTTCGCGAACGTGCCGCGCATCATCACCTCGTGGTTGCCGCGGCGCGCGCCGTACTGGTTGAAATCGGCGCGCGCCACCCCGTGCTGCAGCAGGTAGCGGCCGGCCGGGCTGTCGGCGGCGATGGCGCCGGCCGGAGAGATGTGGTCGGTGGTGATCGAGTCGCCCAGCACCAGCAGGGCGCGCGCGCCGGCGATGTCCGACACCGGCGGCGTCTCCCGACCGAAGTCGGCGAAGAACGGCGGCTCCTGGATATAGGTCGAGTCCGACTCCCACGCGTACCGCGTGCCGCCCGAGCCTTCGATGGCGCTCCACGCCGGATTGCCGGAAAAGACGTCGCGATAGCGGTCGGCGAACTGGTCGGCGCTGACCGAATCGGCCACGGCCTCCGTGATCTCGGCGTTGCTGGGCCAGATGTCGTGCAGGTAGACAGGGGCCCCGTCGTCGCCGCGGCCGATCGGCTCGCTGGTCAGGTCGATGTCGACCGTGCCGGCCAGCGCGTAGGCGACCACCAGCGGCGGCGATGCCAGGTAGTTGGCGCGCACGGTCGCGTGCACGCGGCCCTCGAAGTTGCGGTTGCCGGACAGCACCGCGGCGGCAACCAGGTCGGCCGACTCCACGGCTGCGGTCACCGCCGCAGGCAGCGGTCCGGAGTTGCCGATGCAGGTGGTGCAGCCGTAGCCGACCACGTCGAAGCCCAGCTCCGCCAGCGGTGCGAGCAGCCCGGCGGCCCCCAGGTAGTCGGTAACCACGCGTGAGCCGGGCGCCAGGCTGGTCTTCACATAGGGCGGAACGCGCAGCCCGCGCCGCCGGGCGTTGCGGGCCAGCAGGCCGGCGCCGATCATGACGCTGGGGTTGGAAGTGTTCGTGCACGAGGTGATGGCGGCGATCACCACGGCGCCGTGGCGCAGGTCGGTCCGGTCGCCGTTCGTGCCGACCTCGGCGGCGGCCTGCCGCGCCGCCTCGCCGAGCCCGTAGCCGCGCTCGGCGACCGGCGCCGCCAGCGACTCCGCGAAGCGGCGCTTCATCTGGTCCAGCGGCACGCGATCCTGCGGCCGCTTGGGGCCGGCCAGCGCCGCCTGCACGGATGCCAGATCCAGCTCCAGGGTGGCGCTGTAGCGCGGATCCTCCACGTCATCGCTGCGGAACAAGCCCTGCGCGCGGCAGTAGGCGGCCACCCGTTCCACCTCGTCCTCGCCGCGCCCGGTCAACCGCAGGTAGCGCAGCGTCTCATCGTCCACCGGGAAGAAGCCGACGGTCGCGCCGTACTCCGGCGCCATGTTGGCGATGGTGGCGCGGTCGGGCAGCGCCAGGTCCGCCAGACCCGGACCGAAGAACTCGACGAAGCGGCCCACTACGCCGTGCGCGCGCAGCATCTGCGTGACCGTCAGGGTGAGGTCGGTCGCGGTGACCCCTTCCGAGAGCCGGCCGGTCAGGCGCATGCCGATCACGTCGGGAAGCACCAGGTCGGACGGCTGGCCAAGCATCGCCGCCTCCGCCTCGATGCCCCCCACGCCCCAGCCGAGCACGCCCAGGCCGTTGATCATGGTGGTGTGCGAGTCGGTGCCGACCACGGTGTCGGGATAGGCCACAGTCGGGGTGCCGTCGGCGGGGTCGTCGACGCCCACCACCGGCGCCAGGTGCTCGAGGTTGACCTGGTGGACGATGCCGGTCGCCGGCGGCACGACCCGGAAGTTCGCGAACGCCTGCTGCCCCCAGTGCAGGAAGCGGTAACGCTCGGCGTTGCGCTCGAACTCGATCTCTGCGTTGCGCGCAAGCGCGTCCGCCGACCCGAAGCGGTCCACCTGCACGGAGTGGTCGATCACGAGGTCCACCGGGATCGACGGATTGACCTGCTGCGGGTCGCCGCCGGCACGCGCGAGCGCATCGCGCATCGCCGCCAGGTCGAGCACCGCGGGCACGCCGGTGAAGTCCTGCATGACCACGCGCGCCGGCATGAACGGCACGCTCGGCCGTTGCGGGGCCTGCGGCTGCCAGCCGGCGACCGCCTCAACGTGCGCGCGCGTCACCGCAGGCCCGCCCTCGGCCGCGCCGTGGCGCAGGACCGACTCCAGCAGGATGCGGATCGAGTACGGCAACTCGGTCAGCCGCGTCAGCCCCGCGTCCTGCAGGGCACCCAGCCGGTAGTAGCGCAGCCGCCGGTTGCCGGCGCGCAGTTCGTCCAGTGCGTCAAAGTGGTCGCTCATCCGTGATCAGCCTCCGTTCGAGCCGTGGGAGTCGTTGTTGCCGCGCAGCGCGGCGTGCAGCACCTCGGCGGGGTGCAGCGCGCGGCGTCCGGTGCCGTGCATGATCTGGTGCCGGCAACTGGTGCCGGCTGCGACCACCGTGGCGCCGCCGTCGAGCGACCGCACGGCCGGCAGCAGGCGCCGCTCGGCCATCGTCATCGACACGTCGTAGTGCTCGGCCTCGTAGCCGAAGGAGCCGGCCATGCCGCAGCAGCCGGAATCCACCTCGGTGACCTCCGCGCCGGTGAGGCCCAGCGTGCTCTTGCTGGGACCGGTGCCGATCAGCGCCTTCTGGTGACAGTGACCGTGCAGCAGCAACCCCTCGTGGTGGCCGTTCAGGTCGAGGTCGAGCTCGCCGTCCGCGTGCGCCCGCGCGACCAGCTCCTCGAAGGTCTCCACATGCTCGGCGACCAGCGCAGCGTCCTCTTCGTCGGGCAGCAGCGACCGGTACTCGTCGCGAATGGCCGACACGCAACTCGGCTCCAGCCCGACGATCGGCACGCCGGCGCGGGCCAGCGGCGCCAGCCGCGCGATGGTGGCGCGGGCGGCATGCCGCGCGCGGCGTACCAACCCCTTGGAGAGCATGGGCCGGCCGCAGCAGCCGTACTCGGGCACGGTCACCGCGAAGCCGGCGTGTTCCAGCACCTCGGTGGCGGCGCGCGCCACCTCCGGCGTGTTGAAGCTGTTGAAGGTGTCCGGAAACAGCGCCACCGCGCGCCCGGACGGCACGCGGTCGAGCCCGCGGCGGCGAGCCCAAGCGGGGAAGGGACTGCCGCTGAACGCCGGCAGGGTGCGCTGAGCGCTGATGCCGGCGAACCGCTCGAGGAGGCGCCTGACCGGCGCCGGCGCCACCAGCCGGTTGACGGCGCCGGCGAGCGGCCCTGCCAGCAGCCGGCTGGCGCGGCCGATGTCCGCGAACAGCCGGGAGCGCAGCGGCAGCCGGTGCCGGTCGTAGTAGGTGGCCAGGAACTCGATCTTGATCTTGGCCATGTCGACCGACGACGGACACTCGGCCTTGCAGGCCTTGCACTCGATGCAGAGGTCCATCACCTCGAACATGCGCTCGCTGGTGAGCTCGTCGTGCGGGAGCGTGCCGGACAGCGCGGCCCGCAGTGCGTTGGCCCGCCCGCGCGTGGAGTGTTCCTCCTCGCGCGTGGCCATGAAGCTCGGACACATGGTGCCCTCGGTCCGCTTGCGGCAGATGCCGGCGCCATTGCACATCTCCACGGCGCGCGTGAAGCCGTGGTCGCTACGGAAGGCCAAGTGCTCGCGGTGCGGCTGCGTGCGGTACTCCTGGCCGTAGCGCAGCGACTCGGTCATCGGCGGCGCGTCCACGACGTTGCCCGGATTCAGGATGCCGTGCGGGTCGAAGGTGCCCTTGACCTCCTGGTAGAGCCGGTACAGGTCGGGGCCGAAGAAACTCTCGTTCTGCCAACTCCGCGCGCGGCCGTCGCCGTGCTCGCTGGACAGGCTGCCGCCGAAGCGGCCGAGCAGCTCCAGCGCGAAGCTGGAGATGACCGGCAGCTTGTCCACCTCCGCGGCCAGCTTGGCGTTGATCAGCGGCCGGATGTGGATGCAGCCGGCACTGGCGTGCGCGTAGTAGGCCACGCGGGTGCCGATGTCGTTGCAGAACCGCTCGATGCTGGTCACGTACTCGGCCAGGTGCTCGACCGGCACCGCCGCGTCCTCGATGAACGGGATCGGCTTGTAGTCGCCCTTGATGCTCATCATCAGGCCGAGTCCGACCTTGCGCACCGTCCACACGTCGGTCTGCAGTGCGGGGTCGAGCGCCGGCACCACCGTGGCGTGCACCCCGTGGCGGCGCAGGTGATCGCCCAGCGCGTCGATGCGCTGCTTCAACTCCCGCGGGTTGTCGCCCGAGTACTCGGTGATCAGCACGCAGTTCGGGGTGCCTGCGATAAAGCCGGTCATCAGCCGCGCGTACTGCGGCACCTCGCGGGCCAGCGTCAGCCCGAAGTTGTCGAGCAGTTCCACCGCCGACGGGTCGGTCTCCAGGATGGTCTCTACCGAGGACAGCGCCCTGAACAGGTCATCGAAGTGCACGACCGCGAGCGCCGTGTGGGCCGGCATCGGAACCAGGTTGAGGGTCAGCTCGGTCATCACCGCCAGCGTGCCTTCGGAGCCGCACACCAGCTTGGCCAGGTTGAAGTGGGGATCCTGCGGGTAGGTGAAGCTGGCCCCGTCCACGAACCGGTCCAGGTTGTAGCCGCCGCAGCGCCGCCAGTGCGCCGGTGTGCTTGCCAGGATCGCCTCGCGCCCGCCGGCGGCGATGGCCGCCACGCCGCGATAGACCGAGCCTTCCAGGCCCGGCCGGGCCTGGTGGGTGGCCAGACCGTCGGCGTCGAGCGGGCCGAACCGGCAGCGGGTGCCGTCGGAAAGGATCGCCTGCATGCCCAGCACGTGGTCGGCGGTCATGCCGTACAGGATCGAGTGGGAGCCGGTGGAGTTGTTGCCGACGATGCCGCCCATCGCGGCGCGGTTGCTGGAGGCGGGATCGGGCCCGAACTGCAGCCCGTGCGGGCGCAGGTAGCCGTTGAGCGCGTCCAGCACGATGCCGGGTTGCAGGCGGATCCAGCGCTCCTCGGTGTCGAGCTCCACCACCCGGTCCAGGAACCGCGACGTGTCGATGACCAGCGCCTCGTTGACCGCCTGGCCGGCAAGGCTGCTGCCTGCCGCACGGGGCAGGATCGGCACTTGGTGGCGGGCTGCCGCCTCCACGGCGGCGTGCACGTCCTCCTCGTCGCGGGCGATCAGCACGCCGTGCGGCATCACCTGGTAGATGCTGGCGTCGGTGCTGTACAGGATGCGCGTATAGGTGTCGGTGCGCAGCTCCCCTCGCACCCGGCCGGACAACTCGGCCAGGAAGTCGGCGACCCCCTGTACCGTCTCCCGCGGCGGCGCCGCCGCCGGCCGCACGGCAACCGCCGCCTCAGCCATCGATTCCCTCCGCAAGCGCGCCCAGAGCGGCCAGGTCGACGTTGCCGCCGGTCAGGACCACGCCCACGCGGGAGCCCGCGAAGCGCTCTCGGTAGCGCAGCAGCGCGGCGATCGCGACCCCGGCCGAGGGCTCGATCAGCAGCTTGGTACGGGTGATGAAGGCGAGCGTGGCCGCCACGATCTCGCGATCGTCGACCAGCAGGATCTCGCGCACTCCATCCCGGACCAGCGGGAAGGTAATGTCCCCCAAGCTGGTGCGCAGCCCCTCGGCGACCGTGTGGGGAGGCCGTTCCGGCTGCCGCACGCCGGTCCGCAGCGATTCATAGGCGTCGTCGGCCAGCTCCGGCTCGGCCGCGTAGACGACCGGCGCACCGCCTGCCCCGACACCGGCTTCTCCACCGGAGGCCAGCACGGTGCCGGAAGTGAGACCGCCGCCCCCGACCGGCACCAGCAGCGCGTCCAGCGGCCCGGCCTGCTGCATCAGCTCCATCGCGACCGTGCCCTGCCCCGCCACCACGTCGGCGTCGTCGTACGGATGGATCACGTGCGCGCCGTCGGCGTCCGCGATCCGCTGCGTGATCCCTTCCCGCTCGGCCAGGGTCGGTCCGCTCTCCACGGTTCGGGCGCCGTAGCCCTGCACAGCGCGGCGCTTGATCTCCGTCGTGCCGCGCGGCATCACCACCGTCGCCGGGATGCCTCGCAGCCCGGCGGCGAACGCCACCGCCTGGCCGTGGTTGCCCGACGAGTGCGTCGCCACGCCGGCCGCTGCCTGGTGGTCCGGCAGGCTGAACACCGCGTTGCAGGCGCCGCGGCTCTTGAACGCGCCAACCTTCTGCAGGTTCTCGCACTTGAAGAACAGGCTCGCTCCCACGGCGCGATCGAAATACCGGCTGGTGAACACCGGGGTGGCGTGCACGTGCGGGCGAATGCGCTCGGCCGCCGCGCGCACGTCCGCGATGGTCGGCAGGGCAGCTACGTCCATCCGTCTGGGTCCATCCGCCTGGAACTCCTACGCCCCCTTGGGTCGGAAGGCGGTGATCTCGGCCGGGTCGCACTCCAGGCGCGGGCCGCCGAGAAGATCGATGCAGTAGGGGATGGCGGGAAAGACCGCCTCCAGGCACTGCTCGATGGCGCGCGGGCGGCCCGGCAGGTTCAGGATCAGCGCGCCGCCGCGAACGCCCGCGGTCTGGCGGGAGAGGATCGCCGTCGGCACGTAGCGCAGCGACACCTGCCGCATCAGCTCCCCGAAGCCCGGCAGCATTTTCTGGCAGACCGCCTCGGTCGCCTCCGGCGTGACGTCGCGGAGGGCCGGCCCGGTGCCGCCGGTGGTGACGATCAGGCAGCAGCCGTCGTCGTCGGCCATCCGGCACATCGCCTCCTGAAGCTGGTCCTGCTCGTCGGGGAGGACCTGGTAGACCGGCTCGAACGGAGTCGTCAGGTAGCGCTCCAGCAGGGCCACCACCGCCTTGCCGGGCGTGTCCTCGTACACGCCGGCGCTGGCCCGGTCCGAAACGTTGATGATGCCGATGCGGGTCGTCATGAGTCCCTGACAGAGTACCGTCAAACGGGTTGACGAGGCCACGGACTACCGATACCAGAGTGTTGGACTGGAGATATGGAACTGATTGAAGCACGGCCGCTGTCCGGCGCGCTGGGGGCCGAGATCACCGGTGTGGATCTGGGCCGGCCGCTCGGCACGGACGCTGCGGCGGAGATCCGGCAGGCACTCCTGGACCACCTGGTGATCTTCTTCCCCTCTCAGAAGCTGACTCCGAAGTCGCTGCTCGCCTTTGGCCGATGCCTCGGCGAGCCGCTCGCCTACCCGCAGCTTCAGGGCCTGCCCGAGGAACCGCTGGTGACCGCGGTCACCAAGCTGGAGCATGAGCGGGTCGCCTTCGGCGGCGTGTGGCACACCGATACCAGCTACCTGGAGCGGCCGCCGATGGGCAGCCTGCTGTACGCGGTGGAGGTGCCGCCCCGCGGCGGCGACACCCTGTTCGCCAACCAGTACCTGGCCTACGAGCGGCTTTCCGAGGGACTGCGACAGACCCTCGCCGGGCTGACCGCCATCTACACCTCCACCAAGCCGGCGGTGGCCGCGACGCGGGAGGAGCGCCTGCGGGAGCAGGGCGCGCAGGCGTCGGTGCTGACCAGCGAGCATCCGGTCGTGCGCACCCATCCGGAGACCGGCGGCAAGGCGCTGTACGTCAACCGCGGGCACACGTCGCACTTCAAGGGTTGGAGCGAAGCGGAGAGCCAGCCGCTGCTGGAGTACCTGTTTCAGCACCAGGTGCAGCCGGAGCTCACCTGCCGCTACCGCTGGCGGCCCGGCTCGCTGGCGATCTGGGACAACCGCTGCACCCAGCACCTGCCGATCAACGACTATCACGGCTTCCGGCGGGTGATGCACCGCGTGACGCTGGCCGGCGACCGTCCGTCCTGATGTCCGGGACGCCCTCTTCCCTCGCCGGCCGGTTTTGGGCATACTTCCCGGCATGTCAAGGCGATGTGCGCTGACGGGGAAGGGCCCGCTCAGCGGCAACAACGTATCGCACGCGCACAACAAGACGCGGCGCGTGCAGCGGCCCAACGTCCAGGAGAAGCGGCTGTACGTGCCGGAGCTCGGCCGGATGGTGCGTCTCAAGCTGTCGACGCGGGCGCTGCGCACGGTGAACAAGAAGGGTCTGATGCGATTCCTCAAGGACGAGGGCCTGACCCTCAAGGACGTGGCGCGTCCGTTGAGCGACCCGCGTCCGGAGAACGGCTGATGAAACCCGACATCCATCCCGAATACCGGCCGGTCGTGTTCAAGGACGCGGCCAGCGACTTCCAGTTCCTGACCCGCTCCACCGTCAAGTCCAGGGAGACGGTGACCTGGGAGGACGGCAACGAATACCCGCTGGTGACTCTGGAAATCTCCAGCGCGTCCCATCCGTTCTTCACCGGCAAGCAGAAGCTAGTCGACACCGCCGGCCGCATCGAGCGGTTCCGGCGCAGGTACGGCCTCCCCGACGAGAGCTGACCCGGCCGGCCACGCCGACCGGCAATACCCGTGCGTGAGCGAAACGAGCCTCACTCGAAGAGTGACGCTGCGCCGAGCATCTTCGCCCGGTTGGGCGTCCCCACGATCATCAACGCCGCGGGTCCCGCGACCCGCCTGGGCGGCGGTCGCGCCGACCCGGAGGTGGCCGCTGCGGTTGCGGAGGCGATGGGCCAGTGCGTGGTCATCGAGACGCTGCAGGAGCGCGCCAGCGAGATCATCGCCGAGCACACCGGCGCGGAGGCCGGGCTGGTCACCAGCGGCGCGGCCGCGGGGTTGCTGCTCGGTGCCGCCGCCTGCCTGACCGGCCTCGATCCCGACCGCATGGGGCGGTTGCCGCACGTGGCGGGCCGCAACCGCATCCTCATCCCTCGCAGCCATCGCAACCTGTACGACCATGCGCTGCGCACCGCCGGCGCCGAGCTCGTCGAGGTCGGCATCGCCGATCGATTCTCAGGGGCCGGCGTCCGCGACACGGAGGCGTGGGAGCTGGGCGCCGCGATCGACGAGCGCACCGCCGCGATCGCCTACGTCGCCCAGTCCTACTCGCAGCCGCCGCTGGAGCAGGTGATCGCCGAGGCGCACGCCCACGGACTGCCGGTGATCGTCGACGCCGCGGGCCGATTGCCGCCGCAGTCCAACCTGCGCGCCTTCATCGACGCCGGTGCCGACCTGGTGTGCTTCTCCGGGGGCAAGGCGATCGGCGGGCCGCAGGGGACGGGCATCCTGTGCGGCCGCCGCCGGCTGGTGGGCGCGGCGGCGCTGCAGCTCTTCGACCAGGACGTGCTGCCGGAGCTGTGGCGCCCGCCGTCGTGGATCGCCTGCGAGCCGCCGCTGGCAGGCGCCCCGCACCACGGCATCGGCCGCCCCTGCAAGGTCGGCAAGGAGCAGATCGCCGGCCTGCTGGTCGCCCTGCAGTGCTTCGCGGCGATCCCCGATCGCGAGCGGATCGCCGGCTGGCGGCGCCTGTCCGATCGGCTCGTCGAGCTGCTGGACGGCGCGCCGTGTCAGGCAACCATCGACGACGGCCGCGACGGCACCCCGATCGTGGAAGTGCGCCCGGAGCGGCGCGACGCCCTGGAGCTCACCACCGCCCTGCAGGGCGGCGCCCCGCCCATTCACGTCAACGCAGGCGGCGTTCGCGAGGGGCTGCTGCGCTTCAGTCCTGCCTGCCTGTCCGAGGACGAAGTGGCGGTGATCGGCGACCGCCTGCGCGCGCTCCTGTAGAGACCGCGCGCCGGAGCGCCTACGCGATCACTTCCCACCGCGGCCGGCCGGTGCGCAGGAAGTGGCCGATGGTCGTAATCGAGTCCTCCCAGAATCGACGGATCATCGCGGCGCCGGAGCCGGCGGTGTGCGGTGTGAGCACCACCTGCTCCATGCCGATCAGCGGGCTGTCGGGCGGCAGCGGCTCCGGGTCGAACACGTCGAGCGCGGCGCCAGCGATCCGCCCGGATTGCAGCGCGTCGATCAGGGCCTCCTGATCGACGACCTTGCCGCGCGACGTGTTGATCAGGATCGCGTGCGGCTGCATCGCGGCGAGCTCGCGCGCGCCGATCAGCGCCGTGGTGCTGGCAAGCAGCGGGACGTGGAGCGACACAAAGTCGCTGGTGCGCAGGAGCGCGTCCAGCTCGACGGGCTCCGCGCCGCCGGCACGGATCTCCGCGCCGCTCCTGACCGGATCGGTCGCCAGCACTCGCAACCCGAACGGCGCCGCGCGGGCGGCGACCGCCGCGCCGATGTGGCCGAAGCCGATCAGGCCCAGGGTCATGCCGGCCAGCGCCGGGCCGGTCTGCGGATTGTCCTGGGAGTAAATCCCCCGGCGGATCTGGCGGTCCTTGAGAACGATGCGGCGGTGCCGGGCGATGAGCACGCCGATCGTGTGGTCGGCCACCACGTCGCGGGTCGCCTCCGGCGTGTTGCCGACGGCGATGCCGCGTGCACGCGCCGCGGCGACCGGGATGTTGTCCGTGCCGCTGCCGCTGCGAACGATCAGGCGGCAGTCGGGCAACTCCGCGAGCACGGCGTCGGTGATCAGGCGCCCCCCGCCGAACACCCAGACGACCGGCGCGCCGCGCGCGGTGTCGACCACTTCCGCGCCGCTGGTGCAGTCGCGCCGGCGCAGCTTGCCCCCGACCGCGGCGATCCGCTCGGCAAGGTCAGGAGGGACCGCGAAGTCGCCGCGGGAGACCAGCGCTACCAGAGAACCCATGCGCTCATGGTAGCATCCGCCGTTCTGATGGCGGCCGGTGTGAGCGCATCCCTCCTCGTGGCCGTCGTGGTCCAGGTGGCGTGCCAGGTCTTCAAGATCGCCGCGCACTCCGTGCGCACGCGCACCTTCGCGTGGCGCCGGCTGTTCGCGGCCGGCGGGATGCCGTCCTCCCACACCGCCTTCGTCGCGACCCTCACAACTGCCGTCGGCCTGCGCGCCGGCGTGGCATCGGACCTGTTCGCGATCGCCTGCGCGTTCAGCGTGATCATCATCTTCGACGCGATCCGCGTACGCGGCGCGATCCAGATCAACTCGGAGGCGCTGCGCCAGATGATCGCCCCGATGCCGGAGGCGAGCCGGCCGGAAACCTCGCACGACGTCGGCCACTCCATCCCGGAAGTGGCTGTCGGCCTGCTGATCGGCGTCGGCAGCGCCGTCGGAGCCCGCGCGCTGCATCTGCTGTAGCCGAGTCGTGACACCGGCGCCCGTTCAGATGGGAAGTCGATCGTGTGGGTCGAGGCGCGTGTAGTGCGGGGCTTCTCTCATACCGTTCGCATGAACGGAGGCTGAAGCGATCATGTGCCTAGTGCTCATGGCAACTATAGCGCACGAGAGACCTCATCGCTTCTTGAAAGCTCAAATGGAGCCCGTAGGCGAGTTATGATCGGCCGGCGATGAGAAGGCCTGCACGCGCGCTGTGCGCGGCGCTGGACGGCGCCGGGGTGCCCGTGCGCGCGGAGCATCTGCAGCGGTTCTTTCGCACGGGACCGGGAGAGTACGGCGAGGGCGACCGCTTCCTGGGGCTGCGCGTCCCGGAGGTGCGGGCGATCGCCCGCCGCCATCACGAGCTGCCGCTGGCCGACCTGGCCGACGTCCTGGCCAGCCCTTGGCACGAGCACCGGCAGGCCGCGCTGTTCGTGCTGGCCGATCGCTACCGGCGGGCGGGACCGGCCGACCGAGAAACGATCGCCGACTTCTACCTCGAGCATCTGGACGCCGTGAACAGTTGGGACCTGGTGGACGGTTCGGCGCCGCACATCCTGGGCGCCCACCTGCTGGAGCGGGACCGCAGCGTGCTCTACGAGCTTGCGGCCTCCGGTCACCTGTGGCGGCAGCGCGTGGCGGTGCTCGCCACCTTCACCTTCATCCGTGCCGGGCAGTTCCAGGACACGCTGCGGCTTGCCGAGCTGCTGCGCGACCACCCGCACGACCTGATCCACAAGGCGGTCGGCTGGATGCTGCGCGAGATCGGCAAGCGGGACCGGGCGACCGAGGAGCGGTTCCTGGACCGCCACGCCGCGCGCATGCCGCGCACAATGCTGCGCTACGCGATCGAGAAGTTCGACCCCGAGCGGCGCCGCAGCTACCTGCAGCGCCGCCCTAAGCCTTAGCCGTTCGCTTGGGGTACCCCTTGGCGATCAGGCGGTCGATACGGTCGCGGTCGAAGCCGACGACGATGGTGCCGTTGTAGTCGAGCACCGGCACGCCGTGCTGCCGGGAGCGGTGCGCGATCTCGGCCGCCTTGCGCTCGTCGCGGCTGATGTCGTACTCCGTGAACTTCACCTGCCGCTCGCGCAGGTAGCGCTTGAGCTGCGTGCAGTAGCCGCAGCTCGGCGTCGTGTACATGCGTACCGCCATCGCGTTCCCCCTACAGGTGGAAGACGCACATCTTCGTCTCGGTCATCTCCTCGACCGCGTACTTCGGCCCTTCCTTGCCCATGCCGGAGTCCTTCAGGCCGCCGTACGGCATCAGGTCGGCGCGCCACTGGGTGCCCCAGTTGACGTGGATGCTGCCGGACTCCACCTGGCGCACGTACTGCATGGCCCAGTTCACGTTCTCGGTGAAGATGGCGGCGCTCAGGCCGTAGTTGGTGTCGTTGGCCAGCTCGATCGCCTGGTCGATGTCTTCCACCCGCGTGATGCCGACCACCGGGCCGAACACCTCGTCGCGGGAGATGCGCATCTCCGGCCGGACGCCCTCCACCACGGTCGGCTGCATGACCTGCCCGTCGCGTTCGCCGCCGGTGACCAGCGTCGCCCCACCGGTGAGCGCCTCGTCGACCCATCCGTGCACGCGCTCGGCGTCGGACTGGCGGATCATCGGCCCCATCTTGCTGTCGGCGTGCAGCGGGTTGCCGGTGTTGATCGACTCCGTCTCCGCCTTGAAGGCATCCACGAAGTTGCCGTAGATATCCGCGTGCGCCAGCACGCGCTGCGTGGAGATGCAGACCTGGCCGGCGTTGGAGAAGCCGGACATGGCGGCCGCCTTGGCCACCTTCTCCGGATCGGCGTCGGGCATCACCACGAACGGCGCGTTGGAGCCGAGCTCCATGGTCACCTTCTTCAGGCCCGCGACCTTGCAGATGTGCTCGCCCACGTCGCGGCTGCCGGTGAAGGTGATCTTGCGCACGCGCGGGTCCTCGCACAGCGCGTCGCCGATCTCGCCGCCGGAGCCGGTCAGGCACTGCACGGCCTCCGGCGGGGCCCCCGCGTCCACCAGCAACTCGACGATCTTCAGGCCCGACAGCGGCGTGTCGGTCGCAGGCTTGATGATGACAGCGTTGCCGGCCGCGAAGGCGGGGCCGGCCTTGTGGCACACCAGGTGCAGCGGAAAGTTGAACGGGCTGATGCCGACCACCACCCCGCACGGCACGCGCAGGGTGAAGCCGACCTTGTCGCGCACGCCCGGCGCGCCGTCCAGCGGCAGCACCTCGCCGCCCAGGCGCTTGGCCTCCTCCGCGGACAGGGCGATGATCTCGGTGGCGCGCGCCACCTCGATGTCGGCCTCGCTGACCGGCTTGCCCTCCTCCATGGTGATGATCTTCGACAGCTCGGCGGCGCGCTCGACCATGAGCTCCGAGGCGCGGTGCAGGATCTCGTAGCGCTCGTAGCCGGTCATGGCCGCCACCTGCTTCGCGGCCTTCTGCGCGGTCGCGAGCGCCTGCTGCACGTCACCCATGGTCGCGCGCGGCACCGTGTCCACGACCGATCCGTCGAACGGATTCAATACGTCGATGGTCTCGGCGGCATCCACCCAGGCGCCGCCCACATGCATCTTCATTCGATTACCTCCGAATGTGTTTCCGATATGGAATGTGTTCCGATATGTCTGTCGGCCGTCTGCTCACCGCGCTGAATCGCCGGTCGGCGAGCCGCCCGTGTCGCCTTCCGTCACGAACGTCGAACGGTCGGCGTTGACCAGATCGGCGAGCGTGAAGCTCGGCACCTCCACATAATACTCCGAATCGGAGCTCTTCACGACGTAGTCGTAATCGTCGTCGCCGCCGGCCAGGATCAGGAGCTCCAGGGTGCCGCCTTCCCCTTCCCCGTCCTCGTCCGGGCTCAGCGCGAGCCGCACTTCCGCCGCCCGCTCGGCGAGCCGGTAGTCGCCGGGCGGCTCGGCGCCGAGCGGGCGGCGCATCCGCAGCGTGCTCACGCGGTCCAGGAAGGCGGTCACCCGCTCCTGGTCCAGGACTTCGCCGGCGCCCGGCACGGGCGAGGTCCACTCCCCGTCCGACCGCTCGAAGCGGAACGAGCCGGCCGCGTTCACCAGCTCGAAGGCGGCGATCCGATCGGCTTCGACGCGCAGGTAGATCGGATCGACCCAATCGGACCGGTCGGCGACCACCTGCCAGGGCGCCATTCCGTCGACGCTCCACACTTCGTCCTCGCCGTCCACCCGCACGTGTCCGGCGCCGGTGCCGGCGGTGGTGCCGATGTACAGCAGGTACCCGACCGCGCCCGCGTCGATGCGCACGCGGCGCTCGAAGCCGTCCGGCGCCACGCGCAGCTCCAGCCGGCCCGCCTCGGTGCGCGCCACCAGCCGGTCCCGCCGGGCGGCGGCCAGACGGTCCAGCAGCTCGGCGATGCGGGTGCCGTCGGCCGGGTAGCCGCCGGCATCGCTCAGCACCCAGCCGTCCCCTTCGCGGTCCATCACGACGTGTCCGTCCGCGCCGTCCTCGATCTCGATACGAGTGACCGCTCCGGCCTCCAGGCCGGCGAGCAGCGACTCCGGTACGTCCTCGCGGCCCGGCAACCGCGTCAACACCAGGATCGCCGCCTGCGCCACCAGCACCGCCGCCAGCACGGCCAGACCGCGCTCGCGACGCAGCGCCGCAATCACGGACCACCCTCCCCCGCGGGCGCCTGCTCATCCGGGCCGCCGACGCCTGCAGCCGGACCGTACATCGCCCGCTCGCCGCGCCGGCGCATCCACCACACCGCGCCCACCGCGCCGAGCAGCAGCGCCACGACCATGTAGTTGATCAACTCCCAGGCGCGCCGCGCCGAATCGTCGATGGGCAGCAACAGCCGGGGCACCGCTCCCTCGGAACGGATGCCCAGCAGGGCCAGGTCCTCCACGGCCCAGTCCACGGCGTTCTGCAGCGCCTGCAGGCTGTTCAGGTAGCGCTCGCCATGCAGGCTCGCCGACAGGCTCATGATCGTGTCGTTGAGGAACTCGCCCGAGCCGAACACCACCAGGCGGGTGTCCTCCGGCGATGCATCGATCGTCGATCGCCGGCCGGCAGCATCGCCGTCCGTCCCGTCCGCCGGTGGCGGACCCGATTCGGCGAACGCGCTCCGGAAGCGCCCGGTGACCGCCACCGCCAGCGGCCACTCCTGGCGGTCGTCGCCTTGCGCGAAGCCCGCGTCCGGGTAGCGCCCGAAGTCCGGCTGCGTGGCCGGCTCCCCCGTGGTCCACGCCTCGGCCGTCGAGTGCAGCAGCACTTCCACCTGGCGGCCGGCGGCCAGCGCGCCGTCCACGGCCAGTGGCGACGCCCAGTTGAGAGTCACCGCCTCCAGGGAGGAGGTGATCGGGTGGGTGCGCGACATGCCGTCGCGGCGCACGTCGACGAAGTACGGGTAGTCGATCGGGCGGATCTGCAGGACCGAGCCGCTCCGTACGGTGGTCGGAAACGACTCGTTCTGCGGGTCCATGACCACGCGGGGAGCGACGCTCACGCCGTAGGCATCGAGCAGCGCCGCCATCCCCTCGCCGGCGCGGTTCAGCGAGATGCCCTCGCCGAGCGCGTCGGCGGCGGCGCGGTAGCTGCCCGCGGCCACCAGCAGCGCGCCGCCGCGCATCAGGTACTGGTCGACGGCGAACCGCTCGCGGTCGCGGAGCGCCTGCGGCGCCACAACCAGCAGCGCGTCGACCTGCGCGGGCACCTCACCCCGGCTCAGATCCACACGCTGCACGGCGTAGTCGTCGGAGAGCTGCTGCTGCAGGAGCTGCCAGGACGCGAACGGCTGCTGCGGCCTCCCGAAGGGATCCTGCGTGGGCCCCGCGGGCGGCAGGCGCACGCCGACGGTGCGCAGGAACCCCGGAGCGACGCGCTTCAGCGCCGCCTCGACCGCGGCGGTGACCGACGCCGGGCTGTACTCGTCCTCCGGCCGGACGATGAACGCCTGGCCGGCCGACTCCAGGATCAGGTCGAAGTAGTAGGTCTCGGTCGAGAACAGCGATACCGCGATCGGCTGCAAGCCGTACCGTTCGGCCAGCTCCCGGCGGCCCTCGGCCCCCTCGGGACCGGGGTCGATCTCCCGGAACACCAGCGCCCCGCCCGACCGGTCGGCCAGCGCGGCGGCGGCCTCGGCCACCACCGAGCGCGGCTCGTCCAGGTCCGCCGGCAGCGTGTCGGGCGTCACGTACAGCGCCAGCTCCACGGGGTCGCGCAGCGCCGCGAACAGCGAATCGACGCTCCGGAACCCGGACGACGCCTTCTTGATGGCGCGGGTCAGGTCGTACTCGAAGTTGCGCAGGCGCACCTCGGTGATGCCGTCGCGTCCGCGGTCGATGCGGATCAGGTCGCCGAACCCCAGCACCTCGTACTGGTCGCCGTAGCTGACCACCACGTCGAAGTAGGAGTTGACGATGCCCTGCTCGAATCGGTCCTCGACCTGGAAGGGAGTGGGCCGGATGTTGTAGGCCTGCACGGCCTCCTCTTCGGCCTCCGGGTCGCCGCCCGGGTCGATCACCTCGGCGGTGACCGTGCCGCGGCCGGCGATGCGGTACTCCTCCAGCAGGTCGCCGATCTGCGGAGTCAGCGGCGCCAGCAGCGGATGGGTGCGCTCGCTCAGGTAGGCGCGGATCGCGAGCGGCTCGGGCAGACCCTGCAGCAGCGAGACCGTCGCCGGCGACAGCGAGTAGGCGCGTTCGGCGGTGAGGTCGACGCGCAGGCGCGCGAACGGCCCCAGCCACACGTTGAGCAGGATCAGGTTGGCGGCCGCCAGCGCGGCGGCCGCCAGCGCGCGCCGGCGGTAGCGCGCCGTCACGGCCCCGCGGCTCCACCGCTTGGCGTCCAGCGCCAGCACGCCGGCGGCCAGGAAGCCGGCGGTGAGCGACAGGTAGTAGACCAGGTCGCGGAGGTCCAGGACGCCGCGCTCGATCGAGGCGAAGCGGCTGCCGGTGCCGATCTGCCGCAGCAGGTTGCCGGCGCCGCCGGCGAAGTCGGTGACCCCCGGCGTACCCACCAGGTAGAGCGCGCCGCCCACCACGGCGGTGGAGATGAAGGCGACGATCTGGTTGGCGGTGCGCGACGACAGGAACAGGGCGAGCGCGGCGTACGCGCCCGCCATCAGCAGCGACGCCAGGTAGCCGCCGATCACTGGCCCCGGGTCCAGGTCGCCGAGCAACGCGACGGTCAGCGGCAGCGGCAGGGTCAGCAGCAGCGCCGTGGCCACCAGCACCTCGATCGCCAGGAACTTTCCCATCACCAGCGCGATCGGCCGCACCGGCAGGGTGAGCAGGATCTCCAGCGTCCCGGAGCGCTGCTCCTCGCTCCATTGGCGCATGCCCAGCGCCGCCACCAGCAGCATTACCAGCAGCGGCATCCAGGCGAACAGCGGACGCACGTCGGCGATGCCGCGCGCGAAGAACGCCTCCACCCAGAAGAACGTGAACAAGGTCGCCGCCAGGAAGGCCCCCACGGCGATGAAGGCCAGCGGCGAGCTGAAGTAGCTCAGCACCTCCTTGCGCGCGACCGACAGGGCAGGCGTCACTCTTCGAGTGAGGTTCGCTTCGCTCATTTGGCCACCTCCCCGGCAGCGGCGCCTGCTCCCGCGTCCTCGGCCGGCTCGGCGCCAGCGTCGTCGGCGCCCGCGGCAGCGTCACGCGCCAACGCGTCGAACACCGTCTCCAGCGTGCGCCGCTCCTGGCGCAGCTCGCTCACCGGCCACCCGCCGGCGGCAGCCGCGTCGAACACGCTGCGGCCCAGATCCTCCACCGGCACTGCGGCCGTGATCCGGTAGCGGATGACTCGCTGGTCGCGCTCGCGCTCCACCGCCGACACGCCCGGCAGGGCCTGCAGCCGCTTGCGCGCCGCCGGCACCTCGCCGGCCAGGGTGAGCAGCACCGCGGTGCCGGCGGCCAGCGTCTCCAGGTCGGCGTCGGCGCGGATGCGGCCCTGCATGATGATCACGGCGCGGTCGCAGAGCGCCTCCACCTCGCTCAGGATGTGGGTGGAGAACAGCACCGTGCTCTGCCGGGCCAGCGCGCGGATGAGCCTGCGGATCTGCACGATCTGCGTCGGGTCCAGGCCCACGCTCGGCTCGTCCAGGATCAGCAGCTTCGGCTGGTGGAGGATCGCCTGAGCCAGCCCGACCCGCTGCCGGCAGCCCTTGCTGAGCTCCCCGATCGGCCGCGTCATCTGGTCGGCCAGCCCGGTCTCCGCGAGCGCGGTCATGATGCGCGCCCGCCCCTCCTCCGGGGACAGGCGCCGCAGCTCGGCGATGTGGCGCAGGTACGACTGCACGGTCAGCTCCGGGTAGAGGGGCGCGTTCTCCGGCAGGTAGCCGATCCGCTCCTGCACCGCCAGGGTGTCGGTGAGCACGTCCAGGCCGTCCACGGTGACCGTGCCGTGATCGGGCTGCAGATAGCCGGTCAGGATCTTCAGTACCGAGGTCTTGCCGGCGCCGTTGGGGCCCAGCAGACCGACGATCTCCCCCGCGGCGATGGAGAAGCGCACGCCGTCGAGCGCGCGCACTGACCCGTACGACTTGCCCAGTGCCGTGACCTCGACCATGGGATCGCCGGGAAAGATAGTGAGGGCGCGATCCTCCCGGCTACCTCGGCCGGCTCGCGGTCAACGCACCTTGGCGCCGATGACGATGGCGGCGGCCAGCAGGACCAGGTTCTTGACGATGTACTGGCCTTCCAGGGTCAGCACGAACGGCGCCGCGACGAACACGGCTTCCGGATTGAGCACGATCGGCGACATCGCCCCCAGCATCTGCGCGTACATCAGCGCCACCGTGACGCGCAGCAGGCGCCCGGTAACGTAGCCTGTGCCTATGGCCATCTCCCAGCAGCCCAGGAACGGCAGGAACAGACCGGCGGGCAGGAACGGATAGGTCGACATGATCAGGCCGGCCGCGGGGCTGGCGCCGGGGAAGAGCTTCAGCGCCCCGAACCAGATGAACACCACGCCGATGGTCACGCGCAGCAGGCGCACACCGTGGCGGTCCATCCAGGCGATCAGGCGCTGATCGACCGGTTGCAGGCGAGGGGGAACCGGCAGCCGCGTGGCCATCGCCTCCAAGGTAGCGACGGCGGCGCGGCTCAGGCCAACAGCTCCGCGATCGTCCCCACGGTGCGGTCGGGCCGCATCGTTCCGTCGCCCGCGGCGCCCGTCGCGGCGTGGTCTCGCGCCCACACCCCGTGGATGCCCACCGCCTGCGCGCCCGCGATGTCCCAGGGCAGGTCGTCGCCGACCATCCACGCGTCGGCGGCGGGCACTTCCAGCCGCTGGAGCGCGAGCCGGAATATGCGCGGGTCGGGCTTGCCGAAGCCCACCTCGCCTTCCACCAGCACCGCGTCGAACCGGCGGTCGACGGCGTGCCGGTCGATCTTGGCGCGCTGGTCGGCCGCGCCGCCGTTGGTGACCAGCGCCAGCCGCACGCCGCGGCGGCGCAACTCGGCGACGGTCTCCATGGCGCCGGGGATCGGCTCCAGGACTCGAAGGCGTTCTGCCACGCAGCGGATGCCCAGCGCCTCCGCGTCGACGGGTACCGTGCACCGCAGCAACTCCAGGGCGCGCTCGACGATGCGCGCACGTGCACCCGCCTGGTCCAGGCGCGCGTGCGCGCGGCGCTCCTCGTCCGACCAGAACCAGGTGGAGGCCTCGGCGATCGCCTGGCTCACCTGAGCCAGGGGCACCGCGATGTCGTCGGCGATCTGCCGAGTGATGACCTCCATGGCGTGCCGGCCGGCCTCGGTGGAGGCCAGCAGGGTGTCGTCCAGGTCGATCAGCATGGCGCGGGGAAGTGGGGACATGGGTAGCGGATGGAGCCGGATGGGCGCGGGCGGTGTCACCGTAGCACGGGCACGGCCTTTCGTGCCGCTTGCGCGCCCCTCCCGGCGGACTCATCGCCGGCAGACCGAGGCCGTCCCGGCCTCCGTCCGCCCCCAGCCCCAACCTCGACTATGACTCCGACGCTCGGGCCGCTTGCGCGCCCCTCCCGGCGGACTCATAGTCCCCGAGCATGGGCCTGAATACCGCTCCGACCTTCTCCGTGCTCATCACCGGCGGCACCATCGTCGACGGCACCGGCGGCCCTGCCTACCGGGCGGACGTCGGCCTGCAGGGCGACTCGATCGCGGCCATCGGCGACCTCGGCTCCGCCACGGCGGACACCACCGTCGACGCCACCGGGCTCACGGTCACCCCAGGGTTCATCGACGTGCACGTGCACTCGGAACTGGCGCTGCTCGCCGGCCACGACAGCCTGGTGGGCGCCCGGCAGGGGATCACCACCAACCTGCTGCACCCGGACGGCTTCGGCTGGGCGCCGCTCGACTCGCCGCAGTGCGAGGAGCTGTTCGCCTACACCGCGACCCTGTACGGCGGCTCGGAGCTGGAGGCGCGCTGGCCGACCATCGAATCCTACCTGAACCGCTTCGCCGGCACGACGCCGCTGAACGTGTTCCCGCAGGTCCCGCACTGCGCCGTGCGCCTGCGGGCCATGGGATGGGACGCCCGCCACGCCACCCCGGACGAGCTGCAGGCGATGGAGGACGGCACCCGCGAGTGGATGGAAGCCGGCGCCGGCGCGCTCTGCCTGGGTCTGGACTACCAGCCGAGCGCCAACGCCAGCTTCGACGAGCTGGTGCGCCTGTGCCGGGTCACCGCCGAGCACGGCGGCATCTACGCCGCCCACCAGCGCTACTCGCACCTGGGCCGCCCGGTCGCGTGGCGGGAGACGATCGAGCTGGCCAAGGCCTCGGGGTGCCCGGTGCATGTCAGCCACGAGCGCGTCGACGCGGACTCGGGCGCGGCCCTGGAACAGGTGGACCGCGAGGGGGTGGACCTGTCGTTCGAGTCCTATCTCTACCCGGCCGGCATGACCCACCTTGAGATGGCGCTGCCCATCCACCTGCAACCCGGCGGCTGGCCGGCGATGGTCGAGCGGTTGCGGCAGCCCGGCGTACGAGACATCGCGGTGGCGGGGCTGGCCAAGTACCTGGGGCGCGGCGATCAGATCGTCGGCTACAGCCGCTCCGGCCGCCACGTGGGCGAGCGCACGACCGACCTCGCGGCGGCGGCCGGAAAGCCGATCGAGGAGTTCGCGTTCGACCTCGTCATGGAGGAGGAGGGAGCGGTGACCATGGTCTTCCCCTGGCAGACGCCGGTGGAGGAGCACGAGCCGGTGATCGCGGCGACCGCCGTGCACCGGCGCATGATGGTCGCCAGTGACGGCGTCTACGACGTCCCCCACCCGCACCCGCGCAGCTTCGGCTGCTTCGCCCGCGTGCTGGGCGAGTTCGTCCGCGACCGCGGCCTGCTGAGCCTGCCGGAGGCGGTCTACAAGATGGCCGGGTTTCCGGCCGAGCGCTTCCGCGTCCCCGACCGGGGCGTGATCCGGGTGGGCGCGGCGGCCGACGTGGCGGTGTTCGACGCCGATACGGTGGCCGCCCGCTCAACGTGGGAAGAGCCGCGCCGGGAAGCGGTCGGCATGCGCTGGGTGCTGGTCAACGGCCGCCCGATCATCGCCGACGGCACCCCCACCGGCGCCCTTCCCGGCCACGTGCTGGCGCGCAAGTAGTCAAGGCCGTCAGCGCCAGCAGGATCGCCTCAGTCGTCGGGCGTGCGAAATGCGCAGAGACAACCGGGCGCGCGGGCCAGGCGCTCCGCCAACTCGACCAGTTTGAGGCGCAGATGACTTGTCCGTGGCCGGCGCGTTTACGGCCAAGGCAGATCGGCCTAACGTCCTGACCATGGCCAGCCAGACGCTCACCGCATCCGACTCGATCACGCGCGAATACATCGCGCTCCATCCCCGCTCAGCGGAGCTCTTCCGGGACGCGCTCGACGTGTTCCCCGGCGGCGCCACCCACGACGTGCGCCGCCTGCTGCCCTTCCCGGTCTTCATGACCCGCGCCCACGGCGCCAGCAAGTGGGACGTCGACGGCCACGAGTACGTCGACTACGTGATGGGTCACGGCGCGCTGCTGCTCGGCCACAGCCACCCGGAACTGGTCGCCGCCGCCACCGCCCAGCTCCCGCACGGCACGCAGCTCGGCGCCAACACCGAGCAGGAGATCGCCTGGGCGCGCGCGGTGCGGGCGCTGATGCCGTCGGTCGAGCGCATCCGCTTCCACAGCTCCGGCACCGAGGCGTCGATGATGGCGATTCGCATCGCCCGCGGCTGCACCGGCCGCGAACGCATCGTCACCTTCGCCGACCACTTCCACGGCTGGCACGACTACGTCGCCGGCGGCTCCGGCCGCTACCCGGCGACCGGCATCCCGGACGCGACCCGCGCCACGGTCACCGTGCTGCCGGAGGCCGATCCGGGCGCGGTCGACGACACGCTTGCGGCGGGCGACGTCGCCGCCGTGATGCTGGAGCCCACCGGCGGCGCCATGGGCTACTACGGCGTGCACCCGGACTTCCTGCGCCAACTGCGCGAAATCACCGCGCGGCGGGACGTGCTCCTCATCTTCGACGAGGTCGTCACCGGCTTCCGCGTCTCCAGGGGCGGTGCCCAGGAGCGCTACGGCGTCCGGCCCGACCTGACCACGCTGGCCAAGATTCTGGCCGGCGGCCTGCCCGGCGGCGCGGTCGGCGGACGCACCGACCTGCTCAACATCATGTCGTTCCCGCCCGACGTGGACGCGCGCCGGCGCATCGGCCATCCCGGCACCTTCAACGCCAACCCCCTGAGCGCCGCGGCCGGCACGCGCTGCCTGGAGCTCATCGCCGACGGCACCGCCAACGAAGCAGCCGAGCGGGCCGCCCGCCGCCTGCGGCAGGGCATCGACCGCGCGATCGCCGTCGCGGACGTGACCTGCTTCTGCCACCAGCGCGCCTCGATGATCTGGATCGTGTTCGGCACCACCCACGACGGCGACCCGGAGCTCTGCACCGCGCCGCGGGAAGTGGTCGCCGAGGGGCGCGAGCCGCGCTACAGCGAGCCGTTCAAGCGGGCGCTGCTCAACCGCGGCGTCGACGCGATCGGCGGAGCGTTCATCGTCAGCGCCGTCCACACCGACGCGCAGATCGACCACACCGTCGCGGCGGTGGAGGATGCCCTCCGGCAGATGAAGGCGGACGAGGTCCTCCGCTGAGCCGCGACCGCGCGCAGGCCGCTCCCGGCGGTCAAGCCGTTCCCGGCTCCGCCACCCTGCGCGGGCTGATGCTGCCGGTGTTCCTGCCGGTGCTGCTGGAGTCGGCCGGCGTCGCCGCGGTCTTCCCGTTCATCCCGCTGCTGGCGGTGGAGTTGGGCGCGGGGTTCGCGGGCGCGGGCGCCGCCTTTGCCCTGCACGGCCTGGGCGGCATGGTCATCGCCGTGCCGATCGGCCTGGCGTGCGCGCGCTTCGGCGAGAAGCGGCTGCAGGCTTCGGCCGGCGTGGCGCTGGCCGGCTGCTGCGCGGGCATCGCCCTGGTCGACGCAGCACCGGCGTTCGGGGCGCTGCTGCTGGGCATCGGCGCCTGCCACGGCGCGTGGATGCTGGCGCGCCTGGCCTGGATGAGCCGCGCCGCATCGCCGCAACTGCGGGGCCGCGCGCTGGCCACCACCGGCGGCGTCACCCGCATCGGCAGCCTGATCGGACCGATCGCCGGCGGCTTCATCGGCGACCGCTTCGGCCTGCAGGCGATCTTCGTGGTCCCGGTCGTGCTGGCGCTCGCCGCGTCCGCGCTGATGGTGCGCCTGATGCCCTCCTTCCCCCCGCAGGGGATCGCCCCGGCGGCCGGCCGGAGCGGCGGCGCCATCGGCGGCCTCTGGCGGGAGCTGCGCAGCGGCCGGCGCATCCTGACGACGGCCGGCGCGGCCATGGTCGCGCTGTCCGTGCTGCGCGCCTCCAGGCGGGTGATAGTGCCGCTGTGGGCCGCCTACATCGGCCTCGACGTGGTGCAGATCGGTTTGGTGGCAGGACTGACCGCGGGCATGGAGATCGTGATGTTCCTGCCGGCCGGCGTGGTCATGGACCGCTTCGGCCGCCGCTTCGCCTCCGCCCCCGCAACGCTGCTGCTCGCCGTGGGGCTGGCAGCCACGCCGCTGACGCAGTCGTTCGCCGCGCTGCTGGCCGTCGGCCTGATCGGCGCAGTCGGCAACGGTCTGGGCAGCGGCATCAACATGACCTACGGGGCCGACCTGGCGCCTCCGGGCCGCTCCGGGCAATTCCTGGGGCTGTGGCGGCTGATCAGCGACATCGGCAGCGTGCTGGGACCGACCGTCGCCGGCGTGGCGGCGGCCGTGCTCAGCCTGGCCGGCAGCGCGCTGGCGGTCGGCGTGCTGGGCCTGGCCGGCGGCGTGGCGTTCGCCCTCCTTCCCGAGCCGGCCGAGCAGCGCCGCCGCGCCGACGCCGCCGCGGGGGACGGCTGACCGGCTGTCGCGCCCTCGGACGGGTGAGTACCATGGCGGAGACCACATGAACCCGCGCGTGGCGATCGTCGCCTACACCCAGGAGACCAGCACCTTCACGCCGCAGCGGACGACCCTCGACACCTTCCGGGCGTACGGGCTGGCCGAGGGTGCCGCCGCGCTGGAGAACCGCTCCAACCACGAGATCGGCGGCGACCGCAGTTCCTGCGTGGTCGCCCTCGCAGAGACCTTCATCACGCCTGCATAGGCAAGGGGCTGCTTTCCATGGACGACGCGGGGCACATGACGCCCGACGAGTTCCGGCGCTGCGGCGCCGAGATGATCGAGCGCATCGCCCGCTACATGGAGGAGATCGAGAACTACCCGGTCCTCTCGCGCGCGGCCCCCGGATCGGTGCGCGCCCGCCTGCCGCGCACCGCACCCGAGCGCGCCGAGCCCTTCGCCGACGTGCTGCGCGACGTCGACGACATCGTCATGCCCGGCATCACGCACTGGCAGTCGCCGAACTTCTTCGCCTACTTCCCGGCCAACGCCTCCGGCCCGGGGATCCTGGGCGACCTGCTCTCCTCGGGCCTCGGCGTGCAGGGCATGCTCTGGGCGACCAGCCCGGCCTGCACGGAGCTGGAGGCGCACGTGCTCGACTGGCTGGTCGACCTGCTCGGGCTCCCGGAGCGCTTCCGGTCGAGAACGGCCGGCGGCGGCGTCATCCAGGACAGCGCGTCGAGCAGCACGCTCACCGCCCTGCTCGCGGCGCGCGAACACGCCAGCGCCGGTGAAGTCAACGAGCATGGCGCCGGCCACGGCTCACCGCGCCGGCGGCTGACCGTCTACACCTCCCGCCACGCCCACTCCTCGATCGAGAAGGCCGTGAAGATCGCCGGCCTGGGCCGCGACAACCTGCGCCTGGTCGACACCGACGGCCGCCACGCCATGCGCGTCGACGCGCTGCAGGCGGCCATCGCCGCGGACCGCGACGCCGGTGCGACCCCGGCGATGGTCTGCGCTACCGTCGGCACGACCTCCTCCGGCGCCGTGGACCCGGTGCGCGCCATCGGCGGCCTCTGCCGCCGCGAGCGGATCTGGCTGCACGTCGATGCCGCCCACGCCGGAAGCGCCACTATCTGCCCCGAGCACCGCGGCCTCATCGACGGGCTCGAACTCGCGGACAGCTACACCTTCAACCCGCACAAGTGGCTGCTCACCAACTTCGACTGCAGCGCCTTCTGGGTCGCCGGCCGCGCCGCGCTCATCGGCGCCCTGAGTGTCCTTCCCGAGTACCTGCGCAACCAGGCCAGCGACTCCGGCAAGGTCATCGACTACCGCGACTGGCACGTGCCGCTCGGCCGCCGCTTCCGCGCCCTCAAGCTCTGGTTCGTCATCCGCCACTACGGCGCGGAAGGCCTGCGCGCCCACGTCCGCGCGAGCATCGCCCATGCCGAGTGGTTCGCCGCGCAGGTGGAGCAGAGCGCCGAGTTCGAGTTGGCCGCGCCCCTGTCGGTGGGGCTCGTCTGCTTCCGCCACCGCGCGGGCGATGCGTTCAACGAATCCCTGATGACCCGGCTCAACGAGTCGGGCGCCCTCTACCTCACCCACACCGCGCTCGACGGCCGGTTCGTGCTCCGCCTGGCGGTCGGCTCTCCCGCGACCCGCCGCGAGCACGTTGAGGCGGCCTGGACCCGCATCGTCGAAACGGCACGCGCTCTCTCGGCCGAGTCTCCCGCTCCGTAGACCCGTATAGCTCAAGCTTGTGCACGGTGTCGTGCTCCCGATTCGAGGGCGAGACGATCTCCGCCACCAAGCCAGGAGCCCCGACAATTCGGCTCGGCTTCAAGATCGAGGCGCGCTCCGACAGCACGACGACGAAGTCCGGCTGGGCGACATCGGTCGCCGTCAACTCCACGTCCACCGGCGCGAACAACACTTCGCCCTTCCCGGAACGCTCGAAGGCATCGGCAAGCACCTGCGGTCATTTCGGGATTGTGACTCCCGTTTTACGTCGTAAAATGGGAGCATGTATCCCAGATCTCTGGAGATCCCCTCCGCCGGCCCCCAGAGCTTCTTCCTGTTCGGCCCCCGCGGGACCGGCAAGGCCACATTGCTCGAGCAGCGGTTCCCGGATGCGGTCCACCTCGATCTGCTCGACCATGCCCTGTACCTGGAGCTGCTGGCGCGGCCGCAACGGCTGCGGGACCTGATCCCGCCCGGCCATGAAGGATGGGTCGTGGTCGACGAAGTGCAGCGAACGCCTCTGGTCCTCAACGAGGTCCACCGGCTGATCGAGACGGCAGGGCTTCGCTTCATCCTGACCGGGTCGAGCGCTCGCAGCCTGCGCCGGCGGGGCGTCAACCTGCTGGGCGGCCGAGCGCGCACCCGTCACCTGTTCCCGCTGACGGCGGCCGAAGCCGGCAGCGACTTCTCGTTGGAGCGGGCGCTGGTCCACGGCCAGCTTCCGTCGGTGTACACCCAGCCGGACCCCGACTCGTACCTGGCATCGTACGTCGAGAACTACCTCCGCCAGGAGGTGCTCGAAGAAGGACGCACCCGCAACCTGGCCACGTTCAGCCGGTTCCTGGAAAGCGCCAGCTTCTCGCAGGCGGCGCCCCTCAACGTGTCCGAGGTGGCGCGCGACGTGGGCGTGGACCGCAAGACGGCTGCCGCCTACTTCGACCTGCTGGAAGACCTGCTGATCGCGACCAGAGTCCCGGTCTTCACCAAGCGAGCCAAACGCCGCATGACCGCCCATTCGAAGTTCTTCCTGTTCGACGCCGGCGTCTACCGCGCGATCAGGCCCACGGGTCCGCTCGACAGCCCGGAGGAGATCGACGGTTCCGCGCTGGAGACGCTCGTCTACCAGGAGCTGCGCGCGGCCATCGCCTACCGCTCGCTCAAGCTGGATCTCTTCTTCTGGCGCACCGCGTCCGGCACGGAAGTGGACTTCGTCGCCTACGGCGGCGGCGGCCTGATCGCGATCGAAGTCAAGCGCACCCGCACCATCCGGCGCGCCGACCTCCATGGCCTCAAGCAGTTCCGAATCGACTACCCGATGGCACGGTGCGTCCTGCTGTTCGGCGGCGACCGCAGGGAGCATCGAGACGGCATCGAGCTCCTGCCCCTGGCCGAGGCACTGGCCGACTCCACGCTGATCCTGGGGTAGTGCGACGTTGCTGCGGTGTGGCGGCAGTGCTCGCGGCGGCTACCAAGCGCCGCCGGGCGCCGGTTGGCCAAAACGTGCGCCCGAGACCTGTCGACAGGTGATGCTTTGACGCGAGCTGCTGCCAGCGAGTATGATGTTGGCGTTCCCGATCAGTCGGGCTTGTAAGACTACCTTCCTGCTTGCGGGTAGCGGGTAGCGGTTTGGCAGAGCCCCTTTGTCGTTTAGCCTGGGAACTCTGCCAGTTCTCTTCGATGCCGACCTTCCATCCAAAGCGCAGGCACCCTGCTGATATGCGACTTCGATACAGGCTTCAAGGCGCCGGAGATGGTCAAGAAGCGCCCGGTTGTGCATCGGCGGACTCCTCAGCTTGCAGGTAGGCGACCGCCCTGTAGAACGCTCGCCCGGCATACTCTCGCATCACCCCTTCGACGTGCCGCAACATGTCCAGAAACTCCATCGACACCGTCTCTCTTCAGCGTCGTTCTCACGAGAACGGCCACCACCTCGCGGCTGTTGACGGTGACGATGTCGATGTCCCAACGACGCCCCCCGTAGTTCCGCTTGTGGTGTCTGGACACGTGGTCCACGTCGATCCCGCGGCTATTCAAAAGTGGTATCAGGTCGCACTTGGCCAGCGCTTCGATCAACGTGTCCCACTCGCTGACGAACAGCTCGTAGGTCCGCTGCAGTCGCCGAGCGGTCTCCTGCATCTCACGGTCGATCTATCGCCAACGTGCGGATTGTTCGCCGCGGCGCTCATCCTGATGTACCTGAGCCCCAAGATCTTTCCGGGGGTCGAGATCGGCGGGCTGTTCTCCCGCGTCCTGGATCTCCCCCGGTGCGGCGCCGTTGCGATGTTGTTCCGCCATACCGTACCTGCCCGCACCCATCGAACGGCCCGCCATCCGCCGCACCTCAAGCGACGATGCGGCGGCCGATCGCGGTTGACCGGGATGAAGCCCGTGCGTGACAGGCTCGCGACGAGCGATCACCTCAGATCAGCCGAGTTTCGGCATCGAAGCTGACGGAACCGGATTGATACTCCCGCTTCACATCGAGAGCTGGATGCGCATCCCAGATCTGGGGCTGCCGCCGCGCAACGAAGGCCGGAGCATAAGCTCCGGCGACACGTGACGGCCTCAAGCTGCACCGCGCCGCCGTGCAGCACCGCTCAACGAAGGCCGGAGCATAAGCTCCGGCGACACTCACACGTGCGCTTCACGGACATGTGCCCAGTTTCTCGCTCAACGAAGGCCGGAGCATAAGCTCCGGCGACACGTGAAGGAGCGGCAGTTCGCGAACAGTGCGAGTGCGCTCAACGAAGGCCGGAGCATAAGCTCCGGCGACACGGATAGCCGCATGCTCGCGATCATGGCCGCTCGAAACCGCTCAACGAAGGCCGGAGCATAAGCTCCGGCGACACGTTGCGCCTGGCTTCGGCTTCGGTGGCGAAGGTGTCCGGCGCTCAACGAAGGCCGGAGCATAAGCTCCGGCGACACTTGGATACCGCCATGGCGCGAATGTACGTGTGATTCTGATCGCTCAACGAAGGCCGGAGCATAAGCTCCGGCGACACCAGCACGACGAGAGCTGTCAGACCGTTCTTTCACTGTCCTGCGCTCAACGAAGGCCGGAGCATAAGCTCCGGCGACACATGTTCGCCATCTTGCGTCCCCCCCGTTTCCGAACACGCTCAACGACGGCCGGAGCATAAGCTCCGGCGACACACGTAGCGGCCCTTGGCTATCCACTCCTCCTTGAGGGCTTGCCGCGCTCAACGAAGGCCGGAGCATAAGCTCCGGCGACACGCGTATGTATGCCGAGTGTTGCTGGCATATTGGCGATGCGCTCAACGAAGGCCGGAGCATAAGCTCCGGCGACACCTGCTACCGCATGCATGACGCGTGCTCGCTCGACACCAGTCGCTCAACGAAGGCCGGAGCATAAGCTCCGGCGACACACCTGCCCACGTAAACGTAGTATTCACCTGACCTTGGTTCCGCTCAACGAAGGCCGGAGCATAAGCTCCGGCGACACCTCGACGATGTATACGATTTCATACACAGGGTAACTGAGATGGACGCTCAACGAAGGCCGGAGCATAAGCTCCGGCGACACACGCATGGACCAGCTCAAGATGATGGCCATCGGCGCTCGCGCTCAACGAAGGCCGGAGCATAAGCTCCGGCGACACCAGCCGGGCAGGAACTGCGGCTCCGCCAAGCCACAATCGACGAGCGCTCAACGAAGGCCGGAGCATAAGCTCCGGCGACACGAGCCGAACCATACCGCCCGACGCGCATAGGGTAGCCCGCTCAACGAAGGCCGGAGCATAAGCTCCGGCGACACCAGCCAGCCAAGCCAGCTTTGTTTCCTTCGATGAATTGCTCGCTCAACGAAGGCCGGAGCATAAGCTCCGGCGACACACCATAAGGTGCAAAGTACTGGTCGATCGTTTCGTTCGTCGCTCAACGAAGGCCGGAGCATAAGCTCCGGCGACACCCTCATGGCCGCCAGGGTACATGAGCCGGTGCCGGGCCGCTCAACGAAGGCCGGAGCATAAGCTCCGGCGACACACTCCTGCTGCTGTAGTTCCTACTGCTGTAGTTCCTGCGCTCAACGAAGGCCGGAGCATAAGCTCCGGCGACACTCGAAATCCAGGAACGGGTCGTTGCCAAGCGCGCGCGCGATTCCGCTCAACGAAGGCCGGAGCATAAGCTCCGGCGACACTCGTCTAACGTGTTTTCAAGCTCATGAAAGGTGGTCGCTCAACGAAGGCCGGAGCATAAGCTCCGGCGACACGCCTACCTGGATGCGTCTCCAGGCCGCTCGATTGGCGCGCTCAACGAAGGCCGGAGCATAAGCTCCGGCGACACGCTGCCGCCACGGCCTGCCGGCTGGCGATACGCGCCGGTTCGCTCAACGAAGGCCGGAGCATAAGCTCCGGCGACACACCACCGGCCTGGGTCAGGATGCCTCGGCTGTCGGTCGGCGCTCAACGAAGGCCGGAGCATAAGCTCCGGCGACACGCGCAATTGGGCGGGCGCGTCTTGAGGCGTCAAGCACGCTCAACGAAGGCCGGAGCATAAGCTCCGGCGACACGCGGTGTGGTCGACCCGCTGGCCCACGTCCACGCCGACGGCGCTCAACGAAGGCCGGAGCATAAGCTCCGGCGACACCTTCAGCGAGCATGCGTCGCACATGCAGTTCGGATCCGCTCAACGAAGGCCGGAGCATAAGCTCCGGCGACACTTCGTCGCGCTCTTCCGCCAGTGCGGCTATGCGCTCAGACTCGCTCAACGAAGGCCGGAGCATAAGCTCCGGCGACACTCGCTTTCTTCGAGCTCGACGGGCCTTACTGACCTTGCCGCTCAACGAAGGCCGGAGCATAAGCTCCGGCGACACACGCGAGGGTCGAATAGTCCAGGTGAGGTCCGTAGTCGCTCAACGAAGGCCGGAGCATAAGCTCCGGCGACACACGCGAGGGTCGAATAGTCCAGGTGAGGTCCGTAGTCGCTCAACGAAGGCCGGAGCATAAGCTCCGGCGACACCTGCGCGGTAGGTGTCATTCCATGACGCGCGATGGCGCCGCTCAACGAAGGCCGGAGCATAAGCTCCGGCGACACTGCTAATCTGGGAAAAGTGAGCTTCGGAAGGCGATAGTGCGCTGTTTGGTCTCGACCGAGGACCAAGTCCTGACGAATATGAGGCGATTCACGACGCTCTTGATGCAACCATGCAGCCGAAATCGGTGCGAGTCGTAGCCATATAGGACTTTCGAACCCCGTTGAGTGCGCACCTCCCCGGATCACCGGAGGTTCGCAGACCGGTCAGAGCAACCAGGGTTGCCCCAGCTCGTGAGCCTCATCTCGGCCGAAGCGGAGCTTGGCGTCGGCCATTCTTCCGGGGAAGCGATAGACAAGCACGGAGTCACGATGTCCGTCGATTACGTCCTGGACCTCGCCAATCAACCGCGCCAAACGCTCGGGAGGCAACCGACATTCAAACACAGAAAACTGTACGCGCTGACCGTATCTCTCACATACCTGCGCGATCCGTCGCAGACGGATCGCGCCAAACCCGTCCGTATCCGCGATGTCATACGCAACCAAGACGTCCATACGTCATGCAATAACAAACGGTGGATACTCGGGGAGGTCACCGCGAAGATGACGGGCAAGCATGGTTGCCTGAACTGAGGGAAGCGCCCAACGTCCGACCTTTCGGCCGGACATCCGATGGTAATGTTCGACTTCCTTGTGAGATTCCCACGCTTTGATCAGGCTGGTCCTCGCCTCGTCGCTCAAGTAGACCCCACCACCTGGCGTCCGAACGAAGCTTTCCGGCCCTACTTGACGACGACGAGATCGAGCGCGAGAGACGGCCTGCCAGAACGAGGACGGTGGAAGAACCCCATCTGGTGATCCAAGCCGACGCTCTCCAACGCACCTATGAACTCCGTTACCAACAGCCCGTAGCAGAATCCGAACATGGCGTTGACCGGGTCTCTCGGCGGGCGTCGCGTCCTCCCGGAGAAGCGAAAGTCGCTTTTCGACACGGCTTGACCGACCGCGCCGAAGTACGATCTTGCGGCATCACCCTCGATCCCACGAACATGGTCAGGGGTATTGGCTCCAGGCAATCGGGAAATCCGTTCCGTAATCTGAACGCCGCGCTGCGCGAGAAAACGGGAATCGTCCCGTGCCTTCTCGTCGCGTGCCCAGCGGTCCACGACCCTACGGCTGTTCTGAAGCTTCGCCGCCACGATCGCCTTGGACAGCGCCAACGAGTGTGCGGCGTCGGTAACGACCCGATACAGCGACGTTCGCAGGTGGACGTTGCCTCCGGTCGATTCTCCGACCACGAAGCGCACGGCTCCGCTCATCTTCAGCGCCGTGACGCGAACGCCGCGTCGGACGCAGGCTTCCAGCGCCTGAGTCGTGATCTGGCCGCTGCCCAACATGACGACCGCATCGATCGCTTCGAGCGGGACTCGCTGGCTCCCATCAGGCGAAGAAACCAGCAACGAGCCACGCCGGTGTGTGACCCGCGCCCGATGATCACGGACGTAGACCGTGCTCAGGTACCGCATCCGAATACCGACTCCGCCATGTAGCGGCTGACCGTGTGCGGTGCACTGGTGACCCCCGGCAGACAATGATGGAGTAGTTGACACTCCGTGCAGCGGCGATCGTTGGGCGCTTCCGGCAGATAAGTTGTCAATAACTGCGTCCGGATTTCCTCAATGATCCCTCGCACCTCACGGCGTAGAGCCGACGTAAAGCGTACCCGCACGCGACGCCTCGGTCCGCCGTACCAAACATGGCCATCTGGAATGTCCACGTCGAGCATCTCCTCCAGACACAGCGCCTGAGCACACAGTTGAAGATCCGCGGCCGATCCATGCCGGGTGCCCGACTTGTACTCTACCGGCCGGACTGCGTGGGAATCGATCTCGACTGCATCGGCACGACCGGACAAGCCAAGAGTCTCCGACCAGAGAGGGATGGAACGGAGGACCAGCCGGCCTCGTTCGTGGCGATGGTGCCCGCTGTCGACGCGGCGGTGAGCTCGTGACCCTTGTACCGTGTGTTCATTGTCGGTCCACACGCCGTCACAGTGAATCAACGCGCATTGTCGCGGGCAGTACGCGAAGTGCTCAATCGCCGAGATGGAGACGACAACCTCGTCCGTCACAGGCGCTCCGATCCGAACCCTCGCGTCGTGTCCGCTGTAGCTCTCGGCGTGAAGCGAACACTCCGCCAAGCAGCATGCACACCGAGCCGTGACCAGACTCTCTTCTCTGGCTTCCACACATCGAGAAGCGCGTCGATGCCCGCTTGGTCCAGCGGGGAGCTCCATGCCGGCCACGTGAATCGGTGCTCGCGTCTGCTACCAGGCACCTTCAACCAACTTCTCTGGACGGCCGGCGGGAACGATCCGCTGTGCAGCCTTCTGTCGGTTCCCCTGCCCCGGAAGGGCAAGAGAGAGAGACCGAAGAACGCGAGCACCTCAACGACTGGATCGACCGCAGGCTTGGAGTCATCGGACTGCGAACCCAGCCTGGTCAGGTCGAACCCCAACCCGTTGTCCGTTACCCTCGCCGCCCGGCCGGCGAACGAATCCATGAGCCGTTCAACCGATGGTTCAATCAAGCAGTGAACCTTCAGAAGGCGATGATGCAGCCATTTGATCGTCCCGGGCCCGGCTGGATCGAACGGAGCGTGCGCAACCTCACCACCTTTGTCCAGGTCGAGATCCGTCATGGTCGACGACAGGGTCCACGAGTGCGCGTGGCCACGTGTGGCGCGGGCTCTGCGGATGAAGGCGTCGACGGGCACCTTTCTGCGCAACTGTGGCGTGTCACCCCAATGCTCGGCGATGGGCATGGCATCGAGTACGTCGGTCGTCGGCCAGGAGTCTGTCAGGATCGTCACCGGATCGCCGCCATCGGCGCTCAGGACTGCCACCGGAGTCTTCTCCGATGTCCAGTGGAGGCGGACCCGTGTGTCGATCACCGTAGCGCCCACCGCTGCCAGCCACGCGTTGAGCCAGGAGGCCGGCAGCCCGGCGGACACCACTTCGGCCATCAGCGAACCTCCAACTCACTCACGCGCGATCCTGCCGAGACAGCGTGGTCGGCCCGCCGCACGATCGCCTCCAGGAGAGCCAATCCCCAGGGTCCGAACCGTTCGTTGAGGCGTCTGAACCGCGCCGGCTGACTCCAGTCGATTGTCGACAGATCGGCCGGCACACTGACGCGCGCACCCTCGATTTCGAAGGACACGTCGTCGGTCGCATGGTCATCGACCGGCATCACCAGCGGTCGGCCGCTGCCGTGATGACTGACGATCAGGTGGACGAGCAGATCTGCCATCAGCGGGTCAAACCGATCGGGCCGGGCTTCCAGCCATCCGCGAACCAGACGCGCCGAGAGCTCCTCATGGCGGCCCCCGCGCGGCCATCCAGCGGCGATCCGAGCAGCGTTCCACTGACTGCGCCGCATCTGCGACTTGGCCATCGGGACGAGCTGGCTCCCGTCGGGATCGAGCCATCGTTGGAACCGTCCATCGACCTTCCCGAGATCATGGGAACGGCCGGCCCGCTCGACCACGGCAGCCAGATCGGACGAGACACCGAGCCGTTCCGCAATCGTTCTCGATCGCGCCGCGACGGCTTCATTGTGACGGTCCAGCTCGACCGCGGGGTCGGCTTGGGACAGCTCATCGAGCTCGTCGCTGCTTGGCTCGCGGGCTTCACGCCTGGGCAGACGCGGGACCTCGTTCGGCACGGTGTCGACCTGTCGCTCCAAGTCGGCGATCAGCTCGCGCCAGTCCGATTCGTCCCAGCCGACTGGCGTTGCAGCGCCGATCGCCTCCAGGACCTGGTCGACGGCCTCAGTACGGTCGGACTCATCGAGATCCTCATCGTCAGCGACGATCCCCAGTGCCCGGTTGACCAGAGCGCTGATGGAAACCCCGCACAGACGCCGGATCGCCTCCGCGTCCAAGGGCAGTCCGGAGTCTGCGATCGATGCATCGACGACGAGGGCTGAAGACTCGGGATCCCATCCAAACTGGTCAAGCAAGCCCCGCTCCGAATCCAGCACGATAACGTTACCCGGACGAAGATCCGCGGCAGAAGCCGTCTCCATCGTCACGCCGTCGGGAGCGAGCCGGCGCAGCTCCTCTTCGTCGCCGAACACGTCCCGAACTTCGCCGAGCGGCACCTCGACGGCCTCACGGTCGGTCGCTCGCGGCCACAGCACGTCGCCGTCCCGTGGAACGTGAACGCGCCAGATCAGCGCCACCGAGTACTCCGGAGCGGCAATGCCGGAGAAGTAGGGTTCGACCGGAGCCTCGCCCTCGGGAGGCGTCGTGGTCTTCACCCACTCCCAAAGAAGACCGTTCAGGATCTCCGGAGCGCGCCCGGGATCATCTTCCGGCTGCCCGAGCGTCTCGGCAATCCGCCGGGGTGAGAGGTTCACCGTCGTTCTGCCGCTGCCGTCACCTTGTATGGCATCCTGCAGTCTCCGCAGCACCATCGCAGGTTCACGGCCGTAGACCGGCCACGTCTCAGCATCCTGAGGTCCCTTCCGCCTGTCCCTGGGAGGGGGCAGGTGAACATAGACGGCGCTCGCATGAGGATAGCGTCCCAGCCGGTTCAACCGTCCGAGTCGCTGCGTCAACGCCCGTACGCCGCATGCTTCCGTCACGAGGAACTCGGCGTCGATGTCGGCACCAACCTCCAGTGTCTGCGTTGCGATCACGATCAGGTGGCGTTGGCGACCGCCCCCGCGATCACGCGTCGAAGCCATCCCGTGCACGGGATCGAGGATCAGCCGTCGAGTACGTTCCGCCTCCCGCTCCCGGGCGCGGCCGGTCAGCAGAAGGACTTCCGCCGTCTCTTCGACGATCGCGGTTCTCAGGAAACGAAAGGCCGCGCGGGCCGTTGCCGGAGTGTTCGCGAAGACCAGGCACCCTGCCGGAGCGGATGCGCCGGCTATGAGCGTAAGCGTCGCCTCCGCCAGCCGTCGGCCGGCATCGCCGGTGTCCAAGCGCAACTCCACGTGCTTCGCCGCGTCGAGCCGCTGCCGGACGATCGGGTGTGCCTGGTCTGCAGCGTCCAGATCGAACCGCTCTGCTCCCGGCGCGTCGCCGGTCGCGGTCAGCGCCACCATCGTAGGCCGCGACCGACGACCCGCCAGAATCGGCAGCGCCCCCGGCGTGCACTCGGAGAGCGCCGGCAGCAGACTCATTAAGTGGGAGGCCAGATGCGCCTCGTCCAGGATGACGAGGCTGTCGGTTCCGGCCATGGCGGCGTCGATCGGCCGCATCGACCTGGTGGACCCGTAGCCGCGAAGCAGGAGGCGGGATCCGTACATCGGCAGCGTGGAGAGCAGGACCGCCGGTTGTGACGGATCCGTCGGACTACGGGATGGGACACCACCGCGAAGCCGAATCACCTCGAGCGGTGAGGCGGATGGGTCTGCGGACAGCGAGCGCAGACGATCGGCGACCGTCACGACGGCATCCGCCTCCGTGCCGTCGAGTCCGCACGTGCGCGGCTCGCTCAGCGCTTCGCTGATCGCCTCTGCGTGTTCCGTGGTCGCATCGACCAGCAGGCGCCTGTTGACGAGCCACCAGATCCGAGTCGGCGCTGTGCGCGCAGCCGGCGACCGATCAGCCTGGGACGCAAGCCACCAGACGGCGATGTCCAGGCAGGCGGTCTTTCCGAGTCCCGTAGGCACTCCGACTTCAACCGGCCAACATTCGGTTTCGGCGACACGGTGAGCCAGCCGAGATTGCCACGGGAACGGATCGCGGCGATTGATGGCTCGGTAGAACTCGCCGAATTCGGGCATCGGGCGGGGAGGTCGCCGCTCAGGTGTCTTGGCCATCCGAATCGTCCACCGGTACGCAAAGTCCGAAGCCACGCTGTCGCCCGGCGCCGATCACGACCGGACCGGCGATCGCTTCCTCGAACCACAGTTGCACGTGCGAATAGGGTAACCCAGTCCTGCCAGGCCTGTTCACTTCCACGGGGGCGAGATCCACTGCGCCCCGAGCCAGCGGAGAGCGCGCCGACCGGAACCGTAGCGGCGCCGGATAGCCGGCATGCGCGCACCATCGGGAGACTTCCTCCAGATCGAGCACGCCGCGGCGCTCGTGAATCGCCGGAAAGGCTGTCACCCAACAGCGTGATCTGCCCGTCCAGCGCCCCGGATGTGCAGCCACGGGGCGGTCCTCGCCTTGCCGCGGCACGACGGACACATCCACGCCACGACCGGTCAGACGCTGCACCGCGAGCGCGGCGTCCCCAGCGCGCTGACACATGTTGGAGTCGCAGGCCGGCGGCATCCAGAGCGCGAGACCGTGAATCCTCCCGCGCGACCGCGGGTACCCGGCATCAGGGAGTGCCAGATAGCGAGCTAGCTCGTAGCCACATCCAGTGAAGCCGTGCCCGTGAAGAACCGGCGGTGGCTCGCCGTGAATCCTCTGGTGCTGGCTGAGCACAGCCTGCTTGAACAGTGCCGTAACCGCCGTGACACGACGGCCCGAGACGGCCGTGTTCAAACGCAGCCAAGCCACCACTGTGCCGGCGTCGTCCTGAACGGCGGCCGCAGGTGAGCGGTACGGAACCTGATGCCGCAGGGCTGGGAACTGCGAGCGAGCGACGTCGGCTCCGCATTTGACCCAACGGTCGTACATCGCGTCCAGGACCCGTACGTCGCCCTCCTGGGGTACGCTGACCTCCATGTCCCCGTCGAGGTCAGGCTGGAAGACAGCGGCTGCGCCGACGGACTTCGGCATGTGAGTACCGACGCGCACGCGAACCGGAGAGTCCGCGGCGCCAAGATACCCGATCCGGGCGGCGCGACGTCGGAGAGCGGCGAGCACGTGACTCGGCGCTTCCGTGTCCCACGAGTAGACCACGTGGGGATAGCGCGGCGCGACCCTTATGCCGGGACGCATTGCCATGCTCTTGCGCCCTATGTATTCCTGACAGGTGTCATTCACCGCAGACTTGCCCGCGTGCACGACGTAGCGCGGCTGCAGATCCTGATGCTCCGGGGCCTCGTGAGCGTGGATGACCGGCGCTGGAAGCTGCTCGAACCACTCCAGTTCGGAGCCGTCGGTCACTCTGCACCGGTCTCGGGTGCCGTCCGCTGCAACCATCGCCGCCAGAAGCCGCGCCGGTGCTGGAGGCCATTCGCCTCGGGAAAGGCCACCGGTGTTCGCGGTGCCATCGGGATCACCCCGAAACGTTCCATGCAGAAGCTCAACCGAGATGGCGAGCATCAGTCATCGAGCTCCGGCCATGTCTTACAGATCGCGGTTCGGAGGTTGTCCTTGGGCGTGAGCATCAACGGCGGCTTGCCCCAACCGTCGAGAGGCACGCCGGCCGACTTCGCGTTGTCCACCGCGCTTTGCAGCAACGCTCCGGTCATCGCCGCGTCGCCGACCTCGCACGCGTCGTCGGTTGCGCCTCCGAGCCAAGTGACCGTTGCTGCCGTCGGTCGCAACTCGGCGCCGGACCGCAGCGCGAAGCCTCGACCGAAGGCGAGCGTGTGGGCATGGAGCCCGAGCGCAACCAGGAGCGCTCGTCCGGCGGCGTCTGCTTCGCGAGTATGGTCCGGCCCCAGTGAGATGCGCCTCAGTTGCGCGAACGACAGCGTCGCCCGCTGTGATACCCGACCAAAGGAGACGGGTGCCGCGGTCGCTTCGTTTCCCATGAATGGCACCTGCCCATGGCCCATCTCGGAGAGCTTGTCCTTCTTTCCTCCTTCGACCTTCTCCACCTTGCCGATGTCCCATCTCAGCCGGTCATCAGGATTGGAGGTGATACTCTCGTCGGTGTTGAGATTCAGGGCGTCACCCTTCAGACCGAGGACCTTCGTGTCCGTAGACGCGGGGCTCCAGCCGACGATCTCCGACACCCATGCACGAGCATGCTTGGTGTTCTGCCGCTTCTTCCCCAAGTGAGATTGCCAGAATCCGTACAGCAACGCCTGCGGGAACCAAGCCATCAGCGGACCGCATGCCTCGGGTGTCGCGCCGAAAATCGCTAGCCCGAGATCCGTCTTCGTGAAGTCGTCGTCATCTAGGCGGGCATCGCGCAGATACGCGTCCGCGTTGCGATGCGGAAACTGCAGACTCGACAGTTGGCGCGGGAGGTGGGCCGGCAGATTGCCCACGCCCGCGAGATCGAGCACCAGCTCGGGCACGCCGATCGATTCCCGATGGCGGCGGATCGCCTCCTCCAGACGGTTCGCTTGCGACGGGACGTTGTCGATTACGATTACCGGGGTCGGCGCATCATCCGTCGGGGACGCCCAGCGGCGATCCATCTGATACTTCCCGCCTTCGTATACCGCCGGCTTCACCGGACCTCCAGGGCCCGGACAGCGGATCGAGCTCCGTGTCGATGCGGACCCCGTCGTCGAATGAGTCGTCCGCGCAGCCAGCAAGAAGCGAGTCGATATTGATCGTGCGGGCCATCAGGCCACCTCCGAAGTCGTCGTCTTCTCGAAGACTCATGTATCGGCGCATCTGGGTCAACTACGTACCGAAGCGCAACCCATTCTTACGGTTCATCCTGGAGTCACGAGTTGCTCACGGATCATGGCATATACGTATACGAATCTACACGAAGTGCGAGTGCCCTGATGACTCATGTGGTCCTGGGATCAGCCGCTCTGCGGCCGGGGAGTGACCTCGTCCACGACCCACCTCGCGGCCACGCTGGCGTCCACGGCCAGTCGCATCGTCAGAATCGACGGCCGCTGTCGCGATCTTCCCTGATGAGAACGTCGAATGGGGTGCATGCCCGTTGAGCCGCCGCAGAACCTCGTCATCGATGCGCCTCACGTTGGTGGTCGCCATCCCTCCGTGTCGTCAGTTGATACGTCCCGTCCATCTCGCTCAACGTTCGCGGATGCCATGTCTTGTACGGTAGCTGTATACTGAGAAGCGATGCCGCAAGCCTTGCCGCTGGTAGCCCAGCCGGACCTGCCGAGTCGGGTGAACGCCGTCGAGCGGGACGGGTACGTGTACCTGCCCGGTGTGCTCGACGGCGATCAGGTCGCAGAACTTCGAAGCCACATGGAGCGGCTGGAGCCGCTGGCCGAGAGCTACGACCGCGCCTCCGAGGCCGGCTTCCTCAACCGGTCGATCAACAACGCCTTCAACCGCGACCCGCACTTCGTTCAGTTCCTGGACTACCCAGGCGTCATCGAGATCACCGAGGGCCTTCTCGGAGCCGACTGCCACGTCATCGCCATGACCTCCTGGCTGACCGGGCCCGGGCGGCCCGACCAGCCGCTGCACGCGGACTACCAGGCGCTCACGCTGCCGGAGGACGTGATGGCCGATCCGCGCGTGCGTATTCCGGTCTACATCGCCACCGCCCACTTCTACCTGGACGACCTGGACGAGGAGATCGGCCCGACCCGCTTCATCCCCGGCAGCCACCGCGCCGGCCGCCGGCCCGACGGGGCGGAGTCCTGGCAGGGCCGGGAGGAGCAGAGCATCCTCTGCAACGCGGGCGACGTCGTGATCTTCCGCAGCGAGGTCTGGCATCGCGGCAGCGCCAACCGCAGCGACCGCGTGCGCCATCTGCTGCAGGTCAGCTACGGGCAGCGCGGCATCGCGCAGCGGTTTCCGCCCTACCTGAACCGCTTCCGGTTCGACCCGGACATCCTGGCCGTGGCCAGCGAGCGCCAGCGCCGTCTGATGGGGGACCATCCCCAAGGTAGTTACGATTGAGTTTCAAGCTGGGCGTCGTCACCGATGAGATCGATGCGGATCCCGCGGTCGCCTTTCCGGCGGCGCGCGAGATGGGGCTCACTCACCTGGAGCTCAACAAGGTCGGCGAGAAGGGCGCACACGAGCTGTCCGGCGCCGACGTGGCCGAGCTCCGGCGGATGGTCGCAGGCGAGGGGCTGCAGGTCGTGGCGGTGGACCCGCCATCGTTCAAGGCGATCGAGCTGGACGAGGTGCCGACGGCCGAGGTCGCCCGCCACGCCGCGGTGACCGAACACCTGGAGCAGATCCGGCGGAGCTGCGGGGTGGCGGGCGAGCTGGGCGCCGGCATCGTGCGCCTGTTCTCGTTCCGGCGCGGCTACATGGCCGGGGCCGGCAACCCCTCCCCGCGGGAGCCGCGCGGCGGGGCCATCCCCGACGGCCTGCTGCCGAAGATCGTCGCCGGGCTGCGCGCGGCGGCGGCCATCGCCGACGAGCACGACGTGACCCTGGGCCTGGAGAACGTGCGCTCCTGCTGGGGCAACTCCGGGCACAACGCGGCGCGCATCCTGGACGCGGTGGACCACCCGCGCCTGCGCGCGATCTGGGACCCGGGCAACGACTTCGTGTCCGGCGGAGTGCCCTACCCGGACGGCTACCGCGCCGTGCTCCCCTACCTCATGCACGTGCACGTCAAGGACGCCACGGTCGTGGACGACGCCACCGGCCTGACGAGTTGGGCGCCGATCGGCAGCGGCTCCGTGGACTACGCCGGCCAAGTGGACGCCCTGCGCCGCGACGGCTACTCAGGCGTCGTCAGCGTGGAAACCCACTGGAGCAAGGAAGGCGCCTCCCGCCTCGAATCCACCCGCGAGACGCTGACCGGTCTGCGCCGGTTCCTGTAGAAACACGGCCTGAAGTAGAGACCCCCCTTCTGTTCTCGCGGAGCGTGGACTACATTAGGTAGGCACCTTCGACTCTGTTCATCCCCAGAGACCTGTGGATGCGGCGGGCGTTTCCCCGCATGAGCCGTCGGGCTTCAGATGCGCATCAAGGCCTCGACTCAGCACGCGGTGGTGAGGGCTTCGGAACCGAACCCGAGTGCCGTACCCGGCTGACCCAGCCAGGCCAGACCGCGTTCGGGATCAGCCCGGGATCGGCGCACAGCCGCTGCCACGGCTCGCGACCTCCAGCATCGCCTGGTCGTGACGCCGGCGGCCGGCGGCTCGCCTACACGCCCAGGTCCCTACACCCCCAGGTCGAGGTAGGTGTTGGCGATCTTGGTGATGGCGACCACGTAGGCGGCGGTGCGGTAGTCGTCGATCGCGTCGTTCCCGTGGAAGGTCCGGCTGATCTCGTCGTAGGCCTGCCGCATGGTGTCGTCCAGGCCCGAGCGGACCAGCGCCAGCTCGTCGGCGCCGGAGATCAGCTCGGCGCGCAGCGACGCATCGGCCGAGCGGCCGGTCATCGTTTCCAGGGCGCTGACGATGCGCTCGCCACGCCCCTCGTCCAGGCGGCGGTCCATGCGGCCGAAGCGGATGTGGGACAGGTTCTTGATCCATTCGAAGTAGGAGACGGTGACGCCGCCCGCGTTCACGAACAGGTCGGGCAGCACCGGGATGCCGCGCTGCCTGAGGATCTCGTCACCGCCGAAGGTGACCGGGCCGTTGGCCGCCTCCACCACCAGGCTGGCCTGCACGGCGGCGGCGTTGCCGCGGTGGATCTGGCCCTCGATCGCGGCCGGGACCAGCAGGTCGCAGGGGGTCGCCAGGAACGCGTCCGCGCCGACATCCGCGCGCCCGCCGGGAAACCCATCGATGCCGCCGTTCTCATCCAGGTGGGCGCGCAGCCCGTCCACGTCGATGCCGCCGTCGTCCATGACCGTGCCTTCGCGCGTCATCACGCCGACGATCACGGCGCCGTCCTCCTCGGACAGGTACTTGGCCAGGTGGTAGCCCACGTTGCCCAGCCCCTGCACGACGATCCGCTTGCCTTCCAGGCCGCCTTCCAGGCCGGCCAGCGCCAGGTCCTCGGGGCGGCGGAAGAGCTCGCGCACCGCGAACTGCACGCCGCGCCCGGTCGCCTCGGTGCGGCCCGGAATGCCGCCGATGGTGAGCGGCTTGCCGGTCACGCACGCCAGCGCGTTGATCTCCTCCGGGTGCATGATCCGGTAGATGTCGGCGATCCAGCCCATCTCGCGCGCGCCGGTGCCCATGTCCGGCGCCGGCACGTTGCCGCCGGGGCTGAGATAGCCGCGCGAGATGAGCTCCCGTGCGAAGCGTCGTGTGATGAGCTCCAGCTCGCGCTCCGAGTAGTCGCCCGGTTCGAGGTTCACGCCGCCCTTCGAGCCACCGAACGGAACGTCCACCAGCGCGCACTTGTAGGTCATCAGCGCGGCCAGCGCCTCCACCTCGTCCTGGTCGACGCAGCAGGCATAGCGTATGCCGCCCTTGGCCGGCAGCAGGTGGGAGCTGTGCGTTGCCCGCCAGCCGCGAAAAATGTGCAGCACGCCGTCGTCGAACCGCACCGGGAAGTGGAGCTGCAGCACCGAGTCGCACGCCTTGATCTGCTCCGGCAGGCCGGGCGGCAGGTCCAGGTGGCGCAGCGCCCGGTCCACGATCAGGGACAGCCCTTCGTTGAAGCTCGGCTCTGCGGCGACGGGCCGCGTGTCGACGGTGCTCATCGCATGGTCAACGTACTGCCGCCGGCCGCGGGAGAGAAGCCATCAGGCTCCCTGCCAGTCCGGCCACGTACGTATGTGGATCTTACAAGAAATCGATAAGATCCCTAAGCTCTCCATAATCGAAGGGGACCGGACTGCCATAAGCACCACGGGAAGAGTCGCCGGCAAGGCGGCCATCGTTACGGGCGCCGCTTCGGGAATCGGCCGGGCCACCGCGGAGGTCCTGGCGCGTGAAGGCGCCTCGGTCTGCATCGCCGACGTCGATGAGGCCGGGGGCCGGCGGGTCGCCGGCGAGATACGGGCCGCGGGCGGCACGGCGATCGTCGTCCGTACCGACGTCGGCGCGCGCGATGACGTCATCGGCATGTTCGCGCGCACCGAGGAGGCATTCGGACGGGTCGACATCGTGCACAACAACGCCATCCGGGTGCGCGACGGCGTGGCGACCGAGCTGGACGAGAAGGACTGGGACGACACCCTGAACGTCGGTCTGAAGGCGATCTTCCTGGCGGCCAAGTACGGGATCCCCGTCATGCGCAGGACCGGCGGAGGCGTGATCGTCAACACCGGTTCCGTGCACTCGATGGTGAGCCTGCCCGCGTGCACGGCCTATGACGCGGCCAAGGCCGGTGTCCTGGGCCTGACCAGAACCCTCGCCATCGACTACGGGCCGGACATCCGCGTCTGCGCCGTGCTGCCCGGCGCGATCCTGACGCCGCCGTGGGAGGGGGCGCCGCCCGATCAGGAGGTCCGTTATGCGCAGATGGTGCCCGCCAAGCGCCTGGGCACGCCCGAGGACGTGGCCAACGCCGTGCTGTTCCTGGCCTCGGACGAGGCGTCCTTCATCACCGGAACGGCGCTGACGGTGGACGGCGGGATGCTGGCGCGCACCGACTAGCCGCGCGCACCCCGGCGGCTTGACCGGCGGACCGCCCGGGTCGAGTATCGGCTGCCATGGCGAAGATCTATCGCGCCGCGCTGCTGGGCTGCGGCAGCCGCGGCGGACACGCATCGCGCGCGTACTGCTATCACCCGCGCACCGACGTGGTCGGGCTCTGCGACCTGGACCGGGAGCGACTGGACACGCTGGGAGACGAGCTCGGCGTCCACGCCCGCTTCGATGACATCGAGCAGATGCTGGCGGCCGTCGAGCCGGACATCGTCATCGTGCCGGTGCAGACCGACCTGCACTTTCCGCTGGCCATGCGCGTGCTGGCCGCCCGCCCCTGCCACCTGGACGTGGAGAAGCCGATGACGGTCGACCTGGCGCAGGCCGACACGCTGCTTGCGCGGGCCGAGGAGCTGGGCACCCGGATCGCCGTCCACCACCAGGGCAGCTCGCTGCGGTCGCTCCGCGCCGTCAAGCAGGCGCTGGACGCGGGCCGCATCGGCGTGCCGCTGCACGTCACCTCCAACGGCAAGGGCTACTACGGCGGCTACGAGCTGATGAACATGGGCACGCACATGCTCAGCGGGCTGCTGTCGGTGACCGGGCCGTGCCGGCGGGTGACCGCCACCCTGCTCACGAACGGACGGCCGATCACGGCCGAGGACGTGGTGCAGTCGCCGTCCGGCATGGGGACCATCGCCGGCCAGCAGATCACGGCCACACTGGAGTTCGACCAGATGCTCACCGGCACCCTGCACCAGCACATGTTCCCCGGCATCGAGCGGGAGGCGCTGGGCTTCGAGATCGCCGGCACCGAGGGGCGGCTGCGCTGGCACTACGACGGTGGCTGGATCCTGCCGGTGCCCTGGGCGGTGCCGGGCCGCGCCGAGTGGGAGGCGCTGGCGGAGCAACAGCCTCCGGCGCCAGTGCCGGACGGGGTGTCGGAGGGCGAGTACTGGTACGTGGACGACTACGTCAACGCGCTGGACGCCGACGGCAGCCCTCCCTCGGACGGACTCCGTGGGCGCCACATCATCGAGATCATCCTGGCGATCTTCGAGTCCGGCGCCTACCGGCGGCCGGTCACGCTGCCGCAGACCGAGCGCGACCACCCGCTGCTGCGCCTGCGCCACGAGGCCGGCCTGGGCGATCCGGATGCGGCTCCGCGGCCGTACCGGGAGTGGCTGGCGGTGCAGGCCGCCAAGCACGGCTGGCCGGTGGAGCGCACGGGGGCACTGCCATGATCCTGGACCGGCTGAACAACGCCGACACGTACGCAGCCGTCGACGGACTGGCGGATGCGTTCGCGTTCCTGCGCCGCGGCGGCTTCGAGGAGCTGGCCACCGGCCGGCACGAGGTCGGCGGTGAGCGCATGTACGTGATGGTCAACCGCTACACCACAAAGTTGCCCTCCGAGCTCCCGTACGAGGCGCACCGCGCCTGGCTGGACGTGCACTACATCGTCTCCGGCCGGGAGACCCTGTACTGGGAAGACTTAGGCGCGATGCCGCCCGGCGGAGGCTACCAGCCGGACGGCGACGCGGAGCTGTTCCGCCACGACGGCGGCCTGCCCGTGGTCCTGGAACCGGGCATGTTCGTCGTGCTCTACCCTCAGGACGCGCACAAGCCCGGCTGCGTCGCCGACTCGGCCGTGCCGACCGTCAAGGTGGTCGTGAAGCTGAGGCTCTGACGGCTGCGGGCCGGGGTCAGCGCTTGCGCCGGGACCGCTTGCCGCCGCCGGACAGGTGGCGGACCAGCCAGTAGGCCAGCAGCAGCACCGGACCGGCGGTCGCGCCGACGAACAGCGGCGTGATCGGAGAGCCGTAGACGGTGAGCTCGCGCACGCCCTCGTACTCCTCGATCTCCGCCAGTGACACGAAGCCGCCGACGAAGATCCCGACCAGCAGCACCGGAAGGGCCAGCACGTAGACAGCGTGCAACGCGGTCCGGACGGGTGGGGTCATGGCTCTGCCTCACCTCCATGGTACCGCCGGTGGGCCGAAAGTGTCACCGGCAGCGGGCCAGTTTGGAGAATCGGCACCTGGTCGTGCCGGTACAGCCTCTGCGCCCGCGACGGCCGGCTCACCGGCCGGCATGAGCCTGAGCCGCCCCCTAGTTAGAACACCTTATAAATATTTATATATGAATTTACTTTATCAAGGTATCCGCGTATCATCGCGTAAAAATGGCACGCCTTCGATCAACGACTGAGTCGTCCTCACGCGGCTGATGCGGAACAGGCCGGAGGGGGTCGTTGCGATGATGGAGGCCAGGATGCTACGGCGCGGGTTCCGTCCGCTTTCAGCACCCGTTAAGCCCCGGTTTATGCCCGGCACGCTATGCTCTCGGCGGAAACCGCAACGGTGCAGGGGAAGGTGCTGGTCGTGGAGGATGATCGCGCCATCAGCGAACTGCTGCGCATGTACCTGGAGAAGGAAGGCGTCGAGGTCACGGTAAAGGACTCGGCCGAGGGAGCGCTGCCCGCCATCGAGGAGCAGGAATTCGACCTGTTGCTGCTGGACGTCAATCTTCCCGGCAGGGACGGATTCGAGCTGCTGGCCGACCTGCGCCGCCGCCACGACCTGCCAGTGCTGGTCCTGACCGCCCGCGACGCCGAAGAGGACAGCATATTCGCCTTCGGCGTCGGCGCCGACGACTATGTCACCAAGCCGTTCTCCCCCAAGGTGTTGACCGCCCGCGTGCGCGCCCACCTGCGCCGCCGGCGTGCGTCGGCGGAGGCGGCCGAGCCCGGCCTGCGCTATGGGCCGCTTGCCATCGACCCCGACGGGTACGCCGCAACGCTCGACGGACAGCCCCTCAACCTGGCGCGCCGGGAGTTCGAGCTGCTGGCGATGCTGGCCGCCTCGCCCGGGCAGGTGTTCACTGCCGAGCAGATCTACGACCGCGTGTGGGGCAACCGTTTCGGCGACCTGTCGACGGTCACCGTGCACGTGCAGCGCATCCGCAAGAAGCTTGGCGACGACGGTGCCCGCTGGGTGCAGACCGTGCGCGGCGTCGGCTACCGGTTCAACCCGACCCCGGAGGACTCCTCTTGAGGCTGCGCACGCAGCTCCTGCTGCTGGTGGCCGCGGTCGCCCTGTCGCCGGTGCTGGTCTCCGCCATCTTCGCCGTCGCCAGCACCCTGCTGCGCCAGCGTACGGACGTGGCTCAGCGCGACTTCCCGCTGGCGATGCGCGTGATCCGCGACGACCTGCCGCGGGTGCTGGCCGGGGAGCAGGCGAGCATCGACCTGCCCGACGGGGTCGCCCTGACCGTCCTGGACACCGAGAACCTGGTGCTGTTCTCTACCGGCACGGAGTACGGCCGCGGCGCCGCGGTGGACCCGCGCGAGTTGCTGCACGCCTCCCGCCGGGACCCGGACATCCGCACCATGCTGGAACCCCTGTTCCGGGACGGCGAGCTGGCCGGCACCTTTCTGTTGAGCGTGCCGGGCCAGGCGATCCCGGCGCTGGCGCGGCACGGCCGGCTGGTCTGGATGCTGCGCTACGGGCTGGCGATCTTCCTGCCGCTGGCGGTGATCGCCGCCGGCGGGGCCTGGATCATCGCCACCGGGGTCAACCGCTCGGTCACGCGCCTGCAGCGCGCCACCCGCAGGGTCGCCGACGGCGACCTGGACTTCGAGCTGGACGCTCGCGGCAACTCGGAGCTGGCGTCGCTGGCGCGGTCGTTCGACGCCATGCGCGGCGCCCTCAAGGAGGAGACCGAGCGCCGTTCGCGGCTGCTGGCCGCGGTGACGCACGACGTGAAGACGCCGCTCACGGCGATCAAGGGCTACCTGGAGGCGATCGCCGACGGCATGGCCGAGGATCGCGAGACCCGTGACCGGTACCTGGAAATCATCGCCGAGAAGGCGGACCTGCTCGGCGCGCGCGTCAGCGAGCTGATCGAGTACGTGCGGCTGTCGTCCAGCCAGTGGCACATCGAGCCGGTTCCGACCGGACTGGCCGCGTTCCACCGCAAGCTCTGCGCGGGAGTCGCCGGCGACGCCGCCGTGCTGAAGCGGCGCCTGCGGCACGAAGTCCGCATTCCCCAACGACTGGAGGCGCCTCTGGATGCCACGCTGCTGTCGCGCGCGTACGAGAACATCCTGGACAACGCCCTGCGCTTCACGCCGGAGGACGGCACCGTGACCGTGTCTGCGTCCGTCGCCGACGGCGGCGACGTCGAGGTGCGTATCGCCGACTCCGGCCCCGGCATCGCCGCGGAGGACCGGCCCCACCTGTTCGACCCGTTCTACCGCGGCGCCGGCACCTCCTCCGGCTTCGGACTGGGCCTGTCGATCGCGCGCAGCATCACCGACGCGCACGGCTTCAGCCTCGAGGTGGACAGCCGGCAGCCGCCCGGAACGACGTTCGTGATCACGGTCCCCGCGCGGCTGATCTCGGCCGGCGATGGGCAGCACCGTATAATGGGCACGGAGGTGATCCCTACCGATGTGCAGCACGCCGCGGCGGGCGTTGAGCCCGCCACGGTTTCGAAGGATCTGCTCGCCGCGCCATCGGCGGCCGATCTCGCCTCGACCCCATCCGCGGGCCTTGGGCAAGGCCTCCGCGGATGACCCCTGTTGGAGGAATTCCATGAAGACTCGCACCCTGCTACCGGTTCTCGTCGCCCTGCTGGCGGCGCTCGCGCTTCCCGCTGGCGCGGAGGAGCTGTCCATCACCGGGATGCTGACCACCGCCGAAGCGGCCAACCCGACACTGCAGTCGGCGGCGCTGACGCTGGAGAACTCCCGCGTCGCCTACGACCGCTCAATCGCCTCCTCGGACGCGCGCCTGGACCAGATCAAGGCCGAGCTGCAGTGGGAGCGCGCGCAGCTCACCTTCGGGCAGGCAACCGTACGCGAGCTGCTGTCGCTGGCGGAGGCGTACGTGCGCCTGCAGCAGGCCAATGAGAACCTGAGCATGCTGGAAGAGCGCCTGCGGCTGGCACAGCTCGACCTCCAGCAGGCCGCCGAGCGCGTCGAGATCGGCGCCGCCAGCCCGGTCACCGAGCTGCAGGCCCGCGTGGCGGCGCTCAGCGCGGATCTGAACCTGGCGGGCGCGCGCAACACGCGCCAGTTCACCACGCTGCCCGACCTGGCGGACGCCACCGGCATCGACATGGCCGTGCTGGACGCGGCGGTGCTCACGTCGCAGCCGCCGGCCGTGTCCGATCCCGGCGCCCTCGACTCCTTTCTTGCGACGACGGCGGAACGGGCCGAGCACGACTTCGCTGCCCGGCAGCTCGAGATCGACGAGCTGGACCTGAAGTTGAAGTCCATGCAGGGCACCTCGCCGCTGGACCTGCTGACCGCCACCAACACCGTGACCAGCAGCCGGGCCACCGTGGAGAGCACCGCCTCCGACTTGCAGCTCGCGACTGCCAGCGCCTATGCCAGCGCGCAGCAGGCGCTCGGCACCGTGACCTTGCGCGAATTGCAACTCGAGCTGCAGGCGGAGAACACCCGGCGCACCCAGGAGCAGTTCGACGCCGGCCTGCTCACCGAGTCCCAGCTCGCCTCCTCGCAGGCCGACCTGGTGGGCGCGGAGGACGCGCTGCGCGCGGCGCAGTGGGCGGCCTATTTCGCGTGGATCCGACTGCATGACGCCGCCGGCACCGACGTGCTGGCGGTCTGGGAGAGCCGGTGAGCCGACGGTTCTGGCTGCCGGCGCTTGCCACGCTCGTCGTCGCGGCGTCTCCGGCAGCCGCCCAGGGTCTCGACCTGACCGCCGCGATCCGGGCCGCCCTTGCCTTCCACCCGTCGGTGGTTCAGGCGCGAGCGGCCCTGGAGTCGGCGGCGCTCTCGCTGCGCCTGGCGGAGATCGACCACGGCGGCGTGTCCGTGTCGGTGCGCGCCACCCCCGCCAGCGGCGGCGTCAGCCTGGCCCCATGGGAGGACGGCACCTTCGAGGACGTGGTCGAGACCTTCGACGCGGACGCCAGCGGCACGCTGTCGGCGGAGGTGGAGTTGCCGTGGGGGATGAGCATCGCCGGCTCCTACACCGCCGGGGTCGAGCTGGACGACCTGGACCGCCGCGGAACGAGCGACGAGGAGCGGTTCACGGACGCGCAGAGCGTCTCCATCTCCCAGGACCTGCTGCCGGCCGGCCGGTTGTCGCCGACCGCCGTGGCCCTGGCGGGGCGCCGCGACGACCTGCGTCTGGCCCGGCTGCGCGTGCGGACCACGCAGAGCGACGTGGCGCAACAGGTCGCCCTGACCTTCGTGAGCCTGACCGAACGCGCGGCGGCGCTGGCCGTTGCCGAGGAGCGCCTGGCCATCGCGGAGCGCGAGCTGGCCAACACACGGTCGCTCGTGGAGCAGCAGGCGGCCGACCGGATCGCGCTGCTGGGCGCCCGCATCACTGCCATCGAACGGCGCAATGCCGTCGCCGACGCGCGCGCGTCGCTGGCGCTGGACACCGCGGCGTTCTTCGCCGACCTGGGTCTGCCGGAGACCGCGCTGATCGCTCCGTCGGTCGAAGCCGGTGCGCTGCGCCGAGCGGCGCGCGACCTGCTGGAGACATCCGCGGGCATGGCCGATCCCGACAGCGCCCTGGCAGTGCTGGAGGCGCGGGCGCAGCTCGATGCAGCACGGCTGCAGCTTGCGCAGGCGCAACGCGGGTCGCTCCCGTCCCTGTCCCTGACGCTCGCCTACTCCAAGGGCTCCGGGCCCCCGGGCCTGGGAGGCTTGAGCGTATCGGTGACCGGCAGCTACACGCTGTACGACGGCGGCAAGCAGGCGATCGCCGTGCAGCAGGCGGAGGCGCGGGTGGACTCCGCGCAGCGGGCGCTGGTCACCGCACAGAGCGCGGCCCAGAGCGGCCTGCAGCGGTCGCGGCTCGACCTGGAGCGCGCCATCGCGGCCGAGGAGCTGGCCGCGCTGCGCCGGGAACGCGCCACCCTGCAGGCCGATCAGGCGGCCCGCCGGCATGCCGCCGGCGCGCTCAGCGACACGGGGCTGGCCGACGCGGCGTTGCCGCTGCAGGAAGCCGAGGACGCCGCGATCGCGGCCGTCCACGCACTGGGCGGCGCCTACCTGGCGCTTGCGATCGACCTCTCGGTCGGCCTGCAGGACGCGCTGGCCGCGATCGCCGGGTAGGCAGAAGCCTGGTTGAGCGGCACCCGCCGACATCGGTTGATGGGGTACTATCCGCTGCGTGATGCAACGGCTACCTGACCACGTCTTCGCAGGGCTGGCAGCGCACGACACGCCGACCGTCTTCAACGCCATGGTCACGCGTTTCGGCCTGCCGAACCTGGAGTACACCGACCACACGATCCGCTCGCTGCTCCCCGAGCTGGGCAGCGTGATCGGCTACGCGGCCACCGTCGAGGTGACCACCAATGACCCCGATTCGCTGGCGGCCAGCTGGCGCGACCATTACCGCCACCTGGAGGAAACCGAAGGGCCCCACGTGGTGGTCACGCGTGACGTCGACAGTTACCCGGGGCGCGGCGCGTCGTTCGGCGACGTGATGGCGGTCATGCACAAGCGGCTCGGCGTCGCCGGCGTGATCGTCGACGGCACCATTCGCGACCTGGACGGGATCCGCGACGTGGGGCTCCCGATGTTCGCGTGGGGGGTGGTGCCCGGCCACGGCGTGTTTCGTCCCGTGCGCGTCGGCGCGCCGATCACGGTCGGCCAGCTCCGCATCCGCCCGGGCGACCTGGTCATGGCCGACAGCAACGGCTGCCTGCGGGTGCCGCTGGACCGCGCCGAGGAGACGCTCGCCGCCGTGCAGTCCGTGATCGACCTGGAGGACGGCAAGCGGCGCTTCGCCGAAAGCGCGGAGTTCACCGCAGCGGAGGCGGCGCGGCGCTTCGGGTGGCAGTAGCGATGGCCGGTCATCCGCCGCCCGCCGCCAGCGCCCGGGCAGCGCCGCTGTCGTCCGAGGCCGTGGCCGGCTACGAACGGGACGGCTACCTGCTGGGACTCCCGGTGCTGGACGACGCATCGGTGCAGACCGTGCAGGACCGCTTCCGCGAGCTGCTCGCCAAGCTGCCGGCCGGCACGGACATCAACCGGGTCAACTGCTGGCACAAGGCCAACCGCTGGGTGTACGAGCTGTCGCGTTTCGACCCCATCCTGGATTACGTGCACTGCGTGCTGGGCGACGACTTCTACTGCTGGGGCGCGCAGTTCTTTTGCAAGCTGCCCGCCGCGGGCGACGTCGCCTCGGCCGACAATCGCCGGCAGACCGTGCCGTGGCACCAGGACGGCCAATACTGGCCGCTTGCGCCGCTGGAAGCGGCCACCGTGTGGCTGGCGGTGTTCGACACCGACGCCGGCAACGGTGCCATGCAGGTGGTTGCCGGCAGCCACCGCGACGGCGCGTTCGAGCACCGGATCAGCGAACGGGCCGACTACGCACTGGCGCAGGAGATACCCGCCGAGCGCATCGATGACGACCGCGTGGTCAGCATGGACCTGCGCGCCGGCCAGATGTCCCTGCACGACATCGGCCTCGTGCACGGATCGACGACCAGCCGCGACGGCCGCCCGCGCGTGGGACTCACCTTCCGCTACAGCCCCACGCGCGTGAAGGCCGATCTGGCCGAGTGGCCGTTCTTCGAAGCCTATCCCGCACGCGGCACGGCGCCGTCCCGCAACCCGGTCGGCAAGATCCCGTCAGGCGACGCCGTGCCGACCGGCATGTTCCAGCGCTCCGACGAGTTCGCCTGAAGCGCTGCCGGCGGGAGGCCTGCTACGTTCCGCTGAAGCCGATCTCGCGATGGGTGCCGTCGCAGAACGGCTTGTTGCCCGACGCGCCGCAGCGGCAGAGCGCCATCTTGTCCGAGGCCCCTTCCACCGGGTTGCCGCGGGCGTCCAGCAGGGTCACCGGCCCGGTGACCAGGAGGGGTCCGTTGTCGCTGATCGTGATCTTGATGTCCGCCATCTCCATGTTCCGGGCACAGCATGACCGGTCGGTACCGGCCGCTCAAGAGCGGGCGCTCGAGCGCGCGCTCAAGAAGTCTGACGGACATCCCGCTTGACGGGTAAGATCGGCATGCTTCGGACGATCACCACTGGTAGAACCACAAGAAGGATGAAACGGATGAAACGGACCAGGCGCAGACTCGCCACTACCAGCCTCATCGCAGGCGCGCTCCTCACCCTCGGCGCGGTCGCCTACGCGGCCGACGAGCAGTCGACCGAGGAATCGACGGGTCCCGAGCCGGTCGTCGCTTGGCTCGGCGTCGAGCTCACCAACATCCGCACCGGCGACACGTTTACGCTCGCGCAGTTCGCGGACAAGCCGATCCTGCTGGAGACCTTCGCGGTCTGGTGCTCGACCTGCACCAGCCAGCAGCGGCAGCTCGCCGCCCTGCACGAAGAGGTCGGCGACGCGGTGATCTCCGTCACCATCAACACCGACCCCAACGAGACGCAGAGACAGGTCGTCCGCCACCTGGATCGCCACGGCTTCGACTGGCTGTACGCAGTCTCCCCCGTGGAGCTGTCGCGGTCGCTGCGCGACGAGTTCGGCGTGGCCGTGCTCAACCCGCCGTCGGCGCCGGTGATCCTGATCTGCCCCGGACAGACCGAGCGAACGCTGCTGTCGAAGCGCGGCGTCAAGCGGCCGGACTTCCTGCAGGAACAGATCGCGGCCTGTCCGGCAGTCGAGGGCGGGTCGGATGCCGGCTCCGCGTGAGCGGCCGGTGACCGGGAGGTCCCGCCACGCTCGGTAACCTGGCCACCAGCTTTCTGCTGGGGCTGGCCACACCGCTGACGGCGGCCTGCGTGCTGCCGCTCTACCCGGGGTTCATCGCCTTCCTGGCCGGCCAGCGGGAAGGCGCCCGGCGCGCGCCTCTGGTCATGGGCCTGGCGGTGGTGGCCGGCGTCAGCGCCGCCATGATCGGCATCGGACTGGTCTTCTCCACGCTGCTGGAGCTGTCGCTCACCGGCGTCACCGCCGTCGCTTCGCCGATCGCCTTCGCGGTGCTGGCGGTCATCGGCGTGCTCCTGATCTTCAACGTCGACTTCAGCCGCCTGCTGCCGGTGGTGCGCGCGCCCACCGCCAGCAACCCGGTGCTGGCCGCGTTCGGCTACGGCGCCTTCTTCGGCTTCATCGTGCTGCCGTGCAACCCCGGCTTCATCGGCGCCTTCTTCTCCAAGCAGCTCGCCGTGTCGGTGGGCGAGTTCGGCGTCAACATGCTGAACTTCGTGATCTTCGCGATCGGCATCGGCACGCCGCTGCTGGTGCTGGCGCTCGCCTCGGGGGCGTTCAGCCAGACGATCGTCCGCTTCCTGGGACGTCACAAGGGCATCATCAACCGCGTCGCCGGCGCCGCCATGCTGGCGATCGCCGGCTACTACCTGATCAGCGTATTCGCGGTCTTCGGTTAGCGCGGCACGCGGGCCGTGACCGAGCCCATCACCGCGACGCCGCGCACGACGATGCCGTGGCCGGTCACCGGCTCCGTCGAGACGCTCCGTTGCACCGACGCGTCCGCCATGATCGTGTTCACGTCCATCTGCACCGGCATGCCGGGCGGCACCTTGAAGCTGATCTCACTCATCATGGTGCGCAGCTCGACCACGACCGGGCGGTCGCCGGGCCGCACCTCGGTAAAGTCCAGGCTGACCGACCCCATCAACGCGAATACCTCCACCGCATCGGCACGCAGCCAGTCGCCGAGCTGGTGGCGGGAACTCATCACCGTCACGAGTTGCTGCTTCTCCTCCGGGAGGCTCGGCGGCACGGCGCTGCGACCCAGATCGCTCACCAGCGCCGCCAGATCGCCCACTCGCTGCGCCTCCGCGGCCGCGGTGATGCGCCGCTCGTACTCGGCCAGCTCAATCTCGCCACGGGCGAAGCGGTCCTTCAGCACGTCGATCACCGCCTTGCGGCGCGGCTCCAGGCCGGCGTCTTCCGGCATCGCCTGCGGCAGCTTCATCGCCCAACTCATACCACGCCGCCGGCGCTGGAAGCGATCGTCGACCGACACGGCCGCGCACTGGGCAGCCGGGCGCGCTCCCTCTACCATGCCGCCCCATGACACCCGAATCTCCCCTGCGGATCGGCCTGGTCGGCTGCGGCGGCATCGCCCGCCGGCACGCCCAGTCCCTGGTCGCCGCCGACGGCGCCGAGCTGGCCGCCGTGTGCGACGTCGACACCGCGATCATGGAACGCTTCATCGCCGAGCACATCCCGGACGCGCCCCGCCCGGCCCTGTTCACCGATCAGGAGGCGCTCTACGCCGAGTCCGGCATGGACGGCGTCGTGATCGCCACGCCGCACAGCCTGCACTGCGACCACGCCTCGCGCGCGCTGGCCGCCGGCTGCCACGTGCTGGTGGAGAAGCCGATGGTCACCACCGTGGCAGACGCCTACGCGTTGCGCGACCGGGTGGAAGCGGCCGGCAAGCTGCTCCTGATCGGCTACAACACGCCCTGCACTCCGACCTTCCAGCGGCTGCGCTCCATCGTGCGAACCGAGCGCCTGGGGAAGCTGGAACTGGTCACCGGTTACCTGACGCAGCCGTGGCTGAAGCTCACCTCCAGCGGCCGACCCTGGAAGCGCGACCCGGTGCTGGCCGGCGGCGGGCAGGCCTACGACTCCGGCGCCCACCTGCTGAACAGCCTGATCTGGACCCTGGAATCCAGTCCCACCGAGGTATACGCCATGGTCGACTTCATGGACCAGCCGGTGGACATCAACTCCGCGCTGGTGGCCCGTTTCGAGAGCGGCGTGCTGGCCACCATCGTCATCTCCGGCAACTGCCCTGCGTCCGCCTCCGGCATGGAGTTCATCTTCTCCGGCGGCCGCGTGGCGATCGACGGCTGGTCGGGGAGCTGGCTGCGCGCCTACGACGGCGACGGAGAGGTCGGCGATCTGAGCTGTACGGGCGAGGCGATGCCCACGGCGCTCAACTTCGTGGCGGCGATCCGCGGGACAGAGGAACCGGCCACCGGCCCCACCGACGGCGTGCGCCAGAGCGAGCTGATGGACGCGCTCTACGAATCGGCGCGCATCGGCCGCCCGGTCACGCCGGCAGGGAGTGGCGGTGATGTCTGATTCCCTCGGGGCGGACCCCGTAGCCCTGACGAAGGATTTGGTCGCGATAGACTCGGTCAGTCGCGTGTCCAGCGCGCCGGTATGCGACGTCGTCGAGCGCTTCATGGAGCGCCACGACTTCGAGATCGAGCGACTGACCTATCGCGACGACGCCGGCGTGCGCAAGGACAGCGTGATCGGCAAGAAGGGAAGCGGCGCCGGCGGGCTGGCGTTCTACTCGCACGTGGACACCGTGCCTGGCGACGGCTGGTCGACCGACCCGCACAGCCCCGTGGTGCGCGACGACCGGCTGATCGGCCTGGGAAGCTGCGACATGAAGGGACCGCTGGCGGCCACGCTGTGCGCGACAGCGGCGCTGCGGGACGAGCATCTCGAACGCGCGGTGTACGTGGCGGCCACGGCGGACGAGGAGATCTCCGGCCGCGGCGCACGGCAGATCGATCAGGACTCGGAGCTCTACAACGCCGAGCTGCCGCGCTGCGGGGTCATCGCCGAGCCGACCCGCATGGTGCCGGTGTACGCCCACAAGGGCGGCGCGCGCGTGATCGTCACCGCGCACGGACGCGCCGCGCACACGTCCACCGGCCGCGGCGTGTCGGCCAACCTGCTGATGGCTCCCTTCCTGGCCGAGCTGCCGGGACTGGCGGAGACCTTCCGCACCGACGAGAGCTTCTGGAACCGCGACTTCGACCCGCCCACCAACGGCTTCAACGTCGTCTACACCGACTTCGGCACCCGTCCCAACGTCAGCGCACCCAAGGCGGTCTGCACCGTGTCCTTCCGCCCCGCGCCCGGCGACCGCACGCAGGACGTGCTCGAGATGGTGTCGGAGCGCGCCCGCGCGCACGGCCTGGAGGTCGACGCCCACGCCGGCACGCCGTTCCAGGTCGACCCGGACTCCGAGGTCGTGCGCACCGCGCTGGCCGCCACCGGCGCCGAGCGCGCCAGGACCGTCCCGTACGGGACAGACGCGCACGCCTTCAAGGAGCGCGTGCAGCTCGTGGTGATGGGTCCCGGCGACATCGCCCAGGCCCACACCGACGGCGAATGGATCGAGCTGGCGCAGCTCCACCGCGCCGTCGACGTCTACCGCCGCATAGTGCGGGAGGTATGCCAGGCGTAACGCAGGCAGCGTCTTCCCTGGGAGCACGGAAGCATCTCCACGGTCTCGCGCGACGGGCTAATGCGTGTCGGCGCAGCTCCTCACGTCAGCCTGCCGCGACCCAAGAGCGGCCAGACCGCTTCCACGACGCCGTCGCGCGTCGCGTAGATCGTGTCGTGCAGGAAGACGGTGGTGTCCGAGTAGCCGGCGATGAACTCCAGCCGCTCGCCGACGCCGGGCTCCGCCGACGGCTCGGCCAGGGTCAGCGAGCCGTGCTCGGCGGAGAACTTCGCTTCCGTGACCGCGATGCCCTGCACCTGCGGCGTGGTGGGCTCCACGCTCATGGTCTTGCGGCCGGCGTCGCAGATGACCCGCTGCGGGGTCGGCCGACTGGTGACCGTGGCGGCGATACGCAGCGCGCAGTCGTGGTCGACGCCGAACCGCTGGCGGTACATGGCGTCGCCGAGCACGCCGCCGCCGGCCTGGACCTCGGTCACGCCCGGCTGGCGGGCGGTGATCCAGTAGCTGCCGGTGCCGCCGCAGCTCACGATGTCGATGGGCATTCCCGCCGCGCGGCAGCGGTCGGCGCTGTCGGTCAGGAGGCCCACCGCCGCTTGAATCGCCTTGCGCTTCGCCTCGATCGGCTCGATGCCGAGGGTGTGGCCCTCCCACGCCATCAGCCCGGCCAGCTTCACGGCCGGCGTATCGGCGGCGACGCGCGCCATGCGCACCGCCTCCTCCCCCGGGGCGACGCCGGCCCGGTCCATGCCGACGTTCAGCTCGACCACGACCCGCACCTCGCTGCCGGCGGCGGTGGCCGCCTCGCCTATCTGCCGTATGCCGGTCTCCGAGTCGACGGCGACGACCACGTCGGCGCCCCCGCGGCACAGGTGCGCCAAGCGCCGAGTCTTGGCCGGTCCCACCACCTGGTTGGCGACCAGGATGTCCTTGACGCCGGCCGAGGCCATGACCTCCGCCTCGCCCAGCTTGGCGCAGGTCACGCCCAGCGCGCCGCGCGCGATCAACTTGTGCGCCAGCGCCGGGGTCTTCAGCCCCTTGGTATGCGGGCGCCAGCCGATTCCGGCGTCGTCGATCACGACGCCGGCGATGCGTTCGATGTTGCGGTCCAGCAGGTCCAGGTCGACGAGCAGGGCGGGCGTGTCGAGCTCGGCGACGGGCAGTCCGATCGAAGTGGTTGCGTTCATGTTCAGATGGACCTCAGGACAGCCAGGTGGTGAGCTCGGCGGCGGGTTTGCGCGCCGAGGTCGGCACCCGTTCGGCGAAGCCTGCGTACAGCAGGCCCGACCACCTGTTCCCGCTCGGGGTCGACGCCCAGCACCGACAGCGCCTCTTCGTCCGCAATCAGGCCGCTGGTGCTCCACTGCATGCCGATGCCATCCTCCCACGCCGCCAGCATGATGTTCTGGATCGCGCAGCAGGTGGCGGCATAGTCCTCCCGGTCAAGGAAGGGATCGCCCGACACGGTGCAGGTCACGGCCATCACCGTCGGCTTGCTCATGAGCTTCCTGATCGCCTTGCGGCCGATCTCGCTCATCGCCTCCGGCGCGATGTCGACCGGCACGTCGTCCTGCTTGATGCGCGCGTAGACGTCGCCGAGCCGGCGCTTGCACTCCGGGCCGACGACGATGAACCGCCACGGTTCGGTCAGCTTGTGATTGGGAGCCCAGACCGCCGCCTGCAGCGCGCGCTCGATCCGTTCGCGCGGCACGGCCGTCGGCTGAAAGTCGAAGATCGAGCGCCGTTCGGCGATAGTTTCCAGTACCGACATGAGGCCGGGATGCTACCGGCGCGCTCCCCGGCGGTCAAATCGCAAGCGACGACTGCGGAGGCAGCGGCCTTGGCTACAGTGGGCGTTCGTAGATGCGGTAGGTCTTGTGCCTGCGTGCGCCCATGTTCTCCAGGGTGTTGCGCATGTTGACGTTGTCCTCCAGCACCCAGGAGAACTCGCCGCCCAGCAGGCCCCGGCCGACGCCGCGCACCCAGGTCTCGTAGTAGAAGATCGCGTCCAGCCCCAGGTTGCGGAAGCGCGGCCGCACGCCGGTCGTGTACACGCGCAGCAGGTTGATGTGGCGCCGGTCACGCAGCAGCTTCAGGTAGCCGAACGGGAACAGGCGGCCGTTGAGGTTGCGGAACGCCTGGTTCCAGTCCGGCAGGGCCAGCGAGAAGCCGGCCGGCTCGCCATGCACGAATGCGAACAGCGCCAGCTCCGGATCGACCAGACGTTTCAGATCGCGGGCCATGCGGTCCAGCTCCGCCTCCGTCTTTGGGACGAATCCCCAGTTGCGGCCCGAGGCCTCGTTGTGGATCAGCTTGATCAGATCCATTTCGGCGCGAATGCGCCGCGGGTCCCCCCCGCGCACGCTCACCCCCTGGCGCTTGCGCACCGCAGCCGCCACGCGGGCGATCTTGGGCGGTATCTCCGATTCCGATGAGTGCATGTAGTAGGCGTACAGGTCCCGTGCCTTGCCCAGTCCCACCCGTTCCAGCAAGCCGGGGTAGTACGGCGGGTTGTAGGCCATCAGGAAGGCCGGCGGGCTGCCGAAGCCGTCCACGAGGATGCCAAGGGAGTCGCTGGTGGCCGGGTTGAACGGCCCGCGCATTACGGTCATGCCGCGGACGCGCAGCCAGTCTCCCGCTGCCTGCAACAGCTCCGCGGCCACTTCCGCGTCGTCCACGCACTCGAAGAAGCCGAAGAATCCGGCGGTTTCGCCGTGATACTCGTTGTGGCGATCGTCGATGATCGCGGCGATGCGGCCGGCCATGCGGCGGTCCCGAATCGCCACGAACGGCTGGATGGACGCGTGCTCGAAGAACGGGTTGGCCGCCGGGCTCAGGCGCCGCCGCTCGCGCCGGATCAGCGGCGGCACCCAATGCGGATCGTCCCGGTAGATCGTCCACGGGAACCTGACGAACGCACGCATGTCGGCACGCCGCGCCGGGCGGACCGACAGGCCCTGCACCGCGCCTGCCTGGGTCATCACTGGAGTATACGGTCATGGCCGTTTCCGGCGGCGGAAGCGGACTCCCCACCATTGGCCGTGACGGTTTCGGGGCGCTACCTGCTCTGCCCGCCTGCGTCTTCACCTTCCGGGTACAGGTCCTTCTTCACCTCTTCCCACTTCTTCTTGTTGCTGACGCCGACGAAGTAGACGATGACGCCGACGACCACGCCGATCACCCCCAGGAAGGTGACCCGTAGCGCGCCTACCACGCCCAGCACGAACAGCACCAGACCGACGGCACCGATGATCACGCCGATCAGCCGCTGGTCGAGGTCCTGTAGTTTCTTGTCCTTGTCCGCCATGTTCCTTTGCTCCTTACCCTATGGATTCCTCAAGAGTGCTCGTCGCGGTTCCGCTCCGGCATGAACCCCGAGTTGAGGAAGCCGCCGTCGATCGGAATCGCCGCCCCGTTGATGTAGGCCGAGCCGGCGCCGCACAGGAAGACAACCAGGTCGGCGATCTCTTCCGGCAGCACCTCGCGGGGAATCGGCATCCGGTTCCGGCGGGTTCGCTTCAACTCTGGGTCACGTGAATACACCATATCGGTCATCGGTGTCTTGGCCACGCCGGGGCAGACCGCGTTGACGTTGATCCGGTGCTCCGCCCACTCCACCGACAACACCTGCGCAAGGCTCACCAGCCCCGCCTTGGACGGGCTGTAGGCGCCGCGCTGCGGGATCGGCGCCCACGCCGCCACGGACGAGAGCAGCACGATGCGGCCCCCCTCTCCCTGCGCCACCAGGCGCCGTCCCACGGCCTGGCAGAAGACGAACGCGCCGGTCAGGTGAGTGTCGAGCGCACTGCGCCAGTCCTCCAGGCTCAGCTCCAGGGCCGGTCCCTTGATGTTGTTGCCGGCGCAGTACACGAGGCAGTCGACGCGTCCGAAGCGTTCGACGGTGGCCGCCACGCAGTCCGCGGCCGAGCCGGGATCGACGACGTCGACCTGCACCCCGATCGCCTGCTCCTCGCCGCACTCGGCGGCCGTCTCCGCCGCCCGGTCGGCGTCCAGGTCGGCGACCGTCACGCGTGCGCCGCGCTCTGCGAAATGCCGGCACACGGTACGGCCGATGCCGCCGGCGCCGCCGGTGACGACCGCCACGCGGCCGTCCAGGCCGTCGCTCACGCGTCGCCGCCGGCCGCTGCGCCCGCAGCCGCTGCGCCCGGTTCGCGTGGCTGCGCCCAGGCGCCCAACGCGTTGTAGCCGCCGTCGACGCAGACGTACTCGCCGGTCATGAACGACGCGCCCGAGCCGGCCAGGAACACCACGACCGATGCGATCTCCTCGGGCTGCCCGGTGCGCCCCAGCGGATGGCCCAGTCCCACGTCGTGCACGGACTGCTCCAGGTCACCGCCCGCCATGGCCACCGCGGCGCGCAGCAGCGGCGTGTCGATGCTGCCGGGGCAGACGGCCAGCACGCGGATGTTCTCGCGCGCGTAGTCGATCGCCATCTGGCGGGTCAGCGACAGGGCCGCGCCCTTGCTGGCGGCATACGCCGGGACCAGCGGCGCCGACTGCAGTCCCTGCACGCTGGCGATGTTGATGATCGCCCCGCCGCCGCGGCTGCGCATGTGGGGGATGGCGTACTTGGCGGTCAGGAAGTAGCTCTTCACGTTGACCGCCATGATCTGGTCCCACATCTCCTCGGTCGTGTCCTCCGCGGTCTGGTAGGACGCGGGTGGCTGGATGCCCACGTTGTTGCACAGCACGTCGACGGTTCCGAAGGCGGCCACCGTCTCGTCCACGGCGGCCCGGCAGCCGGCGTGGGTGGCCAGGTCGGCCTGAAGAAACACGGCGGTGCCGCCCGCCGCGGTGATCCGGTCGACCCGTGCCGCGCCCGCGCCGGCGTCGCGGTCGACCACCAGCACTCTGGCGCCGGCCGCGGCCGCCGCGTCGGAGATGGCGCCGCCGATGCCAAGCGCGCCGCCGGTGACCACGAACGACTTGCCTTCGAGCGTCAGAGAAACGTCCTGCATGACAAGCCGCCATCGTATCACCGCCTCCGGCAATGAGTCAGCGCAGGCATTTGGTGCCGGGATTCTGGCGCGACGGCCGCGCGAGCGGGCGGTGCGACGGACTCCCGGCCAGGTGGGGATGGGCCGGTCAGCGGAGCCGCAGGCGACGGTGACCGGGGCGTGGTAGATTCACACGCGATGACCCGGTCCTTCACGGTCGGTCAACGGACGCGGGCGCTCGGCTTCTACGCCGCCACCCTGGTCATCGCCTACCTGGCGGCCGCTTACCTGGGCGGGTTCTTTGTCGCGCTGGCGATCATGCTGCTGCTGGTGCCGCTCTTCTCCTTCGTGGCCCTTCACGTGGCCGCCTCGTCCCTGGCCTTCGGGCAGAAGTTCTCCAGCGCGCACCCGGTCAAGGGCGAGGACATGGTCTACTCGTTTCGCCTCGAGAACCGCTCGGTGATCCCGATCTCGCAGCTCCATGTGGAGTTCAAGGTGGTGCGCCCGCTGGAGGAGACCGTGCTTCCCGACCTGTCGATGTACCTGGGCGGCAGCGCCGTGATCGATCGTGACTACCCGATCCGGCTCCCCTACCGCGGGATCTACACGATCGGCATGCGGCGCGTCACCCTGCGCGACCCGTTGCGCCTGTTCACGGCGCGGCCCGCGGTGACCTTCCGGGAGTTCCAGGTCTATCCGCGGGTGCTGAAGATCGCCCGCCTGGCCGCCGGCGACGAGGCGCATCCGCACGCGGGCCGGCGCGAGTCGATGGTGGGCGAGCCCGACTACGCCATGTTCACCCAGCTCCGCGAGGCGCGCCACGGGGAACCTGCCCGCCACATCGCCTGGCGGAAGTTCGCGGCCATCGGCAAGCCGTTCGTCCGCCAGTACCAGGCCAGCTCGGAGCCGGCGGTGACGATCTACGTCGACCTGCGCATGCCGGCCGCGGACGCCGGCGACGCGCCGGTCCTGGCGGTCGAGGACGTGACGATCGAGGCGCTGCTGGCCGTGGTCCGCCACTTCCTGTCGATGGGCGTGCCCACCTCGGTCCGCGCGGCCGTCAGGCAGGGCGTGTACGCGTTCTCCGGACAACACCTGGACGAGTTCGACCGGCTCTACGAGGAGAACTTCCAGCTCGCGTTCCGCGACAGCATGTCGCCGGCACGGCTGTTCTGGGCCGACTGGGAGGCGCGCGCCGACGACGCGGAGGCGGTCATGTTCCTGACCCACCACCTGGACCCCGAGCTGTTCACGATCATCGAGGCGTCGGTGAGCTCCAAGCAGGTGACCGGCGTGATCTTCAACGGCACCGGCCGCAGCCCGCGCGCGCTGCACGACGCCGAGCAGTACTTCAACACGGTCCGCAACCGCGGCGGGCGCGTGATGCTGCTGCGGGGCAGCGACACGATCGAGGAGGACCTGGCCGGTGGAGATCTCCGTGCGACTGCGCCGCTGGCTCTCGGCCGTTCGGCCTGAGCCCGAGCACCTGCGGGCCGCGACGGCGGCGGCGACGGCGCTGGCGCTGCCGCTGGCCGTCTGGTGGCTGTTGCGCGCCAATGTGTCCGTCGTGCTGCTGCTCGGCCTCACCGGCGCGGTGGTGGCCCTGCAGATCGCCGCGGCCTTCGTGCCGGCGACTGCCGCCAAGCCGCTGCGCTGGACGGCAGCCGCCGCCTCGGCGCTGTTCGGCGTGTCGATCCTGGTCGGCATTCTCATCACGCCGTTCTCCTCCTACCGGCTCTGGTTCGCGGAGGTGCACGCCGGCGAGCAGCAGGGAGCGGTGTCCAACCTGTTCGCGCTGATCGCCGCCTGGGCGTTCTCGTCGGCGTCCGGCGTGGTGCTGTCGAGCGGCTTCGGCCTGGCGGCGGCCGTCCTGGCGGTGCTGGGCGTGGGCCTGGCGGCGCTGATCGTGCAGTCGACGCTCCTCAACCTGCTCACCCTGGCGGCGGTCGTGCTGGCCCTGGTCGTCCTCGGCAGCCGTGGCGTGGAGCGCACCGGCGGCTCCGTGCTGTTCGCCGCCGTCATCGTGCTGCTGGCCACCGGGGTGGGCCTGCTGTTCCCGCGCGCGGCCGGCGGCAACTACTTCGTCAACCTGGTGCTGCACCCGCGCATGCGCGGGGCGATCTCCGCCACCTTCCCGCGCTTCCCGCTGCTGTACTCCATTCCCGGGTTCGGCACCCAGCACGAGGAGCGCCGCCTGGGCGGCACGCCGGTGCTGTCGCCTCTGCCGCTGCTGCGCGTCTACTCGCCCGAGGGGCGCACGATCTACCTGCGCACGGAGGTGTTCGACCACTACGACGGCACCACCTGGGCGTTCACACGGGAGGAGGCGGCGGACGCCGGCGACACGGCACGCTTCATCAACTTTCCGCCGCCCCGCGAAGGCAGCGACTCGGACGTGCGGGTCGAGCTGCTCGCCGACGCGTACGACCGGTTGCCGCACACCGTCGATACGGTCGACTTCGGCGTCACCCCGTACGCGCCACGGCTCGCTGTCGCGGACTACGCCCGCGGTTTCTTCCCGGAGGAGCCGATCCTGCGCGGCCTGTCGATCACGCTGCGGCGCGATCCGCTCACCCGCTTTCTCGCTCCGCCGACCGACAACCGCTACCTGCAGGTACCGGCCAGCCTGCCCGCGGAGGTCCGGGCACTGGCGCACGAGGTGACCGAGGGAGCCGACAGCACCACCGAGCGGCTCCGCAGCATCGAGCGCTTCCTCAAGTCGAACGCCGTGTACTCGCTGACACCCCCGACACCTTCCCGTGGCGAGGACTTCATCGGTCACTTTCTGACGGGCGAACGGGAGGGCTATTGCGTCCACTTCGCCTCCGCCTTCACCATCTTCGCCCGCCTCCACGGCATCCATGCCCGCTACGTGTCCGGCTACCTCGTCCACTTCCCGGTGACGTCGCTCGACGCCATCGTGACCGGTCTCGACGAGCTGGAGGACCCGGATCTGGACGCCGCGGAGCTGGTCACCACGGAAGCGGTGGTCACCGGCCTGGCGGCGCACACCTGGGCGGAGGTGTGGATGGGCGAACACGGCTGGACCACCTGGGAGGCGACCCCGGCAGTCAATCCCGGCTTCGTGCCGAACCTGGGCCAGGCGGAGGCCGAGGAGTTGCCGACGGTGGACGAGGACATACGGCTCGATTCGGCCACCGCCCGGCAACTTTCCTCCATGCTCGGCCAGGAATTTCGGGCCGAGCGCCGTGCGCTGAACACGCGGCCGATGCTGGCCGCCGCCGCGGCGCTGATGCTCGCCGTCGTCGTCTGGGTGGTCGTACGCCTGGTCCTGTCGGCCCGCGCCTCGCTGCGCGCCAGCCCGATCGGTCGCGTCGCGCAACGCTACGTCAGGCTCGGCGCCCGCGCCGGCATCCCGCTTCCGGAGGAGACCGGCTGGCTGTCGTGGGAACGGTCCTTCGGCGCCCTCCTGCCGGAGGCGGCGAGCGCGCTGCGTGAGTTCGTGGGCCTGTTCGTCCGCGTCGCCTACGCCGGCTACCAGCCCACCACGGCCGAGGTCGCAGGCGCCGCGCGCGCCGCAGCCGCGGTCAGGCGAATCCGGCGCCGCAGCCGGCTGCGGTCGCTGCTTCCCGGCCGGCGCGCAGAGCACGGTACACTGGAGGCGTCATGAACACGGTGCGCTGGGGAGTCCTGGGAACCGCGCAGATCGCCGCCAACGTCTTCATACCGGCGCTGCGCACGGTGCGCGGCGCGAAGCTCGCCGCTGTCGCCAGCCGCGACGCGGCACGCGCGCAGGCGTTTGCCGCCGCCCAAGGCGCCGCGCGCGCATGCGGGTCGTACCCGGAGCTGCTGGACTCCGGTGCCGTCGATGCGCTGTACGTGCCGCTTCCCAACTCCGAGCACGAGCGCTGGACGCTGGCGGCGGCCGAGCGCGGCATTCCCGTGTTCTGCGAGAAGCCGCTCACCGATGCCAGCGACAGCGCCGCGCGCCTGGCGGCGCGCTGCCGGGAGCTGGGCGTCCCGCTGGTGGAGGCGTTCGTCTTCCGCTACCACCCGCAGACGCGGGTGGTCGGCGACCTGATCGCGGGCGGCCGCATCGGCACGGTCAGCCAGATCACCGCCCACATGAGCTTCTTCTTCGATCGGACCGAGCGCGCCGGCGACATCCGCATGGACCCGGAACTGGGCGGCGGCGGGATGCTCGACGTGGTGTGCTACCCGATCGCCTACATCCGCCACCTGCTGAGCGCCGAGCCGCTCACCGTGCAGGCGGCCGTCCGCTACGACGACCGTTTCGGCGTCGACGGCGCCGCCAGCCTGCTGCTCGAGCTCCCGGACGGCGTGCAGGCGGTCGCGATGGGAGGGTTCGACGACCATCGGCACCGCGGCGTCACCATCACCGGCAGCGCCGGCACCATCCATGTGCCGGAGCCGTACCATCCGCCGGAGGAGAGCACGATCCATCTCACCTGCGGCGACCGTCGCGAGGTGATCACCCTGGACAACGGCGGCCCGGCGTTCGCGCCTGCCATCGCCCACTTCCAGGACCGCCTGGCGGCGCCGGGCGACGAGCCGCTCACCGCCGACTTCGCCGTCGGCACCCTGAGCGCGATCGAGGCCGCCCACGAATCGGCTCGCACCGGTACGCGCGTCAGCCTGGCGCCTTCGTAGTCGGACCGACCCCGGCCGAAACGCGGCCGACGTCCTCGTCCCGCAGCATCACCGGCTCTCCCACCAGTGCCTCCTGCTACAGCTCATGGCCAATGAGCGCCCCCGGCGGCGGCTTCAATCCCTGGGCGGTGGCAATCGCGACAGCCTGGCCGGACGCGCAGCCAGCGACAGCAGCACCACCGTTGCCGCGCCGGCTGCGGCCGCAACCGCCAGGGGACCCAGCTCGGCACCGAGGGTCCCAATCTCTCGGAGCGGCACCAACTGCCCGTCCCGGTAGAAGGGCGCGAGCGCCCGAACCGATCCCAGCATCAGCCCGGTGAGGGCAGCCAGGGTGAGCGACCGGTGGCGCGTGAGCAGCCAGGAGATGATCCGCGTGACCGTGGCCAGCCCCAGCAGCACGCCGATCCCGAACACCGCCAGCGGCAGGACGGAGTCGCCGATCTCGCCGACGGTGAGGCCGCGCACGCGTTCGATCACGTAGCCGTAGGATCCGAGCGCGAGCAGCACGAACGAGCCGCTCACCCCTGGCAGCATCAGCACGGCCACCGCCAGCGCCCCGCAGACCAGCAGGAACGGGAGCGTGGGCGTGCCGGCCTCCGCCGCGCGCAGGCCGGTGGCCAGGAAGCTCGCGGCCGCCGCGCACAGGATCACGGCCACCTCGGCCGGGCCGCGCCGCTCCATCAGCCGCCACGGCGTGGCCACCGATGCCAGCACCAGGCCACAGAAGAACGCGTAGGTCGGCCCCGGTGCGGTGCTCAGCAACTCCGTGACCAGGTGGCTGCCCGCGAGCACCGCCACCGCCATACCGATCAGCAGCAGTGCCAGGAACGGGAAGGGCGGCGTGACCCCACGGCCGGCGACGCGGGCGCGGTCCGGCAGCAGCCGGCGCAGCCCCCGTCCGATCCACGCGAACGTGCTGTCGACCGCGTTGATCAGCTCTCCGTAGATGCCCAGGACCAGCGCCATGGTGCCGCCGCTCACGCCGGGCACGAGCTCGACGACTCCCATCGCCACTCCACGGACCAGCGTGAGGGACGCCCACGCGACGCCGCGCGGCCGGGGGATTCCTTCGCCTGCCGTCCCGGCGTCGCCGCTTCCCATGGCGTGCGTAGTCTATCGTCTTGCAGGCGTGAGAACGGCGCTTGTCTATCACGCTGGCGCGCTGGGCGATCTGATCGTCGCCGTGCCGGCGATCGAGCACTGGGTCCGAGACCGCGACGCCGGGCGGCCGGTGCTGCTCGGCCGCGGGCGTCCCGGCGAGTTGTTGCAGGCGGCAGGCATCGTCGGCGATCGCTGGGACGCCGGCGCAGCCTGGTTCGCCAGCGCGTATCGAGGCGCGCCGCCTGCCCTTCCGGCGCCGATCGACGCGGCGCTGGCGTTCACGGCGCCGGGCGGTCCCATCGAGCAGGCGCTGGCCTCGGCGGTGTCCGGCCCGGTCAGCGTGGTGCCTCCACTGCCGGCGCGCCGGGAGCCGGTCGTCGGGCATCACCTGCGGGCGGTTGGCGCCGCACCTGCCGACGATCGCGCGCCAGCGCTTCAGCTTCCTGCCGAGCGGAGACGCCGCCGCATCGGCATCGCGCCCGGATCGGGCAGCGCTCGCAAGAACTGGCCGCTGGAGCGCTTCGCTGCCGTCGCGGATGCTCTCCGCCCGCACGCGGAGGTGATGTGGCTACTCGGCCCGGCCGAGGAGGAGCTGCGCCCGCCGGCCGCCGACGTCGACCTGGTCGTGCGCGGCCGGCCGATCACGGGCACCGCTCAGGCGATCGCTTCCTGCGCCGTGGTACTGGGCAATGACTCGGGACTCTCCCACATGGTCGCCGCGCTCTCGGTGCCGGTCGTGGCGCTGTTCGCGGTCAGCGACGCCGCGGTGTGGGCGCCGGCCCCGTCCGGCAGCCCCGTGCTGGTGGTCACGCCGTCGAAGATCACCCCTGGCGATCGCTGCGCAGCCGTGCCGGCGCCGCCAGCCGGCGCATCGATGGATGACATCGGCGTCGATCCGGTGCTCAGCGCTTGCCGGCGCCTCCTCCGGTGATCCGCTCGACGATGGCGCTGGTGGAGGTGCCGGCAAGCACCGGCGACAGCGCCACCACCCCGCCGGCCGCGCGCACCTCGGCACCGCCGTCCACCCGATCGGCCATATAGCTGCCGCCCTTGACCAGCACGTCGGGGCGCACCGCCTCGATCAGGCGCAGCGGATCGGGCTCGTCGAAGACGATGACCGCGTCCACGCACCGTAGCGCCGCCAGCAGCTCGGCGCGCGCGAACTGGCCGATCACCGGCCGGCCGGCCGGCCGCAGCCCCCTCGCGGAGGCGTCGCTGTTGAGGCCGACCACCAGCGCCCCGCCCAGGCCGCGCGCATGCTCCAGCGACCGCAGGTGGCCGGCATGCAGCAGGTCGAAGACGCCGTTGGTGAACACCAACCGGCCGCGGGAGCGGAGCCGCGCGACGGTGGCCGCCGCGGCACGCCACGACGAGAAGGTCGGCCGCTCGTCCCACACCGCCCGCACGTGGTTCAGCACGGCGCCGATCGAACCGCATACGGACAGGTGGAAGCCGGCATCCGCCGCCCGGTCGGCGCCCAGCGCCACCACGAAGCCGCGCGCGCGGCCGTCGATCAGCCACGATGCCTGCAGGTCCAGGCCGCCGCGCTCGTGCTCGCGGCGCAGCGCGAATTCCATGTCCAGCGCGTGCTCTTCGCAACGCCTGCGCACCGCCGCCTCACCGCCCGCGGCCGCCAGCGCGCGATCGGTGATCACCAGCGCGCGCTGCACGACTGTCCCCTCGCCTGCTGCCGGTATACTCATCTATCCATGCCCCGTACCGCGGCCGAGCGCGCCGCCGCTGATCGCTTCTGGCTGACGATCATCGCCATCTTCAGCGTGGCCGCCGTGGCGGCGATTACCTTCGTCGTCACCGGCGAGCGCACGGCGTCGCGGCTCGACGTGTCGGCGCTGCCGGCCGTGAACACGACCTGGAACGCGATCGCCGCCGTCCTGCTGGTGGCGGCCTTCATCGCCATCCGGCGTGGCGCGGTCGGCGCCCATCGGGCGCTCGTGCTGGCGGCCTTCGCGGCCTCGACGCTGTTCCTCACCGGGTACCTGATCTATCACTTCGCTGCCGGCGGCGCGAAGCCCTACGAGGGATCGGCGCCGTGGCTGTACTACCCCGTCCTGGTGACCCACATCATCCTCGCCATCACGATCGTACCGCTCGCGCTCGTGACGCTGAGGCGCGGCTGGACCCGTCACCCCGGCCATCGCCCCCTGGCGCGCGTGACGCTCCCCATCTGGCTGTACGTGTCGGTCACCGGGGTGCTGATCTACGCGCTGCTGTACGCCCCCGGCGCATAGCGGGAGAAAGGACATGACCGAACGCGAGCGGCTGCTCGACTACCTGAGCGCCCTGGAGCGGGACGGCCGGCCCGGCGCGGTGGCCACCGTCGTGCAGGTCGACGGTTCGAGCTACCGCCGAGCCGGCGCGCGCATGCTGTTCGGCGCCGGCGGAGAGCGGGTGGGGATGATCTCGGGAGGATGTTTCGACCTGGACGACCGGGCGCGGCGGGCGATGGACAGCGGTCGAACCTCCGTGCACCGCTTCGACACCACCGGCCCCGCGGACGTGCTGATGGGCTCGGGCAGCGGCTGCCAGGGCGTGGTGGACATCCTGCTCGCGCCGGTCGACGACGGGCACCGGCCGTCCCTGCGCGCCTGCCTGGAGCCTTCGGTACGGGGCCAGCCGTCCGTGCTGGCCACCGTGGTGGCGCCGGGGAGCGGTCGCTGCCCGGCGCCTCTGGGCGCGCGCCTGCTGGTGACCGGGGACGGCGCGCCGCGCGGCTCCCTGGGCGACGCGGGCCTTGAGGCGGCCGTCGAGCGGGACGCGCGGTCGCTGCTGGGTTCCGAGCGCGTCGACGTGAACCCGTACCCGGTGGGCGGGCACGCCGTGCAGGTCATCATCGAGGGGCTGACGCCGGAACGGCGGCTGGCGGTGTTCGGCGCCGGCGACGACGCCGTTCCCCTGGCGGAGATCGGCGCTCGGGTCGGCCTGCACGTGACGCTGGTGGACCACCGTCCGGCCCATGCCGACCCGGAGCGTCATCCCGCCGCCAGCGAGGTGCTGCACGTCGCCGACGCGGCCGGGGCGGTTCGCCGCATCGCTCCCGGGGCGCGCACCGCGTGCGTGTCTCTGACCCACGACTACCTCCGCGACGCGGCCATCCTGCGCGAGCTGCGTACCACGCCGGCCGCCTACGTGGGAGTGGTCGGCCCCCGCTCCCGCGCGGAGCGGCTCATCGCCGACTCGGGCTGGGACGCGGCCGACCGCGGCCGGCTGTATTGTCCGGCCGGGCTGGACGTGGGCGCGCAGACGCCGGAAGAGATCGCGCTCTCGGTGATCGCCGAGATCCTGGGCGTGCTGGAAGCGCGCACGGCCGGCCACCTGCGCGACCGAGCCAGCCCGATCCACGACCGACCGCCGTGAACGCGGACGTGCCGATCGCGGCAGTGGTACTGGCGGCCGGCGGATCGGCCCGGCTCGGCCGCCCCAAGCAGTTGGTGCCGATCGATGGCGAGCCGCTGGTGCACCGAGCCGCTCGGGCGGCGCTGGACGCCGGCTGCCGGCCGGTGGCGGTGGTGCTTGGCGCCGAGTCGGACTCGGTGGGGGCCGCGGTTGCGGATCTTCCGGTCCTGCCCGTGAGCAACCCTGACTGGGCAGACGGCGTGGGCACCTCGATCGCATGCGGGATGCGCGCCGCCGCGGCGCACCGGCCGGCCGGCTGTATCGTCCTGCCGTGCGATCAGCCTCGGTTGACGGCCCGCGTGCTGGCGGGACTGATCGAGCGTTTTCTCCGCGGAGACGCCCAGGCGGTCGCCTGTGCCTATGGGGGCACCGTCGGCGCGCCGGTCCTGTTCGCGCCGGCGCTGTTCGACCGGCTGTCGGCGCTCACCGGTGACAGCGGCGCGAAGCGCGTGCTGCGCGGCTGCGCACCGCTTGCGGTGGTGGACTTTCCCGGCGGCGAGCTCGACATCGACACGGACGCCGACCTGCAGCGCGCGACCTCCCGGGCCTGATCCGCGCTGCCGGCGCCGCTCACCGGTCCAGGTGGCAGGCCGCGAACTGCGCGGACACGTCGGGCAGCGGCTCCGACAGAAGCGGCCACGGCGACCGTTCCCGCGGCAGTGGTGCGGCTGACGACGAGCCGATTGCCGGTGTGTCCACGCGTGCTTACCTTAGGCAACCTGATGGCGGCCGCATCCGCTCTCACCATCCCACTGGCTCCGGGGCCGCCGATCATCGGCAACGTCCGGCCGATGCTCACCGCCCTCAGCAGCTTCCTCACCACCCAGTACCAGCGGCTGGGCCCGGTGTTCCGCGTGCCGATCCTGAACCATCGCCCGCTGGTACTGGCCGGCCCCGACGCGAACGCGCTGATGAAGCAGCACGGCCACCGCCTGTTCTCGTCCGGGGCGGTGATGCAGGACATCCACCAGGTGCTTGGCGGCGACAATCCGACGCTAATCGAGCTGGACGGCCCCGATCACCGCACCATGCGCGCCGGCCTCAAGGACGGCTACTCGGGCAGGACCCTGTACGCCCAGATGGAGAAGCTGGTCACGAGCCAGCTCCACCTGATGCAGGGCTGGCCGCGCGGGGTCCCCATTCCGGCCTTCTCCTACGTCAAGCGACTGGTCTCGTCCGTGCTGGGCTACATGGCGACGAACGAGGAACCGGATGAGATCATGGACGACCTGATCTACTTCTTCCGGGCACTCGTCCAGATCCACATCCGAAAGGTGCGCCCCGGCTTCATGAAGTACCTGCCGCGCTACGTCTCATCCCGGCGCTCGGTGCTGGCCATGGTCCGCCGCATCTGGGACGAGCATGACGTGCGCGATCACTTGGAGCAGGACGGCGACTTCGTCGACCTTGTCCGCAGGTTTCACGCCGAGCATCCGCGGCTGATGAGCGAACGGGACGCCGTGGCGGCGCTCATCGGTCCGTTCATCGCGGGCATGGACACCGCGGCCAGCGCCACCTCCTTCCTGCTGTACCACATCCTGCGGGATCCTGAGCTGCACCGCGCGATCGTGGCCGAAGCGGACCTGGCGTTCGCCGGCGGCTATCCCGATCGAGACTCATTGCGCCAGATGATCCAGACGCGGCGGGCGGCCATGGAGATCCTGCGCCTGCATCCCCCGGCGCCCGCCCTTCCCCGTACGTCCATAGCTTCCTTCCAGTTCCAGGGCTACGAGATCCCCAGGGACGAGTACTGCCTCATCGCCAACACGGTGACCCATCACCTCCCCGAGTTCTTCCCGAACCCCGAACGCTTCGACGTCGGCCGCTACGGCCCGGAGCGCAAGGAGCACATGCAGCCGAACGTGTACTGCCCGTATGGGCTGGGCTCGCACACCTGCCTGGGGGCGACCACCGCCGATCTGCTGTACCTGATCGTGTCGGCCGTGCTGTTCCGCCACTTCCACGTGGAGATGCATCCGCCGGACCAAGAGTTGCACGTCGTGATGAATCCGCTGCCAAGCCCCGACGACCGGTTCCGGATCACGATCACCGGGCAGCGCCACCCGCCGCCGCGGCCGCAGGAGCATCAGCCGGCCGGATGACCGGCTTCCCCGCCGCTCAGCCTCCCCCGTAGCAGCTCTCGAAGCTCTCGGACAGATCCGGCAACGGCGCCTCCAGCAACGGCCACGACGCCAGGTCCGGTGCGCCCGCGTCCGGCGCACCCGCGAGCCGCTGCCGCAGGTCGACGACCGTGGCATGGCGGCGCTGCACCGTCGCCTGCGTGGCGCGGCGCTTCATGCCCAACGGCGGCTGTGAATCGCTCACGAACTCTCGCGCGATCATACCCGCGGATGGGTTCCGTGAGGATCGCCCGGACGGACGCCCGACCTTGACGCGGTTCCGTGCGCGCCTTGGTATACTTTCGCCCATGGCCAAGATCTACCCTCCCGAGCAGAGCCGCTTCCCGATCGACCGGGCGCACATCCGGTCGATCGACGAGTACCGCAACCGCTACCGGCGCTCCATCGCGGACCCGGAGAGCTTCTGGGCGGAGGTAGCCGACCGCATCACCTGGATCCGCCGCTGGGACAGCGTCCGCCAGTACGACTTCGTCAACGCCAACATCCGCTGGTTCGAAGGGGCCACCCTCAACGCCTGCTACAACTGCCTCGACCGCCACGTGGAGGCCGGGCACGGCGATCAGACGGCGATCATCTGGGAAGGCAACGACCCGGGTGACGACCGGCGCTACACGTTCAGCGAGCTGCTGGCCGAGGTGGGCCGCTTCGGCAACGTGCTCAAGGCCAACGGCATCGGCAAGGGCGACCGCGTCTGCATCTACCTGCAGATGGTCCCGGAGCTGGCGATCGCGATGCTGGCCTGCGCGCGCATCGGCGCCGTGCACTCCATCGTGTTCGGCGCCTTCTCCGCCGAGTCGCTGCGCGACCGCATCAACGACTCGCAGTGCAAGGCGCTGGTCACGCAGGACACTGCGGTACGCGGCCCGCGCAGCGGCCTGCCGATGAAGGCCAACGCCGACGCGGCCGTCGCCGAGACGCCGTCGATCGAGCGCGTGTTCGTGGTGCGCCGTACCGGCGACGAGGTGCCGATGGCGGCCGGCCGGGACGTCTGGTGGCACGAGGAGATGGCCGGCGCCTCCGCCGAGTGCTCGCCTGAGGAGATGGACGCCGAGGACCCGCTGTTCATCCTCTACACCTCGGGGTCGACCGGCAAGCCCAAGGGCGTGATGCACACCACCGGCGGCTACCTGGTTTACACCTCGTTCACCCACCAGATGATCTTCGACTACCACCCGGGCGACATCTACTGGTGCACGGCCGACATCGGCTGGATCACCGGCCACTCCTACATCATCTACGGCCCGCTCTCCAACCGGGCGACCACGATCATGTTCGAGGGGATGCCCAACCATCCGGACAACGGCCGCTTCTGGCAGGTGTGCGAGAAGCACCGGGTCAAGCAGTTCTACACCGCACCGACCGCCCTGCGCGCCCTGATGAAGGAGGGCAACACGTGGGTGGAGAAGTACGACCGGTCATCGGTGCAACTCCTGGGCACGGTCGGCGAGCCGATCAAGGAGCCGGAGTGGCGCTGGTACCACGACGTGGTAGGCGAGGGACGCTGCCCGATCGTCGACACTTGGTGGCAGACGGAGACCGGCGGCATCCTGATCACGCCGCTGCCGGCGGTGACGCCGCTCAAGGCGGGATCCGCCACGCTGCCGTTCTTCGGCATCGAGCCGGTGCTGCTCGACCAGGAAGGCAAGGAAGTCGAAGGCAATCCCGCCGCCGGGGCGCTCTGCATCCGCGCGGCGTGGCCGGGCATCATGCGCACCGTCTACGGCGACCACGAACGGTTCCGGCAGACCTACTTCGACACCTTCCCCGGCTACTACATGACCGGCGACGGCGCGCGCCGCGACGAGGACGGCTACTACTGGATCACCGGCCGCATCGACGACGTGCTCAACGTCTCCGGCCACCGCATCGGCACGGCCGAGGTGGAGGGTGCGATCGGCCAGCACGAGGCGGTCGCGGAGGCGGCCGTGGTCGGCTACCCGCACGACATCAAGGGCCAGGGAATCTACGCCTACGTGACGCTGATGAGCGGAGAGGAGCCTTCGGAGGACGTCGAGAAGGGGATCGTCCGCGAGGTGCGCGCCCACATCGGGCCGCACGCCTCGCCCGACAAGATCCAGTTCGCGCCGTCGCTGCCCAAGACCCGATCGGGCAAGATCATGCGCCGCATCCTGCGCAAGATCGCGGAGGGGGAAACCTCGCCGGCCGCGCTCGGCGACACCTCCACCCTGGCCGAGCCGAACGTGGTCGACGACCTGGTCGCCGGCCGCAAGTAGCCACCCGGAGCTTCCGGAGCCGCCCTTGCAGCCCGGCAGCCCCGGCTCGATTTCAGAGTTCAGGGAAGATCGGTCTCGTAATGGCGCTCTCCCGGGAAGGCTCTCGATGAGATTGCTGCACTACCTGGAGATCCAGATCGCGGCTCAGGTTGCCCGGGGCACGCAGGCAGATCGCCGAACATGCATGGGCAGCCAACGCCGACGCGTCAGAGCCGGTTGAGGATCTCCGCGACCGGGATCTGCCGGCCGGCCGAGGCGGCCAGGCGGTAGCGCTCGCGCGGCTCGCCGAGCCGCTCGATCGCGTGGTCGCCGGCGCCCCAGAGCGACTCGAGCAGCCGCTCCACCTCCGGGCGCAGCGCCCGGTCGGTCTCGTCCGTATTCGGCGCGATCGCGCGATCGTTGACGCTCACCTGGATGCGGCCGGCGTCGAAGCTCAGGTCGCCTGACAGCGCGGGGTCTTCCTCCAGCAGCCGGCAGGCGTGCAGCGCCGCCCGCGCGGCCTGTTGCAGCCGCTCCTGGGGCGTCCCTTCCACCGCCGTGCGCCGGTCGTAGAGCAGGCCCAGGAACCCGTCCCTCAGGTCCAGTCCGTAGATCGACTCGTGCGCGACCAGGATGACGCCGGGCCCCTCGGGCACGTGACGGTAGTCGGCGACGTCGATGGCCAGCTCATCGGTCAGGACGCCGTCCTGGATCCAGCGGTGGAACACGGAGATGACGCGGGTGAGATCGAAGCCGGCGGCGTCGGCCGCGGCTATCTTGACGTTGACGTGCTGCAGTGAGGTGATGTCCATGTCGATCTACGGCGGCGCTCAGGCCGGCTGCCTCTCCCGTTCGGATGCCATGCGCTGGTAGCAGGCGTGCGTGGCCTCCACGAACAGGGAGGCCTCCTCCGCGAGCTGCCGGGCGCCCTCGGCGTCGTAGTCTTCCGGTGAGCGGCCCTGTGCGCGCAGCAGGTAGGCGCCGAACTTGCCCCTGGCGTAGGGGTCGAAGAACAGCTCCGTGTCGTACAGCTCCTGCCGGAACGCGGCGACGGCGTCATCCTCTTCGCCGGCGAAGCTGCCCAGCTTGTAGCGCAGTAGCGCCTCCGCGCCGTGCACCATCGCCAGGTAGGCGGTGCGGGCGCTCTTGGACAGGTGTCCCGCCTCCAGGTGGAGCTGCGCCTCGAATGCCTCCCGCTCGATCGCCGCCAACTGGAAGTCGACCGGCGCCACCACCTCGCCCGCGCACTCGCCGACGCCGTGGTCGCCCATGGTGAACACGCGCGGGTCTCCCCAGTCGCTGTAGAAGGCGGCGTCCTCCTCGTAGGTCGGCACCGTGGTGAGCTCGTCGAGCATCTTGCGGCAGGACGCCTTGCCGATGCGCTGGATGAAGTCCTGGAACGATTCGCCCGACTGGTGCTCGGCCAGGTAGCGGCCGGTGATCAGGTCGACCGCATCCGGGATGTTGCGCGACGGCACTGCCCCGATCGCCAGGCCGTAGGAGCCGGCGTTGTTGGTCCACTGGCCGCCCAGCACGACCTGGAAGTGCGGGACGGTGTAGTCGTTGCGCTTGCGGCTCACGCCGTAGAAGCCCAGGTCGGCGACGTGGTGCTGGCCGCAGGAGTTGAAGCAGCCCGACACCTTGATGCGCAGTCCGCGGATCACCTCGTCCAGCTCCATCGATCGGCGCATCAGGCGTTCGCGGATCTCGCCGGCCAGACCGCGCGAGGAGGCGATGCCGAGCTTGCAGGTGTCGGTGCCCGGGCACGCGGTGATGTCCACGATGGTGCCGGCGCCCGGGGCGTGCAGGTCGACCTCCGCAAGCTCGCGGTAGAGCGCCGGCAGGTCCGACTCGCTCACCCAGCGCAGGACCATGTTCTGCTCCACGGTGGTGCGCACCGTCTCCCTGACGTAGGTGCGGGCAATGTCGGCCAGCTTGCGGAGCTGCCTGGCGGTGATGTCGCCCAGCGGCAGCGTGATGGTGACCATGGCGTAGCCGGGTTGCCGCTGCGGGTAGGCGTTCGAGTCGCGCCAGGCAGCGAAGCCGGCCGGCTGCTGCACCCCGTTGGTCGGCGCCCCCGCCTTCAGCGGCCGCTCCTCGAACCGTTTCGCGTCTTCGATGTACTGGGTCCAGCGCGGATCGTCCGGCAACTCGGCACGCTCTTCGAGCACCAGGCGCCGGAACTCGTCGATGCCGAGCTTCTTGATCAGGAACTTGATGCGCGCCGCGGCGCGGTTCTTCTTCTCGCCGAGGCGGGCGTAGACGCGCGAGATCGCCTGCGACAGCGGCAGCAGCTCCTCCGGCGGGACGAAGCCGTCGAACAGCTTGGCCTGGAACGGCACGCTGCCAAGCCCGCCGCCGACATAGAGCTCGAAGCCGCGCTCGACCGTGCCGTCGTCGCGGGTGCGCTCGGTGGCGATGGCGCCCATGTCGTGCAGCATCACCAGGCCGCACGGCTGGTCCTTGCACCCGGAGAAGGCTATCTTGAACTTTCGCCCGAAGTCCTGCACGTCGGGATGGCCCAGCAGGAACTGCGCGCAGGCGTTCGCGTAGGGGGTGACGTCGAACACCTCGTCGTGGCAGACGCCGGCGATCGGGCAGGCGGTGACGTTGCGCACCGAGTTGCCGCACGCCTCGCGCGTGGTGATGCCCACGGCCGCCAGCCGCCGCATCAGCGCCGGCGTGTCGTCCACGTGTATGAAGTGGAGCTGGAAGTCCTGCCGCGTGGTGACGTGGGCGATCCCGTCCGAGTACTCCTCGGCGAGGTCGGCCATCACCTCCAACTGGCGGGCGTTCATCCCGCCGTACGGGATCTTGATGCGCTGCATCCCGGGGGCGTCCCACGCGGTGTCCGGACCCTTGGTCAACTCCCCCGACGGGTAGTCGAGCGTGCGCTCGGCGCGCCCGTCGTGGCGGTGGCCGTTGTCGTAGCGCTGGCCGTAGACGCCGCGTCGCAACCGGGTCTCGGCGAACACCCGCTCTTCGATCCGGTTCTGCTTGCGGAGCGCGATCTCGCTCTCGAAGACGTCGATCTCTGCGGCCAGCTCGGCCGGCACCTCGCCGGCCAGGGCCGCTCGCCATCGGTCGTTGCTCGCGTTCAACCTGTCATCCCCTCCGCCGACTCTACCCCGTCCGCGGTCGGCGCCCGCTTCACACAGGCACCGTAGAGGCCAGAACATACCCGCCGGCCATGCGGCGGTCAACGCGCCGCGCCGGGGATCAGCCGCTGAAGACGCGTGTCTGCGGCCGAAAGGCCGCCCACGAGAACCAGAAGTGGTTCACCCCCACGACCGGCACCAGCTGCGTGTCGGCAAGCTCGCCTTCCACCGCCCGGCCCAAGTGGTTCCACACCGATGCCGTGGCCGTGTCGACGATGCGGCCGTCGCGCAACTCGAACTCCAGCACCCGGTCCCCGACCTGGCGGGAGAAGGGCACCGCGGCGCCCACGTCCCGGCCGGAGGAGATCACCGAGTGGTCGAGAGCCGATGCCGTCCCCTCCGCCCACAGCACCGCGACCGGCGTTCCACCCACCTGGTCGTTCACCACGCGGCGCTCCTGCAGCAGTGCGTAGGGATAGGCGACCGCCTCGTCATCCAGCTCGATGGTCAGCACCCGCGCCATCGCGGGAAGGTCGGCCGGCGTGGCGGGACCGCGGTACAGGAACGGGCGGCTCCCTTCGTGGTCGTAGCCTCCGTAGGGATTCATGCCGTACTGGCGCCGATGGCCCGTGTCACTGGACACGACGTCGCCGTCCGGGAAGGAGGCCTTGAAGTCCTCCCAACTGATCATCGCCAGCGGCACGAAGCGCAGCCGGCTGCCCGCGTAGATGCCGGCGATCCCCTCGCCCGTGGCCTGCTGCCACCACGTCTCGGTCTGCCGGTCGTACATGATCAGGTTGCTGTAATACAGCCGCCCGGTCGTGCCGAAATCCAGCACCTGGTCGTCGAAACGGCGGTCGAAGGCGATCGCGGTGTTGCAGAGCGGGCAGAATGTGACCGTCACCGGCAGGTCGCCGAGCTGGTCGTTGACGATCTCGTGCCAGGTCAGGACCTGGATCGGATACGCGCGCACCCGTCCGCCGGCCTCGATCACGGCGACCGGCTCAAGGGGATCGAGCCAGGCATCGGCGTCGGCGACCGACAGGTACTGCGGGTTGTCGACCGCCGGGATGCCGTCCTTGGGCGGACCGCCGGAGAGGATCTGCGAGTAGGGCACCGTGTGGCGGCTGAAGTCGGTCCGGAACTGCCGGGTTGCGCCCGGCGGCGCCGACTCGGAGGGAAGCAGCTCGACGCTCCCGGCATCGGCCGGCATCGCGGAGGCCTCCGCCCGCGGGCCGGCGATCGAGACCCCGGCGACGGCCAGGATCGCAACGGCGACGATGGCGAACGCGACACGCGCGTGGGAGGACTGAAACTTCATCATCGCGGTCTGGACCGCGCGGAGCCGGTGGTTCTTACGCACGCCCGGCGAGCGGCGCCGCAGTTGCCCTGGAAAGCGCGCGCGGGACAACAGCTTTCATCGATCCCTGCCGACAATGAAGGTCGGGAGGGCGAAACATGTTGTCGAGCTCACGACCGAGCACGCAGGGAGCCGTCGTTGACCGTACGGAACGCGCTTCCGGCGCCCGTTGTGCCATCTACGCAAGTCATGGTATGGTGGCACCTTACCGTAGGGAGGGGAGTACGATAAACGGGACGTATCGGATCGTGGGCGGTCACCGGCTGAGCGGGACGGTCCTGCCGATCCAGAACAAGAATTCTCTGATGGCGGCATTGCCGGTGGCGGTGATGTGCAATCGTCCCGTGCGCTTTCGCGACCTGCCGGCAACTAGCGACGTGGAGACGTTCCTGTCCATCTACCGCCACTGGGGGGCGGCCGTGGAAGAGGCCGGCCGCGACGTCACCATCGACTGCCGGCCCGTCTCGTCGCATCGGGTCGACGCCGATCTCGGCTCCCGGTTTCGCGCACCGGTGCTGTTTGTCGGGCCGTTGCTGGCCCGCTTCGGCGTGGCCGAGCTGCCGATGCCGGGCGGTTGCCGCCTCGGGCAGCGCGCGCTGGAGACCCACATCGCCGCATTCCGGGCGCTCGGCGTCACCGTCGAGGAAGTGGACGGCTACCTGCGGTTCAACGCACCGCGCGACGACCGGCCCCGGCGCACCGTCTGGCTGCCGGAGGCCAGCGTCACCGCGACCGAGAACGTCGCCATGTACGCCGCCGGCACCGGCACGACGGTGGAGATCGTCGACGCCGCCTGTGAGCCGCACGTGCGCGACCTGCTCGACCTGCTGTGCGACTTGGGCGCGCAGATCGAAGGCATCAACACCAACCGGGTGACCGTGACCGGCGGCATCGACGGCCGGACGGAGACCGTCGATTTCCGGCCGTCCCCGGACCACGTGGACATATCCGGCTTCATCGTCGCGGCCGGCATGACCGGCGGCCGGATCCGCATCCGCGGCGCCAACCTGCCCGACATCATGACCGGGCTCATCGACTGGTTCGAGCGCTTCGGGCTCGCCATCACCCGCGACGGCGCCGACCTGATCGCCGACGGCACCGACGAGCTGTTCCTGAACGCGGAGCTGCTGCCGTCGGCCGCCCCCGGACTGCCGAAGCTGGCGGTGCGACCCTGGCCGGGTTTCCCGACCGACGTCCTGCCGGTGATGGTCTCCCTGGCGTGCAAGATGAACGGGCGCATCCTGTTCCAGAACTGGATGTACGAGCACGGGCTGAACTTCGTCCATCAGCTCAACCAGCTCGGCGCCGACATCGAGCTGCTCGACTCGCAGCGGGTCGTGGTGCCGGAGCCGCCGACCCGTTTCCACGGCGGAGAGGTCACCCCGCCGGAAGTGATCCAGTCGGTCAAGGCGCTGTTCCTGGCCGCGCTGGCCGATCCGGCCGAGACCGTCATCCACGGCACGGACATCCTGCGCCGCCGCTACCCGGACGTGCTTGCCGTGTACCGCTCACTGGGCGCGGAGATCGAGCACGTGCACGTGCCCAACGGGCCGGTCACGCCGCACGGGAGGGGCGCCCACAACGGACACTCCGGAAACGGATCCCTCGGGGGAGTCGACCTGCCGACCGACATCGGCGCCGCCCACCTCTGACGGTATGACGCCGGGGCGTCACCCGGCGATTTCGCGCTCGGCGGCAGCCAGCTCCCCGGCGCCGTCCAGCACCGTGATCTCCATGTGGAACTCGCGCAGTTGGCCCGGCTCGATGTGCTGGAGGTAGCCGTTCGCACGGTTCCAGGCGCGTCCGAGCGGGCTGCAGTTGCCGGGCTCGATGCCGGTGACGTAGGTGCGGGTCGCGAAGTGCTGCCACTGCGTCAGCAGTGGCACCTCGGCCGTCGGGAAGCGGAAGCGGAGCCCCAGGCCGAGGCGATCGTTGAGCAGCGCCGCGCTCGCCATGCCGTCGGCGTCCGCGACCGGCCGGTGCACGTACACCACGTCACCCCCGCCCGGCTGCGGCGGCGGAGCCACCGCGTACACGTCGGGCCCGACCTCGACATCGTCCTGCCACCGCGTGGTCCGTTCGCTGTTCACCACCAGCCGGGTGCCGGCATCGAGGAGCGGGAACCCCGGGTTCATGTGGTAGAGCATCATCAGCGGCGAGCGTTCGGCGGCCAGGTTCTCCACCCGGTCGTGGACGCGGATGCTGCGCTCTCCGAGCGTGGTCGACACCGTGCGCGACAGTTCCAGGCAGGTGCCGAACACCACCGCCTCGCGAATCGTGCCCGAGGCCTCCATGACGTAGTCGTCGCCCTGCCAGCGGCCGCCGGCGCGCACCTGCTTGGCCGGCAGGAAGGACATGCGGCCGTGCAGGCCGAGCTCCTCGTTCTCCTCCTCCGGGTCCACCTCGGGGTGGCCCACGAAGGTCATGCCGCACGTGGTCAGCATTCCCCCGTAGAACCCGCGCATCCAGCCGTAACCGGGCGGTTCGTAGAAGGCCGGCCCCACGTCGCCGGTGTTGCCGCGGAAACAGAGCGACATCCCGTGGTAGAAGGCGGAGGCGATGTCCAGGGCGCGCCCCGGCAGCAGCGAAAAGGACAGGCCGGAGGCGTTGGTGACCTCAATCAGCCCCGAGCCGCGCTCGTTGCCCTCGACCAGTTCCGCGCGTCGCACGGCCGCCACCTGGCTCATGTCGCCGACCAGATCGAGCAACTCGTCCCGCGTGAAGGTCCGTCCGAACAGGTGTGCCATGACGGCCCTGACGATAGCACGGCTCGACGGAGAGGCCGTTGCGGCAGTATAAACTTGTTAGTGGAAGACTACTCTAACGATACGACGAGCGACGGCGCGGCCATCGACGACGCGCGGATGGAGGCCCTCCGGTTTCCGATCGGCAGGTTCGAGCTTGATCCGCAGCCCACCCGCGCGAAGCACAAGGGCTGGATCGACCAGATCGGCCGGGTTCCCGGCGAGTTGCGCGCCCTGGTCCAGGATCTGTCCGAGCGCCAGCTCGACACCCCCTACCGGCCGGACGGCTGGACCGTGCGGCAGGTCGTGCACCATCTGGCGGACAGCCACCTGAACGCCTACGTGCGCACCAAGCTGGCCCTCACCGAGGAGGAGCCGACGATCAAGCCTTATGACGAGGCCGCCTGGGCGGAGTTGCCCGACGGCTCGACCTCCCCGATCGAATCGTCCATGAGCCTGCTGGAGGCGCTGCACGCCCGCTGGGTGGCTGCGCTGCGCGCCCTGGACGAGGACGCGTTCAAGCGAACGCTGAATCACCCCGAGCATGGCGTGATCACCATCGGCTGGATCGTGCAGAGCTATGCGTGGCACGGGCAGCACCACATCGCCCACGTCAACACGCTGCGCGACAAGATGGGGTGGTGGTAGGGGGCCATCCCCCGGGCTGACGGACCGGTGCGGGTCCACCTGGTCGACGGTACCTTCGAGCTGTTTCGCGCCTACCACGGCGCGCCGCCCCTGCGCGCGCCGTCGGGCCAGGAAGTGGGCGCGGTTGCCGGTCTGCTGCGTTCGCTGGCCGCCCTGCTCCGGCAGCGCGACGTGACCCACGTCGCCTGCGCCTTCGACAACCCCATCGAGTCGTTCCGCAACCGGCTGTTCAAGCCGTACAAGTCGAGCGCCGGTGTCCCGGAGGAGCTGCTGGCCCAGTTCGATCAGGCCGAGGAGGCGTCGCGGGCGCTCGGCATCGTCACCTGGCCGATGGACGAGTACGAGGCCGACGACGCCCTGGCCACGGCAGCGCTGCGATGCGCCGCTCAACCGCACGTCGAGCAGGTGGTGATCTGCTCGCCGGACAAGGACCTGGCGCAGGTCGTGGACGGCGAGCGCATCGTCACCTTCGACCGCATCCGGCGCGCGGGCCGTGACGAGGCCGGCGTGCGCGAGCGCTTCGGGGTGCTGCCCGCGTCCGTTCCCGACTTCCTGGCGCTGGTCGGTGACGGCGCCGACGGGCTGCCGGGCATCCCGCGCTGGGGCGCCCGCACCGCGGCGACGGTGCTGTCCCGCTATGGCAAAATCGAGGCGATCCCGGAGGACCCGGGCGAGTGGTCGGTGCGGCCCCGCGGCGCCGAGGCGCTGGCGCGAAACCTCAACGCGGGGCGAGACCGGGCGCTGCTGTACAAGCGCCTGGCCACCCTGGTGACCGACGTGCCCATCGCGGAGTCCGTCGGCGACCTGCAGTGGCAGGGTGCGCCGCGCGCACGGTTCGAGCGCATGCTCGTCTCACTGGGCCTGAACGAGGACAAAATCCGGGCGCCGGGCCGGTCATAGTTGTCGGCGATGCGCCCAACGCCTACTTTGTCGCCGCGATGAGCGCACCTGCCCTTCCGGACCGCACCGCACGAGAGCCCGCGCATATCGTGATCCCGGGGGATCATCCCCTGCATATCGCCGACTCCCCACAGTTGCGCCGGCTCGATCCGCACCGGGTCACCGTCTTCACCGACCTGCCGGGCGGACTCGAGGAACAGCTGGAGCGCGCGAGCGACGCGGACGTGATCCTCAACTCGCGGGCGCAGGTGTCCTGGCACGAAGACTCCCTCCGCCGCTTGCCGAAGCTGGCGCTGATCGCGACCTGCTCGATCGGCGTCGACAACATCGACCTGGCCGTGGCGCGGGAATTGGGCATCCTGGTCTGCAACCAGCCCGGCCGCACCGCTCCGATCGTCGCCGAGCACGCCGTCGCGCTGCTCATGGCCGCGGCCAAGCGCGCCGCCTTTTTTACCGAGTCGATGCGCGCGGGCCGGTGGGAGCGGATGGACAACGTCTTTCTGGGCGGCAAGACGCTGGGGGTGATCGGCGCCGGCGACATCGGCGGCGCCGTGGCGCGCCTGGGGCAGGCGCTCGGCATGGAGGTGGTGGCCTGGACCCCGCATCCCTCGCCCGAGCGCGCGGAGCGGCTGGGGGTGCGCTTCCTGGAGCTGGACGAGCTGCTGTCCACCGCGGATGCGGTGAGCATCCACCTCAAGCTCACCGAGACGACCCGCGGCCTGATCGGGGCGCGCGAGCTGGCGCTGATGCGGCCCGGTACGCTGCTGGTCAACACCGCGCGCGGTCCGATCGTCGATGCGGCGGCGCTCAAGGCCGCCCTGGACTCCGGCCACCTGGACGGAGCCGGCCTGGACGTGTTCACCGAGGAACCGCTGCCGGCCGATGACCCGCTGCTATCCTGCGAGCAGGTGGTGCTCACTCCGCACTGCGCGGACACCACTCCCGAGGGCGTGGACCTGCTGAACGGCGGCGCCGTCGACAACATCCTGGCGTTCCTGCGCGGCGAGCCGCGCAACGTCGTCAGCTAACTCCTCTGAGCGCTCGACTGCGGCCCCACGCCGCCGGGCTCGGCCGCGACCTCTGGTGGGTGCTCGGCGCCGACCTGATGATCTCCACCACCGTGTTCGGGGTGCAGAGCGCGGTGATGAACCTGTTCCTGCTGCGTCTGGGATACGACGTCACCGCGGTCGGCCGCCTGCACGCGATCAGCGTAGTGATGTACGCCGCCTGCGCGGTGGCGGTGAGCGCCGGCGGCCTGCCGTTCCGGATGCGCCCGCGGACGGCGATGATGCTGGGGGCGCTGCTGGCACAGACCAGCAATGTGCTGGTCCCGCTCGCGCTGTTCATGCCGGCGGCGGGGCGCACCCCGTTCGTCCTGTGCATCATGCTGTTCCGCTCGCTGGGACTGGGTCTGTACACGGTGGCGCTGCAGCCGTACCTGATGGCCGCCTCGACCCCCAGCACCCACGCCCGCGCCTATGCCCCGTGGGCGGCGTCGGGAATGGCCGGCGGCCTGGTCGGCAGCCTGGTCGGCGGCTTCCTGTCGGCTGCCTCGGCCGACCTCCTGCGGCTCACCCAGCAGCACGCCGAGCCGTTCGCCCTGACGCTGCTGCTGGTGGGCGTGGCGACGATGCCTGCAGCCTACCTGATCTCGCGCGCGGCGGACGTCGGCCCGGAGCCGCCCGCGCGCGCCGGGCAGGCCGCTCCGCCGTCGGACGAGCGGATGCCGCTGCTGGCGATCGCGGTCATGTTCCTGATGATGTGGCTGCGGGTGACGCCGGGCGCGATCATGTACACCTACGGCAGCGTGTTTCTGGACCAGGTGCAGGGCGCCACCTCACAGGCGATCGGCACCGCGTGGTCGGCGTCCATGGCGCTCGCCATCCCGCTGGTGCTGGCGTCCGCTGAGTTGATCCGCCGCTTCGGCGCCGACCGCACGCTGTACGTCTCCATGGCGGCGGTGGCGCTGGTGATGCTGCCGATCGCCCTGTTCGACTCGCGCCCCGGCGCGCTCGTCACACTGATCGGCTTCAACGGCATCACCCACATCGCCCGCACCGCCATCCTGCTCACCGCCATGAGCAGCGTGTCCGGACGCTGGCGGACCAAGATGGCGGGCGCCACCGAGACGGCGGCGGCGCTGTCCTTCATCGCGGTCGGCTTCGGCGGCGGCCCGGTGATCGCCGCCTGGGGCTACGATCCGGTGTTCGTCGCCGGCTGCGTCGCCGCCGTGCTGGCGATCGTCCTCTACCGGCTCTACCGCCGCAGGTCCCCGGCGCCGCCGGTGGCGCAGTAGCGCAAGGCCGTCGCCGCGTACACGCGCGCCACGCGGGTCAGCTCGTCCACCGCGACCCGCTCGTCGACGGTGTGCGCGCCGGTGGCGCGCGGCCCGTGCGTGATGGCCGGGATCCCGGCCAGGTCGCTGAAGCTGTTGCCGTCATCGGCAAAGCGCTTGGGGCCGCGCGGCAGCGGCGCGCCGAGCTCGGCGGCCACCGCGCGATCGAAGGCATCCACCACCGGGTGCCGGAAATCCAGCTCGAAGCCGCCGCGGACGAGTTGCCAGCGGCAGTCTACGTGGATCCCCGGCGGCGTGTGCCGGGCCAGGCAGTCGCGCAGCCGCCGTTCGGCCGCTTCCGGGCGGATGCCGGGCAGCCAGCGCTGCGTCCCCTCCAGCGTGAGCTCGACCGGCGCCTGGTTGAACATCTGCCCGCCCGCGACCGTGCCGATGAACACGCTGGCGCGGCCGGCCACGCTCTCGCCTTCGGAGGCGAGCTCGGCGGCCAGCTCCTTCAGGCCCAGCGTCAGCGCGGCGCCAGCGGCGATCACGTCGGGCTGCTCCGCTCCGCCCAGGACCTCGTGCATGGGCTCGCCGTCGCGCCGCACCGTCACGGTGATCACCGCGTTGCCGCGCCCGGACACCGGCAGCTCCGCCCCCTCGTACTCGGGCAGCATCACCGCGTCGCCGGCCACGCCCGCGGCGATCATGGCGTCGAGCTGCTCGCCGTAGCCCCACGGCGCCTCGTGCAGGTCGTGCGCGGTCAACAGCAGGCCGCCCGCCGGCAGGCCGCCGGCGTCGCGCACCGCGCGCAGCGCCTCCACGGCCGCGGCGATCCCAGCCTTCATGTCGGCCGCGCCGGTGCCGGCCAGCACCCCGCCTTCCAGCCGCGGCGGCCGGTAGGGCAGGTGGACGGTGTCCAGGTGGCCGTCGAACTGCAGGGTAGGTCCGGGCCGCTCGCCGGCGAGGCGCGTGATCACGGCCGCGGCATCCGGATGTCCCGCGGCCATGCGCTCCACCGCGAAGCCATCCTCCGCCAACAACTCGGCCAGCCGGTCGGCGGCCGCTCCGGCCTCTCCCGTGGGACTGGGGACCTCCATCAGCGACATGGCGGTCGCCAACAGACGGTCCTGGTCGACCGCGCCACCCGCGGCCCGGGCGGTCATGCCTCCCGCCCCGGCACGCACGCCGCCAGCCCCTCGAGCTGAGAGGTCGACTTCACCCCGGTCACGACCGACACCACCCCTTCCCGTTCGAGCAGCCAGCGGACCGCATGACAGGCCGGCGGGACGCCCGCGGCGGCCGCCTCTTCGTCGAACGGACGCAGCCGTTCGTGCGGGATCTCCGCCGCGTCGATCCAGGCCGACTCCACGGCGCGGCTGCCGGCCGGAGGCGTCCCGCCGGGACGGTACTTGCCGCTCAGCAGGCCGCCCGCCAGCGGCCGGTATGGGGTGATCCCGATGCCCGCACGCCGGCAGGCCGGCAGGTAGCCGGACTCCACGTCCCGCTCCAGCCAGTTGTAGCAGGGCTGCGCCACCACCGGCGGCGCCGCCACGCCGGCGCGGCACAGGTCGAGCATCGTGTCGATCTGTGCCGCATCGAAGTTGGAGAAGCCCCAGTGCCGCACCTTGCCGGCCCGCACCAGCCGGTCGACGGCGCCGAGCGTGTCCTCGAGCGGCGTGTCCGCGTCGGCAATGTGCAGCAGGTAATAGTCCACGTAGTCGGTGCGCAGGCGCCTGAGGCTGGCGTCGATCTGCTGCTCGACGTGCTCCGGCCCCAGGCCGGTTCCGGCATAGCCGGCGCCGGCCGGATGGCCGCCGTCCTGCCCGCTGCCGACCGGGTTGCCGACCTTGGTGGTGATGTGCGCCCGGTCGCGCCGGCCGCGCAGCGCCTCGCCCAGGATCGTCTCGGCGACCCCGCCGGGCGAGCCCAGAAAGCGGTCGTAGCCCTCGTAGATGTCGGCGGTGTCGAACAGGTTGACGCCCAGATCGAGGGCGGCGTGGACCTGCCCGATGGCCTCCTGCTTCGGCACGGGACGCCCGAACAGCATGGTCCCGAGCGTGATGACCGAGACTCCCTCGGGCATGCCGGCCAACTCTCGTCGTTCCATGGTCGCTCCTCTCTCTTCAACAGTGGTCCAGCTCCCAGAGCGGGAGCCGGTAAGGGAACAGTGCCGCCGCCATGCCGGTGTCGTCGACCAGCGGCGGCGGCTCGTCGCCGGGATGGTGGCCGAACAGCACCTGCACGAGCTGCCGGCGGCCGAGCATCTGCGCCGCGGCGATGCGCGGCGCGGCCGGCACGTGGGCGACGATCCGGCCGTCGACGCGGGGGCTCATGACCGTCTCACTCAGTTGGCCCGGCCCTGCCCCAGCCGCACCAGGCGCGACTCGATCAGCCCGAAGAAGCGGTGGCCGCCCCCGGCCGAGACGAAACGCCAGCCCAGGTGCGTCCCGCAGCGCCGGCACAGGGCGATCGTCCACGCGTACCCGGCAAACCACGTGAAGCGGTCGGTCTGCTCGCCGATCGAGCGGCAGCCGGCCGCAGGGGCAAAGCAGGCGATCGCGTAGTGGACGCGCTGCGGGTTGAAGAAGTCATGCCGGTGCGCGCCCGCCACGTTGATGCGCGCCCGGTCGCCGGTCACTTCCTCACCACAGGAGACGCACAGGAGCGCCTCCGACGCCCAGTCCTGCGCGTCGAGCTTCGACAGGCGGAGCGAGCGCGATCCGGATTCAGACACCGCAGCCCCGTCCCCTATCCCTCAACCGCCTTACTTCTTTACCCGTCGCCTCAGGGCACGTTCGGTAACGCCAGCAGGCCGTAACATTTGCTTTCGTACTATAATTGGAGGCATGAGAGAGGGAATCGTATTGACCGAAGCCGAGCATCGCGAACTCACCAAGCGGGCCAGGAGTCGCACTGGTCGAGCCGAGGATGCGCGCCGTGCGCGCGTCATTCTGCTGCTCGCTGAGCGACTCACGTGGGACGTAGTGTGCGAACGAGCCGAGTGCAGCCGCGGCTTCGTGGCGATGTGGGCTGGCCGCTTTCGGGCCGAGCGATTGGCAGGACTGTACAGCCGGCACCGCGGTCAGAAGCCGTTTCGCTGCACCCCGAGCGTGGAGGCCAGGATCCTCAACGCCACGCGCAAGGCGCCGACCGATGGCGCCACGCACTGGAGCACGCGCCGCCTGGCGGCCAAGCTGGGCGTGTCGCACATGATGGTGGCGCGGGTATGGAGCAAGCACCGGCTGCAGCCGCACCGGTTGGAGCGCTACATGAGCTCCAACGATCCGGACTTCGAGCAGAAGGCGGCCGACATCATCGGGCTGTACCTGAACCCGCCGGCGCACGCGGCGGTGTTCTGCGTGGACGAGAAGACGGCGATTCAAGAATCCGCGGGTCGTGAAGTGGCATTATGTTGATCCGTCACGACACATCGGTGCATGAATTCTCGTTACAGTCCACTAGTGCGACCGCGGATTTGTTCATGATCGCGATCTCGGCGGTCATGTCTTCACCTCGTCTGGATCATCTGAGTCAGAAGGAGTCTGCCCGGTAGTGATACCGGTACATTAGGGCGGCACCAACGGTCTCGACAAGGTGGAAAACAGACATGGTGAACGAGCGACCACCATCTCATCCGGACCCCGTGGAGCGGGAGATCTTGCCCCAACACGGCCGCGACAGCCTGGGAATGTCGTGTCGCTCGCGATGGCGCTGGTGGCGAACTCTGCACTACTCCTCTCAAGGCGTGGCTTGACGCCAGGAGGATGGGTCTGATTGGGCGTTCGTCAGACACGAAGATCCGGCCTTGATCGGTGGCGCTCCAAGTCACGAGTCTCGGCGGCTGCAAAACCGGGTCGACAGCAAGCCCTTGGTACGGTAGACCGGGGCAGGGAGACGCTTCGAGTGTACGCACACCATGGCTGACACGCCCGATCACGTCCACGGAACCGCGACGCGGTTCTGCGCCGCGTGCGCCGCTCCGCTGGCATCGCGCCAGATCGACGGCCGGCAGCGGCCGGTCTGCGAGCGGTGCGGCGCGGTGGTGTACTTCGACCCGAAGGTGGCGGCCGGCGCCATCGTCGTCCACGAGGGCCGCATCGCGCTGATCAGGCGGACGATCAACCCGGCGCGCGGCAAGTGGACGTTTCCCGGCGGCTACGTGGACCGGGGCGAGCCGGTAGATCGGGCCGCCGTGCGCGAGACCTGGGAGGAGACCGGCCTGCGCGTGCGCCTCGAGGCGCTGCACGGCGTCTTCTCCTACCCCGACGTGACCGCGGTGCTGGTCGTCTACACCGCGGCGGTCACCGGCGGCGCGCTCACGGCCGGCGATGAATGCGACGAGGCGGTCTGGACCGAGCCGGCTTCCATCCCGTGGGAGGAGCTTGCGTTCCCGAGCACCGCGGACGCGCTGCGCTCCTGGATCGAGCGGGAAGGCCGATGAGACAGGCTCTGGAGCGCATCTACCGCGCCGGCCTGGACCCGGTGCGGCCAAACCGTCTGATCCGCAACGGGGTGACGGTCGCCGGCCGCACGCTGCGGGTCGCCGGCTGGGACGGCCAAGTCGACCTGGACACCGTCCGGCGGATCGTGGTCATCGGTGCCGGCAAGGCGTCGGCCAGCATGGCGCTGGCGCTGGAGGACCTGCTGGGCGATCGGATCGCCGGCGGCACCATCGCCACCAAGGCCGGCCACGGCGAGCCGCTGACGCGCATCGACGTCATCGAGTCCGGCCATCCGGTGCCCGACGAGGAAAGCCGGCGGGCCGCGCAGGTGATCGCCCGTCACTGCCGCGACGCCGACGCCGGCACGCTGGTGATCGGCCTGATCTCCGGCGGCGGGTCGGCGCTGCTGGCCGCGCCCCTGGAGACCGGCGGCGGCCAGCCCGGCCTGGACCTGGACCTGGACGACAAGAAGCGGGTGACGGAGTTGCTCCTGGCCTGCGGCGCGACCATCCAGGAGATGAACTGCGTGCGCAAGCACCTGTCGCAGGTGAAGGGGGGCCGGCTGGCGGCGCTGACCCACCCCGCCCGCTCGCTCAACCTGATCCTTTCCGACGTGACAGGCGACCGCCTGGACACCATCGCCTCCGGGCTGACCGCGGCGGATGCCACCACCTACGCGGACGCGCTGGCGATCACCGACCGCTACGGCGTGACCGCGGCGCTGCCGGAGCCGGCCCGCCGGGTGCTCGAGGCCGGCCGCGACGGCCGCCTGCCGGAGACGCCCAAGCCGGGCGGCGCGGAGCTGGCCGGCGTCCAGAACATCCTCTTGGGAAACAACCTGACCGCTCTCGAGGCCGCGCGCGCGGAAGCGCGGACACTGGGCTGGCCGACGCTGGCGCTGTCATCGCAGATCGTCGGCGAGGCGCGCGAAGTGGCCAAAGTCTACCTGGCGATCGGCTCCGACGTCGCACGCCACGGGGTGGCGGCCTCCGCACCCTGCTGCGTGATTGGCGGCGGCGAGACGACGGTCACGCTGCGCGGCGACGGCGCGGGCGGCCGCAGCCAGGAGATGGCACTGGCCTTCCTGACCGAGGCAGCCGACCACCCGGAACGCGGCCGGCTGCACTTCCTTGCCGCCTCCACCGACGGCACGGACGGTCCGACGGACGCCACGGGTGCGTTTGCGGACCCGGCGGTATATGATGCGGCCCGACGTCTGGGACTGAGTCCCCGTCAGTACCTGGATCGCAACGACTCGTATACGTTCTTCGACCGCGCCGGCGGCTTGTTTCGTACCGGGCCGACGCGTACGAACGTCGGCGATCTGCAGGTGCTGTTGATCACGTAATGATGAAAGGACGAGCATGAACGAACCCTGGGCCTGCTATGCGGACGGGCTGTCGATCACCAAGGAAGCGTTCGAGCGGCTGGCGGCCGCGGCGCCGAACGGCGTGCTGGACGTGTTCGCCTCCGACCAGCACGGCTCCTACCTGAGGCTGCTGAGCTCCTTCCTGGCCAACACCCCGGACCCGCGTGCCGCCGAAGACGACGACGTGCGGCGCGCGGCGCGCGAGTTCGCCGCGGCGCTCGGCGGGACGGCCAGCGCGGCGCTGTTCAACCGGCTTGCCTTCACCTCGGCCGGCTTTCGCGAGACGCTGGGCGGCACCTACCTGATCGGCCGCCTGGAGTCCTCCGCCGGGCAGATCATGGACGGGGGCGCCGGCAAGCTGTCGGTCCTGGAGCTGCCGCCGGAAGAGGCGGCCGAGCACCTGGACGGCTTCAAGACGCTGGTCAACCTCGACCCGGACCATCCGGAGAGCTGGAAGCGCAACCGCGACTGGCTGGCAGACGTGGACGAGCGCTGCCGGAAGCTCGGCAAGCCGCTGTTCTCGGAGACGCTTTTGCTGGAGAGGCCGGATGAGGACCGCGCCGCGTTCGCCGCGCGCCTGCCGGAGGCGCTGGTGCAGATCGCCGAGGAGTTCGGCTCGTTCGGCGCCTTCTACAAGACGCAGATCCCGCTGCTGTGGGTCGAGGACGGGTCAGGCAACGTGCAGCCCGCTTCCAGCGCGGAGGTGGTACGCGGGACCTGCCGGCGCATCGCCGAGGTCTGCCCGCGGCCGCTGTTCCTCCTGAGCGCGGCGGTGGACTTCTCGCAGTACGCGGCCCAGTACGCGCTGGTCGCCGACCTGGTGGCGGCGCCGATGTGCGGGCGCGCCTACTTCAAGGAGGCATTCACCGCCCCCGAGGCCACGACCTGGGACGGGCTGGTTGACGCGTTCCGGCGCATCGCGCTGCCGCGCGTGCGGCAGATGCGGGAGCTGGCCACGGCGCGCAGCCGGCCGTGGTGGCACGCGTTCGAGTCGATCGCGGACGAGGGACGCCGGCTGATCGAGAGCGGGCCGCGCAGCCTGTCGGGCGTCGCCGCCGACTTCGGATACTGAGCGATCGACCGCCTCAGCGGTCGATCGCCACGGTGAAGGTACGCGAGCGGCTCGACCCGGGCCGCAACACGGTGAGCTCCGCCGAATCGGCCTCGCGCAGCGCGGCGTAGAAGTCCTCCACGTCGGCGACCTTGTCGCCGTCGATCTCGATGATCACGTCTCCCGACCGGAGACCCGCGAGCCGAGCGCCCGACGTCCTCGACACGCCCTCCACGCCCACGCCCTGACCCGGCGGATCGTCGACCACGAAGATCCCAGGCCAGTCGGTTCCTGTATCGTCCCCGGACTCCGGACGTTCGCCCAGCCGTACCGTGATCTCCTGCTCCGCGCCGTCGCGCAGCACGGTAAGCGCCAGCCGGGTGCCGGGCCCGGCACCGCCGATGTTGCGCATGACCTCGCCGGTGCCGGTGACCCCCTGACCATCCACGGCGATGATCACGTCGCCAGCCAGAAACCCTGCGCGCTCGGCGGGAGACCGCGAGTACACGCTGGTGACCAGCGCGCCGTCGCTCCACTGACCGACGTCGCTGGCGGGTTGCAGTTGGACGCCGAGATACCCGTAGCGCACGCCGCCTTCGCGCAGTTGGTCGGCGACGAGCAACGCGGTATTGATCGGCAACGCGAATCCGACCCCGACGCTGGTGCCCCATCGGTTGGAAGCGATCCAGGTGTTGATGGCGACCACCGCCCCGTCCAGGGCCACCAGCGCGCCGCCGGAGTTGCCCGGGTTGATGGATGCGTCGGTCTGGATGTATTCCGCCCACGGGGTCAGACGCTGCTCGCGGCCGAGACCGCTGACGATCCCGGAGGTCACCGTGGACTGGAAGCCGAAGGGGCTGCCCACCGCCAGCACCTGGTCGCCGACCTGCAGGGCGTCCGAGTCTCCCATGATCGCCACGGCCAGCGGTTCCCGTGAGGCGAACCGCAGCACCGCGACGTCGCGGTTGCGGTCGGCTCCGACCAGGCGTACGCCTTCGGAGATCTCCGTCCCGTCGTGCAGGGTGAGCCTGATGCTGTCCGTGTTCTGGATCACGTGGGCGTTGGTGAGGACGAAGTAGGTGTTGCCGGTGCGGTCGTAGATCACCCCGGAGCCGGTGCCGCTGGGCTGCTCGAACGTGGAGCCGAACCGCGGCCTGGTCTGCGTGGTGTCGATCTGCACCACGGTGGGCACCGACGCGCCGGCCACGTCGCGGAACACCTGCTGCAGGGCCAGCGCGGCAGCCATCGTGTCGAACGGCTGGTCGGCGACCAGTCTGATCGCAGCGTCTCCCGAGGTGTGGGCCAGCGGCCTGGGCGCCCCATCGCTGGCGGCTTCCTCTCCGTCTCCGACCGCGCAGGCAGCGATGAGCCCGCTCAGAGCCCCGAGCAGCGCGGCCTGACGCAGCCGACCGGTGAGATTTCCGTGAATGTTCATCGTCATTATCATTGCGACCTTCTGCCATTTAGGTGACTAGATGATCGTCAGGCTGTGGTTACGGGGGAAATAACGGAATGTTAAGGCTTCGTAACATTGAGATCCGGCACCCGCTCCACGCGGCCGCTGCGCGCGGAGGCGAGCGCGGCGTGCACGGTGGCGGCGATCCGCCACCCGTCCACCTCGTCGCAGACCGTGCGTCCGCCGGTGTCGATGGCGCGCGCCAGGTCGTCCAGCAGGAAGCGTGCGTCCTCCGCGGCGACCCGCCGGTGCGGGAACGCGGCCGGCGCCGCGCCACGGCGGTAGACCGCCACCTCCGGCCGCGGTTCGGCGATCACGGCGCTGCCGTCGCTGCCGATCAGGCGCAGCGCGATCTCTCCCAGGTCCGGGTGGCTGGCCCGGCCGATTCTGCCCAGGCTGACCGAAGCTAGGACGCCGCCCTGCAGGCGCAGGCTCAGCGACGCCAGGTCCTCGATGCCGTGGTCGCGGTGGCGCTGGTGGAAGTGGCTGGCGGCGCGCGCGAACACCGTGGCGGCAGGCGACCGGGCCAGGTGCGCGATGTAGGCGAGCGGGTAGATCCCTTCGACCGAGAGCTCGCCGAGCGGCTCCCAGCCGGGGTCCTGCGGCACCGGCCGCCCCTCGCCGATGCGCGGCCCGGCATCCTTGGCGAAGTAGAAGTCGACGTGGATCGCCCGCAGCGCGCCGAGCGCGCCCCGCTCCAGCAGCTCGCCCGCCTGCCGGATCGCCGGGGCGCCGTTGCGGTTCCACAGCAGGAAGCGCGTGCCGGCGCGCCGCACCGCCCGCATGATGCGGGTGCAGTCCTCCAGGGTGTGGGCCATCGGCTTGTCCTGGATGACGTGCAGTCCGGCGGCGCAGGCGATCTCCGTCAGCTCCGCGTGACGGGACGTGGCGGGACTCACGCATGCCGCCTGCGGGCGGTATCGCGAGATCGCCGCATCGATGTCGTCCTCGAACGGAACCTGCAGCTCCGCCGCCAGCCGGCGCGCCCGCGCCAGCGACCAGTCGGGCGCGCTTGCCGCATCGGCCACCGCGACCAACCGGAAGCGTGCATGGCCGCCGGCCGCGGCATGCGCGAAGTAGCAGTGCCTGGCGCCCCCCAGGGCGATGACCGGGATCACGGCACCGACCCCGGGACCGCCGCGCCGGTGCGGAGCGACGCGCCGATCGCCCCGGTCACCGCGCTCACCGCACGCTCGTGGTCCGCGGCGCTGCGTGCCCCGGCGGCGAAGGCGCGCAGCAGGCCCAGCTCAGCGTCGCCGCGCAGCGGCACGCCCTGCAACCCGTGCCGGTCGTACAGGAACTGGACGTTGCGATGGTCCTCGGCGTGCGCGGCGCCGTCGGCTCCGATCACGGTCAGCGAGTCGTACGGGTCGCCGTGCGAGGTCGCCAGGTCGAGCAGCGCCATGCCCCCGCCGGCGAAGCCCAGGTGCGCCAGCAGGCACGAGCCGTCGCCGGAGGCGTGGACCACGGACGGTTTCGTCCCGGCGATCCGCAGCACCGTGTCGACGGCGTCGCGCAGCGCAGCCGTCGCGGCCTCCTCTCCCTGTTCGCTCACGCGCCAGGAGTGAAGCCGGATCAGCCCGGTTCGGCCCAGCTCGCCGGCCTCCAGCGCGGCGCAAACCGCGGCAACCTCCGGACGCCACCGCTGCCGGTAGGCCAGCAGCAGCCGGCCCGGTCCCTCCTCGGCGTCCTGCACCAGCGCGTCGTGCTCCGCGGCTTCGGCCGACAGTGGCGCGGCGGCCAGAACCGACGTGCCGGCCCGCAGGTGTCCCGTCACCCGCTCGGCACGGCGCTCGATCGGACCGCCGATCACCACGCCGTCGACCCGTCCCGGATCGGCCGGCCGGGACGGATCGACCAGCTCCACCGTCCCTTGCGCCCCCGCGAGATGCGCTGCCCCCGGCGGCTCCCCGTCGAGGAAGGCGACGCGAAACGGCCGGCCGGCGCTCATCGCTGATCGGGAACGGCTCGGTCCGTGAACCCGCGCTCCGCGCTGGACAGCGCCGCCAGCTCCAGCTCGATCAGCCGGCGGGTCGCCGCCTCGCCATAGAGACGGCAGTGCTCCAGCAGCCGGGCGAGCTGCACGCGGTCCTCCAGGTGACGGAGCACCGGATAGGAGCGGCGCAGCGCCGGAAACAGCTTGTTGGCGTTCAGCCGCAGGCTGGGAGCGCGGGTGCCGGTGCGGTGGTCTCCGCCGGACGGAGCCAGCCGCCGGTACTCCCGGTCGAGCTCGGCCGCGAAGCCGCCGCCCGCGCAGCGCCGCACCACCTCGGACTGAATCAGCTCCCGCATCCGGTCCAGGTTGGTGCCGGAGCGGACGTCGACGCCGATGCCCAGCGTCACCAGCGGCACGCCCTCGGCCGTGAAGCCGACCAGCGTGTCGGTCTGGATACCCGGCTCGATCGGCAGCGGCGTGGAGCGGGGGTACACACGCAGCGCCTGCAGGCGCTCGATGCGCTGCTCCAGGGTGGCGATGGACGCCTGCAGGCCGGCATCGCCCGGTGTGGCGTCCGCCGCCTCCCGGTACGCCGGCAGCACCTCCTCTTCAAGGTAGTGAATGGCCTGCGGCAGCGGCACGGTCATTCGCGGCGCGCGCCGGACCTCCTCCTCGCCTTCCTCCAGGCCGTAGGGCGGCTCCGCCTGGTTCTCCCACGCCAGCAGGGGCAGCAGCATGTTGACCAGCGCGCGGAGCGGCTCCGGCAGCCTCTCGGTCTGGAACAGGGGACGATAGGTGTCGTCGCGATGCGCGTGCTTGCTGACCGCCGAGGCGACGATGCGCGCCAGCTTGCGGCAGCGCTCGGCATCCGCGACGCGGTCCTCCAGGAGCGCTCCGCCGCCGGCCATCAGGAAGCGCTCGAGCTGCTCCTGCGCCGCGGCGTACGCGTCCGAGCCGCGGATCAGCTCGGACTGGTCGTCGGACAGCGACAGCCCGCGCAGCTCGTCGAGCGCCTGCAGCGCCGCGAGTGCCTTGGCGCGGGCCAGCTCCGCGTCGCCGCCGTCCTCGACCGCGAGGGTGGCCAGACACAGGCGCACGGTGGCGAGCTCGAGAACGGTCCGGTAGTCGCGCAGGCCGGCGAACCGCTGGTCGTCGATGCGCACCTCGGCATCGAGACGCTCCTCGATCTCGGACAGCCGGTCCAGCTCGCGGCGGTAGCCGTCGGGAACGCGCTGAAGATCGGACGCCATGTGATCCTGCCGTTCCGGATTCTGCTGCGACCGGCCGCACGGCGTCCACAAGGACTGGAGGTTCCGCTATGCTGGCGGGCATGAGAACGGCGCTTTTCGGGTCAACCTCGGTTGCCGTGCTGGTGCTGTGCGCGGCCTGCGCCATGGGAGACATGGAGACTGAGGCCCGCTATCGGGTGACATTCAACGCCACCTGGACCGCGGAGACCCATCCGACCAATTTCCCCATCGGGCCCCACTTCTCCGGTCTGGTGGGCGCGACGCACCACGGCGACGTGCGGCTCTGGGAGATGGGCGCAATCGCCTCCGAGGGCATCGAGCTGATGGCGGAAACCGGCGGCAAGGGCGAGTTGCTGCACGAGATCGAGCATCTGATCGAGGACGGAGACGCGCACGACAAGCTTTCCGGCGGCGGGCTGTCGACCTCCCCGGCGACGGTGAGCCTGACGTTCGGCGCCGTCTCCTCGCATCCGTTCGTGACGCTGGTCAGCATGGTCGCGCCGAGCCCCGACTGGTTCGTGGGCGTATCGGCGCTGCCGCTGATGGAGGACGGAGCCTGGCGAGAACGGATCGAAGTGGACCTCCGCGTCTACGACGCCGGCACCGACGACGGCACGGTCTACACTGACGCCGACGCCGACACCGACCCGGCCGCGCCCATTACCGCGCTGACCGAGAGCGAGGCCGGCTTTTCCGACGGCGAGCCCTACGTGGGCACCTTCGTCTTCGAGCTGATTTGAGGAAGCGCCCCGAATGAGCGTCCTGGAACGGATTCGGGCGATGCTCGACGAGGCCGGAGTCGACTACCGCCACGTCCACCACGAGGAGGTGCGCACCTCCGAGCAGGCCGCGAAGGTGCGGGGCGAGCCGCTGTCCATCGGCGGCAAGGCACTGGTCGTCAAGATCGGCGACGGATTCCGGCTGTTCGTGCTGAGCGCGTCGCTCCGGCTGGACTCGACCGCGGTGCGCGCCCGGTTCGGGACGCGGCGCATCCGCTTCGCGAGCGCGCCGGAGCTGCTGGAGCTCACCGGGCTGGTGCCGGGCAGCGTGCCGCCCTTCGGGGAGCCGATCCTGCCGCTGCCGCTGAACGTGGACCCGTCGGTGCTGGCCAACGACCGCATCGCCTTCAACGCGGGAGCGCTGACCGACTCGATCATCATGCAGACCGCCGACTACCGCACCCTGGCCGGCGGCGAGGTCTTCGCGTTCGCGGAGGACGCCTGATGCGTGCCGGCGCCGCCTCCCTGCTGGCGCTCCTGGTCACGCTCGCGGCCGGCGCCGAGCCGACCGTGGTGGCCGAGCGGGTCGAATCGGAGCGGGAGATGTTCCGGGTCGTGCGCGTTGCCGGAGGCCTGAACCACCCCTGGTCGATCGCCTTCCTGCCGGACGGCGGCGCGCTGGTAAGCGAGCGGCCCGGCGGCCTGCTGAGCCTGGACCCGGAGACCGGCGCGCTGCGGACGCTGAGCGGCGCACCCGCGGTCGCCGCGGTCGGTCAGGGCGGCCTGCTGGACGTGGAGCCGCATCCCCGGTTCACGGAGAACCGGCTGGTCTACCTCTCCTATGCCGCCGGCCGCAGCGGGCGCTACGCGACCAGCATCGCACGCGGGCGGCTCACCGACGCCGGGCTGGAGGATGTGGAGGTGCTGTTCACGATGAACCGGCCGTCGGGCTCCCGCCTGCACTTCGGCTCGCGTCTGTCGTTCGGCGCCGACGGCATGCTGTACGCCACCTTCGGCGAACGGGGCGAGCGGCAGCGCGCCCAGGATCCGTCCGACCACGCCGGCACGATCATCCGCCTGCGGGACGACGGCTCGGTGCCGGCCGACAACCCGTTCTCCGCCGGCGGCGGCGCCCCGGAAGTGTACTCCTTCGGCCACCGCAACCCACAGGGGCTGGCCGTCCACCCGGCGACCGGCCGCCTCTGGTCACACGAGCACGGGCCGCAGGGCGGCGACGAGATCAACGTGATCGAGGCCGGCGTCAACTACGGCTGGCCGGTGATCACCTACGGCGCCGAGTACCGGAGCGGCGCGCGGATCGGCGTCGGCACGGCGGCACCGGGCATGGCGCAGCCCGTCCTGCACTGGACGCCGTCGATCGCCCCGTCCGGCATGACCTTCTACGACGGCAACCGCTTTCCCGGCTGGCGCGGCGACCTGTTCGCCGGCGCCCTGGCCGGCCAGCACCTGCGCCGCGTGCAGCTCGACGGCGAGCGGGCGGTGGCCGAGGAGGTGCTCCTGCGCCGCCGCGTGGGGCGGGTGCGCGACGTCAAGCAGGGACCGGACGGGATGCTGTGGCTGCTGGAGGACGCGCGAAGCGCCTCGATCTACCGTTTGGAGCCTATACCATGACCACCTATCGAGCGGCCCTGATCGGCTGCGGACGCATCGGCGCCTTTATCGACAACGAGGTCGCGGATCCCCATCCCTACTCACACGCCGCGGCGTACGAGGCGTGCGAGCGCACAACCCTGGTGGCCCTGGCCGACCAGCGTGAGGACGTGATGGCACGCGCGGGCGAGCGCTACGGCGTGCCGGCCGCGCACCGGTACACGGACTACCGCGAGATGATCGCCGCCGAGCGGCCCGACATCGTCAGCGTCGCCACCCAGCCCGAGCACCGGGCGGAGATCGTCATCCACGCCGCCGATCACGGCGCGCGCGCCATCTATGCCGAGAAGCCGATGGCGGCCTCGCTGGCGGAGGCCGGCGCGATGGTGCAGGCGGTGGAGCGCAACGGCGTCGCCTTCAACATGGGCAGCAACCGGCGCTGGCACCCCGGCTTCCGGGTCCTGCGATCGCTGATCGCCGAGGAGCGCTACGGCGCGCTGCGCTCGCTCACCGTCCACTGCAGCCACGGGATCTTCAACATGGGCAGCCATGCGATCGACCTGGTGCTGATGCTGAACGGCGACGCGCCGGTGAGCTGGGTGCAGTTCCACCTGTCGGAGGGCGCGGACCGGATCGAGGGCACCGTGCTGCATGCCGATCCCGACGGCGGCGGCCGCCTGCAGTTCGCGAACGGCGTGCCGGCGTTCCTGCTCGACAGCGGCCGTCCGTTCGAGGCGGAGGTGGTATGCGAGCGCGGCATCGTCACCACGGTCGGCAGCGAGTGGCAGGTGCGCGAAGAGAGCGGCGTCGACCTGCGCGGCCGGCCGGTGCTGGGACCCGGCACCTTTCCGGCGTTCCAGCCCGGCAGCCCCGCCGTTCACCTGATCCTGGACCTGGTGCAGGCGCTGGACACCGGCGCCCCGACGCGCGGCGGCGTGCGCGTCGCGCGCACCAACACCGAGCTGATCTTCGCCTGCCTGGAGTCGCACCGGAACAGCGGAGCTCGCACGTCGCTGCCGCTGGCCGGCAGCGAGTTGCGCCTGCAGCGCGAGGTAACCCCCCGCGAGCCGAGATACCATCCGCGATAGCGTTGCCGTGCCGTGAGGGAACCGTCACGTGCCTGAGCTGGGCTTCCTCAAGGACTTGGTCATCGTGCTCGGGGCCGCCGTGGTGGTGGTGGCGTTGCTGCGCCGCATCGGCGTCCCGTCGATCGCGGGGTTCATCCTGACCGGCGTCCTGGCCGGCCCCACCGGCCTGGGCCTGGTGGACGACACCCATCAGGTCGAGATACTGGCGGAGGTCGGCGTCGTCCTGCTTCTGTTCGGTATCGGCCTGGAGTTGGCGGTCGATCGCCTGCGCCGCCTGTGGAAAGCCGTGTTGCTGGGCGGCGGCATCCAGGTCGCGGTGACGCTGGCATGCACGGCGGCCCTGGCCCGTGGGTTCGGTCTGGCTCCGGGGACGGCGGTGTTCCTGGGATGCGTGATCGCGGTCTCCAGCACGGCCGTGGTCCTGCGCGCGCTGTCGGCGCGTGGCGAGCTGGACGCCCCGCACGGCCGCCTGGCCGTGGGCATCCTGGTGTTCCAGGACCTGTGCGTGGTGCCGATGATTCTGGCCGTGCCCCTGCTGGCCGGAGGCGACAGCTCCCCGCGGGAGATCCTGCTCACGGTCGGCACGGCCGTCGCGGTCCTGGCCGGCGTGCTGGTGGCCGCCAGCTTCCTGGTGCCGCGGCTGCTGGCGTTCGTGGCCAAGACACGGGAACGCGAACTCTTCATTCTGACGGTCTTCCTGGTGTGCTTCGGCACGACCTGGGCGCTGTCCCTGGCCGGCATCTCCCTGGCGCTCGGTGCGTTCCTGGCCGGCCTGATCGTCGCCGGCAGCGAGTTCCGCCACCAGGCGATGGCGGACCTGATCCCGGCCCGCGACATCCTGGCCAGCCTGTTCTTCGTCTCGGTCGGGATGCTGCTGGACGTCTCCGGCATGTCCGGTCAGATCATGGCCACCGCCGGACTGCTCGGCGCGATCCTGGTCGGCAAGTTCGCGATCATCCTCGTCACCGCCCTCCTCCTCCGCCTGCCGCTGCGGGTCGGCATCCTGTCGGCGGCGGCACTGTGCCAGGTCGGCGAGTTCTCGTTCGTGTTGATGAGCGTAGCGGCGGGCACCGGGCTGCTGGGTATCGCGCTGTCCCAGCACCTGATGATGGCGATAATCCTGTCCATGCTGCTCACTCCGCTGGTCATCGCCTTCGGCCCCCACCTGGCCGGTGGTGCGGCGCGGGTTCCGTGGCTGAACCGGCTCCTGCGCGCGGAGCCGCCCGGCATCGAGGCGGACGAACCGCACTCGGACCACGTGATCGTTGCCGGCTACGGACTTGCCGGCCGCGAGGTGTGCCGTGCCGTCAGGGAAGCCGGCTTCGACTACCTGGCCATCGACGCGAACCCGGACAACGTGCGCGCGGCGCGCGCCATCGGCGACCGGGCCGTGCTCGGCGACGTGACACAGCGTGAGGTGCTGGAGGAGCTCGGCTGCAAGGACGCGCGGCTGGTGGTCCTGACCGTCAACGACGCCCGCGCCACCGAGCTTGCGGTCCGGCGGATTCGGGCGATCGCTCCCGACCTCGCCATCATCGCGCGCGCCCCGTACGAGCTGGACCGCGCCTCGCTGCACCACGCCGGCGCGACCGTGATCGTCACCGCGGAAGCGACGGCCAGCGCCTCGGTCGTCAGCCGCTCCCTCGCCGCGCTCGGATCTGAAGCCCCGCCCGAATGATCGACCACCGGCGACGACTGTTCAGCTTCGCCGAAACCGGGGATCATGGCCGGTCATGAGCTGGCGAGTGACCGACCGGATGACCATCTACCACGAAGAGGGCTTCTACGCACTCTCGCCCACCGTGAACCGGACGCCGAACGGCGACCTGCTGGTGACCTTCCAGCGCGCCACCCACATCGGCATGGCCAACCACAACCATCCGCTGTTCAACGTGCAGGCGTGCCGTTCCAGCGACGAAGGGCAGACCTGGAGCGATGCATGCCTGGTGACCGTCGACCCGCGGGGCGGGGTGATGGACCGGGGCTGCCATTCGCTGCCGGACGGCAGCATCTTCCTGCACTGCTCGTGCACGGAGCTGGTGCCGGCCGAGGGGTCGGAGGCGCACGGCCTGGACTGGACCGTGCGCTACGGGATGCCGTTCTGGGTGCGGTCCACCGACGACGGCCACACCTGGACCAAGCCGGTCCGCTTCCCGCCGCTCCCGGACGCCATCAACGGGCACCCGGCCCAGCACACCGGCGTGAGCCGCAGCGGGCTGCTGGTGATGCCCGACGGACGCCTGTTCCTGCCGAGCAAGGCCACCGACGTCACCGACGAGTTCCGCTACCACGGGATGCTGCGGATCTCCCGTGACATGGGCGAGACCTGGGAGTACGGCGGCCGGATCTGCGAGGACCCGGTCGCCCACTTCAGCGAGCCGACCATCCACCGCACCCCCTCCGGCCGCATCCTGGTGTTGTACCGGTGCCACACAGGGGCCCTGGGACCGGAGATCGTCCGCCAGCAGGGCCTTGACGGGCCGCACGTCACCGACCCCAGCTTCGAGGGGCGCGTGCTGGTGCTGGTGTATTCGGATGACGACGGGCAAACCTGGTCGCAGTGGCGGCCGACGATGATCCACGGCAGCCCCGGGCACATGCTCGGGCTGCGCGACGGACGCATCTTCCTCACCGTCGGCACGCGCTGGGCGGGCCAGCGCGGCTGCTCGGCGCGCATCCTGGATCCCGAGGGCGAGAACCTCGACACCGCGCCGGAGATCATCATCCGCGACGACGCGATCAGCCCTGACTGCGGCTACCCCTGGTCGGTGGAGCTGAACGACGGGCGCGTGCTGGTCACCTACTGGCACCACTTCGACGACGACCTGCGCGGCATCGAGGGCGCGATCCTCGAAGAGGTATAGCCGGCCGATGCTGAAGATCGAGAACACCGAGACCATCCATTCCGACGGCCGGCACAATGCCTTCACCAGCATGGTGCGGTGGCGCGGCCGGTACTACGTCGCCTTCCGATCCGCCGGCACCCACGCGGCGACTTGGGAAGACGGCTGGGGAGACGTGCCGGCCACGTACGGCAGGATCATGCTGCTGGAGTCGGCCGACCTGACGACGTGGACGCCGTCGGTGATCCTGGACAGCGAGTACGACGACCGTGACCCGAAGCTGCTCGCGACCCCGGAGCGGCTCTACGTCTTCAGCACCACCATCATAGGGCCGGCGCGGCTCACGATGCCGCAGGAGACCTACCTGTCGTTCACGGAGGACGGACGGACGTGGTGCCACCCCGTGTCCGCCTATCGGTACAACTACGGGTACTGGAAGCCGCAGACCCACGGCGGCGTCCACTACGTGGCGGCCGACGTCGACGTCACGCCGCCCGACGTCGACGAGCTCGACCAGCAGGTCGAGCTGCTGTCGTCACGCGACGGCCAGTTGTGGCAGCCGGTGTCGGTCATCGTCCGCGCCTCGCGCTGCACGGAGACCGAGCTGCTGTTTCTCGCCGACGGCTCGCTGCTCGCCTTCACCCGCCCCCACTACGTGTCGATCGCGCGGCCGCCCTACACGACGTGGTCCGTCGCGGGGGCCGACCGGGCTCGGGAGCACCCGCCAGGCTATTCCGGCCCCGCCGCCGTGCAGGTCGGCGATACGCTGGTCTTCTCCTGCCGCACGAGCCGCAAACACTACCCCGACGACCAGCCGGGAGACAGCCGAACCGGGCTGTTCACGGTCGATCCATCCGATTACTCGCTGACATGGCATGCCAACCTGCCGACCGGGTGGGGCGGCGATCAGTCCTACGCCGGCATGCTCGCGCTCGACGATCGTACGGTCGTGATGTGCTACTACGACGGGGAGCCCTACGAGCCCGGCGTCCCCAAGCGCAGTGACATCAAGCTCGCCACGGTTTCGGTGAGTTAGATACCTTCTTTCCAACCACGTGCGCGTTCCCGCGGCGCATGGGCGGCAGTATGACCCACTCTCGTTCGCGTCCCACGGCACCATGGTGTACATGACTGCTTCCGTAGTCTCGTATGATGGGTAGTCATGAGTTGGAAGGTGACCGACCGGATGACCATCTACCGCGAAGAGGGCTTCTACGCGCTCTCGCCCTGCGTGAACCGGACTCCGGGCGGGGACCTGCTGATGACCTTCCAGCGCGCCCCCCACGTCAGCCTGCCCAACCACAAGCATCCGCTGTTCAACGTGCAGGCGTGCCGATCCAGTGACGAGGGGCGGACCTGGAGCGACGCGTACCTGGTGACCATCGATCCGCTGGGCGGGGTGATGGACCGGAGCTGCCACACGCTGCCGGACGGCAGCATCTTCCTGCACTCCTCGTGCTCGGAGCTGGTGCCGGCCGCAGGATCGCCCGCGCACGGCCGGGACTGGACCGTGCGCTTCGGGATGCCGTTCTGGGTGCGGTCCACCGACGACGGCTACACCTGGACCAAGCCGGTCCGCTTCCCGTCGCTCCCGGACGCCATCAACGGCCATCCGTCCGAGCACACCGGCGTGAGCCGCAGCGGGCTGCTGGCGATGCCGGACGGACGCCTGTTCCTGCCGAGCAAGGCCACGGACATCAGCCACGAGTTCCGCTACTTCGGCATGCTGCGGATCTCCCGTGACATGGGCGAGACCTGGGAGTACGGCGGCCGGATCTGCGAGGACCCGGTCGCCCACTTCAGCGAGCCGACCATCCACCGCACTCCCTCCGGCCGCATCCTGGTGCTGTACCGGTGCCACGCGAACGCCCTGGGTCCGGAGATCGTCCGCCGGCAGGGGTTCACCGGCCCGCACGTCACCGAACGCAGCTTCGAGGACCGCCTGCTGGTGCTCGTCCACTCCGATGACGACGGGCGCACCTGGTCGCCGTGGCGGCCGACGATGGTCCACGGCAGCCCCGGGCACATGCTCGGGCTGCGCGACGGACGCATCTTCCTCACCGTCGGCACGCGCTGGGTGGGCCAGCGCGGCTGCTCGGCGCGCATCCTGGATCCCGAGGGCGAGAACCTCGACACCGCGCCGGAGATCATCATCCGCGACGACGCGATCAGCCCGGACTGCGGCTATCCCTGGTCGGTGGAGCTCGACGACGGGCGCGTGCTGGTCACGTACTGGCACCACTTCGAGGACGACCTGCGCGGCATCGAGGGCGCGATCCTCGAAGAGGGGTAGTCAGCCGCGGCTCAGAGAGACACCGACGCCAGGTAGATGTCGCAGGGGCCGTGGGTGACCCGCTTGTCGGAATCGGGATACTCGTGCCCGGAGTAACAGGCGATCAGGACTTCGTTCCCGCTGACCGCATACAGGCCCGAATAGCCGGTGTCGCGGCCGCTCGGCAGATACAGGCCGAGCTCCAGCGCCCCGTCCCGGTACTCGAACACGGCGGTCCTGGGCTCGCCGCTCTCGTCGGCCGCCCGGCCGGCGATCACCGCCTACGCCGCGAACAGATCCTGCGAATAGCGGTAGGCGAGGCAGCACGTGCCCCAGTCCGGATGGTCGAGGTCCATCAGCGAGTACGCGGTGGTGACCACCAGCCCGTCGTCGTAGCAGACCGTGCTCGGGTAGCCGCAGTCCCAACTGAACGCGCGGTCGGAGATCACGTACTCGGTCTGCAGGTCGAAGTGCTCGCCGCCGTCGCGGCTGACGATGGCGCGCACGCCAAACGGATAGGCGCGATAGCCGTAGGTGATCAGCACGATGCCGTTGGCCAGCCGCGTGACGCTGCCGGGCGACGGCTTCTGCGGCTTGCCGTTGACCATCCGCCAGTGGCCGGTCCTCTGCAGGTTGGCCAGGCGCTCGGGCGGCGTGCCGGTGCTCAGGCAGCCCTCCTCCCAGCGCGGCCAGGTCCGGCCGCCGTCGCCGGACCAGGCGAGCCGGTTCGGCCGCTGATTGTGGCGCACGTAGGCCACCCAGCGGTCTTCGCTCAGCGGCAGGAAGCCGGTCTCGCTCCAGCCGCTCCTGATCTGGGTCGGCTCTTCCCAGGTGAGCCCGCCGTCGGTGGACCGATACAGGAAGTTCACCCGCTCGTGGGCGTCGGGGTCCGCCTCGTGGATCTCGTCGCTCTGGTGGCCGCGCGCCATGAACACCAGCGTGTCGTCGGCCAGCCGCACCATCTGCCCGTGCGGGCGCACGAAGATGCCCTGTCCCGGCATGTCGATCAGCGTCGGCTCCGACCAGGTGGCGCCGCCGTCCGTGGAACGCACCACCTCCAGGTGCTCCTCGCGGCGGGCGCGCGGGTCGGGGTCGTCCTCCCGCGATGCCTCCACCTCCCCGAACAGGAGGCCGTAGACGACCACCAGCGTGCCGTCGGCGGCCTGCCCCAGGGAGTGGTCGCGATAGTCGAGCTGATCGTCGGGCTCGCCGCGCGCCACGAGCGCATAGTCGGACCAGGATGCGCCGCGGTCCTCGGAGAAGGAGATGCTGACCTCGCTGCCGGTGCCGATGTGCGGCGCGCCGGTGCGCGTCAGGCAGGCCAGCCGCCCGTCGTCCATCTTCAGCAGCACCGGGATCAGGCCGCCGCCGCGGGAGAACGGCGGCACCGGGTCGGTGACCGAGCCGTAGGAGGCGCGCTCCGGGTCGTCCCGGCACTCCGGGTACATCGTGAAGTACGACTCCACGTGTGCGGGATGGTCCTCCCTCCCGCACAGCCAGCGGCGGCCGGTGGCGACCACCGGGGTGGCCTCGATCCGATCGACCAACGAAACCTCGCGCAACTCGGCCATCCGCCGCCTCCTTCGCAGAGCGGCAGCGTCCTACGATTGCTGCCGCCACGCAAGAGGTCTACCGTGGGAGGCGTCATGTCGGTCATCTACATCAGCGATCCGTCCAGCGTCGCCACCCGTTACCTGCCGGACCCGGCCACCGAGGAGTCGCTCCGCGAGTGGATCGACGACGTGGCCGACGCCGGCATCGACCTGTTCATCCAGGAGGCCTACACCCAGGGCTGGACCACCTACTGGCGCACCGACGGCTTCGATTACGACGCCAGGCCGCAGCACCGCCGGTTCCTGCCCCTGCTCGACAGCGGCCGACAGCCACTGGGCATCCTGGCAGACCAGTGCCGCACGCGCGGCGTCCGCTTCGGCGCCGGCATCCGCATGAACGACAACCACGGCGCCGTCTCCACCGCCCAGGGGGTGGGCGCCGGCGCCGGCTTCATCGTCGAAAACCCGCACCTGCAGCTCCAGGAGGCGCCGCCCGGCGTGCTCTATGCGGAGTCCACCCCGCTCGACTTCACCCACGAGGAGGTGCGCGCCTTCCTGCTGAGCGCGATCACGCGCCTGGTGGACACCGTCGACGTGGGCGGCATCGAGATCTGCTACCGCGACCATCGCTACTTCCCGCCGGGCACCGGCCGCGACCGCGCGGACCGAATGACCGAGCTGGTGGCCGCCATCCGCTCGATGCTCGATGCCGCCGGCGAGCGCCGAGGGACGGCCGAGCGGCTGTTCCTGGGCGCGCACGTGTTCGCCACCATCGACGAGTGCGCGGACCTGGGCCTGGACGCGCCGGCCTGGGCGCAGGACGGGCTGGTCGACTACCTCAGCCCGGCGGACTGCATGTACGCCGAGTACAACCTGCCCTACGACGAGTGGGCGGCCGTGACCGCGGACACCGCCTGCCGGCTCTATCCGTCGATCATGCCGTGGACGGGCATCATCGCCCGGCGCCGCTCCGCCCAGCAGCCGGCCGACCAGGACCAGCAGCGGGCGCTGGCGCACACCATGTACGCGCAGGGCGCCGACGGCGTGTCGCTGTACAACCACTTCGAGATCATGCACGGCGGCGGCGGCGCGCACGCGCCGTTCTATCCGCTGGCCCTGCACGACGCCCGCCACGTCCGCTCGGACGCCTGCGCCCTCGGCGGGCGCAGGCACTATGTGTTCGACGCCACCTGGGGCGGCTTCAGCGGCTTCGGCGACGACTGCACCTCCACCGGAGCGGTCAAGGCGCAGCGCGCGGTCATCGCGCGGCCGGCAGGCGTTGCGGAGTACACCTTCCGCCTCTACGAGGACTTCGACGGCATCGCCGTGGCACAGCTCCTGTTCCGCGCCTATCACCAGACGCTGGCGGACAGCCTGGCGATCACCCTGAACGGGCAGCCGGTCCCGGATCGCGGACTCAAGCACCGCGACGACGAGGTCCGCACCGACCTCCGTCCGGACGACACGGAGTACGAGTTCGCCCGCGGCTCGATGACCCGCGAGACCCGACCCTGCGTGACGTACTGGTTCCCGCTCACCGCCGACCGGTGCGTGCGCGGTGAGAACCGGCTCGGACTCGCGCTCACCGCGAGTGACCCCGAGGCGACCGACAGCATCGTCGTCGAGGAGGTCGAGGTCTTCGTCGTGCCTGCGACCGAGCATGAGCTCCCCGCCGATTGAGGCAACCTGCACGCCACGCACGGTTACCGGTACAAGGTCACCTTCACCACCACTGGGGGCACCAGGAGCCTCTACGGCAATGACGACCGGTTGCTCGTGGCACGGGTGCAGGCGAAGGGCATCGAGGCCGGCGGCGTGCTGAACCGGGACCCGGGGCTGTTCGCGCGCGAAGGGTACTGCGTCTTTCCGCGGGTCTTCGACGATGCCGGGGTGGCGGGCAATCGCCGCCTGCTCAACGAGGCGACCGAGGCGGGCACGCTCGACCGGCAAGGCTCTATCGGCGAGCCGCACAGCCGCGACGACCGCTGGCTGGACGTCTGCCGCTATCCGCCGCTGCTCGACGCCGTGCAGGCCGTGCTCGGCCCGAATCTGATCCTGGTGTACTCCAGCGTGTTCATCAAGCCGCCTCACGGGCAGGAACGGGTCTCGTGGCACCAGGACAACACCTACTGGCCGAGCGTGCACGGCACGGACGTGGCGACGGTCTGGCTGGCCATCGACGACGCGGATGCGGCCAACTCCGCCATGCAGGTGATCCCCGGCTCGCATTCCGGCTACCGGGAGTTCGCGACCGTGGCGTCGGGCCGAGACGACATGCTCTCCAGGAAGGTGGTCGTCACCGAGGCGATGGAACGCTCGGCCGTCACCCTGGCGATGCCGGCCGGCGCGCTGTCCATTCACGACTCGTTCCTGCTGCACGGCAGCGGCGTCAACCGCACGTCCCGCCGCCGGGCCGGCTACACGATCCGCTTCTGCAGCACCGACAGCGCCTGGGTCGACGTGGAGACGCATCCGATTCCGGTGTATCTGGTACGCGGCGAAGAGGGTCCCCGGGGCGTGCGCTACGTGGACTGTCGGCCGTAGCGCACGGTCCGTCGCCGGCGGCTTCAGCGCGCCCCGGATCCGGAGCCCGTCACCTGCCAGACCGTGTTGGTCGCGGGCCGGTGCTCGTGCCGGTCGTAGTGCATGACCCGCGGCGCGCCGGGTTCGGGACCGACCGGCAGCGCGCTTTCGATCACGAAGTCCACGTAGCCCTCCGTACGGGTCTCGTACGCCAGGAACGCCAGCGACAGGTAGTCCGCCCAGATTTCCCGCCGCACGCCGAGATCCGGGAACAGCATCGGGCCGGTGTCGAACTGGTACACGTCCGGGCGGTAGCGGATGTTGATCGTCTTGATCGGGTACTCCAGCTCCGCGCGCAGCCCCGCGCCGCTGTCGGCGAGCACGGTTCTGCCGATGATGGGCGTGCCGGCGCTGGACGCCTCGGCGACGGCCCGAAAGTCGATCAGCCGCTCGACACCCCGCGCGGCCACGATGTGCTCGCGCAGGTCGCCGAAGGCCGGCATGTGCGGGTAGTAACGCCGGTATCCGCCGTCTGCGGCCAACAGCCCGCGACGGAAGATCAGCAGCTCGCTACCGCACGCGACCGGCAGGAAGTCGTAGTTGGGGCGCTTGAACAGGTCCCCCGGCCCGGTCGCGTCGAACGTGTTCTCCGCCTTGCAGGCCGCGCACTGATAGATGGTTCGGGTCAGGCTGGTGTCAGCGTCGTACAGCCGTACGAGCGACTCCACCTGCAGCCGTACGTCGTTCTGCTCGATCGGCGCAGGCGAATCCGCGGTGCTGCTGCCGTTGCCGATGAGATACGAGCGCCCGAAGTCGACGAAGGGCACGTCCGCGCCGCTGGGCATGTCACCGTCCGGGGCTTCCGGCAGTGACCTCATCGTTCGAAGCTCTCGATGACGTCCCGGGGAAGCGGAGCATCGAATTCGCCGGGAACCTCGAACAGACCCCGATCGCGACCCAACGTGCGCTGCGGCGTGGCCGCCGCGTAAGGCACGAGTCGCGCGATGGGCGTGCCTGCGCGGGAGATGATGACCTCCTCACCACGAGCCACTTCCGCGAGCAGCCGGGAGAGATGCGTCTTTGCCTGGTGAATGTTGACGGTGGTCACGGTTCGTCCTCTTGGTCGGACCAAGTCTACCGTCGCAACGCTCCTTCGCAAGGATCCTCCGGGTACGGCGATTTTGACCGATCGATCGAACGTGCGTAGGTTTCCGGCGAGTTGCCGGCAGCTCGCTCCTTCCGTCGGTGGCCACGCACGCAATGCCTGATCTCATTCACGCCACCGGGCTCGTCAAGCGCTATGGCCAAGTCACGGCCCTGGCCGGTCTCGACCTGGCCGTGTCGGAGGGAACGGTGCTCGGCGTGCTGGGCCCCAACGGGGCCGGCAAGACAACCGCCGTGTCCATCCTGGCCACCTTGATCTCCCCGGATGCCGGCAGCGCCGTCGTTGCCGGCGCCGACGTGGTGCGGGCTCCCCGCGACGTGCGCCGCAGGATCGGGCTGTCCGGGCAGTTCGCGGCGGTGGACGAGCACCTGACCGGGTTCGAGAACCTGGACATGGTCGGCCGGCTCTATCACCTGGGCCGGCGCCGTGCGCGCAGCCGCGCCACCGAGCTGCTGGAGCAGTTCGACCTGGTCTCCGCCGGCGGCCGCCCGGTCAAGACCTACTCCGGCGGGATGCGCCGCCGCCTCGACCTGGCGGGCGCGCTGGTGGCCGATCCGCCGGTACTGTTCCTGGACGAGCCCACCACCGGACTGGACCCGCACAGCCGCAGGCAGCTCTGGGAGGTGATCCGCCGGATGGTGGGCAGTGGCACCACGGTGCTGCTCACTACCCAGTACATGGAGGAGGCGGACCAGCTCGCCGACCGCGTGCTGGTCATCGACCACGGCAAGGCGATCGCGGAGGGTACGCCCGACGAGCTGAAACGGCTGGTCGGCGCGGAGCGCATCGAGGTGACGGTGGCCGCCGGGGCGGCGGTGAGTCACGCCCGCGAGGTGCTGGACCGCTTCGCGGTCGGGGAGCAGCAGGTGGACGAACGCGCACGCACGGTGGTGACGCCGATCGCCGGCGGCGGCGCGGAGGCGCTGATGCAGGCGCTGCGCGCGCTGGATCAGGAGCAGGTCGCGGTCCAGGACGTCGGGCTGCGCCGGCCGACGCTGGATGACGTGTTCCTCACCCTGACCGGCCACGCCGCCGAGCCCACGGAACCGGAGGAGGCCGCCACGTGAGCGCCATGTTCAACGCGGTGAGCGACGCCGCCACGATCGCCAAGCGGAACGTCATCAAGATCAAGCGAGTGCCCGAAGTGCTGGTGTTCGTGCTCCTGTCGCCGATCATGTTCGTGCTGCTGTTCGCGTACGTCTTCGGCAACTCGATCGCCATCCCCGGCGGCTCCTACCGCGAGTTCCTGATCGCCGGCATCTTCGCGCAGACGGTCGTGTTCGGTGCGATCTTCACCGGCGCCGGCCTGGCAGAGGACATCCAAAAGGGGATCATGAACCGCTTCCGCTCGCTGCCGATGTCGCGCAGCGCGCTGCTGGTGGGCCGCACGATGAGCGACGTGCTGTACAACGTGGCGTCGCTGGCGATCATGGCGTTGACCGGGCTCGTGGTCGGATGGCGGATCGACACCGGCGTGCTGCCGGCGGTCGGGGGATTCGCCCTGCTGCTGCTGTTCGCCTACGCCTTTTCCTGGGTCATGGCCTTCGTCGGCCTGATGGTGCCGAGCGTCGAAGTGATCAACAACGCGGCGTTCATGGTGACCATGCCGCTGACGTTTGTGGCCAACACCTTCGTTCCCGCCGAGAACCTGCCGCCGGTGCTGCGCACCTTCGCCCTGTGGAACCCGGTCTCCGCGGTCACGCAGGCGACGCGGGAGCTGTTCGGGAACATACCTCCGGGGACGCCCGATCCGGTCGCGTGGCCGCTGCAGCACCCGGTGCTGTACACCCTGATCTGGGCGGCGGTCATCATCGCCGTGTTCGCCCCGCTGGCCGTGCACCGCTACCGCACCATGCAACGCGCCTGAGGCGCCTGCGCAACCCGGAAGGCGCCGCCAGCTCTCCCGCGAACAGGCAGCCGAGAGCGGCCCGCCGTGCCACTTCGGCGCCGAGGCGGAGTGACCGTACCGACGGTACCGGCGCTTCGGGATCGAAGACAGAGCGAGACCTGATTGATCGCGCTCCGCGGGCGTCGAAGCGGTCCGTCCCGACCGGAAGCGCCGGCATAAGGCCGAAGGGTACGATGGCGGCTCCCGGCGGTCCACGCGACACCGGCCACTGTTCCGCATGCTATGATCCAGCATGAGGAGTCACGGCGCTCGATTTCGTCGAGTGTTTCCGTGACCGCCAGCTCAGGAGACCGTCATGCTCACCCGTATTGAAGTAGATGGCTTCAAGAACCTGGTCGATTTCTCCCTCGATCTCGGACCCTATACGTGTATCGCGGGAGTCAACGGCGTCGGCAAGTCCAACATCTTCGACGCTATCCGATTTCTCTCGCTATTGACCGACCACACCATCAATCAATCCGCGCTGCTGATTCGCAGCTCCGAGCAGGACATCGGCGAAATCGGAGATCTGTTTTTTTACGCTAACGGCAACACCGTGAACCGCATCCGATTCGCCGCCGAAATGATCGTGGACAGGCGGGTTGTGGACGACTTCGGCCGGCCAGGAGTTCCTTCATCCACCTTCCTGCGTTACGAGGTTGCGTTCCGACACGATCCACCATCCCAATCTGCCGGACCGCTCGGCGGTCTTGTTCTGGAGCGCGAGGATCTTCGCTACATCCCCTCCGGCCGCGCCGCCGAGAAGTTGCGATTTCCCCATATCAAACAGAGATTTCGGAACAGCGTTATCTACAACAAGCGGCGAAGATCCCGGTACATCTCCACGATTGGTGATGGAGCGTCCGCTCCCGCTACCATCGTCATCCATCAGGATGGCGGTTCCTCCGGACGACCCCGGCCGGCGGCGCCTGCCGAACGCGCTCCGCGAACGATCATCGGCACCGAGAACACGGCGGCGACGCCCACGATTCTGGCAGCTCGTCGAGAGATGCAACGGTGGCGGATACTGGCCCTGGAGCCCTCGGCCATGCGCCGTGCCGACACGTTCACCGACGAACCCGGCATTACCCCCGACGGTGGGCATATCCCCGCTACCCTGCACCATCTGGCCAGTGGGGGCTCCACCTCCGAAACTGCGGAAGACCCTGAGGATGACATCCTGAGCAGGATCGCGAGTACGCTTTCCGCCCTCGTGCCCGTACGAACGGTCCGCGCGGTGCGAGACGACGTGCGGCAGCTCTTTTCCCTGGAGCTCGAAGAACCCGACGGCGTACGGTTGCGGGCCAACTCCATTTCCGACGGCACCCTTCGATTCCTGGCCTTGACCGCTATCGCAGAGGCCGCCGACGCCGGGGTGTACTGCATGGAGGAGCCGGAGAACGGGATCCATCCCGAGAGGCTGGAAGCCATGAATCGGCTGCTGCACGACATCGCGGTCGACTGCGACGAACCCGTGGCCGAGGACAACCCCTTACGGCAAGTCATTGTCGCGACCCACTCACCCTATTTTGTGCAGCTACAGAGCCAGCAGGAAATCGTTCTGGCAAAAAAAACCGCCGTCAAGTCGGCCACAGGACGCGCGGTGTGGCCGCTAAAGTGCTATCCTCTGCAAGGTTCTTGGAGAGATACTTCCGACCCAGATGATGATTCGAGTACGTCAACTGGCATCGGCAAGGTCGAACTGCAATCCTATCTGATTCCACCAGAAGATGCTCAGCTCAGATTCCCCGCCGAGTTCTGGCCTGAAGAGTTCTGGCAGAATTCATGAGAGTACGGTTTCTACTGATCTGCGAGGGTTCATCCGACGCAGCGCTGGTCTCTCATATTCAGGCCCTGCTCATCGAATGCGGCGCATCGGAAGCCGATGGAGCCGCATCGTTTCGTGGACGACGTGTAAGAGACAAGGTGCGTCTCGGGCTACAGTACTTTGGCAGCGTGAACTTGCTGTTTGTGCATCGCGATGCCGACGGAGCGAACACCGATTCGAGATACGGAGAGATCAGACAAGGCATATCGGATGCCAAGTACGAAGGCAGATGGATCGGTGTAGTGCCGGTGCGGATGATGGAGGCGTGGCTGCTCGCGGACGAAGCCGCGATACGTAGAGTCGCCGGACGTCCACGTGGCACCGAGCCGCTTGATTTGCCTGCACCTGATGAGCTGGAGAGTGTGCCGGACCCCAAGCGGACCTTGCGTGACGTGCTGATGAAGGCGGGAGCACCTCGGGGAGTGCGACGCCGCAAGAGGTTCAAGGCCGATTTTGGCAATCTTCGGAAGCAGCTTGCAGAGAGCCTTCCTCCAGGCGGTCTCTTGGAGCAGGTGCCTGCCTGGGCAAGGTTTCGCGACGACATTGCCTCCGCCATGGGAACTGGGGTCGATCGCTGATTGATCTCAGGACCTGACCACCGGGCGGGCGGTGATGCTGACCGGCCACCGGAATCGCACGGTCACCGGGCCGATCAGGCCGCCGCCCTGCTGCTCCTTGGGCGCGTGGGAGGACGGGGGGAACCCGGTGCCGAAGTGGTTGGCCAGCGTGTTGTACACCTCGACCGTGAGATCGTTGTCACCGATACGACCCCGCAGCGCGCGGCCGCCCGCGCCAGTACCGCGAACTGATTGCCCGGCACGGGGCTCGCCAGCGAAGCGAAGTCGGTCCCGAAGTAGTCGGACGCGGCTACCTCCGGGAACGCGACGAGCTCCGCTCCCCGCGCTGCCGCGTCGTCGATGAGCTGCACCATGCGGCCGAGATTCGCGTCGACGTGGCCCGGCACACCGTCGAACTGGACGCTTGCGACCGTAACGCTGTTCATCGTTCTGACGGCTGCGGGTAGCGCGTCAGCCCAGGCTCACCTGGGCGATGTAGATACTCGCCTTGCCTTCGTGTGACGAGTAGTAGCTGACCCACAGCCGCTCCTGGTGCCAGACCATGCCGGGGTAGGAGTTGTCTCCGCCGCTGGGCAGCGCCAGCGCCACGTCGAAGGCTTCGCGGCTCATCCTGGCCAGCGCGGTGACCGGCGTTCCCGCGGCGTCGCTGCAGCGGGCGCCGGCCCACAGATCGCCGTTCGGCAGGCGGATGAAGTTGGGGCCGCCCAGGCTCTGCTGCAGGTGCGCGAAAGACCACTCGGTGTAGGGCGGCCGGCTACTGCCGATCCAGTCAGGCCGGATCAAGGCGATCATCTCGCCGTCGGGCATGATGCGCAGGGTGGTCTCGCTCACCGTCCAGCTCCCGTCGGGCGGGCGCAGCTCCGTCACCCACCGCCACTCCAGGCCGTCGCGGGTCGTGTACAGGAACCCGCGGCGCGGATTGCTCGCCTCCCCCAGCTTCGAGACCGAGTAGCCGACCTCGTCGTGCCACGTCACCCGCCACAGCCAGTGGTCCTCGGCCAGCACGCGGGCGGGCGCGCTCCAGGAGATCCCGTCGTCGGAGAAGGACACGCGGGGCGAGCGGGTGAGATAGGTCGGGCCCCGGAAGACCGAGCCGCCGGCCAGCAGCAGCATCCGTCCGTCCGGCATGACCGACAGCTTCGGATCGCGCAGGTCGATCCCCTCCTCCACGACCTCGGCGGCACTGCTCCACGCCGTGCCGTCATCGGAGACCAGGATCCGGAGCGTGCCGATGCTCCTGCCGTGATCCGGAGCCTCCCGGAACGTGCACCACCAGCGGCCGCGGTGGCGGAGCAGGTCGGTGAAGGCGCTGTGCGGCGCCCGGTCCCAGATCCGCTTGACCGAGACCAGGTGCGGTTCCTTACGCATATCCATCTCCGGTCTCGCCGGCCTCCGCGCTCGCCCACGGCGGCCTGGTGATCGTCCGCCCCTGCAACTGCAGTTCGGCCGCGCGTATGCACGCGCTCATCTGTTCCACGGCAACCTCCTCAAGTTGCGGCACATCCTGGCTGCAGGCGTCGGCCGCATACGGACAGCGAGTATGAAACGCGCAGCCAGCCGGCGGGTTGGACGCGCTCGGCACGTCGCCCTCCAGGACGATGCGCTCTTCGGTATCGTCAGGGTCGGGAGCCGGGAACGCCGACAGCAGCGCCTCCGTATAGGGGTGACGGGGATTGCGGAACACCGCCTCCGCGGTTCCGGTCTCGACGATGCGTCCCAGGTACATCACGGCGACGCGGTCGCTGATGTAGCGGACCACGCTCAGATCGTGGGCGATGAACAGGTAGCTCAGCGCAAAGCGGCGCTGCAGCTCGATCATCAGATTGAGGATCTGCGCCTGCACCGACACGTCGAGGGCCGACACCGGCTCGTCGGCGACGACCAGTTGCGGCTTCAGCGCCAGCGCCCGGGCAAGGCTGATCCGCTGCCGCTGACCGCCCGAGAACTCGTGCGGGAACCGGTCCGCGTACGCCGGCCGCAACCCCACCGCCTCCAGCAGAGGCTCCACCTCCTTGCGCAGCGCCGGACCGCGAATCCCTTCCTGCACCTCCAGCGGCTCGCCGACGATCTCGATCACGCGCAGGTAGGGGTTGAGCGAGGAATACGGATCCTGGAACACCACCTGCACGTGGCGCCGGAACGCTCTGAGCTCCTGGCGGCTCAGGGCGTGAACGTCGATACGCTCTCCGTTGGAGTGAAAGGTCACCGCGCCTCCGGACGGCCTCGCGAGACCCGCGGCCACCCTGCCGGCGGTGGTCTTGCCGCAGCCGCTCTCACCGACCAGTCCCAGGGTCTCGCCCTTCCGCACGGAGAAGCTGACGCCGTCCACGGCCTTGACCTGTCCAACGGTGCGGCGCAACAGCCCCTTCTCGATCGGGAAGTGCTTCCGCAGGTTCTCGACGGTCAGCAGATCGGGTGCTTCGGCCACGCCTACTCCTCGCCTGACCCCTCGTGAAGCCAGCACGCCACCGTGTGCCCCGCTCCGACCTCGAACTCCGGCGGCTTCTGCGCGCACCGGTCGCCAGCGTGATCGCAGCGGGGCGCGAAGGGGCAGCCGGTACTGTGGGTCAACGGATGCGGAACCGAGCCCTGGATGACCGCCAGCCGCTGCTTCGGCTCCTCGGCCATGGAGGGGATCGAGCGGAACAGCGCCTGCGTGTAGGGGTGCCGCGGATCGTGGAACAGATCGCGCACCGGCGCCCGTTCCATCACCTGACCCAGGTACATCACCATCACGGCGTCGGCCATCTTCGCGATCACCCCCAGGTCGTGGGTGATGAACAGGATGGCCATGTGGAACTGCTCCTGCAGCCGCTTCAGCAGCGCCAGGATCTGCGCCTCGATGGTGACGTCGAGAGCGGTGGTCGGCTCGTCGGCGATCAGCAGCTTCGGCCTGCAGACCAGGGCCATCGCGATCATGACCCGCTGCCGCATGCCACCCGAGAGCTGGTGCGGGTAGGTGTTCATGCGCTGCACCGGATCGGGCATGCCCACCGCGCGCAGCATCTCCACCGCCGTGGAGGTCGCCTCCTCGGCGCCCATGCCGGTGTGCTCCTGCAGGGCCTCCCTGATCTGGAAGCCGATGGTGTAGACCGGGGTCAGCGCCCGCATCGGCTCCTGAAAGATCATGGACACGTCCCGGCCGCGGATGGCACGGATGCGCCGTCCGCGCTGCGGCAGCCTGGCCAGATCGACCGGGCCCCGTTCGGTCTCGAGCACCATGGAACCGCTTTCCAGCTTGCCGGGCGGGCTCTTGACCAGCCGCAACACGCTCAGCGCGGTGACGCTCTTGCCGCAGCCGCTCTCTCCCACCACCCCCAGCGTCTGGTTCGCGGCTACGCTGAAGCTCACGCCGTCCACCGCCCGCACGACGCCGTCGTCGGTGTGGAAGTAGGTCCGGAGGTCGCTCACCCGGAGCAGCGCGTCGTTCATGTGGCAGCGCTCATGTGGCAAACGGATCGGCGGCGTCGCGGACGCCGTCGCCCAGGAAGTTGAAGGCCAGCACGATGACGATGATGTAGATCGCCGGCAGGCCGAGCCACGGCTGGTGCAGCAACGCCTGCACGCTTTGCGCCCCCTGCAGCAGGATGCCCCAGCTCGTCATGGGCGGCGTGACGCCGACGCCCAGGAAGCTCAGGCTGCTCTCCGCCAGGATGAGTTCGGGCACCGACAGCGTCGCCACGACGATGATGTGACTCAGCGAGCCCGGCAGCAGGTGCTTGGTGATGATCCGCCACGTGCCGGCGCCGACGCCCTCGGCCGCCAGGACGTACTCCTCGTTGCGATACGCCAGCACCTTCCCGCGCACGACGCGCGCCAGGCCGCCCCAGCCGATCAGGGATATCGCCACCACGATCCCCATGTACACCCACCCCGAGGGCCAGGTGGCGGGAATGGCGGCCGAGAACGCCAGCCACAGCGGCACCCGGGGGAACGAGATCAGCACCTCGATGAACCGTTGCAACGCGTGGTCGATCATGCGGCCGAAGTAGCCGGAAGCGATGCCGAGGATCGTGCCTATGATGATCGTCACCAGCGTCCCCACCAGCGGTACGCTCAGGCTCACCTGCGATCCGATCAGGATGCGGGACAGCAGGTCCCGGCCCAGGGTGTCGGTTCCGAACAGGAAGATCGAGCCGCCCTCTTCTACCCCGAACAGGTGGCGCTCCATCGGGAAGATGCCGAGCCAACGGTAGGGATCCCCGCGCACGAAGAACCGCACGTGGTACTTGGTGTCCTTCTGCTCCTGGTAGGTGAGCGCGAAGGTCTCCAGGTCCAGCTGCTGCTTGAGGGCGTACGTGAAGGGCCTGCTGAGGCGTCCGTCCTCGTCGAAGAAGTGGACCCGCTGCGGAGGTGCGAAGCGCAGCTTCGTGAACTTCTCGTCGTGGTGATAGGGGCTCAGGAACGGCGCGAAGAGCGCCATCAGGTAGAACAGCGCGATGACCACCGCGCTCGCGACCGCCAGTCGGTTCTTGCGGAACCTCCTCCAGGCAAGCTGCCGGGGCGTTCGCTGCTCCGTTTCCAGAGCGGCGGTGTCCTCGAAACCGATCGCGTGGGTGCTCATGACAGGCCCTCAGTCATAACGGATCCGCGGGTCGAGCCACGCCAGCGCGATGTCGGCGATGAGGTTGCCCAGCAGCAGGAAGATCCCGAAGAACTGCAGGATGCTCCCCGCCAGGTACACGTCCTCCTGCAGGAGCGCCCTGAACAGCAACGGTCCGGCGGTGGGCAGATTCAGCACGATCGAGGTGATCGTCTCTCCCGACAGCATGGCCGGCAGCGACAGGCCCAGGGCGCTGATGAACGGGTTGAACGCGATGCGGACGCTGTGACGCCTGATGACCACCGGCTCGGCGATGCCCTTGGAGCGGGCGGTGGTCACGTGCGGCTGTTCCAGCACCTCCAGCAGGTTGCCGCGCATGATGCGAATCGTGCTGGCCGTGCCCGCGGTGCCGATGACGATGATCGGAATCCACAGGTTCCTGGCCAGGTCCCACAGCTTGCCCAGGCTCCACGGCGCATCTTCGTACTCCGCGGAGAGCAACCTCCCCACCGGGAGGTCGAGCGCGAACAGCGCGAACACCATCAGGACCAGGGCCAGGAAGAAGTTCGGGATCGACAGGCCGATGAAGCCGGCCAGGGTCGCCGCGTGATCGCCCAGGGTGTTCTTGTGCGTGGCGGTGTAGATGCCGATCGGAATGCCGATCGCCCAAGTGAACAGCAGCGTGATGAGCGACAGGCCGAAACTGATCAGGAGCCGGTCCTCCAGCATCTCCCGGACCGGCAGAAACGTCTCCAGCGACAAGCCGAAGTCGCCGCGCATGAAGTTGCCGATCCAGAACAGGTATTGCTGCCACTGAGGCCTGTCCAGGCCGAAGCGCGCCCTGATGTTGGCCGCCAACTCCTCGGCCGCCTGAGCGTTGATCACCCGCGCGTCGGTGCCTGCGGCGAGCGCGATCAGGTTCGACGCGTAGTCCCCCGGCGGCAACTGGATGGTGATGAAGACCACGATCGAGATCAGGAAGAACGACACGATCATGGTCAGCACCCGGCGGATGATGAATGCCGTCATGGGTTCAAATGGGGCTTGGTCGAATGGCGCCTAGTCAAAAAGGGACTGACGGGAGAACCCGCCAGTCCCTAAAGGATCAGCCTCCTGCGATCGGATCTGCCAAGGCCTACTTGAAGTAGAACTGATCCAGGTGCGCGGACATGATTCCCTTCAGCTTCACGCCCGTCTCGGGCATGTTGCCGATCTTGTTGCTGCGCAGCACCGGAATCGGAACCTCGGCGATGTGGGCGATCTGAAACAGCACGTCCTCGCCCATCATGACGTAGAAGTCCTTGACCAGCTCGACGAACCGCTCCGCGTCGAGCTCCGAGGTCAGCTCCTGCTCCAGCTCCCAGATGTCCTTGTACTCCTGCGGCGGGTCCACCAGGCCGTGCCCGCACATGTGCGACAGCGGGCTGAACTGGCGCCCCAGGAAGGTGTTCGGCAGGTACGGCTCGAACGACGGGCCGACCCACATGATGGCCTCTCCGTCGCCGCCGCAGCGCGCGGCCCAGCCCGAACCGGCCAGGACGTCCATGGTGGCGTCGATGCCGATCTCCTTCCAGTAGCCGACGATCAGCTCGGACGGCGGGATCGTGTCGGGTACCCCCGAGTGCACGTCGAGCACCATCGTCACGTTGCCGCCCTCCGGATACTCGAGCAGGCCGTCGCCGTTGCTGTCCTTCAGGCCGAGGCCTTCCAGGAGGCTGCGCGCGCGGTCGGGATCGTACTCGGCGTACGTGTCCATCCGCGGGTCGTAGAACACCGAGTTCGGCGACACGACCGTGCCCGCGGTCTCACCCAGTCCGAAGAACAGGGTGTCGTTCATCTCGTCGCGGTTCAGAGCCAGCGACAGCGCCCGACGGAAGTCGATCTCCCGGATGTACTTGGCCAGCTTCTCATCGGTCGGCTCGACAATGAGGTTGACCCACCCCTGCCGGGCGCCGCCCGTCCACATGTCGATGGTGTAGTCACCGCGCGACTGGCCCTCGCGCAGAACCTGCAGGTCGGACAGCGCGATGAGTCCCTGCTGCGCGGTCACCTCGCCCTGGACCATCGCCAGGATGGCCGCCTCCTTGTTCGCCACCGAGCGCCGCTCGATGCGATCGATGTAGGGAAGCTGATTCCCCTCCGTGTCGACCACGGGATAGTAGGGATTCCTCACCGCGACCAGCTTGGTGGCCGGGTCATAGCTCTCCAGCACCCACGGGCCGAGCCACGGCTGCTGGGGATGCTCCTCCCGGTTCATGCGGCGATGCAGGTCCTCGTAGCTCCGGTCGGAGTTCACCTCCGGGTGGTAGTCCTCGAGCCAGTGCTTGGCATGGGTGCTCTCGGCCAGGATCCACATGTGCATCAGCGGATGCGGCACCGGCGACGTGAAGCGCACCGTGCGATCGCTGATCGCCTCTACCTGGACCACGTCGTCGCCGATCTGAGCGAACCATCGCGGAATCTGGTTCACCTCCGGGTGGATGTGGACCATGTTGTAGACCCAGGCGATGTCCTCGGCGGTGAACGGCTCGCCGTCCGACCAGCGCGCGTTCTCTCGGATCGTCCCCTCGAACACGGTGAAGTCGTCGTTGATCGTGTAGCTCTCGAAGTAGAAGGGATTGAGCGTGTCCGCGCCCAGGTGCATGCCGTCCTCGACCCACTGGTGGACGTCGAACGGGATGTCGAAGGCGATGCCGCCGCCCTCCGTGTTGTAGCCGGCCAGGTTCAGCCAGCCGATGCTCGGCTTGCCCTGGTCGACGCCGAGAAACGTGCCGCCGTACGTGCCGATCTCGCTGTGGACCTCGCGCACGAACGGGTTGTTCGACACGCGTTCCTCCACGGGTGGCAGCTCTCCGTTGGCTACCATCTCCGCCAGCATCGGCGATTCCTGATACTCGGCCACGCCGTGCGTGGCGGCGAGGAGCGTCAGCCCCGTGGCGAGCGTTGCGAGAGACCAGAGTCTGCGTGTTACCACCGTCTTCTCCTTTGTGCGCGACCGCGATTTTGGTCCCGCGGTCGCGGCGATCCTCAAGCGACGCGTCAATCGCGCCGATAATGGAGGGTTGCGCGTGCCGGCGGGCATGTCAACCAGCGGCATCGCCGTGCGGCCGCTCACCCACTCCGCCTCGCCGAGGCTAGAATCGGACCTCGCGGCCCTCCTCCTCGGTGTCGATCTCGGCGAGGAAGATGTCGGCGGGGCCGGTCATTCGCATCGCTCTGTCGTCCAACTCCGGCAGATAGCCCGACGTATTCGTGTCGGCAGGCACCACGCCACCCAGGTACGCATGCTGTGAGTAGTAGCTCATCACCAGCGTGCGCGGCCCCGTGGCGATCAGGCCAGGGTAGGCCGCGTCGCCTTCGCTTGCGAGTGCCAGAAACGGCTCGACCTTCCCCTTCTCGAGCACGAACATCGCCGTGTTGCCCGCCGGCGTCGGCTGAATCTTCCATGCGGTGTCCGTGCTTCTCCTGCCGGCCACGTACAACACTCCGTCACATTCGCAGATTGCCGGACAGTGGATCCTGGTCTTCAGGTCCACCCAATCCCACTCTCGATACGGCGGTCTGGACCAGTAGAAGATCGAGTCGTCCGGTTCGCGGTTCGTCCTCGACACGCACCAGAGCTCGCCGTCCGGTCGAAAGATGAAGTCCGTTTCGCTGATGGAGTTGCAGGGCTTGTGCGTCACCGTGCGTGGATCGAACGTCGGATCGGTCGGATCCACGACGTCGTCCTCGGCGAGAGGGATACGGCTCACCGTCTTCCAGTTCAGGCAGTCGGAGCTGGTCAGGAGCTCGCCGCCCTTCTCGGCAGAGTAGAAGGCGCCCTGGTGCTGCCTGATGCTCCACAGCCAGTAGTTCGACTTGTGGATCTGCACCGGGTCCGTCCAGCTCACGCCGTTTTCGCTCGAGGAAAGGTAGGTGTGCCCCACTTGCCGCAGCTCGCCGTCCGCGGCGCTGAACCGGCAGCCAAAAAAATACACGAAGAGTTTGTCGTCGGTGGCAAGGAGCTTGGGATCACGGTCGTTCAGTCCTGAATCGATGATCGTGACGGTGTGCCACCGCTTCAGGTCGAGCGACCGCATGACGGCGATCGTTCCCTCCGGAGAGACGTGCGCTGCGTTACGCGAGTACACCAACCAGTAGCAATCTCGCCAGAAGCAGAGATCGGTGCCCATGTTGTGCCAGCCGTCTCTGGCTACCGTTCTCTGCCAGGATATGTGGGGCATGCGATCCTCCCGGAGCCATCATGTGACAGCGCGGGGGACGAGGTATACCTCGACCTCCTCGACGACCGCGGCTTCCTGCGCTGCGGGGTCGCTGCGCTCAAGCCGCAGATCCAGGCTGTTCTCGCCGCGCACGGTCAGATCGGCGGTGAGCGGGAACCAGTAGGTCACGAAGGGACGCGTGTCCGCACGGCTCGCTTCAGCGTCGGGGCCGGGCGGCACCTCGCTTGGCCGCAGGTCGATGCGCACCTCGTCGTCACGGCGCCGCAGTCCGCGGTCGGGCACCGGGCGCCCGTTCAGGCTCACCGCGAGCGTGTCGGCGAGCGACAGGTGGTATGCGCGGAACAGCAGCATGGCCGCGGCCACGTTCTCCAGGTCCTCGTACAGCCGGAACCGATACGACGCGGCGCCGCCGGGGCGTCGCAGCACCGCCCGCTGCGCCTTGACCTTGCCGCTGGCGGCGCGGTCGGGCCCAAACCCACCCAGGCCGCCCAGGGTGGGGTCGAACACGTAGTGGCGGCGGCCCCGCAGCGCCAGCTCGGGGGTGCGCAGGTCCTCCATGTCGTGCAGGGCAAATGGGTAGAAGGGAGCGTGGGCGCCGACGCCGCGGGAGGTCCAGTCGCCTTCGTCGCCGCCCGACCAGGTCATCACCAGGAAGTGGTTGTACAGCGAGATCCCGTCCGCGCCCTGCGCGTACATGCTGGTGGCCAGGGCGCGGCGATGGTCCTGGGTGATCGGCTGCTGGCCCATGCGCCGGCGCGAGCGGTGGCTGGCCCAGTTCATCAGTGCCGGGTACAGCCGGCACGGCCCCCCCCTCGGTCAACTCCCGCCACTCGGCGTAGGGGATGTTTGCCTCGGCGTACATCGTGTCCTGAGGCGCCACGTGGTCCACCAGCCCGTCACCGACCCAGGTGGGAAGGTCGAGCCCCATCACGTGGCACTCGTCGATGGTGGACGGCACGCGGCACCCCAGCAGCAGCCGCTTCCCCGCCCCGGTGCGGTCGAGCAGCGCGCGCACCTGCCTTACCAGGTCGGTCATCAGGTGCTCCCGCTCGGGGCCGGTTCCCGGCGGGAAGTAGCGGTTATCGCGGAAGCAGAGCTCGACGCCGTCCACGGCGAACGTCTCCAGGAAGCGCGTGATCACGCTGAGCACGTAGGCGCGCACCTCGGCAAAGCTGAAGTCCAGCGGCTCGCTCAGGCGGTACGTCGGGCCCGGCGGGGCGTCCCGCAGCCGGAACTGCGGGTTGTCGACGATGAAACCGGCGCCGGCGCCCACTCCCTGCCGCACCGAGTCGGTATGGTTGTCGTTCATCCGGAACCCGCCCATCACCTCCATGCCGTGCGACCGGCACTGGCTGAGCAGAATCCCGAACGGCTGCGTGCCCTGATCCAGCAGCGGCAGGAAGCGACGGTGCTGAAGCCGCGCGTCGTAGTCGAAGCCGGGGCTGCGCCAGTAGGTGGTCCAGCCCTGCGTGTACACCTCCTGGATGAACAGGTCCGGGCCGGCCGCGGCGACGTCGTCGATCCAGTCGCGCAGGTGCGCCTCCGTGACCGGGTCCGGAAGGTAGCGGCTGGCGATCAGCGACGGATCGCTGACGTAGAGCAGCCGCCGCTCGCCGCGGGGGGACGGCCGGAGCTCCGCGGACGGATCCGGGGTCAGGAGTAGGGATCCGCGGCGTCGCGCACGCCGTCGCCGAAGAAATTGAACGCCAGCACGGTGATGACGATGAAGATGCCCGGCAGGACCAGCCAGCGGTGCTGGATGAGCACCTCGATCTTCTGCGCGTCCTGCAGCAGCACCCCCCAGCTCGTCAGCGGCGGCGTGATGCCCACGCCCAGGAAGCTCAGCGCGCTCTCGCCCAGGATCACCCCGGGGATGGAGAGGCTGGAGACCACGATCAGATGGCTCAGCGTGCCCGGAACCAGGTGGCGGAAGATGATGCGGCCCAGGCCGGCGCCCGACATCTGCGCGGCGGCCACGAAGTCCTCGCCGCGATACTGCAGCACCTTGCCGCGCACCACGCGCGCCAGGCCGCCCCAGTCGATGATCGACAGGATCACGATGATGAGCAGATAGCGGTACCCGGAGGGCATGCTCAGCGGCATGGCGGCGGCCAGCGCCAGCCACAGCGGCAGCGACGGCAGCGCGATCAGCACCTCGATGAAGCGCTGGATGTAGTGGTCCACGCGCCCCGCGAAATAGCCGGAGATCATGCCCATGACGGAGCCGATCAGGATGGTCAGGAAGGTGCCGACGAACGGCACCGACAGGCTGACCTGCGAGCCGCGCAGGATCCGCGAGTAGAGGTCGCGGCCCAGCGAGTCGGTGCCCCAGAAATTCCAGCGCGCGCCCTCGCCGACGCTCATCAGGCGCACGCTGCCCGGGATGATCCACAGGATCCGGTACGGCTCGCCGCGCTGGAAGAACAGGATGGGAAAGCGCTGCTCGCGATCCTCCGTGTAGAAGATCCTGAGGGTTTCGCGGTCGCGCGTCTTGTCCAGGTTGTAGACGTACGGGCGCGTCAGGCGGCCAGTGTCGTGGTCGCGGAAGTAGATGCGCTGCGGAGGCGCGAACAGGTGCCTGGAGGACTGCTCGGTGTGATCCATGGTGCTGAGGAACGGAGCCAGCAGCGCCATCACCAGCAGGACCGCGATCACGATGCCGGCGGTGCGCGCCAGCCGGTTGCGGCGGAACCGGCGCCAGATAAGCTGCCCGACGGTGCGGCCGGTGAGGTGCTGGGGGGCCTCCGCGACGATCGCGCTCTCAGTTGCCATTCGTCACTCGTAGCGGATGCGCGGATCGAACCAGGCCAGGGCGATGTCGGCCAGCAGGTTGCCGATCAGCAGAAACACGGCCAGCACCATGAGGATGCTGCCCGACAGGTAGATGTCCTCGTTGCGCAGCGCCGCGTACAGCAGCGGTCCCGCGGTCGGGATGTTCATGACGATGGAGACGATCGTCTCCCCCGATATCAGGGTCGGCAGCCACAGCCCCAGGGCGGTGATCACGGGGTTGATGGCGATGCGCACCGCGTGCTTGACCGTCACGGTGCGCTCCGGCAGTCCCTTGGCGCGCAGCGCGGTGATGTACGGCTCGCCGATCACGTCCAGCAGGTTGCCGCGCACGACGCGGATGATGCTCGCCGTGCCCGCGGTGCCGATCACGACGACGGCGATCCACACGTGCTTGAGAAAATCCACCAGCTTCGCCCAGCTCCACGGCGCGCTCCGGAGATCGGGCGAGAACAGGCCGCCGACCGGAAAGTCGAGCACGAGCAGCGCGAACACCATCAGGATCAGCGCCAGGAAGAAGTTCGGGATCGACAGCCCGATGAAGCCGGCGAAGGTGGCGATGTGGTCGGAGATCTTGTTCTTGTGCAATGCCGAGTAGATGCCGATCGGCAGTCCCACGGCGTAGACGAACAGCAGCGACATCAGCGCGACCGCAATGCTGAACGGCACGCGCTTCCACAGGATCTCGTTGACCTCGGTGTTGTAGGCGAACGACTCCCCCATGTCGCCGCGCAGGAAGTTGGTGAACCAGGTGACGTACTTCACCAGGTAGGGCTTGTCGAGCTGATAGCGCAGGGTGAGCTCCTCCACCATCTGCTTGTACTGCTCGGTGGCAAAGGTGCCGCCCCGGTCCTGGTAGAACTCCAGCACGAAGCGCTCCACCCAGTTGCTCGGCGGCAACTGGATGACCGCGAACACCAGGAAGGAGACGATCAGGAACGTCGGGATCATGGCGAGCAGGCGCCGCACGACGAACGTGGTCACCGCTCTTCACTCTCCATGACAAGGAGAGTCGGTGGAACCGATGTTCCACCGACTCTCGCGCTCAGCAACGTCGTGCGGCTAGCCGCCGGGGCGCGGGTAGCTGCAGTCCGAGTGGACGAACCACTGGTCGGTCTTGGCCGTCATCATGAACTTCTGGAACACGCGCACGTCGGGGACGTTGCCCATGCACTTGTGCCGGATCACCTGCTGCGGCCGCTCGGTGACGAACGCCGGCCAGCTCAACGACTCCGTGGCGATGTGGTTGAAGAACGCCTTGGCCGCCGCCTGCTGCTCCTCGACCGTGGTCGCGGACGCGTACGCCAGCTCCAGCTCGAACGCCTTGTCGTAGCTCTCCGGCTGCTCGATGGGATCTCCCCAGGCGTAGCTGACGCGGTTGTGCCAGATGCCCAGGTAGTGGAACGGGGAGTAGTCGGGCACGCCGGTACTGACCTGCAACGCGATCTCACCGGCCCGCATCTTGCCGGCGATAGTGGACCAGTCGGCGGCCACCAGCGTGGTGGAGACGCCCAGCTTCGTCCACTCGTCGATGAGCGCCTCGACGGTCTCCACGTTGAGCAGGCCGTTGGTCGCCCCCGGCACGAAGATGTGCACGTCGGAGCCGTCCGCGTACTCCAGCATGCCGTCGCCGTCGCTGTCCGTGATGCCGATCTCGGCGAACAGCCTCCACGCCTCCTCCCGGTCCGGTCCCAGGAAGGTGTCCTGAATCGGATCGTAGAGGGCATGGTCACGCGGGATGCCGGTCACCGACGGGACCGCCAGTCCGGCGAACAGCTTCTCATTGATCTCCTCGCGGTCGATGCCGATCGACAGCGCCTGGCGGAACTGGTTGGTCATGCCGGCAGCCTGGAAGTTCGGGTCCTGGGTGCCGGGTGCGGCGCCCTTGAGCTGCTGGCCGGTGGGATAGCGCCAGGAAATCTGCGAGGTCTGCCGCGAGCCCTTCCAGATCAGCGTGTCGTAGTTGCCGCGCGACTCGTTGTCCTTCAGCACCGCGTGCTTGTTGAGGTCGCCGCAGTCGGCGGCGCAGATGTCCACCTCGCCCTGGATCACGGACAGGTAGCGCGCCTCGCCGTCCGTCACCCTGCTCACGCGCACGTAATCGAAATAGGGAAGCTGCTTGCCATCGGCGTCCACCACCGGGTAGTAGGCATTGCGCTCCCACAGCGTGCCGGTGCTCTCATCGGTCTCGACGGGGAGCCACGCCTGCAGCGACGGTATCGCCAGGTTGTTGACTCGGGAGCGGGCGGCGCGGAAGTCCTCCCAGGTCTTGCCGTCGGCGAAGTCCGGGTGGTGCTGCTCCAGGTAGTGCGCGGGCTGCGGATACCCTTCGAAGGTCTCCCGGAGCTGGCCGGCCCACGGGCCCGCCGGCGAGTGGAAGCGGACCGTCAGGTCGTCCACCTGGGTGACCTCGAAGCGCTCGCCCTTGTAGGTGCTCTGCAGGTTGGTCATGCGCGCCGAGTAGCCGGGATTGGTGTACATGTTCTCGAACGGCCAGATGATGTCCACGGCGGTCAGCGGATGGCCGTCGGACCACCTGGCGCCCTCGCGGATCTTCACTTCCATGGTGGCGCCGTCGTCCAGCCACGTGTAGTACTCGGCGTACTTGGGCTCGAACCCGGCGATCGGGCCGCCCATGGCCACGTGCTCTTCGAGCGACATCGGGATCTGGAACAGGCCCGGCATCTCACCCTGCGTGAAGAAGGTTCCGTAGCCCCACTGGTGCTGCGAGACGACGCGCATGGTGCCGGAGTACTCGCCGATCTCCTCCTCAACCTGCCGGACGAACGGGTCCGCCGGTATGCGCTCTTCGATCGGTGGCAGGTCGCCGGCCTCCACCCTCGCCGCAAGCAGGGGCGACTCCTGAAATTGCGCGAACACGGTCGGTACCCCCAGCAGCAGCAACGCCGCGATGATGGGAGCGAACACGATTCTTTGTGCCATCGTTACCTCTCCTCTCGCTTGTGGTAGGATCTGACCCTTGAGTTGAGACCTTAACGGCGTGTTGTGTCAAGCTCGTGCTCGCGGGCCCGCAGGGGCGTCCGGAGCGATGTAGACCGGTGAGTGAGCGAAGCAAACCACACTCGCAGAGTGAAGGGACGGCCGTCGGCGCGGCGGCGGGCGATGCGATCCTGCACGTCGACGACCTGGCGGTCCGGTTCGAGCGCGACGAAGCGGAGGTGCGCGCCGTCAACGGGGTGAGCTTCGCCATCGGCCGCCGGGAAGTGCTGGGCGTCGTCGGGGAGAGCGGCTGCGGCAAGTCGGTCACCGGCTTCTCGATCATGGGCCTGGTGCCGAGCCAGGGCGGCCGCATTGCCGGCGGATCGATCACCTTCCGGCGGGACGGCGGCCAGACGGTCGAGCTGACCACGCTGGCCCCTGCCGGCGAGGAGATACGCAGCATCCGCGGCCGGGAGATCGGCATGATCTTCCAGGAGCCGATGCGCACCCTCAGCCCGGTGTACAGCATCGGCGAACTGATCGGCGAGGGCGTGCGCGCCCACCTTGACGTGAACCGGAAGCAGAGCCGCGAGCTGGCCGTCGAGCTGCTCGGACGCGTCCACATCGCCGATCCGGAGGAGCGCGTCGATTCCTTCCCCCACCAGCTCTCGGGCGGCATGCGCCAGCGGGTGATGATCGCCATCGCCCTGTCCTGCAACCCGGCGCTGCTGATCGCCGACGAGCCGACCACCGCCCTGGATGTCACCATCGAGGGGCAGATCATCGCGCTGCTCCAGGAACTGCAGGGCGAGTCGCAGATGTCGATGATGTTCATCACCCACGACCTGGGGGTGATCGCCGAGGTGGCGGACCGGGTGATGGTGATGTACCTGGGCCGCTCGGTGGAGCAGGCGTCGGTGGAGGCGCTGTTCGCGCAGCCGCTGCACCCCTACACGCAGGCGCTGATGCGTTCCAACCCCGCGCTGGCGCCCGCTCCGAAGACCCGGCTGGAGGTGATCCGAGGAACCGTGCCCGACGCCACCGTCGAGCTCGCCGGCTGTCCGTTCGCCGCGCGCTGCGATCAGGCCATGGAGCGGTGCGGGCGCGACGCGCCGCCGCTGTTCGAGCCGCAACGGGACCACCACGCGGAGTGCTGGCTGCACGGAGAGCTGAATGGTGAGCAGCATGGATGACGCGCTGGTGCGGATCCAGGGCGTCAAGAAGCACTTTCCGATCCAGCGCGGGATCCTGCGCCACACCGTGGGCTGGATCAAGGCCGTGGACGGCGTCGACCTGGAGCTGGGGCGCGGTGAGACCCTGGGCGTCGTCGGCGAGAGCGGCTCCGGCAAGACCACCATCGCACGCGTCGTCGCGGGCCTGATCGACGCCACCGCCGGCAGCGTGCAATTCGCCGGCGGCGGTCAGGTCGTGGACATCACGACCCTGGACACCAAGGGCAAGAAGATCGCCCGGCGCCACATGCAGATGATCTTCCAGGACCCGTACAGCTCCCTCAACCCGCGCATGCCGGTGCTGGAGATCGTCGGCGAGCCGCTCATCGCCCACCGCCAGGCGGGCGGGGCGGCGTTGAAGGAGCGGGTGGGGGCGCTGCTGGAGTCGGTGGGGCTGCAACGCGCCCACATGAACGTCTACCCGCACGAGCTGTCCGGCGGACAGCGGCAGCGCATCGGCCTGGCGCGGGCGCTGGCCCTGGGGCCGGAGCTGATCATCTGCGACGAACCGGTATCGGCGCTCGACGTGTCGGTGCAGGCGCAGATCCTCAACCTGCTGCTGCAGATGCAGCAGAGCCGCGGCCTCAGCTACCTGTTCATCGCGCACAGCCTGAGCGTCGTGGGCTGGATGAGCGACCGGATCGCGGTCATGTACCTGGGGCGCGTGGTCGAGATCGCCGGCGGCATGGAGCTGTACCGGCAGCCGCTGCACCCCTATACGGAGGCGCTGCTGTGGAACTACCCCGTTCCCGATCCGGCCGTCTCCCGCCGCCGCCAGGTGCTGGTGGGCGAGATTCCCAGTCCCGCGAACCCGCCGCCCGGCTGCCCGTTCCACACCAGGTGCCCGCACGCCGAGGAGCGCTGCCGGACGGAGGTGCCGCAGCTCGAGGAGGTCGCTCCGGGACACTGGAGCGCGTGCCTGCGCTGGCAGGAGATCGAGTTGCGCGGCCGGCCGATCTGGCAGGGCAAGGAGGCCCCGTGACGACCTATCGGGCCGCGGTGATCGGCTGCGGCCGCATCGGCGCGTTCATCGACAACGAGAGCGCCTCACCCCTGGCTTGGTCGCACGCGGCCGGCTACGTGGCCTGTCCGCGCACCGAGCTGGCGGCGCTGGCCGACCAGCGCGCCGACGTGATGGACCGCGCCGGCGAGCGCTACGGGGTGCCGCCGGAACGGCGCTACCGGGACTACCGCGAGATGCTTGCGCGCGAACGGCCCGACATCGTCAGCGTCGCCACGCAGCCGGAGCAGCGCGCCGAGCTCGTCATATCCGCCGCCGAGCACGGCGCCCGCGCGATCTACGCGGAGAAGCCGATGGCCGCCTCGCTCGCGCAGGCGGACGCCATGGTGGCGGCGACCGAGCGCCACGGGGTCGCCTTCAACATGGGCACCAACCGCCGCTGGGAGGCGCCGTACTCCGTCATGAAGGACCTCATCCACGGCGGCCGCTACGGCAGGCTGCTGTCGATGACCATCCACCAGGGGCACGGCCTGTTCAACATGGGCAGCCACGTCTTCGACCTGTTCCAGTGGCTGAACGACGACCAGCCGGTGGAATGGGTGCAGTTCCACCTGACCAAGGGAGGCGACGACCTGGACGGCGGCCTGCTGGACAGCGATCCGAACGGCGGCGGGCGCCTGCAGTTCGCCAACGATGTGACGGCGTTCGCGGCCGACTCCGGCCGGCCGTTCGAGGTCGAGGTGGTGTGCGAGCAGGCGGTGATCGGCTCCCTGGGTCTGGACGGCGAGTTCCTGCTGCGCGAGCCCGGGGGCGTGAACCACCGCGGGAACCCCGTGCTGCGCCCCGGCACCTTCCCGCCCTTCACCCGCGACAGCTCGACCGTCAACCTGATCGCCGACCTCGCGCACGCGCTGGACACGGGACAGCCGCCGCGCGGCGGCGTGCGCGTCGCCCGCGCCAACACGGAGCTGATCTTCGCCTGCATCGAGTCGCACCGCCGCGGCGGCGCCCGCGTGGCGCTGCCGCTTGCCGGCAGCGACCTGCACCTGGAGCGGAACTTCGCCCCGCGCCAGCCGCGCTTCGAACGCTGAGCGCAACGCGTCATGCCGGCGCAGACCGTCTCGCTGACCGCGGCGGTCGAGCGCTTCCCGGTCGTGGCCACCGGCTCTCGCTGGCCCTGCGTGCGCGAGGAGCTGGGTCCCGAGCCCTACTTCCGCACTTTCCCCGAGTGCCGCACCGACCCGCGCCGCAACGACTACGGCAGCGTTACGCGCTGGCCGCCGCCGTTCTCCCGCGGCGGAGGGTTCTTCCCGGTGCTGCTGCTGCTCGACGACGGCCGGCTGTGCTGCGCCCTGCGCACCGGCGCGCCGCACGCGGGCAGCGGCTCCGAAATCAGCATCACCTACTCCGCCGACCGAGGCGCCACCTGGTCGCCGTACCGCGTGGCGGTACGGAGCGATCCGGAGCGCTGCATCGACCGCCGCAACCCGGCGCTGGCACAGAGCGCCACGGGCGACCTGGTGATGTCCTACGGCGCCGTTCTCGGCTACGACGCCGCCGGCCGGCGCACCGGTTCGGCCAGCCACGACCAGACGGTGCAACCCTGGATGGAGGTCGTCCGCTCGAGCGACGGCGGCCTCACCTGGTCGCCGCCGTCACGCATCGCGCCGCCGGCCGGCACCCTGCTGCAGCCGCACGGACAGATGCGCCGGCTGGCCTCGGGCGACCTGGTGTTCAACGCCCGCGGCTCCTACACGGCCGATGTCTACCGCCGCAACCCGCAGGCCGCGCAACGCATCAGCTTCCTGTTCCGCTCCGCCGACGGCGGCACGACCTGGCGGCAGCGCGGCTCCCTGGGCGACGGCTCCTCGGAGACCGGTTTCCTGCCGTTGGACGAGCGCCACTGGGTCGGGATGGTGCGCCACAACGACCGCCCCAACCGCATCGCCCAGTCCTGCGACGGCGGCGTCACCTGGACCCGCTGGCAGGACACGGCCGATGCCGTCGAGCGCAGCGCGGAGAGTGAGCGGGACGACAGCGTCGGCGCCGGAGACGTGCGCGCCGTGAACACCCGTCTTCAGAAGCCGGCCCCGGGCAGCGTCTGCCGGCTGCCCGGTGGCAGTGGGCTCCCCAACGGCAGCGTGCTGATCACCTACGGGTACCGCGCCTACCCGTTCGGAATCCGTGCCGTGGTCAGCCGTGACGGCGGCGCCGGCTTCGACGTGGCCCACGAGTACGTCCTCTCCGACAGCGCCTGGTGCCACGACTGCGGCTACCCCAGCACGGTCTGCTTCGACGACGGAACCATCGTCACGGTCGACTACTCGCTGCTCGACCTGGAGCACCCGGAGTGGGGCACCTGCGCGATCGCCTACCGCTACGACCAGGTGCTGTTCGAGCCCGACTCCGGCCGCTGATCCCCCGCTCGGCGCGCGAGAACCAGCAGGAGAACGATCCCCGCAGCCAGTTCGGCCAGCGCCAGCGCCAACCGCGGCCCGCTCCAGGCGGCGGGTCCCAGCGCCGCCGCGAACGCCAGGTGCGCCGCGCCGAAGGCCAGCAGCGTCACGCCGGCCGCACCCAGCACCCGGCGGACTAGCCGCCGTTCGGTGATGGCATCGGTGAACCGGTGCTGCGCCACCAGCATCGCGATCAGCACCGCCAGGCCGGCGACGATCATGAACGCCTTGTCGATCACCGGCACCGCGAAGGGATAGACCGACAGCTTCTCCAGCCACGCGAACAGCGCCCCGCGCCAGGTCATGGCCGCCAGCAGTCCGAGCCCGCCGAGCACCAGCGACAGCGCGAGCCCCGCCGCCTCGGCCCACAGCGGCGCCCGCAGCCCGCGCCGCGCGTCCCCCTCACGCATCGCTCAGCGGTCCTGGCGGCGGATCTCGTCGTGCAGCGGCAGGCCGCAGGCGTCCGCGATGGCCTGCGCCGCCTCCACCAGCCGGTGGCCGTCCGGCCCCTTGACCAGGTCGATGCGCCGTACCCGCCCTCCGACTTCCAGCAGCGACAGGTGCACGGCGCTGCGGCGGAGGTCGAACCGCATGAGCCGCACCGGCAGCGGCTTCCGCCCCGCTTCGGCGGGCAGCGTGATCAGCACGCCGCCCAGCCGCAACGACCGCACCCCGGACAGCGGCCAGTACCTGGAGTGGAACCCCGGCCCCACGCCGACGCGATGCTCCACCCGTCCCCGCTCCACGTTCCAGCGCCAGCGCTCGTGATAGAGCGCGCCCAGCAGCATGACGGCGGCCATGCCCAGCGGCACCGCGTTGCGGACGCCGAGGACGGCAACGCCGACGGGGGTCGTCAGCGCGGTGACGGCGAACAGCGCCGTGCCGGTCACGCCGAGAAACCACCGGTAGCCCGATGCCAACTCCAGGTCGAGCATCGGGCCGCGCTGCCGCAGGCGGAGACGTGGCTGCACCGGGGTGCATTCCCGTTGGCCCGGGCGCTACCCGGACTCCGCCAGGATCGAGCCCTCGATGCCGCGGACGCCGTTGGCGTACGTGTAGTAGTAGACCACCAGCACGCGGCCGTCGCGGAGCTCGAGCGCCCACGGATAGCCGCAGTCGCTGTCGGCCGAGTCGCTGCGCACATGAATGTCCGGGGCTTCGTCCAGGTCGCCGCCCTCGGGCTCCAGCACCCGCGCCAGGCACCCGCGCTGGCCTTCCCAGCGGGTACCGACGGTGGCCAGGATGCATCCGTCGCGCAGCCCCAGCAGGTGCCCGGGACAGCCCATCATGGAGGTGAAGCGCCACGGCGACCAGGTGGCGCCGTCGTCGTCGGAGGTCACCAGCGCCAGCCGGCACTGGGTATCGTGGGGCTGGCGCGGATGGCAGCGCAGCAGGACCAGGAGGCGGCCCCCCGGCGTGCGGTGGATGGCCGGTTCGCTGAAGTGCGCGACCTCATCCACGGCGATGCGCCCGCCGTACTCCCAGGTCTCCCCGTTGTCGAGCGAGGTGCGCAGCATGCCGAAGAACGGCTGGCCGCCGTCGGGCTGCTCGGTGGCCTTGCTGGGCAGCAGGATGCGGCCGCCGGGAAGCTCGACGAGCTGGCTGCGCGACACCCCGGAGTGTTCGGCGGGATGACCCCAGATCCCTTCCGGCAGCTGCGGGAAGCGCACCGGCTCGCTCCAGGTGCGGCCGTCGTCCCGCGAGCGGATCCAGAACGGAATGCCGGGCCGTGAGGTCCACGCGGTGTGGCCGGGCGTGGTCGGCCCCTCCGGCACCAGCTCCGCGGCCGAGGCGTGCAGGAAGATGCTGCCGTCGCTCAGCGTGTGCGTGCCGAAGTCGATCACCCCGCCGAGCGGATCGCAGGTGACCAGCTCCGCCGGCCCCCAGGTCGCGCCCTCGTCGTCCGAGCGGCAAGCCCGTATGTCGAACAGGGGGTGGCCGTGGTGGGCGTGGCCCAGGTCCGGCGAGCGGTGGAACAGGGCCAGCAGGTCCCCGCCGGGGGTGCGGACCACGTTGGGATGTGCCGCGTACCAGCCCGCCTGCCGATAGATCGTGATGTGCTCGACCACGCTCCATGCCATGAGGGCAGTGTAGCGCAGAACCGGTAGCACAGAACGGGCCCGTCAGGCCGGGATGACCGTCACCTCCACCTCGTCGATCAGCAGCTCGGCCGGCCGGCCGGGCGGCACGCTGACCGTAAGCCGATTGTCGCCGGCGGCCGTCGAGCCCGGCTCCAGGTCGAACATGCAGCTCGTATAGGCGGGCAGCGCCCGGCCATGCGCGGCGGCGCGCCCATCGGGGTGCCAGATGCGGCGCAGGCGCGGCGCGGTGATCGGAACGTCGTTCAGCGCCACCGCCAGGGGATCCGCCGGAGTCAATCCCGCGACGCGGAAGTGGAGCCGCGCGTGGCCGGCGGCGGCGATGTCCTCGTAGAGGCGGAACGGGTAGCTGCCGGAGGCTTCCTCGGCGCCGCGCTGAAGCCGAATCGCGGTATCGCGCCGCGCCCCGGAGCTGCTGGTCCCCCGCGGGAGATACGCGTCGAGACCGCCCCACATGGAGTGGAACAGGTAGTGGCGCGGGCCGTTCGCGACGCGTTCCGGGTCGGCCAGCTCCCGCAGGTGCGCCAACGCCGTCGGGTACATGGTCTCCGATCCGTTGTCGCGCCCGGTGGAGCGGAACCCGTCCCAGTGCATCTGGTAGTTGTAGATGGAGATGCCGTCGGCACCCTGCCGCCGCAGGGTGTGCACCAGCGCGCGGTAGTTGTCGAGACTCAGCGGCGATCCGGAGCGGTCGCGATGCGAGCAGTACGGGAGCACGCCCGGATAGAAGCGGCAGGAGGAGCCAGCGGTGAGCGAGCTGAACTCCTCGTACGCCGGGTTGAAGTCCGAGTACATCGAATCCATCGGCGCCACGTAGTCCACCAGTCCGGCGGCGATCCAGGCCGGCACGTCCAGACCCACGTCATGGCACTCCGCGACGGTCTGCGGCACCCGCACGCCGAGCTGCAGCCGCCGTCCGCGGTCGCCGCCGCGCCGGTCCAGCAGCGCCCGCACCCGTTCGATGAGGGCGGTCATGAGCGGCTGCCGGGCGCGGCCGATGCTGCGGTCGCCGCGCGGCGCCGGGAAGTAGAGACCCTCGCGAAACGTCAGCTCCAGGCCGTCCACGTCGAAGCGGTCGACCACCTCCTCCATGATCCCGTACACGTAGTCGCGGACGCCTTCGAAGGTGAAGTCCATCCGGTTGCCGGGCACGAAGGCGGCGCCGTCCGGCATCTCGGTGAGCTTCCACTGCGGATGCGTGTGCAGGAACATGCCGCCTTGGTCGGGCGCGCCGTGGCTGTCGTTCATCCGGAATCCGGCCATGAAGCCCATCCCGCGCGCCCGCGCCCGCTCCAGGAGCACCTGCAGCGGCATGATTCCCTGGTCCATCAGGGGAATGAAGCGCCGGTGCTGCGGGCGGGCGTCGTACTCGAAGCGCTCGGAGCGGAAGAACATGGTCCAGGCGGCGTTGTAGACCTCCTGGATCAGCGTGTCGGCGCCGCTCAGCGCGATGTTGTCCGCCACCCGGCGCAGCTCCTCGACGGTCGTGGGCTGGGTGGTGATCAGCGGTCGCGGGTGTCCCGGGTCGAAGTCGTAGTTGGTCATGCTCGATGGATCGCTGACGTAGATCAGCCGCCAATCGGTTCGGTCTCCGCTCCGTGCCATGGCATCCACTGTGACCGAACCGGTGCGATCCATCGACCCTGTCAGCCCAGCGGCACGGTGCGGCCGCTGCGGGCCGACTCGTAGGCGGCTGCGGCGATCGCCACGGCGTCGCGCGCCTGCGCGGTTCCTGCCATCACGCCACCTCCGTGGCCCCACACTGTCGCGGCCGCCGGTGATTCACAACGTGTACCTCGCGCTATCGTGTGACGCGTGACCCACCGTCTCCGCGTCTATGAGCTCCTCCTCGAACAGCACGGGCCGCAGGGCTGGTGGCCGAGCGAGTCGTCGTTCGAGACGATGGTCGGCGCCGTCCTCGTCCAGCGCACCGCCTGGGCCAACGCTGCACGCGCGATCGATTCCCTGCGGCGCACCGGATTGTTGGCGCCCGGGCGCATGCGCGCGGAACCCGTCGAGTCGCTTGCCGCCCACATCCGCGCGAGCGGATTCTTTCGCGCCAAGGCGCGCAAGCTCCACGCGCTCTGCGCTTACCTCGAACGCTACGGCGATGATGTCGCGCGGATGCGCGCGGCCGGCGCCGCGACCCTGCGCTCCGAGCTGCTCGCCGTGCACGGCATCGGTCCGGAGACCGCCGACGCGATCATGCTCTACGCCGTGGGCATCCCCACTTTCGTCGTCGACGCCTACGCACGGCGCATCTTCTCCCGGCTCGGCGAACCGTCGGCCCACGAAAGCTACGCCCGCTTCCAGCGGTCGCTGACCGCCACTCTCCCCCCCAACCCCGAGTTACTGGGCGAGTATCACGCCCTGCTCGTCCGCCATGGCCGCGAAGTGTGCCTGGCGCATCAGCCGCGCTGTGCGGCGTGCTCCCTCCGCCCCTCCTGCGCAAACGCCACGCTCACGTAGCCCCGCCGGCCGCTCGCCCTAACCCTTGATCGATCCGATCATGATCCCCTTGACGAAGTATCTCTGCAAGAACGGATATACCAGGATGATCGGTATGATGGTCACCGCCATCGCCGTCGCCTTCACCGACTCCAGGGTGGGCTTGTAGCCCATGATGTTACCGAACGCAGGGTTCTGCAGCGCGAGTTCCTTCGCGGCGTCCACGTCTCTGATGATCTGCACCAGTTTGAATTGCAGCGTAGCGAGCTCCTTGCCTCCAAAGATCATCGAATCGAACCAGCTGTTCCACTGCCAAACGGCGTTGAACAGGATTATCGCTGCGATGACCGCTTTCGAAACGGGCAACACGATCACGAGAAAGATGCGCAGGTCATTTGCGCCGTCTATCTTCGCTGATTCCTCGATCTCCGCCGACAGGCCCTTGAAGAACGTCATCATGATGATCGCGTTGAACGCGTTGAAGAGAAGCGGAATGATATACACCAGAAAGTTCCGGTACAGACCGATGCTCCTTATCAACAAGAAGAACGGTATCAGACCTCCGTTGATATACATCGTTATCAGCATATAGGTGAGAATCGTCTTCCTGCCAACAAGATGCTTCTTCGACGCGCCGTACGCGAAGCAAGCGGTGAAGAATACGCTCGTCAAGGATCCCATGACCGTCCTCGCGACGGAAATGCAGAACGCCCGAAACAGGGTTGGGTCCTTGAAAAAGAACAGGAAATTGTCCAACGTAATGATCCTCGGGTAAAAGAAGAGACGCCCGCGAAGTGCGTCAACGGGATCATTCAACGACAACACCAGCACCAGATAGCAAGGATAGACGCAAACGACAGCCAGGACCACGAGCGTGAGAACGTTGAGGTAGTCGAATGTCGTATTCTTGTCGAGGGCTTTCCTCTGAGGCTCCCTTCGATCCGATTCCACCTCCGAGCTAGAAAATGCTCTCACCAGTATACCACCTCGAGAATCTGTTTGCCGAGAACAGCAACATGAACGCCACCACCGACTGAAACAGTCCGACGGCGGTCGAATACGAGAACCTGGCCTTCTGCAATCCCATCTTGTACGTATACGTCTCCAGGATCTCGGCGACATCCAGGACGAGGATGTTCTGCATGAGAAATAGTTGCTCGAAATTCTGCGTCATCATCCGGCTGATCGCCAGAATCAGCAAGATTATCACCGTCGGTTTCATGCCGGGAATGGTAATGTACCAAGCCCTCTGGAATCGCGATGCGCCGTCCATGTATGCCGCTTCATAGAGGGTCGGGCTGATCGTCGAGATGGCCGCAAGGTATATGATGGAGCTGAAGCCGAAGAACTTCCAGATGTCGCTTAGCACCACGATCGAAAAGAACGACACCCTGTCGGCGAGGAACGCGTACGGCTCGCCGACGATGCGCAGCGAGGTCAACAGGTAGTTGACCACGCCGGATTCCGAGAAGAAAGTTATCAGGAACGCCGCGACAAACGCCCACGAGAGAAAATGGGGCATGTACGTGAGCGTCTGAACGCTCTTCTTGAACAGTCTCATCCCCTTCAGCTCGTTCAACATGAGCGCGAATACAATGGGCACGGGAAAGCCCATGACGAGCTTCGCCGCGCTTATCAGAAACGTGTTTCTCAGCGTGTTGTAAAAGAGCCTGTCGGTGAACAAATCCTGGAAATGGTCGATTCCGCTCCAGGGGCTCCCCCAGATGCCGATTCCCACGTTGTAGTCCTTGAATGCTATGATCACCCCGTATATCGGCATGTAGGCAAAGATGAACAGCCACACCACGGCCGGCATGACCAGCAGCAGCAGGTACTTCTGCTCGTTGACCTTTCTCAGCAGCCGGTTCTTGCCGATAACCCTGGTCTCGCCGACCACCGTCACCAGTTGACCTCCAAACGCGCCTCCCCCGAAAAACCTTCGATGAGAACCGTCTCGCGGTCGCGGTCATAGGCGCCGGCGCTGACTCTTCCAGCCTTCAGGCCGGTGGGGTGCGGCACGTGTACGGTCATCCTCTCCGGCAGCGAGCGCATCAAGTCACTGATCCGTATCGATATCGTGATCGTCCCATCATCGACGTTCGACTTCACGTGAAGGTCAATGCGCCCAAAATGGCTTCTCATGCCACTCACGTCTATCGACTTCCCGTGCGTCAGCCACTCGCGCGGGACCCCGGGCAAGATCGACAGGTGATCGCCGTCTTCGAGATAGAGCATCCACCGGCTTCGCATCAGGAACCACGCCTCTTCGTGCGTCTTGTGGGGGCTCACCTGGTAGTAGTGCTCCCAGAAGGTATAGGTTTCTCGATCGGCAAGACTGGAGACGTTGTTGTAGTACTCCTTCAAGAATGCGTTTCTCTCCCCCCTTCGCAAATGTGCGTATGGATGAGGACTGTAGTAGGGCTGGCTGAACATCACGTTCCGCTGGAACAACAGCTCCGCAGAACTGTTGACGATAAAGTCCCCGTATGCTTCGTTGGGATCGACCACTTCCTGCAAGAGCAGATACATCGGCCCCGTGTGTCCATCCCTCGCGGTGAAGGTCCCGTGAGTGAACGCCGACCCTCCCTCCGCATACAAGACCACGGGACCGCGGTTTTCCGCCCACGGGGGTGCTGCGGGACACCAGCGTCCGTTTCCCAGCGGAATGACCGGCGATTCTCTCAGGTTCTTCTCCAACGCCCTTCTGATGTTCTTCAGCAGCCTTGTCGCCCGCGCTCTGATCCGTTCCGACTCTTCGTTTTCCAGGTCCTCCAGGACCTCCGCTGACCGCATCAGGCCAAGGTATGCATAACCGTTCAGCATGTATGAGTGGTACGGGTCCTCCGGGTCTGCGACCTTGCCGTCGATCATCCCGTAGTAGCCCTTGGCGCGGAGCTCCTCCGTTTCGTTGCGCTCGATCCATCTGAACAGGTAAGCACATGCCCTCAGGATGTTGTCCTTGATCGATCCGATCCAGTCGACGTCCCTCGTGTACCGGTAATGCTCACCGATGTTCCAAAGCACAGCCCCGGTCTCCAGCATGTAGTTGCCGAAATTCTGCATGAATCCATCGTCATGCTGTTTCTCGATGAAGTACATTATCGCTCTTCTGGCGAGGTCGTGGTCCCCAACCGAATCCAGGTACTGAATAATGGGTGAGCTTTCGGAGCCGATGGGGCTGTAGACCCCGACGACGGGAGCTACCGACGCATTCGGTTCATTGCCATAGCAGACAAGATCCAAGTGCAGCTTTCCTGCCCGCATCATCTCCTCGATTCTCTTCTCCGGCACGCTCACCGACGCCATGCGATCGATCTTGCGCGTCCAAAAGGCCTTGCACGCATCGTAATGTCTGCGATATGTTTGTCCCGCGAGCGCATCCGCTCTCTCCGTTGATACGGGCCGATGCGGAATCTTGAACAGGTATTCGATGCTCTCACCCGGCGCGAGCAGCACTGCCATTTCCTGCTGCGGCACAGGCCTGCCGTTCAGCGTCGCTACCAGGTACACCTGTTCATCGCTAAAGGATCCATAGCCCGTCGCATTCTCGTAGGACGAACTGAGGCTCGATTTGCCTGGGTTGACGAAGACATTCGCCTCCGGAATACGAACCCAGGAGTACCGCGGCGCGCCGCCCGTGTTGGTGGCAGTGACTCTGATGTACATGACCGGCTCTTCCTCCTTGAGGATCTCCCGATCATGTATCTTCTCCATTTCCGCCTTCTGGTCCGCCGTCAGCATGCTCGCTTCCGAGTAGTGATCGGCGACCAGTATGTTGGTGCCCTCAACGCGGTCTTCGCGCAAGACGTCCTTTTCGAGCGTCACGAACATTTTCGACGCATACACGACGTCCTCATCCGCGTGCTTCGTATCCAGGATGGGCAATACTCCGTCCTCGAGCCTGCGCTCCAGGCCCTGTATGCAGCCCAGTCCTCTGCCCGCGAAATAATTGTAAACGATCCCCTCGTCGCCGAGCTCAGGAACCGTGACATCCCGCTTGTGATATCTCGGTTTGACCCAGTCCCACGGGTCCGCGGTGCCCGACGTCAATCTGGTGCCGATCTCGAATACCCTTATGTCACGGCTGATGCCCAGCCAGGTCACGCACTTCAGCTCCCTGGTCTCCCTGGCCGCGCTATCGAAGGACTCCTCCTCGGCACATGCATACTCCTCGAGCTTGGAGCGCCCGTTCCTGGAGTCGATCTCCTGCGCGATCGCATCGAAGCTGCGCCGGTCGTCTCCGTCTGTCACTATCGTCTTGTATTCAGCGACGTAAACCGGGTAGTCCTTGCTTACGTCTCTCAAGAAGAAGCTGAAGCCATCATCGGTCGTGATGAGGCTTACGATGGTCGCGAAGGCGCCAGGTTCGAGTGAATGCCTGTCGATGGTTACCTTCAATCTGCACTCGCCGTCTGCAGCGAGCGCGAAGCTCCGTCCCTCCTGATCTATATCTCCAGTACAGTTTTCGCGCTCCAATCCGGATATCTCGCCGTGCGTTATCTGCAGCGTCCCCTTCAGCTCACTCTCGTTCCTTATGATGGCTATGGTTCTCACTCTTGCTCCCTGGCTCCCGACCCGACCTGATCGCTGGTAGTCACTTACACAAAAAGACCTTCAGGCCCGGGATTCTCACGTGCCTGAAGGTCTTTCGTCCGAGTGCAACCGTCTTCGGCCGAGCCGTGTGCTATTCGGCCGAAGAACAAATGCACATCCTCAACTCACTGTCTGCCGAGCTGCGCCAATTGTCTCCCATGCTCCTCGGTCAAGGCGGTCTCCACGTCGCGGGCGCCCAGACGATCGATCTCTTCCAACGCTGCGTTGTAGATCTTCATGAGCTCTTCCGCAGAATCGGCAACCACCATTCTGGATGCGGCGACGGCCATCGCCTCCTCCACCTGGGTGTGCTTGATGTCAACGTCGCTGCCAGGCAACCATGAACTTGCCAGTTCCGCAAATCCGAGATCCCAGGCATCGACCACGAACGGCTTGAGCCGTTGCTCCATGGTTGCCCTGTGTTCGGGTGAGGCCCCAAGATAGTCATCCACATACAGCGTCCAGTAGTAAGTATCGCAGAACGGCACCCATCTGCAGAGGACACCGTACTTCGTGGCATAGTCCACGAAGCTGGCGTTCAGCTCATCCTGAGCTGATTGCTTCATCACTTTCTTGCCATCAACCCAGTCCCACGTTTCTCCCTCAGCGCCCAGGATCAACGTGGTTTGCCCCTCCTCGGTGAGTGCCCATTGGAGGAACCTGATGGCTCTGTCGGGCCGCTCGGCGTTCTTGGTTATTACCAGCCCGTTGTAGCCCTTGTTTCTGATCGTCGGTTTCGTGAACTCGACGCCCTGCTTCACGATCGGGCCGATGTCGGTGTACGTCCTGTCGTCGTTGCCGTCATTTTGCCTGATGGTCGTATTGACCGTGTTATCGACATTGAAGATGGCGCCCACGGTACTCACGTAGCCGGCCGAGTACAGTCTCTCCTCGGATTGCTGCGTCTGTTCGGTGAATTGGCCCCTTGTGATCAGGCCATCCTGGTACAGGCTATTCAACCATTGCAGGAACTCCAGATACTTGGGATCTCTGAATAGCAGTTGCACCTCGTCGCCCTGCGGGTAGTATCCGGAGACGTGCATGCCGAACGTACCTCGGAACATGTTGTTACCGGCCCTTCCGAACAACAGGTCTGACACGCTGCCGCCGAAGTCGATCGGCAGGACATCCGGATAGTTTTCATGAGCGAATCTGAGATAGTCGTCGTACTCGCTCAGCGTGGTTATGTCGTCTTTGCCGTAGCCTCGAGGATGTCCCTCCTGGTGAACATGATGCCTTCTCCACTCGTGAAAGGCACGTTTATCTCCTCGAAGGCCTCCATCACCTCGGCATAGTACATGAACCCTGCCCAGTACCACATCTTGCCGTCATCGGCAGTATGGTACGTGTGATATGCAGGCGGCACCAGATCCCACGTCTTGGGAGCGTATTCATCGATCAGGTCACCGATCGCGTGTACCATGCCGGCATCGATGATCTGCTGGAGCAGCGGACTTGTGTAATTTCCGAACGCCAGCATTTCCGGCAGGTCACCCGATGCGATCATCGGTGCCAATACTTCGTCTTCTTCACCCTCCAGCACTTCCATATCGAGCGTTACACCGGTTTGCTGGGTGATGAATTGGGAGACCATACCATCGTCCCAGCGAACTGCGGGCCTGCAACCCCCCCACGTATTTTGCCAGAACTGGATGGTGATCGGCGACGTATCCGCCATATACTCCCACTCGAAGTCCCCTGTTGCCATGGTCGCCGCAGGTGCTGAGGTATCGCTTTCCTCGCCGGTACCGGTGGCGAAAGCAGAGAATCCCAACAACCCCACTAACAGTAGAAGAGGTATCTTTTTCATCGTTGCTCCTTTTGGTGTTTCGGACAAGACAACTGTCCGTGTGTCACGTTGGCACGACTGCATCCGATTGTCAAGCTATATCCGCGAATGCACTTCGAATCGCGGTGGGCGCGGCACGTTACGCGCGGCTCCACGCGAGTTGCGAGTTCCGGGCGGGGCGACAGGCAAGGGAGTAGAGAAGTGGAGTCGGCTGACACGACGGCGAGCGCCGGTGGGCGGCCCGACCGTGACGGCTGCGAAGCCCAGGGTCGCCCCCCGGGAGGAATGACCAAGACCCCGGCCACTGCCTTTCGTTACACTGCTTGCGAACAATGGAAAGCACGCAGATCAGCGCTACCGTCGACTACGAGAAGCCCGGCAAGCAAATCGGTCACCTCGCGGTTCCCTACTCGCACAACCTCGGCGGCTGGGCCAACCTGCAGGTGCCGATAGCGGTGCTCGCCGCCGGCGAGGGCCCGACCGTCCTGCTCATGGCGGGAAACCACGGCGACGAGTATCCGGGGCAGGTCGCGATCCTCAAGCTTTGCCGGGACCTGCCACTCGAGATTGTCCGAGGCCGGCTCATCATGATCCCGGCGCTCAGCGTGCCCGCGTCGAAGGCCGCCGCACGCCTCTCACCGCTGGACGGCAGGAACTTCAACCGCTGCTTCCCCGGCGATCCGACCGGCTCCGTTTCGGAGATGCTGGCGCACTACGTGACGACCCACCTATTCCCCATGGCGGACGCCGTCATCGACCTGCACTCCGGTGGGCGCAGCTTCGACTTCTATCCGTGCGCTCACATGCACCTGGTGCCGGACCGTGATCAACGCCGGAAGATGGTGGCCGCAGCGGAAGCGTACAACACGGATTTTGCGTTGCTCTACACCGACATCGCCGGAAGCGGTTTGCTGCCCGTCGAGGCGGAGCGCCAGGGCAAGGTCGTCGTCACGACGGAGATGGGCGGCGGCGAGCCCGTCGCGGCAAGGGTGCACCGGCTGAGCCAGGAAGGTCTGAGCAACGTGCTGGTCCACCTCGGCGTCGTGGCGGGGAAGAAGCGCTCGCGAGCCGAGCTCGGCCTGCCGCCGACGCGCTGGGTGCAGTCACTCGACCGCCAGGACTACCGCTTCGCGCCCGAGTCGGGGATCTACGAGAGCGTCGTCGATCTGGGCAGCAGTGTGGAGGATGGGGAGAAGGTCGGTCAGGTCCACTTCCTCGAGCGCCCGGACCGGGAGCCGGCTGCCGTCGTCGCGCTGACGGCGGGCGTGCTCCTCGGCAGCCGCGGCCCCTCCCTCGTCGGCCAGGGCGACTGCGTCGCCTGCATCGCCCACGACGTCGATCCGAGCATTCTCGAGTGATGGTCTCCATGCCGCACGCATCGAGACGGTATCATTCCTCACTTGAGATCATGCAGATGCCCACATTCGACATGAAGCCCGTGGAAGTACCGCAGGAAGTCCTGGATGGATTGAAGTCGATCCCGACGGTGACCGTGTACGCCGGGGTCTGCAACTTCGGCTCCCGGCTGAACGTCTGCGAGGGATTGACCAGGCTCACGCCCGGCCGGGAGCGGTTCGCCGCGCGGGCGCGGACGCTCAGGTTCCTCCCCGTGCGGCCCGACCTGGCGAGCGAGAGAACCGGCGGCGAGGATGAATTGGAGTTCCTGGCGATGGGACGGTGCGGACCGGGCGACGTCCTGGTGGCGGACATCATGGGCTCACGCAAGGACGTGGTGGCCGGCGACGTCAAGCTGCTGCAGCTCGCCATGAACCGTGCGGCCGGCGTGGTGATCGACGGCGCCATCCGCGACCTCGACGTGATCATCGACGAGGACTACGGGCTGACCGTGTACGCCACGCAGCGCAGCTTCCACGGCAGCGTGGAGGCGACCCCGGCCGAGGAGAATGGGCAGATCCAGTGCGGCGGCGCTCTGGTGCGCCCCGGTGACGTGATGGTCGGCGACAACGACGGCGTCCTGGTGGTGCCGTCGTGGATGGCCGAGGCGGTGATGGAGTGGGCGCTCGAGCAGGAGGAGGCCGAGAACTACGTCAAGCGGAAGATCCGCTCCGAAGGCGTGTGCCCCGGCCGCTACTACCCGCCGAGCCCGGAGGTGTTCGAGGAGTTGCGCCGCGCCAACGGCCGGTAGCGCTTACCCGCGAGGGGCCGGCTACCCCTGCGACAGGTACTCGCGCAGCTTGCCCGCATACTGGGCCAGGACGCCTTCCGCGTCGTGCTCGGTGCCGCGGCCGTGGATGATCTCCACCGATGCGTAGCCGGAGAAGCCGGCGTCCGCCAGCAGGCGCAGCGGCGGCTCGTGATCGTACAGGCCCTCGCCCAGCGCGGCGGCCCGCGAGCGGCCGTCGGGGCCGTATTCGTAGTCGTGCACGTGCAGGTGCCGGGTCAACGCCGACAGGTTCTGGAACGTCACCTCCGGCCGCTCCAGGACCCGCATGGGATGCAGCAGGTCCCAGAGCACCGCGCACCGCTCGTGGCCGACGCGCTCCACCACCGCCCGCACCGGGGCCGACGCGCTCCAGAAGTCGTGCGTCTCCATCAGCACCGTCACCGAGCGTGCCTCCGCCTCGTCCATCACCGCCCGGTAGCCGTCGGCCACGTAGTCGACGATCGGCAGCAGGTCGCCGGGGGCATGCGCGCCTCCGAAGGTCCGCAGGCAAGGCGCGCCCAAGTCGCCGGCCAGCTCGACGTAGCGGCGCAGGTCGTCGACCTGCCCGGCGCGCTCGGCGGCATCGGGGGTCGCCATCTTCACCCCGGTGGCCAGGCAGCAGAACTCCAGCCCGTCGTCGGCCAGCCGGTCGCGCGCGGCACGCCGCTCGGCCGGCGTCATCGAAGCCTCTATTCCGGCGGCGTGATCCCACTCCACACGGGGCTCCAGCCCGCGATAGCCGTGGCGCTTCATCGCCGACACGATCTCGTCGAGCGTCCAGTCCGGGCAGACGCTGGTCATGGTTGCCAGATGCATGGTGATTGTCCTACTTCTGAGTGCGCTCGCGGCTCTGCATTCTTCGTCCCATCCAGAAGACGATGATCGCCGATCCGACGGCGGTTCCGATGCTACCAAAGCCCGCGATCTTCTTCTCGAAGTACAGAAGGAAGATGCCGCCGAAGACAAGCGCGGCGGCGATCATGAAGGCGAAACACTGACCCAGAAAGGACTTCTTGATCTCGCTTTTCACGATCGCGGCTTCCTGGCTCCTCCGGTGCTCCGCTTGTTGTTCAGCCATCGCGAGGACCCGGTGGGCGGCGTCGGGGTGCGCTTCGTTGTAGGCTTTGAGCTGATCGGGTGGCGGAAGCGGACCGACGAACAGCTCAGTCCGCTCCTGGTGGACGACCTGAGCGACCGGCTGACGACTTCGCCGGCTAGCTGGAGGTCGTGACTTCGATCTAAGTCAGGCCCATCGGTATTGACAATGGACATCATATAGTGAGATCGTTCGATCTTGAATACTATATCTTGTGGAGGTCTGGACATTCGCTGCCCCGCATGTCACTCGCAGGACAGCCGCGTCATCGACTCGCGCCCGCTCGACGACGGGCGTGCGGTCCGGCGGAGGAGGAGTTGCCGCGCGTGCGCGCATCGCTTCACCACCTACGAGCACGTCGAGCAGAGCGCGCCGACGGTGGTCAAGGCGAACGGCAGCCGCGAGGCGTTCGAGCGCGACAAGGTGATGGTCGGTTTGCAGAAGGCGTGCGCCAAGCGGCCGGTGTCCGCGGCCCGGCTGACCCGTGTCGTCGACGACCTGGAGACGCGGCTGCGCGCTTTGGGCCCGGAGGTCAGCTCGCGGACGATCGGCGAACTGATCACCGAGCAGCTCCGGCACCTGGACGAGGTCGCCTACGTCCGCTTCGCATCCGTCTACGGACGCTTCACCGATACGGGGGCGTTCCGGAATGAGATCGACCGGCTGGAGGGCCGTACGGAGGAACCGTACGAGGAACCGGCGTCCGTATAGCAGAGAACATGGCTGACGGACCGACAGCCGGCCGCCGATCTCTGTCCGGAGTGCGGCGAGGCGAGCCTCGTGCACGCCGAGGGCTGCCAGACCTGCGGCAACTGCGGCCACTCCGAGTGCTGATGCAGTGCTGACCGCCGCCATCGTCGTCGCGGCGCTGGCCGCCTGTCTGGTGGCCGTCCGGCTGGTGTTCGCCGACGAGATCCGCGCCGCGCGCGAGCGTGATCCGGCGGCGACCAGCAGCCTGTCGATCATCCTCACCTACGCCGGATTCCATGCGCTGGTCGTGCACCGCGTCGCCCACCCACTGTGGCGGCTGCACCTGCCGATCGTGCCGCGAGCGTTGGCCGCCGTCGCGCGCCTGCTCACCGGCATCGAGATCCATCCGGGGGCTGACATCGGGCCCGGCCTGTTCATCGACCACGGCATGGGGGTGGTCATCGGTGAGACCTCCGTCATCGGCCGCGACGTGACGCTGTTCCAGGGGGTGACCCTGGGCGGCACCGGCAGCCGGCAGGGCAAGCGCCACCCCACCCTGGGCGACAACGTCGTGGTCGGCGCCGGCGCCAAGATCCTGGGCAACACAAACATCGGCGCCAACGTCACCGTCGGCGCCAACGCGGTGGTGGTGCGGGACGTCCCGCCGGACGCCACGGTGGTGGGCGTGCCCGGCCGCGTCTCCCGCCGGGGCGGGGTGCGCATGGAGGAAGGAGCCAACCTGGAGCACACCGCGCTGCCCGACCCCCTGCAACTGTCCCTGGAGCGGCTGCAGGGCGAGATCGACCAGCTCAACGCCCAGATCGCCCGCTACCGCGAGGGCACCGAGCACTCCGGGTAAGGACGGGGAGGCGCGGCGATGATTCACGATTCGGTGCTCGGCCTGATCGGCGGTACGCCGATGGTGCGCCTGCGCCGGCTGCCGCCCCGCGGTTCGGCCGAGGTGGTGGCCAAGATCGAGGTGCGCAACCCGGCCGGCAGCGTCAAGGACCGGATCGCCCTGGCCATGGTGCAGGCGGCCGAGGAGGCCGGTCAGCTCGGTCCGAGCTCGACCATCGTCGAACCGACCAGCGGCAACACCGGCATCGGCCTGGCGCTGGTGGCCGCGGCGCGCGGCTACCGCATCATCCTGGTGATGCCGGACGACGCGTCCGAGGAGCGCCGCGCCCTGCTGCGCCACCTGGGCGCGGAGGTCGTGCTGACCCCGGCGCGCGACCTGATGAAGGGAGCCATCGACCGCGCCGCCGCGATCGTCTCCGAGAACCCCAACTGCTTCATGCCGGAGCAGTTCCGCAACCCCGCCAACTCGGAGGCGCACCGCCGCACCACGGTCGAGGAAATCCTCGCCGACTGCGGCGGCAGCCTGGACGCCTTCGTCGTCGGCGTGGGCACGGGCGGCACCCTCACCGGGGTCGGCGAGGTGCTGAAGCAGCGCCTGCCGGACGTGCAGGTGGTCGCGGTGGAGCCGGAGCGCTCGCCGGCGCTGACCGGCGGCAGAAAGCCGGAGCCGCACGCGATTCAGGGGATCGGCGCCGGGTTCGTGCCGGAGATCGTCAACCGGTCGGTGATCGACCGCGTGCTCTGCTGCAGCGAAGACGACGCGTTCCGCACCGCCAGGGAGCTCGCCCGCCGGGAAGGACTGCTGGTGGGTATCTCGGCAGGTGCGGCCGCGTGGGGCGCGTGTGCCGTCGCCCGCGAGCTCGGCGCCGGCAAGCGCGTGGTCACCGTGATGCCGGACGGCTGGGAGCGCTACCTGAGCATGGATCAGCCGTCGGGCGCTCTGGGCGGCACCGACTTCCTGATCTGAGCGCCGCATGGGTTCCCGATGAGCGCGACCTACGGTCCCGGCCTCGCGATCGCCGCCGCGGTCGCCATCGCCGCGCAGTTCGTTCACGGCCTGCCGTTCGCGCCCTTCACGATCGGCGACCGCCACCCGATCGAGCCGATGCTGATCGCCATCGTCATCGGCGCGCTGGTGCGCAACCTGATCGGGCTGCCGCGGGCTGCGCGCGACGGGGTGCGCTTCGCCGTGCACGGCGTGCTGCCCGCGGCCATCGTCCTGATCGGCGTGCGGCTCGACTTCCGCCTGCTGCTGGACGCCACGGTGCGGGGACTGGCGATCAACGTGGTCTGCGTGGCCGTGGCGCTGCTGGGGACGGTGTGGCTGGCGCTCAGGCTGGGCGCGTCGCGCAAGCTCGGCCTGCTGGTCGGGGTCGGCACGGCGATCTGCGGCAGCACCGCCATCGCGGTCACGGCGCCCGTCCTGGAAGCGAACGAGAGCGAAACGGCGTTCTCGATCGCCGCGATCAACCTGCTCGGTCTGCTGTGGATGATCGTCTTTCCCGCCGCCGGCGCGCTGCTCGGACTGACCCAGGGCGAGTTCGGCGTGTGGGCCGGCAGCAGCATCCACGCGACCGCGCAGGTGGTGGCGGCCGGCTTCGCCTACGGCACCGAGGCGGCGGAGATCGCCGTCGTGGTCAAGCTCGTGCGCGTGCTGCTGCTCGCTCCGTGCGTGGTGCTCATCGGCCTGTGGTACGGACGCATGCGACGCCGCAGCCGGCAGCCGTACGTCGGCAAGCCGTTCAGCATCACCACCCTGGTGCCGCCGTTCATCCTGGGCTTCGTGGCCGTGGCCACGCTGCAGAGCCTGGACCTGCTGCCCTCCGTCACGCTCCACCTGCACGAAAGCTTCGCCTGGGGCGCCGGCGACGTGACCCTCTCCGCGGAGCGGCTGCTGACGATCGTCGCCGGCTTCCTGGCCAGCGTGGCGATGGCCGGGGTCGGCCTGGGCGTCCACGTCACCGGGCTGCTGCGCATCGGCGGCAGGCCGCTCGCGATCGGGCTGCTGGCCGCCGCGCTCCTCGCCCTGCTCAGCCTGCTCCTGGTCAAGGCGCTCCTGTAGCGCCACATGCCGATCGGGACAAGATGGGGCCATGACTGCCGACCGCGCTGGCCTGATGACCGTGGATCCTGGGACCCTGGATCGAGAGGAGATCTTCCGCCATTCCCGAAGCGCTGCAGCGCACCATCCGCCACTACGGGTAGTCCAGGCAGCCGGGATCATCGGCGGTGGAGTTGCCGTACGGTATCGATGGTGTCGGCCTGCGCGGCCCTCTTGTCTTCCCGGTACTGCCGCAGGCGGGCGAAGCGCAGTGCCATGCCGCCCGGGTAGCGCCGGCTGGTCAGGATGCCGTCGAAGGCGATCTCCACCACCAGCTCCGGCCGCACGTGCACGACGTGGCCCTCGCGGCGCGTCGCCAGTTGCTGCAGCCGCTCGGTCTGCCAGCGCAGGACCTCGTCGGTCATGCCCTTGAAGGTCTTGCCTAGCATCACGAAGCCGCCAGCGGGATCGCGCGCTCCCAGGTGCAGGTTGCTCAGGTAGCCCGCCCGGCGCCCCGAGCCCCACTCGACGGCCAGCACCACCAGGTCGAGCGTCAGCGCCGGCTTGACCTTGATCCAGGCATGACCTCGCCGGCCGGCCTCGTAGGTGCCGTCCGCCGCCTTGACCACGACGCCCTCGTGCCCGGCCTGCAAGGTCCGGTCGACGAACCGCTGCGCCTCCTCCGCGTCGCCGGTCTCCACCGCGTCGACCAGCAGATCGGCCGGGCAGATCCCGGCAAGCGCCTGCCGCCGCTCCGACCACGGCTCGCCGGTCAGGTCCCTGCCGTCCAGGAACAGGCAATCGAACAGGAAGATGGAGGCCCGGCCGGCCGCGCTCATGGTCTCCTGGAACGGACGCGGACGCCCCCCGGAGCCCAGCGCGATCGCCTCGCCGTCGACCACCGCCGACCCGGCCCGCAGCCGCTTCGCGGCCGCCACCGCCGCCGGCACCCCGCCCGTGACGTCGCGCAGGCTGCGCGTGAAGACCCGCACCGCGTCCCCATCGCGGTGGATCTGCACCCGCATGCCATCCAGCTTGGCCTCCACGGCGGCGTCGCCAGTGCGCTGCAGCGCAGCCGCAACCGTCGGCGCCGACTGCGCGAGCATCGGCTCCACCGGCTGGAACACCTGAAGCTGAAACGCCTTCAATCCGTCGCCGCTGTCGCGCAGCGCCGCCTGCGCCACCGCCGGCAAGTCTCCCGACACCATGAGCGCGCGGCGCACCCGGTCCAGTGGCACCTCCGCCGCCGCGGCGACAGCGTCCACCAGCAGGCCCTCCAGCGCGCCCTGCCGCACCTCGCCGATCAGTAGCCGCAGCAGGTAGTCGCGCTCATCCGCGGCAGCCCGGCGCACCAGCGGCTGCAGCCGGTCGACCCGCCGCGGCCGTTGCCGTTCGAATTCGGCGAGGGCACGATCGACGTCGCCCACGGTGAGCGCGGAGGTGGCTGCCGTGGGCAGCTCTCCCAGCCGCCGCATCGCTGCAGGCCCGACTCCCAGGCGGCCCTGGCGGAGCCTTCCGGCCAGGAAGCACACACCGGCGGCCAGCGCGACCGGCTCGTCGCCATCGGCGAGCGCCCGCAGGCACTCGGCCAGCGCCTTCACCTTGGCGCTCCGGCTGCGCGTGGCGCCTACCTCTGACGAGACCGTGGCCAGTTCGGCAAACAGCACGGCTCGATCGTACGCGATCCTGTCGATTGCCAGGAACAGCCTGACCATGATGCGATGTGGGTGCGCTAACGATGGATGACGTCATGAACCTGGGTCGGCACAGCCTCTACGCGTTCCAGTTCGCCGACTGAGCGCTCCACGCGCCGAGGGAGCATCTCCATGAAGCAGAATGAGGAGACGTGTGTCGCCCGCTGTGGCGCTGACACCATCGAGTACCGGATCCGCCGCAGCGCGCGGCGCACCAGGACGATCATGATCTCCGTCGATCGGGACGGAGTCCAACTCGCCGCACCGCTGGACACGGAGGACGAAGAGCTCCGCGCCCTGGTGATCAGGCGCGCCCCGTGGATTCGCAAGAAGCTGCAATCGCTCGCCGACGCACCGGCACCGCTCCGGTTCGTCAGCGGCGAGAACATCCCCTACCTGGGCCGGACCATCCCTCTCACCTGCCAGCGGGACGGGACATCAGCGCAGGTGCGGTTCGACGGATTGCGACTTCGGGTCTCCGTTCCCGCCGGACTCGCCGACGAGGAACGGTTCGCAACCGCCCGCGACGCCATCGTCGCCTGGTACCGGGTCCGCGCCGCGGAGCGCCTCCCCGCCGCGGTCGAAGCCTGGTGGAGCCGGCTCGGCTCCGGTCCCCCGCCCCCCGTCCTGGTGCGCGATCAGCGCAAGCGCTGGGGAAGCTGCGGCTCGGACGGCGTGATCCGCCTCAACTGGCGCGTGGTGATGCTGGACGATTCGCTCATCGACTACGTCGTCGTGCACGAGCTCTCCCACCTCCGGGTTCGCAACCACTCCCCCGCCTTCTGGCAACTCGTCGAGCGGTCGATCCCGGACGCCGCGCGGCGCCACCGCCGGCTCAAGGAGATCGCCTTGAGGCTCCCACTGTAGCGAGCTCAGCTACGCCGGTGCCGTGCACGCACGTCACGGTCGTACCGCATCGCAGAACGCCAGCTCCCAGCCATGGAACACGACGACCAGGCCGGTGAAGCGCACCCCCGGGAACTGCCGCGCCAGCCGCTCGTCCGCCAGGTACCGCCGGAGTTGCGCCGCCGCCTCGTCCGCAGCCGGCGCCGCCCGGGCCGCGTCCGCCGGCTCGGAGCGCTTCAGGTACTTGAGCTCGATCAGATAGCCGCGCCGAAGCTGCGGATAGCGGGCGACCAGCGGCTCCAGCGCGATGTCCGCGTGTCCCTTCCCCAGCTCCGCCTCCGACCGGAACACGTAATAGTCGGCTACGCTCAGATAGGCGGCCAGGAACCCCTGAACGACTTTCTCCCCGCCGATGTAGTCGCGAATCCCCGTCTGCCGCGCGATCGCCTCGCCCAGGAATTCGAACACGGGCCGCCATTCGCCCTCGTTGGCCATCCGCAGCATCAATTGCTCGAACCGGAACAGGTTGACCGAGAACACCTCCACGTCGCGGTAGGCATCGCGCAGAAAGCCGTACATCAGCCGCTTCACGGTTTGGTTCGGGATCGCCAGCCGCGGCATCACGCCCTGCACGCCGCGGATGCTCAGCAGCCCGAAGTAGTGCATCAGGGACAGGAAGTTCTCCGGCTCGGTGAGCTCCGCCAGCGAAAAGCCGGGCGTGATGCGGGTGTCCACCTGCTCCTCGCCGATCACGTCCCGCAGCAGGTCGAAGTTGCCGTTGAGCTGCCGGCCGGTCACCAGCAGGTGGCGCAGCTTGCCGTAGTCGATGCGCACGTTGGTGTCGATCAGGTACTCCGGCACCTCCCGGTTCGGAATCGAGTGTTTCAGGTAGTAGAGCACCATGTCGGTGTTGTACAGATCGGTCTCGGCCGCCTTGGCGAAGCGGTAGCCGTTGTACCACTGGCCCATGATCCATGGCGGCCGCCGGGTCCTGGTTGAACACGCCATGGTCCTGGCAGGTCTCCACCAGGCGCCGCACCTCCGCCTTGGTGAAGCCGACCATCTCGTTGAAGTCCGCTTCCAGGCTGATGTTGGTGCCGATGTTGAAGCCCGAGGTCACGTCGTCCATGGTGACCGGCGACACCCCGGTGATGAACAGGCGCTCCAGACCTCCGCCGCTGCGGTCGGCGCCGGACTTGAGCGTGGCGAAGAAGTTGCGGTAGAAGCCGCCGCCGTGCGTGAACGAGTGGTACGCCTCCGCGCCGTGGTGCGCCAGCACGGTGTTGGCGAAATTGTCGTACTCGTCGATCAACACGTACAGCGGGATGCCGTGGTCGCCCGCGTACCGGAACAACATGCTGAGCTTGTTGGCGATGGAGGGTGGCGCAAGGATGCGCTGCACCGCCGCTTCGGGAAACAGATCGGGATGCCGTTCCAGCGTTCCCTGAAGCTCTATCATGCAGTAGGTATCGAACTCCCGCTCCAGGGTCTCGAGCTTGTCGTTGACCGCCGAGAAGTTGAAGCGCAGGGTGACGTAGCGGCTCTGTTCGCCGGTCGGGCCCTGCCCGACGTCGGTTCCGGCGAAAGTGGCCTCGAAGTCCTCCGCCCAGAAGCGGTCGTAGTAGTTCTCCAGCAGCGACACCCACAGCGACTTGCCGAAGCGCCGCGGGCGGATCAGGAAGACGTAGTCCTCCCGCTCCAGAAGCCGCAGGAAGCGCGTCTTGTCGACGTACAGCCAGCGGTTGCGGCGGATGCGCCGGAAGTCGGCCTGGCCGTACGGAATGCGCGGGTGGGCGGGAGGCGTGCTCATGAAGGAGCCTGAGCACCGACACTATCGTGTCGCAGCCGTCCGAGCCAACGGCGTGCGGCGCCGGCTCCCGTAGCGTCCCGTCTTCCACCCTTTGACCGTCCGATCGCGGCGCGGCTATCTTCGTCCGGGTTTCCGACCATGCACGACGATCCGCTCAGGGAGGCCGACTCCGAGCTCGCCGCGGAGATCGACACGCTGCCACCCTTTCGCGTGCTCATGCACAACGACGACTACACGACCATGGACTTCGTGGTCGCCGTGCTGGAACGGATCTTCTTCAAGAACCCTTCGGAGGCGACCGCGATCATGCTGCAGATCCACCGGCGCGGCGTCGGCGTCTGCGGCGAGTACCCGGAGCAGATCGCGGAGTCGAAGGCGAGCGCCGTGCACCGCATGGCGCGTGAGCGCGGCTTTCCGCTGCGCTGCTCGGTGGAGCAGACATGAGCCTGCTCTCCCGCGACGTCGAGTTCACGCTGCAGGCGGCGTTTCGCGAGGCCGAGAGCCGCCGCCACCAGTTCGTGACCCTCGAGCACCTGCTGTTCGCGTTGCTGCACGGCGAGGTCGCCGCCGCGATCGTCAGCGGCTGCGGCGGCGACGTCCCGGCCGTCGTCCGGCAGCTCGAGCGCCACTTCGCCGATGCGCTGGAGTCGGTCCCCGACCAGGCGCCCCCTACGAGATCGACCTCACCGACGCCCTGCACCGCGTGATCGACCAGGTGCAGACCCACGCGCAGTCGGCCGAGAAGCGCACCGCCGGCGCGGGCGACGTGCTGGCCGCGCTGATGCTGGAGGAACGGTCGCACGCGGCCTGGTTCCTGCGGCAGCAGGGCATCACGCGCCTGGACGTGCTGGAGTTCATCTCCCACCGGCAGGAGGCACCGACCGGCACGTCACAAACGCCGACCGGCACGGAACGCCGCGCCCGCGAGCCCAAGGCGCTGGCGCGGTACGCCACCGATCTGAATCTGCGGGCCGGCCGGGGAGAGATCGACCCGCTGATCGGCCGTACGGAGGAGCTGGCGCGCGTGCAGCAGATCCTGGGCCGGCGCTACAAGAACAACCCGATCCTGGTCGGCGACGCCGGCGTGGGCAAGACCGCGATCGCGGAGGGCCTGGCGCGCCTGGTCGAGCTGGGCGAAGCGCCGCCCGCCTTCGCCGAGCTGCGCATCTTCGCCCTGGACATGGGATCGCTGCTGGCCGGAACCCGGTTTCGCGGCGACTTCGAAGCCCGCCTGAAGGCGGTCATGGCCGACCTGGAGAAGGTCCCGCACGCGGTGCTGTTCATCGACGAGATCCACACCATCGTCGGCGCCGGCGCTACCTCGGGCGGCTCCATGGACGCATCCAACATCCTCAAGCCCCGGCTGGCGTCCGGCGGCCTGCGCTGCATCGGCGCCACTACGCACGACGAGTACCGCCGTTCCTTCGAGAAGGACCATGCGCTGTCCCGCCGCTTCCAGAAGGTAGTCATCGATGAGCCGTCCCGCGAAGAGACGACGACCATCCTGCGTGGGTTGGCGCCCGGATACGAGCGCTTCCACGGCGTGCGTTACAGCCCGAGGGCGCTGCGGGCGGCGGTGGAGCTGTCCGACCAGCACATCGCCGACCGCCGCCTGCCGGACAAGGCGATCGACGTGCTGGACGAGGCCGGCTCCGCGGCCAAGCACCGTGGCCGGGAAGGTGCCGGCACGCGCACGATCGACCGGCGCGACATCCAGCGCGTGGTCGCGCGCATGACCAAGCGCCCGGTGGAGGCGCTGTCGGGTGCCACCCGCGAGCAGCCGGCGCGAATCGAGGCGGCCCTGCGCGCCGGCGTGTTCGGCCAGGACTCTGCCATCGAGCAGGTCATGCGCGCGGTCAAGCGGGACATCGCCGGCATGCGCGAGCCCGAGCATCCGATCGGGTCGTTCCTGTTCGTCGGGCCGAGCGGGGTGGGCAAGACCGAGCTGGCGAGCCGGCTGGCGGCGGCGCTCGGCGTGCCGCTGCACCGCTTCGACATGAGCGAGTACATGGAGAAGCACACCGCGTCACGGCTGATCGGGGCGCCGCCGGGCTACGTCGGGCACGAGTCCGGCGGCCTGCTCACCGACGCGGTGATCAAGGCGCCGCACAGCGTCGTCCTGCTCGACGAGGTGGAGAAGGCGCACCCCGACATCTTCGACCTGCTGCTGCAGATCATGGACTACGCGGCGCTCACCGACGGCGAGGGCCGCAGCGCGCACTTCCAGCACACCGTGCTGTTGATGACCTCCAACGCCGGCTCGCGCGAGATGACCGAGCCGGCGGTCGGCTTCGCCACCGGCGGGGACGCCGGCCGGCCGATCCCCGCCGCGACCGAGGGCGAGAAGGCAGTGAAGCGGCTGTTCCGGCCCGAGTTCATCAACCGGCTGGACGCCATCGTCACCTTCGATCCGCTCGGCCCGGAGGTGGTGGAGCAGATCGTCGACCGCCTGCTGGCCGAGCTGTCTTCAAGGCTGCGGGCGCGGCGGGTGACGGTCACGCTGACCGCGGCCGCGCGCACGGCGCTGGCCGAGCGCGGCTACGACCCGGCGGCCGGCGCCCGCCCCCTGGCGCGCCTGTTCCAGAGCGAGGTGGAGGACCTGCTGACCGAGGACCTGCTCGCCGGCCGGCTGCCGGCCGGCACCTCGGTGTCGATCGGGCTCGATGCCGCAGGCGAGCTGACCGTTACAGTTCCCCCTCGATCGCGATAAGCAGCCGCTTGCGCCACACGCCGCTGGTGAACCCTCCCAGGCTGCCGTTCGCGGCGACCGCGCGGTGGCAGGGGACGATCAGCGGCACCGGGTTGGCGCCGCAGGCGCCGCCGACCGCGCGCGCCGCGCCCGGCTTTCCGAGGCGGGCGGCGATCTGTCCGTAGGTTGCGGTGGTGCCGTAGGGGATCGCCCGCAACTGCTCCCAGACCGCCTGCTGGAAGGGCGTGCCGGCCGCGCGATAAGGCAGGCGGAAGGCTATCGGCTCGCCGGCCAGATAGAGATGGATCTCGCGCTCGATGTCGCTCATGGGCTCGCCGGCGTGCCGGCCGTTGCTCCCCGCCCCGCCTGCCGGCTCGTCGCTGAAGCTGACCCGGCTCACCGCGCCGTCATCGTCGACGGTGACGACGATCGTCCCGAACACCGGCGAGTCGATCAGGAGCTGCCGTGCCATGCCGCCGTTCAGGCCACCTCGATCCGGTGCACGGTCGGAATCGCGTTGATGTTCTTGATCACCGCGGCACGGTCGGTGCCGGGCTCCACCTCCACGGTGAACATCCCGCGCCGGGTCGCCTCCTCCCCCTCCTCCACCTTGCCCGCGATCAGGTGGCCGCCGATCTTGCGCAGCCCGCTCTCGATCTCCGAGAACAGGTGGGCGCTCTCGCCGGCGACGATGCGGAAGCTGAAGGTCTGCTTGGGCGAGGTGGACTCCCAGGCGACGTCGATGCGGCGTTCGTCCAGGTCGCGGATCGCCAGCATGTTGCTGCAGTCGGTGCGGTGCACGGTGATCCCCTTGCCGCGCGACACGTAGCCGACGATCGGATCGCCGGACGCGGGCGAGCAGCAGCGCGCGAAGTTGATCGGCGGAGCGGCTGCGCCGCCTGGGGGGCGACTTGGTGCCGGCCGCTTCCTCGGCGCCCGCCGCCTCGGCGGCAGATTTCTTCGCCACGATCGACCGGTCCAGGATCAGGTCCGGATCGTTCTGCGTCAGCCACTGCCTGATCTTGGTGCGCGCCCGCGAGGTGCGCGCGAACTGCAGCCAGCGCAGGTTGGGACGGGCGTTCGAGGCGGTGAGGATCTCCACCACCTGCGTGTTGCGCAACTCCGAGCCGAGCGGGACGATCGCCCCGTCCGCCTTGGCGCCGCGGCAGCGGTGCCCGACCTCGGTGTGGATGTGGTAGGCGAAGTCGATCGGCGTGGCGCCGCGCGGCAGCTCGATCACGTCGCCGCGCGGCGTGAACACGTAGATGGAGTCGCTCAGGATCTCGCGCTTGAGCTGCTCGAAGAACACCGGCGTCTGCGGATCGGGGGTCACCGGTGTGTCGCCCGGCGCCTCCCACTCGCGCAGCTTGGCGATGATCGAAGGCTCCGCGCTGCGGCGCTGGCGCTGCTTGTACACCCAGTGCGCGGCCACGCCGTTGTCGGCGGTACGGTCCATCTCGCGCGTGCGGATCTGCACGTCCACGACGCGCCCCTGCGGGCCCATCACCGTGGTGTGCAGGCTCTGGTAGCCGTTGGACTTGGGCATGGCGATGTAGTCCTTGAAGCGCCCTTCCATCGGCGGCCACAGGCTGTGGATCAGCCCGAGCACCTCGTAGCACTGCCCCTGGTTGGCGCACAGCACCCGCATCCCGAACAGGTCGTGGATCTCGTCGATCGCCTTGCCCTTGTCCCGCTGCTTGCGATAGATGGAGTAAAAGTGCTTGGCGCGGCTCTGCACCTCCAGGTCCAGGCCGCCTGCGGCCGCCCGCTCGATCAGCCGGTCGCGGATGCGCAGCAGGTATTCCTGGCGGTCTTCCCGCCGCTGAGTCACGAACTGGCGGAGCTGCTCGTAGACGGCGGGCTGCAGCACGCGCAGCGCCTCGTCCTCCAACTGCGACTTGATGCGGTACATGCCCAGCCGGCCGGCCAGCGGGCTGTAGATCTCCAGGCACTCCTCGGCGATCCGCTTGCGCCGCTCCGGATCCAGGAACTCGAGCGTACGCATGTTGTGCAGCTTGTCGGCCAGCTTGATGATGATGACGCGCACGTCGCGGGTCATCGCCAGCAGGATCTTCAGGATCGTCTCCGCCTTCTGCACCGTGCGGCTCTGGCCGCGGAGCTGCGAGATCTTGGTGACGCCCTGCACCAGCTCGGCGACCTCCGTGCCGAAGCGCTCGCGCAACTCGTCCTCGCCCACCCCGGTGTCCTCGATCGCGTCGTGCAGCAGGCCGGCGCACACGGCGTCGGCGTCCATCTGCGTGTCGATCAGAATGCGGCCCACGCTGAGCGGGTGGACGAGGTAGGGCTCGCCGCTGGCGCGAACCTGTCCGTCGTGCGCCGCGGCCGCCAGCTCGACCGCCCCCTGGATGCGGTGCGCCTCGTCCGGCTGGTAGCGGACCAGCTCCTCGGGGGCAAGAATCAGCGAGTCGGCACGCACCCCCGCGCCGCTCATCTCCGGCGGGCTCCCACCACCCGGGGCCGGCCGGCCAGGTCGCGATGCACGGTCGGCTCCGCGAAGCCGGTGGCCGTCAGCGCCGCCTCGAGCCGCTCGACATGCTCCGGGGCAGTCTCCAGGAACAGGTAGCCGCCGACGCGCAGCCGGCCACCCGCCTGCGCGATCAGCCGCAGGGTCACCTCGGCGCCGTGCTCGCCGCCCCGCAACGCCCCCATCGGCTCCGGCCATCCCCTCCCGGCCATCCGCGCGCAAGCGGTCGCGTCAAGATACGGCGGGTTGGCGACGATCATGTCCAGCGGCCCCGGCACCCCGGCCAGCAGATCTGCCACCCGCGCGTGCAGGCACTCCCGGCCGAGCAGCCGCCGCTGGTTGACGCGGCACACCTCCAGGCAGGCGGCGTCGGCATCCGACACCGACACCGCCACCTCGGGACGCGCCGCCTTGAGCGCGATCGCGATGCAGCCGGAGCCGGTGCCCACGTCGTGCACCCGCCGCAGCGACGGGTCGGCGGCGACCGCCGCCAGCGCCGCCTCGACCAGGCACTCGGTGTCGGGACGCGGGATCAGCACGCGCCGGTCGACGCTGAAGGTGTGGCCGTAGAACTCCTTGGCGCCGCGGATGTAGGCCACCGGCACCGCGGCTCGGCGGAGCGACAGTGACCGCCGGAAGCTGGCCATGCCGCGTGCCCCGATCGAATCGCCCATCCGCGCGAACAGGCGCTCCTTGCTCACGCCGAGCGCGTCGGCCAGCAGCACCGCGGCTTCCAGCGCCGGCGTGTCGGTGGGCGCGGCGGCCAGCTCGGTGGCGCCTGTGCGGAACGCCGCAGCGACCGTCACGCCAGCACCTCTCGCAGCGCAGCCTCGCGCGCGTGCGCGCGCAACGCGTCGATCACCTCGTCCAGCTCGCCCAGCAGCACCTGCTCCAGCCGGTAGAGCGTCAGGTTGATGCGGTGATCGGTGAGGCGGTTCTGCGGCACGTTGTAGGTGCGGATGCGCTCCGAGCGGTCGCCGGAGCCGATCTGGGAACGGCGGTTCTCGGCGCGTTCGGCCGCGCGCTTGGCCTCCTCGGCCTCGTACAGCCGCGCCCGCAGCACCCGGTACGCCTTGGCGCGGTTCTTGTGCTGCGACTTCTCGTCCTGGCAGGTGACCACCAGCCCGGTCGGCACGTGCGTCAGGCGCACCGCGGAGTCGGTGGTGTTGACGCTCTGCCCGCCCGGGCCGGATGAGCGGTAGACGTCCACGCGGACGTCCTCCTGGCGGATCTCCACCTCCGTCTCCTGCGCCTCCGGGAGCACCGCCACGGTCACGGCCGAGGTGTGGATGCGGCCCTGCGACTCGGTCACCGGCACGCGCTGCACGCGGTGCACGCCGCTCTCCCAGCGCAGGTGGTCGAACACGTCGGTGCCGGCGACCGAGAACGACAGCTCGCGGAAGCCGCCGATCTCGGTCGGGCTGGAGGAGATCATCTCCACCTTCCAGCGCCTGGCGTCCGCGAAGCGGCTGTACATCCGGTACAGGTCGGCGGTGAACAGCGTCGCCTCGTCGCCGCCGGTACCGGCGCGAATCTCCATGATGATGTTGCGGGACGCGTTGGGGTCGCGCGGCACCAGCAGCTCGCGGGCCCGCTCGACGGTTTCGGTCAGACTCTGCCTGAGCCCGCGGACCTCCTCGGCCGCCAGCTCCCGCATCGCCTCGTCCTCCTCCGCGGCGGCCAGCTCCGCCGCCTCCTCGATCTGCGAGGTCAAGCTGCGGATCTCGTCGCGCTCGCGCACCACCGCGGCAAGCTGCGTGTACTCCTGCATCAGCTCCCGGTAGGCGCGCTGGTCCCTGGCCTGGGCCGGATCGGCGGCCAGCCCCTCCAGCGTGCCGTAGCGGGCGGCAGCCTCGTCCAGGCGGGCGCTCAGCGCCGGATCGACGGTGTCCATGGCGACGGTGTCCGCGACGGTACCCGAGATCGCCGTGCTAAGGTAGCGGGATGACGGATGAGCAGCGCTATCTGTTCGACCTCAACGGCTATCTGACGGTCCGCGAAGCGCTGCCGGCCGACCTGGTCCAGGCGCTGAACGTCGAGCTGGACCTGATCGATGCGATGAGCAGCGAGGAGGCGAACGCGGCCGGCGCGATCCGCCAGACGCGCGGCGACCGCGACCCGTACGGCAACCTGGAGTACACCAGCCACCTGCTGCCGTACGGGGGGATCTTCGAGTCGCTCATCGACGTGCCGGCCACGGTGCCGCTGGTCGAGGAGATGGTCGGCGGCCCGACCCGCCTGGACGCCATGCACTTCATGTCCAGGACCTCAGGCCGCGGCAGCGTCCTCCATCACGGCTACGCGGAGCTCCTTGCCTACAGCGAGTACGCGCTGAACCGCGACCGCTTCGAGTGCGTAAGCGTCAAGATCGGTTATGCCCTCACCGACGTGGGCCCGGACAACGGGCCGTTCGTCGTGATGCCGGGCAGCCACAAGAGCAACTTCGCCACTCCCGGACACCTGCGGCTGCCCGACGCCGCCGACCCGCTGGTCGAGCCGATCACGGTGCAGGCCGGCGACGCGGTGCTGTTCTCGGAGGATCTCACGCACGGGGCGCTGGTGAACCGCAGCGACCGGGTGCGCCGCACGATCTTCATTTCCTACGCGCCGGCGTTCCACTCCGCCTGGAACGATCAGACGGTGACCGCGCCCGGCTTCGAAGAGCGGGCCACGCCGCGCCAGCTGGAGCTGGTGCGCGGCCCCGCCCCGTACGGCGTGCAGACCACCTATAGCCAGGAGCCGGTACCCGTCTCGTGAATGGTGACGAGCAGCGGTTGAAGCTGCCGCAACGCACAGGCGGGATCGACGCCGCTCCCGGCGAACCTGCCGAACCGGAGGCGCCCGCGGCTCCTCCCGCACCGGCGGGCGAACCCGCTCCGCCCGCGCGCCGCACCGCCAGCAACAGCTCCATGCACCAGACCGGCACCGGCCAGCGGCTACTCACCGAGGTCGAGCGCTTCCGCTTCGACCTCGCCGGCTACCTGCCGCTCGGCACGCTGCTCGACCCTGACGAGCTGGCCGAGGCGCGCGCCGCCATCGCCGATCCCGGCGCCCTGCCGGCCGGCGTCACCGCGGCCGGCAACGGACTGGAGCTGGAGCTGCGCAACGTCATCGAGCTCGGCGGCACGCTGGGCGAGGTGTTCGCCCGCCCCGACCTGCACGCGCGCATGGTGGAGCTCGTCTGGGGCGAGCAGGTGCGGCTGATCTCCTCCCGCGCGCTGGTCCGCCGGACCGGCGTGAGCGGCCGCGTCACGCAAGGGGGCCGCGCCGATCCGCGCCGCTTCGGCCGCTACCGGGCATTCGTGGAGGGCGAGTTCCGCTGCCTGCTGGTATCGGTGCTGATCGCCCTTGACGACACGCCCGCCGGCGACGGCGCCATCGGGGTGATCCCGGCCAGCCACAAAGCCAACTTCGCCCATCCCTACGCGGACCGGACCGCCGAAGACCTGCCGGTCCTGCGGCCGCTGCCGCTCGCCGCCGGCGAGGCGCTGCTGTATACGGAGGGCCTGTCGCACGCGCTCACCGCCCCGCGGGCGGAGAGCAAGCGCTGGCTGCTCTACCAGTACGGGCCGTCCTACCTGCTGGACTGGCCCGACTGCACCCCCTCGGCGGCGGTACGCGAGCGGACGGCGTCGGATCCGCTCAAGGCGACACTGCTGCGCGAGCCCTACTACCACTGACCAGTCCCGGCAATCGATGCGTCTGGGCCTGTTCCTGATCATGCCGGCGCCGCCTGGATCGGCGCCTGGCAGTGTGGTGGAGCGTGCGCTGGCCGACGGAGCGCGCGCGGAGGAGTTGGGGTTCGACGCGGTCTGGGTCACCGAGCATCACGGCTCCGACTACGGCTGGTGCTCCGCCCCGTCGGTGATGGCCGGCGCGCTGGGCGTCCGCACCCGTCGCGTCGCCATCGGCTACGCCGTGAACGTCACCCCCCTGCACCACCCGGTGCGGCTGGCCGAGGAGATCGCCACGGTCGATCAGCTCTCGCGCGGGCGGGTGATCGCCGGCTTCGGCCCCGGCTACTCTCCGGTCGAGTACGCGCCGTTCGACGCCGACTTCGACGACCGGCACCGGCTGCACGACGAGGGGATCCGCCGCGTCGTCGAGCACTGGCGCACCACCGACGGGATCAGGCCGGTGCAGGCCCATCCCCGCATCGCCGTCACCGCGGGATCGCCGGAGGCGGCGGCCCGGGCCGGACGGCGGGGATACGACCTGCTGGCATTGAGCGGCGGGGCGCAGCTTCGGGAGCTGATCCGCGCCTATCGCGACGAGCCATCCGGTACGGGTCGGATCGGCGTGCTGCGTCTGGTGGCGATCACCCGCGACGGAGCCCTGGATCAGGAGGTGCTCGACGCCGCGCGCTGGACCCTCAGCCGCCGCAACCGGCTGGTGGGCCTGCCCGAGCCGGATGACGCCCAGGTCGCCGCGTACCTCGCGGAGCGCGCGATTGTCGGCACCCCGCGTGCGTTGAGTAAACGCATGGCCGAACTCGCTTCGAACGGCGTGGACGAGCTGATCTGCTGGTGCCGCTGGGGAACGATCGACGATACGCGGACCTCGCAGGCGATGGAGCACTTGACGAAGAATCTCCGTTCCCTATAAGTAACGTTCAGCGGGTCCGGATTATCCGGACCTTGGGGAAGGTGTCATGACAGGCTTCCCCCGGCGCTCAGGATCTGAGCGTACATCACACCCAAAGGAACTTACCCATGATTCGCAAGCTCCTCTTCGCCACGGCGGCGTTCTTCGTGCTCGCGCACGTTGCGCTCGCCGCCGAGTTCAAGGTCGACCAGGCCCACACCAACGTCGGCTTTCGGGTCGCCCACCTGGTAGTCGCCAAGACCACCGGCTCGTTCAACGACTTCGACGCCTCCTTCACCTACGACGCCGAGAACATGGGCTCGTTCTCGCTGATGGCCACGATCCAGGTCGCCAGCATCGACACCAACAACGACCGGCGCGACAACCACCTGCGCAGCGCCGACTTCTTCGACGTCGAGAACCATCCGACGATCACCTTCGCCAGCACCAGCCTCATGATGGGTGAGGATGGCGTCGTCGTGGTCGGCGATCTCACGATCCGCGGCGTGACCCAGCAGATCGAGCTGCCGATCACGATCGTCGGCCCGGTCCAGGGTCCGGGCGGAGCCACCGTGGTCGGCATCGAAGGCCAGACCACCATCGACCGACACGACTTCGGTGTTGCGTGGGACAACCGCCTGGACAACGGCGGCGTGATCGTCGGCGCGGAAGTCCGCATCGAGATCGACGCCGAGTTCGTCCAGCAATAGGCCGCTCCGGGAGACTTTTCTCCACGGACTCGTGGGCTCCGGGTCCGGCCCCGATCGTCGGGCGCCCGGCCGGAGCCCACGTGGGCAGGCGGTACCAGCAGCGGGGCGCCGACCACGAACCCGATGATGTTCCCGGAGCTTCGGTCGCCGCTTCGAAGCCCGGAGCCTCGGCCGGCTGAGCTTAGGCGAGGCCCTCGGCGACCCACTTCTTGATCAGCTCGTCCACGTACGCCTCGGACTGCTCGGTGACTCGGGCGCGGCCCGCGTAATAGACCAGTCCCAGGGCGCGGCGCGACCGATCGCTCGGGTTGGGGTCGGCGCGGTGGACGATCATGCAGTGGTGGATGATCAGGTCTCCGGGCGAGGCGATGATCGCGTGCTCGGCGGCCAGGTCGGCGTCCCCGTAGTCGGTGACGCCGCGCGAGAAGCCCATCACGTTGGACATCGCGTGCGGGCGGTAGCCGCGCAGGTGGGAGCCGGGCAGGTAGCGGATGCAGCCGTTCTCCTCGTCCACCTCGTCCAACGCGATCCAGAAGGTCAGCGCCTCGCTCGGCTCCAGCTTGAAGTAGAAGCCGTCCTGATGGGGCGGCGTCACCTTGCCCACGCGCGGCGGCTTGGCGAACCACTGCAACTCCTTCGGGACCGCGGCGTCATCGAGCAGGTCGGCGGCCAGCCCGACCATCCGCTCGCTCTGGTAGAGGTCCTGCAGGTCCTGGTCGTACCGGCCGAAGTACTGCAGGCGCATGATGCTCTCCCGGTCGCCGGGAACCTCGTAGAACGCCGTCTGCTCGTCCAGCTCGGGCAGCCGGTCGATGAGCGCGTCGATGTGGGCGTTGATGTCCGCCACCTCCGCCCGGCTCATGAAGCCGCGCGCCACCGCGTAGCCGTCGCGGCGATAGTCGGCCTTGAGCGCGGCCTGCTCCGCCTGGGTCATGCGGCTACCCAGTGCTGGAACAGAGGCTGCACGGCGGCTGGCAGGCCATCGAACACGTCACGGGGCACCGGCGGCACCTCGTTCTCGGTCAGGTCGGGATTGGCGTCCAGGATCCGCTGGCGGTCGGGCGATCCCGGCCGCAGCACCTCCAGGTTCAGCCACCACGGGGCGTAGCGCACCGCCAGCCCGACGCGTGGCGCCGCCGACCGATTGGCGCCGGCGGCGTGCCACAGCCGGCTGTCGCACACCACCACGGACCCCGGCCGGCCAGTCACGCACACTTCGGTCGGGTACGGCTCGAACGGCGGCACCTCGACGCCGCCGGAGGGGTTGTCGCTGGAGCGATGGCTGCCCGAGACGATGAGCGTGCCGCCGTTCTCCTCGGTGAAGTCGGTGAGCATCCACAAGGTGGTCAGATGGCACACCGCGTCCGGATACGGCGCGGGAATGTGGCCGGCATTCTTCTGATTGAACGGCCAGTCCGCGTGCCACTGGGAGCGCTCGTTCCCGGGATAGTTGACGATGCTGGAGTTGAACGAGATGCGCAGGTCGGCCCCGAGCAGCGACGCGGCCAGTCCGAGCAGGCGCGGCTCGGCCAGGTAGGGCGCGAAGGACTGGTCGTAGACGATCATCCCGGACACCGCGCCGATGTTTGCCGGAGCGTTCTTGCGCGTGTGCTTGTACGTGTCGACCGTGCGCAGCACGCTGTCGTGGACGGCGTCGATCTCCGCCGGCGGGATCACGTCCTTGATCACGCACCAGCCGTCCACGTACATGCGCTGCCGCATTTGTTCGAGTGTCATGGGCACACCACGGTACCAGCGATCGGCGGTCCTACCAACCTCCGAGCTCTCGCTGAGGCTCAGCCGTGCGGCGTCATCCGCTGCCGCTGACGGTTATGTGCACGCCGGTCTCGTCCAGGTGCGCAGATCGCGGCTGACCAGGTGGCCGATGTCCCACCCCGTGCGAGCTGCCCTCGGGCTTCGTCAGGCAGAAGAGATGCGCCTCCTCCCCGCGGACGAAGTACCAGGTGTCGCCGAACGTGTGGCCCTCGCGCGCGTACATGGGTGCGTCGCTATTGCCCGGCGGCGTGGCGCTCGCGGGCGCGGGCGGCCTGCAGGAACTCCTGGACCTTGATCGGCTGCCCAATGCGGCTGCTCTCGATGGCAGCGAATATCAGCGCCACCGACTGCAGGTTGGCCTCCACGTTGGTCGCCATCGGCGGACCGCCGTCCAGCCAGTCCAGGAACTGCTCCAGCAGCCAGGCGTCCTTCCAGTACCGCTGCTCCAGCAGCGGCACCGCCTGCCCCTGCCCCTCGCGGCTCTGGTGCTTCGGCGAATAGGGAAACCGTTCGATGCGGCGGTGATCCATGATCAGCGTCTCGTGCTCGCACTCCGCGCGGATGTACTCCCGCGTCCAGCCGTTGAAGCCGCAGGCGTTGGTCTTGGCGCCCTCGTAGATGGCGCGCGTGCCGTTCTCGAAGGTCATCATCACGTGGCCCTGCGAACCGCTGCCGTACTCGCCCCACGGCGGATTCCAGGTCTGCGCGTAGAGGGTGTCGCACTTCGAGCCGGCCAGGTCGGCGATGATGTCCAGGTGATGCACCGACCCTTCGATCATCAGCGTCTCCTGCATGGTGTGGCGGAAACGGGCGCCCCAGTCGCCGAAGTTGCGCAGGCCGCAGGTGAAGCGGCACACCAGGTAGTCGATCGCGCCGGGCCGGCCGGAGCGGAGTTCGCGGCGCAGCGTGGTCTTGTCCTGGTCGAAGCGGTGGCTCATGGTCACACCCATCTTCCTGCCGGCACGCCGCACCTTGTCGGCGATGCGCACCGAGGCTTCCAGGGTGTCGGCGATCGGCTTCTCGGAGATGACGTGCATGTCATGCGCCAGCGCGGCGTCCACCACCGACTCGTGGAACGCCGGCGGCACCACCACCGTGCAGATGTCGGCGGGGTTCTCCGCGCAGGCACGCTCCAGGTCGGTATAGCAGCGATCGGGAGGCAGCCCGAGATGGTTTTGCGCGTTCTCGTGCACATCGGGATTGACGTCCACCGCCGCCACCACCTCCAGGCGGCCGGCGGCCACGTGCGCAGGCAGGAACTGAGAGCACCAGGGGACACCGCGCCCGCCGGTGCCCACCTGAATCAGACGATGAGTATCAGGCATGTCAGGTCACGACGCTAGGGGCCGCCGATACCCCTGTCAATTCGGCGGGCATGCCGGGGTGAGCGGCTCAGACGGAGTGCGCTCGCATCACCCCTGATGTACAGTCGGATCAGGGCAGAGATGGGAAGGAAGACGAAGAGCCAACCGGCTAGCCCGTCGGAGCGAAACTGAACTTCCCGGAACTCTCACCTGAAGGCCGATCGGAAGTCGGTCTCGTTGCCTTCTCCCTCGGGGTGGTGGCGGTCGTCCTGGGCGCCGTGGGTCTCTCCATCTCATGGGTGCCGTTCCTGGGGCTGGTCGCGATCCCCACGGCGGTCATCGGTCTCCTGCTGTCGGGGGTTGGTCTGCTGCTCGCCCTGACGCGCAAGGTCAACGGGTACGGGCTGTCGATCCTGGGCGGGGCGCTCTGCGTGGTGGCGGGGATCGTGGCGATCGGCTCGACTTCGATGGCGGAGGCCGCGGTGAACTCGGTGCTGGAGACCGCGATTTCGTCGGTTGTCGAGACGGCCACGGAGTCGGCGCTCCAGGCTGTTGTTGACGGGGCGTCGGATGTGGTGGTTGACGCGGCGGTCGATCAAATCGTGGATCGTCTGGACGCAGCGCTGGCGACGATCGTGGAGGCGGCGGACGCTCCTTGATCGGCGCCTGGTTGCGGCTGGCGTCCGATTCCCGCCAGGCGCAGACCCCGGTTCAACTCGACGCTCTTTACACGCCTCCCATGTGCGAACCAGTAGCCGTCCTGGTGCTTGGCCCGCTGATCCCACTCGGGCGCGTCGACACCGGCGAACCGTACTTCCTGCCCGGATACGCGAATCCCGTCGCCGTCGGTGACATAGTGACTACGGGCGCAGGACTATCCGGCCTTCGATCTTGCCTTCGGTGAGCTCCGTGAGGACGTCGTTGACCTCGCTGAGGGGCCGCTCGGCGATCGGCGGGGGTTCGATGCGGCCGGAACGGCGCAGCTCGAGCAACTCGGCGAGGTCCTGCGGGGTCCCGACATGCGAGCCGCGCAGGTTCAGCAGCTTGTAGATCAGGTTGGGCATCGGCATGTCCAGCGCGCCGCCGTACAGGCCGACGACCACGTGCGTGCAGCCGCGGCGCAGCGTGTCGATCGCGAACAGGGTGGTCTGCGGCATGCCGACGTAGTCCACCGACGCGGCCACGCCGCCGGTCTGCTCCTTCAGCCGTGCGGCGGCATCGGGGTCACCGTTGTCGATGGTCTGTGCCGCGCCGAGCCGTTCGGCCAGCTCGCGCTTGGCCGGATCGGTGTCGGCTACGACGACCCTGGCCTCGGTCATGGCGGGCACCACGCGCAGGCCGCTGGTCCCCAGGCCGCCCGCCCCCACCAGCAGCAGCGTATCGTCACGCGTCAAGCCGCCGACGGCCCGCTTCAGCGCCGCGTAGGCGGTGATGCCCGCGCACGCATAGGTGGCGGCCACCGCCTCCTCCACTCCGTCGTAGGGCAGCAGGTAGCGCGGATGAGGGACCAGCATGTAGTCGCTGTAGCCGCCGTCCACGCGGGCGCCCAGGTAGCGGCCGGCCTCGCAGAAGATGTCCTCCTCGCGCCCGCAGGCGGCGCAGCTCCGACAGCCCACCCATGGCCAGCACACGCGCTTGTCGCCGACCGACACGCCGGTGGCGTCGGGGCCCAGGGCGGCCACCTCGCCGACCGGTTCGTGCCCGAGCGTCAGCGGCAGCTTGACGCCGACGTTCTCCAGCCGGCGCTGGTTGCCATGGCCCATGTCGAAGTAGCCGGCGCGGATGTGCAGGTCGCTGTGGCAGACGCCGCAGGAGGTCACGCGCAGCAACACCTCGGTCCCCGTGGGCTCCGGCGTCTCGTAGTGGTTCTCGGCGAGCGGCGCGCCCCACTCGACGATCTGATAGCTGGTCATGGCTCTCCTCCTGCGCCCGTGGCGCCGCGATCGTCGCCCGAACCGGCGTTGCCCGTCACCCTCACGCCAGCGGCCGGCCGTCCGCGACGCCGCGGAACCACTCCGGGGCGACCCGCGGAGCGCGGCCATCGACGTTCGGCGCCCCGCGCCCGGCGCGCACGTCGCCGCGGTCGACGATGCGGCTGTCGATGCTCACGCGCGTCCGGCCCGTCCGGTTGCGACGGCTGGCGTGCAGGTGCGCCCCGGAGAAGCACAGCAGGTCGCCGGGCTCGATCAGGACCGGGACTCCCTCGGCGTCATCGAGCGGCGCCCGGCACTCGGGCAGCAGCGGGTAGCGCCCGGGCGACTCGCGCAGCCGTTCCAGGTCCCATTCGGCGCTGGTGTTCGGCACCTGCCGTTCGAACAGCGCCGGCCAGATCACCATGGTGGCGCCCGCCTCCACCGGGAACACCGGCCCCCACAGGTTGATCTGCGCCATGACGTTGGAGCCCCAGGTGTCGCGGTGCGCGGGCAGATCCCGCACGCGCCGGCCGCGGTGCGTGTCGCCGCCCGGCTGCAGGCGCAGGATGAGACGGTCGGAGCAGGTGGAGGCGGGGTCGAGCCCCAGCGCCTCGATCACCGCCCGAAACGCCGCGCGCACCTCTCCGTCCCGCATGAAGGAGCGCCGGAGGTCGCCCGCCCGCGCCAGGAACTCCGCGCGATCGAGCGACGCCTGAGCGTCCGGCGGGGCATGCGGCGCGAACGCCGCGCAGGCCATCACCCGCGCCCGCTCCGCCAGGGCCGCCATGGACGGCATCCGCCGGAACGCCAGGATCTCGCCGCGGAACAGTCGCTCCCGGTCCAGAGGCGGCTCGCCGTCCGCGATCCCGGCAGTCACGCTCGTAGCGCCGGCCAGCCGCTCAGATCGTGGAGTCCTCGCCGCGGGCGTGCGCGATCTCGCGCGCAGAGGGATTGACCGACGGGCGGAACGGCACCTCGCACACCTGCGCGCGGTCGGGCTTTCCCGGCTCGCTGGCGTACTCGTCCGGCAGCCACACGGTGAGCTCGGTGCCGATGGCCGACCGGCCGACCGGCACCCACCCCATCCCGATGTTGCAGCCCAGCTCCGGCGCGTGCCACGGCGACGTCAGGAAGCCGATCGGATCGCCCGCGTCGGCATCGGACAGCAGCCAGAAATCGGGCGCGTAGTCGTCGATGGGCTTGCCGCCCATGGTCATGCCGGCCATCGTCATCTTGAACGGCGGCTTCCCGGCGTCGATCTGCTCGCGGACGCGCTCCAGCGCCGCCTTGCCGATGTAGTCGGCCTTCTTCTTGCGGGGCACCTGGTAGGCCAGGTCGCACTGGAACGGCAGCGTCTCGTGGTCGATGTCCTGGCCCCAGGACATGATGCCGGCCTGGATACGGCGCTGGTGGCCGGGGGCTATGACCATGAGTTGGTGCGCCTTGCCCGCTTCCAGCACCGCGTTCCAGAGCTTCTCGGCGTGCAGCGTGGCGGCGCGCAGGTAGATCTCGTATCCCTTCTCGCCCGAGAATCCGGACTGGGAGATGACGACATCACAGCCGGCGATTTCCGCCTCCATGACCCCGTAATAGGGAATGTCGCGGATCCCCTCGCCCACAAGGTCGGCCATCAGCGACTCCGACTTCGGCCCCTGGATCTGCACCGGGCAGGCGTCGATCTCGTCGATCTCGACGTCCATGCGCATGCCGACGTTGACCCCCTGCAGCCAGTACAGAAGGTCTGAGTCGGCGAGCGAGAACCAGAACTCGTCTTCCGACAGGCGCAGCAGCACCGGGTCGTTGAGGATGCCGCCCCGTTCGTTGCAGAGGATGACGTACTTGGCGTGCATGGGCTTGATGCGCTTCGCGTTGCGGGTGATGACGTAGTCCGTGAACCGCTCCGCGTCCGGCCCCTTGACGCGGATCTGGCGCTCGACCGCGACGTTCCACAGCGTGACGTGATTGGTCAGCGCCTCGTGCTCGGCCGCCGCGCCTCCGGCCGCACGTAGCCGCGCGGGTGGTAGATGCGATTGTAGACCGTGGCGCGCCAGCAGCCCGCCGCGTGCGACAGGTGCCAGTAGGGCGACTTGCGCACGCGGGTGGAGATGAGCAACTCGGTCGGGGTGCGGCCGCTCTGGCGCAGGTTGATCGGGACGACGCGGTCGGACTGGTCGACGCTCTGTGGTTGCGTGGTCATGAGTGCTCCCTGGGGGCAAGGCTGAACGGCTCGCGCGCGAACACGCGGCGCACCATCGGTTCGAAGAATTCCAGCGGCAGCGATTCGTAGTCGGGGTCGAATGCGCACTGGTCCCAGCGGTGGCAGAAGTCCACCGCGTCCTGGTACCACGGGTGGTCGCGGTACTTGTCGCGCGCGTTCGGGTCCCAGCCGCGGAAGTGGCCGTAGTAGACGAGCTGGAACAGCCCGTGATGCCGGACGATCCAGTACGTCCGCTCGGTCACGTAGGGGCGCAGGATGAGGGCGGAAAGCTCCCCGTGGCTGTGCGGGGCCAGCAGGTCGTCGATGTCGTGCAGCAGGGCCGCCACCACCATCTCCTCTTCCGCGCCGTCGCGGTAGGCGCGCGTCGCGGTCTGCAGCGAGTGCTCCAGCCGGTCCACCTGGTAGCCGGCCAGCGATCCGGACAGCGCACGGAGCTGCCCCAGCATGCGATCCGCGGTGCCGGCGGCGAACTCGTCCTCGAACCGCGCGAGCAGCTCGTAGTCCTCGCAGGTGCCGTCCGCCATGTGGGCGAAGCTCACCGTGGGCGCATCGGGCGTCGTCGTCGTATGCATGCCTGTACCTCTCCCGATGCACATGGTGTATGCGGGACCGATACCCCGGTCAACAGCCCCGGCGCAGCGATCTGATTTTCGTCAAAAAAAGCTTGACACGGGCCGAAACGGCACCCCTTGATACGCGGTAGCGTTCGCGTGCCCGGGTTCCGGGCCGGTCATCACCGATTGAGGGTCCGCCATGCATCACTCGATCAGCAACATCGCCGAGAACGGCGAAGCCTTGGCCGCGGTCTGGCAGGATGGCGCGCAGACCGATCTTCCCTACCTGTGGCTGCGCGACAACTGCGGCTGCAGCGAGTGCCGGGTCGAGCAGACCACGGAGAAGCGGTTCCACCTCTTCCGGGTCGCCTCGGACCTGCGTCCGCAGCAGGTCACCATCGAGCGGTCCGGCCGCGAGGACGAGGCGATCGCCATCGCATGGCCGGACGGACACCGGACGCGCTACCGGTCGAGCGAGATCCACGACCTCATCGAGTTGCCTCCCACCCGCCTGCGCTACTGGGATGGCCGCTTCCGGCCGCGGCAATTCGACTACCGGCGATTCCTGGACCACGACCGCACCGCCGCGGACCTGATCGAGGACTTCCTGGAGACCGGCGCGTGCGTGCTGGTCGACGCCCCCACCGAGCCGGACTCATCGGAGCAGCTCGCCGCCCGCCTGGGGCCGATCCGCGAGGTGGTGTTCGACCGTATCCACAACGTCGTGGTCAATCCGGCCGGCTACAGCATCGCGCACACGAAGCTGGCGCTCGCCCCGCACAACGACTTCACCAGCTACAACTGGCCGCCGAGCGTGCAGCTCCTGCACATGCTGGTGAACGAGTGCGAGGGCGGCGACTCCTCGATCGTGGACGCGTTCGGCGTGGTGAGCGGGTTGCGCCGCGACCACCCGGAGAAGTTCGACGCGCTCTGCGCAGTTCCGGTGCCGTTCCGCCTGTTCAGCGACGATGACGAGAGCTACGCGGTCAATCCCGTGATCGACCTGGACGCCGGCGGCAACGTCCGGCTGGTGCGCTTCAACACGCAGCAGATGCAGCCCATTCCGCTGTCAGAGCCGCGGCTGAACGACTTCTACGCCGCCTACCACGAGCTGTCGACGCGCATGAACGACCCCGGCGTCCGGGCTTCCTGCCGCCTTGAGGACGGCCACGTCATGGTGATGGCCAGCCACCGCGTCCTGCACGGCCGCACGGAGCTCCGCTCCACGGGCATGCGCCACCTGCAGGACGCCTACTTCGAGCACGACAACGTGCGCAACCACCTGCGGCTGCTGCGCCGCACCGGCCGCATCTGAGAGCGTCGCGCCAGTCCGCGCCGGCGCACGTCAGGGATGGGCCGGAGCCAGATCCCAGGCGTCCAGCCGGCACACGATGGACTGGGGCGCAACGGGCTACCGCCGGCGGCGCGGCCGGGCCCTCATGCCTTCATGCGCGTATCGGCCGGATCGAACAGGGCCAGGCCGGGGGCGACGGTCACGGGGAAGGGCTCGTTCATGTACAGCACCTGCAGGCGGGTTCCGGCCGCCGCGTGCTCAACCGGCAAGTAGGCGAACAGCAGGTACGTGCCCACCGACGGTCCCATGCCGCCCGAGGTCACGCGCGACTCGCGGCCGTGCGCGTCGGCGATGCGCTCTCCGTCCAGTGTCAGGATCGGCTCGTTGCCGCCGGTCGGGAAGCGGTCGATGCCGGCCGCGCCGGTGTGGTCGTCCATGGTCAGCGCGCACATCGTCGCCAGCGGGCCGTCGGCTCTCGCCTTCAGGTAGGCCGCCTTGCCGATGAAGTCGTCGCGCTTCACGCGCGGGCGGGCCAGGCCGGCCTCCGCCGGCGAGTACTCGGCGGTGAGGTCGGAGCCCATCAGCAGGTAGCCCTTCTCCATGCGGCCGGTGGTCCCGTAGACGCCGATGCCCACCGGACGGGCGCCGAGCGGGCGGCCCGCCTCCCACAGCGCGTCCCACAGGCGCACGCCGTGCGGCATGGCCGTGGTGATCTCGAAGCCGCCCTCGCCCACGTAGGAGATGCGCAGCATGGTCACGGGCACGCCGTCGATGATCGCCTCCCGCAGCGTCCCGTACGGGAACTGCGCCTGCGACAGGCCGGTGTCGGTGATGCCGGCGAGCAGCGCGCACGCCTCCGGCCCCCACACGCCGATCGTGCACAGCGCCGAGGACCGGTTCTCGAACTGCACCGAGCCGTCGTCCGGCAGGTGGCGGCGAAACCACACCTCGTCGCGGGCGCCGTCGAAGGCGCCGGTGACGACCCGGAAGCGGTCGGCGGCCAGCCGCTGGATGGTCAGGTCGGCGCGGATGCCGCCGTCCGGGGTGAGCAGCGGAGTGTAGATCGAGCTGCCCGCCGGCCGGTCGCACTTGTTGACGGTCAGGCGCTCCAGGTAGGGCACCACGCCGGGGCCGGAGACGTCGAAGAGCTGGAACGCGCTCAAGTCGACGATCCCGACCTTCTCGCGCAAATGCAGGTGCTCGGCGTTGATGATCGGCGACCACCAGCGCCGGTCCCACTCGTGCGGGCGGTCGGGCACGCCGTAGCGCTCCACCAGGTCGGCGTTCGACGCGTACCACTGCGGGCGCTCCCAGCCGCGCGCGTCGTACAGCTCGGCGCCGAGCGCGGCGGTGCGGTCGTGGAACGGGGCTCGGTTCATGCCGCGCTCGGACGCCCACTGCTCGCGCGGGTGGACGATGCCGTAGGTCTTGTTGAAATGCTCGTTCGCGCGCGCGCGGATGTGGCGCTCCGTGCGCTCGTGCGCGTAGAAACGGGTGATGTCCGAGCCGTGCGGATCGCACAGGCGCGGATAGCCGTGGGTCATCCATTCGGCGATCAGGCGCGCGGTGCCCGGACCCTCCTTGATCCACACCGCCGCCGCCGACCAGAGCCCCTCGACCTCGGCCGTCTCGCCCAGCACCTGCTGCGCGTCGGGGGTCAGCGAGAGCAGGCCGTTCACGGCGTACTGCATCTCGGAGCCGGCGAGGAGGTCGCCCATGATCTCGCGCGCGTGGCCGAGCTGCGGGGCGAAGTCGTCGCCCGTGAAGGGCATCTCGGTGGGCGAGCGCTCCGCCTCTTCCAAGGAGGGAATGTCGTCGGGGCGCACCAGGATCGGGCGATGGGCGTAGGATCCGACCTCCATCGCCTCGTGGCTCTGCCGCTCGTACATGAACACGTCCATGTCGCGCACGATCGGATAGCCGATCTCGTTGCCGGTCTTCTTCATCAGGTCGATCGGACCCATGTCGGCCATCTGGTGCACGGCCGGCGTGAGCGGGATGCTGGCGCCGGCCATGGCCGCCACGCGCGGGCTCCACACGCCGCAGGCGACCACCACCTGATCCACCGCGATCGCGCCGCGGCCGGTCACCACCGTGCGGATGCGCGGCCGGCCGAACGGGCGGGACTCGACCTCCAGCCCGGTGACCTCGGTACTGTCCAGCACGGTCAGCACGCCTTTTGCCAGAGCTCGTTCACGCATGATGGTGCCGGCCTTGACCGAGTCCACCACCGACACGGCCGGCATCCAGAAGCCGCCCTTGATGACGGCGCCGTCCACGTACGGAACGCGCGCGACCACCTCGTCGGGCGTCAACAGCTCCGCTTCGATGCCCCAGGAGCGCGCCGAAGTCATGCGCCGGCGCAACTCCTCCATGCGCTCCTCGGTGCGCGCGACCTCCACCCCACCGCAGGTGGTGTTCACCCCCAGCTCCTCGTACTGGCGCTGGCTCTCCAGCGTCAGCATGGCGATCTCGCGGCCGTGGTCGGTGGGGAAGATGAAGTTGGACGCGTGGCCGGTGGAGCCGCCCGGGTTGGGCAGCGGTCCCTTGTCGATCAGGACCAGGTCCTCCCAGCCCAGCTCCGCCAAGTGGGCGACCAGGCAGTTGCCGACGATGCCGGCGCCGATCACGGCGACCTTGGCCCGCTCAGGGACGGGCTGCGAAGCTGATCCAGATGGCCTGTTCATGGCTGCCAATGGTTGGGAGCCTGCGGTTGCGGGTCAAGGTTGGTTGGCTGCTGGGCTGACGAACCCGTTCGTCAAGTCACGACTTGTCAAGTCATGGCTTGTCGTATCACGACTTGAGGTTGTGACTACCGCGGTCAGCGGTCTTTCGTATGCCCCCGAACTGTCGGCACGTTAGCGCTCCGCGAGGGGGGTGACGGACAGCCGCGCGCAGAGCTCGTCGAGCGAGCTGATCACCCCGGCGTCGAGCGGGATGCCGTTCGCCTGCCGGTCGGCCATGGAACGCTGCTCCGGCTCACCCGGCAGCAGGATCTCCGTCACGCCGGCCCGTTTCCGCGACGAGCGCAGGTACTCGAAGTAGCGTTCCTGCGCCGCCTCCATCGCGGTGCGGTCCGTGACCGTCGCCGGATCGAACGCCTGCAGCAGGAAATGGTTGTGCAGGATCGGACCCATGTTGCCCGGCGCACCCCCGTTGAGGATGCTGCCGAGCAGGTCGACGATGACCGACAGCCCGTAGCCCTTGTGGGCCACGCTTCCGCCGAGCGGCAGCAGCGTGCCGTCGGCGTACAGCGCCTCCGGATCGGTGCTCGGCTCCCCGTCCTTGTCCAGGATCCAGCCCGGCGGCAGCGTCTTGCCGGCGGTGCGGGCCAGCTTCACCTTGCCTTCGGCCACCACGCTGGTGGTCATGTCGACCAGGATCGGCTCGCCGCCGGTGGGGACGGCGATGGCGATCGGGTTGGTGGCGAGCCGCCGCTCGGTGCCGCCCCACGGAGCGATGAAGGCCGAGCCCTCGGCGCTGCAGAAGATCTGCCCGATCAGCCCCTGCTCGGCCAGCATGGCCGGGTAGGCGCCGGCGCGGCCGACGTGGAAGGCATTGCGCACGCCGACCGCTGCCATGCCGGTGCGGTCCGCCTTGGCCGCGGCGATCTGCGTGGCGAGCTCCGCGACCGCGTGCCCCCAGGTGTTGTGACCGTCGATCACGGCGGTCGACGGCGTCTCGCGCTCCACGGTCGGACGGGCCGCCGGGTCGATGTGGCCGCGGTCCAGGAAGTCCGCGTACTGTGGCAGCCGGAACACGCCGTGCGAGTCGTGGCCGACCAGGTTGGCCAGCACCAGGTGGCGGGCGACGATCTCGGCGTGCTCGGCGTAGCCGCCCAGGGCGCGGATGACGTCGGCGGCGAAGGTGCGCAGGGTGTCGGCGCCGTAGCGCACGGCGCCGGCCGTTCCGTCGGCCCCTCCGGCAGGTGATGGCGGGCTCATGGTCACTCCTCCAGGTGGTCTGTCGGCTCGGCCGGCTGCGCGAGCTGCGGCGCCGCGCGGGTGATCGCGAAGCCGAACAGGCTGCCGCAGATGCCTCCGGCGATGTGGGCGAACTGCGAGATCGAATCCTCCGTGACGGCGGCGAACACCTCGCGCGTCAGGTACATCAGGACCACCAGCACGAAGGTGAGCGGGATCTCCCCGGAGCGGATGTTCGTGAACGAGCTCAGCAGGATCATCATGAAGACGATGCCGCTGGCGCCCATCAGGCCGGTGGACAGGAACAGCACGTTCAGGCCGCCGGTGGCCAGCGCCGTGATCCCCATCATCATCAGCAGCGGCCAGGAGCCGTACTTCTCCTCCAGGATCGGCCCGATCAGGAGAATCAGCGCGAAGTTGGCGAGCAGGTGCGCCCAGTTGGCGTGCCCGAGCACGTGGGTGATCAGCCGCAGGTAGCCGAGCGGCGCCGAGCCGGCCAGGCTGCCGGGAATGGCGAAGTTCCTCTCCGCGAACTGCGCGCCAGCGATCTGGTCGAGCACCATCACGACCGCGGCCGCGACCGCGTAGCTCAACACCACCGGCGCGTTGTATCGGATCTTCATCGTTCCCTTCCTTCGATGACGGCGCGCACCTCCGCCAGCGTGGCCGCCACGGTGGCGGCGTCGCGCCCTTCCAGGCGCAGCCGCAGCAGCGGCTCCGTATTGCTCGGGCGAATGGCAAACCAGACGTGGCCGTACGCCACCGACAGCCCGTCCAGGGTGTCGAGCTCCGCGTCGCGGTAGCGGTGACGCATGCGTTCCATCGCCGCCAGCGCCTCCTCGCGGGCGCCGACCGGCAGGTTGATCTCCGCCGACTGCGCGTAGCGGCTGCGCAGCGGCGCGGCCAGCGCCGACAGCGGCTGCCCGCCGCGCGCCAGGAGCGCCGCCATCATCACGATCGCGTACAGCGCCGACTCGGTGAAGAAGGAATCGGAGACACGGAAGTACAGGTGTCCCGAGGTCTCGCAGCCGAACACGGCGTCCGCTTCCACCATCGCGTCGTACAGGTGGGTGTAGCCCACCGCCGAGCGCACCGCGCGGCCGCCGGCGGCGGCGATCTCCTCGGCGAACACGCGCGAGGCGATCAGGTCGTGCACGATCGCGGCTCCCGGATGGCGCCTCAGCATCTCCCGGGCCAGCAGGGCGCCGCTGAAGGGGGCGGCCACCACCTCGCCGCGCTCGTCGACGAACATCACCCGGTCGCCGTCGCCGTCGAGGATCGCCCCGAAGGCCGCGTCGCCGGCGCGCACCGCGGGTGCGATGTCGCACAGGCTGGCCTCCTCCAGCGGATTGGGGGGATGCGCCGGGAACGTGCCGTCCGGCTGGCCGTTGAGCACCGTCACGAAGCCGCCCAGCCGGTCGGACACCGCCCGCGTCAGCGCTCCGGCCGAGCCGTTGGACACGTCCACCACGACCGGCGCCAACGGTGCCCCCTCCGCGGCCGTGGCTACCAGGTCGACGTACCCGTCCACGGACGGCGCGGGCTCCGGCAGCAGCCGGGCGGCGCCGGCCTCTTCGCCTTCGACCTCGGCCAGCAGCGCCTCCACGCGCGAGAGTCCCTTGGCGTAGCTCACCGATCCGCCGGTGCTGTCGAAGACCTTGAAGCCGTGGTACTGGGGCGGGTTGTGCGAGGCGGTCGCCATCACGCCGGCGTCGCAGCCGGCCTCGATCTGCAGGAAGTGGAGCGCCGGCGTGGTCGTGAGGCCGACGCTTGCCACGCGCCGCCCTTCGGCGGCAAGCCCGCGCGCCAGGGCTTCACTGAGCGCCGGCGAGTGGGTGCGCGCGTCGTGGCCGAGCAGGTAGCGCTCGGCATCCAGGTGCCGGGCCAGCGCGCGGCCGATGCGGTATGCCACCGGCACGTCGATACCGGCGCCGTACACCGAGCGGATGTCGTACGCGTGAAACGGTTCGTTCATGGCGTTGTGCGGATAATCTACTCCCCCGGCTTCAATCGGACGAGAGCGAGCTCGTCAACTCGTGCTCCCGTTCCCGGTTGCGGGCCAGCGACCGCTTCAGCTCGCGCATCGCCTGCCCGTCGCGCCACGTGTCCTCGCGTGCCAGGTCCGCCTCGATCCGCATCCGCTGCTGCTCCAGCTCCTCCAGCTCTTCCAGCACCCGATCCTCGCTGGCAGCCCGCGACCGGGGCTGCGGCTTCTCTCTGGTGCGGTCCCGGCTCCTGCGCCGGTCGGTGGCGCGAGCCGGGGTGTCCTCATCTTCGTTCTTCCGTTTCCATTCGTAGTAGGAGAAGTCGCCGGGATACAGGCGGGCGCCGCCGCGGTCCACCTCCAGGACGCCGGTGACCAGCCGGCGCAGGAACGCGCGGTCGTGCGAGACCACGATCAGCGTTCCCCGGTACTGCTCCAGGGCGCGCGCCAGCGCTTCGGTGGAGACGATGTCCAGGTGGTTGGTAGGCTCGTCCAGCAGCAGCAGGTTGATCGGCTGCAGCAGCAGGCGCGCCAGCGCCACGCGCACGCGCTCGCCGCCGGACAGCACGCCCACCGGCTTGTCGATGTCGTCCGCGTTGAACAGGAAGGCGCCAAGCAGGTCGCGGACCTTCTGCTGCTGGTCGGCGGCCGCGGCGGCCTGAACCGTCTCCAGCACCGTGAGCCCGGGATCGAGCTGCCGCTCCTGATCCTGCGCGAAGTACGCCTGCCGCAGGCCCACGGCCCGCCTGATCGAGCCGGCGCTCGGCTCCTCTGCGCCGGTCAGGGCACGCATCAGCGTGGACTTGCCGGCGCCGTTCTTGCCGACCACCGCCAGCCGGTCGTTGCGCTCCACCTCCAGGTCGACGCCCGCGTACACCTGCAGGTCGCCGTAGCGCCTTGCCAACCCGGCGCAGGTCAGCGGCACCTTGCCGCAGCGCGGCGGATCGGGCAGCGACAGCTTGATGGTCGGCGCCTGCACCGGCCGCTCGCGGCGCGGCAGCTTCTCCAGGTAGCGGATCCTGCTCTGCACCAGGCGCGCCTTGGAGGCGGTGGCGCGGAAGCGGCGGATGAACGCCTCGATCCGTTCGATCTCTTCCTGCTGCAGGTCGTACGCCTTGGCGTCGGCGCGGACCTGCTCGGCCCGCGCCCGCTCGAAGTCGGAGTAGCCGCCCGCGTAGGAGCGGAGCCGGCCGTCGCGGATCTCCAGCACGCTCTGGCAGCAGCGATCCAGGAACTCGCGGTCGTGGGCGACCACCATGAAGCCACCTTCGCCGCGCGCCAGGAAGCCCTCCAGCCATTCGCGCGCCGGCAGGTCCAGGTAGTTGGTGGGCTCGTCGAGGAGCAGCAGGTCGGCGCGGCTCAGCAGCACGCGGCCCAGCGCGACCCGCATCTCCCAGCCGCCGGACAGCTCGCTGACCGGCCGGTCGCGGTCCGATTCCTCGAACCCCAGGCCGCGCATGACGACGCCGATCTCACGGTCGCGCTCGTGGTAGCCGCCGCGCTCCAGCCGTTCGAGGAGCTCCCCGTACGCGGTGAGCACCTCCTCGACGTCATCTCCGTCGGCCATTCGTCCCTCCAGCGCCGTGGCCTCGGCCGCCACCGCGTGCAGGTCGGTGAACGCACGCTCCAGCTCCTGGACGACCGTCCGCCCGGACCTGGCCGCGTCGTCGCCGGACCCGGACTGCGGCAGGTAGCACACCCGCGCGCCGCGCTGCAGGCGCACGCTGCCGGCGTCCGGGGGAAGCTCGCCGGCGGCCACGCGCAGCAGCGTGCTCTTGCCGCTGCCGTTGGGACCGGCCAGGGCGACACGGTCTCCCCGTGCCAGCGTGGTGCTTGCGCCGGCGAGCACCGTCTGCGCGCCGTAGGCGACGCTGACCCCTTCCAGGGTGACGGCAGCCACGTCAGCCCGCGAACCGGAAGTAGATCACCAGCGGCTCTTCATCGACGTCGCCCGCCAGAGCCATGCGGATCCTCTCTTCGTCGCGCGCGCAGACGAAGGTGACCGCCGCCAGCAGGGCGATCAGTGCGAGCGCGCGCGCCGTCCGGGTACGCCTTGCGGCCATCCCCGGCGGCGCGGGCCCATCCATCAGGCGCTCGACAGCGTACCGCCGGCCTGCACGATAAGGGTTTCGCCCGGCTTGATGATGTCGTTCGGCGACCGGCCGTTGCTGGCCGCCAGCGCCTCCACGGTCACCCCGTGGGTGCGCGCGATATCCCACAGCGAGTCGCCGTGCTCGACGACGTGCACGGCGCCGGACCCCGCCTGCGCCATCCACGGAGGCCCGACGCCCGGCGACTCCACGTCCGGCACGGAACCCGGCAGCGGGATGATCACGGTCAGGCCCGGCCGCAGCCGCCGCGGATTCACGCCCGGATTCTCACCGAGGATCCGTTCGACGCTGCTGCCATACCGGAGCGCCAGGACCCATAGCGTCTCTCCCGGCCGAACCCGGTGTTCGACCGTCGCGCCCGACGGCACCGCCACCGGAGTGGCGGCCACCGGAGTGACGGCCAGCAGCGGGACAACCGCGGTCTGACCGGGGCGCAGCCGTTGCGGGTGCAGCCCCGGATTCTCGTCGACGATCAGGTCGACGCTGCTTCCGTAGCGTTTCGCGAGGGCCCAGAAGGTCTCTCCGGCGCGGATCACGTGCTCGATGAAGTCGAACAGCTGCGCGCGCTCCTCCAGGAGGGCCCGCACCTGCTCGGCGTGGTCGGCCGGGACCTTCAGCCAGTATCCGTTCAGGTCCGCGGCACGCGTGTCGCTCGATGCGATCACCGCCGGCTCGACGCGGGCGTCGTTCGGGGTGAACACCGAGCCGAGCTCCGCATTTGCGGTCCGCAGCAGATCGAGGTCCATGCCCGTGTGCGCGGCCAGCTTGCGCAGGTCGGCCCGGCCGCCGGCTCCGACGCGAACCCAGGTGATCGGCTCGAGCGCCGGAAGACCGTAGCGCTCCGGCTCCGAGAAGACGCGAACCGCCGCCAGGAAACGGGGCACGAACTCCGCCGTCTGCTCCGGCAACGCGCCCGATCGGCGCAACTCCCAGAAATCCCTGGTGCCGGCGCGGTCGATCGCCCGCTGCACCCCGCCCGGGCCTGCGTTGTACGCGGCGATCGCGAGCAGCCAGTCGCCGAAGCGTTCGCGGTTCGTTGCCAGGGTATCCAGCGCGACCTCGGTCGCCTTCCAGAAGTCGCGCCGCTCGTCGAGCCCGCCATCCATCTGCAACGGATAGCCGCTCGCCCCGAGGCGTGTGATCTGCCAGATGCCGACCGCGCCGCTCGTCGACACCGCATCGGGGAGATAACCCGACTCGATCACCGGCAGCAGCCGCAGCTCCTGCGGCAGCCCGCGCCGCTCGATTGCAGCGCCGATGTGATCGGAGTAGATCCACGAGCGCTCCCAGACGCCGTGCAGCCATCCACGCCAGGTCCGCTTGGTGAACTGCTTGATGTAGTGCTCGACGCGCGCGTGGTCGCACGCCTGCCAGTCGCTCCGGCAATCCTGGGCCGCGAGCGGAACGATCCCCGTGGTCATGAGCACAGCGATCGCCACGAGCGCGCGCACGCCGGCTCCCCTTGCGTTGCTCATCCTTTCCTCTAACGGTGCCGGGCCTCTGTACGTCCCGGCTGCTGCCGATCCGGCGGGGTGGGCGGCGCGAGAACCTACACGCTCTCAAAACCTACACTTTCTCGCCAAAGTAAATACCGGCCCACTCCCAAGTGCCGTTGACGCGCGGATCGATGCTGTAGTCGACCCTTCGGAAGCAAAGATACCAGGTAGTGACCCGTGCCGTCCATCCCGCCGTGCGCAGGAAGGCTTCCCGGTCGTTGGAATCGGGGTGCAACTCGGCGTCGGCGTGGACACGCCGCATCGAGAACGCCTCCAACCTGAAGCGTTGAGTGAGCGTCGCGTCGCTCCCCCAGGACGTCGCGAAGAAATTGACGCCGGCCTGCACACGGCGCAGCGCGCGCACGTCACGGCCGGCGATGGCGGCACGCACCTCCGCCACGAGCGTGTCCAGATCGGCCCGCACCCATGACTTGTCGGAGCGATGGAAGCGGATCAGCTCGGTCACCTGCCGGTAGGCATCGGGCTCGCCGGGAATCTCGGTCGGGGGCGCGTGGAGAAACGTGCCGTACGCCTCCAGAGCCTGCTCCCAGTCGCCCCGCGCGGCGTACGCACCGGCGAGGCGGTAGAGGCTCAGGCCGAGGTCGATGCGTTCGGGAAACCGCTCGACCAGCTCCCGGTAGTACTCGACGTGGCGGACGGCATCGTCGAGCTCCACGAGGCGCTCCAGGCAGTGCCGGTGCAGCGATCGCCCCCGCACTTCGAGATCGGGCAGGTTGCGCAGCGCCCGCCGGTAGTAGTGCACGGCCAGCGGCGTCTGCCCGCCCTCCAGATAGGAGTCCGCGACGGTTACCAGGTGGGCGGCGTTGTACGGGTCCTGGGGATGCTGCCCGGCGTACAGGGTCAGGAAAGTCCGCTCGCGTCCCGCTTCCCCGCCGCTCCGCAGGGTGCGGGCGATCTCCGCGACCAGCGCGTACCGCTGGTCGGCGGTCTCGGCGCCGGGGTCGGTCCGCTCCAGCTCGCTGCGGAGCTGCTGCAGGTCGGCGTTCAGGGACCGGTCCGGGACCCACACCAGCTCGTGACGCGCGCAGCTCCCGATCACGATGGCGGCCGCCAGTGCGAGCGCCGCCTGTCCGAGTGCAGCGCCGCGTGCCGGGGAGCGGCGGGACCCGCGGACCGCGGCCGGGCGGCGACGTGGCATGGGATCCGGCACTCGCTGACCAGTCATCGGGGATCGTGCATCCGGTGATATACTAAGCCTCCTGATGGGCGAGAAGATCACCATGACCGGGAGCGGCTTGCAGGTCCCTGAAAAGCCGATCATTCCCTACATCGAAGGCGACGGCACCGGCCCCGACATCTGGGCCGCCGCCGTGCGCGTACTGGACGGCGCCGTCGCCACCGCCTATGGCGGCCGTCGGCGCATCGAGTGGCTGGAGGTCCTGGCCGGGGAGAAAGCCAACGAGCGCACCGGGAGCTGGCTGCCGGAGGCCACCGAGGATGCGTTCCGCGAGTACCTGGTCGGCATCAAGGGTCCGCTCACCACGCCGGTCGGGACCGGCATTCGCAGCCTCAACGTCGCCCTGCGTCAGAAGCTCGACCTGTACGTCTGCCTGAGACCGGTCAAGTACTTTCCGGGCGTGCCGTCGCCGGTACGCTCGCCCGCCGACGTCGACATGGTCGTCTTCCGGGAAAATACCGAAGACGTGTACGCCGGCCTCGAGGTGAGTTCGGGAACCCCGGAAGCGCAGCGGATCATCGACTTCGTGCGCGACGAGCTCGGCTGGGAGATCCGACCGGATTCCGGCATCGGCGTCAAGCCGATCTCAAGGACCGGCACCGCCCGCCTGGTGGAGGCGGCGATCCGCTACGCCCTGCAGCACGGGCGCCGCAGCGTCACGCTGGTGCACAAGGGCAACATCCAGAAGTTCACCGAAGGCGCCTTTCGCGGCTGGGGCTATGAGGTGGCCGCGGAGCGCTTCCCCGATCAGACGATCGCCTGGGACGACCTGCCGGCCGACGGCACGGTGCCCGACGGCAGGGTCCTCATCAAGGACGCGATCGCCGACATCTTCCTGCAGCAGATCCTGACCCGGCCGCGCGAGTTCGACGTCATCGCCACCATGAACCTGAACGGCGACTACATCTCCGACGCGCTCGCCGCGCAGGTGGGCGGCATCGGCATCGCGCCGGGCGCCAACATCAACTACCACACCGGGCACGCGATCTTCGAGGCCACTCACGGCACCGCGCCCAAGTACGCCGGCAAGAACGTCGTCAACCCCAGCTCGGTGATCCTGTCCGGCGTGCTGATGCTGGAGCACCTGGGCTGGACCGAAGCGGCCGCCGCGATCGACCGCGCGCTGACCGAGACCATCGCCGCCGGGCGCGTCACCTACGACTTCGCGCGGCTCACCACCGGCGCCACGCAGCTTTCGACCAGCGCGTTCGCCGACGACATCGTCGCGCGGCTGGAGGCCGCGTGATGCGAGCCCCGGCACGCACGTGCCGCCTCATGCGATCGCTGCTCATCCCGCTGGCGGCGGGCGCCGCGCTGCTGCTGGGCTGTCAGACCCCCAGGCCGGACGCCTCCGAGCTGATGACCGCTCCCGAGTACTTCCAGGCGGCCCGCGACGCCAGCAGTCAGCGGAATTATCAAGGTGCGATGGACTACTACCGCGCCTATCTGGAACGCTTCCCGGCCACCGCCGATCCCGACGAGCTCGAGCGCAATCTCTGGGCGGAGTACGAGATCGCCTTCATGCACCACAAGCTCGACGACGACCAGGCGGCCATGGAGCTGCTGGGCCTTCTGGTGGCCAAGTACGACGGCGAAGGAGGTGAGGACCTGCCGCCGGCCCCGGGCCGGTTGGCGCGGCGGGTCATCGAGGAGCTGCAGAGCGCCGAAGGGTAGCCGGTAAAGCGCTGCCGCCGCCCCGGCCGTATCAGGGGTGATGGCAACCCGAACAATCGACTTCCGGCGGCTCGCCGCGGCAGCGAGCCTGGCCGGCCTTTTCTGCGTCGTGGGCGCGTGCGGCAAGGTGCCCGCACTGCGCACCGTCATCGATCCGGACCTGACGCCGCCTCTTCTGCGCGCCGTCGAGGTGCCGGACCGGCGCTCGATCGCGATCACCTTCAGCGAGCCCGCGGTGCTCGAGGATGGATCGCTGGTCATCGAACCCCCTCTCGGTCTGGATGGCGTCGCCTACGACGGAGCCCGCATGCTGCTGTCGGTCGCCGAGCAGAGCTCGGGCGCCGAGTACCAGCTCAAGGCGGTGGTCACCGATGAGCGCGGCAACGGCCTGGGGATGACCGCCCGCTTCCACGGCCACAACGGCGAGGTGCCGGCCCTGCTCATCACCGAGCTGACCACGCGAGGCACCCGTACGCGGCCCGACCGGATCGAGTTGGTGGCCCTGACGGCCGGCGACCTGGGCGGGGTGACCCTGTTCGACGGGACGCCGGGCAACTACCGCCACCGGCTGGTGTTCCCCTCCATCGCGGTGGAGCCGGGCGACTTCATCGTCATCCACTGCGTCAGCACCGGTGACCCGGCGGAGGTGGACGAGACGGCGTCGATGACGGAATCGGCCCATCCGCAGGCGTCGGAGGATGCCTGGGACCTGTGGCTTCCCGAAGGCGAGGGACTGTCCGGCAACAACGGCGTCGTGTCGCTCTACGCACGGCCGGACGGCGACCTGCTCGACGGCGTGATCTACAGCGACCGCACCTCCGAGTCGGACGAACGCTACCGGGGGTTCGGCACCCGCAGAGTGCTGGAACGCGTCGATGAGCTTGTGGCGGCCGGCGGCTGGCAGGTCGCCGGTGAGCTGGCGCGTCCCGAGGATGCCGTCGACTCGAACAACACCACATCGACCCGCTCGATAGCGCGCGGCAGCGACCACGCGGACACCGACTCCCGCGCGGACTGGCACATCACCCCGACCCGCGGGGCGACCTTCGGCGGCCTCAACACCGACGAGATGTTCAGCCGCGATTGATGCGCCGGTCCGCGCGGCGCGTTACACGAGCGCCTTGAACATCCCCTCGATCTTGCCCTTGGGGACCGCACCGACCTGCTGGTCGACCACCGATCCGTCGTTGAACAGCAGCAGAGTGGGAATGCTGACCACTTTGAACTTCATCGCCAGGTCGCCGGCATCGTCGACGTTGACCTTGCCGACCTTGACGCGGCCCGCGTAGTCGGAGGCCAGCTCCTCGACGGCGGGCGCGATCATCTTGCACGGGCCGCACCAGTCGGCCCAGAAGTCGACCAGCACGGGGGTGTCCGCCTGGAGAACCTCCGCATCGAAATTGTCGCTGGTAATCGTCACTTCCTGTCCCATTCGGCTTGCCCCCTTGGGAGTCGTTGTGCAGAAAGTAGGGCGAAGCGCCGCACCGATCAAGACGTCCCCGGATCGGCCAGCCGCGCCATCAGACCGCGTACCGTGTCGTACGGGTCGGCGCCCTCCGGGGCCTCGAGCAGCGCGCGGATAAAGGCCGAGCCGACGATCACGGTATCCACCAGCGGCGCGAGCGCGTCGACCTGCGCCCGTTCCGAAATCCCGAAGCCGGCCATCACCGAAACGCCGAGCGCCCGGGCGTCGCGCAGGAAACGGACGCTGTCATCGCTGATCCGGGTGTAGCCGCCGGTCACGCCCTTGCGCAGCGCCGTGTACAGGGAGCCGGTGCGCGAGCTCTCCACCACGGCACGGAGGCGTTCCGCGCGGGCGGTCACGGGAACCACGGGGACCACCTCCAGGGCCAGGTTCCGGCCGGCAGCGTACAGCCCCTCGTCGTAGTCGGGGGGCAGGTCGGGGACGATCACGCCGCGCGCGCCCGCGTCCCGGCAGCGCGCCAGGAACGGTTCGATTCCCGGCCGGAAGGCCAGATTGGCGTACACCATCACGAAGACCTGAGGCGCGTCAGGGCGGTTCGCCAGCCGGTCGACCAGCCGGAAGCCGTCGTCCACCGCGAACCCGGCCGCCAGCGCATCCGCGCACGCGCGCTGGATCCACGGACCGTCCGCGGTCGGGTCGCTGAACGGGAACTGCACCTCCAGCAGCCCGGCACCGCCGGCGATCATCGCCTCGCCGACGCGCAGCGAGGTGTCCCAGTCCGGGAACGCCGCCACCAGGTGGGCCATGAAGGCCGGCTTGTCAGCCATGGGCGATCTCCTGCGCTTCGCGCGTCAGGAACTCCGCCCAGCGGTCCGGCTGCAGCGCTCCCGCCAGGATGAACAGGTCCTTGTCGCCGCGGCCGGAGACGTTGACCACCACGCTGGCGTCGTCCGGGAGCACGCGGGCCACCTTGATCGCCGCGGCGCCTGCGTGCGCGGACTCCAGCGCGAAGATGATCCCCTCGGTGCGGGCGAACAGCCGCACCGCGTCGAGCGCTTCGTCATCGGAGGCGGTCGTGAACTCCACGCGGCCGCTGGTGCCCAGGTGGGCGAGCTGAGGGCCGACACCGGGATAGTCGAGTCCGGCCGAGATCGAGTGCGTCTCCGCCACCTGGCCGTCGCCGTCGGTGAGGAACAGTGACTTGTAGCCGTGCACGATGCCGGGGATGCCACTGCCGGACATGCGCGCCGCGTGGTCGCCCAGGGCGGGCCCGCGGCCTCCCGCCTCCACGCCGATCAGGCGCGGCGCCGACGCCTCCAGATGCGGAGCGAAGAAGCCGAGCGCATTCGAGCCGCCGCCCACGCAGGCGATCAGCGCCGTCGGCTGCACGCCGAGCTGCCGGCACTGCTCGGCCACCTCGCGGCCGACCACAGACTGGAACTCGCGGACCATATCCGGGTAGGGCGACGGACCCATGACCGAGCCGATCACGTAGTGGGTCCGGTCGAAGGTGTCCGACCAGTCGCGCAGCGCCTCGTTGATCGCGTCCTTGAGCGTGCGCGAGCCGGAGCCGACCGGGACCACCTCGGCGCCGAACAGCTCCATCCAGAACACGTTGGGGCGCTGGCGGCGCACGTCCACCTCGCCCATGTAGACCCGGCACTCCAGTCCCAGCTTGGCGGCGACCGCGGCGGTGGCCACGCCGTGCTGGCCGGCGCCGGTCTCGGCGATCACGCGCGGCTTGCCCATGCGCTTCGCCAGCAGGCACTGGCCGATGACGTTGTTCACCTTGTGGGCGCCGGTGTTGGCCAGCCCCTCCAGCTTCAGGTAGATCGACGCGCCGCCGATCTCCGCCTGCGCGTTCACGGCCGGGGAGAGCGGCGTCGGTCGCCCCGCGAACTGGCACCCGAAGCGGTCCAGCTCGGCCAGGAAATCCGGGGCGACCACCGCCTCCGTGAACGCTGCCTGCAGCTCGTCGAGCGGCGTACGCAGCACCTCGGCCGCGTAGCGCCCTCCGAACTGGCCGAAGTAGTCGTTGTACACCTTCATTTCAGACTCCTCATGCGGCCGTTCCGAGCGGCGCGCGAATCGCGGTGAAGAACGCCCTCAGCTTGGCCGGGTCCTTGCGTCCCGGTGACGACTCCAGGCCGCTGGCCACGTCCACCAGCTCCGGCGCGTGGCGGTCGATGACGGCGCCCACGTTGTCGGGGTTGAGGCCGCCGGCCAGCCAGAGCGGGCCGCGGCGAGCGGCCTGGTCGATCAGCTCGGCGTCGATGCGCCGGCCGGACGCCGGCGCGTCCACCAGCACCCGCGGACAGCGGTAGTCGCCGATCCCCTCCAGGTCGGCCCGGCCCCGCACGCGGATCGCCTTGTAGTAGGGCTGCGCCAGGTCCGCGCAGCGCTCGGCGGGCTCGGCGCCGTGAAGCTGCACGGCATCCAGGTGGCCGTCGCGCTGCAGCTCCGCCGCGACCTGGGCGTCGTCCACCGTGATGCCCACCTTCAGCGCGCCGACGTCACCGAGCTGCGCGATCATCTCCGGCGCCACGCGCCGTGGGGACTCGGCGACCAGGTTGAGACCGAGCATGTCGGCGCCGGCGTCGACCGCGCGCAGCACGTCGTCACGGCTCGTGACGCCGCAGATCTTGACCAGTGGGCGGGTCGGCTCCTCGGCGCCGATCGCGCGCAGCGGCATGCGCTCATAGAGCCGGCCCCAGAAGTCGGCAGGCGCCACGCCCTGAAATCCGGCCACCAGCTCGGCGGCCAGCTCCGGCCGCCGCACCACGCCCTCGCCGACCAGCACGCCCGCGAATCCGGCGGCACGAGCCGGTGCGACCTGCTCGGCGAAGAAGATGCCGGACTCGAATACCAGCCGCGCCGGCCAGTCGATCGCCGGCCGCAGCCGCAGTGGGTGCGCCAGGTCCGTGCTGAAGGTAGTCAGGTCGCGGGCGTTGATGCCGACCAGCGCCGGGCGCAGGGCGCGCACCTCTTCCACGTCGGCGGGGTCGTGCACCTCCACCAGGGCGGCCATGCCCAGCCCCTCGGCCGCCTGCAGCATCGACGCCAGCCGCTGCCGGTCGATCATGCCGGCGATCAGCAGCACCGCGTCGGCGCCGGCGCGGTGGGAGACCTCCACGTCCCGCTCGTCGAGCAGGAAATCCTTGCGCAGCACGGCGAGGTGCCCGAAGCGCTCCTTGATCCGCATCAGGTCGTCGAGCGAGCCGCCGAAGTGGTCGGGCTCGGTGAGCACCGACACGTGGCGGATGCCGGCTGCCGCGTAGCGTCCGGCCTGCGCGACCACGTCGAGATCGGCGTCGATTGCGCCCCGGGAAGGTGAGCGCTTCTTGATCTCGCAGATCAGCAGCGGTTCGGCCGCGAACGGCGCGGACGGCGCCTGCCGCTCGGCGGGAACGGCTGCGCCCAAGGACGGTCCTTCCCGCGCGACCCGTTCCCGGCGGCCGGCGACGATGCGGTCGCGGATGGTCACGCGGACCCGTCCCGTCTTCGATCGGCAGGGCCGGCGGCGCCGCGCTCGGCCAGCGTCGCCGCCAGCGCCGTGATCTCCTCGACCTTGCGCGCGACCGCTCCGGAGGCCAGCGCCTGCAGCGCCGTCTGCGTGCCGGCGCGTATGTCGCCGGCCAGCCCGCACACGTGCAGCGCGGCGCCGGCGTTGACGGCGATCGCGTCACGCAGCGCCGGCCGCCCGCCGCCGGCCATCAACTCGCGCGCCTCCGCCACGTTCTCCTCCGGCGTGCCGCCGGCGACCGCGCCGATCTCGTGGCGGCCGACGCCCAGCTCGTCCGGCGTCAGCCGGAGATCGGTCGCCTCGCCCGACTCGTCGATGAGCACCGCACTCGTGGGGCCGGTCACCGAGATCTCGTCCCCGCCGTCGTCACCGTGCACGGTCATCACCCGCCGCACGCCCAGCAACCGCGCCGCCTCCGCCACCACCCGGCAGAGCGCGCCGTCGTAGACGCCGATCACCTGGCAGGCGGCGCCGGCGGGATTCGCCAGCGGCCCCAGCAGGTTCATCACGGTCTTGATGCCCAGTTCCTGCCGCACCGGAGCGGCGTGGCGCATCGAGCCGTGATAGGTGGGCGCGAACAGGAACGCGAATCCGGTCGTGGTCAGGAGCTCGGCGGTTGCCGCCGGGCTGAGGTCGGAGCGGACGCCCAGCGCCGCGTAGAAGTCGGCGCTGCCGCTCTTGCGGGTGAACGACCGGTTGCCGTGCTTGGCCACCCGGGCGCCGGCCGTGCAGGCCACCAGCGCCGCCATCGACGAGATGTTGAAGCTGCCGATGCCGGCCCCGCCGGTACCGCAGGTGTCCAGGAAGTCGCCCGACACCTCCAGCGGCGTCTTCTTGCGCCGCAGGACCGACACGCAGCCGGCGATCTCCGCCGCCGTGTAGCCCTTGGCGTTCAGCGCCACCAGAAAGCCGGCGATCTGCGCCGCGTTGAGGTTGCCGTCGGTCAGCTCCTCCATGAACGCGGCGGCCTGCTCCTGCGTCAGGTCGGTGCCGGCCGCCACTGTGTTCAGCAGCCCCGGCACGTCCAGCGGTTCGCGCTTGTAGTTCAGAAAGTTCGCCAACAGTCTCCTCCCGGATGCGGACGCGATCGATTCCGGGTGAAACTGCACGCCCTCCACGACGTACCGTTCATGCCGGATGCCCATGATCTCGCCATCCGCGGATCGCGCGGTCACCGTGAATCCGTCCGGCACCGTCTCCGGGTCGATCACCAGCGAATGATAGCGAGTGAACACCGCCGGCGACGGTATGCCGCGGAACACGCCGCGCCCGTCCGAGGTTATCGCATCGGTCTTGCCGTGTACGATCGCCTTCGCCTGGACGATGCTCCCTCCGAAGGCGGCGCCGATCGCCTGGTGTCCCAGGCAGACCCCCAGGATCGGGATCTTGCCGGCGAACCGCCGGATCGCCTCCACGCTGACGCCGGCCTCCTCCGGCCGGCCCGGGCCGGGCGAGATGATGATCCCGTCAGGCGCAAGCGCCGCGATCCCGTCCGCGTCGATCCGGTCGTTGCGGAACACGCGGATCTCCTGGTCGGTGATCTCCGACAGATACTGGAACAGGTTGTAGGTAAACGAGTCGTAGTTGTCGATCAGGACGTACATCAGAGCTCCACTCCCAGCGCCCTGACGAGCGCCCGCAGTTTTTCGTCGGTCTCCTCCAGCTCCCGCTCCGGCGACGAGTCGAAGACCACTCCGGCGCCGGCCTGCAGCACCATCACCCCGTCCTTCTTCAGCCCGCAGCGGATGGCGATGCAGGTGTCCAGGGAGCCGTCCGGCTCGACGTAGCCGACGACCCCGGCGTAGAAGCTGCGCGGCGCGGCCTCCAGGCGGTCGATCACCTCCATGGCGCGGATCTTCGGCGCGCCGGACACGGTGCCGGCGGGGAAGGTGGCGCGCAGCGCGTCGATGCCGTCGCAGTCCGGGAACAGGTTTCCCTCGACCTGGGAGACGATGTGCATGACGTGCGAGTAGTGCTCGATGACGTTGAGCTCCGTCACCTCGACCGAGCCGGGGACGCACACCCGGCCCAGGTCGTTGCGCCCAAGGTCGACCAGCATCAGGTGCTCGGCCAGCTCCTTCTCGTCGCCGAGCAGTTCCGCCTCCAACGCGGCGTCCTCGGCCCGGTCCGCCCCGCGCCGCCGCGTGCCGGCGATCGGGCGCAGGATGGCGCGGCCCTGCCGGCAGCGCACGTGCACCTCCGGCGAGGCCCCGAACAGCTCGAAGCCGTCGTAGCGCAGGTAGAACATGTAAGGCGAGGGATTGGTGTGGCGCAGGTTGCGGTACGCCTCCAGCGCCGGCAGGCCGGTGCGCACCGCCAGCCGGCGCGACAGCACGCCCTGCAGGAGGTTGCCGGCGATGATCTCCTCCCGGACCTCCCTGACCCCGGCCATGAAGCGCGGCGGGTCCCCCGAGTCCACCACCTCGGCCGTGCCCTGATGGCGTTGAGGCGCCATGAAGTTGAAGTCCATGTCGTCGATCCGGGCCATGGCTGCGCCGATGGCGGCGTCCAGGTCGATCTCGTACCCGTCGTAGTTGATGCCGAGCAGGGTCACCGAGTCGACGTAGTGGTCGAACACCGCGAACAGGTGGCCGAACAGGAAGGCGGCGTGCGGCAGGCCCAGCACGTCGGGGCGCTCCTGCAGGCGCACGGTGTCGAAGCGCGATGCGTACTCGTAGCTCAGGAAGCCGATGCCGCCGGCCGGGAACGGAAAGTCGAACGCCGAGCCCGAGTGCTCGGCCGCAAACGAGCGCAGCACGTCCAGTATGTCGTGCTCGGGGTCCGGCAGGCGCGTTTCCGTCCCGTCCCGGACCAGCACCACGCCCGCGTCGGTCTCGCGCACGCAGAACGCCTCCCGCACCAGCAGGATGGAGTAGCGCTCGCGCCCCTTCATGAAGGAGGCCGACTCCAGCAGCACGCGCGCGTCCAGCTTCCTGGCCAGCGTCACCGGCGTGAATCGCTCGGCCGAGATCGTCTTCGTCACTGTCTTCTGCAGCTCCTTCCTCCGTAAATACAAAAAGCCGCAGGACCCGGTACGAGCACCGGAACCTGCGGCTTCAGCACGTGTCGACATGCGGCTTGGCCGCCGTGCGACATGGTGCGTGGTTCCGGTTACACCACCGGCCACCACCACGCGCGCACGTCGCGCGTCGAATCGATCGTCGAGATGTCGTTGCGATCGGTCATCTTCGCGTTACCTTACGCGCACCCGTCCACCCCGGTCAACAGGCAAGGCGCTCCGTACCCCAAATGCGTGGTTGATGGTGCCCGGCCGCCGTGCTATAATTCAAAATTCAAAGATGCGCCTCTTCGCAGGCATGGCTTCACCCAAGCGCTCCCTAGCAATCCTGACAGTGGCACTGATCGCTGTCGCAACGCTGCTCGCGGCTTCCCCTCGGACCTCGGCGCAGCTTCCCTCGGCGAGCGTCAGATCGCTCGGATTGTCCGGCAGTGACACCGGCGACCGTGACGAGCGGCCGTTCGACGAGGCGCCGGCCGACCTGAAGTCGAGGCTTCCGCAGCCGCTCGTTCCGTCCGCCCGGATTGGTGCGGCGTACCGAGCCGTGGACGACGTGACGATCTCCGGCGAATTCCATTACCGGTTCGGCGACACCTTGGCGGCATGGCCAACGCTGCACGCAGGCGTCGGCGCCGAATACCGGCCCGCCGACTTCGTCGAGCTTCGCGCCGGAGCCGCGCTCATTTCCGACGCCGTTCAATTCAGCGGAGGGGCGTCGCTCGTTCTGGAACCGTACAACCTGTCGATAGCGATGGCCGCAACGACCACCGGCGGCTTGGGCGCTCAGATCGGCTTGTTGTCATTCGGAATTCGGTATACCCCGCCGTCCCGAAGTGCCCGCCAAATAGGAGGAGAACCATGAACCATACGCTTCCTGCCAAGTCGTTGGCTGCGAGTATCGTTGTCGCGTCGCTGGTGGCGTTGTTGATCGGATGCGATGAAGGCCCGAGTCAGCCGCCGCCCGATACAAATATAACTCCCGAGGTCCAATACTGCGACTCCGCTGGAGCGAACTTGGCTGGCAAAGACCTGCGCAATCTGAATCTACAGGATTGCACGTTTGCTGGGGCGAACCTGAGCGGGACGAACCTGAGCGGGGCGAACCTGAGGGGCGCCGACCTGAGCTTGGCGCGCTTCCATGGCGCGAATCTCAGCAACACGAACCTCAGCGGCGCGAATCTGAGCAACGCGAGCCTGAACGACGCCAGCTCATCGGGGTTGCCCGCCGCCAACCTGAACGGCACCAATCTGAGCGGCGTCGACCTGAGCGGGGCGGACCTGAGCGGCGTCGACCTGAGCGGCGTTCGCGGTTGCCCTGCGCATATCGGGTACGAGGATCGGTTCCCTGATTGGAAGATAACCCGACGCCCGACCCGAGGATTGAAGGAACGTGGCGGCTGACGCACGGCACGTTACTTGGCGCGGTTCCGCAAGGCTATAATTACTATCTAATTGTTAGTTCTTCGCACATCAGAATTATATACACTCAAAATGGCGTGTGTTATCAGCGTTTTGAAGCAGGACGAGGACGTACCTGGCCTGTACTCGAGGGCAGTTTACTCGAGCGCATTGTATTGTCGTCGTCTGGTGAGCTCCTTGTCACAGTTGTCATAACCGATCAAACCGAATTGATGACGTTCTCATCGATTTCGGAACTGCCGGCATCGGTTACGGCATCGCTTGACGGATGCCCGGGTCCGCAGACCAAGCCCGACCCGGAACCAGACCCGACACCCGATCCGCCCGATACATCGCCGCGGTTCACCGGCGCAGTGGCGGACCAGGACTACGCGGTCGGCGAGCCGATCGGGACGCTGGTGCTGCCCGTGGCGAGCGGCGGCGACGGCACCCTGGCGTACACGCTGGTCCCCGTGGTCGCGGGGCTGACGTTCGATCCGGCAACCCGGACGATCACCGGATCGCCTACCGCCGCGCCCGGCGCCTACTTGATGAGCTACACCGTGCGGGACGAAGACGGCGATGCGGACATCGTTACGTTCTCCATCACGATCGAGGCGGCGGACGAGCCGACACCCGATCCGGGTCCAACCCCGCTGCCAGGTGCGGACTTGCCGTGCATGGATCGGGATAGCGCGGCGGCCGTTGGTGATTGCATCGCTCAGTGCTTGACCATCACTCCAAAGCGCATTTTTCACTCCAAAGCGCATTTTTATCAGATCCGCTGCCAGCACACTTAGTAACATAGGTTTCGAGATAGAGATTATCAACAGTTGCGACGTTCGGTTGAAAATGTATAACCCGTTAGTCACATTTCCTTCAGAGGTTAAAGCATCTGTTGAAGATAGAATAAGAGAAGGAGCTAAGAATAGCAGCGAAGAGTTTCGCAACCTTCAGTTTTGGAGATATCGACAACAATTTTACCTGCACAACGGGACCTTGTGGCATTCGTACTTCGGTACTTGCCGCACGACCCCTGTGCCGACGCCCGATGTTGAGTCCTGCCTTCCGTCGATTGCTACCTACCGATCGTGGGAAACTTTTACGGAGGTTCGTGCCAATTCAAATAGATTGTTTGTTTATCCATACGCAGTCTTTCCGCCTCATGTAATGCCCCCGGATAGCTTTCGATTTCGTTGGTGCACGGGGGTGGCTAACGACTATGACACCAAGGTGTTCTACGCTGACGAATACAATGAGGCCATGACCGCGCGTTTTGGCCCCGGCGTTCACCCAAACCGGTGGCATGCTGCTTCGTGGTGTCAGGATCCGGAGGCGCGGCGTGGTATCGCCACGATGAGCTTTTTTCGTGATTCCCTTGTCTACGGCGCCTACGGCGGGAACTACCGGGAGGCGACCTACGAGGCGGCGGACGAGCCGACACCCGATCCGCCCGATACATCGCCGCGGTTCACCGGCGCAGTGGCGGACCAGGACTACGCGGTCGGCGAGCCGATCGGGACGCTGGTGCTACCCGAAGCGACCGGCGGCAACGGCACCCTGGCGTACACGCTGGTCCCCGTGGTCGCGGGGCTGACGTTCGATCCGATCACACGCATAGTGGGCGGCACACCGACCGCGACGGCCGAAGGTACCCACGCGATGACGTACCGCGTCGAGGATGCCGACGGCAATGAGGCGACGCTTCGCTTTGAAGTGCGCGTGGCCCCGGCCCCGGTGGCGGACAGGTGTCCCGGCGTGACCGACCAGGACTTTCAGGACTGGATTGACTTACCCGAGCCGAAGCCAGAACCGCCCCCCGGTTGGAACGGACCCTGGCCGGGTACGATTCAGGTAGCGGCGCATTGCGCGCAAGCGTGCGCCTACGCCCATTTTGGCCACCCGGAAGAAAACGTCCGCGCAACGTGCGGAATCCTGTTTGCGTTCTACCCACAGGTACATGACGGACCGCTGCCCCGCGGTTATTGCCCAGTATGCGAACCGTACCGCCCGACCGGCTCGGCAGCCGCACCGGTCGACGGATTGTTTGAGCAAACAGACCAAGCGGACCAATAGGATGTAATGCGCAGCAAACGCGCGCATTACAATCCTATTCGCGCACGCCATCAATGGCACGCGCAATCGTTCGTTTAGGAGTAGGTCGCATCCCGGTAGTTTCCTGCCGTAGGCGCCGTAGACAAGGGAATCATGAAAAAAGTCCCGCGTGTCGATACCAAGCCGCGCCTCATCATGACACCACGAACCACCATGATACCGGTTTGGGCGAAAGCCGGGGCCAAAACGCGCGGTCATGGCCTCATTGTATTGGGTGTAGGTCTCGAACTGACGAGTCAGGCGGCATGACCGTAGACGGACTCGATCTGATCGGGGAGCGAGATTTCGGCTCGATAGGTTGCCGACAGTAGTGACCACGCTGCCGCGAAGCGGTCGCTTTGCGCCCATCCTCGAAGCGTCAGGATCGCTTGCCCACCGGCCTCCCGCCAGCGCATCCCGGATCGCTTCATGCGCTCGGTGACCAGCGTCTTGCACGCCGCTTCCACCACCCCGGAGCCGATCGACAGTCCGCGCTCGGCCGCCCGCGCGTAGTCCATCCGCTTGCGGTTGCGCCGAAAGTAGCCGAGCACCTGGCCGATCCGCTTGCGCCGCGGGTACCTGTCTCGCAGATACCGCAACGACCGGATGACCTTCTCCACGCCGTCATGATCGTGGCGCAACACGTGCAGATGCTTCTCGTACTGGGTTCGTCCCCGCGGGTCGTTCTCGCCGTACGCGGCATCGACGGCCGCTCGCAGTTGCTCGGCGGCATGGAAGAAGTCCACCAGCCTCACGCTGCTGGCTGCCTGCGGCGCCAGCTCGTCCAGATAGCTCCAGTTGTCGCGCGCCCCGTCGGCCAGCTTGACCACCTCCAGATCCGGCCGTCGCGACAACGCCGCATCCACCTCCTCGCTCAGCATCTGCTTCAACGTCGCCTTGTTCGCCTCCGGCATCCGCCCCATCCGCAACGTGCCCAGCCGCTGGCCGTCGCCGTCGTAGCACGACACCGTACCGCACCCGACCTCCCGGAACCCGGCCGGCCCCTTGGTCGCTTGACCCGCCGCCTGCGCTGCCGCTCGCTTGGCCTGCCGATCCCCATCCTTCATCGGCGCCATTACCCCGTCCAGCGACACCGCCAGCGTGGCCGCCTCGGCAGGCACCTCCTGCGTGGCTGCACGCAGCGCGTCCTCGAACCCTTCGCGCTCCTGCTCCCAGCGGCTGCTCAGGTGCTTCGGCAGCCGGTCCAGGCTGCTCCTGGACGGACTCATGTTGCCCAACTCGCGCAGCACATCGGCACACTCCTGCGGCGTCAGGTGCGCCGTCAGCAGGCTCGCCTGACGCGCCGCCAGCGGCGTCCAGTAGCCGGCCACGATCCCGGCCCTCAGCTCCAAGGCGACCACCGCAGGCTCGCTTGCGGCGCGGTACAACGTGCGCTGCACGGTGATCGGCCCGACCGCGCTCAGATACGTCTCGGTACACCGCAGCACACGACGATGGCTGCGCCCGCCGATGCTCACCTCGGGCACCTCCACGTCCAGTCGCTGCAACTCGTCGGCCAGCACCGCGTGCTCGGCGGCCACGAACCGCTCATGCACGGCGCGCTCGAAGCTCTCGAACTCTTGCTCCGCCTGCGCCCGCCCGCCGAGCACGCGCAGGTCGTTGCTCAATTCGCAGATAATCTGATCGATCGATCCGCGATCCTTGCCCATGGCGGGACGCTGGCAGCTATGCGATAGTGTGACAGTCATCGGGCTCGCTCCTCTGGCGGTTCAAGGGTTGCGGGAGGGTTACCGTCAACCCTACCCCAGAGGAGCGTTGCCCTTCTCCTGCCCAAATCACCTCCGCCGCCAGCGCCACGCTCCGTGACACTTTGTCACCCCGCCCGGCGTTTGCCGCTCAAACCCGCCTCAAACCCCCCAGAATCGCTCAGTTTCAGACCTGCACCCAATGGTTTGATCCTTCGCAGCCCGTGACGTGAATACGGAGACCATCGCCTTATTGATCTTTGCGCCCTTCTATTCAATCACTGAGCTCAGATCGAGCAGTGATGAGGTCGATGCCGGAAGCGATCGCGGCATACCATGACGGGTGTTCGGTCTCGAGTCGTTTCAACTCCGATTCGGTGTAGGGAAACAGGTCGATGCCGACGGGGAATCCGAATGGCAGGTAATCGCCGATCCGGTCACGGATCGGCCGGCGCGAGCCCGAGATCACCACGCACACGTCGACATCGCTGCCTGGGGCGGGAGCGCCGTTGACCCGCGAGCCGAACCAGATGATCCGCCGTACCTCGGGTCGCTGAGCGATGTGCCGCGCCCAGCCGCGGACAGCCGCTTCAACCGCCGCCTGGTTGTTCGATTTGACCACGAGCGAAGGTGATGATCGTTTCGGCACAGCGGATGGCATCCTCGGAGTCCTTCTTCGTGTAGAAGTCGACCGGCGCGCCGGTGTCGAATCCGTTCGGATAACGGGTGGGAATGTAATGCTTGTCGAGGCTCTTGGCGCAGGTGACCAGGTCTTCGCCGGCCTGCTCTGCGGTCGTCACCAAACCAAGGAGAGCCGTAACCGTGTGTCCGCAGGCATCCTCACCGCGGCTCAGGAGGACCGCCTTGAGTGACTTCTCCGCAGCTTGCTGTGCGGCGAAACACGCCCACTCGTGCGTATCATGGTCGCGCGCGTTACCGGCGTGGCGGAGATCCGCGTCCGCCTGCCGAAGCCAGTCTCCGTGACGTGCGGCCATGACGACCCACTGTAGCAAAGCTGCGGCGGATTGCGGGAGATGGCCTCTCGCTCCGCCCGCCAGCCGTTCGAAGTCGCGGCGCGAGCGTGCTAACCTGTGGCTTGTCAACAGGATGCCTCGACCGAACGTCGTCTACATCGATTGCCACGACCTGGGGGACTGGCTGGGCTGCTACGGCCGGCCCGATCTGGACACTCCCCACCTGGACGGGCTGGCCGCCGCGGGCGCGCGCTTCGGAATGCACATCGCCACGGCGCCGATCTGCATTCCGAGCCGGTCCTCCATGTATACCGGATGGCTCCCGCACGAGGTGGGCGTCATCGGCCAGGAGCCGCTCGCCCCGGGGACGATCTGCATGGCGGCACGGTTCCGGCGGGCCGGGTACCGGACCGTGCTGTGCGGCCGGCTGATGATTCCGAACGACCCTCACTGGGTGGGGTTCGCGCGGCAGATCGCGACCGTGCCGGAAGAGCAGGCGGCCGCGGCGGCGGCGTTCATCGAGACGGAGGGCGACGCCGCCACGCCGTTCCTGCTGCAGGTGTCCTTCACGCAGTGCCATCGCCCGTTCGGGGCGGCGTTCGACCCGGAGGTGCCGGAACGGATCGCCGTGCCGCCGTATCTGCCCGACACCGACGTCACGCGGCGCGACCTGGCTACCCTGGCGTGGCAGATCCGGGACATGGACGCCCGCATCGGCCGCATCCTGGCCGCCATCGACCACGCGGGCCTCCGCGAGCGCACGCTGGTCGTGTTCACGACCGAGCACGGCCCGGCCGTGGCGCGCGCCAAGCACACGATCTACGACTCCGGGCTGCGCACGGCGCTGCTGATGCGGCTGCCGGGCGCGATCGCGCCGGGCAGGACCATCGACGAGCTGTCGAGCAACGTCGACCTGCTGCCCACGCTGGCCGATCTCTGCGGGGTGGCGCAGCCGCAGGGCATCCAGGGCATGAGCTGGGCCGCGCAGCTCGCGCCCGGCGAGCCGGCCGCGCCGTTGCGGCGCTGGGCGTTCAGCCAGCTCAACTGGGGCAGGCGCAGCGGGCGCTGGTACTACACGCCGGTGCGCTCCATCCGAACCTCCCGATACAAGCTGATCCGCAGCTACCGCCGCGTCCCCATCTACGTCGACAACGGCTGGCTGGCGCGCTACGCCGGCGACCGGGAGACGGTGGAGCGCTGGTACGGCTCGCCGCTTCCTGACAAGCAGCTCTTCGACTTGGCCTCCGACCCGTTCGAGCTGCGCGACCTGGCCGGCGATCCGGCGCTGGCCGACGTGGAGGCTCAGCTTCGGGAGCGCCTGGACCAGCACCTGCGCGCCACCGGCGACCCCGTGCTCCGCGGTCCGGTCGCCAACCGCGCGGGCGAGCCCGACGTCTGCCAGTGGCAGGAGCAACCGGACGGGAGCTTCAGCCTGGCGCCCGACGACCCCATGGACACCGACGAGGCGTCGTTCACCTGACCCGGGCCGGACCGGGCGTCAGCGGTCGGCGGCCGCCTGCTCCCGCGCCCGGTTGGTGGCATCGCGCCACTCCTCCCACGTGGGCGTCGGGCCTGAGCTCAACACCGTCAGCGACTCGCGGCCGGAGGCCCGAAAGCGGTCGTGCAGCTCCTCCAGCGCAACGCGCGGCCCGGAGCTCAGCGTGGCAGGCGCGGCGTGATAGCGGAAATCGACGCTCCAGCGCGATGCGTCGGTCCGGTTCATCTTGCTGGCATGAAAGGTGAGGTTGGTCAGGAACAGGACATCACCCACCCGCATCTCCACCGGCGTCGGCGTGCCGCGCCGCTCGACGTCCTCGGTGGCGCGCACGTTCAGGTCCTCGCCGCGCGCCGCGTCGATCAGGCCCCAGCGGTGGCTGCCGGGCAGCACCCACACGCAGCCGTTCTCCACGTTCGCGTTCACCAGCGGCACCCAGACCGTGACGATGTGCGCCTCCTCGGTGGAGCCGGTCCGCCTTCCGCGGGACGGCTCGTTGTAGTAGTGGCTGTCCTGGTGCCAGGGGAAGGAGGTGATCTCCGCCTCCGGCAGCTTGGTGCGGATGTTCAGCGCGCCGAGCTGCACCACCTCCGGGCCGATCAACTCGCGCAGTACCCGCAGGATGGCCGGATGCCGGTACAGATCGTAGAAGACCCGATCGAACACGCTCCCGATCCAGCTCCGGGGCGAGACGTCCATCTCCCGGCAGATGGCCGCGAACCGCCGCTCGAACGGCTGCTCGGCGTGCAGTGAGCGAATCTCTCCCTCGGCCAGCATGCGGCGGGCGTAGGCGTCCACCTCCGCGGCCAGGAACGCGCGCACCGGGTCCAGGTCAGCCGCCGTCACGAGGCCGCGCTGTATCGCGTAGCCTTCTTCCTGATAACGGTCGAGAAACGAGTCTTCCGTCATGGCCACATCGTACCATCGCGCGCCCGCAGCGACAGATGGCGGGACATCGCTCTCCGCTGATCCTTGCCTGTCACCAGACGCAGCGCATCGCCTGCACGCAGCTTGTGAGCGCCGGCATCGGATTTTCGACCTCGCCCTCGTACTCCAGGATCAGCGGGCCGTCGAAGCCGATGTCGTCCAGGGCGGCGGCCAGTCCCGGCATGTCCAGGTTGCCCGTGCCGACCACGACGTCGATGGGTTCGCGCCCCTCGCGGTAGACGAAGTCCTTGACGTGCACGCCGTACAGCCGGTCGCCGGCCAGCCGCGCCAGCTCGATCGGGTCGGCGCGGGCGTCGATGGCCCAGGCGGTGTCGAGCATCACGCCGATCTCCGGTCCCGTGGACTCGAGCAGCAGCTCCAGCATGGCCTCGGACCCCAGCCAGTGGCCGCCGCCATGGTTGTGCAGCGCCAGCCGCAGCCCCAGCTCGCCCGCCACCCGCTCGGCGGTGCGGAACGCCTCGGGTGAGAACGCCGGCCGGAAGTCGGCGCTGACCAGGCCCAGGCCCAGCCGCCGGGGGAGCTCCAGGCTGCCGCGCATCGCGTCGGCGTCGCCGCTCAGGGTGGTCACGCCGGTGCTGACGATGCCGATGCCGGCCTCCAGGAACGCTGCGGGGTCGCCGGCGTGGAGCTCGACGTGCGCCAGTCCCAGGTCTGCCACCTTCTGCGCCACGACGCGGGAGTCGGTATAGCCGCGCAGGCAGTAGGTCTGAATCGCCAGATCGCGTGCGGAATCACTCATAGTCTGCGAGTCTACCCGAGCGATGCCGTCCAAACGAAGCGAGGCCGATCGACGCGAGGCGCCCGTGCTGGACGGCTTCGACCGTGCGCAACCGCTGGCCGCGCGCATGCGGCCGCGCACCCTGGACGAGGTGGCCGGCCAGCAGCACATCATCGGGCCGGGGCGGCTGCTGCGCCGCGCGATCGAAGCCGACCAGCTCTCCTCGATCATCCTCTACGGACCCCCGGGGACCGGCAAGACGACGCTGGCGCGGGTCATCGCCAACACCACCCGCGCGCACTTCATTGCCATCAACGCCGTGCTGGCCGGGGTCAAGGACCTGCGCGAGGCGATCAAGGAGGCCGGCGAGCACGCCGACCGGCACGGCCGCCGGACCATCCTGTTCGTGGACGAGGTGCACCGCTGGAACAAGGCGCAGCAGGACGCGCTGCTGCCGTGGGTGGAGGCCGGCACGGTGATCCTGATCGGCGCCACCACCGAGAACCCGTACTTCGAGGTGATCAAGCCGCTGGTGAGCCGCAGCCGCATCTTCCAGCTCCTGGCGCTGGAAACCGGCGACCTGCGCGCGCTCGCCGCGCGCGCCCTGGAAGACGGCGAGCGCGGCTACGGCCGCCTCCAGGTCGACCTGCGGCCCGAGGCGCTGGAGCACCTGGTGGATGTCGCCTCGGGCGACGCCCGCAGCCTGCTCAACGCCCTGGAGCTGGCGGTGGAGACCACCGACCCGGCCGGCGGGCCGATCGTCGTCGACCTGGCCGTGGCCGAGGAGTCCATCCAGCGGCGGGCCGTGCTCTACGACAAGGACGGCGACGCCCACTACGACACGATCAGCGCCTTCATCAAGAGCGTGCGCGGCTCCGACCCCGACGCCTCGCTGTACTGGCTGGCGCGCATGGTCTACGCAGGCGAGGATCCGCGCTTCCTGTTCCGGCGCATGCTGATCCTGGCCGCCGAGGACGTGGGCCTGGCCGATCCGCGGGCGGTGGGCGTGATCGCCGGCTGCGCGCAGGCGTTCGACTACGTGGGCATGCCGGAGGGCCGCTTCCACCTGGCGGAGGCCGCCCTGTACCTGGCGACCGCGCCCAAGAGCAACTCCGCCATGGGCTTCTTCGACGCCCTCAACGCCGTCGGCAGCGAGGCGCCGGGCGAGGTGCCGACCCACCTGCGCGACGCCAGCCGCGACGCCGAGGGGTTCGGCCACGGGGCCGGCTACGCCTATCCGCACGCGTTCCGCGACCATTGGGTGGCGCAGCGCTACCTTCCGGGCGCGCTGGCCGGCCGCGTGTTCTACCAGCCCTCGGAGATGGGATACGAGGGGGAGCTGGCGCTGCAGGTGGCTCGCCGCCGCGAGGAGCAGCTCGCCGCCATGCTCGACGACGACGGACCGGTCGAGGGGCTCACCTCGGCCGGCGCGCGGGTGGCCGACGAGCGCGAGCGCTGGCTGGCCCGCGTCGCCGTCGGCCGGCCCACGGCGCTGGCGTCGATCCGCGACCGCGTGCTCGACGGCGCGCGGCTCCGCCGCCACCACGTGGTGCTGGACTTGGCGATGGGCACGGGGCTGTTGACCTGGGAGCTTCTGCGCCGCGCGCCGGAGGGCGGCGTCTACGCGCTGTCGCCGTCGGCCGACCACCTGACGATGGCGCGGCAGATGGTCGAAGCGGTGCCGGAAGACGAACGCCCCGTGCTGCTCGCCGACGGCCTGTCCCGGTTGGGTGAGCTGCTGGCGGAGAACGGCTCCGGGGCGGTGCGCTTCGATGCTGCGGTCGGCCGGAGCGCGCTGGCGCGGCTCGACGACCCGGAGGCCGGGCTGCGCACGCTGCACGCAGCGATGGCCCCCGACGGAACGCTGTCGCTCGGCGAGACCGACGGCGCGTCGTTCCCGGCTCTGACGGAGCTGTTCCCGCTGCCCGCGGCCCGCCGCGATCTGGCCGAGCGGGTGGACCGGGTGCAGCAGGACATCGCGGAGGCCGCGTCACTGACGCCCGCACGACTGCAGGCGATGCTGCAGGCGGCCGGCTTCGCGGAGATCGAGGTCGAGGAGGAGCCCCTCCGCACCGACATCCAGGTCAGCCAAGCATGGATCGACCGGCTGCTCGGCAGCGAGAGCCGGTCCGGGCCGCTCGCGCAAGCGCTCCGCCAGGAGCTGTCACCGGACGACCTGACGGCCCTGCAGGCGGCCGCCGCTGCCGCGATCGGCCACACCGTCACGTGGCGACGACCGGTGATCTACGCGCGCGCCACCGTCTCGAACAGCTCGTCGTAGGCGTCGATCACGCGCGGCCACGCGTGACGCGCGGCGATCCGCCGCCACCGGTCGCGCTCGGTCCCCGGAGACTGCAGTTCCCGCGCGAGCCGCTCGACCAAGTCTTCCGGGCCGTCGTACAGGCAGCGGTCGTTCAACTCCGGCGGGATCAGCTCCGGATAGACAAGCCGGCGGGGGAGGAGCGGCATGCAGCCGGCGTGAATGGCCTCCATGACCGCGATTCCGAAGTTCTCCTGCACCGCCGTGGACACCACGACGCTGCCGCGCGCGAGCTGGCGCAGGTACTCCGACCGCGGAGGAAACCCGTCGAAGACGATGCGGCCGGCCATCGCAGCCCGAGCCTGCACCAGCGCATCCGGCTCCGGGATCAGGCGCTCGCCCAGCAGCGCCACCCCGAACGGCACCCCGCGGCGCGCCACCTCCGCAAGGACATCGACGAAGATCCCGGGATCCTTGTCGAACTCCCAGCGGTGGTTCCAGATCACCACCGGCGGCCCTTCCGGAGGGCCTGCCGCCCCGGCGTCCTCGAACCGGCAACCCGGATAGAGCACGCTCGAGCGCCGATCGAGCTCCGCCAGCGGCACCTCCGGCCGCGCCTCCTCGTCTGGAAGCTGCTTGATCACCTCTGGCAGCCGCGTGCGAAACGCCATGCGGTGGAACTCCGAGTTGAAGACCACGTGATCGGCCACGGCCACGTTCGTCACGTCCCTCCACAGAAGCTCCGCCCCCGTGGACCCGCCCGGCGGCACGGGGTAGGAAATCTGACTCTCGTGCAGATACAGCAGCACCGGAGGCGCAGGCGCCCCCCACACCGCCCGCACCTGCGCCAGATCCAGCAGACCGGTCGCGACCACCAGATCGTACCGCTCCGGATGTTCCACCCGTTGCGCCAGCGTCAGCCCCGCCGCCCGCAGCCGCCACTTCCACAAACGCGCCGGCAGGCTCTGCACGTCGATCGCATGCCGCGAGTGCTCCTGCAGGCCTGCGATGAACTCCCGGTGCGAGCCCCCGTCAAACGGCTCCAGGAACAGGACGCGCACGTACGAAGTCTCATGGTGCGTTGAGTTTCGTGTCTATCCCTCTCGCGGGCGGTTCCCGCCTCACACTGCGACTATGTCGTATTGTCAGGATGCTCCGGTGCGGTAGGGTAATGCCACCGTGTTAAGCGTCGGCATCGTCGGGCTGCCCAACGCCGGAAAGTCCACCCTGTTCAACGCCCTCACCGGCAGCCGGCAGGCGGACGTGGCCGCTTACCCGTTCTGCACGATCGAGCCCAACGTCGGCGTGATCGAGGTGCGCGACGAGCGGCTCGAAGAGGTCCGGCACCTGTTCGAGTCGCCGCGGGCGGTGCCGAGTGCGATCGAGTTCGTGGACATCGCCGGCCTGGTGGCCGGCGCCAGCACCGGCGAGGGACTCGGCAACCGGTTCCTGGGCCACATCCGGGAGGTCGACGCGATCGCGCACGTGGTCCGCTGCTTCGAGCGCGAAGGCGTGCCGCGTGCGGAGGGCTCGGTCGACCCGGTCGCCGACGCGCAGACGGTGGAGACCGAGCTATCGCTGGCCGACCTGGGCACCATCGAGCGGCGGCGCGAGCGCACGGTGCGGCGCGCCCACGCCGGCGAGAAGGACGCACGGGACGAACTGTCGCGGCTGGACCGCTTCAGGGAGGCGCTGGACGCCGGCACTCCGGCACGAGCCATCGATCCGGAGCCGGGCGATCGCGAGCTGCTGGGCGAGCTGTTCCTGCTCACCGGCAAGCCGATCATCTACGTCATCAACACCGGGGAGGAGCTCATCGGCGCCGGCGACGAGCGCGTCGCTGCCGTGCACGCGCATGCCGCCGGCCAGACGGGTGGCGGGGCGGACGCGATGGCGGTCTGCGCCGACCTGGAGGCGGAGGTCGGCGATCTGGAGCCCGACGAGGCGGCCGAGTTCCTGACCGACGCCGGCATCGCCGAGCGTGGCATAGACCGGCTGGTGCGCCACGCCTACCGCCTCCTCGGCCTGATCACGTTCTTCACGGCCAACGAGACCGAGGCGCACGCCTGGGCGATCCCGGACGGCACCGGCGCCGCGCGGGCCGCCGGCAGCGTGCACAGCGACATGGAGCAGGGCTTCATCCGCGCCGAGGTGGTCGGCTACCAGGACCTCTCCGAGTGCGGCGGCATGGCGCAGGCGCGCGAGGCTGGCCTGCTACGCGTCGAGGGCCGCGACTACCAAGTGCGCGATGGCGACACCATCCTGTTCCGCTTTCGATAGCGTCAGCAGCGGTCGGCGCCGAACAGCTCGCGCAGGTACGCGGCCGCCAGGCGGACCTGCTCCACGTGGTCCGGCTGCTTGCCTTCGTACACGATCGACAGGCAGCCGTTGTAGTTCGCGTTCCTGATGATCGAGACGATCCGCTCGTAGTCCAGCCACTCCTCGCGACCGCTCTCGATCCGGTAGAACTTCGTGCGGATGCAGGTGGCGTACGGCACGGTCTGCTCCATGTAGCCGTAGAAGTCGTGCGCCGGATCGGTGACTCCCACCGGCTGCGATCCGGGCGATCCCACCCATTGCCCGGTGTCCACGAGGAAGTTGAAGTTCTCGCGGTCCACGTCCTTGCGGATGCGCAGCATGTCGTCTCCGGTAACGGGGTGGTTCTGCAGGCCGATGGACACGCCGCGCCCGGCGCCGTAGTCGGCCACCTCCCGGTAGCCGGCGATCATGGCCGGCCAGGCCGGCTCGCCGTCGCCGTTCTTCTCCGGGACGGTCGCGCAGAACATGCGGATGAGCGGTGCGCCGAGGAAGGCCGCCAGGTCGATCACGCCCTTCGCCTTGTCGGCGTGCGCCCTGCGCTCATCGGCCGTGCCGTGGAACAGCCCGCTGACGCCGATGTAGGCGATCGGCAGGCCGTACTTCAGACACAGCAGCCTGATCGACGCGAGATACGCAGGCTCCCGGGACGCGAACGCCGACTCGTGGAAGTCGATGCTGTCCATGCGCAGCTCGTAGCAGGTCCTGATGAAGTCCTCGACGCCCATGTCCCGCATGCTCAGTGAGTTGCAGCCGATCTTGATCATCCGTTCCGTCCTTTTCTCGAACTCTGCGGGCTCGTCCAGCGTAGCACCGCCGGCATGGCCGCGTCCCGGCGCCGCGATATATGCTGCGGGCGGGAAACTTCGCATGATCATCGACAGCCATCTGCACGTCTGGAGCGACGACCCGCAGCGCTATCCGTGGGCGGGCGACGGCCCGTCGCAGGACGGCAGCGTCGAGCTGCTGCTGCGGACCATGGAGCGGCACGGCGTCGACAAGGCGTGCCTGGTCCAGTCCATCCACTACCTGTTCGACAACCGCTACACGGCCGACTGCCTGGCCCGCTATCCGGGCCGGTTCTCGGGCATAGCGGTCATGGACCGCAACGCCCCCGACGCGGTCGAGCGGCTGGAGCGCCTGGTCACCGAGGACGGCTTCGAGGGGCTGCGCATGCACCTGTCGCGCGCCGACGATCCGGCCGAGTGGGCCGCTCCATCGCAGGACCCGATCTGGCGCAAGGCCGAGGAGCTGGGCGCCAGCTTCCTGAGCTTCGGCCCGGCGGACAAGCAGCCGGCCGTCGAGCCCATCATCGCCCGCCACCCCGGCGTCCCGGTGGTTCTCGACCACTTGGGCGGGGCCCTGTTCGAAGCGGATCCATCCGAGCCGCTGCTCCGCAACGTCCTCGACTTGGCGAGGTACCCGAACGTCTACGTGAAGTTCACGCCCCAGGCCGCGCGGGCGGCCGGCCCCTATCCGTTCACGGACCAGCACGCCGTGTACGAGCGGATCTACGACGCCTTCGGCCCGCGGCGTCTGATGTGGGGCACGGACTTCCCGCACATCTTCGCCGACATCGGCTACGGCCGCGGCCTGGAGCTGTTCCGCGACCACATGGCGTTCCTCACCGAGGAGGACAAGCGCTGGCTGTTCGCGGAGACGGCCAGGAGCATCTGGAAGTTCGGCGCCGAAACCCGCTGATCCGCCCGGCGCTCGAACGCCGTCAGTTCGACCGAGTGGTGATACCCGTCATCCCTTCAGGCGCGCCTCGGGTTCGTATACCCGCCCGAGCGCGTCGAGCCTGGCGTGCAGCTCGTCGGGCAGCGGACCGGCGGTCGCACAGCGGACGTTCTCATCGATCTGCTCGATCGTCGCCGCGCCGGGGATGACGGACGCGAACCTGCGGTCGCGCAGGAGGAAACGGATCGCAAGCTCGGCGAGGCTCAGGCCGGTCTCGGCCTGGATGGCGTACAGCCGCTCGTAGCGGTCGCGCAGATCCTCATCCATCCAATCGGGCGGGTCGTCGAGCCACTCGGGGTGCGGCTGGGCCAGGAGCCCCTGCTGCAGCGGTGCGCCCAGCACGATCCCGACGTCGAGCTCGGCGGCGAGCGGAATGAGGTCGCGCGTCGCGTTGCGCCACACCAGGCTGTACTGAAAGGCGGTCAGCACCACGTCGATCGGCGTTTCCATCTCGCGCAGGACCTTCGCCAGCAGGTGGGCGTTGTTGCCCGAGATGCCCAGGAAGCGGGTCATGCCCTGGTCCTTCACCCACCGGAGAAACGCCGCGACCGGGGCTCCATCGAAGTCGTACTCCGCATCCGCCTCCAGGAACTGCGCGGTTCGGGGGACGCTCATGTCCGTCCAGTACGGCGCCCAGTCCGCTTCGTGGATGTACAGGATGTCGACCGCATCGCGCCGCAGATCGCGCTGCGTCTGCTCGAACTGGCGCTTGAACGCGTCGAGGGACCGGTACGGGCCGGCCTCCCAGTCCCAGCGCCCGCACTTGGCGCCGAGCGCGTAAGGCGCCGTGACGTCCTGCAGCGCTTCGCCCAGCACCCGCTGCGAATCGCCGTAGAGGGGAGCGGTGTCGAGGTAGTCGACCCCCAGCTCCAGCGCCCGCCGCACGACCCGCACTCCTTCGCCGGGCGCGGTGACGGCCGTCCGCACGAACACGCCCCCGAGTCCGAGCTCCGTCACCTGCAGACCCGTCCGGCCCAGGCGGCGCCTGGCGAGAGGCGCGGTCACAGACCGAGACCGCTCCGGATGAACGCGCGGCTTGCGCGCACGGACTCGATCCTGGGCCGGTCACCCATCGGTCCGTTCTGCTCCACCGTGCCGCCGTCACTCGACCGTCTTGAGCCGGCCGTCGACCACCGGGGCGACCGAGCCATGGGCGGCGATGTAGTCGATCACCTGGCTGGCCATCAGCGTCCCGGCGTAGGCGTCGATCACTCGAACCTTGTCCTTGAACACGTCATAACCGTCGCCGCCGTTGCCGAGGTAGTCGTTGGTCGCCAGCGTGATGGTGACGTCCGGGTCGAGCGCGGCGCCGTCGCGGCTCACCTCCACCACCCGCTGGCCGGCCGGCTTGCCGGGGTCGTAGAGCACGCTGAGCCCCGCGACGTGCGGGAAGCGGCCTGCCCCATCCTCGATCCTCCCGAGTCCGTTCTCCAGCGCCGCGACGATGTCGCGGCCGGTCACCTCCAGCACCACGGTGACGTTGCCGAACGGCAGCTCGCTGAGGATGTCGCGCCGCGTCAGCGTCGTCCCGGGCTCGTAGATCCGGTTGGCCCGGATCCCGCCGCCGTTGGTCAGGGCGGCGTCCGCGCCGGTCGCCGCGCGCATGGCATCGGCGATCAGGTTGCCGATCGCCGCTTCCGTGCCGCGCACCGTGGCGCGGCGGCTGTCCAGCTCGGTGGAGGTGGTGCCGATCTGCACGTCCAGCTCCTCGGAGAGCTGGTCCAGGTAGACCTGAGCCGCCGCGGCCAGCTCCGGGTCCGGCTCCACGCGGGCGGTGTTGATGATCCTGAAGGCCGGGCTCCACACGAACCGCATGCTGCCGCGGCTCTCGACCTCGTCCAGCGTCAGGTCGATGACCGTGACCCAGTCGGCCTGCTCGCTCGATTCGGCGAACAGCACGTCCCCGCGGTAGTCCAGCCGCAGCAGGTGATCGTCGCCGGAGAGCAGCAGGTCCACGGCGCCCTGCTCGATCAGCGCCTCATCCTCGGTGACGTCGGTGTGCGCCAGGGCGATGACCAGGTTGGCGCCCGCCTCACGCAGGGCGGCGGCCTGCTCGGCGGCAACCGCCTCGACATCGCGGAAGGTCACCCCGCCCGGGCTGGACTTGACCGCGGTGCCGAGGGTGGTGAGGCCGAAGATGCCGACCTTGAAGGGCCCGACGTCGACCAGTATCGATGCCTGCGCTCCGTCGATGATCTCACCGTCGGTGTCGATGTTGTTGGCGCCCAGGATCGGGAAGCTCGCCTCTGCGAACCGCTGCGTGGCGACCTCCGGCCCGAAGTCGTACTCGTGATTGCCGATCGCCATCGCCGTCAGGTCCAGCCGGTTCAGCAGCTCGATCATGTGCGCACCCTGGTCGAAGCCGGACATCAGGGACGGCGAGATCGTGTCCCCGGCGAAAGTGACCAGGACGTGGTCGCGGTTCTCCCGCTCGGCCCTGATGACCGCGGCGAGGCGGGCGATCCCGCCCTGCCCGCCGCTCGCTTCCATCCGATCCAGGTCGTTGAAGTGAACGATGGTCAGTTCGACCGGCGCGGCGAAGCCGATGCCGGCGATCGAAAGGAGTGCCGCCACCGCCAGCGCGGCCACCCGAAGTGTCGAATGCGTATTGATGTTCATTTGACGTGTCCTCCATGGACATGGTTTGCGGAGGCGATGAGACCATCTCGATCCTCCTGGTTTCGATAGCGTCCTGTCAGAAGTTCGTGAGCGATCGGCGGCGAGGCCACGCAGGCCGCGCACCCTACGCCGAGCCCGGACCCACCCAGGGCTGCGGCCGCCCGGTCGCGATCGATTCGAGGATGCGCTCCACCACCAGCGCGGTACGGATGCCCTCCGCCGGCCCGACCGGCGTCTCGGTGCCGTCGCGGATCGCGGCGACCAGCGGCGCGAAGCGGGCGGCCGGTCCCGGGCGCAGGGTCTCCGAGTCGTCCTGGCCGGTGTCCGGATCCCGGCGGGTGATCGTCGCCGCCTTGAAGTGCTCGTGCAGCACCGCGGACGCCGAACCGTCGAAGAACTCGAAGAACCACTTGCCGGTCAGCTCGTTCTGGCCCGAATCGGCCATCAGGAACGTGGCCGCGCCGCCGTCCGCGAAGCGCAGCGTCGCCGCGATGGTGTCCAGCAGGCCGGTGCCGCGCAGCTCCTCCGGATGGCGCACCGCGCCGCCGGTGGCGTAGACCTCGACCGGGTGGTCCCGATGCATCCAGCACAGCAGATCCAGGGCGTGCACGCCCACGTCGTACACGGTCCCGCCGCCCTGTGTCGGATGCCAGCGCCATCGCCGCAGGTCGGCCGGCGCCATCGTGCACTGCCCGTGGCTGACCATGACCGGGCCGAGCCGCTCGCGGATCGCCCGCGCCGCACCGGAGAAGCGGATCGAGTGGTTGAGCATCAGGCGCCGGTCCGCGGCCGACCGCGCCGCCTCGATCCGCAGGCAGTCGGCCGAGGTCATGGCCATCGGCTTCTCCAGGAACAGGTGCTTGCCTGCCTGCAGCGCCGCGATCGCCAACTCGGCGTGCGAGTCGTGCGCGGTGGCGATGGAGACCAGGTCGATCTCCGGGTCGGAGAAGACCCGTGCGGGATCGGTCGTGTGCCAGGCGCCGTCGTGCTCGCCCGCCATGGCCGCCGCGGAGGCGGGCTCAATGTCACAGAAGCCGCGCACGGCGACGTCCGGATCCGCCGCCGCGCCGCGCGCATGCTCGCGCCCTGCCGAACCGCAGCCGATCAGCGCCCATCTCAATGCCCTCGAATCGCTCACCACCGCACCCCCTGTCGACGGACTATGAGAACTGGAACGCGAACAGCTTCGCTGCCCGCATCACGACCTTCAGCCGCACCGGCCGGCCAGCCAGGTCGTGCACGTCCCGGTTACCGTTCCAGCTTACGGTGTGGGCGACGTCGTTGACCATCACTCGGTCGCACTCGTCCACCGAGAACCCCGGTAGCGGGCGGCCATCGGCGCCCTGCAGCTCGACCCGCGCTTCGCCCATGGCGGCCACGTCGACGTTCAGCGTCAGCTCCCGGCCACTGAAGACGACCGGCGGCGTGGTCAGCGTGCCGCCGGTGTAGTCCGCGTCGGCGGACACGAACCCGTCCAGCCGCTGGCGGGCGACGTTGATGAAGCCGCGCCCCTGGTTGGCCGGGTCCGAGCGCTGCGCCAGGTCGAGCCGGCGGAAGCCGCCGTGCGTCCAGGGCCCGGCGCCATAGTACTGGTACAGGTGGTTGCCGTCGCGGAAGTGGAACTCGCTGGTGTGGGTCTGCCCGCAGTCGGGATCGCCCGCCACGCCGCGCGGCAGGTAGGAACGGCGGTCGTACCGCATCCAGTGGATGCCGTCGCGGCTGGCTGCGAACTGGCTGTCGTTGAGCCCGTCGTTGCGCACCGGCGACTCGCCTTCCCGGAAGTGCTGGTAGGTCATTGGGAACATGAAGAAGGCGTCGGCCGCGTACGGATAGCGGTAGAGCCCATGCGTGTAGATGTCGGAGTCGGGCGGGTCGTGCTCGTCCGCGGCGAAGACGGTGCGGACCTCCTCCTCCGGCCAGGGGGACAGGAGGTCGTCCACCTCGACCCGGCCGACCGCGCGCACCGGGCGCAGCAGCTTCGGCGCCACCACCGGCGGATCGCTGTCGATCGGCTCCACGAACGGGAACATCGGCCGGTTGTCCTCCTCCACCATCACGCGCAGGTAGACGACGTAGCGGTTCAGTCGGGGTTCCCACCACGCCATCTTCTGCGTGTCCGCGGCCAGCATGCTCACCTGCCGGGACGGCCGGTCCCAGCGGAGGCCGTCGGCGGAGGTGGTGACCGCGATGCCCGGCCCGGTCCAGTGGATAAGCTTGAAGCGCTCGGACTCCGGGCCGTGCGGGTCCAGGAAGACGTAGGCGAGCTTGAAGTCCCCGCCGACGATGTTGTTGCGCTTCGAGCCGTCGAACTCGACCAGGCCCAGCTCCGGCTTCTCCCACTCCAGGCCGTCGTGCGACTCGGCGTAGCAGAGGCGGTAGCGGCCCGGCACGGGCAGGCTCGCGCGCGGGGTGCCGGCCGGAACGACGTAGCCGGTCAGGTGGCCGAGGGGCCTCGCCTCGCCCTCGATGTGGGTGGGCCGCGGGTCGCGCTCCGCGCCGTAGTACCACATCTTGTAGGTGCCGCCGTCGTCGACGATGCTGTACCACCCCAGCGCGAACCGGTCCCACGGGCAGTCGGCCCGCAGCACCGCGCCCTCGCGCTTGACGGGCGGATTGACGACCAGCTTCACGTGCTCGGACGACTCGATGAACCGGTGGTCGATGAACAGTTGCTTGTCGCTGCCGATCTCATGCATGACGGAACCCGTACCTCCGAACGCCCACAGAGCGTACCACGCGGCCGTTCGCGCTCAGTTCACCTGCAGCGGGACCAGCGCGGCTGCCGCCACGCCGACGCCGAGCCCGCGGAGCCCGCGCGGGCGCTCGCGCAGGATCACGTACGCCATCAATGCGGTGCCGATCACGCCGCCGGCGCCGGTCACCGCGAACAGCGCCGAGAAGAAGATCTGGGCGACGAGGTCGATCAAGCGATCCGGCTCGGGGGTCGTGCGGAGAGCGGGCGGTCAGCGGGTCAATCAGCCCACGAGTCGCGGAAGAAGCGCAGCGCGTTGCCGTGCAGGATCGCATCGGCGTCCGCCTGTCCGTATCCCGCCGTGCGCAGGACCTGACCGAAGCCGCCGACGTCGGCGATCGTGTCGACGTCGGTCGGCGTGAGCTCCGCCCCGAAGCCGCCGTCCATGTCGGTGCCGATGGCGATGTTGGCGATCGCGCCTCCGGCCAGGTCGGCGATGCGCTCCACGTGCGGAAGCAGGCCGTCCATCGCGTACCCGGGCTTCCAGCCGGACTCGTGCATCCGGCGCCGGTTCTCCCATTCGATCTCGGGATCGATGAAAGACTGGCAGAACACCAGGCCGATGATGCCGCCGCGGCGCAGAAGCTCCCTGATCATGTCGTCATGCAGGTGGCGCTGCCCCGGCACCAGCGCGCGGCAGGTGCAGTGCGAGGCCATCACCGGACCGTCCCAGAGCTCGAACGACTCCCACACCGCCTGGTCGGCCATGTGGGTGATGTCCAGGATCATGCCGGCCTCCCGCATGGCCCGGTAGAGATCGGCGGCCGGGGGCTTGAGGCCGCCTTCGGTGCCGGTCCCGTGGATGTAGGTGTTGTCGCCGAAGTGGGCGGGCCCGACGACGCGCAGGCCGGCATCCCACCAGAAGGCGACGTCGTCCGGGTCCTCGATCGGGTCGGCGCTCTCCATGGAGAGCAGGTGGTAGATGGGAGCCGAGGCGGCGGCCTCGTCGTCCGGATCGCGCCACGTGGCAAGCGCCTCGTCCAGGTCGGCGACGCCCAGGACCGGCTTGAACAGCCCGCGCTTGTGCAGGGTCCGGTAGTAGGCCAGGTGGCCGCGGCCCATCTCCATCGCCTGTTCCTGCGTGCGCATGCCGTCACGCATGTGGCCGTCGCGAGACTGGATGCGCGACATGATGGTGGACAGCACCAGCCCGACCCGGCCTCGGCGGAGCTCGGGAACGGTCACGGTGCAGATGCCGGTGTTGATGTCGGGAGACACCTGCGGCGGCTCGGCCTCCTCCAGCGCGCGCATGGCGGCGACGTCGAGCGTCAGGTCGCGGTTCCAGAACAGGGCATCCCACGCCAGGTCCAGGTGCAGGTCTATGACGAAGGGTCGGTGCATGGGTTCCTCTCAGTGCGTTTCAGGAACCGTCCAGGCTCCACCGGGTGGCGTTGATGCACACCTTCTCGCCCGGACGGTCCACCTGATAGTAGACCGTGAGCAGCTCGCCGGGGGAGAGCTCGGCGGTCGCCGGGTAGCCCAGGTCCGTGTTGGGGCCGTCGTCGCGCAGGACGACCTCCGCGTCCAGCCGCCAGGAGCGGCCCTCGTCCTCCGACAGGCAGGCGCGCTGGCCGAACGGAGCGCTGCGGCGCCCGTAGGTACAGAGCAGCCGCCCGTCCGCCAGCCGGATCAGGTGTCCGGGCTGATCAAAGCCGATCATCCCGGTCGGCTCCGGCGGTGACCAGGTGCGCCCGCGGTCGCCTGAGCGGCAGGAGTGGATCCCCGCCGCGCCGTTGTCGGTGCGGAGGATGACCAGCAGCTCGCCGCCGGCCAGCTCGGCCACGTGCGGCTCGCTGAAGACGGAGTGCTCGCCGGGATAGTCCTCCAGATACAAGACGGTGCCCGCGACCTGCCACGACCGCGCCTCGTCGGCGGACGTGGCCAGCAGCACCGCGCCGCGGCCGTTTACCTCGGCGGTGCCGGCATACAGCAGCTCGCCGCCGGCGGCCTGCACCGGGCCGTGCGGGGCGGAGACGATGCTGGGCACCGGCGGCTCCCACGTGCGCCCGCCGTCGGTCGAGCGCCGCGTCCAGCTTCCCAGCCAGGCGCGGCGGACCTCTTCCGGGACCTTGCTGCAGTGCCGTGCCCACGCGTCGATCTGCGCCGGCTCCCAGCGGTCGCGGGCCAGGAATGCTTCGAAGTGTTCCCAGGTCGCGCAGGTGAACCAGCTCATCACCAGCGTGCCCGAGGCCAGCTCGACGATGCCCGCGTCGCGGTCGTCGAGCGGCGTGCTGTTGATGATCACAGGCTCCGTCCAGGTCTCTCCGCCGTCGCCGCTCCTGATCAGCAGCGTCTTGCCGTACGGGCAAACGTGCTCCTCGCGGTCGCCGGAGAAGGCCACCAGGACCTCCCCGCTCGCGCAGGCCGCGACCGTTGGCCACGCCAGGTAGTCGCCTGCCACCTTGCAGATCGGCCGGCTCCAGGGAGGTCTGCTCTTCATGGGCCCGCCGCCAGCCTCACAAACTCGTCGACGTGGGACAGGGGACGATCGACGGCGGACTGCCAGAAGTCCGGCTGCCCCAGGTCGACGCCCAGGTGGCGGCGGGCGAGCTCCTCGCAGGTCATGACGCCCGTGTCGGCAAGCAGCCGCCCGTAGTCGGCCGCGAACTCACCGCCCGCGTCGGCGGCGCGCGCGGCCAGGCCGCTGGCCAGCAGGTATCCCACCACGTACGGGAAGTTGTAGAAGGGCACGTCGGTGAAGTAGAAGTGCATCTTCGACGCCCAGAACAGCGGATGGTAGCCGTCCGGCGCCAGGGCGTCGCAGAACGCCCGGCGCTGGGCGCCGACCATCAGCTCGTCCAGCTCCGCCGCCGTCAGCGGACCGGATGCCCGTTCCCGGTAGAAGTCGATCTCGAACAGGAAGCGGGACCGCAGATTCATGAGCATGGTGGCCGCCTCCTCCAGCACCCGGTCCAGCAGCCGCAGCCGCACGCCGGCGTCCGTCGTCTCATCGAGCGCGGCCGAGATCAGCAGTCCCTCGCAGAAGGTGCTGGCGGTCTCCGCCAGGGTCATCGGATAGGAGGTCGCGTAGTAGGGACGCTCGCGCAGCAGCCAGGAGTGGTGGGCGTGCCCGAGCTCGTGGGCGAGCGTGGTCGCGCCGCCGAAGGTCCCTCCATAGGTCATGAAGATGCGCGTCTGGCGGCTCAGCGGCAGCGTCGTGCAGAAGCCGCCGGCCGCCTTGCCCTCGCGGTCGGCCGCCTCGATCCAGCGGCCGTCGTAGGCGTGCCGGACGAACGCGCTCAGGTCGGGATCGTGGTCCTCGAAGCAATCCAGGATTCGCGTCGCGGCCGCGTCGAAGGACAGCTCGTCCTCGGCGGCTCCCACCGGGGCCTGCATGTCGTACCAGCAGGGAGCATCCACGCCGATCAGCCGCGCCTTCGCCTGCAGGTAGGGAACCAGGCGAGCCGCCCCGTCGGCCACCGCCGCCCACATGGCGTCCAGCGACCGCGCCTCCATCCGGTTCAGGTAGAGCGGCTCGTCGAGCACGGAGTCCCAGCCGCGGTGGCGGTACCAGGTCAGACGGAAGCCGGCCTGGCTGTTGAGCGCGCCGGCGGCCAGGTCCGCGACCGGTCGCCACGCGCCCTCCAGCGCCTCGAACGCGGCCTTGCGGTCCGCGCGCGCGGGCTCCTCCAGGCGGGCGGCGAGCTGTCCCATGGAGAGCCGGCGCGACTCGCCGTCCACCTCCACCTCGGCCCGCAGCGAGCCCGCGAGCGTCGTGTACTGGCGGTCCCAGGCGTGGTAGCCGTCGGCCGCCAGCTCCTCCACCAGCCCCTCGGTCCGGGCGTCCAGCTTGCGCCGCGCCAGGTCGCGTTCCCGGCTCAGCAGGAACGCCACCGCGCGGAGCTCGGCGCTTTCCGTCAGCGTCCGCCAGCGCTCGTCCGCGAGCCGGGCCGTGAACGCCGACAGCGCGGCGCCGAGCGCCTTGAGCGACGCCCCCAGCGCGTCGACCCGCCCGACCCACTGCACCGCCTCGGCATCGGCCGTGTCCTGGGCGCGCAGGCACTCGGCGAAGGAGAACACCTGGTCCAGCCGCTCCTCGGCGGCCTGCGCGTCCAGCAGCACGGTGCGGACCTCGGCGTCCGTCGTCGACTCGTCCAGCGCGCGGACGCGCTCGCCTGCCCCGGCGACATCGCGTTCCAGTTCGGCGACGAAGTCCCGAAACTCGGGCGACGTGCTGCCGCCGGCGAAGATCGACTCCAGATCCCACGTATCCGCTATCTTCATGTCACCTCATTGGACGCGCCTTCGGCTCGGGTGGTGCGCACTGTAGCGCACCCGGCGTCCGACCCACGAAAAAGGGCGGCCACCCCACGTGGGAGCGGCCGCCCATGTGCGTCGGTTCCGTGAACGTCAGCTCACGATCGCCTCAATACTGCGGGAGCATGTCGGCAAGGTGGGCGGCGCCCGTACGGATGTCCGAAACCAGCGGCGCCTTGTTGAGCTCGTCGAGGATCTCGCGCCCGCCGATACTCATCCACTCGTCGACGTAGCGCTGCCAGTCGGCGTCGATGTCGACGTCGGTGGTGATGTAGCGCCACCAGGTCTCCTGCTTGAGCGTGGTCAGCCCGTCGCCGAACTCCGCCCAGAGCGGCAGATAGTCGGTCTGGGTGAAGATGTCTTCCCGATGGTCCGGGGTCGAGATTTCCTGGATGTACGGGTTCTTCTTCATGAAGTTCTGCCACGTGACGCCCTCGGTCAGGTCATCCCGATCCTTGTTCACGGTGCAGAAGCGGAAGCCGTCGTGCCAGTGGTAGGCGTTGTAGTAGAAGAAGCCGTAGTGCTGGCCGTAGCCCGACACGCCCTCCTTGGGCGTGACCCAACTGTTCATGCAGTCGTACGGCGTCCCTGCGGCGCCGTCCTTGCCGTTCCAGTCGAAGAACAGGCCGGGCGGACCCCACTGGCCGTGGATGATGCCCTGCGAATCGTAGTTGAGGTAGTCGAAGATCTGCAGGATGCGCGCCAGCTCCTCGTCGGTGACGTCGTGCTTGATGCTGTAGCCCATGCCCGGATTCATCGGCGTGGACCGCCCGTCGAACGGACACCGCGTGATGCCGGTCGGACCGATTATCGGCAGCGTCGTCACCAGCTTGGCCTCCGGCACGTTCCTGACGAGGCGCCCGCAGTGCCCGCCCGGTTCGCCGTAGCGGGCGCTGGTGCCGCAGTTCTGGCCGCGCGACCACATGCCGGCCAACCCGTTCTGCCAGCGCTGCTCCCACTCGGCACGGGTGACCGCCGGCAGGTTCTGATCCAGGTACCCCAGTTGGAACCAACGCTGCAGCGCCTTCAGCGCCTCGCGGCTCTGCGAGTAGGTGTCCTCGCGTACCGTCAGGTCCTGCTCGGGATCGTAGTAGTTCTCCACGGAATTGACGCCGAACGCGTCGAAGACCATCCCCAGGCCCATGAAGAACACGATGTCCTGGGCCTCGGACCCTTGGCCGGCGCCCATGGTGGCGAAGGGGATCTCGTCCGGCTGACCGTTGCCGTTGAAGTCGGCCGCGCGGAAGCCGGCCATGATCGATTCCACCTCGTCCCAGTCGAAGTGGCCGAACCACATGTAGAAGGTATCCGGCATGCCGGCCGGGTCCTCCGGATCGGGAGCGCCCTCGTCGTACATCAGGCCGTTCAACTCGCCCAGCTTCGGCGCCTTGCCGTCCAGACCCGCCGGGTCCATGCCGATCTGGCGCAGCCAGTCCAGCCGCCACCACGCCAGCCGGTCACACCCCTGCTGGTAGTGCTCGGCGCGCGGCAGGTTCATGTATTCGTCGGTGGAGCCGGGCGCCAGGCTCACCCCCCACGTCAGCGGACCCTCGTTGTCGATGAACTCGCTGTAGTTCGGAGCGTAGCGCTCGATCATGTCGCGTGGAATGGTGCGGAAGGCCCCCTTTGTTGAACCACGCCACCATGTCGATGAAGCCCCAGAGCACGTCGGGATGTTCGCCGGCGGCGAGCATGGTGTTGAGGGCTTCCTGCCGGCCGCCGTGCATGATCGTGTTGGTAATGTCGACGTTGAACAGGTCCTCGATGTGGACCTTCACCCAGTTGTCGTCGGTGATCTCCGTTCCGGAGTACCCGCCCCAGACGAGCTCGAGCGTATCCTCGTTGCTGAACGAGAGCCGGTCGACCTCGTCCTGGCCGTCCCCGATCGCCGTGCCGGCGGCAAGGAGCAAGCCGCAGGCGATCAGAGCCAGCATTCGCTTCGTTTTCATGTCCCTCTCCTTCTTGGGAGTCGGTTGCGACGAGGGCCCGCGGCCCTCCCTCGGGTCGATGCGCCGATGGTAGCGCAGTTGTCCGCCTGCTTCATCCTTTCAGGGAGCCCAGCATCACGCCCTTGACGAAGAACCGCTGCAGGAAGGGGTAGACCAGGATGATCGGGCCGATGGTCAGGACGATGGTGGCCGCCTGCACCGCCTCGGCGGCGAACATCTCCACGTCGATGCCCGCCTGGCGCATCATCTCCTGGTACTCGATGAACCAGTCGCTGCGGAGGTCCGTCAGCATCCGGAAGACCAGCATCTGCAGCACGATCAGGCGGGGGTGCGGGGCGTAGATCAGCGCGTCGAACCAGGAGTTCCAGTGCTGGACGGCCGAGAACAGGGAGATCACCGCGATCACGGGCTTGGCCAGCGGCGTGATGATGCGCACGAGCACCGTCCAGTAGGTGGCGCCGTCGATCATCGCCGAATCCTCCATCGCCTGATCGATGGTCATCAGGTACGTGCGGGCCAGCACGATCCAGAAGACGTTGATGGCCGGCACCAGGATCAGCACGGCGCGGGTGTTGAACAGCCCCAGGCCGCGGATCAACAGGAACAGCGGGATGATCCCGCCCGAGAAGAACAGGGTCAGGATGTAGACGAGGGTCAGCGACTTGCGCCACGGCAGCGTCGGCTTGGAGAGGGCGTACCCGGCGGTGAACGTGACCAGCAGGGTCGCAAGCACGCCGAGCACGACCCGGAAGGTCGTGTTGAAGTAGGCCGGCGCCACGTCATGCTCGTCGAACACGTAGTTCCACGCCTCGGTGTCGATCTCTCCCGGCCACACGTGGAAGCCCATCCGGTGGACGGCATGAATCGGGGCGAACGACTGGGTGATGATGGACCAGAACGGATAGATGAAGGTCAGCGACAGCAGCACGAAGAACGCGTAGTTGGCGATGTCGAAGGTCACGCCGGCCGCGCTCGTCCGGCCCCGCACTGCCATCGCGCTCAGCTCCCCCGTACCGATCCGTCCCGCCGTCTCACCGGAGCGAGCCTCACCACAGGGCGAAGTGGCCGTAGTCGGCGGAGCGGCGGACAATCGCGTTGACGATGAGCAGAATAATCAGTCCGGCGACGTTCTGGAACATGCCGATCGCGGTGGTGTAGCCGAAGCGGGCGTCCTGGATGCCGGCGCGGTAAATGAGCGTCTCGAACACGTCTGCGACTGCGAACACGTTGGGGTTGTACAGGTTGAAGATCTGCTCCCACGACTCGTGCATCAGCGCGGCCACCTGCAGCAGGAACAGGATGTAGATCATCGGCACCAGCGACGGCAGGCTGATGCTGAACGCCTGCCGGAGCCGGCCGGCCCCGTCGATCTGGGCGCTCTCGTAGAGTTGCGAGTCGATCCCGGACAGTGCCGCCAGGTAGATGATCGAGGCCCAGCCCACGCTCTGCCAGATGCCGGTGAGCACCAGCAGGCCACGGAAGGTTGGAGCGTACGTGAGCAGGTGGACCGGCTCCGAGCCGATCACGCCGAAGAACCAGTACACGGGGCCGTAGGTGTTGAGGATCTGCGAGATGATGCCGCTCAGGAGCACCCAGGAGATGAAGTGCGGGAAGTAGCTGACGCTCTGCACCGCCCGCTTGAAGGGGGTGAACCGGATCTCGTTGAGCAGCAGCGCGAAGACGATGGGCGTCGGAAACTGGAATACCAGGCGCAGGAAGCTGAGGTAGGCGGTGTTGAACAGCACGCGGCTGAAGAACGGATCGCGCGCCATCCGCTTGAAGTAGGCGAAGTTGTTCCAGTCGCTGCCGAGCAGCCCGTCGCGGACGTTGAAGTCCGTGAAGGCGATCGCCATCCCGTAGATCGGCACGTACTTGAACAGGAACAGAAAGGCGAAGGAGATCAGCAGGAGCAGGTAGAGAGGCCGCATGCGCAGGGCACGCGTGCGGAGCTGACGGCGTAGCAACTCGCGCTGCGCATCGGCGGTCTGCGCTGCCGGGTCAGTCGCCACGGAACCTGCGAAGCTCCTTCACGAAGAGCCAACCGTACCGCACGGGTTGCCGCCCGGCAACGGCTCGACGGGCTGCGAGGAGCCGGCCAGCGCCTCGATCGCGTCGGCCGCCCACCGGGGATTGTCGAGCATCGCCGTGCCTACCGCGACCAGGTCGGCCTTGCCTTCGCGGACCACGCGGTCGGCGAACGCCGGCGTACGGATCGCCCCCGGCACGATCACGGGCACGGTGACGCCGGCGCGCACGCGGGCGGCGATGCCGACGTGGTAGCCCTCGGAGGCACCGTCCCAGTCCTGCGCCTGCGGGCCGTGCACCCCGCCGGAGATGTGGATGACGTCGACGCCGGCCGCGACCAGCGCCCCTGCCGCCGCCACCGCCGCCTCCGCGTCCAGGCCGCCGTCCTTGTAATCCAGCGCGCCCAAGCGGTATTGGATCCAGTAGTCCGGCCCTACCTCGGCCCGCACGGCGCGCACCACCGCGAGCGGCAGGGCCAGGCGGCGATCGGCGTCACCGCCGTAGCGGTCGTCGCGCCGGTTGACCAGCGGCGACAGGTACTGGCTGAGCAGGTAACCGTGGGCGCCGTGGATCTCCACCAGGTCGTAGCCGGCCCTCACCCCGCGGCGCGCGGCGCGGGCGAAGTCGCGCGGGTACTCCTCGATCTCGGGGACCGTGGCGGCCCGGCAGTCCTCCTGCCCACGCGGGACCACGCCGGCGGAGGCGCTGACCGGCTGATGGCCGCTGCAGGCGCTCGGAACCTTGCCTCCCCCATGATTGAGCTGCACGCCGGTCACCGCGCCGGTCGCCCGGATTCGCTCGCAGAGGACTGCGTGCCCGGCGACCACCGCGTCGTCGTGGATGCCGAGCTGGTCGTCGCTGGTGCGGCCGTCGGCCACCACGTAGCAGTGCTCGACCATCACCAGGCCGACGCCGGCGGCCGCGCGCGGCACGTAGCGGTCCAGGTGCTCCTGCGTCACCGAGCCGTCCGGCGGCGACAAGTGGCTTGCCATCGGCGGCATCACGATCCGGTTGCGCAGCGTGCGCCCCTTGATCGTGATCGGCGTCAACAGGCCGGGAACAGCGGCTCGAGCCATGCCCGGCTACTGTGCGGGCCGGCGCGTGCGACTGTACAGGCGCGCGCGCTGTACCTGCGCCGCGGCTTCTCCAGCCTGTTCGACTACGTGACGCGCGGGCTCGGCTACAGCGACGGGGCCACGTATGGGAGGATCGGCGCCATGAAGCTGTGCGCGCAACACCGCATCCCGTACGCCCGCGGCGGCGGCGCGGAGCGTGCCAACCTCAGGCTTCTGTGTGCGGCTCATCACCGCCACCGCCACGCCGGGCTTGAGTCAGCGCGAGAGCCTCCCGGCGGATCGTCGATGCGTGCCGAGCGGTCCCGCACCATCCGAGTGCCGGAAGACCCACCTTCCCGTACATGCGGGTGAAGGCCAAGAGCACGAGGTACGCCGTGCCGGCGCGACGCCGCCGGCTGCTGCGCATCGCGCTGCTGCTGCTGGCATTCAATCTGGTGGTCCCGCCGTACGTGCGGCCGGTACCGGGCGCGGTCACTTCGCGCTACTTCCTGCGGACGAGACCGGAGAGCGCAAATCCCCTGGCGCTGGAAGTGCACAAGGGAATCGACTTCCGCGCGCCGCTGGGCGGTCCGGTGCGCGCGGCCAAGAGCGGGATCGTAGACGTGGTGGGGTCCAGTCCCACCCTGGGCACCTACGTCATCATCCGCCACTGGCTGGGGTTCTCGACCCTGTACGCGCACCTCGAGTCCGCGCGCACGCGCGCAGGCCGGCCGGTCCTGAAGTGGACGCGCATCGGGTCGGCCGGTCAGAGCGGCCGGGCCACCGGCCCGCACGTGCACTTCGAGGTGCGCTGGCTCGGCCGGCGGCTTCCGCCGGGTCCGTTCCTGGCCATCGACAGCGCCCGCCGCGCCCTCTGGCGCCTGATTCGCCCCGGTTAGCACGGAACACGATGTGGGCCGGACCGGTGCCCGCCGGATCCGTGTCCGTCGTCATCTCGATGCCGCTCGCACGCAGGGACTCTCGTATCTCCCTGACATCCGTGAACTCCGTGAGTTGCGACCCGTCCTGCCGCAGCCCGGGGTTGAACGTGAGGATGTTGCCGTCGAACATCCCCTGGAACAGGCCGATCGTGGCGCCCCCATTGACCATGATCAGGTAGCCGCTTCCGTCGCCGCCGGCGCGGCTGAAGCCGAGCTTCTCATAGAACGCCTTCGCGGCTTGCAGGTCCTTCACCGCCAGACTCACCGAAAACGCACCGATCTTCATCACTCTGCGGTCTCTCCGCTACCTGCCTTGCCGATCGTACAACACGCTCGCACCCCGGTATGTCCCGGTACTCGCTCCAGCCGGGGCATTCCCTTGACGATCAGTCCTTGCGATCATAACATTTGCGATCTCAAGTTTTCGGTATGGATCTCCGCTGTGACGAATGCGCCGATCCGACCGTCGCCACCTTCCGGCGCCTGCTGCGCACGACGCTGTCCATGAAGCGGGCGATGGGCGCGATGTTCGCACAGGCGGGGCTGACCGGGGCGCAGTTCCACACCCTGGTGCGGATCCCGGATCAGGGCATCCCGGTGACCAGGCTCGCCGCCCGGTCGTGGGCCGACCCCGGCAACGCCTCCGGTGTCGTCGACCGCCTGGAGCGCGACGGACTGGTCGAACGCCAACCGGCCGCCCACGACCGGCGCGTGGTGCTGGTGCATGTGACGCCTGCCGGCCGCGCCCTGATGGACCGGCTGTGGCCGCAGTACGTGGACGGCATCCACCGGATCATGGAGCCCCTCAGCGACGAGGATCGGGAGCGCCTGAACGAGCTGCTGGACCGACTGGCTGGCCGGCCGGGAGAATGAGGATGTCGAGTCCCTCACCGCGGCAGCCGACTGACGGCCGCCGGCTCGGACGCCCGGCGATGCGCGCCCTGCTGCGCAGCCTGAGCTACATGCGCCCGTACCGGGGGCGCGTCCTGGTCAGCCTGGTCTGCCTGCTGGCCAGCTCCGCCGGCAATCTGGTCGTGCCCCGCATCACTCAGCAGGTCATCGACTCGGGCATCCTGGTCGATCGGATGCAGGCGGTCCTGATCGGCGCGCTGCTGATCGTCGCCGTCACGGCGCTCCGCTCGCTGTTCACCTACGTGCAGGGCGCCCTGGCCGCGCGCGTGTCACAGGGCGTCGCCTACGACCTGCGCAACCGGCTCTACGACCACGTCCAGAGCCTCTCGTTCAGCTACCACGACCGCTCGCAGACCGGGCAGCTCCTCACCCGCGCCACCAGCGACGTGGACATGGTGCGCACCTTCGTCAGCACCGGCGTGATCCAGATCATTACCACCGTGGTGCTGCTGATCGGCAGCTTCACCCTGCTGTTCGCGACCAACTGGCGGCTGGCCCTGCACGTGATTCCGCTGATGGCCGTGGTGTTCGTGATCTTCTCCTACATGGCCAAGGTGGGACGGCCGCTGTTCCGCGCCGTGCAGGAGAAGATCGCGGCGCTCAACACCCGCCTGGAGCAGAACATCGTCGGCGTCCGCACGGTCAAGGCATTCACCGGCGCCACGCGCGAGCAGGAGCGGTTCGAGGTCGAGAGCCGCGAGATGTACGAGCAGATGATGCACGTGGGGCGCCTGTTCTCGCTGGCCATTCCGCTGGTGTTCGCGATGGCCAACATCGGCACCGTGGTCATTACCTGGGGCGGCGGCGTCCAGATCCTGGCCGAGCGCCTCACCATCGGCGAGCTGGTGGCGTTCCAGGGCTACCTGATCGTCGCCATGTTCCCGATCACGATGCTGGGCATGATCATGATGTCGATCTCCCAGGCGGCCGCCGGCGCCGAGCGGATCTTCGAGATCCTGGACGCCGAATCGGAAGTCACGGAGAAGCCCGGCGCGGCAACGCTGGCGCCGCTCCGCGAGGGGCTCGAGTTCGAGCGGGTGTCGTTCAGCTACTTCGGGGTCGGGGCGCCGGTGCTGCGCGAGGTGAGCTTCCGCACCGGGGCGTCCGAGACCCTGGCAATCGTCGGCGCCACCGGATCGGGCAAGAGCACGATCATCAACCTGATCCCGCGCTTCTACGACGCCACCGCCGGCCGCATCACCATCGACGGCGCCGACATCCGCGACGTCACGCTGCAGTCGCTACGGCGGCAGATCGGCATCGTGCTGGAGGAGACCACCCTGTTCGGCGGCACCATCCGTGAGAACATCGCCTACGGCCGGCCGGACGCCACCGGTGCCGAGGTGGAGGCCGCCGCCCGCGCCGCGGAGGCGCACCCGTTCATCACGGAGCTCCCCGACGGCTACGCCAGCATGGTCGGCGAGCGCGGCGTGACCCTTTCGGGCGGTCAGAAGCAGCGGGTGGCGATCGCCCGCGCCCTGCTGATCGAGCCGCGCATCCTGATCCTCGACGACAGCACCAGCAGCGTCGACTACGAGACCGAGCGGCGCATCCGCGCCGCGCTCGACGACCTCCGGCAGGACCGGCTGTCCTTCGTCATCGCCAGCCGCATGCACACGGTGCTGGCCGCCGACCGCGTGCTGCTGCTGCACGAGGGAACGGTGGCGGGGCTGGACGAGCACCAACGGCTGCTGCACGACAACGCGCTATACGCCGAGGTCTTCTACGGCGAGTTGTCCGCGCAGCCGGCCGCCGCCGAGCCGGCCGAACCCGGGGAGGTGGCGCCGTGAGCGATCCCGCACGTCACCGGCAGCGCGCGGGCGGCCATGGACGCATGGGCATGATGCCGTTCGGCGCCGAAGAGGAGCGCAAGGCCGAGCGGGTCGGGCGGACGTTGCGGCGGCTGTTGGGCTACCTGCGCGGCCAGCGCCTGGCGTTCATCATGGTGGTGGTGACGGCGGCGGCCTCCGCCGGCGCGCAGGCGCTGGCGCCGCTGTACATCGCGCGGGCGGTGGACGGCCTCAAGGCGTTCGTGGACGGGTTGCTGCCACCGTCCGAGACGGGTCGGATGCTCGCCGTGGCGATGGCGCTCGTCCTGGCGTTCTATATCGCCGGCTGGCTGGCCGGCGCCGTCAGCCGCGTGGCGCTGCTGGCGCTGGGACAGCGCGTGCTGCTGCGGATACGCGGCCAGATCATGGGCAAGGTGCACGCGCTGTCGCTCGGCTACTTCGACCACCACAAGGCCGGCGACCTGGTGTCGCGCCTGTCGAACGACACCGACGTGATCAACCGTGCGTTCGGCATGAGCCTGTCGCGGCTGGCCCAAAGCGTGCTGCTGCTGATCGCGATCCTGATCGGCATGCTGGCGCTCAACTGGAGGCTGGCCCTGATCAGCTTCGCGCTGTTGCCGCTGATGTACCTGTCCACGGCGGTGTTCTCCCGGCGCGCCCGCATCGCCTTCCGCAAGACCCGCAGGACCATCAGCGGGGTGAGCTCCGAGCTGGAGCAGAACATCTCCGGCGCGCGTGGCACAGGCCTTCAACCGGCAGGGCTGGAACTCGTCCAGCTTCCGCGAGCTCAACCGCGCCAACCGCGACGCCAACGTCGGCGCGGAATCGCTGACCGCCGCGTTCGCCCCGACCATGGACGTGCTCAGCGCCGTCGGCCTTGCGGTGGTGCTGGCCTACGGCGGCTACCTGGCGCGGGCGGACCTGGTCAGCATCGGCGTGATCGTCGGCTTCGTGCAGTACGTGCGCCGCTTCTTCGAGCCCGTGCAGTCCATCTCCATGATGTGGACGCAGGTGCAGTCGGCGATCGCCGGCGCCGAGCGCATCTTCGAGCTGCTGGACGAGGAGCCGCGCGTACGCGACGCCGACGACGCACGGCCGCTGGAGGTCACCGCCGGCCGCGTCGAGCTGTCCGGCGTGAGCTTCGCGTACGAGCCGGAGACGCCGGTGCTGGAGGGCGTCGACCTGGTCGCGGAGCCCGGTCAGACCGTAGCGCTGGTCGGCCCGACCGGCGCCGGCAAGACGACCATCATCAGCCTGCTGGAGCGCTTCTACGACGTGCAGGAGGGCGGGGTGACCATCGACGGGCAGGACGTCCGCGCCGTGACGCAAGACAGCCTGCGGCAGAGCATTGGCATCGTCCTCCAGGACACCTTCCTGTTCGCGGACACCATCGGCCACAACATCCGCTACGGCCGGCCGGACGCCGACGACGACGCCGTGGAGGCGGCCGCGCGCCGCGCGCGGGCGCACGAATTCATCTCCCGCCTTCCCGACGGCTACGACACCGTGCTGCAGGAGGGCGCCGTCAACCTGAGCCGCGGCCAGCGCCAGTTGCTGGCCATCGCCCGCGCGCTGCTCAAGGACCCGCGCATCCTGGTGCTGGACGAGGCCACCTCCAACGTCGACACCCGCACCGAGCTGCTCATCCAGGAAGCCCTGGGAGAGCTCCTGCAGGGGCGCACCAGCTTCGTCATCGCCCACCGGCTGAGCACGGTGCGGCGCGCCGACGTGATCTACGTGATCGACGCGGGCCGAGTTGCCGAGCGCGGCACGCACGACGAGCTGATCGCGGCGAACAGCACCTACGCGCGCATCTACCGGAGCCAGTTCGAGCACGCGGACACCGCCGCCCCGGCTCCCACCTCCGGCTGAGCGGAGCGGCCGGCCGCTCTGCTACCATCGGCGCCCAGCAGGCCCGCAGGTCTCAGGAGGGACGCCACATGCTCGCACGAACCCCGCCGACCGCCGCCGTGACGATCTCCACGCCCACCGCGCCTCCGCACTGGGCGCTGCTGGAGCGCGAGCTGATGCGCGCGATCGAGGCGGCGATCCCGCCGTTCTACGACCGCTACTTCGACGAGCGCGGCTACCTCAAGTGCTTCGCGCGCTGGGGGGCGCTGGACGGCCCGGACGACGCCGCCGAGAACGTGACCAACTGGACCGACTTCTATGCCCTGGGCGGCTCCGAGCGGGTGCTGGCCCTGTACCGCCGCGGCATCGAGGGCCACATCCGGCAGTACACGGAAGCGACGACCACCGTCACCAAGCTGGGCGCCGACGGCATGTATTACAAGGAGTTCCCGACCAGCTTCGACTGGGTGCACAACGGCGAGGGCTACCACTGCCTGTTCCAGGAGGGGCTCTGCGAACCGTGGAACCTGACCTGGCGGCAGCGCGTCTGCCGCTTCGCCGGCTTCTACCTGCCCGGCGACCCCGACGAGCCGGCCGAGCCGAACTACGACCCGAAGCACCGGATCATCCGCAGCGTCCTGAACGGCAGCCGCGGGCCGGTGCTTGGCAAGGTCGAGCCGGTCGACTGGGCCGGCGATCCGTTCGAGATCGAGGGCCGCTTCAAGCCGGGGCGCGGCCACCGCAACTTCGACGACTACCTGTTTCACTACGAGACCTATCGCGACGTCGAAGGCGACATCCCCCTGAACCTCGCCGCCACCGCCATGGCGTTCTACGCCTACGCGGCCACCGGCGAGGCGAAGTACCGGGAGTGGATCCAGGAGTACTCCGACGCCTGGGTCGAGCGCACCTGCCAGAACGACGGCCTGATCCCGGGCAACGTCGGGCTGGACGGCAAGATCGGCAGCGGCGCCGCCGGCGACGGCGCGTGGTGGCGCGGCGTCTACGGCTGGGGCCACACCGGCGGGTTCTACGGGCTGGACGAGGACGGCAAGCCGATCCCGCACCACCGCCCCAACTTCCAGAGCCGCACGCCGTACGCGTTCGGCAACGCACTGCTGGTGTCGGGCGACCGAAAGTACGTGGACGTCTGGCGGACCGTCATGGCGTCGGTCAACAAGAACAGCAAGGTCGAGGACGGCGTCACGCTCTACCCGCGCATGTACAACCAGGACGGCTGGTACGACTTCCAGCCGGAACCGTTCGACCGCGGCGCGCTGGCGGTCTACGCCTGGTCCCAGGACCGCGAGCGCGACCACGCGCTGGTGGCCTCCGACCCCTGGGTGCGGTTCCTGGACGGCTCGAACGACGGCTATCCGGTGGAGAAGCTGCAGGCCGACCTGGAAGAGGTGCGCCGGAAGGTGGAGCTGCGCGCGCAGGACACCCGCCCGGCCGACATGCTGCTCTCCGAGGACCCGAACGGCATCAATCCGGCGGTCGTGTGGGGCCTCGTGCAGCTCATGCTGGGCGGCCTTCCCACCCGCCACGTGGGCGTGCCGTGGCACTGCGCGGTGCGCTACTTCGACGCCGAACGCCGGCGCGCCGGTATCCCGCCGGGCGTCGCCTCGCTGGTCGACCACATGAGCGCGGACGAGGTGGGCGTGCAGCTCGTCAACCTGGATCCCGTGCATGCGAAGAACCTGGTCCTGCAGTCGGGCGCATTCGCCGAGCACGCGATCGACAGCGTCGCCATCGACGGCGAGCGCTCCGAGGTGGGAGGCACCGCCCTGCACGTGCGCCTGGAGCCCGGCGCCGGCGCCCGGTTGCTGCTCCGCGTCCAGCGCTTCGTGAATCAGCCGACCGTCGCCTTCCCCTGGCCCACGTGATCTCTCCAGTGAGTTGCGAAGGGGGCCGTCAGCTACGAGTTCGACCTGACCTACGACCCGGAGACAGCGGTCGTCTTCGGAACGCAGGTGATCGAACCAGACGACCGTCATTCTGGGGAACGTGGGCTTCGCGCGGATCGGGTTGACCCCGCTTCGCTGTGTAAGTCGCGCTAAGCAGCGCTCTCGCCCGGCTCCCAGCTCGATCGGCGCACCCATTACTTGTACCGTATCACTGTACAAGTAATCTGAGATGACCCACGAGACCACCTACAGCAACGCGCGGGCCCACTTGGCGGCGCTCATGGATCAGGTGACGGACACCCGCGAGCCGATCGTGATTCGCCGCCGCGGCGCGGAGCCGGTCGCCCTGGTCGCGGCCGACGAGCTCGCCGGCTGGATGGAGACCGCCTACCTGCTCCGTTCGCCGAAGAACGCCCGGCGCCTGCTGGACGCCAGCGACCGCGCAGCGGCCGGAGAAGGTGTCCCGCTGAACATCGAGCAGCTTCGCGAACGCCTCGACCTCGACGGAGCGTGAGCGATAGCGGCCGTCGGGACGCGCTCTTCGATCCGAACTGCCTCGAAGACCTGGAGCACTGGGTGCGCACGGACCGGCGGCGGGCGCTGCGCACCCTGAAGCTGATCGAGGCCGAGCTCCGCGACCCGTTCAGCGGACCCGGCAAGCCGGAACCGCTGCGCGGTCAGCTTTCAGGCGCCTGGTCACGGCGCATCGACCAGGAGCACCGCCTGGTCTATCGAGTCAGCGAAGGCCGCGTGAGGTTCCTTGCGGCCCGTTACCACTACTGATACGAGTGCGATCCACCATCATGGACGCCCGTTGCGTGCTGCACGTCCATTCGAAGTTCGCGACGGCGCTGGCGTGTTTGGACGACCCCACGCTTGCCGCCGGTCGAACAGAACGCCATGCCCTTCTGGGGGCGGGTGGCCATCGACGTCGTGCACGACGCCAAGATCCGCTCCGAGTACCTGGAAGCGTGGCGCCGCTCGGGCGTGACGCTCGCCAACGACTACGGCCACATGTTCTGTTCCTGGCGGACCGAGGGCTACTCCGGGCTGGTCAACGACGCCTGGACGGCACCGGCGTGGTGAACCCGGAGTTCGTGGGCCTGGCGCGCGACCGGCGCACCGCCGCGTCCGGGGTGCCGCACCTCTACTTCACCGGCTGCGCCGGCAACGTGGCCGCCGGCAAGTACAACGACGGCATCGCCTACAACCGCGAGCTGTTCGCCGGCCGCATCCACGACGCCATGATCGCCGCCGAGCAGGCGGCGGAGCGCCAACCGCTCGCGGGGCTGCGCTGGGTCGTGGAGCCGGTGCTGCTCCCGCCGCGGCCCGACCTGGACGAGGAGGCGCTACTGGCGCGCATACGGGCGCCAGGCTTCAACACGTCGTCGACGGCAAGCTGCGTCAGCGCCACGTTGACGACCTGATTCTTGGAAACGCCGTGCTTGGCGGCCATGCGGTCGAGCGCCTGCCCAATTTCCGGCTCGAGAAGCACCGAGACCGCGCGCCGGCCGCCGGTTATCTTGCGTTGATAGGCCCTCATGCCGTGCGACACTGGGCAATGTCTACAGGCGCTCCTGCGGGCTCCCATCTCCAGAAACGGGATTACCGGACAGGAACTTGCTCGCTACTTCATGCGGGTTGGCTTGCCAGTGGACATCCCACCGTTCAAATGAGGGTCGGGAAGCGACCGGCGCACTCGTGAGCGTATACACCGCATCACCCGTCGTCACCGATCAGGGCTTCCAGGTACTCACGGTAGGCAAAAGCGCGCCCGCGGCGCTTGCCGCTGATCTCGCGCAGCACTCCCAGGCTCTCCAGCAGCTCGATCGCCTTGCGGGCCGGCGGGGCCGTCAGCCCGAGCATCTCGGCTGCCCGGGGAACGGTCATAACGGGATTCGAGGGCAGGCGGTCCAGTAACCGGATGGCGGCGACCGTGGATCGGCTGTGGCCCATCATTCGGCGGCGGTCGCGCCCGACGATGGCGTGGAGCTCGCGGGCGACGCGCACGCCGTCGTCGGCAGCCTCGCGCACGCACTCCAGGAAGAACCGGTTCCAGCCCTCCCAGTCACCGTCGGTTCGCACGGCGCCGAGCCGTGCGTAGTACTCCGGTTGCGCCCGCCGGAACGCCACGCTGAGGTAGAGCAGCGGCTGGTCGAGCAGCCTCCAGTGCTCGATGAGCAACGCGATCAGCAGCCGACCGATGCGTCCGTTGCCGTCCAGGAACGGATGAATCGTCTCGAACTGCACGTGTGCGAGGCCGGCGCGCACCAGCGGCGGCAGGTCGCACTCGGCATGCCACCATCGCTCCAGCGTCGACAGCGCGTCCGGCACCTCCTCGGGCGGCGGGGGGACGAAGCGGGCGTTGCCCGGCCGGCTGCCGCCGATCCAGTTCTGCGAGCGGCGTAGCTCGCCGGGAAGCTTGTCCGCGCCGCGGGCACCGCTCATGAGAATCCGGTGCGCGTCGCGCAACAGGCGCCCGCTGAGCGGCACCCCGTTCGGGTCCGCAAGCTGCCGGCGCGCGCGTGCGAGAGCATCCACGTAGTTGCAGACCTCCTCGACATCCTCGGGGCGTTCGGCGCGATCGGTCGCTTCATAGGTGACGAGATCGGGCAGCGTCGCCTGCGTGCCCTCGATCTGCGAGGTGATCACCGCCTCCTTGCGGACAAACCCGTAGAGGAACCAGTCGGTATCCGGCACCATCGCACCCGCCACCGCGAGGCGGGAGAGAGCGGCCAACGCGTCGGCGTGGAGCTTTGTGGCCGCTGCATCCATCGCCAGCGGGGGATCTGCCGGGGGTAGCGGATACGGGGCGAACGCCCGGACCTGCTCCCCAAGGGTGGTGGTGATGCGGTATCGACCGGTCTGGCGAGGCATCGTTCGGGAACGCTCCTTTCCTCAGGCGATAATGTTAGACCGAAGTTCCAGAGCGTGAATCTCTCGTAACTTCATTGACAGAAATTAGTTGCAAGGTGATCTGCGTGCTGATTGGCGTCGTTTCGTGTCCATGTAGATGGTGGTGAATAGCGGCGAGATACATGCTATTTGATCTTGACATATCGTGACTTGTGTGTATTCTGTTGCCACAGATCAGTAGTCATGTACATCGAGTCTGTCCCCAACCGCTCCTCTCCCCCTGCCATCCTGCTCCGCGAGTCCTACCGCGAGCACGGCAAGGTCAAGAAGCGCACGCTCGCGAACCTCTCCAAATGGCCCCCTGATCTGGTCGACGGCTTGCGCACCCTGCTCAAGGGCGGCCACGCCTTCGCCTCGGTCTCGGATGCGTTGCTGCTCACGCGCTCGCTGCCCCACGGCCACGTCGCCGCCGTGCTGGGCATCCTCAAGCAGCTCGGACTCCATACCCTCATCGCCCGCAAGGCCAGCCGCTCGCGCGAGCTGATCATCGCCATGATCACCGCCCGCGTCATCGACGCGCAGTCCAAACTGGCCACCGCCCGCGCGCTCTCACCGCCCAGCGCCGTGTCCACCCTGGGCGAGTCGCTGCGGTTGGGGGAGGTCGATGAGAACGAGCTCTACGAGGCGATGGACTGGTTGGTCGGGCGCCAGGCGGCGATCGAGGACCGCCTGGCCGAACAGCACCTCAGCGAGCACACGCTGGTGCTCTACGACGTGAGCTCGACCTACTTCGAGGGCAGCCACTGCGAGCTGGCGCAGTTGGGACACAGCCGTGACGGCAAGTCGGGCACGCTGCAGATCGTGTTCGGGCTGCTGTGCACCCAGGAAGGCTGTCCGGTGGCGGTGGAGGTATTCCCTGGCTCTACCGCCGACCCGAAGACGGTGAGCGCGCAGGTGGACAAGATCCGCACCCGCTTCGGACTCACGCGGGTGGTGCTGGTCGGCGACCGCGGGATGCTGAGCGCGGCGAGGATCCGCGAGGACCTGCAAGAGGTGGAGGGGCTGCGCTGGATCACCACGCTGCGCGCGCCGACGATCCGCAAGCTGGTGGCCGCCGGCGAGGTGGCGCCGTCGTTGTTCGACGAGCGCGACCTGGCCGAGATCACCAGCGAGGAGTTTCCGGGCGAGCGGCTGATCGTGTGCCGCAACCCGTTGCTGGCCGACGAACGGAAGCGCAAGCGCCAGGAGCTGCTACAGGCCACCGAGCAGAAGCTGGCCCCGATCGCTCAGGCCACCCAGCGCGTCCATCAGCCGCTACGGGGCGAGGCCGAGATCGGCATGCGGGTCGGCAAGGTGATCAATCACTACAAGGTGGGCAAGCACTTCGTGACCGAGATCACCTCCGAGTCGTTCAGCTTTCGGCGCGATGAGCACAAGATCGCCGCCGAGCAGGCGCTGGACGGGCTGTACATCGTGCGCAGCAACGTGGAGCCGCAGGTGCTCGACGCGGCGCAGACGGTGCGCGCCTACAAGGGGCTGTCGAAGGTGGAGCGGGCGTTTCGGTGCATGAAGTCCGTGGACCTGAAGGTGCGCCCGATTCACCACCGGCGCGCCGATCGGGTGCGGGCGCACGTGCTGCTGTGCATGCTGGCCTACTACGTGGAGTGGCACATGCGGCGCTCGCTGGCGCCGTTGCTGTTCGACGATCACGATCGACAGGGCGCCGAGCGCAAGCGGGTCTCCGAGGTGGCTCCGGCGCAGCGATCGGCGGCCGCGGCGGCCAAGGCGTCGAGCAAGCGCACCGAGGACGGGTTGCCGGTGCACAGCTTTCGCACGCTGATCACTGAGCTGGGCACGCTGACGGCGAACACGATGCAGGTTGCAGAGGGCGGCAGCACGTTCACGCTGCACACGCACCCGACACCGGTTCAGCAGCGCTGTTTCGAGCTGCTTGGGGTCACGCCCCGCATGTAGCCATGCACAGGAACCTGCACCATTGAGAAACTACCCTGACCACAAGGACTTCAGGCAATTTCGCTCCTGGAACTTCGGGTTAGAAAACGATCGTTTCTTTTTCGAGGCACTAAGCAATCGATCGTTTCTTCCAGAGTTCCTGCTTGCCGATCCGGAGGTGCTGATGCAGGGTGCCCTCCTCCGGCCCACTTGACGAGAAGACCCGTTCCCAGTTGCGCTGGTCCCGCCGGCTGGTCCAGAGTGACCCGGCACCTATGCGTGCTGGGAGGGGAACAGTATGCGCAATCGGGGAGTACTTCGGTCGATCATGGGGATCCTGGGGCTGGCGATGCTCGTGGGCTGCTCGACGACGACGACCACGACGGCAGAGCTGACCTACCTGCACTCACCGGTGCGGGTCGATCCGGCCGGCACGTCCACGTTCAGGGCGGGAGCATCGGCGATCTACGAAGTGGACCGCGGCCAGAGCCGTCTTGGCTTGTGCGGAGTGGGCGGATACGAGTGGTGGGATGACGCCGACGGGACCGGGGCGGACGCGCTGATTCCGAACAACCTGCTCCAGGGCTCGTACTGCTACAAGCTGGACATCGGCTAGCCGGGTTCGCGCCGCCCGCTAGCTGGCGATTCGGCGGCGCGGTGCAGATCAGCACCTCCAGGGGTTCGTCGCCGGCGTTCTCGATGCCGTGCTCGCACTTTCAACCTCCGTGCGACGGCAGGAGTGTGCCACCAAGTGACCAAGTACGCTGATCGGATGACCATGAAAGCCAAAGGCCCGGACGATGCGATCCGCCGGCTGCTCGACGCCTACCGCCGCGGTGACACGACGGTCCAGGAAGAGCTGGCTTGCGCCTTCGCGCGCATCGCGGCCGTCGACCGCGCCGGCCCCAAGCTCAACGCGGTGCTGCGCATCGACCCGGACGCGCAGTGGACGGCCCGCCGGCTCGATACGGAGCGGCAGGCCGGCGCCGCGGCAGGCCCCCTGCACGGCGTGCCGGTGCTGCTCAAGGACAACGTCGACACCGGCGGCCCCGGCGGCGGGTCGATGGCCACCAGCGCCGGCGCGCTGGCCTTGGCCGACTCCTTCGCGCCGGCGGACGCGCCGCTGGTGAAGCGCCTGCGGACCGCCGGGGCGCTGATCATCGGCAAGACCAACATGACCGAGCTGGCCAACTACATGTCCACCGGCATGCCCGGCGGCTACAGCTCGCTCGGCGGGCAGGTGATCAACCCCCACCACCCGGCGCTGCCGGTGTCCACCTCCAGCTCCGGATCGGCCGCCGCCGTGGCCGCCGGCCTGTGCCCGGTGGCGATCGGCACCGAGACCGCGGGCTCCATCCTCGTGCCCGCCTTCGCCAACGGCATCGTCGGCATCAAGCCAACCGTCGGGCTGGTGTCCCGGACCGGCATCGTGCCGATCGCCTTCAGTCAGGACACCGCCGGACCGTTCGCGCGCAGCGTCGAGGACGCCGCCCGCGTGCTGGCCGTGATCGCAGGCCCCGACCCCGAGGACGCGGCCACGCTCGGCGCGCCGAACTTCGACTTCCGGCCGCACCTGCGTCGCGACGGCCTGCGGGGCGCGCGCATCGGCATCCCGCGGGCCGGGTTCTGGGACGAACAGGGCGAGCGGTGGCAGGACACGCTGGAGCAGGTCCGCGCCGCGCTCGTCGAGGGCGGCGCCGAGGTGGTCGACCCGGCCGACATCGCCACCCGCGACGCCATCGCGTGGTCCTCGGTGCTCCTGTACGAGTTCAAGGCGGCGATGAACGCCTACCTGCGGCGGCTCGGCCCCGGCGCCCCCTGCCGGACGCTCGCCGACCTGATCGCCTTCAACGCCGCCCACGCGGATCAGGCGCTGCGCTACGGGCAGGTATGGCTGCTGCGCGCCGAGCACGAAACCTCCGGCCGCATGGACGAGCCGGAATACCTCAACGCCCGCGCGGAGGACCTGCGCCTGTGCCGGACGGACGGCATCGACGCCACGCTGGAGCGCCACGGGCTGGACGCCCTGGTGTTCCCGAGCGGCTCCGGATCGTCGGTGGCCGCGCGCGCCGGTTACCCGTCGGTGGCGGTCCCGCTGGGGTTCGTACCAGCACCTGACGGCAGCGCCGCCCCGATCGAGCCTCGCGGCGTCATGTTCACCGGCACCGCCTTCAGCGAGCCCACCCTGGTGCGCATCGCGCACGCCTTCGAGCTCCTCACCCGCGGCCGCGCCAGCCCGACCCTGCCCGCTGATTGATCGCCTGGACCGCCGATCCTGGACGTCACTACCTTGAACGTGGAGGCGCACCATGACCGACCCAGACGAACGCGGTCGCCCGACGCCGGCCGGCAACGGCCAGTGGGGTTTCCGGCAGACCCCGAAATCCGACGGCGGTCCGCAGGAGGAGCCGCCCCTCATCAAGCCGCCGAGCCGCAACCAGTTCCGCTTCTCCCTGTGGTACGTCGTCATCGCCGCCGCCGCGCTGCTGCTGTTCAACTTGCTGTTCTCCGGCCAGCAGGTCACGTCGATGGTCGAGTACAGCACGTTCAAGGCGCTCGTCGACGGCGGGCAGATCAAGCGCGTACGCATCACCGACGAACACTACGTGGGCTACAGCGCCACCGAGGAGGAGCTGCGGCGCCTGCAGGAGTCGGGCTCCGCCGCCCAATCGGGCGTCCAGGAGTGGCGCACGGTGCGAGTCGACGACCCGGGATTCGTGGATCTGCTCGACGAGAAGGGCGTCCAGTACTTCGCCGTCCCGCGCGGCAACCGCCCGCTACTCGGGCTGGTGCTGCAGTGGGTGATCCCGCTCGGGCTGATGTTCCTGGTGTGGCGCTTCATGTTCAAGCGGCTCGGCTCGATGGGCTCCAACGTGATGGCCTTCGGCAAGTCGCGCGCCCAGGTGGTGGCCGAGGGAGAGACCGGCGTGCGCTTCGCGGACGTCGCCGGCGCGGACGAGGCCAAGGCGGAGCTGGAGGAGGTCGTCGACTTCCTCAAGAACCCGGACCGCTACGTCGAGATCGGCGGCAAGATCCCCAAGGGCGTGCTCCTGGTGGGGGCGCCCGGTACCGGCAAGACGCTCTTGGCGCGGGCGGTGGCAGGCGAGGCCGAGGTCACCTTCTTCCGCCTCAACGGCGCCGATTTCGTGGAGATGTTCGTCGGCGTGGGAGCCGCGCGCGTGCGCGACCTGTTCAAGCAGGCGCGCGAGAAGTCGCCCTGCATCATCTTCATCGACGAGCTGGACGCCATCGGCAAGAGCCGCGGCGTGGCCATCGCCGGTGGCAACGACGAGCGCGAACAGACCCTCAACCAGCTCCTGGTGGAGATGGACGGCTTCGACGCGCGTTCCGGGGTGATCATCCTGGGCGCCACCAACCGGCCGGAGGTGCTGGACGCCGCGCTGCTGCGGCCCGGGCGCTTCGACCGGCAGGTACTGGTCGACAAGCCGGATCTGTCAGGGCGCGAGGCGATCCTGAAGATCCACAGCGCGCAGGTGAAGTTGGACCCGGAGGTCGACCTGCTGGAAGTGGCGCGCGCCACGCCCGGCTTCGCCGGCGCCGACCTGGCCAACATCGTCAACGAGGCGGCGCTGCTGGCGGTGCGCGCGCGCCGCAAGACAGTCGCCCAGAGCGACTTCAGCGAAGCGATCGACAAGGTCGTTGCCGGGCTGGAGAAGCGCAGCCGGGTGCTCAACCCCAAGGAGAAGCGGATCGTCGCCTACCACGAGGCGGGACATGCGCTGGTGGCCCATCACACGCCGGACGCCGATCCGGTGCGCAAGATCTCGATCGTGCCTCGCGGGTTGGGAGCGCTCGGATACACCATGCAGACTCCCGCCGAGGACCGCTTCCTGCTGACCGAGAGCGACATCCTGGGACGGGTCGACGTGCTGCTCGGCGGGCGCGGGGCCGAGGAAGTGGTCTTCGGCGAGATCTCCACCGGCGCCGCGAACGACCTGGACCGGGCGACCGACATGGCCAAGCGGATGGTCACCGACTACGGCATGAGCGAGAGATTCGCCAACGTCCGCCTGCCCTACCGCCAGGAGAGCCCGCTGCTCGGGCAGGCCGGCCACGTGGTCAACCGCGAATACTCCGAGTCCACGCAGCAGTACATCGACGAGGAGACCGCCCGCATCATCGGCGAGCGCTACCAGACGGTGCTGACCCTGTTGCGCGAGCAGCGCCCGGCGCTGGAGTCGGTCGCCGCGCGCCTGCTGGAGACCGAGGTGGTGGAGGCGGCCGAGTTTGCGGAGCTGGTGGGCTCGGCGGCGCGCAACGGCACCGGCTCCGCCTGAGCGTCAGGACGGCACCGGCGCGTCGGACCGGATCAGCTCGCGGTCGCGCAGCTCGCCCCAGAACGCGGACGGGATCTCCACGCGCACCAGCTCCAGGTTGTCCAGCACCCGTTCCGGCCGGCGCGTACCCGGCACGATGCAGGCGACCGCCGGGTGGGCCAGCGCGAACTGGCTGGCGGCGGCGCGCAGGTCGACCGCGTGCGTGGCCGCAGCCTCCTCCAGACCCCGCACCCGGGCGACGATCTCCGGCGGCGCCTCCATGTAGTCGTAGCGGGCGCCGTCGGGGCCGCCCTGAGAGCCGGTGGCCAGGATGCCCGAGTTGTAGGTGCCGCCGGCGATAATGCTGATGTCCTTCTCCAGGCACAGCGGCAGCAGCTCGTCCAGCGCCCCCTGCTCCAGGATCGTGTAGCGGCCAGCCAGCAGGAAGCAGTCGAAGTCGCCTGCGCGCGCCAGGCGCGCGAGCATCTCGCTCTGGTTCATGCCAGCGCCGACCGCGCCGATCACGCCCTGCGAGCGCAGCCGGTCCAGCACCGGGTAGGCACCGTCCATCACTTCCGCGAAGTGCTCGTCCTCGTCCGGATCATGGATGTGCACGACGTCCAGCCGGTCGATGCCCAGGCGCGTCAGGCTGTTCTCCAGCGACCGCTCGACCCAGTCGGCGCTGTAGTCGTTGCGGCACTCGACCATCCAGGCGCCGGGGCTGTCCCAGTACTCGGAGAATCCGCTGGGTCCCGGCACGTGCTCGAAGCGCCAGCCGACCTTGGTCGCCAGCACGTAGCTGTCGCGCGCCACGCCGCGCAGCGCGGCGCCGACCCGCCGCTCGCTGGTGCCGGCGCCGTACAGCGCGGCGGTATCGATGAAGTTGATGCCGGCCTCCAGCGCCGTGCGTACGACCTGGGTCGCCTGTTCGTCGGGAATGTTGCTGTAGAGGCCGCCGATCGGCGCGCAGCCCAAGCTCACCCGGGTCACCTTCAAGTCCGTCGTTCCAAGCCGTACGCCCTGCAGCGGGTCCATGGCGTTCCTCCTTGCCTACCCCACCGAGAGTGCCCGGTCGGGGCTGCGATGTCGAGGCGGTGAGTGCAGCGCCGGATCCTTACCGGTCCTCAGTCGCACAACCTCCTCGGAGAAGGAAGGAGATGATCTTTCCGTCAACCTCGAAAGCCAGGCGGCACCTATGCGATGCGTCCGCCGAGAGCGAGATCTGCCCGTCCGTCCTCTTGATGTGGTCAAGATGTGCTTCCGCAAGATTCCCCGGCGGGCAGGCCGCATCGAAGACGCAACCGCGCAGTCCCCTCAGGCTCGGCCAATACCAGAAGGTGCACCCGGCGAGTGGTTCGCTTCGATGGTATCTCATGTGTACGGAAACGCGCGCCAAGCCGAATGGGCCACGCTCCGGAAGGCTCAGTCCGGCGACAAGATAGCCGCGGCGACCTCTCTTCAGGGCTACGGGGAAACTCTCGCCAATACCTGGATGCTCCACGCTGACTTCAAGGAAGGTTTCCTGTTCCTTCCAGTCGCGAACGAACACGTTCCTTGGTGCAGCCACGAGCCATCCCTCGGCATTGCGCGCCACCTTGGACCCGTCTATCAGCAGACGCGGCCGGCCGCCACGCGGGGGAACTCTCACTGTCGTTGTCGTGAATCGGCCACGGTCAGTACCCGTAGTCCGCCCTGAGCGTCGACTCGTCCCGCCAGCGCTCGCTCTCGCGCTCCAGGCGCTTGGTGCGGACGGCCAGACCGGAGCAGTGCCGGGCCAGGGTCTCGAAGACCCGGTGCGCGACCAGCCGGTGTCCGAGGTCGTTGGCGTGCACGCCGTCGTCGTGGACCATCCACGGCGATCCGCCGTAGGCGTGCAGGACGTCGCAGAACAGGCAGTCCGTCTCCCGCGCCACCTGTTCCGTGACCAGGTTGAAGCACTCGAACACCTGCAGGTCCGCGTGGTCGAAGTGGGCGTGGCCGCGGAACGCGGTCATGAAGTAGGGGCCGAGCAGGACGGTCAGCGGATCGCAGCCCTGCCGGACCGCGGCGATCAGCGACCGCAGCTCGGTGCGGAACAGCTCCGCCGGCGTGCCGCCGCGCGCGTCGTTGAGGCCGTAGGAGACCACCAGCAGGTCGGGCGCGTGGGCGATCACGTGCTTGCCGATCCGCTCGCTGGCGGCCGGCTTGCCGGAGTGGGGATAGACGGGGACCCGGTCGGAGATCACGTTGGCGCCGATGCCGGCGTTGACCAGCCGCACCGGCTCGTCCTGAAAGTCGCTGATCAGCGCCGCCAGCACCGAAGACCAGCAGCGCTCCCTGGTGGAGCTCCAGCCGCCGGCGGTGGTGCTCTCCCCCAGCGTCACCAGCACGCGGAACGCCTCCGCGTGACGGTCGATCGGTTCCTGCTCGGACGGTTCAGGCATCATCGGCCCGAGCGTAGCCTGCTTCGACCGCGATGTGCTCGCACGTCGTGGTACCACGTTCAACGGATCGTCTCGTCCACTGCCGGCGTAGCTGCAAGGAGAGGCACCGAGCCAACATTCATGGTCTGATCATTTAGTCGGAGGTGGACGAAGCCGTGCAACGCCGGCTGTTGCACGAGTTGAAGACCTACTTCTTCGTCGGCGGGATGCCGGAAAGCGTACACGAGTATTGTCGCACCGGATCGATCGTGGCCGCCTCCACCGTACTGCGCCGACGGCATCGTTCTGTACTCGGGAACCTGGTCCCGGCTGCCCGAGCAACGGCTCGCCTTCATGCCGCTCTACTACGCCGGCTCGATCGGCGACCCGCGTCCCGACATCGTGTGACCGGGCGGGCGGCGTGGGGGCTACGGGCTCTGCGCCCCGACCGTCTCCAGGTAGACGGCGTACAGCGACTGGCTGGCGGCCATGAACAGGCGGTTCTTCTTCACTCCGCCGAAGCAGAGGTTCGCGCACGGTTCCGGCAGGTGGATGCGGCCGAGCAGCTCGCCCTCCGGGGAGAAGCAGTGCACGCCGTCGAAGCCGGGGCCGCCCCAGCCCGCGGCGGCCCACAGGTTGCCGTGGATGTCGGCGCGCACCCCGTCGGAACTGCCCGGCTGCATGTCCGCGAACACCCGCTGCCGGCACGGCCGGCCGCCCTCCAGGTCGTAGACGTAGATCACGCGCGGACAGCCGGGGTGATGGGAGGCGCCCGTCTCCACCACGTAGAGGCGCGCGTGATCGGGCGAGAAGCACAGCCCGTTGGGCATCACCATGTCGTCCACGGCCACCGTCGCGCGCCCGGTCGCCGGGTCGAGCCGGTAGACGCGGGCCGGCAGCTCGTGCTCGGCCCAGTGGCCCTCGTACTGGTAGAGCGTCCCGTAGCCGGGATCGGTAAACCAGATCGAGCCGTCCGGGTGGGTGCAGATGTCGTTGGGCGCGTTCAGCGGCTTGCCGTCGAAGCGGTCCAGCAGCACGGTCACCGAGCCGTCGTGCTCGGTGCGGGTCACGCGGCGAGTGTCGTGCTCGCAGGACAGCAGCCGGCCCTGCGCGTCGCGGCAGTGCCCGTTGGTGTTGTTCGACGGCCGTCGGAACTCGCTCACGCCGCCGCCGGCGGCATCGAAGCGGAGGATCCGGTTGTTGGGGATGTCGCTGAACAGCAGGCAGCCGTGGTCGCCGAACCAGACCGGCCCCTCGGCCCAGCGCGCGCCGGTGAACAGCCGCTCGACGGCGGTGTTTTTGAGCTTGAAGGCCGCGAAGCGGGGATCGAGCACCTCGATCGCGGGATCGGGATAGGGTCCCGGCGCGTTCCAGTCGCGGCCGGCGATGTGCGATGCAGTGGTAGCCATGGCGCGCTCAGTCCGGCTTGACCACGCCGATGGTGATCAGGACGTTGGCGTAGATGCGCTGCTCGCCGGTCGCGATGGTCAGCGCCACGTCGGGGCCGCGCCCCGCCTGGTAGAACGCGAAGCGCTCGATCTCCTGAAGCCCGCCGTCGAAGCCGGCCGCGGCCAGGATGGCGCTGAACTCCGCCCAGATCGGCGGCGGCTCGGCCAGTGCGTACGGGCCGGCCTTGAGGGTCTGCATGACCGCGGCCGCCTCGATCGGCACCGCCGACGCCACGGCTTCGAGCACTTGGGTGGCGGTGACAGTGCCGGGCGCCAGGTTCAGGCTGACCAGCTCCGCGTTGGGGCCCAGGGTGGTGCCGGCCGGGTAGTTGCCGTCGGCGATGAGGATCTGCGACCCGTGCCCGGCGCGACCGAGCGCGCGCAGCATGTCGGGTTGGATGAGGGAGGTCTTCAGCATGCGCGTGCTCCGGAAGCGGCCGCCTGGTAGCGGCGGACGATGTCGATGATGAGGCTCACGTCGTGGCGGGCGTCGGCCAGCGGCGTGCGGTTGGGGACGCCGTCGACCACGCTCGCGTGGAAGTGGCGGAGCTCGCGGGCGAAGGCGCTCTCCCAGTCGACGGCCGGCTCGCTGCGGTAGGCCCTGCCCTCCGCGTCGATGCCCTGCACGGTGAGGCTGCAGGGAATACCGCGCGCGAACCCGGTCGGATAGGAGAGCCGGACGCGCTGCGCGTCGCCGTAGATCTCCAGCGTCTCGTAGAAGTCCCACAGGTCGGGCAGGTCGATCCAGGTGGCCACGCAGCGCGCACCGTTCGGGAATCCCAGGGTGCAGGTGACGGCGCGGCCCTCGCGCCAGATCTCGACGCCGATCACCGAGCTCGGCCGGCCGACCATCACCCGCAGCGTGTACAGGTCGTGGATCATGCTGCCGGTCAGCAGGCCGAAGGCGCGCTCCAGCTCCTCGTCCATCTCGCCGATCGCCTGCCGGCAGGCGGCGCGCCGCGCCTCCGTCGCCGCCTCCAGGCTGCCCGGCGGATGATCGTCGAAGTGCTGCAGGTCGAACTGCTGCAGGTGCAGCCGGTTGTCCGGGTGCAGGTGATTGATCTGCACGAAGCGGATGTCGTCCATGCGTCCCACCGCCTGCTGCGCCAGCTCGAAGCCGGGCTCGTACACCTTCACGTAGGCCGCCTGCGCCACCAGCCCCGAGCCGTGGGCGGCGATCATGGCGTCCATCTCCTGCAGGGAGAGGCAGACCGGCTTCTCGATGAACAGGTGCTTGCCGGCCTGCAGGGTGGCGATTGCCGCCTCCGTCTTGGGGTCGGTGTGGCACAGCACCACCGCGTCAACGTCGCTGTCGAGCACGCGCCGGTAGTCGGTGACGTGCTCGGGCACGTGGAAGCGGCGCGCGGCGGCAGCGGCAGCCGAGGGCGACACGTCACACACCACGGACACCTCGAAGTGCTCGTGCAGCGCGGTGAGGTTGGGCAGGTGGTGGATCTGGGCGATCGCCCCGCAACCCACCACCCCGACGCGGAGGAGGCTCATGCGTCCGGTGCGCCGGCCGGCGGATCGGCGGTGCGGGCGGCGAACGTGTTCCACGTGTCGCCGAGCTTCATGGCCCGGCCGAGCACGTCGGACACCGCGTTCCACATCCGCTCGCGGGCCCCCTCGGCGGCCTGCTGGTCCCCGGCCTCCAGCGCCTGCACGCAGCGGTCGGCCTCCTGCTGCTGGATGTTGCCGGCCGCGGCAGCCGACTCCGCGAGAGCCGCGGCCGCCGCCGTATGGCGCTCGGCCAGCTCCGCCGTCGGCGTCTCGCGGTCCGCCGGCTCGTCGTAGCTGCCGGCGGGCATGAAGCGCGGCGGCTCCTTGGTGCCGTCCTCGTTCCAGAACGTGTGGGTCGGCTGGATGTGCGGGGTGACCGACAGGAACATGATCATCTCCTCGTCGCCGACGTTGCGCACGCTGTGGTACTGGTCGACCAGGGCGATGCAGAATTCGCCCGGCCCCAGGGTGGCGCGCTCCCCTGAGATCTCGAACTCCGCCCTCCCCTGCAGCACCAGGAAGATCTCGTGCCCCAGGTCGTGGGTGTGGCCGCCGGCGGCCTGCCCGACCTCCATCTTCATGAACCGGCAGCGGATCTGCGGCGTCACCAGCACGTTGGCGATGTCCGTGTGAAAATCGTAGACCTTCAGGCTCACTTCCCTTCTCCTCTTGTGGTGCGCCGTCTACCACACGTGGCGCAATCCGTGGGATCGATAATGCTCCATCCGTCTATCTCGGGTGATCAGCGTCATGTTCCCGTGAACGGACTGATGGACAAGCATCCGATCGAACGGGTCACGATGCGCCTCCACCCGCGGCAATGCGTGGCAGGTCGCAGCCTCGACGGCTCCCAGCGGGACGATTTCGAAGCCGAGACGGCGACAGTGATCGGGAATCTCGTCCGGGTCCAGAGAGCCCAGCTTCAGCTTGCCCAACCCATACTTCAGCGACGCCTCCCAGAGAGACACCGTGCTCACGTGGATCTGGTTGAGCGGGTCCTGGATGATCGCCCGAGCGGATGCAGACAGTTCACTCGACTTGGCGATTGCCCAGAGAAGGACATGCGTATCCAGGAGATAACTCATGTATCGCCAAGGAACTCCGCCTCGGTCATCTCGTAGTCTTCCGCGAACTCGATCGTAGCCTTCCCGTCAAGGAAGCCGATCTCACGCTTCCCGACAGGCTCCGGTTCGTAGGGGACGATCATGGCGACCGGCTCCCTGGATCGTCCGTACAGGACGCCGATGCGCTCTCCGCGCCGCACGTCGGCCAGAACCTTCGAAAACTCCGCCTTGAGCTCAGCCACCGGTAACGCTCTCACGGTGCAACCATGGCTCCAACCTGTCAAATTGTCAACAATGTGTTGCAGCCGAACTGAGCTACGCCGATCGCGGCCTGACAGCGTGCCTGATACGCTCATCGCCATGGACAAGGCGAAGGCGAAGGCCGCGGCGGGAGCCGCCGGCAGGGGGGACCTGAAAGCGGTACGGGCGGCGGTCAAGGCCGATGCGGAGACCGCCGGCTACTGGCAGGTGCTCATGAACGCCTGCTACGGCGGGCATGACGAGGTGGTCGGGTTCCTGATCGAGCAGGGAGCGGACGTCAACGTGCTGGCGCCTACCGCGCACCGCTACCGGCCGCTGCACCGCACGGTGGAGTTCAAGAAGACCGCTCCGAAGACGGCCGGCCACACCGAGACGGTGCGACTGCTGCTGGAGCACGGCGCCGACCCGATGCTGCGCGGCAGCTACTACCTGGTGGACGCGGTGACCGTCGCCGCCATGGGCTGCACGGAGTACGTGCCTGTGCTGCTGGAGCGCGTCGGGGGCGATCTGGACCTCTACACCGCGTGCGCGATCGCCGACCACGAGCGGGTCGCCCGCATCCTGGCGGAGTCGCCCGAAGCGGCGGCGCAGGCCGATCCCGACTCGCGCGACGGCTCCTGGCTGCCGTTGCACTACTGCGCCCGCTGCAAGGCAGGTAGCGACGAGGATCGCCTGACCACAGCGACGCTGCTGCTGGAGCACGGCGCCGACCCCGCCACGGCGCTCGATCAGGCGTGCTGGGCCGACAACGGCGCGATCGCCGACCTGCTGCTTGAGCGGGGCGCCCGCCTGAGCGATGACGACACCCCCAACCACCTGGCATGCGACGGCCAATTCGACGTCCTGGAGTCGCTGCTGCGCCACGACGCCATCGACATGAACGGCACGCGCGGCACCGCCCACCACGGCGGCTACAACCCGCTCGGCTGCGCGGTCAACATGCGCAGCCTGCAGGGCGTCACCTGGTTCCTTGACCACGGCTGCGACCCGAACGAAGTGATGAGCAAGACCAGCGAAACCGCCCTGCACGTGGCGGTCAGCTCCGGCGCCGGAGTGCCCCTGGTGCGCCTGCTGGTCGAGCGCGGCGTGGACGTCGGCCGGCAGGACGACGCCGGTCAGACTGCGCTCGACGTCGCCCGCGCCAAGAAGCGAACCAAGCTGGTCGAGTTCCTGGCACAGCAGTAGGTAGATCCGAGGTGGTGCGCGGCCGTGATCGCGGATCCGATCGAGCGCCAAGTCCAACCGGATGGTCGCATCCGGTTCTGGGGTGAGATTATTCGTCCCGGCGAGGAGATGCCTCGTGTCCTGCGCGTCGTCACCCTGGACGATGGAGAAACGGTTCACAACGCTTTTGATCGAAGATTCAGGAGAAGTCCATGAAGCTGCACTATTACCCTGAAACGGACAGTCTTTACATAGAATTGAAGAACGAGCCAAGTGCCGAAACGCACGAGGTAGCATCCAACGTTAACGTCGATCTCGACGCCAATGGAGACGTAGTCGGATTCGACATCGATCATGCCTCGGAGCGGCTGGACCTTTCGAAGCTCGAAACGGAAGAGCTGCCGGTTCGAGCAACCAAGATCGTCTAGAGATCGAGAGAGCGACTCGACCTCGCGCCGCTCGACGAGTTCGACGACCGATACGAACGGCGATACCTCGCCGTCGACGCGTATCCGTCCGCTACCTTGAGATCATCACGCCGCAGGTCCGGCGCTGCCTGATTTCGACCATCAACGAACCAGACCGGTTTGTGCCGCCGGCGGTCGACAGGATGGTTCCAGTTACAGCGAACCGCGCGGAACGATCCACTCCGCGGGCTGGCCGGTAACCTCGACGATGCGGTCGTAGTCCTCGTCATAGTGCCAGACCGTGGCGCCGGCGGCCTCGGCACAGGCGGCGATCACAGGGTCCGGGATCTTCACGCTGCGATGGTGCAACCCACCTTGCCGAGCGAGCTGCTCCTGGATGTCAAGGGCGCGATCGAAGTGCTCGGCCGTGCATGGGAGCTGGTGAAGTGCCAGAAGCTCTGCACTCAGCTTCTCGTAGTCGTCGGCGCCTTGAGCCGAATAGAGGATCTCCAGGCGAACCTGGGCGCAGGTCGCCATCGAGTCGGCCATCAGCCGCGTCTCCCATACACCGGCGACCGCGGGATTGTCCGCTCGGTGCCATGCGCTGGTGTCCGCCAGGTACAGCTTCAACGCTGCCAGCCTCGGCTGGCGTCGAGCACCTCCCGGCCGCGGTCGATCCCCTCTCCCGATCGAATGCGTGCAGCCAATCGCCGGCGCAGATCGGCCCGGATGACCTCCTGCGGCGCCGCGTCGATGGTGTCCTTGACTCCCGTGGTGCCGAGTGCGGACTGAGCGCGAGTGAGCCGTGCTTCATCGATCTCGATTGATGTGCGTCTCATGGACTGATATTGGGATAGAACGAGCTAGCCATCACGCATGGAGCTTCTGTCATGATCCATGCTCCAGGCGCCGCATTCGTTGCCCGTTCGTGGGGTGTCAGCGACCTTCCGGCTGGGCGGCCGCATCCCCCGCCACCGACTGGACCAGGGGCCGGTAGTCCAGCAGCCACGCCTGAATCATCGCGTCAGCGCTCGCACCGCGTCGGGAAGCGGCACCGCCGCGCCGGTCGCCCAATCGACGGCGGCGTGCACGACATGAGCCGCCCCGACCGTACGCCCGGCCCCATCGGCGATCTCGGCGTTGACCCGCAGCGACCGGTCGCCCGCCTCGAACGACAGGCGCACGTCCAACGAGTCGCCGACGCGGACCGGAGCGGCGTAGTCGGCCTCCGCGTGTACGACCCGGAGCCCGAAGCCACCGCCGCGCAGCAGATCGGCCAGGGGCAGCCCGCCGGCCCGCAGGGCCTCCTCGAACGCCTCCTGCACCAGCTCGAACAGCCGGCCGTAGAACAGCACGCCGGCGGCGTCGGTGTGGTGCAGCCGCACGGTCACCCTGTGGCGGGTCATCTCCATTCACCGATCATGTCATGTTCACGTCCCGTTCATGTCGCGTTCGTTGACCGTTCGGTACGATAGCCCTAATCTTCCGTACTGCCGTACCGACGGCCACCCGCCTTGAGTGACCCGCCATGAGTGAGTGGAATGACGGCGCAACGCCCGACGCCGTGCGCGACGCCAGCGACGGCATCCGCCGCATCATCGACAACGTCCGCTCGCTCATCTCCATCGACGCCCGCACGATCGAGCACCTGCTGGCGGCCAAGCTGGCCGGCGGCCACGTCATCCTGGCCGATTCGCACGGCGTGGGTAAGACGTCTCTGGCCAAGGCGCTGGCCGCCTCCATCCGCTGGCACACGACCGAGACGTCCGATCAAGGCGTCGGCATCGACCAATTCAGCCGCATCCAGTGCACGGTCGACCTGCTGCCGCAGGACATCCTGGGCTTCAACCGCTACGACATCGCCAGCGGCTCCTTCACCTTCACGCGCGGTCCCCTGTTCGCGCACTTCGTGCTCTGCGACGAGATCAACCTGCTGACCCCCAAGACGCAGGGCAGCTTCCTGCAGGCGATGGAGGAGCAGGCCGTGACCGTGGAGGGCACCACGTACCGGCTGCCTGACCCGTTCTTCATCATCGCCACCATGAACCTCAAGGGCGCCCACCTGTTCCCGCTGCCGATCCCGCAGCTCGACCGCTTCATGGTGCAGCTCTCCCTGGGCTTCCCGTCGACCGCGGACGAGGAGCGCATCGTCAAGCAGCACGGGCGCGAGGACGCCTGGGACCAGATCGGGCCGGTCGTGTCGTGCGACGAGCTGGTCGCGTGGCAGCGGCTGGTCGACCGGATCTTCATCCACGACGAGGTCGTCACCTACCTGGTCGAGTGCGTGCGCCGAACCCGCCGCCATCCGGCGGTGGAGTCGGGCGCCAGCCCCCGCACCGGCGTCAAGCTGTCCCGGCTGGCACGCGCCCTGGCCCTGGTGCGCGGCGAGGAGTTCGTGACGATCGACCTGGCCAAGGAGGTGCTGGTACCCGGCGTCAGCCACCGCCTGCTGCTGGAAGACACCGACGGCGACGCGCGCGCCGTCATCGACGAGGTGCGCTCGAACGTCAGGGTGGACCGGGTGCCCGCGCTCGCCGGCTGATGGCGACCGCATCGCCTGCACGCCTCCTGCCCCGTTTGCGGCCCTGGTCGCAGACACCGATCCGCTCCCACGACCACCCCCGTCGGACCGCCGCGCGCGCGGCGCTGCGCTACTACCCGTTCACGTTGCCGGGCACCGGCCTGCTGGCGGCCGCGGGCTACCTGGCCGGCAGCGCGTTCGCGACGGACAACAGCTACGAGTTCGTGCTGTCCGCCGCCGCCACGCTCGTGCTGGCGGTGCTGGCCTTCGACGGCCGGCTGCAGGCGCGCCGCATGGCCGCCGTCACGATGGCGTGGGACACCGGCGGGCCGCTGTCCGCCCGCACCGCGGGCCTCCTTGACCTGAAGGCGCCGGGCGCCGGCCGGCCGCACTACTTCTACCGCCTGCACGCGCGGTTCAGCGGACGACTGCGCGCCGGCAACCGGGCGGCCGTGCACCTGCGCGCGGAGGTCTCGTCGGCGTCGGAGGAGCTGCCGCTCCGCCTGGAGCTGCCGGTCGCAGGCGACCTGGAGGTGCGTGCCCGGCTGGCGGTGCGCGACGTGTTCGGGCTGACCCGCAGCCACCTGCCGGGCCGCGACGAACGCCGGCTGCTGCCGGTGCGCCCGGCGGCGCTGCCTGCGCGCTCGGCCCCGAAGATCGACGCGGCCGTTGGGGACGACACCACCCGCCGGCAGCGCTCCTCCGACGAGGAGCGCTACTACATGCGCGAATACGAGCCCGGCGACCGCCTGAAGGACATAAACTGGAAGGCGTCCAGCCGCCTCAATGAGCTGATTACCCGCATCTCCCCGGTCAGCGAGCAGCAGACCCGCCTGCTGCACGTCGAGCTCCGCCACTACCGGCCGGCGGGCCCGGAGACGCTCGACTCGGTGCTCCACCTCGACTACCTGAAGAGCTGGCTGCTGACGTTCCTGCGCGCGGTCAAGGCCGAGCATGAGGACTTCACCTTCCGGGTCATCACCGGTGCCGGCGAGCACGACGTGGACACCGTCGAGGACATCGACGACCTGGCCCGCCGTCTCGCCTCGGTCACCTTCGCGACCGGCCCCGAGCACCGGCTCGAGGTGCAGCCGCACGAGCTGTTCATCTTCACCACTGCGTTCGACGCCGGCCTTGCCGCGCACGTGGCGCAGCTCGGCGACACCGCCGTGCACGTGTATCGCACCGTGTCCGCGATTCCGCCGCGCGTGGAGGACGACGACAGGACCAGGCTGGCATTGCGGCCGGTGTCGGCTTCACTCGTTCCCGGTCCCTGGGCGCTGCGCCGCGAGCGTTTCGCGCTCGGCCCCTCGCTCCGCGGGACGAACGTCCACGTGGAAGACGAGCCGCTCGAGGTGGGGCTGTCGTGACCCTTCTGTTCGGGACGCGCCTGCTGGTCTACCTGGTGGCGATCGCCATCCCGATCGTGCACCCGGCGGTGACGATCTCCTACGACCGCGTCGGCTGGGTGACGTGGTTCGCGCTGGTGCCGCTGGAGATGGCCCTGGCCGCCTTCCTCAAGCCGCCGCGGATGCGGCTCCCGTACTGGCTGGCAGCGGCGCTCGGCCTGGCGGTCGTCGCGGCGGTCGCGGGTCCCGGCCTCGACCGGACCAGCCTGACCGTGATCGGGGTGGGGCTCGCGGCGTTCGTGCTGACCGCGCTTGTCTTCCAAGCCCGCGAGCACGGCCACCTGGTCGCCGTCGCGGAGCTCCTGTTCGTGGGCTACGTGCTCCTGAAGCTGCTGCGTTTCTCCCGCGCCAACGACGTGATCGCCGAGGAGAGCCTGCGCATCACCACCGCGCTGGTGGTCATGATCACCTGCGGTTTCCTCCTGCACGCGCTGGCGCTCTACCTGGCGGCGTTTCCCGAGTCCGGGGGCCGTTTCCGCCGGCGCGAGCTGGCCACGTTCGCGATGTTCGCGCTGCCGGTCAGCATCGCCCTGGGCGTGCTGCTGCCGCCCGACTTCGTCTCCAACCGCATCGCCTTCAACAACCTGAACGAGGTCGCCGTGCCGGAGCCGCAGCCGATCGGCGCGGACTCCTCCGGGCCGCCCGGCGGCAACCTGCGCCCGCTCGACCCGCAGCAGGACCCGTCGCAGCGCGGGGGCCAGGGCGGACAGGGCGAACAGTCGGACGCCACCGGACAGGGCGGCCAGGGCGATGACGCGCAGAACCAGCAGGGCGGACAGGCGGACGGCCAGCAGCGCCTGGAGGGCGTACCGGCCGACCGCTGGAACGACTCCGGCGCCGGCCAGGGCGCGGGCGCCGAAGGTGGCGGCCAGGGACAGCAGCAGGGCGAGGGGCAGGGACAAGGCGAGGAAGGCGAGGGCGACGGCCAGGGCGAGGAAGGCGAAGGCGACGGAGAGGCCCGGCAGTACGCGCGCATGGTGATCGCCAGCGCCACCGATCCCGTGTACGCGGCCGACGGCTACTTCGCCGACCTGCATCCCGAGGGCGGCTTCACCTACAGCATCGACGAGCCGCTCAACGACCTGGTGAACCAGCGCCTGCTGACCACCTGGGTCGACGTGCTGCGCCTGCCCGACCGCCGGCGCGAGCCGCGGGAGTACTTCTTCCTGTCCTCGATCGACGACCGGGTCATGCCGTACCGGCCGTACGAGATCGAGCCGACGGTGATGAACCGGCTCTACCATCCGTTCGACCTCTCGTATTGGACGGTGTCGCGCGTGAGCGCCACCGGACCCGAGCAGTGGCGCTGGCTGGGCGAACTGTCCGCGGCCGAGCGCAGCGCCCTCGCCCCCTACCTGGAGGTTCCGTTCGACGGCGAGACGCTGGCCGGCTTCGAGCAGTACGCCGCGGAGGTCACCGCCGGCGCCGCCGGCTACTTCGACAAGATCGACGCGATCCTGCGCTCCTTCGACACCTGCCAGTACGAGATCGGCTTCACCGACGACGTGTCGGTCGACCACCTGGAGCTGTTCCTGTTCGAGACCCGCACCGGCGACTGCACGGAGTTCTCCAACACGGCCGCGATCCTGGGGCGGATCGCCGGCATCCCCAGCCGCGTGGTCACCGGCTGGCTCGGGACCGAGAGCCTGCAGACCGACGTGCACCGGCGCGGCCTGCAGAGCCTGCGAGAGGTGATCGAGCCGCTGCAGGAGTTCCCGCTCGACCAGCTCTACCTGATCACCACCGCGCACCGCCACTCCTGGACCCAGTACTACCTGCCGAGCTACGGCTGGGTGGACATCGAGGCCACGCAGTTCGCCATCCAGCCGCCGCCCGAGCTGGGCGCCACCGGCCAGGACGTCGTCATCCCCATCATCCAGATCGAGGACCGGCTCGACCGCGACTTCCAGTTCCCGTGGCTGCTGGTGCTGCGCCTGGCCGGTGCGCTGGCCATCGCCGGGGTGGCCGGCGCCTACGCGTGGCGGTACGGGCGCGAGGGGATCCTGGCCCTGGCCGCGCGCGCGCCCACCCGGCACGGTCTGCGGGCGCGTGCGTCGCTCTTGTACATGCGGCTGGCGGCCGACGGCTACGCGATCAAGTCCCCGGTGGAGACCGCCCGCGAATACGCCGAGCGGTATCCGGAGCTGCAGGGCTTCGCCCAGCGCTACACCGCGCTCCGCTACCGGCCGAACCCGCCGGACGCCCGCGCCGCCGGCGAGTTGCGCGTCGCCGCCCTGGCGGCGGCCACGCAGATGCGCCGGCGCGGCCTGGTCGCGTGGCTGAAGCGCCTGTTCAGCCTGCGGGGGCTCTCCTGCTGACCGGCCCGCGCGCGGCGGCCATCGCGATCACCGCCGCCGCGGCGCTGGGGTTGAACGCCTGCAGCGCGGGCGACTGGCTGGAGTTCCGCGGGCGCCAGGGCCGCGGCGTCGCCCCCACGACGGTGGCGCCGCCGCTGGCACTCAAGTGGAAGCTGCCCCTGCAGGTGGGCCGGCAGGCGACCTCGTTCAATCCCCCGATCGTCTACGACGGCACGATCTACTTCGGCGCCGACGACGGCAATTTCTACGCCCTGGACGCCGAGTCGGGCTACATGCGCTGGATCTTCAAGGCGCGCGCGCCGAACAACTCCGTGCCGTACGCGGACGAGGACGCCGTCTACTTCGGGTCCAACGACGGCAGCGTGTACGCGGTGTCGCGCGACGGTGGCGAGGAACTGTGGTCGTTCCAGACCGAGTCCACCGTGCAGTCGCTGATCCTGCGCTACGACGACCTGATCATCTTCACCAGTGACAACGGCGCGTCGTACTTCCTTGACCCGGACGGCCTTGAAGTGCACCGCATCCCCAATCCGATCTGGTCCTACCACACGTTCCAGGTGTACGAGGGGGTCATCTACTGGGCACCCGCGCCGCCCGAACGCGGCGTCAGCTTCGGCGCCTACGACATCGAAAGCCGCTCGTACCTGTGGTACGTCGACGGCGACGACCCGTACGTCAACTGGTACTCGTTTCCGGCCCTGCGCGGCCAGAACATGTACTACGCCACCGGCGGCGCCACGGTGCTCAACTACCTGGCGCTGGACCGCACCACCGGGCGCGAGCTCTGGCGCAAGAGGGAGGAGCCCTACTTCGGCGAGGATTCCGCCTACAACCCGGTCCGCCTATTCTGGGACAACATCAAACTGCTGGACTACATGGCGCCGGCGCTCTGGCGCAACCTGGTGATCTACACCAGCGGCGACCAGGTTGTGCGCGCCTTCGAAGCCGGCAGCGGCCGTGAGGCGTGGCGGGTGACGCTGGAGCAGCCCACGTCGAGCGCCCCGACCGTCGCCGGCAGCCGCCTGTACTTCGGCGTGCGCGGCGACCCGCTCCGCGGCGACCCGCCCCGCCTGATCTGCCTGTCGGCCCGCAACGGCCGCCTGCTGTGGGAAATGGAGCTGGACGGCGCGGTGTTGAGCGCCCCGGTGGCGTCGCGCGACCTGCTGATCTTCGGCACCGACCAGAACTACTTCTACGTGCTGCAGGAGGTGCTGTAGCGCCTCTCGCGCGGGCGGCCGCCAGTCTGCCGATAGGGTAAGTGTGGGGCACGCACGCACCATCGGAGAATTGCGCGAACGGTCGCTGCACGCGGAGTTGAAGTCCTGGTACTCGCTGCCCCGCGACCGGGTCGAGGTGCCGATGGACGGCTACGTGATCGACTTGGTGCGGCGAGGTACTCTGATCGAGATCCAGACCCGCGGCTTCGCGAAGCTCAAGCGCAAGTTGACCCGGCTGGTCAACACCCATCGCGTGCGCCTGGTGTTCCCGATCGCAGAGCGGAAATGGATCGTGACCACGGACGCGCGGGGACAGGTCCTGCGCCGCCGGCTGTCGCCGAAGCGCGGCGCCTACCGCGACCTGTTCGCCGAGCTGATCCGGATCCCGTACCTGATGACCGATCCCAACTTCACGCTCGACGTGCTCCTGGTAGACGTGGAAGAGGTGCGCTGCGCCGACGGCCGCGGAAGCTGGCGCCGCCGCGGCATCAGCGTGCTGGACACCCGGCTGCTGGAGGTGCGCGGCCGGCGCCGCTTCCGCACGCCGGCGGACCTGGCACGTCTGCTGCCGCCGCGTCTGCAGGAGCCATTCACCAATCGTGCGCTGGCCGGCGCCGCGGGCATCTCCCCTGCCGCCGCAGGCGAGATGACCTACACCCTCCGGCACATGGGCGCCCTTTCCGTCGTCGGAAGGAGCAGCCGCGCCTACCTGTTCGCCCGCGCCCCTTGCGATCCCGCTTCCTCGACGCGCAACTCGTCCGCCAGTTCCTCGGGAGGATAGTCCACCGCGACCAGACCGGCATCGGCGACCAGATCCATGAACACGTCCTGCGTGACACCCGCAAGCCGTGCGGCCTTCGCCAGGGTCACCAGTCCCTGCTCGAACAGAGCGAGCGCAAGATCCTTGTCGAGGCCCAGATCGACCAGCCGGCTCCCGAACGGCAGCGCCAGGACGGCAGGCTTGGCCCCGCTTGGTGATGATCGAAACCTGGCCGGCCTCCGCTTCGCGCACCAGCTCGCTGGAGCGCACCCGAAGATCACGCACTGAAAACACCTCGATCTTCCGCTCCATCTGAACTCCTTGACAATGTCACGACAAAACGTCCCACGGGATGACGCGTTGCAGCGAGAACGGCACCGGACCGCCGACCTACACGACGAAGTTGATCAGCTTGCCCGGAACGTGGATCACGCGGCGCGGCTCGCGGCCGTCCAGGGTTCGGGCCACGTTGACCTCGGCCCGCGCGTGGCGTTGCGCCTCCTCCCGGTCGATGCCGGCCGGCACTTCGACCCGTCCCCGGACCTTGCCGTTGACCTGCACCACCAGGGTGACGGTTTCGTCCGTGGCCAGTGCCGTGTCGGCCTGCGGCCACGGCTGCAGGTGGATGCTGTACGGCTGGCCCAGCAGCTCCCACAGCTCCTCGGCCATGTGCGGAGTTGCCGGCGCCATCAGGGTGAGCAGGGTCAGCACCGACTCGCGGTAGGCGGCGGTGCCGCCGGCCTGTTCCTCGGCTGCCAGCAGGGCGTTGGTGAGCTGCATCAACCCGGAGATCACGGTGTTGAACTCGAACGCGTCCAGGTCGTGGGAGACGCGCTGGATCGTCTGGTGTGTGGCGCGCAGCAGATCGCGATCGCTGTCGGCCGACGGGCCGTCCGCGCCACCGCGCGCATGCAGGCGGTGCGCCAGCTCCCACACCCGGTGCAACCAGCGCACGACGCCATGGATGTTGGTGTCGTTCCACGGACCGCCCTCCGACCAGCGGTAGCCGAACATCAGGAAGGCGCGCACCGCGTCGGCGCCATAGCGCCCCACCTGCTCGTCCGGGTCGACCACGTTGCCGCGCGACTTGCTCATGCGCTGGCCGTCGGCGCCCAGGATCTGCCCCTGGTTGTAGAGCAGCGTCATCGGCTCGTCGCCGGAGCCGATGCCCAGGTCCCGGCACGCCTTGTGGAAGAAGCGCGTGTAAATCAGATGCATGGTGGCGTGCTCGACGCCGCCGGTGTAGGTGTCCACCGGCATCCAGTAGCGGTATTCCGTTTCGTCGAACGGACCGTCGGTGCAGTCCGGGCTCAGGTAGCGCAGGTGGTACCAGGACGAGCACATGAAGGTGTCCATGGTGTCGGTCTCGCGCTCGGCCGCGCCGCCGCAGCTCGGGCAGGTGGTGTGCCGCCAGGTGGGATGGAACTTGAGCGGGCTCTCCCCGGTCGGCCGCCACTCGATATCGTCCGGCAGCTCCACCGGCAGCTCCTCCTCCGGGACCGGCACGGGCCCGCAGTGCGGGCAGTGCACGACCGGGATCGGGCAGCCCCAGTAGCGCTGGCGGGAGATCAGCCAGTCGCGCAGCCGGAAGTTGACGTCGGCGTGGCCGAGGTTCTGCTCCACGAGCCAGCGGATGGTGCGCGGGATCGCCTGCTCGGTCGGCGTCCCCGTCAGCGGCCCGGAGTCGATCATCGATCCCTTGGCGATCACCGCTTCGCTCATGGTGGCGCCGTCCAGCGGCTCGATGTCCGCCGGCTGGATGACCGGACGCACCGTCAGGCCGAAGGAGCGCGCGAAGTCGAAGTCACGCTCGTCGTGGGCGGGCACCGCCATGATGGCGCCGGTCCCATAGGTCATCAGCACATAATCGGCGATCCAGATGGGGATGCGCTCGTCGTTGACCGGGTTCACCGCGCAGGAGCCGGTGAACACCCCGCTCTTTTCTCGCCCGGCCGCCTCGCGCTCGATGTCGGTCTGGCGCGCGGCTTCGGCCACGTACGCATCTACCTCGGCGCGTTGCGCTTCCGTGGTGAGCTTCGCCACCAGCGGGTGCTCGGGGGCCAGCACCATGAAGGTCGCCCCCCACAAGGTGTCCGGCCTCGTGGTGAAGACCTCCAGGGCGTCGCCCTGCTCGGTGCGGAACACCACGTGCGCCCCCTCCGAGCGGCCGATCCAGTTGGTCTGCAGCGCCTTGACCCGCTCCGGCCAGTCCAGTCCGTCGAAGCGCAGCAACTCCTCGGCGTAGCGGGTGATGCGGAAGAACCACTGCTCCAGGTCGCGCTTGGTCACCGGCGTGTCGCAGCGCTCGCAGACTCGCTCCGTGCCCACCACCTGCTCGCGCGCAAGGGTGGTGTTGCAGTTGGGGCAGAAGTCGACGGCCGCCCGGTTGCGGTAGGCCAGGTCGCCGGCCAGCAGCTTCAGGAAGTACCACTGCGTCCAGCGGTAGTACTCGGGATCGGACGAGGTCGCCTCGCGCTCCCAGTCCCACATCGCCCCCATGGTGCGAAGCTGCGCGCGCATCCGGTCGATGTTGGCGTACGTCCACTCCTTGGGGTGGATGTTGCGGGCGATGGCGGCGTTCTCAGCCGGCAGGCCGAAGGAGTCGAAGCCCATCGGCAGCATGACGTTGCAGCCGTTCATGCGCAGGTAGCGGGCGCGCGCGTCGGACGGCGTCATCGTGTACCAGTGACCGATGTGCAGGTCGCCCGAAGGGTACGGGAGCATGGTCAGGAAGTAGTGCTTGGGGCGGCCTGGATCGATGCGGGCGCGGTGCAGCCCGTCCCGTTCCCAGCGCTCCTGCCACTTGGGCTCGATGGCCGCGGGGGCGTAGGCTCGTTGGTCGATGCCGGTCTCGCTTGCTGCGTTACTCATCTCGATCCGCCCGATGATAGCACCTCGCATGCCGGTCGCGCTTCGACTTCGCGGCATCACGCTTCACAAGCGCCCGGGCGTTGCTTACGTATCGAAGATTCGCTATCGTACGTATATGGGCCGAGTGAAACTGACCCTGAGCGCTGAGGAGGAGCTGGTCGCTCTGGCAAAGCGCGTGGCGAAGTCGCGTCGGATGAGCGTTTCGGCGCTGTTCGCCCGCGTGATACGGGCGCTCGATCGGGAGACGACGGCTGATCGGAGCGATCTTGGTCCGATCACCAGGCAGGCGAGCGGGCTGGTGACGCAGCGGTCACACCGATCCGACCGGGAGTTGATCGAAGAGGCCCTGGAGGAGAAGTACCTGCACGGTGCCTCGCGTGGAGCATAACGATTCTGCGGCTGTTCCTGGATACGAACGTGCTCCTCGACGTGTTGATGCGGCGGGAGCCCTTCTACGGGTCCTCGGCCCGTGTGTGGACACTCGCGGAGACCGGCACTCACCACGGCTTCGTCTCCGTCGTCAGCTTCATCAACGTGTATTACCTGCTGCGAAAGCACGGCGGCGACCAGCGCGCTCACCAGTCCCTCCACCTGATCCGATCAGTGTTCCGCCCGGTCGAGGTGGACACACCGCTCCTGGATGAAGCGTTGGCTGGGGGCGGCGGCGACTTCGAAGACACCGTGCAACTTCGCTCCGCGCTCCGATGCGGCGCCGACTACCTCGTCACGCGAGACCGCGACGGCTTTCAGTCGGCGCCGGTACCGATCGTGACCGCAGACGAGCTGCTGGCCGTGCTGGCGGTGGATCGCGCTTGACCCTCGGATCCGCCGTCGGCGCGCCACCCCGACGGACTGCTCGACCAGCCGGGATACCCGATCGCCACTGGGACGACTGGCGGTGGCAGCTCCGCAACCGGATCACGTCCGTCGCCGACCTTGAGCGGTACGTCGACCTGACAGAAGACGAGCGGGCCGGCATCGACTCCGCGGGCGCGCGGTACCGGTGGGCGATCACCCCGTACTACGCGTCGCTCATGCACCGCGACGACCCGGAGTGCCCGCTGCGCCGGCAGCAGGTTCCGGCGGTGCAGGAGCTCACCGACGACCTGGGCGCAGTGGATCCGCTGCTCGAGCAGCAGCACTCGCCCGTGGACGCCGTCGTGCACGTGTACCCGGACCGGGTGGCATTCAAGATCACCAACGTCTGCCCCACCTACTGCCGCTACTGCTTCCGCGAGTACTTCGTCGGCAACACCGAGGAGCACCACACGCGCGCCAAGGTGCAGGCCGGCATCGACTACATCGCGCGCACCCCGGCGATCCGCGACGTGCTGGTGACCGGCGGCGACCCTCTACTGTTCTCCGACGAGCGACTGGACGACCTGACAGGCCGGCTGCGCGCCATCGAGCACGTGCAGATCATCCGCACCGGCTCGCGCACGCCGTGCACGCTGCCGCAACGGATCACGCCGGAGCTGTGCGAGGTGCTGGGCCGCCACCATCCGCTCTGGCTGAACACCCACTTCAACCACCCCGAAGAGATCACGCCGGAAGCGGCGGCGGCATGCGACCGCCTGCTGCGCGCCGGGGTGCCGCTCGGCAACCAGACCGTGCTGCTCAAGGGCGTCAACGACGACCCGCAGGTGATGCTGGAGCTCGTTCACCGGCTGCTGGCGATCCGCGTGCGCCCCTACTACATCTTCCAGTGCCACCCCGTGGCGGGAACGGCGCACCTGCGCACTCCGATCGAGACCGGTCTTGCGATCGTGCAGGCGCTGCGCGGCCACACCACCGGCTTCGGCGTGCCGACCTACGTGCTCGACACCCCGTACGGCAAGGTGCCGCTGGCGCCGCAGTACCTGCTGGGCCGGTCGGGAGACGAGGTGGTGGTGCGCACCTGGGACGGGCGGATCTGGCGGGAGCCAAACCCGCTGGACGGCGCGGCGCCGGACGGCGTGACCCTGCCGGACCTCGGCGGGCTTCGTCAGCGGGCGGAATCGGGCTCCGCCTGATCGAAACGGATCACGCTCAGCCGGTGCCGGACTTCGATGCGCGGCTGAGCAGGTCGATCAGCGCGTCCGTGTCACCGGCCGGCACGTGCTCCTGCTGCCGGCGGAGCAGGTCCTTGACCAGCACCGTGCCGGCCTCCGCTTCGTCCGGGCCGATGATCAGGGCGAGGCGCGCGCCGACCCGATCGGCGTGGCGGAGCTGGCGCTCCAGGCGCTGACCCGGATCCAGGGCCAGCTCGACGGCCACGTCGCGGCGGCGAAGGCGATCGGCGATGCGCGCCGACGCTTGCTGCTGCTCGGGCCCGAACACGGTGACCAGCACGTCGGGCCCGGACCGAGCCGGCGCAGGCACCCGGTCGAGCTCCCGCAGCAACTCCAGGAGCGCCATGTCGCCGACCGCCATGCCGACCCCGGGCACGCGCTGCTTGCCGCCCACCTGGCGCGTCAGGTCGTCGTAGCGCCCGCCGCCGAAGATGGCGCGCCGCAGGTCGCCGGCCGCCCACGCCTCGAACACGGTGCTGGTGTAGTACTCGAAGCCGCGCGCGATGCTGCGGTCGAGCTGCACGTACCGGTCGTGACCGGAGATCCGGAGCTGCTCGACGATCGCCGCCAGCCGCGCCGGCGGCTCGTCGACCGGCTCCTGCACGAATGCCACCACACCCTCGGCCTGGCCTTGCTCCAGACCGATCTCAACCATTTGTCCACAGGCGCGATCGTCGCCGACCTTGTCCAGCCGGTCGATCACGCGGAACACGCCTCGCACCAGCTCGGCCGGGACGCCGAACGCGCCGGTCAGGTCGGCCTCCAGCGCCGCGCGGTCGTTGAGCTTGATCTGCACGGCGTCCGGCTCAAGTCCGAGCGACGCGAACAGCGCGCACGCCACCTGGATCACCTCGGCGTCGGCGTGCGCGCTCTCGCTGCCGAGCAGGTCGACGTTCCACTGGAAGAACGAACGGCCGCGGCCGCGCTGCGGCCGCTCGTAGCGGTAGAACTGCCCCCACGACTGCCAGCGCGCGGGCAGCGGGATCTCCCGCTCGCGGGCGGCGATCATGCGCGCCAGGGTCGGCGTCAGCTCCGGGCGCAGCAGCAGCGCCTTGCCGTCCCGGTCCTGGATGCGGAAGGTCTGCTGCGTGACGATCTCCTCGCTGCTCTTGCCCAGGTAGAGATCCAGGTACTCGATCGCCGGCCCCTCGTACTCCTGGTACCCGTAGGCGCGGCCGGCGGCCAGCATGATCTCCCGCAGCGTGACCTGCAGCGCCCACCCGTCGGGATAGAAGTCCTGCGTCCCCTTGACGCGCGGTACCGGTGCCATCGTCGTTACCAGTAGATGATACGCGTAAACGCGCTGCGGTCGCGCGCCGGCAACGCATCCACCTGCGGGATCAGGTAGCGGTTGTCGTCCACGTCGATCAGGAGCTTGCCGTTACGGCCGAAGCTCACCGCCCGGTCGTTGCTCCAGCGCATCAGGAAGCTGGCCGGGCCCTTGTCGGTGTCGACCCGCATCGACACGTAGCCGCCGTCCCAGCCGATGCGGCGGATGCGGCGGATGGTGTGGAAGAAGTAGCGGCGCTGCAGCGCCGCCCGCACCAACTCGGCCTGATCGTCGGGAAAGTCGCCCAGCCGGCGCACGATCCCGATCTCGAGGTCGTCGCCCGTGCGCCGGCTCTGGATGATGGCGATGAACTGGTCGCGGCGTTCGACCGGGAAGCAGTAGGCGGCATACACGCCTCCGTAGACCCAGACGCCGGTGATCTCCAGGTGCAGCGCCGCGAAGTTGCCCGGATAGAAGCGGCACATCGACGGATCCAGGAAGCGCAGCCGGGCCGAATCCGGGCCCTCGCCCCGCTTCTCGCGCAGCTCCGCCTCGGTCAGATCCCGTTCGGGGCTCATCGGCCGGGCTCCAGCGACTCGATGGTGTCGTCGCGCGCCAGGTCGGTCTGGATCTTGACCAGCCGGTAGTAGATCCCGCGCCGGCGCACCAGCGCCTCGTGCGTGCCCTCCTCGCGCAGGCGCCCGCCGTCCAGCACGACGATCCGGTCGCAGTTCTTGAGCGTGCTCAGGCGGTGGGCGATCGCGATCGTCGTGCGCCCCTCGGTCACCCGTTCCAGCGCGTCCTTGATCAGGTGCTCGGACTCGGTGTCGACGCTGCTGGTGGCCTCGTCCAGGATCAGAAGCCTGGGATCGTAGAGCAGGGCGCGCGCGATCGAAACCCGCTGCCGTTGCCCGCCGGACAGGCCGGCGCCGCGCTCGCCGATGTAGGTGTCGTAGCCCAGCGGCTTCTGCATGATGAACTCGTGCGCGTTTGCGGCCTTGGCCGCCTCGACCACGGCATCGAAGGTCACCTCCGGGTTGCCGTAGGTCAGGTTGTCGTAGATGGTGCCGCGGAACAGGAACGACTCCTGCAGCACCACGCCGACGAAACGGCGAAGCTCGGGCAGCGGCAGGTTGCGCACGTCGACGCCGTTGATGGACACGGCGCCGTCGGTGACGTCGTAGAAGCGGGCGATCAGGTTGATCAGGGTGGTCTTGCCCGAGCCGCTCTTGCCGACCACGCCGAGGTGCTCGCCCGGACGCACCTCGAAGCTCAGGTCGTTGATCACCCGCTCGTCGCGCTCGTAGGAAAACTCGACGTGGTCGAACCGCACCGACGCCGCGGACTGTGCCGGGATGGGTCTGGTGTCGGCCGACTCCAGGATCAGCGGCCGCGTGTCAAGGATCTCGAACGCCCGCTGCGCCGCCGACAGGAAGCTGGTCAGCCAGTTGGCCATGCGGGTGAGCTGCCGCAGTGGCACGTAGAACATGGTCAGATAGTTGAGGAACGCCATGAGCGTGCCCAGCGTCATCACGTCGTTCAGCACGCGGCGTCCGCCGATGAACCAGACCAGGATGCCGCCGAGCTGGAACAGCACCGCCATGCCGGGCTGGAACGACGCGGTCATGTACTCCACGCGCCGGAAGCTGTCGCGCAGGTAGCCGGAGGTGCGGTGGAAGCGGGAGATCTCGCGCCGCTCCTGGCCGAACGCCTTGACCACGCGCACGCCGTTGAGGATCGAGTTGAGCGCGCCGTTGAGCTTGCTGCGCGCGTCCCAGATCCGGTAGTAGCGCGGGTAGATGCGCTTCCAGAAGAAGGCGGCGGCCGCGACCACGAACGGCGCCGGCACCAGGGTCACCAGCGCCAGTTGCCAGTTCAGGGTGAACAGCAGCAGCCCCACGGCGACGACCTTGATGAGCTGAGCCACGAAGCCGCTGGTGGCCTGCACGATCAGCCCCTTGAGCTGTTCGGTATCCTGCACGACGCGGCTCATGAGCTGCCCGGTGCTGTAGCGGTCGTAGTAGGAGACCGACAGCCGCATCAGGTGGCGGAACAGCTTGGAGCGCAGGTCGTAGGTGACCTGCGTGCCGATGGCGCTGCTCAGCCGCAACTGGATCGACTGCACGAGCCCGTCGACCAGGTAGGCGCCGAGCAGCAGGGCGACCATCCGCACGAGCAACGCGATCGCCTCGGCCTCCGGCAGCACCGGGTTGCCCGCCTGTCCCGGCGCCAGCACGCGGTCGGTGATGGCCTTGATGAGCTGCGGCGGCAGCAGCTCCACGCCGATGGAGACCAGCACCAGCCCCATCATCAGCGCGGCCCGCCCGGCATAGGGACGCATCAGCCGCAGCACCCGGCCGAGCAGGCTGCCGGGGCTCAGGCACCGCCGGCATGCCTCCCCCGGCGCCTCCAGCCTGATGCCGCAGGTCGGGCAGAGGTCGGGCTCCTCCCGGTCCTCCTCGCCGACGATCAGCGGATCGCCCGCCACCCATGCCTGCAGCTTGGCCGCGACCCGCTGGAACAGCGGCGCCGAGCGGTTCGAGTACGCCAGGATCTCCACCGCGGCATCCTCGATCACGGCTTCCAGGAACCCGCCGCCGACCCCGGGCCGCGTGCCGATGTCGTGGATCTCTTCGCGCGCCACGGTGACACGGGTCGCGGTGCCGCCGTTGGCCGGAGCGCCGATCGTGGTCAGCCGATCGCCTTCCACGACGAGGTACACCGCTTCGTAGGAGCCCGACAGGTTGAGATCGGTCCGCGCCACGAGCAGGGCGGCGCCCGGATCGACGCCCTCCGCGCGCGCAAGCCGCTCGAGCTCGGACGGCAACCGGCGCTGCATCGGGTGTGCGTCGGTGGCCTGGTGTTCCATCCTCACGGACTCGCAGGTTCAGCAGCTACCTTCGACCCCCGCGCGGTCGCGGTCAAGTCCGGGCGGAGCGCCGCCGGCGGCGCTCTTTCCGTTTCGGAGCCCGACGTTCCGCATCCGGCGGCTCATCGTGCGGAGCGCCGACCTGCGGAGCCGAGTACTGCGGCTGCGGTTCCTGAGGAGAACCCGTGACAGCCGGCTGCCTGTGCTTCCTCCTGCGCCGGCGGTGGGGACCGATGGTAAACGGCACCATGGTCAGCGCCCCCGCGATGAAGGCCAGCAACAGCGCCATGAAGACCGGCACCTCTCCGGTCGTCCCCAAGACGTACGAGAAGGGCGAGCGGTGCTCCATGTTGACGGCGAACAACAACACCACCACGGCGAGCACGACCAGGAACAGGAGCATCCGCCATGGCACGGGTAGGGGAGTCTGTCGGATTGGCGAGCCAGCGGCAATCCCACGGACCCCGTACGGGAAGGTGAGGCTGGGCCGGGAGCGGCGCCACAGGCGGCGGTCCCGGGGCGGTTACTCCGGGCCCGCCGGCCGGCGGCCCTTGGATCACGAACTCGACGCCCGGCCGGCTCGCCGCGCGCCTGGCCGCGGCGTATGATCCGCCCCGATGCCGATCGACGTGCTGGCGGTCTGCGCGCATCCCGACGACGCCGAGCTGACCTGCGCCGGGCTGCTGCTGCGCGCCCAGGCGGGCGGCGCCTCGATCGGCGTGTGCGACCTGACTCGCGGCGAGGCGGGCACCCGCGGCACGGCGGCAGAACGCGATGCCGAAGCTGCCGCCGCCACGGCGGTTCTGGCCCTGGACGAGCGGGTCAACCTGGAGCTCCCGGACGGCGCGGTGACCTGCACGCTGGAGAACCGGGTCCGCCTGGTCGAGGTGCTCCGCGAGCTCCGGCCGCGCATGCTGCTTGCCCCGTATTGGGAGGACCACCATCCCGACCACAGCAACGCCAGCCTGCTGGCCAAGGAGGCGTGGTGGTTCGCCGGGGTCGCCAAGCACCCCGGCCGCGGCGCCCCGCACCGCCCGGAAGCGATGCTGCACTACATGAGCCGCTACCAGTTTCGGCCGTCGCTCGTCGTGGACATCAGCGGCCACTGGGAGCGCAAGCGAAAGGCCGCCGCCTGCTACCGGTCCCAGCTCCACGATCCGGGCCGGGACGAGCCGGAGACGGCCATCTCATCCCCCGGCTATCTGGAGGCCTGGGAAGGCCGGCACCGCTACTACGGTTCCCTGATCGGCGTCGAGTACGGCGAGCCGTACCTGATGCGCGGTCCGGTCCCGGTCGGCGACCCCATGGCGCTCGCCTTCGGCCGCCGCGCGATGCTCTGAGCCCGCGGGGGACGTCCCGGCAGACTCACCGGACGTTTGACACCGGCGCCAGCCGGCCGATACCCTCGTCTGCCAAAGAGCGAACTTCGGGGCCTGGTGCGGCGCCTTGACGGGCGCCTATTCCAGACCGACGGTGAAAGCCCGTGAGCTCTCGATCGCATGAGCAGGAGCAGGAACCGGTGGAATTCCGGTGCCGACGGTATAGTCCGGATGGGAGAAGTTCGACCGGGCAGAGGCCCGCGTGCGTCCTGCACGCAAGCCGTGTCCGGGTGGCGCTTCTGCGGCAACGCATGCCCCCCGAACGAGACAGGCGATGGATGACCACGAGGGGCTGATGCGTCGGGTGCTGGAACTGGCCCGCCACGGACAGTGGCGGAGCTCGCCCAATCCCCTGACCGGCGCGCTGGTCGTCCGCGACGGCCGGATCATCGGCGAAGGCCATCTCAACGAACGCGGCGACCATGCCGAGGCAGTCGCGCTGGACCGCGCCGCGGCCGCCGGGGGCGCGGCCGGGACCACCCTCTACACCAACCTGGAGCCCTGCTGCTGGACGGGAGTCGGCAAGCACACGCCGCCGTGCGCACAGCGGATCATCCGCGAGGGGGTGCGCCGCGTGGTGATCGCCACCGCCGATCCGCACCCGAAGGTCGACGGCGCAGGCGTGCGCATGTTGCGCGAGGCCGGGATCGAGGTGATCGAGCGGGTGTTGGAGGACGAAGCCGCGCGGTTCAACGCCGTGCACTTCAAGTTCCACCGTACCGGCATGCCGTTCGTGACGCTCAAGGTCGCGCAGTCGATCGACGGCCGCATCGCCACCGCCGGCGGGGACTCGCGCTGGATCTCCGACCGCGACGCTCGGGTGATGACGCACGAGCTGCGCTCCGGTCACGACGCGATCATGGTGGGTGCCGGCACCGCGGTAGCCGATGACCCGGAGCTCACCGTGCGGCTCAGTCCGCTGCTGCGCGACCGCCAGCCATTGCCGGTGGTCGTCGACTCGACCCTGCGCCTGCCGCCCGCGGCCCGCATGATGGCCGGCGAGCGCGAGCCGCTGGTGCTCACCACCGACCGGCATGACCGGCGCGCGCGCGCCGCCCTGGAACGCGCCGGCGCGCACGTGGCGGTGGTGGGAAGCACCGCGGACGGCCGGGTGGCGCTGGACCGGGCGCTCGCGGCCCTGGCCGGCGCGGGCGTCACCTCGGTGCTGGTCGAGGGCGGGGCGGTGCTCCACACCGAGCTGATCCGGCAGGGACTGTTCGACAAGCTGGTCGTGGTAGTGGCGCCGATCGTCATCGGCTCGGGAATCGAAGCGGTGGGCGACCTGGGAAACGCTCGCCTGGTCGACGCCCTTCGCCTGGAGCGCGTCAGCCACCGGCAGGTCAACGACCAGGTGATCGTCACCGGCTACCGGTCGCTGGCCGCGACGCTCGGCCACGCCGGCAGCGGACCACTCCCCCGGACGGAGTCGCAGGAGGCGGGATGTTCAGCGGTATCGTAGAGGAAGTGGGCGTCGTCACCGCCCTCACCCGGCCCGCCGCGGACGCGGCGCGCATGACCATCGGTGGCCGCACCGTGCTGGGCGGCACCCAGGTGGGCGCGTCGATCGCCGTGGACGGCGTCTGCCAGACGGTGGTCGCCATTGACGGCCGCACGCTGACCATCGACAGCGTCGGCGCTACCCTGCGCAAGACCACGCTGGGGTCCTTCGCGGCAGGGCGGCGCGTCAACCTGGAGCGTCCGCTGGCATTCGGCAACCGGGTCGACGGCCACCTGGTGCAGGGCCACGTCAACGACACCGGTACCGTCACCCGGTGGGAGAAGCTCGGCGCGGCACGCTGGCTGGAGGTACGGCTGCCGAGGCCGCTGCTGCCGTATGTCGTGCTGGAAGGCTCGATCGCCATCGACGGGGTCAGCCTCACGGTCGCCGGGCTCGAGGACGACCGCGCCGGCTTCTCGATCATCCCCCACACCGCGTGCGCGACCACCCTGACCGACCGGCGCGTGGGCGATCCGGTCAATGTCGAGGTCGACATGATCGCCAAGTACGTGGAGCGGCTTGCAGGCCCACACGTCGGCGGCGCCGCCGGCAAGACGGCGAATCCCGCCGCCGACGCCGACGAGCCGGTACCCATGGCCAGCGTGGACAAGGCCGCGGAGGCGATCGCCCGCGGCGAGATGGTGCTGATGATCGACGACGTCGACCGCGAGAACGAAGGCGACCTGGTGGCGGCCGCGTCCCTGGTCACCCCGCGGATCGCCACCTGCATGCTGCGCCAGGCCAGCGGCCTGCTGTGCGCGGCGATCACCGCCGAGCGGGCCGAGCAACTCGATCTTCCGCCGATGGCGCAGGTGAACACCGCGCTGCACGGCACGCGCTTCACCGTCTCGATCGACGCCGTGCGCGGCACCACCACGGGCGAGTCCGCCCACGACCGCGCCGCCACGCTGCGGGCGGTCGCCGACCCCCAGGCGTCCCCCGCCGACTTCGCCCGGCCGGGCCACCTCTTTCCGCTGGTCGCCGATCCGGGCGGTGTGGCCGTACGCGCCGGCCACACCGAGGCGGCGGTGGAGCTGGCCGCGCGCGCCGGCCTGCCCGCGGCCGCTGCCATCTGCCCGGTGCTTGACGACGACGGCGGCATGGCACGCCGGGCCGGATTGTCGAGGCTTGCACGCCGCCTGAAGGTGCCGATGCTGCATGTCGCCCAACTCGCCTCATGAAGGCCGCCGCGCCCGCTCCGCCGGCGGTGCTGGACGGCACCGGACGCCGCTTCGCCATCGCCGCCAGCCGCTACAACCACGAGGTCACCGGGCGGCTGGTGGACGGTGCCACCGAGGCACTCACCGAACACGGCGTCGCCGACCGGGACGTGCAGGTGGCGTGGGTGCCCGGCTCGTTCGAGCTGCCGCTCGCGGCGCAGCGGCTGGCGCAGTCCGGGGACGTGAGCGCCGTCATCTGCGTGGGCTGCATTATCAAGGGGGAAACCAACCATGACGAACTGGTGGCCCACGCGGTCGCTGGCGGGATCACGCAGGTCGCGCTCGACACCGGCGTGCCGGTCTTGCTCGGCGTGGTAAGCGCCAACGATCAGGAGCAGGCCCTGGCCCGCGCCGGCGGCTTCGTGAACCGCGGTCGGGAGGCGGCGCTGGCGGCCCTGGAAATGGCCGCCGGGGGCGGCGAATGAGCGGAGCGGACCGGTTCGATCTCAGCGGCCGCACCGCGGTCGTGACCGGCGCCAGCCGCGGGCTGGGCCGCTACATGAGCAAGGCGCTGGCCCGCGCCGGGGCGTCGCTGGTGATCTCGGCGCGCGACGCGCGCGACTGCGCCGACACGATCGGAGAAATTCACGATCTGGGCGGCACGGCGCGCGCCTACTCCCTGGATGTCCGTTCCGAGTCCAGCGTGCGAGCCTTCGGAGAGGCGGTCGCCGAAGACCTCGGCGCCGTGGACATCGTGGTCAACAACGCCGGCTGCAACGTCCGCAAGCCGTTCCTGGACACCACCTGGGACGACTGGGACACCGTCCTGGAGACCAACCTGCGTAGCGGCTTCTTCGTCACCCAGGCGTTTGCGCCGGGGATGATCGAGCGCGGCTACGGCCGCGTGATCAACATCGGCTCGGTCACCAGCGTGTTCGGCTTCGGCGCCGTCGTCCCCTATGTCGCCAGCCGAGGCGGCGTGCTGCAGATGTCGCGGGCGCTCGCCGACGCGCTCGGCCCGCACGGCATCACCGTGAACTGCCTTGCCCCCGGCTGGTTCCACACCGCGCAGACGGAGGTGCTGTTCCAGGACGCCGAGTGGCGGGATTACATTGTCGATCGCATCCCGCTGAAGCGGCTGGGCACCCCAACCGATCTGGACGGCGCCGTGGTCTTCCTTGCCTCGGAGGCATCCGAGTATGTCACCGGCCAGATCCTGCTGGTCGACGGCGGCATGACCACCGGCGCCGCCCGAGCCGCCAACCCGAAGCCGTGAGCGCCTATTCGAGCACCGTCGAAAACTATGTCAAGGCGATCTACCTGCGCCATCGCGAGCGCCCCGGGGGATACCTGCCGATGGGCCGGATCGCCGAGGCGATGGACGTTTCGCCGGGAACCGCCACCTCCATGATGAAGACCCTGGCAGGCCTGGGGCTGATCGAGTACTCACCGCGCAACGGCAGCCGTCTGACCGGGACGGGCGAGTCGCTGGCCCTCGACGTCCTGCGGCGTCACCGGCTGGTGGAGCTGTTCCTGGTGGAGGTGCTGGGACTGGACTGGTCGGAGGTCCACCGCGAGGCCGACAACCTGGAGCACGCCATATCCGACGTTGTCCTTACCCGCATCGACGCGTTGCTCGACCACCCCACCGTCGACCCGCACGGCGACCCGATTCCCACCCGGCGCGGCCAGATAGACCAGACCGTCTTCAGCAGCCTCATGGAACAGCCGGAGGAAGCCGAGCTGCGCGTCGAGCGCGTGACCGACCAGGATCCGGAATTTCTGCAGTTCGTGCACCGCAGCAGCCTGCAACCCGGCAGCCGCGTCAGGGTCGAGTCGATCGATCAGGCCGCCGACGCGGTTACGCTCCGCACCGACCACGGCACCGTGACCATCGGCACGCAGGCCGCATCCAAGGTCCTGGCGCGGCCGCTCGACTCCGGACCCCTGGCCCGCCAGCCGGCCTGACCCCCGCGCGCCGTCGGGTTCAGTCGCCGCGCATGCGCACGCTGGCGGCGTGCGCGTCCAGGCCCTCCGCCTCGGCCAGCACGGCGATGTCGTCGATCGTCCGGCGGGTCATGCCCTTCGGGTATTCCTCCAGGCTGGCTCGGCGCAGGAACGTATAGACGCTGCAGCCTGAGGAAAACCGCGCCGTGGAGCCGGTCGGCAGGCAGTGGCTCGGCCCGGCGTAGTAGTCGCCGCTCGCCACCGGAGCGGCGCCGAGGAAGTAGGCCCCGGCGTTGTGCACGCGGTCCAGCACGGCGTGCGGATCGGCCACCGCCAGCACGGCGTGCTCCGGGGCGATGCGATTCATGATCGCGCACGCCTCCTTGACGTCGGCGGCCAGCACGAAGGCGGTGAACTCGCGGAGCCCGCGCTCGATGGCCTCCTGCCGGCCGCGCTCGCGGATCTGGCGCTCCAGCGCGGAGCGGACGCGGTCGAGAACCTCGGCATGGACCGACACGACGAACGCCGCGCCGGGATCGTGCTCGAGCTGAGCCAGCACGTCCGCGGCGACCCAGGCCGGGTCCGCCGACTGGTCCGCCAGGATGGCGATCTCGCTCGGCCCGTAGAGGCCGTCCACGCCGACGGTGCCGAAGAGCTGCCGCTTGGCTTCCTGAACGTAGACGCTGCCGGGTCCGGCGATGAAGTCCACAGCGGGAACGGTCGGCGTCCCGCAGGCCAGGGCGGCCACGGCATGGCTCCCCCCGATGCAGTACACCTCGCCGATGCCCAGCAGGTGCGCGGCGGCCAGCACGCTGTCGTCGATGGCGCGCTTCGCCGTGCCGCGGTCGGAGTCGGGAGGCGGCGTGGCCAGGCAGATGCGCTCGACGCCGGCCACCTGAGCCGGCACCGCCAGCATGATCAGCGTCGACGGATAGGCGGCCCGCCCGCCCGGCACCAGCAGGCCCGCCGAGCCGACCGGCTCCACGCGCAGGCCCAGCCGGGCCCCGTCGATCTCGACCGGCGGCGGCGGGGCGGGCGCGATGTGCTCCTGGTAGCGCCGCACGTGCTCGATCGCCCGCTCCACGGCGGCGCGCAACTCCGGCGCGATGCGATCCGCCGCGGCCCGCAGTGCGCGAGGCGGCACGCGCAGCATCGAGTCGTCGAACTCCGGATTGCTGAACGCGCGCATGTGCGCGACCAGGGCCGCGTCTCCCTCGCCGCGCACGTCGGCGATGAACCCGGCAACCGCATCGCTCAACTCCCGGTCGCCTCCCACTGCCCCGGCGAGCCGCTCCAGGAGCGCCTCAATCCTGCGCCGATCGTTCGCATCGGCGTAGACCAACGCCCGTAACTCCGCCATCACGATCAACGTAGCACGCCTCCGAGCGTCAGATCCCCTGCGGCCAATCACCGTCTCGCAGAATCCCAATCGCAGAGGCGATCTGGTTGCGCGCGAACTGCCGCTTCCGAGGACTCCACCTATACGTTGCGCGTCCCGGTGTCATGGCCGGAGGCTTTTCTTTCGGGTCCAGAACCGGCGGAGAATATCCGCCAGGCTCGAACACTGCTGTCTCGACGTCGGGCAGCGCGGAGAAAGCGTCGTGTATGAGCCGCTTCACCTGTCGCCAATCGAGCCCGCCGAGCCCGCATCCGAGCGGCGGCAGCGCGATAGAACGGATTTTACGCTGCTCGATCTCGACGACGAGCGCTTCGAGCCCCACTTGGATGTCCTCGAGTCGGCTGTTTCCGCGCCAATGGCGCTTGGTAGGGAAGTTGACAATGTAGCTCGGGATCAACTCGCCTGTTTCGAACACGAACATGCGTCCGGGTTCGACCTCGCCCACAGGCGGCCAAGGTTACCGCGCACGCGCCGGTTGACCCCCGCGGACGGCTCCCGTACGGTCGGGCCGCCCCCGGGAGCACCGCATGGACTTCCAACGCTACTTCTCTCGATCCGACGCGGTGCGGACGCTGCCGCTGGTCAAGCGGATCGTCGCCGACATCCTGGACACCGGCCGGAGCCTGCGGGAGTACCTGGAGGACACCGCGCCTCGGCGCGCCCGCGCAGCGGTGGCGGCCGGCTCGACGCGCGGCGAGCAGCGCCGCGCCGCCGAGCGGCTGTTCGAGGAGGATCCGGTCATTCAGGAGCATCGCGCCGCCCTGCTGGAGTACCTGGCGGAGCTGGAGTCGATGGGCTGCCTCTACAAGGACTGGAACTTCGAGATGGGACTGGTCGACTTTCCGGCGATCATCGACGACGAGCAGGTGTTCCTGTGCTGGCGCAGCGACGAGCCCGAGCTCGCCTTCTACCACCGCATCGAGGAAGGCTACGCCGGCCGGCAGCCCTTGCCGCCCGACTGGACGGGCGAGTCGTGACCTTGCAGGAGCCGCTCAGCGGCAGCTTGTCGATCTTTGATTAACATCAAAGTGATTTGTCGATCACACTGACCATTAAAGTGATTGACAAATAACCTTGACGCGAATAGATGCTCATCAAAACACATCGCGGCCTTCTGCACGTCGGGATTGGGTGTGGCACCGAGCATCCCATCGTAGCGGGCGACAGCAGCCGCCGCCGGTCCAATCAGTGGAATCAACTGCGACCAGTCAAGCCGCGACTCGGGCGGAAACCGTCCGTCGTGATATTGAACCGGGGCCATCAGCTCTTCCGCTTGCTCACTACGAACAGATCCCGCTACCCGCGCGCCGCGCGGATCAGGGACAGGGCGTCGGCGACGCGGGCGGCGATCCGGTCGTAGTTGGCCTGCCGGCGGTCTTCGTCGGGAAAGAGAGCGCTGCCGATGCCCACCGCGCAGGCGCCGGCGCCGAGCCAGGCGCCGATGCTCTCGGCCGACACCGCCACGCCGCCGGTCGGCATGATGCTCGTCCACGGCATCGGCCCGCGGATCGCGCTCACGAACTCCGGCCCGCCGACCGAGCCGGGGAACACCTTGACAATCTCCGCGCCCAGCTCCTCGGCACGGCTGATCTCGCCGGGTGTCATGCAGCCGGGCAGATAGGGGACCTTGCGCCGGTTGCAGAGACGGGCGGCGGCCTCGTCCAGCGACGGGCTTACGATGAACCGGGCGCCCATGCCGATGTAGTTGGCCGCCGTTGGCGCATCCATGATCGAACCGGCGCCAACCCACACGTCGCTGCCGGACAGCCGCTCGACGACGGCCGCGAACGCCTGCAGGGCGCCGGGACCGCGGTTGGTCAGCTCCACGACCCGCGCGCCGCCCTCGACGCAGGCGGCGGCGAGGCGGCCGGCCACCTCGGGATCCGGATCGTAGAACAACGGCACCAGGCCGGTGTCGTGGATGGCCGCGTAGCAGCGCAGGCGATCGCTCACGGCCATCTCACTCGATCCCGAAGTAGCGCTCGGCGTTGCCGTAGCAGACATCGGCGACGATGCCGCCGAGCAGCTCGAAGTCGGCCGGCAGCAGCCCGCGCTCCATCTCGTCACCCAGGATCCCGCACAGCAGGCGCCGGAAGTAGTCGTGACGGGGGTAGGACAGAAAGCTCCGCGAATCGGTCACCATGCCCACGAAGCAACTCAGCAGGCCGCTGTTGGACAGCGCTTCCATCTGCTTCGTCATGCCGTCGATCTGATCGTTGAACCACCACGCGGTCCCGAACTGCATGCGGCCGCGCACGCCGCCACCCTGGAAGTTGCCGATCATGGCGGCGAACAGGTCGTTCTGCGCCGGGTCAAGGTTGTAAAGGACCGTCTTGGCCAGCTTTCCGGCCTGCTCCAGCCGGTCGAAGAACCGCGCCATCGATCGCGCCGACGGCGGGTCGCCGATCGAATCGTAGCCGGAATCGCGGCCCAGCGCCTGGAAGCCGCGCCGGTTGGTGTTGCGCAGCGCCCCCAGATGAAACTGCTGTACCCAGCCGGCGTCCGCGTCCATGCACGCCATCTCGTAGAGGACTGCCGAGCGGTACTTCCGGGCCGCGTGCGGGTCGGCCGCCCGGCCCTGCACGGCGGCACGGAACGTCCCTTCGACCTCCCGCGCCGTGTACGGCTCCGCGTCCATCACCTCCAGCCCGTGGTCGGACAGCCGGCAGCCGGCGGCGTGGAAATCCGCATGGCGCTCCGCGAGCGCGGCGAGCATCGCGTCGTAGTCAGTGATCTCCCTGCCCACGCGCTCTCCAAGGCCGACCAGCCACCCGTTCAACCGCTCGGGGTCGTCGGCGGCCAAGGCATGGTCGGCGCGAAAGCCCGGCACCACCGCGCAGGGAGCACCCGCCGTGCGGATACGCTCGTGGTGCTCCAGGCTGTCGGCCGGGTCGTCCGTGGTGCAGACCACGCGCACGTTCATCATGCGCAGCAGTCCGTGGGTGCGCAGCTCCGGCTGCCGCAGCCGCTCGTTGCACGCGTGGTAGATCGCCTCGGCCGTCCGGGGCGACAGCAGCTCGTCCACCTCGAACGGCCGGCGCAGCTCCATGTGCGTCCAGTGGTACAGCGGGTTGCGGACCGTGTAGGGCACCGCCTCCGCCCACGCCGAGAACTTCTCGTAGTCGCCGGCGTCGCCGGTGATCCGCCGCTCGTCGATCCCCAGGGCACGCATCGCCCGCCACTTGTAGTGGTCGCCGCCCAGCCAGATCTCCGTGATGGTGGGAAAGTCGCGGTTGTCGGCGATCTCCTGCACCGGCAGGTGGCAATGGTAGTCGAAGATCGGCTGGTCGGCCGCGTAATCGCGGTACAGGCGGCGCGCCGATTCGTTCGGCAGCAGAAAGTCCGGTCCAAGGAATGGTTCAGCCATAGGAGTGCTCCAATAGTGTGACATCGGCAGGCTCGCCGCCCAGGGTGAGGTCACGCGGCAGCGCGCCGGCCGGCCGATAACCGGCGGCCAGGAACCGTTCCCGCTTGGACGTGTCGGGCGCCGCGACAAAGGCGACGGCCCGAGCGGCGCTCAGGTGTCGCCCATCCTCGGTGAGCGCGGCCAGCAACTCGCCGGCATGGTCGCCGTAGGCGTCGTGGGCGACCAGGTCGACCACCGCGGTCGCGTCACGCAGCGGCGCCGGTCCCGGAGCCGCCGTGCCGAACCCCAGCACGCGGCTGGCGCCGGCACCGGCGAGCACCCGCATCACGCCGCCGCGGCTCTGCGTGTCGTAGTGGATGGTCGTGAACGCCGAGACGCAGCGCGCGGGCGGGACGAACGCGGCGCTGGCGATGCCGCGCTGATAGTCCAGCACCCGCGTCGACAGCGGCTGCGCGACCAGCGCCGCCACACCGGGAAGGTCGCCCCAGCACGCCGTCCGGACCGACACTGGTTGGCCCGCCGCGTACAGCGTCCGTTCGTACGCCTCGAAGCCCGCCGCAGCGCGGCGCATGATGCCTCCGGTCCGCTCGAAGCCGATCCGGTCGTACACCGCCCGTTGCCCCACGCGACCGCCGTTGCCAAGGAAACAGAGGCGGCAGCCGGCGTCGAAGGCCAGCCGAACCACCGCCTCGGTGAGCTCCGCGGCGATCCCGCGCCGCCGGTGCTCGGCGAGAGTGGTGACGTTCTCCACCACCGCGATTTCCGGCTCGTCCACCGGATACGACACCGTCGCGGTCCCGACATCGGTCTCTCCGCAGCGGCCGATCGCGGTTACAGACGTGAGCGTGTCCGCGCAGGCCCCGCGCAGCGACGGCACCCAGTCGACATCGCTGCGCTCCCACTCGGCTGCCAACAGGTCGGTCACGCGGATCTGGTCGGCCGGCGCCACCGGCCGGCGCAGGAACTCGACGCTGAGGTCTGCGCCATCGGCGAGCTTCAGGGGCGCCGGCGGCACGGTCGCGGACATCGGCGCGGATGATAGCCCCTTGCGCCGGCAAAGCCGAGTCCTCCAGAGTTGCGGCATGGCCGGCATCGAGATCGAGCGGTTCGCGAACACTGATCCCGGCGCCCGCGCCAAGCTCCGCGCCTTCGTCGATTTCCACTGGAGCCACTACCGCGACGACCCACGCTACATCCCGCTGCTGGACTACGAGTACCTGGGCTTCCACCTGCTGGGCATCGTCGGCTACTTCGAGCCGCGCTCCCTGTTCCTTCAGCATGCGGACATCGCTTTCTTCATCGCCTACGACGATCGCCGACAGCCCGTCGGGCGCTGCATGGCCTTCGTCAACGACGACCACAACGCCCACTGGAACGAGAAGACCGGCTTCTTCGGCTTCTTCGAGTCCGTCGACGACCAGGAGGTGACCGGCCGCCTGCTGCGGGGGGCCGGCGACTGGCTGCGCGAGCGCGGCATGCAGGCGATGCGCGGGCCGCAGAACCTGCCGGTCAACCAGGCGACGCCCGGCGTGCTGACCGAGGGGTTCGACTCCCGCCCGGTCATCTACTACCACTACAACAAGCCGTACTACCTGGATCTGCTGACCGCCGCCGGCCTGCACCCGGTCAAGCGGGTGCGCTCCTGGGAGGTGCCCGTGCACGTGCCCATGGAGGAGAAGCTGCAGCGGGTCGCCCAGATCGTGCAGAAGCGGGGCGGCGTGGTATTCGAGACTTGGGGCGAGCGGCCGCTCGCGGTGCGCAAGCGCGAGATGCTGGACATCTACAACGACGCCTGGAACGACAACTGGGGCTTCGTCCCGTACCGCGACGAGGAGTTCTTCAAGGTGATCGACGACGAGCAGCTCATCGTCGACCGCGGCCAGTTCTCGATCGCCTACTGGCAGGGTGAGCCCGCCGCCTTCTTCGGCGGCGTGCCGAACATCCTGGACGCCATGCTGCCGTCACGGCTGTGCCCGCGCTTCGAACTGTGGCGGGCGGGGCGCATGCTGATCACCAAGCGCCGTCTCACGGGGCTGCGGTTCGGGTACCTGGGAGTGAAGAAGAAGTTTCGCAACCGGGGACTTGAGGGCCTGCTGCTCTGGAAACAGAAGATCTACACCCAACAGCACGGCTACCAGTACTGCGACGTCGGCTTCGTGCTGGAGGACAACACCCCCGTGCTGCGCATGCTCGACATGATGAACGCCATCCCCTCGAAGATCTACACGATCCTGGAGACGCCGCTGTAGACCGCTGGTGCCCGGTACCCGGCGGTCGGCTTGTATGCAGCCATGCTCCGAGCGGGATTCAGGAATCGCTCCGGGGCCGTGGCGCCGCAGGTGCTCTCCTTCCCGAAGCTGACACAACCTCGAACGGTCAGTCCGCCGGCTGCGAGCCCGCGGGATAGACCGTCTCCTGGTCCTCCGACGGCACGCTGGAGACCGCCCAGCGGACATCCATGGTGAAGCCGACGTCCAGCGCCAGGTGGCTGAACTCGCCCGAGAGCTGCTCGAAGATCTCCCGCCTGATCCGGTCGTGCAGGCGCACGTCGATGGGTTCGGTGGAGTCCTCCGGCACGATCACATAGAGGTGGACGTACAGATAGCGGCCGACCTCGGTGGTGCGCAGGTGCGTCTCGGAGTGCGGCACCCGCGCAATGACCGATTCGACCAGCGCCGCGATCCGGTCCTGCACGGCCCGATCCGGCGCCCTGCCCATGAGCTGCCGCCAGTTGGCGCGAATGGTCTTGATCGGCTGGGGCGCCGCGATGGCGGCGATCGTCAGCATGATCACCGGATCGGCGTATCGGGCCCACGCCGACAGCCGCGAGTTCTGGATGATCAGCGTCGCGACGAATGCCACGCCGACCGCGCCGGAGATCATCGTGTCGATCACCGCGTTCTGGGCGTCCAACTGCACGATCGGTGAGCCCGACTTCCGGGCCAGCTTGCGGAGCGCCACCGCCAGCGCGATCCCCCCGGCCACCGCGATCGCGGCGTAGATGATGCCGCCGATGGCGGCCACCTCCTGCCCGCCGGTCATCAGCGCCCGGACCGCCGTCCACACCGCGTAGAGCAGCGCGGTCGCGATCAGGATCCCCTTGAACAGGTTCAGCATCGGCTCGAACGTCGCGTACCCGAACGGATACTGCTCGTCCCGCGGGCGCTGCACGAGCTTGGACACGTACAGCGTCAGCAGTCCGACCATCGCGAAGATCAGCGAGAACAGACCGTCCAGGAACACCGCCCCCGACCGGCTGGCAAGCGAGATGACGATGCCGATCAGCCCGAACGACACGCTCGCCACGATCACGATAACGATGGAACGCTGCTCGATTTTCTCTGCCGTCATCGCCACGGTCCCCCTGTTCGTCAGATTCGTAGCGCCCGGCCCTACGTCAAGCCGAGCGACTCGTCGAGTTCGCGCTGGCAGGCGTCGACGCGGCCGTCGAGGACGTCCCGGACGCGAACGGGTGCCCCGCACGCCCCCGATTCCAGCAGCGCGTAGTAGCTGGCCACGGCGCTCAGCCCCTGCGCGGCGTCGACCTCCGGCGGCGCGCCGCCCCGGATCGCGTCGGCCAGCTCCGCGTACTCGACGGCGAGCAGCGCAGCGTCGGTGACCGGGAACGGCTGGTCGTAGCCGCACAGCCGATCCGCGCCGAACAGCGCCGCCGTGTTCGCGTCCAGGCGGAACTCCGGCACGTGATCCAGCAGCGCCTGGCCTTCGAGCCGCCCGCCGCCGTCGCGGTGCACGGTGATCGCGCCGCCGCTACGGTCGCCCGGCAGCGTCATCGATCCGGCCGAGCCGAACACCATGCGGCCGCCGAACCCGGCGCCATGACCGGCATGATCCTGGATGATGTTGCCGACCACGCCGCTGGCGAAGGTCAGCGTCCCGTACAGCGCGTCCTCGGCGGTCGCCTCGAACTCGGCCGGTGTCTGCCGCTGCCACTGCGCGTAGGCGTTCCCAGGATCGACCACGCCCGCGCCGTCACCCGCGGCCGGGTTGCGGCGGACCGGCTCATGCAGCCGCGTCACCGCGTAGGCCGTGTCGATGGGACCCAGCAGATACTCAAGCACGTCTGCATAATGGACGCCCACGTCCAGCAGGATGCCGCCGTGCTCGCGGCGGTGCCGCCACAGGCTGATCAACATCCGGTCGCCGCCGCTCACGCCGTGCTGGACGATCAGCCGCGGCGTGCCGATCACGCCGGAATCCAGCAGCGCCCTGGCGAGCCGGCACGTCGGGTCGCGGCGGTAGTTCTCGGCCACGCTGAGGATGGCGGAGGATGCCGCCGCCGCGTCACGGATCCGCCGGCACGCGGCCACGGTCGGCGCCATCGGCTTCTCGATCAGGACGTGGAGCCCGCGTTGCAGCGCTTCCACGGCCAGCACGTGATGCGTTCGCGGGATGCTGGTGATGTCCACCGCCTGCACGCCGTGGGCATGCAGATCCCCGAGCGCCGCCACCACGGCCGGACGAGCGCCGAAGACCGCCTCCGCTTCATCCGCGAGCGATGCCGCGTTCGCCTCCACCGGGTCGCAGGCGGCAACCAGCTCCAGCGACGAAATGCCCGCGGCCTGCAACGCGCGGAGCCCCCTCAGGTGGCGGTGGCCCATGCCGCCACAGCCGACGATCGCCAGTCGTACCGCCATGTGACCGCCAGTGTATGTTGCATGCCGGGTCGTTCGCCAGCATATTGCCCCCGGGATGGACGCCGGCTCGACCGAATCCTATCCCCGCGACCTGCGCGGCTACGGGGTCCACCCGCCCCGGGCGGACTGGCCGGGACGCGCGCGGGTGGCCGTGCAGTTCGTGGTCAACTACGAGGAAGGGGCGGAGAACTCCGTGCTGCACGGCGACGCGGGCTCCGAATCGTTCCTGTCCGAGATCCTTGGCGCGCTCCCGTTGTCCGAACGCCACATGAGCATGGAGTCGATCTACGAGTACGGCAGCCGCGTCGGCGTGTGGCGCCTGTTCCGGCTGTTCCGCGAACGGGAGATCCCGATCACCGTGTTCGCGGTGGCGATGGCGCTGGAGCGCAACGCGGCGGTCGCCGACGCCGCCATGGACGCCGGCTTCGAGATCTGCAGCCATGGCTATCGCTGGATCGACTACCAGGACGTGCCCGAGCCGGTGGAACGGGAGCACCTGCAGCGCGCCGTGGAAATCATCCGCCGGCTCACCGGCGAGCGGCCCCTCGGCTGGTACACCGGGCGCACCGGGCCCAACACGCGCCGGCTGGTCGTGGAGGAAGGCGGCTTCCTGTACGACGCCGACGACTACAACGACGACCTGCCGTTCTGGACGGTGGTCGCCAGGCGGCCGCACCTGGTGGTGCCGTACACGCTGGACGCCAACGACATGCGTTTCGTCACCCCGCAGGGCTTCAACTCCGGCGACCAGTTCTTCACCTACCTGCGCGACACCTTCGACGTGCTGTACGCGGAGGGGGCCGAGACGCCGCGCATGATGTCGGTCGGGCTGCACTGCCGGCTGGTCGGCCGCCCGGGGCGCTTCGCCGCCCTGCAGCGGTTCGTCGATCACGTGCTCGCGCACGAGGCGGTCTGGTGCTGCCGCCGCATCGACATCGCCCGCCACTGGCACGCGCACCATCCCCATCGAGAGGCTGATCGTGGCTGAGACAACGAACGGGGCGGACGCCGGTCGGCCGCCTCTGACCACCAACCTGGCCGACGCGCGCTTGGGCGCCGTCGGGATCTGGTGCACGGACGAGTTCTTCGCGCCCCTGTCGCGCATGCTGGAGCCGGGCGAGCCGGTGTTCATCCCGGACAAGTACGACGACCACGGCAAGTGGATGGACGGATGGGAGTCGCGCCGCCGCCGCGGCGGGGGCCACGACCGCAGCGTCGTGCGCCTGGCGGCGCCGGGCGAGATCCACGCCGTGGACATCGACACCCGCCACTTCACCGGCAACTACCCGCCGGCCGCGTCGTTGGAAGCCTGCCTGAGCGACGGCGATCCGGACGACCGCGCCGAATGGGTCCCGCTGGTGCCGCCGGCGGCGCTCGGCCCCGACGACCACCACCTGTTTCCGGTCGCCGACCGGCGCGCCTGGAACCACGTGCGGCTCAACCTGCTGCCGGACGGCGGCGTGGCGCGCCTGCGCGTGTACGGCCGGCCGCGGCCCGACTGGAGCGCCCTGGCCGCGCTCGGCGAGCTCGACCTGGCCTCGGCCGTGCACGGCGCGGTGGCGATCGCCTGGAACGACGCCCACTACGGCAATCCGGGCAACATGCTCCGGCCCGACCGCGGCCGCGACATGGGCGACGGCTGGGAGACCAGGCGCCGCCGCGAGCCCGGCCACGACTGGTGCATCATCGCCCTGGCGCATCCCGGCCGCATCGACCGCGTGGTGGTCGACACCGCCCACTTCAAGGGCAACTACCCCGACCGCTGCTCCCTTCAGGGGGCGTCGCTGCCGGCGGACACGGGTAAGCTGCGCGCCTCGGTGGTGGCGCAATCGATGTTCTGGCCGGTGCTGCTGGACGAGCGGCCCCTGCAGGCGGACCGCGAGCACACCTTCGCGGCCGGCGCGATGAACAGCCGTGAGCCGGTGTCGCACGTGCGCCTCAACATGATCCCGGACGGCGGCATCAGCCGGCTGCGGCTGTTCGGCACACCGTCCTGAGGCGGCGGACGGATCGGAGACTCAGCCCTGCTGGCGCTCACGCCGGAACCGCTCACACGGGAAACGTTCGCGCCGTTCGTCCCGTGCTACGGTCCCGTCATGGCACACTACCCGCGTGCACAGGAGGATCCGCTCTATGAATCAACCAGAAGACACACCAACAAGCATTGACTTCCACTACATCAAGTCCCACAGCTTCCGTGTTGTACATGGCGACGGTGTCTGGGGCGGAGCCACCCCTCGCGGCTACATCGCCATGAGCTTCTTTTCGGAGCGAAGCCCCATCCCACAGACACTTACACACGACATCACTCCTCAGGGCAACCTCGGAGAAGAGACCAATCGCCGAGTAAAATCGGGAGTGGTCAGAGAGGTAGAAGTCGAAGTCATCGTTGACCTGGCTACTGCGAAGGGCATGCTAGGTTGGCTAGAGACGCACATTTCTGCGATAGAAGACCGCAATAAAGCGATCAAGACATCATGAAGGCGTTACTGCGAGCGCCTGTTGCGGCCGACACGAATCAAGACCGTGACCTGAGCTCCATCGTTACGACGGGCCTGCGCAAAGACGACAATTGGAAGAGAGAAGCCTACGAGGGAACTTCCGGACGCGATGCTCTTTTCATCCTCTCGTACCAACAGCCCAGCCAAGTCGACCTCCCCTACCGGGTATTCCCCATACACCAGTCAGAGACGAGCACGCTTGGCACCGAGCTTGACATCTCGATGCAAATTGCAGAACTGAGGTTAGTCGAGGACGGCTGGCTCGAAGGAGAGGGCAAAGCGCCATCCGACGCGGGGCTCGACTGGCTGCTTGGCATCATTACCCGGCACTTTCCGAACGATGCTCCGCCACCCCATCTTTATCCGACCGAGACAGGAGATGTTCAGGCGGAGTGGTCTCTGGGGTCGCGAGAGATTACGCTTGAGGTCAATCTCGACACGCACTCTGCTGAATGGCACGTGCTCGACATACGGTCAGGGCAGGTCGATGAACGTATCGTGGATTGCGATAGCGGCGAGGACTGGAAGTGGTTGGTCGAGCAGATCGATGCTATGGACCCAGGCAGGTCATGATCCCGGGGCCGTCCCTGCTCTTGCGGCAGGTCAATCCGAACTGGATTCGGAACGGACGAGTCACTTCGCAGGTATTCCAGCCAACCCCGAAAGACCAGAAGCAGCTCTCGGTGTATGATGGAAGAAGGATAACGGCAGAGGATTCGTATCTTCACTACACGGGGGAGTTGGGACTTGCCTCGGTGGGTGTCATGGCTGTGACAGTCTCAGAGTGCCAGCAAGGAGATCTCACGGTAACCCTTGATCCCAAACCGTGCTTTCCCGAACACACGATAATCGACTTCGGCAGGCACTCGAACTCGGCCACTAAGACGAAGGCGAAGGACTTGACCGCGCTTGCAAGGGTACGAGGTTGGCAGTACAGCGCACTCGCAAGCTAGAGGTTCGGGGCGCGGCGTGAGCGTCTGATCGGGCCAGTCCGCTACGCGCCGCACTGTACGGCGCGTGCCCAGCACACGCACTCCTCGACCAGCTCTCCGCTGCGCGCGTACAGCTCGTGGACGGCATCGTCGATGTGGCGCGAGAGCCTTGGCGGCAGATCGCCCGGCACCTCGTCGCGGTCCAGGGTGACCGGCCGCCGCGCCGGCAACGCCATGACGTCCACCCACAGATCGCGCCAGCGCAACTCCGTGCGGCCCAGCTCCACGGCGTCGCAGACGTTGAAGTAGGCGCCGAGGACGGCGGCGCGCCGCGCGCCGCTGCGCCGCATCCACAGATACAGGTTGTACGGCCGGCCGGCCCAGAAGCAGCCGCAGGAGCGGGTTCCCGCCGGCAGGAACACTCCCGCCACGGTCGCCGCGCGGCGGATCGTGTAGCCCAGGAGCTGCCGCCCCGGTTCGATCGCCAGCAGATCGCAGGCGAAGGTGACCTGGCGGCCGTCGGGGTAGCGCTTCACCTCCAGGCAGCGTTCGGTGCGGGGGACAGGCAGGGTCATCCGGCTGAGGGAGTCTGAACCATTCGGCCTGCCGGCGTAAGATCACCCATGCCCGCACCGAATGCGCCGCATGGGCCCGTGTCCATGCGAACCCTGTTCAGCCAGACCCGCCGGGAGAGCCCCGGCGACACCGAGGTGGCCGGTCACCGCCTGCTGCTGCGCGCCGGGTTCGTGCGCCAGCTCGGCGCCGGACTGTTCAGCTACCTGCCGCTCGCGCAGCGCTCGCTGCGCCGCATCGAGACCATCCTCCGAGAGGAGATGGACGCCATCGGCGGCCAGGAGATCACCATGCCGGTCGTCAACCCCGCCTCGGTGTGGCAGGCGACCGGGCGCTGGCACAAGATCGGCGCGGAGATGGCGCGCCTGCAGGACCGGGAGGGGCGCGACCTGGTCCTGGCGATGACCCATGAGGAAGTGATCGCCGCCCTGGTGCGGGACGAGGTGCGATCCTACAAGCAGCTCCCACAGCTCCTCTACCACGTCCAGACCAAGTTCCGGGACGACCCGCGGCCGCGCGGCGGGCTGATCAGGGTGCGCGAGTTCACCATGAAGGACTCCTACAGCCTGGACCGCGACGAGGCCGGCCTGGGCCGCCAGTATCGCGCGCACTTCGACGCCTACCACCGCATCTTCCGCCGCTGCGGGCTGCCGGTCGTGGACGTCGGCGCCGACGTCGGCATGATGGGCGGCTCGGGCGCGCACGAGTTCATGTACCTGACCCCGATCGGCGAGGACTCGATCCTGTCGTGCGATGCTTGCGGATACCGCGCCAACCGCCAGATCGCCCGCTGCCGCAAGCCGGAGCCGGCCGCGGAGCCGCCCGGGGAGCCGGAACGGGTGCACACCCCGGGAGCGACCACGATCGAGGAGCTGAGCGAATTCCTGGGGATCCCCGCGGAACGGACCGCCAAGGCGGTGCTACTGATGGGTGCGGGGCTGGACGAGGGCGAGTCCGAACGGCTGGTCTTCGCACTGGTGCGCGGCGACATGGAGGTCAACGAGTTCAAGCTGGCGCAGGCCACCGGCGCCACCGCTCTGCGCCCGGCGACGGAGGAGGAGATCCACGCGGCCGGCACCGTGCCCGGCTACGCCTCCCCCGCGGACGTGCGCGGGGCGCTCATCGTGGCCGACGACCTGATCCCTGCGACCCCCAACCTGGTCGGCGGCGCCAACGAGCCCGACTACCACGTCCGCAACCTCAACCACGGGCGCGACTTCCACGCGGAGGTGGTCGCCGACATTGTCAGCGCCGACGCCGGTGCCGGCTGCCCGGACTGCGGCGGCGCGCTGGCGCTGTCACGCGGCGTGGAGGTCGGCAACATCTTCCGGCTCGGCACCTGGATCAGCGACGCGGTCGGCTGCACCTACCTGGACGCCGACGGCACCGCCAAGCCGGTGGTGATGGGCTCCTACGGCATCGGCGTGGGCCGGCTGCTGGCCTGCGTGGCCGAGGAGCACCACGACGAGCACGGCCTGACGTGGCCGGTCACGGTGGCGCCGTTCGACGTCTACGTGGCCGCCCTGCGCGGCGGCGAGGAGGGGGCCGCGCGCCTCGCCGGCGAACTGGCGGAGCAGGGTTTGGAGGTGCTGCTGGACGACCGGGACGAGCGGCCCGGCGTGAAGTTCAACGACGCCGACCTGATCGGCGTGCCGATCCGCATGACCGTGAGCGCGCGCACGGTCGCCGACGGTGAGGCCGAGCTGAAGCTGCGCCGCGACGCGAAGCCGGACCGCGTGCCGTTGCCGAGGGCGGCGGCCGCCGCCATGGAGGCGTGGACAAGCCTCGATGCTGACCTCCAGGAGGAGGACGGCGTACGACCGTCGCATCCACGGCTTTGACGTATTCGCCTTCCTGAGTCGAGGCTGTATCGCGGCTATTCGCCCCGGACCAGCTCCACCGCGTTGCCGACCGCGACCGTGCCGCCGGCGACCACCGTGCAGGTGGCGCCGGCGCGCCAGTCCGGCTCCAGGGCACGCCGCAAGCCTGAGCGTTGCCGGTCCATGATCCCGCACGGCTGCGTCTCACCGGTGACCCGCAGGCGGACCGAGCCGATGCGCAGCTCGCAGCCGGTGGTGGCGTGCAGGTCGAGGCCCGTGACCAGCAGGTTGGCGCGCCGCGCCGTCCACGGCACCTCCTGACCAAGCTCAGCGCACGCCGACTGCCAGGCGTCGCGGTCGACCACGGTGACCTCGCGCGCCGGCGAACGGCCGGGCACGTCGCCGACCACGCCGACGCCGGGCCGCAACTCCGCCGCCTCGTGCTCGACCATCGGCGCACCGGGGGTGGGGTGGGTGGCGATCGCCGCCAGCGTGCCCATGGTCACGGCCATCGCAGCCGGCCTCCGAACCGCACGGATGGGCCGTCGTCTCCCGCCGCGGCCGCGCACCCGACCGCCTCCCGCTCCAGCGCCTCCGGCACGACGGCCACCAGTCCTACTCCCAAGTTGAACACGCGCAGCATCTCCCGGTCATCGATCCTCCCGCTCTCGCGCAGGTCAGGCCGCGGTGGGAATCGCCGCTCAATCCGCGTCGGCCGCCGCCAGACGCACCGTGACGTTGTTGTTCTGGCGATCGCGCCGCATCCGAAACGCCTCCGAATTGCTCTGGATCAGCTTGGACAAACGCCGGTTGCCGTAGGTGCGGGGGTCGAAGTCCGGGTACAGCTTCTTGAGGTTGTTGGCGATCGTCCCCAGGTCGACCCAGTCGTCGTCGGCCTCCGCCATCTCCAGGGCATCCGTGATCACGGTGACCAGGTCGAGCGACCCGCGTTCGGCCTCTTCGGTCTCCGTGACCGGCTGCTTCCTGCCGGTGCGCCGGCGGCTGCGCTCCTCCGCGATGGCGAGGTTCTCAACGAATCGGAACTCGTTGCAGGCATTGACGAACGAGCGCGGCGTATGGTCGCGGCCGATGCCGATGACCATGCGGCCGGACTCGCGGATGCGCAGGGCCAGGCGTGTGTAGTCGCTGTCGCTGGAGACGATCACGAAGCCATCCACGGCGCCCCCGAACAGGATGTCCATGGCGTCGATGATCATCGCCGAGTCGGTGGCATTCTTGCCGACGGTGTTGCGGAACTGCTGTATCGGCTGGATGGCGTGGGTAGAGAGCTGGCGCTTCCAGCCCTCCATCTGGCGGTTGGTGAAGTCGGCGTAGATGCGCTTGATGGTCACCACGCCGTAGCGGACGCTTTCCTTGAGCACGGCGCCGATGTGCCCGGGCTGCGCGTTGTCGCCATCGATGAGCACCGCAATCCGGCGCTCGGTAAGTTCAGTCACATCCGACAATATACTGCCACTACGCCTGCGAGCCCACCGGCGGGAACAACGCTACACGAAGGTGATCAGCCGCACCAGCCTGGCGCCGATCGTCATCAGAATGCGGAATACGGGAACGCCCGCGATGCTGAGCAGGATCAGCCCGAACAGCGCGTACTGGCCATAGCGGGCGTTGTAGTACCGGTACCAGCGCGCCGCCGCCTCCGGCAGCAGGTGCGGAAGGATCCAGTGACCGTCGAGCGGGCCCAGCGGGATCAGGTTGAACAGCATCAGGATCAGGTTGATGCGCACGAGCAGCGCCACGAACGTCTCCGGTCCGGGCAGGAAGACGAAGGCCACACCGGCGCCGCGCAGCGCCAGAAAGCCGTTCCAGACCACCGTCGCCAGCAGCAGGTTCATGGCGGGGCCGGCGGCGGCGATCCACAGGTCGGCCCGCGGCGACCGCAGGTAGCGCGGGTCCACCGGCACCGGCCTGGCGTAGCCGAAGCCTACCAGCACCACCATCAGCAGACCCATCGGATCGATGTGCGCCAGCGGGTTGAGGGTGAGCCGGCCGGCCAGCTCCGCGGTGCGGTCTCCGGACAGCTTGGCGACCGCGGCGTGGGCGTACTCGTGGAACGTCAGCGACACGATCAGGGCGATGGTGATCAGGGCGAACAGCAGGATGTCGCCGCGCAGCAACAGGGAGACCACGCACCAACCATACCGCGGTGGACGGGTCGGATGCCGCGCACTACGGTAGCCGGGTGAGCGCCCGGGATCGCCAGCAGCGAACGGCATCCGGAGACGGGCAGTCGTCGCTTGCCGCGACGCTGCTCGGCGCGCTGACGTGCGTATTCGGGCTGCAGTTCCTGCGCCTGCTGGTGGTGGCGCTGTCCGTCAACCTGGTGCAGATCAACGAGCTGAGCTCGGTGGTGGTGGGCGTCATCGGCCTGGCCGTGTTCGGACTCGGGTTCCTGGCGCCGGTCGTGCATCGTATGCTCGGCCGTTCCGGCGCGCCCGTGATCTTCGCAGGGCTCGGTCTCCTGCGAGTCGCCGAGCAACTCTCGCCGTCACTGCCGGCGGACCTGGCGCTGTCGATCGCCGGCACGGTGATCTTCCTGTGGGCGCTCCCGCTCATGCTGCGATCGCTCCTCGCCGCAGGCCCCGCCGAGAGTGGACCACATGTCGGGGTTGCGCTCCTGCTGGCGCTGTCGATCGACACGGCGGTCAAGGGCGCGTTCGGAACGATCGACCTCTCATGGGCGGGCGGCTGGGAGGCGCACGTGGTCACCGCGGGCCTGGTAGCGGCGCAGTGGATCCTGCTGGGGCTCGCGGCGCCGGCGCGTGCGCTCGCGGACGCACCACACGCGGCAGCACGAGTCTCCTGGGGCGCCCGCTGCCTGGTTTTCGGGCCGGCGCTGGTGCTGCAGTTCCTGACGCTCCAGAACGTCGCGTGGCTGACGGTGAACACCGGCTGGCCGCAGCCGCTGGTGCTCGCCTGGATCCTGACCTCGAATCTGGCGGCGGTGGTGGTGGCGCTGTGGCTGGCCCGGCGCAGGGTGGCGCTTCACGGCAGTCTGCTGGCGCTGCTGGGCGGCGTATTGATCGCATCGGTGGCCGTGGCGTGGACGGGACCCCTGGCGGCGATCGCGGTATTGGTGGGTCATGTCGTGAGCGCGGTGCTGATGGTCTCGGCGGCGCGGCCCGCAGCCGGCTCGGCCGGCAGGCGGAGCGAAGGGGCCGTGCCGGCATGGACCACCGTTGGCATGCTGGCGCTGTTGGTGCTCCTGTTCGTCCACTACGCCCAGTACGACATCGCGATTCCCGTTCCGCAGGGGGTCCGCCCGCTCGCCGCGCTGCTGGTCGCGCTTGCGGCGCTGCGCGCCGGCATGAACCGGTCGCTGGTGCCGGCGGGAGTGCCCCGCTCCGTTGCCCTCGCTGCCGTGCTGCTGCTGGCAGTGCCCGCCGTGCAACTCGCGACCTGGAACGAGGTCCGAGCCGGCTCGGGCACCGGCTTTCCGGTGCGGGTGATGACCTACAACATTCACCAGGGTTTCGACGCGTACGGCCGCCACGGCATGGAGGCGATCGCGCAGGTCATCGAGGACGAGGACCCCGACGTCGTCGCCCTGCAGGAGATCTCCCGAGGCTGGCTGATCAACGGCTCGGTCGACACGCTGGTGTGGCTGTCGCGGCGCCTCGGCATGGCCTACGCGTTCGGGCCCGCGGCCGACTCGGTGTGGGGGAACGCCGTGCTGAGCCGCCTGCCGATCCGGCAGGCCAGCAACCACCTCATGCCCAACAACGACGACATCGTCATGGACCGCGGCTTCATGACGATCGAGATCGACGTGGGCGGCGGCGAGGTGCTGGCCGTGCTCGCCACCCACTTCCACCACGAGGAGGAGGATTCCGTGCATCGGATGCCGCAGGCGCGTGCGATTCTCGAAACGATCGAGGCGCACAACACGGTGCTGCTTGGGGACCTCAACGCCCATCCCGATCACCCCGAGATCGTGCTGATCGCCGACGCCGGCTTCGTCGATGCATTCGTCGCCGCCGGGCCGCCCGGCGACGGCTTCACCTGGCCGACCGACGAGCTTTCGAAACGCATCGACTACGTCTGGACGAGCCCGGACCTCACGGTCACGGACTTCTCCCTGCCGATGAGCACCGCCTCCGATCATCTGGCTGTCGCCGTGACGGTCGACCGGTGACGCCGGCCTCGCCGCACGATGCCGCCGCCCGGCGTCTGCACGAACAGATCGAGTTCCTGTGCGCGATCGACGAATTGAAAGGCGTGCTGCGGCAGACGGCGCTGCTTGACGCCAGCCGGATGGAGAACTCGGCCGAACACTCCTGGCACCTGGCCCTGTACGCGCTGGTGTTGGCCGAATACGCCGAAGAAGACCTCGATTTGACCCGTGTCCTGCGAATGGTGCTCGTGCACGACATCGTCGAGATCGACGCGGGCGACACGTACATCTACGACGACACGGGACGGGAGACCAAGGAGGAGCGCGAACGGCAGGCGGCCGACCGGCTGTTCGCGCTGCTGCCGGACGACCAGGCCGGGGTGCTGCGCGCCGCCTGGGACGAGTTCGAGGAACGGCTGACGCCCGAAGCCCGCTTCGCCTACGCGATCGACCGCCTGCAGCCGCTGCTGCACAACCACCGCACCCACGGATTCGCCTGGCGGCGGCACGGCATCACGGTCGATCAGGTGTACGACAAGAACCACCCCATCGGCGACGGCGCGCCGCGGCTGTGGGAGCTGGCGCGTGAGCTCGTCGAAACGTCCGCGCAGCGCGGCGACCTGAAGCGCTGACCGGCGGAGGCGCTCCTACAGCGGCCGCCGCTGCAGGAAGTACCGGTTCAGATAGTCGGGCAGGCCGTCGCGGTTGTGGTCGGCGGGATTCGCGCGGCGGTTCAGGTAGTCGGGTATGCCGTCGCCGTCGCCGTCGCCATGGACGACGATCGGCTGGAGGTGCCCGGACATGGCATCGACGATCCGCCGGGTGAGCTCATCGAGCGGGGACTCTGCCGTCCGCCGCGCCGGCCGATCCGGTGGCAGCCGCTCCACTGCGAACGAACCGGCCCAGGTGACCTCCCCCGTCGCCACGTCGAGCAGCCGAACCTGCAGCCGTGCGGTGCCCGTCGCCGGATCGAGGCGGTCCGGGCTGATCAGGATCGCGATCGCGACATCTTCGGAGGCGAACAGCCGCTGCCAGTCCGTTTCGCCCGGCGCCGGCGCGTGCTGCGCGCTCGCGGCGCAGGCCACGATCAGCCCGAGCGCGGAGGCGGCGACCGTGCGTTTCGGCATCCGGCGCCTACTGCCAGGAGAATCTCTGGTTGCTGCCCAGCTTGACGATCACCTGCTCGAACTCCCAGTACGCCAGACCGGTCTCGATGTTGGTGGCGGTGAGCTGGAAATAGTAATCGACCTGCTGGGCGTCGCCGACGCGGTTGGTGCGCTGGATGATCTTGCCCGACAGGCTCAGGTCGGGAGCCACCACGGTGCCGTCCTTGGCGACGGTGTCCTGGTTGAACAGCTTGTTTTTCTGCAGCTCCCGAACCTTGGCGATCAACGGATCCTCGGGATCGTCCACCCCCACGGCGGTGGTGGCGATGACCCGGCCGCTCTCCAGAAGGTCGATCCTGATCTTCTTGACGAGCTGATCGGTATCGATGTCGAGCGCCGTGTCGTTGACCATGCGGCTGACCGCCATCACCCACGGCGCGTCGCTGCCCGGCTTGACCGACAGGGGACTGTCCAGGAACGAGGCTACCGCCTGCTCGGCAGCGAACTCGAAGTCACGGTAGTCAAGGCCGAGCGTGGTCCGCTCGCCGACCTGAGGCCGATTGGGCTGCGGCTCGTTGGCCTGACGCAGATCGAGGTACACCGGGTCCTGCGAAGCGCAACCGATCAGCAGGGCGAGCGCCGCGCAGGCGCCCACGGCGAACTGGACGAGCGATTTCATCTGCATGCCTCCAATATAGTCCCTCTCCAATATAATCCCATTGTCGGCGAATTCAGCCTCCGAACGCAGCCGCATGCACGGTTGGGGGCGCGCCGCGGACGATTGTCTTGACCTGGACCAGCACGAACCGTCCGCTCGGCAGCGGCACGTCCACCGTGTGACTGCCGGCGGACACCCGGATCGTGCCGTCGGAAGGCCGCGGCAGGCTGGCGATTCCGATCGACTGCGGCAGCGCGCGCCAGCTTCGGATGTCGGCCTGGGTGGCGACTGCGGAGGCGATCGGCGTGACGAACCCGACGATCGATCCCAGCGTGCCGGCGTCCCTGGTCTCCTCCTGGATCACAACCTGAAGGATGGTGCGGACCACGGTGCCGGCTACCGCCTTGGCGACGACGCCGTCGTACCCGGCGCGGAACTCCGTGGCGGCGTAGCGGTCGACGTTCAGGAGTGTCTCGGTCCGGTGTTCCTCTCCGCCGGCGCTGATCAGCAACGGACCCGCCGCCGTCCTGCCCGGGCGCAGCTCGGGCAGCGCCATGGAGACGATGATGAAACTCTCCTCGGAGAGGAACACCGGCAGGTCGAACCGGAACTGGTCGAGGTAGGGTCCGGTGCCGTCCTCGTGTACGACCCACACGCGGTCACCGGCCGCGGCCGCGCCGCTTGCGGCTCGCTCCGCGACAGTCAGGTCGGCGACGACGTGGCGGTTGCGGGCGCCGTCCAGGGCGGCGGCGTTGCGGAGCAGGTCGGATGCACGGTTGGCCTCGCCGGTCGCGAGCCGGAACACGCCGTGCAGCCAGTCGGTGAATGGATTGCGCAGATCCCGGTACTCGCCGAGCGACTCGACCGCCTTGAGACGACGGGCGACCGCTCCGTCGGTTTCCATCGCCGCATCCAGCGACCGGTCGATGTTCTCGCGGTGCTCGTCCTCGTCCTCTTGCCCGGCGCGCAGCGCCCGAACCTTGGCTCCAAGCTGATCGACCGCGTTCGCCTGCCGCTGGTGGGCGCGGTTGAGCTCCACGCGGGCGCGCGCCGTGTCGCCGATCATCAGCGCGTTGGTGGCCTTGTAGGTATTCACCAGCACACCCTCGTGGATCGTCCCCTGGTAAGACACCATGAGGTCGTTGCCCACCAGGGTCAGGCCGGCCGCCAGCAGGTCCTCGACGCTGGCGATGGAGTCGGACTTCCACAGGAGCTGTGACTCGGCCCGGTCGAACGCGACCTGCGATGCTTCGAACCTGCCCGCCGCGCGCAGCGCCATGGCGGTGTGCAGCGAGCTCAGGAGTTGCCCCTCCGGGTAGTCCAGCCCGGTAGCACCGCCGACCGCGGCGCTTGCGGCGTCATACTCGCCGACGGCGTAACTTTCGAGGAACGTTCGGGTCTCCTGGATGTCCGAGAACCCGGCGCACCCCCAGAGCAGGGCCGCGGCGGCGATCACCGACGACGGACGTGACACGGCGGAAAGCAATGGCTTCAAAACCTTGACCTCGGCCAATCGTCGCCCATGCTTCAAGGCAGACGGCGACCCCGGCTATAATGCCCCGTAGCGGCGTGGCTGACCAAGCGGCGGATCCCTGGAGGGCCGCGGTCCACGAGGCCGCGGAGGTCGGACGCTGGACGGGGCTGAAGGCGTCTCATGTCCGGCGCTGGCTGCGCATGGGAGCGTCCAGGCAGGCGCGCACCCGTGCGTCGTTCCTGGACCTGATCGACCTCCTGTTCATCGCGCCGTTCCTTGCGCGCGGACTGAGGTTGCGCCAGCTCCGCGCGGCGCTGGATGAAGCGGGCCATCTGCTCGGCGCCGACCACTACGCGTCGCGCGAGTTCTTCACCGACGGCCACGGCGTCTTCGTGCGCACGCGCACCTACGGCGATGCCCTTCTGAGGCTGCTCTCGGACGGGCGGTGGGTGGCCGCCGAAGACATCCTGGACATCGCCGGCAGCCTGGACTTCGATGACGGGACGGGATCTGCCGAACGCTGGTACCCGTGCGGGACGGACGGCCTCGTCGTGATCGACCCATGCGTGGCGGAAGGGCAACCCGCGATCGACGGCCGCGCCGTGCCGACCGCCGAGGTACATGCCGCGTTCGTGGACCATGGGCGCAGCGTGGCGGCTGCCTGCGCACGCCTGGGTCTTGACGCAGGCGAGGTCGAGGCGGCCGTGCTCTTCGAGGAGCGGGCGCGGTGAGTTGAGTGCGCAGGACGGCAGATCAGCCAGGTCTCCCGCGGAGCCAGAGGAGGGGATGGGCCAGGAAGGCGGAGCCGCGGCTCCGTCTTCCTGGGGCGCTACTCGGCGGAAAGCGCCGCGGTCGCGAACACCACGTGGAACGGCATGCAGTAGATGACCACGCTGCCGTACTTGCTGACGTCGGTGCCGGCGTCGAGCGTGTAGTTCTGACTGCCGACGTTGCCCTTGAGCGAGCCCAGATCGATGTAGTCGCCCAACTCGTCGCGCCGTTTCGGCTCCGCGTTCTCGGCCAGCAGCACGTGCAGGTCCGGCCCGTTGGTGACGCGGAACTCCTCGAAGCGGAGCAGCAACTCCCCGTCGGCCAACCGGTAGATGAGCGCGCGGCCGGAGCCCTTGTGGAAGCGGTCGGCGTCCATGAAGGTACCCTGCACCAGGCGCTCCGGGGATGCGCCGCCCGGCATCGCGTCATCCATGTCGGAATCGGGCATGGCGCCGGCGAAATCCATGACCCGGTCCTGGATCTCCTGCTGCGCTCGGTCGGACAGATCCTCCCACGCTTCGCCCTGCGGCAGGTTGGCCAGCGCCTCGCGTCGTTTTGCCTCGATCTCCGCGGCCGGCATGTCGTCCATGTCGTCGGCGCTCGGCAACTCCACCGGGAACGCCTCGGAGACGGTGCGATTGATGAACAGGGGCGAGCCCAGGTACCAGCCGGCCGCCAGCACGGCGGCGCCCGCCACGGCGATGATGACGATCAGGATGGGTCTTTTCATGCAATGTTAATGTGCGCCTCACGGCGGCCCGCGGCTACTGGCGTGGCGTGCGCAGCTCGTCCAGCTCCTGCAGGCTGCGCGGCCAGTCTCCCTTGAGCAGCCGCGACAGCGCGCGGTCCGCCAGCAGCTTGCCGCCGGTCTGGCACTCCGGGCAGTAGTTGCACTCGTTGTCGGCGTAGACGATGCGCTGAACGGGCGTGGCGCAGCGTGGACACGGCTGGCCGTACTTGCCGTGCACGGCCATCTCCGGACGGAACGCCGTGACCCGCTCCGGGAAGCGGTCACCGGCCTGCTCGCGCAGGCGCCCGATCCAGAGGGTCAGCACCTGACGCGTCGCGGCATGCAGCCGTCCGAGCTCCTCGTCCGTGAGCCGGCTGGTCCACTTCAGCGGCGACAGCCCCGCGGCGTGCAGGATCTCGTCGGAGTAGGCGTTGCCGATCCCGGAACAGAGCCGCGGATCGGTGAGCGCCCGTTTGACGGTGTGGTTCTCCGCGAGGAGCGCCTGGCGAAACGCGGGCTCGTCGGCGGCCAGTACGTCGATGCCGCCCCGGTCCAGCACGCGCAGCGCGGGCGCTCCGCGCAGCAGATGAAGCGCCGCGCGTCGTTTGGACCCCTGCTCGGTGAGGATCAGGGAGCCCGCGTCGAAGCGGAACGCCGCAAGCCCCACGCGCCGCGGGATCGGCGCGGCGGATGCCCCCTCCTTCCAGCGCAGGCGCCCGGCGATCATCAGGTGGAGGACCAGGTGCAGATCCCCCTCCAGGCCGAAGACGATTCGCTTGCCGATCAGCTCGATCGACTCGACGCGTGCGCCGCAGGCAGCGGCCAGCGGAGGGTCGTGGGTTTTGAGGAGGCTGGGGCTGGCGACCGTCACCCGCTGCAGTCGCTCGCCCGCCACGCGACGCAGCACATGATCGCGGTAGAGCAGGAGATCCGGCAGCTCCGGCATCGTCAACCCACCTCGCTCATACCATACCTCAGACTCGCGTCGCCGCGTGTTGCAAGCTCTCGCTTCGACGCGTATGAACTGCGAGTGACGTGAGCGACGAATCAGGTGCGAACGGGGTGAAGCAGTCGCCCGCGGGCTCGCTGGCGCTGGGCATCGACACCGGCGGCACATTCACGGATCTGGTGGCGCTCGGCGCGAACGGATCCGTGCGCGTCGCCAAGGCCCCGTCCACACCCGACGCTCCGCTGGGCGCACTGCTCCAGGTGCTGGACAAGGCCGCGGTTCCGGGTGCCGCCATCGAGCGCATCGTGCACGGCACCACGGTGGCCACCAACACGGTGCTGCAGCGCCGTGGGGCCGAGGTGCTGTACGTCACCACGGCGGGGTTCGAGGATATCCCGTTCATTCAGCGCATCAACCGCAAGAGCGAGTACGACCTGCACTGGCGGAAGCCGCGGCCGCTGGTCCGGCGCCGAAGCTGCCTGCCCGTGGCCGAGCGGATCGACGCCCAGGGCGAGGTGGTGGTGCCGCTGGAGGCCACGGCCATGAAGCAGCTCGCGGCCCGGATCGCCGAGCGCGGCGCCGACGCGATCGCGGTCTGCCTGCTGTTCTCCTATCTCAACCCGGCCCATGAGCTTGCGCTCGGCGCGTTCCTGGAGCGGCGATTTCCCTCCATCCCGGTCTCCCTCTCGCACCGGGTCGCGCCGCTGTGGCGCGAGTACGAGCGCTCCAGCACCACCCTCGCCGACGCCTACCTGAAGCCGCTGCTGAGCGGCTACTGCCGGAGCGTCGGAGAGGCGCTGCGCGAACGCCACGTGAGCGGCCCCTGTTCGCTGCTCAAGTCGGACGGCGGCACCACCGGGCTCACCCAGGCGCCCGAACGGCCGGTCGACCTGCTGCTCTCGGGGCTCGCCGGAGGCGTGATCGGCGGCGCCCACTTCGCGTGCCAGGCGGGCTTCGGGCAGGCGATCACCCTCGACATGGGGGGCACGAGCTGCGACGTGGGCCTGCTGCTGGACGGCGAGCCGCAGTTCACCACCGAGTACGAGATCGAGTGGGGCCTGCCGGTGGCGATTCCCGTGATCGAGGTGCGCACGCTTGGCGCCGGCGGCGGCTCCATCGCCCGCATCGACAAGGGCGGCATGCTCAGCGTAGGACCGGAAAGCGCGGGCGCCCGGCCAGGTCCCGGCTGCTACGGCGCCGGCGGCGACGCCGCCACCGTGACCGACGCCAACCTGGTGCTCGGCCGGCTCAACCCCGAGTTCTTCCTTGGCGGGGAGTTGCGGCTGCACCCCGAGCGCGCGGCGGCGGTGATCGACCCGCTGGCGCGGTCTCTGGGACTGCAGCGGGAAGCGGCGGCGCGCGCCATCGTCGACCTTGCCGACGAGAACATGACCAACGCGATCCGCCTGCTGACCATCGAGCGCGGGATCGATCCACGCGACTTCGTGCTCGTCGCCTTCGGCGGCGCCGGGCCGCTGCACGCCGCGGCCATCGCCGCCAAGCTGGGGATGCGCCGGGTCGTGGTGCCGCCGCATCCCGGTTTGTGCTCGGCGTTCGGAGCCGCGCTGGCGCGGCTGCGGGTGCAGCGGGTGCAAACCCTGGGCATGCGCCACTCGGCGGTGGACGATGCGGAGCTGGCCGCGCGTTTTCGCGTAATGCTGGACGCCGCGCGAAGCGAGATCGACGCTGAGGGGCTGCGCGGCGCACCGCGCGAGCGCCTCGGCCTGAGCATGCGCTACGCGCAGCAGAACTACGAGCAGGACGTGGAGTACCGGTTCGCGGACGGGCTGCCCGCGGCGGTCGAGCGCTTCCACCGCCGCCACGAGGAGTTCTTCGGCTACCAGTTCCCCGATCACCCCGTGGAGCTGGTGCATCTCAAGGTGTCGCTCGCCGAGGCCGTGGCGGACCCGCCGCCCGCCCTGGCGGCGCCCGCCGCAGCCGCCGCCAGCGCAACCCGCGGTCCCGCAGGAGCCGGCTACCGCCGCGACCGGTTGCCGGCGGGCATCGAACCGAGCGGTCCGGCCGTGATCGAGGAGCTCGATTCCACCACCTTCGTCCCGGACGGGGCGCAACTGACCGTGGATCGGCACGGCAACCTCATCCTCACCCTGCCGGCCGAGGCGCCGGAGGACGAATAGGCATGGCGAGCGCCGAGGGCCCCTTCCGCATGCCGGTGCAGCACGTCAACTCGTCGATCAGCTCACCGCCACGGTGATGGGCGCCGGCATGGTTCAGTATGCGTTGCGCCGCTCTTCGAACATCCGTTGGCAGCGTTTCCAGGTTACGCAGCACCTGCGCAGCGAAGCGAAGCACCAGTCCGCACGGTGTCTGTGGATGACGGGGCTGTCGGGCTCGGGGAAGTCGACGCTCGCGAATCTTCTGGAGCAGCGGTTGCACCTGGACGGCCGGCACAGCTACGTGCTGGACGGCGACAATGTACGGCACGGCCTCAGCAAGGACCTGGGATTCACCAAGGACGACCGGATCGAGAACATCCGGCGCGTGGCTGAAGTGGCGCGCCTGATGGTCGATGCGGGGCTCATCGTGATCGTGGCCTTGATCAGTCCCTTTCGTGCGGACCGGGCTGCGGCGCGCCGTCTGTTCGCGCAGGGCGATTTCGTGGAGGTATTCGTCGACGCGTCGATCGATACCTGTGAGGCCCGCGACACCAAGGGCCTGTACGCGAAAGCGCGCCGGGGCGAGCTTCCCAACTTCACCGGCATCGGCAGCCCGTACGAACCCCCGGAGGATCCCGAGGTCCGGGTGGACACCAACGCGCACCCGGCCCAGGAGTGCGTCGACCAGATAATGCGCCGCACCGGTATGATCGGGACGGCATAGACGATCCATGGCGCGGATCCTGGACAGCGTGACCCTCACCATCATCAACAACTACCTGGTCAACACCTGCCGGGAGATGGGGCTGGCGATGATGAAGACCTCGTACTCCTCGATCTTCAACGAGGGGCTGGACTTCTCCTGCGTGGTGTTCGACCGCGACGCACAGATGGTCTCCTACGCCGAGTTCTGCCCGGCCCAGATCGGGGCGATCCTCCACACCATGCAGTGGACGATCGCCGAGGTGGGACTGGAAAACTTCCGCCCCGGCGACGTGGTGATGCACAACGATCCCTACCGCGGCGGCTGCCACCTGCCCGAGCACACGGTGATCAAGCCCGTGTACCACCGCGGCGAGCTGTACGGCTTCGTCGGCAACATCGCCCACCTGACCGAGATCGGCGGCAAGGCGGTCGGCGGATTCGCCGCCGACGCCCGCGAAATCTACCAGGAAGGCCTGCGGCTGCCACCGGTGAAGATCATGCGCTCGGGCGAGTACGTCGACGACATCTGGAAGATCATCCTCACCAACCACCGCACGCCGCGCACCTCGTGGGGCGACTTCCACGCCATGATCGGCTCGCTGACGGTCGCCGAGCGGCGGCTGCACCAGCTCCTGGACCGCTACGGCTTCGACGCCGTGATCGACGCCGGCAGAGAGCTCATGGACTACGCCGAACGGCGCATGCGCGCGGAGATCGCGGAGATCCCCGACGGCGAGTATGCGTTCGAGGACTGGATCGAGAACGACGGCGTGGTGGCGGACGAGCGCTACCGCATCCACTGCACCGCGGTAGTGCGCGGAGAGCGCATCATCTTCGACTACAACGGCTCCAGCCCGCAGGCGCAGGGCCCCTGTAACTGCACCTACGGCGTGACCGCCTCCGCCACCTACAACGCGATGCTCAACCTCACCGACCGCACCATCCCGCGCAACTCCGGCTGCTACCGTCCCATCGAGCTGATCGTGCCGCCCGGCACGGTCGTCAACGTCGAGCATCCCGGCCCCAGCGTGGGCGGCAACTCCGAGATCCACGAGCGCATCGTCGACGTCCTGTTCGGCTGCCTGTCCCAGCCGCTGCCCGAGCGGGTGGCGGCCGCCACCGGCGCCAGTTCCTGCAACTTCCTGTTCGGCGGCACCCATCCGCGCACCGGCGAGTTCTACGCCAACTACCACATCGAAGGCTGCGGCTGGGGCGGCAAGGCGACCGGCGACGGCAACGACAGCCAGTGCCCGATCAACGGCAACTGCCGCAACACGCCGGTCGAGGTGTTCGAGACCCGCTACCCGTGGCTGACGCACAGCTACAGTCTGGCCGACGGCTCGGGAGGCCACGGACGCAGCCGCGGCGGCGCCGGCAGCCGCCGCGTGATCGAGGCGCGGGCGCCGGAGATCACGGTGTCCAGCTTCATGGACCGCCACGAGACAGGCGCCTGGGGGCTGTTCGGCGGCCGGCAGGGACGCCCGGGAGCGCTGCGCATCCGCCGGGACGGCGACGATTCCTGGCGCACCTTCAGCGAAGCGTTCGGCACCGTGTCGCCCAACAAGTTCGCGGACATCCGGGTGCAAGGCGGCGATCGCATCGAGATCGTCAGTCCCGGCGGCGGCGGGTACGGGCCGCCGGCGGAGCGCGACCCCGAGCTTGTGTGCGAGGAGGTGCGCGACGGGGTGCTCGGCCCGGATCAGGCGCGCGAGGTGTACGGGGTGGTGCTGGCGCGGGACGCCGACGGCGGCTGGCGCCTCGACGCGGCGGCAACGGCGCAGCTACGCTCGGAACCGTGAGCGCCGCCGACGGGAGCTGGGAGCCGGTCCCCGACGCGCTGTACGCCACCACCACCGCGCGCTGCGACCTGTGCGGCAAGATGATCGTCGGCCGTCTCTGGCGAGCGCGGCACGGCGAGCATCGCCTGAGCTTCTGCGACCGCCGCTGCCAGCGCACGTGGCTGGAATACTGGCTGCCGCGCTACGGCGGCGCCGATGCCGGAGCGGACCGCACGAGCGCCGCGCCGGCCCCCTCGCGCGATGACTCCCGGCACCGCTCGCTCGGCTGAGGAGCGGCGCACGCGGCGTCTTTGGCTTCGCGTGCGCGGGCCGCTATGCTCGGCGCCATGAAAGCGGTTCTGTACGAGAAGCCGTGGACGATGCGCGTGGTCGATCTGCCGCAGCCGCAGCCCCGCGCGGGGGAGGTGCTGCTGGCGGTCGACGCCGTCGGCATCTGCGGCAGCGACGTGCACGGCTTCACCGGTGAGAGCGGCCGACGCGCGCCCGACATGGTCATGGGACACGAGGTCGGCGCCCGCGTCGCGGCGCTGGGTCCCGGCGCCGGCGGGCCGCCGGTGGGCACGCCGGTCGCCCTGTACAACATCATCGCCGACCATGCTCCGAGCCCGGAGGAGGGCGATCCGAGCTTCCTGAACAAGCAGATAATCGGCGTCAATCTCTCCCGCCGCGGGGCGATGGCCGAATACGTCACGGTCCCCGCGGACAACGCCATCCCCATCCCGTCCGGGGTGGGGCCGGACATCGCGGCGCTGGCCGAGCCGGCGGCGGTGACCGGCCATGCGTTCGACCGCCTTGCCGCCCACGACCGCCGCCCCGGACCGCTGGCCATACTGGGCGCCGGCACCATCGGCCTGTGCGCGGCCACGGTCGGCCACCTGCGGGGCTTCGACCCGATCGTCGTGCTGGACACGTTGGCGGACAAGGCGCAGGCGGCCTCGGCCTTCGACGCACAGCCCTATCACCTGCGGGCGGGCGAGGAGCCTGCGGCTACCTCCGCGGCGGTGGAGGCCGCACTCGGCGGTCGCCCCTCGGTGGTGATCGACGCCGTCGGCACCGGCCCGTCGTTCACGCTCGCGTTCCAGCTCTGCCGGCCCGACGCCACGCTGCTGGCCATCGGCAACCTGGCACGGGAGGTGAGCCTGCCGCTGCAGGACCTGGTCTCCGACGAAGTCACGGTCATCGGCAGCTACGGCTTCGACCGCGCATCGTTCCAGGAGAGCGTCGATGCGCTGCCTCAGCTCGCCGGCCGGCTGGCCACCTTCATCGAGGCGCGGTGTACGCTGGACGACGTGCCGGAGGTGATGACCGCGCTGGCGCGCGGCGAGCGCCAGGAGCGCAAGGTGATCATCGATGTCGCCGGTGCGGAGGAGCGAGGAGCATGAAAGAGACACGCGCAGCCCTGATCGGCTGCGGCGGACGGGGGCGCGGCCACGCGCGACACATCGCCGCGATCGACGGAGCCGTGATGACGGCGGTGTGCGACCTGGACGAGACACGCCGCAACGCCGCGGCCGAGGAGCTTGGCGGCGTTGCCACCTATGCGCTGCCGGAGCGGATGCTCGAAGCCGAGTCCCCGGACGCCGTGGTCGTCGCGGTGCCCCCGGAGTTCAACGCTCCCGTTGCGCAGGTCTGCCTGGAGGCCGGCGTCCACACCCTGCTGGAGAAGCCCCCCGGACTCCACGTGTCACAGACGCGCGCCCTTCTGGAAATCTCCGAGCGCACCGGCGCCCGCTGCATGGTCGGCCTCAACCGCCGCTTCAACCCGGCGATCCGCGAGGCGAAGCGGCTGATCTGCGAGCGCGGCCCGCTGACCACGATCGTCGGCGAGTTCCACAAGAACCTGGTCGACATCGAGGAACGTGGCATCCTGAAGCCGCCGGTGCTCGACCGGTACTTCTACGAGACCCCCGTGCATGCGCTGGACTGCGTGCGCGCACTTGCCGACTCCCCGGTGGCGGAAGTGCACAGCCTCTCGGGGAGCTTCTTCTCCGGTTACCGCGACGTGTATGGGGGACTCATCCTGTTCGAGAGCGGCTGCGTCGCCCACCTGGTCGCCAACGTCACCGCCGGCGCCCGGCTGGAGCGCTACGAGATGCACGGCCGCAGCGCTTCCGCCTACCTGGAAGGCGTGCGCAGCGGCCAGGTGATCATCGACGGACAGGTCACGGAGCTCACCTGCTCCGGCGATGAAAGCACCCGCGAACAGAACCGCTACTTCATCGACCGCGTGCGCGACGGCCGCCCGTTCGGCCCCCCCGCCTGCGACCTGCACGAAGCGATCCTGTCCATGGAGCTGATCGACCGCCTGTTCGGCTGAGAGCTCCCCGCACGTTTTTCGGACGTATTTCTGCCATTCCAGCCAGAAATACGTCGAATGATCGCCATGTCGCTGGAGGTGAAACGTTCCGCTCTACGCCGGTACCACCCACCGCACTTTGGACGGCCTCAAATTCACCGGGGCCGTCCCGCGCAACGCTCACTGAACCGCTTGCCATCTACCGCAACCCTGCGAACTGAACCCCCGGTCCGACGCCTTGATTGTCACTACCCCGGAGACACCATCCAATATTCCGTTGGCCAGGATATCGTCAAGCTCCCCGGAGAACCCACTAAGCCTCTCCCAGTAGCAGAACCCTTCCCCTGCGTTGCGATATGTGCCCGGTTCGATGTCCACTCCCACGATGTGCGTGCCGTCGCCGAATCTCGGTGCGTCGCCGACCACTCGAGCCTTCTCGATGGTGATGGTGAAGGTGAGCTCGGCGCTGTGGCCGTTCGTGTCTTCCACCCGGTAGGTCATCCGGTAGGTGCCGGTGGCCGTCGGCGTGCCGCTCAGGGTGCGCGAGGCCGGGTCGAAAGCAAGACCGGTCTGGATCTCGGGACCGAGCGAGTACGTCAGCGTGCCCGTGCCGCCGGTGGCGGCGGGCAGGACGAGGGGAGTGATCTCCTCGTCAACCGTGTAGGCCTTCGGGCCGTCAATGGTCGCCGCAAACGTCGGCGGCCCGATCGGCGTCGGCGCGGCACAGCCGAGCGCTGCCAGGACCACGATCGCGGCGAGCGGGGGGCTCTTTGTCAAGGCGTCCATGGTCTCGGAGCCTACCTCACGTCGTGCCTGGCGATCGGCTCCCACGTCCACGTGTCCGTCATCTTCCCTCCTCGGCCTGATTCGGAGCCCCAGGCGTGGGCGTGCTCACGGTCCGGAATTCGCCGGTGCCGTCCGGCAGCCGGGCGAAGCTGGTGCCCGCGTCAGCCTGACCCTCGTCCCAGTCGACCGCCGCTGCCAAGGCGCCGCCGGCCGTCCAGACGCCGAGCTCCTCATCCTTGCCCAGGGCGAAGCCGGGCCAGCCGTCCTTGTCCAGCTCGACCCGGAGATGGCCGCCCGCCGGGATCACGAGGTCCGCCGGGAACGGGACGCGCTTGCCGGCGTCCTTCAGGTCGTCGGCGATCACGAAGTCCGCCAGGGCAAGGTCGGCATCGGCAGCATTGTACAGCTCCACCCAGTCGAGCGGATCGCCCTGTGCGGCGACCTCGTTGATGACCAGGCCGGCGTCGATTTCCAGGCCGGCCTCCGGGGCGGCAGCGCGTTCCTCCACGGGTGGAGCGCCGAACCCGAAGGCGCCTGAGAGCCGACCCGCTATCACCGCCCCCCGTTCCGTGCCTGCCGCGGCCAGCTCCAGCGTGCCCGCCACGATCGGCACGTACGTTTCCGGGGCGGCGGCGCCCGGCGGCATCTTCCATTGGACGCCGCCGACTCCGCCTTCGCCGATCGTCAGCTCGGTTCCGGCGGACAGCAGGTCGACCGGGAGCCACACGGTGAATCCCTCGATGGACAAGTCCGCCTCCAGCCTCATCACGGACAGGAACGCGCCGTCTTCGAGTCCGACCTCCGCCGCTTCTTCGGCGTTTGCGAGGCCGGCGGTCGCCCCCGCCGTCCCCGGCGGCTGGTCGGTCCCGTCCAGGGCCAGGCTGGTGATCGTGCCGGTCTCGAACGGATTGGGGCTGTCCTTCGTCCCCCAGGTGGTCTTGAACGCCACCTCGAACGTCGCGACCCCGCTGCCCTCGCCCCAGCACACGGAGGCCGCGTCGACCAGCGGCCAGGGCCAGTCCGGCGGCTCGGGCTCCAGATCCGCCAACAGCTCGCCGCGCCGCTTGAGGATGAAGCGCCGCACCCGGACGGTGTCGTCGGCTGCCTCCTCGCGCGCTTCGGGCGGGGCGTGGGTCTGCACGATGGCTGCCAGCTCGTCGGCGCTGCGCAGCAGTTCCTCCTCGTTCCAGACCGCGGCCAGCAACTCGCGGAGGCGGCCGGAGTACGCCGCGCGCCCGGCTTCGTCCTGGTACAGGCGATGCGCCAGGACGCCGTGGGCGTTCACCGAAGGCGGCGACTCGAAGTCGTCGAACGGCACGTCAGTCGTTTCGAACACGGCGTCCACACCCCAGGGGATGAACACGAAGCGTCCGTCCGGCTCTCGGTAGAAGTGGTAGTTGTTGCGATTGCCAGCGTACCCGTCCCAGTGGCCGACCAACACCTCGGTCGCCCAGAATGACAGGAATCGATCGATGTCGACGATGGCGTCCAGCGCCTCCAGGCCGGCGGGGGAGGGGTCCTGCAGCGCGGCGACGGCGTCGTCGATGTCCGACCAGTCGTCCTCGGCCTCGTTCGTCTTCTTCTCGAAGGTCCCGCGCCAGCCGGGATCGAAGTCGCTGAGGGTGCCTTCGTACAGGTTGCCCGCGGCGCTGGCGAAGTGGCGCGCCAGGAACGGCGGCTTGATCTCCTCGACGTGCACGTAGAGGCCCAGGTCGGCGCCGTTCACGGTCACGGTGGCGAAGTTGCAGCGCGGCGACGGCAGCCCGGCGGCGGCGAACACCTCGTAGGCCAGACAGGTGCTGATCATCGACGCGTCCTGCAGGCTGTTGTTGAGGGTCATGCGGTCGATCGCGCCGCCGAGCAGGCGGCCGTCCACGTACTTGTCGAAGCGCAGCTTGAGCGACGGCTTCTCGGTGCTGAGCGAGCCGAAGAACCCCTTCTTGCGGACACCGGCCCGGGCGTAGGCCGCGCCGTCCACGGTCACCGTGGCCTCGAACCAGGTGAAGATCTCCTCCACGGGCTCGGCCAGGCAGTCGTCGCCGCCCAGGATGTCCTGCAGGGTGCGCGTCCGGGCGCGCAGGTCTTCCCAGTCCGCCGGCGCCATCTCGATGGCGATGTCCAGCACGTGTTCGCGCGCGAACCAGGGAGCGCGAGGATCCGGGGCCGCGTCTGTTTGCGCAGCCGCACGGGCGCCGGCAACGAGCAGGCAGATACAGCACAGAGCCGCGCATCGTCTAGCCAGTCGACTCATCTCATCCGTACCATACCCTACATGCCATATCCTCACGCCATTCCGTCATGCATCGGCTATCACTGACGACCGCACCCACCTCCACGTGTCCGCCGTCGCCGCGGATGGTACGATTCCGGCGTTGAAGAAACGGGTCGATCTGGCGTACGGCCGCAACGGGCTCGCCATCGAGGTGCCGGCCTGCGCGCAGGTGGTGCTGCCCCGTCACGTGGACGGGGTGGCCGACGAGGCGGCGGCGATCGACGCTGCGCTGGCCTCGCCCACCGGCTCGCCGCCCCTGGCCGAACTGGCGGCGGGCAAGCGGCGGGTGGTGGTGACCCATTCGGACATCACCCGCGCCACGCCCAACGACCGCATCCTGCCAGTGCTGCTGCGGGCGCTGGAAGCCGCCGGGGTGGCGCGCGGCGACATCACCCTGATCAACGCCCTGGGCACGCACCGCCCGCAGACGGAGGCGGAGCTGCGGCAGATGCTCGGCGACGGGGTCGTCGACCGCTACCGCTGCCGGCAGCACGACGCCTGGGACGACGCGGAGCTGGTCGCCGCCGGCGCCACGGGCCGCGGCAACGCCATCCGCCTGAACCGCACGGTGATGGAGGCCGACCTGGTGATCTTCACCGGCTTCATCGAGCCGCACTTCTTCGCCGGCTTTTCCGGCGGCCCCAAGGGCGCCCTGCCGGCGCTGGCCGGCAGCGAGAGCGTGCTCACCAACCACGGCTACGCCATGATCGGAGACCCGCGCGCCACCTGGGGGATCACCGACGGCAACCCGATATGGGAGGAGATGCGGGAGGCGGCGGCGCTCGTCGAGCCGCTGTTCCTGCTCAACGTCACCCTCAACACGGAGGGCCGGATCACCGGCGTGTTCGCCGGCGACGTGGTGGCCGCCCACCGGCGCGGCTGCGACTTCGTGCGCCGGAGCGCCATGGTGGCCGTGGACGAACCGTTCGACGCGGTGGTCACCACCAACAGCGGCTACCCGCTCGACCAGAACCTGTACCAGACCGTGAAGGGCATGCAGGCGGCGCGCGGCATCGTGCGGTCGGGCGGCGCCATCATCATGGCGGCCGCATGCTCGGACGGGTTGCCGAGCCACGGCCGCTACGCCGAGCTGCTGGCCGAGGCCGGCTCGCCGGACGCGATCATGGAGATGCTCCGCCGGCCCGGCTTCTCCGCCCAGGACCAGTGGCAGGTGCAGATCCAGGCGCAGATCCAACGCCACGCGGATGTCTACGTCTACAGCGACGGCCTCGGCGACGACGAGATTCGCGGTGCTCTGCTCATCCCCACCCGCGATGTCGAGGCCACGCTGGCGGACCTCGATCCCGACCGGCTCTGCGTGCTCCCGCAGGGTCCGCTCACCATCGCCTATCTGGCGCATTGAAAACCTGAATCGATCTCGAGATCGATGGCTGCCGGTTTCGGCGTTCCTCACACCCCGTTACTTGAACTTCGAGCATGGCAACGCGATGATGGCATGATGCGAACTCCCAATCTGGCGGCGAAGCGTTCCCCGGTGGGGACGGCATTGCTCGCTCTTCTCCTACCCGCCCTGCCGGCCGCGGCCGAGCAGTCCCTGACCGTCGTGTCCTTCGGCGGGTCGTATGCCCGTGCGAGCCAGCAGGCGTATCACGAACCGTTCACGGCCGCCACCGGGATCGAGGTGAAGCTGGAGGACTACAACGGCGGGCTCGCCCAGATCCGCGCGCAGGTGGAGACCGGGAAGGTGCACTGGGACGTGGTCGACCTGAACGTGGCCGACGCCGTACTGGGCTGTGACGAGGGTTTGCTGGAGTTCATCGCCGTCGAGGACCTGCCGCCCGCGGCGGACGGCACGCCGGCGAAGGAGGACTTCGTCACCGGGACGCTCACCGACTGCGGGTTGGGGACCATCTTCTTCTCGTCCATCTACGCCTACCACCCGCAGCACTTCCCGGACGCCAGGCCGGCCACGATCGAGGACTTCTTCGACCTGGAGCGCTTCCCGGGACGGCGCGGCATGCGGCGCGTGCCGAGCGACAACCTGGAGATGGCGCTACTGGCCGACGGCGTGCCGCTGGAGGAGGTGTACGCCACGCTCGACACGCCGGAGGGCGTGGATCGGGCGTTCCGGAAGCTCGACGCGATCAAGGACCAGATCGTGTGGTGGGAGGCCGGCGCACAGCCGCCGCAGATGCTGGCCGACGGCGAGGTGGTGATGAGCACCGCCTACAACGGCCGCATCTTCAACGCCCAGGTGCGGGAGAACCAGCCGTTCGTGATCGTCTGGGACGGGCAGATCCTGGACAACAGCCAGCTCGTGATCGTCGCCGGCGCCCCCAACCTGGAAGAGGCACGGCAGTTCATCGCGTTCGCCGGCAAACCCGAGTCGATGGCGGCGGTGAGCCGCTACATCTCCTACGGACCCGTGCGCCGCTCCGGCGCCGCGCTGGCCACCGAGCACGAGGAGACGGGAGTGGACATGGCGCCGCACCTGCCGACGGCGCCCGCCAACATGGAGCGCGCGCTGCACCACGACTGGCGCTGGTGGAGCGACCGCGGCGACGAGATGAACGAGCGCTTCAGCGCCTGGCTGGCGCGCTGAGCAGGTGCCCTGCGGCCGGGCGCGCGACCGTCCTCCATCATGAGGGCGAGTCATCCCCGTACGGCATCGCCGCCGGCGCTCTTGGCAGCGTACATCGCGCGATCGGCGTCGGCGATCAGGCGTTCCGGGTCGCGGGCGCCGGCGGACGCAACCGCCACGCCGATGCTTGCGGTCACGCGCACCTCACCCGCCGGAGTGGCGATCGGCCGCTCCCGCAGGCCGGAGGCGATGGCGGCGGCCGCCCGCGCCGCGCCGCGCTCCGCGCCCGTTCCGGCGATGACCACCACGAACTCGTCGCCGCCGTAGCGGCAGACCGCATCGTAGGGCCGGAGCACCGCGCGCATGCGCGCGGCCGCCTCGCACAGCACCGCGTCGCCGGCGGCATGGCCGTGGCGGTCGTTGATCCGCTTGAAGCGGTCAAGGTCGATGAACAGCACGGCCACGCGGCTGCGTTCCCGCCGTGCGCGCTCCAACTCGCCGTGCAGCAACTCGACGGCGGCGCGCCGGCTCCACGCCCGCGTCAGCGGGTCCAGCCGCGCCAGACGGCGCGCTTCGGCCAGCTCGGCGCGCAGGCGCTCCAGCTCGCCGGCCATGCGCGCTGCCCGCTCAGCCGGCCAGCCGCTCGGTCACCCGCTCCGCGAACCGCTCGCTCGACAGCGCGCCGCCGATGTCCGGCGTCCCGGCACCGCCGGCCAGCGCCCGCTCGCACGCGGCGCGCATGCGCTCGGCCGGCTCGGCGTGTCCGAGCCACTCGATCATCATCGCCGCGCTCAGGATGGCGGCCGTGGGATTGGCGATCCCCTTGCCGGCGATGTCCGGCGCCGAGCCGTGCACGGGCTCGAACATCGACGGGGCGCCGCGGTCGGGACGGATGTTGGCGCTCGGCGCCATGCCCAGGCCGCCGACCACCATCGCCGCAAGGTCCGACAGGATGTCCCCGAACAGGTTGGAGGAGACGATCACGTCGAAGTCGCGCGGGCGGCGCACCAGGTCCATCGCCGCGGCGTCGACGTACAGCCGGTCGGTGCGGACGTCCGGGTACTCGGGGATGAGCTCCTCCAGCACCTCCTCCCACAGCACGAAGCTGTACTTCTGGGCGTTGGACTTGGTCACCATGGTGAGGTGCCGGCGGCGGGCGCGCGCCTGCTCCAGCGCGAAGCGGAGGATGCGGGTCACGCCTGCGCGGGTGTGGATGGCCGACTGCACGGCGATCTCGTCCGGCTCCCCGCGGCGGAAGCGCCCGCCCTGGTTGACGTACTCCCCCTCGGAGTTCTCGCGCACCACCAGCAGGTCGATCGCCCGCGGCTCCATGCCGGCGAGGGGGCTCTGCACCCCGTCCAGCAACAGCGCCGGCCGCAAGCAGGCGTACTGGTCGAACGCCTGGCGGATCCGCACCGGCGGCTCCAGCGAGACCGGATCCGGCATCTGGCCCGGTGCCCCCACCGCGCCGAGGTAGATGGCGTCGAAGGGACGGAGCTGGTCGATGTAGTCCGGCGGGGTGGGCGAACCGTGCTCCAGGTAGTAGTCAACCCCCCACGGAACCTCCGTGCAGTCGAGCTCGATCTGGCCGTCAATGGCCTGATTCAGCACGTCGAAGGCCAGCGGCGTGACCTCCCGGCCGATGCCGTCGCCGGGGTACACGGCGATTCGGTAGCTTGGTTTCTGACTCATATGCCGCCGATTATAAAGCCCTCCCGTCGGTGGTAGCATCCGGACGATGCCGCGGAAGATCGTCGTGGTCGGGGCCGGCAGCACCGGCTTCCAGCTCGCCAGGCAGCTCATCGCGGACAACCAGGACGTCACCCTGGTCGAGCGCAACGCCGATACCGCCAAGTACGCGCTCAACCACCTGGACTGCATGGTCATCACCGGAGCCGGCAACGACCTGCGCCTGCTCCGCCGGGCGGGGATCCAGGACGCGGAGTTCTTCATCGCCCTGACCGATTCGGACGAGTTCAACATGGTGGCCTGCGGGCTGGCGTCGCGCGAGTTCTCCGTCCCCTTCAAGATCGCGCGCGTCCGCAACCAGCAGTACCACGCCCGGTCGCACCTGTTCGACGGGTCGATGCTGGACATCGACTACATCGTCAATCCCGAGATCGAGGCGGGGCGCGCCATCGTGCAGACCGTCGAGCACGGCGCCACCAGCGAAGTCGTGACCCTCGGGGACACCGACATCGAGATGCGCGTGCTGCCGATCATGGGCGACTCCGCCTTCTGCGACCGCACCATCGCGCAGGCGCGCGCCGAGCTGCCGCTGGAGTTCCTGGTGTGCGGGCTGCTGCGCGGCGAACGGTTCTACCTGCCGCGCGGCGACACGCGGGTCCGCGAGGGGGACGAGCTGTACCTCAGCGCGTCCGAAGAGGTGCTGGACCAGCTCTTCGACCGCGCCGGCCGGCCGAAGCTGCGGATGCGCCAGGTCATCCTGGTCGGCGGCGGACGCGTCGGCAGCTTCGTCGCCGAGTCTCTGATCGAAAGCCGCGAGCGAGGGGGGCGGCTGCGGTTGCTGCGCGCCTTCGCGCGCAGGCGGCGGCTGAAGATCATCGAGAGCGACACGGCCAGGAGCAAGGCCCTGGCGGACCGCTTTCCGGGCGCGATCGTGATCAACAGCGACATCTCCGATGAGGGATTCTTCGAGGAGGAGTCCCTCAAGGACCATGACCTGATCATCACCACCACCGCCAACCAGGAGCTCAACATCCTGACGGCGATCTACGCCAAGACCTACGGCATCAAGCGCTCGATCGCGCTGGTGAACCGGTACAACTACCTGACGCTGGCCAACCGCCTGGGCGTGGACGTGATCATCAGTCCCAAGAACAGCGTGGTCAGCGCCGTGCTCAGGATCGTCCGCCGCGGGAGGGTGCGCAGCGTCGCCAGCCTGTTCGGCGGCCAGGCCGAGGTGATCGAGAGCACCGTCGAGGATGCGTCCCGCATGGCCGGCCGGCGGATCCAGGAACTGAACCTGCCGGAAGAGTCGCTGATCGTCTCCGTGCGCCGCGACGGCGAGACCCTGCTGCCGGTCGGCGACCTGGTCGTGCAGGACGCCGACCGGCTGACCATCATCGCCCGCACCGACGCGATCGGCCGGGTGGAAGAGCTCTTCGATTCTTGAACGTCCGCTCCATCCTCAAGACGGTCGCGGCGCTGCAACTGGTGATCGTCGGCTGCATGGCCGGCTGTGCGCTGCTCGCGCTGGCGCTCGGCGAGCCCGAGCACGTCGCCGCCTTCCTGGTGCCGGCCGCGTTCGTCGGGCTGCTCTCGGCGACCCTGCTGGCAGGCCTCCGGCACGTGGCGCGGGAAGTGCTGCTGACACGCGAGGGGTTCCTGTTCGTGACGCTGAGCTGGATCAGCGTGTCGATGTCGGGATCGCTGCCGTTCGTGCTCTCCGGCGCGATCCCCGACTATGCCGACGCCTTCTTCGAGGCGATGTCCGGCTTCACCACCACCGGCGCGACGATCCTGACCGACATCGAGGCGCTGCCGCGCTCCATCCTGTTCTGGCGCTCGCTGATGCAGTGGCTGGGCGGCATGGGGATCGTCGTGCTCACCGTCGCGATCCTGCCGCGCATGGGGATCGGCGGGCTGAAGGTGCTGCGCAGCGAGGCGCCGGGTCCGACCGTCGACAAGCTCACGCCGCGCATCGCCCAGACGGCCAAGATCCTGTGGCTGATGTACGTGGGCATGTCCGCGCTGGAGGTGGCCCTGCTGATGCTGGCGGGCATGCGGCCACTGGACGCCGTGATGCACACCTTCAGCACGGTGGCGATCGGCGGGTTCTCGCCCCGCAACGACAGCATCGGCAGCTTCCAGTCCGGGTGGGTCGACCTCGTGGTCATCGTCTTCATGCTGGCCGCCGGCGTGAACTTCTCCCTGTACTTCCGGCTCGGGCGCGGCGGCCTGCGCGTGCTGGTGTCCAACGTGGAGTTCCGCGTCTACCTGGCGATCGCCGCGGCAGCCGTCCTGGTCGTGACGCTGACCCTGTACGGGCGCGTCTACGACTCGGCCATCGAAAGCCTGCGGTACGGCTCCTTCCAGGTGGTCTCCATCCTGACCACCACCGGCTTTACCACCGCGGACTACGGCGGCTGGCCGGAGTTCGCGAAAGCGGTGCTGATGGCGCTGATGTTCGTGGGCGGCTGTGCCGGCTCCACCGCCGGCGGCATCAAGGTGGTGCGCATCATCACCCTCTTCAAGCTGGCGGCCAACGAGCTGCGCTACCTCATTCACCCGCGCGGCGTGTTCCTGACCCGGGTGACGGCGCGCCCGCTGAAGAAGGACATCATCCATCCGATCGTCACCTTCTTCTTTCTGTACATCGCGATCCTGATCGTCACCATGCTGGTGGTCGCGGCAGCCGGCACCGACCTGCTGTCGTCGTTCTCGACCGCGCTGTCCACCGTCGGCAACATCGGCCCCGGCTTCGGGGCGATCGGGCCGGCGGAGAGCTACGCCGCCTATCCGGTCGGCGTGAAGCTGTTCCTCTGCCTGGCCATGCTCACCGGCCGGCTGGAGCTCTACAGCGTGGTGGTGCTGCTCACGCCCGCGTTCTGGCGGAAGTAGCGCTACCACGTCACCGCCACGGCCTCGCCCGCCATCTCGAAGCGAGCGGCGCGGCGGCCGCTGGCAGCCAGCGTCCGCTCGATCAGCTCGTCGTGGCGCAGGTGGCGCCGGCCTCCCAGGCTGCCGGTCGCGGTGGAGATCACCACCACCGGCGCGGCGGTGCGGCGCACCAGGTCGACGCCCGCGCCCGGCTCCAGCCGCTCCAGGGTCGGCAGGGTCTTCAGCATCAGCACCATGTCGTCCCCGCCCGGCGCCCCAGGAGGCTCCAGCACGTCGCCCACCTCGACCTCCGGTGGCTCGCGCAACGCGTGCACCTCCAGATGCGGCAGGGCCGCCCGCGCCAAGTCGACGACACGGCCGTCCGCGTCGACGCCCCGGTAGCTGCTGCCGGGCGCCAACCCCATCCACGGCAGCGCGAACGGGCCGAGCCCGCATGCCAGGTCGAGCACCCGCACCGGCGTGTCGCGCGGCAGGCCGCGAGCGTCAGCGGCAGCCTGCCAGATGCGCTCGTACAGCTCCTCGATCACCGGCAGCCGCTCGGCGCTGGAAGCGTGCAGCCCCAGCACGGCACGGCACACCCGCCGACCTTCCTCGGCGCCGGCGTCCTCCATCGACCGCACCAGCCGCTCCGCGCGGCGGCAGGAGTCCGCGTCCAGGAAGGCGCCGGCAAGCTCGTGCAGGGCACGCTTGGCCGCCTTCAGGGCATCGCGGCGCCCGTGGGTGGCCAGCGAACGGCGGGCCACGCGGCCCAGCACCTCTCCTTGCACCCGTCCGTACTTGCGCGTCGCCCGCAGCGCCCGGAGCAGTTCCTGCTCCGCGGCGAAAGGATGCGCCCCGCTCATTTCGCCACGGCGCCGACCACGCGGCTGTAGACCCGCAGGTTGTGGATGGAAGCGAGGCGGGGACCGAGCGCGTCGCCGATGCGAAACAGGTGGTGCAGGTAGGCGGCGGGATACGTCCGGCACGCCGTGCAGTCGCAGCCTTCCACCGCCGCTTCCTGCCGCCGCGCGAACCGCTCGTCCCGGATCGACACCGACCCGCCGCCGTCGTCGTACAGGCGGCCGTGGCGGGCATCGCGCGTCGGCAGCACGCAGTCGAACAGCCGGTAACCGGCGGCCGCGGCTTCGCGCAGCGCGCCCAGGCTGCCGATCCCCAGGCCGTGCAGCGGCACCTCGGCGGGGGCCAGCTCGGCCACCGCGCGCACCATGTCGTCCAGCCGGCCGTCCGTGATCGGCCAGCCGCCGAAGCCCAGCCCGTCGAACCCGAGCGCCAGCAGTTCCTCCACGCAGCCGGCCCGCAGGTCGCGGTGCGGGCCGCCCTGCACGACCGCGAACAGCAAGGGGACGGCGGCCCCGGCCTCCGCGGCGCGCGCCAGCTCGCGCCGGCACGCGGCGGACCAGAGTACCGTGTGCCGCACGCTCTGCCGGTGCGCGGCGTAGTTGGCGTCCGGCCGCGGACAGTGATCGAGGCAGAAGGCGATGTCGACGCCGAGCTGAAGCTGCCGGCGCACCGCCCGTTCCGGCGTCAGGTGCAGCCGGCCCGACCCTCGGCCGGTGACGCTCAATCCCCGGTCGGTGACTCGCACGCCCGCCATGGACAACGCCTGGAACCCGCCCGAGTCGGCCGCCAGCGGGCCGCGCCAGCCCATGAAGGCGTGCAGTCCGCCGACACGGGCGATCGTCTGCGTCCCCGGCGCCCGCGCCAGGTGCAGGCAGTTGACCATGAGCGCCGTTACCCCCGCGGCTTCCAGGTCGTCGGGCGCCAGCGTGCGCACCACGCCGCGGGTCGCGTCGGGCAGGAACGCCGGCAGCCGCAATGCTCCGTGGGCGGTTTCCAGCCGCCGGGGGAGCCCGTCAGCGGACGAGCCGCCGGTCGTTGCCGGCGATGACAACGCACACCTCCCCACGCAGATCCATCCCGTCGACGCGCTCGATCAGGTCCGTCAGGTAGCCGCGATGAACCTGCTCGAACCGCTTGGTCAGCTCGATGCAGACCGCGGCCCGGCGGTCGCCGAGCGCGGCTGCCGCCGCCTGCAGCAGCGCCGCGACCCGCCCGGGTGCCTCGAACAGCACCAGCGTATGCTCCCCGTCCGCCGCCGCAGCCAGCGCCGTCTGCAGCCGCCCCGCCTTGCGCGGCGGAAAGCCCAGGAACAGGTAGGAGCCGGTCGGCAGGCCGGAGACGATCAGCGCGCAGGGCACGGCGCTGGCGCCCGGAATCACCTCCACGCAATGGCCGGCCTCGATCGCCTGCCGGACGACCAGGTGGCCGGGATCGCTGATGCACGGGTAGCCGGCGCTGGACACCAGGCCCACGGACTCGCCGCGCGCGAGCAGCGCCAGGATGCGCGCCCCGGCAGCGGCTTCGTTGTGGCGGTGGCAGGAGAAAATAATGCGCGGCCGCGGCAGATCGTAGTGCTCGTAGATGGCGCGGGTGCGCCGCGTGTCCTCGCAGGCCAGCGCGTCCAGCTCGCCCAGCACGCGCATCGCGCGCAGGGTGATGTCCTCCAGGTTCCCGATCGGTGTGGCGACGACGAAGAGCGAACCCGCCTCTGCGGCCACGGCGCCGATCATCCCCGCCGGCCACGCGCACGGTCAAACGGCGTGCCGCCATCCTGCTGGTATAATTCCAACTCGCTAGACCGAAGTTCCAGAGCGTGAATCTCTCGTAACTTCATTGACAGAAATTAGTTGCAAGGTGATCTGCGTGCTGATTGGCGTCGTTTCGTGTCCATGTATATGGTGGTGAATAGCGGCGAGATACATGCTATTTGATCTTGACATATCGTGACTTGTGTGTATTCTGTTGCCACAGATCAGTAGTCATGTACATCGAGTCTGTCCCCAACCGCTCCTCTCCCCCTGCCATCCTGCTCCGCGAGTCCTACCGCGAGCACGGCAAGGTCAAGAAGCGCACGCTCGCGAACCTCTCCAAATGGCCCCCTGATCTGGTCGACGGCTTGCGCACCCTGCTCAAGGGCGGCCACGCCTTCGCCTCGGTCTCGGATGCGTTGCTGCTCACGCGCTCGCTGCCCCACGGCCACGTCGCCGCCGTGCTGGGCATCCTCAAGCAGCTCGGACTCCATACCCTCATCGCCCGCAAGGCCAGCCGCTCGCGCGAGCTGATCATCGCCATGATCACCGCCCGCGTCATCGACGCGCAGTCCAAGCTGGCCACCGCCCGCGCGCTCTCACCGCCCAGCGCCGTGTCCACCCTGGGCGAGTCGCTGCGGTTGGGGGAGGTCGATGAGAACGAGCTCTACGAGGCGATGGACTGGTTGGTCGGGCGCCAGGCGGCGATCGAGGACCGCCTGGCCGAACAGCACCTCAGCGAGCACACGCTGGTGCTCTACGACGTGAGCTCGACCTACTTCGAGGGCAGCCACTGCGAGCTGGCGCAGTTGGGACACAGCCGTGACGGCAAGTCGGGCACGCTGCAGATCGTGTTCGGGCTGCTGTGCACCCAGGAAGGCTGTCCGGTGGCGGTGGAGGTATTCCCTGGCTCTACCGCCGACCCGAAGACGGTGAGCGCGCAGGTGGACAAGATCCGCACCCGCTTCGGACTCACGCGGGTGGTGCTGGTCGGCGACCGCGGGATGCTGAGCGCGGCGAGGATCCGCGAGGACCTGCAAGAGGTGGAGGGGCTGCGCTGGATCACCACGCTGCGCGCGCCGACGATCCGCAAGCTGGTGGCCGCCGGCGAGGTGGCGCCGTCGTTGTTCGACGAGCGCGACCTGGCCGAGATCACCAGCGAGGAGTTTCCGGGCGAGCGGCTGATCGTGTGCCGCAACCCGTTGCTGGCCGACGAACGGAAGCGCAAGCGCCAGGAGCTGCTACAGGCCACCGAGCAGAAGCTGGCCCCGATCGCTCAGGCCACCCAGCGCGTCCATCAGCCGCTACGGGGCGAGGCCGAGATCGGCATGCGGGTCGGCAAGGTGATCAATCACTACAAGGTGGGCAAGCACTTCGTGACCGAGATCACCTCCGAGTCGTTCAGCTTTCGGCGCGATGAGCACAAGATCGCCGCCGAGCAGGCGCTGGACGGGCTGTACATCGTGCGCAGCAACGTGGAGCCGCAGGTGCTCGACGCGGCGCAGACGGTGCGCGCCTACAAGGGGCTGTCGAAGGTGGAGCGGGCGTTTCGGTGCATGAAGTCCGTGGACCTGAAGGTGCGCCCGATTCACCACCGGCGCGCCGATCGGGTGCGGGCGCACGTGCTGCTGTGCATGCTGGCCTACTACGTGGAGTGGCACATGCGGCGCTCGCTGGCGCCGTTGCTGTTCGACGATCACGATCGACAGGGCGCCGAGCGCAAGCGGGTCTCCGAGGTGGCTCCGGCGCAGCGATCGGCGGCCGCGGCGGCCAAGGCGTCGAGCAAGCGCACCGAGGACGGGTTGCCGGTGCACAGCTTTCGCACGCTGATCACTGAGCTGGGCACGCTGACGGCGAACACGATGCAGGTTGCAGAGGGCGGCAGCACGTTCACGCTGCACACGCACCCGACACCGGTTCAGCAGCGCTGTTTCGAGCTGCTTGGGGTCACGCCCCGCATGTAGCCATGCACAGGAACCTGCACCATTGAGAAACTACCCTGACCACAAGGACTTCAGGCAATTTCGCTCCTGGAACTTCGGGCTAGAGCGTCCGCACCAGCTCGTCGAGCGGCACGGACGCGTAGAAGAGGCGGTAGGCTGCCGTCTCGGTGAGCAGCTCGCGGACATCGGCTTCCGCGCGGGCGCTGGCCTCAAGGTCAGCCTCACCGCCGTCGGCCAGCGTCACCGATTCGCCGTCCTGGCGCACCACGGTGAGGTCGCCGCGGGCGGCGAGCCAGGCCAGGCCGGCGCGCACCGTCGCTTCGCGGTGGGAGCTGGCCGCGGCCAGCCGGGCGATCGCGACGCGGCCTTCGCGGTGACGGACCGCGTGCTTGCACAGCCCGGCCAGGCACGCCAGAAACCGGTCGGCCCGTGCGGTCCGGGGATCGACCGCGAACAGGTGCACCGTGCGGGGCTGAGCCCGCCGCAGCACCTGCTGCAGCTCGTGGCGCCCCGGCGGCGTCGTCCACACCACCAGCGTCTGCGCCGGGCCGATCCGGTCGCGGCCGCTCGCCGGTTCGTCAACGCCGTCCTCGCCCCAAATCACGGGCGGCTCCGCCAGCCCCTCCACCAGTGCGGTCAGTCCGCCCGCAGCGTCACCGGCGCGATGGTCGACGACGGCCGGCGGCTCGGTCCCCACGGCGATCGCCGTGGGAGCGGCGGCCGGCCTGGCGTCGATCCACTCCACCTGCAGCGACCGGTTGCCGCGGTAGTCGTTGACGGAGATCCGGTACGCCAGGTCGATGGGGCCCTCCGGAGGCAGGGCGCCGCCCGACTGCCACCACATCACCGAGCGGGTCGCCCCGGTGCGGTCCGCGACCAGCAGCTTGCGGTGCTTGCCGCCGCGCCCGAGTCCGGTGACCCCCTTGATCGTCACGTCGTGGCTGGCGAAGGTGAGCGACCGGTTCCCCGGGCCGAACGGGCCGAGGCCGTCCAGCGCCTCCACCAGGTCCAGGCCGGTCTGTCCGAGGTCGAGCACGCCGTCGATCGGCAGGCGGGGAGCCGGCGGGCCATCGCCGATCTGCTCGCGCAGGGCGCCCTGCAACTCCCGGCGGAACGCCTGCAGCCGGTCCGGCTGCAGGGACACGCCGGCCGCCATGGGGTGGCCGCCGAAGCCGTCCAGCAGCTCCGCGCAGGCGGCGATCGCGGCCGTGACGTTGCAGCCCGCGATCGAGCGGGCCGAGCCGCGCACCGGCCCGTCCGCGGGCGACGCCAACAGCAGCGTGGGCCGGTGGAAGCGCTCGACCAGCCGGCTGGCGACGATGCCGATCACGCCCGCCGGCCAATCGGAGTGCCAGAGGACCAGGCCGGGGTGGTCGAGGATGCCCGGGTCCGCCTCGATCTGCTCGCAGGCGGCGTCGAATACCTGGTCGGTGAGCAGGCGCCGGCGGGCGTTCAACCGCTCCAGCTCCAGTGCCTGCCGGCGGGCGGCCTCGCGCGAGCCGGTCGTCATCAGCTCGACGATGGGGTTGGCGTCGCCGAGCCGGCCGATGGCGTTCAGGCGCGGTCCCAGCGTGAAGCTGATCTGCTCCTCGCCCAGCATCTCCCGGTTCAGCTCGGCCAGCTCCATCATCACCTGCAGGCCGACCCGCGCGGTGCGCCGCAGCACCATCAGCCCTACCTGCAGCCAGAACCGCGTATCGTCCACCTGCTCGGCCAGATCGGCCACCACTCCCAGCGCCACCAGGTCGAGCAGCTCCCGCGACTCTTCGATGCGGCCGGCGCGGCCGAACAGCTCGCGCGCCACCTGGAACGCGACCCCCACGCCGGGCAGGGTGCGCAGCGGGTGAGGCCCGTCGATCCGCTTCGGATTTATCACCGCCAGCGCCGGCGGCAGTTCCTCGGGCAGGTCGTGATGGTCGGTGATGACCACGTCCACCCCGCGGCCGGCCGCGTACTCGACCGCTTCGTGCGCATCCACGCCGGTGTCGCAGGTGAGCATCAGCGTGACGCCCGAATCCAGGAACCCGCGCAGCGCCTCCACGCCCACCCCGTGCGACTCCCGCGCGCGAACGGGAATGTGGAACAGCGGATCGGCTCCCAAGCGCCGCAGCGTCTCCACCAGCACCGTGGTCGAAGTCTGGCCGTCGACGTCGAAGTCCCCCCAGACGCCGATGCGCTCGCCGTCGCGGAGGGCCCGTTCGATCCGGTCGGCCGCGCGCTCCATGTCCGGCAGGTCGGCGGCCGGCGCCGGCCGGTAGCGGCGGGGATCCAGAAACGCCAGGGCGCGCTCCGGGGTGTCGTAGCCGCGCCGCACCAGGGTCTCGGCCAGCACGGGAGGGCCGCCGACGGCGTCCCGCAGCGCCGCAGGCACTGCGACCGGCGCCGGCTCCTCCCAGCGCGGCGCGATCCCGCCGGCCGCCATCAGAAGGACACCTCGCCCGCCTCGGCATAGTCGAACCCGATCCCTTCTTCACCATCGTCGATCGGCAGCACGAAGTCCTGCTCCGCGTCCGCCGCGGCGGTCGCCTCGGGGTCCACTTCCCCGGCGGCCGTCCCCCTTCCGCAGAGCGAACGGTAGGTGCACAGCTTGCAGCGGTCACGGTCCTCGGTGCGCTCGAAGCCGTCGGGCGGCCGTTCCGAGATCTCCTGCAGCAATCCGGTGAGGTAGGCGCCGTCCGCGTCGAACCGGTCGCGGTCGTAGGGGATGACGGTGGGCTCGTTGGGAAACGCCGCGTACCAGTAGCGCATCTCGATCCGTTCGGGCGCGATCGGCACGCCGCCGTTCAACGCGGCGCCGGCCAGCGCCAACAGGTACGGGTACACCCGAGTCTGCAGCCTTCCTGCCACCGTCGTGTCCCGCGGCCGGCGGCCGGCCGTCTTCCAGTCCAGGATCACCGCGCCGCCTTCCTCCACGACGATCAGGTCGTACTTGGCGGCCAGCCGCCCGCCGGCGACCTCCGCCGCCAGCGTCACCTCGGGATAGCGCTCCCCCGGCAGATCGGCCGGCCGGTGCTCGAAGAAGGACCGCCACCAGTCGGCCAACCCGTCCCCGCCGCCGGGCTCGGACCGGTGCTCGGCCAGGGAGCGCAGGCGCTCCGGCGGTACGCCGAGCAGATACTGGTGGACCATGCGGTGGAACTCCGCCCCGTCGCGACGCAGCCGCTCGTAGCGGCCGGCCGGCTCCGCCTCCACGGCCGGCCACTCCCGGCGGTCCAGGTAGCGAAGCTGGAACCGGCGCGGGCACTCGACGTAGTCCTGCAGGCTGGCCTGGCTCAGGGTCAGGTCGTCAGCGATCGCCATGTCTGTCCTTCTCCCCATCCCACCATTCGGCGAGCGCGCTGAACGCGGCGGCGGGGCCGATGTCGCCTCCCCGGCCGGTGTTCCAGGTCACGATCAGATCGCGCCTGGCGCGGGTGATGCCGACGAACAGGAGCCGCAGACGCTCACGAATGTAGTCGATGCGCGCGCGCCACGTCGCCTCATGGCGTCGGTACTCGCCGCCGGCGAGCAGGCAGCGCGCCTCCTCGCATGCCTCCATGGCCGCGTTGAGCCGGCCGGCCAGGTACCACTTCTCCGCGATGAACCGGTCGGCGTCGGGGTCGCCCGGATAGTCGTAGGCGTTCACGGAGGTCAGGTAGACCCGGTCCCACTCCAGCCCCTTGGCCTTGTGCATGGTGGCGACCACCGCCGCGCCGCGGTGCGCCGCGGGATCGAAGCCGGACTGATCCGGCGTGAAGCTCGCGAACCGGCGCCGGTTGCCGGCGATCGCCTTCAGCTCGTCGATCATCTCGCGGATGCCCCAGCGCGGATGCATGCGCCCGGCCTGCCGCAGGCTCACCGCCAGCTTGAAGGCGACCGCCAGCTCGTCGGGCTCTTCGAACAGGTCCTGCGAGACGGTCAGCACGAGCTGGTCGATCGGCAGCGCCGCCGCCCCCTGCCAGCGCCGCACCAGGTCGGCGAAGCGCTCGAAGCGCTCGCGCTCGGCCGCTTCGGCGTCCTGCCCGGCCATCCAGTCGCGGCCCAGGCGCGGCCAGAGGTAATCCTCCAGCGCCTCGCAGCCGCGTACCCGGCGCGCTCCCGCCTCCGCCTCGGCCCAGGCCTTCGGATCGTCGCGGTCGGCGCGCCGCCACGCCAGGTAACAGTCGGCCAGCGCGAAGGCGGAGCCGGGCTCGGCCAGGGCGCGCAGCACGTGGCCGACGACCTCGGCGACCGCGCGGGTGGCGCCGGTGCTGGCCAGCAGGCTCTCCACGCAGCGCATCCCGCGCTCCCGGATCGCCTGCACCAGATCGGCCGCGCGGTGGTTGCTGGGCGCCAGCACCGCCACGGTCGCGTCCGGATTGGCCGGCAGGAAGCGGCTGACCGAATCGGCGACCGCCGCCGCCTCGCGTTCCGGGGCGAACGGCTTGTCGATGAAGGCGACGGTGGCCTGCGTGTCGGGAGGGTTGGGCTGCGGATCGCCGGGCGGCGTCGGGCGCACGTGCGGAAGGCCGAGCGCGTCGCGCGCCTCCGCCACCGGATGGCAGCCGGTGGTCCAGTCGATCATCCGGTTGGCAACCGCGATGATGAGCGGGGCCGAGCGGCCCGATTCGGGAAGCTCCCGCGCCCCCACGTCTTCGCGATCCAGGAACTCGCGCAGGAACCTCGGGTCGGCGGTGGTGAAGGTCTCGAAGATGGCCTGATTCGGGTCACCGACGCGGACCCAGTTGCCCTGCTCGCCGGCCAGCAGGGAGAGGATCCGCTCCTGCACCTCGCTGGAGTCCTGCGCCTCGTCCTCCAGGATGAACGGCCACCGCTCGCGGAGCCGCCCCAGCAGCTCCGGGTCGGCTTCCAGCAGGTCCAGCGCGCGCCAGATCAGGTCGTCGAAATCCAGCGCGCCGCGGTAGGACAGGGCGCGCTGGTAGTCGGCGTACAGGGCCGCGCCGATCTCCGCCAGGCGAGCGTCGCCGCCGTCCCCGTGGTCGCGCAGCACCGCATGCAGTTGATCCGGGCGCACGCGCTCGCCCTTGGCGTAGCGGATGAAGTCGGCGCCGAGGTCCTCGATCAGCGCCGGCAGCCGCTCGCGGCGCACGAACGCACGGCGCGCCTCCGGCAACTCGGGATCCAGCAGCCACTCGCAACGGGACCCGTTGCCGCGCAGCCAGGCGACCGCGACCTGGCGGCGGATCTGGTCGCATTGCTCCTGGTCGACGATCCCGAAGGCATCGGTCAACCCGACCGCCTCCGGCCGCTCGCGCACGAGGTCGGCGGCCAGCGAGTGCAGCGTGCGCACCCGGTAGCCGACGCCCGGCATCAGGGTCCGCGCCGCGGTCGCTTGATCCACGCGGCGGGCGAGATTGTCGCAGGCGGCGTTGACCAGCGTGACGACCAGGATCTCCTGCTCGCCGTCCAGGACCTGCAGGTCCAGGATGCGGTCCACCAGCATGGAAACGGTCTCCGTCTTGCCGCTGCCGGGCACGGCGGCGATCCCCATCGGTCCGCCGTCGTAGGACAGGATCGCGCGCTGGCTCTCCCGCGGCGTGAACCCGCGCGGGACCTGCCACGCCGGAGCGGAGGCGGTCGCGGCGGCGGGGCCGCTCATGCCGCGTGCGCCGAGCGCAGTACGGCGTCGATGGCGCGCAGGAACCGGCCGCGGTACTCCGATCCCTGCTCGTTGACGTCGCAGAGGCCCAGGTGGATGGCCGTGCGGCAGCGCCGCACCAGACCGACCGCCAGCCGGTACAGGTGATCGCGGGCCTCTCTCGCCTCGTCCTCCTCCCCCCAGACGCGGCCCGCGGGCCAGCCGCGGCTGAGGACGTACGGCTGGGTCAGTGGCTGCTGCAACGGCTCCGACCAGCCGCGCGCGCCCACATCGATCCAGAACTGGTGATCGACCCGCCGGTTGCTCATCAGGAACGTCCAGGCCGGCGTCAGCAGCACCGCATCCTCCACGTCCACATCGCGCGGATCGACGTACTGGGCCGCGATCAGGCCGTCGGCGACCGTGGCGGCGTACTGGCGGTCGGAGGACTCGCCTGCCTCGGCGAGTTGCCGCTCGGTCACCCACCGGAACTTGCGCACCGACTCCACCAGTTGGGCCGCGACCTGGCCATGGTCGCGGGCCTGGGGGCGGGCATGGTGAAAGCCGTACCCCGGCTGCGACAGCACCTCGCCGAACAGGCGCCGCAGGAAGTGATCGAGCCGGTCGACGTCCGCCGCGGCTCGGTAGTCGTCGATCCAGACGCGCAAGCCCTCGTAGCGGCCGCCGACGGTGTACGTGACACGCTCGTGCACCCCGGCGGGAGCCGACGCGAACGGCCGCAGCGCCCCATCGGCGGCTGCCTGCGCGGGATCGAACAGGGCGTCGGCCAGCACGCGCGCACGGACCAGGTCCAGTCCGTCGATCGCGTCGACCAGCGCGTGGGCAAGCTCGGCCGGCGCGACCGGCAGCCGCCACGACGGATGGGCCAGCGCCGCCAGCGTCAGCAGGCAGCGGGTCGCCGGCTCCTCGCGCAGCGCCCGCGAAGGACGGTGCGAGCGCGCCGGCACCCCGAGCCGGTCCAGCCGGTCGACCAGCGCGAACCGGAGCGCATCGGACAGGAACGGCGCCAGCACCACGATCTGGCCGGGAGCGACGCCCCCCTCGATCAGCCCGGCGGTTCGCTCCGCCACCCAGTCGAGCATCTCCGGGTAGTAGCGGTGGTGGGCGAAGCGCAGCACGCCGTCGCCGCCCACCTGAAACGGGTCGCGCCCCGGGCCGTCCGCACGCCGCTGCGCCGGCGGCTGCAGGTGCCAGGCGAGCCGGCGCTCGAACGCCGGCAGCGAAGGGTCGGACTCCGGGAGGCGGTCCATGCGCACCTCGGCATCGCAGCCGTCGCGCAGGCGGAGGCCGTCCTCGGGGTCGGCGCCCAGGAAGCGGCGGTAGCCGGCGTCGTCGTCACAGATCACCACGGCGGAGGCGAACTCGCCCAGCCAGGACAGCAGCAGGTCGTGCGCCACCGGGGTGTCTTCCTCGACGTTGTCCGCGATCAGGTGACGATGCAGCCTGACCAGGTAGCGCCGCGCCGGCTGCACGTCCATGAGGTGGCGGGCGAACACCTCCATCTGCAGCGAGAAGTCCAGCAGCCCGTGCTCCAGGCAGAAGCGGCGAAAGGCGGTGGCGCAGGTCTGCACGTCGCGGTAGACCCGCTCCTGCACCGGATCACTCCCGGAAGCGGCCCGCAGCCGGCAGCCGATCGTGAGGTAATCGAAGCCCATCACCGCCGACTTGCCGAGGTTGTCGAGCACCTGGCTGTAGATGCGGTTGCGGTCGATGGCCAGAGCATCGAAGCAGCCGTCGCGCAGCAGCGGCTGCATGACGCGCGCCATGTAGTACTGGGCGGTCTCCAAGGTCAGGAAGACCGGCTCGAGCTCGGGCTCGGCGAAGCCGGCGTCCTCGGCGACCAGCGGCCAGAACAGCTCCACGACCCGCCTGGCCAACCCGCCGACCGTGGTCACGGTGACCGCCGCGCCCGCGGCGAGCGCGGGATCGCGGAGCGCGTCCCGGTAGGGCCGGACCAGCGTCCGTTGCGGCAGCAGCACCAGGATCGAGTCGGCGCGCACCCCGGCCGCCAGCAGGCGGCGCAGGCGATGCACGGCGGCCGCGGTCTTGCCGGCGCCGGCCGGTCCGGCCACGAACAGGCTGCCGCGCAGCGCCGGATCGGCGACCTGACGCTGCTCGTCTGTCAGCGGCATGGACGCGGTCGGCATCTCGCCGGCATGGCCCGTCCCCTCCCGAGCCGCCATCCGCCAATGCTACGACTCTGTCGGTTGCCGCGCCAGCGGCCCCGGGCTGCCTCGATAGAAATCGTCTCCATGCGAGGATAACCCGAGAAGGAGTACGCGATGGATCTGCACGTCGACCTGCGCGGGCGGCGCGCCCTGGTGACCGGCGGCGCCACCGGAATCGGCCGCGCTATCAGCGAGGCGATCATGGACAACGGAGCCGCGGTCGCGATCGGCTACCGCTCCAGCGCGGACGCCGCCGCGGAGCTCGCCGCGCGCGCCTCCGATGCGCCGGTGGCGGCGATCGCCGCCGACCTGACCGACCCCCAACAGGTCGAGCATCTGTGCTCGGAGGCCGCCGCGCGGCTGGGCGGGCCGATCGACATCCTGATCAACAACGCCGGCGACGTCCTCGACATGCGCCCGCTGCTGGAGGCGCCGCTGTCCGCCTGGCATGACACGCTGGCGCTCGACCTCACCGCGGCGATGCTGACCAGCCGGCTGCTGGCCCCGGCCATGCGCGAGCGCGGCTGGGGCAGGATCATCAACATCTCCTCGATCTCCGCCCACACCGGCGGAGGGGGAGGGGCCACCGCCTACGTGGCCGCCAAGGGCGGCCTGTCGGCGATGACCCGCAGCCTGGCCAAGGAGCTGGGCCCGGCCGGCATCACCGTCAACGCCGTCGCGCCCGGCGTGATCCTCACGGCCATCCACGAGCGCACCAACACGCCCGAGACCCTGGAGGCGCTGCGGCTGACCACCGCCGCCAGGCGGCTCGGCCAGCCCGCCGACTGCGCCGGGGCGGTGCTGTTCCTGGCCTCGGAGGCGGCCTCCTACGTCACCGGCAGCACCCTCGCCGTCAACGGCGGCATGCGCATGGACTGACCAGGCGGCTCGACGCGCTCACTCGGCGGCGTCCTCGTCCAGCGGCGGCGGGGGAGGGATGCGTGCTCCGGTCTCCTGGATCCGCCGCTCACGTTCCTCCCACCTGGCCCTCTCATCTGCACGGCCCTGCGCATGACCCTGGGCGTGGCCTTCCGCATGACCCTGTGCAGCGGCTTTTGCGGCGGCCTTTGTAGCGGCCTTTTCAACGGCCTTCGTAAAAGCACGTTCCGCACGTGCGCGTGCACGTTCCGCGCGTTTCGCGAAGTGCTCGTCAAGTCGTTGCTGCAGGTATGAGCCTACGATCCCTACCATGCCGACTACCTCCATCGTGACCATGCTCAAGGCGGCCGATGCCACCGCCATCGACGCCAACCTCTCACCGAACCGCAGAGCCTTGCCGACGATACCGCCAGGAACCTCGGTGCTCAATACCTCGACCAGCACCAGAACGGCGCTCAGCAACGCCAGGACCGAGAACACGGAGTAGTAGATCGCCTTGAGCGACGACGGGACGCTCCAGATCGACTCTCGCGGTTCGTCCATCCATCAAGGTAAGCGCTCGCCCGGCGCTGCTGCTTCAGTGCCGCTTGCATGCCGCGCGCCGAGCGGGGAGCATTGCCGCATGGACCCGATCTCTCCCGAGGTACGCGGCTACCTCGACGACCTCGTTCCCGACCGCCCCGCGGAGCTCGCCCGCATGGAGGAGCACGCCCGCGAGATCGGCTTCCGGCTGATCGTCGCCTACCGGAACCCTTCGTGAGCGATTCCGCCGACTTCGTCCGCGCCGCGGTCAGGCGCGACGTGGAGTCCGGCCGCTACGGCGGCCGCGTCCGGACCCGCTTCCCGCCCGAGCCGTCCGGCTACCTGCACATCGGCCACATCAAGGCGATCTGCGTCAACTTCGGCGTCGCCGCCGAGTTCGGCGGCGTCTGCGCGCTGCGCTACGACGACACCAACCCCGAGCGCGAGGACACCCACTACGTCGAGCAGATCAAGACCGACATCCGCTGGCTGGGCTTCGACTGGGGTGAGCGCGAGTACTACGCCTCCGACTACTTCGAGCGGCTGTACGAGCTGGCCGTGCAGCTCATCGAAGCAGGCAAGGCCTACGTCGACCACCTGACCGCGGAAGAGATCATCGAATACCGGGGCGTGGCGCAATCGGCCGGCCGCGACAGCCCCCACCGCGACCGCCCGGTCGCCGAGAACGTGGACCTGTTCCGGCGCATGCGCGCAGGCGAGTTCGAGGAAGGCGCCTGCGTGCTGCGCGCCAGGATCGACATGGCAGCACCCAACGTCTACCTGCGCGACCCGGTGATGTACCGCATCCTGCGCACCCCCCATCACCGTACCGGCGAGCGCTGGTGCATCTATCCGACCTACGACTGGGCGCACGGCCAGTCCGACTCCATCGAGGGGGTCACCCATTCCCTGTGCACGCTGGAGTACGAGACGCACCGGCCGCTGTACGACTGGTTCATCGATGCGCTCGGCATCTTTCCGTCGCGGCAGATCGAGTACAACCACCTCTACATCTCGCACACGATGACCGGCAAGCGCCGCCTCAAGGAGATGGTGGAGGCCGGCGAGGTGACCGGCTGGGACGATCCGCGCCTGCCGACCATCGCCGCCCTGCGCCGGCGCGGCGTGCCGCCGGCGGCGCTGCGCCGCTTCGCCACCGACGTGGGCCTGAGCAAGACGCAGGTGCTGGTGCAGATCGAGATGTTCGAGTCCCGCCTGCGCGAGCACCTCAACCGCGCCGCGCCGCGCGTGATGGGCGTGCTGGACCCGATCCGGCTGGTCATCACCAACTATCCGGCAGGGCAGGTCGAGGAGGTCGAGTGCGAGAACAACCCCGAGGATGCGTCGGCCGGCGCCCGGATGGTGCCGTTCAGCGGTGAGCTGTACGTCGAGCGCGACGACTACCGCGACGATCCGCCGCGCAAGTGGTTCCGGCTGGCGGTGGGACGGGAGGTGCGGCTCAAGCACGCCTACTACGTCACCTGCGACGAGGTGGTGCGCGACGCCGGCGGCCGCCCCACGGAGCTCCGCTGCAGCTACGATCCCGCCTCCCGCGGCGGCGGCACCGCCGACGGCCGCAAGGTGCGGGGCACCCTGCACTGGGTGTCCGCCGCGCACGCGCTGGACGCCGAGGTCCGCCTCTACGACCGCCTGTTCACCAAGGAGGACATGAAGGACCTGGCCGAGGGTGAGGACTGGCGCGACCACCTCAACCCGGACGCGCTGCGCGTGCTCACCGGCTGCAAGCTGGAGCCGGGCCTGGCCGAGGCGGAGCCGTCGGCTCCCGTGCAGTTCATCCGCAACGGCTACTTCTGCCTGGACTCGCAGGACGCGACGCCGGAGCGGCCGGTGTTCAACCGCACCATCGGCCTGCGCGACACCTGGGCCAGGATGGAGCGCGCGGGCAAGGGAGGCTGACGCGGCACCCGCGAGCGGATGCCGGTTCGTGGTGGGGTGGCGGAGGCTGCGATCCCGCCGTACGGTCTGGTCACCGTAAGACTACCTGTGGAGGATTTCAATGGCACGATCCGAGTCGTGGCGCTACGAGAAGCTGACCTGGCCGGAGATCAACGAAGCGGTGAAGCAGTAGCGGGTGGTGGTCTGCCCGGTGGGATCGACCGAGCAGCACGGGCCGCACCTTCCCCTGGACGTGGACGTGGTGTGCCCGCGCGGAGTCGCCGAGGCGGCGGCGCGCCTGATCCAGGACGAGGTGCTGGTCATGCACCCCTTCGTGCACGGCTACGCCGCGCACGTGATGGACTTCCCCGGCACCACCAGCATCCACTGGGAGCACTTCATCAAGTGCATCGTCGACATCGGCGCCAGCCTCGCCTACCACGGCTTCAAGAAGATCGTCTTTCTCAACGGCCACGGCTCCAACATGCCCAACCTGGACCTGGCCGCGCGCCGCGTGAACCTCGAGACCGACGCCGAATGCCTGACCTGCTCCTGGTGGCAACTCCTGGCGGTGGACCCGGAGTTCCTGCCGAGCTGGCGGGAGAGCCGCTTTCCCGGCGGCATCGCCCACGCCTGCGAGCTGGAGACCTCCGTCTACCTCTACCTGGCAGAGGATGACGTGCGCAAGGACCTGATCGCCGACGGGAAGATCGCCTACCACCGTTACGAGTCGGACTTCCTCTACACCGACCTGTACGGCCACGGACCCGGCAACGTGACCTCGTGGACCGCCTCCTACAGCGACACCGGGGTGCTGGGCGAGCCGACGCTGGCCACGAAGGAGAAGGGCGAGCGCGCCGTGCACGAGGCGTCGCGGCAGCTCGCGCGCATGATCAGCGAGTTCCGCGCCCGCCCCAGGCCGCCGCGCGGCGACCACCACGCGACGCCGCCCACCATGCCCATGCCGTGGAGCCAGTCGGAACGGCCGAGCGCCCCCGGCGACGTGCACGGAGGATCATAGCTTACTCGGTCAGTCCCCATCCTCTCATCCACGTCACACTGCCCGCTCGCGCAGGAAACGGGCCAGGATCGGCGCGGTGCGTGAACCGCGGCGGATCGCCGCCACCCGCTCCGGGGGGCCCTGCGCGACCACGCGGCCGCCGGCGTCACCGGCGTCCGGGCCCAGGTCGATGACGTGGTCGGCCTCGGCGATCACGTCGAGGTTGTGCTCGATCACGACCACCGTGTCGCCGCGGTCGGCCAGCCGGTGCAGCACCCGCGTCAGCCGATCCACGTCGGCCATGTGCAGGCCGATGGTGGGCTCGTCCAGCACATACAGGGTGCCGGCGCCGCCGGGCGCGCGCCTGGCCAGCTCGGCGACCAGCTTGATGCGTTGCGCCTCGCCCCCGCTCAGCGTCGGGCTGGGCTGGCCGAGCTTCAGGTAGCCCAGCCCCACCTCCACCAGCAGCTCCAGGGTCGGCGCGATTCGCGGGTGGGCGGCGAACACCTCGGCCGCCGCCGCCGCGTCCAGCGCCAGCACGTCGGCGATCGACCGGCCGTGCACGCGCACCGCCAGGGTCTCCGGTTCAAAGCGGTCGCCGCCGCACCCCTCGCAGCGGATGGCCACGTCGGGCAGGAAGCTCATCTCCAGCTTCTTCACCCCCTGGCCGGCGCACTCCGGGCAGCGGCCTTCGTCGACGTTGAAGGAGAAGCGGCTCGCCCCGTAGCCGCGGATGCGCGCCTCGGTGGTGGCCGCGAACAGGGCGCGCACGTCGTCCCAGACGCCGACGTAGGTGGCCGGGCACGAGCGCGGCGTCTTGCCGATGGGCGTCTGGTCGACCTGCAGGGCGCGGCGCAGCGCATCCCACCCCTCGATCGCGCGGCAGCCGACCCAGCGGGGGCTGGGCGAACGGCCCGAGCGCCGCCGCGCCCGCGCCGCCAGCCGCTCCCGCACCTGGTCGAACAGCAGCCGGCGCGCCAGCGTGCTCTTGCCGGAGCCGCTCACGCCGGTGACGCAGGTGACCGCCGCCAGCGGAACGCGCACGTCCATGCCGCGCAGGTTGTGCAGCGCCGCCTCCCGGACCGTGAGCCAGCCGGCCTCCGGATCGCGCTGCCGCTCAATCACCGGGTGGCGGCCCGGCGCGCGCAGCATCTGCCCGGTGGTGGAGGCGTCGTTGGCCATCACCTCCGCCAGGGTGCCCGCCGCGACCACGCGGCCGCCGCCGGTGCCGCCGCCCGGACCCAGGTCGACGACGTGGTCGGCGCTGCGGATGGTCTGCTCGTCGTGCTCGACCACGATCACGGTGTTGCCCCGCTCCTGCAGCCGGCGCAGGGTCGTCAGCAGCAGGTGGTTGTCGCGCGCGTGCATGCCGATCGACGGCTCGTCCAGCACGTAGCAGACGCCGCGGAGTTGCGAGCCCAGTTGCGCGGCCAGGCGGATGCGCTGCGCCTCGCCGCCACTCAGGGTGGGCGCAGCGCGGTCCAGCCCCAGGTAGCCCAGCCCCACCTGGTGCAGGAAGCCCAGCCGGGCGCGCAGCTCGCGGACGATGTCGCCGGCGATCGACCGCTGCCGGTCGTCGAACCGCAGCGCCCGCAGCGCCGCCGGCAGCGCCTGCACCGCCAGCGCGCCCAGGTCGTCGATGGAGCGGCCGCCCAGCGTCACCGCCAGTGCCTCCGGCCGCAGGCGGCGGCCGGCGCACGCCCGGCACGGCGCCTCCACCCCTTCCCACGACTCGTTCCACCACCCTTCGTCGCCGGTGTGCTCGGCGTCGAAGCCGGGCAGCTCCAGGCCGGTGCCGTAGCACTGCGGGCACCAGCCGTGCCTGGAGTTGAAGGAGAACAGGCGCGGGTCGAGCTCCGGGAAGGTGCGCCCGCAGCTCGGGCAGGAACGCTCGGTCGAATGGACATGGACGCCCCCGGCGCGCCCGCCGTCGAGCGGGCGGACGTGCAGGGTGCCGCGCCCGAGCTCCAGCGCCTGCGCCACGGCGGCTTCGATGGCGGGGCCGGCGTGGCGGTCGACGTCGAGGGTGGCGATCGGCGCGTCGATGTCGTGCTCGCGGAAGCGGTCCAGGCGCGGCCACGGATCGGTGGGGAGCAGCCGGCCGTCGACCAGCAGCTCGCCGAAGCCCTTGCCGGCCGCCCAGGCGGCCAGGTCGGTGTAGTAGCCCTTGCGGCCGCGCACCAGCGGCGCCAGGACCATCAGGTGCTGGCCGGCGAACCGCTCCAGGATGGCGGCGCCGATCGCGGCGGCGCTCTGCGGCTCGATGGCGACGGCGCAGTCGGGGCAGTGCTGGACGCCCAGCCGCACGTACAAGAGCCGCAGGAAGTGATAGATCTCGGTGAGGGTGGCGACCGTGCTCTTGCGGCCGCCGCGGCTGGTGCGCTGCTCGATGGCCACCGCCGGCGGCATGCCGGACAGTCCGTCCAGGTCGGGGCGCGCGGCCGGCTGCACGAACTGGCGCACGTAGGCGTTCAGCGACTCCAGGTAGCGGCGCTGCCCCTCCGCGAACAGCACGTCGAAGGCCAGCGTGCTCTTGCCGGAGCCCGAGACCCCGGTGACCACCGTGAAGCGGTCGCGCGGGATGGTCAGGTCGATGGCGCGCAGGTTGTGCTCCCGCGCGCGCCGCACCTCGATGGCGCCGTTGCGCCCCGGGCCCGGGACTGAGGCCGTGCCGTCCGTGCGCGCATCGGCGAGCGCCGGCAGCTCCCGGTCGCGCAGCGCCAGCGCGGTGTGCGTGCCGCCCTCCGCGGCGAGCTCGCCGGGCGTCCCGGCGGCGACCACCCGGCCGCCGCCCTCACCGCCCTCGGGACCAAGCTCGATGACGTGGTCGGCGGCGGCCAGCACGTCCAGGTTGTGTTCCACCACGATCAGCGAGTGGCCGGCGGCCACCAGGCTGCGCAGCGCGCCGATCAGCACCGCGATGTCCGCGAAGTGCAGGCCGGTGGTGGGCTCGTCCATCAGGAACAGGACGCCTTGCCGCGGCTCGCCGCGCCGGGATCCCTGCGACGCGGCCCCGGCCCTGTTCTTCATGTGCAAGTGGCCGGCGATCTTGAGCCGCTGAGCTTCGCCGCCGGACAGGGTGGGGACCGCCTGCCCCAGGGTGAGGTAGCCCAGCCCGACCTCGGCCAGGGGCCGCAGCGCCGCCCGCACGGCCGGCTCCGGGAAGGCGTCGTGCGCCTCGTCCACGGTCATGTCCAGCACGTCCACGATCGAGCGGCCGTGCACGCGCACCTCCTCCACCTCCGGGCGAAAGCGGCGGCCGTCGCAGTCCCCGCAGCGCAGGTAGACGTCGGACAGGAACTGCATCTCGATGTGCTCGAAACCGGCGCCGCTGCAGGCCGGGCAGCGCCCGGTGCCGGTGTTGAAGCTGAAGGTGCCGGCGGTGTAGCCGCGCGCCTGCGCCGTCTCGGTGGCCGCGAAGAGCTTGCGGATCGGGTCGAGCGCCTTCACGTAGCTGGCCGGCGTGGAGCGCGCCGACTTGCCGATGGGGCTCTGGTCGATCAGCTCGATCGCGGCGATGCGCTCGTGACCGAGCACGGCGCGGTGGGCGCCCGGAGCCTCCGCCGGCTGCCCCTTGGCGCGGCGCACGGCCGGGAACATGATGTCGGAGAGCAGGGTGGACTTGCCGGAGCCCGACACCCCGGCCAGGCAGACCAGGGCGCCGAGCGGGAAGTCCACGTCGATCCGCCTGAGGTTGTTGGCGCGGGCGCCGCGCACCCGCAGGAAGCCGTGGCCGGCGCTCGGATGCCCGTTGCGGCCGGCGACCTGCAGCCGCCCCGAGAGGTAGCGCCCGGTCCGGGTGTCCGAGCCCCGCAACCCGGCGACCGGGCCCGCGAACTGGATGCGGCCGCCGTGCCGGCCCGGCCCGGGCCCCAGGTCGATGACGTGGTCGGCGGCGCGGATCACCGCCGGGTCGTGCTCGACGATCAGCAGGGTGTTGCCGGCATCGCGAAGGCGGTGCAGGACGCCGATCAGCCGGCCGATGTCGCGGTGGTGCAGGCCGATGCTGGGCTCGTCCAGCACGAACAGCGCGTTGACGAGCTGCGTGCCCAGGGCGGTGGTCAGGTTGATGCGCTGCACCTCGCCGCCCGACAGCGTGCGCGACTGCCGGTCCAGGGTCAGGTAGCCCAGCCCCACCTCGACCAGGTAGCGCAGCCGGGTCCGGATGTCTTCCAGCACCGGCTCCACTCCGGCGGCGATCGCGGCGGGTACCTCGAGCGCGGCGAAGAAACGCTCGCATTCCTCGATCGGCAGCAGCGCCACGTCGTGGATGTGGCGGCCCCCGTCCGCTCCCAGCCTCCACAGCAGCGCGTCCGGCTTCAGGCGCGTACCGCGGCACTCCGGACACTCCACGTAGGCGCGGTAGCGCGACAGCAGCACCCGCACGTGCATGCGGTAGCTCCGTCCCTCCAGCCAGTCGAAGAAGCCGCGCACGCCGTACCAGCGCCCCTCCTCGTGCTTCCCGTCGCCGTCGGTCACCCAGCGGCGGTCGTCAGCGGACAGCTCCTGCCACGGCACGTCGACCGGGACGCCGCGCCGGCGCGCGAAACCGATCAGGTCGTCCTGGCACTCGGAGTAGCTCGTACTCTGGAACGGGCGGACGGCGCCGTCGGCCAGCGAGCGGCGGCGGTCCGGGATCACCAAGTCGTAGTCGATGGTGATGATGCGCCCGAACCCGCGGCATTGCTCGCAGGCGCCGACCGGGGAGTTGAAGGAGAACAGGCTGGGAAGCGGCTCGCGGTAGGCGATGTCGCAGGCAGCGCAGTGCAGCTCCGCGGAAAACCGGCGCGCGCGCCCGGCGCTGCCGTCCTGGTCCACGTGCCGGACCGCGGCCCGCCCGCGGCCGTGCTCCAGGGCGGCCTCCAGGTCCTCGACGATGCGCGGCAGGTTGCGGCCGGCCAACGCGACCCGGTCCTGAACCACCTCCAGGCGCCGTGGGCGTGATCCGGTGGCGCGGCGCTCCGCGTGGATCCGGTGATAGCCCTTCGCCGCCAGCAGGGCGCGCACCTCCTGAAGCGCGAAGTTGGCCGGCACCGGCGCCTCGAAGGTGATCAGGGATCGCTGCCCGTCCGCCGCGGACGCCAGCAGCTCGGCGGCGATGGTACGCGGCGTGTCCACCTGCACCGGCCGGCGGCAGCGGCGGCAGGTCAGTCCGGCCGCACGCGCGTACAGCAGCTTCAGGTAGTCGTTGAGCTCGGTCATGGTGCCGACCGTGGAGCGCGAGGTGCGCACCGGGTTGGTCTGGTCGATGGCGATGGCCGGCGGCACCCCCTCCACCGCGTCCACCGCCGGGCGGTCCATCCGGTCCAGGAACTGGCGGATGTAGGCGGAAAAGGTCTCCACGTAGCGTCGTTGCCCCTCCGCGTAGACGGTGTCGAACGCCAGAGACGACTTGCCCGAGCCGGACACGCCGGTGACGACCGTCATCCGCGCCAGCGGGATCTCGACGTCGAGGTCCCGGAGGTTGTTGGCGCGCGCCCCGCGGACGACGATCGCGTCGCGGCTCGCGACGCTCGGGTCGCCGGCAGCGACGCCCGGGTCGCCGGTCACGACGCCCGGGGCAGCCGTTCCCGCAGCTTGGCGTGGGCGGCGCGCGTGATCGGGTAGGCGGTCAGGACCGCCACCGCGGCCGCGAAGAAGACCGCCGGGAACGGCCCCACCAGCAGCCGGATGCCGGTCAGCGCGGCCGGGGTCTGCACGGCGTCCGGCGCGTAGCCGGTCGCGCTCAGGGTGATGCCGGCCAGCAGCGGCGCCAGCGCCTGGCCGCCTTTCTGCAGCAGGGTCCAGAGTCCGTAGTAGACCCCCACGTCACGGCGGCCGGAGGCCGCGGCGCCGGCGTCGATCGCGTCCGGCAGCATCGACCACGGGAACACGTAGTGGGTAGCCAGACCGATGCCGGCCAGACCGATGACGACCAGCGTCAGCGGGACGCTGCGCTGGCCGAACGCCGCGGCCGCCAGCAGGCAGACGCAGAACCAGACCATCCCCAGGTTGTAGCAGGTGCGCTTCTCCAGCCGCTTGCCGAAGACCACCCACAGCGAGATCGAGGCCATGGCGGCGATCAGCAGGACGCCCAGGGCGATCTGCGAGAGCCCTTCGTCCCCGTGCACGTACTTGAAGTAGAAGACCACCATGGGGGACGCCAGCGAGATGCCCACCATGTGCAGGGTCCACGGGATCACCACCAGCAGGAAGGCGCGATTTCCGAGCGCCTGCACCACCGGCCGCAGGCCGCCGCCGGCCGTTCCGGTGGTGGCCGTTCCGGTGGTGGCCGCCGGCGGTGGGGGCTCCCGCACCATCAGGAACGTGACGAGCAGTCCTGCGCAGACGATCGCGCCGGTCACCAGGCCGGCGCGGCCGTAGCCGGGCGCTCCCGGACCCAGCACCGAGACCAGCATCGGGAACCCCGCCGCGCCGATCAGCGTGCCGACCACCCCGAAGGTCATGCGGTAGCCGTTGAGTGCGGTGCGCTGGTCCGATCCGGGGGCGAGGTCCGGGGTCAGGGAGTTGTAGGGGATGAACGCCACCGTGTAGGCGGTGTTCGCCAGGCCGTAGACGATCGCCGCCCAGGCGAACAACGCCCCCGGCGTCTGCAGGCCGGGATCGACGAAGAGGACGGCGATGCCGGCCAGCAGCAGCGGCGCGCCGGCCAGCAGGTACGGACGGCGGCGGCCCCACCGGGTGCGGGTGCGGTCCGAGATCACGCCCATCAGCGGATCGGTCACGGCGTCCCAGAGCCGCGCGACGGTGAAGGCCAGCCCGGTCAGCGCCGGCGACAACCCCACCGTGTCGGTGAAGAAGATCAGCAGGTGGAAGCTGACAACCGTGAAGAACAGGTTGCCGCCCAGATCGCCGACGCCGTAGCCCAGCCTGGTGCGCAGCGTCATCTGCGGGTCCCCGTCAGGCCGGACGGTACGGCGCGTACTTCTCCCGGACCTTGTCGGTCACCGCTCCCACGTCGTGGCCGGTGGAATAGAGCCAATTGCGGGCGCCGTCCCTGGAGATGTAGGCGAACCGCTTCGACAGCGTGGCACAGGCGGCGGGGACGCCACCGGCGACGGCCGACTCCACCCACGCGCCGAAGCTGCCGTGCTCGGCGGCGACCTGCTGCATCTCCTGCGCGTTGGTCACCACCGCCTGCAGCTTGGCCTGGTACTTGATCACCCGGTCGTCCTGGGCGAGCTGCTCCACGTCCGCGGGCCCCATGGCCGCCACGGCCGCCACGTCGAAGCCGTGGAACGCTTCCAGAAAGCCGTCCCACTTGCCGTCCACGACCCGGCGGTTCAGGCCGCCCATGAAGATGATCCGGGACGCCGCCTCCAGGTAGCCGGCGTCCGTGGCGGGTTTGTCCGGTCCCGTCATGATGGGGCTATCCTAACCCGACGCGCCAACCACCGGTACCGCGCCGGACCCGGCAGGCGCCTGAAAGACGGCGGTGAGAGCCCCTCCAGGCAATCTCACCGCCGTCTTTCCCGCACACGGAACCGGGATGGGCGGGCGCGAACGGCCGGCGCCCCGTGTCGGAGTGGACGACGGGGAAGGAGTCCCGCGCCAGGAACCCGTCGCTACGCGGTCGCCTGCGCGGGCTCCGGTTCGGGAAGGATCGCCTCCGCCTCAGGTGCGGTCTCGGCCTGGTCGCGCCGTTGCGGCTTGAACTCCACGTGCTCGGCGATGACCTCCACGCGCGCGCGCCGGTTCCCGCTGTCGTCCTCCCACCGGTCCTGCTTCAGACGGCCCACCACGCGCACGCCCCGGCCCTTGACCAGGTATTCGGCGCAGATTTCGGCCAGCCGCGACCACGTGGTGACGTCGAAGTACGACACCTCCTCCTGGCGCTGGTCCTCCTGCTTGTAGGAGCGGTTGCAGGCGATCGAGAAGCGGCAAACGGCGGTGCCCCTGGCCGTGTAGCGCAACTCCGGATCGCGCGTCAGGTTGCCCTCCAGCAGGACTGAGTTGAGATTGTTCATCGGTACCTCCTGTGATGACTCGGTCTCACCCAAGACACCGACGGAACGGCGCTGGCGCTTCAGACAAAGGCGAACGCGTAGGCCGGGCGGCTCGAACAAGGTCCTTCAGCTTCCCCAGCCGGCCGCCAGTTCCGCGAACAGGCGAGCGCCGTAGCCGGTTGCGCGGCTCGGGTGGTAGCTCACGTCCTTGACGTCCCAGGCGGTGCCGGCGATGTCCAGGTGCGCCCACGGGTAGCGCGCGAACCGCTTCAGGAAGGCGGCGCCGATGATGGTGCCGGCCCCGCCGTCGCCGATGTTCCTGATGTCGGCCACCTTACTCTTCAGCGGCTCGTCGTACACGTCCCAGAGCGGCAGCCGCCAGACCCGCTCGCCGGTCGCGGCGGAGGCGGCCTCGATCGCGCGCATCAGCGGCTCGTCGGTGCCGAGGAGCGCGGCCGCGTGGTGGCCGAGCGCGGTGACCACCGCGCCGGTGAGGGTGGCCGCGTCCACCACCGCCGCCGGCTTCATCGTCGCCGCGTAGCCCAGCGCGTCCGACATCACCAACCGGCCCTCGGCGTCGGTATTCAGCACCTCGATGGTGACGCCGCCGTAGGAGCGGACCACGTCGCCCGGACGCTGCGCGCGCGGACCGGTCATGTTCTCGGTCGCCGGGATCAGCCCCACCACGCGCTGGCGGCAGGCCAGACGGCCGATCGCCTGCATGGCGCCGAGCACGGCGGCGGCGCCGCCCATGTCGATCTTCATGTCCTCCATGCCCTTGCCGGTCTTGATCGACAGGCCGCCGCTGTCGAAGGTCAGCCCCTTGCCCAACAGGACCAGCGGCGCGGCGCCCGAGTCCTCGCCACCATGCTCCAGCACGATGAAGCGGGGCTCCTCGGCGCTCCCCTGCGCCACGCCCAACAGCGCGCCGAAACCCTGATCGGCCAGCTCCGCCGGACCGAGCACCCGGCTCCGGAGCCCGTGAGCGCCCGCCACCTCTACCGCCCGGTCGGCCAGGGCCGTGGGCGTCAGGTGGTTGGGAGGCTCGTTGACCAGATCGCGCGCCAGACCGGTGGCGTCGCCGAGAATCACGGCCCGGTCGAACGCCGCCTGCAGGGCGCGGGCATCCTCTTCCGTGGCGGCCAACAGCGTGACCGACTCCACGGCTGTCTCCGATTCCCGGATCGTCCGATGGCGATCGAACCGGTAGGAAGCGAGCGCCAGCCCCTCGGTGAGTCCCTGCACGAACGTGGCGTCGGCCCGCTCCGGCAGCACCACGACCGCCGTCCGTATCGTCATGCCGGACAGGCCCTGGATCGCGGCGCCGCCGGCCAGGCGTCCGCTCTCTGCGGAGTCGTCACCGCCGCCCGCGCCCACCAGCAGCACGCGCTGCGCCCTCAGCCCTTCTCCCACGTGCACCAGCCGGGTGGACTTGCCCATGCCATCGAAGTCCCCCAGCGCCAGAACCGACGCCAGCGCGCCGTTCGCCGCCGCATCAACGGCTGCCGCGGGACCGCTCAGTCCCTTGTCTCCGGCTGCCAGGACGACCAGGGCGTCGCACGCGTCCGTCGTCGGGCTCCCGCTCCGCATTGTCAATCGCATGCCGTCGATTGTACGCCCCCGATGACCCGACGCGCAAAACCGGCGCCGCTCCGGGAACTCGGATCTGGCGGTTCTTGGCGCGTCCCCCTATACTCGCCTCCGTGAAAGCGAAGGTACCGGCGCTGGTAACCGCGGCCCTGCTGGCCACGTTGCTGGTCGGCTGCGACGGGACCACGCCGGGGCCGGCCGCGCACGTGGCGTCGCGGACGTTCATCCCGAAGGTGAACGACTTTGACACGAGGCTGATCCCGGATGGACAGAGTGCGGTCGCGGTCGCGACCTTCGCCATGCCGGAGATCACCGAGAGGGTCGTCGCCGCCGGGACCGTAACCGCCGAGATCGACCTGGGCACCGACGGCATGGCGTGGTCGGCCGTGCCGCTGACGTATCACTTCAGCGACAACAGCGGCGACCGTCACGTTGTTGCGATCCAGCCGGGCTACCGGAAGGGCATGTTCGTGCTGACCCTGAGAGCGACGAGCGCCAGCATACTCGACAGCGTGGTGGCTGTCAGCTCCTTCCGGCTGCGGGCGGTCGCCATCCACGAAGACGCGGGGGACGGGTAATGCTCGTTACCGCGCGCGCCAGGGAACCCCGACTATGACGCCGTCCTGCTGCAGGGAGCGTCCTTGCAGCCTGCCAGTCCCTCGTTCGGCGCCGGCATGCCGAGCGCTTGCGCCAGGATAGTGAGGAACGAGCCGTTGACGGTGATCATCATCTTGTCGTCGCTGACCGTGATGTCGACATCTCCATCCTGAGCCAAGCCCCTTATCGTCCCTATCGCCGCTGCCTCCAAATCGGGCGACGCGCCGGCCGCCAGCGTGACGCCGATCGCGTCGTCCCCTTCGGTCAACGCCAGCATGTAGGTGGTCCCCGCCACGGCGGTGAGCTTGGCCTTCGCCACGATCCGGGTGACGTTCGCGAGTAGATCCGGACCCAAGGGCGTCGTCCCGTCGCCAACCGTTACCGTAACGTCCGGCGTGGCGATCACCGCCGAAAAGCCGTGGAACACCCATGTGCCGTCGATGCTTGCCATCATCGTGTCCGTTCCCGGCCCACTGCGGCATCCGGCCAACACCAGTCCGATGGCCGCGACGGTCACGACGACGAGCGCGAGTCTGTTTCTCATAGGGGGTACCTCCACCAACCAACGAGGTTACACGATCTTCAAGCAGTTTGCACGCTGGCACCGGGCTCTGCGGCTACCGCGTTCGCGCGATCGTCATATACGGAGACGCGGCTATAGTCTCCCGTTCTGACGAAGGCGGTCAAGCCGAACCCCCGGCCGCGTGGCCTGCAATGTGAGAGGGGCCGCCCACATATGGGCGGCCCCTTCGTCGGTTCGGTGGAAGAACCGAGTTCTATTAGTACTTGAGCTTGAGTGCAGCGGTGACGACGCCCTTGTCATCGCCGCCGGTGATGTCGTCGCTCGCGTACTTGAGCGTGGTCGTCAGATGCTCGATCATCGTCAGCTCGAGACCGGCCTCGAATGCCGCCCCCGCGTCTTCGGCGTTGCTGAACGCGACCTTGAAGAACGGCTTGATGTCGTTGACCTTGTAGTGGGCGTCAACCTTCACCCCCCACGTGCTGTCCTTACTCGTCAGGTCGTAGAGGTCAAGCGTCAGGGAAGCGCCCATGCCGAGCAGGGCACCTGTGTCGGCGTCACCTTCCTTGAGGGTCGCGGATATGCCCAGGTTCTGATCCGCGTCTCCTTCCACAGTGGACATCATGAGGTTCGTCTCGAAGTAGCTCTTGTCGTCATTCGGCGAGATGTCCCACTTGAGGCCTGCTCCGACGTCGAACGGTACGCTGTCGCCGTTCGGCGGGACCGCGGCGTCGAAGGCGATGTGGGGATCGATGTCGCCCAGGTTGAAGGTAGCCTTGGCGCCGAGGCCGATGGGCGACCCTCCGGACGCGTACTCATGCGCGTAGGCGACCCGCGCCTCCAGATCGGCATCGTCGCCGATGTCCAGCTTGACGGTCCCGAGGAATGCGTAGGCGTTGTTGTCGTTGCGGTCGGGATCGTCGGCGCTCGGGCAGGCTATGACAGTTCCGGCATCGTCGCCGTGCATGTGGCACGCCGATATGTCCTGATTCGCGGGGTCTGCAGCATCTTCCTTCCAGTCGTTCTGGGAGATGACGCCCAAGCTCAGGTCCACCGGATCGATCTTGTACCCCAAGGTCAGACCGCCGCTACCGGTGTACTCGGTAATGAGATCGGTGAAATCCGGGTAGCCGGGATCCCCGGACTCGTCATCGTCCTTCGGGTCGACGAAGTCCACCTTGATGGTGGGCATGCTGTAGGTCGTGATCGAGAACGCACCCATGATGAGCTTGGTCTCGATGCCGGGCGCAGTCGTGGCGGCCCCGTCCTTGTTCGCCACCCACTTGTAGTCCTTCAGCTTGATGTACGCGTACAGGTCGTCCGTGTCCATCATCCCGGTGTCGGAACTCGTCTGCGGAATGACGGTCACCTCTAGGTTCGTCGACATCGCGTTCGTGAAGCCGGTGGCGTTCGAGTCGAGATCCAGCCCCCACGTCAACGTGGTCTCACCACTGACCTTCGCCGTAACGCCGGCCGGGTCGACCATCATCTCTGCTGACAGGGAGAAGAGGCCGAAAACCAGCAGCGGCATAGTTAGAAGAGCGATCTTTCGCATTACTTCCTCCTTAGATTCGGGGCTCCATGAGCCAACGGCCCCCCACACCCCGTTTCATCGCCGGTAGTATGACGACACCACCCACGAGGTGTCAACCATCCAGCGAGCTCGTACAAGCTCATCTTCGGCCATCTACCAGCGATGCTTTATCCAAGAGTACCCGCGAAGGGATGTCAAGTACCCCCGGACGGGCCGTTGACAGAGGCGACCGGGCCTCCGTAGACTCCGGGGCCGAGGAGCTCGTGGCCAAGGAAGACGCGATCGAAGTGGAGGGGACCGTGCGGGAGTCCCTGCCGAACACCATGTTTCGGGTCGAGCTGGAGAACGGCCACCGGATCCTCGCGCACCTGTCCGGCAAGATGCGCAAGCACTACATCCGCATCGTGCCCGGCGACCGCGTCAAGGTCGCCCTGTCCCCGTACGACCTGAACCGGGGCCGCATCATCTACCGCGAGCGCTGACCTTACTTCCGGTCGAAGATGCGCCACGCTCGTCGTACGTGCCCGGCGCACCGGGTCGCGGCCGACTTGCATCACTCCTTGACCACCACGGCAATACGGTTGTCGGGCGCCGCGCTCACGACCAGACGGACGGTTCCCGTACTGCGTCCGAGCGTGGCGTACATGTTGGAATGGGGCGGCTGGGTACGTGCATTGAAGGTCGTCAGGGAGTGCAGGTACGGCCCCTCCTGAACCGTGCTGCCCGCCAGGTCCGTCCCGATGCAGTCCGGCGCCGGATCCGGCGGCTCGTACCGGTAGTGGTACAGGTTGATCGAGCCCAGGCGGAATGGCTCGCCGCCGGCGCGCGAGGTGCTCCAGGTCCCGGGGTTGTAGCGGTACGGGGCCGGGGCGGCGGTGTTGTCCGACAGCAGGGTGGCAACCGCCCAGTCGGCCAACGCCTGGCCGAACGAGACGTCATGGCCCAGCCCCGCCAGCGCCGCTTCGACCGCGTCGACGCCCGAGCGGTCGCTCTGCACGATCGCGCCGAACAGCTCCGCGCCGCCGTAGGTGCGCGCCAGGTAGGCGCCGAGCGCGTAGTTGATCGAGTAGTTGGCGATTCTGCCTTGCCACGCGGTGACCTGCACGTCATTGAAGAGGTTGTAGATGGGGAGACGGCCACTGCCGGTACCCGGCTCTCCGGCCGTCGGATCGTCATGGGCGACCCCACGCGGTCCGCTCACCATCATCTGGTCGGCGATCAGGTCCTCCGCCACTTCCGAGGCCATCTCGTTGAGCCACGTCTCGCTTCCGGCATCGCGCAGAACCAGCTTCTGATAGTAGTGGATCATGTGCTGGAACTCGTGGGCCAGGGTGCCGATGACGATGCTCGGACGGCGGTCGGTCACGTCCCAGGTCGGACCTTCGGGAATCGCATAGAAAGCCGAGTCCATGAAGAAGATCAGCCGCTCGGCCGAGATACCGAACAGGGAATGATCGGGATCTTGCAGGTAATTGTGCACAGCCCAGTAGTACCCGACGATTCGGCATTCACCGGGTTGCGGGGCGCCGTCCCCTTCGATGTCGAACAGCAGGACGTGTATCTCGCGGGCGGACTCCGGAGGAATCAGGTCCGAGTCGGCGTGCGGACCCCACGGACTCCCGAAAATCGCCGTGACCCAGTCGTGAATGTCGTTGCCGGCGCCGGGGCGGAGGAACCGTTCCGCCATCGCGTCGACCATTTCGCCGGTCACGCACGGCCCGGCGCCCGCGCAGTTCGGCCCCCAATCCCGGTCCGCCACCCAGAACGCCGCGGTCGTGGAGCCGTCGGCGACCACCCTGCGGGCGGTAGCCGGGACCCGGATGACTCCTCCATCGCCGAGATCGGCGAAGGTGAATCGGTCACCCTCCGCGACTCCTCTCCGCGATCCTTGCGACTGAGCGTGCGGTCGCAGTCGCGCTCGCGCGCCGGACGACCGGCCCGACAACGGCGGGGCGTTGTTGAACGCCGCGATCCACTCGCGCTCCGGTGACGGGCCGCTCAGCGCCGGTCTTGGCGGCGGTTCATGGTCGTCCCGTGGCTCGTGTCTCTCGACCTCGGGATTCAGGCTGGAGTCGGAGGCATTGGTGGCAATCACGTACACCTCCGCCGCGGCGTTGCCCAGATGCAGGGTGTATGTCGCGTTGTCCAGGCTCTCTCCGTTCGGATTCAGGACGAACACCTGATCCCCGTGCCCGCGGTACCTGGAACCGATGCCGCTCGTCACGGTCACCTGGAACTGCCGGGCAGCGCTCAGACCGTCCGGATCGGTGGCGGTGACCGTGATCGTGGCCGTGCCGTTCGCTATCGGCGTCACCGACACCGTGCTCCCGGCGGTGCTGGCCGTGGCCACGGTCTTGTCCGACGACGCTGCCGCGTAGGTCAGCCCATCGCCGTCCGGGTCGCTGAAGTAGGGGCCGACGTCGACCTGGTACGCGGAAGCGCTCCCGTCGAGTGACGGCGCCGGGATGGCCCCCTGAGCCGCCGGCGCCCGGTTCGACACCATCACCTCGCAGCCGGCCACAGCCAGAAGGAGAGCTGCTGCCAAACAGAGTGTCGTCGTGCGCAGCGGCCGCGTGAGCGTAGCCATGCCTTCGTTCCCGTGCCCGCCAACGATAGGTCAGGTTCGGCGGAGCAGGCAACCGCCGAATGAGAGGCGTAAGGAACGAAAGCTGCGTCGGCTCTATCGTCACCGTTTCCGGGTGCTGTCAAACCAGGAGTCGGCTTGACGGCGCGACCGCACCGTGGATAGGTTGGCAGGCGACCCGAAAGCCACCGCCATGACCACGAAGCCCCTCAGCTCATCGCAACTGGATCCGGAGTCGCTGGTAGCGCGGATCATTGAGGAGTTGCGCGCCAACCCCGACGCCCAGCGGTTGCTGTTGCGCGCGTTGCTGACCAACGAGTTTCTCGGTATGCCGGCGCGGCTGGACCGCATCGAGAAGGACGTCGCGAAATTGAAGACCGACGTCGCAGAATTGAAGACCGACGTCGCGGAATTGAAGACCGACGTCGCGGAGTTGAAGACCGACGTCGCGGAGTTGAAGACCGACGTCGTGAAATTGAAGACCGACGTCGCGGAATTGAAGACCGACGTCGCGGAGTTGAAGACCGACGTCGCGGAGTTGAAGACCACGACGAGAACCCTCGTGAACGACGTGGGAGATCTCAAGGGCTCCGACCTGGAGATGCGCGCGCACCGCAGGATCCGACCGCTGCTGAGTCAGCACCTCGGATTGCGGCGCGGACGGATCGTGCAGAGCGCCCTGCACCAGGCGCCCGATGACTTCGAGGCCAGCGTGGCGCAGGCCGCGGACGAGGGGCGGATCACCGGGGAGCAGGAACACCGCATCCTCGCCACCGACATCATCCTGCAGGCGCGCAGCCGCGACCGTGGCCCGGTCTGGATCGCGGTCGAGGTTGCCAATCGGATCGACGGCGCCGACATCAGCCGCAGCCGTCAGAGTGCCGACACGCTGGCAGCGGTGTTCGGCGATGACGCGCTGCCGGTGATCGTCGGCCAGCGGATCGACCCCGCCGATCGGCAGCGAGCGGAAGCCGCAGGGGTACGCTACATCCCGCTGTCCGCGTAAGGAGTCTCTTCGGTTTCACGTCGTCCCTCGTCGCGAGGTTCTCGACGAACCCGTCGGCGAACGTCGCTACCAGCTCGGTTGCCTGCTTCTCGCTGAAGCCGGCCTTTTCTCGCAGCCGCGTCGCTGCCCTCAGCGTGTCGATCGTGACGGCCATGGTCCGGTCCTCCATCCTATCCGGCCATCGCCGGGATGCGGCCGTCAGTCGTCATCCCGCGGTGGTGGCGGCGGCTCCGCGTCCGGATCCTTCTTGAGTCTCTCCTGCCAGTCCTTCCACTGACGGTCGCGCTCTCGCAGCCCTTCGAGACGACCTTCGCGTCGACCTTCGCGTCGACCTTTTTCGCGTTCGCGCTTCAAGAACGTCATGGTAACTCCTTCAAGTCCGACGATGACCGCAGCCAAGGCGGTGCCGACAGATGCCGTGCGCGTCATGGCATGGTACATAACTTCCACGAGCCCTCTCGCCATCGCGGACCGCATCGCATCGTCCAACGCGAGCACGAGGTACACGGTTACCACAACGGAGTACGTGAGCAGGTACCATCGCAACCTGCCGGGCGATGCGTCGGGGCTCACCTGAGCAGTGCATGGCGCAACGCTTCCGTGATCCGGAACGGTACGCGCGGCGCGTCAGCGGAACGAGCCGTCGCGCCGCCGGCGCTCGCTGCCAACCGCGTGGTGGCCTTCAGCGTGTCGAACGTCGGGGTCATGGCGCAGTCTCCTCATCACCGGGTCATTGCGGCCGGCGCGAAATGGCCGATCCGCAGCAGGGTTCACCCGTGATAGCGCACGACAGGGCCGTAGCGCTTCCAACCGCACGAAGAACCCGTTGAAGCTGAAGAGCGCCTGCACTTGGTCGTAAAGACAAAGTACGGCCTGGACGGCAGCTACGAGACGTTCATGCGCGTGGCGCGCCGCGCGGGGCTCTCAGCCGCCCCGAGCGTCGTCAGCGTGTGCGGGGCTGCGCTGGCGCACTTCGTCCAGGTTGAGCACCTCCATGGCCTCGTCGCCCATCGCCACCGCATAGATGCCCCGCCGCGTCAGGTACGTGACCACATCGGCCGGTATGCTCAGCGACGAGAACACCGGCACGATCGGCAACTGCGGGTACTCCGGAACGTACTGCGCGAACTGGCCGCTCTCCAGAAACTGCACGAACGCCCGCGCGTACTCGGGGCGCGCCGTTGCCCTGGTCTCGTTGAGCAGCACCGCCTGCGTCCCGACGTAGAGGGCGTCGAACTCACGCTCGCGCGAGGGGTCGTCGCTGCGCGTGCGCACGGTGCGTGTGTAGAACGCTCGCAGGTCGCCACAGTCGAATACCTCGCGGGCCAGGCGGCGGATGCTGGGAGCGACGATGTCCTCGACGATGGTCCCCATCTTGTTGGCCAGCTCGCCCCAGCGCCGGTTCATCTCTTCCCGCTCGCGGGCGGCCTGCTCCTTCATCTCTTTCCGCTCGCGTGCCGCTTCTTCCCGTGCGCGTGCGGCTTCTTCCCGCTCGCGGGCGCCTTCCCGTTCCCTGCGCTCGATGATGCGCTCCAGGCGCCCGATCGCCTCCTCGGTCCGCGCCATGGAGGCGTCGGTGCGCGCCATGAACGCGGCGAAGATGCTTTCCAGACTGTCAGTCCTCTCCTCGACGACCTCGATCCGTTGCGTGAGCGTAGCCATGCCTTCGTTCCCGTGCCCGCCAACGATAGGTCAGGTTCGGCGGAGCAGGCAACCGCCGACATGGTGTTGAGCGGGCACGGTTAGCGAGCCGTCCTCGGCATCCATAGCAACCCCTGGGCCTGCATCGAAGCATCGCTCGTCGGTGTCGTGGCGCAGGTATCCGACCGCGCGGCGCACCACGTGGCCGTTCTTCTGCTCGACGTAGCAGGTGTCGTGGGTCCAACGCTGCGCCTTGTTCTTCAGCCCGTGCAGGTGTCGACACAGCCGGTGTCGACGTCCGTGATGGTCAGCGTGCGGCAGAACTCGCCCGGGGCATCGCCGCCGTCGTGGCCCATTCGGTCGATCTCGAAGAAGCCCGGCTCCTGTTCGTTCCAGTCGGCGAAGGTGCGGATCGGGATCTCCTGCCGGCGCTGCGGAACTCCTGCGGTACAGCCGCTGTTGGGCCGAGGATCGGGTGTTCTATGGAGATAGCGACGGCGAGCTGCTATCGCTGCCGGAGAAATGAACCAGCGCAGCGGCCGGCGATCCGTTCGTGGCGATCTCGGCAGGTCGATCGCCGCTTCGCGTGGTTGATCTGCTGAGCATGGCGGAACTGGCGGCGCGGGCTGACGAATCGCCACGACCACAGGAAGACGCGATGGATATGCAAGGACAACGGCCGAGCACTTCGTGCGGTTCGGCGGAGTGCCGCTGTGCGCGGTGTTCGATCGGCCCAAGACGGTGGCGCTGAAGCGAAACGACCGCCCGGCAGATTCGGGCATCTCAGCGATACTATCCAGAGTCTCCCTCGTCATCGAGGTTCGGGCGTCGACCCCGGTTCCGTGTTCGGGCCTTCGGCAGCGTCACGCCGACCCACTATTCCTTCTGCTCACTTCTGACGGCTCGGCCACACCCTTCCCATGCTCCGCGTCGCCTCCCCGGCGACCCGCCGTCAGACTTTCCCGGATAAGAACTTCCGCCTTCCCGCTTATGCCCGCCGCATATACGTCCGCGCTTTCCGTGCAGGTACTGAACTTCAGTCCTTTGGCCCCTGGTCCAACGCGGCTGCCTCCTATGTGGCTCCTGTTCGCCGGGCCAGCGGTATGCGTCCGGCTTCCTTCAGATCCCGCCTCGCGACAGGCAAGCGTTGCCTTCGACTCCCCCGTTCCCCCTGCCGGGTCGGTAAGAGGACTTGTCATGCTCCGCGCACGCCGCAGGTCCTGGTGAACGCCCATGCCGGGCGCAACAAAAAAAGCCGCCGGGGGCCAAAGCCCCCGGCGGCGCAAACGCCGTAACCAGTAAGTCTATTGTACGGAGAAGGTCCTCCCCGTTACTCCTATCGTCAGCGTATCCGTTTCGTGCGCGACGACCTTACCATCGGCCTTGAGTCTCTCCTGACATGTAACAGTCACTGTCAACATCAACCTTGTCATCCCAATTGGAGGCGTCTCTGTAGGCTCGATCGTTAGCGTGTGCCCTTCCGAGTGCATGCTTACCTTCGCTACGGGATACCGCTCTTCCGGCGGGCCCAACTCCGCCCCTTCCTCCGGGTACCGAACGTAGGAGCATTCGACAATATCACCATCAGGGTCATGGAAATGTCCTCCGTTCGTTGCCAAAAGCTTGATCGTCCTCACGTTGCTCCCCGGGTTATCACCGAAAGGGTTGTCGGCGAGAACGCCGTCCCATGTCATTAAGACAACGCCGGCGTCGTTCCTGGCGCTCCCCCCAGACACAACGGCTTTTTGATCGCCCTGGCCACTGAGCTTTGCCCGCTTCTGCAGATCCGCTTGCGCACCTTCGCTCTTCAGCACGCTATTCACATGTACGTCGACGTATTGCGCGGCCGAACGTCCGCGCCTGTCCGTCGCTATGATCCAAACGCGATCTGTGGTGGTACCACCTCTCAACGCCGTCAACGTGACGGTGATCTTGCTCGCATCGCCGCCCCACTTCGGCGTCGACGAGTCGCCGTTGATCGACACGACGCCACTGACCTGAGCCTTGTCCGGTGCAAGCGGCTCCATGGCTATCTTTCTACCGTCGGTATCGATGATTTTTCCGATATCGGTGCCACCCTTGTACACCCCCAGTTCGAAGGTCAGCTCATCGCCTCTCACGAAATCTGAGTCATCGAACAATCTCCCGACCAAAATTTCGTCGATCACGGTCGCTATCTCACCGATGTACAATTTCGTATCTTTGGGATTGCCGCTGACGTTCTTGATCAATCCGCTACGTGGCAACGCCGTCGGGCGCTCGTTTCCGCCGACTACCGTCACCTCGTACGTCCAACTTGCGACATTCATGTCCTCGTCGGTAGCCGTGACCGTGACAGTCGCTATGCCGAACGCCAGAAATTTGATGGACCACGCGCCGTCTTCGGCTTCCTGAGCCTCTAAGATAGCCTTATCGCTCGACGTCACCATGAACTGAAGCTTCTCATCTTCCCCATCGGGATCGGTGACGTAATCCTTCGCCTTCACGGCCATAATTGGCTTTGTGTTGAATTCGCCGGGGTTAACGTGGATGTACCAGTCTTCGAAGATCTTCTTCAATGTCGGCTTCGCCTGCACCTCCGCCTCGAACTCATCCGGTACAGAGCCCGCATCGTTGAAAGCCCTTACCCACACGTTGGTCGTGCCATACTGCGTGCCCGCAGTCAGCGTGAGCATCCCGGCGGCTGTTACCTCGGCCGTGCACTTGGCATCGTCAAGACACAGCGCATCGTAGTCCGTTGCATCCGAGAAGTTCACGGAAACATCGATCATCAAGGGAGCGTCGCCAATCACAACGGTCTGATCTCGAATCGGACTTTTGACAGTCGGCGCTGCCACTACCGGATCTGACACCTTCACCCTGAAGATCAGGGTTGCTACCTCATCTCCACTGTTTTGCGCCGTGACCGTCACGAGCGCAGTGCCTGCGCCTTCCGGCGTCAGCGTCACCGTCGAATTCGACACACTCGCCGTTACAACGGTTTCGTCGTCCGATTCAGCCTCGTAGCCCGTTGCACCATGGAAGTAGCCGTCAAGCTCGATATCCATGGCTTCCGCGTTAGACGACGCAAAGGTCTGGACACCCGGTGGTGGGCCGGTCCGCGTCGGCGCGTCCGGAGCCGTTACCATCACGGAGAACTTGTCACTAACGCTTTCTACGCCGTCCGTAGCTGTGACGGTGATCATCGTCGTGCCGGCAGCGTCTGCCGTGATCGTCAGCATCGAGCCTTCGATCGTCGTCTTCATGCCCGAGATGTTCGAGCTATCGGTATACGTCAGCGGCGACGGCATTTCATCCGGATCCATGAAGTACATCGACAGGTCGATCGGCTCTGACGTCACGCTCTCCATCATGTTCATGACAAGCAGCTTCAGAGGAGGCTGGTCCGGGATTCCGTCGCCTACTATCCTCGGCCTCTCGTTCGGCACAGCAGTAACCACGACTCGAAAGGTTTTCGTCGTGGCGTTGCTCTTCAAGCCCGTTTCCTCTGCACGGACCTCAACGTCCGCGGTGCCGGCACCAAGGGCCGTGAGCACGAGCGTCGAGCCGGATACCGCAGGGGTCATCAGGACGCCTTCGGGCTCGACCGAATCAACGCTATACGTCAGTGCGTCACCTTCGAGGTCCGTGAAGTGACGACTCAGGTCTTGCTCGCTCATGTTGTCAGGTGACACGAGGCTCAGAGAGAGCTGCCTGTTGGCGTCGGTAGCCATCGGGGGCTGATTGTCCACCGTTACGTCGAACCATGCCGTTACCGGTTCGTTGGACGGGTCCTTGGCGGTGACGATGATCCTGGCCGTGCCGTGACTAACTACCTCGACCCTGACTATCGATCCGGACACGCTGACCGTCACGACATTCGTGTTGCTCGAATCAACCGAGTACGTGATGTCGTCGCCGTCGTCGTCAATGAAGTACGGCGACAGGTCAACGTCCGCCTCGCCTCCGTACATCAGACCGGTCGGGGGCCGGATGTCGTCAATTTGTCGAGGTTGATTGTTATCCTGTTCAACCGCGACTGTTACGTCGAACATCTGCGGCACGGCACGGCCCGGGCCGTCCGCTGCGGTGACGGTGATCGTCGCAGTGCCCACAACCGCCCCGGTGATCGTGATCATCGAGTTGGCGCGGCTGATCGTCGCGACCGAGGGATTGTTCGATACGGTGGCGGCATACGTCAGCGTATCGTTCTCGACGTCCAGGTAGTAATCCGACAGCTCGAGCGTCTTCGACGAGCCGAGCTGAATGGTCATCGGCTGAATGACCGTCCGTATCGCCGGGGGATTGTTCACCGTCGGAGTAGACGGCTCGGCTACCGTCACCGAGAACGACTGCGATACAGGATCAGTGCCGCCCTTCGATGCCGTGACCTGCACATTGGCGGTGCCGGCGGTTCCTTTCGGCGTCACCGTGAGGAGGGCGCCCGCAACATCAACAGTTACTACGTCGGTATTGTCCGAGGTCGCCCCATACGTGGCGTCCCGGTCAACCTTGAAGTAGCTGTCGAGCTGGATCGTCTCTGCCTCGGTTGCCCCAGCAGCTAACTGCATGTTGGGGATCTCCTTCGTGACGCTAGGCGCCATTCCGGGGCAGGCGACCAGCACGAGTGCCGCCACAACGATCGCGCCAGCCCCAAACCAGCGCTTGAATGAAGTCATATGTGTGTCTCCTTGCGCCGCGAAGTTGGTTCGACGCGGCCATTTCCGATGCGATGACGCCGAGGCTTGCCCCGGCGTCCCCCTGATCCGTACACCCCTTGCTGAGATAGCCCTACCTCCTTTCCTTTGTCACGTTGAATGCGACTGCCGGCCTCCTGGGGCCGGCCAACCTGAATCATGTCTGTAGCGACGCGCGAACGCGCGTCCGGCCGCGCTGCACCCACGGAGAACCGCGTGGTCGCATGAGGCTCCGGGGCGATGGTCACCCGATGGAAAGCCATGAAGTCAGCGAGATACCACGGCATCCGCGCTTCCGTCAACCCCGCGCCCCTTCGAAGGAGTCGGGAACCGAACCCTGCTGCGCACAGCGTCGCTCATGCTGGACCCGCCCTGTCGGTCAGCGTACAGAACCCCTCCACGGACCACTCCATACTGAGTAATCGGCATATCGCGACACGGTCTTGACCGTTCCAACAGCCTCATTTCGCTGACCCCTCCCAGGACGTTGAAATCGTTACCCTGTATAGTATCGTGCGCCGGTCAAGGCGTTGTCAAGGGCGCTCATTGCCTCGATCCAGGGGTTCACTCGGACGACGTTCGCCACCGTGGCGACGGGGTCCAGGGAGATGGAGCAGCGTAGCACGGCAGGCGGCATGCCGCAACGCGGCGCCCGCACGGCCACGCCGAGGTTCATCCGGCCGGCGGGCAGGCAGCCGCTCCGCGGCGGAGCTCATGAGCGATAGTCCGCGTTCTCCGTGACGTAGCCGTGCGAAAGATCGGCTCCCAGGACCACCGCGTGCCCGCGGCGGCCGGCTGCGGATGCCTCGAATTCGACGTCGATCTCCACCGAGAGGTCGTGCGGCGGGTAGTCGAGCCCGTGGTCGATGCTCCGCTCCCGCAGGTAGGCGGCCAGCGCCTCCTCCTTGCTCCCGTCGAGCCGGAACGCGCCTTGGGAGAACACCGTGACCCCGCCCAGGCGGACGGTGGCGCCTGCCAGCGGCGGCGGGTCGGGCTGCGTGCCGAGGTGGTCGCCGATGGAGCTGACCAGCCGTCCCACGTTGGGGTCGCAGCCGTTCACGGCGGTCTTGACCAGCGGGGAGTTGACCACCGCCTTGCCGATGGCCGCAGCCCGCTCGTCCGTCCCCGGCGCGCTCACCGCGACTCTGATCACGTGCTCGACCCCCTCGCCGTTGCGGACGATGTCGCCGGCCAGGTCGCGGCAGACCCCGGCGATGGCCACGGCGAGGGCCTCTTCCGGCACCTCTTCCGCGCGCTGCGAGCTCAGCGCCAGCACCATGTCGCTGGTGCTCTGGTCGCCGTCCACGGAGATGCGGTTGAAGCTGTCGCGCACCGCGTCGTCCAGCAGGCCCTGCAGGGTGTCGCGGTCGACCGCGGCGTCGGTCAGCAGGAACGCCAGCATGGTGGCCATCGACGGCTCGATCATTCCGGCGCCCTTGGCGATGCCGACCACCGTGGCGTTTCCCGCCCGCCGGCCGCGCACCTTGGGGTAGCGGTCGGTGGTCATGATCGCCCGCGCCGCCGGCGCCACGCTGCCGGGGGCGCAGGCGGCGACAAGGCCGGGCAAGACGGCGCAGATCGGATCGAACGGAAGCCGCCAGCCGATCACGCCGGTGGAGGCGGGGGCGAACGCCTGCCCGGCGGCGCCCGCCTCCGCGGCCAGGCGGTCGAGGACGGCCGTGGCGTCATCCACGCCGGTGGCGACGCCCACGTTGGAGACCGCGTTGTTGATCACGACGCCGCGCACGGGCGCACGCCGCGCCAGGAGGTCGGCGACGATCTGCACCGGCGCCCCGCGCAGGGTATTGCGCGTCAGCGTGGCCGCAAAGGCGTCGGCCGGCTCGTCCGCCATGAGCAGCGTGACCCGGATCGGCAGCTCGTTGCCGGGACGTTCCGGGGGCTCGAACGCGGTGGCCGCGGTGGCGACCCCGAACCCGGGCGGCAGGGCGCCGCGCGAGGCCAGCGCCCCCAGATAGTCAGCGGATGAGTCGTAGCGCTCCACGACGCGCAGTGTAGCGTGCGGACACGGGTCGATGTGATCACTGACGCGAACCCTCGCGCCGCAGGTGCAGGAGGATCGGCAGGTGGTCGGAGTGGCCGTCCGTGCCGATCCAGCGGCGCGGGTGGCCGGTGGCGGACGACACCAGGCCGTCGCGGATCACGGCGAAGCCGCCGGGCGCGTACCAGACGCCTTCCCGGTCGAACAGGCCGGCGCTCAGCAGGAAGTGGTCGGGGGTCTCCCAGGCATCCCCGTGCACGACCGTGCCGCGCCCGGCCGCCTCCAGCTCCAGCCAGGGGCTGTACAGGACTACGCCATCGGCCGCAGGCCGTGCGTCGAACGGCCGGCCGGTGATCGCCAGCACGCCGGCCGTGCCGCGCGGGAGTCCGGTCAGCGCGGTCGGGTAGCCGGCCGCGGTGTGATCGTCCACGCTCTCGTTCAGGTCGCCTGTGACCAGCACGTCGGCCAGCAGGTCGATCCGCAGCAGTTCCCGGATGCGATCGCCGAGTACGGTGGCGGCGGCGCGCCTGGCCGGCGCCGTCTCCTCGGCGCCGCCGCGCTTCGATTTCCAGTGGTTGTTGAACAGGAACAGCGACCGCCCGCCGCCGAGGTCCAGCTCCGCCTCCACGATCGGCCGCAGGGAGCGGCGGCCGTGCCACACCCGGTGCAGGCGCACGCGCAGGACCGGCAGGCGCGACAGCACCACCGGCGTCAGGGTCAGCCCGAGATCGGCGCCGTCGTTCGGGACGGCGACCACGTGGGAGTAGCCCAGGTCGCGCAGGCGGTCGCGCAGGTCCAGGGCAGCGCGGCGGTTCTCGACTTCCTGCAGCGCGAGGATGTCGGCGCCGCCGGGGTGCACGTCGCGCAGCACGGCGGCGATCCGATTCAGACGCGCCGCGTAGCGCGCCGCATCCCAGCGGCCGGCGCGGAACTCGTCGTACTCGGCGCCCTGCTCCACGGCGTCGAACAGGTTCTGGACGTTGTAGGAGAGCACGCTGATCGCCCCCGTGTCCGCCGCGACCCGCGCACCGGGCCATGGAACGAGGAGGACGAGGAGCGCTGCCGTCCAGGATTCCCATCTCATACTTGGTATCCACCAGGATCAGGCCCCGCTCCGCGGCGATCCGCCTGCCCCGCTCATGGAGCGCGCGCGCCGTCCGTGCCACTTCAGGCCAGAGCTCCGCGGGCGCCAGGCCGCAGCGTCGCGCCGCGCGCCTCGACACGCGGCGGCAGCGCCATCAGCTCGATGAGGTACTACAGTTCGGAGCGGTGTGCGATGATCCGCGACACCAGCCCGTACTCCTGCGCCTCCTCGGCGCTGAGCCAGTAGTCACGGTCGGTGTCGCGCTCGACCTTCGCAAGCGTCTGGCCGGTCTCTTCGGCGATCATCTGGTTGATCTTCGCGCGCAGCTTCTCCAGCTCGCGGGCGTGGATCTCGATCTCGGTGGCCACGCCGCGGATGCCGGACAGCGGCTGATGGATCAGGTAGTGGGAGTTCGGCAGGCCGATGCGGCGCTCGCGCGGGGCGGCCAGCAGCACTATGGCGGCGGCGCTGGCGACCAGCCCCATGCCGATGGTGACCACCGGCGGGTTGACGAAGCGCAGCATGTCGAAGATCGCGTAGCCGGCGTCCGCGTCGCCGCCGGGGGAGTCGATGAATACCCGGATCGGATCTTCACCTGCCTCCTCCAGCAGGATGAGCTGCTTGATGACCCGCTCGGCGAGGCGCTTGTTGATCTCTCCCGAGAGCAGCACCGACCGGCTCTTGAGCAGCCGGCTGGCCAGATCGTCGCCGTCGCCATCCCCGTCGCGGTCGCCACGCTCCTCGTCCTGTTCGTGGTCCTCTTCGTCTTCGTCGTCAAAGCGGCGCGGCAGATCGCGGCCCGATGCGTGCATTCCAGCCTCCGCCGGCAATATAGCCTTGCGTTCATCCGCCGGCCAGCTCAGTTGAGGTTCAGCTCGCCGACCGGGACCGGGAAGTCGGCGGTCGCGTGCGCGCGGAGCTCGCCGTCCGTCTCCGTGACGACCAGCGCCTGCACGCCGGCATCGCCGTCGAGCCAGGGGAGGCCGGCCGGGCCGGCGACGAACAGCCCGGTGGCCAGGGCGTCGGCTTCGGCGGCGCGCGCGGAGATCACGGTCACCGACACCGACCGACGCGCAGGCCAGCCGGTCGCGGGATCCAGGATGTGGTGGTAGCGGACGCCGTCGACCTCCAGGTAGCGCTCGTAGTCGCCGGAGGTGACCACGGCGCGGCGCTCGCCGGCTGCGCCGATCTCCAGGATCGCCAGCGCCGCGTCGGGAGTGCGCGGATGCTGTATCCAGATACGCCAGGGGCGTTCGCCCGGCTTGAGGCCGGCGACCAGCAGATCGCCGCCCGCCTCGACCAGGAACCGCTCGATGCCCTGCCCGGCCAGGTGATCGGCGATCAGGTCGACCACCGCGCCCTTGCCGACGCCGCCCAGGTCCACCTGCTGGCCCGGCGCCAGGGCCAGGGCGCCGGTCACCCGGACCGTGGTGTAGTCCACCAGCGAAACGGCGGACGCCAGCGCCTCGGGCAACGGCAGCCTGCCGCCGTCGTCGAAGTCCCACAGCCGCACCACCGGCAGGATGGTCGGGTCGTAGGCGCCTTCGGTGCGAGCCGCCGCCCTCACGGCATCGGCCAGCACCGTGCGCAACAGCGCCTCACCCTCGCTGCCGGCGGGCAGCATTCCTTTCTCATTGAGCATCGCCGTCGCCGAGCCTTCGGCACGGTGATCGAGCTGGCGGACCCACGCCGCCGTGGCCCGGTGCAACGCGTCCCACGCCGGCGCGCGGCGGGCGTACGCCGTGATCCTCACGTACGTGGACATGGACGAGAACTCGTTCTCGAACTCCCGCAGTCCGCAGCCGGCGAGCACCAGCGCAGCGGCGGCGATTGCGAAGGCGGCGCGCCCGGTGGAGCGTCCGGTGGAGCGTCCGGCGCTCAGACGGCCTTCGCCTCCCAGGTCGCCAGGTCCAGGCGGAAGCTGTCGCGGATGGCCCTGAATGCCTCCACGGTCACCGCGACGTCCTGCTCGGTGTGGGCGGCCGTGGGGATCATCCGGTACAGGTGCACGCCCCGCGGGGTCACCGGATAGGTGACGCCGGAGCAGAAGATGCCGAACCGCTCGCGCAGGGTCTGCAGGATCGCCATGCCGGTCTCTTCCTTGTCGGTCGGGATGTAGACCGGCGTGATCGGCGACGCGGTGTCGCCCAGCTCGAAGCCCAGCTCGCGCAGGCCGTCCTGCAGCAGCCGGGCGATGTGCCACATGTGCTCGCGGTACTCCGGGTGCGCTTCGATCTCGTCGAGGGTGGCCGTCAGCGCCTCCACGTACACCATGGGCAGGCTCTTCGCGAATACGTTGGAGCGGGCGTTGTAGCGGATGTAGTCGCAGACCGCCCGCTCGCCGGCGGTCACGCCGCCGATGGCCGCGAACGCCTTGGCGAAGGTCCCGAAGTACAGGTCGATGTCGTCCTGCACGCCGAAGTGCTCGCCGGTGCCCTGTCCGGTGGCGCCCATGACCCCGAAGCCGTGCGCGTCGTCGCAGTACACGCGCGCGCCGTACCGCTTCGCCAGGTCGCAGATCCCGGGCAGGTCGGCCAGGTCGCCGCGCATGCCGTAGACCCCTTCGACCACCACCAGGGTGCCGCCGCGCTCGCGCCGTGCAGAGGCGGCGAGCTGCCGTTCCAGGCTCTCCAGATCGTTGTGCCTGAACGGCCGGAAGCGGCGCCCGGCCATCGCCTGCACGGTGCCGTCGATCATCGACGCGTGCGACAGCTTGTCGATGATCACCTCGTCCAGGGGTCCGATCAGGGACGAGATGGTGCCGGTCACGCCCAGATAGCCGTAGTTGAACAGCACGGCGGCGTCCTTGCCGCAATAGGCGGCGAGCCGCTCCTCGAGGTCGATGTGCGCCTGCGTGTTGCCGGTCAGCATGCGCGACCCCATGGGCGAGTAGGTGCCGTACCGCTCCAGGGCCTGCCGCGCCCGGTCGCGGATGCGCTCGTTGCCGGTCAGACCCAGGTAGCTGTTGACCGACCACATGATCACCGGCCGGCCCTGGAACACCATGTGAGGGCCCGGCGCGGAGTCCAGGATCGGCTGGGAGAAATAGCGGTCGCCGGCCGCCCGGAAGCGGCCGAAATACCCTTCTTCGCCGTGACACTTCTCGAACAAGTCGGTCATTGGAAATCCTCGCGAATCCGGCGCAATGTCGTGACGAACCTCTACCGCGGGCAACGCCCGCGTCTACGGCATCGCACCGTCGCGTTCGGGGTCGGAGGCAGCGGGTGTCGGGAGAGTGGCCTGAGGTCGTCCTTTTCGCCCGGCGGCCCGCAACTCACGCCGCGGTCGCGTGCTGGGCGAATTGAATATTTGAACGTAATATTCAGTGGCTATGCCCGGGACCCCGGAACGCCGCGAGCAGCTCCTGCAGGCGGGCGAGCGCCTGTTCGCCGAGCACGGCTACCGGGGCGTCACCATCGCGGAGGTCGCCGCCGCGGTGGGCGTGTCGACCGGGGCGTTCTACAGCCACTTCCCGGACAAGGAGACCTTCTTCGGCGTCATCCTCGACCGCCTCACCGACCGCGGGGTGCTGCAGGCGCGAGCGGTCATCGCACGGTTCAAGAATCCGATGAACCAGCTCAAGGCCCTGTACCGCTTCATCACCCTCGGGCTGCGCGGCAACCCCTTGCTGCTCGGCGTCCTGACCGATACACGGCGCTTCGGCTTTCCGTCGCCGGATGAGCGCAACCGGCGCCGGCAGCGGCTGCTCCAGTCCGTCGGCGGCCTGATCGACGACATCCTGGCGGACGGCATCCGCCGCCTGGTCTTCCGGGTCGGCCGCTACCACGACACGCGCCGGCTACTGCTTTCGATCTACGGCTCGCTGCTGTCCGCCATCGACAGCGACCACTTCGAGGAGCTCACCCAGGACATGCTGCTGCTGATGGACCGCGGCCTGCGCCGCCGGCTCACGCTGACCCGCAGGGCCAACAGCCTGGACCGGCAGGCGCGCACGCGGGAGCGCCGCGATCGCTAGCCCGAGCCCTGGAGACGAGCACCGCAGCGGTACGGTCGCGGTCATCGGGAGGCCGTCGGCCGGCAAGTCGACCCTCATCAACCGCATGTGCGGTCACGACCTGGCGATCGTCGCGCCGTCGCCGCAGACCACGCGCTCGCGCATCCGCGGCATCGCCACCCGCGGCGCCGGCCAGCTCCTGCTGATCGACACCCCGGGCTTTCAGGACTCCACGCGCCCGTTCGACGCCCGCATGCAGGCGCTGACCGCGGCCACCCTGCAGGAGGTCGACCTGGTGCTGGCCGTGATCGACCCCACGCGCGCCGGCGGCCCGGAAGAGGACGCCATCGTCGCGCTGGCGCACGGCTTCGACGGGCCGGTGGTGGTGGCGCTGAGCAAGGCCGACCTGCCGGCGGCCGACGGGCGCAGCGGCGCCGCCGCGGTTCCGGCAGATCTCCTGGACGCACCGGCGCATCGCATCTCGGCTGCCACCGGCAGCGGAGTCGAGGAGCTGGTCGGCCGGCTCATCGCGGCGAGCCCGGCCGGGCCGCCCATGTATCCGGATGACCGCTACACCGACCAGCCGCAGGCGCTGCGCGTGGGCGAGGTGATCCGCGGCCACGCCATCCGCGCCACCCGCGACGAGCTCCCGCAGGCGATGTACGTGGAGGTCGCCGACCTGGAGACGTCGGCGCAGCGCGTGTGGGTCCGCGCCTTCCTCAACGTCGAGCGCGAATCCCAGAAGGGGATCGTGATCGGCCGGCGCGGCAGCCGCATCGCCGCGATCCGCTCAGGCGCGCAGGCGGAGTTGACCGGGGTGCTGGGGCTGCCGGTCCGGCTCGACCTGCGCGTCAAGGTGCAGCGCAACTGGCGCCGGGACCGGGCGCTGCTGGAACGCGTCATCCGTTGAGAGGGCGTTATCCCCCGAGTCCGCGCACCGTATGCGCCGGGTAGGCGTCGCGGGCCGCGCGCGCGGTCAGCTCACCCAGCACCACGAGCTCCAGGTGATCCGGCAGGCGCGCTCCGTAGAGATCCCGGAAGGCGGCCACGCCCGACGGTGAAGAGAACGCCACCAGCGAGATGCCGGCAAGCTTCTCGCGCGCTGCGTCCGCGCGCGGCACCGTCCGGTAGACGGCCACCTCGTCGACCCGGTTGCCGGCGGCGCGCAGCCCGGCCGCCAGCGTGTCACGGGCCAGGTCCGACGCCGGCAGCAGGATGCGCGCGCCGCTGACGCCGGCCGCGGCGTAGGCGGCCAGCAGCCCGGCGGCGCCGTTGCCCGCCCCGGTCAGGTCGGCGGCCAGCCCCCGGCGGGAGAGCTCCGCGGCCGTGGCTTCGCCGACGGCGGCGATCGTCCGGCCGGCCAGCGCGCGCGCGTCGCGGCCGGCGGCGCGAAGCTCCCGGAGGAAGAAGCCGACCGCGCGACGGCTGGTGAAGGCGACGTGGTCGATCTCCTCCAGCCGGTCGATCGCCTGCCGCACCGCGTCGCGGTCGGCGGCGGGCTCGGTAGCGACGAGCGGGGTATGGATCGGCTCTCCGAGGTGCGCGAACGGTTCGGTCCGCGTCCCGGTCACCAGTACCTTGGGCCGGGCGGCGTACCAGCCGCCTTCCGCCGCGTCGAATGGAGCCCCCGCCGCGCCTCCGACGACGATCACGCTGGGCGAGGCGGCGGCGGCTTCACCCGCGCGGATGAGCTCCAGGCTGGTCAGCGTGCTTTGCTGGCCCGGCAGCGTCGCGTCACGGACGATCAGGACCGGGGTTGCCGCCGGCCACCCCGCATCCAGCACCGCGCCGGCGACCCGCGCCAGCGACGCGGCCGCCATGTAGTAGACGATGGTGTCCACGGCCGGCACCGGGATCGGTTCGGCGTGACCGGTGCAGAACGCCACGGAGGAGGAACGTTCCCGGTGCGTCAGCGCGACGCCGCAGTAGGCGGCGGCGCCCAGGGCGGCCGCCACGCCGGGGATCACCTCGTAGTCGATGCCGGCGCGCTGCAGCGCTTCCACCTCCTCACCGCCGCGCCCGAAGAGGAACGGATCGCCGCCCTTGAGCCGGCAGACCGCACGGCCGGCGCGGGCGAGCCGGACCAGAAGCGCCTGGATATCTGCCTGCGGCTGCCCCTGAGCGCCGGCCCGCTTGCCGACGTAGTGCCGCCGGGCGCCGCAGGACGCGACGATCCGCTCCGAGACCAGGGCGTCGTAGACCACGTCGTCGGCCGCCATCAGCGCCGCCCGGCCGCGCTCGGTCAGCAGGCCGGGGTCGCCCGGACCGGCGCCGACCAGGGTGACTCTGCCCGCTCTTCGGCCGTTCATCCCGGCACGGCGGTCACGAGCCGCCATCCGTCGGGTCCGCGGCCAGCGGTTCGATGACGCCGCCCCCCCGGCACTCCTCGCCGTCGTAGAGCACCGCGAACTGGCCGGAAGCGACGGTGAGCGGGCTGTCCGCGCGCACGACCACCCGGTCCGGGACGGCCGTCGGGGTGACCGTGCAGGCGTGCGAGGCCGGCCCGTGCCTGACCTTGACCCGTACCCGCCCGGCCGGCGCGTCGCCGCCGATCCAGTTGGCGCCGGTCAGTCCGAAGGCGCCGTCCGCGTGCGCGGCCGGCGCGCGGCTGACGGTGACCCGGTTGCCGGACGGGTCCTTGTCCACGACATACCAGGGGCCGGCCCCCAGTCCCAGTCCCTGCCGCTGGCCGACCGTGAAGAAGTGATGGCCGCGATGCTCGCCGAGCAGGCGGCCGCTCTCCCGCTCCACGATCGGCCCGGGCCGCTCGCCCAGCCGCCGGCGCACGAAGTCGCGGTAGCTGATCCGGCCCAGGAAGCAGATGCCCTGGCTGTCCGGCCGCGCGCGGGTCGGCAGGCCGTGCGCGGCCGCCTCGGCGCGGATGCCGGCCTTCGGCGAATCCCCGATCGGGAACGCCGCGCGCGAGAGTTGCCGTTCGCTCACGTAGGCCAGGAAATAGGTCTGATCCTTGACGGGGTCGGGGGCGGTGCGCAGCCGCGGGCCGGCGCCGGTGTCGACCACGCGCGCGTAGTGGCCGGTGGCGACCGTGTCGAAGCCGTCCGCGAAGCGCTCCGTGAACACTCCGAACTTGATGTGGCGGTTGCACATCAGGTCCGGGCTGGGCGTGTTGCCGGCGCGGAGCTCGCGCACGACGTAGTCCAGCACGCGCTCCAGGTACTCCTGCTGGACGGAGACCACGTGCAGCGGCACGCGCCGCTGCTCGCAGACCGCGCGCGCGTATTCCAGGTCCTCCTGCCACGGGCAATCGCCCAGACCGGCCAACTCCTCCTCGAGCCAGACCTTGAGGTAGAAGGCGGTGACGCGGGCGCCCGACTCCTGCAGCCGTACCAGCGCCACCGAACTGTCGACGCCGCCGGACAGGAGCAGGGCGGCGTGCAACGTGGCTTACCCCCCGGCTGCCGCCAGCGCGTTCGGGACCGTGTCTTCCGGCGTCACCGGCGACCAGGCGCCGCGCAACGTTCCGTCGGCGCCGACCAGGAACGACGAGCGGATCAGGCCCATGCCGGTCTTGCCGAACACCGTGCGCTCGCCCCACGCGCCGTAGGCGTCGATCATCGCGCGATCGGTGTCGCAGAGCAGCGGGAAGCCCAGCGAGAACTTGTCGTCGAATCGCTTCTGCGCGGCCGGACCGTCGGGGCTGACGCCGACGGCGGCGATGCCCTTCGCGGTCAGGTCGGCCGCGTGGTCGCGCACCGAGCACGACTGCCGGGTGCATCCGGGGGTGTCGGCCCGCGGATAGAAGTAGATCAGAAGCTGCCGGCCCGCGTAGTCGGCCAGGCTGTGGGTGTTGCCGTCCTGGTCCTGCAGCGAGAAGTCGGGCGCGGGGTCACCTGCGCTCAGCATGTGCATCCTCCCCCGGTCGGTACCGGGTGACGTCGGTTTCGTTCCGGCCGACGAACAGATCGTCCACCGGTCGCGTGAAGATACCAACGCAGACGACGCCGGGCACAGTGGCGAGCTCGCGCTCGACCGCTTCCGGGTCGAAGGCGCCGGCCGGCTGCACGTCGATGATCAGGTTGCCGTGGTCGGTGATCACCGGGCCGGCCTTGCGCACCGCTTCGCGCACCGTTCCGGGAAGTCCCAGCCGGGCGAGCGCCCGCTCGGCCACGGCCAGGGCGTCGGGGACGACCTCCACCGGCAGCGGGCGCCGGGTGCCGAGCCGGTCGACCAGCTTGCCGTCGTCCACGACGACCGCGTAGCGGGCCGCGACGGCGGCGACGATCTTCTCGGTCAGAAGCGCCGCGCCGCCGCCCTTGGTCAGCCGCCAGGCGGGGTCCACCTCGTCGGCGCCGTCGATCAGCACGTCCACCTCGCCGCCCACCGACGGGTCGCTCAGCCCCACCGGCGACAGCCCCAGCTCCCAGCAGGCGATTTGCGCCTGCCGGCTGGTGGGCACCACGGTCAGGCCGCAAAGGCGGCCGGCCGCGACCTGGGCGCCGACCCGGCGGATCACTTCCAGCGCGGTGGAGCCCGACCCCAGTCCCAGGCGCTGGCCGTCGCGGACCAGCGCCGTTACGGCCGCGCGGGCGATCTCGGCCTTCAGGTCAGCCATCGCGTGCCGCGACGTTGGCCAGCAGCGAATCGATGCGGGACACGCCGATCGTGAGGATGAACTCGGCCAGGCGGGGTCCGCGGTCCTGGTCGATCAGGACCCGGTACAGCTCCGCGAACAGTTTCCGCGCCTCCATGCCGTGCGCGGCCGCCACGTCGTAGATGGCCTGGTTCACCGCCTTCGCGTCGGAGGAGTCAGTGGCCAGCCGCTCACGAAGGCCGGCGACGGCGGCGGCCACCGGCGCGCTCACCGGAACCGGAGGCGCGCCCGGATCGCGCAGCCGAAAGCGGAATCCTTCGGGCGCATGGGTGGTGATCCAGTGCCAGGCGCAACGGGCGCGGTCCTGCAGCCGGTCGCCGGCGTCACTGCCGGCGCCATCGTTCAGCAGGCTTGCCACGACCCCTTCGATGTCGCCGTCGTGGATCTGCAGCAGGCTGCACAGGTGGCGGAACGAGACCTCGACCTGCCCGGCCGGGAGCGGCGCGTCCGGGTCGACCTCGCTCAACTCGATCGCACGGCCTTCGCGTATCCGCCGTGGCTCCGCAGCCGGTTCCGTGCCGCGGCCCACGCGCCCGGCCCGGTCGTAGTCCTCGTAGGTCTTCAGCACGTCCAGGTCGAAGGAGATCTCGAACTCGCGGTCGGGGCGCGTGCGCGCGAACAGGTAGCGGACGACCTCCGGCTGATAGACCGCCAGCGCGTCGGCGGGCGAGATCAACTGGCCGCTCGACGACGCCATGGTGCCCACGCCGCGGACGTTGATCCAGTCGAACTTGAGCGTGGCCGGCGGCGGCCTGCCGAACACCTCGCCGGCGATCGGCGCAGCGGTCTCCCAGGACCCGCCGGCGGTGTGGTGGTCCTTGCCGGCCGCCTCGAAATCGACGCCGTGGTGGGCCCAGCGCATCGGCCAGTCGACGCGCCAGCCCAGCTTCACGCCGTCCCCGCGCCGCAGGTCGGCCGTCCGCTCGGCGTCGCAGGCCGCGCAGCGGTAGGTCAGCCCGTAGTCGCCGTCCCAGCTCAGCACGGCGGTGCCCGCCGCCCCGGCGCCGCAGGCGCAGTACACCTCCACCGGCCACCAGTCGGCCGCGAGCGGTGTGGTGCGTTGCCGGTCCAGGATCTCGCGCAGCGTCTGCCGGTGGCACAGCGCGGTGCGCACCCCTTCGGCGTAGGCGCCGCTTGAGTACATCTCGGCCTGCGAGATCCACTCCGGCTCGATCCCCAGCCGGGCCATCTGCTGTTCGAATACGCCTGCGAAGTGGCGGGCGTAGCTCGCGGCAGAGCCGTACGGATCGGGGATCTCCGAGAGCGGCGCGCCGATGTAGCGCTCCCAGCCGTCGCCGGCCAGGTTCGCGGGCACCTTGCGGAACCGATCGTAGTCGTCCCACAGGTAGATGAAGCGCACCTCGCAGCCCGCCCGGCGCAGGGCGCGCGCGACCAGCTCCGGGGTGATGATCTCGCGCATGTTGCCGAAGTGCACGATCCCGGACGGGGTGATGCCGGCCGCCAGCACGTAGCGGTCCCGTTCCCCCCGCTGGCGGACGATCCGCTCCGCGGTGGCGTCGGCCCAGTGCAGGGCATCCTTCGACTGCTTCGCCATCGGTATAGGAGCGGGAGTCTGTCGGACCGGCCGCATGAGCGGCAAGTCGGTCGCCTCGGAACGTTTCTTTGAGACAGGATGTCTCATACGAGACCGGGGTCAACACCCCAGGGAGGAACCATGTTTTTCACGAAGAGGATGATGCTGGCGGCGGCGTTGGTCGCCTTCCTGTCGGCAGCCGCGATCGGCGGCTGTTCCGGCAACGGCGAAGGCGGCGGCGAGCATGGCGCAGGCGGCGAGGGCGGCGGCGAGGAGCGAGGCTCCGCGCTGGCGCTGGACGAGACGTTCGACACGGTGCGCAACGGCGCGCGGCTGATCATGAGCTACGACACGACGGCGCAGGCGTTCATCGGCACGGTGGAGAACACCACCGATGCGACGCTGCAGCAGGTACGCGTCGAGGTGCATCTGGACAACGGCGTCGAGCTCGGCCCGACGCCGCCGCGGGATCTGGCAGCCGGGGCGACGATGGATGTGCGGCTGGACGCTGAGGGACAGAGCTTCACCGCCTGGACCCCGCACGCCGAGGTCGGCCCTCAGTCGGGCGGTGAGCACGGCCCCGGCGGAGGCTGACGCAGCCGGGCGCAGCCCGGCGCCACCGATTCACGCGGACGCGGCGCGCACGTGGGCGCGGCGTCCGCTTCGGTGCAGGGCGGCCGAGGTCAGCCCGAGGCCAGCGCCGTGCGCATGGCGCGGATGTGCTCCGGACCGGTGCCGCAGCAGCCGCCGACGATCGACGCGCCGGCGGCGACCACCTCGGGCGCGTGTGAGGCCATGTGCCCGGGCGTGTGATCGTAGTGGGTGGCGCCGGCGACGATCTTCGGCATGCCGGCGTTGGGATAGGCCATCAGCCGCTTGCCGGCGATGCCGCGCTCGGCCAGGGCGCTCTGCATCTGGCGGATCGCCTCGGCCGCGTAGGGCATCCCGGTATGCTCCGCGCGGCGCTGCTCGGCGCCGCAGTTCACGCCGATCACGTCCACGAAAGGCAGCAAGTCGGCGCCGTCGGCTGCGTAGCCGCCCGAGGCCAGCAGGTCCAGCAGGTCGGCGCACGAGTGTCCCCAGTCGGTGCGGTACACGGTCGCCCGGCTCTTGCGGTCACGCGTGTACTTGAGCGTAAGGTTGACCGCGACCGGCAACCCGAACGCACGCGCCTCGTCGACCGCGATCGCCGCCTCGGTGGCCGAGAACATCGTCTCGATGCACAGCAGGTCGGCGCCTGCCGAGGCAAGCGCCCCCGCCACCAGGCGGTGCGCCTCGCGCACCTCGACGTCCGGTATGCCGAAGGTGGTGTCGCCCGCGTCGGCCTCGATGGCGCCCGGCGACGGGCCGATGGAGCCCGCGACGAACACGGGCCGTCCGCCCTCTTCGACCGCCTCCCGCGCCAGCCGCACCGCGGCGCGGACGATCGCGGCGGAGTCCTCGGCGCTGCGCCCGGCCATCGCCAGATGCAGCGGCGATGCCACGAAGGTGTTGCTCTGCACCAGGTCGCTTCCCGCTTCGATGTAGGCACGCGTGACCTGGCGCACCGCGTCGGGATGGAGCTCGTTGGCCAGTGAGCTGTTGGGCAGGTCCACGCCGCGCGCGAACAGCTCCGTCCCGAAGCCGCCGTCGTAGAGCAGCACCCGGTCGGAGGCCAGGACGTCGCGCAACGAGCTCATCGGCCGGCCCCCGTGCCCATCAGCCCCACCGTACGCTGAAGCGCCGTACCGCGCCGCGCGGCAGCTCGGCGACCAGCGCCGACTGCTCCCGGCCTTCCCGTTCCCGGCAGGTGACCGGCAGCGGCTCGCCGTCTACCGTAGCGGAGTCGGCGGCGCCTTCGAACACCAGCGTGGCGCCGTCGACCGCGGCGTCGGCACGGACGGCGAAGGTGAGCGCTCGCGCCTGCGGGTCCCAGTCCAGCGCTTCCAGGCGCAGCGCCCGGCGGGCGTCGTTGAAGGCGACCCAGTCGACGTCGGAGAAGCGGGGGATGTCCGCGGTGCAGGCGAGCATCGCGTCGAACCACGGCATCAGCCCGCGCGCGTCCAGGCTGATCGGGTGGAAGTAGGGGTGGTAGACGGTGTGGTAGCGGTCGCGCGCGTCGTCGGCCTGCCGCCGGGAGTCGGCGATGCACTCGTCCAGCGACCTGGCCGGCAGGAACGTCTTGTCGGTCCGCCAGCCGTCGTCGGTGGAGATGGTGACCTGCTCGTACAGGTCGATGAAGCGGCCGTCGGAGTCCATGAACCGGACCGGGAGGCCGCTGCCGTTCAGGTAGCCGCGGTCGAAGTAACGGATCGGCGCGAAGTTCACGTCCATCCGGATGCCCTCCGCGGCAAGGTACTGCGCCATCTCCGTCCAGCCCACCCAGATGGTGCTGTGGCCGCGGATGCTCACCGCGCGGCAGCCGTAGCGCCGTTCGAAGGAGGCGAGCTGGTCGCGCAGCCCCACGCGCATCTCCTCGAGCTCGGGACGCGGCCCGCTCCAGTTGTGCTGCCCGGCCCCGTGCCCGGCGGCGCGGATCTGCTCGTGGCGCGCGGGCGAGAGCGCGCCGTAGTCGGTACTCATCACGTATACGGTGTAGGGGACGCCGTGCCGGTCGGCTACGGCCATCGTGGCCTCGTACTGCTCCCGAGACATGCCGTCGGAGTCGCCGTCGAACAGCGCCACCGCCGGCGCGTCCCCGGGGTAGTGCCAGACGCGCGGCAGCGGATGGGGCGCCAGCCACTGGAGGGCGCGCACGAACAGGTCCTGGTGCAGGTCGGCCTGCGGAAGGTCCATCAGCCGCTCGTCCAGGCAGCCCACGAACAGGTCGTTGGCCTTGTACATGCCGTCGGCGTCGTAGTCGGGGTAGGCGCCGTTGCTGGCCTGTTCCGGGCGCCCCTGGTGGAAGCGCACGGTGGAGGCGGCCAGGTCGAAGGTGTAGATGACCGCCCGCCCGGCGCCGTGCGGGGTACAGACCACGGCCGGGTGCGGCGACGGCTGCCCCAGGAACGGGGCCAGCCACAGCGCCACCGCCGCGACGTCGCCCTGCCACGTGTACAGGTCGGCGCGCTCGTGGAACTGCAGGTCGGCCGCCGGCAGTGTCGCGGCCAGCGCGTTGCCCGGGTTGGCCTGCACGTAGCGGTCGGTCATGCCGCGCAGGATCAGCGGTCCGCCGGCCTGCGGCCAGCCGCTGGACGACAGCGGCTCGAGCGCCTCGAACGGCTCCAGTCCGAAGGCGCGGGCAAGCCGGTGGCCGGGGCGCAACAGCAACACCCGCGCGCCGGCCGCTGTCAGCGCGCCGATCTCGTCTTCCTGCTCGGCGGTGAGCGTCACGGCGCAGACCACGACGACCGCGGCGGCGCGCAACGCGTCCACCTCCAGCGGTCCGTCGGCAAGGTCGTACGTCCGGTACCACGGGTAGCCTTCCGCCAGCAGGATCTCCTCCACGTAGCGGTGGAACCGGTTCGGGTCGTCGCGGTGCGTGACCACGGCGATCGGTGCATGCGTCATCGGACCTCTCCCGGATAGAAACGTTCCGCCCAGGCTTGCGGCGAGAGCACCTCGGCCCCCGGCTCATTGCGCTGAACAGGGTGGCGCGCTGCTCGCCGTCTGCTGCCATCGCTCCATTCGTCGTTTCCAGTATAGGTCGCCCGCGGCGGTCCCGCGCCTGTGAGCGCTCGCGCACCGTGCTTGTAGCGTGCTGTCCGAGCGCGCAGGATGCGCTCATGCTGGTGAAGTTGCAGCGCATCGCCATCCGACCGTCGCGGGAGTCTCTGCTGGTGGAAGTCCGCGAACGAGAGAACGCGCTGAGAAACCGCTGATGGCCGACGGCCCGACGGACCCGGGCGTCTGCCTGCTTGAGCTGGACGCCGACCGGCGCACGGTCGCGGGAGATCCGGCGGCGCTGGCGGCGACGGTACGGCGCGGGGCCGACCTGCGCATCTACACCGAGTTCGCCTGGAACGAGCACATCGAGCCCGGGTCGGCCAACACGGAGCCGGTGCGCGAGCTCTCCGAGTTCCGCGTCACCTACCTGCTCGACGACCGCTGGGTGGCGGCGATCATGAACTGGCGGGTGCCGATCACGCCGGTGTCGTTCGGAGCGGAGCCGCGCATGTCATTCTTCCTCTACAACCAGGACGGATCGCAGGCATGCGCCTCTCCACGGCTCGACAGCGCTGCCCCGGCGCCGGAGCCCGCCGGGCAGGGCGCGTGGCCGATCAAGTATCGAGTGCTCGACGCCCATGACCAGGGGACGCGGGCTCCCAGCCACAACTTCGTGTACCGGTTCGACCGCTACCGGTTCTGCGTCAGCGAACGCTGGCGCGAAGTGCTGGCGCACGACGAGCGCGGCGCCGTGCGCTCCGGCTCGGTCGAGGCGCTGGGCGAGGCGCTGCAGCAAGGCCTTGAGCTCAAGGTGGCCGTCAGCGGCCTGTGCGCGGACCTGGGAGACGCCACGCCGCACGAGGTGTTCGTGCACGTCGGGGCGAGCTGGCACATGACGCAGTCGGGCACGGTGGTGGCCGGGACGCATCCGCTGGTACGGGTCGCGCCAGCGGTCCCGCTGCGTTACCGGTCGGGAGGCTGGGACTTCGGCTGGCTGCTGGCCGGCACCGACGGGCGCGTGCAGCAGCGGCTGGTGGAGCCGGCGACCGGAGCGTTCCGGGAGCGCGAATCGGCGCATCCGGTGCGGTGGTTCGCCCGCGACGAGGGCGGCGCCTACGGCTCGCGCACCGCCAGCCGGTAGCTGTACAGGGACGCCTGCTCGACCCCGAACACCAGCATCACGGTGCAGTCGCGCAGGCCGCTCAGGTCGGCGTGGTCGCGCCACCGCACCCGTTCGCGGAGGTGGTTGCCCTGCACGGGTTCACAGTCGTCCAGCCCGTACCCGTCGATCACGGTGCCGTCCGGGTTGAGCACGCCGACGCGGACGCTGCCGCCGCGCGGCACCGACTCCCAGCGGGTCTCGACGTTGACCTCCAGGGTTTCGCCGGCGATCACGGCCGGCTTGGTGACGACAATGCCGGTCGGCTCGCGGGTCTTCCAATGGCCGTGCGACAGTGACATCCAGCGATCCAGGCGGATCTTCGCCGCGCCGATCACGCGTGGATGGATCGGCCGCTCGTCCGGCCGCCGCGACGAGCCGGTGTTGAAGTAGAGCAGCAGTTCGTCGTTCACGACGATCGGCTCGTTGTGCAGGGGCATGCCGCCGGCGCGGTAGTAGGCGCCCTCGGGTCCGTTGTCCAGGAAGGGCCGGTCCGGGGCGACGCGCCGCCACGGCTGGCCGTCGCGGTGGCTGACCAGCTCGCAGATGCCGGTCGGGAAGACGCTGTCCTGGATGTCCAGGAAGCCCAGGTCCATGTCGCCGTAGTTGAACGGCGTCAGCCCGTGCCACTCCCACAGGCGGCCGAAGGCGCTGTCGGCGTCGTTCAGGAACAGCGACTCGATCGGCGACCAGGTGCGCAGGTCGGTGGAGGTGGCCAGGCCGACGTTGCGCCGGTGCCGGTGGCCGGATTCCGGGTTCCGGTAGGAGGGCGCGCGCATGTTGATCATCCAGCGCGCGTTGCGGTGGTCGCGGACCACCTTGAGGTAGTCGCCGTGGGTGGGCTGGATGAACTCCGGCGCGCCCGTGAAGTGGATGCCGTCGGGGCTCTTCCACAGGTACAGGCCGCTGGCCCGGCTCGCCAGCTCGATCTCCTCGTCGGTGATGTAACGGTCGTGCTGGTCCGGGTGGGCGCGCGCCCACATGCGGTTGTCGTGCATGAAGGCGATCATCGCGTAGCGCTCGGCCGGCGGAGCGTCGTCGTCGCGGACCATGGTGTAGCCGTCCATGGCGTTGACGTTGCCGGGCGCCAGATCGGGCGGGAACCGGAAGTAGAGGTTGTTGCGCGTGCTGCCGCGCCACTCGATCAGCCCCAGCTCGGGCTTCTCCCAGTGGATGCCGTCGCTGCTCTCCGCGTAGGCGTTGGCCACCTGCCGGTTGACGTAGTCGTTGAGCTGGTACCAGAGCCGCAGGCGGCCGTCCTCCTCGCGGATCACCGAGCCCCAGGCGACGATCCCGCAGCCGAGCTCCCACTCGGCGTCACCCTGCACCACCGGCTCTGTCGTGAAGGCCGGCCGGTTGAGCACGCGGCGCAGGTTGATGATCTGGTGGATGCGGTCGTCGTCGACGAACAGGTGCAGGTCGGGGTCGTACATGACTCGGTAGCTTAGCGTGCCGCCTGACCGGACGAGCGCCGGTCTTCTACGGACACTATCTCACGCGCGGCTCCGCCGCCGACGATGGGACACCAGAGGATGGGCCCACAAGGACTCGAACCTTGGACCAACGGATTATGAGTCCGCCGCTCTAACCGACTGAGCTATGGGCCCGATGCATACAGCCAAACGCAAAGTGCCACACCGGTCAATGGCCCGGTTGGAACGGTTCTCGATCACGTTCGAGTGAGGATGCCGTGCGTCAGGCTGCCCGCAGCGCCGCCAGCCGCTCGACCAGGGTCGGATGCGAGTAGTGGTAGAAGCTGTACCACGGGTGCGGGGCCAGGTTGGACAGGTTGTCGCGGCTGAGCTTGATCAGCGCGCCGGACAGCGGCTCCGGCGAATCGACCGCCTTGGCCGCGAAGCGGTCGGCGGCGTACTCGTGCCGGCGCGACCACAGCGCCGACAGCGGCCCCAGCCAGAACGTGAAGGGCCCGGCCAGCAGGCTGAACAGCACCAGCGCCGCGTGGTCGCTGGGCTGGCCGATCCCGAACGCCGCGAACAGTGGCGCGTGGTCCAGCAGCAGGCTCAGGACCCAGAGCGCCGCCACCGTGGCCACCGACAGCGCCAGCCGCTGCGGGATGTGGCGCAGGCGTTCGTGGCCGATCTCGTGCGCGACCACGGCCTCGATCTCGCCCGGATCGAGCTGGTCGAGCAGCGTGTCGAACAGCACGATGCGCTTCACCGGGCCCAAACCGGTGAAGTACGCGTTGCTGTGCCTGGAGCGCTTGCTGCCGTCCATCACGAAGATGCCGCGCACGCGGTAGCCCAGCCGCCGCGCCAGCTCCGCCAGCCGCGTCCGCACCTCGCCCTCGTCGACCGGGACGAAGCGGTTGAACAGCGGCGCGATCACGGTGGGATAGAGCACCATCAGCACGAACTGGAAGGCGATGATCACGCCGCCCGCGTACAGCCACCAGAGGCTGCCGGCACGGTCCATGAAGGCGAACAGCACCAGCAGGACGATCGCGCTGATGACCAGGGAGATGAGGCCGCCCTTCAGCCGGTCAAGCAGGAACAGCCCGAGGGTCGTGCGGTTGAAGCCGAAGCGCTGCTCGATCACGAACTGCGAGTAGAGCGCCGCCGGGATGCCTATCACCGTGAAGAAGGCGCCCACGGCCAGCACGTAGATTCCTCCCGACAGGTAGGGATGCCCGGCGAGCTGCCCGACTGCACGGTCGAGCGTGCCGAGCACGCCGCTCAGCACCACGGCCAGCACCGCGACGGCCGACACCGTGTCGGTGAGCAGCGCGAAGCGCCCGCGCGTCTGCGTGTACTCGCGCATGCGGGCGTGGGTGTCGCCGTCGACCGCGCCGGCCAGCTCCGGCGGCGGCGCGTGCTGCGCGCTTCCGTGGCGGAGGTTGAGGACGCCCAGGCCGTTCTCGACCAGCCGCTGCAGCACGAACAGCACCAGGTACAGCGCCAGGATCGCCGAGCTGCTCACCTCCGGTTCCTCAGCGAACCGCGTGCGGGGAGTCCGCCGGGCGCTCGGCGGGGTCCGTCGATCGGCCGCGGATGGTCGGATAGGTCTCGATCTCGACGCCGCGCACGCAGGCGATCACCTCCGCGGCCACCGACAGCGACCCGGTGGCGATGACGGTGTGCGGCGGCCCGCCGGCCGCGGTCCCGGCGGCGGCGGTGGCGGTCGCGGTGGCGACGTCGCCGTCGACGCCGAGCACCGTGAAGCCCTCCTGCTCCAGCGCCCGGGCCACCGCCTCGGGGCGCTCGGCGCGCGGGTGGTGCGACCGCACGGCGTAGGCGCGGCCGGTGAGGCGGCGCAGCGGCTGCAGGGTCTCCATCAGGTCGTGACCGGTGAGGGCGCCGACCACGGCGACGGTCCGCGCAGGATCGACCCGCCCGGCAAGCGCGCCCACCATGCGCTGCATGGCGTACGGGCTGTGCGCGCCGTCGACGATCACCTGCACGCCGCGCCAGCGCATGCGCTCCAGCCGGCCGGGCCAGCGCACGCCCGCCAGGCCGCGCAGCACCGCCTCATGGTCCAGGCGCTCGCCCAGGAAGATCTCGCACGCGGCGACTGCGACCGCGGCGTTTTCCCCCTGGTAGTCGCCGTCCAGCGGCAGATCGACCCGGTAGCGTGCGCGGCCGGTCTCCACCCGCAGCCTCTGCCGGTTATCCGCCGCATCGTCGACCGCCCAGTGGACGTCGCTGCCGACCTGCGTGACCGGCGCCCGCTGCCGGGCGGCAACGCCCAGGGCCACCTCCAGGGCGCCCTCCATCTGCGGCGCGAGCACCACGGGCACCCCCGGCTTGATGATGCCGGCCTTGGCGCGGGCGATGCTTTCGATGGTGGGTCCGAGCACGGCGACGTGATCGAAGCTGATGTTCGTGATCGCGCAGACCGACGGCGTCACCACGTTGGTGGAGTCCAGCTCGCCCCCCAGGCCCACCTCGATTACCTGCGCGTCGACGCCGGCGTCCCGGAAGTGCAGCAGCGCCATGGCGGTGAGCGCCTCCACCGTGGTCGGCTCCCCGTACGGCGTGTCCCGCGCGACCTGCCGCAGCGGACCCCAGACCGCGTCGACGAGCCGCGCGAACGTCGCCGGGTCGATCGGATCCAGGCCGTGGCGGATGCGCTCGGTCACCCGCAGCAGGTGCGGCGAGGTGTACAGCCCGACCCGCAGGCCGTGCGCCCGCAGCATCGAGCTCAGCATCGCCGAGGTGCTGCCCTTGCCGTTGGTGCCGGTGACGTGCAGGGTCGGCACCTGCAGGTGCGGATCGCCGAGCCGCTCCAGGAGCGCGCGGATGCGATCGAGCCGGAAGGTACGGTGTGCCGGGCTGTGGCGGGCGCGCTCGAAGTCGGCCAGCCCCATGAGCCGGTCGACCGCACGGCGGTAATGACCGGAGGACGCGAAGGCATCGTTCATCGGCGGTGCCGTTCCGTGGGCCGGCCGGTCCGTCGCCGGCCGCCGGGACTCAGTTGCGCGAGAAGTCGTCGCGGTCGGCGGAAGGGGCCGCCAGGGAATCTTCCCTGCACGCTTCGCCTTCCTCCGCCCCGCACACGCCGCAGGTCGAGGACGCCGGACCGGGGCCGGCAGGCCCCGCGGGAGAGAAGCTGCCGCAGCCGAAGCGCTTCACCTCGCGCTCGCGCCCGAGCAGCACCTTGATCGACAACGCCGCCACCACGGCGATCATGATCGCGATGCTCAGGATGATCGTCATCTTCGAGTCCTCCCGTGCCCGGAATATACCACCGTTCAGAGCCGTCGTGTGCGCATGAGGGCGGTCTTGAACGGACGCCCCGCACGGCCACCTGCGGCGGCGCTTGCCCTGCCGGCCCCGCGTGGCGATGATACGCGCGGTGAACACGCAACGGCTGGTGGTCCTGGGCGGAGGACCGGGCGGCTATGCCGCGGCCTTCCTGGCGGCCGATCTCGGGCTGTCGGTGACCCTGATCGACGAGGCGCCGAACCCGGGCGGCGTATGCCTGTACCGCGGCTGCATCCCGTCCAAGGCGCTCCTGCACGTCGCCAAGGTGATCGGCGACGCCAGGGACGCGGAGGAATGGGGGGTCCGCTTCACCAGACCCCGCATCGACCTGGACAAGGTGCGCGGCTGGAAGGAGTCCGTGGTCGGGCGCATGACCGGCGGCCTGGGGTCGCTGGCCAGGCAGCGCAAGGTGACGCTGCTGCAGGGCCGCGGCCGCTTCGCAGGCTCCCGGGAGATCGCCGTGACCACGGACGCGGGCGAGCAGCGCGTCGGTTTCGATCACGCCATCGTCTCCACGGGATCGCGGCCGGCGGTGGTGCCGGCACTGGCCCTCGACTCGGATCGCGTCCTGGACTCCACTTCCGCGCTGGAGCTGCCCGACGTGCCCGGGCGGCTGCTGGTGGTGGGCGGCGGCTACATCGGGCTGGAGCTCGGCAGCGCCTACGCCGCGCTCGGCAGCGCCGTGACCGTGGTGGAGATGACCGACGGCCTGCTGCCCGGGGTCGACCGCGACCTGGTCGGCATCCTGGAGCGGCGCTTGCGCGGCTCGCTGGCCGCCATCCACACCGGCACGCGGGTGGACGCGGTGGAAGAGACCGAGCGCGGGCTGGCGGTGACCCTGTCGGGAGCGGCCGACGGCACCAGGACCTACGACCGGATGCTGGTGAGCGTCGGCCGCGTGCCGAACACCGGCGACCTCGGCCTGGAGCACACCGCCGTCACGGTCGGTCCTGACGGATTCATCGAGCACGACGACCAGCAGCGCACCGGCGATCCGACGATCTTCGCCGTCGGCGACGTGGCCGGACAGCCCATGCTGGCGCACAAGGCGTCGCACGAAGGGCGCGTCGCTGCCGAGGCGGCGGCCGGCAAGCGGGTCGCCTTCGAGCCGCAGGCCATTCCCGCCGTGGTGTTCACCGATCCCGAGATCGCCTGGTGCGGGCTGACCGCGACCGAGGCCAGGGCGCACGGCCGCGACGTGCAGGTGGCCCGCTTCCCGTGGGGCGCTTCGGGACGCGCGACCACCCTGGGCCGCTCCGAAGGGCTCACCAAGCTGCTGGTCGACCCCGGCAACGAGCGGGTGCTCGGCTGCGGCATCGCCGGCCCCGGCGCCGGCGAGATGATCGCGGAGGCGGTGCTGGCCATCGAGATGGGCGCGGTCGCCACCGACATGCGGCTGACGATCCACCCCCATCCGACTCTGTCCGAGACGCTGATGGAGGCGAGCGAGGTCCTGTTCGGCACCGCCACTCACATCTTCCGGCCGCGCCGGTAACAGGCGACGAACCGGGCCGTACCGGCCTCCGACCTTGACCGGGACTGCCGGGTGCACCACCCTGCGCTGGTGACCGGCGCACCTCCGTTCGCGCGAGGCATGAGGTGAGGGCCAACCCCGGCCGCGCCGAGTTGCTGGACCTGCTGCACCACTGGCGCAGCGAACGGTACGTGCACCGGGTGGCGACCAACGTCGACCGCCACCTGTTCAGCTCCTGCTTCACGCAGGTGGAGATCGAAGGCCTGGAAGATGCCAGGCGGCGGGCGCACGCCGGGGAGCGGCTGGTGTTCGTGGCCAACCATCAGAGCGAGTACGACTGGATGATGGTGCAGGCCTACCTGACGCTGCACGGCATCCGCGCCGCCGTGCAGGCCGGTGACAACCTGTTCATCGGACCGCTGGACACCTTTCTGCGCAAGTGCGGCGGCTTCATGGCGGTCCGCGACCGGCACGTCTTCTACGCCCGCCGGTGGTTACGCAACTGGATGCTCAAGACGCTCGGCACGCGCCCGGTCGTGGTCACGCGCGATCAGTACAACAGCCTGTACCTGGATCAACTCAAACGGGTGTTCGACAGCGACGGCCTGCACCTGCTGGTGTTTCCGGGGTACGAGACCGACGAGTTCTCCGGCGAGGTGAAGTACGGGCGATCCTACTCCGGCCACCTCAACCCCCTGTCACCGCTGGTCTTCCTGGCCGTCCGCAACGCCTTGCGCGATCTGCGGGTGGAGGATGCCAGCTACATCCCGATCAACATCTCCTACGAGCGGGTGCCGGAAGACCTGGTGTTCCGCGCCTACCGGGCCGGGTCCCGCAAGGGCACGTTCGCGAAGTACGTCTACGACAACTATTACGCGTTCCTCCGCGTGCCGCTCACGCGGCGCGTGCGCAACCAGCGCTCGCGGGTGGTCATCAAGTTCGGCGACGCGATGGCGGCCGACCTGCGCGCCCGCGCCAAGGAGGCGGCGCGCTCCGTGTACGACCAGCTCGCACGCCTGGTCCGGGTGTACGAGAGCACCGCCGTGTTCGCGTCGCTCGACAACCGCTTCCGCATCTCCCGCACGGAGCTGGAGGAGCGGGTCGACCGCACCGTGACCGCCGCCGACGAGGCCGGCCTGGACACCACCCCGCTGTACCGTGACGGCCGGCGCAAGTCGCTGGACGACCTCCTGGAACGCACGGCGGAGCTGTTCAACTACCCGCACATCCCGATCATCGCCACCAGGTCATACCAGACCCTGGAGTACGACGAACGGGAGATCTTCATCCACCACCCGCACCTGGCCTCCTACTACGGCAACAAGCTCAGCCACCTCCACGCCGCATGAGCGACCTTCCCGTCCCCCGCGCCCTTCGTGCGCTCAGCGACGTGTCCGATCCGGGCGAGCGCTACCGCACCCTGCCCGACGGCTACCGGGTCGGCCAGGCGCGCTACCTCATCATCACCGGCAGCGTGATGAGCGGCCTGGGCAAGGGCATCTTCTCCGCCGGCCTGGCCCGCCTGCTGGCCGACCGCGGGTTCTCGACGAACCTGATCAAGATGGACGGCTACTACAACGAGGACGCGGGCACCCTGAGCCCGTACCGCCACGGCGAGGTGTTCGTGCTCGACGACGGCACCGAGTGCGACATGGACATCGGCACCTACGAGCGCTTCCTGGGCAGGAGCCTGTCGCACCACAACTACTTCACCAACGGGAAGCTCAGCCAGCGCATCAACGCCCTGGAGCGCGGCGGCCAGTTCTCGGGCTCCGACGTGCAGTTCTTCCCGCACGTCACCGGCGAGCTGGTGCGCTTCGTGCGCGAGTCGACGCTGGCCGCCGGAGCCGACATCACGCTGGTCGAGATCGGCGGCACGGTCGGCGACGAGGAGAACCGGACGTACATCTCCGCGATGAGCGACCTGGCCTACCAGGAAGGCGAGCGCAACGTCTTCTTCATCAACCTGGTGTGGATCATCGAGGCGCGCCACCTGAACGAGCAGAAGAGCAAGGCCGCCCAGCATGGCACGCAGCTCCTCATGCAGATGGGCATCAAGCCGCAGATGCTGGTCTGCCGGGCCGAGAACGCCGTGGAGCCCGGCGTGCGCCAGAAGCTGGCAGACCGACTGCGCATGCCGGTGCGCAACGTCATCGACCTGCACAACCAGAGCTCCATCTACCGCGTACCCGGTCACCTGCAGGCGCAGCAGGTCGACCGGATCTGCCTTGAGTACTTCGGACTGGGCTCCTCCCCGGCGGCATCGGGAGGCGTCGACGGCACGGACGGCGCCGCCGCCCACACGCCGGCGGCCGGCGGTCTGCAGCGCTATCTGCACGCGCTCACCCGGCCGCGGCGGACGCTGCGGATCGGCATCGCCGGCAAGTACCTGGGCCCGCGCGACACCTATGCCAGCATCCACAACGCCCTGGAGCATGCCGGCACCCACCGCCAGGTCAGAGTCGAGGTCGTCGACGTGCCGTCAGACCTGATCGACGCCGCCGGCTCGCCCGCGCAGCGCGAGGAGCAGGCGGCCGAGCACCTGCACGACCTGGACGGGCTGGTGGTGCCCGGCGGCTTCGGCCGCCGCGGCTGGGAAGGGAAGATCGCCTGCGTCACCCACGCCCGCCTCCACGGGCTGCCGATGCTGGGCATCTGTTACGGCTTCCAGGCGGCGATGGTCGAGTTCGCCCGCCACTGCTGTGGCCTGCCGGCGGCCAACACCCAGGAGGTGGACCCGCGAACCGATTCGCCGATCATCCTGCTGCTGCCGGAGCAGTACAAGATCGAGGGGATCGGCGGCTCGATGCGCCTGGGCAAGCGCACGGTCAAGCTGCGGGGCGGATCGGCCGCCGCCCGGCTCTACGCCGCGGACAGCATCGAGGAGCGCTTCCGGCATCGCTACGAGCTCAATCCGCTCTACCGGGAGCTGCTGGAGACGCACGGCATGGTTTTCTCCGGGTGGGCGCCGGGCCAGCCGATCGTGCAGGTCGCGGAGCTTCCCACGCACCCTTTCTACCTCGGCGTGCAATACCATCCCGAGTTCCTGAGCCGTCCGGGCGCGCCGAGCCCGCTGTTCGCGGGGCTGATCGACGCCAGCCTGGCGGACAGCCGGGACGCGGTCGGGCAGGTCGTCGGCCTGGAGTCTCGCTCGTAGTACGCGCGCCCCGTCAGGCGCCGTCCTGCCTGCGGTACAGCAGCCAGCCCAGCACCAGGCAGATCGACCCGGCCACGCCCAGGCGCGCCGCCATCTCGGGCGTGGCCGGGTAGCCGTCGAACAGCCGGCGGAGCACGCCGGTGAAGTCCAGGATCGGCAGCGCGAGCGTGAAGGACGCGGCGCTCAGCAACAACAGGCCGGCAGCCACCAGCAGGCCGTGCATGGGGTCAGAACCCGACGATCGCCTCGACCTCGACCCGGTAGCCGCCGGGTGGAGCGGCGTTGATGGTGCTGCGGGCCGGGCGCGGCTCCGGGAAGTACTGCACGTAGATCTCGTTCATCCGGGCGAAGTTGTCCATGTCCTCCAGGAACACGGTGGTCTTCAGGACCTTGTCCATGCTGGAGCCGGCGGCCTCGACCTGCGTGCGCAGGTTGCGCAGCACCTGGTGGGTCTCGGCCTCGAACGAATCGCGCACCGGCTCCCCGGTGGCGGGGTCGAGCGCGACCTGCCCGGAGATGAAGGCCACGTCTCCGTAGCGGATGATGGGTGAGTAGGGGCCGCCGGCTGGCGGACCGTCCTTGGGGGCTATCGCTTCACGGTTCATGGTGCGAATCCTAAAGGCCCACGGGTCGGGCCAACAAGCGTTGGCGCCGCCAGGCGCCGCGCGCCGCCCGCGGGGTACGCTTGGCGCATGGAAGCCCACGAGGTAGCGCCGGCCGCCGGTCCGGTGCGCGGGACCGTGACCGTGCCCGGCTCGAAGAGCCTGACCAACCGCGCGCTGGTGGTGGCGGCGCTGGCGACCGGCCGGTCGACGCTGCGCGGCGCGCAGTTCAGCGACGACACCGAAGCGTGCATGGACGGCCTGATGCGGCTCGGCATCGGCATCGAGGCCGAGCCCGCGCAGGCCCGCATCGCCGTCGAGGGCGCCGGCGGCACCATCCCGGCGGCAACGGCCGAACTGGATGTGCGCTATTCCGGCACCACGGCGCGCTTCCTGACCGCGGTCGCCGCCGCCGGACGGGGCGTCTACCGCTTCGACGGCGCGCAGCGCATGCGCGAGCGGCCCATGGGCGACCTGCCGGCGGTGTTGGCCGCCGCCGGCGCGCGCTTCCGCTTCGCCGGCGAGCCCGGCCACCTGCCGTTCGAGCTCCGGGCGGCCGGCCTGCCCGCCGGGCGCATCGAGATGAGCGCCGCGCACTCGAGCCAGCCGGTGTCGGCGCTGCTGCTGTGCGCGCCGGCCGCCGCCGGCGCCACCACCATCGTCGTGGACGGCCCGGTGCCCTCCGAGCCGTTCATCGACCTGTCCGCGCGGGTGATGCGCGACTTCGGCGTCGAAGCAGGCCGGCCGAAGCCGGGCGTCTTCGACATCGCCGCCGGTGCCGGCTACCGAGGCCGCGACTACGACGTGGAGCCGGACGCCACCAACGCCTCCTACTTCCTGGCCGCTGCCGCAATCACCGGCGGCAGCGTATGCGTCCGCGGGCTGGCCGCCGACTCGCCGCAGGGCGACATTGCCTGCGCGGACATCCTGCGCCGGATGGGCTGCGAGGTGCGCGAGGACTTGGAAGGCATCACCGTCACCGGGCCGGAACGCCTGCGCGGCGTCGAGCTCGACCTCAACGCCGTCTCCGACCTGACGCCGACCTTCGCGGCGATCGCGCCGTTCGCGGATGCGCCGGTGACGATCCGCAACGTCGCGCACATCCGCGTGCAGGAGACCGACCGTATCGCGGCGCTGACCGCCGAGCTGCGGCGCCTGGGTGCCACGGTTGAGGAGCGCCCGGATGGCCTGCGCATCGAGCCGTCACGGCTCGCGCCGGCGGCGATCCGGACCTACGAAGACCACCGCATGGCGATGGCGTTCGCGGTGACCGGCCTGCGGGTGCCCGGCCTCACCATCCTGGAGCCGGGCTGCGCGGCCAAGACCTTCCCGAACTTCTTCGAACGGTTCGCCGCGCTCACCGGTAATGATACCGGCAGGCGATGATGGTACCGATAGCCGATTGAGTAGCGAGCGCTCCGCTCCTCAGCGGTGGGAGTCGGCGGAACGGGGGGCGCCCAGTCCGTTGTGCATGCGCAAGAGGCGCTTCTGCCGGCCGTTGAGCAGCGGCAGCCACTCCGCCGGGAACCCCTCGTGCGGGTCCACCTGGAAGCGCATGAGGTGCTTGCGATAGTGGCCGAACAGCGCGTGCCGCCGGCCCTGCGAGCGGTTGGCGCCGCCGCCGTGCCAGCACTGGCCGTTGAACACCAGCACGCTGCCGGCGGGCGCCTGCGCCTGGTGCATGTGCCGGACGCGGAATCCCTCCGGCGGCTCCTGAAGCCCGCTTCGGTGCGAGCCGGGCACGACGCGCGTGCCGCCGTTCTCGGCCGAGAAGTCGTCCAGCATCCACACGGTGTTCATCATCACCGGTGAGGCCATGTTCAGCAGGTCCGCGCCGATGTCGCTGTGCAGCCCCTGGTCCCCGTCGCCCGGCCGCACGATGCGCGCGTTCAGGCTGGCCAGGATCAGCGTGTCCCCCAGGTAGTGGACGAGGAGCGGCAGGATCTTCGGGTGATCCAGGCACGTGAAGAACACCGGATCCAGGGTCGGCAGGTTGGCCACGTGACGGGCCGCGCCGCGGTGGCGGTGATCGGTGCCCACCTCGCGCTCGCAGCGCATCAGGGCGGCCTTCATCGCCCCCACCTGAGCGGCGTCGAGGACCTCCTGCACGACCGTGAACCCGTGGATGTCGAGCTCGGCCAGCGCCTGTTCGCGATCGGTCATGACGATGCCTCCTGGGAGTCCGGCGGGAACACCAGCCGCACGCCGCAGTTGGCGGTCGAGCTGTCGGGCGTGTTGGCGGTGCGGGCGCCGACCCGGTACCGGTTGCAGTACGAATGGTGACACAGAAACGAGCCGCCCTTCATCACCTTGCCGCGCCCGCGCGCCGGTCCGCGCGGGTCGACGCGGCCGGTCCCGTGGTCGGTAGCGAACCAGTCCGCGCACCACTCCCAGACGTTGCCGGCCGGGCTGTGCAGCCCGAGTCCGTTGGGCGCGAACGCGTCGACCGGCGCCCGGCCGGCGTAGCCGTCCGCGGCCGTGTCGCGATCGGGAAACGCTCCCTGCCAGATGTTGCAGCGGTGCTCGCCGCCGGGCTCGAGCTCGTCGCCCCAGCAGTAGACCGCCTGCTCCAACCCGCCGCGCGCGGCCAGCTCCCACTCCGCCTCGGTGGGCAGGCGTCCCCGTTCGAAGCGCGCCAGGGCCACGGCGTCGTTCCAGGCCACGTGCGCGACCGGCTCGTCCAGCCGGCCGTCCAGCGTACTGCCGGGTCCCTCCGGCTGCGCCCAGCAGGCGCCCGGCACCCCGCGCCACCATGCGACGCCCGGCACCTTACGGACCTCGTATCGGTCGGCGACCGCTTCCGGCACGTGCGCGTGGAACACGAACGACCAGCCGAACAGCTCGGCTTCCGTGACGTAGCCGGTGGCGGCGACGAAGCGCGCGAAGCGGTAGCCGGTCACGCAGAACGCGTCGCAGACGAACGGTGAGACGGTCACCTCGCGCACCGGCCCCTCGCCGTCGGTGGGGAAGCCGTCGGGGTTGTCGGTGCCCATCATGAAGCGGCCGCCGGGGATTGGGACGCGGCCGGCAAGCGCGTCGCAGCGCCGGCGCTCCGTATTGCCGACGCGGGCCAGCAACCGGCGCGCGGCGTCCGGTCCCGGCGCCGCGCCCGGCGTGGGGCCGGAGCGGGAGCGGCGCGGCACCGGCGCCGCTGCGGGCCGGGAACGGCTGGGAGTGCAGCAATTCCCTGCGCCCGCCACGGGAATCGAGCCGGTCATCCGAATCGACCCGGTCGTCGCTCACGGCTCGGGGAACTCCGGCGCCTCACCGGCCGTCGCCGGAGTTTCAGAACGAGTAGCGCAGCCCCGCCTCCAGGCTGTGAGCGAGGCCCGCCTTCAACAGTTCCTTCGTATCCGGGATCTCGGCGTCCGTCGTGCCGCGCAGGCGATAGCCCAGAGTGAGGGTCAGGTCTCCCAGGACGAAGCCGATGCCCGCGGCACCCTGGAAAGCCGGTGTCAATACCGACTTGCTCTTCTCCTGCTTGACGGTGGACTGCGACACCCCGCCGCCGACGCCCACGTAGGGGGCGATCAGAATGCCGATGCCGAGGTCGTAGTAGACGCTGGCGATCACGTCGATCGCGGTGATGGACTGCTCTTCCCGGTCCTTGACGTTGGTCAGGCGATAGCCGGCCGACAACTCCGGGCGGAAGCCGAGCACGTGGAAGCCGACGCCGGCGTGGCCGCCGAGCAGGCCCACGTCGGTCGTGAGCGTCTCTTCGCCGATCGTTCGGTCGGCGGGGAGCACGATGCCGTAGGCGGCACTGACATAGATTCTACCGCCCGGCGTCTCTTCCTGCGCGGCCAGGTTGACGAGCGGAGCCAGCGCAAGCAGCGCGCAGACCGCGACGCGGAGGCTACCGTGTGCGCTCATCAGAACAGGAAGCGCAGCCCCGCCTCGATGTTGTGGCCGAGCGCCAGGTCCGTCTTCGCCCCAGTCGTGCTGTACTTGCTGAAGTTGGCTTCCATCGTGGCTACCAGCCGGTAGCCGAGCGTGAGCGTCAGGGCGTCCATGATGTCGTAGCCGATGCCGGCGGCCGCCTGAGCGGAAAGCGCCGACGCCGAATCGCTATAGGTCGTCCTGAAAGGTTCGTCAACGGTGTCCGGCAGCGTCACCGTTATCAGCGACAATCCTCCGCCGACCCCAAGGTAGAGGGAGAACGGTCCGCCGCTGTCGATGTCGTAGTAGACGTTGGCCGCCAGATCGATCGAGCTGACCGTGCCGCTGTCCAGCTCCAACCGGAAATTGGCGGGCTTCGTGACCTGCAGTGATGTCATCGTGGCGCTGCGGTAGCCGACGGAAGCTTCCGGCCGGAACCCGGCCACGGCGTAGCCGATGCCGAACCGGCCGCCGAGGTAGCCGAATCCGGTCCCGACCGAAGCGCTAGTGTCTTCGTTGGAGCCAACTATCGTGCCGGGCGTCGCTGCGGAGTAGCCGGCCGTGATGTAGAAACCTTCGTCGTCCTGCATCATGTCCATCTCCTGCGCGGCCAGCGTGGCGAGCGGGGCCAGCAGGAGAAGGGTGCAGAGCGCGAAACGGAGGCTGCGGTTGGTTATCATGACCGAGCCAATGTCCGCTCAAGAGCGGTGTCGTGTCAAGGCGCATACGCGAACGGGGACCACGTGACCGCACCGGTCGGCGCAATCCGCGACGCGGTCACGTACCTGGCGCGTTTCCGCGGCAGCCTGTTCGTGATCAAGGTGGACGACCGCGTGCTGGAGTCGCCGATGGCGGCGGTGCTCGTGCACGACATCGTGCTGCTGCAGCGCATGGGGATCCGCACGGTGGTGGTGACAGGGGCGCGCGGCGCGATCGACCGGGCGCTGGAACGCGCGTCGCTGCCTTCCCGCTACCATCGCGGCCTGCGCGTCACCACCGAGCCGATGATGGAGCACGTCATCCACGCGGTGGCGGCGCTGAGCACGCGGCTCATGTCGCTGTTCAGCGAGTGCGGGGGGCACGCCGCCTCCGGCAACTGGGTGCGCGCCCGCTCCCTGGGCGTGGTCGCCGGCATCGACTATGACCGGTCCGGGCGCGTGGAACGGGTCGACGCCGCGCTGATCCGGACGCTGATCGACCGCGAGGTCGTGCCGATCGTCACCACCATCGGCTGGAACGCGGCCGGCACCGCCTACAACCTGGGCAGCGACGACCTGGCCGTGGCGGTCGCCACCGGCATGCACGCCGCCAAGCTGTTCGTCGCCGCTGCCGCGCCCGGGATACCGGCTCCCGGACGATCCGATCGCCCGGCAGGCGGCCAGCCGCTGCGGGACTCCGGCGCGTTCTCGACGATGACGGTCGAAGAGGCGGCCGCCCTGGCCGCGGACGCCAACCTGGGCGGCGAGGCGCGGGCGATGCTTCGCCTGGCCATCGACGCCTGCCGGGGCGGCGTCGAGCGCGTGCACGTGATCGACGGCAGGCGCGACGGGGTGCTGCTGGAGGAGACCTTCTCCGTCGGCGGCTCCGGGACGATGGTGTACGCCGACCGCTTCTCCGACTTCGGCGCCGCCACGCCGGAGGACGTGCCGGCCATCATGAGCCTGCTGCAGCCACTGGTCACCCGCGGCCTGCTGGTGTCGCGCTCGCCGGAGCAGATCGGCGCCGCCATCGACGACTGGGTCGTATACCGCGTCGACGACACCATCCAGGGATGCAGCGGGCTGGACCGGCTGGGCGGCGGAGACGCGGAGATCTTCGGACTGGCGGTGAACCCGTCGCACCGCGCCGCCAACGTCGGCCGCCGCCTGGTCGAGCTGCTGCTGCGCCGTGCGAGCGACGGCGGCGCGCGCCGGGTGTTCGTGCTGACCACGCAGGCGATCGACTTCTTCCGGGAGCTGGGGTTCCGGGACGCCGACCTGGATGCGTTGCCGGCCGCACGGCGCAGCCTCTATGATCGTCAGCGCGGCTCGCGCATCCTCATGATCGATCCGCGTCGGGCGACGTAGCGTCGCTCGCCCGGATGGCGAATCATGAACACGTCACGACCCTCCCTCGGCTTCGTTGGCGCCGGCACCATGGCGTCGGGACTGGCGCGGGGCATCCACGCCGCCGGCCTGGCCGGCTCGATCACGGCGTACGATCCGGTCCGGGACGTGATGGACCGGTTCTGTGCCGAGACCGGCGCCACGCCGGCCGCGGACAACGCCGCCGTGGCCCGTGACGCTGAAATCCTGTTCCTGGCGGTCAAGCCGCAGCACCTGCAGACGGCGTCCGCCGAACTGGCCGGGTCAGGTGTCGACCTGGCCGGACGGCTGGTGGTGTCGATCGCCGCCGGCGTCACCCTGGCGCGCCTTGCGGGCTGGCTTCCGGGCGCGCGCCTGGTCCGCGTGATGCCAAACCTGCCCTGCGTGGTGGGAGAGATGGCGGCCGGCTTCGCCCGCGGCCCGTCCGCCACCGAGAACGACGCCCGCGTCGTCGGCGGTCTGCTGCGCGCGCTCGGCGTGGCCCTGGAAGTGGACGAGGAGCACCTGAACGCCGTTACCGCGGTGTCCGGATCGGGACCGGCGTTCATCGCCCGGCTGCTGCAGGCGTTCATCGACGCCGGGGAAGCATGCGGCCTGCCGCGGGAGGCGGCGCGCGCGCTCACCCTGCAGACCGCCAGGGGAACGGCAACGCTGCTGCAGGAGCACGACTACGACACGGCGGACTTCGTCGACATGGTCAGCTCGCCCGGCGGCACGACCGTGGCCGGCCGCGCCGTGCTGGAGTCCTCCGACCTGCAGACCGTGATCGCCGCCACCATCGCCGCCGCCACCGAGCGCGGCCGCGAGCTGGCCGGAGGCCGAGCATGACGACCCGGACCCTGACGACCCCGACGATGCAGGCGGCGGCCCGCAGCGCCCGCGAGGCAAGCCGCCGCCTGCGCACCATGCCGCCCACCCTGCGCGACGCCGCCCTGCGCGCCGTCGCCGAGGAGATCGACCGCAACCGGGACGCGATCCAGGCCGCCAACGCACGCGACCTGGAGCGCGCCCGTGCCGAGGGGGTCGCGCAGCCCCTCATCCACCGGCTCGGCCTGTCGGACAGCAAGATGGCCGACATCGACGCCAGCCTTCGGGAGGTTGCCGCCGCCCCCGATCCGCTCCAGGCCGTCCAGTTGGCCCGCCAGCTCGACGACGGCCTGACCCTGACGCGGGTGACCGTGCCGATCGGGGTGCTGGGCGTGATCTTCGAATCGCGGCCCGACGCGCTGGTGCAGATCGCCTCGCTTTGCATCAAGTCCGGCAACGCCGCCATCCTCAAGGGCGGTTCGGAAGCGGCCGAGTCCAACCAGGCGCTGTTCGACTGCATCCGGTCGGCCCTGACCGCCACCGGCCCGGGCTTCGCGGGCGCGCTGCACCTGGCGACCAGCCGCGACCAGATCGACGACCTGCTGCGCATGGACGACCTGGTCGACCTGATCATCCCGCGCGGCTCGCCGGAGCTGGTGCGGAGCATCCAGGACCGGACGCGCATCGCCGTGCTCGGCCACGCCGACGGGATCTGCCACGTGTACGTCGACGCCGCCTGTGACCTGGAGCAGGCGGTGGCGATCGTCACCGACGCCAAGACCGAGTACCCGGCGGTCTGCAATGCGGCCGAGACCGTGCTGGTCCACGCCGACGTCGCGGAGCGACTCCTGCCGCGGCTGCGCGAGTCCATGCCGCAGGTGGAGCTGCGCGGCGACGAGCGCGTGCGCGCGCTGGTCGACGCGCTCCCGGCCGCCGACGAGGACTGGGACACCGAGTACCTGGACCTGATCCTGGCGGTCAGGATCGTGGACGGCCTGCAGGAGGCGATCGCCTTCATCAACGCGCACGGCAGCGCCCACACCGATGCGATCGTGACCACCGACCGGCAGGCCGCGGACGCCTTCTTCGCGCAGGTCGACTCCGCTTCGGTGCTGTGCAACTGCTCGACCCGCTTCGCCGACGGCTACCGCTTCGGCCTGGGGGCGGAGGTCGGCATCTCCACCACGCGCATCCACGCGCGCGGCCCGGTCGGCGTCGAAGGGCTGACCACCTACGCCTATCGCCTGCAGGGCGACGGCCACGTGGTCGCCGACTACACCGGCGGCGCGCGCAGCTTCCATCATCGCGACCTGCCGAGGGACTGAAGCGGATGCGAGTGCTCATCAAGATCGGAACCGGGGTGATCGGCCCCGGATCGCAGCTCGACCGGACGTGGCTGCGCGCCAAGGTCGCCGAGATCGCCAGGCTGCTCCGCCGCGGCCACGAGGTGCTGCTGGTCAGCTCCGGGGCGGTGGCCGCCGGCATGGAGGTGGTCGGCAGGACCGAGCGGCCCGGCGACCCGCTGGAGCTGCAGATGCTGTCCGGCATCGGCCAGATTCCGCTGGCCAACTGCTACCAGGAGCTCTTCGGTGAGCACGGGGTACAGGTCGCGCAGGTGCTTCTCACGCACTACAACTTCGACACCCCGCGCGAGGAACGCACGATCCTGCGCATCCTGGACTCGTACCTGTCGCGCGGGATGGTGCCGGTGATCAACGAGAACGACCTGGTGAACAAGGAAGAGTTCGACGTCCGCGGCCACTTCACCGACAACGACATCCTGGCCGCGCTGGTCGCCACCCACGTCAGGCCCGATCTTGCCGTGATCCTGACCAACGTCGACGGCCTGCACGCCGGCGGCGCGGACGGGCCCCTGATCCCGGTGGTGGAGCGGGTCGACGACGACATCCGCGCGCACGCCTCGTGCGAATCGAGCCCGCTGGGCCTGGGCGGCATGCTGTCGAAGGTGGACGCCGCCGCCATGATGACCGCGCAGGGGATCGACGTGATCGTCGGCTACGGCAGCGCGGCACTGGAACCGCTCATCGACGGCACCGCACCGCGGACCCTGTTCCGCGCCCAGCGCCGCAACACGGCGCGCGGGGCATCGGCCGCGATGGCCCGCGCCTGAGAGGCACCGCGGTGCGGGCCAGGTCCCTGATCGAGGCGCTCGTCCTGGCAGTAACCGCGTTCGGGCTCAACCTGCTGGCTCCCGACGATCCCGGTCTGCTGGACGCCGCCGTCAATCCCTATCTGCTCGCGGCGTTCCTGATGGCGGCCCTGCGCGGATGGACGGCCGGCTACCTCGCGCTGGCGGCGGGGGCGGCGCTGGCGTATCTGGCCTTCGAGGTCCTGCCCCGCGCGCCGGCCCGGCTCACCATCACGGCCGACTGGGTCGCCACCGGTCCGCTCGCGGACCCGCAGGTGCCCATGCTCGCTCTGACCGGCGTGCTCGGTGTCCTCCTGTTCGGCCTGATCCACTTCGCGCACGCCAGGCGGGAGCGCCGCCTGCGGCGCGAGGCAGCCGAGCTCGGTCGCGAGCGCGACGTCGTGGACCGCCAGCGGACGGCGCTGCTGGCCGCCACGAGCGAGCTGGAGCGGCGGGTGAGCGGCCAGCCCGACTCGCTGGCGTATCTGCACGCCCGCTGGCGGGAGCTGTCGTCCCAGAACGTGGAGGACACGCTGCTCGTGGTGCTTGACACGGTCACGGAGCTCACCGGCGCCGAGCGCTGCTCGCTGTGGCAGCTCGACGCGGAGGCCGGTGAGCTCGTGGTCCGGGTCACGGCAGGCTGGGACGCCGAGGACGACGCCGCGCGCCGCCTGCCGGTCACGGGCAGCATCGAGGGCTGGGTGCTCCGCAACGACCGGCTGTTCTCGGCCAAGCACCTCGCGCGCTACGACACGCTGCGCCGCGTCGACCGCAGCACGGTGGTCTATGCGGCGCCGCTGCGCGCGGGCACCCGCGCCTGGGGAGTGATCCTCATCGAGGACCTCCCGTTCGAGCGGTTCAACGCCCACACCGAGCACCTGCTGCTGCTGGTCGCGGCGGTTGCGGCGGCGCCGCTCGAGCAGGCGATCGCCTACGAAGCGGGCCTGGAGCCCTCCGACCGGGCCGGGGACACCGGCTATCCGCGTTTCGAGCAGCTCGCCCGGGTGTTGCCGTCCGAGGTGGCGTGCCGCGCCGCCGAGGGGGGGAGCCTGAGCGTCGTCCTCATCGAGGTCGTCAACTACCACCGCCTGGCGAGCGGCGCCGGTCCGGACCGCGCCGCGGACGTGGTCGCGCGCGTGTTCCGCGCAGCGAAGGAGGCCGCGGCAGGCTCCGTACGCTGCTTCCACTACAAGCACGAGGGCCAGTTGGCGGTGATCTGTCCCGCCCTGGACTTCGACGGCGCGGCGCTGCTGGCGCTGGACTTCCTCAGGTGGGCGTCCGAGACGACCTGGCCGGACGATATCGGCGAGGTTCGTCCGGAGTTCAGGGTGGGCTACTCGTCGCTGGCGCGCGGGGTCGAAGATGCCGACGCGCTGCTGAGCATGGCGGAGAACCTGCTGGCGATGCGGCAGCACGCGGGGCCGCGATGACGGTGCGGCCGGCGGCGGGGCTGTCGAGAATCGGGGTGCGCACCGCCGACGGCTGTTTCTTCCCGCTGATGCTGGACAGCTTTCGCGGCGTCCGGCAGCTCGTGCTGACCACGGCCGGTACGGGGCAGGATGCCGCCGATGTCGAGCTGTTCCTGGAGGAGCCGGGCGGCGGCGCGGGCTACCAGCACCTGGGCACCGTGCACCTGGGCACCGTGCACGTGGCGACCGGGCACACGGAGGCCGGGCACATCGAGGAGGGGGCGGCAGAAGCCGGCCGGCCCGACCTGGTGCTGCGCGTCGCCCTGGATGCCGGACGCGTGCTCACCGCGACCGTCAACGGGCCGGCGGCGCGCGGCGAGCTGCGGGTGGCGCTGCAGCGCTACACCTCCCGTGACGTCACGATGCGGGCGCCCGCCCCGCTGGCCGGCGTCCGGGAGACGATCGCGGCCGGCCATCTGGACAGCGAACCGCACCGCCTGGAGCCGGCGGCAACCGCGTGGCGCGATGCCGGGGCGCCCGCCGGCGCCGACGCGATGCAACCGGTCGAGCGCTTCGTGCACCGCTGTACGTCGGTGCTGCCCCTGAACGCGACGCCGGACGACCGCGCGCGCATCGCCTGGCTGGTCGAGCGTCCCGGTCTGCGCCGGGACGAGGCCGATCTGCTCCGGCACCTCTGCAGCCGGATGGCCGGCGACGAAGATCCGGAACGGGCAGGCTTCGCGCGGGCCGCAATGCGCTCCGTGGACGAGCGCTCCGTGGACGAGCTGGCTGCCGACAGGGCGGCGGACCCGGGAACGGCCGGGGGCGGCCGCGATGCACCCGCGACGGAACATGAGGACGCGTACGCGCGCCGTGACTATGGTGAGGTCCTGCGGCTCCTGCACGCCGCGCGCGAGGCCGGCGACCCCGCGATTCCGGCGGACCTCGCCGACTACTGGCTGACCGGGTAGCCCGACCCGCGGGCGGCAAGGCGGTGCACCCGCGCGCCCGCGAACCGGCCCGCGACCGCCAACGCCACCCGTTCGTCGGCGGTCATGACCACGAGCTGAAAGCCGGTGTGCTCCTGGAAGCGGGCGATCAGCCGCAGGGCGCGCACCGTGCGGGTGGCGTCCAGGGACTGAAACGGCTCGTCCAGGATCAGGAGCCCGGGGTTGCCGCCATCACGAGCGATTTGCGTCCGCTCGGCCAGGGCGAGGCGGGCCGCCAGGCCATAGGCATCGCGCGTGCCCTGCGAGAGCTGGCCCGCCGGCCGCGCGACCGCGGAGGCGTCGACGATCAGCGGCTCCTCCTCGAGCGCCGCCAGAGTCACCGGGGAGACCGGAGTCGCCGGGGAGGACTGCTCCGGGGCGTTGCGCGGGGCAGCCGTTCCCGCAACGGCCGCGTAGCGCGCACCGATGTCCGCGGAGAGCTCGTCGAGCGCCGCGGTCGACTCGTCGGCGATGCGGGCGAACAGGGAAGCGGCGATGCCGGCCGCCCGGCGGTCCAGCTCCAGCGCCGCGGCGCGGCGGCCGGCCGCGGCGATCCGCGCCGTGACCTCCGCCATCTCGCCGGCGCCGGCGCTCAGGGAGGCCGCCTTCTCGCGCTCGCGACCTACCAGCTCGTCCAGCTCGTCCAGCCGTTCGCGCACCGCCGCCGCCCGCGCGCGGAGCGCTTCCTCGTCCCCCGGCGCCGGCGACGGCACCGGCCCGGCGGCCGGCGCCCCGTGCGGCCGGTCGCGAAGCTGTTCGCGCAGCGCGTCGGCCAGTGCATGAAGGTCGTTCAGCCCACGCTCTCGTGCCGCCGCCATGAGCTCCGCCTCCGCGTCACGCCGGCGCGCTTCATCGGCGCGCGCGCCGCCGAGCTGCATCAGGAGCTGCTCCGGGGACTCCGCGCCGTGCCGCTCCAGGAAGTCGCGCAGCTCGCGCTTCGACCGATCGTGCCGCTCGCGTCGCGCGCGCAACCGGTCCACCGCGCGGTCGGTCTCTTCCCGGACCGCTTCGACCGCCGCGGACCGCAGCCGGATCAGGACGGCGACCGCCGCGGTACCGGCCGTCGCCGCGACCCCGGCGGCCACCGCGACCACCACCGGCACGCCCGCGACCAGCGCGGCCGCGGCCAGGACGCCGCCGGCCAGCAGGCCCAGAGCGACCCCCGTCGCGATACCGCGCACCCGTCCTGCTTCGCCGGCCGCGCGGCCCGGAGCGCCGCCCTGACCGTCCTGCAGGTGCTGGCGCGCTCGTTCCAATTCGGCGCGCGCATGCTCGACCTCCCGGGCTGCCGCTTCGCTCGCGGCGGCAAGCTCCTGCAGCCGTGCCGGCGCCTCGCCGGCGCTCCCGGCACGCTGCCCGGCTCCCCGGGTGAGCTCTTCGAGGCCCTGCAGCAGCCGCTCCGCCTCGCGCTCCTCCGCCTGCTGCAGACGCCGGCGGGCATGCCTCTGCCGTTCGTCGAGAGTGCGCATCAGGCCGTCAAGCTCATCGGCCAGCCCGCCGCGCTCGGCCTGCCGCTCGGCGACGGCGGCGTTCGCGGAGCGTGCGGCGACGGCCTGCTCCAGCAGCAGGTCGCGCCGCTCCTCCAGCCGGCGCTGCTCCTCGCCGAGCTGCCGGATCTCGCGGTTGTGGCGGCTGCCGCCGTCGGTGCCCGCCCGCCGCGCCAGCGCGGCGTGCAGCCGCTTCGGATCGAGCCCCGCGGTGAACAGATCCGCCTTGAGCGCCTCCACCCAACCGGTCCCCGGCCTGACGTCGAGCGTCAGGTCGCCGGACCTGATCGCGAACAGGTCGCCGAACGCATCCTCCGGGAGGGTCATCGGCTCGCCGTCGAACTCCGCCGACACCCGCCGGTCCGTGCCGTACCGGAGTGCCAGGCGTTTGCCGGCGATGCGGTTGGAGCGCGGCTTGCACAGCACCTCGCACAGCGCGTCGACGATCGTGGTCTTGCCGCTCTCGTTCGGCCCCACGAACAGCGTGACCGCCGCGAACTCCAGGTCGCGGCCCTCGAACGCCCCGAACCGCTCCAGTCGCAGGCGGGTGATCATGTGCCCCCCAGCTCATGCTTGATCGCCAGCAGACCGAGCTGGCGCGCCCGCAGCCATGCCGGCCGCTCGGCCGGATCATGCGGCTCGCTCGCCTCCCAGACCTCCAGGAAGCGGCCGGCCAGGGGGTGCGAGGCGATCCCCGGCATCGCTTCGCACCTCCCCGAGTCGATCTCCAGCTTGCGCACCGCGCCGGCGTACCGCCTGCGCAGATCGTCCAGGACGCCCGCCAGCTCGTTCTCGTCCTCGACCACGCCGGTGGCGCGCAGCACCACCCAGTCGTTGCGGTGCCAGCGCTCCGGCTGCAGCGGCGCCACGTCGACGGTGCCCGCCAGCTCGACCGGGACATCGAAGACGCGGTATCGGCCCGCGGCGCGCAGAGGCACGAACTCGCCGGTCACCCCGTTCCTGCCTGCCGCCAGCCGCCAGACGCCGTGCTCGCCGGACTCGCCACGGCGCCACACCCGCGCGGATCCGGGGTAGCTGAACGTCACGCCGTCGTCGACCGCCTGGCGCCGGCCATGCAGGTGGCCGAGCGCGGCGTAGTCGGCCGCAAGCTCCCGGAACAGGCGCGGCTCGATCTGCCCCGCAGCGGTCTCGCCATCCTCATCGGCCGCCGCCGGTCCCGTGTATGCCAAGCCGGAAACGATCCCGTGGGCCAGGACGATGCGCACCGGCGCCGCCTTGTCCGGCACGCCCCAGCTCCGGAAGTCGTCGTAGTCGGGCCGTTCGGGGACTCCCACCACCTCGACGCCTTCCTCCGGGAAGCGCACGAGCGAGAACGGCCGTCGGTCCAGAAGCGTCACCGGCCCCAGGTCCAGCGCGGCCAGCCTGCGGCTGCCCTGGCGCTGCTCGTCGTGGTTGCCGGGGAGAAACAGCACCCTGCAGCGGGCCGCCAGCCGCTCGACCCGCCTCCGGAACGGCTCGCGCAGCGCTTCCGCCGCGTCGAAGCTGTCGAAGACATCACCGGCCAGCAGGAGAGCCTGCGCCTGCACCTCCAGGCACAGGTCGATCAGCTCGTCGAGCACCTCCAGGCCGTAGCCGGCGTCGGCTTCGCACAGGTGCAGGTCGGACGCGTGGACGAGGGTCAAGCGTCGCCCTCCGGCGGGTTCGCTCCGCTCGCTCTGCCGATCCAGTCGGCCAGCTCATGCCGGATCGACTCCGGATCGCCCGTGGCGTGGCGCACCCGCCAGCAGCCGCTGCCGTCCTGCAGACCCACGTCGGCGCGCCACCCGCCCGCCGCGACCGGCCGCGCCCAGGCGCCGAGCGAGGCGCGGCAGCCGCCACCGGACGCCTGCAACAGCGCTCGTTCCAGGCCGACTGCCGTGCCGGTCTCCGCATCGTCGATCCCGGCCAGCGCCGCAAGCAGGTCCTCGTCGCCCTCGCGCGCCTGCGCGGCGATCGCGGCCTGCCCGGGAGCGGGCAGCCAGTCAGGCGGATCGAGCGGCACGCTCGACAGCTCCGCCAGCATGGCCCCGATCGCGTCGCCGAGGCGCTCGACACCGGCCCGCGCCAGCACCACCGCGTCGACGCTGCCGTCGACGCAGCGCTCGATGCGGGTCGGCACGTTGCCGCGCATCGGCTCGGCGCGGGCCTGCGGCGCGTGCCGTCCCAGCAACGCCGCGCGGCGCGGCGAACCGGTGCCCACGCGGGCGCCGGACGCCAGTCCCAGCGGCGCGCCGGCGTCCGCGGCGCGCCGCAGCAGGAGATCGCCTACCGGGCCGCGCCGCAGAAACGCCGCGACCCGCAGTCCCGGGATCGGCGTCACCGGCAGGTCCTTGAGCGCGTGCACGGCCAGGTCGACGTCGCCCGCCAGCAGGCTGCGCTCGATCGCGCCGGTAAACACACGCGTGCCGGCGAGGGCCGCGAGCGGCCGCCGGTCCGTGTCGGCGCCGACCGCGATCGGCACGATCGTCACCGGTCCCGGCAGGCGGGCGGCGACCATCTCCGCCTGCACGCGGGCCAGGGCGCTGCGGCGCGTCCCCAACCTCAACGGGCGCCCGTCACGCCCGTTCACGGTATGGCGGTTCGAACGACTCGGCGTGCGCGTCGCCGTCGTCGATCTCGGTCTCCGCGCCGGCCGGCAGCCCCAGCACGCGGTGGTAGAGCTCCTCGAAGCGCGGCACGATCCGGTCGGGAGGAAATTGCTCGGCGACGCGCCCGGCGCCGGCGCGTCCCAGCCGCTCCGCCAGCGGCCGTTCGCGCAGCAGCGTCACCGCCTGCCGGGCCATCCCCTCCACGTCTCCCACCGGAAGCAGATAGCCCGAGACGCCGTGTTCCACCACCTCCGGCAGGCCGCCCACCCGGCTCGCGATCACCGGCACGCCCGCGGCCAGCGCCTCCAGGGCCACCAGCCCGAACGCCTCGGTCTGGCTCGGCAGCAGCAGCAGGTCCGCGACGCGCAGGTACGGCGCCACGTCGTCGACCACCCCGATCAGCCGGATGCGGTCGAGCACCCGGAGCTCGCGCGCCAGGTCGGTGGCCGGCCCGAGGTCGGGGCCGTCGCCGACCAGCACGAGGCGCGCCGGCACCTCGCCCGCCACCCGCGCGAACACGCGTATCACGTCGGCCGCCCGCTTCACGGGCCGGAAGTTGGAGATGTGCACGATGGTCGGCACGCGCTCGGCGCCGGCGGCGGAGCGGTCCCCGGGCCAGACGGCGGGGCGAGCGCTCCGGTAGTGGTCGGGATCGACGAAGTTCGGGATCACCTCGATCGGCCGGGTGATCCCGAACACCTGGCCGGTCTCCGCGCGCAGCGCATGCGACACGGCGGTCACCGCATCCGAGCGCTCGATGCAGAAGGCGGTCACCGGCCGGAAGCTGTCGTTGCTGCCCACCACGGTGATGTCGGTGCCGTGCAGGGTGGTCACCACCTTCAGGTCGAGCTCGGGCGCGATCTGCCTGGCCAGGATGGCCGCCGCCGCGAACGGGATCGCGTAGTGGACGTGCAGGATCCGCAGGCGATGCGAACGCGCGACCTCCGCGAGCTTGGACGCCAGCGCCAGCGTGTAGGGGAACTGCTTGAGGAGCGGATACTCCTCGATCGCGACTTCGTGGAAACAGACCCGCGGCGGCAGCGCGCTCAGGCGCAACGGCGCCGAGTAGCTCACGAACGCCACCGAGTGGCCGCGCTCGGCCAGCCGCAGGCCGAGCTCGGTGGCGACCACACCGCTGCCGCCGTGGGTCGGGTAGCAGGAGATGCCTATTCTCATGGCGTTCTCAACGATGGGTCTGATCGCAGCGGTTCGGCCGCGGCGGGCAGAGCCAGCACCTCATGAGTAAACGCCTCCTCCGGCTCGCCGATCAAGCAGGCATCCAGAAACGCCGCGCCGAAGCGAGCCAGGAAGTGGGGAACCGGAAACACGCGCTCCTGCAGCCGGCCGCGCGGCCGGATCTGGTTGAGCACGCGGTGCAGGGCCGCAGGCGAGTAGCCGCGGCGCGCCAGCACGGCGCGGCCCGTGCGCGCGCGCAGCCGGTCAAGGCCGCGCAGGGCATGGTCGCGCGAGCGTTGCCAGGTATGCGCCAGCGACGGATCGACTGCGCTGACGCTCTCGGCGAGCGGCCGGAACGCCGTGCGGATTTGTGCCGCGACCCGCTCGAACTCGGCCCTGTCGCCGTCGCCGAGCAGCCGGTGGGTCGCCGCGCCCGGATGCACCCGGCCGGTCAGCGCCTCCTCCGCGGTGATGCCGTAGCGCTCGAGCGCCACCGCCTCGTCCTCGGTCAGGAAGGTCAGGCTGCGGCGCGGCAGCACCGCCGGCTGCGCCACCCCGAATAGCGCGTAGAGCGGCTTGAGCATGGCGTGGTAGGCCATTTCCCCCGCGCCGACCACGTGCGCGAGGCTGGGCAGCACCGCGTCGGCGAAGACCGGGCGCAGCGCCGCGTCGGTGGACAGGACGGCGGCGTCCACGGCTCCCCGGCGCAACAGGGGCCCGGCGTCGGCGACGCGCACGCGCGTGCCGTCGGCGCCGACGTGGAACGGCGTGCCCGCGGTAGCCGGGTCGAGCGGCACCCGGTAGCCGGCTTCGCGCAGGTCGCGCGCAACCGCGGCCAGCGCCTCCGCGACGGCTGCACGCTCGGCAAGCGCGCGCTCGAACAGCTCCCCGCACGCCGGGCGCAGGAGCGCCGGCTCCACCACCACCAGACCGGTGCCCGCGAACAGCCGCATCCAGATCCGCGCCACCCAGGCGGTGAAGGTGCGCTGGCCGTCCAGGGCGAAGGCACGGCGGGCACGCGGCCGGTCGCCGGCGGGAAGCAGGTGATCGAAGTACCGGGCCACGCTCCCGGCCATCTCGTCATCGACCGGCAGCCGCCGCACCTCGCGGCCGCCGGAGGCGCGAAAGGAGACGCGGCCGATCTCGCCGTCGGCCCTGGTGCCGAAGGTGTGGTTGGCCTCGCCGATGTCGTGATCCTCCGACGCGAGCCAGAACACCGGGACACACGGCCGTCCGGTTCGCTCGGCCACCTGCCGGGCCAGCCACACCGCGGAGGCGATCTTGTAGGCGGTGTATACCGGGCCGCCGAGCAGTCCCGCCTGCTGGCCGGTGATGATGCAGGCCGCCCGTCCCGCGGCCAGCGCCTCCGCGTTCGCGACCGACAGCTCGTCCCCGTCGCAGCGGCGCTGGTGGGTGACCAGGTCCTCCGCCACCGCGGCGGGCAGGGCAGACCCGCCGGGACGCGCCCCGGACGCGGCGGCCGCGGCCGCCGCGGGGTCCCGCGGAGGGACGGAGAAGAACCGTGCTGCCCGCTCCGATCCGGCGGCCAGGTCGCGCAGCAACGCATCGCCCTGATGGAGCAGAGCCTGCGGAAGGGTGGCGATGCGGGCGGCCGGGCTCGAAGGCATCTGGTCAGCGCTCGGGCTTGCGCGCCACCAGGATCAGCCGGTCCGAAGTCTGCGGCCGATACGGGTTCAGGGCATAGTCGCCGTAGCGGCGCTCGATGCGGAGGCCCGCGTCCTGCAGGTAACCCTGCAGGGTACAGGCGTCCAGCGCCCGCACCCGTTCCTGAAACCTCGGCGGCGGCTCGTTCCCATCCCGCCGCGGGTCGTCGACCGTGATCGTCTTGACGATTGTGCCCTCCCGGATCTCGCGGGTGATGTCGAATGCGATCCCGCCGCGCTCGGTCCGCTCGGCGGGCACCAGCTCCGCGACCGTCCGGGCGGCGTTGAGAAAGTCGATCACCAGCTCGCCGCCGGGCCGCAACGCCCGCTCGATGCCGGCCACCACCTGCCGTTCGTCGTCCTCGTCCCCGAAGTAGCCGAAGCTCGTGAACAGGTTCACGGCCAGATCGAACCGTTCCCGCCACTCGATCGCGCGCATGTCGAGGACCTCGAACCTCGGATTCGCCCTCGTCCGCCGCCTGGCCACGGCGATGCTGGGCGCCGACAGGTCGATCCCCAGCACGCCGTACCCCAGGTCGGCCAGCACCACCGCATGCCGGCCGGTCCCGCAGGCGACGTCCAGCGCCGCGGCCGGCGGCCGTACCCGCAGGGTTCGCGCCAGCCGGCGGATGAACGCGTCGGCCTCCTCCTGGTCTCGGTCGCCATAGAGGATCCCGTAGTACGGGGAATCGAACCAGACGCGGTACCAGGGCTCAGCGTCCCGCACGGCTTCGAGCCTACCAGTAATATGGTGAAGCGTGGACCGGTTCGACATCACCATCATCGGCGCCGGCATCATCGGCCTGGCTTCCGCGTACCGCCTCGTGCAGCGCCATCCGTCGCTGTCCGTGCTGGTGCTCGAGAAGGAGCGGCAGGTCGGCCTGCACCAGACCGGGCGCAACTCCGGCGTCCTGCACTCCGGTCTCTACTACCGCCCCGGGTCGGCGCGGGCTCGCCTCTGCGTGGAGGGGAGAGCACAGATGGTCGACTTCGCGCGCGAGCACGGCATCCCGCATGAGACCTGCGGCAAGGTCGTGATGGCCGTCACCGCGCGGGAGCTTGCGCGCCTGCCGGACCTCTGCGCGAACGGCCGCCGCAACGGCCTGGATCAGGTCGAGGTGGTCGACCGCGCCGGACTACGGGAGATCGAGCCGCACGCCGGCGGCCTGGGCGCCATCTGGGTGCCGTACGCCGGCATCATCGACTACCAGGCGGTGGCGGCGAAACTGCGGGATCTGCTGCTGGCCGCAGGCGCCACCGTCTCCACGCTGGCCGAGGCCACGCGCATCCGCCGCGCCGCGGACGGCGTCGAGATCGACACGCGCGCCGGCCGCCGCGCCAGCCGCCACCTGATCAACTGCGGCGGCCTGTACTCGGACCGGATCGCCCGGCTGGACGGACTGACTCCTCCAGCCCGTGTCGTCGCCTTCCGCGGGGATTTCTACGAGCTGGCCCCGGCCGCCCGCCACAAGGTGCGCGGGCTGATCTATCCGGTCCCCGACCCGACGCTGCCGTTCCTGGGCGTGCACCTGACCCGGCGCACCGCGGGCGAGGTGGAGTGCGGACCGAACGCCGTCTTCTCCCTGAAGCGCGAGGGCTACGGCAAGACCGACATCGACGCGCGGGACGCGGCGGAATCGCTCGGCTACCGCGGCACGTGGCGGCTGCTGCTTCGCCACGCCCGCTACGGCATCCGGGAGTACGGCCGGGCGTTCTCGCGCCGGCGCTTCGTCGCCGCCGTGCGGCGGCTGGTGCCGTCGCTGGCCGACGCGGAAGTGCAGCCCACGCGGGCCGGCGTGCGCGCCCTGGCGCTCCGGCCCGACGGCGCCATGATCGACGACTTCCTCATCGTCCGCGGCGAGCGCTCCGTGCACGTGCTCAACGCGCCTTCGCCGGCGGCGACGGCCGCCCTGTCGATCGGCGCCGAGGTCGCCGACGTAGCGACCTCGGCGTTCGAGCTCTGATCTGACCGCCCGCGGTTGACTTCCGGGCCGATCGCACCGCACATAAGGGTGTAATGCGCATTTTCGTTCCCAGAGAGACCGGACCCGGCGAGCCGCGCGCCGCCGTCACCCCCGACACCGTGCAGCGCTACGGACGCAAGGACGGGGCCGTCGTCGCCGTCGAGTCCGGCGCCGGCGCCGGTTGTCACTTCTCCGACGACCAGTACCGCGAAGCGGGGGCCGAGGTCGTCACCGACCGCACGCAGGAGCTCGGCAAGGCCGACATCATCCTGCGCGTTCGCCGCCCGCCGGACGACGAGATCTCCGCCATGAAGAAGGGGGCCATCCATATCAGCTTCCTGGACCCGTTCAACGAGCCGGAGCTGATCGACGCCCTGGCCGGGCAGGGGGTGAGTGCGATCAGCGTGGAGCTGGTGCCGCGCTCCACCCGGGCCCAGAAGCTGGACGCCCTGAGCTCCCAGCACAACATCGCCGGTTACGCCATGGTGGTGCTGGCGGCCGAGCGGCTGGGCGCCGTGATGCCGATGATGATGACCCCGTCGGGCACGTTGCAGCCGGCGCGCGCGTTCATCATCGGCGCCGGCGTGGCCGGCCTGCAGGCGATCGCCACCGCCAAGCGCCTCGGCGCCCGGGTGGAGGCGTTCGACACCCGGCCGGTGGTGGAGGAGCAGGTCAAGTCGCTCGGCGCCAAGTTCATCAAGGTCGACCTGGGAGAAACCGGGCAGACCGATCAGGGCTACGCCAAGGAGCTCACCGAAGAGCAGCTTGCCAAGCAGCGCGAGCTGATGGCGGATACGTGCGCCGGCGCCGACATCGTCATCACCACCGCGCAGCTCTTCGGGCGCAAGGCGCCGGTCGTGCTCAGCGCCGAGGTCGTGGAGCGGATGAAGTCCGGCTCGATCATCGTCGACTACGCGGTCGAATCCGGCGGCAACGTCGAAGGGTCGGTCGCGGGTGAGGAAGTGCAGGTCAACGGCGTGACGATCGTCGGCCTGCGCAACATCCCGGGCCGCTACGCGGTTTCGGCCAGCTCCATGTACGCCAACAACCTGTACAACTACGTCGACGAGTTCTGGGACGACGAGAGCAAGGGCATGAAGCTCGACCGGGAGGATGAGATCATCGCCGGCAGCCTGGTCACCCACGACGGGCAGATGGTCAACGAGATGGTCCGCAAGATCACCTCGGGATAGCGCCGAACAACACCTTTTAGAGAACGGACGCCCCGGCGTCCGCGAACGGGAAAGACAACGGAAAGAAGGGTCATGGAAGCCGCACAACTATTTCAATTTCTGTTCTTCATCTTCGTGCTCGCGATGTTCCTTGGACTGGAACTCATCACCAAGGTGCCGTCGCAGCTCCATACGCCGCTGATGTCGGGGTCCAACGCGATCTCCGGGATCTCGATCGTGGGCGCCCTGGCGCTCGCCGGACAGGGCGCTTCCAGCACCCTGGTGACGATCTTCGCCGCGGCGGCCGTCGGGTTCGCCACCATCAACGTGGTGGGCGGCTACCTGGTCACCGACCGCATGCTGGAGATGTTCAAGGCCAGGGACTCGGTCAAGGGCGGAGGCGCATCGTGACCTACCTCATCGTGGTCGCCTACATCGTCTCGGCGATCATGTTCGTGTTCGGCCTGAAGATGCTGGGCAAGGCCACCACCGCCCGGCGCGGCAACGGCATCTCCTCTCTGGGCATGCTCATCGCGATCGTCGCCACGGTGCTGAGCATCATCGAGAGCATCCAGATCGAATGGGTGGTGCTGGCGGCCGTGATCGGCGCCGGCATCGGCGTCGCCGCGTCCCGGCTGGTGAAGATGACCGCCATGCCGGAGATGGTGGCGCTGTTCAACGGCTTCGGCGGCCTGGCCAGCATGCTGGTCGGCTGGGGCACCTTTCAGGCGGCCGCGGACCAGTTCGGCGTCGGCTTCGGGGCCGGTGCCGGGGACCTTTCCGCGTTCACCGCCGCGCTCGGCGGCGGGTTCAGCGCCACTACCATCTACCTGGCCATCCTGATCGGCGGTGTGACCTTCACCGGCAGCCTCATCGCCTGGGGCAAGCTGTCCGAGGTGGTCACCTCGCGGCCGGTGCTGTTCCCGCTGCAGCAGGTGGTCAACGCGCTGGTGCTGCTGGCCATCGTCGTCGGCGCGGTCTGGTTTACCGTCGCTCCCGACCAGTACTGGATCGCGGTGGCGGTGACGGGGCTCGCCTTCGTGCTCGGCATCATGGCGGTCATCGCCATCGGCGGTGCCGACATGCCGGTGGTGATCTCGCTGTTGAACAGCTACTCCGGCCTGGCGGCGTGCGCGGCCGGCTTCGTCATCTCCAACAACCTGCTGATCATCACCGGCGCCCTGGTGGGCGCGAGCGGCATCGTGCTGACCTCGATCATGTGCAAGGCGATGAACCGCTCGCTCACCAACGTGCTGTTCAGTGGCTTCGGCGCCGCCGGCGGCTCCTCGAAGAGCGCCGGCATCCAGGGCGAGGCCAAGTCGATGACGCCGGAGGACGCCTACTACATCCTGGAGGCGGCCCGCTCGGTGATCTTCATCCCCGGCTACGGCATGGCGGTGGCGCAGGCCCAGCACGCGGTGCGCGAGCTGGCCGACCTGCTGGAGGAGAACGGCGCCGAGGTCAAGCACGCGATCCATCCGGTGGCCGGCCGCATGCCGGGCCACATGAACGTGCTGCTGGCGGAGGCGAACGTGCCGTACGAGCAGCTCGCGGAGATGGACGCCGTGAATCCGACGATGGAGACCGTCGACGTGGCGATCGTCATCGGCGCCAACGACGTGGTCAATCCCGCGGCGCGCGAGGACGAAGGCAGCCCGATCTACGGCATGCCGATCATCAACGCCGACTCCGCGCACACCTGCTTCATCCTCAAGCGGTCGATGGCGTCCGGATTCGCCGGCATCGACAACCCGCTGTTCTTCAAGGACAACTCGTACATGATCTTCGGCGACGCCAAGGCGACCGTGGAGTCGATGGTCGGAGAGTTCAAGGAGAGCAGCTCCTGACCGCTGCTACGCCGTCGCGCTAAGCGTATCGGCCCGGACGGACGACGACCGAAAGGCCCCGCCGCATCCGCGACCCTGTCCACGGGCTGATTGTCTTCTGCGAAGGAAAGAGCGAGGACGAAACCGACCGCATCGCCTGGGATTTGCTCAACACCCCGAGTTTGGGAGACTACGGCGCATCCGTCAGCTCGGCTTCTCCGACCTGGTCTACCCCGGCGCCACACGCAGCCGATTCGCTCACAGCGTCGGCGTCTATCACACAGCGCGCCAACTCATCGAGATCATCCGCCGTAGGCAGGGGTGCCTCGACCACACCCGCGCACGCGTTGTCCTGTTGGCCGCATTTCTTCATGATATCGGCCATGGCCCCTTCAGCCACGCATTCGAGAGTGTCGCTGAAGCTGTGGGACTCCCCAAACGCCATGAACAACAGCGGCGGCGGTTCCGGCACCCGCCGCCCGTCGCCGTCGGACTCGATTACCACGGCGCCGGCGGCGGCCATGTCGCCAAGCGCCTTGCGGGCGTTGTGCAGACGGTCGCGCCTGTTGGTGGTCAGGTCGTCATCGTAGGCGAGCCTTACCAGGTCGTCGGGTCCGAGCACCGGCACCCGGTCGGCGGATGGGTTGCGCTCGGTCAGCGGCTTGCCGTCCGGGCCGTAGAGCGGCACCGCCCGCGGGTCCGACCAGTCCCTCACCAAGCGGCCGTCACGGCGCACCACCGGGTGATCGTCACGGCCCATCAGCACGCCGTCACTGCCGCGGGCGACCTTCGGGCGGGTGGCGTAGATGCGGTGTCCGCCGTTCTGTGCCTCGCCCGGTCCCACAGATAGGCGAGTCGCAGGAAGGCGCGCCACGCCGGCGCCGACACCAGCCCGAAGCGCCGCAGCGCCTCGCGGTCGATCATCGGGCCGCGCTCCGATCCCGGTAGGTGCTCCACCCGGAACACGGCAGGATCGTCCGGCCGGGTGTCCGGGGTGGGCGGGCCGTCACGCCGACCAACCGCTACAGTTGCCGCTCCCACTCGATCCTCATGCCGTCGAGCTCCAGCAGGGCGCGGTGCAGCGCCGGCAGGTGACGCTCACGCTTCCATGCCCGCCCCCGCAGGTTCGGCCACAGCCAAGCGACGAACTCCCGGTAAGTGGACTCGACGCGGACCGTCTTTCCCGGCGTCCGGTCGAGCCTGCCGACGCTCATCAGCACCTCGAAGAACAGCCGTTGCGCCACCGGGGCGCCGCGCCCGCGGGTCTGCATGGTGCCGCCGGCGAGGTCGTAGAGCGCGATCGGCAGTACCGGGACCAGCGCCGAAGGGGCGGGTTCCAGTCCGGGCAGATGCGCTTGCTCAACGCTGCCGGGCACCGCACCCATCGGGGTCCGGACGTCGAGCGCCAGCGGGAGATGGTCGGCGTGCTGGCGCCGCGAGTCCGTCATGCTGGCGGGCAGGATGCCGCGCCGTCGCCGGTCGGGCTCGACCGCTACCGGCCAACTGGCGACCACCGCGGCCAGTAGGGAAACCTCCGAGCCCGGCCGCTCCGGCATGCCGGCCAGCGTGGCCACCACCTGCCGGGCACTGGAAGCCAGCAGCAGGTCGCCGGCGTCTCCACCCTCTCCCTCCACCGCACGGCGCCAGGCCGGCCAGCCGACCAGCAGCCGCACCCACTCGACGGGCGCGCCGCCGGCGCCGGCAGCAGCATCGGACATCGCCTCGATGGCGGCCGTGGCGGACAGGGCGTGCTCGACCAGCCCGACGGGATCTCGGTCGCCCCGCGTCCGGGCGTCGGCGTTGCGGTCGTGGGCTCCGGGCGTCGGGTCCGGTTCCGGCTTCCGGCGCTTCGGCTTCGCCTTCGGGCGGGACTCGTCAGCACCGGACGTGCTGACGCGCGTGTCGCCAAGTCGGGCGGGCGGCGGCAGGGTGTTGGCCGCGATCCTCTCGGGACTGGCGGCGGGCGGCGGGTTGTCGCGCAACCGCCGGAACGGGTTGGGCGCCGCAGGCTCCGGCTCCAGTTTCCGGCTCTCGGTCTCCGGCTCCTGGGAGCAGGTATCCGGGGCGTCTCCCGCGGGGCCAATTTCGGCCGGGACTTGCCGCGTATCCGGAGCCGGGGCCGCGCGGCGCGCGCGCCCCTTTCCACCTTGGGGGCGCGGGGGGGGGTGGGGGTGGGGGTGGGGGTGCCGGGCTCCGGCTCCCGTCCCTGCCCTGCACCGTTGTCGACCAGTGCCTGCGCCAGCGCCTGCACGTTCGCGTCGTGCTCGCTCTGCTCGCTCGCGTCCCGCTGCTGCGCCTGCGCCGCTGGCGTCGCCGCCTGCTGCCCTGCGCCTGCGAGTTGCGCCTCGCCGTCCAGCGCCGTGCGCTTCGCGGCTCCGCGCGTGAACTCTGAGGAGAACGTCAGCGCGGTTTGCTCGCTACGGCGCCGCAACAGGTCAGCGTTCGACGCTTCCAGCTCCGCCCGCTCCGCTGCCGTCACAGCTCCATCCCCGGAGCCCCGGCCCGGAACCAGGTCGCCACCGGCTCCCACAGCGGATGCGCCGGTCGGGTCGCTTCCGGCGTCGCCAGCCACTCGGCGTGAACTTCCGCCAGCTCGCTCGCTTCGTGCCCCAACAGATCAGCGCCAAGCCTTCCTGTCGTGAAGCCCGACAACATCATGGTGATCGCTGGAGCGTCAGGCTCGCTCGCGTGGTGCCGCAACTCGCCCTGCACGCCGTGATACTTGATCGCCTGTCGAGTGGCTTCCTGCTCATCGTCGAGCCCTTCCCCCCACGTGGTCTGGAGGTTCACGCATCCGCCCCTTGCCATGCACGCAGCAGCGGGGAGAGCGGATGCCTGACCCCGGTGCCGGCGGCGACCCATCGGTGCTCCACCTGCCGCAGCGTCAACAGCTCGCAGGCACTCTCGGGGTCTTCCTCGGGGTCGTCATCGCAGACCGACAGCCGAGCACACAGCCCGAATCCAAGCTCCTCGGGGCCGGCGCTCCCTGGTCGGCGCTCCGGCGGCGCAGATCAAGACGCTGCGCGAGCACTTGGAGGTCGAGCTCCCGCCCGATGTCGGCCTGACGGTCGTCGCGCCCTCCGTATTCGACGAGGTATAGCCATGGACAAGACCACCTGGGTCGACGGCCCCGATATGACGGCCGAGGCGTTGAACCATCGACGATGCGCTGCGCTCACAAGCCAGCCTCCTGGCTGTCGGCTGCATTGCCGGTCTCCAGTTCGACGTCAACAGCAGCAGCATCCAGCCGGGAGAAGCGTATCTCGAGGCCACCGTATTCGGGTGCGGACGGCGACTCGCATTGACCCCGCAATGCGCGCCCCCAAGAGTTCAGCAGATGGATCGCGTACTTGCGTGTGTAGCCGGTGGCCTCGACGAACTCGCCGAGGATGACCGTCTTGTCCTTCCTGGCGGCGCTGCGGTACCGCCGCGCCACCTGCTCCGTGAGTGCCCTGCGCTCACCCATCGTCAGCCCCATCTCCTCGGAACCTCCTCCGCGGTGTGCGAAGGGCTCCGGACCGGACCGTGAGGTCCAGCCGCTTCGGTTAGATTCTTAGGTGAGGCACGCTTTCGGCAGGGTTAGATTCCTGGTGAGAGGCAATGCGAGTTCTTGCCGATCGCACAGGCGATGGATACGCTGTTCGAGACAGCAGGATGGCTGACCACGAGATAGGCACCGACCTCAGCGGACGGCCGGTCAGCAGATCGGTCGCCGATGACGAACTCCGGAGCCCGCCGGTGTCCGCAGAGGACGAGCCGGACGAAGTGCTGATCCTGTCCGATGGCCGCGAGGTCGCCGAGTTCGGTCCCGGCGAGTGGTTCGAGCTCGACGCCGACACCGGCAGGACGCGTTTCGAAAGCCCGTGGATCAGGTCGCCATCGACGCTGCCTACGACGCCCAGTAAAATACGTTTCGACAATGAGGAGAACGATGAAGAAGCTCGCTATCGCCACGTCCGCGCTGCTAGTCACGGCTATCGTCGCAGGGTGCGTCACCCTAGAAATCCGGAATATCAGAAGGGACATGCTGCTCGACTCCATCGTCTTCTGCTCGTCGCAGCTTCTCCTTTCCGCCGAGTTCTCGGAAGCCTGGATCGCCACCATCGACGTAAAGGAAGGCACCATATCAACGCGTTCTGATGGACGCCGGGTTGTGCAGGGGATCCTGACCAGCGAGAGCTTCCAGGAGTTCCTGACCACGAACAACATCACCCTCTTCGAGTTCCTCGACCGGATCACCGAATGTCAGAATAATCACCTTGAGAGGGACGGCTACTTCGACCTGATACGCCCGCTATAGCAGGCGACGCGCTCTGCGAGACCCCATGAGCCGGACGGCCGCGAGCGCTCCCAATTCATCACTCTCTGCCAGCAGGCGCTGATGACGGCCAACGCCGCCGAGCGTTCAGAGAAGGGAGCGGCGCTGGCACAACTCAGGGAGCGGGGCTATGCCGAGACCTGCGACCTCGCGGCGTTCCAGACCGAACCCGCCTGAGGCCCTCGGCGCCGGGCCTGCGCCGGTCGCAGCCTTGACGGGGCGGTTCGCTTCCGGTCTGCTTGCCGGGTCATGAAGCTGTCGAGAACGGGCGCGGGCACGGTGGTGGAGCGGGACGGGAAGCGGCTGCTGCTCCGCGGCCACGACTGGGACGAGCTGTTCCGGCAGGACGACCTGACGGCGTACCTGGACGGCCGGCTCGGCGCCGCGGAGGCTGCGCCGGACGAGGCGCCGCTGGCGCCGGTGGTCGGCCAGGAGATCTGGGCGGCCGGCGTCACCTACTACCGGAGCCGCGACGCGCGCATGGCGGAATCGGAAGAGGCCGGCGGCGGCAGCTTCTACGACCGCGTCTACACCGCCGACCGGCCCGAGCTGTTCTGCAAGGGCTCGGCCCGCACCGTGGTCGCGCCCGGCGGCACCGTGCGCATCCGCGCGGACTCCGCCTGGAACGTGCCGGAGCCGGAGCTCACCCTGGCCATCGACCGCCGCGGGCGCATCTTCGGCTACACGATCGGCAACGACATGAGCTCCCGCGACATCGAGGGCGAGAACCCGCTCTACCTGCCGCAGGCCAAGACCTACGACGAGAGCTGCGCGCTGGGAGAGGAGATCCTGGTGCGCGACACCGGCCCCGATCCCGAGACCGCGATCGAGATGGAGATCCGCCGCGACGGTTCGGCCGTCTTCGGCGGCACCACCACGCTGGCCGAGCTGAAGCGCACGCCGCAGGAGCTGGCCTCCTTCCTGTATCGGCACAACTCCTTCCCGGACGGCTGCTTCCTGATGACCGGCACCGGCATCATTCCCCCCGACGGCTTCACCCTGCACGCTGGCGACCGGGTCACGATCACGATCGAGTCGATCGGCACCCTCACCAACACGGTGGGCGGCTTCGGCACCGCAGGATCCTGACCGTGGCCGCCGTCTCCGACGCGCACGCCGGCGACCTCGATTCCATCCTCGGATTCGAGTCGCCGTCCCTTCCGGCCACCTCCGGCGATGGCACGCCCGGGACCATCCCGCTCACCGAGCGCATGCTGCGCGAGGAGCCGAGCGGCAACCTGTTCGCCCTGACCCAGAACGTGGGCATGGGCTGGCACCCGGACCGCTCCGGCGGCCCCGCGTACCTGCTCTTGTCCACCCACGGCGGCCTGCGCGCCGAGGACGGATCGCCGGTGGCGCTGGGCTACCACACCGGCCACTGGGAGGTGCACCTGCTGGTGCGCGCGGCGGCGGAGGCGCTGGCGGCCGGCGGCTGCATCCCGTTCGCCGCGCACGTCACCGATCCGTGCGACGGGCGCTCGCAGGGGACGCCGGGAATGATGGACAGCCTGCCCTACCGCAACGACGCCGCGATCGTGATGCGCCGGCTGGCGCGCTCGCTGCCTACCCGGCAGGGGGTCATCGGCGTCGCCTCCTGCGACAAGGGGCTGCCGGCGATGCTGCTGGCGCTGGCCGGGGAGCGGGCGCTGCCGGGCGTGGCGATCCCCGGCGGGGTGACCCTGCCGGCCCGCGGCGCCGAAGACCTGGGCACCGTGCAGACCATCGGCGCCCGCTTCGCGCACGGCCTGATCACCCTGGACGAGGCGGCGACCGCCGGCTGCAAGGCGTGCGGCTCGGCCGGCGGCGGCTGCCAGTTCCTGGGCACGGCCGCGACGGCGCAGGTGGTCGCGGAGGGGCTGGGGCTGGCGTTGCCGCATACCGCGCTGGCGCCGTCCGGGCAGCCGATCTGGCTGGACATGGGGCGCCGCGCCGCCGCGGCGGTGGTCGCCCAGCGCGCGGCCGGCCGGTCGATGGCCGACATCCTGGACCGGCGCGCGGTCGACAACGCGATGGTCGTGCATGCCGCCTTCGGGGGCTCGACCAACCTGCTGCTGCATATTCCCGCGTTCGCGCACGCGGCCGGCCTGCCGGTGCCCGGCGTCGCCGACTGGAGCCGGGTCAACCGCGCCACCCCGCGGCTGGTCGACGCGCTGCCCAACGGTCCCGCCAACCACCCGACGGTGCGGGTGTTCGTCGCCGGCGGCGTGCCGGAGGTGATGCTGCACCTGCGCCGCGCCGGCCTGATCGACCCGGCGGCGCTGACCGCGGCCGGGGTGACCTGGGGCGAGGCGCTGGACCGCTGGCAGGACTCGCCACGCCGCCACGAGCTGCGCCGCCACTGCCTCGAGGAGGACGGCGTCGACCCCGATCTGGTGATCATGGACCCGGACACCGCCCGCCGCCGGGGGCTGACCAGCACCGTCGTCTTCCCGAGCGGTTCGCTCGCGCCCGACGGATCGGTCATCAAGGCGACGGCGATCGACCCGAGCGTGGTCGGCGCGGACGGAGTCTACCGCCACCGGGGTCCGGTGCGACTGTTCGGGAGCGAGGGCGCGGCGGTCGCGGCGATCAAGGGGAAGGGCGAGCACCCGGTGCAGGCCGGCGACGTGGTGGTGGTCGCCGGCATCGGCCCGGCCGGGACCGGCATGGAGGAGATCTACCAGGTGACCTCCGCGCTCAAGTTCATCCCCTGGGGCAAGCAGGTGGCGGTGCTCACCGACGGCCGCTTCTCCGGCGTCTCCACCGGGGCGTGCGTGGGCCACATCGGTCCGGAAGCACTGGCCGGCGGGCCGATCGGCCGGTTGCGGGATGGCGACACGGTCGAGATCGTGGTCGACCGCGGCGAGCTGACCGGCTCGGTGGAGCTGGTCGCCACGGAGGACGAAGGCGAGTTGTCTCCGGAACAGGCGCAGGCCGCGCTGGCCGCGCGTCCGACCGCACCGTGCATCGCGCCGCACCCCGGCCTGCCCGACGACACGCGGCTGTGGGCGGCGCTGCAGGCCGCCAGCGGCGGTACCTGGGCCGGCTGCGTTTACGACCCGGACGCGATCATCGCCGCGCTCGGCACCGGCAACGGCGCGGGTCGGCGGGCCGTTACGGCGTCACCGCCAGCGTCTCGGCCGGAACCAGCTCCTCGGCGTAGCTGAAGATCGCCGGCGTGCCGCCGGTGTGCACGAACACGACCGTCTCGTCGGCGCCGACCGCGCCGTCGTCGATGCGGTCGATCAGGCCGGCAAGCGCCACGCCGGTGTAGTTGGGATCGACCATCAGCCCGTCGCTGCGCGCCGCCAGCCGCACCGCGTCCAGGACCGCAGGCGCCGGCCCGCCGGGCCCGGCGTAGCGTTCGACGATGTCGAAGTCCTCGGGCGCGTAGGTGCGCGGCAAATCCAGCCGCTGTCGCACTGTCTCGGCATTACCGAAGATGTAGTCGTCCAGCGCCGGCGCGGAAGCCACGCGGACGCCCGTGAAGCGCCAGCCCAGATCCAGGTTGAGCGACGCCAGCGCCAGCCCGCACAGACTGCGGCCGGCCACGCACACCACCCGCACCGGACCGCTGACCGCGGCGGCACGGAGTTGATCGGCAAGCTCCAGGCCGGCGTCCGCGAAGCCGATCATGCCGGCCAGCTTCGGGAACAGCTCGTCGTTCATGACGTACGGCACGGCGCCGGCGCGCCGCAGCCGCTCGGCCACGCCGCGCGCCAGCTCCATGTCCCGCTCCGACTCGTCGTCGTTCAGCAGGTGCACGGCCGCGCCGAGCAGGTGGTCGACCAGGCTGTTGCCCTGCACCGGCATCCCCGCCGCATGGCGCAGAAAGACATGGTAGCGCAAGCCGGCGCGCACGCAGGCGGCCGCCGCCAGCCGGGCGTTGTTGGAGTGGTAGCCCATGACGTTGAGCACGGTGTCGGCGCCGGCGCGCCGCACCTCCGTCATGAGCAGCTCCATGTGCCGGACCTTGTTGCCGCCGAAGGCCAGGCCGGACAGGTCCTCGCGCTTGACCAGCACGGTGCGGCCCAGCTCTCTGCTCAGTCCGGGCGCCGGCTGCAGCGGCGTGGGGTAGACGCCGAGCGACAGGCGAGGGAAGCGCTCCAGCCGCGCGCGCAGTTCGTCGGCGGTCATGCTTCCCTGGCGGACATGAATGATCTCAGCACCGTCGTCTCTTCGAATACTTCGCCAGCGGGAATAAGCTCCCCGGCATCAGCTTGATGTGTTCCTCTCCCGAACCCGTTCCAGCGGCTCGGCCTTGATGCCGCGCACGCCGGGGATGATGCGCAGCGGCCTGGCCCAGCGCACGGCGTTGACAAGCACGCGGACGATCTCCGGCTGGTAGTAGATGGGGTAGGTTTCGTGCCCGGGCTGGAAATAGAAGATCCTGCCGTTGCCGCGCCGGTAGGTGACGCCCGAGCGGAACACCTCGCCCCCTTCGAACCAGGAGATGAAGATCAGCTCGTCGGGCTGCGGGATGTCGAACCGCTCGCCGTACAGCTCCTCGTGCTCGATCTCGAAGTAATCGCCGATCCCCTGCGTGATCGGGTGGTTGGGCTCGATGTTCCAGACGCGCTCGCGCTCGCCGATCTCGCGGTGGCGGAGGCTGCAACGCGTCCCGAGCACCCGCGTCATGATCTTCGAGACGTGCGAGGAGTGCAGCAGGATCAGGCCCATGCCGTCGTTGGCGCGGAGCTGCACCCGGTCGACGGTGGCATCGTCGACGCGGTCGTGTGCCTTGTGGCCCCACCAGATCAGCACATCGGTGGCGTCGAGCCGCTCCTGCCACAGCCCCTGATCGGGCTGGTCCAGGCTGGCGGTGGTCACCGTCAGGTCGTCCTCGCGCCGCAGCCCCTCGGCGATCGCCTCGTGGATTCCGTGCGGGTACACCGCCGCGACCTCGGGATCCTCCCGTTCCTGGATGAACTCGCACCACACCGTCACGTTGATCATGGCGGTACCCTAATCGCATCGGGGTCGGGCGTCGATCTGCCGGCGCCTACCGCAGAGCTTCGAGCACCTCCCGGTGGAGGACGCCGTTGCTGGCCACGAAGGTGCCGCGATGCACGGTCTCCACCCCGGCGGCGTCCGACCAGCGGCCGCCCGCCTCGACGATGATGGCCGCCGCCGCCGCGCAGTCCCACGGTGCGTCGAGCAGGTTGACGCAGAAGTCGATGCGGCCAGTGGCCAGGCACACGTACGAGTAGGCGTCCATGAACCCGTAGCTGTAGCCGGTACGGCGCAGCAGCTCGAACAGACGCGCGCCGAGCGGCTCGTCGTGGCGCTGCAGGAAGCCCAGCCCGCTGCCGATCGCGTCGGCCACGGTCGCGGTCGCCGACACGCGCGCAGGATCGCCGTTGCAGAAGGCGCCGCCGCCGCGGGTCGCCCAGCAGGTCAGGTCAAGGGCCGGCAGGTGGATGACGCCCAGCGCCAGGCCGGCCGCGTCCTCCAGGGCGATCAGCACCGCGTGCGTGACGATGCCCCTGATGTACGGTCGGGTGCCGTCCAGCGGATCGACGATCCAGGTGCGGCCGCTCGTCCCGCCGGCCGTGCCCGACTCCTCGCCCAGGAAGCCGTCGTCCGGGAAGGCGCCGAGCAGCTCGCTGCGGATGAGCGCCTCGCAGCGGCGGTCCACCCCGGTCACCGGCGACTCGTCGGCCTTGAGGTCGATTTCCTCGGCTCCGCGCCGGGTGAGCTGGATGGCGCCGGCCGCGCGGGCGGCCTGCCTGGCGAGCTCCAGCTCGGCGTCGAACGGCACCGTCGCCTCAGTCGCGGCCGATCAGCCGTCGATCGACGGGATCGCCACCTCGGGATCGACCTCCGCGCCGTAGTCGACGCCCGGCATCCCGAAGCCGAACAGCCGCAGGAACTCGCGCTGGTAGCCGTCCACGTCCAGGATCTGCCGGTAACCCTGCTCGGTTACCTTCTCCCAGCGCTCGCGCACGGCCGCCTGCACCTCGTCCTCCATCTCGTGGTCATCCACGCGGATGCGGCCGGCTTCGTCCACGGGGATTTCTCCCCCGGCGCAGAGCCGCTCCCGGAACAGCCGGTCCATCTGCTCGATGCAGCCCTCGTCCGTGCCGCGCTCGCGAAGCAGCGGCGCCAGCATCGCCAGGTAGACGGCGACCGTCGGAATCGCTGCGCTGGCCTGCGTCACCAGCGCGCGGTTGACCGACAGCAGCGCCCGGCCGCCGCGCGCGCGCAGCCGCGCATCCAGCTCGTCGGCGGTCCGCTGCAGGTCCTCCTTGGCCTTGCCGATGGTGCCGTCGCGGTAGATCGGCCACGTGTGCTCCGGGCCCAGATAGGTGTAGGCGAGGGTGTGGCACCCCGGCGCGAGCACGCCCGCTCCGTCCAGCGCGTCGATCCAGCGCCGCCAGTCGTCGCCGCCCATGACCGCCACGGTGTGCTCCACCTCCTGATCCGTAGCCGCCTCGATGCCGGCATCTCCCAGGGCGCCGGAGCGGGCGTCGATGGTCTTGCCGGCGAACGGGACGCCGATCGGCTTGATGACCGAGTCGAAAGTCTCGGCCGTGTCCGGATGCACGCGGCGGGGCGAGGCCAGGCTGTAGACGACCAGGTCGACCGAGCCGTCCAGGTACGTGTGGATCAGGTCGAGGACGCGTTCCCTGGCCTCGTCGGCGAACGCGTCGCCGTTGTAGCTCCACGCGCCCAGTCCGGCCTCCGTCGCCGCCCGCTCGAATGCCGCCGTGTTGTACCAGCCGGCCGAGGCGGGCCGCCTGGCGGAGCCGGGCCGCTCGAAGAAGACGCCGACCGTCCGCGCGCCGCAGCCGAACGCCGCGACGATGCGGGACGCCAACCCGTAGCCGGTGGAGGCGCCCACCACCAGCACCGAGCGCGGGCCGTCGATGGGGCCGCGCTCGCGCACGTGGGCGATCTGCTCGCCGACGTTCGCGGCGCAGCCGTCGGGGTGCGCGGTCATGCAGATGAAGCCTCGCACCCGTGGTTCGATGATCATGCGTCCGAACCCTTCCGACTCCGGCTGCCGATGTCAAACGAACCGTCGCCGAGGGCGCGGCGCAGCAACGCCCCGGCGCCGGGCAGCGAGCGGACGGCATAGCGCGCCTCCAGGATGAGCCGCTGTTCGGCGGTGAGATCGGCGGCGTCCCCGCGGATCGCAGCGCGTGATCGACGCGCGTGCTGCAGCACCATCGCCACGGCCACGCTGATGTTGAAGCTGCGCGTGAACCCGGCCATCGGGATCGAGAACCAGCCGTCGGCCGCCCGCGCCGTCGTGTCGGTGACACCCGCGTGCTCGTTGCCGAACACCACCGCGGTCGGCCGCGAGAAGTCCACCTGGTCGACGGTCGGCCCCTCGCCGACGCGAGTCACCAGCACCCGGTAGCCGTCCGCGCGCAGGCGCTCGAGCCAGGGGTCGCCGGCGTTCCACCACGCGACCTCCAGCCACTTGTCCGCGCCCTGGGTGACGCGGTTGGGCGGTCGGGCCGGCGCTCCCGGGTCGACAGCCGCCCTGATGACGTGCGCGACCGGGAAGCCGATCCCTTCGCAGGTGCGCAGCACGACCGCGATGTTCCCGTCGTCGTGCACGTGCTCCAGCACGGTGGCGACCGCGAAGCTGCGACCGACGGCCACCTCACGGATCCGCTGCCGGCGCGCAGGCGTCAGGTGCGGGGCAAGCGCCGACCAGACGACTGCCGCGGGAAGCGCTGCGCCGTCCACCTCGACAGTGTCAGAATGGGGAAATGGGTCCGGGCTCATCAGCGTGTCCAGGGATGGACAGGGTACGAACCCCTCGTGCCGGCGTCACCACCGACATCCGGCCTTCTGCCGTGAGGGCCTCCGTGCGCACCCTGCGCGCCTGCGGCACCGCACTGCTGCTGGCCGCCACCGCCTCCCACGCGAGCGCCGACGCCCTCTGGGAGCGGGCCGTCGCCATGGCCGCGGCCACCAGACACCTGGTTCCCGGCACCATGGTGACGCATACGCAGGAGCACTCCGCGGACGGCAAGCTCAGATCGACGCGCGAGACCGCCATGCGAGCGCGGGTGGTCGACGGCGAGCTGACCTACGAGCTCGTGCGCGACGTCAAGGACGGGAAGGCGGTCGAGCACGCCGAGGAGGCCGACGGCAGGACCGGCGCCAGTTCCGCGCGTTTCTCCGATGCGTTCCAGGCCGACCTGTCGGCCATGGTGGGGGCGGAGCGGATGGGTGAGCGGCGCACGATCCGGGGCCAGACCGCGGTCGGCTACCGCATCGAGCAGCCGGAGGAGCGATATACGATCCGCGGGCAGCTCTGGGTGTCCGAGGACGGCATTCCCCTGGAATTGCACTACACGGTCGATCCGCTGCCGCGCTCGGTGCGCGGCATTGCCATTCTCGCGACCTACGAGCTGCGGGACAGTCTGGCGCTGGTCACGGAGGTCACCGTCCAGGTCGCCGTGAGCGTCACCTTCCTGTACCGGCGGCTGTACACGATCACGGTCGGTTTGGACGACTACTTCGATCCCGACGCCTGAGCGTACGCCACGGAGTTGAAAGCGCCGGTGCCGGCAGCGCCGTTAACCCGTGCGAAGGGTGCAGACGGACGCGGGTACGGCGGACCACCGCTACCACGATCCGGTGGAGGCGGAGGCGCACGCCACGTTCGGCGTGCCGTACCTCTACCCGGCGCAGCGGCTGGTGGTGGACAACATCCTGGACGGCTGCAGCCAGATCGTGCTGATGCCGACCGGGGGCGGCAAGTCGCTGTGCTTCCAGCTTCCCGCGCGCCTGCTGGCCGGTCCGACGATGGTGATCGTGCCGCTGCTGTCGCTGCTGCAGGATCAGCTCCGGCGGCTGCGCGAGGGGCCGCTGCGGGTCGCGGCGCTGATGGGCGCCCAGGAGATGCCGGAGCGCCGGCAGATCCTGCACGGGCTGGCCGAGCGGGAGATCGACGTGCTGTTCACCACGCCGGAGGCCCTGGCCGGCCGCTTCGGGGAGCAGCTCCCCAGCCTGAGCATCTCCCACTGCGTGATAGACGAGGCGCACTGCATCTCGGAGTAGGGCGACCGCTTCCGTCCCGCCTACGTGGAGCTGGGCGCGGTGATCCGCGCCGCCGGCATACCGGTCGTAAGCTCCTTCACCGCCACCGCCAGCGGTCCCATCGTCCGCCGCATCCGGGAGGTGATATACGCCGATGCCCCCGTTTCGGTGGTCTCGGTCGATCCCGACCGCACCAACCTGCGGTACTCGGTCCGGCAGGTCCTGTCCAGGAGGCGCGCCCTGGTCGAGTGCGCCCGGACGATGGCACGGCCGCTGATCGCCTTCGCGTCCAGCCGCGGCGGCACCGAGCATTACGCCCGCCACCTGCAGGCCGCCGGCATCGGCTCCTCGCGCTTCTACCACGCCGGCCTGGACGCCGACGAGCGACGGACGATCGAGCAGTGGTTCTTCGACTCCGCCGACGGCGTGCTGGTGGCCACCTCCGCCTACGGGATGGGCGTGGACAAGGGCGACATCCGTACCGCAGTCCACCTGGAGCCGCCGCCGTCGATGGAAGCGTACCTGCAGGAGGCGGGACGCGCAGGGCGCGACGGCCGCCCGGCGGAGGCGTTGCTCCTGCACGCCGCTGGAGCCGAGCAGCGCCGGCTGGAGACGATGGCGCCGGCAGACCGGCAGCGCTACACCGGCATGCTGGAGTACGCGGCGTCCCGCCGCTGCCGGCGTGAGCAGCTCCTGGCGCCGTTCACCGATGGCGAGGTGGCGTGCAGCGGCTGCGACGTCTGCGACCGGGACGTGACCGGGCCGCCGCCGGAGATCGCCGCGATCTCCGAGCTGGTACGCCGGCACCGGGGCCGTTTCGGCCTGCGCGAGACGGCACTGCTGTTGGGCGGCCAGCCCACCTACGAGGCGGAGGCCATGGGGCTGCGGCGCACGCGCGGCTTCGGCTATCTGCGCGGCTGGCGCGAGGAGGAGATCGACGAAGCGCTCGCCGCCTTGCTGAGCGCGGGCATGATCGAGCGCAGACGCCGCGGCTTCGTGCCGGCGCGCCTGATCACGCCGCGCCGCCGCTCGCTCCCGGTGCTGAACGCCCAGCCGTCCGGTGAAGCGGCGTCCGCGGATTCGTCCGTCTCAGGCTCGGTCGGGTGCGCCGGAGGGAACGGAGCATGGATGCGTGCGCAGCGGTGAGCTACCCTTCCGCCCCCCGCGACGGCGCGGGAAGATCGGGCGAGGTCGGCGTCCTGGCCCCACTAGGAGATTCACGATGTCGTCGTCTTTCGTGCCACCGGTGCGCGTCCACGCCGATGGGAGACTCGGCAGCTACGCCGCACTGGCATCGATGCGGCTGCGCGCGATCCTGCAGTATCGGGCTGCGGCGCTCGCCGCCGTGGGCACGCAGATCTTCTGGGGCCTCCTGCGCTTCATGATCCTGGACGGCTTCTATCGGAGCGCCCCCGACGCGAGCGACTTCACGACCGTCCACCTGGCCTCCTACGTCTGGCTGGGACAGGCGATGTTCGGGCTTTTCCCGATGAACGTCGACCCGCTGGCGTCCGACCGGATCCGCAGCGGCGCGGTCGCCTACGAGCTGCTCCGTCCGCTCGACCTGTACGCCAACTGGGGCGTCAGCGTCATCGGCTGGAGGATCGGCCGGACCGCGCTGCGCGCCGTGCCGCTGCTGCTGTTCGCGGCCGTGCTGCTGCCGCTCGTCGGCGCCCGCACCTGGGCCCTCGGCCCGCCGGCGGGAGCCGCCGCCGCGGCCGGCTTCGCGGTCGCCATCGCGCTGGGGGTGCTCCTCGGCATGGCGATCACCCTGCTCGGCCAGACCGTCATGTTGTGGACGCTCAGCTCCACCGGCTGGAACGCGGTCCTGCCGCTCGCAGCCTGGTTCTGCTCCGGGCAGATCGTGCCGTTGCCCTACCTGCCGCACTGGGCACAGTCGGTGCTGGAACTGCTGCCGTTCGCGGGGCTGATAGACACGCCGTTCCGGATCTACTCGGGACACCTGGCCGGCGCGGAGGCGCTGCGTGCGCTGCTGCTGCAGGCGGCGTGGGTGGTGGCCCTGGTGGCCGCCGGCCACCGCCTGATGGCGCTCGGGATTCGCAAGGTGGTGATCCAGGGTGGATAGGAGGACCGGTCCGGGAACGCTGCGCATGGCCGTGCGCTACGCGGCCGCCAACCTTCGCGCCGAGATGCAGTACCGCTCGTCCTTCCTGATGGAATCGCTCGGCACGCTCGTCTCGGCGGCGATGAACTTCCTGGCCATCTGGGCGCTGTTCGGCCGGTTCGGGAGCATCGGCGGCTGGACGTTGGCGGAGGTGGCGCTCTTCTACGGAGTCGTTCACGTCGTGTTCGCGGTGGCCGAGGCGATCGGGCGCGGATTCGACTTGTTCGGCCCGCTGATCAAGGAGGGCGCGCTCGACCGGGTGCTGCTGCGACCGCGCTCGACGCTGCTGCAGGTCCTGGGCAGCAGCCTCGCTCCGAAGCGGATCGGCCGGCTGCTGCAGGGATCCGTGGTGCTGGGCTGGGCGCTCTCCGCCCTGGAAAGGGGCCCCGCCTTGAGCGACGTCGCGCTCTTGCTGTGGGCGTTTCTCGGTGGCGTCGCCGCCTACTTCGCCTTGCTCATGCTCTCCGCCGTCCTGTCGTTCTGGACCACCGAGACGCTGGAGCTCTTCGCCATCGTCACCCATGGAGGCGTGGAAACCACGCAGTATCCGATTCCGGTGTTCCACCGCGCGCTCCGATACCTGTTCCTGTTCGTGGTGCCGATCGGCAGCGTCACCTACTTCCCGGTGGTGCATGTTCTGGGCCGCCCGGATCCGCTGGGCGCACCGGCGGCTGTCGCCTGGTTTGCCCCGATGGCCGGGTTCATCTTTCTTGCCTTGACCGCCGTTCTGTGGCAGCTCGGCGTGCGGCGCTACACCTCGACCGGCTCGTAGCTGCGATCGCCGCGCTTCCATCGGCCGCGGCGCTGCGGTAACGTCACCGTTCGCCTCCTCGCTTTGACGGCCTCGTGATCCGCTGCCCGGACCGGCGCCGGGCGGCGACGGACGAGGCCGGCGTCCTCGACCGATCAGGAGATATCGCATGAGTTCGTCGTCCGCTTCCGAGATCCACATCCGCGCCGCCGGTCTCACCAAGCGCTTCCGCATCGCCGAGCGCAGGGCGGGCATGCTGGGCGCGCTGGCCGGGGTGGTCCGGCGCCGCCATCGGCTGCTCACGGCCGTGGAAGACGTCTCCTTCACCGTGCGGCGGGGCGAGCTGGTCGGCTACATCGGCCCCAGCGGCGCCGGCAAGAGCACCACCGTGAAGCTGCTGTCGGGCATCCTCGTGCCCGACGCCGGCACCTGCCAGATCGACGGCATGACGCCGTGGCTCCACCGGCGCCGCTACGTCGCTTCCATCGGCGCGGTGTTCGGACAACGAACGCAGTTGTTGTGGGACCTGCCAGTGGTCGAGTCGTTCGACCTGCTGCGCGACATCTACCGGGTGCCGCAGAACCGCTACACCGAGACGTGCGAGGAGCTGGTAGAGCTGCTCGGCCTGCAGGACCTGCTGGACACGCCGACGCGGCAGCTCAGCCTGGGGCAGCGGATGCGCTGCGACCTGGCCGCGGCGCTGCTGCATCGCCCGTCGCTGCTGTTCCTGGACGAACCGACCATCGGCCTGGACGCGGTCGCCAAGCTGGCCGTGCGTGACTTCATCGGCCGGCTGCGCGACCGCGGCGTGACCGTGATCCTCACGACCCACGACATGGACGACATCGAGACGCTCTGCGACCGGGTGATCGTCATCAGCGCGGGCCGCATCGTCCTGGACGGCTCGGTCACGGAGCTGCGCGCGGCGGTCGCCGGCGAGCGGTACCTGTCGATCGACCTGGAGGACCGGGACTGCGAGCTCTCCATTCCCGATGCCGAAGTGGTGGAGCGGCGCGCCCATCGCGTCCGCGTGCGCTTCGATCCGCGCCGCATCTCGGCCGCCAAGCTGATCCGGCAGGTGACCGACCGCTATCCGCTTCGCGATCTGTTCGTCGAGGATCCCCCGATCGAGCGGATCATCGCCGAGCTGTATCGCCGCCATAGTGGATGATCCAGGAACGGATAGGCGGAGCAGATCTGCCGCGGCGAGCAGATGTATGGCTATTGGCAATACATTCAGGTCTGGCCCATGCTCGTCTCTGCCAAGCGACCCGATTGACCCGCCGACGGTGCACGGGTAGACTCCGCGTCGCTTTCGGGTCCCCTCGGGCCCGTCCTCTCGCCTGCATGCAAGAACGCTTGTTGGAGACGTACCGGACCAAGCGCCAGGAGGCCGAGACCGGCGGCGGCGAAAAGCGGATCGCCGCGCAGCACGCCAAGGGCAAGATGACGGCGCGCGAGCGGATCGCCGCGCTGGTCGATCCCGATTCCTTCATCGAGCAGCAGCCGTTCGTGACGGTGCGCTCCACCGACTTCGGCATGGACCGGCAACGCGTGCCCGGCGACGGCGTGGTGACCGGCAGCGCCAAGATCGAGGGGCGGCAGGTGTTCGTGGCCGCGCAGGACTTCACGGTCGTGGGCGGCACCCTGGGGGAGATGCACGCCACGCGTATCTCCCACGCGCAACGGCTCGCCCTGGAATCCGGGGTGCCGTTCATCCAGATCAACGACTCCGGCGGGGCGCGCATCCAGGAGGGAGTCCTGTCGCTGGACGGCTACGCCAAGATCTTCCGCGCCAACACGCTGTCCTCGGGCGTGATCCCGCAGTTCTCGATCATCCTGGGGCCGTGCGCGGGCGGGGCGGTCTACTCGCCGGCGATTACGGACTTCATCTTCATGGTCGACACGATCAGCAACATGTACATCACCGGCCCGGAGGTCATCCGGGCGGTGACGGGCGAGGAGATCTCGCACGGCGACCTGGGCGGAGCCGCCCCGCACTCGGCCACCAGCGGCGTCGCGCACTTCCGCTTCGCGGACGAGGCGCAGTGCCTGGCCGGCCTGCGCCGCCTGCTGGGCTACCTGCCGCTCAATAACCAGGAGTCGCCGCCGCTGCTGCCGGTCTCGGACCCCATCGACCGTGCCACCGACGGCATCGCCGATCTGATTCCCGACGACGCGCGCCGGCCGTTCGACGTGCGCGCGATGATCGCGGAAGCGGTGGACTCCGGCTCGTTCATCGAGGTGCAGCCGGAGTTCGCCCAGAACGTCGTGATCGGCTTCGCCAGGCTGGCGGGCCGTACCGTCGGCCTGTTCGCCAATCAGCCGAGCGTCTACGCCGCCTCCCTGGACATCGACTCCTCGGACAAGGCGGCCCGCTTTCTGCGCTTCTGCGACGCGTTCAACGTGCCGATCGTGTCGCTGGTGGACGTCCCCGGCTTCCTGCCGGGCATCACCCAGGAGCACGGCGGCATCATCCGCCACGGCGCCAAGATCCTGTACGCGATCGCCGAGGCGACCGTCCCCAAGGTGGCGCTGATCATCCGCAAGGCGTACGGCGGCGCCTTCATCGCGATGGCCTCCAAGTCGCTCGGCTACGACCGCGTGCTGGCGTTCCCGAGCGCGGAGATCGCGGTCATGGGGGCCGAGGGCGCGGCGAACATCATCTTCCGCCGCGACATCGCCGCCGCCGAGGACCGCGCCGCCAAGCGGCAGGAAAAGGTGGAGGAGTTCCGGGAGACCGTGATGAATCCGTTCATCGCCGCCGGCCACGGCTTCATCGACGACGTCATCGAGCCGGCCGCCATGCGCATCGAGCTGATCCGCTCCATCGAGATGCTGGCCCGCAAGCGCGAGGACCGGCCGGCCAAGAAGCACGGCAACATCCCCCTGTAGCAGCCATGGATACCCCGTCCACGCTGTTCGTCGCCGTGCTCGGCATGGGCGTGGTGTTCGTCTTCCTGGTGTTCCTGAGCGCCATGATGGCGGGGCTCACCGCGGCTTCCGGCCGACGCGAGACGGGGCAGGACGCCCCGGATGCAGCGGCCCCGGAACCGGCCGGAGCGGGCAGCCCCGGCTGGATCGCCGCCGCAACCGCCGCGTATCTGGCCGCTGAACAGGCCGCGTCCACCTTGCCCAGCGCCGCCGCCTGGCGGCCCTACGACACGGTGGAGGCCGCGCGCTGGCGCCTGCGGATGCCGGCATCGGCGACTGTCGCGCGGCAGGCAACCTCATGAGCACGATCCGCTTCCGCTACGAGGGGGTGCTCCACGAGGTCGAGGTCGTCCGCGACGGCGACGTCCTCACCATCACCCACGAAGGCACCGCCTATCGCGTCGAGCTGGAGCCCGGAGCGGCCCCGGCGGCCGCCACTCCCGCGCAGACCCCGGCACCCACGCCAGCGGCTCCCTCGCCGACGCCCCCTCCGACACCGGCGCCAGCGCCGGCCGCGGCGGGACCCGGCGTCCTGCCGGCGCCGATGACCGGCACCGTCAAGGAGGTCAAGGTCGCGGCCGGCGAGCAGGTGAGCGCCGGGCAGCTCGTCGTCGTGATGGAGGCGATGAAGATGGACATCGACGTCACCGCCACGGCCGCGGGCACCGTCTCGGAGGTGCACGTGAGCGCCGGCGACAACCGCGCGGCAGGCCAACCCCTGCTCACCATCCAGTAGCGGCCGATGGGGCTGTTCGAACAGTTCCTGCAGGCGACCGGCCTGCCCGAGCTGACGCTGGCGCGCGTGGCCATGCTGGCGGTGGCCGGCGTCCTGCTCTACCTGGGCATCGTCCGCCAGTACGAACCGCTGCTGCTGGTGCCGATCGGCTTCGGCGCGCTGCTGGTCAACCTGCCGGGGGTGGACCTGATCGATCCCGGCGGTCTGCTGGAGCAGATCTACGTGTTCGGGATCAAGTCCAGCGTGTTCCCGCCGCTGATCTTCCTGGGCATCGGCGCCATGACCGACTTCACGCCGCTCTTGGCACGGCCGCAGACCTTCATCCTGGGCGCGGCGGCGCAGTTCGGGATCTTCGCCACGCTGCTCGGCGCCGGAGCGCTCGGCTTCAGCCCGGCGGAGGCCGCGTCGATCGCGATCATCGGTGGCGCCGACGGTCCGACCGCCATCTACCTGACCGGCAAGCTGGCCGACCACCTGCTGGGTGCCGTCGCCGTGGCCGCCTACTCCTACATGGCGCTGGTGCCCATCATCCAGCCGCCGATCATCCGGCTGCTGACGACCCGGCGCGAGCGGCTGGTGCGCATGGCCGACCTGCGGCCGGTATCGACCCGGGTGAAGATCCTCTTCCCGATCATCACCACCGTGACCGCGGCGCTGGTGGTGCCGGCCGCCGCCCCGCTGATCGGCATGCTGATGCTGGGCAACCTCCTCAAGGAAGCCACCGCGCTGGTTCCCAAGCTGGAGCGCCTGTCGCAGTGCGCCCAGAACGAGATGATCAACATCGTCACCATCCTGCTGGGCCTGTCGGTCGGTTCGCGCATGAGCGCCGGCGCGTTCCTGAACCCCAGGACGCTGCAGATCATCGCCCTGGGCCTGGTCGCCTTCGCGATCGGCACCGCCGCCGGCGTGCTGATGGGCAAGCTGATGTGCGTGCTCACCGGCCGGCGCGTGAACCCCATGATAGGCGCGGCCGGCGTCTCCGCCGTGCCGATGGCGGCGCGCGTGGTACAGAAAGTCGGACAGGACGAGGATCCAGGCAACTTCCTGCTGATGAACGCGATGGGCCCGAACGTGGCCGGCGTGATCGGATCGGCGGTCGCCGCCGGCGTGCTGATCGCCATCTTCGGATGAGCCATTTCATCGAGCTGCTCGACCGCGTCCGCGAGCATACGCCGCGGCCGGCCGGCTTCGCCGCCAGCGCCAGGAGCGTGGGCGAGTTCGCGCTGATCGCGCAGGCTCCGCCGGAGGCGATCGCCCACGATCCTCGACTGGCCGACATCGATGCCGACGCCTTCATGCTGCGGCTCGGCAGCGTCGACCATCCTGACCTGCCCGCGGCCGCCAAGGCGCTCGGCAACCGCATCTGGGGCGTGCGCCTGCCGCTGTTCACCTTGGAGCAGACGCGGGCCCTGGTCGAGATCGGCTGCGACTACGTGATCTTCGACGCCGCCGGCACCGAGGCCGCGCTGCTGACCCTGCCGGACCTGGGCATCGTCATCACCGTCGATCACCGGTCCGACGAAGGGATGATCCGTTCCCTCGGCGAGCTGGCGATCAACGGCCTGCTGTTCCGGCCGCCGATCCGCGAGTCGCCGCTCTCCTTCCACACGCTGGCGAACATCCAGCGCGTGTGCGGCGTCATCGACCGGCCCCTGATGCTGGAGCTGCCGGTGGGCATCTGCGGCACCGACCTGGAGGTGCTGCGCAGCGTCGAGACTACCGGCTTGATAATCGAAGTGCCCCCCGCCGACCGGCCGGCCGCTGTCAGGCGCTGCATGGCCGATCTGCCGCCGCGCTCCGAGAGCCGCATGGTGCGGCGCGCCATGCCGTTCAGCGTCGGCGACGAAGGACTGTGACGAAAACTGTGACGAAAGGAGTCTTGAAAGATGAGAATTCACCTGGCCGGTGTCTTCGTGGACGACCAACAGAAGGCGCTTCGCTTCTACACGGAAACGCTTGGCTTCAAGCTGAAGCACAACGTCCCCGTGGGAGAGCATGCCTGGATCACCGTTGTATCCGAGGAAGCTCCGGAGGGGACGCAGTTGCTGCTTGAGCCTGACGACCATCCCGCGGTACGTCCGTTCAAGAGGGCGCTTGTGGAGGACGGCATCCCCAGCGCCTCCTTCGCCGTCGACGACGTCGAAGCCGAACACGAGCGTCTCGTGGCAAGAGGCGTGCGATTCGTACAGCCGCCGACCGACCTCGGGACGGTCATTACCGCCGTGTTCGACGATTCGTGCGGCAACTTGATCCAGATCGCAGAGGAGAAACGTCAACCGCGACCATCTTGAGTCGCCGCGCGGCTCGCTACCGCGCTTCGGCCTGCCAGGGCCAGGCGATGCAGGAGTCCACCTGGAACAGGGCGTAGTCGGCGCAGCCGGCGACCACCAGCGTGTGGATGGCGGCTGCGCCGGCCAGTGCGCCGGCGGCGGCGCTCAGCGTGGCGCCGGTGCGCGCCACGTCGTCCACCAGCAGGACTCGCTTGCCTGCCACGTCGAAGGCGGGCGGGGTGACCAGCGGCTCCGCCCGTTCCGGCTGGTGCGCGTCGTCACGAAAGCGGACCGGAAGGACCCGCAGGTCGCACGCCAGCCGCTGCGCCGCCAGCGCGGCGGGCACCACGCCGCCACGGCCGATTCCGACCACCAAGTCGACCGGCGGCAACTCCAGCCCGCCCAAGCGCCGGATCAGCTCCAGGAAGCCGATCGAGGTGCCGGCGGCGGTCACCGCTCGACCCGTACGCGCACGCGCCCACCGTGGACACGCGCGGGATAGGAGCGTACGCGAGTGCCGGAGTCTTCGAACAAGGCCTGCCCGCCGGTCAGCTCGAACGCCCAGCCGTGCCACGGGCACTGCAGGACACGCAGGTCGGTCTGCACCCAGCGGCCGTCCTCGCGGTGCAGGCGGCAGGTGGAGATCACCCGGCCCGCCGACAGCGCCGCGCCCTGGTGCGGGCAGACATCGCGCAGCGCGAACACCCGCTCGCCGTCCCTGACCACGACCAGGCGCCGGCGACCGACGTCGACCGCGACCGGCTCGCCCTGCGGGTAGCCGGTCACCGGGCCCAGGTCGTGCTCGCCTGCTTCCTCCCGCTCAGAATCCATAAGTCTCCTGGGCATTGCCGGCCAGGATGCGGCGGCGCAGCTCCTCAGGCAGCGTGTGCGGCAGCGCCCGGTCCGGTGAATCGAAGTCCCAGTGCGGGTAGTCGGTGGCGAACATCACGAATCCGTCCTCGCCGATCATCTCGAACAGCCAGCGCAGGTGCTCCGGATCCTCCGGCTCCTCCATGGGCTGGCTGGTGGCCCGGAAGTGGCGGCGGATGTAGCGGCTCGGCAGGTCGCGCAGCCACGGCACCTCGTCGCGGAGCCCGCGGTAGTTCTTGTCCAGGCGCCACATCAGCGGCGGCAGCCAGCCGAACCCGCCCTCGATCAGGATCACGCGCGCATCCGGGATCTCGTCGAACACCCCCTCGCAGACCAAGCTCAGCACCTGCGCCTCGAACGCCTGCGACATGGCGGTGTGGTCCTCGATGTAGAATGACGGCCAGCCGACCGCCGTGATCGGGTTGGCGGCCGAGCCGCCGAAGTGCAGCCCGACCGGCAGTCCGGCATCGGCGGCGGCGCGGAAGATCGGCCGGAACTGCGGCCGGCCGTAGGGAGCGCTGGAGCGCACCGGCAGCAGCACCTGCACGAACCGCTCGTCGCGGGCGAACTCCTCGATCACGGCGGGCGCGCCGCCGGGATCCTCCGGATTCACGCACAGCGCGCCGCGCCAGCGTTCGTCGGCGTCCAGCCAGCGGTCCTGCAGCCAGCGGTTCAACGCCGGCGTGATCTCCCGCGCCAGGTGGTGATTCTTGATCCCGCCCAGGCCGTACAGGTTGTTGAGGATGGCCAGGTCGACCGACCACTCGTCCAGGAGCTGCTCGGCCGCGAACCCGGGGTCGCCGCCCGGACGCTTGCCCGAGGGCGGCCAGGCGTCGCGCCGGGATGCCAGCTCGAACACCTTGGGGTAGACCGGCGGCGGCGGGCCCTGGTAGCCGGTCTGATCGATCCAGCTCCGCCAGCGCTGCGGCAGATAGGGGGTCAGCTCGCGGATGTTGTTGACGTACGGGTGCACGTCACAGTCGACCAGGGCGAGCACGCGCGGGTCATCCGCCGGTGCGGCCTCGGTCCGTGCGAGCGGTTCTTCGATCCGGGTAGCCATGGGTCCCTCGCCTTGCTCGCAACGGAGGGTGCTGCGACGGCGCGGCGCTAACGGCCGTCGTGCCTGTCGTCGCGGTAGTGGCACCCGACGCTGCGCGTGTTGTGGCAGGCAGCGTACACGACCAGCAGGGCGGTCTGCACGGCGTTGCGCAGGTTCAACAGCGGCTTGGAGACCGCGCAGTCGCGGTAGAAGTCGTCCACCTGCGCGTGCAGCTCGCGCAGCATGTCCCGCGCGCGCTGCAGCCGGCGGCCGGTGCGCACCAGGCCGACGTAGTTCCACATGGTGGCCTTGACCAGGTTGAGGTCCTGCTGGATCAGGTCCTCGTCCGCCTGCACGCGGCGCCCCTCCCAGGGCCGCACGTCCGGCGGCTGAAACCGGCGGCCGGCAAGCTCGCCGGCCGCCGTGGCCGCGCCCTCGCGGGCCATGGTCACGCACTCCAGGAGCGAGGTGCTTGCCAGGCGGTTGGCGCCGTGGAAGCCAGTGCAGGCGGCCTCTCCCACCGCCGACAGGTCGATGATGTTGGTGCGGCCGTACACGTCCGTGTACAGCCCGCCGCATGCGTAGTGGGCGGCCGGCACCACCGGGATCGGCTCCTGCGTGATGTCGACGCCCGCGTCCAGGCAGTGCCGGTAGATGGTCGGGAACCGGTCGGTCACGTAGCCGGGCTCCAGGTCGGACAGGTCGATGAACACCGAGGGCGCGCCGGTGCGGATCATCTCGAAGGTGATCGCACGGGCGATCACGTCACGCGGCGCCAGCGATCCGTCCGGGTGGTGATCATCCATGAAGCGGCGGCCGGCGGCGTCCACCAGGTGGCCGCCCTCGCCACGCACCGCCTCGCTGATCAGGAACGGCGCGGCGTCCTTCCTGGTGAAGACGGTCGGGTGGAACTGCACGTACTCCAGATCGATCACGCGCGCGCCCACGCGGTAGCCCATCGCCGCGCCGTGGCCGTACGCGCTCGGGAAGTTGGTCGAGTGCAGGTAGATCTGGCCCAGGCCGCCGGTCGCCAGCACCGTCTTGCGGGCGACGATCGCGTACACCTCGCCGGTGGCCACATCCAGCACGTAGGCGCCGAAGCAGGTCAGCGGCTCGTACTTGTGCAGCCGGTCGGTGGAGCTGTGCGACAGGGTGAGCAGGTCGACGGCGACCGTGTGCTGCGCCATATCGATCCGCGGCGACGCGGCGACCGCCCGGTGCAGGGCGGTGACGATCGCCCTTCCGGTCTGGTCCTTGGCGAACAGGATGCGCGCCGCCGTGTGGGCGGCCTCGCGCGTCATGCGCAGCTCGCCGCGGTCGTCCCTCTCGAAGGGAACGTCGAGCTCGTCCACCAGCTCGCGGACCGCGGCGCCGCCCCGCTCGACGATGAAGTCGACCGCGCGCGGATTGGCCGTCTCCGCGCTGGCGGTCATGACGTCGCTCCGCAGAGAGTCGGGGTCCACCGCCGGATCGACGATGCCGCCCTGGGCGCGCGCGCTGTTGCACTCGTCCGCGATCGGCTCGCCCGACAGCAGGATGCACTCCAGGCCCGCCTTCGCGGCCTGGTACGCGTAGCCGGCGCCGGCCAGCCCGCAGCCGATCACCAGGCAATCGGTGCGAACCGTGCGCATCAGTCGGCTTCCAGCTCCAGGCTCAGGTCGACGCGCCGCACCGTGCTGGTGAGCGCGCTCGTGGAGATCATGTCGACCCCGGCCTCGGCGAAGGCGCGGACGTTTTCGAGGTTGATCGACCCGGAAGCCTCGGTGATCGCCCGGCCGCCGATCTCCTGCACCGCTGCGCGCACCTCGGCCGGCGTCATGTTGTCGAGCAGGATCACGTCGGCGCCTGCATCGAGCGCCTCGGCGAGCTGCTCCGGCGTCTCCACCTCCACCTCGACGCGGGCGACGTGCGGGGTGCGCGCCCGCACCCGCTCCACGGCCGCCCGCACGCCGCCCGCCGCGGCGATGTGGTTGTCCTTGATCATGGCGCAGTCGGCGAGCGTGCTGCGGTGCGACCGCCCGCCGCCGGCGCGCACGGCGTGCTTCTCCAGCGCCCGCAGTCCCGGCGTCGTCTTGCGGGTGTCGCACACGGCGGCGCCGGTGCCGGCGATCGTCGTGCAGAAGGCGGCCGTGACCGTGGCGATGCCGGAAAGGTGCTGGAGGAAGTTGAGGGCCACGCGCTCGGCGGCCAGGATCGAGCGGACGGCACCGGAGACCAGCATCACCTGGCTCGGCGGCACCACATGGTCGCCGTCGGCGCCGCCGAGCTCGATGGCCAGATCGGGGTCGACCGCCCGGAAGGCGTGCGCGGCGACCTCCGCCCCGCACAGGGTGAGCGGCTCGCGCGCCAGGATGCGGGCGCGGCCACGCCGCGCGGAGCTGACGACGGCCTCGGTGGTGAGGTCGCCGTAGGCCAGGTCCTCCCGCAGCGCCGCGGTGACGGCCGCCTCGATGACGGGGCGGGTGAGCATGCCGCGAGTCTGTGTGGATCGCGGGTGGCGTCGCAAGCTCCCGGTCTCAGGCCGCAGTCCAGAACGCCGCCTGATAGTGATCGCGAAGATGTCGGTCGCGGGTGCACAGGGGAGCGGCGAAGGCGATGGCGTGGGCGACGATCAGCCGGTCGAACGGATCGCGCCCGGAACCTACTCGCCCGGTCGCCACTCGGCCGGAGAGAACCGGTCGAGCTCGTCTCCGGCGACCACGACACCGGGGCGCCGCGGCAGATCGGCGACCTTGATACGCCGCCGCAACGCGGCGATGCGCACCGTGCGACCCTTGCGTGGCACGTCGATCGCGGTTCCCGCCTCCAGGCAACGGTCGAGCAGGCGAAACAGATCCTTGCGCAATTCGCTTGCCCTGACGGTAATCACTTCATCGACGGTGATCACTTCATCCGAGGACTCGTACATGTATCTCGTTCATATGTACATGGTCGGCCCGGAAGTGGTCAAGCACACCCAGGACATCCGCGGCATCAGTGGCGATCAGGTTGAGGACTGGAGAAAGCGGGCGATCAGGCGGCCAGCTCGAACATGCGGTCGATGCTGACCTTGGCAGCGCGGGCGATTTCCGGATCCACCTCGATCACCTGCTCCGGCTCGGGACGGATGAGCGCGTCGCGGATCTTGGCCAGGCTGTTGAGCTTCATGTACGGGCACAGGCGGCAGGAGCCGATGAAGCGCTTGCCCGGCTGCTCCGCCTCCAGCCGGCCGACCAGGCCGCACTCGGTGAGCATCAGGAAGTACGGGGCATCGGTGTCCCGCACGTGGTCCATCATCGCCTGCGTGCTGCCCACGAAGTCGCTGGCCTCGGTTACCTCGGGCGCGCACTCCGGATGGCTGACCACGCTCACCCCGGGGAAGCGCACCCGCTCGTCCGCGACGGCGGCGGCCGTGAACTGGTCGTGCACGAGGCAGGTGCCGGAGGAGCTGACGATCTCCTTGTCGACGCCGCGCGCGCGCAGGTCGCGCTGCAGGTTGACGGCCATGATCCGGTCCGGCACGAACAGGATGCGGCGCTCCGGCAGGCGCTGCAGGATCTTCAGGGCGTTGCCGGAGGTGACGCACACGTCGCTCTCCGCCTTCACCTCCGCGGCGCTGTTGATGTAGCTGACGACGGCGGCGTCCGGGTGCTCGGCCTTGAGGGCGCGCAGCTCGTCGGCGGTGAGCGAGTCGGCCAGCGAGCAGCCGGAGGCGATGTCCGGCACCAGCACCTCGGCGTTCGGGCAGAGGATCTTGGCCGTCTCCGCCATGAACACCACGCCAGCGAAGACGATAACCTCGGCGTCGCTGTGGCGCGCCTCCAGGGCGAGCGCGTAGGAGTCGCTCTTGAAGTCGGCGACGCCGTAAACGATCTCCGCGTCCACGTAGGAATGCGCCAGGATGATCGCGTTGCGCTGCTCCTTGAGCCGGTTGATCTCCAGCGTCAGCGGTGCGATCTCCCGGCAGAGCTCGAGCGTCCAGTGGGTGCCGGGCCGGCAGCTCACGTTCATCAACGTGGTGAACAGCCGCTCGGCCTCGCGCTCCACCCCGCCGTCGACGACCTCGGGTCCGGTGACCTGTGGTCCGGAGGTGACCATTGGACTAGACGTACTCATGAACCGGAACCGGTGTCAACGGTTTCTTCGCGCGCCCACCGGAGCATCTCGGGAACGAACCGGTACGCGCTCAGGCATTTCGGCAATGTAATCACATCGGGACAGCCCGGCGCCCGTAAGCGCCCGCGCCGCGCAATCCCCTACGGTTCAACCTGCTGCGTCAGCCTCGTTGCCCTGCGAACCAGAGGCGGCGAGCGCCAGCATCTGCACCCGGTAGAGCTTGGCGTACACCCCGTCGCGGGCCAGCAAGGTGTCGTGGTCGCCCTCCTCCGCCAGCGCCCCATCATGCAGGACCAGGATGCGGTCCACCGAGCGGATGGTCGACAGCCGATGGGCGATCACGATCGCCGTCCGCCCGGCCAGAAGTGTGGCGGTGGCCTCCTCGATCAGCCGCTCCGACTCCGCGTCGATGCTGGAGGTCGCCTCGTCCATGATCACCACGTCCGGGTCGCGCACGAACGCACGTGCGAAGGACAGGAGCTGCTTCTGCCCGGTGGACAGCGACTTGCCCTCCTCCAGAACCTCCTCGTCGTAACCGTGCGGCAGCGACCGGATGAAGCCGTCCAGGTTGACCGCGCGCGCAGCCTCCACCACCTGCGCGCGGCTCACCGACCGGTCGAAGAGGGCGATGTTGTCGTGCACGGTGCCGGAAAACAGGAACAGCGACTGCGGGATGGTGACGATCCGCCGGCGAAGCTCGTCCCTGTCTGCCAGACGCACGTCGACGCCGTCCACCTCCACCGCGCCGCCGTCGGCGTCGTACAGACGGTTGATCAGGTTGATGACCGTCGACTTGCCGGAGCCCGTCGAGCCCACCAGCGCGATCCGCTCGCCCGGTCGCGCCCGGAACGACAAGTCCGTGAACACCGGCGCGTCGGGCACGTAGGCAAAGCTGACGCCCCGGAACGCCACACCTCCCGAGCGCTCGTCCCGTGGCGGAAGGGGCACCGGGCGATGCGGAGGCGCGATCGACTCGGTGCGGTCGAGCATGGTGAAGATGCGCTCCGAGGCCGCCATCGCCGACTGGAACGTGTTGAACTTTTCCGCGAGCTGGCGCAGCGGCATGAACAGCATGGTGATGTAGCTGGCGAAGGCGAACACATCGCCGACCTGCACGGACACGCCAATCGTGAAGTGTGCGGCCGCCATCACCGTGAGCATCCCGAGGTGGGCGACCACCTCGATGGTGGGGAAGTAACGGGAGAACGCGCGCACCACCGCCAGGTAGGAGCTCAGGTAGTCGCGGTTGTGCCGCTCGAAGCGGGCCAGGCTGCGCGCCTGATGGTTCAGCACCGTGATCTCGCGGATGCCGGTAACCGTCTCGGACAGCGTCGTGTTGATCGCGGCATTGGCGGCGCGCACGCCCCGGAACCCGTGGCGCAGGGCGTTGCGGAAGGCGACGGTGGCGATCGCGAACAGCGGCAGGGAGACGAAGGTGACGGCCGCCAGGCCCGGGTTGATCAACACCATCGCGCCCAGGATGAACAGCACCTTCACCGAGTCGCCGAGAATGTTGACGATGCCGTCGGAAATGAACTGGCGGACCGCCTCCACGTCGTTGGTGACGTTGGTGAGGGTCGCTCCCACCGGCGTGCGGTCGAAGTAGTCGTTGCCCAGGCGCAGCACCTTGCGCAGCAGGTCCAGGCGCAGGTCGAACAGCAGCCGCTGGCCGAGCATCTCGACGATCACCGTGAATCCCACCTGGGTCGCGAACCGGCCGACCATCGCCGCGGCCAGCAGCAGCGCGGTCGTGCGCAGGCCGCGCAGGTCGCCGGCGGCGATGTCGCGGTCGATGCCGAGCTTGACCAGTGCCGGCACCGTCACGTGCAGCAGGTCGGTCGACAGCATCGCGACAAGCGACGCGCCGACCAGCGTCTTGTGGCCCAACACGTAGGAGGCGAGCCGGCGGGTGAGGCGGAAGTCCAGACCGCCCTCGCCCCGCGGCCGGGTACCGCGACCGTCCGCCGATGCGCTCACCGCAGCGCCGCCTCGAGCTGCTGCAGCTCCGCCAGCCGGGCGTAGCGGCCGCGGGCGCGCAGCAGCCGCTTGTGGGAGCCGGTCTCCACCACGGTGCCGCCCTCCATCACCGCGACGCGGTCGGCGAGCTGAAGCGCCGACACCCGGTGCGAGACGATCACGATCGTGCGCGACGAGCGCAGCCCGCGCAGGTTGGTGAGAATCGCCGTCTCGGTGTCGGAGTCCACGGACGACAGCGCGTCGTCCATGATCAGAAGGTCGCTGTCGCGCACCAGCGCCCGCGCGATCGCCACCCGTTGGCGCTGGCCGCCGGACAGCGTGATGCCGCGCTCGCCGACCAGGGTGTCGTACCCGTCAGGGAAGCGGGCGATGTCCTGGTCGACCGCCGCCAGGCGGGCGGCCGCGACGATGCGATCGTGGGAAACCTCCTGCTCGCTGCCCATGGCGATGTTCTCGGCGACGGTGGCTGAGAACAGGAACGGTTCCTGCGGGACGTAGGCGATGCGGCCTCGATAGGCGGACGGATCGATCGCCTTGGCGTCGACACCGTTGAACGTCAGCGTGCCGGCCAACGGCGCGGCGATGCCGGCGAGCAGCATCACCAGCGAGCTCTTGCCTGAGCCGACGCCGCCGGTGATGCCCAGCGTCCGGCCGGCTCGAAGGGCGAGGTTCACGCCGGTCAGGGCATCGCGGTCGGCGTTCGGGAAACGGTACGACACGCCGTCGGCGCTCACGGCCATCGGTCCCGCCGGCACCGGAACGGGATGGGCCCGCCGGGCGGCGACCGGGTGGTCCAGGATCGCGCGGATGCGCTCCATGGCGCTTATCCCCTGCTGGATGAGCGAGCTCACCCAGCCCAGCGACAGGACCGGGAAGGTCAGCCAGCCGACGATCGCCGCGAACTGCAGCAGCTCGCCGATGGTGAGTGTGCCGCGGATCACCGCTCCGCCGCCCAGCAGGAGCAGAAGCAGCGTGGCCAGCCCGTACATGAACTGCAGCAGAGGCCACAGTACTCCGCGCGTGCGCGCCAGCCCCACGTTGGCCGAGATGTAGCGCCGGTTGAGCTCCCGGAAGCGCTCGGTCTCGCCGGCTGCCAGCCCGTACAGCTTGACCGTGTTGATGCCGGTGACGATCTGCCACACGCGGTCGTTGATCGCCGCCACCAGCTCCTGCACGCGGCGGAACCGGGGGCGCAGCCGCGGCGTGATCACCAGGATCACGGCGACCAGCGCCACCACCAGCGCGCCCAGGGCGCCGGCCATCGGCGCGTGCAGGCCGACCAGCACGGGCGCGAACAGCGCCAGCCGCGACAGCCCGTCCGGCAGGTACATGATGCCGGGGCCCAGCAGCGTGCGCACGTCGTTCAGATCGTTGGTACAGCGTGAGATGATGTCGCCGGTGCGGCGCCGCTGGTAGAAGTCGAAGTCGAGCGCCAACAGCTTGCGGAAGAGCACGTCGCGCAACTCGTACTCGACGTCGCGCGAGACGCCGATGATGAGCCTGCGCATGCCGTACATGCAGACGCCGACGCCGACCGCGAAGGCCAACGCCTGGGCGATCAGCCCCAGCACGACCGTGCGCTCGTTGGCGCCGTCGGCGATCTCGTCCAGGAGCAGCCTGAGGAACTCCGAGCCGCGCAGCAGGGCGTAGTTCTGCCCGACCATGCAGGCGAACCCGAGCAGCAGCCGGCCGGCGCGGCGCCGCAGCGCCGGAAGGAGGATCGTGAGGCTTTTGATGGGACTTCCGAGCGCCCGCGATTCTAGGAGCTTGTCGGGTAACCTACAAGCACGGCGACCAACGGAGGTCTGCCGGATCGGCCGACCGAAGGTTCCCGGGACGCTACTATGCGCTGCTGATGCATGGTCCCGACACGACCGAAGGCGCTCGGCCGTGAGCAACGCACGGCGGCACCGACGCCTGTTCCGGCTGCCAAGAGCCTCCACCTGGATCGCGATCGCGATCGGGTGGCTCGGTCTCCTGCAACTGGGTTTGGGCGTAGCGCGGATGATGGCGCTGGAGGTCGAGCAGTTCAGGGCCATCAACGATAGCGGCAACGAGATCTCGGGACTCGTCAGGATCGTCTACGGCATCTTCCTGCTTCTGCTCGCCAAGGCCTTGATGGAACGCCGGCGGTGGGCATGGGCCGTCGCCCTGTGCATGTCGGTGGTGAGTTTGCCGATCTACCTGCACGACGCGATCCAGGCCGAAAGCGTCCTTGGTCTGGTACCGGCGCTGCTGGTAATCGCCACGCTGCTGGCACGCCGCCGGACGTTCTCCGTGCGGGGCTCGATTCGCCTGAGCTACGGACAGGTGGTGGCCATCCTCGCGGTCGCGCTGGCGCTGGCCTACGGAATCGTCGGCGCGTACCTGCTGCGGGACCAGTTCCACGGCATCAACGGCTGGTCGGACGCCGCGTACTTCGCACTGGTCGCGTACGCCACCCTGGGGTACGACTACGATGTCGAGGGGATCTACCCGGTGGGCAGCGATGCCCGCTGGTTCTCGGTATCGATGTTCATGATCGGCGTGACGTTGTTCGTCACCGCGCTGTCGGTGACGCTGGGCCCGATCGTCGAAGGGCGCATGAAGGGGGTGATGAGCCTGGTGAAACGGTTCCAACGGTTGAGCGACCACGTGGTGGTGTGCGGCTACAGCGGCGTCGCGGCCAGCGTCCTGGACGAGCTGCGCGACCGCAACGTGGTGGCCGTAATCGTCGACGACCGTGAGAAGATCGCGCAGAGCCTGCGCGGCAAGGGCCACGACGTGCTGGAGGAGGACCCGACGCTGCGCGACACACTGCTGGAGGCGAACGTGCTCACCGCGCAGGCGGTGATCGCGTCCTTCGACAGCGACTCGACGAACACTCTGGTGGCCGTCAACGCCAAGGACCTGCGTGACGCGAACCCCGGCTCGGGGTTCGCGATCCTGGTCCGCATCGAGGACGAGGAGAACGTCGAGAAAGTACGGCGGTTGGGCGTCGACCAGGTGATCTCTCCCTCGACCCTGGGCGGGCGGCTGCTCGCGCAGCAGGCCGTGAGCTCGGACGCGGACACCGGCGCGCCGGCCGAGCCGCAACCCGGAGCCTGACGTGCCCGATCCTCGCTCCCTTCCGCTCGACGGCCGGATCGCGCTGGTGACCGGCGGCACCCGCGGCCTGGGCAGCCACATCGCCGCGGCGCTCCTGGCCGCCGGTGCGCACGTGGCGATCACCGGCCGCGACGGCGAACGTGCGCGACGGGCTGCCGCAGATCTTCAGGCCTCCCACCCACGGGGGGAATGCGCCGGCTTCGGCTGCGATCAGAGCGCCCCGGACGCGATCGCCGCCCTGCCTGCCGAGGTGCGGCGGGCGATCGGCGATCCCGACCTGCTGGTCAACAACGCCGCCGCGTTCGCCGGCGGCCGCGTGGCAACGATGACGCTGGAGGAATGGAACCGCTCGATCCAGACCAACCTGACCGGGGTGTTCCTGACCACCAAGGCGTTCCTGCCGGCCATGATCGCGCGCCGGCGCGGCGACGTGTTCATGATCGGGTCCATGAGCGGCAAGAAGGCCGATCCCGGCTCCAGCGCCTACGCCGCCTGCAAGTTCGGACTGCGCGGGTTCGCGCAGGCGCTGCTGTACGAGGTGCGCCGCGACAACATTCGCATCGTGGTGCTCAACCCCAGCAGCATCGACTCGGGCCCGGACGACGGCCCGCCCGCCGGCCCCGGCCTGCACCTGCACGCGGCCGACATCGGCGCCACCATCGTCCACCTCGCCGCGCTGCCCGGACGAACGCTGATCCGCGACATGGAGATCTGGGGCACCAACCCGTTTGCCGGCTGACAGCGAGCCGAGCGGTACTACTCTCTGAAGAGATCGGCATGGGAGCCGGTGCGCACCAGGCGCAATTCATCGCCCACGACCCGGTAGATCAAGAGCCAATCCGGCTCGATGTGGACCTCCCGATACCGCTGCCAGATGCCCCGCAGCGGATGATCGCGGTAGCGGGCTGCCAACCGCTCCTGACGGAGCAGAGTCGCCAACACCACGCGCAGCGTGCCGAGATCCTTTCCCCGTTTCGCAGCCTTCTTGACGTCGCGTTTGAACTGCGAGGATCGGACCGCCTTCAGCACATCACATGCCGAGGTCTCGGAACAGCTCCTCGGCGGTATCAAACCGCTCGCCTGAGCCCTCGTCCAACTCCTCTATCGCTTCGAGGGTAGCTGCGTTCGGTACCTGCACGGCGAAGGGCAGGCGCTTCTCATCGGCCACCCGCAACAGCAACAGGCGAATGGCATCGGAGACCGAAAGGCCCATGGCGTTGAGCGCCTCGGTGGCGCGCGCTTTGGTTTCGCTGTCGATCCTCGCTCGAACTACGGCGTTGGTGGCCAAGATTGAACCTTCGACGTAGCTCTAATGTAGCCTCATCTGAAGATGATCCGTCAATCTCTGCGAACGGTCCCGTGACAGCCGGCACCGGTTGACCGGTGACCCGTCCGGCCGTACTGTACAAATACGACCAATGAGGTCCGATTTGCTGAAGATTCACCGCAAGCTGGAATACGCGCTGCTCGCCCTGCAGCACATGCGCATGGTCGGTGCCACGGATGGCGCCGACCGCCTGGTGACGGCGCGCGAGCTGTGCGGGATCCATCCCATGCCCTTCGACGTGCTGTCCAAGGTGCTGCAGCGGCTCGCACGCTGTGGCGTGCTGGCCTCCGCACAGGGGGCCCAGGGCGGCTACCGGCTCCGCGCCGATCTGCGCCGCTATTCGCTGTACGACCTGAGCGAGGCGCTGCTCGGGTCCATGCGCTTCGCGAACTGCATGGACGAACGCTGCGAGTGCCAGCTCACCGGCTCCTGCACGGTCATCTCGGCCGTGGTCAACCTGGCCAAGCGGGTGGAGCGGCTCTACCGCGACGTGAGCGTCGACGAGTTGCTGGAGAGCGAAGAGGTCCACGACGAACGGGAGATCAGAGAGCGATTCATCCGCAGCCAGCAGGCGATGAGCCTCTTGATCCAGGAGACCTGATGGAAATCGCAGCGCACGATCAGCAGAGCACCCTGCAACCAGGTGAGCGGAGCGAACCTTACTCGAAGAGTGAGGAGTATCGCGCCGGCTTCCACACCGACGTGGAGACCGACGAGGTACCCAAGGGACTTTCCGCCGATACGGTGCGGCTGATCTCGGAAAAGAAGAACGAGCCCGCCTTCATGCTCGACTTCCGCCTGCGCGCCCTGGAGCGGTGGCAGGCGATGGAGGAGCCGTGGTGGCGCTTTGTCGACTACCCGCAGATCGACTACCAGGACATCCGCTACTACTCCGCGCCCAAGAAGGTCGGCGCCAATCAGAACGGCGACAACCCGAAGTCGCTGGACGACGTCGACCCGGAGGTGATCGCCACCTTCGAGCGGCTGGGCATCCCGCTGCTGGAGCAGAAGCGGCTGATGGGCGTGGCGATCGACGCCGTATTCGACTCGGTCTCCGTCGGCACCACCAACCAGGAGCAGCTCGAGAAGCTGGGGATCGTGTTCTGTTCCATGGGTGAGGCTGTGCAGGACTATCCGGAGCTGGTCCAGCGCTACCTGGGCTCCGTGGTGCCGACGGCCGACAACTACTTCGCGGCGCTGAACTCCGCGGTCTTCACCGACGGATCGTTCTGCTATATCCCGCGCGGCGTGCAGTGCCCGATCGACCTGTCCACCTACTTCCGCATCAACGCGGCGGAGACCGGACAGTTCGAGCGCACGCTGCTCATCGCCGAGGAAGGCAGCTCCGTGAACTACGTCGAGGGATGCACGGCACCGATGCGCGACCGGAACCAGCTCCACGCCGCCGTCGTGGAGATCGTCGCGCTGGACGAGGCGACCGTGAACTACTCGACCGTCCAGAACTGGTACGCCGGCGACGAGGAGGGCCGTGGCGGCATCTACAACTTCGTCACCAAGCGCGGCCGCTGCCTGGGCCGGCGCTCCAGGATTTCGTGGACGCAGGTGGAGGCCGGCGCCGCCATCACCTGGAAGTACCCGAGCGTCATCCTGTCAGGCGCCGACTCGGTGGGCGAATTCTACTCGGTCGCGCTCACCAATAACCGCATGCAGGCCGATACCGGCACCAAGATGATCCACATCGGGCCGCGCACCAGCAGCACGATCGTCTCCAAGGGCATCTCGGCCGACCGGTCGGTGAACAGCTACCGGGGACAGGTGCGCGTCCAGCCCGGCGCCGACGGCGCCCGCAACTTCACGCAGTGCGACTCGATGCTCGTCGGGGACGAGTGCGTGGCCAACACCTTCCCGTCGATCGAGGTGCGCAACCCGAGCGCTACGGTCGAGCACGAAGCGTCCACCTCCAAGATCGGCGCCGACCAGCTCTTCTACCTGGCGACCCGCGGCATCGACACCGAGGGCGCCATCTCCCTGCTGATCAACGGCTTCTGCAAGGAGGTGTTCCGCAAACTGCCCTTGGAGTTCTCGGTGGAGGCGGTCAAGTTGCTGGAAATGAAACTCGAAGGGAGCGTGGGCTGATGCTTGCCGCCCGCGGCCTGTCCGCATCCATCGGCGACACGCCGATCCTGCACGGCGTGGATCTGGACATCGGCGCCGGCGAGGTGCATGCGATCATGGGCCCCAACGGCTCCGGCAAGAGCACCTTGGCGCGGGTCATCGGCGGCCACCCCGACTACCGGGTCACGGCCGGCACGCTCCGGTACGAGATCAACCTGCGCCCCCGCGACCTGTTGGCCATGGACGCTGACGCGCGCGCGCGCGAGGGCATCTTCATCAGCTTTCAGTACCCGATCGAGATTCCCGGCGTCTCCAACTCCGTGTTCCTGCGCGCTGCCTACAACGAGATCAGCCGCCACAACGGCCTGCCGGAGCTGGACCCGTACGACTTCGACCGCTTCCTGCGCGAAAAGGCGCGCTCGGTCGGCATCGACGAGAGCTTCATCGAACGCGACCTGAACGTCGACTTCTCCGGTGGCGAGAAGAAGCGCAACGAGATCCTGCAGATGGCCGTGCTCTCGCCGCGCCTGGCGATCCTGGACGAGACCGACTCCGGGCTCGACATCGACTCGCTGCGCGCCGTGGCCGAGAGCATCGAGACGCTACGCACCGACCAGAACGCGATCGTGCTGATCACCCACTACCAGCGCCTGCTGGACCACATCACCCCCGATCGCGTGCACGTCCTGGCGGGCGGCTGCATCGTCCGTTCGGGGGGCGCGGAGCTGGCGCAGGAGGTCGAGCAGCGTGGCTATGACTGGCTGACCGCCTCGGTCGAGCCCGTGCAGGGACAGGAATGACAGTCGCCGAGCAGGCGCGCTCCTGGATCGCCGAGCTGATCGAGCGCGCCTGCCACTTCGATGCCGAGCACGGCGGCCCTCCCTGGCTGAGCGCCCTGCGCCGGACGGGCCGCGAGCGGCTGGCGTCCGGAGGGCTGCCGCTGGCTCGCGACGAGGCGTGGACGTACACGAACGTGCGGCCGCTGCTCGGCGAGCGGTTTCAGGCCGCGAACGAGCCCGACGGGGACGGCGGGGATGCAGCGCTCGCCGGCGGCTGGCGGCCGCTGGCGGCAGCGCAACAGCCGCCGGCGAGCGCGGTGAGCGACTATCCCCAGCACGCCTTCACGGCACTCAATCAGGCGTTCGCCGGCTCCGGGTTCCACGTCACCGTCGATACCGGCGAGTCGCGTTATGTAGAGATCGTCCACCGCCGTCGCCCTCGACCCGACGGCGGGACGCTGTACGCCGACGCCGTCCGCGTGGAGCTGGCGGCCGGGGCACGCGCCACGGTGGTGGAGCGCTGGGAGCCGCCGGACCGTCCGGCGGCCACGCTGCACGTACCGAGCACCGATCTTGTGGTGGCGCCGGGCGCCGCGCTGCGCTACTACCGGATGGCGGACGACGACCCGAAGGCATTCGGCTTCGGCTCGCTGCGCGCCGCCGTGGGCGCCGATGCGGAGCTCGACCTTGCGCTGATCGGTGGCGGGATGGCCATCGACCGGATCGAAGCGACCGTCGCGCTGCTCGACGGCGGTGCGCGTGCCCGCCTGGGCGGAGCCGCCGTCCTGTCGGGCCCGGCGCACGGGGAGGTCCACACCTGCGTCCAGCACCGCGCGCCCGAGTGCTCCAGCGACCAGCTCTTCAAGACCGTGCTGCTCGACGGCGCGCGCTCGGCCTTCCAGGGCACGATCGAGGTGGATCGCGTCGCCCAGGGGACCGATGCCTTCCAACTGAGCAACACGCTCCTGCTGCATCCCGAGTCGCGCGCGGACGCGCGCCCGCAGCTTCGCATCGGCGCCGATCAGGTACGCTGTACGCACGGGGCTACCTCGGGACCGCTGGCTCCCGAGCAGCTCCATTACCTGCAGAGCCGCGGCATCCCTCGCGGCATGGCGACCGCCATGCTGGTACGCGGCTTCCTGGATGAAGTGAACCGCAGGATCGAGATCTCCGAGGTGGAGGCTGCCCTGCAGGCGCAGCTTGACCGCGGCCTCGCCAGCCTGGAAGCCGCGTGATGCCCGCCCCCCGCGCAGCGGTCGATCTGACTGCCGTGCGTGGTGACTTTCCGATGCTGGAACGGCTCGTGCACGGCCGGCCGCTCGCCTACCTGGACAACGCTGCCACCACGCTCAAGCCGCGGACGGTGATCCAGGCGGTGGCCGACCACTACCAGGACGAAGTAGCCAACATCCACCGCGGCGTCCACTACCTGAGCCAGAGGGCTACCGCGCGCTACGAGTCCACGCGCGAACGCGTCCGCGACCTGATCGGCGCGTGCGCGCGGGAGGAGATCGTCTTTACCGCCGGCACGACCGCAGCCATCAACCTGGTCGCGCAGAGCTGGGGTGACGCCAATCTCCGTGACGGGGACGAGATCGTCGTCACCGAGATGGAGCATCACTCCAACATCGTGCCGTGGCAGATGGCCTGCCAGCGGCGCGGCTGTGCACTGCGCGTGCTGCCGATCCTGGACGACGGCAGCCTGGACCTTGATGCGGTGGAGCGGGTGCTGTCGCCGCGCACGCGGCTGGTCGCCGTCACGCTGGCATCCAACGCCCTCGGAACGGTCGTCCCGGTGGCCGGCCTCGCCGCGGCGGCCCACGAGCGCGGCGCCGTGGTGCTGGTCGATGCCGCACAGGCGGTCGCCCACACGCCGATCGACGTTCAGGCCCTCGACTGCGACTTCCTGGCGTTCTCCGGCCACAAGCTGTACGGGCCGACGGGCGTCGGTGTGCTCTACGGCCGGCGCGAGCTCCTGGAGGAGATGCCGCCGGTGACCGGCGGCGGCGACATGATCCGGTCCGTCGCGTTCGAGGGGAGCACCTACGCTGAACTGCCCAACCGGCTGGAAGCGGGGACGCCGAACATCGCCGGCGTCATAGGCCTTGGCGCCGCGATCGACTACGTGCAGGGTCTGGGCTTCGACTGGATCGAAGAGCGCGAGCGCCGCCTGCTGCGCGCCGCGACCGAAGCGCTGCAGGCGATCGATGCCGTCCGCGTGATCGGCACCGCGGCCGACAAGGCGCCGGTGCTGTCGTTCGTGGTCGGCGACATCCACCCGCACGACCTGGGCACGATCGCGGACGACGAAGGGGTCGCCATCCGCACCGGACACCACTGCGCACAGCCGGTCATGGAACGATTCGGCGTGCCCGCCACGGCGCGCGCGTCGTTTGCGTTCTACAATACGGGCGCGGAGATCGGGGCGCTCACGTGCGCGATCGACCGCACCATGGAGGTATTCGCGTGAGCGACCGTGTTGATTCCGGGCAGGTTGATTCCGGGCAGGTTGATTCCGGGCAGGTTGATTCCGGGCAGGCTGACTCAGGACGGGCTGAGCTGTACCAGCAGGTGATCCTTGAGCACAACCGCAAACCGAGGAACTACGGGCCACTCTGCGACGCCACCAACAGCGCCGAGGGCGACAACCCGTTGTGCGGCGACCGCTTCACGATCGATTTGCGCCTGGACGAAGACGGCAAGGTGGCGGCCATCGGCTTCTACGGCGCGGGATGCGCCATCTCCAAGGCGTCCGCGTCCCTGATGACCGAAACGGTCACCGGCATGAGCGCCGACGAGGTGACCGCACTGTTCGAACGCTTTCACGACCTGGTGCGCGGGCGGCTCGACTCCACCCGGCACTCCGAGCTGGGCAAGCTGCAGGTGTTCTCCGGCATCTGGGAGTACCCGGCGCGGGTGAAGTGCGCGATCCTGTCCTGGCACGCGCTGTCCAGCGCGCTCGCCGGCGGCGGTGCCGTCACCACGGAGAGCTGAGGTCCACCGCCGTGCCTGTCGCCATTCTCACGCAGTTCACCCCCAATCCGAACGCGATGAAGTTCATCCTCAACCTGGACGTGAAGAGCACCGGCAAGATCACGTTCGAGGGGCCTGAGCAGGCAACGGGGGTGCCGCTGGTGGAGCGGCTGTTCGAATTGCCGTACGTCCGCCAGGTGCACCTGTTCGAGAACGTCATCACCGTCAGCAAGGACGAAGACACCGACTGGCAGGACGCGGCCGATCAGATCAAGGAGATCGCCGGCAGCGAGATCCAGTCCCACGACCCCGACTTCACCCCGCGGCAGCCGGAGCGCAGCCGTGACGATCTGCCCGACGACATCAGGGCCATCGAAGACGTGCTCGACCGAACGGTGCGGCCCTACCTGCAGGGCGACGGCGGCGATCTGGACGTGCTGGCGTACGAGGACAAGCGCGTGGTGGTCAGCTATCAGGGGGCCTGCGGGAGCTGCCCGGCATCGGAATCCGGCACGCTCAGCGCGATCCAGGGGATCCTCCGCGACGAGATCGACCCGGAGATCGAAGTGGTCTCCGCCACGCTCTGACGCACCCACCGGGATGGCAGGCAATTCATGCAGAACGGCTCCGCACCGGCGGCGACCCTGTCCTCCAAGGCGACCCTGTCCCCCGTGGCGATCCTGTCCGATGCCGGCTATCAGACCTATCTGGGCAGCTACTCCGCTCTCGACCGCTACTTCCGCACCGACGGATCCCCATCCGATATCGTCCTCACGCGCGGTGACCTGATCGCGCTGGCCCGGCTGTTCGACGAGCTGACCTTCCCCGGCTTTCCGCTGGAGCACGCCGCCACGCGAACCGGCGACCGCAGCGTCTTCTTCCGCTGCGCCGACGACTCGGAGCCGTGGCCGCGCAACCCGTTCACGGTGCTGGACCTGCGCTACGACCCGCGGACCGGAGTGTTCCACGACCCGCACGGCATCTACGGCGACCTGCGGCGCGCCGAGCTGGTACCAGTGCCGGGAGTGCACGCGGAGTGGGTACGCCTGACCGAGGCGGCCCGCCTGGTGTCGCGCTACCATTACGCGGCCGATCCGGCCGGCCTCACGTTGCGCCGGGAACCTCCTCCGGTCGCTCCCGAGTACCAGCGGCAGATCCTCTGCGAGATCCTGAACTCCCCCTACCCGGAGAAGGGACTGGACCTGCTGCTGCAGGCCGGGCTGGTCGAGCTCTGGTGGCCGGAGCTCAGCGCCCTGGCCGGCGTCGACCACGCCAAGGAACATCATCCCGAAGGCGGCGGCTGGCAGCACACGCTGGCGACCTTTGCCCACCGCAAGCGCGCGGACCTGATCCTGTCGCTGGCGCTGCTGCTGCACGACGTTGGCAAGGCGAGCGCGCGGCCGATCGGCCGCAAGCGCTTCTTCGCTCACGCCGACATCGGCGCGCAGGTGGCGCGGCGGTTCCTCCGGCGGCTAGGCTTCGATCAGCCGGTGGTGGATGAGGTCGGGTTTCTGGTCCGGTACCACATGATGCCGGGCGCCATGCGGGAGCGCGGTGCCAGCCCGGGGCGCCGCGCCCTGTTGGAGCGCATCATGGCCGAGCCGGCCTTTCCCCGTCTTCTGGAACTGTTTCGCGCCGACACCCTGGCGACCTTCGCCAGCCCGGAGCCGTATTACCGGGCGTGCAGGATCTACCGCAGCTACCGCGGAGGAGGTCCGGCTGACGAGGCACCGGTCCGGAAAAAAAAGAATCGGCCGCCGCACGGGCGACGGCCGACAGGATCCAGGCGGCACCGCGTACGGCGCCGCTCCGGTCAGAACGGGTAGCGGACCGCTACATCTCCATCGCCATCGCGGAGAAGTTGCCGAAGCTGGCCGCCGCCGACGTGGTGCCCACGCCGACCATGTTGTGGCCCTCTCCTTCCAGCGACTGACCCAGGGTGAACGCCCACCACGTGGTCGCGTCGAACGGATCCTTGACCCACACGTTGCCATTGCTGGAATCGATGCGGATGCGGACCGCCAGCGGGGTGTTCATCACCATCTCCGCCGTGATGCCGGCGATCATCGCCGCCGGGATCTCGAAGCTGTACGTGATGCCCGCGTACTCGTGAATCTCACCCGCGTCGTTGTACACCTGCGCGTGCAGTCCGGAACCGCCCAGATTGGCCGGATCCCAGACCAGACCCATCACGAAGCCGGGCACTATGACGCCGAAGCCGATGACGTCGTCCTCCAAGCCGCCCAGGTAGGCGACGTCGAATGAGTACTCGGCCTTGCCCTGGATGCCCGCGGGCACCATGGCTCCAGCCAGCCATGCGGAGGCGTCCGTCTGCGCCAGGCGGCCATCGACCTCCTGCCACATGCCGCCGTCCGTATGGATGTCGACGCCCATGTAACTATCCGCGAAGGAGAAGGAAGCCGCGAGGGCCACGAGAGCCAAAATCGTCACTACACGTTTCATCTTATCTCGCACCTCTTTGTTTGAGAGTTGCGGCCGATCATACCGATGCCGTCCGACAGATGCAACCGCCGTAGCAAGGGTGACCTTGACGACCGACGCCGCGGGCACGACAGTCACCCTCGCGTGGAGCGGCTGGCACGGATCGAAGCGGTACTTTTCGAGGCCCTCCGCCTCCGGGAGCCGGGACCGCATGATCCGACCCTGACGTCCGAGCGCGGCGCCCAGATCGTGGCGCCCGCCCGCCGCCTGATGGAACGGGGAGGCAAGCGCTGGCGCGCCCTGTTCATGCAGCTCGCCTGTGAGATGCACGGCGGCGGCGACCGGGCGCTGCCCCTGGTTCCGCTGGTGGAGCTCACCCACGCCGGCAGCCTGATCATCGACGACATCGAGGACGGCGCGCGCACCCGCCGCGGCGGCCCGGCCGCTCACGTCGAGTTCGGGGTGGACGTGGCAGTGAACGCGGGCAACCTGGTCTACTTCCTGCCGACGCGGATGCTCGACCGGCCGTCCGCGGACGTGCCCGCGCTGGATGCGGCGGAGGAGCTGCGCGTCTATCGCATGTACGCCGCGACGATGCGCAAGCTGCACTACGGGCAAGGGCTGGACATCCTCTGGCACCGCCCCGGAGCGATCCTGCCCAGCGCGGCGGACTACATGTCGATGTGCACGCTGAAGTCGGGCAGCCTTGCCGGACTCGCTCTGGGACTTGGCGCCGCTCTGGGAGGCGCCGAGGCGGTAGCGGTGAGCTCGCTGGTTGCCATCGGCGAGCGCTTCGGCGTCTCCTTCCAGATCATCGACGACGTCACCAACCTGGAACGCGGCAATCCGGGCAAGGATCGCGGAGACGACCTGATCGAGGGCAAGAAGAGTCTTCCGCTCATCCTGCATAGCGAGCGAGGCGGCGCGGACGAGCTGTGGGGGATCCTGGACGGCATCCAGAACCGTCCCATCGAGCGGGTCCGTCCACAGATCGACCGGGCCGTCGCCCTGCTGCAGGCGTCAGGCAGCCTGCAGGACGCGCGCAGGCGGGCGGGCGACCTGTACCGGGAGACTCGGGTGGACCTTGCCGCCCTCGTTCCGGAAGGAGAGCCCGCCGATCGGCTGCTGGAGATGGCCGACGCACTCATCGGCGCTGGGGGACCGACGGTTTGACCGCGTTCGGGGCGGGCGGTAGCTTGTCGAGGTGAGCGACCGTGGCTTGCTCCGTACGCCGTTCCCGTATCGGCAATACAACGCAACCACATGGCTGATCGGCATCACGGTCGGCATGTATCTCGTACTCCTGGCCGTCCCTTCCTCCGTCGGGGCGGCGGTCCTGCGCCCGCTGATGGTGGCTCGCGAAGGCGCCGTCTGGCAGCTCGTCACCTACCTGTTCCTGCATGGCGGTTCGCTGCACCTGCTGTTCAACATGCTCATGCTGTTCCTGTTCGGATCGCCGGTGGAACGGGAGATCGGCAGCTCCGAGTTCCTGACGCTCTACCTCACCTGCGGCGTGCTCGCCGGGGTGTTCAGCACCGTCCTGGCCGTTGCGTCGGCAGCACCGGTGGCCATCGTGGGCGCATCCGGCGCCGTGTACGGGATCATGCTGGCCTACGCGGTGTTGAACCCGTACCAGGTCGTGACCTTCTGGTTCATCCCGATGCGCGCCACCACCATGGTGCTCATCCTCGGCGGGCTGGCGCTGGTATTCCAGATCACCGGGCAGCGCACCCACGTCGCTCATCTGACCCACCTCGGCGGGCTGCTGGCAGGCTTCCTCTACCTGCGCGTACGGCTCGGCATCGATCCGCTGGAAGCCTTCAGGCGCGGATGATGGAACGGGCCGTTCGGATGCGGCGCACGCGCTCCTTGTCCGCGCGACTGGCGTCGGCCGCGCTTGTCGGCGCCGCGCTCCTGGTCACCGCAACTCCCACGATCGGCGCCGACGAGACGACGGCCCGGGAGATGGTCGTCGCCCTCGGCACCGTGGACGTGGCGTTCGACCCTTTGCACGCCTATACCGCAATCGAAGCGCAACTCTTCACCGCGCTGTCGGAGGGCCTCGTCTCCTACCATCCCGATACCCTTGACCCCGTTCCCGGCGTGGCACGCTCCTGGCAGGTGTCCGAAGACGGGCTGCGTTACCGCTTTCTGCTGCGCGACAACGCCCGCTTCTCGGACGGCACGCAAGTGATCGCCGAGGACTTTCGGGCGTCCTGGCTGCGCATCATCAACCCCGGCGAGCAGGCCGAGTACTCGGTGCTGTTCGACGTGATCAAGGGCGTGGCCGACTACCGGTCGGGGGCCAACAACGACGAAGAGGCCGTCGGCATCCGCGTGATCTCGCCCATCGAGCTCGAGGTGGTGCTGGAGCGCCCGGCCGAGCACTTCCTGAGCACGCTGGCACACCACGCCTTCGCCCCGGTCTACCCCGCCTACCGCGCCCAGGTCGGGTTTGAGCGGCAGGCGCCGATCATCGGCAACGGTCCGTTCTCCCTGACAGGCCGGGAGGCGGACGAGCTGGTGTTCGACCGGAATCCGCACTACTGGGCACGGTCGGAGGTCGAGCTCGACCGCATCCGCGTCCGCGCCTTCGAAGATCCCGCCGCGGCCAATGCCGGATTCCTGGCAGGGGAGATCCACTGGGCCGACTCCTTCGACGGAAGCCATGAGACAGCCGCGCAGATTCGCCCGTTCGTTGTCACCAACTGGCTGTTCGGCACGACCTATTTCGTGTTCAAGTCGAGCGATCCGCCGTTCGATGACGCACGCGTGCGCCGTGCGCTCGTCCTGATGGTTCCGTGGGAGACGGTTCGCAACCCGGAACGGGTGCCCTTCCCGACCAGCGGCCTGGTGCCGCGCACGGCGAACTATCCGGCCGTGGAAGGCATCCCGGCCCCTGACATGCGCACCGCGCGGCGGCTGCTGGAACAGGCCGGCTTCGCGGACGGCACTGGGCTCCCGCCGGTCACGGTCACGGTGGCGGGCTCATGGGCTGCTTCACTGGCCGCGGATCTCGAGACGGCCTGGGAGTCCAACCTCGGGATCGACGTCACCGTGGCCGTGGTACGGGAGTACGACGACTACCTGGCGGAAGTGAAGGCCGGCAACTTCACCCTGACGATCAGCAGTTGGATCGGCGACTTCATCGATCCGATCAGCTTCCTGCAGATGTGGACCAGCTCAAGCAACCTCAACGACGCCGGGTACTCGTCCCGCGACTACGACCGGATGATCAATCGGGCCATCGGCTCCACGGGCCTCGACCGCATGCAACTGCTGGCGGAGGCGGAGGAGCTGCTGCTGCAGGACGCGGTCATCCTGCCGGTCCATCACCTTGTGACCCAATCGCTCATCGACCTGCAGCGCGTATCCGGGTGGACCCCGAACTTGCTGGACATCCATCCGTTCCGCTACCTGGGCTTCCGGCGCGCGGACCTGCCGGCCGGCGTCGCCGCCGTCGCGGATTTCCTCCCAGGCTGACCGGGCGGCCCCGGTTCGGCGGGCGGCCGGGGCTCATCGGACGGCCGGAGCTCATCGAGCCGCGCGAAGCGCTGCAGCACCTCCATGAGTCGGCGGCGCAACAGGAATCCCGCCACGAAAAGCACCACGGCGATGCCCAGGGCGATCGCCACGACCGCCCACTGCCGCTCGGCGGCCGCGTCTCCGGATATCACGCTCACCGCCACTCCGGGGAGGCGCCCGACGGTGCTGGCCAACAGATAGACGCCCAGCCGCAGGGGACCGATGCCGGCCACGTAGCACAGGACGTCCTTCGGGATCCCGGGAATCAGGTACAGCAGGAACAGCATACCGACCCCGCGCGGCGAGGCGATCAGATCCTCCACCTGGCTGCTGCGCTTCTCCGACACGATCGCGTGCAGAAACGGACGCCCGAGCAGGCGCGCGAGCAGAAACCCGATGGCCGAGCCAAGCGCCGCTCCGCTCAGCGTCAGGGCGATGCCGAGCGGGATGCCGAACAGGTACCCGGCGGCCAACTGCGGGAACTCTCCCGGGATCACGAAGACCACCACCTGCAGCACCTGGACGGCGATGAACACCGCAGGGGCCGCCACCCCGTAGGCTTCCACCCGTACGCGGAGCTCCTCGGGGCTCCGCATCAGGGACAACACGGGCTCCCAGAAGACGATCGCGACCACGCCAAGCGCCGCGAACAGGGCAGGGTACCCGGCAATGCTCAGCACCCGCGTCAGGCGGCTGCGGGGCCGCTCAGAAGGAGTCACCGGTGACTCTGTTTTGACCCGGAACGGTCTCTGTGCGATACTTCGGTCATGGGGTCAGCCGCGTCTGCGAACGAAGACGCGACCAAGTCTACCGAGCCCACGGAATCGACGCAGCCCCCGGTGGTTGGCGAACCGAAGGCCGCGCAGCGGAAATCGACCAGCAAACCCGGAGCGACCAGCAAGCGTCCTGCCGCCAGGCGCCGCGCCAGATCGACAACCGCGGCCAAGCCGGCAGCCGACACGGCTGATGGGACGAACGGCACGGTCGACGATGCCGCGGTCAAGGCGGACGCGTCCCTGGACGACGTGTCGCCGGCCAAGAAAGCCGCGACCAGGCGAAAGCCGGCCCGCCCCAGGACGCGTTACTCCGTGGGCCAGCAGATCGTATATCCCCTCCAGGGCGTCGGCAGGATCGAGCGGCTGGAGGAGCGGGAGTTTCAGGGCAGTCCCACCCTCTACTACGTCGTCTACCTGGAAGTCTCCGACATGACGATCATGATTCCGGTCGACAAGGCGGACGGGCTCGGCATCCGCGCCATCGTCAGCAAGCGCAAGGCCGAACGCGCCCTGCGGCTGATCGCCGAGGACTTCGACCCCATCCCCACCGACTGGAAGTTGCGCTATCAGATGAACCTGGATCTCCTGAAGCAGGGCGCGGTCGACGACATCGCCTCGGTCGTGCGTTCGCTGTCCTACCGCAGCAGGATCAAGGAGCTGCCCATCCTGGAGCGCAAGCTGTACGACAGCGCGCTGCGGCTGATGGTGGACGAGGTTTCGTACTCGCTCGGCAAGGAAAAGACCGAGATCGAAACCCTGATCGAAGAGCGGCTGAAAAACGTCAAGCAGAAAGGCGACGAATAGCCGGCGACCAGTAGCCGTTACGAGGATCCTTCCAGCTCGGTGATGCGGTCGCGCAGCCTCGCAGCCTCTTCGTAGTTCTCTTCCTGGACGGCGATGGCGAGTTCGCGTTTGAGCTCTCCGACCGGGTCGCCTTCCGCCGCTTCGGCTGCTTCCGCGTCGTCTTCGTCTTCGTCCTCTTCCGGTGAGTCCCCGCTCTCCACGGTGGAAACCGGGATCGACGCCTGCTCGACCACGTCCTCGTCGATGAAGATCGGACAATTGGCGCGCAGGGCGATGGCGATGGCATCGGACGTCCGCGAATCCACCTCCACCTGCTGACCGTCCTGGAGCAGCACCAGCCGCGCGAAGAACGTGCCGTGGCCGCCGACGTTCTTGATCTCCGTGATCTCCACACGCTCCACGGAAGCCTTCATCGCGGCCAGCGTCTGCAGGAACAGATCGTGCGTGAGCGGCCGGCTCTGCCGTTCGCCGCGCAGGGCGATGTAGATCGATTGCGCGATGCAGTGGTCGACGAAGATGGGCACGGCCACGTCCGCCCCCGACGGCCGGATCAGCACGGCCGTGCCCTCGGGTGCCCGAGCCATGGTCCAGACGTCAGCGGGCCGCAACATGGCGCTATGCCGACTGCTTCTCGTCGGCGACGAACACAACTTCCGGGCTCCGGGACGTCTCTATGACGTCACGGGTGACCACCACCTTCTTCAGTCCCTCCATCGAAGGGATGTTGAACATGATGTCGACCATGGCCGCTTCGATGATCGCCCGCAGGCCGCGGGCTCCCGTCTTGCGGTCCATCGCCTTCTCGGCGATGGCGGTGATGGCATCGTCCTCGAATGACAGTTCGACGTCGTCGACGCTCAACGAGGCCTGATACTGGCGGATCACCGAATTCTTCGGCTCGATGATGATCCGCTTGAGCGAGTCGACGGTCAGGTCGCCGAGCGTGACGACGATCGGCAGGCGGCCGATGAATTCCGGAATCATGCCGTAGCGGATCAGGTCGTCCGGCTGCAGGTGAGAGTACAGGGACAGCAGGTTGCGGTCGCGCCGGTTCTCCACTTCGGCCCCGAACCCGAGCGGCGACTGCATCACGCGCGAGGCCACCACCTGGTCCAGGCCGATGAACGCGCCGCCGCAGATGAACAGGATGTTGGAGGTGTCGATCTTCAGCATCTCCTGATTGGGATGCTTGCGGCCCCCCTGCGGGGGCACGGAGGCGACCGTACCCTCGACGATCTTCAGCAACGTCTGCTGCACGCCTTCGCCGGACACGTCGCGGGTGATCGACACGTTCTCACCCTTCTTTGCGATCTTGTCGATCTCGTCGATGTAGATGATGCCGCGCTCGGCGGCGGCGATGTTGTTGCCGGCGTTCTGGATCAGCCGCAGCAGGATGTTCTCGACGTCCTCACCCACGTACCCGGCCTCGGTGAGGGTAGTCGCGTCGGCGATCGCGAACGGGACCTTCAGCTTGCGCGCCAGCGTCCTGGCCAGGTGGGTCTTGCCCGTGCCGGTTGGACCGATCAGCAGCACGTTGGACTTCTCGATCTCCACGTCGCTGTCGCCACGGTTGCGCATGGTGATGCGCTTGTAGTGGTTATACACGGCGACGGCCAGCACCTTCTTGGCGTCTTCCTGGCCGATCACGTACTGGTCGAGGTAGCTCTTGATCTCCCGCGGCTTCGGCACCCCGTCCCGGAACTCCGCGGAGAACACCTTCTCCTCATCGTCGAGGATCTTCTTGCAGACGACCACGCACTCGTCGCAGATGTACACGCCGGGCCCGGCGATCAGGCGGCGTGCGGCGTCCGCCGTCTTGCCGCAGAAGGAGCAGAGCTTGTCGTCAGTCTTCGCGGTCTTGGCCATCAGCTTGCCTCGTCAGGACCCCGCCGCGTAAGCACCTTGTCGATCAGGCCGTACTCTGCCGCCTCGTGCGACGACATGTAGTAGTCCCGTTCCAGGTCCTGAGCAACGACGCTCTCGTCCTTGCCCGTGCACTCCGCGAAGTAGCTGATGATGAGTCGCTTCAGGCGCACCAGTTCGCGCGCCTGAATTCCGATGTCGGCCGCCTGCCCGGACACGCCGCCCCACGGCTGATGGATCAGGAGGCGGGCGGACGGCAGGGCAGTCCGCTTGCCCCTGGTTCCGGCGGCCAGCAGCAACGCGCCCATCGACGCGGCCTGCCCCAGGCAGATCGTCTGCACGTCCGCGCTGATGTAGCGCAGCGTGTCGTAGATGGCCAGACCGGCGGTCACCATGCCGCCCGGCGAGTTGATGTAGACGTGGATGTCCTTCTCCGGGTCCTGCGATTCCAGGAACAGGAGCTGCGCCACCACGAGATCGGCGGTGATGTCGTAGATTTCGCCGTCGATGAAGACGATCCGGTCCTTGAGCAGCCGGGAGTAGATGTCGTACGAGCGTTCGCCGCGCCCGGTCTGTTCGATGACGATTGGTACGAGGGCGTTGAGTTGTTCGTTCATGGCATTGGTCGGCTCATGGGAGTGGTCGGTGCATGGTTGGTTCGCGGGCTCGGGAAGGATTCCCCCGCCGGCCACCTCAAAGTTAGCTGTTTCCGGATACCAAGTCCATATAGGAGAGCTCTTCGCCTTCCTTGACCGCGGCGAGCTCGATCAGCCGGTCGTAGAGCTTCTCGTTGCGGACATCGGCCCGCAGCGCCGGCAGCATCTCGTTGCGCTCATACGCCTCGCGCAGCTCTTCGACCTCCATCGAGCGCGAGCGCGCGCGGCGCACAAGCTCCTGCTCCACCTCGTCGTCGGCGACCGCTATCTCCTCGGCGTCTGCCAGCCGGTCCGTGATCAGCATCAGGCGCGTACGGCGCTCGGCCGCCGGCCGCCACTGCTCGAAGAGCGCGTTGCGGTCGGTCCCGGACCGCTCCAGCGCCAAGGTCACCCGGCGCTCGCTGCCGCCGTAGCGCGACACCATGGCCGACCAGTCGGCGGCCAGGCCGGCGTCCACCAGGGAGCGCGGCAGGGGGACCACCGAAGCCTCCTCCACGGCCGTGATGATCGCGGAGATCAGCCGCTCACGGACGATCCGGTCGCCGTCGCTCCGGATGCGCTCGCGGATGTCCGCCTTCAGATCCTCCAGGGTCTCGAATCGCTCGCTGACGTCCTGCGCCAGTTCGTCGTCGAGCTCCGGAAGCTGCTTCTCCCGCAGCCGGCGCACGCGCACCCGCAGCACCAGCGACCGGCCGGCGAGCGCCTCATCCTCGAAGTCGTCGGGATAGGTCTTGTCGATGTCGCGCTCATCGTCGACCCGCATGCCGACCAGGTCGTCGTCGATGCGGTGCTGGTTGTAGCCGGTGCCGACCTCGAACACGAACCCTTCGCGCCGGGTGGAAGCGACCGGGCGGCCGTCCTCCACCTCCACGTAGTCGATCTCCACCACGTCACCGCTCTCGACCACGTCGGACTGCTTCTCCACCATCACGGCGTTCTGCTCGCGGATGGCGTCCAGCTCCCGCTGCAGGTCACCGTCTTCGATGCGGAAGCGGGGACGGGTCACGGCCACGCCCCGGTAGCGGCCCAGGCTGACCTCCGGCTTGGTATCGTACAGCAGGTCGAAGCGGAACGCGGAGCCGACCGCCAGCGGCTCTTCCGCCTCCACCCGCGGGCGCGAGGAGCGGATCGGCGGATGCTCGGCGGCCTCCAGCGCTGCCTGGGCCGCCTCACCGATGATGCGCTCGGCGGCCTCAGCGAGCAAGGCATCGCCCGCCTTGCGGATCAGGACGTCACGCGGCACCTTGCCCTTGCGAAAGCCCTTGATGCGCACGGTTCGACAGTGCTCTGCCACCGTGGCGTCGTACACGCGTTGCACGTCGGAGGCGGCGACCGTCACCGACAGCTTGACCTCCGCGTTCTCCTGGAGTTGCTCGTCCTGCTTCTCTATCACGGGTCAGTCCGGTAGCGGCGCTCTGGGGGTCGGCGGACGGCGACCTGTCCGAAACTGACAGGGTGCGCCGCCATGAGCGAAAGAGAGCGGGAAACGGGATTTGAACCCGCGACTTCCACGTTGGCAACGTGGAGCTCTACCACTGAGCTATTCCCGCGTCGAGGCAAAACCGGTCGAAGCACCTCTGATCGAACCTGTGCGAGAGAAGGGACTCGAACCCTCATGCCTTGCGGCACCAGATCCTAAATCTGGCGTGTCTGCCAGTTCCACCACTCTCGCAGGCACCAACGGCCCGCGACCGCTGTCCCCGTCGAACACCGACCACCCTGCCGTTTCAGCCATCTCCGTGTGCCTGCCACAGTGTACGGCGAGCACCGCCCCGCGTTCAAGAGCGGGCGGAGACGATCGCTGAGCCGTGAAGGACTCGAACCTTCGACCCGCAGATTAAGAGTCTGCTGCTCTACCAACTGAGCTAACGGCCCGCTACCACGCCCGGCAGGACTCGAACCTGCGACCTACGGATTCGAAGTCCGTCGCTCTATCCATCTGAGCTACGGGCGCAGTCCTGAGGGCATCGGGTGGGTGATGGGGCTTGAACCCACAACATCCAGATCCACAGTCTGGCGCTCTACCGATTGAACTACACCCACCAGTGGACGGAGAACTTCAGCCCGGTTTCCCTCCGTTGTCAAGGCGCATCGGCAGGCTCGTGCCGAAGCGACGCCGAGTTGATGCAGTAGCGCTTGCCGGTCGGCGCAGGGCCGTCGTCGAACACGTGGCCGAGATGGGCGTCGCAGCGCGCGCAGTGCACCTCGGTACGGCGCATGAACAGCGAGCGGTCCTCCTCCGTCTGCACCGCTTCTTCGTCACGCGGGGTCGTGAAGCTGGGCCATCCGGTGCCGGAGTCGAACTTGGTGGCGGAGTCGAACAGGGCACTCCCGCAGCAGCGGCAGCGGTAGACGCCCGGCTCCTTGCTGCGCCAGTAGCGCCCGGTGAACGGCGCTTCGGTCCCCTTGCGACGCGTCACCCGGTACTCCTCGTCGGACAGTTCGCCGCGCCACTCGGCGTCGGTCTTGCTCACCTTGTCCGCCTTGCTCATTCCGGGCATCGTCAAGGTCCTCCGCTTACCGGTCGATCCTCACAGATCGATGTCGGCCGCCACCGGCCGCATGGCGGCGATGACGGCGCCGATCAGGTCGTCGAGGTCGCGGCCGAGCATCGCGCAGCCGCGCTCGATGACCTCCCGGTCGACGCCGGCGGCAAAGCCCTTCTGCTTCCATTTCTTGCGCACGGACTTGACCTCCAGGTCGCGGACGCTCTTCGACGGGCGCACCAGCGCGCAGGCGGTGACGAAGCCTGTCAGCTCGTCGACCGCGTACAGGGTCTTTTCCAGCAGGCTCACGGGCTCCACGTCGGTGCAGATCTGCCAGCCGTGCGACATCACGGCGCGGATGTATTCGGCCGGCCATCCCGCCCCGGTGAGGATGGCCTCCGTCTTGCGGCAGTGTTCCTCCGGGAACCGTTCCCAGTCCAGGTCGTGCACCAGCCCGATGACGCCCCACGCGTCAGCGTCTTCGCCCGCTGCCTCGGCCTCGGCCCGCATCACCGCCTCCACGGCCCGGCAGTGATTGCGCAAAGCCTGCGAATCGATGTAGCGCTGCACCAGGTCCCACGCCTCCGCGCGGGTGGGGACATCCCCGTTCGTGCCCGTGTTCGATTCACCTGCCATCACGAGGCTCCGAACAGCGGGCCGACCGCCTCCGCGGCGGCCGGGAACATCGGCTCCAGCATGCGCATGGCCAGCGGAATCGCCTGATCGGCCGGCAGGCAGTAGCGCATGTCCAGGAAGCGCCCTCGCAGCGCGATCGCCTCCGAGCGCACGTCCTCGTCGCGCAGCACCACACGCGCGATCAACTCGGCGACCGCCTCGAAGTCGGAAGGCTGCATGCCGTAGCGGGTCATCTCCTGGACGCCGAGCCTCACCCCGCCCGCGACCGCGAAGCTCGCGTCGTCCGGCAGCGCCTGGTAGTTGGTGATGATGTGGTTGCGCTCCAGGCGCGCGGCCGCCTCGTCACCGGCTACCGCCGGCGCGACGCGGATGATCACCTGGTGGGTGTGCGTGTAGCCCTCGGACTCGCCCCCTTCCACGGCGATGCCCGCGGCTGCCAGCGCCTGCGCGAAGGCACGCGCGTTGGCGATCACGTGACGCTGGTAGTGGTCCTTGCAGTCGTTCATCTCGTAGAGCGCCGCCAGGAAACCGACCAGCGTCCCCAGGTGGTGATTGCTGGTGGTGCCGGGACAGGCGCGGTGGCGCACGTGCGGCCACAGCGGACGGGCTGCGCGCGAGCCCAGCACCACGCCGCGCTGCGGCCCGAAGAAGGTCTTGTGGGTGCTGCCGGTGACGACCGCCGCGCCCTCGGCCAGCGGCGCCTGGAACGCGCCGTAGAGCCCCAGGACGTGCGCCATGTCGAACATCAGCAGCGGCGGCTCGTCCAGGCCGGCCGCAAGCTCGGCCACCTCGCGCACCGGCTCCGGATGCAGGAACATGCTCTTGCCGAATACCACCAGGTCCGGGCGCTGCTCGCCTACCAGCTTCAGCAGGGCCTCGGTATCGGCCAGGTACGGGTTGTCGGCCCGCACCGGGATCGGACAGGTGCGCTCGGCGCCGCCGTCGCGGTCCACCGCGTTGAACAGCGCGCCCATCGCCTGGGCGCTCAGGTGTCCGCCCTGGATCAGCCCATTGTTGATCACCGACGACAGCCGCCGCATCGGTCCGTCGTTGCCGCGGTTCTTCAGGCGCAGCAACGCTTCGAACACCACGATGTTGGCGAGCTGGCCCGACACCGGCCGCGCCTCCACCCGGTCGCAGCCGAAGAAGCGCTGCGCCTGGGCGTGCACCTCCTCCTCGACCTCCTGGATGAAGTCCGTGCCCTGGTAGAAGTAGACCTCCTCGCCCTTGAGACGGCGGTGCTCGGCGTAGCGGCCGGCGGCGTCGGCTACCTCGCACGCTTTCACCAGCAGGCTGGGCGTGGTCTCGGACGGAATCAGGTTGATGCACTCGCGCTGCCGCCACCGGTTGTTGCCGGCCACCCGGTCGGCGAGGGCGGTCATGGTATCGAGGAGTGTGTTCATCTGTAGTACATCGTTCGGGATGAGAGGACTCGAACCTCCGATCTCCTGCTCCCAAAGCAGGCGCCTTGGCCGCTAGGCTACATCCCGCGGGTGTGCGCCCGACAAGCCTGACACGCAGCGTACGGAGTGCGCCCGTGCAGCGTCAACCGAATGCCGGTCGTCACTTGCCGCGTGGACGGCCGTCGGACAGACTCCCCTGACCGGCCACGGGCGTCCATAGCTCAGTAGGATAGAGCAGCAGCCTTCTAAGCTGCGGGTCAGAGGTTCGAATCCTCTTGGACGCGTCGTGCAGGCCGCCAACACTGGCTTATGGATCAGCGGATAGCAGGACTGGCTCAGGAGAACGGCCGGCGGATCGTGCTGCTGGTGCTCGACGGCCTCGGCGGTCTGCCGCGCGAGCCCGGCGGCCGCACCGAGCTGGAGAGCGCCCACACGCCCAACCTGGACGCCGCGGCGGCGGCCGGGGAGTGCGGGCTGCACCTGCCGATCGGGTACGGGGTGGCGCCCGGCTCGGCGCCGGGACACCTGGCGCTGTTCGGGTACGATCCGCTGGAGGTGCCGGTGGGGCGCGGCGTGGTGGCCGCCCTGGGAATCGGCTTCCCGCTGCAGGACGGCGACGTGGCCGTGCGGCTCAACTTCGCATCCAGCGACGCCGCGGGCCTCATCACCGACCGCCGCGCAGGCCGCATCCCGACGGAGGTCTGCGCAGAGCTGTGCCGGTTGCTCGACGGCATCGAGCTCGCGGGCGCCGAGCTGTTCGTCCGGCCGGTGAAGGACTACCGGGCGATGGTGGTGCTGCGCGCGGCGGGGCTCTCCGACCGGGTCGCGGACACCGACCCGCAACGGACCGGCGCAGCGCCGCTCGAGCCCAGCGCGCTGGAGCCGGCCGCCGAGCCGACCGCCCGGCTGGTCTCGGAGTTCCTGCGGCAGGCGCGCGAACGGCTGGCCGACCGCCATCCCGCCAACGATCTGCTGCTGCGCGGCTTCGCGCTGCGCCCCGCGCTGCCCCCGCTGCACGAACGGTTCGCGATGCGCGGCGTGGCGATCGCGGTCTATCCCGACTACAAAGGGGTCAGCCGCCTTGTGGGCATGGACGTGATCGAGGACCTGCCTGACCTGGACGAACAGGTAACCTCGCTGTCCGCGGCCTGGTCGGGCGCGCACCGCTTCTTCTTCGTGCACCACAAGTACACCGACTCGGCCGGCGAGGACGGCGACTTCGACGGCAAGGTGGCGGAGATCGAACGGGTGGATGCAGTCCTGCCGTCCATCCTGGCGCTCGAGCCCGACGTGCTGATCGTCACCGGCGACCATTCCACGCCGGCGGTCGCGCGCACCCACACCGAGCACCCGGTGCCGTTCCTGATCCGAGCTGCCGCGGGACGGCCCGACACGACCCGTTCGTTCGGAGAACGCGAGTGCGCCTCCGGCGCATGGGGGATCGTGCCCGCCAGCGCCCTGCTGCCCATCGCGACCGGCTATGCGGGCAAGCGGTGCCGCTATGGCGCCTGAGCAGGCGGCACCCGGGGTCAACGACGCCCTCCTCGACGAACAGGAGCGCACCGGCCGGCCCGCGTGGCGGATCTACGAACCTGCCGAGCCCGCGATCGTGTTCGGCGCCGCCGGCCGCGAGCAGACCGACGTGTACGGGGTCCGCGCCCGGCGGGACGGCATTCCGCTGCTGCGCCGCCGTGGAGGAGGCGGCACGGTCCTCCTGACGCCCGGGCAGCTCGTGCTTGCGCTGGTCGCCGCGGTGGACTCGCCGTACCGCAACCGCGAGCACCTGTGCGGGATCAACGCCTGGGTGACCGAGGCGCTCACGGAGCTGGGCGTGAGCGGCGTGCGTCCGCGGGGCATCTGCGACCTGGCGATCGACGGCCGCAAGATTCTGGGCGCGTCGCTGTTCCGGCGGCGCACCGTGCTGTTCTACCAGTCCAGCCTGCTGGTGTGCTGCGACCTGACCCTGTTCGGGCGCTACCTGCGCCACCCGTCGCGGGAACCGGACTACCGCGCGCAGCGCGCGCACGCCGCGTTCTGCACGACTCTTGTCGAGCAGGGTTACCGGCTGGCTCCGGGACGGGTGGCCGATGCCCTGCGGCCGATCGTCATGAGCCACCTCGAGGAGCCGGGACTGGGGGTCCCGGCCGCAGCGTGCGGCTGAACGCCGCCGCCGCTTTCGCGGCGGTGGCGGCGATGCTCCTGGCGCTCGGGTGCTCGGCAGCGGTCGACGCCGGCTTCACCGCCGCGGACGGGCGCCAGAGCGTGCTGCGGGTGAGCTCCTTCGACGGCAGCCGCCACGGCCGGCTCGCGGCTGCGGAGGGGGCTTCCGCCACCGGCATCCTGCACGCGCGCGCCCCGGTGACGGTCGGCGCCGACCAGGTGTTCTTCCTCCAGTATCGCTCCACGCTGGCCGAGGCGAACGTGAGCTTTCTGGCGGACGACGACCGCGAGCTGGTCCGCTATCCGCTCACGGCCGGGGGTGAAGCACCGGTCCGAGCGTACCTGCCGGTACCGGCAGGTACGCTGCGCGGATTCCGCGTATGGACGGAAGAGCCGGCTGGTACGCTCGACCTCGAAGCCGCGGGCATCGCCCCGCCGGTCTCCGGATTGACCGTGCTCGACGGCGTCCTGCACGTAGGCATCGACGCCCAGCTTCCGCCCGGCACGCTGGCGGACGCGGGGGGCATGGTCGACCTGGCCGCCCGGCTGCGTACGCCCCGCACGACACCGCATCCGGGCCACGCGCTGGTCGTTCGGTCGGCCTTCCGGCCGTCGACGGCCGGCGCCGTCGGCGAGGTGGTGCTTGCGGTCGCCGGCGCAGCGGGGCAGCGGGCGACCGTGCACGTGGCGCTGGCGGCCGGCGAGCGCTCCGTCCACGTGCACGAGGCGGTGCTGGGGTTCGTGCCGGTCGAGGTGCAGGCGCTCTCCCACGCCGGCGGCACCGTGCGTTTCCTCCAGGTCAGCCGGACCGCGGCCGGCACAGCGCCGCTGCCGGCGGACCTGGACACGATCCTGGCCTATCCGCGCAGTGCATGGCGCGGCGGCGACTGGGAAGTGTTCCGCTGGAACGCCCTCCCCGAGGTGCTGATCTTCGACACCGCGAGCTACGCCGTCCAGGACGAGATGTTCCGGCGGCTTGCCTACTACACGGAAAAGGCAGGTTTCCGCGGCACCGTGTGGAGCGACGCGGATCTCGGCAACCGCTACGGGTACCACGCCCACGACTACACCGCGGCGAACGTGGCCAGCTTCTTCACGGACGCCGAGCGAACCGGGGTCCAGCTCAACGCCCGGGAGCTGCTGCTGCGCGACTTCCTGGTGCGGGAGGCGGTGATCCGCGCCGCGGCCGGGCAGTCGGCGGCCGCGTGGCAGGCCGGCGCGGGGGCGGGCGCGGTGCTGTCGATCAGCCAGCAGTCCCCGCCGGCGCAGCGCGCGCTGCTTCTGCGCCACGAGGCCGCGCACGGCGTGTATTTCGTCCGCGCCGGCTACCGTGAAGAGATAGCGGAGATCTGGCAGGCGATCGGCGAACCGGCGCAGCACGCATGGATGACCTATCTGGCGGCCCTGGCGTACGACGCCTCCTGGGAGGATCTGATGCGCAACGAGTTCCAGGCCTACCTCGCGCACAACCGCCGGCAGAACCTGGGCTACTACTTCGGAGAGCTGGTCCCCGCCCGCATCCGCGGCAGGATGCCGGGCGAGCTGGAGGCGGCCGCATGGTTCGAAGCCGGCGCCGAGGCGATACGCGGCCAGTACGACCGGGTGGACAGCGCCCTGCAGGCAGCCGGCGGCATGCGGGCCGGCCGACTCGCTACCGTGACGGTGCGCCCCGCCCGCTGACCGGCGCCTGCGGCGCCTACGCCGCGGCCGGCACCATCCAGCCGTGCCGGTCCTGCAGGCGTCCGAACTGGATGCCCTTGAGCTGCTGCAGGAAGTGCCGCGCGCGCGGGCCGATCCTGCCGTCGCCGAAGGTGACCGTCCGGCCATCGTGTGTCAGCGAGCCGAAGTGCGCTACGCCGGCGGCGGTGCCGGTCCCGAAGAACTCCACCGCGTCGTCGAGCACCTCTTCCACCGACACGCGGCGCTCCTCGACCGTCATGCCCTGCTCCTCGGCAAGCGTCATCACCGTCTGCCGCGTGATGCCCGGCAGGATCGTGTCTCCCAACGTGGGCGTCACCAGCGTGCCGCTCGACAGCACCGCGAACAGGTTGCAGGAGGAGCCTTCCTCCAGGTAGCGCTGCTCGGCGGCGTCCAGGAAGATCGCCTCCATGCAGCCTGCGGCCTCCGCCTCTTTCTTGGCCAGGGCGCTGATGACGTAGTTGCCCGAGCACTTGATCCAGCCGGTGCCGCCGGGCGTGGCGCGCACCCGGTGGGTGGTGGTGGTGGAGGCGTCGCTGTCCAGGTTGAAGTACGAGCCGACGGTCGTGTTGATGATGATCACCCACGGATTCAGCGACAGGTCGACGCCGATCCCGGACTCCGCGTAGGAGAACGGGCGGATATAGACCGAGCTCGCGCTGATGAAGTCGTCCCCTTCCCACGCCGGGTCATAGGCGGGCGTGAAGCCGAGCTCCCGGTTGCGCTCGACGACCTGCTGGACGGCCCGGACGAACGTGTCGGCCGGGTAGGGCGGCATGAGCAGCCCCTCCATCGACCTCACCATGCGCAAGCCGTTGTCGAAGGGCCGGAACAGCGACAGCGATCCGTCCGGCTGCGGGAAGGCCTTGAGGCCCTCAAAGCAGGCCAGCCCGTACTGGGTCGTGAAGTTGACCAGGGGGAGTTGCTCGAACCGGTTGCGGTGCAGATACAGCTGTTCGCGCTCGTCGTCCGGCAGGGCCGCCTCGGCATCCGGGGGCAGATGCCGCTGTTCGGTGAAGTCCTCGCGCCACGTCCCGTCGAACTTGGCGCTGTACACCCACGGATAGATCGCGAGAGAAAAACTCTTTGCCACGGTTCCCGATTCTACAACGAGGGCCAGGCGCGCGCGAGCTTGATCCAGCGGGTGGATTTCGATATCATCCGGCCCGTTTCACGACCGATGGCTGACTCGCAGGAAGCAACCACCAAGACCCTGGTCGACCGGATGCACGACAAGCTCATGGACCTCAAGCACGAGATCCTGCAGCATCTGGCCGACGAGGACTCGCTCACCCGCGGCGCGCTGGGCAATCTGGACCCCAAGGACATGGCCGACGTCGCTACCGAGGACATGGACCGCAAGACGCTGGAGACGCTCGGAGCCCAGGAGGTGCGGCGCCTCAACCTGATCCAGTCGGCGCTCGCGCGGATCGAGACCGGTCACTACGGCGCGTGCATGCGGTGCGGGAACAGGCTTCCGGACGAACGGCTGGAGGCGTTGCCCTACGCACTGTTCTGCATCCCGTGCCAGTCGGCGGAGGAACGCCGGAACCGCTAGCGCGGTATACCTTCGGCGCTAGCGCGGTATACCGATCACGGCTCGCATGCCGGCGCTGCCGCTCGCGGCCCCGCCTTGTACGCGCAGGCCACCCTCATCCCCGCTCCCACGCCCGCCAACCGCACGGCGAACGTCGACCGGTCCGCTCCGCGCGGTGCGTCCGCGTCGTCCAGCAGCAGCTCCGGATGCCAGGCGAAGAGCACCCTGGCCTGCACGTGGTAGTCCAGGAAGTCGGTCGCAAACAGGATCCTCCCGTCTGGAGCCAGCGTGTCCGCCATGCGGTCCAGGATTCCGGCCCGCAGGAACCTCCGCCGCCGGTGGCGGCTCTTCGGCCACGGGTCAGGGAAGTAGATGTGGAAGACGTGGACGGAGCCGGGCGGCAGCTCCTCCAGGACCGCCTCGGCGCGGTCGTTGACCACGAAGGCGTTGGCGAGTCCGCGCCGCTCGACCTTGTGTTGCGCCTTCTCGCAGCGACGCTTCTTGAGATCGATCCCCAGGCACACGCTGTGCGGCCGGGCCGCGGCGTAGTCGGCCAGGAAAATACCGTTGCCGCAGCCGATCTCGACCTCCAGCCGGCCTCCCGCGGCTGCCGCCAGCGCCGCCCGCAGCACCCGCGCACGACCGCCTGCCGGGTCCGTATCTGCCGCGGGGACGCTCGCGGGCTCCGTCAGGACTTCTTGCTGCGCGCGAAATCGACGTTCACGCGCCGGCCGTTCAGCGTCTCGCCGGTGATCCGGTCGATCGCGGACTGGGCGACCGCCGCGGGCACTTCGATGAACGAGAAGTTGTCCAGGACCCGCACCTCGCCAATCTGATCCTGCGGGAGGTCGAGCTTGACGACGAACAGATCGGTCAGCATCTGGCGCGAGACCCGCCGGCTTCTTCCCACGCTGACGAACAGGCGCGCCATGTCGCTGTTCCCGGCGGGCGCATCCGGCGTGTCGGCGGGCATCGGTTCGTCGGTGGCGGCTGCCTTGACGGGCGCCGGCGTATCGGGCGCACGCCGGGCGGCCTCAGCCGCCCCCGGCTTCGCGGACGGAGCTGTGGTGGAGGATGGTTGGGCCGCGGGGGGCTTCGCGGTCCGGGCAGCCGGTGCGGGGCGGTCCCGGCCGGACGCCGCTTGCGGTACCCCGGCGCCGACCGCCTCCCGCAACAGGTAGGCGGGCAGGTAGGCGCGGACCGACAGGGGCAGCGCCTTTCGGATCTGGCGCCGAATTACTTTGAGGCGCTCCAGGTCGGCGCTGTCACGGATGTGGCGTTCGAATTCCTCGAGCAGTTCCCTGAATCGAGGATCGGCCGGTTCTTCGCTTGCCAAGGTAGATCTCCGGTTGCTCTATGGGCCGGCATCGGCACGGTGCACGACCCGGACGCTCACCCGCGGGGCCCGGCGGCCGGCCTCGATTCACGGTAGGGATCGGCCCCCGGTTTGTCAAACTCGCGCGGGGGGCTCGCGCGGAAGGCTCGCGCGGGCGGCGGTGGTTGCCGCTCACGCGCCGATCCGACAGACTCCCGTGCGTCGCCCACGGAAGAGCGGAGCCGATGATGCGGTCCGTCATCGACACCGACCTCCCGGGCGTCTCGCCCACGGAGGAGCAACGTGAAGGTCCATTACGACGCCGACATCGATCTGAGCCGTGTCCACGGCGCCAAGGTCGCCATCATCGGCTACGGCAGCCAGGGATTCGCGCACGCCAACAACCTGCGCGATTCGGGAGTGGAGGTAGCCGTCGGGCTGCGCCCGGACAGCGCCAGCGTCGCCAAGGCCGAGGACGCGGGCATTCGCGTGCTGCCCACCGCCGACGCGGCGGCCTGGGCGGACATGGTGATGATGCTGATCCCCGACCATCTGCAGGGAGAGGTCTATCGGGACGCGATCGCCCCCAACCTCGGCGCCGGGAAAACGCTGATGTTCGCCCACGGCTTCAACATCCATTTCGGTCAGATCGAGCCCGACGCCGCGGTCGACGTATCGATGGTCGCCCCCAAGGGACCGGGCCACACCGTGCGACGCCAGTTCGAGCTGGGATACGGGGTTCCCTGCCTGGTGGCGATCCACAACGACGCCTCCGGCCATGCCAAGGAGAACGCGCTGGCCTACGCCGGAGCGCTCGGCGGCGGGCGCGCAGGCGTGATCGAGACCAACTTCCGCGAGGAGACCGAGACCGACCTGTTCGGGGAACAGACGGTGCTCTGCGGCGGCGTGTCGCATTTGATGAGGGCCGGATTCGAGACGCTGATCGAGGCCGGCTACGCACCCGAGATGGCCTATTTCGAGTGCATCCACGAACTGAAACTGATCGTCGACCTGGTGTACGAAGGCGGCATCTCCCTGATGCGCTACTCGGTTTCCGACACCGCCGAGTACGGCGACTACCAGTCAGGCCCGCGCGTGATCTCCCCCGAGGTGAAGGCGGAGATGAAGCGCATCCTGGCCGACATCCAGGACGGCACGTTCGCACAGCGCTGGATGGACGAGAACCGTGCGGGCCGGCACCGGTTCCTTGCCGATCGCGCCGAGCACGCCGAGCACCAGCTCGAACAGGTGGGCGCTGAGCTGCGTTCGATGATGCCGTGGATCGACAAGGAACGGCTGGTCGACAAAGGCAAGAACTGACCGAACCCTGCTACGCCGACCATGCGTAGCGCCGAGCCACGCGTCCGGCAACGCGGGTGAGCACCTCGTACGGAATCGTGCCCGACCAGGCCGCCACGTCGGCTCCGGTCGGGCCGCCGGGGCCAAACAGGACCGCCCGGTCACCGACGCGCACCGTCGGGCGCGGACCCACGTCGATCATGCAGTGGTCCATGCACACGCGGCCCGCAAGCGGGTAGCGATCGACGCCGATGCGGACCTCCGGCAGCGCCGCGCCACGTCCGCCGGGCCACGGGTACCCGTCGCCGTAGCCGGCCGCGATGGTGGCGATCACCGTGTCGTGCGCAGCCCGGTACTCCTGCCCGTACGAGACGTGATCGCCGGCGCCGACACGGCGCAGCGCGGTCACGCGCGTGGAGAGCTCCATGACCGGCTTGAGTCGGCCCTGCAGGCGGCCTCCGAACGACGGATCGTAGCCGTAGGCGGCCAGCCCGGCCCGTACCAGGTCGAGGTGCGACGCCGGCACCGCGGCGGTCGCCGCCGAGTTGGCCGCGTGCAGGACCAAGTCCGGGTGGTGCGGGCGCACCTCCTGCGCGCGCACCACCAGTTCCGCGAGCTGGCGTCGGGTCTGCTCCAGATCTGCTGCATCGGCGGCCGGGAAATGAGTGCAGAGGCCCTCCAGGCGGACGCCGCCCAGTTCCGCGATCGAGCGGGCGACGGCGACGGCTGCGGCCGGCCGGCAGCCGGAACGATGCATGCCGGTGTCCAATTCGAGATGTACCGGCAGCGGCGGTCCGCCGTGGTTGGCGGTGCCGATCGCACGTACCGTGGCAACGTCGGCGCAGACCGCCGTCAGCCGCCAACGGGCCACGTCCCCCGCCTGATCGGGCACCGTGGGACCGAGCAGCAGCACTGCACCGCGGATGCCCGCCTCCCGCAACTCGCGCCCCTCGTCGACCGAACTCACGGCCAGGAGGTCCGCCCCGCCCGGGGCGGACGCCGCCCGTGCCGCACGGACCGCCCCGTGCCCGTAGGCATCGGCCTTGACCACAAGGCACACCCGTGTGGCCCGCGGCACGTGCGTGCGAATCGCCGCAAGGTTGTGCCGCAGGTGGTCGAGCCGGATACGGGCTACGGCGGATGCCATTCCTGTCCGGAGTCTGTCGGATCGGCCGAGTCAGCGGCAAATCCTGTGGCGGCGGCCGGGCTCGCGCCGGATCGGAGGGACCGTGCAGAGATCCCACGGTAGATGCTATGACAGGGCATCAACCTCCCCCGCGGCGGCCCGCCGGATCAGGGCCATGACACGATCCTGCTCAAGGCAGGGCTGATCGCCGCCCCGGGCGGGCGGTTCGTCGCCGATCTGTCGATCCGCGATGGCTGGATCGTCGGCGTCGGCGCCGGAGCCGGCGGAACCACCGCGCGGCGCGTGATCGACGCCATGGGAATGATGGTGCTGCCCGGCTGGGTGCTGCCGCTGGTCCCGGCCGATTCGGCGGCAACGCCCCCACAGGAGTGGCTCGCACACGCCGGGATCACCTGCGCCGGATGGGCGGATGCCGAACCGCGCCAGCCGTCGTGCTGCGACGTGGTTCCGATGGAGCTGATCGAAACTGACGATCAGATCGCCTGCGCGCCGCGAACGATTCACGAGCGCGGACGAACGGCGTTCGTGCTGCCGGCGCGCCGCGGAGCCCCCCTGCTCGATGCCGCCGCGCAGGCGCTTGCCCGGCTGCGGGCCACGCTCATCATCTGTGTGGATGGGGATGAGGATGCGGCGGTCGAGGCCGCCAACCGCGCCGCGACGCATGGAGGCCGGGTAGCGGTCGGACCGCTCCGCGAGGCAGCGGCGCTGCGTCGCGCCCGCAGCGCAGGGGCGCTGACGGCCACCGATCCCGCGTGGCTGGTCGATGATCCCCACCTGTGGCCGCTGGTGGCGGACGGCACCGTGCGGCTGCTGATGAGCACGTCCGGGCATCCGCCTGGCGTCGATGCCCTGTATCGATCCGGTCCCGCCCGCGGGCTGGCCGGGCCGGAAGCGCTGGCGGCGCTCCTCGGCGCCTGGCCGGCCGCGCTCCTGGGCTGCGGGACCAAGGGTCTGCTCGCCCCGGGACGGGAAGCGGACGTCTGCCTGCTGGAGCCGTCCGGTGGCAGCGCCGTCATCGTGGAGACGCTCCTGCGCGGGGCCGATGCGCACAGCCCGCACGGACGGACGATCCGCGCCGAGCCCGTGGACGGCCTGCCGGCACGCTGACCAAGCGCAGCTTCCGGCAGAATCACCTGCCCACCGCCAGCCGCCACGATCTCTTCACGCTTCGCGGAAGCCATTCGGGCGGCTCCTTCCTCCGCGGGACAATTCGCAGAATCGCTATGTTTTCGTGAAATGCCGTTGCTCACAAGGAAACAGCATCGGAGATTTCAGGTCAGGGTTCGGATTCGAGCCTGCGCTTCAGCTCGCGGAGCTCGCGCTCCGTCTGCAGTTCCTGCAACGCTTCCGCGGTCGCATCCGGCTCCCCGGCGATCGAGCGGAGATCGGTGAGGAGCTGGTCCGCGTCGATGCCGGAAAGCTCCGGCGCGGCGCGAAGCCTCTGCAACTCCGCCTTCAGCCGATCGACGACAGCCGACAGCTCGAAATCCTCCGCGCTCAGCCTCCCGCTGGTCTCGCGCGCCTCCTTCAGCCGACGTTGGGCCCGATGTTCGAGCTCGTGGTCGCCGGCCTGCCGGGCCAGCAGCGTGCGCTTCTGCCAGAGCGCTTCCTGCTCGCGGGCGGATCGCAGCTTTCCCCGCAACTCCCGCGACGATCGCAGATAGCCGGCGACCACCTCCCGCGCCGTCGCCGGATCAAGGCCCCGCAGATCGATGTCGGCCATCCTTTCCATAGTACAGGTTGAGGGAGCTTGTGTAAGGGGTTAAGGGACCTTTATGCGTCAGCCGTCCCTGCTGCAGCGCCCATCGACTTCTCTTCCTCCTTGATCTCTTCCATCAGGGCGACCAAGTCCATGACATCATGACTTGCCAGGGTGCCCAGGAACAGTCCCGAGACGCCGTCCATGACCGGTATCACGGTTATCGAGCTGCTCGTCATCCGATCCATGACGTCGACGATCAACTCGTCGGGCCCGGCATGCGGCGTCCGTACTCGCAGCAGATCCCGTAGCGTCGTCGTCGCCCGCGCGTTCCTGGGAACGGATCGTACCTTGGACATCGACACGATCCCCGCCACCTCACCGCCATCGACCACCACGTAGTCGCGATGGTTCGGCACGGTCCAGTCATCCAGGAAGCTCTGCACCGTGGTGGCCGAGTCCGGGTAGCTTCGGGTCCTGTCCAGGAGGCTGCCGATCTTGACGCCGGAAAGAGCATACCGGACGTAGGACGGGATGACCTGCGGCATCCGCGCGTACTCCGACTTCGCGCGCTTGACCGAGATCTTGATCGCTTGCGGCATCAGCAGGATGTAGCCGAACATGACGAGCACGAACAGCGAGAACACGCTCTGCTCGATCACCCCGGCCTCCAGCAGCACCAGCAGCAGGGCGATCTCCGCAACGCCCTTCGACATCAGCCCCGTGGCCAGCGTGAACGGCGACTCGATGCGGGTCACGATCGTACTCAGGAACGAGCCTGCGAACTTGCCCACCAGCGGGACCAGCACGAGGGCCGCGATCGTCCCGATCGGGATCTCCGTGAAGGACAGATCGAATTGCAGGCCGGCCGACGCGAAGAACAGAGGGACGAACAGACCTTCCGACGCGCTGCGCATCCCCGGAAGGATGTCGTGCCGCACGCCCTCGGGCAGCCCCGAGAGCGCCGCGCCGAACAGCAGCGCCCCGATGGTGCCGTGCAGTCCGATCTTCTCGGCCCCGACTACCACCAGAAAGAGCCCGCCGAGCAGCAGGCCGAACGACAGCTCCGGCACCCTGATGAAACGCCGGAGGAACAGGATCGCCGGCGGCAGCAGCTTGGCCGACAGGACCCACGTCACGACCACGAATCCCGCGATCTGCGCCAGGAGGATCAGCACGTTCAGCGCCGACAGGTCACGGCTGCCGTGGCCATGATGATCGCCGATGCTGAACCCCACCACCAGCAGGGCGAACACCTCCGCGATCGTCACGATCGTGAACATCTTGAGGCCGATCGGCTCCTTGAGGTGTCCGTCGTCGGCGAGCACCTTGGCCAGCAGTCCCAGGCTGGACAGCGACAGGATCCCTGCCAGGGCCAGCGCCTCGGTGAAGTCCAGTCCGAGCGCGAAACGAAGATTCAGCAGGTCCGACGTGACGATGAGCGCCGCCAGCAGCGACACCAGGACCGACAGCACGGCCGCCACGAAGTAGCGGCCGCAGAACGTCGCGACGAATCCGGGAATGTCGATCTCGTCCAGGCCGACCAGGAAGAACAGCACCAGGATGCCGATGCCCAGGAAGAGTTGAATCTCGGGCGTCGCCTCGGCGATCCCCAGGACCGGGCCGAGCACCACGCCCGTCGCGGTGTAGGCGATGATCGAGCTCAGTCCGAACCGGCTGAACACCCCCTCGGCGAGCTTGGCCACCACGACCAGGAGGCCGAGGGTGAGAAGAACCTCCAGTACCATTTCAAGCACGCAAGTGTAATGGGACGGACGGGGCGCGGCCAGTGTGCCGCGCGGGTCCGCATCCAGGCCGTCGCCCGACATCCGCGCGCCGGATAGACTGTCCGGATGCTGTCGACCGATGGCTGAGACCGAGCAGGCCGGGCGCGTCCTCGACGCGTTCCGGCGCCACAAGCTGCTCATCGGGCTGTCGGCGGCCTGCGGCCTCCTGTTCTCGGCCACCACGCTGATCCCGCCGCTGTACGTCCGCCGCCTCATTGCCGCCGTCACCGCGGCACCGGGCGGTTCGGAAAGCGGCGCGGGGCCGCCGGACGGAGTCTCGCTGGCGGTCGTCATCGCGGCCATGGTGGGCGCGTTCCTGCTGCGCGGCGCCGCCCGCTATCTGTACGGGCTGACCTCCCATCAGGCCTCCTACGCGCTGCTGAGCGACCTGCTGCAACGCGTCTACCGTCACCTGCAGCGACTCTCCCACCGCTTCTTTGCCGACAACCGTACCGGCACCCTGATCGCGCGCTCGGTGAGCGACGTCGAATCGCTGGAGGACTTCGTCGCCCACGGCGTGCCCGAGCTGGCGCAGGCCGTCGCCATCCCCGTGGCCATGATCGTGGTGCTGCTGAGTATCGACCCCATGCTCACCCTGGTGGTGCTCAGCCCGCTGCCGGTAGCGGCGCTGGTGACCTGGCTGGTGACCCGCACCATCCGCGGAACGTGGCGCCGCGTGCGCGAGCGTTACGCGCAAGTGGTGGCCCTGGTGGAGGACAGCCTGCAGGGAATGAGCGAGATCAAGTCGTTCACCCGCGAGGCCGAGCAGGCGCGGCGCGTGGCGCGGCTGGCAGACCGCTATCGCGACGACATGACCGGCGCCATGCACCGCTCGATGCTGCCGAACGCGATCGTGGAGATGACCGGCGGCGTCGGCGTCGTCCTGGCCGTGGCCGTCGGCGGCGCCACCGCCCTGCGGGGCGGCCTGCAGGTGGCCGACCTGTACCTGTTCCTGGCCTACCTGACGTTCATCTACCAGCCGTTCCTGAAGCTGGCCGACATCGGCGAGGTCCTGCACCGCGCGCTGGCCAGCTACCGGCGCATCGACGAGCTGCTGGCGATCGAGCCGGACATCGAAAGTCCGCCGGACGCGGTCGTGCCGGCCGCCTTCCAGGGTTCCGTGGAGCTGGACCGGGTGACGTTCTCCTACCACGCGGGCACGCCCGTGCTGCACCGGATCAGCCTGACGCTGGCGCCGGGCGAGGTGGTGTCGCTGGCCGGACCGACCGGCTCCGGCAAGACCACGGTCACGCGCCTGGTGCCGCGCTTCTACGACCCCGACGCCGGCCGTGTGCTGGTCGGCGGCCACGACGTGCGCACCCTGGACCTGCCGTTCCTGCGCCGGCGGGTGGCGGTGGTCAACCAGGAGGTGTTCCTGTTCCATGGCAGCGTGCGCGACAACATCCTGTTCGGGCGCCCCGATGCCGGCGACGGCGCGCTGCGGGCCGCCGCCCGCGCCGCGAACGCCGAGGAGTTCATCGACACGCTCCCGGACGGCTGGGACACGGTGGTGGGCGACCGCGGCGTGCGTCTCTCCGGCGGCCAGCGCCAGCGGATCGCGATCGCCCGCGCCCTGCTCAAGGACGCTCCCATCCTGATTCTGGACGAAGCCACCTCGTCCGTGGACGCCGAGACCGAGGAGCTGATCCAGGAAGCGATGTCGCGCCTGCTGTCCGGCCGCACCGCGCTGGTGATCGCCCACCGCCGCTCCACCATCGAGCGCGCCGACCGCGTGGTCGTGCTGGAGGCCGGCCGCATCATCGAGTCCGGGACCGCCGACGAGCTGCTGGCCGCCGAAAGCCGCTATCGCACGCTGGTCGAAGCGCAGCTCGGCGCCGTGACCGACTGACCGACTGACCGGCACTTCCATAACGCGCCGCTCAATGAGGCCGTCGGATATTACCGACGGAGGCCCCATTCAATGTAATCGGTCGCGCCGGCCTGCAACCTTGAGAAACTTTACGCGGTAGCGCGCCAGATGAGAGAGCGACCCCGGACGACCGTGATCGGTTGCTACGCCACTGCGTCGCAGAACGCCAGCTCCCAGCCGTGGAACACCACCGCCAGTCCCGTGAACCGCACCCCCGGATACTGCCGCGCCAGCCGCTCGTCCGCCAGGTAGCGTCTCAGTTGCGCTCTCGCATCGCTGACCGCGGCCGCCACGCCCGCGTCGTCCGCGGGCTCGCTGCGCTTCAGGTACTTCAACTCGATCAGGTAACCGATCCGCAGGTGAGGGAAGCGCGCCACGAGCGGCTCCAGGCTGATGTCCGCGTGTCCCTTCCCCAGCTCCGCCTCGGACCGGAACACGTAGAAGTCGGTCACGCTCAGGTACGCCGCCAGGAACCCCTGGACGATCTTCTCGCCGGCGATGTAGTCGCGAATCCCGGTCTGCGCGGCGATCGCTTCGCCCAGGAACTCGAATGCCGGCCGCCACTCGCCCTGGTTGGCCATCCGCAGCATCAACTGCTCGAACCGGAAAAGGTCGACCCGGAATGCCTCCACGTCCCGGTAGCCGTCGCGAAGGTACCCGTACATCAACTGCTTCACGGTCTGGTTCGGGATCGCCAGCCGCGGCATGCCGTCCACCACGGCGCGTATGCTCAGCAGCCCGAAGTAGTGCAGCAGCGACAGGAAGTTCTGCCGGTCGGTGAGCTGCTTCAACGGGAAGCTCGGCTGGATGCGCGGCAGGTCTTTGCGCCCCTCGCCGATGACCTCCCGCAGCAGGTCGAAGTTGCCGTTGAGTTGCCGCCCCACCACCAGCAAGTGACGCAGCTTGCCGTAGTCGATGCGCACGTTGGTGTCGATCAGGTAGTCCGGCACGCCCCGGTTCGGGATCGAGTGCTTCAGGTAGTAGAGCACCATGTCGGTGTTGTACAGATCGGCGTCCGCTTGCGGTGCGAATCGGTAGCCGTTGTACCACTCGCCCATCAGTTCCATGGCTTCGTCCACGTCCTGAGCGAACACGCCGCGCTCCCGGTAGGTCTCGACCAGGCGCCGCACTTCCGCCTCGGTGAAGCCGACCATCTCGTTGAAGTCCGGCTCCAGACTGATGTTGGTGCCGATGTTGAAGCCACTGGTGACGTCGTCCATGGTCACCGGCGACACCCCGGTGATGAACAGGCGATCGATGCCGCCGCCGCTGCGGTCGGTGCCTCCCTTGAGAGTGGCGAAGAAGCTGCGAAAGAAGCCGCCGCCATGGGTGAAGGAGTGGTACGCCTCCGCGCCGTGGTGCGCCAGCACGGTGTTGGCGAAGTTGTCGTACTCGTCGATCAGCACGTACAGCGGGATGTCGTGGTCACCGGCGTAGCGAAACAGCTCGCCAAGTTTCCCGGTGATAGACGGCGGTGCGAGGATCTCCCGGAGCGCCGCTTCCGGGAACAGGTCGGGATGCCGGCGCAACGCCCCCCGGAGCTCCGTGTGGCAATGACCCTCGAAGCGTTCCTCCAGGGTCTCCAGGGCATCGTCGACCATCGAGAAGTTGAAACGCAGTACCACGTAGCGGTGGCGGTCGTCGGTGGGGTTGCGGCCGATGTCGGTGTCGGCGAAGGTGGCGTCGAACTCGTGGCCCCACCAGCGGTCGTAGTAGTTCTCCAGCAGGGACACCCACAGCGACTTGCCGAACCGCCGCGGGCGGATCAGGAAGACGTAGTCCTCCCGTTCCAGGCGCCGCAGGAAGCGCGTCTTGTCGACGTACAGCCACTTGCGCAGGCGGATGCGCCGGAAGTCGGCCTGCCCGTAGGGAATGCGCGGGTAAGCGGGAACCTCGTCCACAGCCAGAACCTGCACCGGCACTCTACCGCTTCCGGGAGGGGCGCTCAAGTTCAGTCATGCCGCTGATTCTGGTCGTGCGTGCCGCCCATAGCAGGCTCCTTCGGTGAGAGACGATCAGGTCCACGTCCATCCACCTCGCATCTCCCCGCGCCATCGGTCCGAGCATGGCGCGCTCAGCGTCGAACCGCCGCGGTGGCAGGCATTTTGGCGACCAAGGAACGATTTGATCACCGAGGATCGTCGTATCCCTCGGTCTTTGTATGCTAACCGAGTCGGTGAAGAGCAGCGGCCTTCATTGCAGAGAGCAGCGTCGCAGGCATCGCCAGTGTGACTGGACGATGCCGCAACCCGAGCTGCACTCGGCGCCGTCGAGCGCGGCAGATTTCTTCCGGGAGGTTCAGAACTTCACGAGGGCAGAGTCGATCCCGTAGGGAGCTTTCAATTGTAGGCCGGACATGGATCTTGGGTACGAAGATTCAGCGGCGTACTATCGAAGCTGTGATCGGGATCGATTCCACGAGATCGCAGATGTGCGACTCGATCAACTTCGGACGGAAGTGTTACGAGGTTCATCCAGCGCGGGGCCGGACACGGCTTCGGCATGCGTCAGCTCCCAGCCGTGGAACACGACCGCCAAGCCGGTGAACCGCACCGTCGGATACTGGCGCGCCAGCCGCTCGTCCGCCACGTAGCGCCGCACCTGGGCCGCCGCCTCCCGTGCCGCCTTCGCCACGCGCGCCTCGCCGGCCGGCTCGCCGCGCTTCAGGTACTTCAACTCCATCACGTAGCCGTGGCGCATGCCGGCGTAGCGCTGCAGGTGCGGCTCCAGGCAGATGTCAGCGTAACCGCCGCCCAGCTCGCGCTCGGTGTGGAACACGAAGTGCTCGGTCCCGCTCAGGTAGGCGGCCAGGAATCCCTGGATGACCTTCTCGCCGTCGATGTAGTCGCGGATCGATGTCTGGCTGGCGATCGCGTCGCTGAGGAACTCCAGCACCGGCCGCCAGGCGCCGCGGTACGCCATCTCGTGCACCAGCCGGCCGAAAGCGTGCCGGTCCACCGCAAACAGGCCCACGTCGCGGTAGCCGTCGCGCAGGTAGCCGTACATCAGCCGCCGCACCGTCTGGTTCGGAATCGCCAGCCGCGGCATGCCGTCGCGCACCTCGCGGATGCTCAGCAGCCCGAAGTAGTGCAGCAGCGACACGAAGTTGTCCCTCTGATCCAGTTCCTCCAGCGGGAATCCGTCGCGCAGCTCGCCGTCCACCCAGCCTTCGCCGATCACGTGGCGCAGCAGGTCGAAGTTGCCGTTGAGCTGCCGGTTGACCGTCAGCAGGTGGCGCAACTTGCCGTAGTCGATGCGCACGTTCGTATCGATCAGATCGTCCGGTTTGCCGCGTCCGGGAACCGACGCCTTGACGTAGTAGAGCACCATGTCGGTGTTGTAGACGGGCTGGTGCGCGCGCTTGGCGAAGCGATAGCCGTCGTACCACTCGGCCATGACGGCCATCGCCTCGTCCACGTCCTGATCGAGCACGCCGTGGTCGCGGTAGGTCTGCAGGATGGCGCGCACCTCGGCGGCGGTGAAGCCGAGCACCTCGTTGAACTCCGGCATCAGGCTGACGTTGGTGGCGATGTTGAAGCCGCTGGTCACGTCGTCCATGGTGATCGGTGACACGCCGGTGACGAACAGGCGCTCCACGCCGCCGCCGTGGCCGACGCCGGCCTTGAGGGTGGCGAAGAAGTTGCGGTAGAAGCCGCCGCCATGGGTGAACGACTCGTACGCCTGCGCGCCGCGGTGCGCCAGGATCGTGTTGGCGAAGTTGTCGTACTCGTCGATCAGCACGTACAGCGGGACGTCGTGCTCGCCGACGTACTCGAACAGTTCGTTCAGTCTGCCGTCGATGGCGGGGTGGGCCAGGATGCGGTCGATCACCGGCTGCGGAAACAGGTCCTGATTTCGTTCCAGCGCGGCGCGGAGCTTGATGAAGCAGTAGGTCTCGAACCGTTCGCGGAGGGTCTCCAGGGTATCGTCGAACGCGGAGAAGTCGAAGCGCAGGATCACGTAGCGGTGGCGGTCGGCGGTGGGCCGCCGCGCGATGTCGGTGCCGCCGAAGATCGCCTCGAAGCGGTCGGCGCGGTTGCGGTCGTAGTAGCTCTCCAGCAGCGCCACCCAGCACGACTTGCCGAAGCGCCGCGGGCGGATCAGGAAGGCGGTCCGCTCCCGTTCCAGGTCGTGCAGGAAGCGCGTCTTGTCGACGTACAGGGTACGCTCGCGGCGCATCCCCTCGAAGTCGGCCCAGCCGTAGGGTATCTGCGGATACGCCGTGTTCACGCCCATCCCTTCTGCCGGTGCGGCCAATGCGCGTCGCGGTCCGACACCGCTCAGGGTAGTCCGCTCAGCCGAGCTTCGTCATCGGGCAGTGGACGATGCGAACGGTCCGACCTCTCGATCGCATCCGGTTTCATGGTCGTTGCCAAAGGGGCGACACTGTGCAAAAGAGTGTCCGGGGAGCAGCGAAACGGCGAACAGGCACCACAAGCCGCTGGCATTCGGCCCGTACCGCCATCTCTTTGAATGAGGGGCGCAATCGCCTCGACGTCGATCGGCGACGGCCCGGATCGGTCCCCGAACGCGCTCGACGCCGGCCTGCGGGCGCTCGGCGTGGATGCCGACGCGGGCGTGCTGGCGGCGTACATGGCAGAGCTGGACCGCTGGAACCGGGTCTACGGCTTCGTCAAGGCGGACCGCGAGCAGCTCGTCACCCACCATGTGCTGGACGCGCTGACGGCGGTGCCCGTCGTCCGGCGGCTCGGATGGCGGGTCGCCGACTTCGGGTCGGGCGCGGGCCTGCCGGCCATCCCGCTGGCGATCGCGCTGCCGCGCCTGACCTTCACGCTGATCGAGCGCTCGGAGAAGCGCCGCGCGTTCCTGTCCGCGGTCGTCCCGCACCTGCGGCTGGTCAACGCGCGCGTCGTCGCGCACGCGGGCGGCGAACGCTTCGACCTGGTCACCGCGCGCGCGGTCGCCCCCCTGCCCGAGCTGGCCGCCGCCGTCGCCCGGGAACGCCTGGCGCCGCGCCTGCTGGCCTACGCCGGCACGCGCGCGGCGATCGACGCGGCGCTGCGGGCGCTGCCGTTCCGCGCGGCGGTGCAGCGGGTCCGGGTGCCTGGCCTGAGCGCCCAGCGCCACCTGGTGACCGTCGAGCTGTCCGAACGGACCGCACCATGAGCATCGTCGAGGCGGTCGGGCTCGGGCTGTTGCAGGGCGCCACCGAGTTCCTGCCGATTTCCAGCTCCGGCCACCTGGTGGTGGCGCGTGCGTGGCTGGGAATCGCCGAGCCGCCACTGCTGTTCGACGTGGTGCTGCATGTCGCGACGCTCGTCGTCATCTGTTGGCAGTTCCGCAGGCGGCTGGCCGCGCTGCTCCGCGCCGGAGCGCTCCTGGCCACCGGCCGCGTTGCCGCCGCCGACCGCGACGACCTGCGCCTGCTCGCCGCGGTCGTGGCCGCCACCGCCGCTACCGCGGTGGTCGGCCTGATCGTCAGCCGCTTCCTGCTGCCGTCGGCCCGTACCCTCACCGCGGTGTCGGTCGCGTTCATCGCCACCGCCGCGATCCTTCTTGCCACCCGCCTGCGCCGGAAGTCCCCGAACGGCGGCGAGCCCGGGCTCTGGCTTGCCATCGCCGTGGGCGTCGCGCAGGGGGTCGCCGTGCTGCCCGGCATCTCGCGCGCGGGCATCACCGTGGCGGCCTGTCTGATCGGGGGGATGAGCCGCCGCCGCGCCGGCGCGCTGGCATTCCTGGTGTCGGTGCCGGCCGTGCTGGGCGCGCTGGCGCTGACCCTCGGCGACGCCCGCGGTCTGATCCGCGAGACCGGCGCCACGTCTCTGGCGGTCGGGTTCGCGGCCGCGCTGGTGACCGGAGCGCTCTGCCTGCGCGCTCTGCTGGCGGTGCTGCACCACGACCGGCTGGCCTGGTTCGCGGTCTACCTGCTGCCGCTGGGCGCCTTCGGCCTGCTCGTAGGCCGCACCATCTGAGATCTCCCACGGGAACCGATCGACGGTTCTCCACGCGCCGCAGACCTTCTCAGCCGGCAGCGCCGGCCTGCCGATAAGGAGGGGAGGGGAAGGTGTTGGCTACGCGCGATCCGACGCCGGAGTCCGTCAAGACACAGGACCGCACCGGCGTGATGGAGCGGGTGCCGGACTGGCCGATCTGGGTCCTGGCGCTCGCGTCCGCGGTGGCGGCCAGCGTGCTGAGCCTGTCGACGGTTCTGCAGGCGTTCTCGGGGGAGCAGCTACGCCTGCAGCCGGGAGCGGCGCTGCTGCTCGCCCCCGGGGCGTTCCTGATACGCAGCCTGGGCTGGGCGGCCATCCTGGTACCGGTCTACCTGTACGTGGTGGCCTATACGGTCGGCCGGGCGCCGGCCGACGCGCGCGTGCCGACCCTGCACGTGGCGTTGCCGGTAGCGGCGCTCATCATCCCGATCGTGGCGTCCCTCACCCACATCCTGACCCTGACCGACCCGCCGCCGCCCCTGCCGGCAGCGCTCGTCGACGCCCTGGGCCGGCCCACCAGCGTGCTGCTGCTGCTGGTCCTGCTGGTCACCGCCGCGGCGGCGGTCGTGCTGCTGAGCGGTGTCGCGCCCAGGCTGGGAGTTCCGACAGCCCTGCTGGCGCCGCCCGATGCGGCGCCAGCAGGGCTGTCGGAACATGCGGCCGAGCGCGAACTTTCCCCCGAACCCGGCGACCAGGCAGACCAGGGCGGCCGGTCCGGTCAGGACGACGGCTACGACGAGTCGGCGATTCTGCAGAGCAGGGAGCCGTTCGCGGCGATCCTGGCCGGAGAGCCCGCCGACGACGAGCCGCCGGCGCCTTCGCCGGCTCCTCCCGAGCCGGCAGGGGAAGAACCACCCCGCCGCGTACGACCGCGCCCCGCCGCGTCGCGCCGCCCCCGCACCGGCGGCCGCGACACGCCGGCGAACAGCGGCTATCACGTACCGATCGACCGGCTGCTGGACGAGCACCGCAACCGTCCCGACCGGGAGTTGCAGGCGGAAGCGGAGCAGCATGCCGAGGTGCTCACCGAGACGCTGCAGGAGTTCCGCATCAGCGCCAAGGTCACCGGCATCAGCCGCGGACCGGCGATCACGATGTACGAGATCCTGCCCGCCGCGGGCGTGAAGCTCTCCTCCATCGTCAATCTGGCCGACAACATCGCCCTGCAGCTCGCCGCCTCGCGCGTGCGCATCGTCGCGCCGATCCCCGGCAAGCACGCGGTCGGCATCGAGGTGCCGAACCGGACCCGCGCCATCGTCGGCTTCCGCACGCTGCTTGCGCACAAGGACTTCCGCTCCAAGTCCAACAGCCTGCCCATCGCCCTCGGGCAGGGAATCGCCGGCGAGTGCCAGATCATGGACCTGGCGCAGACTCCGCACCTGCTGATCGCCGGCGCCACCGGGTCCGGCAAGTCGGTATGCGTCAACTCGATCATCTGCTCCCTGATCTGCGCGCGCACGCCGGAGCAGGTCCGGCTGCTGCTGATCGACCCCAAGATCGTCGAGCTCAAGTTCTACAACGACATCCCGCACCTTCTGACCCCGGTCATCACGGAACCGAAGCGCGCCTTCCAGGCCCTGCAGTACTGCCTGTTCGAGATGGAGCGGCGCTACTCCCTGCTCGACGAGGTGGGCGTGCGCGACGTCGCCTCGTTCAACCGCAAGGCCGGCGAGAACAAGGGAGAGAAGCTGCCCTACATCGTCATCATCATCGACGAGCTGGCCGACCTGATGGCCACCACCGGCAAGGAGCTGGAGTCGACCCTGGCGCGCCTGGCGGCCATGGCGCGCGCGGTCGGGATGCACATCGTGCTGGCCACGCAGCGGCCGTCGATCGACGTCATCACCGGCCTGATCAAGGCCAACATCCCGTCCCGGATCGCCTTCATGGTGGCCAGCAAGTTCGACTCGCGCATCATCATCGACGGCGTCGGCGCGGAGAAGCTGCTCGGCCGAGGCGACTTGCTGTTCGCGTCCGCGTGGGACCCGGCGCCGGTCCGCATCCAGGGCGCCTACCTGTCCGACGAGGAGGTCGAGGCGGTCGCCGACCACGTCCGTACGCTGGGCCAGCCCGACTACATTGACGAGGACGTGCTGTTCGAAGAAGAGGAGCCGGAGGGGCCGGTCGCCGATGGCTCGGACGATCCGATGATGGAGCAGGCGCTCGACATCGTGCTGGCGTCCGGCAAGGCTTCCGCCTCCTACCTGCAGCGCAAGCTCAAGATCGGCTACAACCGGGCCGCCCGCCTGGTCGAGGAGATGGAAGAACGCGGCATCGTCGGCCCTGCACAGGGCAGCAAGGCGCGCGAGGTCGTGCATGTCCCCAGCCGCCCGGACTGAGCGCAGGCTTTTTCGAGGCGCTATTCCGGCGCTGCGGACTCGGGCGGCACGAAGAAGCTCGCCTCCGCCTCGGCAATCGTCGCGCCGCCAGCGGTGAGTTGCGCCTCGGTCGTCACCACGCGGCGCCGCTCGGACCGGATACGTCCGGCCGCCGCCACCACCGTGCCGACCCGTACCGGCTGCCGGAAGCGAACGGAGATTTCGCCCGTGAAGCCGTTCAGCCCCTTGCTGGCGCAGGCGTGCGCCATCGTCTCGTCCAGCACCATCGCCAGCAGGCCGCCGTGCACGACGTCCTTCCAGCCGGTGAAGTGGTCGGGGATCGTGAACGACGTGCTGGCCTCTCCGGGCTGCGGATAGCGGTAACTCAGCTTCAGACCCTGCGCGTTGGACTCCCCGCAACAGAAGCAATGCGGATCGAAGGTCGGCCGGTCGGTGACGGGTTCCACGCCGACAGCATACGGTGGATACTCGTCTCCGGTACGGTGCCCGCACGGCGAGCGCCGGCGAGGAGTCGCGTGACATGGGCGCAGCGATCGAGGTTCGCGACCTGCAGTACTCCTACGGCGACGTGCAGGTCGTACGGGGCGTCAGCTTCGAGGTGGCTCCGGGAGAGGTGCTCGGCTTCCTGGGGCCGAACGGCGCCGCACTCAGCGCTCCGGAGCTGGTCACCGTGCACACGGAAGAGGCCACGCTGGAGGCGATCTTCATCGAGATGACCGGCCGGCGGAGAGGGCGGCGAGGCGGGGCTCCAGGTGGTGCCCATCGCGGATGCCGCCGACCGCATCGTGCTGGCCGTCACCGCGCTCGACCTGATCCGCCGCGTGGAGGGATCGCCGCCGCCGGTGGAGGTGGTCGTCACCGCCCCGATCGCGGCGCTCACCCGCCGCCTCGGCACCGGGCTGGCATCCGGCTGAGCCGGCGTCACGTATCCGCGAGCAGCTCGTCGGTCCATGAGACGCCGGCCAGATCCAGCTCCTCGGCGAAGTGGCAGGCGGCCGCGCGGCCGTCCGGCAGCGGCGTGAGCGGGGGCTCCTCCTGCGAGCAGATCGGCTGCGCGTAGCGGCAGCGGGGGTGGAACTTGCAGCCCGGCGGCGGCGCGGACGGGCTCGGCACGTCGCCGGAGAGGACGATCCGCTCCTTGCGGTGGTCGGGGTCGGCGATGGGGATGGCCGATAGGAGCGCCTCCGTGTAGGGGTGGCGCGGGCTCTCGAACAGCGACCGCGCCTCTGCCATCTCCACGATCTTGCCCAGGTACATCACCGCCACGCGGTCGCTGATGTGCTCGACCACGGACAGGTCGTGGGCGATGAACAGGTAGGTCAGGCCGAGCTCTTCCTGCAGGTCCTCCAGCAGGTTGATGACCTGCGCCTGGATGGAGACGTCCAGGGCGGACACCGGCTCGTCGGCGACCACCAGCCGGGGCCGCAGCGCCAGCGCCCGCGCGATGCCGATGCGCTGCCGCTGACCGCCGGAGAACGCGTACGGGTAGCGGTTCATGTGCTGGGCCTTGAGGCCGACCGCCTCCAGCAACTCCTGGACCTTCAGCTTCAGCGCGGCCCCGGAGGCGACGCGGTGGATGACCAGCGGCTCGGCGACGATCTCACTGACGGTCATGCGCGGATTCAGCGACGAGAACGGATCCTGGAAGATGATCTGCATCTCCCGGCGCACGGCGATCATCTCCTCCTTCGGCAGCGTGCCGAGGTCCACCACGCTGCCGTCGCTGCGGCGGAACAGCACCTGTCCGTCGGTCGCCTCGATCGCCCGCAGGATGACCCGGCCCGTGGTGGTCTTGCCGCAGCCCGACTCGCCGACCAGTCCCAGCGTCTCCCCCTGACGGAGCTGGAAGTCGACCCCGTCCACGGCCCTGACGTACCCGACGGTACGACGGAACACACCCCTCTGAATCGGAAAGTGCTTCTTGAGGTTGCGAACCTCCAGCAGCACCTCGTCCGGCACGCCCGTCGGCTCAGCCATGGTCCGCGTACAGTGTGCAGCGGACGTGATGGGTCGGCTCCACTTCCCGCAGCGCCACCGCGGCCTCGCAGGCATCCGTCTTGGCGGCCGGACAGCGCGGATAGAAGGCGCAGCCGGGCGGCACCGAGAAGGGGTCCGGGACGCTGCCCGGGATCGGCGCCAGGCGGCCCGGCATGCCCCGGCCCACCTGCGGGATCGAGCGCATCAGGCCCACCGTGTACGGGTGCAGCGGGCGATGGAACACGGTGCGCACGCCGCCTTCCTCCACCACCCTGCCCATGTACATCACCGCGACCCGGTCCGCCATCTCCGCGATCACGCCCAGATCGTGGGTGATCAGCATGATGGCCATGCCCAGGTCCTGCTGCAGCGCCTTCATCAACTCCAGGATCTGCGCCTGGATGGTCACGTCGAGCGCGGTGGTCGGCTCGTCGGCGATCAGCAGCGACGGGTTGCAGGACAGCGCCATCGCGATCATGGCCCGCTGCCGCATGCCGCCGGAGAACTGGTGCGGGTAGCCGGCCAGGCGCTGCTCGGGCATGGCGATGCCGACCTGCTCCATCAGCTCGACCGCGCGTTCGTGCGCGACGGCCCGGTTGACCGCCTGGTGGAGCCGCACCGTCTCCTCGATCTGGTTGCCGATGGTGTGCACGGGCGACAGCGACGTGAGCGGCTCCTGGAAGATCATGGCGATCTCGTTGCCGCGGATGTCGCGGATCACCTCGCCGTTGGCGTCCAGCCCGGTCATGTCCACCGGCGCGCTGCCGTCGCGCCGGTCGAACAGGATCCGGCCGCTGACGATGCGGCTGGTCCGGCGCGGCAGCAGCCGCAGGACGGAGAAGGCGGTGACGCTCTTGCCGCATCCCGACTCCCCGACCACGCCCAGTGTCTCGCCCGGGTGCACCGCAAGCGATACGCCGTCCACCGCCCGCACCACCCCGTCCAGGGTCGTGAAGTGCGTGCGCAGGTCCTCGATGCGCAGCAGCGGCCGTTCGCCGCCCGGCGTGCCGGCGGTCACCGCGTCCGCCCGCCGGTCAACTGGTGTACGGATCGGCTGCATCGCGCATCCCGTCGCCCAGGAAGTTGAATGCCAGGATCGCCGCAGCGATGAAGATCGCGGGCGTGAACACCCACGGGTACACGGCGATGGACTGGATGTTCTGCGCCTCCTGAAGCAGCACGCCCCAGCTCGTCAGCGGCGGCTGCAGGCCCAGGCCCAGGAAGCTCAGGGCGGTCTCGCCCAGGATCATGCTCGGCATGGCCAGGGTGGATACGACGATGATATGGCCCAGCGTGGCCGGGATCAGGTGCTTGAAGATCACCCGCCGGTCGCCGGCGCCCGCCATCTTGGCGGCCAGCACGAAGTCCTCGGAGCGAAGCGACAGGACCTTGCCGCGAAGTTGTCGCGCCAGCCAGGTCCAGCCGATCAGCGACAGGATCAGCGTGACCGCGAAGTAAATGCGCAGTTGCGGCCAGGTCAGGGGGAGCGCCGCCGACAGCGCCATCCACAGCGGGATCGACGGAAACGACCGCACGAGCTCGATCACGCGCTGGATGAGGTTGTCGATCGCGCCGCCGTAGTAGCCGGACGCCACCCCCAGCACCGATCCCAGGAACAGGCTCAGCACGACCCCGATCAGCCCGATGGTCAGGGAGATCTGGCTTCCCAAAACGATGCGGGTGAACATGTCGCGCCCCTGACGGTCCGTGCCGAGGATGGACACGACCCCCTCGTCCACGCCGAAGAGGTGCACGTCGGTCTCGAACAGCCCGAACAGCTTGTACGGCTCGCCCGAGGCGAAGAACCGCAACGGGATGACGTGCTCGCGGTCCGGCTCGTAGATCTTCAGCAGCGTCTTCGGGTCGATGCTGCGCTCGATCCCGTAGACGAACGGCCCGAAGCGGCCGTCGTGAAAGAAGTGGATGCGCTGCGGCGGCATGTAGATGTAATTCCGGTGCCGGGTATCCAACGCGTAGGGGGAGACGAAGTTGCCGAACAGCGCGACCAGGTAGAAGCAGGCGATGACGATGCCGCCGGCGATGGCGGCGCGGTTGCGGATGAACTTCCGCCACATCAGCCGCCACTGCGAAGCCGCGTAGCGCGCGCCGGCGGCGCGGGGCGCCACATCGGCGGCATCCTCCGCGTCGCCCCGGTCCTCCAGCTCTTCGTAGAGCTTGAAGAGCTCCGCCGACCTGGATGCCAGGTCGGTCATTCCGAATCGCGCTCGTAGACGATACGCGGGTCGACCAGGGCCAGCACGATGTCGGCGATCAGGTTGGACACCATCAGCAGCAGGGTCATGAACAGCAGGAAGGTGCCGGCAAGGTACATGTCCTGGGTGCGCAGGGCGCGCAGGAACAGCGGCCCGGTCGTCGGCAGCGACATGACGATGCCGATCAGCGCCGATTCCGAGATCATCTTCGGGATCTCCAGCGCCAGCACGCTGATGAGCGGATTGATCGCCACCCGCACCCCGTACTTGTTGATGACCTTGCGCTCCTTCAGGCCCTTGGCGCGGGCGGTGGTGATGAACTGTTGCCCGAACACGTCGAGCATGCTGCCGCGCATGATGCGCTGCAGCTGCGCCGTCGAGGCCAGCCCCAGGATGACCGCCGGGGGCCACAGGTGGTTGAGGTAGTCAGCCGCCTTCGCGATGCTGAACGGGGCGTCCTCCATCTCCGGCGACAGCGTTCCCCAGACGTCGATGCGCAGCACCAGGGCGCCGAAGAACATCCAGGCCAGGGCCAGCAGGAATCCGGGCAGCGACAGCCCCACGAAGCCCACGAACGACAGCAGGTTGTCGCTGATCGCGTACTGGTGGGTGGCGGTGTAGATGCCGATCGGTATGGCGATGAGCATCGTGAACGCGAGCGAGATGCAGCCGAGCAGGACGGTGTACCCCAGCCGGCTGGCGACCAGCGGCCAGACCGGGCTGTTCCACTCCAGCGACCAGCCGAAGTCGCCGCGCAGGAAGCCGGTGATCCACTTCAGGTACTGGATGTACTGCGGCCGGTCCAGCCCGTACTGCTTGCGGAGCGCCTCCAGCGTGCGGGCGTCCTGGCCGCCGCCGGTCTCGGCGATCTCGGCCTGCAGCGAGGTGAAGAAGTCGCCGGGCGGCAACTGGATGATGACGAAGGTGATGATGGAAACGAACAGCAGCAGCGGGATGATCGCCAGCACCCGCTGAACGACGTAGGCGAGCATGGGAAGGAGTGCTCCTGACTAGCTTTGTCGAGCGGCGGGTACGGCGGGCGCGGAAGAACGGTGTCTTCCACGCCCGCATCCCGCCAGCACGTCCGGCGTGCGGAACGCTACGACTGGTCGAAGTAGTAGTGGCTGGGATCCTGCGTCCCCGGGGACATGATGAGCCAGTCGGCCGTGAACTCCTCCACCACGTTCTTGAAGTTGTCCTTGACGACGACGATGCCCGGCGCCATGCCGACGGTGCCGATCGTGTACAGCCGCTCGGTGGACAGCCTGACCAGCTTCTTGGCTATCTCGAGCTGCGCCGACGAATCGACGTTCCCCTTGTACTCGTCGTACAGGTCCATCAACTCCTTCATCTCGGCCGGAGGCTCCTCGCCCAACTCGCCGCCCGTCTTGTACCAGGTGCCGAATGCCGGAGCCATCCATGAACGCTCGTCGAACGGGAACTGGTAGATCGGGTCGACCATCGGAACCAGGCCGCGGTCCGTGCCCCAGGTGGCGATCATGACCTCGTTCGCGCCGGCCCGCGGCCAGTACACGTCGCGCGTCATGGTCTTCAGCACCGTCTTCAGGCCGATGTCGTTGAAGCCCTCGACGGCGATCTCCAGAGCATCGGTGTTGCCGGTGCCGACCGCTTCGACGATCAGCTCCAGCGGCGAGCCGTCCGCGAAGGTGCGGACTCCGCCGTCGCCTGCCGGCAGGCCGAGCTCGTCCAGCAGGGCGCGCGCCCGGTCCAGGTCGTACTCGGCGTAGTAGAACTCGATGTCAGGCTGGAAGAGCGCCGAGTCGTTGACCACCGACTCCGTGCGCGGCGTGCCCAGACCCAGGTGCACGACCTCGTTGATCAGGTCGCGGTCGATGGCCAGCGACAGCGCCTGCCGGAACTTCAGCTCCTGCATCAGCGCGCGGTACTTGGGGTCGCCGTAGCTCTGGTTCGGAAAGAACGTCGCATGCGATGCGGCGGCGTTGCTCCACAGCAGCGTGTGGTACTCGCCCGCCTCGGCGTTCTGCTGGTAGACCGGGAACTTGCTGAGCTGCATATGCCGGGTCTGCATGTCGATCTCGCCCGCGATGGCCAGCAGGTTGGCCGCCTCGTTGTCCTCCACCAGCGTGAAGTGCAGGCGGTCGATGTACGGGAGCTGGTTACCGTCGACGTCGACCTTCCAGTAGTAGGGGTTGCGCTCGGCGACCAGCTCGGTGGCGCCGGCACCCCACTCGGTGACCCGCCAAGGGGTCATGGCCGGCCGTTCGATGTTGAAGTCGAACGCCCTGTCCTCGAACTGCTGGTAGTCGCTCACGTTCGAGTTGTACGCGGGGTGGTACTGCTCCAGGTAGTGGCGCGGCGCGAAGAAGCCGAAGCGCTCGAAGCCCAGCGGCCATTGGTTGCCGTGGAAGGCCAGGCCGACCGTCTCCGCCAGGCCGTTGGGGCCGGCGAATTTGAGCGTGATTGTGACGTCGTCGATCTTCGTGAGCTCCATCGGCTGGCCGTCGATCACCCACTCCGCGTGCGGGGCGGCGGTGATGTTGGTGTCGGTCTCGATCGCCTCCCACCAGAAGATGATGTCGTCGACCGTGAACGGCGCCCCGTCGGACCACTTGAGGCCGCGGCGCAGGTGCAGGGTCAGCTCCGTGCCGTCCTCCGACCAGGTCCACTCCCTGGCCAGGCCGGGCTGGACCGGGTCCTTGGGATCGCGCGGCCAGCGCAGCATCGGCTCGTAGTTGAGGCGGCCGAAGGCGTGGAAGTCCTTGATCCCCTTGAAGGCGCGGCGCCACGTACCGCCGTACTGGCCGACCGAGTCGACCGGCTCGACCACCAGCGGATCTTCCGGCAGCCGCTCGCCCACCGGCGGCAGATCGCCCGAGGCGACCATCTCCTGAAGCATCGGCGCTTCGTTGTACTGCTGGGCCCATGCCCCGGCGGCGACGAGCGCGAAGCCCGCCAGCAGCGCCAGCAGTTTCCCTTGATTCCTGAGTGTCACTTTTCGACCCTCCATTCTGTTGTAGGCAGCGGGAAACGCCGGACGGCGATACCGCAGCCGAACTGGTACGCTATCGGCACGTTGATTGTCGCGTCAACGACTCGCTGCCTGCTAAGGATCGCGAAATTGGCACATCCGTCGCAAATAGCGGAGGTTTCCGCGAGTACCTCACACCAGGGGGAGTTGCCGGCCGGGCTCCCTCGGCGTAGAGTCGGGGCCCGTTCACGACGACCAATTTCCCGGAGGGATTCAGATGGCAAGCAACCGAGGCGTAGCCTACATCAAGCCCGGCGTGGTCGAGATCCAGTCGATCGACTTTCCCGAGCTGGCGCTCGGCGATCGCAAGTGCGACCACGGCGTGATCCTCAAGATCGTATCGACCAACATCTGCGGCAGCGACCAGCACATGGTGCGCGGCCGCACGACCGCGCCCGAGGGGCTCATCCTGGGCCACGAGATCACCGGTGAGGTGATCGAGGCCGGCCACGACGTCGAGTTCGTCGACGTTGGCGACATCGTCAGCGTCCCTTTCAACATCGCCTGCGGCCGCTGCCGCAACTGCAAGGAGACCAAGACCGGCATCTGCCTGAACGTGAATCCGGCCCGTCCCGGCGCCGCCTACGGCTACGTCGACATGGGCGGCTGGGTCGGCGGGCAGGCCGAGTACGTGATGGTGCCGTACGCGGACTTCAACCTGCTGAAGCTGCCTGAGCGTGACGTGGCGATGGCCAAGATCAAGGACCTGACGCTGCTGTCGGACATCTTCCCCACCGGCTTCCACGGCGCGTTCTCGGCCGGCGTCGGGCCCGGCTCGATCGTCTACGTTGCCGGCGGCGGGCCGGTCGGCCTGGCGTGCGCGCATTCCTGTCAGCTGCTGGGCGCCGCGGTCGTGATCGTCGGCGACATGATCGCCGAGCGGCTGGCGCAGGCACGCAGCTTCGGCTGCGAGACCGTCGACCTGACCAAGGACGCCACCTTGGGCGAGCAGATCGCCGAGATCGTCGGCGAGCCGGAGGTCGACCAGGCGGTCGACTGCGTGGGCTTCGAGGCGCGCGGCCACGGCAAGGACTCCGCCGTCGAGCAGCCGGCCACGGTGCTCAACTCGGTCATGGAGGTGACCCGCACCGGCGGCGGCATCGGCATTCCCGGCCTGTACGTGACCGGCGACCCGGGCGGCGTGGACGACAACGCCAAGATCGGCAACCTGGGTATCCGCATCGGCCTGGGCTGGGCGAAGTCCCATCACTTCACCACCGGCCAGTGCCCGGTGATGCGCTACCACCGCCAGCTCATGCAGGCGATCGTCTACGACAAGGTGAAGATCGCAGAGGCGGTCAACGCGCAGGTCATCTCCCTGGACGATGCGCCCAACGGCTACCAGGACTTCGACAAGGGTGCGGCGACCAAGTTCGTGATCGACCCGCACGCGATGATAGCCGCGTAGGCCGCGCGCATCGGATAACCGGGAGGGCGCTGGCGCGGATCAACTCCGCGTGCGGCGCCCTTTCTTCTCTGAGGCCTGGCGCCTCAGTCGCGGAAGCGGGGAGAGGTGTCGGCCGCCTCGGTGAGTTCGCAGCGGTCCCGCGGGTGATAGCCGATGGCGCGGCGCCCGTAGTCCAGGTCGTACAGTGGCCACACCGCGTCGGAGACGCCGAAGACGATCTCGAAACCCACGCCGGGATGGGTGAGGGCCGCCTCGAACACCCGCACGGCGTCGCCGTGGCTGAGGTCGTGCGGGTGCCGGGTATCGGTCCGGTCGGCGCGGAAGCTGCCGATGCGCACGGCCACGAACTCGATCCCGAATTCGTCGTGGTAGCGGTGGCCGAGCTGTTCCCCGAACGCCTTGCTGACCGAGTAGTCGTCGAACGGCCGCGTCGGAAGGTCCACCGTGCGCGTCAGCTTGCGCGGGTAGCGCTCGACCAGGCCGGCGCGGCTCGCGAACACGAAGCGCGGCGCGCCGGCGCGCCGCGCTGCCTCCAGCGCGTTGCGCATGCCGACGATGTTTGCCTGAAGCACCGCCTCCCAGCCGTGCGCGCCGCCCACGGCGGCCCCCAGGTGGACGATGCCGTCCACCCCTTCGGCCGCGGCGGTCAGCCGCTCCAGGTCCTGCAGGTCGCCGACCACGGACTCCTCGACGTCCGGCGTCGGCTGCAGGTCGTAGCCCCGCAGCCGGTGCCGGTCACCAAGACCGGCGACCAGCACCCGGCCCAGCCTGCCGGCGGAACCGGTGATCAATACGTGCATTCGCTTCCTCCCGTCGAGGTCACCGCTCGGCAACCAGAGCGTCCATGAAGTCCGACACGGTCATGTCCGCCAGCGCGGCGCCGTCGTCGAACCACGCCACGATGCGCTCCACCCGCTCGGCATCGAACGCCGAGGCCAGATTGGCCTGCAGCTTGCGCCGCAACCGCGGCAACGCCTCCGCACGCCGTCGGGGGTGGCCGATCGGGTAGACCACCTCCACGCGTTCGGTGTGCGTCCCGTCCGCGAAGTGCACCTGCAGTGCGTTGGCGATCGAGCGCTCGGCAGGATCCAGGTAGCCGGCGCTGTACGACGGCTCCTCGGCCACGCGCATCACGGCGCGCAGCCGGTCGATGCGCGGGTCGGCGGCGAACGCGTCGTCGTAGTGGTGGTCGGTCAACTCGCCGGCGAGCAGCCCCACCGCGACGATGTATTGCAGGCAGTGGTCGCGGTCCGCCGGATTGGCCAGCGGCCCGGTCTTGTCGATGATCCGCACCGCCGCCTCCTGGGTGCGAATGTCGATGCGATCGATCTCGTCCAGCCGGTCGCGCACCCGCGGGTGCAGGGCGATCGCCGCCTCGGCCGCGGTCTGCGCGTGGAACTCCGCGGGGAAGTCGACCTTGAACAGCACGTGCTCGACGATGTGGCTGGCCAGCGGCCCGCAGCGCAGCGGCTTGCCGCGGAGCAGCACCGCGTCGAAGCCCCAGCGCGGAGCCTCCACCGCGCGCGGGTACCCCGGCTCGCCGCGCATCGTCAGGTAGGCGAGCTGCACCGCGCGCGCCGCGGCGTCGCCCGCCGCCCAGGACTTGCGCGAACCGGTGTTGGGCGCGTGGCGGTACGTGCGCAGCGGGCCGGCGTCGACCAGCGCCTGCGACGCGGCGGCCGCCACCGCGTCCGCGTCGCCTGAGAGCAGGGCGGTGACCGTGCACGCGCAGGCCAACTTCACCAGCAGAACGTGATCGAAGCCCACGCGGTTGAAGCTGTTGTCGATCGCCAGCACGCCCTGGATCTCGTAGGCGCGCACGATCAGCGACTCCAGCTCGCGCATCGTGACGCGGCGCTGCCCCGTGCGGCACAGGTGGTCCGCCACCGCCAGCAGCGCGCCGATGTTGTCGGAGGGGTGGCCCCACTCGGCCGCCAGCCACGTGTCGTTGTAGTCGAGCCAGCGGATCAGCATCGACGTGTTGAACGCCGCCTGTATCGGGTCCAGCGCAAGCGCCGTGCCGGGCACCCGGGCGCCGCCGGGCACGTGATCGTCCTGGTCCGGCACGAACGGTCCCAGCAGGCGAGTGCAGGCGGGGTGGCGCAGCGCCAGCGCCGCGCAGCCCAGCGCGTCCAGCAGACACAGCCGGGCGGCGTCGTGGGCGGCTTGCGGGAACTGCGGCGGCTCGGCCGCGTACGTGGCCAGCCGCTCCAGCACCTCATCCGCATTCATGCGATGCACACCATCTCAGAGACGACTCCCGAACTCTACCGGTTCACGCGCGCCGGCGGGTGTGAGACAGTGCCGGCATGCAGGCACACACGACCCTGAGCTCGTTCGAGCCGCTGCAGAGGCTGCTGTTCTACGACGACTTCAACGACGGCGTGAACGGCTGGGGCGCGCTGATCGGCAACTACGAGGACCGCGTCGATGCCATGCTGCCGGAGTACATGGACATGCGCCCGCCGATGCTCAGCAACCTGACCATGTGGGACGCGGGCACCTCCGGCGCGATCGGCGGAGCCTACGCGCTGAAGCTAGCCACGCGCGCCAAGCCCGGCACCTTCTGCACGGCGATCAAGCGCTCCACCTTCCGCACCGCCGGACCGCTGCGGGTGGAGGCGATCGTCACCTTCAAGCCGGAGGCGAACGAGCTGGAACTCGGCGAGACGGCGGTGCGCGCGTTCGGGATCCTGCTCGACCTCCAGCACGCCGACGGCCAGGCCGCTGAGCCGCTTCGGGTCATGCCGCACATCCGCTACCTCAACGCATTCGAGGGCGCTCGCGCCGAGCGCTGGCAGTACAAGAACGAGCGCGAGCCGCTCCACGACATCGGCACGCGCGGCAAGACCTGGTCGCACTTCCACTTCAAGTCCCGCAACTGGGTCGACGTCCCGGGCGGCGGCCAGCGGCTCTGCTACAACGAGATCGCCACCAAGCACAACTGGTACTACCTGCGGCTGGATTTCGACCTGGCCGCCATGCGCTTCCTGGGATTCCGCTGCAACGAGCGTGACCTGGACGTGGCCGGCATCGAGCCGATGCGGCTGCCGGCGATGCCCAACCTGTGGTCGATGCTGAACGTGGCGTTCTTCGTGGAAAGTGACGCCGACATGCGCGCGTTTCTGTACGTGGACAGCGTCGCGGTCTCCACGGCCACGTGAGGGGAGAGGAACGATGAGGCAGAGTCACACCACGGCGATCGAGCTGGGCACCACCTGGGAAGGCGAGTTCGCCACCGAGCCGTACGAATCGGCATGGGCGCGCGAGGCGATCTTCTTCATCCGCCTCATCGAAGGCGAGGCGCCGGCCGGCGCCACGGCCCGCGTGCAGATCGCGCCCGACGGCATCCACTGGACCGACGAGGGCACGGAGATCGCGCTGCCGGGCACGCCGGGACCGACCACGTTCGCACGCCTCCGCCACTTCGGCGGCTGGCTGCGCCTGACCGGCACGCTGCCGGCAGGCGTCGCGCTGCCGGTCATCGTCCACCTGGCGCTCAAGGAGTAGAACGCTCCGAAAGCGGCACGAACGCGCGGTCGTCGGGGCCGACGTACTCGGCGGTGGGGCGGATCAGCTTGTTGTCGGCGAGCTGCTCGATAACATGCGCGGCCCAGCCGGTCAGGCGGGCGATCACGAACACCGGCGTGAACAGGCGCTGCTCGATGCCGAGCTGGTGGAACACGACGGCGCTGTAGAAGTCCAGGTTCGGGAACAGCCCCTTCTCCCGCCGCATCACGGACTCGATGCGGCGCGCGATGGCCAGAAGATCGGCGCCGCCGTGCCCGGCCACCAGCCGCTCCGCGCACGCCTCAATGATCGGCGAGCGGGGATCGCCGCCGCGGTAGACGCGGTGGCCGAACCCCATGATCAGCCTTTTCTCCGCCAGCGCCCGCATGACGCCTTCCTCCGCCACTTCGGGATCGTCGAAGGAGCGGATCAGGTCGAGCGCCGCCTCGTTGGCGCCGCCGTGCAGCCGCCCGCGCAGCGTGCCGATGGCGGCCGTGATCGCGGAGTGGAAGTCGGTGAGGGTGGAGGCCGCGGTGCGCGCCGCGAAGGTGGAGGCGTTGAACTCGTGCTCGGCGTACAGGGTCATGGCGACGTCCAGGGTGCGCTCGGCCTCGGGCGTCACCGGCCCGGCGCCGAACTGGACCAGGGTGTGGGCGGCGAGGGACCCGGCGACGCCACCATCCGCGGCGGCGCCGCGCCACGCGCCGATCACCGCCGGCAACTGCGCCAGCAGGGTGTCGGCCGCGTCCACCATCGCGGCGGGATCCACCTCCGGACCGACCGCTCCCAGCGCCGAGCAGCCGGTGCGCAGCACGTCCATCGGGTGGGCGTGATCGGGCAGCCGATGCAGGATGTCGCGGACCGCTTCCGGAAGGTCCCGGCGCGCGGCCAGCCGCTGCCGGTACGCGTCGAGCTCGGCGCGTCCCGGCAGCTCGCCGTGAATCAGCAGCCAAGCCACCTCCTCGAAGCAGGTGCCGCCCGCCAGCTCCTCGATCGCGTAGCCGCGGTAGCGCAGACCGTGGCCCTTGCCGACGGTCGCGATCGCCGAGCGGCCGGCGACCACGCCGCTCAGACCGGCGCTCGCCTCAGCCACGGTTGCCGTTCCGGGCCTGGTCCGCCCGGGCCAGGATCGCGTCCGCGCGCGCCTCGTAGCGCTCGTAGTCCAGTGTCTCGTACAGCTCAGCACGTGTCTGCATCTGCGTGATCGTCTCCCTTTGCGTGCCGTCGCGGCGGATCGTCTCGAACACGCCGGCCGCCGCCTTGGCCATGGCGCGGAACCCGGACAGCGGATAGAGCACCAGCGCCACCCCGGCCGCCGCGAGCTGCTCGCGCGTCCACAGCGGCGTCTGTCCGAACTCGGTGATGTTGGCCAGCACAGGAACCCCTGCCGCCTCCGCCACGCGGCCGAACTGGTCCAGCGCGGTGGCGCCTTCGAAGAAGATCATATCAGCTCCGGCCTCCACGTAGCGCCCGCACCGCTCCACCGCCGAGTCCAGGCCCTCGACCGCCAGCGCGTCGGTGCGCGCCATCACCACGAAGCGCTCGTCGGGCCGGCCGTCTGCGGCCGCGGCGATCCGTTCCTGCATCAGGTCGGCGGCCACGAGCTGCTTGCCGCCGCGGTGCCCGCACCGCTTGGTCTGCACCTGGTCCTCCAGGTGCATGGCGGCGGCGCCGGCGCGCGCCAGCTCGCGGGCGGTGCGGCCGATGGTGAGGCCCTCACCCCAGCCGGTATCGGCATCCACCAGCAACGGCAGGGGCACGGCGCCGGTGATCCGGCGCGTGTCCTCCAGCACGTCCCCCAGGCCCGTCATCGCCAGGTCGGGTAGCGCGAATCCCGCGTTGGCCACGCCCGCGCCGGACAGGTAGATCGCCCGGAATCCGGCCGACCGCGCCTGCACCGCGGCATAGGCGTTGATCACCCCGACCACCTGCAGGGGCCGCTCGACGGCCAGGGCCGCACGCAGATCGCCGCTCATCGCCGATCTCAATTTGCAGACCTCGGAGTCGATAATCAAGTGGATGTACGCCATCTTCCCGGCTTTGTTTGCGCTGATCGCCGCCGGCGCCGCCGCGCAGGAGGCGCCGGCGGTATCGTTCACCGCCGCGCCCGGCCAGCACGAGCGGGCAGCACTCCCCGCGGGCACCACCGGCCTGGCATCCTGGTACGGCTGGCAGTTCCATGGCCGGCCGACCGCCAGCGGCGAGCAGTACGACATGTTCGCGTTGACCGCCGCGCACCCAACCCTGCCGTTCGACACCTTGGTGAGAGTCTCCCTGACGGGCGGCGGCGGAAGCGTCGAGGTCCGCATCAACGACCGCGGTCCGTTCGTGGCCGACCGCATCATCGACCTGTCCCTGGGCGCCGCCCGCGAGTTGGGGATGCTGCGGTCCGGCGTCGCCCCGGTGCGCCTGCAGGTCCTGCAGGTACCGCCCTGACGCGGTACCTGCAGCAAGTCGGGGTGTTCGGGATCCCGGACAACGCCCACGACCTGCTCCAGCGGCTGCGCATCGGGACATCCCCGCCGCCCTGGATCCTGTCGGGGACGAGATCCGGGTCGTCACCGAACCCGCCTCGGCGGCGCAACTCTCTGAGGTCGAGCGGCGGCTTCGCGATGCCGGCATCGGCGCCTGGGTACGCCGGACGTGCGTGGAGCCGCACCCGGGAGCTCAGGCCGTCGCGCTCCGGACTCGCCGTCCGTGCCCGGGCGGTGTAACTTTATGCGGCGCCGTGCGGCGCACATGCCCCAGTAGCTCAGGTGGATAGAGCAACGGTTTCCTAAACCGTGGGTCGGACGTTCGAGTCGTCTCTGGGGTAGGAAGCTCCCGGAACAGGAGGGGTCGTGCGGATCGCCCTGGCCCAGATCAACCCGACCATCGGCGACTTCACCGGCAATGTCGACGGCATCGTGTCCGCCGCGCAGGCGGCGCAAGCCGGCGGCGCAACGCTGATGGTCTGCCCGGAGCTGTCGGTGTGCGGCTACCCGCCGATGGACCTGCTGGACCACCGGTCGTTCGTCGCGGCCAACCTCGACGCCGTCGATCGGCTGCGCCGGCTGCTGCCGAAGGGACTGGGCGTGGTGGTCGGCCACGTCGCTCCCAACCGGACCGGTGCGGGCAAGGCGCTGCACAACGTCGCCACGCTGCTCGCCGGCGGCGCGGTGGTCGGCTCGCAGGCCAAGAGCCTGCTCCCCACCTACGACGTGTTCGACGAGGCGCGCTACTTCGAGCCGGCCGCCGCCTGCCGGCCCGTGCCGTTCGCCGGCGAGCGGCTGGGGCTCACCATCTGCGAGGACATCTGGTGGGAGTCGGACCCCGATCCCGCAGGCGTCTACGCGCGCGACCCGGTCGCCGAGCAGGCGCGCGCCGGCGCGACGCTGATGCTGGCGCCGTCGGCATCGCCCTATCATCTCGGCAAACCGGCGCTCCGCGCCACGCTGCTGGCGCGGGTGGCGGCCACCGGCGGCTGCCCGGTCCTGTACGCCAACGCGGTCGGGGGCAACGACGGACTGATCTTCGACGGGCAGTCCATGGCGTGCGCAGCAGACGGCCGGCTGATCCACCGGTCGCCCGGGTTCCGGGAGGACGTAGCCGTGATCGACACCGACTCGACCGGCGTCGCCGCCCCTGCCACGGACGACTACCGGGAGGTCGAATCCGCGATCGGCATCGGCCTGCGCGACTACCTGGCAAAGACCGGCCACGACCGTGTCTGCCTGGCGATCTCGGGCGGCATCGACTCCGCGGTGGTGGCTGCCGTCGCCGCGCGCCAACTGGGCGCAGAGCAGGTCACCGGATTCGCGCTGCCGTCGCGCTACTCGTCGCCCGGCAGCCGGCGCGATGCGGAGGACCTGGCGCGCGCGCTCGGGATCGATTTCCACGTGCTGTCGATCGAGCCGGCGTTCTCGGCATACCTGGACACGCTGGGGCCGGTCTTTGCCGGCCGCCCTCCCAACACGGCGGAGGAGAACCTGCAGGCACGAATCCGCGGCACGCTGGTGATGGCGTTCGCGAACAAGACCGGCGCGCTGGCCCTGGCCACCGGCAACAAGAGCGAGCTGGCCACCGGCTACGCCACCTTGTACGGCGACATGGCCGGCGCGCTGGCGCCGATCGGCGACCTGTGGAAGACGCAGGTGTACGCGCTTGCCCGCCGCATCAACGAAGACGGCCCGGCCATCCCGCACGCGACCATCGACAAGCCGCCCTCGGCAGAGCTGCGGCCCGAGCAGCTCGACAGCGACTCGCTGCCGCCGTACGACGTGCTGGACGTGATCCTGCGGCGCTACGTCGAGGAAAGCGAAGGCGCCGAGCAGATCGCCGCCGCCGGCTTCGAGCCCGATCTCGTCGGGCGCATCCTGCAGATGGTGGCGCGCTCGGAGCACAAGCGGCGCCAGGCCGCGACCGTGATCAAGCTGTCACGGCGCGCGTTCGGCCCCGGCCGCCGGTTCCCGATCGCCCGGTACGAGTCTGACGGACGTGCCGCGATAGCGGCAGGTGCGTCAGACTCGTAGCGAACAGGCGGGGATGGGCCAAAACCCGGAGCCACCCCGGAGCCACCGGCGACGGTTGGGGCGACGAAGGAGGCCTATGACGAGGTGGCCGCCTCCAGCGTCTCCAGCTCCAGCTCGCAGGCGGCGCACGGCATCTGGATCGCCCACGCCGCCAGCGTCTCCGGGTGCACCTCGCCGATCACACCGGCACGCGTATCGTCGGCGCCGACCAGCACCTCCGCGGCGCGGCCCGGCGTGAACCTGCGATCGGCGCACGCGCGCAGCCGGTAGGGGATGCGCAGGTAATAGAGCAACCCAGCCAGGTGCTCGTTGACGTCGTTGAAGCCGGCCGCACCGTCTGCGATCAGGAAGCCCAGATGGGTGCGCGTCACCGTGCCGGAGTCGTCCCTGGCGTCGCGGCGGGCGACTTTGCCCACCTCGAACAGGCGGTGCGGGTAGACGGCGTGTGCGCTGGCCGCCTCGCAGCGCAGCAGGCTGGGCAGGCTGGAGGCGCGGACCACCGCGTAGCTCTCCGAGATCGGATTGGCGATGCGCAGCACCTGTCCGTCCAGCTCCACGTCGCCGGCCGCCCGCATCCGCTCGACGTGGTCGCGCTCCGAGCCGAGGTAACTGACCATCAGTTCCTCGTACCCCAGTCCCACCATCAGCGCCCGCGCGCGCCGGCTGAACCGCTCGACGTCGGTCAGCCGGCCGGCCGTGAAGTCCTCTGGCAGCGTGGGGCGAAACGTCTCGAGCCCGCGGCCGATCACCACCTCCTCGATCACGTCCACGGCATGCAGGAAGTCGTTTCGGAACGGCGGCGGACGCACCGTCAGGATGTCGCCGGACACCTCCGCCTCGACGCCGGCGCGCCGCAGGGAGTCCAGCGCGTCACCGGCCGTCATCGGCTCGCCAAGCAGCCGCCCCACGTAGGACAGCTCGACGCGGACCGGCTCCTGGAACGTCAGTGGCGCGGTCACCTCCCGGCCGAACGGCGTGTCGTACGGGTACCTGGTGGTGACCGGATGGATGCGGAAGCCGGCATCAGCCAGGTCGCAGGCGACGACCGCGGTGGCCAGCAACAGGTGGCTGAGATCGGTGCCGGTCACCTCAACGAACAGGTCGTCGTCGTCCGGCTTGACCGCCCCCAGCCCGGCGCTGTTGATGACCGGCGGCATGCTCAGCGCATCGCCTGCGGCATCCACCAGAAAGGGATAGCGGTCGTACCCGGCGATGATCGGGCCAAATTCCACCCCCTTGGGATGGCCGTCGAGCACCTGGCGCAGGCTCATCTCCTGCGGCGGCTGCTCGTCGGCAGGCAGGGGCGCGAACGAGGTGGTATCCGGATCGGCGGCGATGTAGCGGATCGGGTAGCGCATGCGGCCGGCCCGGTAAACGCCCATGGCGATCGACCGCCGCTTGCGGCCGAAGCTCCAGCACAGCTTCTCCTGCGTCTGGATCAGGTCGACCAGCAGGGCCTCGCCAACCGCGGGCCCGCTCGCCTGGAAGCCGACGATGTAGGGCCGTAGCGACTTCAGCCCCGCGTCGACCTCGATGACGCGTTCCTGCGAGGGGAGGGGAGTCCCCGGCCTGGAAAAGCAGTCGTAGGACGGAAGAGGCTCGCCCAGCCGAGCGCGCAGTTGCCGTGCCAGGCCGGCGGTGGACCACAGGTCGGGCCGGTTGGTGTCGTTGAGCTCGATGCGGCGGATGCCGGCATCCAGGTCGCGCTCGTCCAGCACCGCCTTGGCGCAGGACAGCAACGGCTCAAGCTCCCCGTCGTCGATCGGCCGGCCCAGGAACCGCTCCAGCAGGCCGTCGGCCACGTCGATCTTGGGCATGCCTACGCCCTCCCGCCGGCGGCGGCCGCCGCGGCGCGCGTGCGCACGCGCTCGATATCCTCCGAGAACAGCTCTCGCACCGTGTCCAGCCCCAGCGACAGCAGCGCCATGCGGTCGATGCCAAGCCCCCACGCCAGCACCGGTACGTCCACCCCCATCGGATCGCACACCTCGGGGCGGAAGATGCCCGCTCCGCCCAGCTCGAACCAGCCGAGCTGCGGGTGCTTGACCCACAGCTCCACCGACGGCTCCGTGAACGGAAAGTAGCCGGGCTCGAAGCGAACCTCCGTCGCCTTGGCCACCTCCCTGGCGAACAGCTCCAGCAGGCCCAGCAGCGAGCGCAGGTTGGCCCGCTCGCTCAGGACGATCCCCTCGGTCTGGTAGAAGTCGGCCAGGTGGGTGGCGTCCACGTCGTCGTACCGGAAACAGCGCACCACTCCGAAGTACTTGCCCGGAACCTCGGCCCCGGTGAGCGCCTTGGCCGACAGCACCGTCCCCTGGCTGCGCAGGATCAGCCGGCGCGTGAAGTCGCGGTCGAAGCGGTAGCCCCAGCCGCGGCTGCCGGTCCTTCCGCCGCGCTCGTGGGCATCGGCCACCGGGTCCAGGAACCGCTCCGGGATCGAGGCGGTGTGGGTCGGCTCCCTGACGTAGAACACGTCGTGGACGTCGCGCGCCGAGTGGGACTGCGGCATGAAGAGCGCGTCGCAGTTCCAGAACTCGGTCTCCACCAGAGGCCCGTCGAACTCCTGGAAACCGAGCGAAACCAGCTTGTCCTTGAGATCGTCCAGGAAGGTCGCGTACGGGTTGTGGCGGCCGAACAGCACCCGGTTCGGCGGGGTCTCGACGTTGTAGAGGCGCAGGCCCCGCTCCCGCCAAGCGCCGGACGCCAGGATCTCGGGGGTCAGCACGCCGATCGCCTCGGCCGCGCCCGCAGGACCGGCGGCGAGCGCCGCCGCGACCTGAGCTCCCTGCCCGGTCAGGCGGTAGAAGACCGTCTCCCGGTCGCTCGCCCGGAAGGGCCCGCGCGCCCCGCGCCGCCGGCTGAGAGTCGCCAGCACCTCCCGGTCGCCGTCCGCAAGCGCCGACTCCCGCAACGGCCCGGCCACGGCGGCGTCAAGCAGGCGGCGGGCGGTCGTCAGCGCCGCCGGCGAGGCGCCGATCGCCATGGCGCGCTTCTGATCGTCCATCCGCACGGCGCGGGCGCGCGCGAGGGTCCCGAACGCCGAACCCACCTCGCGCTGCTCCAGCGCGGTGCGCTCGGCAAGGTCCGGCAGCGACAGAGGACCTCCTTCGAGCTGCCGGAGGATCCGCTCCTCCGGGGTGCCGTCGCGCTGATACGAGCGGCCCAGCTCGGTCAGATCGTGCTCGACCTCGCTGACGCGGCTGGTCTCGGCCAGCCAGCCCTTGCCGGTGAGCCAGGAGATGACCTGATTGACCTGACCCAGGACCAGGCCGGCCGCCGCGGCCAGCGCTTCCGGCGTGTAGTCCTCACCCGGCTGCACCTCGCGGAGCGCTGCCGCCTCCAATGGGTGCAAATCGGCCGGCGCTCTCGAACTCGGTGGTTGCATGATGGGTATTGCCCTGCCTGTGATTCGGGATCGGCGTCAGAGCGCCAGCTCGGCCTCGAACTGGTCGACGGCGTGGCGCATGAAGGCAAGCTTCTCCTGCGCCATCTGCGCCGACACCTCGAAGCAGAACCGCTCCGAGTACGCAAGGCGCTCGCGCAGAAACTCCAGGACCTCTTCCATGGTCTTCAGATGGTGCCAGAAGAACGCCCCGATCGACAGGCGGGCGAACCCTACCGCGCCGACGGTATCCAGCAGGTTTGCGTCGTAGAGCAGCTTCGCCTCCAGTCCATCAGGCTGCGAGCCGGGTGCGTGCTCGGCGATCGCGTGGCACACGGCATTGACCTTGCTCACGTCGAAGCCGACTTCGCTCAGCAGCACCCGCGCCCGGTCGGTGGCAGCGCCGGCTCCACGCGCCGGCGTCTCGATGTTGTGCAGGAAGCAGGCGGCGTGCAGGACGTCGTCGTCGTAGTCCATGCCCTCGCCGATCTCTCGCGCCAGGTGGTAGACGCGCGCCGAATGCTCGAATCCCGAGGCCAGACGGCCGGCCGTCAGGTCCTTGACGTACTGCACCAGCAGTTTGCGCATGCTCCAGTATAGGGTTCTCGGGTTCGGGGCGCCAGCGCGGGGGCCGGCACCCGGCTACTGGCGGAACACGCGCGCCGTCGTGGATAATCGCCGCTTCATGGTAGTCGTTATGGCGCGCGGCATCTCCGAGTCCCGCCGGCAGGCAGTCCGCCGCGAGCTTCAGGAGCAGGGGTTCACGGTGCGGCAGATCGAGGACGGCGAGCGCACCGTGCTGGCCGCGGTCGGTCCGCGAGTGACCGATCCCCATGCGTACGAGGCGATCGAAGGGGTCGAGAAGGTGCTGCCGATCTCCAAGCCGTACAAGCTGGCTTCCCGAGAGGTGCAGCGCGCCGACACGGTGGTATCGGTGGGCCCCATCCGCATCGGCGGCCAGCGCATCGCCGTGATCGCCGGCCCGTCGGTGGTGGAGAGCCGCGACCAGATCATGGAGTGCGCCGCGCTGGTGGCCGAGTCCGGTGCGGTGCTGCTGCGCGGCGCAGCGATCAAGCCGCGCACCTCGCCGTACTCCTTCCAGGGTCTGGGGCTGGAGGGCCTGCGCTTCCTGCGCGAGGCGGGCGACCGCCACGGGATGCCGGTGGTGTCGGAGGCGTCGTCGCACGACCACCTGGCGGAGATGGCCGAGTTGGTCGACGTGCTTCAGATCGGCGCCCGCAACATGCAGAACTTCGACCTGCTGCGGCGGGTGGGCGCCCTCGGCAAGCCGGTAGTGCTCAAGCGCGGCATGGGCGCCAGGGTCCGCGACCTGCTCATGTCGGCCGAGTACCTGCTGGCCAACGGCGCCGAGGACGTGATCCTGTGCGAGCGCGGCATCCGCACCTTCGAGACCGCCACCCGCAGCACGCTGGACCTGTCGGCGGTGCCGGCCGTGCAGGCGCTGTCGCACCTGCCGATCATCGTCGATCCCAGCCTGGGCACCGACGACCGCTCCAGGGTGCCGCCCATGGGGCTGGCCTCGCTGGCTGCCGGCGCACAGGGACTGCTCGTGGAGGTGCACCCCGATCCGGAGCGTGCGCTGTCCGACGGGCCGCAGTCGCTGCACCCGGCACAGTTCGAGAAGCTGATGCGCGACATCGACGGACTGGCCGCCGTTCTGGGCATGGAGGTGGCGCGGTTGCCGCTGGGAGCGGCCAAGACCGCGACGCCGCGTCCCGCGGGCGACGACGGCGAGCTGCCCAGGGTCGCCTTCCAGGGGGAGATGGGCGCCAACAGCGAGATCGCCATCCGCCGCTTCCTGGAACGCGCCGAGCCCGTGCCGTGCCGGGAGTTCCGGGACGTGTTCGAGGCGGTGCTGTCGGGCGCCTGCCGCTACGGCGCCCTGCCGGTCGAGAACTCGCTGACCGGCACCATTCACCAGAACTTCGAGCTGTTGCTGCAGTTTCCGGACCTGACGATCGTCGCCGAGCGCAACATCCGCATCGTGCACAACCTGATCGGCCGGCCAGGCGCGACCATCGACGGCATCAGGCGCGTCTATTCGCACCCGCAGGGACTGGCGCAGTGCCAGCGCTATCTGAGCGAGCATGATTGGCAGTCGGTGTCGTTCTACGACACCGCCGGAGCGGTCGCCCACCTGGCCCGCGAAGGACAGATGAGCGACGCCACCATTGCCAGCGAGGAGGCGGCGCGTACCTACCGGATGCGCGTGCTCAAGCAGGGAATCGAGGACAACCCCCAGAACTACACGCGGTTCCTGCTCATCGCCGCGGCCGACCACCCACCCCTGGCGCCGGCCGACAAGGCCTCCCTGGTGTTCTCCACCCCGGACCGCCCCGGCGCGCTCTCGGAGTGCCTGACCGTGTTCGCCAAGCACGACCTCAACATGACCAAGCTGGAGTCCCGCCCCATCCCCGGACGCCCCTGGGAGTACCGCTTCTACGTCGACGTTGCCCTAGGCGCCGCCGCCGACGCGCTCGGCAACGCCGAGGCGGAGCTGCGCGATCTCACCGCCAGCTACCGCATTCTGGGCGTCTACAGCTCGTAGGTCCTCCGTCTCTCGGACCTGTTGTTCGAGGTGCAGTGGCGCGCGGCCGGACGCCGTCACCTCTCTGGTTGCGGGCTCCGCCCTGAAGCCGTTCATCCATGCATAGACGATCACCTTTGCCCTGCCGTCATAACGGAAGAACAGTCGGAACCGTCGGAATCGCCCGGCGACAGGCGCGCAGCTCTCCATGAGGCTTCTTCTCGACAGTCACACCCTCTTCTGGGCGATCTCCGCAGTCTTGAACTACATGCGTTCCAGGGGCCGCATGCCGAGGACGAGCATGCCGTTGCGGAGGGTCTGACGCGCGGCGTCGACCAGGAGCAACCGGCCGTCGCGCAGGGGAGGTGGCGCGTCCAGCACCGGACAGGCGTGGTAGAACGCCGTGAAGGCGCGGGTCAGCCCGTACAGGTAGTCGGCAACCACGTGCGGGCTGGCCTCCCGCAGGGTGCGGGACACCGCGTCCGGGAAGCCGGCGACCGCCTTGGCCAGCTCCAGCTCGGAGCCGTCGGCCAGCAGGTTGAAGTCGGCGCTCTCCGGGAGCTGCTGCCCGTGGCGGCGCAGCAACGCGCACATGCGTGCGTGTCCGTACAGCAGGTACGGGCCGGTGTCGCCCTCGAAGGCGAGCGCCTCCTCGAAGTCGAAGCGTACCACCTTCTCGTTGGCGACGCGCAGGATGCTGTAGCGGACCGCGCCGTGAGCGACCGCCTCGGCGCGCTCGCGGTCGAAGGCGACGCCCCGCTCGGTCAGCGCCCGGCCCGCGCGCTCGACGGCTTCCGCCATGAACTCCTCCAGGAGCACCACGTTGCCGGATCGCGTCGACATGCTGGCGTCATCGAGGCTGAGGAAGGCGTAGTGCACGACCTCCGGCGCCTGCGCGCCCAGCAGGTCGATTGCGGCGGTGAGCTGCCGGTGGTGCAGCCGCTGGTCCTCGCCCAGCACGATCAGGTTGCGGTCGGCGCCGCTGTCGATCTTGTCCAGGGTGTAGGCGATGTCGCGGAGCTGGTACATGGATGTGCCGTCGGAGCGTTCCAGCACCACCACCGGATTGCGTGACGGCAGGTCGTAGCCGTCCAGGTCGAGCACGGAGCGGCCCTCCTCGTCCGTCGACAGCCGGCCGGTGTGGCGAAGGCGCTCGATCACCTCCCGGGTGCGGCCGCTCCAGAGGTACTCCGACTCCTTGTCGAAGCGGTCGTGGCGGATGTCCAGCGCCTCCAGGATGGCCCGCTGACCGGCGACGCAGACGTCGACGATGGCGTCGAAGCGGCGGCGCGTGCCGGCGTCGCCCTGCTCCAGCGTGCGCAGCAGATCGAACGTCTGCCGTTCCAGGTCCGGGTCCTGCTCCAGGCGGGCGTTGGCCTGCACGTAGAGATCCAGGATCTCCGCGAACGGCACCTGGCGGTCGCCGGCGGCCAGCACCAGCAGCGCTATCTGCTTGCCGACGTCGTTGACGAAGTAGCGCACCTCCAGGTCGTAGCCCTCAAAGCGCAGCAGCCGGGCCAGCACGTCGCCGATCAGCGCGTTGCGCGCCCGCCCCACGTGCGGGGAGGCATTCGGATTGATCGAAGTGTGCTCCAGGAGCGCCGTGCGGCCGATGCCGGTGCCGTTCGACCCGTAGGACGCGCCGGCGGCCTGCACGGCGCCGACGGCGCCGGCGAGCAGGTCGCCCGGATCGACGAAGAAGTTCAGGTACGCGCCGTCGGCGGACACGCTCCGGAAGGCGGCCGGCAGCTCGACGGCCGCGGCCAGCTCGGCGGCGATCTGCGCAGGAGCGCGCCGCAGCACCCTGGCCAGCGGGAAACACGGTACGGACAGATCGCCGAGCGACGGGTCGGGGGGCGTGGCGACGCTCAGCGCGCCGGCGTCGGCGCCGGGCGCCAACACGCCGAGAGCGGCGGAGACAGCATCGAGCGCCATGCCGCGATAGTTCTGCATCGGCGCACGCTACGGTTCCCGGCACGATCCCGCAAGGGGATCACTCGCTCGCGCGGCAGTGCCATAATCACGGTATGAAATTGCGCGAGCTGGTGGCGGTCGAGCGGGTGGTGTTCCTGCGCAGCCGCGACAAGCGTGCCGCGCTGGCCGAGCTGGTGCATGCGGCCGCCCGCTCAGGCGGTCCGCTGGACGTGGAGGCGGTGATGGACGGCCTGTGGCAGCGCGAGCTTGCGCTCAGCTCGCGCATCTCCGACCGCATCGCGTTCCCGCACCTGCAGATCCCCGGCTTCGGGCGGACGGTGGTGGTGATCGGCCGCTCCTTCGACGGCGTGAGCTACGACGCCGGCGAAGACGGCCGCGTCGCGCTGATCTTCCTGATCCTTGGCGATTCGCTGGACCCCGACGGGCACGTGGCGCTGCTGGCCGACATCGCCGCCACGCTACGGGACAAGGGCCTGGTCGAGCGGATGCTGCAGGCCGACCGCCCGGAGTCGGTGTGCCGGCTGCTCATAGGTCCGGACGGGGCGCCGAGCCGCGCCGGCGCCGACCGGATCTCGGCGCGGGTGCTGGTGCACGCCGGGGCGCTGGCCGCTGAGGTGGAGGCCAGCACGGTCATCCTGCACGTGGACGAAGTCTCCCGGCCGATGGTGCGGGAGTTCGGCGCCGCGGGCGGCTTCGGCATTGAGCGCCGGGGGGTTCTGGCCAGCTCGCATCCGGCTTCGGAGGCGTCGCTGCCGGCGGGATTCTCGGACCAGGTACTGATTCCGTTCTCGGTGCCTTCGCGGTCCAGCCAGGTGGAGGTCGCCATCCTGCTGGCGTTGTCCCGCGGCGTGATCGACCACGCAGACCGCGTCGTCAGCGTCTTCGGCCTGCCTGACACCGGCGTGCTCGACACGGTGGTGGTCACGGACGTCGGCGTGGAGTTCGAGACCTTCGCGTCGGTCCGCCGGCAGCCGCTCGCCGCGATGGCGCGGCGCGGGGTGCTGGAGCGGGTGCTGCAGATCGGCCGCGAGCTCGCGACCCAGGGACGGGAAGGCCGGCCGGTGGGCGCGCTGTTCGTGGTCGGCGACCACGAGCGCGTGCTCGGCCACACCAGCCAGCTCGTGATGAACCCGTTCCGCGGCTACCCGGACGACGAGCGCAACCTGCTCGACCCGGCGCTGGACGAGACGATCAAGGAGTACGCGCTGATGGACGGCGCCTTCGTCGTTCGCCGGGACGGCGTGGTGGAGTCGGCCGGCGCGTTCCTGAGCGCCCCGGCCTCACCCGCGCAGACCCCCGGACTGGGCGCCCGTCATGCGGCGGCGGCGGCGATCACCGCCGCCACCGACGCCCTCGGCATCGCCGTCTCGGAGTCCTCGGGCGAGATCCGCATCTTCAAGGGCGGCCAGCTCGTCATCACCATCGGCTGATCGGAGAACCCGCCGCGTCGTCAGCGGCGGCCGCCCTTGTCACGGTCGGGTGCGCTTGCGATCGCGGGGGAAGAGGGCGGCTTCCTTGACGCTCTCCAGGCCCAGCACCTTCTGGGTAAGGCGCTCCAGGCCGATCGCGAAGCCGCCGTGCGGAGGGCAGCCGTAGCGGAATACCGACAGGTAGTCGGCCAGCGACTCGACCGGCAGACCTGCGGCCTCGATGCTCTCGGCCAGCAGGTCATGCTGCTCGATGCGCCGGCCGCCGGTGGTGATCTCCACGCCGCGGAACAGCAGGTCGAACGACATGGTCTTGCCGTCCGGCGCCGGGTGCGTGTAGAAGGGCCGCTTGCGGCGCGGATCGCCGTACACGAAGCAGCCGTCGGTGCCGTGCTCGCGCTCCGCCCAGGAGCAGAGCTCGCGCTCCACCTCCGGTGAGACCTCGTAGACCCGCCGGCCGAGCAGCTCGGAGGCCAGTTCGAGCGCCTGGTCGTGGTTCAGTCTCGGCAACGCGTCGACCGCCTCCGGCGCCGGCACCGAGGCGCCCCAAGCGTCGAGCTCGCGGCCGTTGCGCTCGGCGATCGCGGCGAAGATGGTCTTCAGGATGCGCTGCTCCAGGTCCATCAGGTCGTGCTCGCTGTCGATGAAGGCCATCTCCACGTCGAGCGACACGTACTCGTTCAGGTGGCGGGGAGTGTCGTGCTTCTCCGCCCGGTAGGCGTGGCCGATCTCGAACACCCGCTCCAGGCCGGAGGCGACCATCGCCTGTTTGTAGAGCTGCGGCGACTGCGCCAGGAACACGTCGCGGTCGAAGTAACGCACGGCGAACAGGCCGGTGCCGCCCTCGGTGCCACTGCCGATCAGCTTAGCGGTCTTGATCTCCGTGAAACCCTCACCGCGCAGATGGCGGGCGAAGCCCTCGACGATGGTCGCCTGCACCTTGAACACGTCCAGCAGCTTGGGAATGCGCAGCGCCAGCATGCGGTGGTCGAGTTGCGTGTCCAGCGACAGGTTCTCCGGCCGGCCGTTGACCGCCAGCGGCAGGTCCGCCGCAGCCGTCGACAACACGCGGTGCCCGGTGACCTGCACCTCGAATCCGCCGGGCGCACGGTCGTTGGCCTCCACCGTGCCGGTCGCCGTGATCACCGACTCGGAGGACAGGTCCAACGAGCCCGGGAACACGAGCTGCGCGATGCCCGAGCGGTCGCGCAGCAGCACGAATGCCACTCGGCCGAGCGAGCGCACCCGGTGCACCCAGCCGGCCACCGCGACCTCGCGCCCACGCCGATCTCCGATATCGGCCACCAGGGTCCGTTCGGACCACGAGCCGGCGTCCGCCATCACTGTCCTCCTATGCGGGCCTGCAGCATCCGCCGCAGGGGCTCCGGGGCCGCGCGTCCGCCGGTTCGCTTCATCACCTCGCCGATCAGGAAGCCGACAGGCCGCCCGTCGCCCTGCCGCAACTGCGCGGCCGCCTCCGGGAACGCCGCGATCGCGGCATCGACGTACCCATCGAGCTCCGCTTCGTCGGCGATCAGCCGCAAGCCCTGCCGCTCGACCACGTCGGCCGGGTCCAGGTCGTCGGCCAGCACGGACTCCAGCACTCCCTTCGCGATCTTGCCGGAGATGGCGCCGGAGTCGATGAGCTCCAGCAGCTCGCGGAGGCGGCCGGCGCTCAGCGGCGAGTCCGCAATCGCCATGCCGGTCCGGTTCAGCAGCCGGCGCACGTCGCCCGCCAACCAGCGGGCTGCCTGCTGGGCATCGGCGCCGGCGGCGACCGCCCGCTCGAACAGCTCGGCGGTCGCCCGCTCCTCGCTCAGGAACTCCGCCTGTGCGCCGGACAGGCCGTGATCGGTTGCCAACCGATCGCGGAGTGCCATCGGCAGCTCCACCTGCGCGGCGTCCACCGATTCCAGGAACGACGCGTCCGGCCGCAGCGGCGGCAGATCGGGCTCCGGGAAGTAGCGGTAGTCGGAGTCGGACTCCTTCACCCGCATTGGCGTGGTGACGTCGCGGTTCTCGTTCCACTGGCGGGTCTCGACCCGCACGCTCCGTCCGGCCTCGAGCTCCTGGCGTTGGCGGTCGAGCTCGAACTCGATGGCGCGGCCGACGAACTTGAAGGAATTGAGGTTCTTGATCTCCACCTTGCTGCCCAGGCCGGCGCCCGCATGATTGATCGAGACGTTGGCGTCGCAGCGCAGCGACCCCTCCTCCATGTTCCCGTCGCACACCCCGAGGTGGCGGACCACGCGCCGGAAGTACTGCAGGAAGGCGATCGCCTCGTCACCCGAGCGCAGGTCCGGCTCGGTGACGATCTCCACCAGGGGTGTGCCCGTGCGGTTGAAGTCCAGCAGGGAGACGTCGCCCGCGTGGATCATCTTGCCGGCGTCCTCTTCCAGGTGCACTTCCCGGATCGCCACCGGCCGGGTGGGGGAGAGCGGCGCGGTCAGCGAGCCGCCGGCGCCGATCGGCGCGCCGTACTGGGAGATCTGGTAGTTCTTGGGAAGGTCCGGGTAGAAGTAGTTCTTGCGCTCGAACACCGCCTCGGCCGACAGCATGCAGCCGACCGCCTGCGCGACCACGTAGGCCATGCGCGCTGCCTCCCGATTCAGGGCCGGCAGCACGCCGGGGAAGCCAAGGCAGATCGGACAGACCCGCGTGTTGGGGTCGCCGCCGAAGGCGACCGGGCAGCCGCAGAACACCTTCGTGCGGGTGTCGAGCTGGATGTGGATCTCCAGCCCCACGAACGTATCGAACGCGCCCCGTTCGGTGTGGGCGCCGCTCATCGCCAGTCCTCCGAGTATCCCTGCGGCCGGGCGGGCGCATGCGCCGCCGCATACCTGGCCGCCACGTCCAGCAGCAGCCGCTCCCCGAAATTGGGTCCGATCAACTGCATCCCTATCGGCACCCGCGGCTGCGGCGTCGGGAAGCTCACCGCCGGAGCGCCGGCCAGGTTGGCGACGGTCGTGTACAGGTCGGCGACCTTCTGCTCGAACGGATCCAGGCGGGCGCTGCCGCGCGCGAACGGCGGCACCGGGTAGACCGGCATGAGCAGCAGGTCGACCTGACCGAACAGGCCGGCCAACTCGTCGCGCAGCGCCGTGCGCACGCGCTGCGCGCGCAGGTAGTAGCGGTCGTGGAAGCCGGAGCGCAGCACGTAGGTGCCGGCCAGGACGCGGAGCTTGACCTCGTCCCCGAATCCCTCGGAACGGGAGGCGATGATCGTCTCGTCCGCCGTCTCGGCGGCGGCGCGCGCCCCGTAGCGAACGCCGTCGAAGCGGGCCAGGTTGGCGCTGGCCTCCGCGCACGAGATCACGTAGTAGGCGGCGGCCGCGTAGCGCAGCGTGGTAAGGTCAACATCCACGACGCGGTACCCCAACTCGCCGAGCTGTTCGACGGTGGCGTCGAGCGCCGTGCGCACCTGCGGATCGCGCAGCTCCTCCCGGCACGCGCGCGGCACGCCGATCGTACGCACCTCGTCCCGGTCGGGCGAGCCCGAGACCGTTGACTGGTCGTGCTCGTCCACGCCGGCGATCACCTCCAGCACCTCGCCGCACAGCGCAGGCGTCTCGGCGATGATGCCGATCACCTCCAGTGACGAGGCGTACGAGACCAGCCCGAACCGCGAAACCACGCCGTAGGTGGGCTTGAGCCCGAACACGCCACAGAAGGAGGCCGGCTGCCGGACCGAACCGCCGGTGTCCGATCCCAGCGCGAACGGCACGATGCCGGCCGCAACCGCGGCCGCCGATCCGCCGCTGGAACCGCCGGGCACCAGTTCGGCGTCCCAGGGGTTGGCGCAGCCGCCATGCACGGACGCCTGCGTGTCGGAGCCCATGCCGAACTCGTCCAGATTGGTCTTGCCGACCACGATCGCGCCGGCGCGCTGCAGACGCCGAACACAGGTGGCGCTGAACGGGGCCACGTGCGCGCCGAGCAGCGCCGAGCCGCAGCTCAGCGGCTGGCCGGCTACCGCGATGTTGTCCTTGATCGCGCACGGCATGCCGACAAGGGGTCCGTCCGCGCCACCGTCCGCGCCGTCGTCGGCGTCCGCGAAGGACACGAAGGCGTTGATCCGCTCGTTCCAGCCGCGGGCGTATGCCAGCCAGCGGCTCCGTCCGCTCTCATCCGTGAACACCGCGCGCCAGCGCGAAACCTCCGCCATTCGTCCCTCACTTCGAATGTTACAGGACGTTCGGAACGACGATGAACCGTTCGTCGCGGTCCGGAGCCGCCCGGACCGGGTCGTATGAGGTGGGCAGGTCGGAGACTTCATCGTCGCGCAATCGGGATCCGGTCAGCAGCGGATGGGTCGTCGGCCGCAGGTCGTCGACGTCGGCCTCCGCAAGCAGCGCGAAGTAGTCGACGATGCGGGACAACTCCGCCTCGAGCCGGGCACTCTCGTGCGCGCCGAGCCGCAGTCTGGCCATGGCGGCAGTCGCTTCGAGAGTACCGGGCGCTGTCTGACCCACCGATCGAGTCAAGCACCATTCCCTGCCCCTGTCAATAGTTGCGTACGTGCCCACGGGCCTGCTCCGCTTTGACATCGAAACGGCGGCCCGTGCTATGATTGCGGTTCACGCTTCCCGCACTTCTCTCTTGCAGGCACCAGTCATCTCCAACGTAGCAGTTCCGCAGCAGGCACCGGTCGTGGACACCACGCGGGAGGAGCTTCCCCGCCTCGTCCACGACCACCAGGCGCTCGTCGACCTGTTCGACGCCACCTGGGAGCTGATGCCCGGCTATTGGCGCCGGGGCGAGCCGGGAAGCGGTTTCGATCGGGTATTCTGCGATCCTGCGCAGGATCGCGTGAACCAGGTGGCCGCCTGCTGCTCCACGTTCTCGCTCGTGTACTCGAACCGGGAGTTTCCGGTGGAGGCGCAGCTCGACGCCTTCTACGCCAAGCAGCAGCCGTGCGGGGCGATTCACGGCGAATACAGCCTGCTGGACGGGCAGCCATTCCTGATCAAGGCGAACCCGCACGGCGTGCAGGCGCCGCTGTTCGCGTGGGCGGAGTACAACCTGTACCACCGCCTGGGCTCCAAGCGACGCCTGCGCGAGGTGCTGCCGATTCTGGAACGCTATTACCAGTGGATCCAGACCAGTTTTCGGCGGGACAACGGCCTGCTGGCGGTTCCGCGCCAGGCGCTGGGCATGGGAAACAGCCCCCGCGACCGCATCGCCTATCCGGTGGACTTCAACGCCCAGCAGGCGGCCAGCGCGTCGTTCATCTCGACGATCGCCGACGCCCTCAATGACAAGGAAGTCGCCTTTCGCTACAAGCGCGAGTACTTCGCCCTGAAGACGCGCATGCAGTCGCACATGTGGAGCGACGAGGACTCGATCTACTACGACCTCGACCGCTACAGCCAGCAGATCAAGGTCAAGACGATCGCGGCCTTCTGGACGCTGTTGGCCGAGATTCCGAGCGAGGACAAGGCGCGCCGGCTGATCGGCCACCTGACCAACCCGCGGACCTTCGGCCGCAGCCACCCGTTCCCGAGCCTGGCTGCCGAGGAAGCGCTGTACGACCCGTACGGCGGCGGCTACCGGGGGTCGGTGCTGCCGTACGTGAACTACGCGATCATCAAGGGGCTGGAGCGCTACGGGCAAATCGGCATGGCGAGGGAGTTCGCGTTGCGCCACCTGTTCGCCATGCACGACGTTCTGGTCCCGGAACGGGGCGTGGGCGACTTGTGGGACGCCTACGCCCCGGAGCACGAGTCGGCGGCCAAGTGGCACGGCAAGGGCGGTTTTCCCCGCAAGTCCTACCTGCCGTTCGTCGCGCTTTCCACGGTGGCGCTGGTGATCGAGAACGTGCTGGGGCTCTCGATCTCCCTCCCCCGCAAGACCGTGGACTGGACGCTGCCGGCGCTGGAGGGCATGGGGATCGAGAACCTGACCCTGAAGCGCAACCTGGTCTCCATCCGGACCCACAACTCGGACCGCGGCTGGGAGGTGCGCCTGGAGTCCGAGAAGCTCTACTACCTGGCGATCCACGTGCTGGGGCGCCGCCGCAAGACCTTGCCCATTCCCTCGGGCAAGTGCGCCATCCTGGTCGACAAGATATAGGGCCTGGTCGACAAGTCTGACTATGGGAGCTCCGCGCCGGAGATCCTCACCTCCACGTCACACCGCCGTGCGGCCGTTCAGGGCGCGCGCCAGGGTGAGGCGGTCCGCGTACTCCAGGTCGCCGCCGACCGGCAGGCCCAGGGCGAGCTGGGTGACGGTCAGCTCGGCGCCAGGCCCGCCGGCCCGCTGCAGGAGGCGGTCGCGCAGGTACAGCGCGGTGGTCTCCCCCTCGACCGTGGGGTTGGTAGCCAGGATCACCTCGCGCACGGGGGAGTCGCGCACGCGGCCTATCAGGGCGTCGATGGTCAGGTCCGCCGGCCTGATGCCGTCCACCGGTGATATCGCTCCGCCCAGTACGTGGTACAGCCCGCGGAAGGTCTGCGTGGACTCGATGGTGATGACGTCCCGTGACTCTTCCACCACGCAGAGCGTGTCGGTCTCCCGCGTGGGATCCGAGCAGTAGGCGCACAGGTCTGCTTCCGCATACACGCCGCAGCGGCTACAGGGGCGGGTGTTGCGCTTGAGGGCGATCAGGTCGCGGGCCAGCGACTCCACGAACTCGTCCTTGGCTCCGAGGAGGAAGTAGACCAGCCGCTCGGCGCTCTTGCGGCCCAGACCGGGCAGGCGGGAGAACCCGTGTACGAGTCGGTCCAGGGTCTGCATTCGAGTGCGGTCAGGCGCCGGGAAACCCGGGTGGAAGGTTCAGCCCGCCGCCGACCTGCTGCTTGAGCTCCTCGCGAACCTTGCGCAGGGCATCGCCCATCGCCGCCGTGATCAGGTCCTCCAGCACCGAACGCTCCTCGGGATCGACCACGATCGGGTCCAGCGTCACCTTCACCACCTCCAGGTTGCCGGTGACCTCCACCTGCACCATGTCGCCGCCAGCCGTACCGGTGACGCGGACGTCGGCCAGCTTGCCCTGCACCTCCGCCATCTGCTTCTGCATGCCCTGGATCATCTTGAACAAGTCGAACGGGTTGTTCGCCATGCCCGCCTCAGCCTCCACCCTGCACGATCTCGCCCCGAAAGATGCTTCTGATCATCTCCGCGCCCGGCGCTGCCGCCCCTTCGTGATTGTCAGGGGCGTCCTCGCCTGAACCGAGTTGTACGCTGATTGTGCCCGGCCCGGCGAGTCCGTATGCCGCCGCGACCTCCGCGGCGTGCTCCCGGACCGTGTCCGCCGGGTAGCGGTCTCCCTTCGCGAAGCGTACGCGCAACTCCTCTCGGTGGAGCTCGACCGATTCCGCCCGCTCCAGCGCCGACGCGACCGGCGGCCTGCGTTGGCGCAGGGCGGCGATCGGCTGCCGAGCCGCCGTGGTCGGCTCTCCGGATGCGACCGTGCGGGCCGGCTCGCCCGATGCGTCCGAGCCGGTCGCGGCATCGGCTGCCGGAGCCGGTTCCCCGGCCGGCGCAGCAGGTGCGGAAGCGGGTGACCGAGCCGGGGCGAGCGGTGTCGGCCCCCCCGGTGCCGGCGCGCCGACGGCCGCCTGCAGCTCGCGCAGACGCTCCAGGACCTCGGCCGGCGTGATCAGGCGGTCGAGCTCGGCCAGGCGGCTGAGCGCCAACTCCACCTCGCAGCGCTCGTTCAGCGCGCCCTTGAGGTTGCGCTGCGCGGCGAGCAGCAGCTCGACCGCCTTCTCGGCCTGCTCGACGCGGATCGCATCCAGAACGCCGCGCGGAAACGCGTCGGCGGGAGCGGACAGCCAGGCATCGCGGTTCAGGCCGTGCTTGAGGAACAGCACGCTACGGAAGTACTCGACCAGCTCCGCCAGGAAATGGTCCACCGCCACGCCCCTGCCCAGGGCCCGGTCGAAGGCGGTGAGCGTCCCCGGTACGTCGCGCGCGGCGACCGCCTGAGCGACGCCGTTCAGATCGTCGAACCCCAACAGGCCGATGCTGTCGCGCAACCCTTCCAGGGTCACGGTGGCTTGACCGTCGCCGCGGGCGCCGGCGATCACCTGGTCCAGGATCATGAACGCGTCGCGCAAGGACCCCGCCGACTGGCGCGCGATCCAGTGCAGGGCGTCATCGGCCACCTGCGCGCCCAGCTCGGCCGCGGCGTCGCGCAGGCAGCCGGCGATGCGTTCGTGCCCGATCAGGCTGAACGCGAAGTGCTGGCAGCGCGAACGAACCGTGGCGGGCACCTTGTGCGGCTCGGTGGTGGCGAACACGAAGGTGACATAGGGGGGAGGCTCCTCGATCGTCTTCAACAAGGCGTTGAAGGCCGAGGTCGACAACATGTGCACCTCGTCGATGATGTACACCCTGGTGCGGGCCGAGCTCGGCGGAAACACGACCTGATCGCGCAGCTCACGGACGTCGTCCACCCCCGTGTGGGAGGCGCCGTCGATCTCCACCACGTCCAGGGACTGCGCCCGCGCGATCTCCATGCACGGGCCGCAGGTTCCGCACGGCGTATCGGTCGGCCCCTGCTCGCAGTTCAGCGCCTTGGCCAGGATGCGGGCCGCGGAGGTCTTGCCGACACCCCGCGGGCCGGAGAACAGAAACGCCTGCGCGACGTTGCCCGAGCGCAGCTCGTTCTGCAGCGTCTGCACGACGTACTCCTGCCCCACCAGCTCGGTGAATATCTGCGGCCGGCGCCGGGCGGCGGTGACTTCGTAGGCCATCGTCAGAACGCCAAGTCCATTTGCCGGTCGGGGACCCATGGTGAAGAAAGGCCCCTCGGGCGAGACCAAGCGTCCTGCGGCTCCCGAGTCGTTCGCTTACCGCTGCTACCTTCCGGTCCTGACGGGGTTGGGCGGCGACCCGTAGCACAGTGCCCGACCTGCGTACCCGAGGGGCCGCCATCGGCGAACGGAGAGAGTGGGATTCGAACCCACGGTGCCCGGGTAAGGGCACACACGCTTTCCAAGCGTGCACCTTCGGCCTCTCGGTCATCTCTCCCGGCCATCGGTCACGTACGGCCAGAGCGGCGGGTGCCACCCGTGCAGCGCCCGCCGCCCGTGCGGAGAGAGTGGGATTCGAACCCACGGAGCCACCGCAGCGGCTCAACGGATTTCGAGTCCGCCCGATTCAACCGCTCTCGCATCTCTCCGTTCCGTGCCCAAGAGGACTCGAACCTCCGACCTCTAGATCCGCAATCTAGCGCTCTATCCAGCTGAGCTATGGGCACTCAGTCTGTCCGGAGAGGGTGGGATTCGAACCCACGGTACCCCAGGGGTACAACTCCTTAGCAGGGAGCCCGATTCGGCCACTCTCGCACCTCTCCCGGCGGCTGCCCGTCAGCCGCTGTGCGGAGAGGGTGGGATTCGAACCCACGGAGCCGCAAGGGCTCAACGGTTTTCAAGACCGTCTCCTTCGACCACTCGGACACCTCTCCGATTCTCGGGAACCGAAGACCCGACTATAGGGACGCCGCGCCGTTTCTGTCAAACGCGGTTCCGCAAGGTTCCGGCGACGAAAGCGCCGCGGCCGTTCGGTGCGCTTGCCTTTCGATGACCCGCGAAATGCCGCGTCTTGACGGCCGGCCGTTCCTCACCGTCTCTGTTGCGTCTACCCCCGTGTGCTATCGTTGGGGCCGTGGTGACCGTGGAAGTAGGCGGCGGCGACTCCGGGCGCAGGAAGCGGCGCAAGGAAAGGAAGGGCGAACAGCGGCTCGCCGGCGGCGTCGCCTGCACGTTCGTGTTCGGCGGGCTGTGGGTGATCACCGGCGCCTGGTTCTGGCTTTTTCCGCTGGCATTCGTCGGCCTGGCTCCCACCATCGAAGGCCTGTTCGCCCTCAGGCGGGCGCGCGCCGAACGCGCGAGCCAGGTGGCGAAGGAGGCGGACCCCGAGCACGAGGTCCTGCGCATCGCGCGGGCCCAGGGCGGCAGGATCACCGCCTCGGTGATCGCCGTCGAGTCATCGCTGTCGCTGGCGGAAGCCGAGCAGGTGCTCGACGGGATGGCGCGCGGCGGACACGCGACGGTCGCGGTGACCGACGACGGACGCGTGGAGTACGAGTTCCGGGAGTTCCTGCCGCCGGCTACGCGACGGTCGTAGCGGCGCCGGATCGTGCGGCCGCCGTCCTGCCGAGAACCCGTCGCGAAACGCCCAAATCCATGTTCGGTTTCGGTTTACTTTTCTTCGGCGACCCCGTAATCTATGGGGGTTTAGCAGCCGAAACAGTAAACAAACGGTTGGTATAAACCACTGGGGAGGGGATCAGAGCTCGTGGCGCAAGACTATACCGCGCAAAACATCCAGGTTCTCGAAGGCCTGGAGCACGTCCGCAAGCGGCCCGGCATGTACATCGGCACCACGGGCCCGGAAGGACTCCACCACCTCGTGTACGAGGTGGTGGACAACAGCGTCGACGAAGCGCTGATCGGGCACTGCTCCCAGGTCCAGGTCACCATCGAGCCGGGCGAGGTGATCCGCGTCGCCGACGACGGGCGCGGCATTCCGACCGACGTCCATCCGACCGAAGGCATCAGCGCCCTCGAGGTGGTGATGACCCGGCTCAACGCCGGGGGCAAGTTCGACAAGAAGAGCTACAAGGTATCGAGCGGCCTGCACGGCGTCGGCGTATCCATGGTCAACGCGCTGTCGCTCTGGTGCGAGGTGACGGTGCATCGCGACGGCGCGATCTACCAGCAGCGCTACCAGCGCGGCACTCCCGACGCCGCGGTGCAGGAAGTCGGCAGCACCGACCGGCACGGCACCATCACCCGGTTCGAACCGGATCCGGAGATGTTCGCGAAGATCGAGTTCAGCTTCGACATGCTGTCGTCGCGGCTGCGCGAGCTGGCGTTCCTGAACAGCGGGGTCAGCATCGAGCTCATCGACACACGCGGAGAGGAGCGACGGTCGAGCACCTTCAAGTTCGACGGCGGCGTGCGGTCGTTCGTGGAGTACCTCCACCAGAACAAGAAGACCATTCACGAGCCGGTGATCGCGTTCCAGGGTGAACGTGACGACGTCCTGCTGGACATCGCGCTGGCCTGGAACGACGGCTATGCCGACCAGGTCTTCAGCTTCGCCAACAACGTCAACACGCGGGAGGGGGGCAGCCATCTGAGCGGCTTTCGCGGCGCGCTGACGCGCACCCTGAACGACGCGATGCGGCGCATGAAACTCGCCAAGAAGGACGATGAGGCGCTGACCGGCGAGGACGTGCGCGAAGGTCTCACGGCGGTCGTGTCCGTCAAGGTGCCGGAGCCCCAGTTCGAGGGCCAGACCAAGCAGAAGCTGGGCAACAGCGAGGTGCGCGGCCTGGTCGAGTCATTCGTCAACGAAGAGCTTGCCCGCTTCCTGCAGGAGTGGCCGCCTGCGGCGCGCTCCATCCTGGAGAAGTGCATGCTGGCCGCCAAGGCACGCAGCGCGGCGCGGCGCGCTCGGGAGATCACCCGCCGCAAGGGTCTGCTCGAGAGCACCGGCCTGCCCGGCAAGCTGGCCGACTGCTCGGAGACGGATCCGTCCAAGTGCGAGCTGTACATCGTCGAGGGCGACTCGGCCGGGGGCAGCGCCAAGCAGGGGCGGGACCGCCAGTTCCAGGCCATCCTGCCGCTGTGGGGAAAGATGCTCAACGTGGAGAAGGCGCGCCCCGAAAAGGTGCTGACCAATGAGAAGCTGCTGCCGATCATCACCAGCCTCGGCGTGGGCATGGGCTCCGACCTCGACATGTCGCGCCTGCGTTACCACAAGGTGATCCTGATGGCGGACGCCGATGTGGACGGATCGCACATCCGCACGCTGCTGCTCACCTTCTTTTACCGCCACATGAAACCGTTGATCGCCAACCGGCACGTCTACATCGCCATGCCGCCGCTTTACAAGATCGAGCATTCTGGCGAAGTCGCCTACGCCCACGACGACGCGCAGCGCGACCGGATTCTGGCGGGCAACGGCGCCAGGGCGAACATCCAGCGCTACAAGGGGCTGGGAGAGATGAATCCGGACCAGTTGTGGGAGACCACCATGAACCCGGAGACCCGCAGCATCATGCACGTCTCCCTGGACGACGACGTGGAGGCGGAGAGCGCCGTCACCACGCTCATGGGCGAGGCGGTGGAGCCGCGGCGGAAGTTCATCGAGGACTTCGCGCTTTCGGTCGGGACGCTCGACATCTGACCGGCGGCCGGGACCCGCGGGCGGGCTCCGGACCGTCCGCCACGCGGCGCTCCGGCACACATCACCGATTCGGGAGGGGCATCGTACATGGCTGAGGAGTTGAGCAGCCGCGTCATACCGCGGCAGGTGGAGGACGAGGTTCGAACGTCCTACCTGACCTACGCCATGTCGGTCATCGTCAGCCGCGCGCTGCCCGATGCCCGCGACGGCCTGAAGCCCGTGCACCGGCGGCTCCTGCACGCGATGAACGAGATGGGGCTGCGTGCGGACCGGCCGTACCGGAAGACCGCACGCGTCGCGGGTGAGGTCCTGGGAAAGTTCCACCCGCACGGTGAGCAGGCGGTCTACGACGCCCTCGTGCGCATGGCGCAGGATTTCTCGCTGCGCTACCCCGTGGTCGACGGCCAGGGCAACTTCGGCTCGATCGACGGCGATCCGCCGGCGGCGATGCGCTATACGGAGGCGCGGCTGGCACCGATCGCGCAGGAGATGCTGGCCGACATCGGCAAGGAGACGGTCGACTTTCAGCTCAATTACGACGATTCGCTGGAAGAGCCCGTGGTGCTGCCGGGCGCGTTCCCGTTCCTGCTGGCCAACGGCGCCAGCGGCATCGCGGTGGGCATGGCCACCAATCTGCCCCCGCACAACCTGCGCGAGGTGGCGCGCGCGGTCGCCGCCTACATCGACAACCCCAGGATCACGATCGACGAGCTCATGCGCTTCATCACGGGTCCGGACTTCCCGACCGGCGGAATCATCTACGGCCGCGACGCCATCGCCGGGGCGTACCACACGGGGCGGGGGAGGATCCCCATCCGCGGGCGCATCGTGTTCGAGACCCTCAAGTCCGGCCGGGAGACGATCGTCGTCACGGAGATCCCGTACCAGGTCAACAAGGCCAACATGGTCGTGCGGATCGCCGACCTCCACCGGAACCGGCGTATCGAGGGCATTGCCGACTTGCGAGACGAATCCGACCGGCGCGGCATGCGCGTCGTGATCGAGCTGAAGCGCGGCGCGAACCGCGACGTTACGGTCAATCAGCTCTTCGCGCACACGCAGTTGCAGATCACGATGAGTGTCAACGCCCTGGCCCTGGTCAAGGGGCAGCCGCGCGTGCTCGACCTGAAGAGTCAGATCGAGCTGTACGTCGACCACCGCCGCGAGGTGGTTGTCCGCCGCGCCCGCTTTGACCTGCGCAAGGCGGAGGATCGCCTCCACATTCTGGACGGCCTGAAGCTGGCGCTGGACCATATCGACGAAGTGATCAGGATCATCCGCGGCTCGCGCGGGACCACCGAAGCACGCGTCGGCCTGCGCGAGCGCTTCGAGTTGAGCAAGAAGCAGGCCGACGCGATCCTGGACATGCGGCTGCAGCGTCTGACCAGCCTTGAGGTCGAGAAGGTCGAGGCCGAGATCGTCCAGGTCCGCGAACTGATCGAGTCCCTCCGTGAACTGCTCGGCGACCGGAGGAAGATCCTCGCGGTGGTGAAGCGCGAGCTTGCGGACATCGCCCGCAAGTACGGTGACGACCGCCGCACCGAAGTCGTCGCGACCCCGATCACGGACATCGACCTGGAGGACCTGATTCCGGAAGAGGACGTGGTGGTGCAGATCACCAACCGCGGGATCGTCAAGCGGTTGCCCGTGGCGGCCTTTCGCCGGCAGTCCCGGGGCGGCAAGGGCAGCTCCGTGGCCGTGGCCGGCAACGACTTCGTGCGGCACCTGTTCATCGCATCGACCCATACTTACATCCTGTTCGTAACGGACACCGGCAAGTCGTACTGGGTGCGGGTCCACGAGTTGCCGGATCGGACCCGTTCGGCGATCGGTCAGGACTTGCGCTCCCTCCTCGGTATGGAGGCGGACGAACAGGTTACGGCCGTGGCCTCGCTCACGGAATTCGACGGGGACACCTACCTGTTCATGGCGACCTCTCGCGGCGTCGTCAAGAAGGTCAGGACCACCGACTTCGCCAATGCCCGCACCCGCGGGATTGTCGCGATCAACCTGGATCCCGACGACCGCCTGGTGTCCGCGATGCTCACCGATGGCAGCAGCGACGTCGTGCTGGCGACCCGGTTTGGCTACGCGCTTCGCTTTTCCGAGTACGGGATTCGCTCCATGGGCCGCGCGACCCGTGGCGTCCGCGGCATGCGGCTGCGGCCGGACGACGCCGTGGTCGGCGCGGTTGCGGTCGACCACCACCAGCGCTTGTTCGTCATCTCCGCGAACGGTTACGGAAAGCGGATAGCGTACAGCTCTTTCACACCGCACGGGAGAGGTACGATGGGTCAGATTTGCTACAAGACCCACGACAGGACCGGTCTGGTGGCGGGCATCACCTCGACCCACGCCGATGACGACGTCGTGTGCATCACCGAGCAGGGAAAGGTGCTCAAGGCGATCTCCAACGAGGTACCAGTGCAGGGCCGGAACAGCTCGGGCGTCCGCGTGGTCCGCATCGACCCGGAACATCCGGTAGCGGGCATCGCCCGCGCGGCGCAGGAAGACGAGCCCGAAGGTCCGACTCTCACGATCGGCGCACCGGGCGAGTAGGCTCCGGGGGCGCCCATGTTCCGGAGTGGCATGTTCCACGTGGAACATGAGGCCTCCGCGGTTTGCCCGCACGCCACGCACTCGCTATCCTGTGCGCGCGTTATGGGCCGCCGATTCGCCTTTGCCAACCAGAAGGGCGGCGTCGGCAAGACCACCACCACCGTCAACTTGGCGGCCTACCTGGCTCTTTCCGGACGGAAGGTCCTGGTCATCGACTTCGATCCGCAGGGGAACGCCACCAGCAGCGTGGGCGCGGAGGCGTCACCGTCGATCTACCAGGCCGTGATCGGCGCCGTAGATGTTTCCGAGGTCATCGTCACCACCAGCGTTCCCGGATTGTCGATCGCGCCCGGCGGCATCGAGTTGAGCGGCGCGTCGGTCGAGTTGGCCGACGCGCACGGCCGCGAAGGGTACCTGAAGCGCGTGCTCAAGCAAGCTACCGCTCCGTTCGACGACGTTCTCATCGACTGCCCCCCGTCGCTCGGACTCCTGACGATCAACGCCCTGGTGGCAGCCACGCACGTGGTCATTCCCCTCCAGTGCGAATACCTCGCGCTGGAGGGCCTGGCGATGCTCCTTCGCACGATCGAACGGGTACAGCGCCGCCACAACAAGAAGCTGCGTGTCGGCGGCATCGTCTTCACGATGTACGATGGCCGCACGCGCCTGACCCATGAAGTGGTAAGAGAAGTGACCGGATACTTCCAGGACCAAGTTTTCAGAACAGTTATTCCGCGTAACGTCCGCCTGGCCGAAGCCCCCTCCCACGCACAGCCTATTTGCGAGTACGCCCCGTCGAGCATCGGCGCCAGGAGCTATCGCCAGCTTGCCGAGGAGTTCGTGTCCCGTGTCTAAGGGTTCCCGCGCCAAACGCCCTGCCCTCGGTCGCGGAATCGAGGCACTGTTAGGCGACAGCCCCCCGTTCGAGTCGCCGAGCGAACTGCCGCTGGACGAGATTTCACCCAACCTCGACCAGCCGCGCACCACCTTCGATGAACGCGACCTTCGGGATCTCGCAGACTCCATCACCACGCACGGGCTGCTGCAGCCACTCGTGGTTCAATCCGACGGCGCCGGCTACCGCATCATCGCCGGCGAGCGGCGCCTTCGAGCAGCGCGCCTTGCCGGACTCTCGACCGTTCCCGCCGTGGTACGCGCGACCCAGGGTCTCGAGCACCTGGAGCTGGCCCTCGTCGAGAATCTGCAGCGCGCCGAACTCAATCCGGTCGACGAGGCGCGTGGCTACCGACGCCTCATGGAGGCCGGCGACCGCACGCAGGACCAGGTTGCACAGCGCGTCGGCAAGAGCCGCGTCACGGTCACCAATGCCCTGCGCCTGCTGAAGCTCCCCGACGACATCCTGGCCTCGGTCGAGCGCGGGGAGCTCTCGGCCGGCCATGCGCGGGCGCTCCTGGCGGTCACCGACGATGCGTCGCGCCGAGAGCTGTTCAACCGCATCCTGACCGAGCAGCTCTCCGTGCGAGCCACCGAGAACGCGGCCCAGCAGCTCCCGAGGCCGGTGACGCCCGAGACCCCCGGCCCCGCCGCCCCTCCATCGCGGCCGCCCGCCGATCCCGACCTGGCGGCTCTCCAGCAACGGCTGATCGAAGCGCTCGGTACCAAGGTGGATGTCCGCGGGTCAGCGCGGCGAGGCCGGATCTCCGTCACCTACTACTCCCCCGACGACCTCGAACGAATCTGCGAGCGCATCACTGGGATGCCGACCTCGGACATCCAGCCGTAGGCAGGCGCCCGTCAGATCAAGCGCGGCCGAGCTGGCACCTCCTCATACAGCGCGCTCCCGCCGCGAACGCTTGCACCTCCTTGTCCCGTGCGCTACATTGAAATTGATCCGGTCGTTGATAACTTGTTCATAACTCCTGAATAAGGAGTGGCCAAAGGGGGTTCTCAACATGTATCTAAACCACCGCTTTCGCGCTTTTTTCATCCGTTCAGATCTATCAATATAATTTTTTATATATAAATGATTTACTTTCCTAGTGCCATTCTATCGGCTCGCCTCCGATGGCCCTCGGAGCGTCCCTTCCGCGAAGGTCGTTCGCCGACCGCTCCCAAGTGAATGTGGAGCACATGTGGATAACATGAGTAGAAACGGTTCTGTATGGGATTACGAGGTCTTCTGGAACGAAGCCCTCACCCACCTCCGATCCGAGATCAGCGAGCAGGAGTACCAGACATGGTTCTCCGGAATGAGTTACGCCGGCGCCGACGATTCTCAGGTCCGGCTGAATGTCCCCTCCTCGTTCTACCGGGATCAGGTCGACCAACGGTATCGGACGAAACTCGAAGAGTCGCTGCTGGATCTCTCCGGACAGAACCTCCGCATCGCGTTCGAGATCCGCCGCACCAACGGCAACGCAACTCCGGTCCCGGTCGAGCAGGAGACCATGCCACCCAACGCGACCGTGCCACCCCCCGCCGAGAGTTCCTACATCCGGGCCCAACGCCCGCGCCATGCCCAACTCAACCCCGAGTACTGCTTCTCCCGCTTCGTGGAAGGTGACGGCAACTCGTTCGCCCTCAACGCCGCGCTGGCGATCGCCAAGAACCCCGGACGGACCTACAACCCTTGCCTGATCTACGGTGGGGTCGGGCTTGGAAAGACCCACCTGCTTCAGGCCATCGGCAACGACGTCTACCAGGAGTACCGCGACCTGAAAGTCGTCTACGTCACGGTCGAGACCTTCACCAACGAGTTCATCCAGTCGATCAAGGACAAGACCGGGCACCGCTTCAAGAATCGCTACCGGTCAGCCGACGTACTGCTGATCGACGACATCCAGTTCCTGCAGGGCAAGACCGAAACGCAGCAGGAACTGTTCCATACCTTCAACGCGCTCTACGACGCCAACAAGGAGATGGTGTTCTCCAGCGATCGCCCCGTGTCCGAGTTGAAAAGCCTCCCCGACCGCCTCATCAACCGGTTCGAGCGCGGCCTCAACATCGACCTGCAGCCGCCTGACTACGAGACCCGCATCGCCATCCTGACTCAAAAGATCGACGAGAACGGCGTTTCCATTCCGACCGACGCGATCGAGCTCATCTGCCAGAACATACAGAGCAACGTACGCGACCTGGAGAAGGCCCTCATCAAGCTCACCGCCTACTCCAACCTGGTCGACCGCACGATCACGCTCGATGTCGCTTCCCGAGAGCTCAGGGAGTTCTTCTCCGCCCCCACGAACGTCTCTCTCGACACCATCCAGCGCGTCACCGCCGAGTACTTCGGCCTCAGCCAGAACGAACTGAAAGGCAAGAAGCGCACCCGCGCCATCGCGTTCCCCCGCCAGCTTGCGATGTACATCGCCCGCGACGTCACCGAGCTCTCCACCACGGAGATCGGACTGGAGTTCGGCGGGCGCGATCACACCACGGTCATGCACGCCTACCAACGCGTAGCCGAGCGCAAGCGCACCGATCCGACCCTCGATCCAGTCATCTCCCACCTGACCCGCACGATCACCCAGCGATCCCGCTGACCCCCGGATACGTGTGGACAACGACCGTAAAGACCGTGGACGTACACCGGACAAGTCGCCCCGACGCCGCCGACCGTTGTCCGGTCACGGACCATCCGCTGACGATGGGGATTGAAACCACCCTTTTGTGAATCAAATAAAGTACTTTATTGCAATTATTTACAAGGATATCACCATCATCCACAGCACCGTTCCTACCACCAATGATCTTCTTATGGTAGTTACGGAACGACCCATCCGTTGCATGATCCGTCCGCAGGGCACCGTCAAGGAGGCGCCAACACCATGAAGTTCACCATCGACAAGGACGTGATCCTGCGAGAGACCGCTCACGCCCTGGAGATCATCTCCACCAGAAACGCTATCACCGTCCTCTCAAACGTCTTCCTCGCCGTCGATGACGGCACGCTCACGCTGCGCGCGTCCGATCTGAAGGTGAACTACCAGGCACGAGTGCCGGTGGACATGCAGCGCGATGGCGTCACGACGGTGCCGTGCGACAAGCTCGCGGGCATCCTGCGTTCTTCTCCAGCCGGGGACATCGAGTTCGAGACCAGCGCCGAAGGCATGCTTGCGGTTCGCCCGCAGGGCAGGAGGATCGACTTCACCCTGAAGACGCTGCCTCCGGACCGGTTTCCCGAGTTTCCCGCGACCCACGACAGCGAGTTCGTGGAAGTACCGCAAAGCGACTTCGTCAAGATGATCGCGCAGACGATATTCGCGGTCTCTGACGATGAAACCCGGTACTTCATGAACGGCATCTTCCTGGACCAGGCCGACGGTGAGTTGATGATGGTCGCTACCGATTCGCATCGGCTGGCATACTGCAAGAAGGAGATCGAGCCGGCGCTCGATGGCGCAGGGGTGATCGTCCCTCCGAAGATACTCACGCTGATACGCAAGTTCTGCACCGGGGAGGGATCGCTGCAGTTGGCGATCGCCGACTGCAACCTGCATGCGCAGGTCGAGCATCGGCGCATCAACTCGGGACTGATCGACGCGCAGTTCCCGAATGTGACGAGCGTGATTCCGGAGAGCCAGGAACACCGGCTGGTGGTCGATCGCTCCGCCCTGACGGAGGCCTTGCGACGGGTATCGGTCCTGGTGGAACAGAAATCGCGGCGCGTCCGGCTGGAGGTCGAAGTGGGCCAGCTCACCGTACAGTGCAGCGAGGGCGATGTCGGCACGGCCCGCGAGGAGCTCCCGTGCGAGTACCAGGGCCCGGCTTCTTCCCTGGCACTCAACTATCAGTACTTGCTGGACCCGCTGCGCGAGATGGACACGGATCAGGTGGTTCTGGCATTCACCGCTCCGAACAAGGCGATCACGCTGTCGGCGGAGCCGGAACCCCACTACTTCCATATCATCATGCCGATGCAGGTCGGCTAGCGACGCCTTGCGACCGTCGGCCGAGCGGGCACGACTGTCGGCCCTGCGTCTCGAGCGCTTTCGCAACCTTCAGCCGTTGCGCCTGGACAGCCTGGAGGGACACGACTGCGTGTTTCTGATCGGAGAGAACGGACAGGGGAAGACGAATCTCCTTGAAGCCATCTATCTGCTGTGTTTCGGCGGCTCGTTTCGAACCCGACAGGACGCGGATCTGATCCGATCGGGCATGGACCAGGGCGTAGTCGGCGGCTTGTTCGTGCTCGACGCGGACACTGCATCGCCGGGGTCCTGGCATCGCGAGGTTGCCGTCCACCTGCGCAAGGACGGCCCCAGAGAGATCCGGGTCGACGGCTCTCGCGTAGCGGACCGCGCCGAGGTGGTGGGCGCAGTGCCGTGCATCCTGTTCTCCCACGACGATCTTCGCGCGGTCGACGGGCCGCCGGCGGAGTTGCGGCGTTTCTTTGATCAGACCGCCGCGCTCTCGGATCCGGGCGCGCTGCCGGCGCTGCGCCGCTACCGCCGTGTGCTGATGGAGCGCAACGCCCTGCTTCGAGGGGGGCCGTCGGACGACTTGCTCGACGTCTACGACCGGCAGTTGATAGAAGCCGGCTTGGTGATCGGATCTCAACGAAGCGATCTGATCGGCGACTACGCCCGCCGCTTCGCGGCGATCTTCCACCGCGTAACGGAATCGGACGTGACGGTATCCATCCGCTACCAGCCCTCCTGGTCGAGCGCCGCCCCCGAGGAGGTTGCCGCGCAGATGCGTTCGGCCCGCCAGCGCGATCACGCCTTGCAGACCACCACCACCGGGCCCCACCGTGACCGCTTTCCGTTGCGGATCGACGGGCTCTCGTTCCGCCGGTACGCGTCCACGGGGCAGAAGCGGCTGGCGTCGCTCGCACTGCGCGCCGCGCAGGCCGCGCGGGTTGCCGAACGATCCCGGCCGGCTCCGTTGCTGTTGCTCGACGATGTGCTGCTGGAGCTCGATGCCCGCAAGCGGGAGCGGTTTCTGGCAGCCCTGCCGACGGCCGACCAGCGGTTCTTCACGTTCCTTCCCGACGAGCCGTTCGATCGCTACGAAACCGGGCCGACTCTGCGGATCACCGTGCGGGACGGCTCGCTCACACCGTGGAAGCCGTAGTACCCCATCAAACTGATGTCGACGGGTGACACAGGTCCGCTACACGGGCTTCAAGCGCGCTGGAACAGCGCGCACAAGGCCGAGTTCCCGTAGCGCGCACCCCCAAACTACAGTTTGATGAGGTACTAGGACGGACGACCGATGGAACGGCTGGGAGAGACCTTGCGCCGGTGGCTTGCCGAGTCCGGCGACGCGGCCCGTTCCGCCTCCCTGTTCCAGGGCTGGCCGGAGATCGTCGGGCGCGAGTTGGCGGCGCATACGCGTCCGGTCGAAGTCGAGCGGGGCCGACTGATCGTTGCCGCCGATCACCCGGGATGGGTACAGCTCCTGCGAGCTCGGGAAGCCGCGATCGTCCGGCGGCTCGGCCGCTCGCACGCGTCTCTCCGCATATCGCGGATCGCTACCGTACTTGTCGACCGCTCGGGCGACCAGCGGTTTGACACCGGCGAACGCTGAACCTACATTGAGCCGGCTCCCTGATCGGATTCCCTTATGAAACGGACCTACCAGCCCAGCCGCGTTCGCCGACGTCGTACCTTCGGATTCCGTGCGCGCATGAAGACACGCGGGGGTCGCCAGGTACTCAAACGGCGACGGCGCAAGGGTCGGCACCGGCTGACCGTTTCCGATGAACGCAAGCCGTACTAGGTGGTTGTCCGGCTTCAGACGACCGCTGACAGGTGGACGAGTGGAACCCAGACGCCGACAGCACGAGGGTCATATCGGCCATGTCCGACCGGGGCGCCGCGGATTCGATCGGTTGTCCCGGTCCCAGGACATCCAGCGGCTGTTCCGGGCCGGACGGTTCAGCCGGACGCGTGGCCTCAAGCTCGGGTATGCCGCGAACGGGCTGGGCCATCACCGGGTTGCCTTCGCGCCCACCCGAAGCCTCCGCCGGGCCGTGGATCGTAACCGGCAGAAGCGCATCAGCCGGGAAGCATACCGCCAGTTCGTCGGCCGCATTGCCGGCTCCTATGACCTGGTGTTCGTGATTTACGGTGACGCGACCACCACGACCCGCGAACGGCGCAGCGACATGGCGACCGTGCTCGGCACCGCGCGGCTGCTCCAGCGCCGGACGGAATAGCTGCCACCCTTGAACCGCAACAGATCGCGCCCGGCCGCCGGCAACGTGCCGGCCGGTCCCGACAGCAAGGAACAGGATGCGCAAAGCGACCTCCCCATGTCCTCCGTGCGCAACGCGCTGCGGTTGGCCGCCGCCGGCGCCGTACGGATCTACCAGCTCGTCGCGTCACCGTGGCTGCCGCCGTCGTGCCGATTCACCCCGACCTGCTCCGAATACACCAGGCAGGCGCTGATCCGGCATGGCATCCTGCGCGGCGCCTGGATGTCGCTGCGGCGCCTGTCGCGCTGCCATCCGCTCGGGTCCGGAGGCTACGACCCGGTCCCTTAGCAGGACCAGACACCGATCATGGACGTAAAGACCATCCTTGCCGTCGTCCTCTCCGTCGGCGTGATTCTGGCCTACACCCTGCTGTTCGCGCCGGATCCGCTGCCGCTGGAAGAGGGAGCGGAAACCCAGGAGCAGACCCAGCCGCAGATGCCGTCGCTGTTCGGCGGCCGGTCACAGCCGGCCGTACCGCTCGCCGACCTGGCGCCAAGCGCGGTGACGGCAGCCGACTCCGAGGCGGCCGGCACCGGCGGCGGCGCGTTCGCGGAAGACCTGATCCACCGGGAGACCGATGTCTTCAGGATCGTGTTCTCGCGGACAGGTGGCACCATCGCGTCGCTCCAGCTCAAGGATCACCTGGACGTCAACGGCGAGTCGGTCGAGCTGGTCCATCGCCCGGAAGACGGTACGGAGTACCTGACCGTCGCGTTCGGGGGCGTGGACACGGCGCCGAGCGACGATCCGTTCGCGTTCCAGCAAGTCGACGCGACGACCTGGGAGTTCAGCCGCGATTTCGTGGGCACCGACGGCACGCCGTTCCGGCTGATCAAGACCTACCGGTTCGACCTGGAGTACCTGTTCGAGCTGCGCATCCAAATCGAGAACTCCGTGAACGCGGTGCCGGCGCTCGACTTCGGCGGTGTCAGCTACACGCTCGGCATCGCGCCGCAGCTCGGACCGGACTATGAAAAGCTCGACCGGCGCAACGAATACCGGGAATACATTCGCTATTACCCGGAGGGCAAGCGCAAGCGGCAGCGGCTGCGCAACGATCTGACCCTGGAAGAACGCCGCGTCCGCTGGACCAGCATCGTCGGCAAGTACTTCACTCTGGTGGTGATCCCGGACCAGACCGACTACCGGATCACCTACGACGGCCGCCCCGATCCCGAAATCGACCGGCGCACTGCCCTGTACCTGGGCCGGCCGGCGATCGCCAGCGTCGGGGAAACGGATGTCTTCCGCATCTACGCCGGACCCAAGGACCGCAGCACGCTCGCCCGCTACAACGACCCGGCTCTGCCGGCCGTCGACCAGCTCCACCTGGAGGAGACCGTCAGCACGGCGGCGATCATCGGCTGGCTGGCCAACATCGTGCGCTTCCTGCTGGACGCGTTCTATCGGGTGATCCCCAACTACGGCGTGGCGATCATCCTGCTCACCGTCTTCATCAAGGTGGTGTTCTTCCCGCTCACGCGCAAGAGCTCGGAGTCGACCAAGCGGATGGCGCAGCTTCAGCCGCAGATCCAGGAACTGCGCGAGAAGTTCAAGGGCAAGCCCGAGCGCCTGAACCAGGCGACCATGGACCTGTATCGCCGCGAGAAGGTGAATCCGGTCGGCGGCTGCCTGCCCATGCTGCTGCAGATGCCGATTTTCTTCGCGCTGTACACGGTGCTGATCGAACACTTCGACCTGCGCGGCGCCTCCTTCATCACGGGGTGGATCGCCGATCTGTCTGCGCCGGAGAGTTTCCTGCCGTTGGGCTTCCAGCTCCCGCTGCTCGGCTGGGACGAACTGCGGCTGCTTCCGTTCTTCATGCTGGGCTCCACCTTCCTGCAGACCAAGATCATGCCAACGGCGCAGGGCGCCAACGCCAGCCAGATGAAGATGCTGCAGTACGCGATGCCCATCTTTTTCTTCTTCATCCTCTACGACATGCCGTCGGGGTTGGTCCTGTACTGGACGGTGCAGAACATCCTGACGGTCGTGCAGCAGCTCTACATCAACAGCCGCGGCGACACCCCCGGCAAGCCTCGGTCGGGCGGAGCGACGGCCCCGAGGAAGAAGCGGCCTGCGTAGCGAGCCCCGCAAAGCGGGCAGTGAACTGACGTGACGGCGCCGTCGTCGAACGGCGCGTGTGAGGAGTGACGATGGAGGTACACGAGTTCGAAGGGCGCACCGAGAAGGAGGCGATCGCCAACGCGATCGAGGCGATGGGTCTCGATGAGGACGAAATCGACGTCGAAGTGGTCAAGGCCCGATCCGGCCTGTTCGGCGGCGGAAAGGTCACCATCCGTGTGCACGTCGGGGAAGAGCAGGCGGTGGAGGACCTGGAGCCGCACACCGAGCAGGAGTCGGAGGCCGCGGGGTTCGTCTCCGACCTGCTGCGCCACATGGGGATCGAGGCCGATCTGCGCATCGCCACCCGGGAGGACGACCGCGTCGTCCTCGAGATGATCTCCGATGACGCCGGCATTCTCATCGGCCGGCATGGCACCACGCTGGAGGCCATGCAGCTCCTGACCAACATCGCGTGCGGTCGCCGGCATGAGGACGGGCCGCGGGTGATCCTGGATACCGAGGACTACCGCTACCGCCGCGAGCAGAGCCTGACCCGCATGGCGATGCGCGTGGCGCGTGACGTGCAGCGATCGGGGCGGTCGCAACTGCTCGAGCCGATGAACCCCTTCGAGCGCAGGTTGGTGCATACCACCATCAGCGGAGTGGACGACGTGAGCACGGAGAGCGAAGGCGACGGGCCGTACAAGCAGGTCCGCGTCACCTATATCGGGAGCGCGTATCAGCATCGCTGACGCGGCGCCGGAGGCCGCCGACGAGCAGCAGCGGGCGGACGGCTTCGCCGATGCGCCCCCCGCCGTCGTGACGCCGCCGCTCGAGCGCGTGGCGTTCGGCGGGCGGCAGATTGTCATCCTGGGAACCGCGCACGTCTCGCAACGGAGCGTCGAGGACGTGCGCGCGCTTCTCGAACGCGAGAGGCCGGAGGTGGTCTGCGTAGAGCTGGACCAGGCGCGCTACCAGACGCTCACCAAGCCGGATGCGTGGCGGGATCTGGACATCCGCTCCGTGCTGCGCAGCCGGCGCGGGTTCCTGCTGCTGGCCAACATGGTGCTGGCGGCGTTCCAGCGGCGCATGGGCATGGACGCCCAGGTGCGGCCGGGCGCGGAGATGCTGGCGGCGGTGGAGGAGGCCGAGGCGGCCGGAGCGCGTGTGGAGCTCTGCGACCGGGATGTCCAGGTGACTCTGCGGCGAGCGTGGTCGCAGAGCGGGCTGTGGGGCCGCTCGAAGCTGCTGTCGGCGCTCCTGGTCACCGCGTTCAGCTCCGAGAAGCCCGACCCGCAGGAGATCGAGCGGCTGAAGACCGACGGCGCGCTCACCAGCATGATCTCCGAGCTTGCCGAGTACCTGCCGAAGGCCAAAGCGGTGCTGATCGACGAGCGCGACCGCTACCTGGCTGCCCGCATCTCGCAGGCGGCCCGCGCCGCCGGTCCGGGCGGCGGGCCGGTCGTCGCCGTGCTGGGCGCCGGCCACAAGGCCGGGGTCGTACGCGCGTTGCAGGAGATCGACGCCGGCGGCGAACTGCCCGACACCGATGAGCTCGGCGCGCCGCCGCCGCGCTCGACAGTCGGCCGGATCCTGCCGTGGCTGGTGCCGGCCATCGTCGCCGCGGTGATCGGTGTCGGCTTCGCGCGTTCGGGCATCGATCTGACGCTGACGATGCTCGGCCGGTGGGTCCTGATCAACGGATCGCTCGCTTCCCTGGGGGCGCTGGTCGCCCTGGCGCACCCGGTCACGGTGATCGTCTCGTTCCTGGCGGCGCCCATCACGTCGATGAACCCGACCATCGGCGTGGGGTTCGTCAGCGGCGCGGTGGAGGCCTTGGTCCGCAAACCGCGCGTCAGCGATTTCGAGTCGCTGCAGGACGACCTGATGAGCGTCCGCGGCTTCTTCCGAAACCGCATCAGCCACGCGCTGGTGGTATTCCTGGGCGCCACCCTGGGGAGCGCGGCGGGCACCTTTATCGGCCTTCCGTTGCTGGGAACGCTCCTGTTCCGCTAAGGCCGCCTACGCGCCTCCCGCGGCCGCGCCCGCCGGAACCATGGCCGCCCGCACGGCCTGGCGCACGTCGGCGACCGCCCGCGAACCGGATGCGTGATCGGCGGGGAGCGGCCCCGGAGCGAGCACGGTGGTGATGCCGAGGCCGGCGGCCGCCCGCAGGCGCCGTTCGGTGCCCACCGCGCGCCGGATCTGCCCCGCCAGCGTGATCTCGCCGAAGGCCGCGAGGGTCGCGGCCGGGGTGAGCTCGGTGCGTGCACCGTACAGCGCCAGCGCGATCGGCAGGTCGGCCGCCACGTCGCGCAGCCGCAGACCGCCGGCGACGTTCATGTAGATGTCGCGGTCAAGGAACGGCACCTGCACCGAGCGCTGCAGCACGGCGGCGATGCGAGCCACCCGCCCGCCGTCGATGCGGTCGGAGACGATGCGCGGGCTCGCGCGCTGCGCGGGCACGGCGAGCGCCTGTACCTCGACGCACAGCACGCGTGAGCCTTCATAGATCGCGGCGATCGCCACGCCGGGCGGCGGCCGGCCGGTGCCCGTATGCTCGACGAACCGTGACTCCGGATCGGCAAGCTGCCGCAGGCCGCGGCCGGTCATCTCGAAGAGCGCCACCTCTTCGACCGGGCCGAAACGGTTCTTCGACGCGCGCAGAAAGCGCAGCTCCGCGCTGCCGGTCTCGAAGGAGAGGACGACGTCCACCATGTGCTCGATCGCCTTGGGGCCGGCGATGCCGCCTTCCTTGGTGACGTGCGCTACCAGCACCGTGATCGCGTTGCGCGCGTGCGTCCAGCCGGTCAGCGCGTCGCAGATCTCCTTGATCTGGTTCACGGCGCCCGGCTGGGAGGAAGAGCCCGCGGCGGTCAGGGCCTGCAGCGAGTCGACGATGACCGCCGCCGGCCGGGCGGTGTCCAGCAGCCGCAACAGCTCGCCCAGCTCCGCTCCCGCCCAGACCTCCAGCCTCGGCGCCTGCAGCAGCAGCCGGTCGGCGCGCAGCCGCAGGTGCTCGGCCGATTCCTCGGCGCTGACGTAGAGCACCCGTCCGGCGGTCTGCAGCTTCGCGGCGACCTGCAGGAGCAGTGTGGACTTGCCGACCCCGGGCTCGCCGCCGATCAGCGTGGTCGAGCCGCGCATGAACCCGCCTCCGAGAACGCGGTCCAGCTCGCCGTTGCCGGAGGCGACGCGGAGCCCGGGATCGGCTTCGATCGAGGCCAGTGGTACCGCCAGCGGTGCCTCGCCGGCAGCCGAGGCGGAGGCGGCAGAACCGCCGTCGATCTCGCGGAAGCTGTTCCACTCACCGCAGTTGGGGCAGCGCCCCAGCCACTTGGGCTCACGCCTCTCGCACGAGGTGCAAACGAACAGGCGCTGGTCGCGCCCGCCCTGCCTAGCCTTGGCGCCCGGCCCGTTCCGCATGGCTCATCGAATCCAGCAGCACCGCGCGCAGCCGGCGCAGGGCCCGGCCGCGGTGCGAGATCGCGTCCTTGGCGGCGCCGTCCATCTCGGCAAAGGTCTTCCCGGCGCCAAGAGGCCGGAAGATCGGATCGTAGCCGAACCCGCCCGCGCCCCGCGGGGCGGAGATGATGCTGCCCTCCACCGTTTCCTGGGCGACCAGAAGCCGGTGATCGGCCAGCATCACCGCAACGCAGCACACGAACCTCGCGGAACGGTCGGCCGCGCCAGCAAGAGCGTCCAGCAACAGGAGGTTGCGCCGCTCCTGGGTGAGGTCGCCGCCGTAGCGCGCGGAACGCACGCCCGGCGCGCCGCCGAGCGCCGGTACGACCAGCCCGGAGTCGTCGGCCACCGCGGCCGCGCCTGTCATCGCGAACAGATGGCGCGCCTTGCCGAGCGCGTTGTCGAGGAAGGTGGCGCCCCGTTCGTCGTAGGCGAAGGGCAGCCCGCGGTCGGCGGGGGTCAGCACCTGCACCTCCGGCAACACGCGGCGAAACTCGCGGACCTTCCCGGCGTTGGTGCTGGCCAGTAGCAGCGTCAAGTGACCTGCAGGCTACCGCGGGGAGAAACGGTGCTTCAACCAGAACAGCCCGGTGTCCACTGTCCCCTTGGGGATCCCGAGGAGCTCGGCGATCTGCCGGTTGCTCGGCCCCAGCCGCACCGCCCCGAGCTCCGCCCTGGCGTTGGTTGCCGTCCGGCGCGCACGCTGCAGCCGATGCTCCAGGAGCCGCCGCCGGTCCGCGTCGGACTCTTCGCGGAGCTGTCCCTCGATGAGCCGCGCCATGGCGAAGGCGTGATTGATCCGCTGGGTGAGCTTGGTCCAGCGGAGCTGCGACGCCCTGCTCGCCCGGCGCGCCACCCCGATCAGCGCCTGCAGATCGTCACGGCCGCACAGGCTGGCCCAGGCAGGCACGTGCGTGTCGTGCATCCGCAGGCAGTTCTTGAGCACCGCGAACAGAAACCGCCTGCGCACGGCCGGGTTGCCGGTCGCCGCCGTCGTGGCCTTTGCGGCAGCCAGCGTGGCCGGCAGCGTGGCCGGCGCAGCAGCGGGAGCCCGGCGTGCGCGCCCGTCGGCTGCGCCGGAACTGAGCTCGGCCGCATCCGGATCCCAGAACGGCGGGGTACCGGCGAGCCGCCACGCGGCATCCCGGCGGCTCTTCGCGCGGTAGTAGCTGCGGAGTTGCCAGGTCAGGACCGACTTGAGGTACGCTTCGAACGGCCGCCCCTGGTCCTGGAAGCGGTCGATCAAATCCTGCAGGCGTGGCCGGCAGTACAGATAGAAATCGCCGCAATCGTCGTCGTCCACCGGTCCGCCCTGCCAGAGGGGAAAGCGGTAGGCGTATGCGCCGATCCGGTTGAGCAGTTCGCGCCGCCCGGCGCCGGTGCGCTGGTAGCGCAGCACCGCCGGCTTCATCGGATCATCGAGGGTCCTGGTCACTGACTTCGTCATGAAGACCAGGAGAAACAGGAAGCGTGCCAGGATCAGGCTGCCGGAGAGGCCGTTGATGGGCCGCCTCGGCGCGCCCCTTACCCGTGTTTACTCAAATGGGCGACGGGCGCTCCTCCAGCGTCCGAGCCCGCGGGAACGTCGCTATCGCTGTCGCTGTAGCCGTTCGATCTGGGGAGCCAGCACCGCCAGCGCGGCCTGCCTGGCCTGCTCGACGGTGCCGCTAAAGGAGCATCCGGCCGCCTGTGGATGACCGCCCCCGCCCAGCTCGTGCGCGCACGAGCCGACGTCGACAGCGGTGGTCGACCGCATGCTCACCGAGCATTCGCCCGGACTCTCCTCGCGCACGACCAGCAGCGCTTCGGCGCCGGCGACCGTCTGCAGCAGCGAATACAGGTCGTCGTCGCCGCGCCCGGCCTCGCCGATCTCCGCCCGGTCGCTCGCGTACTTCGCCGTGTACAGGAGCAGCCCGTCGTAGAGACGCTGGGAGCGGGCCAGCATGCGGCCGAGCATCACGCGACGTTCGAACGGGCGCGCGCCGAACATGCCCGAGTAGGCGGCCTCGGTGCTGGCGCCGGCGTCCACCAGGCGCGCGACGGCGCGGAACACGTAGCCGGTGTCGTTGCGCAGGTGACGGAAGAAGCCGGTATCGGTGCAGGTCGCGAACAGCAGCAGGTCGGCCTCCTCCTTCGTCGGCCGGTCGCCCAGCAGCTCGATCAGGCCCTGCACGAGCAACGCGGTGGCGGGAACCGTCGGCACGATCAGGCGCTCGTCGCCGAACGGTTCGCCGGCCGCGTGATGGTCGATCACCAGCGTCGGCAGACCCGCGATGCCCTTTCCGGGCTCGCCCGTGCGGTCGGCGGTCGAGCAGTCCAGGACGATGGCGGCCGCGTCGCCGGAGCGGTCCTGCGGGGTCACGCCGGGGGCGAACCGCGGCGCGAACGAGGCGATCTCCGGCCGGGTGAACGGACCTTCGCAGAAGGTGCGCGCCTGCTTGCCGCGGCGCCGCAGGAAGCTGGCGAGCGCCAGCGGCGAGGCCAGGCAGTCGCCGTCGGGATCCTGGTGGCCGAGGAGGAGGTAGGTGTCGTGCGCTGAGAGAAAGCGTTCGATGGCCGGCGGGACCTCGAACGGATAGCAATCGGTCACGGGCGCAAGAAGTACGCCGGCGGCGGGGCGCAGTGCAACCAGAGGGCCGCGGACGCTACGGCAACGATAGCAGGGCCTCCTGGGCAGGGCCACCGGATGCCACCGGCCGGCCGCACCGTATGGATACGTCGATCTCGGTGCGCATGCCGAACTCGCCGGGGAAATAGACGCCGGGCTCGACCGAGAAGCAGGCGCCCTCGGTGACCGGGCGCTCGTCCGGAAACTCGAACGAGTCGAGGTTCACCCCGGAGCCGTGCAGGTCGGTGTCGATGCTGTGGCCGGTGCGGTGCCGCACCGCGGACAGCAGATTGCGCTCGGCCAATTCCTGGCGGCAGGCGCGGTCGACTTCGCTGCCCGACACCGTGCGGCCCGCCTCCGCTGCGTCGGCCAGGAACGTCACCGCGCGTTCGCGGGCGGCGAGCACCGCGGCGAAGGCATCCCGTTGTCGTGCGGTCGGCTGCCTCGCGGCCACACCGACCCAGGAGATGTCGGCATAGACCGCTTCCGGCGCGGGCTCCTTGCACCACAGGTCGAGTTGCACCACCTGGCCCGGCGCGAGCGCCGCTCCGGCGCCGGACGCGCTGTAGTGGGGATCGGCCGAATGCGCTCCGAAGGCGGTGATCGGCTCGTGATCGGTGACCAGGCCGCGCTCCTCGAACGCGGCCAGTATGCCGTCGCGGACGGCCCCTTCGGTCACGGCCCGCCCGGCGGCGCAGGCCCGCGCGATGCGCTGCCAGGAATCGGCGACGATGTCGTGCAGCGCCTCCGCAGCGCGGTCGTGGCTGGCGAGCTGGGCGCCGCTCAGGCCGCCCAGCGTCCACTGCACCAGGTCATCGGAGGGTTGCAGGGTGAAGCCGGCCCGCTCCAGCAGGCAAGCGGTGCCGTGGTCGAGCGTGGACAGGCGCGGCAGGGTGGCCGAGCACTGTGCGGCCAGAACGCTGCCCGGCGGAGCGATGCCGCCGAGCAGCTCCGCGAAGCGTAAGCGCGACGCGTAGCGGTGCGTCGTGCCACCCACGTGATCCAGGACGCCGGCTTCGATCTCGTGGACGAGCTTGATCACGGGGCCGTCGGCCGGCACCACCGCCAACCACGGCCGGCTGTTGCTGGCACCGGCGCCGATTCCGAGCACCGCGTAGGCGACTTGGTCGCGGTGGTAGACGTTGTAGAACAGCCAGCCGGCGCAGCCGGAGCGGCGCACCGCGGCGCGCGCCTGGTCGAGCCGGCCGCTCACTCTGCGAGTGAGGTTCGCTTCGCTCACTCTTCGCCGACCAGCGTCGCCAGCATCAGCGCCTTGGCCGTGTGCTTGCGGTTCTCCGCCTGCTCCCAGACCATCGAGCGGGAGGACTCGAAAACGCTGTAGGTGACCTCGTTGCCCTTCACCGCCGGCAGGTCGTGCATGAAGATCGCGGTGTCGGCCGCCCGCCCCATCAGCGCGTCATTGACCTGGTAGCCGGCCAGGAGCTGCAGGCGCTCCGCCTCGCGGTCCTCCTCGCCCATGGACGCCCACACGTCGGTGTAGACGATGTCGGCCCCGTCCACGGCCTCCAGGTCGGCGCTTACCGTGAGGGACGCGGCCGATCCGTTGCGGCAGGCCGCTACCAGCTCCGGAGCCGGCTGCAGCTCGCTCGGCGCCACCAGCGTGCAGCCGACGCCGGCCATGGAACAGCCAACCATGAGCGAGGTGGCGACGTTGTTGCGCGCGTCGCCCACGTAGGCCAGCGACACGCCGTCGAGAGCGCCGTAGTGCTCGCGGATGGTGAGCAGGTCGGCCAGCACCTGGGTGGGGTGCCGGCTGTCGGTGAGCCCATTGTACACCGGGATGCCGGCGTACCGGGCCAGGGTCTCGACCGTCTCCTGGGCGTAGCCGCGGTACTGGATGGCGTCGTACATGCGGCCGAACACGCGCGCGGTGTCCTCGATCGACTCCTTGGCGCCGAGCTGAAGCTCGTCGCGGTTCATCACGACCGGAATGCCGCCCTCTTCCCCGAACGCGGTCGCGAAGGCGGAGCGGGTGCGGGTGGACGGCTTCTCGTACAGCATCGCCAGCGCCAGTCCGGCGAATCGCTGGTGCCGCTCTCCCGAGCGGCGCTGCCGCTTGACGACGGCGGACAGGTCCAGGAGCCCCCTGAGCTCGTCGGGGGAAAGGTCGTGCAGGGTGAGCAAGGAACGTCCGAGCAGTCTCATGTCTGCCTCCAAATCCCGGTGGAATGCTCCCGGCGGAGCGCGGAGAAGCGCGTAACCTACCGAAAGACGCACTCCCCCGGCAACCCCGGACGCACGGAAGATTGACGCCGGGAAACCCGGTTTCCTATAGTGCGGTCCCACCCGAGCCCGAACGCTGCGGTGGTGGAATTGGTAGACACGCTAGCTTGAGGGGCTAGTGGGAGTTATATCCCGTGAAGGTTCAAGTCCTTTCCGCAGCAACAACTGTCGTGAACGAATCGGTAGCGTGCCTGAGGTGAGTCAGGACACGGGCACCGTTGTCGCGCCGCTGCTTTCGGTGCGCGACCTGCGCACCTACTTCGACACCGAGGATGGCGTGGTGCCGGCCGTGGACGGGGTGAGCTTCGACCTGCCGGCCGGCGGCACGCTCGGCATCGTCGGCGAATCCGGCTGCGGCAAGTCCGTTACGGCGCTGACGGTGCTGCGGCTGGTGGCCTCGCCGCCCGGCCGCATCGAGAGCGGCCGCATCCTGTTCGAGGGGCAGGACCTGCTGCGCTTCCCGGAGGCGCGCATGCGCGAGATCCGCGGCAACGAGATCTCGATGATCTTCCAGGAGCCGATGTCGAGCCTGAACCCGGTGTTCAGCGTCGGCTTCCAGATCGCCGAGAACATCATCCGGCACCAGCGCCTTCGCAAGCGCGAGGCGTACGGCCGCGCCGTGGAGATGCTGGAGCTGGTCGGCATACCGGCCCCGGAGAAGCGGGTGCGCGACTACCCGCACGAGATGAGCGGCGGCATGCGGCAGCGGGTGATGATCGCCATGGCGCTGTCGTGCCACCCGAAGATACTGATCGCGGACGAGCCGTCGACCGCGCTGGACACCACGATCCAGGCGCAGGTCCTGGACCTGATGCGCCAGCTCCGCGCGGAGCTCGGCATGGCGATCGTCCTGATCACCCACGACCTGGGCGTGGTCGCCGAGATGGTGCAACAGGTGGTGGTGATGTACGCCGGCAAGATCGTGGAGCGGGCCGACGTGGTCACCCTGTTCCGCGAGGGCCGCCATCCGTATACGGAGGGCCTCCTGGGATCGCTGCCGAACCCCGCCGAAGAGCGCGATGAGCTGATTGCGATCGAGGGCGTGGTGCCGAGCCCGCACGCCATGCCGGAGGGGTGCCGGTTCCATCCGCGCTGTCCGTACGCGCAGGAGATCTGCGGGACCGAGGAGCCGCCGCTGCACGCGTTCTGGCCCGGACACGAGGCGGCATGTTACCGCTACTCGGACTTCCGGCCGATGAGAACGGCGGGCTCGGCCGGCGCCGCGGCGGGACAGCCATGAGCACCTCGGCCGCGGCCCCCGAGACCCCGCTGATGGAGGTGCGTGACCTCGCCAAGCACTTCCCGGTTCGCTCGGGGCTGCTGTCGCGGCGCACCGGGGCCGTGCACGCGGTCGACGGCGTGAGCTTCACCCTGCGGCGCGGCGAGTGCATGGGCTTGGTCGGGGAGTCAGGCTCCGGCAAGACCACCGTCGGCCGCCTGCTGCTGCGCCTGCTGGAGCCGACCGGGGGCCGGGTCCTGTTCGAGGGCAGGGACGTGGCTCGCGCCGATGGCGAGGAGTTGCGGACGCTGCGGCGCCAGATGCAGATGATTTTCCAGGATCCGTACTCCTCGCTGAACCCGCGCATGACGGTGGAGCAGATGGTCCGCGAGCCACTGGCCATCCATCGCCTGGCGCAGGGGAGCGAGCGGGCGCGTCGCGTCGCGGAGCTGCTGGACGTCGTCGGCCTCCGGGCCGAGCACGCACGCCGTTACCCGCACGAGTTCTCCGGCGGCCAGCGCCAGCGCATCGGCATTGCCCGCGCGCTGGCGGTCAACCCCAAGCTGCTGGTCTGCGACGAGCCGGTGTCGGCGCTCGACGTATCGATCCAGGCGCAGGTGATCAACCTGCTGCGCGCGCTCCAGCGGGAGTTCCGCCTGACCTACCTGTTCATCGCCCACGACCTGGGCGTCGTGCGCCACATCGCGGACCGGGTGGCGGTGATGTACCTGGGCAAGGTGGTGGAGATGGCCGCCAAGCCGGCGCTGTTCGCCCGCCCGCTGCACCCCTACACGCAGGCGCTGTTCTCGGCGATACCGATCCCGGATCCCGAAGCCGCGCGCGAGCGCATCATCCTGCAGGGCGACGTGCCGACCCCGATCAACCCGCCGTCAGGCTGCCGCTTCCACACCCGTTGTCCGTTTGCCGAGGAAATCTGCCGCCAGCGGGAGCCGCCACTGGCCGAGGTCGCGCCGGGCCATCGCGCCGCCTGCCACCTGGTGACCCCGGAGCGGCTGGCCGCCGGTGACGTGCCCACCGCGGATGGGCGTCCAGTCACGTGCGATAGCGCCAGTTGATGAAGTGTCTGAACTCGCTCGAACCGAAGTCGACGCGGCGCATGCCGCCGCTCATCGATCGCGCGGGAGCGTCACGCTCCCGAAGCGGCAAGCAACTCCGCCGGCGGCCGCTCGGGCGACGCGAACGGGTCGATCACCTGTACCTCCCCGAACATCTGCCCATGCTGGAGGTCCTCCGTCAGCAGGGCCCGGCAGCCGCCGGCCTGCGCGGCGGCGACGATCATGGCGTCCCACCACGACAGCGAGTAGCGTGCCTCCAGGCGCCAGGCGCGCTCCAGCAGGGCGAGATCCGCGGCAACCGGCTGCCACGCGGCGAGGTCGCGGACCAGAGCACGGGCTTCCCACGCGTCGAATTGCGGCACCAGCTTGCGGCTAAGCGTGGCGTACAGTTCCTGCAGCACCTGGAAGCTGAGACGGCCCAGCCGCAGTCGCCAAAGGAACTCGTACCATTCTTCGGCACGCGCCTGCTTGACCGGATCCGTGCCGTCATGACGGTAGACCAGGACGTTGGTATCAACGAAGACCGGCGCGGTCATGCAACTCCTCGCGGACGGGCTTGCGGCCGTCGACCCACGCCAGCTTGCGCGGCCTGATCGCCAGACACCGCTCCATCGCGGCGTCGTAGTCATCGCTGCGGCACTTCGTGTCATTCAGCAGGTCGGCCAGCCACGCGGACACGCTGCGATCGGCCTTGGCCGCCTCGACCCGGACCCATCGAGCCGTGTCTTCGGGAAGAGATACGGTCACGTTCTTCATGTCACGAAAATAGTGAATTGCGGAACTCGTGTCCAACCTCTGGAAATCGCAGGGGACCGGGTACCGTCGCGCCGCGACTCGCAGGCTGTAACACCCCGCAAGTTCGCCGATCAGGGGCTTTCCGATCGACTTCGCGTGCTCCTGGAGAGCCTGCAGCCTGGTGAGGATCTGTCGGCGGATGCGCCGGTCCCGGATCTCGGCCAGCATGTCTCGGGCCGTCGGGGTCAGAACTACCCGGCACACCTCAGGCGAGCTCGCGCTCGACCTCCACGAGGCCGATCACGTCGCCGCTTCGAGCCTCCACCAGGCTCTTCCGGAGCTGCGCCATCAGGTCGGGATCGCTCATGATCTCCAGGGACTCCATGATCGACTCGTACATCTCGTAGCCGATCAGCGTCATCATCGGCTTCCCCCGGTTCGTGACGATCACCGTGTTCTGAGAGTCGACGAGGTCGTTGGCGATCTGCGTGAGCTTGGCGCGCGCTTCGGTAATGGGCAGTTCCTTTGCCATCTCGACCTCCGAGTTCCATCCCACTGTACGGATCTCTGTAATATTAGTAAACGACCGCTGTACACAGAGACGCGCTCGTTGACCTGGACGTTACGGCCATCCTTACGGTCGCGGCATGGTTACCATGAACCGTTCGATTTTCGTCACCCTGCTGGCAGGTCTGTCGATCGCCGCGGGGAGCGCGGGCGCCCAGGAAGGGGACGGGACGCTCGCCTACGAGGGTTTCCCCTACGTTTCGCACTTCGTGGCGCTGGATGGCGGCCTCAGAATGCACTACCTCGACGAGGGGCGGGGCGACCCGATTCTGCTGCTGCACGGCATCCCGACGCAGGCCTACCTGTGGCGCAACATGATCCCGATCCTGAGCGAGCATGGCCGGGTCATCGCGCCCGACATGATCAACTTCGGATTGTCGGACCGGACCGAGCCCCTGGACGCCGCCGGGCACATCGAGATGCTCACGCAGTTCATCGAGGCGCTGGGCCTGGACGACATCACGTTGGTGCTGCACGACTGGGGTGGGCCCTGGGGCTTTGCCTACGCAGCCAATCATCCGGATCGGGTGCGCGGGCTCGTGTTCTTCGAGACTCCGTTTCAGCCGATTCCCGACATGTCCAACGTGCCGTCGTTCTTCCTGACGGGCGTCCTCCATCCGGTCACCGGCCGCAAGAACGTTGTGGACGACAACTTCTTCGTCGAGTGCTTCCTGCTGAACCCGGAGTGCGGGGGGACCCGCCGGCAGTGGACGGAACAGGAGCGCGCCGTGTACCGCGCCCCCTTCCTGACGCCCGAGAGTCGCGAGCAGCTCTTCCTTCTGCCGCAATATCTGCCGTTCCTGGACACCACCGGACATCCCCGGTACGACCCGGACGGATCGGGCGGCCAGCCGGCGAAGCCGGCGCCGCAGATCGAGATCGCGCAGCGCTCCGCGGCCTATCTGATGCGCACCGAGACACCGAAGCTGTTCATCCACGGCGTGCCGGGCCGACTGCCGAACGCCGCCACGCTGGCGGCGCAGCTTGCGCACGTCATGCCCAACCTGGAAACCCGATCGGTCGGTTCGGAATCGGCACCGGCGTACCATTTCATCCAGGAGGACGCGCCGGTCGAGCTGGCGGAGACGATCGCGGACTTCATCGCCCTTCTCTGACCTGACCGGACGCCGGGGGGTCGGTCATGGACCGGCTCTCCGACGGTTCGGCCGGTTCCACCGGCCATTGCAACTCGGCGACGGGCGTGGGGTCACCGCCGGGCAGCTCGTGCCACACCTCGCGCGTCATGCCGGTGATCCGGTACGCGTTCGACTCCAGCCACTGGCCGATCGCTGTGGTCGCGACGTGCCAGAGGTCCGGCGTCATGGCCACGACGATGGTTGCCGCGGTCCGTACGGTGGCCAGCGTTGCCGGCGCGAACCCCAGCCCCGCGATCGTTTCCGCTGCCGGTTCGGCGCCCGGCTCCAACAGGTAGCCGAGCTCGATGTCCATCCCGGACACCTCGAACGCATCCGACCTCATCCGCGACACGAACTGGGCCCGCAGTGCCGGGTCGATCCGTTCCGTCAGGCCGCGAGACACCCGCGCAAACGTCTCCTTCGCATGAGGAAGGCTCTTGCACCGGAAGGTTGCGGCATACCAGGCCCGCGAAGGCAGCCGCTTCACGACGATTTCGAAGTCGGCAACACCGCGCTCCAGGAGCTGCAGGCGTGACTCGATGGCGCGGATGCTCTGCCGCCCGCGCTGCAGATCCCGCTCGATCTCCGCCTTGCGGCGCTGCATCAGGTCGCGCACCTCACCGGGAGCAATCACGTCGTCGACCATGCGCTGAATCTGGTCAAGGCCGAACCCCAGCTCGCGCAGCGCAAGAATCCGGTGGAGGCGCGGAAGTTGCGCCATCGTGTAGTAGTGGTAGCCATTGTCGGCGTCCGACTCGACGGGCACGAACAGGCCGATGTCCCGGTAGTGGCGCAGGGTGCGCCGGGTCACCCGCGCGATCCTGGTGAATTCGCCGGTCGTGAACACGTGTGGGGTCTTGTGCAGAGTCGCCCTGGTGGAGCTACCGCTCCGCCTTGCGGAGCGCGACCGTGGCGTCGTGGCCGTTGACGGTGAGGGCCTGCGATTCGGCGGCGCCGTCCGGGAGCGAGCCGATGCGGAGCTCGACGGCCAGGGTCTCGCCGCTCACGTAGTCGCGGTGGCCGGCGACCGCCGATTCCACCTCGTCCGTGCCCTGCACGCCGAGCTCGATGCGGTCGGAGACCTCCAGGCCGGCGGTCTTGCGCAGGTTCTGGATGCGGTTAACCAGCTCGCGGGCGAGCCCCTCGGCCTGAAGCTCCGCGTCGAGCTGGGTGTCCAGGCCGACGCCCAGGTTGTTCGCAAGCGCCGCGACGATGCCGGGCTTCTCCGTGCGCTGCACGTCCAGGTCGTCGAGGGTGATGCGGCCGCCGGCGACCTCGATGCCGCCGCCCTTGAGCTCGGCGATGTCGGCCGGGCTGAGCGAGCGCACGCGCGCGGCCGCCTCCTTCATGCCGGTGCGGAAGCGGGGGCCCAGGCGGCGGAAGTCGGGCTTGTAGGAGACCTCGCTGAGCTCGGTCTCGTCTTCCACCAGGACGACCTCCTTGACGTTGAGCTCCTCGGCGATCAGGTCCCGCATGGGCTCGAGCTCGTGGCGGCTCTCCTCGTCGGCCGGCAGCAGGTAGAGGCGGCGCAGCGGCTGGCGGACCTTGAGGTCGTGCTTGCCGCGCAGCGAGCGGCCGAGCACGACCGCCCGCGTCGCCAACTCCATGCTGCGCTCCAGCGCCCGGTCGCGCAGATCTTCGCGCGCCTGCGGCATGTCGCAGAGGTGAATGCTCTCCGGGGCGCCGGGGTCGGCGGCGCGCGCGAGGTTCTGGTAGATGCGCTCGGTCACGAACGGGAGCACGGGCGCCAGCGCTTTCACGAAGGCGGTCAGCACCTCGTAGAGCGTCGCGTAGGCGGCCGCCTTGTCGGCGTCGTCCTCGGACTTCCAGAAGCGGCGGCGGCTGCGCCGGATGTACCAGTTGGTGAGCCGCTCCACGAACGCGACCATGGCCGGCACGGTGCGGTAGAGGCGGTAGGCCTCCATCTCCCGGTTGACGTCGTCCAGCAGGGTCTGCAGCGAGGAGACGATCCAGCGGTCCAGGCGGTTCGTGGATCGGGTCCCGGCCGCGTCCGGTCCCGCGGCCGGCTTCCAGCCGTCGATGCGGGCGTAGGTGACGAAGAAGCTGTAGGCGTTCCAGAGCGGGATGATCACGTCGCGCAGGCTCTGACTCATCCCGGACTCGCTCAGGCGCAGCTCCTCCGCCTTCATGGCCGACGAGTTCAGCAGGTAGAGCCTCATCGCGTCGGCGCCGTAGGTGGCAAGCATCTTCGCCGGGTCGGGGTAGTTGCGCAGGCGCTTGCTCAGCTTGCGGCCGTCCTCGGCCAGCAGCATGCCGCCGACGATGCAGTTGTGGAACGCCGGCCCGTCGAACAGGGCCGCCGCCAGCACCGTAAGCGTGTAGAACCAGCCGCGCGTCTGGTCCAGGTTCTCGGAGATGAAGTCGGCGGGAAAGCTCGCCTCGAAGTCCTCCGCCCGCCCGAACGGGTAGTGGCTCTGCGCGTACGGCATCGATCCCGACTCGAACCAGCAGTCCAGGACCTCCGGGATGCGGCGCAGGGTGCCCGCGCCCGACGGCGAGGGGATCTCCAGGTCGTCGATGCGGTGCTTGTGCAGGTCGTCGACCGGCTGGCCGGTCAGCGCCGCGAGCTCCTCGATGCTGCCCACGCAGAGCGCCTCGCCGGTCTCCTCGTCGCGCCAGATCGGCAGCGGCGTGCCCCAGTAGCGGTTGCGGCTGATCGCCCAGTCGCGGGCGCCCTCCAGCCAGCGGCCGAAGCGGCCGTCGCGGATGTGCTCAGGGACCCAGCGGATGCGGCGGTTGGCGGCCAGCATCCGCTCCTTGAGCTCGCCCTCGACCCGGACGAACCAGGTGGAGACGGTGCGGTAGATCAGCGGCGCGTCGCAGCGCCAGCAGAACGGGTAGTTGTGGACGATGGTGCCATCGGAGAACAGCGTGCCGGCCGCGCGCAGGGCGCGGACGATGGGCGTGTCGGCGTCCTTGACGAACTGCCCGGCGTAGTCGGCCACCTCTTCCGTGAAGCGGCAGTCGGCGTCGATCGGGCAGACCACGGGGATGCCGGCGCGCTGGCCGAGCAGGTGGTCGTCCTCGCCGAAGCCGGGGGCGATGTGGACGATGCCGGTGCCGTCCTCGGTGGACACGAAGTCGGCGGCCACCACCCGGAACGCACCCTCGTCGCGCAGCTCGGCGAAGTCGTCGAACAGCGGCTCGTAGGTCATGGCCAGGAGCTCGTCGACCGGCTGCTCGGCGACCGCGGCGATCTCCGCCGTGCGCTTGCCGAACACGGCGTCCAGGCGGGAGCGCGCCAGGATCAGCGACTCGCCGTCCGTGGTGGCGACGCGCACGTAGTCGATGTCGGAGCCCACAGCCAGCGCCATGTTCGACGGCAGCGTCCAGGGCGTGGTCGTCCAGGCCAGGATGGACAGGCCGGGCGCGCCGCGCACGCGGAAGCGTGCGGTGATCGACGGGTCCTGCGTGTCCTGGTATCCGAGGTTGACCTCGAAGTTGGACAGCGGCGTCGCGCAGCGCGGGCAGTAGGCCAGCGACTTGAAGCCCTCGTAGATCAGGCCCTTGTCCCACAGCGACTTGAACACCCACCAGACCGACTCCATGAAGTCGGTGTCCATGGTCCGGTACTGGTGGTCCCAGTCGACCCAGCGGCCCAGGCGCTGGATCAGCGTCTGCCACTCGGCGGTGTAGCGCAGCACCACCTGCCGGCAGTACTCGTTGAAGGGGCCGATGCCGTAGTCGATGATGTCGGCGCGAGTCTTCAGGCCAAGCTGGCTCTCCGCCTCGTTCTCCACCGGCAGGCCATGGCAGTCCCAGCCCCAGCGGCGTTCCACGCGGTAGCCGCGCATGGTCCAGTAGCGCGGCACCACGTCCTTGGAGATGGATGCGAGCAGGTGCCCGTAGTGCGGCAGGCCGGTGGCGAACGGCGGCCCGTCATAGAACCGGAACGGCCTGTCGGCGGGGCGGCCCTCGACCGACTTCCGGTACAGGCCGCCATCGTTCCAGAAGGCCAGGATCTCTTCTTCCATGGCCGGGAAGTCGACCTGGCTCTCCACCGGCTGGAAAACGGACAAGGGTGCTGTTGCGGTGCTCATCGCTCTATAAGGGATTATCGGATTGTTGGGGTTCGGTCGGCGATTCTATCGAAAATCCGCGAGCGGTGGCGCAGGCGTCGGGATGGCCGAGTGCCGGCCCGTGATACGCTGTGTCGCGACAGGCAGAGGCCGCTTCGGCGCCGTGCCGGGCGGCCCGCCTGCGCTGACCAACCCCGGGGACGCGGATCGCCGCCGGTGACGTGCCCGACCTGATGACCAACGTCACCATCAACGTGTTCGCCGACGCCGGCATCCTGTGGCCACTGCCCGACGATGATCCCGACCTCCAGCGGATCCGAAACGTGGACACCGCGCGCTAAGGGCGCGCTGAGCGTCGGCTACGCCGACCTGGAGCAGCAGTTCCTGGCCGGCAAGGCGGCGATCTACCCGATGGGGAGCTGGTTCACGGCTGCCGAGGCTAGCGCCGACAAGGACTTCGAGGTGGGGGTGTTCTACGCTCCGTCGTCCGACGGCGTTCCGCACCTGCGGCAGAGCCTGAGCTACGGCTCGGGCGGCATCGGACAGGGCGGAGACGGTGGATGCGAGCTCGCTTCAGGTGGCGTGTAACATGATTTAAATCAAATTCATAAAATGATTTGCTGCAAGTTCGCGGCGCGGGTTCGCCGAATGTTCGAGGGCAGCATTCGGGGCGCATCGATCGGCGGCTCGGTGAGTCGCGATCCGCAGCGTTAGGCCCTGAGCGCGTCGCCGATCGCTGCGCGGGTCTGGCAGGTCGCAGCGCTCCCGCTACGGGTGCTCGCCGGCCCCGGTGAGCCGCCGCTGGATCTCGGCATAGGCGTCTTCGCGCACCGTGCCGCGCTCGGCGGCCGCCAGGTTTTCGGCGAGGTGCTGCGGATCGCTCGTTCCGACGATGGTCGTGTGCATCCCGGGGTGGGTGATCGTGAGCCGCAGCAGGAACCCGGATCGTGACTCGTCCTCGGCCACGAATTCGTCGAGGTTGCAGGTCTCCCACAACTTCCAGCGGTTCGCCATCCGGGCGGAGTGCTCCCCCTTGGCAACGCCGCCGCGGATGATCACGCCCGCGCCAGCGGCCGCGACCTCGCGGATCACCAGCTCGTGCTCCCGCTGCAGCGCGGAATAGGGGATCTGGTAGGTGGCGAACGCTCGCCGCAGCAGGTACGTTCGGATGTCCGGAAGCGTGGACGAGATCGACACGTGGCGAGCCTTGCCGGTGGCCTTCACCTCGTGCATGACCTCAAGCAGGCCGGCGCCGTCCACGTCCTCGACCCGCGCGCCATGGAGCTGCCAGATGTCGACGTGGTCGGTGCGCAGCCGCCGTAGCGACTGCTCGATGTTGCGAAGGAGCTGCTCGCGCGTCCAGACGTGGCGGGGGTCGCGGCCGGTGCCGCGGTCGTCCACGTTGCAGCCGCATTTGGTGGCCAGCACGTAGTCGCTGCGCCGATGGCAGAGGTACCTGCCGATGCGGTCCTCGGACTCGCCGTAGTCGGGACTGGTGTCGATGAAGTTGATGCCGCCGTCGAGGACGGCGCCGAGCAGGCGATCCGCCTCGCGGTCGCTCACTCGCCCGGGATCTCGCAGTTCCATGGCGCCGTAGCCGAGCACCGTGGCGCGCAGCCGGGTCTTTCCGAGGATCCTCCGTTTCATTCCGGGCAGCGTACTACGCGCCGGCATCCTGCGGCGCTCCGCCACCGGCATGGTCGCCTCGGCGGCATGGGAGTCGGTCGTCGTGGCCATCATCTCCGGTGCCTTCTGGCCGGCTACGCTCGGCTATTGGGCGATCCGGTCGCTGCGGCACTTCGCTCTGGGCAACTGAGGCACCGGGGACGCTGGGCCGACGACCATTGAGGGTATTGCGCCACCACGGAGGTGGCTGCCGGCTTGAAGACAACCGTCCTCGCGACCGTCTGCTGCTGCTGGCCGGTTTCGGCGGGGAGCGTGCGACGGAGGTGAATTGACTTCAATAATGAAGTTATATACAGTATTGTCCGTGTCCGGATTGATTTCGATTCGCAACGTCACCAAGGTGTATCGGAGCGGCACGACGGAAGTCTCCGCGCTGCGCGGCGTCAGCCTGGAGGTGAACCGCGGGGAGCTCCTTGCCATCGCGGGACCCTCGGGATCGGGCAAGTCCACGCTGCTCAACCTGATAGGCTGTCTGGACGCGGCCAGCTCCGGCGAGGTGCTGATCGACGATCAGGCGGTGTCGGGCCTGACCCGCAAGCAGCTCGCCCTGTTCCGGCGGAATCACCTGGGATTCGTGTTCCAGTCGTTCAATCTGATTCCGGTGCTGACCGCGTACGAGAATGTCTCGCTGGCTCTGTCGCTGCTCACGCTTGACGCTGGCGAGGTGCGCACGCGGAGCCTGGAGATGCTGGGGGAAGTCGGCCTGCAGGACATGACCGGGCGCCGGCCGGCCGAACTTTCCGGCGGCCAGCAGCAACGGGTGGCCATCGCCCGGGCGCTGGTCAAGGAGCCGCAGATCGTGCTGGCGGACGAACCCACCGCCAACCTCGACTCCGAGACCGGCGAGGGATTGCTGGAGCTGATGCGGCGGCTCAACCGTCAGCTCGGCTCGACCTTCATCTTCTCCACCCACGACGCCATGGTGATGGACTACGCGGACCGGCTGGTGCGGTTGCAGGACGGCCGCATCGTCGCCGACGAACGCCGGGCCCGGGCCGAGTGACCGGAGGCGGCGCATGAGGCTGTGGGTCATCGCCCTGCGCAACGTGGCGCGCAACAAGCGCCGCTCGCTGCTGTCCGGCTCCGCTATCACCGTGGCGACGCTTTCGGTGGTGCTGGGGTTCTCACTGCTCGGAGGCATGCTCGGCGACCTGGTGGCCAACGCCCTGACCTACGACAGCGGTCACGCGCGGGTACGCCACGCCGAGTACGGGCGCTACGAGGCCCTCAACCCCGTGCACCTCGCGGTGACCGGCGCCGGCGCCCTGGCAGCGCGGCTGCAGGAGTTGCCCGAAGTGACGGGCGTGCTGCCGCGGGTGCGCTTCGCCGGCGCCATCTACCGCGAGGATCGCAATCACGGCGCCTTCGGCCTGGGCCTCGATTTCGCCCGAGAGATCGAGGTGGCGCGCGCCCGGCTGCCGCAGATGGGCGGCAGGGCCGCTGCCAGCGCCGCCGGCAGCCCCACCCTGGAGGAGTTCGCCCGCGCCTGGCAGCTCGACGTGCACGGCGGCAGCCTGCCGCGCGCGGGCGAGCGCGAAATGCTGATCAGTGCGGCGCAGGCCGAGGAGCTGGGCCTGGCGGTGGGCGACAAGCTGACGATCCTCACCCGCACCGCAGTGCTGAGCACCCAGGCGTGGACCTTCACGGTGAGCGGCGTGATCGGGACTCCGACCGGCGGTCTGCGCGGCATGCTGCTGGCGCCGCTGGACACGGTGCAGCGCTTCCTGAAGTTGAACCCCGCCGACGGCGTGACCGAGATCCTGTTGTACACCGGCAGCGAACAGGAGGTGCCGGCGCTCACCGCCGCGCTGGCGGGGGCACTGCCGGACGGCGATCCCGATCTGGCGGTGCAGGCGTGGACGGAGACCAGCGAGCTGTTCTCGACGCTGCAGCTCACCACCTGGGTCTTCAACATCATCGCGCTGTTCTTCTTCCTGCTGGCCACCACGGCGATCGTCAACACGACGATGATGGTGGTGTTCGAGCGCACGAAGGAGATCGGCACGATCGCCGCGCTGGGCATGACGGCAGCCCAGATCTCGCGCCTGTTCTTCCTCGAGTCGCTGTTCATCGGCATCGCCGCGGCGCTGGCCGGCGTGGCGCTGGGCAGCGCCATCGTCTTGCCCCTGTCGCAGGCAGGGATCGACTACAGCGCCGCCATGGAGGGAGTGGAGCTCGACATGTCCGACGTGTTGTACCCGCGGCTCGACGCGCGCTCCACCGTGCTGGTGTTCTGCTACGCCATCGCGGTGACCGCCGCCGCCTCCTACTGGCCGGCGCGCAAGGCGTCCCGGCTGCGCCCGGTGGAGGCGTTGCGCGGGGCCCTGAGTCGATGACCGCGACACTGGTGCGGCTGGCGCTGCGCAACCTCGGCCGGCACCGCCGCCGCACGGCCATCACCGCCGCGGCGCTGGCTGCCGGGATCGCGCTGTTCGTCTTCATGGATTCGATGCTGCGCGGGATGGACTCCGAGTCGCAGCGCAACCTGGTCTGGTACGAGACCGGCTCCGGCCGCGTCGTTTCGAGCGCGCAGCACGCCGACCTGGAGCGCCCGGAGCTGAAGCACGAGATGGTCGGGTATCGCCCGCTGCTCGCCGCGCTCATCGAGCGGGGAGTGGCCGCGGCCCCCCGGATCCGCTTCACCGGCGAGCTGTTCTTCGGCGAGGGCTCGCTGCCGGTGCGCCTGATCGGCATCGACCCGGTGCTCGATCCCGAGGTGTTCCGGCTGCCGGCAAGCGTGCTGAGCGGCGGCGCGTACCTCGAGCGCGGCGTGCCGGGGCTGCTGCTGGGCGCCTGGACGGCCGCCGACCTGGAGATCGCGGTCGGCGACCTGGTCGAGGTGCGGACCCGCACCCGCCACGGCGCGGTGCAGATCCTGGAGCTGGAGCTGGTGGGTATCGTGAGCAGCCCGAACCCCACCATCAACCGGGGAGTGGGCTTCCTGCCCCTCGACGTCGCCCAGCTCGACCTCGACCTGAAGGGGGTCACGGAGATCTCGCTCGGCGCGCTGCGCACCCGGCTCGGACGGACGCTCCAGGTGCCGGCCGGAGCGCCCCTGGAACGCGAGATCCGGCGCCTGAACGAGGATCTGGCAACCGCCTTTCCGGGCGTGGTGGCGGTGGGCTGGACGGAGCTGGCGCGGGACTACCTGGCGTTGCTGGAGTCGGACACCGCCGGCAACAGCATCATGCTGTTCCTGGTCTTTCTGATCGCCGCGGTGGGGGTGTCCAACACCATGCTGATCGCCGTGTACGAACGGATCCGCGAGTTCGGCACGCTGCGCGCGCTGGGCATGGACGACGGCGCGATTCGCGCCGCGATGGTGCTGGAGGCGGGGGCGATCGGTCTGCTGGGGTCGCTGGCGGGGGTGGCGGTGGGCGCCGTGGCCACCTGGTGGCTGGTGAACTGGGGCATCGACCTGAGCGGCCTCTACGGCGACGTGAACATCGGCTACCGGGTGACCGGTGTCTTCCGCGGCGCCTGGAACCCGGGGACGATGGTGGCGGCCGTGATCTTCGGGATCGCGGCCAGCATGGCGATCGCGCTGGTGCCCGCGCGCCGCGCGCTCAAGCTCGACGTTGTGGAGTGTCTGCGCCATGAGTAGCGGGCGCGCCGGCACCAGCAGATTCGATGACACAAGGAGAGGACGATGATGAAGACCCGGCGATGCGCCCGCGGCGGTGTGCTGCTGCCGCTGTTGCTGATGACCGGCGCGGTTCCGCTCGGCGCCCTGACCGGCGCGGAGGTGATCCGGAAGATGGAGCGCAACGAGCGCCATGCCTCCATGCACTCCACCGGCTCGCTCGAGATCAGCGACCGGTTCGGCACCCGTACCAAGACCTTCATCTCCACGGCCGTGGGCGACGACCGATTGTTGCTGGAGTTCACCAACCCGGAGGAGGCCGGACAGAAGATCCTGCGCCTCGACGACGAGATCTATCTCTACTTCCCGGAGGCGGAGGAGGTCATCCACCTGCAGGCGGCGGCGCTGCGCGACAATGTCCTGGGCTCCGACTTCTCGTATGAGGACATGACCGGCGAGGGCAGCCTGCTCGACGACTACGAGGTGGAGCTCGAGGGCACGGAGCCGATCGACGGCCACGACTGCCATCGCCTGCGGCTCACCGCGACCCGGCGCGACGTGGTGTATCCGATTCAGGTCGTGTGGATCGACGCCGAGCTGTTCGTCACCCGCCGCATCGAGCAGTTCTCCCTGCGCGGCCGGCCGCTGAAGCAGATGGCCATCTCCGACTACCGCGAGGTGGGGGACAAGCTGATCCCGGTGCGGATGGAGATGTCGGACCTGATGAAGAAGGACTCGCGCACGGTGTTCCTGATCGACACGATCGAGGTGGACATCGAGGTGGACGAAGACCGGTTCTCCCTTGAGGAGCTGACCTTTTGAGCCGGCGGCGCGGCGCGAGGACGGTGGTGACGGCGGTCCTGCTGGGTCTGCTGGCGGCGGCTCTGGCGGCCGCTGACGTGCGCACCGCCGTGACCGTCGAGGCACTGCTCGCCGGGCTGTCCGATCCGGACGGCGGGGTGCTGCTGGGCGCCGGCGGCAGTTCCCGGCTCGACCTGGCGGCGACCGGCAACCGCAACGTCCGCGGCCAGCTCAGCCTGCGCGCCGAGCTGCGGCAGGAAGCCGGCGATGACGGTGCGGCGATGTCCGGCGGCACGGTCGCCGGCGTCGCGGTGGAGCGCGCCTTTTTGCGGGCGCGGCTGCCGGGGTTCCGCCTCACGGCGGGAAAGACGCGGCTGACCTGGGGCCAGGGCCGGTTCTTCAACGCCGGCGACATCCTCTTCGGACAGTCGCCGGCCTTCGCCGCCGGCGCCGGCGAGTTCCTGACCGCCACCGACTGGCTGGTGGCGGCGTACGTGCCGCTGGGCCTGTCCTTCCTGGAGATGGTCGCGCTGCCCCCGCTGGAACCGCTCGCCATCGACCGCACCGACGCCGGCGGTCGTGCCGTGGTGCGGCTGGGGGAGCTGACCGTGGAGGGCGGCTACCTGTATGCCGCGGCGAGCACGGCGGACGCGGAGCCGCACGAGCGCGAGCACCGCGGCTATCTCAGCCTGAAGGGCGCGCTCGCCGGCGTCGATTGGCACCTGAGCGGCGGCACGGCGCTGCCCGGCGCGGCGGGCGTCGACCTGAGCCGCGCCGCCGCTCAGCGACTGTTCCTGACCGGCGGCGGGCTCGCGTTCCTGGACCTCGGCCCGGAGGCCGGCGTCGTCACCGTGCTGCTGGAAGCCGGCGTGCGTCCCTGGCGGGCGTGGGACGACGCGACGCCGGCGCCGGCGGCCGCGCTCGACCACTACGGCGTGTACCTGTTTCCCGAACTGAGCTACCGTCCGGCCGACGCGTGGAACCTGTCGCTGAGCGGCGTTCTGTCGCCGGTCGACGCCTCCGGGGTCGCTGCCGCCGGCGCCTTCTGGAACATCCACCAGGGACTGACGCTCGGCTTGTATACGGCAGTGATGCTCGGCGAACGCGAGGACACCTTCGCCTGGGAGCAGCCGGGCGGAGTCTCCGCGACCCTGCTCGCTCGCTACGTATTCGGATCCTCGTAGCATGAGGCCGATGCGGTACGGTTTCGGTCGTGTCCGGGCTGCGTGAGCGCAAGAAGGCGCGAACCCGCGCGCAGATCCTGACGGCTGCCCGCCGGGCGATCGAGGAGCAGGGCTTCGCGGCGACGACCATCGAGGGTATCGCCGCCGCCGCGGAAGTGGCGGCCGGATCGGTCTACAACTACTTCGGTTCCAAGAATGCGCTCATCGCCGCGCTGTGGTGGGACGTGGCGCGCGAGACGCTCGCGGCAGCAGACGAGCGGGTGCGGCGCGCATCCGGCGGTGCCGCGCAGTGCGTGGAGCTGCTGACGTCGTTCGTCGAGGCGGCCGAGCTGTTCGAACCGCCGGTGCTGCGCGAGATCCTCATCAGCGCCTTCGCCGCGCCGCCCGCCGAGCTGGCGGGATTCAAGCGCATCGACGAGGCGTTCATGGCGCGCCTGGTCGCCCTGCTCGACGAGCTTCAGCGTGCGGGCGACATCCGCGCGGACGTGGACCTCGACACGGCCGCGACGCTGCTCTACGGAGCGGCCATGAGCCGGCTCCTGATCGACCTCGACCGCCCGGGCGGCCGCGACCCGGCGCTGGCACGGGCAGCGCTGGCCGAACAGGTGGACCTGACATTCCGGGGACTGTTTCCGTGATCGCCGGCACCGGGCCCCTGAGGCGCTTGGATGCTCTGACGTTGCTGTCGGCTGCCGGCGCTGCCGAGAAAGGCGTACCATGCCTCGTAAGCAAGGCTGATTCTATCCGGCGGCGAAGCGGCCGGTGTTGGCTTCGTCATGGTACTTGTTGATGCCGGGGACCTCGCGCATGCCGTGCCAGACGCCGCGGAACAGGGTGCGGCGCAGCGGCGGCATGGCGGCGATCACCTCCGGCGGCGGACAGCCCTTGCCCCACTTGGCGTTCACGGTGTTGTAGCAGGTGAACAGGCTCAGCCGGTCGCGTGCGGTGTTGGTCCATCGGGTGCCGGTGTGGCAGAGCGCCTCGGTGAAGATGACCGCCGAGCCGGCCGGGCAGGAGTAGGTCTCCCACAGCGCGCTGTCGCGGCCGGACAGCGCCTGCGGGCGCGGAAACGCGCTCTTGTGGCTGCCGGACAGGAACAGCGTGCCGCCCTCGCCCGCGACGACCTCGTTCAGCTCCCATACCACCCGCACCAGGCCGGCGTGGATGCGGCCCGGGTGCATCTGGTAGAGGTGGGAGTTTCCCGAGAAGTTGAACAGCCCGCCGCCGCCGTGCGGGGCGAAGTTGTCGTGGCCGGCCTGCCGGTGGCTGGTGTAGGTGTGATCGAAACGGAACCCGTAGCAGTCCTCTGCCGCCAGCGGCTGGTGGGAGACGATCTCGTTGAGGACGCCGACCACCGCCGGCGCGTCCAGCAGCACCTGAGACGGGCCCCCGTGGTTGTCGCGCTCGGCCGGCGGCAGCTCCTCCGGGTGGTTCAGGAAGCGCATCTGGTGCTCGCGGATCGACTCGAGCTCGGCCTCGTCCAGCAGGCCGGGGAGGGCGATCCAGCCCTTCAGGTCGAACAGGTACTTCTGTTCCTCGCTCATCGACACGACGGGCAGCCCGTCGCCGTTGACCGCCGGTAGCAGTTGCCTGGCCTCGGATACGGTCACCACAGCCATCGGTTCGATTCCGCCCGCCGGTGCATCATGATCCCTCCCCGGCGACGGTGGCGCCGCCCTCCAGGCGCAGGATCAGGGAGAACGCCTCGCTCGGCTGGCGGATCGCGTCGAAGCCGGGCGCCTGCGGCGTTCCCGGGTAGAGGTAACCGTCGCGGTGGGCGCCCGCGCGGATCGCCTGGAGATCCTCGTTGTAGTGGCCGCCGCGAGCCGGGACTACCACGGCCTGCTCGATACGCATGCCGGGCAGTATCAGCGGCGCTGGCAGCGCGGGCAATAGAAGGTGGATCGGCCGCCGGAGCGCAACGCGCGGATGGCCGCACCGCAGCGCGGACAGGGCAGACCGGCGCGGCCGTAGGCGGACAGCTCGATCGCGAACAGGCCCGGATCGCCGCCAGGCGTGCGGTAGTCGCGCAGCGTGGTGCCGCCGGTGGCGATCGCCCGCTCCAGGATCGCGCGCACGGCGCCGGCGATCCGCTCCAGGCGGACGCGGCCCAGCCGGCCGGCCGGCGTGCGCGGATGCACGCGCGCGGCGAACAGCGCCTCGCTGGCATAGATGTTGCCGATGCCGGCGACGATGCGGCTGTTCAGCAGCAGGTCCTTGATCGCCGCCGTGCGCCGGCGGCTCACCGCGTACAGGTATTCGCCGTCGAAGCCGCCGTCGAGCGGCTCGGGCCCCAGGCCCGCCAGCAGCGGGTGCCGGCCTGGCGTACAGGCCACGTGCAGCGACCCGAACCGGCGCGGATCGCGCAGCCGCACGGCCAGCCCCGAACCCAGCACCACGTCCGCGTGGTCGTGCTTTGCCGGCGGCGCATCGGCTTCCACCACCAGCAGCCGCCCCGACATGCCCAGGTGGGCGATCAGGCTCTCGGGTCCGGCGTCGACCACCAAGTACTTGGCCCGCCGCCGCACGTCGCGCACCGTGCGCCCGGCCAGCCGCGGCGGCAGGTCGTCCGCCACCCGCCACCGCAACCGCGGCTCGCGTACCACCACGCGTTCGATGCGCTGCCCCACCAGCACCGGCCGCACCCCCCGCGCGATCGTCTCAACCTCCGGCAGCTCCGGCACGCCCTGCACGCTACGCCCCCTAGCACAGAAATACCAGAGCGCTAGCGGTGCCCTAGCAATCGTCCGGGACCGTACCCTCGAATCTGATCATCACGAGGAGAAGCATGCGAACCACCCGAATCACAGCGGCAGCCCTGGCGGCGGCCATGGCGCTCACGTCGATGACCGTCCTGGCGCAGATGTCGGTCGACCCGGCCCTCACCATGTACGAGCCGGTGCAGGGCGTGTCCGGCAGCGTCAAGAGCGTCGGCTCCGACACCATGAACAACACCATGACGCTGTGGGCCGAAGGCTTCCTGGGGATGTACCCGAACGTCCGCATCGAGATCGAGGGCAAGGGGTCCTCGACGGCGCCGCCGGCGCTGATCGCCGGAAGCTCCCAGTTCGGCCCGATGAGCCGCCAGATGAAGGCGGCCGAGGTGGACGAGTTCGAGAGCAAGTACGGCTATCCGCCGACCCGCCTGCCGGCCGCGATCGACATGCTGGCCGTCTACGCCAACAAGGACAACCCGATCTGCGAGGCAGGACTCACCCTGCAGCAGGTCGACGCCATCTTCTCGACCAACCGCCTGCTCGGTCACGAGAGCGACATCCGCACCTGGGGCGATGCCGGCGTGACGGACGGCGCCTGGGCGGACCAGCCGATCAGCCTGTACGGCCGCAACTCGGCGTCCGGCACCTACGGCTACTTCAAGAAGAGCGTGCTGGGCAACGGCGACTACAAGCCGTCCGTGAAGGAACAGCCCGGCAGCTCCTCGGTCGTGCAGGGCGTCGCCAGCGACGCTCCCGGCATCGGCTACTCCGGCATCGGCTATCTCACCGCGGACGTGTGTGCGGTGCCCGTGGCCCATGACGCCTGGTCCGACCCGATCCCGGCCACCCCCGAGTATGCGTACACCGGCGAGTATCCCCTCTCGCGGTTCCTGTACGTGTACGTCAACCACCGTCCCGGCAGCGACCTCGACCCATTGCGGCGCGAGTTCGTCCGGTACATGTTCTCCACCGAGGGTCAGGAGGACGTGATCAAGGACGGGTATTACCCGATCACCAACCGGATCGCCTCCGAGGCGATGGAAGCGCTGGGCATCTGAGCGAGTCCGGCGGAGGCGCATTCGGCACATGAGCCAGCCGGCGTTCACGGGATACCGACGCGCGCACAAGACGCGCGCCGGTGTCCGTGTCGCGGAGGTCGCCTCCAGGTCGATCATCACGATCGGCGGGATCGGCGTAATCGCCGCGGTGTTCCTGGTGTTCGTGTTCCTGGCTTCCGTCGTGGTGCCGCTGGTGGGCCGAACACGCCTGGAGCCGGCGGTCTCCCAGTCGGGATCCGGCCAGGGGCCCGCGGCCTTCCCCGCCGCGGTGGACCGCTTCGTCCTGGTGGACGAGTTCCGCGTGGCGGCCGCCGAGCTGGTCGACGGCGGGCGGGCGCTGCGGCACTTCCGGATCGACGCGGGCGTCCCCGGCGGCATGCTGCTCGGGGAGGTGCCGCTGTTCGACGAGCAGCCCACCTCCCTGACCTACTCGGACGACGGCGGCTGGCTGGCCGCCGGCTTCGCCGACGGCACCTTCCGGCTCGGCCAGGTGCTGTTCGAGACCGCGTTCTTCGAGAACGAGGACGTGCCGGCCGGGCTGCACGCGCTCGGCGAGGGCGAGGTCGGTGTGCTCGACGGCGCGTCGATCCAGCGCACGCCGATCGGCCAGTTGCGCCTGCAGCGGCTGGAGGCGCACATCCAGGACCCGGTGGCAAGCGGCCACGCAGGCAGCGTCCTGCTGATCGACCAGACGGTGCGCTCGGTCGGGCCGGTGATCGCCATGGTGACCGACGACGGCGTGATGCGGATCAGCGCCGTGACGCGGCGGCGCAACATCCTCACCGGCCGCGTCACCGCGACAGTGCGCGGCGGCAGCGCCGCGATTCCCGATTTCGGGCGCGCCGTCCCGATGTCCCGCGTGCTCGTCAGTGGCAACGCGGATGCCGTCTACGTGCTGTGGCAGGACGGGGCGTTCGTGCGCTTCGACACCCGCAACCTGCGCGAGCCGGTCGTCGCCGAGCGCGGCGACGTGCTGCGCGACGATGCCGTGCGCCTCACGGTGGCCCGTTTCCTGCTGGGCCGCGACACCCTGCTGATCGGCGACAGCCGCGGGCGCGTCCGTACCTGGTTCCGGGTGCGCGACGAAGACGCCGCGACGGCCGACGGGCTGCTGCTGGTCAACGCCCATACGTTCGACGGCCCTGCTGTCCCTCGCGGCCCGGCGGCCGTCACCAGCATCGGCAGCTCGTCGCGCAAGCGCATGATCGTCGTGGGCTACGTGGACGGCAGCGTGCGCAGCTTCTACGTGACCAGCAACGCGTTCCTGGCCGAGGCGCGGCCCTTCGCCGGCGTGCCGATCACGGCCGTCGCGGCGAGCCCCCGCGACGACGCGATCGCGGCCGTGACCGACCGGGGATTCGCGCTGCTGGCGCTGGACAGCCCGCACCCGGAAGCCACCGTGCGATCGATCTTCGCCAAGGTCTGGTACGAGGGCAACCGTGATCCCGAGCACGTCTGGCAGTCGTCGAGCGGCACCGACACGTTCGAGGCCAAGTACGGGCTGGTCCCGCTGGTCTTCGGGACGATCAAGGCGACCATCTACTCAATGCTGTTCGGGGTGCCGCTGGCGCTGCTGGCGGCCATCTACACCAGCGAGTTCCTGCACAACAGGCTGCGTGCGCGTATCAAGCCGATCATCGAGATGATGGCCAGCCTGCCGAGCGTCGTGCTCGGCTTCCTGGCCGGCCTTGTGTTCGCGCCGATCGCCGAGCGGGCGGTGCCGATGATCCTGGTCGCGTTCCTGATGATCCCGCTCACCTGCCTGGCCGGCGGCTACCTGTTCCAGCTCCTGCCCGACCGCACGGTGATCATCCTGTCGCGATTCCGCATCCCCTTCGTGCTGATGGGGGCGCTGCCGCTCGGCCTGCTGCTGTCGCGGCTGGCCGGGCCGGTGGCCGAGCGGGCGCTGTTCGCGGGCGACATCAAGCTCTGGCTGGACGGGCAGATCGGCACCGGCGCCGGCGGCTGGGCGATGATGCTGCTGCCGCTCACCGGGCTGGCCACGGTGTGGTACGTGTCGCGCTCGCTCGCTCCCAGGCTGCGGACGTTGTACCGGAGCCTGCCGGCGCGGACGGTGGCGCTGCTGGAGATCGTCAAGGTTGCCGGCGCGGTGGCGGTCGCGGGCGGCGCCGCCCTGCTCGGCGGCTGGCTCCTGCAGGCGCTGGGAGTGGACTCGCGCGGGTCGTTCCCGGTCATCGGCCCCGTGCTCGGCACCTACGTGCAGCGCAACTCGCTGGTGGTGGGCTTCGTGATGGGCTTCGCGATCATCCCGATCATCTACACCATCGCCGACGACGCCCTGAAGAGCGTGCCCGAGCACCTGCGTTCCGCGTCCCTGGCCGCCGGCGCCACCCCGTGGCAGACCGCGATGCGCGTGATCGTGCCGACGGCCATGAGCGGGCTGTTCTCGGCCGTGATGATCGGGCTGGGCCGCGCCGTGGGTGAGACGATGATCGTGCTGATGGCGGCCGGCAACACGCCGATCCTGGAGATGAACCTGTTCAACGGCTTCCGCACGCTGGCGGCGAACATCGCCGTCGAGCTGCCGGAGGCGGTGGTCGACAGCACGCACTACCGCATCCTGTTCCTGGCGGCGCTGACGCTGTTCGTGATGACGTTCGTGGTGAACACGATCGCGGAGTCGGTGCGCCAGCGGTTCCGCCGCAGGGCGTTCGAGCTGTGAAGTCGACCGTCGCTCCGAGCGCCTTCGAGGTCGCACCCCCGGCCGGGTTGGCCGCCGCCGGGCCCGCCGCGCCGCGCCGCCTCGTGAGCAGCGGCGCCTCGCTGGCCGCGCAGGGACAGCCGATGATGTGGCTGACCGCCGGCACGCTGGCGATCGCCCTGGTGATGACCCTGGGGCTGCTGCTGCTGATCCTGATGCGCGGTCTCGGCACCTTCTGGCCGGCGCCGCTGGCCCGCTTCGAGATGGCCGACGGCTCCGTTCACCTGGGCGAGGTGACCCGCCGCGACCGCTACCAACCGGCCGCCGGCGCGATCGACTCGCTGCCTGCCGCCGCACAGGAGCCGGCGAGGGAGCTGCTGGAGCGGCAGCGCGGCTGGTCCACGCGCTGGCTGGTGCGGACCGGCAACTTCGACGTGACCGGCGCGCACTTCACGTGGGTGGACGACTTCGCTCTGGCCGGGCGGAGCGCCCCGGAATGGGCGGTAATCTTCGAGCGGCTGACCTGGGGGCGATTCTACGGCGAGCCGGCGGCGTTCCTGGTCGACGGCGCGGCGACCGCCGAGGGCGCGGAGGCCGCCTGGAGGGAGTTCGAGCGGCACCACCCGGCCGTGGAGGGCTGGCGGGCCGAGCGCAGGCGGCTGGAACGGCGCGACATCGGCGACGTGAATCACCGCCTGGAGACGGCGCGGCTGCGCGTGCGCGAAGCCGCGCTGGCGCTCGACGACGCCCGCGCCGGAGGCAGCGCGTCCACGATCGCGGCCGCCGGGGACAAGCTCGCCTCCGAGCTGGAGAAGGCGGCGTCCGTCGATGCGGAGGCGAACGCGGAATATGCGCAGATCCGCGCCCGGATCGACGAGCTGCAGCGAGCGAGCGAGCGCTACCAGTTGTCGATGCGGCTCTCCGACGGCGCCGAGGTGCTGGTGCCGCTCGGCCAGGTCGTGCGCGGCTACCCGGCCAACCGGCTCGGCCTGCCGCGCAAGCTGGGCATCTACCTGTCGCGGTGGGCGGAGTTCCTGACCGCCGACCCGCGTGAGGCCAACCGCGAAGGCGGCGTCTTCCCGGCGATCTTCGGCACGGTGGTGATGACCCTCCTGATGTCGCTCGCCGTGGTCCCGTTCGGGGTGATCGCCGCGCTCTACCTGCGCGAGTACGCCAGGCCGGGACGCCTGGTGTCGATCGTGCGGATCGCGATCAACAACCTGGCCGGCGTGCCTAGCATCGTCTTCGGCGTGTTCGGCCTGGGCTTCTTCAGCTACCTGATCGGCGGCGGCATCGACGAGCTCTTGTTCCGCGCGAAGCTGCCCAGCCCCACCTTCGGCACCGGCGGCATCCTGTGGGCGTCCCTGACGCTGGCGCTGCTGACGCTGCCGGTGGTGATCGTCGCCACCGAGGAGGCGCTGGCCGCCGTGCCCGGTTCGATGCGCGAAGGGTCCTATGCCTGCGGGGCCAGCAAGTGGCAGACGATCAAGCGGATCGTCATGCCGCGCGCGATGCCCGGCATCATGACCGGCATGATCCTGGCGATGGCGCGCGGCGCGGGCGAGGTGGCGCCGCTGATGCTGGTCGGCGCGGTGAAGCTCGCGCCCGAGCTGCCAATCGACCGCTATTTCCCGTTCGTGCACCTGGAGCGCAGCTTCATGCACCTGGGCTTTCACATTTTCGACGTCGGCTTCCAGAGCCAGAACAGCGAAGCGGCCATCCCCATGGTGTTCACGTCGACGCTGCTGCTGATCCTGATCGTTGTGCTGCTCAACGTCACGGCGATCCGGCTGCGCAGCCGGCTGCACCGCCGCTTCGCGGGAAGCCAGTTCTAGGAGAGGTCTGCCAGATGCACCCCGCCAGAGACCGCAGTGATCAGGTTCGCCTCACGGTGGACCGGCCGCGCACCCCGGCCGCCGATGGCGCCGCACACGCGGAGGGCCGCCCGCGGGGTGGGGCGGCGGGTTCCGTCCGGGAGAACCTGCTGGAGCGCGTCGCCGCCGGCGGCGACGTCAGGGCCGCCGTGCACCCGAGCACGCTGGAGCTTCAGAGCGTGCTGGAGGTGGACTGCTTCAACCTCTGGTACGGCGCGGCGCAGGCGCTGTTCGACGTGTCGATGAGGGTCCCGTTCGGCAAGGTGACGGCGCTGATCGGGCCGTCCGGCTGCGGCAAGTCGACGCTGCTGCGGTCGGTGAACCGGCTTAACGACCTGGTCGACACCGTCCGCATCGAGGGTGACATGCGGCTGTCCGGGGACTCGATCTACGCGCCCGGCACCGACGTGATCGAGCTGCGCAAGCGCATGGGGATGGTGGCGCAGAAACCGAACCCCTTCCCCATGAGCATCTACGAGAACGTCGTCTATCCCCTGCGGATAGACGGCGAACGGGACAAGCAGGTGCTGGACTCGGTCTGCCATCGCGCGCTGGTGGGGGCCGCGCTCTGGGAGGAGGTCAAGGATCGGCTGCAGGAGAGCGCCCTGGGACTGTCCGGCGGCCAGCAGCAGCGGCTGTGCATCGCGCGTGCGGTGGCCGCGGAGCCGGAGGTACTGCTCATGGACGAGCCGGCCAGCGCCCTGGACCCGATCGCCACCAGCAAGATCGAGGATCTGATCCACGAGCTGAAAGGCAGCTACACGATCCTGATCGTCACCCACAACATGCAGCAGGCCTCGCGGGTCAGCGACATCACCGCATTCATGTACCTGGGCCGGCTCATCGAGTTCGCGCCGACGGAGGACGTGTTCCTGAAGCCCCAGTTGCAGGAGACGGAAGACTACATCAGCGGCCGGTTCGGATGAGCCGGCCGAAACCGGGAATGAACAAAGCCCAACGCACTGGAGGAGGAGTGGAATGGGAATTCGCAAGAGAGCGGATCTCATGGCGCCGGCCGTGATGCTGGTGCTGGCCGGAGCGCTGGTCGCCGGATGCGCGACCGCGGCCGAGCAACCGCCGCTGGATCTGGAGACGTACGCCAAGCCCGGCTTCGTCGTCCTGGAAGACGAAGGCCGGCTATGGGTGTTCCGCGAAGGGTCTGACGACCTTGCCGCGTTTCAGGAGTCCGGTGAGCCCGCCAGGCAGGTGGTACGGCCGCTGGCCGCGCCGGGCGGGGTGACGGTGAAGTCCACCGAGAGCGCCACGATCGACGAGTACCTGACCACGCTGCCGGGTTTCTACACGCAGATGGAGGAAGGCCGGCTGTGGGTGTTCAAGGCCGGAAGCGCCGAGCTGGACTCGTTCCTGCAGACCGGCGAGCCCGCCAGGCGGGTGGTGCGGCCGCAAGCCGGACCGTTCGGCCTGACCATCAAGGCGGTCGGCAGCGAGGTGATCGACGAGTACCTGGCGGCCTGGCAGGCCGCGACGGGATAGACAGGGACGGAGTCTGTCGGATGTGTCGCCGGAGCGCCGATCCGACAGACTCCGCAGGAGGCAACCGTGAGTGAGCCGCAACCGCTCCGTCATCAGTTCGAGCGCGAGATCGAGGAGCTGGAGCAGCGCCTGCTGGACCTGGCCCAGGCGGTCGAGTCGGCTGTGGGCCAGGCGACCAAGGCGCTGCTGAGCCAGAATGAGGAGATGGCCGAGCACGTCCTGGTGGGGGAAGACTCGGTCAATCAGGCTACCTACGAGATCGAGGACTACGTGAACAAGATCGTGGCCCGCGAACAGCCGGTGGCCACCGACCTGCGCTTCATCATCACTTCCCTGCACGTTGTCATCGCCTTGGAGCGGATCGGCGATCTGGCCGTGCACGTCGCCAAGGTGGCTCAGAAGCTGGCATCCGAGAAGTACATCAAGCCGCTGATCTCCATGAACCTGATGGCGGACCGCGCCACGCAGATGGTGCGCGACTCCGTGCACGCCTTCGTCAACCGCGACGAGCTGGCCGCCCAGGACGTGGCGGCCAGCGACGACCTGATCGACAATACCTACTCGCAGATGTTCCGCGAGCTGCTCACCTATATGATGGAGTCACCGAAGACGATCGCGCAGGCGCAGGCCCTGCTGTTCGTGGCAAAGCAGTACGAGCGGGTCGGCGACCAGGCCACCAACATCTGCGAAGCCGCGGTCTACGTGACGACCGGCCAGCGCGTCGAGCTCTGAGCCCCAGCTCCGAGCTGCCTCCGGCTCCGAGCGCCGCTTCAGCGCTCCGGGCGCGGCCGGCGGGCGATCAGCTTGCCGGCCGGCTCGCCGAGCTCGGTGCGGGCGCGCCGCCCGGCCGCCTCGTGCATGGCCTCCTGGCTTCGATGGAAGGGCTCGTCCGCCGAGGACCGCCTCACCCGGACGTACGTGCCGTCGCTGCGCAGCCGGTAGGCGTTGGTGTTGTCCGAGAACGCTGATTCCAGTATCTCCAGTGCGCGGCGCTTCAGGCGCGGCTCCGCGATCGGGACCATCAGCTCCACGCGGCGGCTGAGGTTGCGCGGCATCCAGTCGGCGCTCGCCAGGTAGCACTCGTCGGCGCCGCCTGCGCGCACGTAGAGCAGGCGTGCGTGCTCGAGGTAGCGGTCGATGACCGACACCACCGTGATGTTGCGGCTCATGCCGCGCCGCTCCGGGATCAGCAGGCACTCGCCGCGTACGTTCAGCTTGATGGTGACGCCGGCGCGCGAGGCGGCGTACAGGGTGTCGATCACGTCGCGGTCGGTGAGCTGGTTGAGCTTGGCCATGATCAGCGGCTCTTCGTTCGCCGGCCGCGCCGCCTCGCGCTCGATCATGGCCAGCAGGCGCTGCTTGAGGGCGGTGGGCGCCATCGTCAGGCGGCGCAGGTTCGGGACCGTGGAGTAGCCGGTGATCGCGTTGAAGAACAGGCCGGCCTCCATGGCCAGCTCGTCGTCGGCGGTCAGGAGCCCGACGTCCGTGTACAGGCGCGCCGTGTCGTCCCGGTAGTTGCCGGTCCCCAGGTGGACGTAGCGGCGGATGCGGCCGGATTCGCGGCGGACGATCAGGAGCGCTTTCGCGTGCACCTTGTGCCACGCGATCCCGTACACGACGATCGCGCCCTGCCGCTCCAGGAGCGCCGCACGCTCCAGGTTGCGCTCCTCGTCGAAGCGTGCCTTCACCTCCACCAGCACCGTCACCTGCTTGCCCGCCTCCGCCGCCCGTCCCAGCGCGGCCACGATCGGCGACTCCCGCGACACCCGGTACAGCGTCATCTTGATCGCCAGCACGTCGGGATCGTCCGCGGCCTGCTTCAGCAGGTGCACGACGGCGTCGAACGACTCGTAGGGGTGGTGCAGCATGCGGTCGCGCGTGCGGATCACGTCCCAGATCGGCTCGCTGCCGTCCAGCCAGAGCGGGCGCACCGGCTCCCACGGCTCGAACCGCAGGCGGTCGAGCCCCGGCATGTCGACCAGGCTGGACCAGCCGGCCAGGTCCATCGGCCCGTCGCAGGCATAAACGTCCGCCGGCTCCATCGCCAGCTCGGCGGCCAGCACCCGGCACAGCTCGCAGTCGGCGTCCGACACCTCCAGGCGCACCGCCACCCCGCCGCGCCGCGCCGAGATGACCTCTTCCATGGCCTCGACGAAGTCGTCGTCGCGCAGCTCGTCCACCTCTGCGTCACCCGAGCGGGTGACGCGGAACCGGATGCTGTCCAGGATGCGGAAGCCGGGAAACAGCAGGTCGGCGTTGCCGGCGACCAGGTCCTCCAGTAGCGCGTAGGTGACGGCTGGTGCTCGGCGGCCGGCGCCTTGATGTGCTGATCCCGCTTCACTCCCTCGGCCGGTGCCCGCGCCCTCCCGCGGGACCGGCACCAGCCGGTCGAGGGTGCCCGGCAGCGGCACCACGGCGACCACGGGACCGGCGCCGCCGGCCGTGGCCGCGGCGGACGCGGACCGTGCCTGCTCGTCGGCCGGCTCCAGCAGGAAGCCCACGTGCAGCCGCAGGCTCGGCAGCGGCACCCGCTCCTCGCCCGTGATGCGCACCGGGGTGAGGGCCGGGTGGATCTGGCTCCGGAAGTGGTCTCGCAGCAGTTCCAGGGTGCCGAGCGGGTAGGCGTCGCGCTCAAGGATGCGCACCCCGGCATCGGTCAGCGGCGGCAGCACCCGCCGGCGCAGGCAGTCGGTCTGGCCGCGCACGATGCGCTCGACGCGGCCGCGTACCTCAGCCAGCCGGCGGCCGGCGTCGCCGGCGCGCCGTAGCGCGGGCACCCGCACCATGAAGAACTCGTCCAGATTGGTGCCGACGATGCTCAGGAAGCGCAGGCGCTCCAGCAGCGGCGTGGCGGCCGTGTCCGCCCGGTCCAGCACGCGGCGGTTGAACGCCAGCCAGCTCAGCGCCCCGTCGAGATAGCGTGCCGGCGGCAGGTGGCCGGCCTCCCGAGGGCGCGCTCTCGCCGGCGAGGTCGCGGGGGTAGCGGCGTCCGGGGTCCCGCTGGCGGACATGCTGGCATGATAGCGCCCAATCATCGGAGAATCGCAACGCGGGCGGCAGAGTTCGGCCGCCCCGCGTGAGAGGTGCCCATGGATGCGCTGGTGGTCGGCATCGACCTCGGCGGCTCGAAGATGCTCGCGACCGTGTACCGCGGCGCGAAGGCGCTGGGGTTGAACAAGCGCACGACCGACCCTACCGCCGGCGCGCGCGGCCTGGCGATGGGTCTGGTCGGCACCGTGCAGGCGGCATTGGAGGACGCCAAGGTCAAGCGGTCGGCCGTGGCCGCGATCGGTATCGGCGCGCCGGGACCGATGGACGCGCAGCGCGGCACCTTGACCGGCTCGCCGAACCTGGGCGTTGCCGACTTCCCTATCCGGGACTGCCTGCAGGATGCGTTCGGTGTTCCGGTGGCCGTCGAGAACGACGTCAGCGCCGGCACCTACGGCGAGCACCGCTTCGGCGCGGCGCGCGGCCGCCGGCACGTGGTCGGGGTGTTCCCGGGCACCGGGATCGGCGGCGGGCTGGTGCTGGACGGCCGCCTCTACCGCGGCGCCAACGGCAACGCCGGGGAGATCGGCCACATGATCGTGCAGCTCCACGGGCCGCTGTGCGGCTGCGGGCAATACGGGTGCCTGGAGGCGCTGGCCAGCCGCAGCGCCATCGCGCGCGACCTGATCGCCCAGGCCGCGATCGGCAAGGCGCCGGCCGTTGCCGCAAAGGCCGGAACGGATGTGCGGTCGGTGCGCAGCAAGATGATCGCGCGCGTGCTGGCCGCCGGCGAGCAGCCGGGCGTCGAGCTTCTGGAGCGGGCGGCGGAGCGTCTGGGCATCGGCATCGCCAACTGCGTCAACCTGCTCAACCCGGAGATGGTGGTGCTGGGCGGCGGCCTGGTGGAGAAGCTCGGCGACTGGCTGGTCGAGCGCACGGCCGACTCGATGCGCCGGCACGCGCTGCCGTCACTGGGCGAGGGGGTCGAGGTCGTCGCGGCGACCCTCGGCGACGAGGCGGTCGTGCGCGGTGCGGCGGCGCTGGCGCAGGAGTCGCTGGCATGAGCGGCGGGGCGCCGGACGGCCGCAACGGCACCGCACGGGCGGTGATCGACATCGGCTCCAGCGCCATCCGCATGGTGGTCGGCGAGTTCGAGGCGACCGGGGCGATCCGCATCCTGGACCGCGCGGACCGGCCGGTGCCGCTCGGCCACGACGTGTTCGGCTCCGGCACGGCCAGCCGCACCACCATCGGCGCGTCGCTGGATGCACTGGCGTCCTTCCAGGAGCTGCTGCGCGGCTGGGGGATCGGCCCCGGCGAGACCACCGTGATCGCCACTAGCGCGCTGCGCGAGGCCGAGAACCGCGACACCTTCGTCGACCGGGTCGCGCTCCGCACCGGACTGGACGTGCGCGTGATCGACGGCGTGGAGGAGAACCGGCTGACCTACCTGGGCGCCGTGCACGCCATCAAGGCTGCGATCCCGGGGTTCGCGCGCTCGAACTCCCTGATCATGCAGATCGGCACGGGCAGCACGGAGTTCATGCTGCTGCGCCGCGGGCGGATGGCGTTCGTCCACTCGCTGAAGCTGGGCAGCGCACGCATGGAGGACATGCTGCGCCCCATGCACGGCAATCCGGAGCGCCTGCGCCGCGTGCTGTCGGAGACCGTGGCCCCCACGCGCGAGGTGCTCAGCCACGAGCAGCCGCTCAAGCACATCCGCCGATTCGTGGCAGGCGGCGGCGTGATCCGGCTGGCCGCCTCGCGCGCCGGGCGGCGGATCGCCGAGCACTGCTCGCTGATCGAGCGCCCGGCGCTGCAGGAGCTGATCCGCGGCCTGCAGGCGCTGCGGGTCGAGGAGCTCGTCCACGAGCTCTCGATCCCGTACGAGGACGCCGAGGGCATCCTGCCCGACCTGATCGTCTACGACCTGTTTCTGGAGTCGACGGCCGCCCAGCAGGTGATCGTCCCGGAGTTGAGCATCCGCGAGGGCGTGCTGCTGAGCGCCGCGCTCGACGACGAGGAGTCGCGCCGCGAGTTCGAGCGGCAGACGATCGCCTCGGCCCTGAGCGTGGCGCGCAAGTATCACGCCGAGGACCCGCACGTCCGCCACGTCACCAGGCTGGCGCTGGTCCTGTTCGACCTGCTGGCCGCCGATCACGGGCTCGGCCACCGCGAGCGGCTGCTGCTGAACGTGGCCGCGCTGCTGCACGAGGTCGGCAAGCTGATCAAGGCATCCGGCCACCACAAGCACGGCGCCTACATCGTCGCCAACTCCGAGGTATTCGGCATCGACGAGCGGGACACGGCGGTGGTCGCCAACGTCGTGCGCTACCACCGCCGGGCGCTGCCTGCGATGTCCCACCCCATGTACGCGGAGCTCTCCCGCCGGCAGCGGCTGGTGGTCAACAAGCTGGCGGCGATCCTGCGGGTCGCCGACGCGCTGGACGTCAGCCACCTGGGCCGCATCGACCGCTTCGACGCCGAGCGCGTCGGGGACGTGCTGCGCCTGAAGTGCGGGTATCAGGGCGACCTGTCACTGGAGCGGATGGCGCTGGCCCGCAAGGGGGAGCTGATGGATCAGGTCTTCGGGATGCGCGTCGAGCTCTCCTGACGTCCGGCCGGGGAGTTGTGAACGCACACGATCTGGATCGAGGGTCGGCTGTGTTGTTCCATGCAGCGTCGGTATAGTACGAGGTTTCGATGGACAGCTCACGGCGGGACGGTGTGCTGGAGCGGCCGGTGGTGGAGACGGTGGCAGCGCTGGTCGACCGCTGCCTGTCGCAGGCCGAGCGGGCGGTCCGGCAGGTGGGACGCCCCGGCAAGCCCGAAGCCCTGCACGACTTCCGCGTAGCGCTCAGGCGGTGCCGCGGCGTGCTGCGCGCCTACCGGCCGTGGCTGGGCAAGGCGGCCGGCAAGCGCGTGCGGGCGGAACTGCGCCGGCTGATGCGGCAGACCAACCGGGGCCGCGACGCGGAGGTGCAGATCGTCTGGCTGGAGAGCACGAGGCAGGGGCTGCGGCGCAGCGAGCGGGCCGGACTCAACCATCTGCTGGAGCGGCTGCGACGGCGCCGGCACGCCGGGCAGGCCGCCGCTGCCGCCGCGGTGCGCAGCCGCTTCGAGCGGCTGGACGTGGAGCTGCGAGCGCGGCTGGAGCGGGCGGTGCCGGTGCCGGTGTCGTACGGCCGGGCGTTCGGCGAGCGGCTGCTGCAGTATGCCGCCGACACGGACGCCCGCTTGGCGGCGACCGCGGAAGCCGCCCGTGGCGACGAGCTCCACGATGCTCGGCTGTCCGTGAAGCGCCTGCGCTACCTGGTGGAGCCCGTCGTCGGCGGCCTTACCGACGGCGCCACGGTGGCCGAGGTGCTGAAGCGCCTGCAGGATGTCCTGGGCGAGCTCAACGACGCGCGCGTCCTGGCCGCGACCGTCGACCGGGCGCTGGTTCGCGTCTCCACCGAGCAGACCGCGAAGCTGCGGCGGCTGGCGCTCTCCGGGACGGAGGAAGAGCTGGCGCGCGAGCGGCGCCGTGACGAACGCCTGGGGCTGCTGCGCATCATGCGGCTTCTCGAAGGGCGCCGTCAGGAGCTGCTGGCCGCGCTGCGCAGCGACCACCTCGCCGCCGTGAGGGACGCCTGCGCGTCCCTCGCGCGCGACGGCGCAGCCCTCCGCGAAGGGGCGCGCTGATCGGATACCGGTCCCGAATCAGATTCCCCGAGGATGTCGCACGATGGCGCAAGGAGCAGTTGACACAGGGCGTGGTCGAGCTGGACCGGCAACGTCAGTCGGCTGGATGCGCGCCGTTGGCGCCCCGTGCAGCGATCGACGCCGACGTCCGTGAGACGACAGGTATGGTGACACTGTGGCGCTCATCGGTTCACACTGGCCGGAGCGTTTCCAAGGGTTGCGTTTCCAAGGGTTGGAGGCATGGCGGTCGTTGTAGCAGGCAAACGGAAGAAGCTCACCTACACGGAGTACGCGCTGATCCCCGAGGAGCGTGACCGGCACGAGATCATCGATGGCGATCACTACGTGAGTCCGGCTCCGAGCATCGACCACCAACGGATCGCGGCGGAGATCAACGAGATCCTGCGGACCCTTTTCGTCCGCACCGGAAGGGGGCGGGCTCCGTTCGCGCCGGAGTGGGCGAGTACTGGATCGTCGATCCCGAGGCACGGCGCGTGACCGTGTACGCCCGCTCGGAGGAAGGCCTGACGGAGCTTGAGTCCGGATACGGCCAGGTCGCCTCTCCGCTTGCGGGCGGTGCGGTCGCGCTTCAGCACATCTGGTAGCGACAGCGGGGCGCGAGCGGCGGGCGCTGCTCTACGCCCTGATCAGCGTCGCGCTCTGGTCGACGGTCGCGACCGGCTTCAAGCTGGGACTGCGGGAGCTGCAGCCGGTGCAGCTCCTGTTCCTGGGCTGCGTGGTGGCGCTGGCGTTCTTCGCCGCGGCGCGACCCTTCGTCACGGCGCCGATGAGCCTGCGGCAGCACGTGCGCGCGACGGCCCTGGGGCTGCTCAACCCGCTCGGCTACTACCTGGTGCTGTTCGAGGCATACGACCGCCTGCCCGCGCAGATCGCGCAACCACTCAACTACCTCTGGGCCGTGACGCTGGCGCTGCTGGCGATCCCGGTGCTGAAGCAGCGTCTGTCCCTGCGCGGCTGGATCGGCGTCGCGGTCAGCTACGCTGGCGTCGCCGTCCTCTTGACCCGCGGCGGGTCCGCCGGGTTGGGCCGTTTCGATACCGTCGGGGTCGCGCTGGCGCTGGGCAGCACCGTCCTCTGGGCCGGGTACTGGCTGCTCACGGTGAAGGTCGGCGCTCACGCGGTGCCGCTCATGCTGAACGGCTTTGCCGCGGCCACGGTGGCGATCGGCGCGATCTGCGCCGCCACGGTCGGCCTGCCGGCGATCACGCCGGCGAATATGGCCTACGGCGCCTGGGTCGGCCTAGTGGAGATGGGCGTCGCCTTCGTGCTCTGGCAGCGCGCGCTCGCGCTGACCGCAGTGGCCGGCCGGCTGGGCCAGCTCATCTTCCTGTCGCCGTTCCTGTCACTGATCCTGATCGCCACCGTGCTCGGCGAGCGCATCCATGCGAGCGCGCCGGTGGCCTTGGTCATGATCGTCGCCGGCCTGGCGCTGTCCCGAAAGCGGTCCGAGCGGAACGAGACGACCCGCTGACGCGTGCGATGCGCAGTGTCGCTGGGAGAGGTCGCTTCGGAACTGATTCTCGAGGAGTTGCAGCCGGAGAGCGCGCCGGGATTCGGGAGTGGGGTATCGATCTTTCCGGCTCAGGACGGGCCGGCCCCGGTCCTCCATCTGGTCAATCGGCTCCGTGACCGGGAGAGTGCCGAGGAAACCGACTCTGGGATGATGCTATTGAGCCGGCCGATCTGCTACGTTTGCCGCGATGCGGCTTGCGATCGGAGAATGTTATCTACGAGCCGGTAGACGGTCGTGCGCCACGGCGCACGTGGCCAATCCACACATGGAGGAAGATCCCGCTCCTTCGCTCGGGTAACTGCCAGACGGATCATGTCCTTGGTGAGCTTGCGGCCATCGACGCCCTTGTCATAGTTGGGGAGATGTCGTCGCAGCCGGCGGGACAAGTCGCGTGACGAACCGATGTCGGTTGCGTCCTCGAAGTGGAGCAGCAGCCAGTACTCGAACTTGCGATTACTGAGAGCGAGACCGCGGTTGCGCGCTCTTTGTGACCACTGGTAGAGTTCGACTAACTGCTCGTCAGACCATCCATCCTTGTCGACCACCAGCCAAGCCTCATCGGTCTTCGTGATTTCGTGACGCTGGAGGTATTGCTCCATGCGCTGCAACACGTGCAGCGGGGAGCTCTGGTCGTCGCCTTTCACGCAGTGCGCGTGAATCACTGACTGATCGTTGAAAATTGCGAAGTAGCTCGGCTCGGTCTTACGACCCTCCGTAGCGATGACATACAGTTTCCGATAGCGCCGTCGGCCGGCCGGCCTTCGGAAGCTACGTCTCTTCCGTGCCAATCTGCATCGATCCCGCCGGTGTTATACGAGGGATGCCGCCCAATCGTCCCTGCAGATAGCTCTTGCGGATGTCCTTGTCGTACCGGACGTCCCGGTATTCGCTGAAGGAGAAGAGGCCTGACGCGCCGTGAGCGGCACGCTCCGTTACCCACATCTCATCGCGGCGCAGCCAGCGCTGGTCCATCAGCAGCACATCATGGGTCGTAAGCAGCAGTTGCGTCCGGGACCCGGCCGTACAGGAAGCGAGATAGTCCTCGAGCAGCCGTCGAGTCAGCAAGGTGTGCAGGCTGCGGTCCATCTCGTCGATGACGTAGACGCTCTTCGACTGGCCGGCAGAAAGATCGTGGAACGCGGGCAGGAGATCGATGAGCCGTTGTGATCCGTCCGATTCCTGAGCAACATCGAAGGTGGCTTCCGTACCATCAGTCCTGCGGTGGGCGGTGACTCGTTTCAGGGCGATCAGATCGTCCTTCTTGCGAACCACCAGGTACGTGTTGACTGAATCGCGCACAGACACGACTTCTCCTTCACCTGTCAGTTCCTCGATCTTGCTCTTCGCCGACTCCGGAATCGGGATGCTCTCGAAAGGCACCTGCCTGCTGCCTAGTTGAGTTATCCCGGTATCGAGGACTCTCAGCATCTCGTTCATGTTCACCGTGGCGGGATGATCCTGAAGGAAAAACAGCTCTCCCGCTTGGAATCGTGAGTCGGGAGCGATCATCCTCAGGCGGTCTTTGAACCAGTCGTAGACAGGCCTGAACTGCTGTACGTTCTGCGACACCGAGTTGGTCAGGAAGAGCTGGTTGTCACGGGTCCCTCGAAACGCGAAGTTCAGAAACTGCGGTTCCTCGTCGAGGGATGGGTCGAACTCGCACTGCCCGTGGTGTCGATGATAGAGCGTCCGCTCGGTGCTGCTTCCGATTCGCACCAAGCGTTCCTCAAGCACGGTGTCGGAGGTGACCGAGAAAGTGAGGGCATAGACCACTTCGTCTATCAGGAGTTCGAGATCGAAGCGCGATGGCTGCTTGACGCACTCCGTGTCCAGCAGGAAAGGGATCACCGGGATTCGGCTGTCGGGCTGGGTGGCGTTGACGATCAGGGCTTTCACGAAGGCCAGCGCCTTGAAGAGGTTGGTCTTGCCGGAGGCATTACCGCCGTAAAGCGCCATGGCCGGCAGAACCCTCATCTGGTACTTCTCAGGCCGCGCCAAGCGCTCGGCATGCTGGCGCTCACGGGTCGCGACCATTGACAGGGTGGCCCGGTCGCGGAAGGACATCCAGTTCTCGACCGAGAAACTGACTATCATGAGATCGCCTCTCCATCGATACGTGATTTCATCACGGTCGATCCGTCCAAGATGGCCGACGACTGCGCCAATCGTCAAGCGATGCCACGAAAAAATCTCGTGACGATCGGTCCGAGGGAACCCGGCCGTCTCTGCCGGAGGTCAGTCCCAGGTGAGGGAACCCGCGGTCTGGTACTCGGTGACGCGGGTCTCGAAGAAGTTCTTTTCCTTGTTGAGGTCGATGGCGTGCGCCATCCACGGGAAGGGGTTCTCGCGCTCGTACTGCCGGGGCAGGCCGATGCGCTCCACGCGGCGGTCGGCGATGAACTCGACGTAGGCGGCGAACTGGTCGGCGTTGATGCCCAGCAGGCCGCGCGGGCAGGCGTCGCGGGCGTAGGCGGCTTCCAACTCGACGCCGCGGCGGATCAGGTCGATCAGCTCGTCCTGGAAGGCCGGCGTCCAGGTGTCCGGGTACTCGGCCTTGATCGTGTTGATCAGGTCGGAGCCGAACGCCAGGTGCACGCTCTCGTCGCGCATGATGAACTCGAACTGCTCGCCGACGCCCACCATCTTGTTCTGGCGCTTGAGGGCCAGCATCATCGCGAAGCCGGCGTAGAAGAAGATCCCCTCCATGATCACGTAGTAGCCGACCAGGTCGTGCAGCAGGTCGCGCACCCCCTGCCCGGTGGCGGTCGTGAAGCCGGGCGCGAAGATCGAGCGGGTCATCTCGATGACCATCGAGTCCTTGCGCTCGATCGACGGGATGGTCCGGTACATGGGGTAGATCTCGTCCGGATCCAGCCCCAGGCTGTCGCAGCAGTATATGAAGGTGTCGGTGTGGATGGCCTCCTCGAACGCCTGCCGCAGCAGGTACTGGCGGCACTCCGGGTTGGTCACGTGCGTGTACACGGCCAGGACGATGTTGTTGGCGGTCAGGGACTCGGCGGTGGAGAAGAAGCCCAGGTTCCAGAGGATGAGCCGCCGCTCGTCGTCGGAGAGCACGTCGGGCGCCTTCCACTGCTCGACGTCCTTCTGCATCGACACCTCTTCCGGCACCCAGTTGTTGGCCACCCCCGCCTTGTAGTAGCCGCGCGCCCACTGATAGCGGAGCGGCAGAATCTTGTTGGGGTCGGTGGCGGTGTTGTTGATGATGCCCATCGGCGCTACTGGCAGGCCTCGCAGTCTTCGTCCAGGTTGCAGGCCGCGGCGTCCTGGCCGTTCTGCGGCTTGCTGTCCGCGGTCGGTGTGGCCGCGGACTGCCCGGCCGGCGCCGGCGCGCCGTTGGCGGCGGCGTCATTGGCGCGCTTCTGGGTGAAGCCGTACTCGCTGCCCAGGGTGGACTTCTCCACCTGGCTGGCGGCCAGCGTGCGCAGGTAGTAGGTGGTCTTCAGGCCCAGCTTCCACGCGGTCTGGTAGATCTCGCTCAGCGCCTGCCCGGAGGTGCCGCGCATGAACACGTTGTGCGACTGGCTCTGGTCGATCCACTTGCTGCGCGCGGCGGTCATGCGCAGGCAGTGCAGGGGGTCGACCTCGAACGCGGTCCGGTACTTGGCGCGCAGCGGCGCCGGGATCGCGTGAAGCGCCTGCACGCTGCCGTCGTGGAACTTCAACTGCTCGAACATCTCGCGGTCCCACAGGCCGGCCTGCTTGAGGTCGCCCACCAGGTAGGGATTGGCGACCGTGAACTCGCCGGAGATGTTCGACTTGACGTAGACGTTCTGGTAGATCGGCTCGATCGACGGGAAGCAGCCGGAGATGGTGGAGATGGTCGCCGTCGGGGCGATCGCCATGGTGTTGGAGTTGCGCATGCCGTGTTCGCGCACGTGCCGGCGCACCGGCTCCCAGTCCAGCTCGCCGCCGCGCGCCACCTCGACCGGCAGGCCGCGCTCGGCCTCCAGCAGGTCCAGGGTGTCCTGCGGCAGCAGGCCGCGCTCCCACTTGGAGCCGGCATAGCTGTCGTAGGTCCCGCGGTCGGCGGCCAGGCGCGAGGAGCCCAGGATGGCGCTGTGGGCGATCAGCTCCATGGAGCGGTCGGCGAACGCGATCGCCTCCTGTGACTCGAAGGGGATGTCCAGCTTGAACAGGGCGTCGGCGAACCCCATCACGCCCAGGCCGACCGGCCGGTGGCGGAGGTTCGACACGCGCGCCTCCGGGGTGGGGTAGAAGCAGACGTCGATCACATTGTCCAGCATCCGCATCGCGGTCTCGACGGTGACAACCAGCGAATCCGCCTGCAGCACGCCGTCGACCACGTGCTTCTCCAGGTTCACGGAGCCCAGGTTGCAGACCGCCGTCTCCTCCCGCGAGGTGTTGAGGGTGATTTCCGTGCACAGGTTGGAGCTGTGCACGACGCCGGCGTGGTCCTGCGGCGAGCGGATGTTCGACGGGTCCTTGAAGGTGATCCAGGGATGGCCGGTCTCGAACAGCATCGACAGCATCTTGCGCCAGAGCTTCAGCGCGGAGACGGTGCGGGTCCGCGCAAGCAGCCCGGCGCGCGCCTTGCGCTCGTACTCGGCGTAGCGCTGCTCGAAGGCCTGCCCGTACAGGTCGTGCAGGTCCGGGGTTTCGTCCGGCGAGAACAGCGTCCACTCGGCGTCGTCGGCCACCCGCTTCATGAACAGGTCCGGGATCCAGTTGGCCGTGTTCATGTCGTGCGTGCGGCGGCGCTCGTCGCCGGTGTTGCGGCGCAGGTCCAGGAAATCCTCGATGTCCAGGTGCCAGGTCTCCAGGTAGGCGCAGGTGGCCCCCCGCCGCTTGCCGGAGCGGTTGATCGCCAGGGTCACGTCGCTGGCGATCTTCAGGAACGGGATCACGCCCTGGCTCTCGACGTTGGTGCTCCTGATGTGGGCGCCGGTGCCGCGGATCGACGACCAGTCGTTGCCCAGGCCGCCCGACCACTTGGAGAGCTGCGCGTTGTCAGCGAACGACTTGAAGATGTGCTCCAGGTCGTCCTCCACCGTGGTCAGGAAGCACGAGGAGAGCTGCGGGCGGGTGGTTCCGGAATGGAACAGCGTGGGCGTCGACGGCACGAAACGCAGGGAGGAGATCGCCTGGTAGAAGGCCACGGCGCGCTCGTCGCGGTCCTCCTCCAGCACGGCCAGCCCCATCGCAACGCGCATCCAGAACGCCTGCGGCGTCTCCAGCAGCACACCGCCGGCGCGGGCGAAGTAGCGCTCGTGCAGGGTCTGCACGCCCATGAAGTTGAGCAGGTCGTCGCGCGCGGTATCGAGCGATTCGGCCAGCCGGCCCAGGTTGAACTCCAGGAGGCGCTCGTCGTACAGGCCCTGATCGACGCCACGGCGGATGCCGCGCACGAACGCCTGCCGGTAGCCGTCCTCGTGGCTGCGGGCGACGCCGATCACCTCGCGGTAGATGCGGCGCAGGAACAGCCGGGCGGCCACCTTGGCGTAGGCGGGGTCGCGCTCGATGAACGAGGAGGCGGCCAGCAGCACCGCCCGGTCGATGTCGGCGGTGGAGATGCCGTCGAAGACGTTGCGCACCGTCTCGCGGGCGATCAGATCGACGTCGATCTCGCCCTTGCTGCCGGACTGGTCGAAGCCGTGCGCGCACTCCTGGATAGCCTGCTGGATCTCCGAGATGTCGAACAGCACCGAGCGGCCGTCGCGCTTGACCACGGTGAGCTTGCCGAGCAGCGAGCGCTCGGCCACCTGTTCCCTGCGCTCCTCGCGCGCCTTCTGGTGCTCGGCGCGGTACAGGATGTAGCGCTTGGCGACCTCGTAGAGGCCGTGCTTGACCAAGTGCTTCTCGACGATGTCCTGGATGTTCTCCACGTTGGGAAACAGCTCGACGAAGCGGTCTTCGATCTCGGTCGTGACATCCGTGAGCAGGTCGTGCAGCGTGCCGTTTCCCAGAACGGCGGTGATGTGCGGCTCTCCGGTCGCGCGCACCGCCTTGCTGATGGCGGTGGCGATCCGCTCCCGGTCGAAGCCCACGACCTCGCCGGTGCGCTTGATGACCTTCAGTTCGGCCATGCCCCCCCCCTGGCCCGTCACGCGCCGACCGCTCCCGGGAGGCGCCGGTGTCTCTTGTCGTCATACTACGTGACGCGCCTTGCGACGCTACCGAAGGCGATCGAGCGAGGCAAGCACGGGGCGAACCGAGCCGGTCTAGGGCTCCCTCCGACCGGTCGCCAGCGCGACCATGCCTCCGGTCATGTCGAGGAAGCCTTCGGCCGCCATCGCCCGCAGGTTTCGCAGCGCACGCTCGCGGCCGGAGCGGTCGTCGGCGCCGATCGCTCCGGCCAGCTCGTCGCAGGAGAGGGGGCCGCGTGCGGCCAGCACGCGCAGGATCAGTCCGCGCTGCTGGCGGTTGGAGCCGTCGAAGCGGCTCTGCCGGGTGTAGTGGGCGGAGCGGCGGTTGGGGTTGGGGCCGCCGCGCCCCAGGGCTGCGCCGTAATCCATCAGCGCCTGGTACCAGGTGCGCGGGTCGGCGCGGTCGAGCGCCCGCTCCAGCACCGGCTCAAGCTCGCGGTCGCTGACATGGTCGCGACCCGGGAACAGCTCGTGCAGGACGGCGCGGCGGATGTTCGTCTCCACGAACACGGCCGGCAGCCCGAAGCCGAAGGCCCGCACCGCCCCGGCGGTGGCCGGCCCGACGCCCGGCAGCGCCCGCAGATCCTCTTCGCCGCTCGGCACCTCGCCGCCGAAACGATTCGCGATCAACGCCGCGGCGCGGTGCAGGGCCACGGCGCGCCGGTTGTAGCCAAGGCCGCTCCACAGCGCCAGCACCTCGCCACGGTCGGCGGCGGCCAGCGAGCGCGCGTCGGGGAAACGCGCCACGAACGGGTCGAAGTGCTTGAGCACGCGCGCCGTCTGCGTCTGCTGTAGCATGAACTCGGAAACCAGGATCCGATACGGGTCGCGCGTCTGCCGCCAGGGGAACCGGCGGCCGTGACGGCGGTAGTGGTCCAGTACACGGCGGCGGAAGCGAGCGATGTCAGACACGGACGCACACGGAAACGGCGAAGTCACCGGCCACGACCTCATCGTCATCGGCGCGGGCCCGGCCGGCTTGGCCTGCGCGATTCAAGCCGAGGCGGCCGGCCTGGACTACGTGCTGCTGGAGAAGGGCTGCCTGGTCAACTCGATCTTCCACTTCCCGCGCAACATGGTGTTCTTCTCGTCGCCGGAGCGGCTGGAGCTGGCGCGGATGCCGTTCGCGACGCTGGCGCGCAAGCCGTCCCGGGCGGAGACGGTCGAGTACTACCGGCGCGTGGCCGAGCGCTTCGCGGTGCGGGTGCGGCAGTACGAACGGGTGGTCGCGCTGGAACGGGACGAGTCCGGAGGCGCTGAAGGATTCGTGGTCACCTCGGTGCGCGGATCGCGGAGCCGGCGGTCGGTCGCGCGCGCCGTCGTGGTCGCCACCGGCTTCTTCGACTGGCCGCGGCGGCTGGGGGTGCCAGGTGAGGAGCTGCCCAAGGTCGTGCATCGCTTCGACGAGGGACACCCCTACTACGACCGCGCCGTGGCCGTCATCGGCGGGCGCAGCGCCGCCGCGGAGGCCGCGCTGGAGCTGCAGCGCGCCGGCGCGCGTGTGACCCTGATCCATCGCGGCGAGCGGATGCAGACCAAGTACTGGGTGCTGCCGGAGCTGGAGAACCGCATCGCACGCGGCGAGATCGGCTGGCTGCCGTCTGCGATGGTGGAGCGCATCGACGACGACTCGATCACGGTGCAGCAGGACGGCCGCTCGCAGCAGATCGCCAACGACGCCGTGATCGTCCAGATCGGCTACCGCCCCGACCTGAGCCTGCTGGAGGGGGTCGGCGTCACCCTGGAGGGGCCGGAACGGACGCCGCGTTACGACCCGGACACATGCCAGACGGACGTGCCCGGGGTGTTCGTCTGCGGCTCGGTGTGCGCAGGAGACCGGGCCGGCAGCATCTTCATCGAGACCGCGCGCTTCGACGGCGAGAAGATCGTCGGCGCGCTCACCGCTTCTGCCGACGGGCTCCAGGGGGTCGTCTTAACGCAGCACGGACCAGATCTGCATCGTCGTCTTCGGTGATCGGCGTGATCTTGAGCACCGGCGTGCCGCGATCGGTGATGACCAGCGTCTCGCGCCGCTCGACCATGCGGAGTATTCGAACGCCCGAGGCTTGAACCGGGATTTGGACACCGTTCTCATCGCGGGCCTACGTGCCATGGTCGTATGACTTGGGATGTCCCGGCAAGGGAGACGCCGCCAAGGTGCCGAGGCGGGAGACTTCGGCCGCTTCCAGCTTCGGCCACTGGGTGAGCGCATCGGCCACCTGGCGAGGGTGGCGCGCGCCCAGGATGGCCGCGTGCACGCCCGGCTGCGCGAGCAGCCAGGCGAGCGCCAGCCATGCCAGCGGCCGGCCGCCGGCCACCGCGCGCAACCGCTCGACCGCGCGCAGGTGGCCGGCGAGCCGCGGGTCGTTGAAGTCGGGGTGCCCGCGCCGCCAGTCGTCGCCGGGCAGCCGCGCCACCCGCGCGCGGTCGAAGCCGTCGGCGAGCATGCCGCTGTGCAGCGGGCTTGCGGCCAGCACGGCGATGCCGTGGCGGCGGCAGTAGGGCAGGAGCTTGGCTTCCGCGTCGCGCCGCAGCAGGCTGTACGGCACCTGCAGCGCTTCCACCGGAGCGATGGCGAGCAGCCGGTCGAGGTCGGCCACGGTGGCGTTGCACACGCCGCAGGCGCCGATCAGGCCGCGCTCGCGCAGGCGGGCCAGCTCCTGCCAGCCTGCGGCGAGCTGCTCCGGCGGGCGCGGGTGGTGGATCTGGTAGAGGTCGATGCGCTCGGTACGCAGACGCCGCAGGCTCTGCTCCAGCTCGCCGCGGATGCTGGCGGCCGTGAGCCGCGCGAATGGACGGGCGCGCCGGCCCACCCACGGCCACCCGCACTTGGTGGCCAGGCGCACGCCGCGGCCGTCGCCGGGTCGCTCGGCGAGCGCACGGCCGATCAGCTCCTCGGCGTGGCCCCGGCCGTACAGCGGGGCGGTGTCCAGCCAGTCGACGCCGCGGTCCAGGGCGGCGTGGATCGTGGCCAGCGAGTCGGCGTCCGCCTGTGTCCCCCAACCGCCGCGCCGGCCGGGGCCGCCGATCGCCCAGGTGCCGAGGCCGACGCGACTGCCAACCGGCGCGGTCATCGCGCGGCCGGCGAAACGTCCGTCAGCAGCTCGACCAGCCCGGTATGGCGCTGGCGCGCCTGCGCGTTGCCGACCGCGATATGCGCGGCGCGGGGGCTGCCCACCACCACCGCCAGCCGCCGCGCGCGCGTCAGCGCCGTGTACAGCAGGTTGCGCTGCAGCATCGGGTAATGCTCGGTGGCGATGGAGATCACCGCCGCCGGAAATTCCGAGCCTTGCGACTTGTGGATCGTGATCGCGTAAGCCGGCACCAGCGAGTCCAGCTCCGATGCCTCGTACCAGACCGGTCCCGTGGAGAAATCCACCAGCACGCGCTGGTCTTCCGCGTCCAGGTCGCGCACCACGCCGATGTCGCCGTTGAACACCTCGAGCTGGTAGTCGTTGCGGGTCTGCATGACACGGTCGCCCACGCGGATGTCGGCCGCGCCCTCGATGGCGGCGCCGTGCGGGTTGAGCGCGGCCTGCAGCTCGCGGTTGAGGACGGCAGTGCCCAGCTCGCCGCGGTTCATCGGCGTCAGCACCTGGATGTCCGTGCGCGGGTCGAGTCCGAAGCGCGCCGGCATGCGCTCGGTGACCAGGTGCACGATCGTGTTGCGCGCCGCCTCCCGGTCGTTGCGGCTGACGAAGAAGTAGTCGCCGGCCTCGCCGTCGCCCTGTCCTCGCGGCACGTCGCCGTGGTTGATCGCGTGCGCGGCCATCACGATGGCCGATCGTTCGCCCTGGCGGAACACGGTGGTGAGGCGGGCGACCGGGCAGACGCCGGCGGCGATCAGGTCAGCCAGCACGTCGCCGGGCCCGACCGAGGGGAGCTGGTCGCTGTCGCCGACCAGCAGCAGCCGGCACTCGGGCGGCGTGGCCTGAAGCACGGCGTCCAGCAGCGTCACGTCCACCATCGACAGCTCGTCGATGATCAGTCCGTCGCAGTCCAGCGGGTCGTCGGCGCCGCGCAGGAAACGCCCTTCGCGCGGGCTGTACTCCAGCAGCCGGTGGATGGTCGACGCCGGCCGGCCGGCCTGTTCCTCGATCCGCTTGGCGGCGCGACCCGTCGGGGCGGCGAGCTGCACCCGCCCGCCGGCAGCGTCGTACAGCCCGAGCACCGCCCGGATCAGCGTGGTCTTGCCGGTTCCCGGCCCTCCGGTGACCACCAGCACTGAAGCCTGAGCCGCCTGAGTCGCGGCGTCACGCTGTTCGGGCGACAGTTCGACGCCGCTCGATCGTTCGAAGGCATCGAGTAGCCGGCCGACGTCGTAACGCAACGGGTTCGGCGGCCGTCCGGCAAGAACCCGCAACCGGTCGGCGGAGCGCTGCTCGGCGCGCCGCAGGTCGGGAAGGGCGATCGCATCGGCGCCGCTCTCTTCGCACGGCAGCACCGCGCGGCGGGCCGCCAGCGCCCGGACCGCGTCGCGCACCGCCGACTCGTCCACGGACAGCAACTCGGCTCCGGACTCCGCCACGGCGTCCACGGGCATCAGCGTGTGGCCGCGGGCCGCGCCGGTCGCCAGCACGTGCAGCACGCCGGCGGCGGCCCGCTCCGGGGAGTCGCGGTCGACGCCGAGCGAGGCGGCGATGCGGTCGGCGATCAGGAATCCGATGCCGGCCACCTCCTCGGCCAGTCGGTACGGATTGTCGGTGACCGCGCGGCGCGCCCCGGCTCCGTAGCGGCGGTGGATGCGCAGCGCGTAGGCCGGGGAGATGCCGTGCCCCTGCAGGAAGATCATGGTGTCGCGGAGCTGGCGGTGGTCGGCCCAGGAGGCCAGGATGCGGTCGCGGCGGTCGGTGCCGATGCCGGCCACCTCGGTCAGCCGCTCGCCGTGGCGGTCCAACACGTCCAGCGCGTCGGTGCCGAAGCGGCCGACGATGCGCTTCGCCAGCGCGGGGCCGACGCCCTTCACCAGGCGCGAGGCCAGGAAGCGCTCGATGCCGGCCGCGGTGCTCGGAGCCACGGAGTGGAAAGAGGTGACCTCGAAGCGCGGGCCGTGGCGGCGGTGATGGGTCCACGCGCCCCGCAGGTGCAGGAGCTCGCCCGGGCGCACGCCGGCCAGCGGGCCGACCGCGACCGGCTGCGCATCGGGGTCATCCTCCGACTGCAGGCGCACGACCGCGAAGGAGCCGTCGTCGGTGACGTAGATGATCGAGTGGACGGTGCCGCGCAGCGATTCCCCATCGCCGCCGGACGCGGCGGGCAGGGCCGGTCCGCTGGCGCTCAGCGGACCGCTCAGGCGGTCTGGTCGCGCAGCTCGGAGAAGAAGCGCGCGTCGGACTCGTTACCCGCGCGCGCGTGCGCGACCGCCAGGTTGGCGGCCACGCGCAGCATGATCGTGGCCGCCGGGGTGCCGCGGCGGATGCGGGCGAGCTGCGCGGTCGCGTCGTGTCCCTTGGGAATGAGTTGCGCGACGTCCAGGGTCGCCCCGCCGTTGAAGCAGTCGACCAGGATCAGCCGGTCGCCGGCCACGGCGCGGGCCAGGAAGTGGTTCGGCACGTTGCAGCCTTCGATGTCCAGGCCGAGCCGGGATCCGACCAGCAGGTAGATGCACGACAGGCTGATCGGCAGCCCGCGGCCGCGGGTGATCACCGACACCAGGTTGCTCGCCGCCGGCGTGAAGTAGTCCTTCTTGCCGCAGCCGGTCAGCCCCCTGGTCCGGAACAGGTAGTGGGCCAGCGTGAACACGTCGGTGCTGCCGTGGGCGCTGCGGTAGTCGTCGGCCAGCCCGTCCAGCAGGTCGGTGAGCCGGGCGGCGGATCCGTCGCCCAGCTCGTACTCCGCGATCAGCCCGAGCGCGGTCTCCAGCTTCACCTTCTCGTTCGGGACGGCCAGGCACTCCTGCCAGCGCTCCAGCAACCGCTCGCGCCGCTGGATGGCGTGGACTTCGTCGAGCAGCTCGCGGCGCGCGTCGTCGACCTCGATTCCCTGCCGCTCGATCTCGGCGTCCAGCTCGTCGCCGAAGTCGGCCAGCGCCTCCATCACGCGCTGCTGGACCGCCGGCGTCTCGTCATCGAGAAGCTGGATCATGAACGGGAGTTGAGCGCGGTCCACCCGCCGATGGTAGATCGACGCCGCCGCCGAAGCAAACGAGGTGAGGGCCGGTGTCCCCCGCATCCGAACCATCGTCGACGCGCGATCATGCTATAGGATGCCGGACCCGCACTGAGCGAGAGAGGAACGAATGGGAATCTACGAGGAACTGGGCGTGCGCCCGCTGATCAACGCCGCCGGCACCGTGACCAACTACGGCGGTTCGGTGATGGACCCTGAGATATTTGAGGTCATGAGCGCAGCCAACCGCGAGTTCTGCCGGCTGGAGGACCTGCACCCCGCGGTCGGGCGTCGCATCGCCGGCCTGCTGGACGTGGAGGCGGCGTACGTGACCTCCAGCGCCGCGGCCGGGCTGCTGGTGACGGCGGCGGCCTGCATCGCCGGGACCGATCCCGAGCGGATCACGCAGCTTCCCGACACCACCGGCATGAAGTCGGAGGTGGTCGTCCAGCAGATCCACCGCCTGGCCTACGACCAGGCGCTGCGGCTGGCCGGCGCCACCTTCGTGGAGGTCCCGGACGGGGGCGAGCCGCCCACCGATGCGCTGCGTGAGGCCGTCGGCCCGGACACGGCGGCGATCCTGTGCATGGCCCACCGGCTGGGCGACCCCGCGTCGGTCCCGCTCGCGGACCTGGTGGGCATCGCGCGCGGGGCCGGCGTGCCGCTGATCGTCGATGCCGCCTCCGAGTGCCCGCCGCTGTCGACCCTGACCCGGTTCTGGAAGGCCGGCGCCGATCTTACCATCTTCAGCGGCGGCAAGAGCATCATGGGGCCGCAGTCGACCGGGCTGGTGGTCGGCCGGCAGGACCTGATCGACGCCTGCATGGCCAACGGCAACCCGTTCGCGACCGTCGGCCGGCCGGCCAAGGTCAGCCGCGAGGAGATCATCGGCTTCCTGAAGGCCCTGGAGCGCTACCTGGCGCGCGACCACGACGCCGACCGCGCCCGCTGGACGGCGCAGATCGGCCACGTCGAGCGGGCGCTCGCCGGCGCCGGCCACCCGGTCGCGCTGGAGCGGTTCGAGAAGGCGGACACCTACACCGTGCCCATGCTGGCGGTCCGCACGCTGCCGGACGCCGGCTTCACCACCGGCGATCTCTTCCAGGCGCTGATCGACGGCGACCCGCGCATCGTGCTGGCCCAGCACTTCATCGACGCCCTGGTCGTCAACCCGCACATGCTGAAGCCGGGCCAGGAACAGATCGTCGCCGAGCGCTGCCTGCAGGTGCTGGCCGAGCTCGCCTGACCCGCCGAGGAGTTTGACAGCGCCTACGGGCTCGCCCAGCGTAGCCCGCTATGGGCCAGGCCGTGGTGTTCAGCGACTTCAGCAAGGCGTCCCCTGCCGGCGCCATCTCCCCGCATGCGCGCCCCGGCTACTGGCGCGTCTGCGACTACACCAGCGGCGACCTCGAAGGCAGGCTGCTCTACGCAGCGGACGCGGGCGACACGCCGAACCTCACGCTGCCGCTGAACCTGCAGGGGTGGCACCGGGTGACGATCGGCGTGTGGGGCGACTGCGAGCCGCTCTCGGACCGCGAGACCGGCAGGACATCCGGGAGCTGGTGGAACAGTACCGCCACTCCGACGTGGAGAGCCTCTACTGGGGCGTCATCGGCACGGCCACGACGGCCCGGCCATGGGCGTGCAGCGCCTTCCCTTCGAGAAGTCGTAGTGGTCCCTCATCGTCCCACCTCCGCTCATAGTAGCCTGCATGAACCGTTCCATGAGTGAGCTCGACTCTGTAGCGGCGACCCTGGCGCCCGATCCGCTCCGGTTCGAGGACGGCACGCAGGCCGATGCGTCGTCGTGGCCACGCCGCCGCGGCGAGCTGGCCCGCGCGATCATCCCGCACGAGTATGGCGGCATGCCGCCGGCGCCGGACGGCGTGGAGGTGATCCGGCGCTCGGCCAACCTGATCGCGCCGGAGCGGGTGGTCGCGTATCACACGTACGAGATCCGGGTGAACGTCGCGGGCGGCGAGATCCGCTTTTCGCTGAGCCTGTGGATCCCGCCGGGCGAAGGGCCGTTTCCGGTCGTCCTGGACGGCGACGGCTGCTGGCGCTACTTCAACGACGACGTGGTCCGCGCCGTGCTGGAGCGCGGCTACATCGCGGCCTCGTTCGACCGGACTGGCCTGGCTGCCGACAATCCCGACCGGTACCGGGAGACCGGCCTGTACCGCCTGATGCCGGGCGCCGAGTGCGGCGCCCTGGCCGCCCGGGCATGGGGCTTCCACCGATGCGTGGACGCGCTGGGCCGGATCGACTCGGCGGCCGCCGATCGGATCGCCGTCACCGGGCACTCCCGCGGCGGCAAGAGCGCGCTGCTGGCCGGCGCCACCGACGAGCGGATCGCGCTCACCAACCCCAACTGCTCGGGGGCCGGCGGCTCCGGTCCGAACCGGATGAAGGGCGATGGCGCGGAGGTGATCGAGGACTTCCTGAGGAGCCGCAACATCTTCTGGTTCGGAAAGGGCTTCGCCGACTACGCCGGCCGCGACGCGGAGTTGCCGTACGACCAGCACTTTCTGCACGCGCTGGTCGCGCCGCGCGCGCTGCTGGTCACCGAGGCGTTCGGCGACCCGTGGGCCAATCCCTCCGGGTCCTACGCAGCCCTGCGCACCACCGAACGGGTCTACCGCATGCTCGGGGCGGCGGACGCCATCGGCTGGGCGTTCCGCCCTGGCGGCCACGACCACTCCGCGGCCGACTACGATGCGCTGCTGGACTTCGCCGACCGGTCGCTCCGCGGCCTCCGGGTCGAGCGGAACGTGCAGCTCGGCCTGTTCGGCGACGCCGCGTCCTGAACGGCGCGAGCCGGCAATGCTCAGCCGGCCTCCAGCAGCAGGTCGAGCGAGCGCTCCATGCCTAGCTCCTCGCTCGAGCGGAAGTTGCTGCACACGCAGATCGTGACCTCGCGCTCCGGATCGCCCAGCACCACCGCGCTGTAGCCGTTCATGTCGCCGTGGTGGCCGTAGGCGAGCACCCGCGCGCCGTCCAGGTAGAGCTCGACCCCGGTCCCGTAGCCGTTCGACGGTCCCGGCGAGCACTCCTCCGACTTCCTGGTCGCCACCCGCAGCATCTCCCGCCGCGCCGCCGCGCTCAACAGCACGTCCCCCGAACCGGGTCCGAGCGCCGCGCCGAACGCCGCGAGCTCGCTCGGCGTCGAGTACAGGCCGCCGCTCGGCACCCGGAAGCCGCGGCCGGCGTGCTGGCGCTCCGAGTCGCGGGTGCTGATCGACCCGTCCACCAGCCGCTCGTAGCCGGTGGCCAGGCGCGCGCGGTCCGCCGGCGGCAGGAACCCGGTCGCGGTCAGGCCGAGCGGCGCGCAGATCTCGGCGGCGACCAACTCCGGGTACGGCATCGCGCCCGCGCGCCGCACCGCCAGGCCCAGGATGGCGGCGCCGACGTTGGAGTAGTCGAAGCACGCGCCCGGCGGATGGGCGAAGCGGGTGGCCGGGATGGCGCCCAGCAGCGTCTGCTCCCACCGCTCCACCGTCCCCGCCAGCAGCCGCGGGATGCGCGGCTCGCGCGCCAGGCCGCTGGTGTGGGTGGCCAGGTCGCGCAGCGTGATTGCGCGCGGCTGCTCGGTGTAGCCGACCGTGGTCTCGATCTCCGGCACGTTCCGGGAGACCGGATCGTCCAGGTCGAGCACGCCCCGCTCCGCCAAGCGCAGCGCCGTCACCACCGTCACCGTCTTGCTGATCGACCCTGCCCGGTAGACGGTGCCGGCGTCCGCGCGCCGGCCCTGCTCGCGATCTGCCCAGCCGGCCGCGTGTCTCCACACCGTCTGCCCGCCATGCCGGACGGCCGCGCTCAGGCTGCCGGTCCCGTCGGCCTCGGCCGCCGCGTCCAGCGCGCCGGCCAGCTCCCGCCAGCGCGCTACCTCGGCCATCGGCTACGTATCAGCCGCCGTCACAGGGTGACGACCTCGCTGGGCCGCAGATCGGGCTTGAGGTCCCGGTACCACGAGCCGTCGTCCGGCTCGATGCGACGGGATCCCAGTTCCTCGAGCCTTGCTCGGAGGCGCGCCAGCTTGCGGGCTGAGCACGCCGCGCGGATCGAACAGGAGGATGCCGTGGTGCGTCATGTCGAGCATCAACCAGGGCGTGTCCGCCAACTGCTCATCCGCGCGGTAGACCGCGACCGTGAGCGACAGACTGCCGCACGGTTGATGATGCGCGGTGATTTCGATGGTGCGATCGAAGTCGAACCCGAAGAACAGGGGTTTCCACAGGGTCTCGCGAACCGAGTCGCCGGTGATCCGCGCGTCCGATCGGCTTTCGATAGCCGGCCGCTAGCCGTCCGACAGCGCCGGCACCACCTCGGTGGCCAGGAGCTCCACGCAGCGCCACCAGCGCTCGTCGTTGTCGGAGTCCTGGGAGAGCATCAGCAGCGTGCCGAAGCCGCCGGTGACGTCGATCACCTCGCGCAGGCGCTGCACGACCGTATCGACGCTGCCGATGATGCACAGGTTCGAAAGCACGTACGGGACGTCGATGTCGTCGTCGGTCATGCCGGGGTCGAGCTTCATCGCCTCCTGCACCATGCCGGCCTTGAGGATCTTGATCAGGTACTCGTAGGAACGGGCGTAGGCGCCGTCGGCGCGGGCGAACTCCCAGGCGTCGGCGTCGGTGTCGGCGACCATGATGCTGCGCGACACCCGCCAGTCGGCGCGGTCCGGCTCCGGACGGCCGGCCTTGGCCGCGCCCTCGCAGTAGACTTCCCACTGCCGCTTGAGCACCTGCGGTGTGACCATGTTGGCGCTGATCGGGATGTAGCCGCGCTCGCCGGCGGTGAGCGCGCCGCGCGACTCCGCCTTGATGATGCTCGTCGCGATCGGCGGGTGCGGCTTCTGGTACGGCTTGAGGATGTCGCCCATGTTGAAGTCGGGACGGGGGTTCTGGACCTTGATCTCCCAGAACTCGTCCTTGAGCTCGTACGGCGCCTCGGACTCCCACAGCTTCAGAACCATGTCCATGCCGCGTATGGTCATCAGCCCGACCTCGGCCGGGTCCAGGCCGAACAGCTCGTAGTCGCACGGTACGCCGCCCTGGCCGAAGCCGATCAGGAAGCGGCCGCGCGCCAGGTGGTCGAGGTAGGCCAGCCGGGTGGCGATGTTGGCCGGATGGTGCAGGGGCATGATCGTCACGCCCGTGCCCAGCTTGATGTTCGAGGTGCGTGGCAGCGCGTTGGCGATGAAGACGTCGTTGGAGGGAATGGGCTCCCAGTCCAGGGTGTGGTGCTGGCCGATCCACGCCTCCTCATAGCCGAGCTTGTCGCAGCGCACCACCAGCTCCAGGTCCTCCTCGTAGCCTTCGGTACGGTCGCGCTCCGGCGGATGCAGCGGCATCATGAACATTCCGAGTTTCATATCGCGTCAGGCTCCTTGTCCCATCTCTCGGGCGGTTCGCCGGCATGGTGGCCGGGTTGTAAGCTCCCGCCAATGATAGCAAAGCGTCCGCTCCGGCACCGGTACCGGCCCACCCACTACTACCGGACTCTCGGCACGCACGAGCCGGTGGTCTCCATCGGCGACGGCGACACCGTCGTGACCTCCACCGTCGACGCGGGCGGCGACGACGCCACGGGCGAGCCGGTGACCCCGCGCGGCAACCCGCAGACCGGCCCCTTCCACGTCGACGGCGCCGAACCCGGCGACGCGCTGGCCGTGACCCTGCATCAGGTCACGCCCAACCGCGCCACCGGCTTCACCACCTCGCCCGTGGATGCACAGGTGCTGGAACCCGGTTTCGACGCCGGGGCGAAACGGATGGTCGACTGGCGTCTCGACCTCGACCGCGGCACCGCCACACCGATCGACGTGCCCGGCCTGGAGGCGCTGCAGGTGCCGCTCCGCCCCATGATCGGCTGCTTCGGAGTGGCCCCCGACCGGGGGGAGGCCATCTCCACGGCCACCTCCGGCGCGCATGGTGGCAATATGGACTACGCTGGCTTCGTGGCCGGCGTCACCGTCTGGTTCCCGGTGTGGGTGCCCGGCGCGCTGTTCTTCCTGGGTGACGTCCACGCCGTGCAGGGCGACGGCGAGATCACCGGCAACGGCGTCGAGGTGTCGGCCGACGTCACCTTCTCCGTGCGCGTGCTGTCCGGGCGCACCATCGCCTGGCCGCGCGCGATCTCCGCCGAGCACCTGATGACGGTCGGCTGTGGCCGCCCGCTCGACCAGTGCGTGCAATACGCGACCGGAGAGATGCTGCGCTGGCTGGGCGAGCTGGGCCTGCCGGAAACCGCCGCGCACACCCTGCTGGGCCAGGCGGTCGAGTACGACCTGGGCAACATCTACGACCCCGCCTACGTGATGGTGTGCAAGGTCCGCAGGGACACCCTGCGCGCGATCGGCCTCTCCCCGGAGGACCCGTAGGGCCGCGCCTCTCCAATGGCTCCCCTCCGTATTGAGCGGGACGGACCGCTAGGCTAGGGGATCCCGGACTCGTCGAAGACGGCGGTGATGTCCGCGGTGGGCCGGCCGTCGGCGTCGGCGATCGCGCGCGCCGCCGGCGGCTGCGTCCGGTAGGCGTCGAGCCGGCTGCCGATGCGGTCGCCGAAGGCGCTCACCCCCTCTCTTTCCAGCAGCAGGCCGATCGGGATGCGGTCGCCCCACTCCAGCGCCTTGGTCGAGAACGCGGCGATCCGGTCGGCGTAGACGTCCGCGTCGGCGTCGGCCGGGATGCGCCCGTCGTAGTCCGTCGCCTCCAGGTCGTAGATGCGCGACTCGCCGCTGTCGGTGCCCTCGCCGCCGAACCACGCCTTGTCGTGCAGGTCGTTATAGGTCGGGCACGGCTGGACGATGTCCAGGAACGACATACCGGGGTGCTCGACCGCGCGGGTGATCATCCGCACCAAGTGGCGGACGTCGTAGGAGTATCCCCGCCCGATCCAGGTGAAGCCGCTGGCGTACGCCAGCGACGGCCCGTTGACGCTCTCCTGGATGTTTGGCTCCGCCAGGCTCTTGGTCTGCAGGCCGAGTTGCAGCGTCGGCGCGCCCTGCCCCTGCGTGAGGCCGTACACCTCGTTGTTGAACAGCAGGTAGGTCAGGTCGACGTTCCGCCGGCCGGCGTTGACGAAGTGGCCGGCGCCGATGCCCAGCCCGTCGCCGTCGCCACCGACGATGATCACGGTCAGCTCCGGGTTGGCCAGCTTGATGCCGGTCGCGAACGGCAGCGGCCGGCCGTGCAGGGTGTGAACGCCGTAGCAGTTGACGTAGTACTGCGCCTTGCCCGAGCAGCCGATGCCGCCGACCAGCACGACCTCGTGCGGACGGCGGCCCATGCCGGCCAGCGCCTGCTGCAGCGCGCCCAGGATGCCGAAGTCGCCGCAGCCCGGGCACCAGTCGTTGGCGTAATCCACCCGGAACTGCTTGAGCGCCTGCCTGCGGTCCAGGGTTGCTGTTGCCATATCCTCGCTACTCCCAGGGATTGCGGACGACGGTCCGCGCCTCGGCGCCGCCGGCGGCGCCGAGGCGCAGCGGCGCCTGCAGCTCGGCGGCCGTGAACGGCCGGCCGTTGTACTTGAGAATGCGGTGCGCGGCGCGCACGCCGGTCTGCTCCGCCAGCAGGCGCGCGAACTGCCCGGAGTGGTTGAGCTCCACGGTCACCACCGGGCCTGCCGCCCGCTCGCCGGCCAGCAGCTCCGCAAGCTCCTCACCCGGGAACGGCCAGAGCAGCCGCACCTGCACCAGCCGCACGCCGATGCCCTCGCCCGCCAGCGCATCCATCGCCTCCAGCACCGCGCCCTTGGTGGAGCCCCAGCCCACCACGGTCACCGCCGCGTCGGCGGCGCCGTAGACGGCCAGCTTCTCCGCCGCGCCGATCTCGGCCGCCGCCAGCTCCAGCTTGCGCTCCCGCTTCTCCACCTGTTGCTCGCGCACGACCGGGTCCTCGGTGACGCGGCCCTCCTCGGTGTGCTCGCCGCCGGTCACCCAGTGCATGCCGCCCGGCTGCCCGAGCACCGGCCGCGGCGAGATGCCGTCGTCGGTGACCGCGAAGCGCGGAAAAGACCCCTGCTCCGGCGCGCGGCCATTCGGCTCGTAGAGCAGGCCGCGGTCGATCGACAGCGTGGACGGATCGAAGCGGGTCAGGGTCTGCGTCGTGCTGGACAGCGCCTTGTCCATCAGGTGGATGACCGGGAGCTGGTAGCGCTCGGCGTAGTTGAACGCGTGCGCGGCGTCCGCGAACGCCTCCTCCAGGTCGGAGGAGGCCAGCACGATGCGCGGGAACTCGCCGTGGCCGGCGTGCAGGGCGGACAGCAGGTCGCCCTGCTCCGTGCGCGTGGGCAGGCCGGTCGACGGGCCACCGCGCTGCCAGAGCGTCACCACCAGCGGCACCTCGTTGATGCCGACCCAGCCGAGTCCCTCGGTCATCAGTGAGAAGCCGGGGCCGGAGGTCGCGGTGGAGGCGCGCACGCCGGTGAGCGCCGCGCCGGCCGCCATGGTGATGGCCGCGATCTCGTCCTCGGTCTGCACCACGACCACGGCCTGGTCGCCGCCGCCTTCGCGGCCGATGCGGGTGTGCCGCTCCAGGAAGGTGTTCTCCGCCGTGGCGGGGCTGATCGGGTAGTAGGTCTGGAAGCCGAGGCCGGCGGCCATCTTGCCCATGGCCACCGCCTCGCTGCCGTTGATGTACAGGCGGCCGTCCGCGGCGCCGCCGGGCTTGAGGCTGAGGTGAAACGAGTGCTCCTCGAACCGCTGCAGCGCGTAGCGGTACGCCTGGTCGATGGCGTGTACGTTGAGCTCCACGATCGGCTTGCGGCCGCGGAACACGCGGTCCAGGGCGCTCACCAGGTAGGAGCGGTCCAGCCCCATGGCCGCGCAGCAGACCGCCACCGACACCGTGTTGCGGGTGCGGTCGGCGCGCGCCGGCGGGATGCCCATCTCCTCCGCCAGGGCGCCGGTCACCGCGCCGAAGTCCACCGGCAGCGCGTGCACGCCGCGCTCGGCCGCCAGCTCCAGCAGGCCGGCGGTGCCGTGCGGCAGGCCGCGCTCGTCCAGCAGCGCGGTCAGGTCTTCGGCCACCCGCTCGTCCAGCATGCTCAGCCGGCTCAGGGGCACATCGGCGTCGCGCTCCGAGTGGAGCAGCCAGCCGCCGTCCGCGACCGTCATCACGTTCCGGGCCAGCGTCTCCGCGTCGAACGACGCCATGAAGTCCACTTCGCTCCGGTGGCAGGTGAGGGGGTGGTCGGCCACGCGCACGTCGTAGTAAGAGTGGCGGCCCATGATGTTGGAGTAGTATTCGCGATGGCCGAACACGTGCAGGCCCGCCGCCGCGCAGGAGCGGGCGAAAAAGCGGGCCGCGGTATCGACGCCGCTCCCTTGCGGTCCGCCGATCCGCCACGCCAGATCAGTAATCAGTTCCATGTTCTGTTGATCGGTTGATTCTTGCGAGCAGGCAAGGCCTGATCGCTTCGCGCGTCGCAAACGGCTCGCGCACGCACCCCGAAAGCTACGCTAATGTATTGGCCGATTTGACGTACTGTCAAACTGCGGGACTCCCGCCCTCCCTTCGTGGGCGCCACTCGTGAAGATCGCCATCCTGGCCGACGTGCACGGCAACCTGCAGGCCCTGCGCGCGGTCATGGATCACGTCGACCGGTGGCGGCCGGACGCGGTGCTGGTGGCCGGGGACATCGTCAACCGCGGCCCGCGCTCCCCGGAGTGCTGGGACCTGGTCGCTGAGCGGCGCGCGAGAGACGGCTGGATCGTCATTCGCGGCAACCACGAGGAGTACGTGATGCAGCGCGGTTCTCCGGATGCCGCCCGCCCGCCGCCGGCCCATGACGTGTTCGCGGCGGTCGACTGGTGCCGGCGGTCGCTGGGGGCGCGCGCCGCCGAGCTGCCCGCCATGGCGACCGAGGCGAGCCTGCCGACGCCGGCGGGCGAGGTCTTCATGACGCACGGCACGCTGCTCGGCTCCCGCGACGGCATCTACCCGCACACCACCGACCAGGAACTCGACAGCAAGGTGCGCGCCGGCAGCGCCGTGTTCGCGGTCGGCCACACCCACCGCCCGCTGGTCCGCCGCCACCGCGGCTGCCTGGTGGTCAACGCCGGCTCCATCGGCATGCCGTTCGACGGCGACCCGCGGGCCGGCTACGCGCGCCTGGAGCTGATCGGCTCCACCGGGTGGGGCGTGCGCATCGTGCGGCTGGACTACGACCGCGCCGCTGCCGAACGCGACTTCGCTCTCACCGGCTTCCTGGACGGCTGCGGCCCGATCGGCCGCACGATCCTCAACGAGTTCCGCACCGCCCGCGGCCGGCTGGCCGCCTGGACCCGCGACTTCCAGGACCGGATCCTGGCGCGCGAGCTGACCGTGGCGCAGGCGGCGGAAATCTTCCTGTCCGGAATTCGTGGCTAGCCGCCGGGCTCCTGCCGGGCATCCTCTGCCAGTTGGTCAGCCAGATCCTTGCGGATTTCGTCGTCGGTGAGGCCGGCCTTGCGGTCGAAGGTGATGGCGCGGGCGACCAGCAGGTCGCGGTGCGGGTCGCTCACGTAGCCCTCCGGCAGCAGGCCGGCTGCCCGCGCGGTCTCGATCGTCCACTCGACCCGCTCAGGCGTCGGCAGGAACAGCCGGCGGACCGCCTGCGGCGCGCGCGCCAGCAGCACCCACAAACCGGCGGCCGCCGCCCCGGCCAGCGGGGCGGCCGCGACGTGCGCGATCCGCTCGAAGGTCGACGCCATCGCCTGCCAGCCCACCCCGGCGCTGATCGCCTGGGCCACGGTGACCCCGGCGCCGATCGTGACGGCGATGATGCGATTGGTCGTACTGAGGCGGGAGGGCATCGGCGAAGCGACGCATCGTAGCCGTCCAAGCCGACTGCCGTCAGGCCGGCGACGCCGGGGTATGATGAGCCCCATGTCCAGTCACAGGCCACGGGGAGCGGGCTGAGCGATGGCACCGCGCGCCGCCCTGGTCGGGATCGGCGGCTACGGCCGCACGCTGCTGGAGGTGCTCGCAGCCGGGCAGGCCGAGCGGCGCTGCGCGCTGGCCGCCGCCGTGGTGCGCACGCCCGGCCGCTACCGGGAGTCGGAGCGCATGCTCGGCGAGCTCGGCGCAACCGCGCACCCGACCCTGGAGGAGCTGCTGGGCGCCGAGGCGGGCCGGCTGGACCTGGTCGTGGTCGCCGGCGGCATCCCCTGCCACGAGACCGCATCCGTCGCGGCGCTGGAGGCCGGCTGCCACGTGCTCTGCGAGAAGCCGGCCGCCGGCACCCTGGCGCAGGCGCGCCGCATGCAGCAGGCCGCGGCGCGTAGCGGACGCATCCTGGCTATCGGCTATCAGGGCATGTACTCTCCCGCGGTCGCCCGGCTCAAGGCCCTGCGCACCGGGGGCGGGCTGGGCGCGCTCACACACGCGCGGACGCTGATCAGCGCGACGCGCGGCCGGCGCTACTACCGGCGCCGCGACTGGGGCGGCCGGCGCGGCGGCGTCGAGGTCCTCGACTCACCGATCCAGAACGCCTGCGCCCACCAGCTCCAGCAGATGCTGTACGTGGCCGGCGCGGGCGAGCGACAGGCGGCCACCCCCGTCGCCGTCACGGCCGAGAATTACCGCGCCGCCCGCGAGGCCTGGGCCGATACCCAGTACCTGCGGGTCGAGACCGGCGAAGGGACCGTCATCGGCATGCTGGCGGCGCACGCCTGCCTGGAGGCGACGGACGCCCACATCGAGTACCGCTTCGAGGGCGGCACGGCAACCGTTGCCGGCGGCCGCGTGGTGATCGAACGGGCAGGCAGGAGCGAGGAGATGGCCGACCCGCCGTACGACCCGTCCCAGCCGCTGCGCGCACTGCTGGCGTCGATGGAGACCGGCGAGCCGCCCGCCTGCACGATCGGCAACGCCCTGCAGCACACCGCCTGCATCGAGGCCAGCTTTGCCGCCGCCCCGCCCGCGGAGGTGCCGGCCGAGTTCGTGCTCACGGCGACCCCGCCGCCGTTGCTGCCCGCGGATGCCGCCGGCCCGGTCACCGCGATCCGCGGCATCGAGCGGACCCTGCAGGCCGCGCACGCCGCCGCGACCGGCTACGCCGGCGCCGGAGCGCCGTGGGGGCTCCCTCCAGGCCGCGTCGGTCTGTCCGAAGACCTGACGCCCGCCGGCTGAGCACCTCCCGTTCACTCCTCCTCGCCGCACGTCCAGCGGCGCGCGGACGTGCTTGGCCGATCGGCCTCGGATGAGGTGCGGAGCTGCGGGTGTCGCTGGACAATTTCTCCGAGCTGCTGTTTCGCGGCGGCAACAACCAGTACGTCAACGTCAGTCACTACGGCTACTACTCGATCGGTTCGCCATCGAGCGCGACGGTGACCATTCCGCCGAAGCCAACGCCGGAGGAGTGAACCCCATCGGGGTCAGATGTCCATCGCCACCTCGGCGCGCTTGCCGGCGCGTTTCAGCTTGGGCGATCTCTGCATCAACGACGCCACCAGGCGGTTGATCGGGCGCATCCAGCGCGGCAGGTCGGCGTCGCGCAGGACGTTCAGGAACAGCACCACCCGCGGGTGAGCGCTCCTGTTCCACACCTCGTGCCGGTAGGTGTCGTCGAACAGCACGCCTTGCCCTTCCCGCCAGTGGTACTCCTGCCCGCCGCAGACGATGTAGACCGGCGCGTCGTCCGGCACGATCAGGCCCAGGTGGTAGCGGTACACCCCCCGGAAGAAGCCGCGGTGCGCGGGGATGTGCTTGCCGCCGTCCAGGATCGAGAACATCGCCGTTTCGACCTCCGGGATCTGCCCGAGCACCTCCACGGTCTTCGGGGCCAGCTTCACGTTGGTGTCGTGCCAGACGCCGTGACCCTTGAGAAAGAAGGTCCGCCACGGGATCCCGTCCTTGCCGGAGATCGGGGTCTGCAGCGGGTCGACCTCGTGGAATTTCGGGATCCGCTCCGGGTGCCGCAGCAGCGCCTCCGCCTCCGCGCGGATCTCCGGGTAGGCGTCCTCGATCATCCGGTGGCCGGGAAAGCTCCGATCCAGCTCCACGAACGGCGGATTGCGCACGAACAGCGGCGTGATCAGGCTGTACGCCAGAGCGAAAATGCCGGGCTCGATGAAGAAGACCCCCAGGCCCACCACCACGATGGCGCCGACGATGATCAGCAGTACCACTGTTCCCTTAGTACCCGAAGCACCCGGAGCAGGCAAGCGCCGGCCAGGCTGCCGGGGTAGACTCTCCGGGCGATGCTGACCCTGGATGGCTGTGCCCGACGCCTCGACCGCGTGCGCTCGATTCTGGCCGACCGCGAGCTGGACCTGCTGCTGCTCACCGATCCCTGCCACGTCTACTATGTCACCGGCTGCCTGCCGCCGTGGTTCGCGCTCGGGGCGGTGGCGATCGGCGCTGACCGCTCGGTGCTGGCCACCAGCGAGCCGCGCTCCGACGGCGCCACCGTGGACGACGTGCGGGTCGCCGAGGCGCAGTCCAACGCAACGATCCGCCTGGACCAGGCGGACGGCATCGCGGCGCTACTCGCCCCGGAGCTTGCCGGCGCGCGCCGCGTGGGCCTGGACCAGGGGGTGCTGGGCGCCGCCGTGCTGCAGCGCATGGACGCCACGTTTACGGATGTGACGACCGATCTGCTGAACCTGCGCAGGCGCAAGGACCCGGACGAGGTCGAGCTGATCCAGGCCGCCGCGCGCTGCGTCGACGCCGCCTACGCGCGCGCCGCACAGATCATGGAGCCGGGCCTGGACGAACTGGCCCTCTACAGCGAGCTGTCCGCCGCGGTGGTGGAGGAGGCGGGCGAGCTGCCGTTGCGGTTCGGGCAGGACTTCCAGTGCGGGTCGCCCGGCGGACCGCCGCGGCGCCGGCCGGCGCGCGCGGACGAGCTGTGGATCCTGGACCTGGGCGTCAACTACCGCGGCTACTACGCGGACGCCTCGCGCGTGTTCGCGGTGAGCTCGCCCACCGACGAGCAGGAGCGCGCGCACCGGCAGGCGGTCGACACGCTGGCGGAAGTCAAGCGGATGGCACGGCCGGGCGTGGCCTGCGTCGACCTGTTCAACCTGGCGCGCGAGCGCATGGACGAAATCGTGCCCGGCGGCATGTTCCACCACCTCGGCCACGGCATCGGCCTCTGCCCGCACGAGCCGCCCTACCTCAATCCGGCGTGGCCGGACGGCGTCCTGGCCTCAGGTGACGTCATCACCGTCGAGCCCGGCGTGTACGGCGACGGGCTGCGCGGCGGGGTGCGCGTGGAGGACGACATGCTGGTGACCGCCGACGGGGTCCGCACGCTCATCCACGCGCCGAAGTCCCTCCGCCCGCTCGAGCGCGACGGCTGAAGCCCCTCCCGCACGGTGACCATCTCCTGGCCGCTGCTGATCGACCTCGGCCTGGTCGGCGCGGCGCTGGCGGCCGCAACCGCCCTGCGCGCGCGCGTCCGGGCGCTGCAGCGCTTCCTGATCCCCAACGCCCTGACCGCGGGCGTGCTGCTGTTCCCGTTCTACAACTGGGTGGCGCCGCTCGCCGGGCATGGCACCGGCGGCGTCGAGCAGCTCACCTACCACCTGCTCAACCTGGCGATCATCGCGCTCGGACTGCGTTCGACCACCCGCCGGCGCGCCAGGGCGATCACGGGCTCGGCGGCCGTGATCCTGTCGCAGATGACCCTGCAGGGGCTGGCCGGGTTGCTGCTCACCTTCGCGCTGATCGGGACGCTGCTGCCGGAGCTCTTTCCGAGCTTCGGGTTCCTGGCGGCGATCGGCTTCTCCCTGGGGCCGGGCCAGGCGTTCGCGATCGGCTCGGGCTGGGAGCGGCTGGGCTTCGCCGGCGCGGGCAGCATCGGCTTGACCTTCGGGGCGCTCGGCTTCCTGCTGGCCTGCGTCGGCGGCGTGCTCCTGGTCAACGCCGCGATTGCGCGCGGGTGGATCGAGCCCCCGTCCGGCTACGGCCGGCGCACCGGGCTGCTGGACGCGCGGGACGCGGGGCCGGAAGGCGCCCGGCAGCGCACGGAGCCGGACGCGATCGATTCGCTGTCGCTGTGGCTGGCCATCGTGTTCGGAGTCTACCTGGCCAGCTACGGCCTGCTGGCCGGGATCACCGGGTTGCTGGCCCTGCTCGGGCCGGCAGGGAGTGAGTTGGCGGCCAACCTGTGGGGCATCGCCTTCATCTTCGGGCTGCTGACGGCGCTGGCCGCGCGCGCGCTGGCCGAGCGGCTCGGCCTTGCCCACCTGCTCGATGGCGGCGGGCTGACGCGCGTCGCCGGCGGCGCCGTCGACTTCATGATCGCCGCCGGGCTGGCGTCTATCGCCGTCGGGGTCATCGCCGAGTACTGGCTGGTGCTGGCCGTGTTCGCGCTCCTGATCGGGACGCTGACCCTGGCATCGCTGATGTGGATCACGCCGCGCATGTTCGCCGACCACTCGTTCGCCCGGCTGCTGATGTTCTACGGCAGCCTGACTGGCACCCTCACCACCGGCATCGCCCTGGTGCGGGTGGTCGATCCGGAGCTGCGCACGCCGGCCGCGGCCGACTACTGCTACGCATCCGGGCTCACCTTCTTCCTGGCGATCCCGATGATCCTGGTCCTGAACGTTCCCGCCACGGGCGGCGGCGCTTGGGTGCCCGCCGCAGTGCTGGCGGCGTACGCGCTGGCGATCGCCGCGGCATTCCGGGCGCTTATCGGAAAGAAGGCCTGACGGCGGCCCGATTCGGTCTGGAACGACCGATCCGAGAAAGTGCGCCGGGCGGTGTAACCGGACAGCCGTGGGGTTGTTTGCTTAGTTACCTACACGAAGGACATCTCGCCTTCAGGCCCCTGGGGTTTCACCTCCTTTACCCAGGGGCCTTTTTTTGTCCTCTGCGCTGTCCTGTTCCGTGCGCCGTCCTCCCCCGAGGTGCAAGAGGCTCAGCCGCTGACCAGGTCCGGGATCTCTTCCGGGTGCGTGGCGATGCGCGCGCCAGCGGAACGGAGGGCGTCGATCTTGTCGCCGGCCGACCCCTCGGCCCCCTCCACCAGCGCGCCGGCGTGCCCCATGGTCTTGCCTTCCGGGGCCATCCGTCCGGCGATGAAGGCCACCACCGGCTTGGACATCTCGCGCCGGATGTAGTCGGCGGCGCGCTGCTCGTCGGTGCCGCCGATCTCCCCAATCAGCACCACCCGGTCGGTCCCGGCGTCGCGCTCGAACAGCTCCAGCACGTCGATGAAGTCGGTGCCGTTCACCGGGTCGCCGCCGATGCCGATGCAGGTGGACTGGCCGATGCCCCGCTCGGTCAGGGCGTACACCGCCTCGTAGGTCAGGGTGCCGCTGCGCGACACCACGCCCACGCTGCCGGGCGAAGCGATCGTCCCCGGCATGATGCCCACCTTGCTCCGGTCCGGCGTCAGCAGTCCCGGGCAGTTGGGGCCGAGCAGGCGGCTGCCGCCGCGGTCGACCCGCGCCCGCACGAGCTGCATGTCCCGGATCGGGATCCCCTCGGTGATGCAGACCACCAGCCGGATACCCGCGTCCACGGCCTCCAGGATGGCGTCCGCGGCCAGCGGCGGCGGCACGAAGATGACGCTGCAGTCGGCGCCGGTGCGCTCGCGCGCCTCGGCCACGGTATCGAAGATCGGCCGCTCCAGGATCGTTTCCCCGCCCTTGCCGGGCCGCGTGCCGCCGGCCACGTCGGTGCCGTACTCGATCATCTGGCCGGCGTGGAAGCGGCCGTGATTGCCGGTGATGCCCTGCACGATCACCCGCGTGCTCCGGTCGATCAGGACAGACATGTCAGTACCGGCCTGTCAACGGGCACCTCGGCACGGGCATCAGCCGCTCCGCGCCGCATCGACGGCGGCCTGCGCCGCAGCCTGCAGGGACTGCGCCACCGTGACGTTGGCCAGCCCCGCCTCCTGGAGCAGGCGCATGCCTTCCTCGTGGTTGGTGCCCGCCAAGCGAATGGTCATCGGCAGCGCCGTGGGCACCTCTTCCAGCGCGGCCATGATGCCGCGCGCCACCTCGTCGCCGCGGGTGATGCCGCCGAAGATGTTGATCAGCACCGCCCGCACGTCGGTGTCGGACAGGATGATGCGCAGGCCGGTGGCGACCTGCTGCGCGGAGGCGCCGCCGGAGACGTCCAGGAAGTTGGCGGGACCGATGCCGTGCGAGTCGCCGAAGTGGCCGACCAGGTCCATGGTCGCCATCGCCAGTCCGGCGCCGTTGACCATGCAGCCGATCTGGCCGTCCAGCTTCACGTAGTTGATGCCGGACGCGCGCGCCTCCGTCTCGCCCGCCGGCTCGGCGGACGCGTCGCGCAACTCCGCCAAGCCCCCCTGCCGGAACAGCGCGTTGTCGTCGATGCTCATCTTGCCGTCCAGCGCGCGCAGGGCGACGGCGTCACCCTCGGCGACGATGGCCAGGGGATTGATCTCGCACAGGGTGGCGTCGGTGGCGCGGAAGCAGTCGTACAGCGACCGCGCCAGCGCCGCGAACGGCTGCCGGAGACCGGCCGGCAGCGCCGTCGCCTGCGCGCGCGCGAGCCCGGAGGCCAGGCCGGCGACCTGGTAGTCGCGCAGCCCGATCTGGGGATCGACGTGAGTGCGCAGGATCGCCTCCGGCGTTTCGGAGTTCACCGTCTCGATGTCCATACCGCCGGCAGCGCTGGCCATGATCAGCGGCCGGCGCGCGGCGCGGTCGTTCGTCACCGCCAGGTACAGCTCGCCGCGGATGTCCGCCGCCGGGTCGACCAGCACCGTGCGCACCGCGTGGCCGCGGATGTCCATGCCCAGGATCGCCTGCGCGGCAGCGCGCGCCTCCGCCACCGAACGGCAGAGCTTCACGCCGCCGGCCTTGCCGCGCCCGCCGGTGAGCACCTGCGCCTTCACCACCACCGGCGGCCCGAGCCGTTCGGCGGCGTGCGCGGCCTCCGCCGCTGTGGTGGCCACGTGCCCTCGTGCGACCGGAATGCCGTGGCGCTCGAAGCACTCCTTTGCCTGGAATTCATGCAGATCCATGGGAACCGGTGACCGAACGGTCGGCCGATGAGCAATATAGGGGTATATTGAGGATCACTCCACCGTGACCGCCGCCCGCCCGTCCGCGCGCTCGCTGCGCGCCGCCTCCGCCGTCCTCCGCCACTCACGGGCGATCATCGTCGTCTGGGTGGCGATCACGGTTGCCCTCGGGCTGGCGGCCACGGGCGTGCGCGTCGATCCGGAAGTGGTGCGGTTGCTGCCGCGCGACGACGAGGCACAGCGCCTGTTCGAAACCTACGGAGAGGCGGACAGGGACCTCAACTACCTGATCGTCATGCTGCGCGCCGACGAGCCGTTCGCGGTGAGCTCGCTGCAGGGGCTGGAGGAGGCGGACCGCGCCATCTCCTCGCAGCCGCTGGTGGTCTCTTCCGTGACGCCGCTGAACCTGCCGGTGTTCCGCCTCGAAGGCGGCCGGCTGCAGCTCGCGCCGGCGCTGCCGGACGGACGCGCGCCGGCCACGCCGGCCGAGGCCGAGCGGGTCCGCGCGGCGCTCCGTGACGCCCCGGAGGCGCGCAACCTGGTGCTGGCCGCCGACGGGACCGCCCTGTCGCTGGTGTACGCGGTCACGGTGATTCCGGACTACCAGGAGTTCCTGGCGTCGATCGAACCGGCCCTCGACGCGCTGCGCGCGCACTACGAGGTGACGCTGGCCGGCTGGATCCCGCTGCATCAGGCCACGCTGGCCGCGCTCAACCGCGACCCGCCGATCCTGGGGCTGCTCGCCGCGGGCGTGGTCATCCTGACGCTGCTCGCCGCGTTGGGACGGCTGCCGGTGTCGCTGTCGGTGGTCGCGGTGGCGGCCAGCGCCGCCGTCTGGGCGACCGGGCTGATGAGACTCACCGGCGTGCCGATCGCGATCATCACGCTCGTCGTGCCGATCCTGGTGCTGGCGCTGACCAGCTCGTACGGCGTGCATCTGGCATTCCGCTTCCGGCGCGGATCCCGCGACGTGCTCCCCGCCGCGGCGGAGGTCATCCGGCCGGTGGCGCTGGCCGCGGCGACCACGATCGCCGGACTGCTCACGCTGGTGCTGTCGAGCATTCTGCGCCTGCGCGAGTTCGCCCTGATATCGGCCGCGGGCGTCGCCGCGGGCGCGCTGCTCTGCCTGACCGTGCTGCCGGCGGCGCTGCACCAACTGCACCGCCGAGGCGATCCCGAAGCCGGGCGGGGCCGGCCTGGTGCCGTGCTCTCCGTGCTGCAGCGGTTCGCGGTGACCCTCACCGGCGCGCCGCGCGCGGCCCTCGCGGGCGCAGCGCTGGTGCTGGTCCTGTTCGCCGTGGCGCTGCCGGCGGTCCACTACGAAACCGACTTCGCCGGACACGTGCGCGGCGAGAGCGAAGCGGTGGCCGCCAACGCCGAGTTCATGCGCGAGTTCGGGAGCTTCATCGACCTCAATCTCACCCTGCAGGCCCCTGACGACACCGTCCGCTACTTCGCGCTCCCGCACGTGCTGTCAGCCGTGGACGACCTGGAAGCGCGGCTGGCCGCGCATCCCGACGTCAGCCACATCTCCTCCTTCACCACCAGCTTGACCGCGCTGCGCCGCGCGGCCGCCGGCGGCGAGCCTCCCGGCCCCCTGACGGCGGCCGACCGGCCGCTGATCGAGCTGGCGGCGCGCATGAGCACGCTGGCCGCCGCGGCCCGCTCCGGGCCGGGCCTTGGCGACGGCGCGACGACCCTGACCAGCCGCCTGTGGGTGATGGAAGGATCGACCGGCGGCTACCTGTACGAAGCCGGGACGGCCGAGCTGGCCTCCTTCGTCCGCGAAGCGGTGGACGAGAGGTTGCCGGAGGTTCGCTCGGACCTGTGGGGCTGGAGCATGTTCGGGCTGCGGCTGTCCGAGCTCCTGCGGCGCGACCAGATCATCACCGCCCTCTCCAGCGCGGTGCTGGTGGTGGTGCTGACCGCGATCGCGCTGCGCTCGATCCTCCTGGGTCTCGCCGCGGTGGCGCCGTTGGCGATCGGGATCATGGCGACCGCGGCGCTGATGGCCGCCGGCGGCGTGCCGTTCGACGCGCTGTCGGTGATGGTGGCAAGCTTGGCGATCGGCATCGGCATCGACGACGCGCTGCACCTGCTGGTCTGGTACAAGCGCGAGCGCAATCACGGCGCCGGGCGCGAGCAGGCCATGCGCGCGGCGGTCGCCCATGCCGGCTGCCCGATCCTGGTCACGTCCGGGGCGATCTGCTTCGGGCTACTGGCGCTGGTGGGATCGACCTTCGTGCCGGTCGGCCGGTTCGGGCTGCTGTTGAGCATCGCCATCGCCGCGACCACGGCGGGCGCGCTGACCGTGCTGCCGGCGCTGCTGACCTGCCGTTTCCCCGCGCGGCGCGCGCGGTCAGCGGTACAGCCAGCCGTAGTACAGCTTCAGCAGCCGCTGCAGCCACGGAGAATGCCACGACGCGTCCATAAGGTGGTCCATGAACGCGTCGGGCGGCGCGGGGAAAAAGGGCTGGTACCCCAGCCGCCGCTCAAACATCCGCGCCGGCATGATCGCCACCTGTCCGCGACAGTCGGCAAACGCACGGTCGACCGCGCCGGCAAGGAACATCGGTCCGGTTCCGAACGCTATCGATAATTCCTTGTGGAACCGCAGGAACGTCGATCGCCTCGGCAGCCGCCGCAACACCTGCAGCCACTCGTCCAGTCCGGGCTCCATGCCCAGGATCGCGTTGGTGATCAGCCGCCGCGTCCCGCAGGCCAGTGAGATGAGCCGGCGGTCCAGTCCCGCGAACGGCAGCGCCGAGGTGATCACCCGCGCGTGCGGGACCATCGCCGTCAGCTCGTCGAGCGGGCGCAGCGCCCGCGCGTCCACGTCCGCGTAGAAGCCGCCCAGCTCGTACAGCACGAACAGCCGGCCGGCGTCCGCCCGCTGGTGCAGGTGCCGGTAGCGGTCCCAGGTCGGCAGGAACCACGCGTGGCGGGCCGCGATCAGCCCGCGCAGCGCCGGCTCGTCCCAGAGGCGGTACTCGTGGCCGGGGTTGAGCTCCCGCCAGGTGCGCTGCAGGTCGACCAGCCGCGGCGGCAGGTGCTCCTGGCCCTGGATCCAGATCTGGTGGAGCCTGCGCGGGACCCGTGACCGCTCAGCCACGCGCCGTCGCCAGGTGGCGGTCGATCAGTTCCACCGCCGCCGCAACGCCGTTCTCGGCGCGCAGCCGTGCGCCCAGGCCGGCGGCCCGCTCCCGCATCGACGGCGAGGCTAGCACGGCACGCAGCCGGCCGGCCAATCCGGGAGCGTCGAGCCGGGCCATCGGCAGCGGCTCCGGACCGGCCCCCAGCGCGGCCACGCGCCGGCCCCAGAAGAACTGGTCGGCGAAGAACGGCACCACGACCGTGGGCACGCCGGCCATGAGGCTGGTGGCCACCGTGCCGGCGCCGCCGTGGTGGACGGCCGCCGCCACCTTCGGCAGCGCGCGCGTGTGCGAGAAGCCTTCGGCGATCAGCATGTCCCGCGCCTGCATGCGCGGCGGCAGCGCGCGCGCGGTGTTGCCGGCGCCGGTGAGCAGCCCCCGGCGTCCGACGACGCGCAACGCCTCCATCACCCGCGCCAGCACGCGCTCCGGGTTGCGGGAGGTCATGCTGCCGAAGCCCACGAACACGGGCGGCGGCCCGTCCTCGAGGAACGCCGCGACCCGGTCATCATCGCGGTTCCACGCCCCCCGCGCCGGCGCGGGCCAGTAGCCGGCGGCATGGTGCCACGCGGGCCAGTCGGCCGGGCGCGGCACCACCAGGCTGCTGAAGCCGTACACCACCGGCACCCGGCCCGTGTACAGCCGGGCGGCAGGCCCGAACGGCCCGGCGTCCGGCATGCCCGCGTCACGGCGCCAGCGCTGGAAGCCGGACCGGTAGGGCTGCCACATCGCCTGCTCCATCAGCCGGTAGGACAGCCGGTTGCTCGCCCGGCCCAGGGGCAAGCCGTCCGGCACCAGGAACGCCCGCCACGCGCCGGTCCGGGTCACCGGCTGCTGGCCGACGACTATGCTCGGCAGCTTCAGGCGCTCGGCGACGTGGGTGGCGAACGACGCGAACGGCGTGTGCAGGACCGCCGCGCAGGAGCGGCATGCGGCGTACGCCTCGTCGAGCACCGCGCGCTGCAGTGGGCGGGCGATGCGGACCAGATGGAGGGCGAAACGCAGCCCGTTGCCGCCGGACTCCAGCCATTGCCGGCCGCGCTCGTCCTCCGGGATCGCCACCGGATCGCCTGACAGCGGCGCGAAGTCCAGGCCGACGCGGCCGGCGTCGTCCGCGTAGGCGGCGTGCGTGACCAGCACCACCTCGTAGCCGGCACCGGCAAGGCCTGCGCCGAGCGTGATGAGAGGACCCACGTCGCCCCAGGAGCCGATGGCGACGATGGCGATCCGTTTCACCGGCCGGCCGCCCCTTTTCAGAGGTCGCCACGGCGCAAATCGGCCACCGCCAGCGAGCACGCGCGGCCGGTGACCGCCATGATGGTCAGCGTCGGGCTCTGCCAGCCGCAGGTCGGCCAGCAGGCGCCGTCGGTGACCAGCACGTTGGACATCCCCCAGCAACGGTTGCGCGGGTCGACCACGGAGTCGGCCGGGTCCGAGCCCATGCGGGCGCCGCCCACCTCGTGCACGAACGCGCCCGGCGGCGGCTCCAGCCAGAACCGCTCCAGGCGCGCCGGCAACCCCAGCATGCCGGGCATCCGGGACAGCGCTGCGAAGCGCCGCACCATGCGCCCGCCGGCGGCGTGCATCATCTCCTCGACCGCCGTGCCCATGGCGGCGTGCACGGCCCGGTCGTTGTCGCCCCAGGCGCAGCTGATGTGGACGCCGCGCAGGCCGTCGCGGCTCCGTTCGCCGTTCAGCTCCACGCGGTTTTCGGACCGCGGCAGCATCTCCCCCTGCGCGACCACCAGGCCGAGCGCCGGCCGGCCGCGGCGGCCGGCGTATCCGCGCCGCTGGATGATCCCCCACAGGCCGTAGCCGCGCAGGTATGGCTCGGCGCCGGCGCCGGCGCCGTCGAGGTTCTGGAACCGCGGCACCAGGAACGAGTCGGCGCCCGTGAACGGCGCGGGCGGCTCGTAGGGGACGCCGTCCAGCTCCACCGCCGTTCCCACGATCACGTGGTCCATCAGGTACCCGCCCAGGCAGTCCGATTCGCTCACCGTCAACTCGGGATGCTCCACCCGCGTGGCCAGCAGTATCCGCACCGTGTCGATCGTGGAGGCGCACAGCACGATCAGCCGCGCCCTCGCCGCGTGCGACGCGCCCGTTGCCGCATCCACGTACAGCACCCCGCCGGCGCCGCCCGCGCGGCCGCCGGGGATCAGGTGGCTGACCGCCGCGCCGGTGCGGACCTCCAGCCGCCCGGTCGCGCGCGCCGCGGCGATGCTGGTGCCCACGCTGTTCAGGCGCGGCTCGCGGCCGCCGTGGCGCTCCAGCGCCAACCCGCGCGACGGGATCAGCCGCCGGTCGGGCCAGGCGGCCGCCACCCCGTCGCCCAGGCGGCGCTCCGCCCGCGTCAGCGGGCGCGCGCCGACGTACTGCCCGTCCGGAAGCTGCGGCAGCCCCTCGCGCGTGCCGTGGATGCACAGGAATCGCTCGATGCGGTCGTAGTGCGGCTCCAGGTCCCGGTAGCGGATCGGCCACGGCGGCCCGTGGCCGTCGCTCTCGGCGGCCGCCAGCTCGTAGTCGGACAGGCGCAGCGTCACCCCGCCCCAGAGCAGCGTGCGCCCCCCGAGCTGCCGTCCGCGGATCCAGACGAACGGGCGGTCGGGCGGCGTCGAGTACCCCTGCTCGACGTCCTTCACGAACAGGTTGGGATCCTTGATCCAGTACTCGCTGTGCAGCTCCTGCACCGTCTGCGCGCCGCGCGCGTGCCGCCACAGCCGCGTCGCCCACGCCCGCCCGGCCCGCGCCGGCGTGCGCTCCGGCCCGGCTTCCAGCAGCAGCACGCGCAGCCCCGCCTCGGTCAGCTCCTTGGACGCCCAGCCGCCTGCCGCGCCGGAGCCCACCACGATCGCGTCGGCGTCGCTCACGACGCTGCCGCCGGTGCGGTCCCGCCGTCGCCGTTCGCCAGCCAGTCGATCTGCCCGGCGCTCAGCGACAGCTCCAGGGCGCCCTGCAACTCGGCGAGCCGCTCCGGCCGGCGCGTGCCCACGATCGCGTGCACGCCGCGGCCGTGCGCGAGTACCCAGGCGAGCCCCGCCTGCGCCGGTGTGCAGCCGATCCGTTCCGCCAGCGTCGCCAGGCGGGCATGGCGCGCGTCGTTGCCGGCGCCCCGGTACGCCCGGCCGCGCGCGCGCGCGCCGGGCGCGCGCAGCCAGCCGCCGCCGAGCGGCGACCAGGCCAGAACCGCGGCGCCTGCCTCGCGGTAGGTCCGCAGCGCCGCGGCGCCGTCCGGCCCGCCGATCGACACGCAGCCCGGGTACGGCGTCGTCACCCACCGCGGCAGGCTGAACTGTGGGCTCGAAGCGGCCGGCGGCGGCTGCTTCCGGCTCACCGCCAGCTCGTGCAGCGCCGTGAACCGCTCATGGGTCCAGTTGGACACGCCGTAGGCGCGGATGCGGCCGTCCGCCAAGAACGACCGGAGCGTCTCCGCGATCGGTTCCAGCGGCGCGCCGGGCGCGTCGCGGTGCAGCAGATAGAGGTCCAGGAAATCGGTGCCGAGCCGCCGCAGCGACGCCTGCAGGTCGCGCTCCAGGTCGCCGCGCCCGAGCCGCGCGCGGCCGAGCAGCGACGGATGTCCGCCCTTGCCGATCAGGTAGATCCGCCCGCGGACCCCCGCGCTCCGCATCCAGGCGCCGAGCAGCCGTTCGCTGCCGCCGAGCTGGTAGATGGCCGCCGTGTCCAGCGTCCGGATGCCCAGCTCGAACGCGCGGTCCAGGAGCGCGAGCGCCGGCGTTCCGCGCAGCGCGCCCGGCAGCGCAACACCTCCGGCGGCCAGGCGGGCGGTGCCCAGCACGAGGCGCGACGGGAGCGCCGGCTCCGCGTCACGCGGCCGTGCGTCCGGCGCAGGCCGGTCAGGCAGAGGCGGCCCTCGGTGCGGCCAGGACCCGGCTGGGGATGAGCGGCGCCGCGGTCACCCGCCGGCCGCTGCCGTGCCGGACCGCGTTGGCGATCGCCCCGGCGGTGGCGATGATCGGCGGCTCGCCGACGCCGCGCGCGCCGTGCGGGTCGTTGCCGGACGACCGTTCCACCAGCAGCGTCTCGATCGGTGGGATGTCCTTCGCGGACGGCACCGCGTAGTCCATCAGCGTGCCGGTGAGGAGCTGGCCGTCCTCGTCGTAGACCAGCCGCTCGCAGAGCGCCCAGCCGGCTCCCTGCGCGGCGCCGCCCATCATCTGGCCGGCGACCGTCAGCGGGTTGATCGCGCGGCCCACGTCCTGGGCCATGACGATACCGTGCACGGTGATGCGGCCGGTCTCCTCATCCACGCTCACCTCCGCCATCTGAGCGCAGAAGGCCGGCGTGCGTCCGCCCGGAGCGCTGCGGCCGTGGCCGGCGATCGGCCCGTGCAGGGCGCGCATGCCGGCCAGCTCGCCGATCGCGACCGCGGACTCCGGCACGCCCTTGACGCGCACCGCGTTGTCGGCGATCTCCAGGTCGGCGGCGTCCGCCTCGAGGTGCGCCGCCGCCACGCGGAAGAGCTGCTCCCTGGCGTCGCGGGCCGCCGCGGTCACCGCGGGCCCCACTGACCGGAGCGTCTTGCTGCCGCCGGCGTTGGACAGGTGGTAGGGGCCGTCGACCTGCCCCTGCCAGCGCACCCGCACCGCGTCCGGACTGACGCCGATCTCCTCGGCTACCAGGAGCACCACGCTGGTGCTGACGCCGGTCAGGTCCACGGCGTTCAGGTGCACGGTGATGCCGCCGTCCTCTTCCACCGTGCAGCCGGCGTTGCTGGCATCCACGCCCCCGAACCACGCGCCGAGCGCCACCCCGACGCCGCGCCCGGAAGCCGCCAGGCTCTCGCGCTTCTGCCAGAGTGGATGCGCGCGCAGCTTCTCCAGCACCTCCCGCATGCCGATGTCCGGCCACTCGCTGCCGTCGGCCAGCTCATCGCCCGCCTGCGAAACGTTGCGCAGTCGCAGCTCCAGCGGGTCCAGGTCCAGGGCGATCGCCAGCTCGTCCATGGCGCTCTCCATCGCGAACGCCTGCTGGGTCATCCCCGGCGCGCGGTAGGCGCCGATCGACGCCTTGTGCGTCATCACGGTGACGCCGCGGACGTCGATGTTGGGCGCCCGGTAGATGCTGCCGCACATCATCACGCCGATGCCGGTCGGCGAGTTCGGAAAGCAGCCTCCGTCGTAGGTGAGGTCCGCCTTGACCGCGGTCAGCGAGCCGTCCTCGTCCGCGCCGAGCCGGATGCGCAGGCGCCCGCCGGCCGCCGGCTGCGCGGCCAGCAACTCCTCGCGCCGGGTCATCACGAGCTGCACCGGGGCGTCCATGGCGCGCGCGGCCGCGGTCACCAGCGGCTCGTAGAGGATGAACTTGCCGCCGAAGCCGCCGCCGACGTGCATGACCTTGGCGTCGACGTCGGACGGCGGCACCCCCAGCAGCGCGGCCGACTCCTTCTGCACGTTGGTGGGCGCCTGCGAGGCGCTCCGCACCGTCGCGCCGCGCTCCTCACCGGGTTCGGCAATGGTGGCGTGCGGCTCCAGATAGCTCTGGTGGACGCGGTCGACCTCGAAAGTGAGGTCGACGCTCCGGTACGCGGAGCGCAGCGCGGCGTCCGCGTCGCCGCGCTGAAAGCCGACCGGGTTGGCGACGTTGGACGGCGCGACGGGTCCGTCGGCCGCGCCGCCCACGTCGGCGCCGTGGTCGGCTGCCTCCGCGTCCTCGCCCGGCACCCCCTCCGGCCACACCAGCGGGGCGCCCGGCCGGACGGACGCGTCCATGGTGGTGGCCGCCGGCAGCGGCTCGTAGTCGACCATCACGGCGTCGACGCCGTCCTCGGCCGCGGCCTCGGTCTCGGCGATCACCAGCGCCACCGGGTGGCCGGCGAACAGCGCGCGGTCGCGCGCCAGCAGCAGCCGGACGCGGGTCGTGGGCGTGATCTCGGGCAGGTCCGCCGCGGTCAGGACGCGCACCACGCCGGGCAGCGCGCACGCCGCCTCCGTGTCGATGGAGCGCACGCGGGCGTGCGCGTAGGGGCTGGTCACCAGGCGCATGGCAAGGGTTCGCCGGTCGATGTAGTCCGCCGTGAAGCGGAGGCGGCCGCGCACGCGCGCCTCCCCGTCGATGAGCGGCGTCGGCATGCCGACGCTCGGCGACGCGGCCCCCGCGGCAGGTTGCGTGTTCACGGCGCCGATTCTACCGCGCCCCGCCAGCGAAGACACAGGGGAGGCACTACGGGTATGGTCCGGCACGATGGCAAAGCTGAGAGTCGGATTCAACGGCATGGGGCGCATCGGCAAGAACGTGATGCGCGTGATCCTGGGGCGGCTGCCGGACCGGTTCGAGATCGTCGCCGGCAACGACCTGGTGCCGGTGGACGACATCGCCGCCAGCCTGCCGCGCGACTCCGTCTACGGGCGCTTCCCGGCGCCGGTGGAGCGCGGCCCGGGCAACAGCCTCCGCATCGGCGACCACCAGGTCGCCATCTACGGCGAGAAGGATGCCGTCGGCGTGCCGTGGGGCGACCACGGCGTGGACGTGGTGTTCGAGTGCACGGGCTTCTACCTCACCCAGGAGCGGAGCTCCGCCCACCTGCGCGCCGGCGCGCGGCGCGTGGTGGTCTCCGCCCCCTGCGACGACGACACCCCCACCGTGGTGGTCGGCGTCAACCACGAATCGCTCACCGGAGAAGAGACGATCGTCTCCAACGCGAGCTGCACCACCAACTGCCTGGCGCCGCTGGCCGCGGTGGTCGACCGCTCCTTCCCCATCCTCGCCGGCCTGATGAGCACCACGCACGCGGCCACCGCCACCCAGAAGGTCGTCGACGCGTTCGGCGGCAGCAAGAACCGGGCGACCCTGAACAACATCATCCCGGCCTCCACCGGCGCCGCCAAGGCGGTCGGCAAGGTGCTCCCACACCTGGACGGCAAGCTCAACGGCACCGCCCTGCGCGTGCCCACCGATACCGGCAGCGTGGTGGAGGCGGTGTTCCTGATCGAGGGCGAGCACGGCGCGGACGAGGTGATGGAGGCCATGCAGGCCAACATTCAGGCGATGAACGACTCCACCATCCTGGGCCATGTCGCCTACCTGGGCGACTGGTACGAGTGCTCCCGCGACTGCGTGGGCGAGCCCTGGTCGTCGATGATCCGCGACGACCTGCTGGCGGTACCTGCCGGCGGCAACACCCTGATCAAAGCCACCAGCTTCTACGACAACGAGGTCGGCTTCTCCCACCGCATGGCCGAGCTGGCGCTCCTGTTGGCTGGGAGCGACTGACCGCGCAGAGCGGCCTCTCGGATCGTGCGCTGCTGGTTCTCCACGAGGATTGGATCCAGCGAGGAGTCCTCGGTCGCGTAGACCGCGTCGAGGTGCTCCGTAACGCGGTCCTTCCGCGTCACAGGTGTTCTACGCGCTCGTCTCACGGTAGGACTCAACCTCGAGGTCGGGTACACGCTGGAAGTGAGCGAGGTTGCCGGTCACCAGCGGGATTCCGGCGTCGAGGGCCGTCGCGGCGATGAGCACGTCGGTATCGACGAGCTTCACTCGTGGCTGCTCCATCGCGACGGCGTCGTGGTCCTTGCCGCAACGACTCCGGATGACCAGTACTTCACGGCTTCCCGATCAACGGGGCGCACGGTCAGCTCGTCCATCAAGGCGAGAATTGTCTTCCCGGTTGAATCGGCCGGACCGAAACGAGCCCGCCGGACGGTGGCGGAGAACGACTCGCCGGAACGCTTCGCCGCTTTCAGCTTTTCGTAGGCGTCGAGCTCGAGCGTGATAGTCTTCGTTGCCATGCACGGAACAATACACGGGAGATGTTCCGGTTCGCCCAGCCGGCGATCGCGGCAACGCTGACGCTTTGGGGCCTAACTGACCGCGGCCGGTACAGTCGCACGGCCAGCGGCGTTCAGTGGTGGAAGAGGCGGGTGCCGGTCTTGACCATGGCGATGCCGTGCTCCCGGCACGCCGCCTCGACCGCGCCGTCGAAGGCCGAGCCGCCGGGCTGTGCGATGGAGCGCACGCCGAAGCCGCCGGCCACGTCGACGTTGTCCCGGTTGGGGAAGAAGCCGTCCGAGCAGAGGCTGATCGACGGGCCGCCGCCGATCCAGCGCCGCTCCTCGTCCGCGGAGATCGGCTCCGGCCGCTCCTTCAGGTGGGCCGCCAGCGCCTGGCCGTCCGGGCCGGTCAGGCCACGCTCCACGTAGCACGCGACGGCGGTGTCGCGGTCCGGCCTGCGGACGCCGCGCCGGAAGCGCAACCCCAGGGCCCGCGGGTGCTGGCGCAGCAGCCAGGTGCGCGCCTTGGCGATCGCCAGCCGCGTGCAGTGGATGCGCGACTGCTGGCCGGCGGCCACGCCGATCGTCTGCCCGCGCGCGCACAGGCAGACGGAGTTGGACTGCGTGTACTTCAGCGCGATCAGGCCGACGGTCAGGTCGCGCACCACCTCGGCCGGCAACCCGGCGGCGGTCAGCGTCTCCGCGTGGCAGGCGTGGTCGTTGCGCGCCTGCTCCAGGGTCACGCCGAACACGGTGCGCCGCTCGAGCTCCGGCGGCCGGTACTCCGTGTCGACCTCCAGCACGGGGTAGCCGCCCCCCTTCTTGGCCGACAGCACCTCCAGCGCGACCGGCTCGTAGCCCGGGGCGATGATGCCGTCGGACACCTCCGGCCGGATCAGGCGCGCCGTGGCCTCGTCCACCGTGTCGCTGAGCGCGATCCAGTCGCCATAGGAGGAAACCCGGTCCGTGCCGCGGGCGCGCGCGTAGGCGGCCGCCGGCGCGGAAAGCTCGCCCCGCGCGAAACAGGCGGCGCGCTCGGCGTCCGACAGCGGCACCGCCACCGCGGCGCCGGCCGGACTCACGTGCTTGAATGAAGCTGCCGCCGCCAGCCCGGTGGCCTCACGCAGCTCGCGCACGAGCTGCCACGCGTTCAGGGCGTCCAGCAGGTTGATGTAGCCGGGCGCGCCGTTCAGCACCGCGAACGGCAGCCGGCCACCCTCCAGCGACGCGCGGGCGTGCGCCTGGTGCGGGTTGGTGCCGTAGCGCAGCGTCAGCCCGTCAGCCACGCGCGGCCCCCGCGCCGGCCGGCTGCAGCTCCGGCCTCCCGGCCCCCTTCCGAGGCAGCAGCAGCCCCACCGCCGCCGCGGCCAGCGGCAGCACCGCCAGGATGCGCATCGCCGCGAGCACCCCGGAGGCGTCGGCGATCAGCCCGAACAGCGGCATGGTGAGCCCGGCCACCCCCCAACTGAAACCGCCCGGCAGGCTGGAGACGAAGCCGGCGTTGGCCGGTGCGCGCTGCTGCGCCATCGCCACCATGATCGAGTTGCTGGCGAACGCCATGGTGCCGCCGGCGGCCAGCATCGCCAGCGCCATCAGCCCTTCGGCGTTCAGGGCAAGCAGCATGAAGGGGGTGGCCAGCACCAGCGACGCCAGCACCAGCGGCTTGGGGTCCCGCCGGTCGGCCAGGTACCCCAGGATCAGGCTGCCCACCACGCCCGACAAGTTGTAGACGGCGAGCTGCATCCCCCAGACCAGCGGCGGCAGCCCCCGTTCCTGGCCGAGCAGCGGCAGGAAGAACGCGAAGCCGAAACCGCCGATCGAGCGCACGATCACCGTCGCCACGATCACTCCGATCGGGGCCAGCGCGCTGCGGAACTCCGCCACCCGCTCCGGCAGGGCGGAGCGCGGCGTGCTGCGCGCCGGCACCATGGCGATCACGAACGGCAGCATCAGCAGCCCCGGGATCGTCGCCAGCGGCAGCCACCCCATCCCCAGCGTGGTCACCAGCGCCGGCACCCACAGCGGCGTGAAGCCCAGCGCCGCCGTCCCGCCGAAGATGAACAGCGCCAGCCCGAACGAGCGGCGGTCGCCCGACAGGTCGCCGGCCAGCGCGAAGCCGGAGGGATGGAAGGCGGAGACGCCCAGGCCGGCCAGCATCACGCACGGCACCAGCCACGCGAAGGTGGGCACCACACCGATCAGCGGCGCGAACACCGCCGCCACGGCGATGCCGACGAAGATCAGCCAGCGCCCGCGCAGGTAGTCGCCCAGGATGCCCAGCAGCGGCTGGCCGAGGTTCGAGAGCTGCACGAAGGAGCCGAGCAGGCCGATCTGGGCGAAGGTCAGCCCCAGCCGGTCGCGCACGAACGGCAGCGCCGGGGTGAGCATGGACGCGTACGAGTCGACAAAGAAGTGGCTGACGGTGAACACGAACAGGCGCAGGCGCTGCATCGGGACTTCGCGCGGCAGCGGCTACGGGGTGGGGGCGGCCGGGTCGATCAGCTCGCGCTGGCCGATCTCGCGCCAGAGGGCCGCCGGCACCTCCGCGGCGGCATGCGCCAGGTCGGCGCGCAGCTCGGCGGCGTCGCGCGCCCCCACGGCGGCGGCCGCGACGGCCGGATGGGCCAGCGGGAACTGCAGCGCGGCGGCCGGCAACGCCACCCCGTGGCGGGCGCACACCGCCTCCAGCCCGCGTGCCCGCTCGTTGATCTCCGCGGGCGCCGGGGCGTAGTTGAACGTCGCGTCGCCGCCCGGCCCGGCGGCCAGGATGCCGGAGTTGAACACGGAGGCCATGATCACGGAGACGCCGCGCTCCGCGCACTCCGGCAACAGCTCCGGCAACGCGGTCTGGTCCAGCAGCGTGTAGCGGCCGGCCAGCATGAAGCAGTCGAAATCGCCGGCGCGCGCGAACTCCAGCAGCATCTGCCACTGGTTCATGCCCAGGCCGACCGCGCCCACGGTGCCGGCGGCGCGCAATTCCTCCAGGGCCGGATAGGCGCCTTCCATCACCTCCCGGAAGTGGCTGCCGGTGGCGCGCTCCGGGTCGCCCTCCGGATCGTCGGGCGCCCAGTCGGGGTCGTGGATGAGGGCGATGTCGACGCGGTCGGTGCGCAGCCGGGCGCAGCTTTCCTCCAGCGAGCGCAGCACCCCGTCGCGCGAGAAGTCGCAGATCACGTCAACGTCGACCCGCCCCGTGCGCGCGGGCTTCGCCGGGTCGAGCAGGAATCCCACCTTGGTGGAGATGATCAGCTCGTCGCGGGGCAGGCCCGAGAGGGCCTCTCCCAGCCGCTGTTCGGACAGGCCCTTGCCGTAACGGGGGGCGGTATCGAAGTAGCGCACGCCCGCCTCCCACGCGGCAGCTATCACCCCCGCGGCGGCCTTGTCGGCGGCCTTGGTGCGCAGAGCTGCCAGCGGAGCGCCGCCCAGTCCCATGCGGGTAACGGTGACGCCGGTGTTGCCAATGCGGACGCGCTCGGTCGCGAGCACGGTAGCATGATAGCACAGGTCCGCTCGACGCTGGCGACGGACCGCGGTTCCGGGCTACCGTCCCGGGGAGGTGCATCGATGTTTCAACTGATCAGAACCCTCAGCGCCAGCCACCTGCTGGCCCGCCAGCTCCCGGTCGCCGGCGTCGCCTTCCTGACCGCGACCCTGTTCTACAAGTTCGGGAACTTCGCGCTGGAGTGCGTGGCCTTCCTGGCCACCTGGTTCGTGCTTGACGCGATCGTGCAGGGCGCCGTGCGCCTGCTCGCGCCGGCGGCGCAGGCCGCCGCGCCGCAGACTTCCGACTGACTCAGAGACCGGCCGCGGTCCGCAGGAACCCCGGCAGCGTGGCCAGCGCCTCCGGCGGAATCGTGTGGCCGCCCATGAACGGGCGGAAGTCCACCCGCAGGCCGGCCGCCGCCAGCGTGTCGCGCACCATCTCCGCCCCCTCGTACGGCAGCACCGGATCCAGGCGCCCGTGCGTCTGCAGCACCGGCCGACCGGCCAGCGCCCGCGCCTGCCGGCCCCAGCGGGCAAGGTCCAGCGGCGCGCCCGACAGCAGGCAGAGCCCCGCCCAGGCGGTCCCTGACCGGAATGCGCACTCGCAGGCCACCATCGCCCCCTGCGAGAAGCCGCCCAGCACCACCCGCTCCGGCTCCAGCCCCAGCCGCTCCGCGCAGCCGGTGACCGCCTCGCGCAGCGCCTCGGCGGCCTCCGCCGAGCCCGGCGGCACCCGCCGCGACAGCTCCCCGGCATCGAGCGGCGCGCCCGTCTGCAGGGGGCTCAGGTCCAGCGGCCACCACGCGCGCCCGCCCGGCATTCCTTCGCCGGCCAGCGAAAGCGGCGCCGCCGGAAACAGCAGCGCCAGCGATTCCGTTCCCGGGGCGGCAAGGATCTCGCCGCCCAGCGGCACCAGGTCGTCGCCGGGAGCGCCGAACCCGTGGCAGAAGACGGCCAGTCCCTCCGCGCGGCCGGCCGCCGGCGCGAACAACACGCAGTCCAGGCCGCCCAGCGTGAGCGGACGCGGCATCAGGAGCATCGACCGATGGTAACGCGAACGCTCGAAGAGATGCGCGCGTCCGGGATGGACGTGCTGGTCGGCGCCTCGCCGGCTGCGCTCGCCGACCTGGCCGACTACCGCAACTGGATCGATCCGCTGTTCCGGGACTACATGATGCGTCCCGGCGCCTCCTCCGACCTGCAGCAGGCGCTGGTCCTCCTCACGTCCGAGGGTGAGGTGACCCTGCTGGTCTCCGCCGAGATGGCCGCCAACGCCGGGGACAGCAGCGCCCACCGGATCGTCGTGTGGGGATCGGGAGAGGCGGCCCCCCGCGACCTGCCGGACGGTTTCGAGAAGGTGGCCGAGGCCTTCGGCCGCCCGCGCCGCGCGACGCGGACCGAGGCCCTGCTGGATCTGCTGGGCGGCGCGGCCCGCGTCGGCGCCGAGCGTGAGGCGCTGGCAGCCGGCACATGGGAAGTGCTGGCCGGCGGCCGCCGGGCCGGCGACTGCACCAACCTGATGCGCCTCGGCCGCATGGTGAAGGATGAAGCGCAGATCGCCCTGCTGCGGCGCGCCGCCGAGGCCGCGGAGTACGCCGCCGCGGAGACCCTGGCCGTGGCCAGCGTGGGGTCGAGCTGGCGCGAGCTCACCGACCTGTACCGGATGAAGCTGGCCGAGCACGGCGCCGACCTCGATCACTTTTCCGGCAGCCCCACCGGCTTCGGCCTGGCGACCGAGGCGGACTACCGCCTGCCCGACCGCGGTTCCATGTACTTCGACCACGGCTGCCGGCTGCGCTCCTGGTTCTCGGACACCGGCCACACCATCGCCTTCGGTCCTCCGGACGATGCCTGCCGGCGTCGGCAGGCCGCGGTGCGCGACGTGCTCCGGGCAGGCGTCGAGCACCTGGCCCCCGGCACGCCGGCCTCCGCGGCGGCGGAAGCGATGCGCCAAGCGCTGGCGGCGGCCGGCTTGGACGGATTCCCGCACGGCCACGGCATCGGCCTGGAGGTACGCGACTACCCGATCGTCGTTCCGGACACCGGCCTCCGTATCGAAGACGACTTCGTCAGCCGGCCGGCCGACCTGCCGCTGGAGGCGGACATGGTGCTGAACCTGGAGTCCGCGGTCTGGGCGGACGACGTCAGCTCCGTGCACTGCGAGCAGTCCTTCGTCATCGAAGACGGCGGCTGCCGGCCCCTCGCCGACCAGCCGCGCGACGAGCCCCTGTCGATTTCCTCGGGGGCGTGACGGCGGTGCCGGCGCCGGCGGAAACCCTCTGGTCGATCGCCCTGGCCGGCGGCAAGGGCACCCGCCTGGCCGACGGGCGCAAGCGCCTGGAGCGCGCCACCCACCCGCACCTGCCGGCCTCCGCGTGGGGGACCGCCGGCCCCAAGGCGCTGGCGTCGATGCGCGCCGGCCCCGCCGGACCGGTCAGGCCCATGATCGAGTGGCACCTGGACGTGCACGCGGCGTGCCGGCGGATCGAGCGGATCATCCTGGCCGCCGGCACGGGCGGTGACCTGCTGCAGCACCACTTCCAGGCCGCCGGCGGCTCCTACCGCGGCCTGCCGGTCGAGCTCCTGATCGAGGAGCGGCCGGCCGGCACCATCGCCCCGATCGTCAAGCTGCACGCCGCCGGCCGGCTGCCCGAGCGGCCGGTCGTCTACGCCAACGCCGACAACCTGCTCGACGCTGACCTGTATGGCTGCTACCGGCAGGGGCTGGAGCGCGCCGCCGCGTGCGGCATCGACCCCGGCGAGTGCGTGATCGACGTCGCCGCGCTGGTGCCGTGGGAGGAGTCGGGCGACTACGGCGCCCTGGATCTGGACGAGTCCAGCGGCCTGGTGCGCGGCTTCCGGGAAAAGGCGCCGAAGGAGCGCAACCCGTTCCTGGAGCGCGCCGGCCGCCGCTGGACGCCGATCAACTCCGGTTTCTCGATCATCCCCAACCCGCGCCGCCTGTTCCTCCGCTACCTCGACGAGGCGATCGTGCGCACCTCGCAGGCGCTGGAGCATGGCGAGCTCGATTACGCCGCCCATGAGGGCGCGGTCAAGTACGAATCGCTCTACGAGCGGGTCGCCGCCGACGGCCGCATGGTCGCCGTACTGGCCGATGGCTACTGGACCGACCTGGGGACCGAGCAGAAGATCCGCGCCGCCGAGGCGTGTCTGCCCCGACTGCGCTTCACGTAGGCCGTCATCATCCAGCCCTGCCCGCAGTATACATCTCCGCCTCCTGACCTCTATACGGCACGGCCGGCGGCGGCGCTTCAATCCGGCGCTGCTCCGGGCGCCGGTTCGTCAAGTCGAACGGCCAATGACCCGACGCTATAAGGGGTACCGATGAGTGACCCGCAGCTGCCCCCGCCTGCCCATGCGGACGCGGACCCCGTTCAGGACGACACCTTCACCGTGCTCGACGTGGTCCTGGTCATGGTCCGCCGCCGGCGCCTCATCGTGGCCACTACCGGCATCGCGGCCGTGGTCCTCCTGGCCTACAATATCGCCGCCGTTTCCATGGACCCGGAGTCGCCATTGAACGTGCTGCCGACGGGGTTCACCGCCAGCGTGACCGTGTCGATCGCCGACGACGCTCCTGACTACGGCGCGGGGGCCGCCACCCTGCTCAGCCGGATTCCGGACACCGGCGGGCTGGCCGATTTCGCCAGCCTGCTGGCGCCGGGGACCAGCACCGACGCAAGCCGCGCGCAGGAGCTGCTCGTCGGCCGGGAGATCCTGGACGCGCTCGCGCGCCAGCAGGGGCTGGTCACCGACGCGTCCAGCAACGACGACATCGTGCTGGCGCGGGAACGGCTCGCAGAGAGCCTGAACACGGAGTACCGGTTCGAGTCCGGCCTGCTGGTGATCTCCTACGACCACCACTACCCCGAGCAGGCCGCCGCCGGCCTGGAATTCGCCGTGCAGCGGCTCCGCGACAAGATGCACGCATTGACGATCGAGCGCGTACGCCGAAGGAGGCTCTTCCTGGAGGAGCGCCTGGCATCCGTGCGGCAGGACCGGACGGAGGCGCAGGACGCGCTCACCGAGTTCCAGCAGGAGTTCGGGGTGGTCAACCTCACGTTCCAGTCGGAGGCGGCGATCGAGAACCTGACCGTCCTCAAGACCGAGCTGTACCGCAAGGAGGTCGAGCTCCTCTCCCAGATCGAGATGCTGGGAGAGAACGCCGCTGCCGTGCGGCGCCTGCGAAACGAGTTCGACAAGCTGAGTACGCTCATCCGGGAGATCGAGCACGGCTTCGTGGAGTTTCAGGACACCGCGATCCCGTTGAAGGAGCTGCCCGCGCTTGGGGTCCGGTACCTGGATCTGGCCACGGAGCTGAGCGTTCATGACACGATCTACGCCTTCCTGCGCTCCCAGTACGAGAGCGCCCGTATCGAGGAGAACGCCAGGGAGTCGGCCTTCCAGATCGTCGAGGCGGTGGAAGCGCCGCTCCGCAAGAGCCGCCCCGGCCGCGCCCTGATCTGCATCGTCGGCACCCTGGCGGCCTTCCTGGCATCGATCCTGGCCGCGTTCACGGCCGAGCGTTTCAAGCGCGCCGAGTCCGACCCCGTGCAGCGCCGGCAACTCGACGAGATCCGCCGGGAGATCGGCTTCAAGCGGAAGAGAACAGGTCCACCCACATGATGAAACGCGCACTCGCCATCCTCGCCATCCTCGCCATCCTCTGCATCGCCGTCCTGCGCGCGGCAGCCCAGGACGGCGCCGCCGCGCAGTCCGGCGACGGCGGCGAAGCGGCCGTCGCATTCGGGCAGCGCGTCCCGGCGCCGGCGGCGCTCCCGGACGCCCAGTTGCTGGCCACGCTGCTGAGCTCCCAGCGCTACATCGTCACACCGGGCGACCGCTACCGGCTGACGATCGCGCTCCCGGAGACGGCTCCGTTCAACCTGATGGTGCAGGACGACGGCGTCCTGGAGGTTCCCTACGTCGGCACCGTGGAGACCACCGGACGCGAGTACTCGGACCTGCGCGCCTCCATCCTGGAGTCCCTGCGCCGAATTCCGGCTGACTACATCGAGTTCGAGCTGGTCTCCCCTGCGCGGTTCGAGGTGTTCGTGGGCGGCGCCGTGCGTGCGCCCGGCACCATGATCGTGCACGCCATCAACCGCGTGCAGGACGCCATCCGGCTGGCCGGGGGGGTGGACCGGCACGGCAGCGTCCGCCGTATCGAGCTTGCCCGCGCCGACGGCTCCTCGCGCCGCATCGACCTGGCCCGCTACTTCGAGGTCGGCGGCGACGACTTCAACCCCCTGCTCCGCCCGAGCGACCGGATCTTCGTGCCGGTGGCGGAGACCACGGTCACCATCGCCGGCGCCGTCCGCTATCCGGGCCCGTACGAGCTGCTGCCCTCCGAAGGAGTCACCGCCCTGGTCGCCTGGGCCGGCGGCCTGCTGCCCGACGCCGACCCCGACAACATCGAGATCTCCGGCTACGACGGAGCAGGATCATTCGCCCGCAGGACCGCCTCGATCAATACGGCCGACCGCATCCCGCTCCGCCACCAGGACGTCATCATCGTCCGTTCCACCACCCGCCACACCGACCCGGTGGTGCTCTCCGGCGCCTTCTACGGCCGCGCGCAGGACGGCACCGCGCCGATCACGATCCCGAAGACTCCGGTCGAGGTGACCATTCCCCACTCGACCGGCCTGTCCCTGCGCCAGGCCATGGCCGCCGTCGGTGGTCCAACCCCGCACGCAGCCGGGGGAGCGGGCTTCATCATCCGCGCCGACGCGGACCGGGTGTCCTTCGACGCCGCCGCGATCTGGGACGGAAGCCGCCCGGACATCCCGCTGCGCGCCAACGACCGCGTGGTCGTGCCAATCGACCGGGTGACCGTCTCCATCACCGGGGCGATCGAGCTGCCCGGCGAGTACGACCTGCTGCGCGGCGCCACGGTCGCGGACCTGGTGAACCAGGCCGGCGGCCCGACCCCGTACGCGAACCGCCGGCGCATGCAGGTCCGCCAGCCCGACGTGAACGGGCAGTACACCTCCATGGCGGTCACCTTCGAGGAAGGGATGCTGGTCACGCTGCGCGACAGCGCGGTCGTGCGCGTGCTGTCCAGCTTCGGCTCCGGTTCCGCGGTCGTCGTCGAGGGGGCCGTGTTCGGCACGCCCGCCGACGGCGAAGGGCCGATCACTCTGCCCACCGCCCTTCCCTCCAACTCCGCGGAGCTCCGCACCGGCCTGCCCGCGCCGATCCCGGTCCGGCTGGTCCTGCCGTTCTATCCCGGCATGACCGTCTATGAAGCCCTGTACGCCGTCGGCGGCCCGACCCCGTTCGCGCGCGCCGCCGACACCTACGTCGTCCGCGCCGGCGAGCGCATCGAGATCGACGCCGCCGCGCTCTGGGATGGCGACGGCCTGAACGGCGACCTGCCCCTGCAGCCGCGCGACCAGATCGTCGTACCGGCCGCCGAGGTCTTCGTCACCGTGCTGGGCGAGATCAACCGCCCCGGCATCGTCCCCTTCCAGCACGGCCTCACCGTCAGTGACTACCTGCTGCGCGCCGGCGGCCCCACCCGCGAGGCCGACCTGGGACTGGTCCACTTCGTCGACAAGGCCGGCCGCAGCCTGCGGCATGCAGCGCTCGACGCCCCCGTGAGCACGGGCGACATCCTGATCGTCGAACGTCAGGTGATCCTGCGCCTGCTGGAAGGCATCGGACGCGTCGCTCCGATCATCAGCCTGTTCAACAACACCGCCACGGCCGTCAACACCGTCCGCGACTGGGTCGATCCGCCGTAGCAGTCAGTCAACCGGAGGGCGTGATGGCGTCACGGCGTCGCAGTACGCCAGCTCCCAGCCGTGGAACACCACGTCCAGCCCGGTGAAGCGCACGTCCGGAACCCTCGTTGATGCACCCCTGATCCGTGTGCCGATAGCGCCCTCCCCTGAGAACGGCCTGCTCAAGCCGTCGCAGGTGATGGTGGACAAGGCCATGACCGTCAGAAACGAGAAGGTGAGCTCACCTTTCGGCAGACTCGATGACGCCGATGGTGGCGTCGGCCGGGGGCGGGTCCGTCAAGTTGCGCCGTCAAGCTCCCGAATCTATAAAGGGTAACCGATGAGTGACCCGCAGAGGCTCCTCTGCCGAGCCAGCCGCAGAGCGCGTCCCGGACGGCACCGTCGCCGTCCGGGCATCCAGCGCGTAGTCCCGATCATCAGCCTCCTCAACAATACCACCACGGCGATCAATACCGTGAGAGACTGGATCGATCCGTCCTCCGGTGGAGGCGGTCAGTAGCGGCCCTTGACTCATATGCCGCAGATCGACCCCTCTCTGCCGACCACTATCCACGAACCGCTCCGAGCCGATCGAAAGATCGGCCCCATCTCCATCCTCTGTCTGCTTTCGCTTCCCATTCTCGCTGCGGTCGGACCCCACCTCGGTGGTGTCGAAGCGTTCGGTGTCAACTTCTTCCCCTATCGCATTGCCGTGCTGGCCATTTCACTCGCATCGCTCGCCGTTTGTCCGCGACTCGCGTGGACGCACAACCGCTATATGAGGACCTATCTCTACCTGGGATGCCTCTGGCTTACCTGGGCTCTCTTGGGGGTGCTCTGGGCCCGCTACCAGCAAGACGCCGTGCGTGGAGTGTTCTCCATAGGTTTCGGCTTTCTCTCCTTCGTCGCCGCCGCAAGCCTGGAGAGCTGGAAGCCCGATGCACTCCGCTGGATCATTCGGGGTTGGATCGTCGCCGCCATCCTGGCTGCCGGCGTGGCGCTCTGGGAGCTGCTCACAGGAAACCACCTCCCCGGACCATGGTTCGAATCCCAAACTCGGCTCGGCGCGACCGTTATCGCGTCGACGTTCGACAACCCCAACAATTTCGGAGTGTTCCTCGTACTGACCCTTCCCGTACTGCTCACGACCCTGGACAACCTTCGCGCCCAACTCGCGAGGACCGCACTGATCGGCTTCATCCTGCTCCTTGCGTTCTTGAGCGTCCTCACCACCAGCCGCATTGCGATCTATGGCTTTCTGATCACCGGCATCGTCTACCTGTTTCGTCGACCCCGCCTGACGGCCATCGACATGACCAGCATCGCCTTCGTCGGCGTGCTGCTCGCACTTCTGCCCGTCACCCAACGCTTGTTCTCTCTGCTCACGTCCATCGATCCTCGCTATGCGACTACCCTGCTGGTTCAGGGCTCGACGCTGATACGACTCAATCTTGCGATAATCGGCATCGACATGTTGGTGTCCACCTCCGGGTTCGGTGTCGGTGGAGGCAACTTTGCGTCCACCTTGGATGCCACGCGTGAATACTCTCACCTCTATACTTCCGGCATCATCGATCCACACAACTGGTGGATCGAAATCCTGAGCGAGTACGGGCTGGTCACGTTGTGCCTGTACTCCGGATTCCTGTGGGTCCTGTACCTGAGACATCGTGCAGTGCTACGAGCGCGAATCCGCCCCTCCTTGCGTCACCTGCCTCTCTTCCTGCTGGCGTTCTTCCTGGCCGGCATCGGCCCGAGCAGCTTCGTCAACCTGAGCTGGCAGTGGCTCTACGTCGCGATCATGGTCATCGCGACGTCGTCCGCTACCGGCGAGCGCCCCGATCCTCGGCACCACCCACGCCGAGTTCGTGCCTGATGGTCTTCACCAACGCGTGGCGCAGGTCGACCGGCGGCTGGAATCCGGTTGACCGCACTCTGCGGGCAGAGAAGGTGGTCGTGCTGCAAAGCTTGCGAACGCGGATTGAGCTCACGGGAAACGTCCTGCCGGTAACCGCGGCTGCCAAGTCACACAGCATCCCTCCCAGATAGCCGACCGCGTACGGAATCCGAAGGCCGTTCAGGGGGCTATCAGCGGCCTCCGCCACGATCTCCACAAGCTCCTGCATTGACAGATCCGGCTTGTCGACGTAGTTGAAAGTGTCCTCGCCCGGACCCAACGTCAGCACGCGAACCAGGAAGGCGCTCAAATTCCCCACGTATGCTATCGACTTGTGGTTCCCGCCGCTGCCAACCATCGCGAAGCGGCCGGATCTTATCTGTCGAAGGAGCTGATATACGTTCCCCCTATTTCCTTCGCCGAACACTACCGTGGGGCGCACAGTCACGAGCGACCTCACCTGCGCAGCCTCCTGCTGCCACTGACGATGTACTTGTTCGGCGCGCAGCTTCGATCTGCCATATGGTGCGACCGGAGCCGGCTGCTGATCTTCGGTGGCGTCCCGCGCCGCGCCCCCGTACACCGCCACCGAGCTGGTGAAGATCACCCTGTTGATACCCACTCGTCGGCAGGCTTCACACACGTTTTGAGCTCCGGCGACGTTGACGTTATCGTAAACAGTGGGCGGTTTGATGTCGTCTCGATGGACCGCGGCAAGATTGTACACAGCGTCACATCCGTCGAGGGCCATACGCAAGCCACTACCATCGCGGACGTCCGCTTGTCGGTATTCTCCGATCCTCCCGTCCGGAGACGCGATGTCCACCACTACCACGAGGTGGCCGGCATCCCTCAGCGCTTTCGCTAACCGGCTGCCGACAAAGCCGGCGCCGCCTACGATCGCTATGCGCAACACGTCTTCACGTTGTCGTCTGAGTCGACGCCCGACCGCCTCCCTCATCTCGCTGAAAGCAAGTACATGCTCGATCGCGTCAGAAAGAATGCATCCGTCTCTACCAAGAGATACCGTCCGAGCAGCCGCTTTGTAAACGGTACCCGCGTAAAGGTACCACCCCGTCGTTCCACTCGCAGGCCCCCGAAGCCGGCTAGGGCATCGATGTTCTGCGACGTGAAGCTAGCGACGTGTCCCTCCCCATCGGGCCTCGACAGAAGGTTGCTCAACACTTCCATCCAGCAATACGGGTTCGGCACCGACACAACCACCCGGCCCCTCGGCTTCAGTACCCGTCGCGCTTCTTCGAGGAAGGCCGATGCATTCTCGAGATGCTCCATCACTTCCAGGCACACCACGTAATCAGCGCTGTCCGACTCCATCGGCAATCCCGCATTCACGTCGTGACAGATGAACGACTCGCGCGACTCCTGTACCTCCGCGGATGCGATCCGCTGCAGTGTCGCCGAGTCGATATCGATACCGACGTACTTGTAATCCAGATCCCGGTCTCTCAGATATTGCCGGAGCAGTCCGAACTTGCAGCCCACGTCCACGACCATCTGTCCGTCGCGCGCTTCGATCCATGCGATCGCCCGACGATAGCGAATCGCCGCCTCCGAATCCTGTAGCTGGTACTGCCGACCCCTCTGTCTGTAATAGTCGGCCTTGGTGACTCTTGCCATGATCCTGTACTACGCCTCGATCTTGACGCCGCGAGCCATTACGATACCGACACGTTGCCCTGAATTCGCCCCACAGGCGCCGCGCGTACCCGAGCAGGCAGCGTCGTGCTCGACTCCAACATGCTATGCTAAGCCAATCCCACTTGACCCCGAGGCTGACGACGATACAGTCTTTTGCCACCGTCGACAAGAGAGTTGCCGTGGACACACTCACGCGTACTCGATCAAAACTACTCCGCCGACATGCATCCGACGATTCGCGACCACCATCTCATCGGAGAGTAGATGTGCATATACTCGTGATACCATCGTGGTACGGAACAGCCGCGTCTCCGGTGAGGGGTATCTTCTTCAAGCGTCAGGCTCTGGCACTCGCCTCTGCCGGCCACGACGTTGGGATCGTATATCCAGAGCTGCGCGGCATTCATACGTTGTACCGGGGGCACGTAGACTACGGCTTCCGGTCGCGCCTAGAGGGGCCGATCAGGACGTACCGGCACTACGGATTCCGCCTGCCCCGGCAGCCATCCCGCTTCCGTCGACGCTGGACGGCGATGGCCGATCGGCTATCTCGGATGTATATGGCGGATCGCGGTACGCCTGACGTCATACACGCCCACGCAGCCCTCTTCGCAGGCGAAGTTGCCGGACAGCTCGCCGATGAACTGCGCGTTCCGTACGTTCTCACCGAACACTCCAGCGTCTACTTGAGAGGGACGCTCACGGCACTTCAAAAGTCGTCCACGATAGAGTCCGTCGCCGCCGCGGACTCGGTCCTCGCGGTCAGCCATCGACTCAAGGAGGCACTTCACCAGCTCACTCAACGAAAGACGATTCACGTGGTGCCAAACGTGGTCGACACCAGTCGATTCACGCGCCCGGAGGATACGCGCGGCGCCGGCCCATTCCGGTTCGTCTGCATAGCGATGTTGGGACCGAACAAGAACATCCAGTTACTGGTGCGAGCGTTCCACCGCGCGTTTCCCGCCACCGAATCAGTCCTTCTCGATATCGTGGGTGAGGGCCGCGAACGCCGACGCCTGGAGAGTTTGGTGAGCGCTATGAAGGAGCAACATCGGATCAGATTCGTTGGGTCACTCGACACCGACGGCGTCGTGGGGGCTCTTGGACGATCCCACTGCTGTGTTTCCTCCAGTGACGTCGAGACGTTTGGGGTGACCCTGATCGAGGCCCTAGCCACCGGACTCCCCGTGGTCGCCACGCGTTCGGGCGGCCCTGAGGACATCGTAACGCCCGAATGCGGTTACTTGGTTCCTGTCAGGGACGACGCCGCCTTGGCTCGGGCCTTGCATCAGGTGTACTCGGACCGCGTTCAATGGGCCGCTCAAGCCAGGCGCTTGCGAGAGTACGCGCGTCGGACCTATGGGCCCGAAGCCGTTGTATCGCGCCTGGAGGCAGTATACGCCTCGCTGTAACGTGTACACACCTCAACGCAAGCGCGGATCCACCGCTCCGCCGCCGTCCTCCGGACCGTTCGCTGCCCGCGTTTGACCCTCGTGGACGTCATCCGTTCCGTTCGCACGATCTTTCATCGCGTGTTTGGCGATTCCCTGGGTCGCGACATCGTGACCCTGGCATCCGGCAATGCCGTCGCTCAGGGTCTCCAGCTCATCGCCGTACCCGCCCTCATGCTCCTGTATCGACCGTCGGACTACGGTATCTACGGCGTCTATCTCTCTGTAGTCGCCGTCCTTGTGGTGGTCGCGGCCCTCCGCTACGACTTTGCCATACTCGTGGCCGTCACCCGAAAATCGGTATTCAGTTTGCTCACGCTTTGCTGCGTGATGGTCGGGGCGTGGTGCGTGTTGCTCGGAGTCCTGAGCACGGCCGCCACACTTCTCGGCAATGACGGGCTATTGCCGATACCGTTACGATTTCTCCCGTTTCTTCCGGTCGGAGTCGGTTTGAACGCTCTCTATACCTTATCTCTCCAGTACGCCACCCGATGCCAGCATTACGGGACATTGCGAACCGCTCGAATCCTCTACGCTTTCGTGACCCTTCTCACCCAAGGCGGCCTGTTCTTCCTTTACAGAAGCCCGATCGGTCTCATCCTCGGGGAAGCGCTCGGGAGGCTCGCCGGAGTGCTGGTATTGAGCCATCTGGTGGTCGTCCACTGGCGTGAATCCGCAACGCGCGTGACCATGCGCAGCATGGTTGTGGTCGCCCGCAGGTATTCGCGATTTCCCCGCTATCTGGTCGTCGCGGATTTTCTGAGCACGATTTCACGCCACGCGCCTGTCACGCTGTTCGCCATCTTCTTCGGCACCGCAGTCGCCGGCGTCTATGGGCAGGCGCAGCGCCTTTGCGGCGCACCGCTGACGCTATTCGCTCAGGCTGTCGGGAGGGTATTCGTCGGCCGCCTGTCGTCCGCTCTCCGCGAGAAAGTCATCGAGGTCCGCCTTATCTTTCGTGAGGTCTCGGCGCGCCTGCTCATTATGGCGCTGGCCGCTATCGCCGGCATCGCCGCTGTCGCCGCGTTCCTTCCTATAATACTCGGCGACGAGTGGTCCGACATCCGACCCGTGCTACTGCTCCTTCTGCCTTCGTTCTTTGCCCTTTTCATGGCCAGCCCTGTCGCTCCTTCCCTTTCCGTGCTGAACCGGCAGCGTCGACAGCTCGTGTGGGAACTGCTACGCCTGAGCGCGACGGTCGGCTGGATCCTTCTTGGCGTGCATCTGGCGCTGAGCTTCGAGAGCGTTCTCTTCACGTATTCCCTTGTGCTTACCTTCTGCCTTTCACTCTTGTACGAGCTGTGCCGGCGAACAGTCCTGGGCCGAAGTCGCGACCAGGGGTAGTGGTTGATGCGTCGCTCCCGGGATCACGGCCCAGCATGCCACCGCTGCGGTTACGCCGGTCTCAGCTTCGCCCCGCGTAGAGTGTGCGCAGACGGTCCCACTCATGCTGCCAGTGGTACGTGGTCTCCACAGCGTGCCTGCCGTTCGCACCCATACGCCGCGCCAGATCCGCATCCTCGACGAGGCACTCGATCGCCGAGGCGATCTGCGTGGGCTCGCGCGGATCGACGGTCACGCCGCAATTGGCTCTGCTGACGATCTCTTTCCAGAGAGGAAAGTCGGAGGCGACCACCGGAATACCGGCGGCCATGTACTCGAACATCTTTACCGGGAGCGAATTGACATAGTTCGGAATGGGCTGAAGCACCACCATACCGACCCGCGCCGAGCCGAGATCCGCCATCACCTGATCACGCGTTCGCCTTCCCAGGAAGGACACTGTGCTTCCTGCGGCAGCTTTACGAGCCCGTCGTTCCAGTTTCTGGCTTTCGAGTGGTCCCCCGATGCGCATGGCGATGCCGCGCCCCGAGCCCGCGAGCATCCGTCCGGCCTGAACCATCTCGAAGCATCCACGAGTAGCGCTGACCGCCCCGATGTAGTAAGCGATCCGTGGGCGTTGGTCGAACGGCGTCGACGTGGGCGCGGCAAACTCGTCGAGTGTAGGATAGTTGCATACGATCGTCGCCAGCGCCTTCCGACTTGGTAGACGTTCTCGGATGTGGGGAGTTGCCGCTATCACTCTCGAAGCGGCCCAGCACAGCACGAACTCCCAGCATCTGGCGAGTGCTGAGGCGATCGCGCGCGATCCGCGGCTGACGTAGGGCTTGTTTCTGATCTGCGCGGAAAACTCCTCGTGAAAGTCGAATACGACACGCCGTTGGAGCAGCCGGAGAGCCAAAACCAAAGGCAGAAGCTCCGGGTCGTGAACGTGGTACCAGGCGGCCCGAATGCCGATTGCCGACCTGAGCGCACGGATGGTACCCAGCGACGCACGCACGAGCCGGCTTCGGTATTTGCGGAGAGGATGGACGGTGACGCCCCCGGTGTCGGTGACGGGATTCGAAGACGCTACCGGAGCGACCAGGTCGACACGGAATCCGGTGGCTGCGGCGGATCGGCACATCTTCACGAAGATCCGCACATCGTTCCAGTCGTGGACCGTCGTGAGGTGGCAGACTCTCATCCGGGTCGGCCCGTCAGCCCGAGATGATCCGCGGGATCAGCGTCCGATGCCAAGGTAGCTCACGCCAGTCTCCGTGAAGCTGCCGGGCGACAGGACGTTGCGGCCGTCGAGGACGACGCGGCATCCCGGCAAGTCACCGATATCAAGCGCCCGGTACTCGTCATGGTACGCTTGGAGCACGACGGCGTCGGCCTCAGGCGGCGGCTTCAGGTCGGCGGGTGTCAGTCCGTGGGCGCGGATCTCGTCGTGGGAGTAGAGCGGATCGTGGACGAGCACACGGGCGCCGGCCGCCGAAAGGACGTTCGCGAGCAATATCGCTGTCGAATGATAGCTCTCCTTCACGTTGCCCCGGTAGGCAAGCCCTAGGATGAGAACGGTCCTGCCACCCACACCGCCGAGGGAGCGTTCCAAGAGACGGACGGCCTGACTGGGCATGCCATCGTTGATGCGACGGGCGAGCTCCGCGAGAGGCGCCGGACCCAGACCGTTGATCAGGAACCAGGGATTCACGGGCACGCAGTGACCGCCCACGCCGATCCCCGGGGCGTGCACATGCGCGTACGGCTGCGAGTTGGCCGCGGCGATCGCCTCGGTGACGTCGACGCCGGCACGCTCCGCGCACAGCGCGAACTCGTTGGCCAGCGCGATGTTGACGTCCCGATAGGTCAACTCCATCAGCTTGACCAGTTCTGCCGTCGCCGTGCTCGCCACGGGCAGGACGCGAGCGCCGACGGCGGTCCCGTAGAACCGCGCCGCGGCCTGCGCGCTTCGTTCGTCGTCGGCCCCGACCACTTTCGGATACCGCGCCAGATTGGCCAAGGCACTGCCGGACGAGATCCGTTCCGGACTGAAGGCAAGCAGGAACCCTTCGCCGGCCTTCAGCCCCGACCCTGACCTCAGAATCGGGCCCAGCCGGCCTTGCGTCGTGCCCACCGGCAGCGTCGTTTCGAACACGACCAGGGTGCCCTCGGTCAGACCAGCGGCGATGTCCCGCGCCGCCGCATCGACCGCGGAGAAGTCGGCCTGGCGATCGGAGGTCAGGAACGCGGGGACGATCACGGCGACCACTTCGGACTCGCGAACGCCGCGTGCCGTGTCGGTGGTTGCCGTCAGCCTGCCCTCGCCGGCAACCCCGCGCACAAGCTCCTCCAGGCCCTCCTCGCCGTCGATCGGGCACTCGCCGCGGTTCACCAACTTCACGACCGACGGATCGACATCGCAGCCCACAACGGAATGGCCGAGCGAGGCGACTCTTGCCGCCAGCGGCATCCCGATCTTCCCCAGGCCGACGACGCAGACGTTCACGAGCTATCCGCTCCCGCTCTCCATGAGGCTCATCACGTCGATGGGCGCCCCGCTGTCGGCCGACTGCAGCAGCTTCTCCGCCACGTCGAGCGTGGCGATCGCATCCGTGCAGTCCGCCGTCGGCTGCTCATGCGCCGCCACCGAACCCAGAAAATCCTCCAACTCCACCCGGAGCGGTTCCCGCTTCTCTACCGGAAGGAGCCGTCCGTTCCCCCCGGCCGGGTCCGTGGAGCCGTAGCCGCCGGCAAGGTCCTCACGGCAGTGGAAGACGTCCTGACTGACATAGTCCAGGCGGAACATCCCGTGCTCACCGATGATCTGCAATTCGCGGACCTTGACCGGTGACAGCCAGTTCACGTCCAGGACCCCCGTCACCTCGTTCTCGAACCGCAGCGTCGCGAACAACGTGTCCTCGAACGCGGTGCGTATTCCGGTGCGCGTCACCGCATGGACCCGGGCGATCTGCGCCTCCAGCAGATAGCGCATCACGCCGATGTCGTGTGTCGCCAAGTCCTGCACCACCCCGACATCCCGAAGCCGCGGTTGGAATGGCCCGACGCGGCGCGCCTGAATCTGCAGGACGGGGCCGATCTCATCGTGCTGCAGGCGCTGCTTCAGCGCCCTGACCGCGGGATTGAAGAGCTCGATGTGGCCCACCGCCACGATCACGTCCGCGCGCTCGGCGGCCTCCTGGATCTCCAGCCCCTCCGGCACGCTGCGTCCGATCGGCTTCTCGATGAGCGCGGCCGTCCCGGCGGAGATCGCGGCCAGTGCGACGTCCTTGTGCAGGCCGGTCGGCACCACGATGGACACGGCATCCAGGCGCTCGCGGGCGAGCATCTCCCGGTAGTCGTCGTAACTCCTCGCCCCGTAGCGCCGTGCGGCCGCGTCCAGCAACGCCTCGTCGGTGTCGGCCACGGCGACGAGATTCGCTTCCTCGATCTCGGAATAGATACGCAGGTGATTGCTGCCCATGTAGCCCAGACCGACCACTCCGACGTTCACCTGCTCCACTCGCTCGCCCGGTCGTCGAAGAATCCGCTCGTCTCGCGGGCGACGGAATCCACCTCCTGCTCCGTCAACGATGGATGCACCGGCAGCGACAGCACCTCCGTGCTCAAGCGCTCCGCTACGGGAAGGGCGTCGCGGTAGCCCAGTCGCCGGTAGACCGGCTGGCGATGAATGGGCAACGGGTAGTAGACCACGGCGCCGACCCTCCGCTCGCGAAGGTGGCTCAGCAACTCATCTCTTCGCTCGGGCACACGCACCGTGTACTGGTGATACACATGCCGCTCGCTCGCTCGCTCGGCTGGCGTGACGACCCCCTTGCAGGACTCGTTCAGGCGTCGCGCGTTCGCGCGCCGCCGGGCATTGGCCTCTTCAAGGCGGTCGAGCTGCGCCAATCCGATCGCCGCGGCCAGATCCGTCATGCGCCAGTTGAACCCGATCCGCTCGTGCAGATACCGCTCGCTCTGACCGTGATTGCGCAGCATTCGCGCCTGCGCCGCCACATCGTCGTCGTCGGTCGTTACCATGCCGCCTTCGCCGGTGGTCATGTTCTTGGTCGGATAGAACGAGAAACAGCCGGTGCCGAACGACCCGACCAGACGGCCCCCGATCGACGCGCCGTGCGCTTGGCAGCAGTCCTCGATGATCGCCAGGCCGTGCCGCCGGGAAATGGTGGCGATCTCCTCCATCCGACAGGGATGGCCGTAGAGATGGACAGGAATAATCGCCTTGGTGCGCGGGGTGATCTGCTGTTCGATCAGGCCTGGATCGATGTTGAAGTCGTCGTCGCGGACGTCGGCGAACCGGGGACGGGCGCCGGCGAACAGAACCGCGTTCGCCGATGCGATGAACGAGAACGGGGTGGTGATCACCTCGTCGCCATCGCCGACGCCATGCGCCAGGAGGGCGACCAGCAGCGCAGCCGACCCGGATCCGACGGCGATCGCATGCCGCGCGCCGAGCTGCTCGGCGAATGCCGTCTCGAACGCCTCGACCGTCGGCCCTTGTGCGAGGATGCCGCTCTCCAGCACACGCAGGACCGCCGCCTTCTCCTGTTCGCCGATGACGGGGCTCGCAATCGGAATCACTGCGTCTCCTCATCATCGAATCGATACGAACCGCCGCAGCCCGTGCATCGGGCGCTGCCGTCCGCCTCCGCCTGCAGCGTGCGTCCGCAGCGGCACACGCGGCCGATCACCCGCGCCGGATTGCCCACGACAAGCCCGTGCGGCGGTACGTCCGCCGTCACGACCGCTCCTGCCCCGACCAGCGCCCATCGGCCGATGGTGACGTCCGGCAGGATCACGGCGCCCGCTCCGACCGACGCGCCACGCTCCACCCGAATGCGGCCGACCGTCCAATCGTTCGCATCCTTGAGCGTCCCGGACGGGTTCACCGAACGCGGATATCTGTCATTCGTGAGAATCGCGCCCGGACCGATGAACGCACCCGCCTCCACCGTGACGCCATGGAACAACTGTGCTCCGTTTTGCACCTTGACGTCGTTGCCTAGCGCGACACCCTGATCGACGTAAACCCCCTTCCCCAGGATACAGTGGTCGCCGATCGTCGCGTCCTCACGAACCTGGGTATGATGCCATATCTTCGTGCCGCGGCCGACGCGCGCGCCCGCTGCAACCTCCGCAGTGTCGTGGATCGTGGTATCGGCCATGTATCGGGAATCTCCGAGGTCGCCGCGACTGCCAAGTAGGAATCTACCTCCGCGGATGCACCCGCGCGCGTCCGACCGGCTCTGCCGCCGTACCTACTACGGCGAGCTTGCGCTGTCAACCTCGCGGGCTCGGTCAGCGTGATGCTCGACTGTCTCCGGGCCCTCGCTCGGCCAATGACTCCACGTGGCCGGCGAAGTCGTTCATCACCTTGTCGGCGTCGAAGAGCCGATGGAAGATGTCCCGCGACGCCGCATGGTCGCTCCGATACCGATCCGGATCCTCCGCGATATCCATCAGGAGCGCTGCCAGCGCGGAAGCATCACCCGTGGGATAATGGATCAACGTGTCCGTCCCTTCCGTCAGCCGCGCGATCTCACCGGCAAGGTTGGTCAATATCCGAACGCCCGCGGCACAATAGTCCGCAACTTTGTTGGGTATCGAAGCCTGGAAGTCGAACCGATCCGGATAACACATCAGGCCGATATGACTCTCCTCCAATAACACGGACAACGCCGCCTGCCCGACCCAGCCGGCATAGACCACGTGTTCGCAGTCGGCTGCCAGCCGTTCCACCGCATCCGCCAGACTCCCCGTTCCACAGATGACCACCTGGATCGTGCGCCGGTGGAACTCCGGCACGCGTCGCAATGCCTCCAGCAACGCGGCCGCATCGGACTCGGGCGTCAGCGTCCCGGACCAGACCAAGCGGGTCCTCGGCTCTGAGAAATCGACGCCGCGCTCGGCCCAAATGTGGACTTCCGCCGCGCGCGCCGCGCCGTCGACGGTGACGAATCGCTTCGACTGATGGAATACGCGGTCTGCGTCGCACCTCTCGGCAGGCCGTCCGAATCGCCGCGACCAGTCCAGCATTCCCTGGCTGATCGCGATCACCGAGTCGGCATGGCGAAACGAACGGCGAGCCATGCGCTCGTAGGGAATCAACATACCGTCGCTCTTGATGCCCAAATGGCCGATTCTCTGGTTCAGCCAGTGATAGATGATGTCCGGCCACAGGTCGCGGATATCCACCACGACCGGGATGCCGTGGGCTTGGCCGAAGTCGATCGCAGCGCACGCAAGGTCGATGATCGGATACGCCACGACGATGGCGTCCGGGAGTTCCAGCGTCGGTGCCAACGCGCGGAATCGAGCGGCGATCCGGTTATGGTCCCAGAAGCGACGGAGTCCGATGTTTCGGCGATAACCGGGCGATGACAAGAAGACCAAATCCGGACCGTCACCGGACGCCGGGATCGATCGATCCGCCTCTACCGTGCGAAACTCCTTGCGGTTATGGTCGAACCGGGACGCCCACCATACCACATCGTGGCCCCGTCTCCTTAGCGTCAGACACATGAGTCCCGCGCGCAGGAAGCGGTCTTTGCTCTCGGAGGCCAGGAACGGAATAGGCTCGCCCGCCTTGACTATCCAGAATCGCATCTCGACTCCCGATCAACGCGGTGAGAGGTGGATACCGCAGGCAACGAGGTCTTTCGCATAAGAATGTCGAAGGACGATCAGGTATTCGCCACGTAACGAAGTTCCCGAAGTACGTGGTCCAGCCAGCTTTTCGTGTATGGCGGTCTCAAGGGAATCCTCGTCCGGTGGCCGACGGCACGGAGAAGCCGATCCAACGACACCAGCCGCTCGCGAAACCCGAGCCGAACGCCACAGCGAAGACTGGCCCTGTCCGGCCCGCACAGAATCCAGGAGTCGTCCCGGCCCCGCGCGTGAGCCCACAACGACTCTTCACCACGGTCCAAAGCGATGTCCTGGGTCCGGATCGCCAATTCCGCGCGTTCCTTCGCTCCGACCGAGTGAACCACCCCGAGAGAGTCTCGAAGCCCGTCTTCGTCGATCCGGCGCTCCGGCTCGCGGCGCTGGGACCCCGTCTGCGTTTCGTCGACGCATTCCTCGACGGTTTCCACTCCGTAGCCCCTCGCGAGCGCGCGCCATGAGCCGGTCCGGTAGGACTCCAGGATGACGTTGGTATCCACCAGTACCGCTCCGGCGTGCCGGGCCACCGAGGGTCAGAGCTCCACGGGCCGTTCGAAACCGTGTGACGCGAACAGTTTCGCGAGCCCTTCGATGGTGACATCGAGCAGGCCGGCCATGCGTCGAACCGAGACCAGACCCTGATCGATGGCCAATCCCATCACCTTCATGAACGGCCTGGAGAAGAGGGCGGGGGACGGGGTCTCTGCCTCCGTGCGTCCGTTGTTGCGCAGTGCGACCTCCGGCAATGCACGCGCCGCCGCGGGCTTCAATTCGCCGAGCGCGACAAGCCGCCACCTCAGTGCGGAGGAGGTCACGTGCAGCTCGACCGCCGCCGCGTTCAACCGCCGGATCAACGCTTCCTCGGCCAGCTCCGCCCAGCCACCGAATCGCCGCAACACGGCGGCGGGCATGAGCGCCGCCGCGGCGAAGTTGTTTGCGAGCTGCTCCACGCGGTTCCCGCCGGTTTCCCGCACGGCTTCGGCGTGTTCCGGCGGCATGGCATCCCAGGTCAGGATGTGGAACAACTCGTGAGCCAGATCGAAGTGACGGCGGCCGGCGACCTCTCTCCGCGCGATCAGGACGGCGTCCGTCTCGGCAAGACGACATGCAGCCCCCGAGATATGAGGCTCCGCGTCGACCATGAGGACGAGGATGCCGAGCTGTCGTTCCATGGCTTCGCTCAGCCGTGTCGCCGGCACATCACCGAGTCCGAATTCGGCCGCAAAACGCTCACCGGCACGCATCGCGTCCTCGAACCGCGAGCGACGGGTAAGACCGAGCGCCCGTCGCATGAGCGGAGTCTCGCGCCCCACCGCCGGCGCCAACCTCCTGAATGCGGCGATCCAGCGTCCGCAGTTGCGCTCGTAGGCTGCCAACCGCTCCCCGTCGACGCCGGTGTGGCGCCAGGAAAAGCGACCCTCACCAGCGAGCAGGAACGGATCGGTGAAGTATTCCAGAGGCACGCCCAGTTTCTCGACCGCGAGCAGCAGTTCCTCCGCAGTCACCGCCCGATCGCCGGTCTCGATTGCCGAGACGGTCTGTCGATCCTTGAATCCGAACAGGCGTGCCATGCTGTCTTGGGTGAGTTCCCGCTGTTCGCGCAGGGCCCTGATTCGCGCGCCGATGACCGATGACGTGCCGCCGGTCCTTGCGAATTGGATCATGCAAGAATAACGTGCTGTCGCAAGGATGCGGCGTCAAGGTCATTCATGGACCGGGGCTCCTGACGACGCCCTGGTCGGCGCCCGCGTTCTGCTACCCATCAAGCCCGTCGCCTGCCCGATGGCGCCCAGAGCGGCATCCATCTGGTCCAGCCGCGATGGTGGTTCACGTCGAGCACACGATCCACCTGCGGCAGGTGCCAACCGATCGAGCTGCCACGCGGTGCGGACGGCTTCGGCCGTCAACGCGCACGCGCCGGCCGCCGATCATCAAGGCATGCACCGTTCCCGCGTCCGCCTGGCGGCGCTGCCCCTGCTCCTCGCCGCGACCGCCGTCCTCGCCCCGGCCCAGGACCTGCCGGTGCTCACCTTCACCTACGAGACCGCGCAGGGCGTGGAGGAGGACGACGAGGAGGTCCTGGAGCCCACTTACATCCGCCACACGCTGCTTACCAGCGCGCGTCAGGACCTGGGCGACGCGGCCCGCCTGACGCTGCCGGTCCGCCTGACCAGCCGCTCCGATCCGCGCGAGCCGGCCGAGGGCGCCACCCAGTCGGTGAGCGTTCAGCCGCGCCTGGACCTCGACCTTACCGACCGGCTGGACTTGGGCACGGAGCTGATCCTGCGCCGCAGCGACGACCCGCTGTTCGTCACGGCCGGCGGCAAGCTGCAGTCGCGCCTGAAGGTCGGCGATCTGGCTCTGGACGGCTGGCTGAAACCGCTGTTCGACCTCTACGCCGAGCAGCCGGAGCGCAACCGCCAGCTCTACACCGCTTCTCTCGGCATCACCTACACGGGCGGCGGCCTGCGCGTGAGCACCCGCTACCGCGGCACCGCCCGCTTCGCCTTCGGTGAGGAGAGCGAGGTCGACCACCGCCTCTCCCACCTGCTGACCGTGTCCCTGCGCCTCGACCTGGGCGCCCTGCGCTGACCGGATCGCGTCCCCAAGAGCGCGCGGGCGCCCACCGCTGCCGGCGCGTGCCCGGAACGCCCTTCACCAGGATCTCCCGGACGGGCCGCCGGGAGACGGACGACACGGAGCTGGTGCGTCCCTTCATCAGGAAGCTCCGCCGGCGGCCGGGCGACGACGCGGCCAGCCCGTCCTACATCCAGACCGAGCGCGGAGTGGGCTATCGCATGCTCGGCTGACGCCGGTCAGTGGCCGTTGCGCTCGACCGGCTCCACCGCCATCGCCGCCGGCGCGGCCAGCTCGCGCGGCTGCCGCCGCTCGGCCTCCTCGAAGGCCAGCCCCCGCTCCAGCGCCGCGCGGGCGGCCGTCATCAGCGACACGCCGCCGCGCCGGGCCGCCTCTGCCAGCCGCTCGCTCAACTCCGGCGACACCGCGATGCGCAGGTCCTCGTGGCCGGTGGGCAGGGTTCCCGCCTCGATCCTGGCCACCCGCTCCGCGGTGGTGCGCAGCGTCGCGTAGGCGGCCGTGTCTTCCTGCAGCATGTCGTCGACCCGCCGGCGCAGGCCGGTGCCCTGCAGCAGCGCCAGCGCCACCAAGCCGGCCAGCGCCACCACCGCGACGATCACGATAGTCTCGGCGGTCAGCAGGTTCGTCAGTTCAGTCGGCAGTTCGATGGCCATGGCAGCCTCCCTTCAAGCGCGCCCCTGGATGATCGAGGCGCAACGCCACGCCCTCTATATCGGCGGCAGGCGCCCCGACGGTGAGTCGGCACCCGGACTGGTCGGGGTGACGTCCGGCCGAACCGGCGCCCCGGGCCTCGGCCCACGGGACAACGCGAGCAGGGGGTCTCCCGGACGCCCGGAGCCGAGGTCACGTCTCGGCCGATAAGATGCCCGACACATGCCAACCGCACCGATCGGCCTCGTCCCGGGCGTGGGGCGATTCGTTCTCAACTGCGACCGGTCGGCCGGCGTGCAGATGGACTGGACCTTCGCGGACGCCGTGGAGGCCGGGGTGGTGGCGGACGCGGCGGCCCGCGCCGAGGTGGACCTGCGCGCCGAGGACTGGCCGGTCAGGGACCAGGGGACGACCGGCGCCTGCGTCGGGTTCGCGGCGGCGGACGGGGTGCTGCACTGGCACTACCGGCAGGCCGGGCTGCTGGCCGGGGGCGAGCGGCCCTCGCCCCGGTTCATCTGGATGGCCAACAAGGAGACGGACCTGCTCACCTCGTTCCCGACGACCTTCATCGAGTCGGCGGGGACGCAGATCAAGCTGGCCCTGCGCGTGGCGCGGAAGTACGGGTGTGTGACCGAGAGCACGCTGCCCATGGACGGGGCGCTGAGCTCGCTGAGCACGGAGGCGTTCTATGCCCGGGCGGCGAAGTACCGGATCGCCAGCTACCACAACCTGGGGCGCGACCCGGAGCGTTGGCGGGCGTGGATCTCGAACCAGGGGCCGGTGCTGGTGCGGGTGGTGGTGGACCGGACCTGGGAGCGGGCGGCGGCCGCGGAGGGTGAGCTGGACCGGTACCGGGAGGACGCCTCGGGCGGCGGGCACGCGGCCTGCCTGGTGGGCTACACGGGGACGCATTTCATCGTGCGCAACAGTTGGGGGGAGCGTTGGGGCGACGGCGGGTTCGCCTACGCGTCCGACGCCTATGCGGCGAGCGCCTTCGACGAGGCGTACGGCGCGGTTCTCTAAACCGAAGTTCCAGAGCGTGAATCTCTCGTAACTTCATTGACAGAAATTAGTTGCAAGGTGATCTGCGTGCTGATTGGCGTCGTTTCGTGTCCATGTAGATGGTGGTGAATAGCGGCGAGATACATGCTATTTGATCTTGACATATCGTGACTTGTGTGTATTCTGTTGCCACAGATCAGTAGTCATGTACATCGAGTCTGTCCCCAACCGCTCCTCTCCCCCTGCCATCCTGCTCCGCGAGTCCTACCGCGAGCACGGCAAGGTCAAGAAGCGCACGCTCGCGAACCTCTCCAAATGGCCCCCTGATCTGGTCGACGGCTTGCGCACCCTGCTCAAGGGCGGCCACGCCTTCGCCTCGGTCTCGGATGCGTTGCTGCTCACGCGCTCGCTGCCCCACGGCCACGTCGCCGCCGTGCTGGGCATCCTCAAGCAGCTCGGACTCCATACCCTCATCGCCCGCAAGGCCAGCCGCTCGCGCGAGCTGATCATCGCCATGATCACCGCCCGCGTCATCGACGCGCAGTCCAAACTGGCCACCGCCCGCGCGCTCTCACCGCCCAGCGCCGTGTCCACCCTGGGCGAGTCGCTGCGGTTGGGGGAGGTCGATGAGAACGAGCTCTACGAGGCGATGGACTGGTTGGTCGGGCGCCAGGCGGCGATCGAGGACCGCCTGGCCGAACAGCACCTCAGCGAGCACACGCTGGTGCTCTACGACGTGAGCTCGACCTACTTCGAGGGCAGCCACTGCGAGCTGGCGCAGTTGGGACACAGCCGTGACGGCAAGTCGGGCACGCTGCAGATCGTGTTCGGGCTGCTGTGCACCCAGGAAGGCTGTCCGGTGGCGGTGGAGGTATTCCCTGGCTCTACCGCCGACCCGAAGACGGTGAGCGCGCAGGTGGACAAGATCCGCACCCGCTTCGGGCTCACGCGGGTGGTGCTGGTCGGCGACCGCGGGATGCTGAGCGCGGCGAGGATCCGCGAGGACCTGCAAGAGGTGGAGGGGCTGCGCTGGATCACCACGCTGCGCGCGCCGACGATCCGCAAGCTGGTGGCCGCCGGCGAGGTGGCGCCGTCGTTGTTCGACGAGCGCGACCTGGCCGAGATCACCAGCGAGGAGTTTCCGGGCGAGCGGCTGATCGTGTGCCGCAACCCGTTGCTGGCCGACGAACGGGAGCGCAAGCGCCAGGAGCTGCTACAGGCCACCGAGCAGAAGCTGGCCCCGATCGCTCAGGCCACCCAGCGCGTCCATCAGCCGCTACGGGGCGAGGCCGAGATCGGCATGCGGGTCGGCAAGGTGATCAATCACTACAAGGTGGGCAAGCACTTCGTGACCGAGATCACCTCCGAGTCGTTCAGCTTTCGGCGCGATGAGGCCAAGATCGACGCCGAGCAGGCGCTGGACGGGCTGTACATCGTGCGCAGCAACGTGGAGCCGCAGGTGCTCGACGCGGCGCAGACGGTGCGCGCCTACAAGGGGCTGTCGAAGGTGGAGCGGGCGTTTCGGTGCATGAAGTCCGTGGACCTGAAGGTGCGCCCGATTCACCACCGGCGCGCCGATCGGGTGCGGGCGCACGTGCTGCTGTGCATGCTGGCCTACTACGTGGAGTGGCACATGCGGCGCTCGCTGGCGCCGTTGCTGTTCGACGATCACGATCGACAGGGCGCCGAGCGCAAGCGGGTCTCCGAAGTGGCGCCGGCGCAGCGATCGGCGGCCGCGGCGGCCAAGGCGTCGAGCAAGCGCACCGAGGACGGGTTGCCGGTGCAGCTTTCGCACGCTGATCACTGAGCTGGGCACGCTGACGGCGAACACGATGCAGGTTGCAGAGGGCGGCAGCACGTTCACGCTGCACACGCACCCGACGCCGGTTCAGCAGCGCTGTTTCGAGCTGCTTGGGGTCACGCCCCGCATGTAGCCATGCACAGGAACCTGCACCATTGAGAAACTACCCTGACCACAAGGACTTCAGGCAATTTCGCTCCTGGAACTTCGGTCTAAAGCGGCCGCTCCCCGGCGTCCGCCGCGCGAAACTCGTCCCGGGATGAGACAATCGTGCGACATTTCGCGGCCACCGTGGGAGTGATGATGAAGCGCACGGTGCTAATCGTCGAAGACGAGCCGCGGATCGCGCACTGGCTGAAGGTCCGCTTCGAACGGGCGGGGTTCGATGCGGAGGTCGCCCACGACGGGCGTGCCGGCCTGGCGCTCGCCCTCCGCACCTGGTCGTGCGGCGTCGACGGCCGGCAGCCGATCCGGACCGTGTACGGCGCCGACGGCGGATCGGCTGCCAGGCGGGCGAACGGTTTGTCTCGCGCGGCCGGCGTGGTCGCCTCTTTCGCCTTTTTGGCGGCTTCCGCCTCGGCGTTCAGTGCGGGCGCCCAAGCACCGGGCACCGGGCCGGGCGGTGGACGTTAGTAGCAACCGGTAGCTACCGTAGTTTACATGGCGGATTCACCACGCAGTGAGCGCGGTGGCGGAGGGAATGGCCGGCGTGCCGGCACGGAGACCACCGCGCCGCGCGCGGACATGAACGCCGAGCTTGCCGCCTGCGACGGGAACGCCGCCGCCGCAGTGCTGCGCCACGTCGCCCGTGGCAAATGGGCGACGTGGCACGACGGCGAGGAACTGCCAGACCACCGGATACCGACGCCGGAGACGATCACCAACCTGGCTGCCGGAAGCGCCTGCCGCTCTTGGGGACCTGGACCACCCCGCGGACTCGCTATTGGTTACGTCTATGGGCTCGCCTACTGACCCCTCCTCCTGCTCCCCCATCACTCAACCGCTCGCAGCTGATCCCGGCGCCGACCGCCTGCCCCCGCATCGTCTACCCCGACTCGGGGGCGCTACTCCACCGGCAGGTACGCCACTACTCCCGCGTGGTCGGAGGGCCACTGCCCGGTGGCCAAGCGGTCTTCCGGCTTGTCCCCCACGGTCGCGGCGCGGATCGATGCCGACTCCCTCAGCTTGACTCCCTTCACGTAGATCTGATCGATCCGCGTGTACAGCGCACTCGTCTCGTTCCTCAGGTTCGGCGCCTGACAACACGTGTTCCCATTTCCCCCAGCGGCCGCCTGCCAAGCGTCTTCATATCCCGCGGTCAGCAGAA